>JBBCJC010000001.1:0-905749 GCA_037189525.1 Gemmatimonadales bacterium
CTCTCTTGTCACCCCACGACTGGTGATCGACTACCTACACTCGCAGTTGCCCGGGGCGGCAGTGGGCGCATGTCTGTCCCAGCGCGCTTTCTATCGTATCCGGAGGGCGCTCCTACCGCTATCGGCGCGGTCACGGGCAGAGATCGGACCGTCAACCCGGTTCGCTGAGGTTCTTCCCAACGATCTCGCGATGAGCTGGGGGCGGCTTCGCATCGAGCTAGGCGCGGCCAAGTGGCCTCGGTACTCCCCGGGCGCCAGCACGGTAGGCGAGCTGTCCGAGTTCCTAGCGCACTGCACGCCGCACGCGCTACTCGCACCAGATGAGCGTTGGAGTCGCGCGCAGGTCGCGGCGGTGGTACATCATATAATTCGCGAGGAGGTTGGAATCACGGATTACTCCGAGGATTCCCGCTTTGTCGAGGACATGGGCATCGACTAGCGATTCTCGATCGCGTGTCGCCTAACAAGGTGTTGCAGCGGGCAGGCGCGCGGGGCTCCGGTTTGCCGAGTCGCGGCCGCGCCCCCATGTTAATTGGAGGATGGCGCGGCCGCTCGGCCCCGTGAGCGCGCCTGCCGCTGAACACCAAAGGCGTTGGGCCGATGACACTGAAACTATCCCATAGCTGCGCATCGATGATCACGACTATAGTCGTCCTGGCCGCGCTATGTCCGCCCGCGGGCGTTGCACAGACCCCAGCGGATACGGTCGGTCCTCCGCGGCGAGTTGAGGATCTAAGCCGCCCCGGCCCCCCCCCGTCTCCACATATGGACAACGACGCCCACGGACCAGCCAATTGATCGTGTCCGAGTTGTCCTTCTCGATGGGCCGTTCCGGGTGATTGCCGACTCCGATTCCACGGGAAACGTTGTGATTGACCCTGTTGCTGCCGGTCGATATGTCCTCCGGGTGCTCGCGATTGGCTATCGCCCGTACACGGATACTATGACCGTGCTCAACGACCGGAAACTCCATATCGTCCTGCCATTAATGTTTCTTCACCTGCCCGGCTTTTGTGCCCGATGTGAGTAACTCGCCACGGTGTAGGGAGTAGCCTGTTCGTATCGGCCGCGCTGGTACGGCCTACTGAGGATCAATGGATGGTGTCGAGCCCCGTCCCGGCCTAACAAGGGTTTGCAGCGGGCAGGCGCAGCGGGCTTCCTCTTCCGGAGTCGCGGCCGCGCCCCCATGTTGGTTGAAGGGATGGCGCGGCCGCTCAGCTCCGTGAGCGCCTGCCGCTGAACGCCAGAGTCGTTAGGTGGCCGCGAACATTTCAGCTAAGCGATGATCAACCGTGTCTCGCTCTCGTGCAAAAGACCCACTTACCGCCGCAACCACTACGCTCCTGCTCCCCGCAACCCACCCCCTAACCTCTGGCCCCTGCGCCCTGCCCTACGGCCATGGCAGCGGAATCACCGTAAAGCGCGACCGCTTGGCGGGATCGTCCTGCCCGTCGAAGTGCCGGTCGATCTCGCGTACGGCGGCACCCCGTAACGCGCGATCGGCGAGGGGGCCGTCGGTCGTCGCCTGCAGGCGACCCCGGAGCGCGTCGAGGTGGAACTCGGCGACCTGCCGCACGTCCGGGAGCGCACGCTGGTCTCCGGCGCGGTCCAAGAGGGTATTGAGCACGACACGCTGCACCGCGCGGCGCAGGGCCTGCTCGTTCGGATTGACGGGCGTCGGCGACCCCCACGTGCGATCCACCACCGCGCGCAACACCTCGTCGAGCGTCGGCAGTTGCGGATCCCGGGCGTGGAACAGCACCACGCGGGCGAGGCGGTCGCGCTGCAACAGCCCCTCAATCACCTCCGTTGCCAGCCCCCCGGCCAGCGACACCTGGTCGAAGGCCGTGCCCGCCATCCCGATCCACGCCAGCGACCCGTCGCCCCCCGGCGGGACCGGCGGGATCATGGCCATCACCCGCTCGGGCACGGCGAGCGCCGCGGGCTCCAGCGCATCGAGCGCCATCGTGAGCGCCCGGCGCTGGTCGGCCGCCGGCACCACCTGCGTCGGCACCTGGCCGTCGCCCCGAATGGCATAGCGGAAGTCCATGCCACCGACGTACTTGATCAGCCCCTCCAGCGAATACCGGTGATGCAGGTACACGTGCGCGAACCGCATGCCGAGGAGGTACATGGGTTCGCCGGGCTTGATCGCGCGGTCGTCGAACCGATCCATCGCCATCTTGCGCACCGCCGTCGTGCGTTCGACGGCGTCGAACATCGTGCGCCCCTCCACCCAGCGCGTGACTTCCGGAATGGAGCCGTCGGGCCCGGCGTGCGCGTCGGCCACGAAGCGCAGGCCGCGCCGGAGGCCGTCCTGCACGATCCGCGCGAGCCCCGCCTCCTCCGTGCGCGCGTCGGCATACCACGTATAGCCGTAGCGGATGGCGAGCGAATCCCACCCGCCCGCCATCGGCGCGTAGGCGTTTCGCAGATCCAGATTGCCGCGCGCATCCACCGTGATGAGCGGCACCGGGTAGTCCATCACGGACGCCCGGTCCTGCGACGAGGCAATGAAGTTGTGCGAGAGCCCGAGCGTGTGGCCGATCTCGTGGGCCGTGTGCTGGCGGCGGCGCGCCATCGCAAATGCCTCGGCGCTCACGTTGAGGCCGTTCGGCCCGGCGGCGGGAAGCAGCCCCGCATAGATGTTGTAGTCGATCAACGAGCGCCAGGAATCCATCCGCACCACCGTCCGGAGAATCTCCCCCGTGCGCGGGTCGGCGAACGACGGACCGACGGACGGGCCCGGACCGTTGCGGTGCACCCAGTAAATCATTGAATAACGCGCATCCATCGGGTCGGCGCCGACCGGGAGGTCGCGGACCTGGAACGCGTTCCGGAATCCCGCAGCCTCGAACACCGTGTTCCACCACATCCCACCCTCGCGGAACGCCGTCTTGTACGGCTCCGGAATGCCGGGATCGAGATAGTACACGATCGGCGTCACCGGCTCCGTGAGCTGGCCCCGCTGGTAGGCCGCCGGATCGCGCGGCACGAGACGCCAGCGGTTGGCGAACCCGTCGCGGTAGGTGCCGTCGAACCCCTGCGCAAAATCGTTGAATGACGTCCCAAAGTACCCGGCGCGCGGATCCGCGCGTCGCGGACGGAACCCTTGTTCGGCGGGGAGTGCCACCAGGGAGTGGTGCACCTCGAACACCGGCGCAGCCCCGTCGGCGGCAACGCGGCGCAGGGCGAAGCCCGCGTTGTCCACGGCGAACGTCAACACCGCGTGAATCTCCGTGTTCAGCGGAAAGGCCCTGGTGCGCGCGGTGTCGATCCAGCTCCGTGCCGCGTCCACGCGCGGATTCCCCTGCTGCGACCGCCGGATGGATTCGGCGATCCCATAGGTGTCGGAAAGGAAGAAGCCCGTCGCATCGACCACGAGCGTGCCGTCCGCCTCGGACTCGATCGGGAACGAGGCGATCACCGACCGGGGGAACGACTCGGCGGCGGCACGCTGCGCGGCGGCATCGCCTCCCTGGGCGCGCACCCCCCAGTTGTCCCGCACCAGCAGCACGCGACGCCCCTGGCGCTCGAAGCGTACCACGGCGCTCCCTCCGGTCTGGCCACGGTCGAGACCGAGTTGCCCGTTGCCCGCGCCCGTGGCCAGCACCGACTGATGCAGGAAGTCCCTGCCGAGGCGGTCGGGGGCGATTTCCAACAACACCTTGTTGCGGTCCACGTCGACGCGCACCCCCACGAACCTCTCGTCTTGGGTCGTGGACGGGCGGTCCGGCGTGTCCGGACGCGAGATGGCGCGTGCGTCGGTGCCGGCGAACAGAAGGGCCGCGCCGGCAAGGGCGACGGTCAGCGAGCAATGTGAGAGCATCGGCGATCCCAGGCGAAAGAGGGTTCGAGCGGCGGTCACGACCACGAACGATGCCGCCATCCACGACCGGCGGCATGCCCCCCTCAGCCCACGGACATATGCTCCGTGCCGCCGAGGAAGGTCTCCGCCGGGGTCAGCAACGTGCCGGGCAGCGTGCCAAGCCAGAGCAGCAAGAGCAAGAGCACGAGCATCACGGTCACCGCCCGTTCGCGCAACGCCAGATCCGGCGCCAGCGACGGGACGGCCTTCCCGAGGAAGATACGCGACCAACAGCGCGAAGGCCGCGGCGAGGCGCGGGAACGCCTGTACCCGCCCCCCGGGACCGGCGAGAAGGACGGGACCGCTGCGCGCCTCGAGCGCGGAGACCATGATTCCCATCCCCCCCATTGCCGCCGCCGTCGTGATCATCACCATCAACGCGGCGGTCGCGTGGCCCCGCCCCGCCGCGCCGATTGCCGCGAAGATCATCCGCCGTGCATCACGGTGGCGCAGCGATTCGACATCCTGGCCCGCCACAACTGCGTCCGGCCACGACGAACGCGCACGCGCTGGCAGCATCCGGGCGCATCCTGAGAGCCACTCTCGCTTTCCCCAGGTAGCGCTACGGAGCCACCTGTGATGCGCCGGCTAACAAGGGTTTGCAGCGGGCAGCCGGGCAGACCTCCTCTTCCGAAGTCGCGGCCGCGCTCCCATGTTGGTTAGAGGATGGCGCGGCCGCTCAGTTCCTAGAGCGGCTGCCGCTGAAACCCAAAGTCGTTAGAACGCCTCCGAAGCCTCCACCACGTGGCAGAGCACGATCTCCTACTGCCGGATTGCCGGCGCACTGAAACTTCCTCCATCGCGTAGCCGTATGAAACACCGATCAATTCTTGCGCTCCAGTTGCGACCTGTCCTGATCCGGGGAGTGGGTGTCCGATGTCCCAATACCGTTCGACAATCCTCTTCGGGCTCGCCTGCTGTGGGGTGCTATTCTCCGCGAATGTTGACCCTGAATCCGATAAACTAGCTGCGGCCGTCCGGGCGAAGGATGCCCAGTTCTGGAACGCCTATAATGCGTGTGACTTGACACGAATCCACGAGTTTTTCGCGTCGGATGTCGAGTTCTATCACGACAAGGGCGGTCCTACGATCGGTCGCGACGCCCTGATCGAGACATTCAAGGTCAACTTGTGTGGCAGCAGGGGCTCACGCCTGCGGCGAGTGGTCGTTCCCGAGACGGAAGCAATCTTCCCGCTGCGCAAAGGGAACGAGCTCTACGGTGCTATTCTGTCCGGTGAACATCTGTTTTACGTCTCGGAGCCGGGGAAAAAGGAGTATCTGGATGGACGCGCCAACTTCACCCATCTGTGGTTGAAGCAGGGCGGCGAACTCAGAATGACACGTATCCTGAGCTTCCACCATCGACCCGCGGTCGAGTCGGTCGGACCGCAAGAGATCGTACTGTCGCAACACGAGCTTGAGCAGGTCGCTGGCACGTACCGTTCGCCCCAGTTCGGGCGGGTGACGGTCACTCGAGCAGACGGTCATCTTGTGCTCCAGACTGAGCGGGGGCAGCTCCTTCTCTATCCGCGGACCCCCCACCTGTTCTTCGTCAAGGAGCGCGATCTCACCTTCGAGTTTCAGACTCAGAGTGGCAAATCTCTCGCGATGATCGTGCGGGAGCGGGGCACCGTCGTCGATACGGTTCCACGCGAGCAGTAACGTCGACCTAGCTCCGCATCTGCAGCAGCTATGCGTCTCGACCGGGGAAGTGGTTCGAGTATCACTGAGCCCGGCGTTCTAACAAGGTGTTGCAGCGGGCAGGCGCGCGAGGTGCCGATTTGCGGCGTCGCGGCCGCGCCCCCATGTTGATCGGAGGATGCGCGGCCACTCGGCTCCGTGAGCGCCTGCCGCTGAATACCAGAGTCGATATGCTGCGCCCCAGACTTCATATTATGTTGGCTACCCGTTGGGCCTTCTGCTAGGACAGCAGAACTGAAGGTTGGGCTGGATCTTGGAACCATTCTTCAGGAGTATCTCCGTGCGATCGTGGCAAACCCTTGCATTCCTTATTGCCATCGCGGCATGCGCAAGCGAGAGCGCGGTTGCGCCACCACCGGCTCCTCCACCACCGATATCCCCGCCGCCACCTCCTGCGAACCCCGCTCCTTCGCTCGTAGACATTAGTCCAACGAGTCGTCTACTTGGAGATACTGCGTTCACCTTGACTGCGACTGGAACGAACTTTGTTCAGGGTTCTGAGATATACTGGGGAGGCGTTACGACGCCAACCATCTATGTCTCGTCGACAGAACTCAGGGCGCAGATTGCTGCGTCAGCTTTAACGATTGCGGGCTCAGTGGGTGTGACGGTTGTAAGCCAACCTCCCGGAGGAGGTACGTCCGAACCTCGAGCTTTTACCGTCCTCGCAGCACCGCCAGGGTTGCACATTCTTTCGGGTACAGAGCAAGCAGTCCAGCCGGGAGTAGAGTACCCAGTTCTCCTCGAGGTCGTCCTCCGAGATGCGGACGGATGGCCTGCCCCTGACGTCGCCGTACGATATCAGGGACCTGGAGCGTCGACGTGGTCTAGCTCGGGAGGGTGGCCACCGCGGACTGATTCGTTGGGACGAGTGGCTGTTCGATGGCAGGCTCCCACCGATGGAACGAAGGACTTCATCGTAACCGCGATCGTCGAAGGCGCTGAAGGATTTTCTCCGAGCACAGTTCAGTTTTCCCTGTCAGTCCTTCCGGTAACGTCACCAACCGGCTTGAGGATCGTTGCCGGCAACAACCAGGCGGTCCTTCCAGGTGAGGTCTATCCGATCTTGCTCCAAACCGAGCTCAGAGATGCGGCGGGAGTACCAGCGGCCAACATCACTGTTCGGTATCAAGGCTTGGGACTGGGCTCCTGGGAGGGGGAGAGTGGCTGGCCACCACGCACAGACTCGCAGGGCAGAGTAGCCGTTCGATGGTCTGCTCCCAGCGACGGCACAAGTGATTTTACCGTAACCGCCTTGGTCGAAGGCGCTACGGGATTTTCACCGAGTACAGCTCAGTTTTCACTTTCGGTTCTCCCGATCACGCCGCAGCCTGGCTTGAGGATCATTGCCGGCAATAATCAGATGGCTCTATCGGGTGAGACCTATCAGACCTTGCTCGTGACGGAACTCCGGGATGCAGCAGGTGTACCCGCCGCCAACGTCATTGTCCGATATCAAGGTCCAGGAACTGGCGCTTGGGTTGGGGGGAGCGGCTGGCCGCCGCGCACGGATTCACAGGGAAGAGTGGCCGTTCAATGGTGGGCTCCCACTGATGGAGCAGTAAGCTTTGTCGTTACCGCAACAGTCGAAGGGGCTGAGGGGTTCTCCCCCAGTTCGGCGGAGTTCCCCTTGCTGGTCGGGGTGCCGGGTTCTTCAAGCACTCCGACGCGAGCCCCAGCTACTGCCGAATCGGATGTCAAGACCTCCTCGATAGACAAGAACCGGAGCATGCGCAGCATAACAAGGTATTAGACCGCGACAGAGACAATGGACTCGCGAACAGTTAACCGAGAACTCCGAGCCGCGATCCGTCCGGTTCTACAGGTCCACGGATTTGTGGCATTCACCGAACGGACTGCGTGGCGATACCGGCCCGGGCGCATTGATGTGGCCAACTTCCAGTCGTTCAACGACTATCTAGCCGGCGGGATCGGGTGTACCACGTACTCCTTCGCCCTGAATCTCGGGTCGTACCTTACTTGTGTGCCTGATGACGACCAGCCTATCAAACACCGCCGTGGCCAACTCGCACCACAAGAGTTTGAGTGCCATCTGCGTTGCCATCCACACCGCACGATCTCTCAGTCGGAGCTTGGCCGCACGGATATCTGGTACGTTGACCCCGCTGGCGGCTATCTGTCAGACGTTATTCGCGACGCGCGGAAAGTACTCCTTGAGGTCGGCCTTCCCTGGTTTGACGAGGTTAGCGATGATGCCGCCCTGCTGGCCGATCTCAAGACACGCGACCGGTCCTCACCGGGGTCGACAGTGTTCCCGGGTGGTATCGGCTCGCCGGTGCGTGATCGAGTTGTCGGATACCTGAGCTGGGCTCTCGGTGACACGGCGGGGGCACTCGCGCACCTTAACCGGGCACTCATGCGTCGGCGGGCATCGGCAGCCACACTCGTCAGTCCGCGCTCGAAATGGCGACCGCCGCCGATGGCCAAGCTCGAGTCGGATGTTCAACGGCTACGCGAACTCCACCCGGACGCGGCCCAAGATCAAGTTTGAAGTGCAACACTGACGCTTACCGCGCATAGCATTCCTCCGGGGTGTGATAGCCGAGCCGCTTGCGCGGCCGGCTGTTGGGCGATCCGGTCACAGGCCCGCTGGGTCAGGTGCGCCATGCTCTGGCCCTTCGGGAGGTATTGGCGGAGCAAGCCGTTCGTGATTCTCGTTGGTGAAGCCGCTTTTCCGCTCCACCAGGGTGACGACACAGGGATCATCCGTGCCGCTTTCCTGCTGGCCGCAGGCCGCGGTACCCTGGTAGCTAGAGGCTGAGTCGTCAGCGCACGCATTGCACGGTGCCGATGGTGAGTATTGCGTAACTGCCGTCTAACAGGGTGTTGCAGCGGGCAGGCGCGCGGGGCTCTATTTGCGAAGTCGCGGCTGCGCCTTCATGTTTGGTTGGAGGATGGCGCAGCCGCTTAGCTCCTAGAGCGGCCGCTGCTGAAACTCAGAGTCGTTGGGCGGACCGACATACAATGCTGATCCGATTAGGTGTCATCTTCTCCCTGGGAATAGGGGCTGCTTGCTCCCCAAAGGGCGAGCAAGCCAAGCCGGTTCCGTCCCCACATCCCTTCACGGGCTCCGTCGTGAGCGGACAGGTGGTGGATTCAATCGGCAACCCGTTACCTGGCGTTCGCGTCACTCTCCTGGCACGATCCGGGATTTCTCGCGATCGGCGGACTGATTGGCGAGGCGGCTTTCGGTTTGATTCCCTCGCTAGCGGGAAGTATACGCTGACTCTGAGGGCAATCGGCTATCACCGTCAATCGGATTCCATTACCCTCGGTCCCGCCGATCAGTGGTCGCAAACCTGGCCCCTTCAGATGATCCATTTTGATCTGGAGTACATCTGCACTCTTGAGGTTCGTCCCGCCGTCATTGTTGATGTTCGCGATGCCGCAACTGGACAGAATCTGACGCCGACGGCTCGCACGTATGCAATATGGCAGGATGAATCTTCTCCGCGTTGGCCTGCGAGCGCCCCCCTGGAGCCGCCGTCTGAAGACATGACGGGGAGCGGTGGGCGAGCGGGCCGGTACCGCGTCTCCGTTGTACGGGCCGGCTACCACCCCTGGTTTGCGGACGTCGATGTACAGCGGGATGCTTGCCACGCAGTACCGTTCCGCGTCACAGCCCTGCTAACCGCAATTAAGGACTAGCGGCCGCCCAACAGGGGTTTGCAGCGGGCAGCCGCACGGGTCTCCTCTTCCGGAGTCGCGGCCGCGCCCCCATGTTGGTGGGAGGATGGCGCGGCCGCTTGGCTCCGTGAGCGCGCTTGCCACTGAAACCCAACGGCGTTAGGCCGCATCAGACATGTTTCCTTCGATAGAGCATCGCGAAGTCCAAACAGCCGCAAAAGCTGTACTCGCGGACCTGGCGGCCTCCATCCAGCCTCGTGACACCGAGCGCACCATTGTTGAACGGGCAGCGTCGCTGCTCGCGGCGCATGGACTCACGGAAACCTGGTACTACGACTGCCCTGCACTTGTTCTGTTAGGTTCTCGCAGTTGCGTGTCACTGTCTGGCAAGGACTACTGGCCCAACGACGACCCGGTCGGTCACTTCAATGTGGTGACCGTTGACCTCAGTCCCATGCGTCGTGGTCTCTGGGGCGACTGCGCCAGAACCTTCCCAATCGAGAACGGACGCGTCACGTTCGAACCACTCGTCGACGAGTTCCGAGTTGGCCTGGAAGCTCAAGCACTACTTCATCATTCGATGCAGGACTTTGTCACCCCAACAACCACGTTTGGCGAACTGTTCTCCTTCAGCAATGCCCAGATCGCTCGCCTCGGCTTCGAGAATCTGGATTTCCTCGGGAATCTCGGCCACAGCATCGCCTCAACGCGTGGCGAACGATGCTACATTCAGGTCGGAAACGATTTGGCGTTGGGTGCAGTCCCGTTTTTCACATTCGAACCCCACGTCCGCCAAGTCAATGGACGATGGGGCTTCAAGCACGAAGAGATCTACTACTTCGCCTCGGATCGCAAGCTATCTGTACTCTAGCTCGCTGCCTCCTTGCCGAGATAGCACCGTCTCTTAGGAAGGTGCCTGCTCCAGGTTTGACTCCGGGTGCCGTTCGTTGACCCAGCGCGGCCTAGCGGGGCAGGCGTGCGCAGTTCCGGTTCACGAAGCCGCGGACGCGCCCCATATTGGTTGGAGGATGGCGCGGCCGCTCAGTTTCGTGACGACCGCCGCTGAAACCCAGAATCGTTAACTGGCACAACCGTACGTATGCGCTGGCGTGATTACTTCGGTGTGATAGCTGGCATGTTTTTCTTTGGCTGGCTACGGACAGCTTGGTCCTCCAGTACCGGCATTGCCGCCGCGGTATTTGTCGCCATCGTTGCTATCGGTACCGTTATCCAGCGCGTTGTGCGCCGCCGTCGATTCCGAAAGCTGGCTGAGCTTGGTGACGAGGCGTTGCGAGTCGCAGTCGAGGCGCTGCCGGCGGCGGATGCGGCGCTCGGCCGAATGACCTTCGGGATAACCTTCGAGCCAGACCACCAAGGGCGGTTTCTCGGAACACGGACGTTTCCCTACCGTGCGGGGTCCCAATCCCTCAACACGTACTTCTTTTGGGTCTGTCTTGCTCTCTCCGTTCTGATGGCCTATCCAGTCGTGCTGGGCCGGGTGGAGGAGCCCGGCCAAATGCTTCCCTGGATCATCCTCGCCGGAATCACGTTGCTGGCCGGCTTTGGTTACCGACTGCTGGGTCGGGAGATGAGCGCACAGGTGGTATTGAGCCCACGAGGGATCAGTATCGTAGGAGCCGAACTTGGAACTCGGTCGCTCGACTGGCTTGAGATCAAAACGTTCCGATGGCTTCGTGCACCAGGCGACCTATATCGCGGGATCGAGTTGTACTCTGGAACCGGGCATCACCTACTACTGGACACCGAGATCCCGGACTACGATGAGATTATCGAGCAAGTCATTGGCCGATTGGTGTCGATACACCGTGCCACCGAATAAGGTGCGCAGCGGGCAGACGCGCGGGGCGCCGGTTTGCGGAGTCGCGACCGCGCCTCCATGTTGATTGGAGGCTGCCGGCTCCGCAAGTGCCTACTGCTTGACACCAGAGTCATTAGGCCGCAACCGATCTCCTGTCGAGGGACGAATGGATACAGCCACTGAGGATGGTTCCAGCGGATATGAGGCAGTCGCGACATCTACATTGCGGGACGAGGTACCCGTTCCCGCGTCGGCGATTCGATCGGTGCCGTGGCCGTTAAGGCCTGGGCAAACGCTTTTCCTGACCGGGCGTCGGTCGCAATTCCCTCGGCGAGGACACCTATAAGCGATTGCTGCGCGATACGGGTCTGGCGTGGGTCGCCGACGCCAAGGACGAGGGCGAGAACTACTATTATTTTGCCGAAAAGGTGTAGGTCGGATTTCGAACGGACAGGTAAAACCCGGCCGAACCAACCTCCGGTACCTGCGCTGCATCGTCACGAGGCACCGCTGGAAACGTCAGCGCGGTTCGAGTTCGCCGTATTCGCAGAGCTCGCTCTCGCGGCCGAGCGCGAGCAGTTCCCCATGAAGCTTGACTACTAAAGTTCCTACTGGGTGCAGCCCAACAAGGTGCCGCGGCGGGCAGGGGACGGATCACAGTTCTATCGACGAGTGACCTCCACGATACGCTGCGATTCGCCGTCATCGGTACCTACTCCCATTCGAACAATACTACCTGCCGGGCCGCGAATCATTTCCATGACTCGACTCAACGGCATGCCTTCGATAACAATACCGTTGACCGAATAGATGATGAGGCCGGCAACCAGGCCGACACGCTCGGCCTCGCCACCCGGAATCACCGAGGCAATCCGGAACAGTCCGGACTCGGCCACCGCCTCGACATTGATTCCGACCAATCCAAACCCCTCCTTGATACAGTCGACCTTGCTGACATCGTCAGGGGAGGTCCAACGGAAGCCGGGCGCACATTGCCAGGTTCCCTCTTTGCCGCCATGCATCATGTCCGCCCGGAACGGATGCGGGAAGCCAGGCACCCATTGCCGCGGCGCCACGCCGACCGCGTCACTCTCGATCTGGAAATCGTAGATGATAGCGTCCAGGCAGGTGGCCGGATCGTCGATGCGCGGCGCGCCAGTCAATTCCAGCGTCTGCGGCGTGACACCGGGAGCTCTGCTGTCATCGAATGTCAGAGAAAATGTCGTCGGCGCCACCGCCCAGTACATGTCCGCCTGGCCAGGATCCACCGTTCGGACTTCACTTTTCCCGCCCCAGGACAGCCTGTAGCCAATCGGCAGCGTGGTGGGGTTGCTGACGCAGACAACGGCCAGTTCAGGGCGACGGCCGGACGATACCCTTCCCCGCGCCGGAGCCCCCCCTTTCGCCCCGGTATAGGCACGATTCAGCTCACCGAGCAGCGCGCCGAGGTCGGACATGGTCTGCCCGGGTTTGAAGAGGGTTCCGCTGTTACGTCCCCATCGAAGATTTTGTACCTTCCCATTTCGGACCTCGATGACGAGCTCGGTCCAAAGCCGGCCTTCCAGAAAGCTGGTCCCATGTAACGTCAGCGCTGCATCATAGCCGCCCGAGGTTCGAACGATATTGCTTACGGCGACCCGTTCGTATTTGGCCGACGGCCACGCAAAAAAGAACAGCATCTCGCCCACGCTGTGGATGAAGCCACGGGCGTGCGAGTCGTCGGACGATTGCTGGCCCCACGCAACGGTAAAGGGCACAACCGAAAGACTGAACAGCACCGCGAAGCAATGCGACCATCGTCGGGTCATTCGGGCCGGCAACCAGGCAACCATGATTTGTCGATCCCCAAAGAACGAACATGACAGGTTAGATGAGGCGCTCCCGCAGCGCTTTGGCCACTGCCCCGCCTCGGGATCTGACTTGCAGTTTTGCATAGATGTTCCGGAGGTGGGTGTCGACAGTATGGGCACTCAATCCCAGCTTGTCGGCAATCTGTTTCTGGGACAGCGCATCGACGACACATTGGAGCACCTCCCGCTCGCGCGCCGTCAATCCATACTCCTGATTGATCGGCGGACCCTGGACAAAGCCGTCGAGGACCTTGCGGGCAATGGCCGGGTTCATCGGCGAGCCGCCATCCATGGCGGCTCGTATGGCCGACACGATCTCGGCGCCGGTGGCCGACTTGAGGAGATAGCCGATCGCGCCGGCACGAAGCGCGTCGAAGACGCGATCATCTTCATCGTGTACCGAGAGAACGATCGTGCGCACCGTGGGAGCCTGGGTACGGAGGCGCCGAATCCCGTCGACCCCGCTCATTCCCGGCAGCCCAAGATCCATCAGCACGACATTCGGAAGCGGGTCACGACCGAGTGCGTCCAACAGCTCCTCGCCGGTGGACGCAGCCAGGGCACACTTCACTCCGGGCTCCCGATCGAGCAGTTCGACAAGTGCTTTACGAAACCGGCCGTGATCCTCGACGAGCCAAACCACAACCGTCTCCGGCAATAGACCTTGATTCACGAGACTCTCCTCAGCTCGGCTGGATGTTGTCTCATCGGCGGGGCGCTGTCTATCCCGTGTTTACGTGATCGGCAGCGTTAGAACCACCCGAGTTCCCCTGCCCGTCGCGCTGCTGACCTGAACACCTCCGCCAAGTTCCTGCGCGCGCCTGCGCATATTTGGAAGGCCATATCCCGGGGAGGCACTGCCCTCATCGAACCCGACCCCATCATCGACGACGGTCAAGACCATCTGCCCACCGAGCACCTGGACATCGACGTGTACCTGCCTGGCAACCGCGTGCTTGGCGACATTGTGCAGCATCTCCTTGAAGAGGAGCAACACCTGCCGCATGAAGGCCATGCCGACCTGGCGATCGATCCCGGCAAGGTCGCCACTGAAGTGGACTTGGACGCCGGGAAGCTGACGGGCCGCGATGTCCCGCATCCGCCGCGTCAGTTGGCGGAGGTCGCCATGGCGTGGGTCGACCAGCCAGATGGTATCACGAAGCGATGCACTGGTCTCCGAGGCGGCTTCGCGAATCCTGGAGAGATGATCGGATCGCGGACCCGCACCCGGCGATGCGTGCTCCAGCATTTCCGTCATCAGCGCGATCGCGCTCAGATTGGCGCCGATATCATCGTGCAGGTCCGCTGCAATCCGGAGACGGACCCGTTCGATCTCGAGCAGACGGTTGACCCGGTACCGGTAGGCAGCAAAACCCAGCCCCATGATTCCGAGGACGACGAGTGTTCGAAACCACCAGCTCTGCACCACGGTGGGTTGGACCCGGATGACGACTCGACCCTCCGCCGTCTCATCCTCGGCAGTTCCCCCCTGCGAAACAACCCGGAAGACATACTCACCGGGTGAGAGGTTGGTGTAGGAGGCCCGACGACGATCCTGCGCATCGACCCAATCATCATCATAGCCGTCGAGGCGATAGCGATAGCGCATCTGCGTCGGCATCAGAAACGAGAGCGCCGCGTAGTCGAGCCCGATCTGGCGGGTACCGGGTGGAATCAGGAAAGGTCCCGCGTCCTCCGATACGAGGGTATCGCCATCGGCCGTAACGGTCTCGACCAGCGTCCGGACACCCTCGCCCATGGTCCGGAGGCCGACAGGCTCGATCACGACGATCCCTTCCTGATTATTGAACAACAGCCGGCCGTCGCTCATCCGCCACGCCGCCGGCGAAGCACGGTTGCCCTCCTGCGAAGGCAAGCCATCGTGCTCGGAGAAAACCGCGCATTCGATCCGCTTGCCGGTAGGCTGGCTCGACATCTCGTCATCGGCTACGGCAACCAGACGGGTCAGTGCGGTCCGACAGATTCCCCGGTCACTGGAAAGCCAAACGGAACCGAGCCCGTCCTCGACCATTGCCCAGATGCCATTCTCGTGAAGCCCCTCTCGTGTCGTGATCGAGACAAATCTGCCGTCGCGATATCGATACAGGCCTTGATCGTAGCTACCGAACCAGAGCGAACCATCCGCCGTTTCCTGAATCATCTGGATCAGCCCGGTGGTCACGCCGAGCGCCGAGTCGATCTGAGCGGTCACCCCATCCCGGATCCGGTAGAGTCCGCGATCGGTACCTGCCCACACCGTACCGTCGGCGGACCGCCGCATCGCCCAGGTCTGCCGGGCAGCCAGCGGGTGCTTCCCGTCCTCCCGAACCACCCCGCCCCGATAGGTGGCCACGGTTTGATTGCCTGCCATCCAGATCGTTCCATCGAGTTCCTCGACAATGGCTCGGATCTCTCCAGAGAGGTTTCCTCGATCGACGATTCGGCTCCCGACCAACCGCGCGTAGCCCTTGTACATACCAACCCAGAGCGAACCGTCGCGAGCCTCGTACAGGGACCGCACGTTGTCATGAGGCAGACCGCGGGCCCGGTTGAGATGGGCGGTGAGGCGGCCATTCGCGAAGCGATAGACCCCACCGCCCCATGTTCCAACCCAGACGGCTCCATCGCGGCTCTGCAGCACAGCCGTCGTGAGGGAAGTCGAAAGCCCCTGCTCCGCGCCGAGTACAAAGACGTGGCGAGGAACCAACTGGAGCAGACCCTGATCGGTGCCAACCCAGACGCTACCCTCACGATCTCCCAGAATCGCGGTCACTTCGCTGAATCGGAGGTGCCTCTGCAGCAGGATTCGCTCGGCCTGCTCACCGCGGATACGAATGATTTCGTTGGAACGCCCCCGCTCGCTCCGAAGGGAAACCCAGCGCTGTCCATCCGCCCCTTGGATACCCGCGTCCAGCGAGTAACCAACCGGAAACGAGTTGTCTCCCCGGGCAGACGGAACTGCAGAGCCCAGCGAAACCGACAGCAGCGTCGCTGCACGCGGGGCCCGCAGATCGGTACCCGGCAACGGAACCGCAGTCTCCGAATGAACTCGAGCGAGTTTCCCGGCGCGATAGCGCAGCGGGGGCCGGTTCGGATCGTCACGGACCCAGAGCTCATTCAGGTCGGCCCGCACGTTATAGCCGGGGGTCGTGAAGCCGAGTTGCCCCGGAGTGAGCCTGCCGAAGCGGATCCCGGATGAGGCAACCGAGTCCGCGAACACCGCAGCTATGCCGACGAACGTTACCGCGACCCGCTCGGTGCCCACGTCGAAAACGCCGCCGACGGAATCGCTGGGCAACCCATCGGCGGTCGTCAGGTAGGCAATGGAATCGGCGCCCGGCGCGATCCACGCCAAGCCATGAAATCCTCCCAGCCAGATCGAGCCGTCGGCCGTCTCGGTAAACTCCCGCATCGGCGCCCGCAGGTCTCCCAGTACCCGCAATCGACCATTCCGGAAGTACGCGAGTTCATTCCCCGCCGTCCGGAGCCAGATCCGGTCGGCGCGATCGTGGTACATGGCGTCGATGATGGTACTTCGAAGGCCCTGCAGAGGAACCGCATTGAAGCGATGGCCGTTGAATCGATGGAGGCCCTGCCCGCCCACGTAGAGATAGCCGTCGGCGGTCTGGGCAAGGAACGTGATATGCCTGACCGGCAACCCTGCCTCCACGCCGAATCGTCGGACATGCACGTCGGCGAGCGAAGGAAGCGGCGACTGCGCGTTCGCCGTCCCGCCACTCAGCAGGGACGCGAGGAGACATTGCCGAGCCACGAGCGCCAGCCGAGTCACCGGGACCAGGCGCTGGTGGTTGGCATCTCGGATGGCCGGTTCATGGAACGCAAATATGGCACCCCGGTCAAACAGGTCTCCAGTCCTCACGTGTTTACGTGATGCCGAGCGGACTTGCCTCCTGCTACTCTGAGGACTCCTCAGACCATGACAATCATGCGCGCTACCTACCTGGCACTCTCCCTCGGGCTTCTCGTCGGCTGCTCATCAACCGAGACTTCGACGCCACCGGCGCCGCCACCGCCGCCGCCGCCCCCGCCACCACCCGCGGCGGCCCCCGCGTTCAGTTTGGGTGCCACACCGACCTCGATCTCCATCGCCGCCGGATCGAGCGGC
This sequence comes from Gemmatimonadales bacterium, assembly GCA_037189525.1. Classification (GTDB taxonomy): domain Bacteria; phylum Gemmatimonadota; class Gemmatimonadetes; order Gemmatimonadales; family GWC2-71-9; genus SHZU01. The sequence continues at coordinate 17,013 of JBBCJC010000001.1, forward strand.
ACGGTCGCCCTGACCATTACCCGATCCGGCGGGTTCCAGGGTGAGGTGACTCTCGGCATCGAAGGCGTGCCGAGCGGGGTCACCGCAACCTTCGCTCCGAGTGTGATCGGACCGACGGCAACGACCAGTACGTTGACGGTTGCTCCATCCGCGGCAACTGCCGCGGCTACGATCCCATTGGTGATCAGAGCCAGTGGAACTGGCATCACCTCACAGACCGCGGGGGTATCCGCCGTCGTGACCGCTGCGCCGTCCAGTCCCGCTCAAGAATGGACGTTCTGCCGTCCAGACCGGCAACCCGTCTTCTTCGCGGTACGGGACGATCTGGATGGGCCATGGCGGCAGATCACCGCGTCAGGTGCGAGCACCTTCAATTTTACACTGCCGCGCAGCCCCGCTGCGGTTGCCTTCGTCTATTCGCAAGCTGGTCGATGGGTCACCATGAGCTACCAGGGCACCAGAGAGGAGCTTCGCGCATTCAGCACTCTCAACTGCCCTGCCGTGTCGAGACGCACCGTGTCGGGAACGGTTGCCGGGCTGGCCGGCAGCGACGTCGGTCTGGTCACGATCGATGGTCTCACGAAGAACACCTCCTCGGGGCAACCGGCTTTCAGCCTCGCCGATGTCCCCAGCGGCCCGATCTCGGTGCTGGCTCAACGCCAGATATTCACGGGCACCGACGAGAACGAGCGGACCGCGGTGGATCGCGTCATCCTGCGCCGTAACATCGACCCCGGCACATCTCCGATGGCTGTGCTGGACTTCAACTCGTCCGAGGCGTTTGCCCCGGCGGCTGCCTCACTTACCGTCTCCAATGGTACTGTTGGTGCGTACGCCTTTCTCACCAACGTCATCGGACGAGGCTACGCCAATGTAGGCGGCCTCCTCCCGGGCGGATTTTCGGATGGGCGGCCGCCGCATACCTATTATGCGATCCCAACCAACCGCCTGCTCGCCGACGACTGGCAAGGGCTCACGGTTTTCGCGCTCAATCCATTCACGGGTAGCGAACGTTCGATAACCACGATCTTTCGCACGGCGGTCGACCGGACCATCGCATTGGGCGCCGAGTTGGCGCCGTACACGACGACCGTGGTAGAACAGGCTCCCCTCCTGCTCCGCGTTTCCGGCCCGATTCAACCCGACTATCCAGCGCAGTGGGACGTGACCTTTTCTCAAACCGGCGCCAACCCGGCCGTTTTGGTCATCTCCACCGCCGCGGCTCAAGCGAGTTCCAGCACCTATACCATCCAAGCACCCAACCTGCGCGGCCTTGCGGGCTACGACGCCGCCTGGGAGTTGCGAGCTGGTCTTCGGGTCGAGGTCAACGTGGCCGCGCGATCTCGCGCCGCCGACAGCACCCTCAGTGAAGGCCTGGTCATCCGGAACGCTCAGTCCACCAGCAACATTCGCCCCTGAGTCAGCTGCGCACAACCGACCCAATGGTGGCGAGACGGGTTTTCCGCTCTCGCCACCGGCGGGGCGATCGGGAATGGCCGATGGCGGACCGTGGTGCCAGGTTCGGCGCCGTGGTAGGTTTTGGCCTGTGACTCGATCTCTGACAACGGAGGACCCGGTGAGCAACTTCCCTCTTCGCGCCGCCATGATCACCGCGCTCGCGGCCGTCCCCCACTTGGCTCGTGCTCAGCAGGCCGCCATTCCCCCGGCGGCTGAGCAGATCGCCGCGGCGGTGCTGGCAATGCCGCCGGAGATGCGGGCCGGCGCCAGGGTCATGGGCTACGATCAGGCGGGCCGGTTCGTGGTCTTGCGACAGGGCAAGGAGATGGTCTGTCTTGCCCAGTATCCCAAGGAGCAGCGGTTCCACGTGTCATGCTACCACGAATCGCTGGAGCCGTTCATGGCGCGGGGGCGCGAACTCCGGGCAGCCGGGACCGATGCCAATCAGATCGACACGGTCCGTTACGCCGAAGCGCGGAGCGGGAAGCTCAAGCTGCCGTCCGGGCCCGCGGCGCTCTGGCAGCTCTTCGGCGGCACCTTCGACCCCAAGGCTGCGAGTGTGACCGGGGCGCGCAAGCTGTATGTGGTCTACATCCCCTATGCAACCGGCGCGTCGACCGGACTGCCGGAGCGCCCTCATGGCAGTGAACCCTGGCTGATGTCGCCGGGCACGCCGAAGGCGCACATCATGTTCGCGCCAACCATGTAGCCAACATGGCGATGGCGCCAGCTAGTCCTGCCGCAGCACGGAGGCCGGCTGCACGGCAATCGCGCGGCGGGTCGGAATCCAGAACGCCACCACCGCGCCGAGCGCCACGAGGACAATCACAGCAACGAGGGTGATCGGATCGATCGGGCTCATGCCATAGAGAATCCGCCGGATCAGGAAGCCGCCCGCCAGAGCCAGCGCGAGCCCCACTGCCCCGCCGCCCACGATCGGCCCCACGCCCTGACGCACCACCAATCCCATCACTCGGCCGGGCGCCGCGCCGAGGGCGACACGAATGGCGATTTCGCGAGCGCGGCGACCGACGGCAAAGGCGATCACTCCGAACAGCCCGACCGTTGCGAGGATCAGCGCCAGCGCACCGAGCGCGGTGAGGGTGTAGGAGAGAATTCGCACCGGCAGGAGCGCCTGCTGGACATTCTGCTCGATGGTGCTGGTCTTGACCAGGAGGTTGGGGTCGATCTCCGCGGCGGCGCGACGGATCGCAGCAATGGTGGCAGCGTCATCGCCCTGGTGACGAACCTGAATGGTCGCCTCCATGTAACGGAGACCTTGGATCGGCCGGTAGTAGGTGGGCAGCTGGCGCCGACCCGGATCGAGCGAGCGGGTGCTGCTGACGACGCCGATGATCTCCAACACCTCTGATGGCCCGTCCCGGGTGTCGTTGAGCACCAGTCGCCGGCCGATGGCACGGCCCTGGAGCCGCTGGTCGGCAAAACGCTGGTCGACGATCGCGACCGCGTCGCCGCGTTTGACTTCTGCCTCGCTGAAGCTCCGGCCCGCGAGAACCCTGATTCCGGCCGCGGCAAAGTAGTCGGCGCCGATTTCGTCGAACGCCACCTGGAAAGACTCACTCGACGTACCCGCGCCGTCGTCGACCCGAATCACGTTGCTGGCCGAGGAGAGTTCGGGCTGGAGAAAACTGGTGCTGGCGGCGACCACGCCGGGCTCGTTCCGCACCCGTTCGGTCAGCCGCGCAAAGAACGCTTCAGCTGCGACCGAGTCGTACTGCTGCTGGCGCAGGTCGAAGGAGCCGATCACCAGTCGGTCGAGCGGCTTGCCGACGTCCATGGTCAGGGCGTGTCGCATGCTGCGCACGACGAGCCCGGCGTTGACCAGCAGCACTACGCAGGCGGCCACCTGCACGCCGACCAGCAGGTGCTGGATCCGGAGCCTGGGGCGGCCCGGCGAGGCGAGTCCGTCGCTCTTCAGGCTGGGTGAGAGCTCGAAGCCGGTCGACTGGAGGGCCGGGAGGAATCCGAAGGCGATTCCGGAAACGACCGACATCACCGCGGCAAAGGCGAGCACGGCGGGATCGGGGGAGAAGTCGAATTGGAGGTCCATCGAGGCCGGGATGACGAGATCGGCCAGCCGGGCCGCCCCGAAAGCGAGGGTCAGGCCGAGCGCGCCGCCCAGGAGGCCGAGCCAGGCGCTCTCGACCAGCAGCAGGCGGATGATGCCCTGCCGGTCGGCGCCGACCGCGCGGCGGATGGCGAATTCCCGCTGCCGCGCCAGGCCGCGGGCCATCAGCATGTTGGCGACGTTGGCGCAGGCGACGATCAGGATTAACCCGAAGGCAACCCAGAGGAGGGTGAGCGCCGGAACTGCGGTTCGCCGCGCCTTGGGCACGGCCAGGAATGCGGCCGGCACGACGGACGCGTTGATCCGGGCGCCGGTACCGGCATTAACGGCCCGCTCGGCGAGCAGTTGCAGTTCGGCGGCCATCTGCGCGTCGCCTGCCCCGCCCTTGGCGCGGGCAAAGACCTGGATCCAGGACACGTTCGTCTGATCGATCAGGAACTCGCCGGGCCGGGTGAGGCGTTGCATGGAGAGCGGAATCCAGAGGTCGGCACCCTGGATCAGAGGGCCGCGGGTCCGCTCGTCGGCGACGCCGATGACGGTGAACGGGGTGCGGTTCAAGGTCAGGACCGTGCCGAGTACGGCGGGGTCACCGCCCAGCTCGACGGTCCAGAACCGGTGGCTCAGCACCGCGACTGGGGCGCTGCCCGGGTGGGCGGTCTCGTCGGCGGTGAAGAAGCGGCCCAGGACCGGCCGGGCGCCGAGCATGGGGAGAAGGTTGTCGGAGGCGAGTTGGGCCTCGAGGCTCTGGACGGTGCCCTTCTGCCAACTGAGCTGGACCGCGGCGACGCCGGCGAGGTCAGCGGTGGTCGAGGCGGAGCGGATGGCGGCCAGTTCCTGGAAGGAGAGGCCGCCGTTGGCGTTGAAGGAGGCGCGACCGCCGCCGCCGTGGATTTCGACGAAGAGGTTTCGCAGGGTCTCCGGCTCGGCCACCGGGAGGGGGCGGAAGAGCACGGCGTGCATGACGGAGAAGAGCGAGGTGTTGAAGCCCATGCCGAGTCCGACGGTCAGGACGGCGGTGGCCGTGAAGAGCGGGAACCGGGCGAAGGTCCGGAAGGCCAGACGGGTGTCGCGGCCGAGGGCGTCGAGGAGTCGGGTCATGATTTGCCAGGCGGGAGACGATGGCAGGACGTGCCAAGTCGCCCGGAGGTTTCAACCGGGCACGGGAGGATAGTTGGCGCAACAATCACCCCCTCGAAAGCCGGCATGTCTTGGGCAGGAACGGGCGAACGAACGGGCATGCAAGACAGGGCAGACCATTGGAGCAAGCCCGGAAGAGGGATAGTAGGAGATGGCCCCTGTTCAACCGTGAAAAACGATCAGCTCCGATGCAAGGCTAGCGGCAATTACGAACAATGTGTAATCTGACATCTACGAGCCAGGACTAGTTAGGCGCATTGGGGAGATACCGTGACACCAGAGCGGCTCATTTCCGACACATACGCATACTTCCTCGGTCATGGTTACTGGCCAATGGTCCGATATGTCCAGGGCGAGTATGGGCCGCGCATTAATGTTCGCGCGATAGCTGCTGAGCTAGGCCGCCACACAATCGTGTGCCAAGATGGAGCAGACGGACGATGCTTTCTCACCCTCGAAGGTCTTGCTCGGATACCTGAAGCAACGACCGACCTGAATAACCTAGCGCGTGCGGTTGCATTTATCGGCCAACAAATCGGGACCGAATCTCCTACTGAAATTGACTCCTCCCGCATTGGTACCGCCCTCGAGCTTGAGGGTGTTGCCCTAGCGCGGGTGGGCGCTCTACTCTATCAAGTTAGCCGGCTCTGGTCGGGAGGAAGCTGGCCGCCCGACAACGTAGGCTTCAAGATTACCCCGACGGAGCAGGCACTCTTTTTCAGAGATATACAGTCGTTCAAAGAGCTTGAGGAGGCTCGAGCGCAGGTAGAGCGTGATGATCGGCGGATCGGAGAGCTCCTTTCAAGGGCATACTCGCGAGCTCATGGAGCCTCGTCACCGTCTGTTGAGGGTGACGGTCCCTCGCGGTACACACTTGCCAACTCCCGCTTGGACGTTGTTCTTCAAAGCGATCTTCTCGAACTGGCAACTGTCCGTTCACTTGGCGCGTGGAAATCTGCTGCAATCCTTGCTGGCACATGCGTCGAGGCACTCCTATTAGACCTCTGCCAGCGTCATCACGACATGTGTTCCGCTAGGTGGGGTGAAAACTGGGCCAGAAACGTCGGCACTGACAAGATGGCGCGCTTTGCGAAAGAAAACGGTTGGATAACTACAGATCATCTGGAGCTGATTGGACCGATTCGACGCTGGCGAAACCTTGTGCATCCATTTAGCGCTGCGACGACTACGGAACCAACGAAGGAGCTTGCGGATGCGCTTATTGCGGTGCTTTACCTTCTAATGGCAGATTTGGTGCGAAGCGAGGCGGACTGATGAGCATGCAGCCAAAGATGCGAGATTCCGGCTCCGGCGTCGCGACCGCGCCCGCGCCCGCGTGATAACCAAGGATCGCCCGACGTCCTGGCTCCCAATCTGCCGCCACAGAGAGGCAAGACCTCGGGTGCCCCAAAGCGACCAACACTCATCATTTCGCCGGCGACCGCATCTTCGGACATGAACACCTACAATTTCGCAACACTAAACGACAAGGAATTCGAATCCCTAGCCATTGATCTCATTTCGGCAGAGCTTGGGACGCGGCTGGAACGGTTCAAAGCCGGCAAGGACAAGGGCGTCGACGGGCGTTGGTTCGCCGGGCCAAATGAGGAAGTGGTTGTTCAGTGCAAACACTGGCTCGTCAGCGGGGTCGACCGCCTGATCGCATACCTTGCTCAAACTGAGCGGGCGAAGGTCGAACGCCTCGCATGTACCCGGTATCTCCTTATTACGTCGCTGCCCCTTTCACGCAACGACAAGCAGCGCATCACTGCCTCTATGGCGCCGCACTTGGCTTCCGCGAGTGATGTTTTCGGCGCCGAGGACCTAAATGACCTTCTAGGCCGCTATCCAGCTGTTGAGCGTCGTCACTATAAGTTATGGCTATCGAGCACGAGCACAATCACGCTCCTCCTTAGCAATGCCATTATCGGTCGAAGCCGTGCCGAGCTAGAGCAAATCAACCACGACTCCCCACTATTCGTCCGCACGGCTGACTACGACCGCGCTGCCCATCGGCTACAGGAGAAGCGTACTATCGTGCTAACTGGCGAGCCGGGAATTGGCAAAACCACGCTCGCTCGCCAACTGGCCCTTGAACACGCCGCAGATGGATTCCAATTAGTTGTCATCGAGGAGAGCATCAGCGAAGCAGAGAGCGTCTACTCGCCTGACTCAAAGCAACTGTTCTATTTCGACGACTTTCTCGGCCGTACGTTTCTAGAAGCTCTCAAGGCGAAGCAAGACTCGCACCTCTTGCGATTCATCGAGCGTGTCGGGCGGGACCCAAGGAAGCGGTTCGTCCTCACCTCTCGCACAAACATTCTCAGCCAAGGCACTGGCTTGTCCGATCTATACAGTGACCGGAAAGTCCTCACGAGCACATACGAACTTCGCGTCAGCGCCGTTTCTGCCGTCGACAGAGCACGTATTCTGTACAACCACATCTGGCACAGCCAACTATCAGCCCCATTTGTTGATGAGCTATACGCTCACAAGCGTTATCGCGAAATCGTGAAGCACCGCAACTTCAACCCACGGTTAGTTGCGTTCGTCGTGGACGCCGCCAAAGTCGCCGATCTCACCACTGAACGCTACTGGCCCTTCGTACGCCAGACATTCTCCAACCCATCTGACGTATGGTCACATTTCTTCTCGGCCCAACTCAGCCAAGACGACCGCGACCTGACCTTCCTAGTTGTCTTAGCCGGTGGCCGGATTGGCGAACCAGCCCTGCGAGATGCCTTCTTCGCGATTCCATCCGCTCAGCCAACCAACGAGGGCCTCAACGACAATCGCTTCTGGAAGGCCGTTCAGCACACGTCCGGGTCCGTCTTGAACCGCAGCCTGATCGATGACACGAGGGTCATCTACGAGCTATACAATCCTTCGATTACGGACTTTGTGCAATCGAGCCTATCCAGATCTAGGCTATGGCTTTACTACTACCGGCAGCTGCGAACTGTTAAGGCACTTGGGCGTCTTGAACAGATTCGCGAGCAGCCATTCCTGGGATTGACCGAGTATCGACGGATACTTAGGGGTCTGTACGAAGCTGATGCGAAACGTGGCCATCCGCGAGATGCGTATAGCTTACGACTGCTTCGCCTTATGATGGACGAAGACTCGGGCGACTCTGAGGCACTCGCCGGCCTCCAGAGCGCGTTGAGTACTAGTTTAGACATTGGAGACGATGAACACGCAGTAGATTGCCTTCAACTCATCCTCCAGGCCGACGAGCGTATGGACAGAATCGTGCTGTCGGCGCGCGCCGATGAAGTCGCTAATTACTTCATGGATGGCTCGCTGCCGCTTGACAAGCCGGATGTCGTCAGCAGGCTACTGGAAACACTGAGACGCCTCGACCTCGACTCCTCATGCGAGGACCTTCGCCGACGAGTTTTGCGAGACTGGACGAGAGAGGTAGATCAGCACTTGGCGGACAACAACATACTTGCCTCATATTGCTATGAAGAGGAACTCGAGGATGCGACGTCAGAGCTTCGTTCGTTTGTAAACAGCCAGTTCGACGACCTCGGCATCGACCTCTCACAAGCCGAAATTGATGCCATATGTGGCCGCGTCGACCTAGACGACATTCTAGCCGAAAACCGTGAAATGGCGGCGCGGGCAGATGATCAAGCAGACCGCTGGCGAGAAGCGCGTTCGTCGTCTGCACTTACTGACGATGCGGCCATTGACGATATTTTTGAGCGCCCCGAGCGATAGTCCTACAAGCGACTCTGGATAAAGGCTGGCGCGGGCGCTCGGATTCCTAGCCGCGGCCGCAATCAAATACGGTTGGCTTCTGAGAGCTTGTTTACCCACTGACTTCTCAATACGTTTGGAGGCCAAACAATACCCGGACCTCCCGAAATGCCCCTCAGTCCGTCCGAGGTTGCAAGTCTTCCTGGCCTCGTAGAAGCGGTCCTTGCGATACACCGCACTTTGGAGCCGGGCCGCTTCCTATGGTACCGTGGAACCCCCTGCCAGCATTTCAGCTTACTCCCCAAGCTAATGCGTGATGGCAAGCCGCCCGAGGCTGTGTTCGAGCGTGAGTTAAGGCTTCTCACCCGTTTTCGCCAGCGAGGGATGGCCTACTGGCCTGCCGGTTACCCTCAGAATGACTGGGAGCACCTTTTCGCCATGCAGCATTTCGGCCTTCCAACACGCCTCCTCGACTGGTCAGAAAATCTCTTTGTTGCTACGCATTTTGCGCTCGGAGATCCGGCTCACAGGGAGGCTCACGAGGGGCAGTGCAGACCAACCGTTTGGTGCATCGACCCCATTGCGTGGAACAGATCAACTTCGGCTCTAGCAGACTACGGCGACGCGATTCACGTTTTAACAACTGCTGACGATGAGCTCGAGGCATACCGTCCGGTTACGAAACACCGACGCTCTCGTTCTCCGATTGCTATGTATGGCGCCCACAACTCAGCCCGCATCGTATCGCAAAAGGGGACCTTCATGGTTTGGGGGAACGAGGTCGTTGGCTTAGAAGGTCTTGCGAGTACACAGATCGCTAGTCTATGGAAGATTGAGCTCACGGAGGAACGGAGTGAGCTGGCAAAATCTCTTCAGCAGCTCGGCTTTGACGAAACGATGGTGTTTCCGGAGTTGCCGTCCCTGGCGGTAGAACTCAGCCGTACGGAAGGGTGGAAGGCGTAGATGAAACCCGCAGACCTTGAGAAGGAGATTTCCGAAGCTCGGCGTTCCATCTCGTCCGATGGCTATGCGATGAGCATTGGCGAGATTACGAACCTCTATCGCGACGGCGAGCTCATAATTCGACCCGAGTTCCAAAGACTCTTCCGATGGACTTCATCGCAGAAATCTCGCCTCGTCGAGAGCCTCCTTCTCGGCATTCCGCTACCCTCCATCTTTGTGTCCCAGGCCGAGGCGGGGAACTGGGAGCTGGTTGATGGGCTGCAGCGCATCTCGACTATCCTGCAGCTCCAAGGAGAGCTCAAGGGCCAGTCCGGCGTCGTTTTGCCGGCGTTGGAGTTAGAGGCGACGAAATACCTACCAAGCCTCGCTGGGCGCACGTGGCACAACGACGACAAGGACAAGAGTCTCACTGAGGCTCAGCGATTGGACGTGAAGCGCTCGAAGATCGACGTCAAGATCATTAAGCGTGAATCATCCCCTGCCACAAAGTTCGACCTATTCCAAAGGCTGAACAGTTACGGGACTAGCCTGACACCTCAAGAACTCCGCTCCGCAATGCTTGTTGCAGTCTCTGGAGATTTTTTCAGTTGGCTTGAAGGCTTGACAAAGCTTAAGTCATTCGAGACGTGTGTCACCTTAAGCGAACGCTTGATGGACGAGCGATTCGACCTTGAGCTTGTGGTACGTTTTCTGGTTTTGCACGACTGGCCAACCAAGCGTCTCAGTCTCTCAAATCTTAGGGACCTTCCAAAAATCCTTGACGACGAATCTGTCCAGCTCGCAACAAACTTCCCCATGCGTGCAGATGAGCTCGAGCAATCATTTCGCTCGACCTTCGACTTTATCGCAGCACGTGGCGGAGAGGACGTGTTCAGAAAATGGGACAGGGGACGTAGGATGTTCGTTGGTCCATTCTTAAGCACAGCCTTTGAGGTCTTTGCCTTGGGTATTGGCTACCAGTTTTCTCAGCGAGCGCAACCGCGAGACGACCTACTCGAGATCGTGAAGGAGTTTTGGTCCAAGCCAGAGATGAGCGGAGGTTTCGCGACAGGTAAGTCAACGGAGCGTCGCTTGGTAGATTATATACCTGTGGGTCGGGCGATAACCGCGAGCGCGCCACATCAAGCATGACATCGGGATCCCGAGAGAATGGACAAGTCACGCATCTGTGATCGGCTCAGGCTTCAGCTCATTGGGGATTCTGCTTGATTCGGCGTCTCGTGGAACTAGCGGCCGTAAGTGCGTGGTCAACCCCGTAAGCCGTGGCGGAGGGACCATGGAACAGACCAGCCACACGGCGGCTTTGAGTAGCATATGACGCACCCTCGCTAGCACCACGTTATTGTAGATTTCGCCACGGTCGCGGCCCCACTCCGTTTCCGCACGGAGGCCATGTCGCTTTCTCCAGGACCAGCATCAGGACAACCTTCGCTGGACCGTCGATTCGTCCCCGCATGTGTCCGAATACCTCGATGTGGTTCGGATAGATACGAAGAGGTCTCGACACATCGTTGACCGAACCTGATTTGGACGTTGATATGCCCTCAATTGCTGGCCATCAAGTTATCTTGGCCCTGCTGCGGGATACATTCGAAACCGAGGCCAGCTGCTGGATCGGCCTGGTAATCGAGCATGACCGGAGTTCGAATACCTCCTGTCTCAGCATGGCCCCGACAAAGGCGAGACTGCGATGAGAAGCACTCCTGTATCACGAGCGCGAGGGCTCACCCTAACAGCCGGCGCCCTGCTTGCAATCGGCTGCACTCGCCCAGCACCGCCGTCGACAGCTTCGCCACTAGCAGGTAAGCGGGCGGAAGGGCGAGCAGGCATGGTGTCAGCTTCGCAGCCGGAAGCCACGCTCGTCGGCGTCTCGGTACTGCGCGCAGGCGGCAACGCCGTGGACGCGGCCGTCGCCACCGCCTTCGCCCTCTCCGTGACCGACCCTTCCCAGACCGGGATCGGCGGCGGTGGCGCAGCAACCGTCTGGATGCCAGCCACCCAGCGCACCGACCACCTGTCGTTCTACGGCCGAGCCGGCGAACGACCCGAGTGGGGCACCGTCGACACCGACTCCCGCGCACCGGGCCGAGGCGCCGCCACGCCAGGCATGGTGAGCGGCCTCCTCACCCTCCACGAGAAGTACGGTCGCCTGCCCCGTGCGCAGGTCATGGCACCCGCGATCGCGCTCGCCCGCGACGGCTTCACGGTGTCGCCCCTGCTCGCCCGCACCATCACGTCCTCGCGCGCGCGCGTGCTCGAGGAACCCGGCGCCGCCGCGCGGTTCATGCCCGACGGAGAGCCCCTCCGCCCCGGCGACCGGCTCGTGCAGCCGGAACTCGCCGCCGTGCTCGAACGGATCGCCGCGGTCGGACCCGACGGGTTCTATCGCGGCCCGTTCGCCGAGCGGCTCGCGCAACACGTCCAGTCCCGCGGCGGCCTCATCACCGTGCGCGACATGGCCTCGTACCGCAGCACCTGGATGCGCCCCCTGTGCACCCCGTGGCACGGCCTCACCGTGCTCGGCGCGCCGCCACCGATGGGCGGCGCCGTGGTGCTGCAGATGCTCCACCTTGCGGAGCAGTCGGGACTCACCCGCTCGGCAGGCTACACCGAGTCGCCAGCAACCGCCACGTCGTTTGCGCAGCTGATCCGAATCGCGCAGGTCGACGGACAGCGCTGGCGGGGCGACCCGGCCGCCGTCGCGGTACCGGCGCGGGGCCTGGCCAGCGCGAGCTTCGCCGCCGCCCGCGCCAGTGAGCTGACCGCGCCGATGCGCGACAGCCTCTCCTCCGGCGATCCGTGGAATGCCGACGCCGAGTCGCCGAGCGGCGCCTGCGCAGGGCTCGATCCGTATCCTGCGGCGCAGCGCTCAGCGAGCTCGGCGTCCGACGCAGCCGCTGCCGAATCGGGCGGGGCTGACAGCAGCTTCACCTCGCACCTGAGCGTGGTGGACCGGGACGGCAACGCGGTGTCGATGACCACCACCGTGGGCGTGCTCTTCGGTTCCGGCGTCTGGGTCGACGGCGTCTGGCTCAACTCGATCGGCCGCAACTTCGACGCGCGCACCCGAGGCACCGATCGCTACACTAACTCCACCATGTCGCCCACGATCGTGCTCGACGGGCGGAACGTGCGGCTCGTGGTGGGTGCGGCCGGGTCGCAGTACATCCAGCCGGCCATCGCGCAGGTGAGCGTGCGGATGCTCGCGTTCGGGGAAGATCCCGCCATGGCGCTCGCTGCGCCGCGCCTCCATCCGAACTGGAATTCGCTGGAGGTGGAGGTCGAGCCCGGGTTTGGGCCTGACGTGTACAGCGCCCTGGTGGCGCGCGGGTTCCGGCCGCGGTCTCGCGTGGGTGATATCATGTTCGGCGGGGTGCACGCGGTGTACGTGACGCCGGACGGGCGGCGGATCGGCGCGGCAGATCCGCGGCGGGACGGCTACGCGGCGGCCCAATAGGTCTCGAGCGCGCACGGACAAGCGATGGGATCGATGCGAAGCTATCTATCTCGACTACGGATTCGGCACGGACAAACGATGCGCCATACATTCCGCCTCCGATCTCTCACCCTTGCCGGGCTCGTGCTCGGGATGCCCCTGCCGATGGCCCCGTCGGTCGTTGCAGCGCCGCCGCGCGACTACGCTGAGCGCCCTGTACGGGAGTTCCTCAAAATCCACTTCGCGGGGTCACGCGATTTTACGGCACGCGGGCTCGACCGGAAGGAACGGTTTCTCTCCCGGCGTTTCCGCCGCGGCATCTACAGCTTCTTTGAGCGGGTTGCGAAGACGGACTCCGCACCTCCGCTCGTGACCGACCCGTTCACGGGAAGCCAGGGCGCGGCGACCTATGCGATCGGTGACGCGCGAGTACGGGTCGAGAAGGCCTGGGTACCGGTTCGGTTCAGCGACGGGACGAACGAGTGGACGCTGACGTACCTGCTCCGCAACGACTTGGAGCGGAACGATGAGCGGTGGTACATCGACGACATCGAGGATCGGCGCGGGATGCTGCTGTCTCGGATCCTCCGCAAATAGGTCGGCGCCTGGGCTACTCGGCTGGCAAGCCGGGTGACCGGGCCAATACGCACCCCGAAACTGAAGGGCCGATCAGTGAAGCGCTTTCTCGTTGCGATTCCGACCACTGATGGCGGCGGCGTTGAAGTCCATCCGATGAAAGAGTGGCTTCGCCAGAACCCGTCCGAAGTACCCCCGGGATCGCACCCGACAACCGACACATCTCACCGACTTCGCGATGCACTTCGGAAAGCCGGCTGGGTTGTACAGGAGAATGAACACGAAGTCAGACTGGTTCGCACCACGGATTCGTCGACGCTATCCCAAATTTCGCAGGTTTTGGGCGACGAGTCAGAAGACGGGGAGGACACGGACGACGCCGGAGATCCCAGCTTTGGACTCGAGTATCAGTTGCGTGATTTTCTGGCTCAGAATATCGAGCGCTTCCCCATTGATGGGACAACGCTCAAGCTGTATGTCGACCCGACGGGCCGCGACGGCGTGGAATATCCCACCGATGTCGGACCCATCGATATCCTGGCGGTCGACCCCATGGACAACTTCGTCGTCTTTGAGTTGAAGCGTGCACGAGTAGCCGACAGGGCCGTAGGACAATTAGCACGGTATATGGGCTGGGTCAAGCACACGATTGGCCGCGATCGCAACGTTAAGGGAGTGATCGTCGCAAAGACTATTGATAAACGGCTTAGATACGCGGCGACCGTAGTGCCATGCGTCACGCTGCTCGAGTATACCGTTGAGTTCCACCTTCACCCTGCTCACGACATTGGAACATAGCGCGATCTTGCCGGCGCTGTCCGGACTTGCCCTCGGGCAAATCGTAGCGGAACTTCTCTGACCATCGAAGGTTCAGTCTCGCCCTAGCCGGACCGGAGGTAACGAATAGTGCGTCACCTTTTCGGGGATGCAGTTCAGAGCCTACGTAGAACACCCCTGATCACCGCTGCCATCGTCCTTACCCTGGCAATCGCAATTGGGGCGAATACCGCGATCTACTCGGCAATCCACGCTGTCCTGGTTCGGGACCTTCCCTACCCCGGTCCAGACCGGATCGTCCGGGTCGCCGCCACGTTCCACCCGTCGGTTCGGCTCCCGGGATTTTCGGGTGCTGGGGGCCAAGACGGCGAAGCTCACTTCTCTGATGCCGGGTACTGGCACTTCGTCCGAACCAACCGCTCGTTCGCCGAGATGGGGGCTTACCGCCCGGGCCACCAGTCAACGCCGCTGGCAGGTAACGGCATTCCCAACCCGCTCCAAGTCTCGATGGCCCAGCTGTCCGCCAGCGCGTTCCGAGTGCTGGGCGTTCATCCAGTGGTTGGCCGGCTACCGACCGCCGAGGAGGATCTGCCGACAGGACCACGGGTAGCGCTGCTGAGCCACCGACTCTGGGCCAGCCAGTTTGGGTCGGACCCGGCAATCCTCGGCCGCACCATCCAGCTCTGGGGAACGGCGACCGAGGTGATCGGGGTGATGCCGGCCAGCTACACTTTTCCCTTCCCAGAAACCGATGTGTGGATTCCGCTTCGCCTCAACCCTGCAAGCCAACTCCTAGGCCATAACATCGCGGCCATCGCTCGACTCCTCCCGAATGCCACGACGACCTCAGCAACCGCTGATGCGAAGCAATTGATCGCTCAGTTTGATAGAATCGGGTATCCGGCGCGGTGGCTCACGACCGTCTTCGACGGAAACGCCAGGGTCTGGACGCTCAAAGAAGACATCGTCGGTAACGTTCGCCGGCCTATGCTGCTGGTCTTTGGTACCGTGGACTTCGTACTTCTCATCGCCTGCGGCAACGTTGCCAACCTGATGCTCGTCCGTGCTGAGCAGAGGCACCGGGAGTATGCAGTACGGCAGGCGTTGGGAGCCGGCAGAGGGTGCTCGTTCAGATCCGCGGGCTTCGGCGTATGAACTAAGTTGCCCCTGGAGTCGACGGACCGTACCTATGCCAGTTCCGATTCAGTTCGTCACCACCAGTGATGGGGTCCGTATCGCCTTCGGCACGGTGGGCGAAGGGTCTGCAATCGTCTTTGCCTCGAACATCTTTGGCGACCTGGGTTCCTATCTCGCGGGGTGGCCAGGTACGGCCGCCCTGATCAATCACCTCGCCGCCGTGGGCTGGCGCGTCGTCATCTACGACGTGCGGGGGATGGGAGCTTCCGATCGCGATGTGGACGCGCTCGACCTCGCCGCCCGCGTCCGCGACCTCACGGCGGTGGTGGAGGCGCTCGGCCTCGATCGCTTCGCCCTGGGAGCATACGACATCGGGGCCGCAACGGCCGTCGCCTACGCAACCGACCATCCCGAGCGTGTCGCTCGGCTCCTCCTCATCAGTCCCTGGGCATCCGGCGCAAAGTACCTCCAACTTCCCAAGCTGCGCGCCGCCTATGCGTCCGAGCCGGTTGTCGACCGAGACATGACGCTGTTCGCCAGGATTCTCGGAAGCGTCGCGACGTCGTTTGAGGACATCGACCTGGTGCAACTCCTGACGAATCGAATTGTGAAGGACTCATCACCCGCCGGCCTCGCCGCCTACAACGATGCGAACCGAGATATCGAGATCGGCCACCTGTTACCGGACGTTCGGATGCCCACGCTCGTCGTGCATGAGCCGGCCTTTCCGTTCGGATCGTTCGACCTCTGCCAGGAGGTGGCAGCCGGAATACCGGGAGCACGTCTGGTCGTCGCCCACGGCAATTCCCTCGCCGGCCGTGACCACCAGGGACTCATCCAGGCCGTCACGGGATTTCTACCCGGCCAAACACCGCCCGTTTCCACGCAGTTGCGCAGGGGCGTCCCATCCGCAGCGAGCGACCTGACGGAACGGGAGCTCGAAGTGCTGCGACATCTCGCTTCCGGGGCAACCAATAAGGAGATTGCCGCGGGCCTTCGGATTGCCGTAACGACCGTGGAACGACATCTCGCCAACCTCTATCGCAAGATCGGCGCGCGGGGGCGTGCCGATGCGATTGCGTACGTGTTCCGCCACCTGCGTCCAGACGGGTCAGACTAGCTGCCACCTGCATGTTTCGTCTCATCGGCGACTACATGGTTGCCAGGATGCACGAATTCCCGGCGTCACGTACTCTTGCGAGCATGAGCGACGAGGTCGCCGTTCCCGGAACATCCGTCGAGAGCCGAGCCGTCCATCGATCGTGGCGGATATCGTGGCGACGGCACTTCTTTTCGTGGTTCGCGATCGCGTGTGCAATCGTCGTCTTTGCCGGCTTTGCGCCGACGTACTTCCTCCGGGCCGCATCCGACCAGCCACCGCTCTCCGCGCCGGTTCACCTGCACGGCGCGCTCAATACCGCCTGGATCCTCCTGCTCATCGTACAAACCCGGCTGGTCGCCGCCAGACGCATCGCGATGCACCGCGCCCTCGGCGTCGGGGGCGCGGTGCTCGCAGGCTCGATGCTCATCGTCGGCTACCAGGTCGCGATCGACTTCGGTCGACGGACGGCGGATACGCCGATCGCGAAATTCCTGATCATTCCGATGGGAGGGCTGCTCGTCTTCGCAGTGCTGGTCGGCGCCGGCTTGCTACTACGACGGCGGGCCGAGAGTCACAAGCGCCTGATGGCCCTGGCAACGATCGAGTTGCTGAATGCCGCGGTCGACCGACTGCCCGGCGTGATGGCGGCAGGACTGGCGCCATTTTACTACGGGACCGACCTGCTCCTGCTGGCGCTCGTCGCTCACGATGTCATTACCCTCCGCCGGATTCACCCGGCAACGGTTTGGGGAGGCGGGTTCCTCGTCTTGTCACAAGTCCTGCGAGTGCAGCTGCTGGATAGCCCGCAAGGGCTGGCGATTGCGCAGTGGCTTACGAGGTAACCGAGCGCCACGCCATCGACCCAGCGCTCGCCGTCATCGAAACACGATCTTCGGGATGCCCTCCCATCCACCGGTCCCATTGGCGACCACCTCGTCGCCCGGCAATGACATCTCGGAGCAGTTCCCCTGCCAAGTGTGCGTTACCTCACAGCCCGGAGTTGCTACCAGGGTTAGGTTGGATCATGCGCCGAACGACCGCCACCCTCCTCACCGCCGCCCTGTTTGGCTGCGGGAGCGAGCCGCTGCCCCCCGAGCCGCCAGTCGCGGCAGACCCCGCTGGCCTGCGTGTCAGCCTCGGAGGTCCCGATCACCTGCTGCTGGGCAGGACCACCCGGGTCCAGGTTGGCGCCTACCGGCAGAGCGGCACCCCGGTGGAGATCGACGGCAGGATCTCCTTCCGCTCGACCGTGCCTCAGGCGCTGACCGTCGACACCGCTGGACTGGTGACCGTAGCTGACTCGGGCAGCGGATACATCGTAGCAAGCGCGGAAGTTGGCGGCCGGACCCTGGCCGACTCGGTGCGCATCGTCGGGGTCGATCCGGGATTCCAGCTCCGCATTGCGCAGCCGGGGCATCCTCACCACTACAACGTTCCGCAAACCGGACCGATCGTCGTCACGGCACTCAGCCGACACGGCGATACTATTCCATCTCCGCTGCCCGTCACCGTCCGGTCGTCTGACACCTCGGTCTACCGTGTCAACGCGGATGGCACCATCTCCGCGATCTACCCTGGCGAGGCCTACATCATCGCTTCGGCCATGACGCCCTACGGCGAGGTGGCCGATTCGCTCAGGATGCTGGCGGTCTGTGTCGGCATCCAGATGGATCTGGCCGAGCGCCCGGCAAACCCGTTCCGCGTAGGCATGTCGTTTCCGATGGAAGCCACGATTCGGATCTGTAATCAGGCGATCGAGATCCGTCCCCCAACCAGTTGGCAATCCTCGAACCCCGAGATCGTCGAGATCGATTCCGTCAACCGGAAAGTGCGCGCAGTAGCCCCGGGTCATGCCACGATCGTGGTGACCGCATTTCACAATGGTTCGGCAATCCAGTTGAACCACATCCCCCTCACGGTCGAGCCGGCGATCGACGACCCGGAGTAAGGGCCGCCCCCCGCGCGCATTGCCGCAGCCGGGTGTCGTAGTTGCGCTACCGGAAATTGTATCTCACATTGTATACAATAACCGGACCTCCCCGTCCCTCCGACAACCGTCTCCCGAGGACCCATCATGAAAGCCTGCATCACGGGCTGCGTCGCGCTCATTCTCTTCTCTGCCGGCGGCGTTCACGCCCAGCAAACCCGGCTGCAGGTCGGGAAGCCCGTGTCTGCGACGCTGGCAGCGAACGATACGCTCCGGTATGAACTCGACTTGCCGGCGCGCCATTTTGTCGCCGGTCGCGTGGATCAGGACGGCGTGGACGCCACGGTGACGGTTACCGGACCGGCGGGCACCCGTGGGTTTCGAGGCGCCCGCGTCGGACGGGGCGGCCCTGAGGCGTTTGCCTTCGTGACGGATAGTGTTGCCGGCCGGTACACCATCGCGATTGCGCCCGCGACGGCCGGCAGCAGCGGCGCCGTGCGGGTGCAGCTGACCCGATCCGAGCCTGCGGCAACGACGCCGGCAGGCAAGGTGGACCAGGCTGCCGCCCAGTTGTACAAAGACACGCCAGGCGCCGTCGTAGGCGTGATCCAGGGCGGCAAGCTGACGTTTGTGAAAGGCTATGGCGCCGCGGACCTGACCAACGGTCTGCCGTTTACGGCCGAGACGCCGACCAACATCGGTTCCACCTCGAAGCAGTTCACCGGATTCGCGCTCGCCCTGCTGGCGTCACAGGGCAAGCTGTCCCTCGACGACGACGTGCGGAAGCATATTCCCGAGCTCAAGGATTTCGGCACGAAGATCACCCTGCGGCATCTGCTGACGCATACCACCGGCTACCGCGAGTTCATCAACACCTTGCTCATCGAAGGACGGCAGGTGATGGAGGGGGACTACATCGCGCCGGATGAAGTCATCAAGGTGCTCAACCGGCAACCCACCCTGCAGAACGTCCCCGGCGCGGAGTTCAACTACAATAACTCCGCATTCAGCCTGGCGACGATCGTGGTGGAACGGGTCACCGGCCGCCCGTTCGCCGAATGGATGCGCGACGAAGTGTTCCTGCCGCTGGGCATGACGAAGACCTGGGTTCGCGCGAGCCCGGGCCAGATCATCCCCAACCGAACGGTTGGCTATCAGGCGGGAGCGTTCGGCTTCCGAGAGGTGCGCGATCTCCACGGATCGGCGGGCGCGGGCGGCATCTATACGACACCCGGAGACGCCGCCAAGTGGATGCACAATTTCAAGACCGGAGCGTTAGGCGGACCGGCCGTCATCAAGGAGATGACGACGTCGTTCGTGCTCAACGATGGTAAGCCCGCAAACTACGGATACGGCCTGTTTCTCGGCACGACCCGCGGCCTGAAGCAATGGCAGCACGGCGGTAATGATATCGCCCACAGCTCGACCTTCGTGTACTACCCCGACCTCGACGCCGGGTACGTCGTGTTCAGCAACTACCAGGGCGTTCCGGGAGGTATTGCCGGTGTCGTGGCCGAGTCGTTCTTCGGCCAGCACATGACGGCGGCGCCGCAGCGCCCGAGCGCAACCGCGGCGGCGGGCGTCGAGGTGCCTGGTGCGACGTTGCGCCGCTATGCGGGCAAATATCAGATGACGACGCTCGGCGACATGGTTCTGACCGTGGAATTGCAGGGCGGCCAGCTGCGTCTCCAGTTGCCGGGCCAGCCGGCGCTGCCGCTCCGGGCCACCTCTGCGACCTCCTTCGACGGGGTCGGCGCACCGGTCAAGATCACCTTCAACACGGCTGAGGACGGACCGGCCCAGGGCATTACCCTGGAGCAGAATGGTGAGCACATCGGCAAGCGCGTCGAAGCGCAGACAGTGGACCTCAACAGCTTCGCAGGTCGTTACTTCAGCGAGGAGCTCGAGACCTTCTACGACCTGAGCGTGGAGAAGGACCAACTCGTCATTCGGCATCGCCGATTCGGACCCGCCCCGCTGACGCACACCAATGGGGACAACTTCACCGGGACGTTGCCGGTGAGCCAGGTTGCCTTCCGCCGCGATGCGCAGGGCAAGGTGACCGGCTTCGAGGCCGGGAACGGCCGGGCCCGCGGGATCCTGTTCGAACGCGTCGGGCGCTAGCGTCGAACATGCTGTTTGCCAGCGGCAACCCGCGCTTCCTCGTGTGCATCGGGAAGCGCGGGCGCTGGTCAACCTGAACCGATCCGTCGGCGCGGCCAATGTCGTCCGCGCCGACGCGGCTTGACGGAAGCAAGTCCACCACGACATCATCCGCACGCGGCCGTGGCCCTGCCCGGCACACCCGTTGGCGACGATCGCCCCCTCGCCCCCACCTTACGATTGGCAAGACCGATGCGGCTCCACTTCCAGCTCTCCCGTTGTTCATGCATCACCGTCCCGGCGCTGTTCGCCCTCACGGTCTGGGCATCCGCTCCGCTCGCCGCGCAAACGGACTCGATCGCTCGGCGGCCGAGCGGGGCGCTGCCCCTCAGCCCCACGCGCACGGTGTCGTTCACGACGACGGAAGGGACCTGGATGTCGCTCGACGTCTCGCCCGACGGCCGGACCATCATCTTCGACCTGCTGGGCGATCTCTATACGCTCCCGATCACCGGCGGTGAAGCGACGCGCCTGACCGACGGTCCGGCCATGGACGGGCAGCCGCGCTACTCGCCGGACGGACGCCAGATCGTGTTCACGAGCGACCGCAACGGCGGTGAGCAGGTCTGGCTGATGGACAGCGACGGCCGGAACGCTCGGCCCATCACTCGAGGTGACAACGGGCACTATGTCTCGCCGGACTGGACACCCGATGGCCGTTACATCGTGGCGTCACGCAATGTCTCACAGACGGCCGCCTTCGGCGACGCGTATGACCTCTATCTCTATCATGTCCAGGGCGGATCGGGCATTCGGTTGACCGGCGCCGTCACCGCGGGCAGCGGGCCTGGCGGCGGGATTCAGAACGCCGTGGGCGCGGCGTTTGGTCCGGATGGGCGCCACCTGTACTTTGCCCGCAAGAGCGGAGGCTGGGGGTACAACCTCCAGCTGCCCGGCTGGCAGATCGCAGCGCTCGATCGGGAGACGGGGCGGACGGCGGCGCTCACCAACATGCAGGGGAGCGCGATGCGGCCGGCCGTCAGTCCCGATGGTCGCTGGTTGGCCTATGCCACGCGGATCGATACCACGACGGTGCTCCGCCTTCGCGAGATCGAGACCGGCGATGAGGTCACCCTGGCGCCGCGGATCCAGCGCGACGACCAGGAATCGCGCTGGACCCGCGACCTCGTGCCGGGCTATGCGTTTACGCCGGACAGTCGCGCGATCGTGTTCACGCGCGACGGCCGGTTCTGGCGGGTGGAGGTGCCGTCGGGGCGCGAAACCGCGATCCCGTTCGAGGCGCGCATCGAGCAGCGTCTCGGGCCGCTGGTTCGGTTCCCGCTTCGTGAGAACGACTCCGTGCTCACCGTGCGGCAGATTCGCAGCCCGCGCCCCTCGCCCGACGGGAAGCGTCTGGCCTTCTCGGCGCTCGACCGGATCTGGGTGATGGATCTGCCGAACGGTCCCCCCCGTCGCTTGACCGCAGCAACCGTGGGCGAGTTCGACCCCGCGTGGTCGCCGGACGGACAGTTCATCGCCTACGTGACCTGGTCGGACGAACGCGGAGGCGACGTGTTCCGGGCTCGGAGCGACGGTCGGGGCGCGCCCGAACGGCTCACGCAGCGGCCGGCGCTCTACCAGCGGCTCGCCTACACACCCGACGGTACCAGGCTGGTCACGATCCGTGGTCCGCATCAGGCGCGTCTCGAGGATCGGCGCAGCGTGTTCGGTGGCGACGAGCTGGTCTGGCTTCCCTCGGGCGGCGGGGTCGCAACGGTGATCGCGCCGGTAAGCGGGGCGCACGATCCGCACTTCGTCTCGGGAAGCGACCGGGTCTACCTGTTCGACGGCGGTGTCCTCAAATCGATGGCGCTCGACGGCTCCGCCGTACGCGAGCATGTCCGAGTCACGGGGTATGCGCAGCAGACGTCTGGACAGCCGCGTCCGCCGGCGCAGGCGTCGGAAGTACTGATGGCGCCGGACGGCGAACACGTGATCGCCACGGTGACGAACAACGTCTACCACTTCCCGGTGCCGCTGACCGGCACGGAGGCACCCCCGACCGTGTCGGTTGCCAATCCGGCGTCGGCACCGCTGCCGGTACGCCGGCTGACGCGCGTCGGCGGCGACTTCATCAGCTGGGCTCGGGACGGCCGCTCGTTCCACTACGCGCTCGGCAACGCCTTCTTCACCTACGACCTCGGAGCCTCCGCCGAACCGGCGCGAGATTCGACAACGCCGTACGAAGCTGCCCGCATCGACGTCGTCATCACGGTACCGCGCGACCGCCCGTCGGGCACCGTGGCGCTCGTCGGGGCGCGCATCATCCCGGTCGCGGGCAATGTGATCGAACGTGGAACCGTGCTCGTGCGTGGTAATCGCATCGCGGCAGTAGGCGCGGTCGACGCCGTGACGATTCCCGCAGATGCACGGCGGATCGACGTGACAGGCAAGACGATCCTCCCGGGATGGGTCGACATCCACTCCCACATGGGCGCGCCGAGCGGCGTCCATCGCACCAACGTGTGGGCCTACCGCGCCAACCTCGCCTACGGGGTCACCACGACACGCAATCCGCAGACGGGGACGACCGATATCCTGTCGTACGGCGACCTGGTGGAGACGGGCGCCATCCTCGGTCCACGGCTCTACTCGACCGGCCCCGGCGTTTTCGCGCAGGAGAACATCCGGAGCCTCGACGACGCCCGGGATGTGCTGCGGCGCTACGCGGAGTTCTATCGGACCCATACGATCAAACAGTACGAGACGGGGCAGCGCAACGTGAGGCAGTGGATCATCATGGCCGCACGGGAGCTCGGCCTGATGCCGACGACGGAAGGAAGCCTGGATCTCGAGATGAATATCACCGAGCTCCTCGACGGGTACTCCGGACACGAGCACAACTTCCCGATCACGCCGCTGTTCGAGGATGTCGTCCAGCTTACCGCACAAAGCGGCACGACCTATACGCCCACGCTCCTCGTGGTCTATGGCGGTCCCTGGACTGAGAACTACTGGTACGAACGGTACGACATCCGCGCCGACGCCAAGATGCGGCGCTTCGTACCGCCGGACGATCTCGATCAGCGCGCGCTCCGCAGGCCGCAGTGGTTCAGCGAGAGCCAGTACATGCATCCGCAGATGGCGGCACAAGCCAAGAAAATCCTCGATGCGGGCGGAAAGGTAGCCCTGGGAAGCCACGGCCAGCTGCAGGGGCTGGGCGCGCACTGGGAACTCTGGTCGCTGGCGTCGGGCGGGATTCCACCGCTCGACGTGATCCGGATCGGAACCCTGCTTGGTGCCGAGGGAATCGGTCTGGCCGACGACCTTGGCTCCCTCGAGCCTGGTAAGCTGGCGGATCTGCAGGTGCTGGATGCGAACCCGCTCGACGACATTCGCAACACCAATACCATCCGCTACGTGATGAAGAACGGCCGCCTCTACGACGGCGACACGCTGGCGGAAGTCTGGCCGCGCGTCACGACGCCGGACGCGCCCCGGTGGTTGCGGTGAGCGCCCCCGCCGCAGGGTGGGACGCAGCGGGGTAGCAGCGGAAACGCCATACCGCCCGGCCACGAGCCGGCGGAATCATGCGGCGGCCGGGCCTGAGATTGCCGCGGCCGCCCGCTCGCCCGATCGGATTGCCCCTTCGATGAAGGTGGGCCACTCCGGCGATGTCTCGGTGCCGGCCCAATGGAACGGGCCCACCGGATCGCGCACGGCGGACTTGAACAGGGCCGTCGCGCCCGGTGCGAGATAGCCCCCATAACAGCCGCGCGTCCACACCTGGGTGGACCAATTCATCTCGATGATCCGATCCGGCGTGAGCGCCTGATCCCCGAACCGCGCCGCCATCTCGGCCAGGATTTTCTGACGCCGCTCCTGCGCGGGTAGCAGCGACGCGGCACGCGCCTGATCGGTGTAGATGAAGCCGGTCAGCACCCCGGCAGTGCCGTGTCCTTGCGGTGCGCTGCTGTCGGCCGTTTCCGACACCATCGCGGAGTAGTCCAGCGAACCGCCGCTCAAGCCCTGTTCGCGCCAGAACGGGCTGCCGTAGACCATACCGACCTTGATGACGAGCCCTTGCGGCCAATGCTGCGTGATCTGCGCGCGCGCCACCGGAAGCGACGGCGCGAACTCGATAGCGCCCATCAACGACGGAGGACCCGCGAAGATGACGTGACGCGCCTTGACATCGACCGAATCGGTACTGACCGTGGCCTCGGTGTCATTCCATCGCACACGCCGCACCGGACTCTTGAGCCGGATGTTACCTGCGCCCAGCAGGTCCGCCATGCCGATCGCGACAGGCTGCACCCCTCCTACGACGCGATCCTGCTGCGCAGCGCCTTCGTACCCGTTCAGCTTGTCGAAGCTGACGCACTGCTTTACCAGCGAGAGAAACGACAACACGGAGATCTGTTCAGGGCTCGCGCATGCATACGACATGTCACCCACCAGAAAGTCGCGGATGTTTGGCTCCTTGACGTTCTGAGCGAGCCACTGCGCCATCGTGATGCCATCCCATGCGCGCGCCTCCGGATGCGACCACGGAGCGGCAGGATCCAGCGAATCCGCCATCTTCTGCAGTCTGGACTTGATAGCCTCTACGCGGGCGTATCCGGGCAAAACGGACCAGTCGTCACCGACGCGCTGATGTTTCTTGAGCGCCGGGCCGAAGACGATCGCGTCACCAAAGTTCGGACTGGGATAGGTCGTCTTCCCCGTCGCCTTGATCCAGTGATAAAACCGGTCATGACCGGCCCCCGCCCACTGACCGCCTTCGTCGACCCAGCCTCCGTCGGGAAGCGGAATGGTCAACGTCCGTCCACCGACTCGATCACGCGCCTCGAGAACGAGTACCGTTTTGCCCGCTGCCTTGACCGCGTGTGCCGCGGCAAGGCCGGCAAACCCCGCTCCAACGACGCAAACATCGACCGATATCGGCGCGCCACGCGGGCCGGCGGTATCGTCCGTCGAGGCGACGGCGCCGGCAGCGTTTGGGGGCGTGTTGCACGCGGTACCCACGAGGCCCGCGGCGGCGGCAACACCGGTGACTTTCAGGAATTCACGTCTCGAGACATCGGCTGGCGAAGACGAGTCAGGGTCGCTCATAGGATCCTTGGAGAAGGCGCAGGAGGTGAAGAGAAGCTGCCATCACGCACAATGACGATACCCTTCCCGGCCCGGATGGGAAGCTCCTTCACCCAACCGTGGTGCCCGGTTCGGTGCCGTGGTAGGTTCCAACCGTGAGGCCCGGGTTCGTGGTCCTGCGGCCGGGCAAGAGGATGATCTGCTTGGCTCAGTACCCGAAGGAACAGCGCTTCCATGTCTCGTGCTACCACGACGCTAGGTGCGCTCGCACGGACGCTTGCCTGGCCGATACCTGCTCGCACTGGGAGAACGAAGATGGGTAACTCGGGCGACCACGACGAACGTATTCGCAAGATGATCTTTGCGTCAGTGTATCCGCACTACCTGACCAAGGTCGAGAAGAAAGGACGAACCAGGGAGGAACTCCATCAGGTCATCACCTGGTTGACCGGCTTCAGCGAAGCGAAGCTGCAGCAGCAGATCAAAGACAGGGTGACCTTCGAGGAGTTTTTTCGAGCCGCGACGTTGAACCCCAACGCGCATCTGATCACGGGCATGATCTGCGGCTATCGGATCGAGGACATCGAGAACCCGCTCACGCAAAAGGCCAGGTACCTGGACAAGCTGGTCGATGAGCTTGCCAAGGGGCGCAAGATCGAGAAGATCCTGCGGAACGCGGCAGACCGGAAATGACGGCATACCGGAGGGAGAGATGGAGCACGCCGTAAAGAAGCTGTTCGAGCGATATGAGCGCTTCTTCAATCGATCCCTGAGCGGGGATAAGGACATGGAAGAGACCGCGTCGCTCTATGCCGCCGAGTTCATAGGCGCGACACCCGCCGGAGTCATGACTGGCAAGAACGACGATCAGTTCAAGCACGTCATGGAGCAAGGTTATGCGCATTATCGGGCAATCGGCACCAAGGAAATGCGGATACGTCATATTCGCCTCTCCCCGATAGATGAGCACCATTGCGTGGCCCATGTCGCATGGTCCGCGCTCTATGCCCGCAAGGATCAGCCGGATATCACGATCGATTTCGAGGTCCACTACCTCGTTCAGCAGTTGGAAGGAGAGCCGAAGGTCTTCGGGTGGGTATCCGGCGACGAACAGGCCCTTCTCAGGGAGCACGGTATTATCTGAGGTCGGGCGGTGGCGCGCCCCCTCCCTAGCGCAAACTCGGTTTTCGGCGCATCGTCTTACGACGGCACGTCTCTTGGCATACCCGGGTTTGCCTCTCCTCGGGTGGGCCTTCCCCTCTTTGCGGAGTTCGTCATGGACCTCTCCACGATTCTGATTCAGGTCATCAGCGGCGCAGTTGGCGGCAACCTCGCCGGGTTCCTCAACAAGGCCAAGAGCCTGGGCCCGCTCTTGAACACGATTCTGGGGGCAGTCGGTGGAGTTGGTGGGGGCCAATTGCTTGGCGGTCAGCTGACGGATCTCCTGGGTAACGCCACCGCCGGAACTGCGACTGCGTCCGGCCTGGTCGGTCTCGTCTTGCCGTTGGTCGCGGGCCTCCTGAAGAAGAAAGCTGCATGAAACTGCGATGCCCGGCCTAACGACCGCATGAAGCGGAGCGTTAGGCCGGGCCTCGACCATTCCGGTCAGCGATCTCATGAACGAATCGTGGAGCCATTGAAGGTGTGACATGGCAGCGACGCTGATCCAATTGGACGTGCGGACACGAAGAGAGTGGCGGAACTGGCTTGCGAAGCATCATGCATCCAGCCCTGGCATATGGCTGATCCGTCACAAGCCGCACGCCGGCGTCACCTCGATGTCCTACGAAGACCTCGTGCGGGAAGCACTTTGCTTCGGATGGATCGACAGCCTGATCAAGCGCCTGGACGAGAACCGATACGCCATCAAGGTCACCCCACGCAAGCCAACGAGTAAATGGTCTGATCTCAACCGGAAGCGCTGGAAGGAACTGCGCGCTGAGGGCTTGCTCGCGGCAGCAGGTGTCGCGGCGGCTCCCACTGCCAACCGTTATGCGTCGAAACCGGCGATTCCCGACCTTCCTGGGTACATCGGCAAGGCGTTCAAGGCGGCCCCCAAGGCCTGGGCCTTCTTTGAGACGCTCTCGGCCAGGAACCGACGTGATTTCGTGGTCTGGATTCACACGGCCAAGCGTCCCGAGACGCGAGGCAGGCGCATTCGCGAGTCGATCGCGCTACTCGCCGCAGGACGGAAGCTTGGCCTGAAGTGAGACCTCTATTTCTACGGCGCCCCGCTTACCGGCCCGCTGGATGAGCCGGGACGTTAGGCAGTCCCGAGATCGTTCCGGCAGGCACGGTACCTTGACATCGACCACCACCGACTGAAGCTTTCTGATCGAATCCGGGCTACCGGATCAGAAGACTATCAGGCACTCCTGAGCCACCTCCGCAAGATACGGAAGATCGTGCCTGACTCGCTCCCTCCGCAGAACCTTTCCGAGAACCAGGATACGCCCCGCCGCGTGATCGCGGACCGGTACGGGGTCCTCTCCATGATCGGACAGGGGTCGGCGGCCCGCACGCTGCTTTGTTCCGACCTGCGGGCAGACCGGCGCGTCGTCGTCAAAGAGCTG
Source organism: Gemmatimonadales bacterium (assembly GCA_037189525.1). Taxonomy (GTDB): domain Bacteria; phylum Gemmatimonadota; class Gemmatimonadetes; order Gemmatimonadales; family GWC2-71-9; genus SHZU01. Next base: position 45,090 of record JBBCJC010000001.1, read on the forward strand.
CACTTCGCCCACTTATCCGACTGGAAACACCTGGAGCTTTTCGAGCGGGAAGCGAAGATGCTCGGCAAGCTCGAGCACCCGAGTATCCCCCGAGTCTTCGACTACTTTCAAGGCGACGGCGAGTCGGCAACCTTCTACATCGTACAGGAGTACATCGAGGCTCCGTCACTCCTCCAGCGGCTGGAATCCGGCCCGATGCTTGGCCAAGAGGAGGTCCACGAAATTGCGGTCGGATTGCTCGACGTGCTGGACTATCTGCACGGTCGCGCGCCACCAGTAATTCACCGCGACATCAAGCCTTCGAACGTGCTTCTGCGCGCCGACGGCACGCCGGCGCTGATCGATTTCGGCGGAGTCCGCGTCGGATGGCATCCGGGAGGAACTACCGGGGCGACGGTCGTCGGCACGTTCGGATACATGGCGCCAGAACAGTTCGCGGGGCAGTCCGGGCCGAAGTCGGACCTCTATGCGCTCGGCGCCACCCTGCTCCACCTCGTTACCGGGCGCCCTCCCGGCGACTTTCCGTTCGACACGGGACGAATCGAGGTGCCTGACGATCTTCCCACAGACAAGCCGCTCACCGGTTTGATCGAGGCCCTGCTACGCCCCGCGCCGCGCGATCGGCCGAGTACGGCCAAAGCCGCCCGCGACCTGCTGACTAACCCCGCACCTCGCGAAACGGCGCAGGCATTGATTCCGCGGGCGATGCCGCCAACGGCCGTCACCGCACCGCGTAAGTCCGTCTTCGGAGAGAGCGGCGAACCTCGTTTCGTGCACATGGGAAATCCTCCCCGCGATCCGAAGGGCGAGTTCAGGGACGTGTATCGGAACCTGATGCACCCGCTGTTCCCTGCACGCCGCGCCTGGTCAGATATGGAACATTTGCTCTGGGTCGGATTCGCCGGCTTCGCCTCCATCGTGACACTCGGCGGGGCTCCCGCAGGCTACGCCTGGATGCTCTACAGACGCCGGAAGACATATGATGATCTCTTCCGGCGCGGGGCGTTCACCACGGGGACTATCCGGGCCATCCCTGGAGCGGATATCGGCATGTCCACTACGGTCAAATACGACTTCGAAGTCGGCGGAACTTCCTATCGGGGTTACATGCGGCAGCCAGGGGAGATGGCGCGGTACTGGAGCGAGTCAGACCTCGTCCCAATCCTGTATGACCCCGAAGATCCGACCCGATCCTGTATCGTGTACAGGTAGCGGCATATGTGAGACAATGATGGGTATACCCGTTGCGACCACACGCCCTTCCCTGGCTGCGACCCTGCTGTTCACGGGTGCGCCCGTTGGCATGCTTGCTGCGCTCTTTGTCACGCCACCGAACGAATACGGTCCCCTCCGGATCGCATTCACGGGGATCCTGACAACGATCCTTGCCGGAAGTGGCCCCGCTCTTGTACTCTGGCTATCCCGTTCCGGCCGTGCACCAGGGACCCTCATCCTGGCCCTGCTCGCCAGCATGTTCAGCAGCGTAGCAGCCGCGGTCGTCGCTCGAGTCATCTACCCTGCCACACCTTGGCGCGCACTCCCGCCTCCTCCCGCGACCGCCTTGTCCCTTGCCGGCCCGACCTGCTACGACCACGATCGAACCGTCGTCTTCATCCTAACGGAGCGGCACGACGCCTACACCTACAACCCCAGGATTCCTACCGCCGAGTGGCTACCGGTAGACTCCGTACCGACTGCGGCGATGGGACTTCTCTGTCCTGAGACGTCGCCCGAGCCTCCGAACCACCCAGCGCCCCTTCGCTCGATGACGGTATCGGAGGAAGGAGCGCACTGCTCGAGTACCGTTCACTTTCGTTTGACAGGCAGTGGCATCGTCGAATGGTCGGTGCGCAACGGGTGCCAGCATTCGATCCTGGCTGCAGCATTGATCGGCGGGCCGATCTCGCTGGTACTCGTTCTGCTGACCTGGCTGGTACGTCCGCGTGCTCGGACGCGGCAAGAGCTCTAAAGCGCACGCGGACGTTTATCGCATATCACCACAGACTACCCAACCCTACATTTCACCGAAACATCATTGAACGGGATGGACTTCATTGCCGGCATCCCATCCAGATCGGGAATCATTCGGCTGATACCCGTCTCGTCCATCGCCACGGTGGAGCGTCAGAGCGCGCTGCCAAGCTCAGCGTCTGGCGGCAGCCAGCCGGTCCATCAATCCTTCTCCCGGTGCCGGCGCGCCGAACACCGCGACCAGCCCGCGGATCAGATTCATCGGCGCCACCGTCGTATGGCTCTCGTCAGGGAACACCCGCGACGAAATCTGGAGTGACGGATACTTCCTGGCCCGGAGTTCCCGCTCGAACCGGAGCGTGTTGGTCACCATCCGGCTCGCAGCCGCTGCCGGCAGCTCCTCGAGGCCACCCACGCCCAGAAAAACCGTCGCTGCAAGGTCCGTGTGCGTCTTCGCGTACTCCTCGACCAGCTTGAAGGTGCTCTCTCCACCCCACCAGAGCGACGGACTGCCGATGATGTACCGGTTGAAGGTGTCCGGCGCGGTCAACAGAGCATAACAACCGAAGAGCCCACCGAGCGAATCACCGAAGTAGGCTCGGTCCTTGGGGTCGGTAGGATACTTCGCATCGATGAACGGAATCAGTTCGTTACGGATGAAAGCGAGGAACTTGTCCGCCCCCCCCGATGCAACCTTCGGCATGAGCTTTCCCTCGACCGGAATGCCCACCCCGTTCCAGCTCGGCACCAATACCGGCGTAAGGTCGCGGGTCCGGATCTCCAGAGCCTGATAGATCCCGTTCGCACCGGCGTTGCCGATCCCGACCGCGATGAACCGAGGCACGTCTCCCATTTCAGATGTGAGTTCTCGATCCGTTACAACGGAAGATAGGCCTTCTATCGATCCACGCGACCTCACGTGACGGAGGCCGCCAGCTTACGCCGACGCGACTTTTCCCGAGTGCCGCAGGATTCCATTCGGCACCATCGCCGGAGCCCGTTCCGGCTGCGATCGATGTAGTACCAGCCGCAATCATCGCCGGGACACCGACGGAGCCGGCCGAGTTCATCCGAGCCAAGGAGCGTGGCAGCGGCCCAGACGACGGGATGGATCACCGATCGGAGATCACGGCCGAGATCGTCGAAGGTCCAGACCCACCGATTGCCGGCGGGGTCGGGTCGGAGCCGGAGGTGGGCCGCGGCCTCGGATATCAGGACATCGAGCGGGGCCGTCACGAATCGGCCGCGCTCTCCGCGAGTCAGCTTCCGCAGCGTCTGCTCCAGAGTCTCGCGGGTCCGCCGCGCCTGGACCAGCGCCGCCATCGCCTGCCTTGGACGCTTGCCGGCAACCGACCGGAGCCTGGCTGCATCGGCCCGACCGATGATCCCCGCCTCCACGGCCCAGTCGACCAGCCGGCGATAGTCGAGCAGCCGCTCGTTGACGGGCTCGGAGAGGGCCCAGTCGATGGTATTGACGAAGTCGACGGCGGGGTCGCCACCGATGAACCGGAACGGCGGAGGTCGGTCGGCCATGGGCGCAATATAGCACCGGTATTTGCCGATTGACCGGTGCAGCACCGGGCGATAGGTTGCACCAGTATAGCGGCGATTACAGGTGCAGTCACAGCGAGCTCGGAGACAACAATGCCTATCGAACGTTCCCGATCCCACTCGCTTCAGCTGTTCGGAGCGTTCGCGGCCGTGTACCTCCTCTGGGGCGCCACCTTCCTCGCGATCCGCTACGCCGTCGCCGAAGTCCCGCCGCTCGCGACGATCGCGATTCGCTGCGCCGGCGGTGCGCTGATCCTCTTCCTCTGGCTCCTCGCGCGCGGCAAGCTGGAGCGCACGACGCGGGCGCAATGGCTCACGGCCTCGGTCGCCGGAACGTTTCTGTTCCTCGGCTGCCACGCCATCCTCGCCAGCGCGGAACAGCGGGTCTCCTCCGGCCAGGCTGCCCTCCTGATGACGTCGATTCCCTTTTCGCTCGTCGTCCTGGGCGCGCTCGAGAGCCGGCGGCTTCCTTCGCTTCCGGTCATCGCTGGGCTCGTGGTGGGAATCGTCGGTATCGCCCTGCTTGCCGGGCACGATCCGTCCGGCGCCATCGGCGACCGGGTGGCGGTTGGCTTCGGCGGTGTGCTCTGGGCCGTCGGATCGAAGGTGGGCCGAGACGGCGCGCGGCCGAAATCGGCAATCCAGGCGAGCGCGATGCAGCTCGCGGCCGGCGCCGGCGTCGTCACGATCGTCAGCTTGGCATATGGCGAATCGGCGGACTGGCTCACCGCGGGGATCTCCACCCGGGCGTCGCTCGCGCTGGTGTTCCTGGTGATCTGTGGCACTGTGATCGGATTCGCGGCCTACACCTGGCTCCTCACCGTGACCACGCCCGCGGCCGCGGGGAGCTATGCCTTCGTCAATCCGATCGTCGCGCTGATCCTGGCCTGGATCGCGGGCGATGAATCCCCCAGCATCCGGACCGCCGTCGCGGCCGTCCTGGTGATCGGTGCCGTGATCCTGACGCGCGACCGTGGAGTCCGGCTCCGCACCTGAGAGGATCTCCCGGGCAACTACGGGAACGCTTCCCAGTGGCAGGGGGTGGCGGACTCGTCTTCACCCACCCGGACGCACCGCTCCCCCGGCCCTCCACGGTCGACGAGATCGATCACCGCAGTCCCACGGGTCACCCCGTAAGCGGTATAGCCACCCCTGGACGCGGCATTCTTCCGCAGCAACCGGCGCTAGACAGCCCGCGGAAATCGCCTCTGAGCGCTCGGCCCGGGAACAAATCGTCTTTGGGCTCGCCTACCGAATCACCGGCAGTTCGATGCGTGAGGGATGGGACGCGGTGTGATAAACGCGTTGGGTAGCGGAGCGGAAATCGGACTCGACTGCGTTATAGATGTCAACGAATGTTTGCGGATTGCGATCGACGAGTGGAAACCAGCTGCTCTGCACGTGCACCATGATCCGGTGGCCTTTCCTGAACGTGTGCAGTACATCGTCCGAGTTGAAGGCGACCTGCGCGACCGTGCCGGGTACGAACGGCTCAGGCCGCGAGTAGCTGTTCCGAAACTTGCCGCGCATCACGTCCCCGCGCACCATCTCCTGAAACCCCGCGGACTGGCCCGACGTCGAATCGGGGTGGACGTCGATCAACTTCACCACCCAGTCGCTATCGGTCCCGCTCGTCGACACGAACAGCGTGGGCCGGATCGATCCAGCGACGGTAACCTCCTCGGTGAGCGGATCGCTCACATAGACCAGCACGTCGGGACGCGCGGAGCTGAAGCGCTGATCGAGCGCCATGTAGTCCGACTTCATTCCCGTAGAGCGCCCGGCGAGAAACGGAACGGGCTTGGCGGGATCACTCTGGTATTCTCGGTACGCCGGCGACTCGGCGCCAGAGGGCGCCGTAAAGGAAAGCTTACCCCCAGCGTGCAGGTACAGAGACCGCGTGGTCACGGTCTTGGGCGGCCACGCATCGAAGGTACGCCAGCGATTCATCCCGGTCTCGAAGACCGTGGCCGTGGGAAGTTGGACCTTACCGTCGCCGTAGAGATGAGATTCGAAGAACGAGTACTCGAGGGTGTCGCGAAAGAAGGGACCGGTGGGCACCCCGAAGCGAAGATCGCCGATCGCGTCGCCAGGCCCGCCACGGCGCCACTGGCCGTGCGACCATGGACCCAGCACGATCCGATTCGAAGTCGACGGACTCTGCCGCGCGATGGCCTCGTGAACGCGCAACGCCCCATGCAGGTTGTTCGCGTCGTACCACCCTCCCACGGCGAGCACGGCGGGCTTGATGTTACGAAGCCTGGGCGCCAGCTGTCGCGCTTTCCAGAAGTCGTCCAGGGTCCCGTGCGCCATCATGTCGTTCCAGAACGGCGCGGACCCCTTCAGGTATAGCCGGTCGGCATTCGAGAGCGGCCCCATCGCCAGGAAAAACTCGTAGCCATCCTCGGTTCCGAACTGGAATCGCGGCCACGGTTCAGCACCAGGACTCGGCCGAGCTCGGCCGCTCGAGATGAAAAAGTTGAACGCGCTGGCCAGGAAAAACGCGCCGTGGTGATGGACGTCGTCGCCCATGAACCAATCCGCCTGCGGGGCTTGCGGTGACGCGGCCTTGAGGGCCGGATGTGCGTCGATCAGCGCAGCGGCGGTGAAGTACCCGGGGTATGAGGTGCCCCACATACCCACGTGCTCGTTGTTGTGCGGGAGGTTCTTGATCAGCCAGTCGATGGTGTCATATGCGTCGGTACTCTCATCGGTCACCCGCGCACCTGTCGTGCCGCGCCACGGGGTCATGTGGACGAAGTCGCCCTCGGACATCGAACGGCCGCGCACGTCCTGGTAGACGAAGATGAAGCCACGATCGAGGAATCGGGGCGAGATCAGCCTGAGCGCCGGCGTGTACGACGTCGTCCCGTACGGACCCACACCATATGGCGTGCGGGCAAGCATGATCGCATAACGCTGCGTGGTATCACGAGGCGAATAGACGGCGGTGAAGAGACGCGTCCCGTCCCGCATCGGGATGCGGTATTCCGTCTTCACATAGCGGCTTTCGATGCCCGAGGCGTCTTGCGCTCCGCTGTCCGCCACGGGAGCCAGCCAGAGCGCACACAAGACAAAGATCGTTTTCATGGGAGTCCGGGCGTTGGGATCGCTGCGTCCCGACCACCCTGCACGGGACCATGATCGAGACCACAATGGTATACTACGAATCCGGGTGATCCGCAACGCAGGTGTCGTCCCGCCCCCGAAACGCCTTACTCTCCCCGGATCGTCACCAACGGATCCGCCCGCGCCGCGCGACGCGCGGGAATCCAGCTCGCGAGCAGCGCCACCAGGCCCAGCACCACCGGCACTCCGATGAAGGTCGCGGGATCGGTCGCCCGCACCCCGAACAGCAGATTCTCCAACCAGCGGCTGGCGACGAACGCGACCACCCAGCCGATCGCAATGCCGAGCCCGGCCAGCATTACCCCCTGACTGAGCACCAGCCGGGAGAGGTCGCTGGTGGTAGCACCAATGGCGGCGCGAATGCCCAGTTCCCGGCTTCGCTGCGCAACGGTGGACGACACCACCCCGTAGATCCCGAGCGCAGCAAGCACCAGCGCCATCGTCGCGAAGAGGCCGACAACCTGACCCTGGAGCCGCTGGCGCCAGAAGGACCGCAAAACCGTCCGCTCGAACGTGTCTACCTCGTAAAGCGGTACCTCCGCATCCATCGCTCGTACCACCCGTCGCACTTCGGGCGCCAGGGCAGTCGGATCGTCGAGCGATGTCCGGATTGCGAGCGCCTGGTTCCGGCCCGGCTCGGCAAAGAAGGGGAAGTAGATCGCGGGTCCCATCACCGTCGGAAGACGATAGTGTTGGAACTCGCCGACGACGCCCACGATGGTAACCCAGGGCTCATCCGATGCGTGGTCACCAAACTTGATCCGCTTGCCCACCGGATCCTGGCCGGGCAACTCCCGGCGGGCCAGCACCTCGTTGACGATCGCGACGCGCCCCCGCGGCTGCCAGGACCCGGTGTCGCCGATGACGTCGATGTCGTTCGCGTCGAACCATCGGCCTCGAAGCAGCGGAACCCCGATGGTGCGGAAGTACTCGGGCGAGACCGTCTGGAAATGGACATCGAGCGGATCGTGCGGAGGGCGCGGCGGCCTGCCTTCGACGGACATCTCCGCCTTCACGTCCCAGCCGCTGAACGGCAGGCCCTGAGCCGATCCCACGGCTTCGACCCCCGGCAGCGTCGCCAACCGCTCCAGCAACGTAGCGAAAAACGCGCTCCGCTCGGCCGGCGACTGGTATCGAGAATCCGGCAGGGTGACGCGAGCCGCGAGCAACCCATGCTGATCGAAGCCGAGGTTGGTAGTGGTGTAGACGCGATAGGATTTGAGCAGGAGCGTGGCGCCGATCACCAGCATGGCCGAGAGACCCACTTCGGCCACCACGAGCGCGGCCCGCAGCCGTCCGGCGCGCTTTGAGCGCAGCGACGCGCCGGCTTGCTCACGGAACGCGCCCGCCAGATCGAGGTCGGTGGCCCGGAGCGCAGGGATGACCCCCACCACGAGCCCGGTGAGCAGCGTGATGCCCGCCGTGATGGCAACGCTCGCCGGCTCGAGATCGAGCCTGAGATCGAAGGGCAGGCCCGCGGGAAACGCGCGCGCGAAGAGCCGGATCCCGCCGGCCGCGATGATGAGGCCCAGAGCCCCGCCTAACGTCGCGAGGGCCAGGCTCTCCACCACCAACTGGCGTACCAGGCGACGCCGGCCGGCGCCGATCGCCGCCCGCACTGCAAGTTCGCGCTCCCGAGCCGCGCCGCGCACCAGCAGCAGGTTGGCGATATTGGCGCACACGATGAGCAGCACGCAGCCGACCGCCGCGAGAAACACCTGTAGCGGGCGGCGGAGATCGCCCACCCGATCGTCGTGAAGCGACATCACGTCGGCGCGCCAACCCAGATTCTGCTTGGGATCCTCGCGCTCGAGCCCCTGCATGATCACATCCAGATCGCCCTGAGCTGCTGCCACGGTGACACCGGGTCGCAGTCGTCCGACTGCGCCGGCATTGCTCCGGTTGCCGTGCCATTCGGTCGGCGCCGGGACGAACGGAACCCATGCCCGCTCCCGATCCGGAAAGGCGAAGCCCCTCGGCATGACCCCCACGACGACATGCGGAACGCCGTCGATCTGGATTGCCCGGCCCACGATGCTCGAATCCCCGCCGAACCGCTGAGTCCAGAGCCCGTGGCCGAGCAGCACTACGCGCTCCGCACCGAAACGCTCCTCGTCCGGTGTGAATGTGCGACCGAGCATGGGGCGGGCGCCGAGCAGGGGGAAGAGATTAGCGGTGACCGCCGCAGCGTCGACCCGCTCCGCATCGCCCGCGCCGTCGGTAAACGCGAGCGTCCACCAGGTGTACATCCCCAGCGCCGCGAAGCTGCGGTTCTGATCCCGCCAGTCGACGTAGTCGGCGTACGAGATGTTCGAGGCCTTGATACCGCGCTCCGGCACCTTGGAGTAGACCGCGACCAGCTCTTCCGGCTGCTGGTACGGCAGCGGACGCACCAGAATGGCATGGGTGACACTCGCGATCGCCGCGGTGACGCCGATTCCGAGCCCCATGCAGGCGACCGCGAGCACCGTGAAGCCCGGGCTCCTGCGCAGCAGCCGGAATGCGAAACGCACGTCGGCCAGGAGGTCGCCGACCCGCTCACGACGCCGTCGGCGGCGCTGCTGCGCCCCGTCGATCGCGATGCAATTCGCCCGAACCTCACCCACTGATCCGAACCGGCGGAGCGCTTCGGTTCGAGCCTGCTCAGCTGGCACGCCGTGGGCCTCCAGCTCCCGTGCCAGCTCCTCGACATGAAACTGGAGCTCAGTGTCGACCTCGGCGGGGAGATCGGGCCGGAGGACGCGCCGCAGCCGGCGCCAGCCGTCGCTGGTCATGAGGCCGGTTGCTGGTTGGCCCGGAGCACCTTGCTCACCGCGCTCACGAATCCGGACCATTCCGCGGACTCCTCACGCAGCGCCTTACGACCCCGGGCGGTGAGCCGGTAGAAGCGGGCCTTGCGGTTGCGCTCCGAGATCCGCCATTCGGACGCAATGGCACCGCGAGCCTCGAGCCGGTGCAAGGCCGGGTAGAGCGAGCCTTCGCCGACGGTGAGGGCCTGATCGGTGAGTTGCTCGATCCAGCGGGCGACGGCGTAACCGTGGGCAGGCCCCCAGCTCAACGCCTTGAGGATGAGGAGATCGAGGGTGCCCTGGAGCAAGTCGAGAGGCATGAGTGCGACGACCGATCGATGGATCAGTGGACGAGGATGGCGAGGGACAGCTCGCCGTGTCGTCTATACAATGAAGAGCGATGCATCGAATGTCAATGTAAATGCCATGCGTGCCCCCGGTGGGCGGCGGACCACCGCATTGCCCCATCCCGCAACGAGCCGGCGCGGATCGCGCCCTACTCTCGGCCGGCGCGACTACCTAGACTTCCGCAGCCCCCGATCCATCACGAGGCAATACCGTGGCACCGCATCCCGTCACCGTTGTGGCACTTTGTCTCGGCCTGATCGGCGCCGTTCCGCCGATCAGTTCAGCGCCGATCGTCGTCGATTACGACCACCCGGTCCAGCTCTCGGACGGGGTCCGCCTCTCGGTCGACATCTACCGCCCCGACTCCGCCGGGCGCTTTCCCGTCATCGTCTCCCGGACACCCTACGACAACGCCCGCGACCCGAACGGCCGATACTTCGCCGAGCGCGGGTATGTGTACGTGGCGGTCGACGTCCGCGGCCGTTACGACTCCGAAGGGAGTTTCACGCCGTACGCCACGGAAGGGCGCGACGGTTACGACGTGGTCCAATGGGCGGCCGCGCAACCCTGGTCCGACGGCCGAGTGGGGACGACCGGCGCATCGTACCTGGGGTTCTCACAGTGGCTCACCGCGCGGGAGCGACCGCCCGCGCTCAAGGCCATGGTGGTGATGGTCTCACCGGTCGACTACTACGACAGCCCGGTCCACACCGGCGGCGCCTTCAACCTGGGTGGTCGGCTTCCCTGGGCCGCGCTGGTGAGCGCGCGGACCAACCAGGCGATCGACGCCCACGACTGGGAGCGCGCCCTCCGTCACCTTCCGCTCGAAACCGCGGACCGGGTCATCGGACGCCACCTGCCCGCCTATCGCGACTGGGTGACGAATCCCGACCGGAACGACTACTGGGCCCGCTTCTCGCTCGAGGGGCGTTGGGGTGACATCGGTGTGCCGATCTATCACGTAGGTGGCTGGTACGACGAGTTTCACCGGGGGACCCTGCGAGGCTTCACCCAGATGCGCCGGCACGCCGCGACGTCGGAGGCCCGGACGAACCAACAGCTCCTGATCGGCCCCTGGACCCATGCGATCAGCACGACCCGGAAGGTCGGCGTGGTCGACTTCGGAGCGGAATCGCTGCTCGACCTGCGCGCTGAGCAGCTGCGCTGGTTCGACCGGCATCTGAAGGGCAAAGCCGAGGTGAATGTGCCCAGCAAGCGAGTCCGGGTCTTCGACTTAGGCGCCAGGGCGTGGCGATCTTTCGATGACTGGCCCGCACCCGCGGCAATCGAGACCCGCTGGTACCTGAGCGGCCCCGGCACGGCGAAAGGCGCGGCGGGCGGTCGAGTCGATTCCATTCTACCAGGCGCCGAGCCGCCCGATCGGTACCGGTACGACCCCGCCGATCCGACCCCGTCGTCGGGTGGCGCCACGTGTTGTGTCGTGCCGGGGCTGTATCCCGAGATCATGCAGTGGGGACCACAGGACCAGCGTACGGTCGAACAGCGAAGCGATGTCCTCGTATATACGAGCGCGCCGCTCACGCGAGACCTGACCGTGGCCGGGCCAGTGACGGTCCGGCTCTACGCCTCGACCTCGGCCCGCGACACCGACTTCACCGCCAAGCTGGTCGATGTGCTTCCCGACGGGACGGCCATCAATCTCGCGGACGGGATCATCCGGGGGCGGTACCGGGAATCCACGACCACGCCCACCTTACTCGAGCCTGGCCGGGTCTATCCATTCGAGATCGACCTCGGCGCGACCGCGAACACGTTTCGCACCGGGCATCGGATCAGGATCGAGATCGCGAGCGCCAACTTCCCGTGGTACGACCGGAACCTCAACACCGGCGGCGACCTCGCGCGCGAAACCCGGATGCAGGTGGCCGATCAGACGGTCTATCACGACGCAACCCGTGCGTCATACGTCTCACTGTTCGTCCTCCCGGCGACGGGGGCGAGATAGCAGGCGCAGCGCATGTACTACGCGTACGCGAGTATCCCAGGCAGACTCGTCTGTCTCATGGCTGTTGCAGCCGCGGCGCAGGCGTGTCGCGAGGGGAGTGAGGCCCTGCCGTCCTGGAGCGCTGTTGCCTACAATGCGTTCGTCACGTGTAAGGAGTGCGAGTCCGAAAAATGGAACGACGACCTTTTCTGAAGCTCGCTCTCCTGGCAGGAGCATCTGCGGCATCGGGCGGCATTCGCAGCATCGCTGCGCAGGACGAAGCGCCGAGTGTCGCGTTGACGTTCGACGACTTCAACATCTTCGATGTGCCGGCGCTTTCCGGAGCAGCGCGGAACCGGTCGATACTGGATGCTCTCCAGGCGAGCAATCTACGGAGTGCCGTCTTCGTGACCGCACGGAACGTCGAAAGCGCCGCGTCGATGCGACTGCTCGAGTCCTGGAACGAGGCCGGCCACCTCATCGGCAACCATACCTACACCCATCCCCGATACAGCCGAACTCCGTTCGATGATTTTGCTGCGGACTTTCTTCGATGTGATGGGGTCTTGCGCCGCCTATCACAGTTTCAGAAATGGTTTCGCTTTCCGTATCTCGATGAGGGCACCACGGCCGAACAGCGAGACCGCATGCGGGCCTTCCTCGCGGCGGAGGACTACCGCAACGGCCATGTCACGATCGACGCATCAGACTGGTATGTCGATGGCCGGCTGCGAACGAGACTTGCCGCGCAGCCGAACACGGATGTGTCGCCCTACCGTCAATTCTACCTCGATCACATCTGGGAGCGGGCGCAGTTCTACGACGACCTGTCACGACAGGTCCTCGGCCGGAGTGTCCGGCACGTTCTCCTCCTCCATCATAACGTCCTGAATGGCATGTTCCTGACAAATCTGATCCAGATGTTCAAGGCCAAGGGGTGGAAGGTCATCGACGCCCAGGAGGCCTTCACGGACTCCGTGTTCACAGCGGTGCCCGACGTGCTGCCGGCCGGCCAGAGCCTGGTATGGTCGCTCGCCAAGCAGACGGGACGCTTCGATGATGTTTTGCGTTATCCTGGAGAAGACGGCACGTACGAGGCCGCCAAGATGGATGCGCTGGGACTCTGACCAGCGTCCAAACCGAGACCCTTCTCATTGCTGACTGGGTACCCCGATGCGCTTCGCTACCATCATCGCCTCCGTTCTGGTGATCACCATCGCGGGTGAACTACGAGCGCAAGCCGCACCCGCATTGCTTCCATCGATCACACTATCGCCGGAGCTCGACCGGGTACTCCGTGACTATGAAACGGCCTGGCGCCGCGGCGATCCGGTAGCGCTGGCTGCGCTCTTCGCCGAGGATGGCTTCATCCTGCAAGGCGGCCGCGCACCCGTCCGCGGACGAGGCGCGATCCAGACGGCCTACACGGGCCAGGGCGGCGGGCCACTCCGCCTGCGAGCGCTCGCGGCAGCGACCGCGGACACGGTGGGCTACATCATCGGTGCGTACGGCTACGGCGACGCGCCAGGTGACCAGGGCAAGTTCACCCTGACGCTCCGCCGAGGAGCCGACGGGCGGTGGCTCATCTTTTCGGACATGGACAACCCGAGCCAACCGCCGCAAGGCCGTTAGGCGGTCTCACGCATGATCACACGAATCGGCATCGCGCTCCGGCAACGGAGATTCTTCCCCGCCCTGATCCTGGCCTTGGCCATAACACCGGCAGCCGCACAGAAACCCGACCCCGGGGCGTACTCCCCGGGCACGCACATGGTTCGGGAAATCCGTAATCGGATGGTCTCGATGCGGGATGGCGTTCGGGTCTCGGTCGACCTCTATCTCCCCGACTCGGTCGACCGCGCCGCGACACTCGTCTCCATGACGCCGTACGACAACAGCAGCCCCGGTGCACGAAACAACGGTCGCTGGTGGGCGCAGCACGGATACGCAGTGGTGATTGCCGATGTGCGCGGCCGCTTCGATTCGGAGGGTACTTCGGACCCCTTTGCGGCGACGCTCAAACACGACGGCTACGATCTGGTCGAATGGGCCGCGCGCCAGCCCTTCAGCAACGGTCGCGTCGGAATGATCGGCGCATCCTACGGCGGGTGGACGCAGTGGTGGACTGCGAGTCTCGCGCCGCCCTCGCTCAAGGCGATCGCTCCTCTGGTCGCCCCTCCCGATCCCTTCGAGAATGCTCCCTATCAGCATGGTCTGCTGGTCGGCTGGGTCATGGATTGGGCGACAGGACTGGCGGGGCGAACGTTGCAGGTCACCGACACCGGCGCCTACTGGGGCTGGAACGCATCGCGACGGGCCGCTCTCATGCGAGCTCCGTATCTCGATCTGCTGACCAACCGCGGCGTCGAGAACGCCCCGTGGTTTGCCACCTGGATTCGGGACAACCTTGCTACCAGCCCCTACTGGCAGGCGGTCAGCTATCAGGGCGCCGAGTCGTGTGCGCGGATGACAGTCCCGTCGATCAACGTGACCGGGTGGTTCGATGCCAACCATCCGGGCGCGCCGGCCAACTTCCGGTGCATGGCCGACCACGGCGGCTCCACAGCGGCGCGGCACCCGGCACTGATCATCGGCCCGTGGACCCACGCGACCAACGCCCGGACCGAAGACGGCCGCGACTATGGCGGCGACGCGCTGATCGATCTGAACGGATATCTCGCGCGCTGGTTCGACTACCATCTCAAGGGAATCGACAACGGGGTGACTAACGACCCGCGCGTCTACCTCTTCGTGATGGGCGAGAACCGCTGGCGCCGAGCGTCGGACTGGCCGTTGCCGGAGACGCAGTGGACCAAGTACTACCTGACGAGCGGCGGCCGAGCCAATTCGGACCGGGGCGATGGCCAGCTCAGCATCCGCCTGCCCACCCGCGACGGCACCGATCGCTATCGCTACGACCCCGCCGACCCGACTCCCTCGGCCGGTACCGAGAATGGGCATATCACGGGGGCCGCAGATGTGCGCAGTTCATCGGGCCGTGCGGATGTACTGGTGTACCAGACCCCTGCCCTCACCGAGCCGGTCACCATGATCGGCCCGATCGAAGCGGTGCTCTACGCCGCGACGTCCGCGCGCGACACCGACCGGACGGTCCGGCTCGTGGATGTCCATCCCGATGGCTACGCAGCGCTGCTTGCGGACGGTGTCATCCGGGCGCGGAGCCGGGATCCCGGAAACGAAGGGCGGTTCACGGCGACAGCGCTGTCGACGATCGTGCCCGACAGCACCTATCGGTACACGATCCGGTTCTGGCGCGGGGTGGCGAACGTGTTCAAGCCGGGGCACCGGATTCGGGTGGAGATTTCGAGCAGCTGGTTCCCCTATTATCTGCGGAACCTGAATTCCGGGGCGGACAACGTCGGGCTGGTGCGGGAGGACGAAGCGGTCGTGGCCGAGCAGCGCATCAGGCACGGAGGGCGGCATCCGTCCCATCTGTTCTTTCCGATCGTTCCCTAGCCCCCATACCGAGGCCCGGCAGCAGGGTGCCCGATGCGCACACGAACCCTATTCATAGTATCGCGCTGTCCGGTCGATCCGCGCCGAGAACTCGGCATCGTGACCAATCCAGAGCTGCGCCTCATGCTCTGCCAGCAACTGCGCCACCCGATCCATCGATGCCCGCGACTGTTCCACGTCGAAATTGAAGGACGGCACGGCCCGGTTCTCCCACATGTACTGGAAGTGCACCAGGTCACCGGAGAGGATGACCGGCCCCGTCCGCGGCAACCGGACCAGCAGCGACTGATGCCCCGGTGTGTGCCCCGGGGTCGAGAGAATGACGACGCTGCCGTCGCCGAAGACATCGAGGTCACCCTCGAGCAGTTCCAGTACCTGCCGCGGATGGATCATCCCGGGAGACGTCCGTTGCACCAGTTCGTGCTCCGGGCGTTGGATCAGCAGGCGAGCCGTGGGAAACATCGTCACGTTGCCGACGTGATCGCCGTGCGTGTGCGAGAACGCGAGATAGGTGATCGCAGCCGTCGAGACACCAAGGGCCTCGAGTTGCGCCTCCAGCGTTCGATCGCGAAACCAGGTGATGACCCGGGTCGGGGCCAGGATCCCATCCGGATGAGCGGCCACGGAGTCCGGCACGCCCGTCTCCCAGAGCAGGGTACCGTTGGCGTGCTCGATCAGATAACAGTTGTTGGAGAGCGGGAGCGCCTGCCCCACGTTGACGCCCGGCGTCCAGCGCGACTGATCGTGCGCAACGAGGCGTCCACAGTCCAGGACGGTCATGTGTCGCAAACCGTCGGCTCCGGCGCTGCGGCAACCACCGAGCGCGCACAGGATCGGGATCCCGATGGCGGCCAGGCTCGATCGAACGTTCACAGATGGCAGCTCCGCTGGGGTCTCCACACAAGCTACCGGTATTCCGCCGGCGAATACACCAGGGGAATCCCCCAAGTCGCCGGAAACCTGGCCGGCGGTTCATCCGTCAGGAGATTGATCCCCACGCTGATCCGCCGTCCTCGGATATCGTCACTATTTTGGGACCGGGTCGAGTGCGGGTATAGCGTTCCGCGCCCTGGGCCAACCCAACCGAAGACGATCTCCACGTGATCCGACGAATCGATATTCGCGTGCTCCTGTTGACGGGCACCCTTGCCGCCGGCCTGCCCGCGCTGGCAGCCGCTCAGGCCTCGCCCAAGTCCGCCCGCGCGGTTCGGCTGACCGGTCCCGGTCCTCACATCGACGGCGACCTGCGCGACCCGGCCTGGGAAACGGCCGCGCCGATCGGGGATTTCGTCGAGAAGATTCCGGTCGAAGGGGCCCAGCCGAGTCTCAGGACCGAGGTTCGGATCCTGTTCGACGAGGACGCCATCTACGTCGGCGCCCGCCTCTTCCGGCCCGACCCGCACAACATTCCGGTCGCCGTGACTCGGCGCGATGCCGCGAGCAACGCGGAATCGCTGGTGCTGTCCTTCGACACCTATCTGGACCGGCGCACCTCGTACAGCTTCGCCATCTCATCCGGCGGTGTGCGCAGCGACTATTACCATGGCCAGGATCTTCAATCCAATCGCCAATACGAGTTCGATCCGATCTGGACCGCCAAAGCCCGAGTCGACAGCCTGGGGTGGACGGCCGAGATGCGGATTCCGTTTTCACAACTGCGGTTCAGCGCGGGCGCCGAGCAGACGTGGGGGCTGCAGATCCAGCGCCTGATTCCGGATCGGAACATGGACCTCTACTGGGTCCTGATCCCCCGAGCTAACGAGATGTCGGGATGGTCCTCCTACTTCGGGCAACTGACCGGCATCGAGGGAATCCGGGGCGGACGCGGCATCGAAGTGGTACCCTACACCGCCGGCGACCTCACGCTGCGCGGCAACCGCGACCCGCGCAACCCGTTCGATCAGACCTTCCTCGGTCGTGCGGGCGCCGACATCAAGGCGGGACTCGGTGCCAGCCTGACGCTCGACGCCACGGTCAATCCCGACTTCGGACAGGTCGAGGCCGACCCGGCAGAGGTGAATCTCACCGCGTTCGAGACCGTGTTCGAAGAAAAACGACCGTTCTTCATCGAGGGGCACGAAATCCTGACTGGACGCGCCCAGAGCTATCTCGGCCGGCCGACCTACTTCTACACCCGGCGGATCGGGGCCAGTCCGCGCGGCGCCATCGGGGGCGATTTCACCGACCAGCCTCGCAATAGTACGATCATCGGCGCCACCAAGGTGACGGGGCGTCTGCCCTCGGGGCTTTCGGTGGGCATGCTGACCTCGCTGACGGCGCGCGAGTGGGGCCGCGGCTACGACACCACCACCGGGATGTACTCCCGCGCGGCGGTCGAGCCGGGCACGGGGTTCGGCGTGCTGAGACTTCAGCAGGAGGTCGGACGGAGCCGCTCGACGTTAGGCATGGTCCTGACCGGCGTGCGTCGCGACCTGGGTGAGACCGGCGGCCTCGACACCCTGCTCAGCCGAGACGCCGTCACCGGCGGCGTGGATTGGCGGCTTCGGTTCGAGCAGGGCAAATACGAAGTCACCGGCTGGGCCGGCTTCAGCCGAGTCGCCGGCGACGCCGCAAGTATCGATCGGATCCAACGGGCCAGCGCGCACTACTTCCAGCGCCCCGACGCCGACTATCTCGACTACGATGCGCTCAGGCGCTCACTTTCGGGATACACGGCCTCGGTGCGCGCCGACAAAAATGCCGGGCGACACACGCTCTGGGGCATTCAGGTCGGTGTCAAATCGCCGGGGTTCGAGATCAATGACATCGGGCAAATGGCGCGAGCGGACGCGATCGACTTCAACGCCGACATCCAGCTGCGTGAGACCCAGCCGAACCGCTACTTCCGCTTCTTCAACATCGGCCATTCGGTGGTGGGCCAGTGGGATTTCGGAATGGAGCGCCAGCTGCTCCGGCTGAACCAGAGTACCAGCTTCGTCTTCAACAACTTCTGGAGCACCTCGTTCAGGGTCACGTACGCCCATAACGCGATGAGCAATACGCTGACGCGCGGCGGGCCCTACATGGAGACCCCGCACAACTGGACCTTCCAGGCGTCGCTGGCCGGCAACCCCTCCTCGAAAACGACCTGGTCGACCTCGCTGACACATCAGCGCGACGGGCTGGGCGGCACCGGCTGGAGCACCAGCGGCAGCATCACGACTCGGCCCAGCGCCAGGTGGGAAGCCTCGGTGACCCCGCGGTATTCACGACTGACCAATCCGCGGCAGTATATCACCCGCGCTGCCGGCGGCAGCACGAGCACCTACGGATCGCGCTATCTTTTCTCCTTCATCGACCAGAGCACGATTGCCGCGCAATTCCGGCTCAACTACGCCTTCACTCCGAACCTGACGATCCAGGGTTACGCCGAGCCGTTTGCTTCGAGCGGCCGGTACTATGACTTCGGTGAGCTGGCCGCGGCCCGAACCTCCGACCTGCGCACCTACGGGTCGACAGCCGGCACCACCATTTCGGCCGGCGCGGATGGCCGCTATACCGTCACCGACGGCGGAACCAGCTTCGCGTTCTCGCGACCCGACTTCAATGTGCTGTCCTTCCGCTCCAACCTGGTGATCCGCTGGGAATGGATGGCAGGCAGCACCTTCTTCCTGATCTGGCAGCAGAACCGCGGCAATCTGCTCGACGCCGGCGACTTCGTCCGGGTCCGGTCGCTCTGGGACGCGGTCAACGCACCTGGGGACAATTTCCTCGCGGCCAAACTGAGTTACTGGTTCAAGGTCTGACCGATCCGCAGCCCTCTCCTTGACGGGATAGGAGAGGGCTGCCACTATTCTCCTATGCACCATAGGAGAGTAGCATGACCCGTCAGGCCGACCTGCTTCCCGGCAACCTCGATCTCGTGATCCTCAAGGCGGTGTCGCTCGGTGAGGTGCACGGATATGGGGTGCTGCTCCGGATCGAGGCGATTTCCCAGGGCGCCATCCTGGTCCAGCAGGGCGCCCTGTATCCCGCGCTCTATCGGCTGGAGCACCAGGGTCTGCTCGCGAGCAAGTGGGGCACCTCGGACAATAACCGCCGCGCCAAGTACTACCGGCTGACTCCGCTGGGCCGCCGCCAGTTCGAAGATCAGAAGACCAGCTGGGGCCGGCTGGCCGACGCGATCACGCTGACCCTGGCTGCCACGCCGCAGGAGGTGTGACGTGCCGAGTCACGCCAGCCTGACGGCCCGATTGCGGTCGCTCGCGCGCGGCCTGCTCTGCCGCAATGACGTCGAGGCCGAGATCCGCGAGGAATTTCAGCACCATATCGCGATGCGCGCCGAGCACCTCGAGCGCCAGGGACTCGACCCGGTTGCAGCCGCGCGGCAAGCGCGAGTCGAGTTCGGCCACCAGGACACCCACCGGGAGGAGGCGCGACAGTCGCGCGGCCTCCGCGTCTTCGACCAGGTCCGCTTCTCGTGGCTCGACCTCAAGCTCGGCGTCCGAATGGTAACTCGGCACCCGATGCTCAGCATCGCAGCCATCTTTGCGCTCGCGGTGGGCATCCCGATCGGCATTGCGCCGAGCCACGTGGCAACCGCGCTGGAAGCCCCACTCCCCGGCGACCCGGACCATCGGGTTCGGGCCCTCCGCACCTGGGACCCGATGGCCGCGAGGGTTCACGCGACGCTCTACGAGGAGTTCGACTTCTACACTCGGGAGCTCAAGAGTTTTGCGGCGTTGGCCGCGTTTCGGACATCGTCCTACAGCGTGGCATCCGACGACGGTCGAGCAGCGCCCGTCGCGGGAGCGGAGATCACCTCGACCGGTTTTGCCGTGCTTCGGGTTGCGCCCCACCTTGGCCGGACCCTGACCGCAGCCGACGACGAGTACGGCGCGCCGGATGTGGCCGTCCTCGGATACAGCCTTTGGCGATCGCGGTTCGGAGCGGACCCCAACATCGTGGGCCGGACCCTTCGGGTGGGGAGCACGGTCCGCACGGTCGTCGGTGTGATGCCGGACGGCTTCCGGTTCCCGTCCAACGAGCAGCTTTGGCTTCCGATGGCTGCGCATGCTGCCGGAAACATGGCCGGCCAGGCACGCGTTCAGATCGTGGGACGTCTCGCGGATGGCGTATCGGCCGACCAGGCGCAGGCGGAGCTCGCGGCGATGGGACCGCCGCCGCTCACCGAACCCACCGAAGGACGGCGGCGGCTTCGGCCAGAAGTCGTTCCGTTCGGGCTGCTGTTCATGGGCTTGCCGCGCAGCGGTCTCGACAGCATGCCGGAGTACTGGCTGGTACAGGCGCTCAGCCTGGCGCTCCTGCTGGTGGCGTGTGGCAATGTCGCCATGCTCGTCTTTGCCCGCACCGTTACGCGATTCAAGGAAATGGCCATCCGCACCGCGCTCGGCGCGAGCCGGTCGCGGATCGTGAGCCAGGTCTTCGTCGAGACGCTGGTGCTGGCGGTCGTCGCGGCCGGTGCTGGCGTCCTCACGGTCGACTGGATCGTTCGACACGTGAACCTCGCGGCATTTGTCGGGGCGGCGGCCCTGCCCTACTGGCTCTCGTTAGGCATCACAGGCAAGGCCATGGTCCAGGCCATTGCCCTCGCAGCGATCTGCGCCACGGTGGCCGGCGTGGCACCCGCCATCCGGATCACTAGCCGCGCGGCGCGCGAGCGGGTCTCGGCGCAGGTACCGTCACGCTTCGGCGGGCTCACCACTGCCCTGGTCGTTGGAGACATTGCCGTCTCGGTCGCCGTGGTGGGACTGGCGCTGGCCATGGTCGGACGGGCAACCGATCTGAAGCAGGACGATCGGGCGGCGGGCATTCCAGCGGCAGAATATCTCGCTGTGGAACTTCGACTGCCCGACGACGGCTTACCGGCTACCGCTGGGCAGGAGCAGCAGCGGTTGACCGACCGCCTCGCCACGATCCAACGTGAACTGGTCGCAACCCTCACCCGGGAACCTGGGGTCACCAGCGTTGCGATTGCCGACGCGCTACCCCGGATGGATCATCGAGCCCGGCCGTACGAGGTCGAAGGCCGTGAACGCGCCACTGATGCCCGGCAGCCCTGGGTGAGCATGGCGCGCGTCGACGTCGGGTTCCTGACCGCGCTCAGCCGATCGGTCCTCTCAGGCCGGGATTTCACGGCGGAAGACGGAGAACGCGGCCGGGCGGTGGTGATCGTGAATACTGCCTTCGCCACCCGGGAGTTCGGCACCGAGGATCCACTCGGTCGCCGGATCGCCTTTCCGACCCCGGACGACGAGGCTCCGGTGTGGTACGAGATCATCGGCGTGGTCCCGCACCTCGGCGTCAACATGGTCAATCCCGAAAAGGGCGCCGCGGTCTACGTACCAACCGGCCCCGGACAGCTCAACCCGATGCAGCTGGCAATCCATACCGGCCCCGCGCCGGAGCGACTGGTGTCGCGGCTTCCGGTACTGGTAGCATCGATCGATCCTGGGCTGGTGATGGGAGCACCGGTCGTGCTGAGTAACGTGCGCCAGAGCGACTGGTACCTCGTGCTGGCCGTCGCAAGCGGACTGCTGGTATTGGTCGGCGTGCTGGTGGCTCTCGCTGCATCGGGACTCTATGCGATGCTCTCGCTGTCGGTCTCGGAGCGCACCCGCGAAATCGGGATCCGCTCAGCGCTGGGATCATCTTCGCGTGCGCTGGTGACCACCATCCTGCGGCGTTCGCTGGTACAGATCGGAGTCGGCGCGCTGATCGGCCTGCCATTTGCCGCCCGCTTCGTCTTCGAGCTTGGTAACGATGCAGGGGGATCGACGTCGGCCGCCGGCTCCCTCTTGTCGGCAGTGGGTCTGGCTGGCATCATTGTGCTGGTGGTGGGACTGATCGCCTGCCTCGTTCCGACCCGTCGCGTCCTGGCCATCGAGGCAAGCGAAGCGATGCGGGCCGAGGGGTAGCCTGGGCAAACATTCTTCGCTCGAGCAAAACAGCCCATGTCCGCCGGGTACTCTGGGACTCCCCTTCAGAAGAAACTGGGCATCAAGCCCGGTACGCACCTGACGGCACTGAGCGCACCCTCCGACTACCGGTCCCTGCTCAGCGAGTTGCCTGAAGGTGCGGCGATCTCGACCCGCCTCACGACCGCCACCGCCATGGTCCACCTGTTCGTTACCAAACGCCAGGACCTGGCCAAGCATCTCACCAGCCTCAGGACCAAGGTGCGGGATGACGTCCCGGTCTGGGTTTCCTGGCCAAAGAAAACGTCGGGCGTGCCTTCGACCGTGACCGAGGATGTGATCCGCGAAGTGGCGCTGCCCTTGGGCTTCGTCGATATCAAGGTGTGCGCGGTGTCCGAGATCTGGTCGGGTCTCAAGCTCGTGATCCGCAAGGAGCTGCGGAGCCGGCCCGGCTGACGATCGCGCGGGGACGTTTAGATTCACCCTGTTCTGCGGCTGGATGTCCACTCAGGAGCGACCGATGTTCTCCTATCCGCACACGATCGACAACGGCCTGGGCGAACGGCTCACCTTTCTGCGACGGGTGACCACGCCGGAGGGCGAAGCGCTCGAAATCGAGAGCGCCGTCCAGCCCGGTGTCGGACCGCCGATGCACGCGCATCTGATCCAGGAAGAAGGCTTCACCGTCGATAGCGGCCGAGTCGGCTACCAGCGCAAGGGCGAGGAGCCGCAGTTTGCCGGCCCCGGCGAGTCGGTGGTGTTTCGGGCCGGCGAATCGCACCGGTTCTGGAATGCGGGCACAGATGAGCTGCGATGCACCGGATACATTCGTCCGCCCGACAATATCGAGTACTTCCTTGGCGCCCTGTTCAATGCCCAAAAGGCATCAGGAGCCGCTCGGCCCGAAGTATTCGATGCGGCATTTCTGATCTCGCGCTACCGAAGCGAGTTCTCGATGGACGAGATCCCCGTCTTCGTGCAGCGTGTCATCTTTCCGGTCCAGGTGATGCTTGGCCACGCACTCGGTAAGTACCGGAAGTTTGCCGATGCCCCGCCCCCTGTGCACCGACGATTGGGCTGATCTCTCGAACATCTCCCGACCCGCGCCGGAGTGGAGCTATGAGCACGCCGAATCCGAAAGTCGAGGCCTTCGTCGCCCGGGCCACTGCATGGCAGAGGGAGATCCGGAAGCTGCGGAGTATCCTGCTCGACGCGGGGCTGGACGAGGACCTGAAATGGGGTAAGCCTTGCTTCATGTTCGAGGGGCAGAATGTCGCCATCATTCAGCCCTTCAAAGCACATTGCGCGCTGATGTTCTTCAAGGGCGCCTTACTCGAGGACACGCACGGGTTGCTCCGCAACCAGGGCGAGAACACCCAGTCGGCGATGCGGCTCGAGTTTACCAGCGAGGCGTCGATCAAGAAATCGGTGGTCACGTCGTACGTGAAGCAGGCCATCGCGGTGGAACAGCGCGGCGAGAAGGTCGCGTTCAAGGCAAAGGAGGCCTTGGAGCTTCCGGCCGAACTGCGCCAGATCCTCGACAAGGACCGCAAGCTGGCCAAGGCGTTCAGCGCCCTGACGCCCGGCCGGCAGCGAGCCTACGTCCTCTATTTCACCGGAGCAAAGCAGCCCGCGACGCGGATCGCCCGGATCGAGAGATCGGCCCCCGCGATCCTTGCGGGCAAGGGCATCCACGATCGGTAACCCCGGTGACGCCAGCATTGACCCGATGACGTCGTGTACCTTTTGCGATATCGTCGCAGGACGGATCCCGGCAACGATCGTTGCGGCCGATCGCGATACCGTGGCGTTCCTCGACATACGTCAATTCCATCTCGGCCACGTTCTGGTCGTGCCACGTACTCACGTAGCCGACATCCGCGACGTTGGTGACGACCTCGCAGCCGCGATACTCGTGACGGTCGCTCGGGTCGCGCGCGCCGTGGACAGGATTTTTCCGAACGATGGCCTCTCGGTCTGGCATTCGGCGGGCGCCGGCGCCAATCAGGAGGTGCCTCACCTGCATTTCCACGTCCATCCCCGGATCATCGGCGACGATCTCCTCCGGATCTATCCATCGTCGCCCGATCACCCCGATCGGAGCCAACTGGACGCCTGGGGCGATCGTCTGCGAGCCGAACTGGCTCGAGCCGCCAGTCTCCGTGCCAGCGAGCCCGAGGCCGACGCCAGCAACGACACCGATTCAATCGTATAATCCAGAACGTCCGATCGCCCGTCCCCGTGAACCAATCAGGAGATGCGATGGCTGAGAACAAGACTCAACCAACCGCGGCCAGCGTCGAAGACTACCTGGCAGCGCGGGGCACCGAAGAGCAACGCGCCGATTGCCGCGCACTGATGGCGATCCTGCAGCGAGTCACGAAGCAGAAACCCACGATGTGGGGGCCGAGCATCGTCGGCTACGGTTCCTACCGATACACCTACGAAAGCGGGCGAACCGGCGAAGCCTGCCTGACCGGCTTCGCCATTCGTGGCAAGGAGCTCGTCGTCTATCTGATGGCGGAAGGTCCGTCGGAACGGCTGCTGACCAAGCTGGGCAAGCACAGGATCGGCAAGTCCTGTCTCTACTTCAAACGCCTGTCCGATCTCGACAGCGCCGTCCTGGAACAGCTCGTGGCCAACTCCGTCGCCGACCTCAAGCGTCGTCACGGCTGACCGGGACTGAAACGCCATCCGCTCGGGCACCCCTTGCCACCGGAGTATCCGAGCGGACGGACATCGTCCCTGCACGCCTTGCGACGTCTACTTCATCCGTTCGGCCGTGAACTGCATCCGGAACTGCTCACCCGGCCACACCTCGCCTTCCTCCTCGTCGACAAACCAGATCGTCAAGGCAATGACGCCGCTCATAGACGTCCCGTTCCGGGTCGCCTCCACCTGGACGGCGCCGGCCGGCCCCGTCTGATTCCCTCCTCCCCGGACCTTGTAGGACGTGGTCCCCAGGATCTGCTGTGATGACATGGTTCCGGTACTCAGTTCCTCGGTCGACTGCGACCAGTAACTTTCGCCCCATCCGGCAAAGAACGGACCGACCGTAACCGTCTGCCGCGGCATCACGCCGAGGGGCAACCGCCATTCCTGACCGGAATTGAAGGCGGGAATCGGGCAGCAGTTGTCCGGATTCCAGGTTCCGCTGCGCAGCACGCGCAGCCGAAGCTCCGTTCCGCCGCTAACCTCTTCGAGCGCGATCACGCCCGATCTCGGCACCGCAAGCACCCGCTCCAGCATCCGCGCGATATCGCTGCTGCTCTCGATCTCGTCGCCAAGCAGTTCGTCATGGTCGATGAACGAGGTGATCCGCCAATAGGGCGCCCCACCGACGAAGCGCTCCGCCTTGGCCAGCACGTGATTCGAAGCGTCCACCAGTTCGACCCGGACCCGATAGGAAATCTCCTCGGGCGCCACCAGCGTCAGGTCTCGGGTGCTGAACGCGGTGAAAACCGGTTCCTCGTCGCCGATGGTCCAGCGATACCGCGCCGTCGCATCACCGATCCCGCCGTTGGTGACCCGGTAGGTCACATCCTGTCCCGGCTGCGGATTGACCGGAATCATCTCGACCTCGAACGGCACGCGTTGGACCGAGAACCAGGTGAAATTCATGAACTGCCAATCGGGAGACTGGTCCGAGATGGCGGCCCGCTCCTCTACCCCGACTTTGTTGGCCCCCATGGTCAGGGTGATGGCGGCGCCCTCGTCGGCATCGGCGTTATCCGTGCTGACGAGAGTCCCCGACCCATCGTAGACGACCGAGAGAATCCGCTGCGGCTCCTTGGCGGCCGGACCGCGCAGCACCGGGCAGGTCGGGCACCGGGTTCGGAAAAGCAGCGTGGTATTGGCCGTCTTCACCGTCTTCTCCACCGGCCGCCAGAGCGTATCGACCGGGTCGAGGTACTCCATCAGCGTGGGCGGATAGTGATTCTGACCGATGGTTTCGTTCTCGACCGCCGTCCAGTGTGCCGTGATGCCCTGCATCGAAATGAGCGAGGTCACGCCCACGACGAACAGATGCGGATACAACTCGCCCGGGGCACCGACGACCGGCGACATCACAAACGGGAGAAAATCCTGTCCGTTGAAAAACAGCGAGGTGGCCTCACCAGGTTCGTTCGGATCGGCAACCCAGAGTTCGCCGGTGGTACCATCGGACTGCATCCGGTAAGCGACGATGGCATGACCCCTTCTGATACCCTGCTGATAGATCGCCAGTAGCTGCGGACTGCCGGTCATGCGAATGGCCAGGCCGAGTGCGTCGGTCTGGACTCGAACCCAAGCGGGGCCGCCGGCCGTCATCCCGATCCGCGTCAGCACCTGCATCGCCTGCTGCACCTGGACTTCGATCTGCGGTGAGGCGCCGGTCTTCTGAATGACCGATGCCAGCCGCACCCCGCGTCCGTTGTCGGAATCGAGCGTGGCAAGCCCGTCATAGAGACCGTGCAGGCCGCCCTTCGCCGCTTTTCTGGTGTAGTAGTGGTGGATCGCCGTGATACTGGATCCGGCGCAGTAGCCCCCCGGACTCAGGTAGTCGCCATAGTTCGCAAAGTCCCAGTCGTCGACTCCCGGCACGAAGCCGCTGTCGAAGGTGCCCTGCAGCGCCGAGCGCGCCGAGGCAATCAACAGGAGCGTGGCGAGGCCGGGCAGCCGTGCAGTCGACGAGAAACTTCGGAAGGCCGAGGTACCCGGAACCAGCAGTTGGTCGCCCGAGAGGTGGCGCGTCACGACCACGAGCGAGGTGTCGGTCCGCTGCAGCACGGGCACCAGTTCGAAGGTGCCAGTGGCCGCCTCATAGTAGAACAGCGCGAGACTGCTGTCGGGAGACACCCGGGCCGGCACCGAAATGGTAAACGGCACGTCGCTGTAACCCTGGCCGTTTTCGATCTGGATGGCGGGACCGATCTGGCGAACACCGATCGGGAGATTCGGCTTGAGCGTGGGCAGTTCGGTGACCGTCCACGTCGTCGCGGTCGAAAACGCCGCGTTCGGCACGGTGATGGTCAACCCCTGGAGCGCGCCGGCCTGGGTGACGCGCAACTCGCCGCCCCCCTGGCCTAACGGTTCCCGATCGAGCACCACGCCTTCGGCCGGTCCCGGCGGGGGTGGTGGCGGAGGCGGGGGCGGCGGAGGTGGTGGAGGCACGACAGGAGGCGGCGGCGGAACGACGGGGTCCGTCGTGCCACCGCAGGACACCAGGAGCGCAGCCGCCAGCAACAGTGCAACCCGGCCGGCGAGTGGAGAGAAGGCGTTCATCACGATTCCGATTGAGATTCCAGGTACTCAAGACGCGCAGCGGCGGCCTCTCAGGGATCACCCATCTGGCCGGACGGCGGTCGTGCCTCCATTATTGTCATGCAAGTATCCCTCCGCCGTCTGCACGAACCAACAACCTGGAAGTCGAAATGCGTAGAGGATCACGAGCGGGAGCCTGGCTGGGAGCGATCATCTGCAGTCTGGCGGTTGCCATTCCGGCGGGAGCGCAACGGACCGGCAACAGCGCGGCAGGCCCCGCGAAAATCCTGTCGGCCGCCCAACTCAAGGCGCTGGACGCCCACATCGACCAGGTCCGGCAGCAGTGGGAGGTGCCCGGCCTGGCCATTGCCATCGTGCAGGGAGACTCGGTCGTCTTTGCCAAGGGCTACGGCGTCAAAGAACTCGGCAAGGCCGATCGGGTGGACGAGCGCACCCTCTTTTCGATCGGGTCGAGCGGCAAGTCGATGACCGCCGCGGCCACCGCCATGCTGGTGGACGAAGGCAAGATGCAGTTCGACGCTCCGGTCTGGACCTATCTGCCCGATTTCCGGGTCGCCGATCCGTACGTGAGCAAGTACGCGACGATTCGCGATTTGCTGGCGCACCGCACCGGCGTCGAAAATTCCATCGGCGCGTGGTACGGCTCCGAACTGACGCGGGCACAGGTCATCGGGCAACGATTCCGGTTCCTCAAGCAGGAGTACGAGTTCCGGAGCCGGATGCTCTACAACAAC
The DNA here is from genome assembly GCA_037189525.1 of Gemmatimonadales bacterium. Lineage (GTDB taxonomy): Bacteria > Gemmatimonadota > Gemmatimonadetes > Gemmatimonadales > GWC2-71-9 > SHZU01. The sequence continues at coordinate 73,177 of JBBCJC010000001.1, forward strand.
CTGATGCTGATGGCGGCGGGAGAAGCGGCCGCGGCAACGGCCGGGCTCTCGTTCGAGGACCTGCTCGATCAACGGCTCTTCAAGCCGCTCGGAATGACGTCGACCGTGGTGAGCATCGTGCAGGTCCAACCGGGCGTCAACATCGTCGCACCGCACCTGCGCATCGACGGCAAGCTGGTGCCGGCCCCGCATCGGAACACCCAGAACATCGGCGGGGCAGGCGGCTACTACTCCAACGCCCACGACATGGCGCAGTACCTCCGGTTCCAGTTGGGCAACGGCGTCTACCGCGGCAAGCGCCTGATTTCGGAATCGTCGATGGCGGAGATGCGCACCGTCAGCATTCCCGGCCGCGCGCCGGTCGTCCTGTCCGACAGCGGCTCGACTTCACTCGGCTACGGCATGGGATGGTTTCTCGAGTACTATCGCGGCTACCGCTCGATCGATCATGGCGGAGCCATCGACGGCATGCTGACCGCCATGACGGTGCTGCCCGAAGCGCAGATCGGTGTCGTGGTGCTGACCAACCGGGACGGACACGCGATGCACACCGCCCTGGTCCAGCGCATCTTCGACGTCGCACTGGGCCTGCCGGAGCGCGACTGGAACGGCATCGCCTTCGCGCGGGCTTCCCGCGGCCAGGGCGCACAGCAAGCGGTCACCGCCGCGGCGACGACGAACCCATCCCTCCCCTTGGAACAGTATGCCGGAGCCTACGCGGACTCGTTGAACGGACGGGTCCGGGTCTCGTTCGAGGCCGGTTCGCTCCGTCTCCTCTGGGAGAACCACCCCGGCTTCTCGGCTCGGCTAACGCCGCTTCGCTACAATGCTTTCCGGATCGTCGACTGGGAAAGCGCCGGTGTGCTCGCGCCCCTGGCTTCCGTTGCGACGTTCCAGCTCGATCAGGCCGGGCGCCCCGCCAGTCTCGAGATCAGCAACCTGGGCACCTTTGGTGTCGTGCGCGAACGCGCCGGGCGAGCCGGCGCTCGATGACCTGAGGGCATCATGAAGTCGATCCACCAGCTGCCCACCTGGCGAACGTGGTCAGGCTGGTGGATCGTCCTCCAACTCCTCGTCGACCGACGCCGGCAACGCCCGCTCCGTGCCCCGCCGCGCCAGCGCGAGTGATCCACCGGCAGAGACGGCGCCGGCCAGACCAAACACCGCCGTCAGACCCAGGAAATCGCCCACCGATCCGGAAATGAGCGCCATCACGCCCGACAGCGCCATTCCACCCACGGCCCCCCACCCCGCGAACCTTGGCACCGACATCTGATCGAACCGGCGATGCCGCTCGACCAGAGCGAGGATACCGGAAAACGCCACTCCGGCAATGAAGCCCAGGAAGCCGAAGAACAGGGGAAACGGCACGTCGGCGGCATCCAGGCCAACGATGGCCAGGAGGATCATTCCCGCCCCGAACCAGGCGCCGGCCCAGGCCAAACCGACCCCAACGGCGCCACGCAACCACTTCCCCCAAGTCCTCACGTCACCCCTTTCTCCGGCAGCCGGAGTGAAAAACAACCTACACTTTACACTACAAAGTGCTTGTTGTCACCGCAAGGGGTTGGTGTGTCCTGCTTGCGCCGTGCAGCCTCGAGGAGCAGGTTTCCAAGATCCTGACGTCAAAAACCGATGTCACCCCCGAGGCACACCATGGCGAAGTACCGGAACGCGCTCCCCCAGCTCGGCGGAGCATTCTTCCTCACCGAGGGCGGACTCGAGACCACCTTGATCTTCCTCGAGGGCCAGGAGCTGCCGCTCTTTGCCGCGTTTCACCTGCTCACGACGCCTGCCGGCACCGCCGCGCTCCGCAAGTATTTCGCAAGCTACGCAGACATCGCCCGGCGCCACCGCACCGGCGTGATCCTGGAAACACCGACCTGGCGGGCCAACCCGGACTGGGGTGCGCAGCTCGGCTATACCCGGGATGACCTCGCCGCCGCCAACCGGGCATCGGTTGCGCTGCTGGAGGAATTCCGGCGCGACTACGAAACCGACGAACACCCGGTCGTGATCAGCGGGTGCATCGGCCCACGCGGCGACGGCTACATCCCCGACAGCGCCATGTCGGCGCGCGAGGCGCAGGAGTACCACAGCGAGCAGATCGAAACGTTCGCCGACACCGCGGCCGACCTCGTGACCGGCATCACCATGAACTACGCCGAGGAAGCGATCGGCCTGGTCGAGGCCGCACGGGATGCGAAGCTGCCGGTCGTCGTGTCGCTCACGGTGGAGACGGATGGCACCCTGCCGACGGGCCAGCCGCTCGGTGAAGCGATCCGACAGATCGATACGGCGACCGGATCGTATTCGGCGTACTTCATGCTCAACTGCGCCCATCCGAGTCACTTCGCCGAAACCATCCGGGGCGACGAGCCATGGGCCGAGCGACTGCGCGGGCTCCGGGCCAACGCCTCGCGAATGAGCCATGCCGAGTTGAACGAAGCCACCGAACTCGACGCAGGCGATCCGGTCACCCTGGCCGGTGAGTATGCGGCGCTACGTCGGGGCCAGCTCCGAAAACTCAATGTGATGGGCGGCTGCTGCGGCACCGATCATCGCCACGTCGAACAAATTGCGATTGCCTGCGGACCGGGGGCGGGCTGACTCGCGCCGGAGCAAACGATGCGTACGCTACGTCTCGCCCTGATAGTGTTCCTGACCTGCACCGGATCGGTAGCTGCGCAGACGATTTCGGTTCGGGTACGGCACGAGTCCGGCCCGATACCAGGCGCCCTGGTTCGGGTGCTCGACCCAAATGGAACCGTCCGCACCAGATTGCTCGCCGACGAAAGTGGGCAAGCCCGATTCACGGTACCGACCGGCACCTATACGATTCGAGTAGACGGCATCGGCTACGCGACACGCCTGCTCTCCCAGGTTGCGGTGACTTCCGGCCAGCCGCTGACGCTCGACGTGACGCTCGAACGCAAGCCGTTCGTGATCGATGAGATCGCGGTCCGCGCCGATCGTTCGGGATGCCAGGTAGAGCCGAAAGCCGGCAGTGCCGCGGCCGAGATCTGGGGAGAAGCGCGCAAGAACCTCGAGCTGGTGCTGGCCGGCCGGCACCACCGTCCAACCCCGCTCCAGATCGTACGGTTTACCCGCAATCTGACCGAACGGGAGGTGGTGACGCGTGAAGAGACCACCCGTAGCAGCGGTTACTTCGTTCAACCCTTCAGCGCAGCGAGCAGCGACCTGCTGTTGACCGACGGTTTCGTCCAGGTCCAGGACAACGAGACGGTCTACTTTGCCCCGGACGCCGCCCTCTTCCTGTCCGATGCGTTTGCCGCCGCGTACTGTTTCAAAGCGGTGCTGCCACCCGCACCCAAGCGTGGCGAGGCACCCTCACCGCTGGTCGGGATCTGGTTCCAGCCGCAGCACGTAGAGCGGCCGAGCATCGAAGGCACGGTCTGGCTCGACGCACGCACCGGCTATGTCACCTCGCTGACCTACAGCTACCTCGGTGTCCCGATGCCTCAGGATACCGAACGGCGCGCCGGCGGACGGCTGGCATTCCGCCGGGCGGCACACGGCCTGATCATCGTTGAAGAATGGGCCATCCGAATGCCCCGCCTTGCCACCATGATCGGCGCGAACGGGGCGAGCCGGCTCTCCCTGCGCGGGTTCGTCGAAGTCGGCGCCCGGATTTCCGAGCCGACCGACCGGGCCAGAGCCGGCGTCGTCATCATGGGGCAGCTGTTCGACTCCATCTCCGGCCAACCGCTCCGCAATGCGCAGGTGGCCATCGGCGACGGACCGGCCCAGACCAGCACCGACAGCGCCGGCCGATTCGTGATTCACGCCGAGGAGTCGGGCGACTACGCGTTGCGCGTCCGGCATCCGCGGATCGAACTGCTGGGCCTGCCCGTTCTCGAACAGACCGTCACGGCCCGCGCGGGCGATACGACCCGGTTCTTTCCGCAGCTGCCGAACCGGCGCGCCGTCATTGCCGCCGCCTGCCCGGCAGCGGCGACTGACACGACGACCAGCCTGTTCGCGGGACGGATCGTGGACGCCGAAGGTATGAGCCGATCGGGAGTGCGGCTCGCGGCTCGCTGGCAGGAGCTGCGTAAGGCAGGTTCGGGCCTGGTGGTCGCCAATCAGGAAGCGCGGCTCGAATCGGATGCGCTGGGCATCGTGCGACTCTGCGGACTCCCGACCAGCCGGCCGGCCGAGTTGTTCATGACGCAGCCGGACCGCAATGCGGCGCTGATCTTTCAGCTCCCGGCCGCGCGGCCCCGGCTGTCATTGATCGATCGGATCGCGACGCACTAAAGGAGTTTCGCCTCGATCGCGAAGCGGGCCAGCCCGGCCGCGCTCGGAATGCCGAGTTTGCGAATCAGGGTCTCCCGGTAGGACTCGACGGTCCGGACACTGAGACCCAGATCGGCCGCGATTTCTTTGTTGGTCTTTCCGCTGGCCACGCCGAGCAGCACATCCCGCTCCCGGCGAGTGAGCAGATTGAGCCGTTGCACCGCTGCGGCCAGGATCGGCGCCGCCGTTTCGACCGGCGCGTTCTGCTCGCCGGTTTCGAAGCAGGTCTGTCCCGAAGCCACCTTCCGAATCGCGGCCCGGAGGTCATCAGGCAGGCTGTCCTTGCGCAGATAGCCATGCGCACCTGCCCGAATGCTTTCCAGCACGTACTCGGGATGGTCGTGGACACTCAGCATCAGGACCCGCACCTCCGGCAGACGAGCCCGTAGCCGCTCGACCGTCACGATGCCGGAATCGCCGGGGAGGCTGATGTCCATGATCACGACATCGGGCTCGACCGCCGCGGCGCGTTCGATCCCCTCGGGACCGTTACCGCTTTCACCAACCACATCGAAGCCAGGCACCGATAGGGCCTGGCGGATTCCTTCCCGCACCAGCGGGTGGTCGTCGACGATGACGACCCGTACCGTCTGCTCGCTCATGACTCCCGTCCCATAGGCAACTCGGCCGCAACCGAGACACCGGATCCTACCTGCGATCGCAACACGACCGAACCGCCCAACGCAATGATCCGCTCCCGCATCCCGAAAAGCCCCGAACGGCCCGGGCCGCGCTGCAACCGTTCGAGATCGGTCGCCGAGAGGCCGATCCCGTCGTCGGCCACCCGGAGCGTGACAACCCGTTCCGTCACCTGGAGCGCCACCGTGATCCGGGTGGCATGCGCATGCCGCGCAACGTTCGACAAGGCCTCCTGCAGGGTCCTAAAGAGCGCCAGCTCCGCATCGGCAGACAACCCCCGGACCTCGGCGGGCGCCTCGAGCGTCACCGCGAGTCCACTCCATTCGCGGAAGTCGCTGATCAGGGCGCGCAACGCCGGCACCAGCCCGAGATCTTCGAGCACCGCGGGCCGAAGGTCGTCGGTCACGCTCCGGATGCTGCGGGTCCCGGCATCGACGAGTTGCACCAGCCGGTCGACCCGCGGCGACAACTCCGCCGGGGCGCTCTCCCGAAAGGTACCGAGTTGCAGCTTGAGCGCGGAAAAGACCTGGGCCGTTTCGTCATGCAGCTCTCGGCCGAGCCGGCGGCGCTGCTCCTCGTGCTCGCTCAGCATCCGCACCGAGAGCCGTTCGAGATCGGCGGTCCGCTGCTCCAGCCGGACCGACAGTTCCGACCGCTCCAGCGCGGAACCGATCTGCTCGCCGATCGCCTCGAGCAAACTGTCGTCGAGCGCAGCAAACGATGCGGCCAGGTCGCCCGAAATCACCAGGACCCGATTACCCTCCGCGGTGCCGCCCAGACGGAGCACGCCGGTAAACGACGGCATGCCCGTCGTCTCGTCCGGATCGCCGTCGAGACGCGACCTTCCGGCCGCCATGGCCTGGGCGACCACGGCGCGCACCGGCGCCGGAATGCCGGTAGTCCCCCAGTCGCGACAGATACCAACCCCGCGATCGAACACCGGGCCGTCGGGACCGACATCGAGCAACGCCGCGCCGTGAACACCCCGGAGCGCCAGCGGCCGCGCCAGCAGCGCAGCGCGGGAATCCTCGAGTCCCTCACGGCGAAGATCCCCGGACAACGCCACCAGCGTGCCGAGTCCTTCCCGCAGTTCTTCGAGGATGAGGAGCATGATTCCGGCGCCGGTCGCGAGCACGAACACGGTATCGAGCATGTAGCCCCACGGGCTCCAGGCGCCGCGGGCACGCAGGATCGGATAGTCGAGGTGATGGAGGCCCCACAACAACAGTGTGACCGCCAGGAAACCCGCGGCGGCCGAGCCGGTCCGCTTGCGGTAGCGCCAGAAGACGACACCGGTCCATCCCGTCGTGAGCGCCAGGAAGCCGACCATCGGTCCGGCCGCCAGCGCGAAACTCTCCAGCACGAAGATCGCGAGGTAGGCCCACCCCACCGGAAAGGCGAGATAGCCGAGATACCACCATCGCCAGCGCCACCCCTGACGGGCAAAGACCAGCGCCGCATAGAGAAAGCCCAGCGCGGTCCAGCCGATGATGATCTGGTGCCAGTAGAGGAAACCGCGCGCTTCGGTAAAGATGAAGGTGACGATGGCAGCGGGCGCCAGGGAGTAGAGCCCGAACGCGATGGCCCACCAGAAGAAGTGGATCTTCTGGTAGCGGCGATAGAGGTAGGCGAAGAACCCCGCCAGCCCCGCCAGTACCGCCGTCTGGAAAATGGCCGCCGACAGCTCGGCGAGCTGGAAATCCGGCATCGGGCCCAAGCAAACCGCGCCGGGGCCCGGGAGCAAGGTCTCGAACTAGCGGCGGTCGCGGACCTTGGTGAGGTAGCGCTCGAAACAGCGGAGGGTCCAGCCGAAGCCGCCCGGGTCGCGGAGCACCTGCGGCACCTCGTTGGTGCAGCGCTTGAGCAGCCGGCGCAACGCCGACCCGGACGAGAACCCGAGCGACCGGGCAATCACGGCCACCGGCTCGGTCGTCTTTTCCAGCCGATACGCCGCCACCAGCGCCTTGCTCCACATCACCAGCGCGCTCACCGGGGGCAAGCCGACCCGCCGGAGCTGCGTACTGAGCGCCTTGGGCGTGAGACCGACGGAGCGGGCAATCACATCCGCCCGCGGCATGCTGGCCGCATGGTCGAGACAGTAGCGCACCACCGGAATGAACGGATAGGGCACCCGGCGGTGGAGCGCCTGATCGGTGAGTTGCTGAAAGGCGACATCACTCGCCCGGGTGATCGCGGAGAGGAGCCGCCGTTCGAGTTCGGTGTCATCCCGAAAGACGACGCTCGAAATACCGGCGGTCGCGAGCGCGCCCAGGTACTCGCCTGCGGCAGCGCGATCACACCAGAGAATGGCCGGCAAATCCGGACGGCGGGTCCGGATTCGCGCCACGGCCGCGACCGTCGATACGCCCGCCCGGTCGGTCAGGTCGACCACGATAGCCAGCGCCTCCCGCGCCGCCGACCGCGCGATCAACTCGTCGAGATCATCGCACCAGACGACGTCACCAAACGCCTGGCAGGCTTCGGCAAAGCGAGGACGAAGCGCCACTTCGCTCAACTGCACCAGGATGTGATGCATCGTCGCGAGCCCGCGGGCATCGAGCGCCCGAGGTCCCTGCACCGTGCGCCCGCCTTCGCCTCCGGACGGAGTAAGCCATGCCGCAACCGAGACTGTCATGGAACTGCAACCTTCGGCATGACCCGATCCTTGGTGGACGACCACCGCTTGCGTTTTGCCGCAACCACATCGAGGTGCCCCGAAAGCACCTGTGAGGCCTAAACCCAAGGCGCAGCAGAGCCTGCCCCGCGTCGCCGAGGTACCCCGTGCCGTTCAAGGAGCAAGCGGCACGCCAGCACTGGCTGGGGTCAGGTGTGCACAACTCTGCAGTTGGCGGGCTCTGTTCCGTGCCTAACGAGGGGGAGACGCCGATCGGTCGCCCGATCCGCACGACCGGAATTCGGTCGACCGGCTGTGGCTGAAATCAGGTGAGGCGGGTCACACCATCGCGGGAAACGCGATGACTGATGAGCGGAAGTGGCGCCGCCGAATCGCCGATCGGGAGCGCTGCGCGAAGCGCCGCGAGCGATGCGGGCATCTGATCCTCGCGGCGTGCCAGGACGGTCGCCAGACGGGTACCGGGCTCGACCGGGTCGCCGGGTTTGACATAGATCCGGAATCCAACCGCCGGGTCGACCGCATCTTCGGTGCGCGACCGCCCGCCGCCTAACGCGACGATTGCGTGCCCGATGGAACGCGGATCGGCGGTGGCGACGACGCCCGGTCGGTCCGCAAGGAGATCGGCCACGACGGGCGCTTGGGGCAGCCGGGCCGGATCGTCAATAACGCGCGGATCGCCACCCTGTGCTTCGATCAGGCGGGCAAGGCGTTCCAGGGCCGCCCCGCTCGCGACGACCGCCTCGACTTTGCGCCGGGCCTCGGCCGGATCCGTTTCGAGTGAAGACGCGAGCAGCATCTCCGCTCCCAGCGCGAAGGTGACCTCCATCAGGTCGGGCGGCCCGGCGCCGCGCAAACCGGCAATGGCCTCCTCCACCTCGATTGCGTTTCCGCAGGCAATGCCCAGCGGGCGGTCCATTGCGGTCAGGAGACCGACCGTCCGGCACCCGCTCGCCTCGCCCAGCCGGATCATGGTCTCGGCCAGCACCAGCGATTGCTCCGGATCACGGATGAAAGCCCCGCTGCCGGTCTTGATGTCGAGCACCAGTCCGGTGAGCGATTCCGCGAGCTTCTTGGACATGATGCTGGCCGCGATCAGCGGAATCGACTCGACCGTACCGGTCACATCGCGGAGCGAATAGAGCTTCCGATCGGCGGGCACCAGTTCGGGGGTCTGGCCCACCATCACGGCGCCGATCTTCTCGAGTTGCAGCCGAGCCGCGCGAAGCGAGAGCCGGGTATCGAACCCCGGAATCGCCTCCAGCTTGTCGAGGGTGCCGCCGGTGTGGCCGAGTCCGCGCCCCGAGATCATGGGGACGGCCACGTCGAGCACGGCAAGCATGGGCGCGAGCAACAGGGAGGTTTTGTCGCCCACGCCACCGATGGAATGTTTGTCGACGCGGGGGCGGCCCAGATCGGCGAGCTGGAACTGGTCGCCGGAGGTGCGCATGGCGGCGGTCAGGGCCACCAGTTCATCGGTGTCCAGGCCGCGGAACACGACGGCCATGGCCAGCGCCGCCATCTGATAATCAGGAATGTCTCCGGCGACGTACCCGCGGATCAGGGCTTGCCACTCGGCGGCCGAGAGGGCCTGGCCGTCGCGTTTCCGCTCGATCAGACGCGGCACGACGATGGCGGGCGCACTCACGACAGAGTACACCTGGCGATACGGTGCGGCGCCTCGATCGGCCGCGACACGCGGTGACTACCGGTGACGCCGGCGGCGGATTTCGGTCCGGACCCGATCGTCCAGTTCTTCCAATCGATCGCCGACCTGTTCCTTGGCCTGGCGGAGTCGGCGGCGCAGATGGCGCCGGGTTTCGCGACCCGAGCCGGGCGCTAAGAGCAAGGCGGCCATCCCGCCGAGCAGGGCGCCTACGAGCAGGCCCAGGCCAAAGCTGCCGGCGGAATGACGGGACGTGGCGGTCAGGCGCACGGGAGCTTCCTCCTCGACTTCGTCTTCGATCTCGATTTCACGGTCGTCGGTGCTCATCTCTCGAAGCTACCCAACCGCGGGGCCCGGTACAACCGACCGGCTCGCTTGACCGGCCCCGACCTGCGCGACCAATTTTCAACCTCTCCTCGGCACTCGTCTCCGACACTCGGCGCCCATGATCTCGACCACCCGCATTCCTCCATCAGACGCCGACCAGTTGCGGGCCCGTGTCGAAGAACTCGAGGCCGATCGGCGCCGGCTGCTGATGGTGATCGAGTTGCTGCGGGAACTGGCCGGGTCGCTCGACTATCGCGATATCGTGCATGCGGTGGCCCGGCGGATCGGTTACGCGCTCGAACTCGACCGATGCTCGGTGTTCCTGACCGAAAAGGGCGGCACCACGGTCCACCTGGTCGCCAGCTACGAAGACCCCGCGCTGCGGAGCCAGATCATCCAGCTCGGCCGGTACCCGGAAATTCGCCAGGCGCTCGACACGGCCGCCGTCGTCAACATCCCCGACGTGCTCCACGAGCCTTCGCTCGAAGCGGTCCAGGACCAGTTGGCCGCGCGGCGGGTCCAGTCGATCACGGTGATCCCGATTGCCTGGCGCCGGGTCGTGATCGGCGCCCTCTTTCTGCGCACCGACCGGACGCGGGCGCCCCTGTCGCATCCCGACATCCAGTGGGCCAAGCTGGTCGCCAGTGTGACGGCGCAGGCGCTCCGCACCGCCCACAAGTTCGAACGGCTTCAGGCGCGGCGGCGCGGCGGCGATGGCGCGGCTCTCGAGCGCGATCGCGAACGGGCGGCGCTGATCGCCTTCCTGGCCAAACTGCTGGCCGGCTACCAGACGGAAGACGAGGGCGCCGCCGACGAACTGGTGCCGCGCACCGGCCAGGCCGAACTCGATCGCCTGGTCGGCGTGGCGCTGACGGTGCTGCGCCACGAGCCGCGGGCATGAGTCTCGACGCCGCCCGGGCCCGCGCGGCGGAACTCCGCGCCGTCATCGATCGCGCCAATCATCAGTACTACATCGACGACGCGCCGGAACTCTCCGACGCCGAGTACGATCGCCTCTTTCGGGAACTGGAGGAGCTGGAGCAGGAACATCCCGAGCTGGCCGATCCCGACAGTCCGACCCGGCGGATCGGGGCCGACCCCGCCGCGTCGCTGCGCAAACATACCCACCGCCGTCCGATGCTCTCGCTCGCCAACGCATTCGACGAAGCCGAACTCGCCGCGTGGGAGTCGCGCAACGCGGCCATCAACGCGGATGTCCGGACCGGCGGGTACACGGCGGAGCTCAAGATCGACGGTGCCGCGGTCAATCTCACCTACGAACGCGGCGTCCTGCTGATCGGCGCGACTCGCGGTAACGGCATCGTCGGTGAAGATGTCACGGCCAACCTGCGCACCATCCCCGACGTGCCGCTCATCCTCAAGGGAACCGGCCACCCCGACCTGATGGAGATTCGCGGCGAGGTCTACTTCTCCCTCGGCGCCTTCAAGAAACTCAACGCTCGGCGCGCAGCCGAGGGCGAGCCGCTCTTTGCCAATCCGCGCAACGCCGCGGCCGGGGGACTCCGCCAGCTCGACCCCAAGGTGACCCGCAGCCGGCGGCTCCGCATGTTTGCCTTCAACATCGAAGCCATCGAGGGCACTCTGCCTGCGGCCACCCAGGCCGAGCTCCTGGCGCGGCTCACCGAATGGGGCTTCCAGGTGGCACCGCACTATCGCCGCTTCGCATCGCTGACCGAGGTCCAGGCGGCCATACCGGAATACGAAGAGCTGCTTGGTACGCTGCCGTTTCAGTGCGACGGCGTGGTCATCAAGGTCGACCGCCGGGACCTGCAGGACGATCTCGGGATCGTCGGCGGCCGGGCGCCCCGCTGGGCCGTGGCGCGGAAGTTTGCTCCCGAAGTGGCGGTCACCCGGCTCCGGGAAATCCGGATCAACGTCGGCCGCACCGGGGCGCTCAATCCGTACGCCGTGCTCGAGCCGGTCGAGGTGGGCGGGGTGACGGTGTCCAACGCCACACTCCACAACGAAGACCTGATTGCGCAGAAGGACATCCGCGAGGGCGACTGGGTCGAGATCATGCGCGCCGGCGAGGTGATTCCCCAGGTGATCGGGCCATTGCGTGAACGGCGGACCGGCGATGAGCAACCCTGGATCATGCCCGACCGTTGCCCGGCGTGCGGCACCCCGGCCGAGCGGCTGCCCGACGAGGCGATGCGGTATTGTCCCAACCCGACGTGTCCGGGCCGAACCCTGGAAGGCATCGTTCACTACGCCTCCCGCGATGCGCTGGACATCCGAGGGCTCGGCTACGAACGGGTCCGGCAACTGCTCGATGCCGGTTTGATCCGCACCGTGGCCGATCTGTACCGGCTGACGGTCGAGCAGCTGATCGCGCTCGATCGATTTGCGCAGCAGTCGGCTACGCAACTGGTGGACGCCATTACCGCCTCGAAGGCACAGCCGCTCTCGCTCTTGCTCTTTGCGCTGGGCATCCGTCACGTCGGCAAGACCGCCGCCCAGCTGCTGGCCCGGCGCTTCGTGTCGCTTCCGGCGCTGGCCCAGGCCTCGGCGGAGGAGATCGGGAGCATCGCGGGGATCGGACCGACCATCGCCGAGGCGGTGGTCGAGTTCTTCCGGAACGAGGCGAGTCAGCGCCTGATCGGAGAGCTCGAAGCGGCGCAGGTCAACCTGATCGAGCCCAACGCCACCCCCACCGGCGACGCCCTGGCCGGCAAGAGCTTCGTCCTGACGGGCACCCTGACCACCCTCTCACGGACCGATGCGGCCGCGCTGATCGAAGCGCACGGCGGGCGAGTCACCAGCAGCGTCAGCAAGAAGACCGACGCCCTGGTCGCCGGCGAGGAGGCCGGCTCCAAGCTCGAGAAGGCCCGGGCGCTCGGCATCGAGGTCATCGACGAAGCCGAACTCTTGCGTCGAGTCGGGCGCAATACCTAGCTTGGAACGATGGCCACTACCCATATGCCGCCCCGTTTGAATCTCGGTCGGGCCACCCTCGACCAGGTCCGCAACGTCCTCGAGCGCGAGCTGCCGCAGCAGGCCGCCGGTTTGCTCAGGGAAATCGGCTTTGCGGCCGGTGAAGCGTGCTTCGAAGGCTTCGTCGCCTCGGTTTCCGAGCGATACGGCGTCGAGACGCCGCAGGCGCTGGATGCCCGGTATCTCTCGGAAGCCGTAGGCGGTTATCTGCGGGAGGAGGGCTGGGGTACCGCGGCGCTCGAAACGCTCGCGCCAGGCCTGGTCGCGCTCGACAGCCCCGACTGGATCGAAGCCGGCAGTCGCAACGCGGCAACGCCATCGTGCCATTTCAGCTCGGGGATGCTCTCGGATTTCTTTACGCGACTGGGCGGCTACCCGGCCGCCGTGATGGAAGTGGAATGCCGGAGCCGCGGCGATGCGCGCTGCCGGTTCCTGATCGGCAGTCCGGACGTGCTGACCTGGATCTATGAAGGCATGGTCGCCGGGACGGCGTATACCCAACTGGCCGACCAGCTCCGCACCGGCGCCAGAGACTGACCACTGCTCAGCGTCGGAGCTCGACTCCGACGCCATCGACCAGCAGCGACGGCAGCAGCGCGCTGCCGACCCATTCCGCCGTCGAACCCACCGTAACCACCCGACCCAACAGTTCGAACGCGTCACCGGTCAGCACCACCCCATCGAGCCGGCCGACGACGGCACCCTCCTCGATCCGGTAGATCCAGGGCGCTTCGGCCCGGAAGACACCGGTGACCGGATTCGGCGCGGTACCGAAACTCCAGTCCGCCAGGTACAAACCACTGCCAAGCTCCGCAGCAAGCTGATCGTTCGTCGCGGCGCCGGCTTCGAGGACGAGGTTCGAGAATCCGGCTCGCGGCGGTGCAAACCCGCGGCGCCAGCCGTGGCCCGTGGCGGGACGTCCGGTCCGCGACGCCACGGTCAGGTCGAGAATGTTGTCCGAGGCGCGTCCCGCATCGATCAGAGTGATGGGCCTGGTGGGCACGCCGTCGTCGCAGATCGGCCGGCTGCCTGGTCTGCCGTCGATGAGAGGATCATCGATCAGCGTGAGCCGCCGATCGAGTTCGGGCCAACGACCCGTCCGGCGCTCGCCGATCAGGCGCGGCAGTAGCGGCGCCAGCAAGGCCCGCACGGCGCGGGGTCCAAACCAGACACGCTCGGTCCGCACCACCGTCCCTTCGTCGAGCAACGGCGGTAGCAGTCGTCGCTCGACTTCGTCGACCAGGGCGGCCACGTCCTGCGATTCGAGCGGCGTGACCTGGCTCCGGTAGACCCGGCAGATCAGCCCATCCGGCGCCCTCGCTTCGACTCCCATGCCGACCAGGCTCACGTCATACGCCGCCTGCACCCCGCGGGTATTCCCGACTTCCACCGCCCCGGCCGACCGCTCGGCCCAGGTCTCGAGACGCCAGCCGTGCCGGCGGAGACGCTCGCGCAGCTGGCGGGCGTCTTCGAGCAACTCGCGCGGAGCGAGTGCGGCCGCTCCGGGAGAGCGCGTCATCACCGCCGGGAGCGGCGCGGGCGCGGGGAGGAACAGGGGCGCGGCAGCCGCGCATGATGCCGAAGCGAACGCGCGATCGACGATGTCCCGGACGGATCGGGTTGCCCCCGCGGCCCAGCCGATCCGTCCATGCTGCGCAACCCGGACGTGGACTGAATGGTTGCCGTCGGCCGTGATCGACGCGGCGCCGTCGGGGTCGAGCGACACGGTCAGCGTATCGTCGTCGACCAGCGTCACGTCGGCTTGCGCGCCCCGAGACGCGAGGTCGCCGAGTAGCCCGCCGATCATGCGTGGAGTGGGGAAATCTCGAGATCGATGAACCGGGTGTGCGGCGCCCCGGTCGTGACGGGGCGGAGTGCGCCCCCTTCCTGCAGGGTGGCCGCGCTCGGATCCCAGCTGAAGTCGCCGGCCACCCGATCGAGCCGGCCGTACAAGCTGAGCAGATCGGAGGTAATCGGCGCACACTTGACCGGTTCCGCCAGCTGGCCACCGCGAATCATCCGCGCCACGGCCGGCGTTATGGTGACCTGGCGCCCTTCGACCGCGATACCCAGTACGTCGGCGACATAGACCCCGAGAGGAATTTCCTCGATCAGTTGCGCGGCGGTTCCCTGCGCACCGGCTACGTAGGTGTTGGCCGGGCGCGCGACGGGCACTGAACGGAGCGTCGGCGCGAGGCCGTGCCCGGTCGGCGCCACGCCGGCGCGGGCAGCCGTTTCCCGGGTGTGGAGGTGGCCGACGACGACCCCGTTGCACACCACCATCGCGTGGGTGACGGGCGTCCCTTCGTCGTCGAGCAACAGGCTGGTGCGCAACCCTGGCGCCGTGGGATCATCGCCGACCGACAGGCATTCCGGTCCGATCCGCTGCCCCAGCGGCAGCAGGTTCCGATCGACCCCGCGCGAGGGCGCCCGGCAGAGATTGGTGATCGTCTGCAGCGCCAGGGCGCCGCTGGCGCGGGCATCGAACACCACCGGATAGCGTGCCGATACGATCGGTTTGGCGTGGAGCCGCGCCACAGCCCGCTCGGCCACCTGGCGGAACATCGAGCGCCGCTCGCCGAAGGCGCCCCATCCGCCCGCCACGGCAATCGACTCGAGCGCGCGTTCCTGGCCGCCGTCTTCGCCCGCGACGGCCAGCGCACCGAGCGTGCTCTCGCTGCGCAGATCGTGGAGCCAGGCGCCCTCGCTGGTCGCCAGCCAGGTTTCCATCACAGTATCGCCGTAGCTGGTTCGGGAGTCGACGATCCGGCGGTCGACCCCGTGCAGTTCAGCGGTCAGCCCGTCGAGCAGATCGCGCTTGTCGGGCAGCGCCGCGAGGCGGGGGTCATCGACCAGCGCATCGGCCCGTTCCACCTGGCGCGCAGCAATCGGGGCTAGGACGATCTCGCGATCGGGGCGGGTTTCGGTGGAGAGTTCGTAGGCGCGCTGGACCGCCGCCGGCGCTTGCTCCGCATCGGTGAAGGCCACCGCGCCCCAGCCGTGCCCCGGCGCCAGGCAGCGAACCACGCCGCCACTCGCGTGGTATTCGGTGGCCACCTCGAGACGGTGACGGCGAAAGACCACGGCGGTCGACCACCGCCGCCGCAACCGAATCTCGACGTACCCGGGCGCCGCTGCCAGCGCCCGGGCGAGCAACTCACGCATTCGGTTCGGAGTCGAGCGGCCACTCGGGGCGGCGAACCAGTTCGCCGTTCCGGATCACTTCACTGTCCCAGGGGAGGATGATCACCTTCTCCGTTTCGAAGGAGAAAAAGTCGGGACGGAACGAGCCCGTTTTGAACGACACCGCGGTGCGAATCTCCGCGGGACCGAGCGCCCGGACTTCGTTTAGAGCAAGCTTGAGGGTATGGCCGGTATCGCAGGTTTCGTCGACCAAAAGGACGCGACGGCCCCGGAGAATCGCAGGCGGACCGCTGACCAGCACCGGATCGCCGCCAGCGCGACGCCGGGTCACGGTCATCGAGCTGAATTCCCGTTCGAGCAGCGCCGATACCACGGCGCCGGGAATCACGCCGGCGGTCGCGATACCCAGGATGATTTCGGGATCGTATTCCCTGGCCACCTTGAGCGCCATGGCCCGGCACAACTCACCGAAGAGCGCCCAATCAATCTCGAGAAAGCCGCGGGCTGGGTCCAGCCGTGGACGAGGCATAGGAACTCCTCCGATTTCGGGTCAGCGGGTCGAACCACCCATTTCCAGCGCCTGCCCCCGGTTCGCCCAAGTATACGGCCTTGCCATGAGGTCCGAAAGTCAGCCGCAAGGTCGCGGGAATCTCCTTGATGCCACAACAACTTGTATTGCACCGCTTGAAGAACTTTCTTATGTTGTAGCAGCGGTGCATCGCTCCGCATCAGTCTGCGCTGGATCTGTTTCGACCGCAGCGACTTGCGAGCCTAGAGGAGCAGCCACGGATCATGAGCTTCTGGCAACGCATTTTCGGCAAACTGACCCCGGACCAATCCGGGCCTCAGCGTCTCGACTACCTGAATGAAGCGCTGGCGCTCGAGCGTCAGGGCGACTTCACCGCAGCCATTACCTCGTACCGGCTGGGTCTGCGTGAGCATCCGGATGATCCCCGGATCCTCCAGAATATGGCCATTGCCTTTACCAAGACAGGCCAGCCCGACGAAGCCATCCGCCACTACCGGCGTGCCCTGGAACTGGACTCTTCGCTGACGGGCGCCCATTATGGACTGGCGTTCCTGCTGCTCAAGCGCGGGAACGAGAAGAAGGCGGCGGAGCATTTGCGCGCTTTCCTCAATCGCCCACCCCGTGGACCGGACGCCGACCGTTGGATTCAGCACGCCGAATCGACTCTGCGGGAACTCGAGCCCGTCGCCAGCGCCGCCTACGGCTCGGCCTGATCTCGGCCGGCCTGGCGGCTGCCGCTTGTAGCGGCATCGCCGAAAACAACGACGGCATCGCCTTTCTGGAACTCCACTACCCCGCGAGCACCTTTCTCGAAGCGGGGTCATCGGTGCAACTCTCGGCCGTGGCCTTGGACCGCAACGGCAATGTGGTCGAGTCTGCCCCACTTCGCTGGCGCACTCCCGACACGACGGTCTCACTCGACGAAGAAACCGGCCTGGTCGAATCGGAGAGCGACGCCACCGGTACGGCCCGGATTCAAGTCGGCGTCTTCGGTTCCGACACCATCGCCACCGCACTCACGTCGCTGACCATTACGCTGACCGGCAGAGCCGACACCGTCCTCCTGGTGGGAGACGACTCGTTGACGGTGACCAGCGACAATGGCACTGCCTCATTTCAGATCCGCGCCGATGGCGGGTCCCCGGCAGTCCCGATCGCGCAGCGACCGATCACGGCGCGCATCATCGAGCCGGCGCCGGTGGACTCGCCGACCGTGGTATTCCAGAGCGGACGTGTCAGTGATTCGCTGATGACGGCAAACAACGGCATCGCCTCGTTCACGATCCGGAATCTCCCGAATCGTCCGGTTCCCGATCGCGCCGTGGTCCAGATTCGCGCCCGGCGAGCCAACGGCAACGAAATTCCAGGGTCGGGCCGCACCCTGGTGATCCGGTTCCTGCATCAATGAGCGCTCCCAAGGCAGGCGCCGAGCCGACCACCCTCACGGGGCTCTATTTCGGGGCGATCGATCGCTATCGCACCCATTCCGCAGCGATGCGCTTCAAGCGGGATGGGCAATGGATTTCGGTAACCCACGCCGAGGTGGCCGAGCGGGTCGAAGCATTGAGCCGCGGCCTGCTGGCGCTGGGCATCGTTCCGGGGGACCGGGTGGCGATCCTCTCGGAAAACCGGCTGGAGTGGGCCCTGACCGACTACGCCTGCCTGACCGCCCGGGCCATCGACGTCCCGATCTACCCCACCCTGACCTCCAAGCAGATCGCTTATCTGCTCCAGGACTCGGGGGCCCGACTGGTCTTCGTCTCGAGCCGGGCGCAGTATGCGAAGCTGGCGGAAATTCGACATGAAACGCCGGCCGTCGAGTGGATCGTCGGCTTCGACGCCGACATCGAGGGCGACTCGGTACTCTCCCTGGACGACCTCGCGGCCAAAGGCGCGTCGCTCGACCGGGACCACGCAACCTGGCGCGCCGACGCCCTGGCCGCGACTCCCGACGACCTCGCCACCATCATCTACACCTCGGGCACGACCGGCGAGCCCAAGGGCGTGATGCTGACCCACGGCAACATCGCCTCCAACGTGCGGGGCGGCTTTGCGGTGCTCTCGATTACCGCCGGCGACGAGTCCCTCTCGCTCCTGCCGCTTTCGCACATCTTCGAGCGCATGACGGGCCACTACTGCATGTTCCACGCAGGGGTGATCATCAGTTACGCCCAGAGTATCGAGACGGTGGCGCAGGACATCCTGGAGGTCCACCCCACCGTCGTGGCCGCAGTACCGCGCCTGTACGAAAAGATCTACGCTCGCGCTCTCGAGACGGCGTCGCAGGGCGGCGGCATCAAGCGTTCGATCTTCCTCTGGGCCAAGCGCGTCGGAAGCCGCTGGGCCGATTTACGGGTGGCCGGGCAACCGATTCCCCTGGGGCTCCGCCTGGCCCACGGCCTGGCCGACCGGCTCGTCTTCCGCAAGCTGCGCAGTCGGGTCGGTGGCCGGATTCGGTTGTTCCTGTCCGGCGGCGCCCCGCTCTCCGGGGAGATCGCGCGGTTCTTCTACGCAGCTGGCCTACCGATCCTCGAAGGGTACGGGCTGACGGAGACCTCGCCGGTCATTACCGTCAACACATTTGAGCATCTGCGGTTCGGCACGGTGGGACGCGCCATTCCCGAAGTCGAAGTCCGGATCGGCGAGGACGGCGAGATCCTGACCCGAGGCCCGCACGTGATGCGCGGCTATTACAAGAAGCCCGAGGCCACCGCCGAGGTGCTCGATGCCGACGGCTGGTTCGCCACGGGTGACATCGGAGAAATCGACCGCGACGGCTTCCTCAAAATCACCGATCGCAAGAAGGACCTGATCGCCACGGCGGGCGGTAAGAAGATCGCGCCGCAGCCGATCGAGGACGAGCTGCGGAAGAACCCCTTCATCTCCAACGCCGTGATGCTGGGCGATCGGCGGCGATTCCCGATCGTGCTCCTGGTCCCCGAATTCTCGGCGCTGGAAGCCTGGGCCAAGGCAGCCGGGCTGCAATGGAATTCACGCAAGGAACTGATCGACCTGGAGCAGGTCCGGAAACACCTCGAGACCGAAGCCTCCAAGCATCTGCGAGAGCTGGCCCGCTACGAGCGCCCCAAGAAGTTCTTGATCGTGCCGCGCGAATTCTCGATCGAAACCGGTGAGCTGACCCCCAAACTCTCGGTCCGCCGCAAGGTCGTCGAAGACCACTACCGCGAGCTGATCGACGCGGCCTACGAGGAGGCCGAGGGCGAGGGGCACACCGACACCCACCTGACGCTGTAAGGAAAAGTTGACCGCCGCCCGGCCGGCCTTGCCGGAACATCCGGGCGGCACCGGCCGGGGCCCACCTCCGTAAACCACTACAGAACAACGAGTTACGGACAAACGCCGGATCGGCGCAGAGCCTGCATTCCCGTCGAGCCATGCGACGCCTTACTCTCGTCCTCGGATTGGCCGTATTGGCGGCCCCGACCCCCGGCACCGCCCAGCGCGACTCCTCCTCGATCGACGCCGAGTTGCTGCGGCGGCCCGATGTCACCCGATACATCGACTATTTCACCGGCCCCGCGCGCGACCGGATGAGCCAGTGGCTCAATCGGGGCACCCGGTACCGCGAACTGATCGATGAACATCTGGAGCGCGAAGGCCTGCCCGGCGAGTTTGCCTACCTGCCGATGATCGAGAGCGGCTTCTCGAATACCGCCGTGAGCCACGCCGGCGCCGTCGGGATGTGGCAGTTCATGCCCGAGACCGCCCGAGACTATGGTCTCCGGGTCGATCGCTGGGTCGACGAACGCCGCGATCCGTTTCGGGCGACCGACGCAGCGGTGCGCCATATCAAGGATCTCAATCGGACGTTCGGATCATCGCTGGTTGCGGCAGCTGCGTACAACGGCGGGACCGGCCGGCTGAGCCGGAGCCTGGCCCGGCTTCGCGGCGTTTCCCTGAGCGAAGGGGGTCATGCCAAAGACCAGGATTTCTTTGCGCTGGCGGGCCGGGGCATGGTGGCCAAGGAAACCCAGAACTACGTGCCGCAGCTGCTGGCAGCGTCCATCATCGGGCGGGATCCGACCCGGTTCGGGTTTACCGTGGATACCCTGCCGCCGATCACGGTCGATTCGGTGCGGCTCGAGAAGCCGATCCGGCTCGCGGTTGCCGAGCAAGCGCTTGGCCTCGATCAGCGGACCCTGGCACAGCTCAATCCGCAATTCGTCCTCGGCGTGACGCCCCCCGGCGGCGCCTGGATCCGGATCCCGGCCAATGCCGACGAGAGCGCAGCGCAGCGCCTCAATGCGCTACCCAGCGCGCCGCTCCATCGGCTCGAGGATCGGCCGCGCTACCGGCTCGGTGAACTGGTCCGCGTCAAACGGGGCGATTCCCTGGGCGACGTGGCCCGGCGCCACGGCGTTAACGAAGCGGCGCTCCGGCGCATCAACGCGATTCCCGAGTGGTACCGGATTCGTGCCGGGCAGGCGCTCCGCCTGCCGGCCAGCTGACTCAGACCCGCACCACCGAGACGCCGCCCGCCTGGGCCAGCACCTGAGCGCCGACCCGGTCGGGCACCGGCGCCTCGACGACCGCCCGGTTGCCGGGCAGGACCGCGCCGAGTGCGGCGTCGACCCAGGTGGGGGCGCCGTGATCGGCGGACACCACGACTCCACGCATACTCCGCTGCTTGATGGGCATGCGATCGGCGCGCACCACGCTCGCCCAGTCTGACCCGATGTGGGTCTCGGGGGGATTGACGAGAACCCAGCGAATCCCCGGCATCAGGGCCGTCAGGGCATCGGCCAGGCCGCCGGCGCTGCCAAGTAAGGCGACATAGCCGCCGGGACCGTCGAGACCGAGCAGCGCAGCAATCGCCTCCGCGGTGAGCGCGGTCGGGCCGGCCGGTGGCGCCGCGCCGAACGTGGCGATGCCGTCTTCGATTCGCACTTCCCGATTGCAAACCGGACAGCCCAGCACGCCGGACAGGACCCGCCGGCCCTCCAACGCATCGGGCAGCAGCACGAGAAAGGCTTCGTCGTGCGGCTCGGTACAGCGGAGATGATCGGTCAACTCGATGAACATCGGGTCAGATCATCTGGGTCCGCGGGCCGTGCACCAGACGGAGAAATTCTTCCCGGGTCCGCGCATCGTCGCGGAAGACTCCGCGGAGGGCACTGGTGACGGTGGTCGAATTCTGTTTCTCGACGCCACGCATCATCATGCAGAGGTGGGAGGCTTCGATCACCACGCCGACGCCGTGGGGGTGGAGCACGTCCATGACCGCATCGGCCACCTGGTCGGTCAGGCGTTCCTGGACCTGCAGGCGACGGGCAAAGACGTCCACGATGCGCGGCAGCTTGGACAGTCCGATGATCTTGCCGGCCGGCAGGTACGCGACGTGCGCCTTGCCAAAGAACGGCAGCATGTGATGCTCGCACATCGAGTACAACTCGATGTCGCGCACCAGGATCATGTTTTCGTGGCTCTCGTCGAAGACGCCGTCACCCACCACATCGGCAACCGAGATGTGATACCCGCGCGTCATCCAGCGATAGGCTTTGGCGACCCGCTCCGGGGTGCGCACCAGTCCCTCGCGACGCGGATCTTCTCCCAGCGCCTCGAGGATCGCGTGGACGTGGCCTTCGAGCTCAGGCTCCTTGGTATTCGACATAATTCCGCGGCGTCTCCCAAAGCCGAATCAGTTTGAGGCGGCCGGCCGGCAGTCTCGGCGCAATCTGCTCCCAGCAGAAGACCGCGATATTCTCGGCCGACGGCAAGCGGGTGTTGAACCAGGGCACGTCGAGATTGAGATTCCGATGGTCGAGCAGGTCGAGGACATGTTCCTGCACGATGGCCTTGAGGATCGCGACGTCGAGGACGTAACCGGTCTCGGGGTCGATTTCCCCTTCGACCAGGACGTCGATCTCATAGTTGTGGCCGTGGTAGTTAGCATTGTTGCACGCCCCGAAGGTGCTCCGATTCCATTCATCCGACCGGGCCGGATTGTGTAACCGGTGCGCAGCATTGAAATGCAATCGGCGGGCGACTACACAGTGAGCCATACGACGAAGGGCCTGGGGGCTAGAGGCTTGGCAAAACAAGAGGCGCCGACCCGACTCGCGTCGGTCGGCGCCTCGAGCGTCGGCTGGCAACCGGGAGGTTTATTGAAGCCCGAAGAAGAATGTTCGGCGCCCTCACCACAAGATCTGCCTTCCCCTGGGGGGCGTGGCATCACCTACAGTATGTGGGCCCAACTTCGGACCTGTTGGCTCAATAACGTGGTTCCCAGTCACCAGCCGACATCCCTATAATACGGACGGCGCGGCAGAGCGTCAACGTACCCTGGTTCGAGGTGATCCGTGAATCTGATCGGCGCGGTGGTAGCATTGATCCTCTGGTTCGTCCTGACCTTTGTCACGCCGGTCGGGGTGGGGCTGATCCACCTGCTTCTCACGATCGGCGTCGTCCTGCTGATCCGCTGGTGGGCGCTCCGACCAGCCCAGTAGTGCGGCGCCTGGCGCTGGCGGCCTGCTGCGCTCTGCTCGCGCCCCACTCGGCGCGAGCCCAGCGACAGCCGGTCGATGCCGTGCCAGAGGACTCGCTCGCTCTGCAGGCCCCCTCACGTGCCCTCCGCGGCATCGGGACGGGGCTCCTCGTCAATGTCGTCGTCAATCGCTTCGACCGGTGGGTCCTCCGTGAGGACTTTGCCCGGGTCACGCCGGCATCCTGGTGGCGCAACCTCCGGCTGGGATGGGAGTGGGACGAAAACCAGTTCGGCACCAACATGTTTGCCCATCCCTACCATGGCTCGCTCTACTTCAACGGGGGCCGCCACAACGGGCTCAGCTACTGGGAATCGATTCCGCTCGCCTTCATCGGGTCGTGGACCTGGGAGCATCTGGGAGAACGCCATCGCCCGTCGCTCAACGATTTCGTGATGACGAGTTTCGGCGGCATTGCGCTGGGCGAGATCTTCGGCCGAATCGGGGCGGGCATCCGGCAGGCGGCTCCCGGCACCCCTGCCCCGCTCTGGCGCGAACTGGTGGCCCTGCCCTTCGACCCGATCGGGAGCCTCGACCGGCTGACCGGCGGGCGGGGTCGCCGGACCCATCGGACCATGATGGCCCATCCCGACGCCTTCATGCTGCGCACCTACACGGGTATGCGCATCACCGGCGACCGGGAGGTCTCCGACAGCTCGGCACGATCCCTCACCGCGCTGATCGATTTCCTCTACGGCGACCCGCTGGATACGCCCTATACCGCTCCCTTCGACGTCTTTGCCATTCGCGGCCAGGTGAGTTCCGGTGGTGGCCTGCACCAGCTGCGCGCCACGGGACGGCTCTACGGGCGGAATATCACCCGGCAGACTGCCCGCCATCGGCACCAGCTGACCGTCAACCAGCGCTTCGAATACATCGACAACCCGGCGCAACGGTATGGCGGACAGAGCGTGGAGGTCGGGTTCAATTCGCGCTGGCGCCTGTCCAATACGCTCGGCGTCCGTACCCAGGCGTTCGGCAACGCCATTCTGCTCGGCGCCATCGACGCACCCGACGCCGGCGTCGGTGAGCGCGACTACGACTTCGGCCCCGGCCTTGGCGTGCGACTCGAGGGCGTCCTCGAACTGCGCGGGCTTCCGGTCATTGCCGCCTATGCCCAAACCGAGTATGTCCGATCTGTCAGCGGAGCAACCGCAGATCATCTGGCGCACTTCGGCGGCTTCGAGTTCACCGTTCCGGTAGCCCGAGACTTCGGGATCGGAATTCATACCGGCTATTTCAACCGGTTGAGCCGCTACTCCGACCGGCCCGACCAGCGACGCGAGTACCCGGAGGTGCGCCTGATCAGCACCTGGACTCTCGGGAACACGGTGCGGAACGCGCCATGACGATCCGAAGATTCGGCCCGGTATTCCTGGCTCTCGCGCTCCTCGGCTGGGCAACCGGCGCCGAGGCGCAACAGAGGCAGCGCACCAGGCTCTGGATCGAACTCGGCGGCGGCCCCGGTGTGGGCCTGATCTCGTGCGCCAACTGCGACCGCGTCATTTCGACGGCCGGCGCCAGTTCGAATTTCCGGATCGGCGGGGTGCTGTCGGAAAAGGTGCTGCTCGGCTTCGACAACTTCACCTTCGTCAATCGCGCCTTCGGCCTCGACGACGAAGAGGGCAACATCGTCGCCGAAACCTCGACGGCGGCGTTGAGCGTGCTCTGGTTCCCGGGACAGTCGGGGTTCTTCGCGAAAGGCGGCGTGGGGGTCGCCTACGGCAATTTCACGGTCGATGCGGTCGACAGCGAGCCCCTGGTGGCTTCAGAAGTCGGATTGGGGCTGACATTTGGGATCGGCTATGACCATCCGCTGTCGCGAAGGCTGTCGCTCACCTTCAATGCGGGAGCGCTGGTCGCCGCGATCGGCGACATCGTCCTCCGCACGGGACGCGTCGACGACGTCATCGCTTCGTTGTACCAGTTCACCGTGGGGATCACGGTTCGCTGAACCAAGGCGGGGAAGGGCGAAGAAACCGTCTGGGCCGGATCGGTGTCTCATGGGAATATCCATCACTTCGTGAGCCTCGACATGTCGGACCTCCGCGATGCCGTTCGGACGCTCCGTGCCACGCCCCTCGTCTCGATCGTGGCGATCCTCTCCCTCGCACTGGGCATCGGCGCCACCACGGCGATGTTCTCGATCGTCGACAGCCTGATCCTGCGCGCGCTGCCGGTCCAACACCCCGAACGGCTGGCGGCAGTGACCAATACCAATGGTCACCAGTTCCGTTGGACCAACCCGATCTGGGAGGAGATCCGCAACCGGCCCGATCTGTTCGACGGCGCCTTCGCCATGGCGGAAACCCGCTTCGACCTGAGCGAGGGGGGTGAGACCCGCTACATCGACGGGATTATGGCGAGCGGCGCCTTCTTCGACGTGCTGGGCGTCCCGGCGCAAGTCGGCCGAGTCTTCCATCCCGCCGACGATGCCCGGGGCGGCGGGCCCGACGGCGCGGTGGCCGTCCTCTCGCACGACTATTGGCAGCGAGCCTATGGCGGAGCGTCCGATGTCGCGGGGCGGCCGGTCACGTTGAGCGGCGTGGTCTATACCATCGTCGGCGTGACACCGCCCAGCTTCACAGGCCCCCAGGTAGGCCAGCCATTCGACGTCATCGTGCCGATCGGCACGGAGCCGCTGATCCGCGGTAGCGCGAGCATGCTCGACGGGCGCTCATCCTGGTGGCTGCAGATCATGATCCGCCGCAAGCCGTCGCAAGAGCTGGCGGGCGCCGAGGCGGCGCTGCGCGCGGTACAGCCGCAGATCCGCGAAGCCACCGTGCCGACCAACTGGCGCACCGAGGATCAGGCACGGTACCTGAGCGTACCATTCGCGCTGGCGCCAGCCGCGACCGGCGTCTCCAATCTCCGGAACGCCTATCAGCGTCCGCTCCTGACCATCCTGGTGGTGACCGGGCTCGTCCTGCTCATCGCGTGCGGCAACATCGCCAACCTGCTGCTGGCCCGCGCCACCGCGCGCCGCCACGAGCTCTCCGTCCGCCAGGCGCTCGGCGCCTCTCGACTGCGGCTCGGCCGCCAACTGTTCGTCGAGAGCGCGGTGCTGGCCGGCATCGGGGCCGCACTCGGCGCGCTCATAGCGGTCTGGAGCAGCCGTTTGCTCGTTCGCCAGCTGTCAACTCCGACCGATCGGGTCCTGCTCGATCTCGGCCTCGATTGGCGGCTCCTGGCGTTCGTGGCGATCATCGCCGTGGGCACGGCGCTCCTCTTCGGCACGGTACCCGCGCTGCGCGCCGCCGGCGCCGACCCGATGGATGCGATGAAGGAACACGGCCGCGACGGTCAGGGCGGAGGTAACCGGCTGGGCAGCGGGCTCATCGTCGTCCAGGTTGCGCTCTCGCTCGTGCTGGTGGTCGGAGCCGGCCTGTTCGTCCGCACCTTCTCCACTCTCGCCACACGCGACCTCGGCTTCGGCACCGAGCGGCTGCTCACGGCGCGCATCGGCGTGTCACGGAACGGGCCGGCCGAGCAGCGGAATGAGATCTATCGACGTATCGCGGAGACCGTAGGCGCCGTCCCGGGCGTTGCCTCGGTGGCGGTTGCGACCGTCCCCCTGGTGAGCGGCACGGTTTGGAACAATCTGGTCGAGGTACCGGGTGGCCCGCCCGTGGAAGGCGAGAGCCGTACGGCCAACCTGAACTGGGTGACCCCCGGTTGGTTCGCAACCGTCCGCATCCCGCTGCTCGGAGGCCGCGACTTCCAGCCGAGCGACGGACCGGAGGCGCCCAGGGTCGCCATCGTCAATCAGGCCTTCGCCAAACGCTTCGTCGGCACCGACGATCCGATCGGCCGGATCGTCCGGCTACCCGACGACGACCCGCGAGTGTCCTATACCGTCACCATCGTCGGGCTGAGCGCAGACGCCGTCTACAGCTCGATCCGTGAAGTCGTTCCGCCGACCCTCATCATGCCAATGGCACAACAGCGCACCGGATCCTCCACCAGCACGCTCAACATCCTCGCGGGCGGCCGGATCGACGGGGCGCTCCTTCGCGGCGTGACCGGCGCCATCGGCGCGATCGATCCGAGCATCTCGATCACATTCCGCGCCATGGACGATCTCGTGAGCACGGCCCTCATCCGCGAGCGGCTCGTCGCCATGCTCTCGGCGTTCTTCGGCGGGCTCGCGCTGCTGCTGGCCGGGCTCGGCCTCTATGGCGTGACGGCCTATGCGGTCAACCGGCGCCGCAACGAGATCGGCATCCGGATGGCAATCGGCGCCGCGCCGAGTCGCATCCTCCGTTTGGTGCTCGGCCGGGTCGGCTTCCAGATCGGGCTGGGCGTGGTGATCGGTACCGTCGCCAGTATCTGGGCAGCGCGGTTCGTGGAATCGCTCCTCTACGGCATGCCGGCGCGGGATCCGATTACGCTCGTCGCGGCCGCCGTGGTACTGGGCGCAATCGGCGTGCTGGCCGGCTGGGTTCCTGCGCGCCGAGCGGCCGCTGTCGATCCTGCCCGGGTGCTGCGCGACGGGTGAGCGCGGCACTCGTGGCCGCCCCAGAGGCTCGCTCGGGTCAGGAAAAATCGCCGTCAGTAGTCTCGCAGTGCTTCGGTGGGCTGTACGGCAAGCGCCCGGCGCGTCGGGACGGCGCATGCGATCAGGAACACGACGGTCATCAAGGTCGTGTACGCGCCGAGCGTGAGGAGCTGTTTTACCGTCGGCAAACCGTTGTCGGTCCCTCCGAGCAACGCCCACACCAGCAGAGTGCCGGCAAGCAATCCCACCCCGAGCTGACGCAACGGCTGCCGGAACACCGCGCGGACGACGTGCCCCGGACTCGCGCCCAGTGCGACGCGCACGCCGACCTCCCGTGTCCTCCGTGACGCCGCAAACGACATCACGGCGTAGATCGAAACGAGAGAGAACACGAGTATCATCGCGCTCACGATGGTCGTCAGCTTGAGCCAAAACGTGTGAAAGTCGACCTCCCCGTTCACGACGTCTTTCAGGGGCATCAGGTCCGTCAGGCGCAACGTCACATCGACGTCCGTCGCGATGGCGCGCAAGCGCGGTGCGAATACCTTGGGGTCGCCCCGGACGTGTATGGCGACATTGAGCGGATACATCGATGCACGGACGAGCGGATGATAGACGCCCGCGGGTCCCCATCCCGACCGAACACCCACATCGGGCGCGACACCGATGATCTCGAACCAGGGCTGCGGCGTGGGATCTGAGCGGCGCACATACCGGATCCGCCGGCCGATCGGATTCGTCCCACCCATCACGCGGTCGACGAATGCTTTGTTCACCACGGCAACTCGTACGTCGGGATTGGCGTCACCGCCGTCGAACCAGCGCCCCGACACCATCGAAACACCGAGGACATCGAGATACTTCGGATCGACGTGCGACGATCCCACCCGATGACCACGTTCGTCCTGAGGGGCGAGCGCGCCCTCGTCGACCTCGACCTGATTGTTTGGGTGGTACTGGCGCGGCAGGTGCTGGGCGAACACGACACCCGCCACGCCAGGCTCCGACTCGAGTCGCGTCTCGAGGTTCTGTGCCGCGGCCGCGTAGCGAGCCTGAAACGCGGCCGCGCTCGTATCGGCGCCGGGTTCGGTTGAAAGCCGCTCCATATCGAGCCGAACCGAGAGGTACTGATCGACAGGGAAAGGCAACGGCTGGGTCTCGAGACGCACATTGTCCTTGCGCACGAGAAACGTGACAACGGGAAAGCCCATCGTCACGGCGATCTGCAGGACGATCACAGCCGTCCACATTCCGCCGAACTGCGTGCTGCCCGCGCCGGCGGTCGTGTGCTTGAGACAATTGCCAAGGTTGCGCGTGATCTTGAGCCCCGGAAGCACTCCGGCAATCGCAGCGGCCAGCAGAGTGAGCAGCGTGGCGTACACGAAGGTCAGCGGTGAGAGTTTGCCGTCGACCCAGAACGGAAAGTTGCCGCTCCCGTCGGTGAGCACCGCGCGCATGAGATCCAGCCCCCACCGCACCCCCCACCCAGCCGCGGTCAGCCCCACCACCGCTGCGACGCCGCCGAGCACCAGCGCTTCGGCGAATATCTGCATGACGATGCGCCGCCTGTCGGCGCCGAGCGCCGAGCGCACAACGATCTCGGCCTCGCGGGTTGCCGCGCGCGCGAACATCAGCAGTCCGACGTTGGCGCATACGAGCACGAGGAGCATGACGACGTAGATGTTGCCCGTCAGCAGCATCATCGACTGGCCGGGTCCGCCAATCGCCCGCACCGATTCGGCAAAGGTGAACAGTTGCGGGCGGAGGTGCTGGTGCGTGTGCGGGAAATCGACGGCCGCAATCCGTCCGAGGTTCGTGAGCTCCGCGCGCGCCTGCTCCAGTGATGCGCCCGGCGTCAGACGGCCGAAGATCTGGATCGCCGTTCCCTGACGCGGTTCGTATCCCGAGGCATCGACCCTGAGCGGCACCCAAAATTCCTGGGTCCGTGGAAAGGCAAAACTGGCAGGCATGACGCCGACGATAGTCGAGGGAGCACCCGTCAGGCGGACCGTGCGTCCAATGATGCCGGGATCACCATTGAAACGCCTCTGCCACAGGTCGTAGCCAATCACGGCGACGAGCGGTGCGTCGGCCTGCTCGTCCGAATCCACCAGCGTGCGCCCGAGTACGGGCGGAACACGCAAGGCGCGGAACGCCGCCGCGCTGATCTCAGCGGCAAACACCGGTTCAGCCAGACCCTCGGTGATCATGAGGTTCCGAGTGACCGTGCGATAGGCGCTCAGGTCCTGTACGGATTGAACCGAGCCACGCCACGCCACGAAATCGTAGGTCGCGCGGTGCTCCGGACGGTTCGCCGACGCGTCCCAGTTCTGAAGCACCACGATCCGGCCGGCATCCGGGAGCGGAATCGTGGGAAACACGAGTTGCCGAATCGCCTCGAATGTGCCGGCGCCCATCCAGATCGCGAACGCCATGGAGAGCCCGCCGACGATCGTGAGCATCGGGTACTTCACGAGCATCCGCCCGCCGAGCTTGAGGTCGAGCCACGAGAAGCGGATCTCGTCGAACCACCCGAGGCCACGGGCATTCCGCGCTTCCCCGACGTGATAATCCGCGCTCCCGAACTCGGCGCGCGCTACTCGCGCCGCTTCGGCGGGTGTCATCCCGGCCCGGACCAGGTCCGCGGCACGCAGTTCCATGTGGAGGCGGAATTCCTCCTTGAGGTCATCGTCCACCTGACGTGTGCGGACGACACCGCGCCAGAGCGAGCGCACCCTGGCCACCAGCCCGGAAATCATCGATCACACCTCACTGGGCTTTGCTGAAAGCGCAAGCCCGATCGCATCCGACAGTCGCTTCCAGCTTGCGACTTCCTGCCCGAGCGTGCGACGCCCGGCGGCGGTCAGTCGGTAGTATTTCGCGCGGCGGTTGTTCTCCGAGGTGCCCCACTCGGAGTCGAGGAGACCCCGATGTTCCAGCCGCGCAAGCGCCTGGTACAGCGCGCCCTGCTGCACGAGGAGCGCACCGCCCGAGATCTGTTCGATCCGGAGCAGCACGCCGTAGCCGTGCAACTTGCCGAGTGAGACGGCCTTGAGGATCAGGACGTCCAGAGTGCCGGGCAAAAGCTCCGCAGAGGTCATGGCTCCTACTGCCTTTTCAGGACTGAGTACGCCGAGCTGCCCGAGAGGTGCAGGTCGCCGTTGCGGAACGTCAGGAAGTTGCTGCCAAGACGGAACGTCATTCCCTCGACCCACGGAGCAGGGCGGGACTGGCCGCCGTTGACCGAGACGGCAATGCCCTGCGGCGCCTGCGTCACCTGGGCCACCATGTCGCGACCGCGTCCCGGTCCCTTGTACGTGCCGACCAGCGCCGCCGCATCGCCGGTAAATGGCGTGACGGTCGGGCGCTGCCACGGCAGCAACTCCGCCGCCAGCTCACCGCCGACATCTCCCGGGTCGATGTTACCGCTGCTGTTCATCAGAACCACCACCGCCAGCTGCGCGTCGGGGTACCACCCCGCCTCTGCATTGAAGCCGCCTATCGATCCACCGTGGCCGATGTAGGTGAGCCCGCGCGAGTCCTTGCCGACGCCGATGCCCAACCCGTAACGGAGCGGCGTACCGTCGTTGAGCTTGGCCGGCGCGATCATCTCCTGGTACGATTTGGGCGACAGCACCTTGCCTCCGTGCAGCGCCTTGACCCATGTCACGAGGTCCCCCGCCGTGGAACAAATCGACCCCGCAGCGAACGGCCACGTGTGTACATTGGTCGGCGCGCGGCGGATCACTCTGTTTTGAACGCTGTAGCCGTTCGCGCGCCGCGGCACGTGCTCGCTGCTGTTGCAGTACATGCTGCGCGTCATCCCGAGCGGCGCGAAGATCCGCTGCTCGACGTACTCCTCGTACGTCATCCCGCTCGCTTTCTCGACGATCAGGCCTGCGAGCCAGAAGGCGGAGTTGTTGTACATCTGCGCTGTCCCCGTGGGGAACTGGAAGGGGTAGCGCTTGATGAGCGCATAGGCCGAGTCGCGCGGGAAACGCGGGTTCCAGACGAGCAGGCCGAACTCGGGCATCTCGGTGAGTCCCACGATCCCCGAGGTGTGGTCGAGCAGCCGCCGCACGGTGACCTTGTTGCCACGCATGTCGAAGTCGGGGAGCCACTTCGTGATCTCGTCGTCGAGGCTCAGCTTGCCCTCATCGCGCAGCTGCAGGATGGCCGTGGCGGTGAACTGCTTGGCGACCGAGCCGATCTCGAACATCGCGTCGGCCGGCATCGGTACATCCCACTCGACGTTCGCCTTGCCGTAGCCCTTCATCAGCAGCGTGTCGTTTCCCTTCACGACGGCAGCCACGGTGCCGACAGCGCGCTTCTCCAGCACCCCCGAGCCGGCAAGCGAGTCGAGCCGCTCCGCGAGCGTCCGTCCTGTCTGCGCGGCGGCATCCACGACGGCGAAAGCGGTCAGCGCAAGAGCGAGGATGGTAGGGCGAAATCGGGCCGGCACGGTCTCTCCTTAGCTGCTATAGAGAGCAACGATAGTGCCGCCGCGCGAGTCCCACAAGGGTCGAGGGCGCCTCCGGGACGAGCAGCGCTTCGGGTAAAGCAAGCCGTGGCAGACGTTATAAGGGCGGGAGGATGATCCTCCCGCCCTTTAACGTTCCGGCCCTCTCGTGTCGAGAGCGGTGTCAGTCGAGTGAGGCGACGAAGCGCCTGATCCCCTCCAATACCTCCGCACGGTTCGACACGAACAGACTGTGATCGCCTGAGAGCGGCACAACCTTGCCGCCTCTCGCGAACCCCTCGAACCACCGGGCGTGCCGGTCGAAGCGTTCGCGGGCGCGGAGGTACAAGGTATCGACCCGCACCCGAATCGTCGCGTCACTCATGTCATACCACGGCCGCACCAGGTCGGCAGACGACGCGGGCACGGCGTACAACGCGAGTGCCGGCACACGCACGGGCTCGGGATGGTAGCTCGACCAGATCTCTTTGAGCACCGCCGTGTATCCCTGCTGCACCGACGGATCGGGCGCCCGTGGCCCCGCCACACTCCCGTCCGGATTCACCACATAGCGGTTACGCAGCTCCGCATCCGGGAGAACGGCGGCACCGTTCCGCGACAGATATCCCTCGAGCGCGGCCAACGAGCCAAGATCCTCGGGTCCCGGTCGCGGCATCCGCGGTAGTGCGGCGAAGACGGCGTCATAGTCCTCCGACCCGTCGGCCCGATTGAATGCGGCATCGATGTAGACGACACCACGGATCGCATCCGCGTACCGTGCACCCAGAACGTGAAGTTCCTCACCCGCAATCGAGTGGCCGATCAGCACCGGACGCTCGAGTTCGAGAGAGCGGATCACCCGCATCACATCCGCTGCCAGGAGATCGAAGCCGTACCCGGCGGGAGAGAGCGACGATCGGCCATGCCCGCGTCTCGTGACACCGTATACGCGATAGTCGCGCGCAAGTTCGGGCGCGAAGTCGTCGAAGCTGTGCGCCGTGCCACCGAGGCCGGCCAGCAGCACGAGAGCCTGCCCCGAGCCGCCCCAGTCCAGGACCTCGAGTCGCACGCCGTCGTCCACTTCGATGAAGCTCGACGAATGAGGCGACCGGTCGCCGTCTTGACCCTGCGCCCAAAGCGGAAACAGGAGCAGCGAGACCGACAGCAGCGAAGCCACCAGTACAGCGCGAAACACAAACCGAAGCCAGTTCGCCGGATGACGCGGCTCGAGCCACGGCCAGATCATCAGACGATCACCGACGCGAACGTGGAGCGATGCCAGGTATGCAGCCGCGAACAGCAGGGTACTTCCAAACAGCAGCGGTGTTGCGGCCTCGGCGGGAAGGAGCACATCGAACACGGCAAGGGCGCCGAGCCCTGCGAACACCAGTGCCGCCGAGACTTCGAGGCGCTCCAGCCGCTGGAGTTGCCGCCGATCCATGCGAACCAGCCGCGACCCGAGGAAGAGGGTTCGGACCCAGCCCGGCTGACGTTTCCATTCCTCGGACGATTTCGCTCGGGCCGGCTCCGTCGGCGACGCGTTATCGGCACGTGAGAGGACCGAAGTCAACTCAGGCGGGGATTCCTGCATCGTTGCCAGGCGAAGATCGGCGGGAGACATCTCGTACGCGGCCGCGATGGCTCGGACCGAGTCGTAGGATGCGACTCCGGTCGCCTCGATACGCTGCACCGTCCGTAAGCCCAGCCTGGCGACCATCGCCAAATGCTCCTGGCTCCAGGCGCGCTTCTCACGTTCGGCCCGTATCAGCGCCGAGTTGACGTGCATGTCCATTGCTCCGCTATCCCATATTCGTGGTAATCACCAACATGGGATGAGACGTCGATTTGTCTATGGCATTGTTACGCCGTGATACCGCCAGTTGCCCGCCACGTCTGCGCATCGGCATGGATCCGGCGCCCGCGCTCAGCAGGAGCCCGCTCAGATCTCCCAGTTCGACAGGACGATCCCTTCCGCCGGTCTCTGCTCGGGGCAGTCTCCGAGCGACATCCGGAGGTCCGTCCAGTGGGTCCGGAACCCGAGTTCGAGCAGGATATCGTACGCCTCGACCAGCGCGGTCTGGCACCGCACCCCGATCCGATGGACGCCGCGCACCGTCGCTGCCACCATGATGCCGTCAATGACGCGACGCAGCGCCCCCGCATCGACCGCCGCCAGCTTGAGGACCCGGATTTCTTCCGCCGGCCGGCCCTGAGCCAACGGAACATGGTGCCAGAGCGCAAACGCCGACCACTCTCCGCCGTCCGCAACGACCGACACGTCACCGATCCCCTGCCCCAGCGTCTCATCGATCTCACGTGAGAAATCGACCCCCGGCGCCAGGCGATCGAAGAGGCGACGCCCTTCCGCCCTCCAGAGATCGGGCGGGCCGAGCTCCCGGCCTGTGAGCACCGGCACGCCGGCGCCGCGCGGAATCGCCAGCTGCATCGAGATGGTCAGATGGCCAGGTCGAAAGCCGAGCCGACTGTAGAAGCCGATGTTGTCGACGGTGCGCGGCATGGTCTCGAGTCCGATGACCCGGCAGCCGCGCTCGCGGAGGTATTCGATCCCGGCCCGCACGATGCGGCGACCAACACCGCCTCGCTGCAGGTCGGAACGCACGGCCAGCGGCCCCATCCACCCTTCGATGCCTGATACGTGCGCAATATTGAAGGCCGCGATCTCCCCGGCCTGATCGCGCCATTGCATGGCGCCGTCGCCCGCCACGGCCAGGGCATACCGCCAGATGGCGGGATTGAGGGGCGGCACGCGCACGCCGGTCATCCCGTCCCGATGATATCGTTCGGTAAAGGCATCCGAGAACAGCAGATTGAGGTCGTCGATATCCTCGACCCGGAGCGGCATCGGCCCCGTCACACGATCACGCCGCGGCATGGGACATCCCCGATCGCTGCGGATCCTCTTCTCGAGCCGATGCTATCCCCGACTCGACATCGTAATCGATCCGGATGATCCGATCGAAATTGTCCCGGACCGACTCGATGTGGGTAATCAGAATGACCTGCGGGAATCGATCGGCCAGACCGCGCAACAGATCCATCACGGCATTGCGCCGTTCCTCGTCGAGCGACCCAAACACTTCATCGAGGATCAAGAGAGAAAACGGCTGTCCCGCCCGCTCCGCAATCATCTGGCTGATGGCCAGCCGGAGCGCCAGGTTGGTAACGTCCTCTTCACCGCCCGAAATGACCTGCTTGGGTTCGCCATCATCGACGATGGTGGCCAGGTAATCTTCGTCGAGCTCCAGATCGGTGTAACGGCCGTTGGTCAGGTCACGCAACAGGGTCGACGCAGCGTCCGCCAGGTCCGGACGCAAGGCGGCATTGAGGTCGTCCCGCAATTCACTGAAGGCACGATCCAGTTCCTGGTTCATCGCCAGCTCGTTGCGCAACCGCTCCGCCTCGGCCAGACGCCGATCGCGCTCTTCACGCCGCCGGGCCAGTGCCGCCCGCTGCTCCAGCGCCGCGGCATGTTCAGCCTGCGATCGGACCAGCGCCAGGTGGGCATCGCGCGCTTCCCGCTCACCCGCCTGAAACGACTCCTTGAGCGCCGCAAAGGCCTCGGCCGACCAGCCCAGCGCCGACAGCTTGTCCCGGAGATCCTGAACCGCCGATTCGAGCTGGCTCAGGTGCTGCTCCGCCGCAGTGGCCTTCTGGACCAGTTCCGGCGCCCGATCCGCCCGAGCGCCGATCCGCATCATCTCGTCCCGAAGCGGCGCAAGCTCCGCAACACGGGCGCGCACCCGGCCGTGCTCCGCTTCGTCGTACGACGACGGCGTCGCGGCCAACCGGGCCTCGAGCCCCGCGAGCCGTTCCCGCTGCGCCACCAGCGCCGCCTCGGTCCGCGCCCGCTCGGCCACCGCCTCCGTCATCCGGCCGACCCCGGCAGTCAATCGCTTGAGTTCCGCCTCGGCCTGCTCCAGCACCCGCTTGGCCGCCGCCACGCCGTCGGGCTCGCGCGCGAGCTGTTCGATCCGGGCCCGATAGTGCTTGCCGTCGCCTCGGATGTCGGCCAGACGCCCTTCCAGATCATCGAGTACGCCGCCGTACTCCGCACCGAGCGGTTTGCCGCAAGTCGGGCAAATGCCGGCGGCACCGGCTGCTTCAAGCCGCGCCTTCTGCTCCGCCACCTCTTCGTACTCGTTGAGCAGCCCCTTCCGCATGGTCTCGGCGTCCTGCTTTTCGCGGACCCACTCGGTCCGCTGCTCCTCGAACGCATGCGCCGCCTGGTGCGCACTTTCCTGCAAAGTCGCCAATTCGAGCCGAACCGCATCGAGACGGGCCTGATCGGGGAGTTCGCTCAATCGCGCCTCCTGGCCCGCCAGGAGCTTGCGGATCTCGGCCGCCTGCGCATCCAGCGCGCGCCGCTCGGAGAACGCCGAGGCCGCCCGCTCGAGCTCGTCGCGTCGGGTCACCAGCGTATCCCATTCGGCCAGCCGAGGCGCCAGTTCGTCCCGCTTGGCGCTGGCCGCAAGCGCCTCGGCCAGATCCCGATCGATCGCTTCGCAGGCGCGTTTCGCCTCGACCGCGGCATGTTCGGCAATGCTCAGGTCAGCCTGAATGGCCGCAACCTCATCACGGCGGCGCTGAGCCTCCTCCCATTCGGGCGCCAGCGAGGCCAGCACGGCATCGGCGGTCTCGCGCCGGGACCCCGCCGTGCCCAGCGCCGTGCTCGCTGCGGTGACCCGCGCTTCGATCTCCGCCGCCTCGCGGTCGAGTTCCGCCAGGTCGCCCAGGGCCGACTCCGCCACGCCTAACGCCCCCCGAAGACCGGTTCGCTCATCACGTAGCGTCAACTGGACCGTGGCCAGCCGCTCGTACCCGAGCACCCGGCTCAGGAACTTGGCGCGCTCGGGCGCCGACATCGCCGCCATGATGGCGAGTTCTTTCTGCCCCGTGAAATAGGTATTGAAGAACTCTGCTCGCGTCATGCCGAGCAGGCGGGTGATCTTGTCCGTGACGGCGGGACCGCTGTTGGCGATCGGCGCGGGACCGCCATCCTGATAGAGGGCCGCCGTCTGCAGCGAGCGCACCATCCGGTAGGTGTGAGCCCCGATCGCGATCTCGAGTTCGACTTCCACCCGGGAGCGCGGCGGCGCGTTCCGGCGCCGGATACTGTCCCGGGTGCCTCGCGCCGCCTGGGTGCCGTACATCGCCCAGGCTACCGCCTCGAGCAGCGTGGATTTCCCCGCGCCGTTCGGTCCGATGATCCCGGTCAGGCCCGAATCGAAGTCGAGCGTGGTATCGGCATGCTGCCGGAAATTGAGCAGGCGGAGACGGCGGATCTGCATCAGCCCTCCGACTCCGCCGTCGAGACCGCGTCGAGCATCGCGGTGCCGCGCGTTACGAACGCATCCCGGTCGACCCGTTCCGGCAACGGCCGGCGGGCAAGAAAGCTGCGCAGCACGTCCGTCAACGTCTGCCGCGCGCCGGGTGCGCCAACCCCGACCGTGCGATGGACATCGGGTCGCCGCAGATCGAGGCGAAAGTGCAGCGCGGTGGCCTTGGCCGCCCGAATCGCCGCGTGATCCAGCTCCCGGGCGACATACCGCGGCACGTCCCGCACGACGAGGCGGACCAGCTGGTCGGCAAACCCGCCGCGAATACCGGCCAACCGCTCCTGAATGGCGCGATCGATTTCCGATGCCGCCAGATCCCGGGCTTCGATCGGCGGCAAGTCGATCAAGCGCCGAGCAGGCTCGAGGTACTGGGGCATGACCTGGCGGGTTTCGAGGTCGACCAGGAGCCACCCCTTGGCGGGCACCTTGTGCGCCTTCTGCTTGGCCAGCTCGCCCCAGGGGTTCGGGGTGACATAATCGAGCGCCCCCGAATACCAGGCATGTCGCCCCACCTGCAACATGACGTGATAGTGACCGAGCGCGACATGACTCCACCGTGGATCGGCAAACTCGCTCGGATCGACGGCCGCCCCGCCCGGTTCGGCCCACCAGCGATCGAGCGGGTCGAGATCGGGGGTGTCGCCGTGCAGCACGAGCACGTGGTACTTGAAATCGCCCTCCGGATCGAGCCGCGGCCGGTCATCCGCGACCAGCGCGGCGTGGGGGACGAGTTTGACCGCGAGATCCAGATCGGGATACGGGACGACGACGGCATCGTCCGTGGCCACCTCGATGCCCAGACCCGAGAAAAGTTTGAGGATCGACCCCGTCTCGGTGGCCCGAGGCGTATCGTGGTTGCCGGCCGCGATCAGTACCTTGGTCGCCGGCAAGGCCTCGCGGATCCGCTGGAACTGCCGGAAACAGTGGATAATGGCCTGATTGGTCGGGCGGACCGCGTGGAAGAGGTCGCCGGCGACGACGATGACGTCGGGCCGCTTGGCAATGACCTGATCGACGGCCTGGACGAAGGCACGCGCGACATCGGCCTCTCGCTGGTTGATACCCGCAGCGGTTTGGCGGTAATACTGGCGGTAGCCGAGATGCAGATCGGCGAGGTGAGCGAGCAGCACGGTCTAATCTAGCCCAAGTGCCGGGTTACGGTCACCTCGTTCGGACGGAAACGGCGGGAGACCGGACCACCCCTCGAGCGGGCGGATCCGGCAGGCAATCAGGCATAGGGATCGTCGACGCTTTTGAGCCGGGTCACGCCACCATCGGTCGGCGCCACCGAACGGGTCCGCACTTCCCGCCCTAGACATTTGATGAAGAACGCCACCACGTCTCCCGGCCGGTTGCGGATGGTGGCATGCAACGCCCGCACCACGTCGTCCTCCGCCCGGCCGGCAATCAGATCTTTGATCCGGTTGCCAGGCAGACCCGAATCGAGGGCCCGGAGCCGGCGCACCACCGCATCTTCGAACGGAACCTCGGGTTCCGGCGGATAGCGATCGATGCCCTCTCGGCCCGAGAGCACCGAGGGTCGCGGAAAGCGGAGAAAAATCGGCTGCGTGAAGTGCGGGTGACGGATCATTAGCTCACCCTTGGGCAGCGCGGCCAGCTTGGCCTTGATGGCCGGCGAGAGGATGCCGTACCCGGGGGTCGCGAGCTCGTCGGCATCGAGTCGTCCGTAGACCGCGGTACCCGCGTTGCCGACAACCCGCTTGTGCACCTGGGATCGGAATTGCTGCGCCGAGAAGAGCACGAGGCCGAGATACCGACCCCGCTCGGAAAGGTCGAGCAGCATCTTCCGAACGTAGGTGTCGGGCCCTTCCTGCGGAGCGTACTTGTTCAGCTCATCGACGAAGACCGCGACATGTTCGACGCCCAGGTCCCGGCGCTCCAGGTGTTCGCGCAACTTGGAAACGATCCGCGCAAAAACCAGATCCTGCGCCAGCGGGTCGAGACCGGCGACGTCGACCACATAGACCGTCCGGTCGCCGAACTCGCCCCAGGGAAGATCGTTGACTTCACCGTTGTCGGTGACCAGGCCTTTGGAGCGGGTGCTGATGTTGCCGAGCCGGTTGCGGATCTTCCGGATGGTGGCGACGTGATGGGTGCGCCAGATCTCGCCACCCCGCGAGAGTTCCAGAAACTGGAAGATCGACTTGAAGAAGTCCTCCAGCTCCGCAAAGCTGCGCACCGAGAACGTCTTGCCCGACAGCTCGTCGTGAAATTCCTTCCCGACCACCCGTTCGGCCAGGAAGTCGATGAAGCCGTCGGCCTTGGCGTCGATGTCGTCGCGATTGAGCAGCACTTCGGTGTAGTCGAGCACCTCGCGCAGACCCCAGACCAGCGGCTCGGTCGGGACCAGCTCCTGGTTGGTCCGCAGCGTATTGAGATTGACGCCGTCGTTCTTGAACGGGGCAAAGTACCGCACCTTACCGAACGGGGCCGGCTCGAGGCCGAGCCGCTGATAAAGGCGGCGATCTTCGTCGTCGAGGGTGCCCTGCCGGTCGAGGAAGAGGAGGTCAGGCCCCTTCACATTGAAGCAGAGCGCCGCGACCCGTCCCTTGTGCGCCGGAAACTGCTGGAAGATCGAGGTGAGGAAGAACTCGACCGCCGAGGTCTTGGTGGCCAAACCGGAGACGCCCGTAATGTTGAGATGCGCAGCTTCCGGGCCGAGCAGGAAGTCGGCGTCGAGATAGACCGGGGCTTCGAGACCGCCGGCTGCGTAGACCCCGACCGGCACCCCGGTCGGCTTGTCGCCGCCGATGTAGGCGTCCATCCGGAGCGCAAAGGCCACGTCCGCATCCGAGGCGAGATGGACTTCGCCCAGCGGCACCGCCTGGAGCGGCTCCTCGGGCTCGTGGCGCAGCACGGCGGTCTGGAAAAGGCGGATCTCGCTCCGCTCGCTGGGCTCGACCGGGCTGTTGGGATCGCCGTCGGCGCCGTAGACCGCGTCCATGGGCGTGGCCAGGTCCGAATAGGCAAACGCATCGGTCACCACCCCATAGACCGTGCGTCCCGGCGACTCGACCCGGACGATGGAACCGATGCCCACGGCCGTGTCCCGCGCCGTCCAGAACAGGAACTGATGGGGCGTACTCGGCTTGAGTTCCGTCGCAACGACGCGTCCGATCATCGCGCCCTCAAATGGCGTTCGACCTGGGCCACGCCGTACAGCAGCCGATCCCACCGCGCATCCGGCCGGGCCAGCGGCGCCCGCTCGGCGAGCAACCAGGACGAAATCCGATCGGCGCGCAGGGTCGGATCGCCATGCGCAGCAACTTCGATGCGCACCAGGCCGTGGAAGAGGTCCTTGCCCTCGTGCGGCCAGAGCCTGAGCGCCCAGGAATGCACCGGCGCCGGGTGGTTCCCCGTCGCCTGAAAGACACTGGTCCGATGACCGCGCGGCAGCGTGAGATAGGTGGTGACACTGGCCCGCTCCTCGAACGGGAGCGTGGCGTGGCTCTTGGAGACGCCGATCATCTGCGGATCGGCGGCTAGCGTCATGTCGGGCAAGACTCCGTCGATGACGAGCCAGTCTGCGTTGTCACGCCGAAATGCCGCCGCGACCTGCCGCTCCAGCATACTGCGATGGAAGTCGACCGACTTGTGGATCAGTTCGAGTTCCTGGAGCGGATGCTCGGGCCCATCGAGGTCCAATTCGACGGGGCGCCACTCGGGCAACCGGCCTCTGAAAGCGACGAGCGCCTCGGGGCTCCCGATCAGGTAGCGGCCCGCGTCGTGCGCGACGGTGCGAAACCGTCCGTCCACCCGCAATCGCACGGCGGCGCCGACCACCGCCGCCGCGACCGGCGCGGTCCCGACATAGCCGACGACCTCGTACCGCTGCGTCCCATCCAGAAAGGCCAGCGGCTCTGGGCACGGAGTCCGGATCACCTCATACGTAGCTAGCGTAGAACCTTCGACCAGAGTCGACTGGACCCGGTGGTAGGCATCGGGTCGCCCCTCGACGGCCGGCGGCATGGTCGAGGCCGCGACGACGCCGGGGGTACCATCGACCGCCCGGCGCACTCGTGCAAAGAGGAGCCGCGTGCTCACACCCCGCCCGCTTCGAACTCCGCGATGCAGCGCATCAACCGATGAATCGCTTTCTCCAGATCTTTGTCGGACGCCGCGTACGACAGCCGGACCCAGCGATCATCACCGAACGCCGCACCGGGAACCGACGCTACCCCATGCTCGGTGAGCAGCCGCTCGCAGAACTTGGTTCCGGTCACCACCGGCTTCTGGCGAATCCCGTCGACCCGGAAGAACAGGTAGAACGCCCCCAGCGGCTCGACGAATTCGATCCCGGGCGCTTCGGTGCGGAACCGCTCCACCAGCCGATCGCGGCGGCGGCGGAAAGCGGCCGTCATCTTGACCACTTCCTGTTCGACCTTGGGGTCGGAAAAGGCCGCGGCTGCCGCCACCTGGGCAGGATGATTGGCGCCGGTCGTCGTGTGCGACTGCAGATTGGCCATGGCTTTGACGATCGACGGCGGCGCGTAGGCAGCGCCGATCCGCCAGCCGGTCATCGCGTACGCCTTGCTGGCGCCGTAGATGACGACGGTCTTCTCGAGGTACTCGTCCGGCAGATCGAAAAAGGACGGGGCCGATCCCGGTCCGTAGTAGATCCGGCGGTAGATTTCGTCGCTGATGACCCAGATGTTGTGCTTCCGGGCCCAGTCGCCGATGGCGCGGAGTTCGGAGAGGGTGTAAACCGCGCCGGTCGGGTTGCACGGCGAGCAGAGAATGATCCCGCGCACCAGCTTGTCGAAGTGCCGGTCGAGATCTTTGACGCTGACTTTGAGCCCCCACTCCACTTCGCCCGGCACCATCACCGGTTCGGCCCGCGACAGATGCACGATCTGCGGATACGAGACCCAGGCGGGCGACGGAATCAGCACCTTGTCCTTGGGCCCGAACAGTGAGAAGCAGGCGTTGAAGAGCGACTGCTTCGATCCCGAGCTGATCACGAACCGATCGGGGTCGACCGCACGGCCACCCGACATCTGGCTCAAGTGCGTCGCCATGGCATTCCGGAGCTCGGGAATGCCGACGTTGGGCGGATACCGGGTCTGCCCTTTCTGGATCGCCTGGATTCCCGCTTGCGCCACCGGCGCCGGCGTGTCGAAGTCCGGTTCTCCCACACTCAGGTCGACCACGTCCTTGCCCAACCCGCGCAAACGGCGGGCTTCGGCGTTGATGGCGACCGTTTCGGAGCCTTTGATGTGGGTCAGATTGCTGGACACGGGATCGGGGAGGCGAAGCACCTTCGTCACGGGAATTTGCTCGGGAAGTTGAGGTTTCGCGAAGGTTCGTGGGTTGCCCGAGCGAAGTCAATGTTAGATTACAGTGTTACGCTGAAGACCGGTGCGGTTGGGCCGCAGCCGGGCGTAATGAGCCGTTTTCATTGACAATCGAGGTGCCCGTGTCCGACGTCGAATCGACCAACCCGCCGGTGAGCGGGTCGCTGGAAGCCTTTGGGGTAGCGTCCGCCGCAGCCGTAGCCGCTCGCGGCAACAGTCTCGTACTGGGCGCCCCTCCTGCCCCGGCCTACGCCCTTCCCGTCCTCGCCGCCCTGCTCGGGCGCCCGGCCGAATCGGCCGAGACAGGACCGGTCCTGGTCATCGCACCGGATGCAGCCCTCGAAGCCTGGGGCCAGGCCATCGCATTGGCCGGCCGGCAGGCCAACGTCACGGTCGCCGTCGCGCCCAATCCGAGCCGGGCAGCGCATCACCTGACGGCCAGCCGCGTGTCCGCCCTGGTCCTCTCCCTCGCCACTGCCACCGAACTGCTCCGCCGCAGCCAGCTGCGCACCGACCTGATGCGGGGCGTGGTGATCGTCTGGCCCGAGCTGGAACTGGACGACGAGGGCTTCGTGCCGATCTTTGCCGACCTGCCCAAGGAAACCCAGCGGATCATCATCACCACCGACCCCGCGGGCACCACCGCCTTCGCGGAGCGCTACGCTTGGCGCGCACCGACGATGGGCCCTCTCGCCAATCCGACCCAGCCGGCACCGGTCGGCCGGGCACGCGGCGCGGCCGTTCGCTGGGACGACCGGATTGCCGCCGTGGCGCGCGCCGCCGACCTGCTCAATCTGGACGAAGTCGAGGTCTGGACCGCGTCGACCGATTCGCACCAGGCGCTGACCGAGCGACTCGCCAGCCATGGCGTGACCGCCCGGCCGGTTGCCGGCACCATTCCGGCCGGACCCGCCACCATCTTTTTCGACGCTCCGCCGCCGGAACTGCTGGGCCAGGCCGCGCTCGACCAGAGCGTCGTCCTGATTGCCCCGGGCGCGGAACGGTACTTTGCCCGGATCGTGGGCCGAGTCGACCCGCTGACCCTGCCGGGCGGACTCGACCAGGCCGAACGCGCCATCCAGGACGATCGCCGCGCCATCCGCTCCCGGCTGGAAGGCCCGATCGATCGGGGCGCATACGCGACGGTCGCGCCGTTGCTCGACCGCTGGAGCGGCGCCGAGGTGGCCGTCGCGGTGCAGAGCCTTTGGATCGAAGCGCGCACCAAGGCGCCCGCACCCGCCGTACCCGCGGCCCCGCAGCAGTCGGCCCACCCCAAGGTCTGGATCAATCTGGGCCGCAAAGACGGGGCAACCCCGGCCGAACTGCTCAGCGTGGTCCTCGGCGCCGGGATCAAGCGCGACACGCTCGGCCGGCTCGAACTCCGGGACGGGTTCTCCCTGATCGAGATGACCAGCGAATTCGATGCGATCAACGCGGCCGAGAAGCTGGCCGGGCATGAGTACAAGGGCCGGCGGCTGGCGGCGAGACTCGACCGGACCCGCGAAAGCGACTCACGTGGCGGCCCGCCGCGCGACCGCAAGCCGCGAGAAGGTGGCCGTCCGCCGCGCCGACCGGCTTGACCCGGTCCGGCCGGCCATCTATCGTCGGACTCCTTCTCGCCCGAACCCCAGGAAAGCGCGGATGTATCACGCCTCGCGAACCGGCACGATCGAGGTCATTGCCGGTGTCATGTTCAGCGGCAAGAGCGAAGAGCTGATCCGACGAGTGCGGCGGGCACTGATTGCCCGCCGCCGCGTCCAGGTCTTCAAGAGTCACCTGGACGACCGGTACGGCGGCGTGGCCCGCGTCTCCAGTCACAACGGCGCCGATATCGAGGCCGTCCCGATCGACTCGGCCGCTGAGATCTTTCGGCAGGTGCGCCCGGATACCGAAGTGGTCGCCATCGACGAGGCTCAGTTCCTCGACAATGGCGTGGTGGGCGTGGCCACCTCCCTGGCCGAGCGGGGTGTCCGCGTCATCCTGGCCGGGACCGACACCGATTTTCGCGGCCAGCCGTTCGGCCAGATGGGACCGCTCATGGCGGTGGCCGAAGAAGTGACCAAGCTGCAGGCCATCTGCGTCGTCTG
The DNA here is from genome assembly GCA_037189525.1 of Gemmatimonadales bacterium. Classification (GTDB taxonomy): domain Bacteria; phylum Gemmatimonadota; class Gemmatimonadetes; order Gemmatimonadales; family GWC2-71-9; genus SHZU01. Next base: position 117,608 of record JBBCJC010000001.1, read on the forward strand.
CGGCGATCTGGCCTGCCGCAATCAACGTCTCTTGAGCGGCCGGCCCGCCCGCTGGGATTCTCCGACCATCATGGTCGGCGGCACCGAGGCGTACGAGGCGCGCTGCCGCCGCTGTCATCGGGTCCCGCGGCAGGATGAAGATCAGACCCGGATCCTCTGAGCCATGCTGAGCGTCGGACTTACCGGCAATGTCGCCTCCGGCAAATCCTCGGTGGCACGGTTCTTTGCCTCCTGGGGCGCGGTCGTGATCGACGCCGACGCCATCGTACATCAGCTACAGCAACCCGGTACCACGGTGTTCGACGCCATGGTGCAGGCGTTCGGCAGCTCGATCCTCGCCGAGGACGGTACGCTCGACCGCGGGGTGCTCCGCGCTCTGATCTTCAACGACCCCGCCGCGCGCAAAACCCTCAATGCCATCACGCACCCCGCTGTCCGGACCCGGCGGGACCAGATGATGGCAGAGGCCCGCCAGGCGGGAACGCCGATCGTGGTCCAGGACATCCCGCTGCTCTTCGAAGTACTCGATCCGGCCAGCTTCGATGCGGTGGTTCTGGTCGACGCCCCGATCGAAACCCGGCGCGCCCGGATGGAGCAGATTCGCGGCCTCGATCCCGAGACGGCCCAGGCCATGATCGAAGCGCAGATTCCATCGGAACAGAAGCGGGCCCGCGCCACCTACGTAATCGACAACGACGGCTCGCTCGAGGATCTCGAAGCGCGCGCGCGCGCCGTTTGGGACGACCTGATCCGGCGCAACGACCGACTCTCGGCTTGACCCTGCTCCCCATGCGGGGTATCGTGTTACCCGTCTCACCACAAGGAACCCCCCGGTGGCAAACGTCCCGGACGATCTCCGCTATACCGCCGAGCACGAATGGATTCGCCTGACGGGCGAGGCCGGCGTGATCGAAATCGGTATCACCGACTACGCACAAGGCGAGCTGGGTGACGTCGTCTTCGTCAATCTGCCGAAAGCCGGCGACAGCTTCGCGTCGCATCAGGCGTTCGGTACCATCGAGGCGGTCAAGGCCGTCTCGGACCTGTACTCGCCCGTCGCAGGCGAGGTCGTCGAGGTCAACAGCGCGCTGGACACCGATCCGGCCCTGGTCAACCGGACGCCCTTCTCCGACGGCTGGATGATTCGGCTCAAAGCGTCGAACCCGGCGGAACTCGACGGGCTGCTCGACGCGGCTGCATATCGATCCCATATCGGCGCCTAACGCTCCTCCGGATCGGAAACGCTTGTCAACGTTGTCGCGGTGCCCCGGGGTGAGACACCTTCGGGGCATTTGCGTATGACCACCATCGGACCGTCAATGACTATGAAGAATCCCGCCACGACTTTCCTCGATCGCCATCTGGGCCCCCGACCGGCCGATGCGGCCGCCATGCTGAGCAGCCTGGGCCAGCCGAGCCTCGACGCGCTGATCGATGCCATCGTGCCGACCGACATCCGCGCCACCGCGCCGCTCGACATTCCCGCCGCGGTCAGTGAGACCGAGGCCCTGGCCGAATTAGCCGAGCGGGCCGCGGCTAACGAGGTCTTCCGCTCCTGGCTTGGCATGGGGTACTCGAACTGCTACCTCCCGGGCGTGATCCAGCGGAATATCCTGGAAAATCCGGGCTGGTACACGGCCTACACGCCGTATCAGCCCGAAATTGCGCAGGGACGTCTCGAGGCGCTGCTCAACTTCCAGACCATGGTGAGCGACCTGACCGGCCTGCCGGTGGCCAGCGCGTCGCTGCTCGACGAAGCCACCGCCGCAGCCGAAGCATTCGGTGTGGCGCTCGGTGTCACGACCGTCAAGGGCGACAAGACCTTCCTGGTCGACAGCCGTTGCCATCCCCAGACCATCGCGGTGGTGGAAACCCGCGCCGAGGCGCGCGGCGTCCGCGTCGTCGTGGCCGACCCGAACGACTTCCTCTTCGACGACTCGGTCATCGGCTGCCTGCTGCAGTATCCCTGTACCGAAGGTAGCGTGCGCGACCTCGCCTCAGTTGCTGCGCAAGCACATGGCGTCAAAGCGCTGGTGGCCGTCGCGACCGACCTGCTCGCCCTCACCAAGCTGCAGGCCCCCGGCGACTGGGGCGCCGACCTCGCCGTCGGCAACACCCAGCGCTTCGGCGTCCCGCTCGGCTACGGCGGACCGCATGCGGCCTTCATGGCCGCGTCCGACGCGCTCAAGCGGAATCTGCCGGGCCGCCTGATCGGTGTGTCCAAAGACCGCGAGGGCAAGATGGCCCTCCGGATGGCGCTGCAGACCCGCGAGCAGCACATCCGCCGCGAAAAGGCCACCAGCAACATCTGCACGGCGCAGGTGCTCCTGGCCGTCATGGCCGGGATGTATGCGGTGTATCACGGGCCGGAAGGGCTGCTGCACATCGCCAACCGGACCCATCGCTACGCCAAGCTGCTCGCCAAGCGAATCACCGCGGCGGGGCATCGTCTGGCGCACCGGGCCTTCTTCGATACCATCGCGATCGACGTCGACCCGGCGGCGGCCGCGGGCATCCATGCGGCCGCGATCGAGCGCCGGATCAATCTGCGCCCGATCAGCCCGTCGCGAATCGGGATCGCGCTCGATGAGACGACCACGATCGCCGATCTGAACGACATCCTGGCCTGCTTCGCCGCCGACGCGGCCCCGATCACCGAGTCCGCCGAGGTGATCGACGACGCGATTCCCTCGGCGCTGGTGCGGACCTCGGCTTTTCTGACCCATCCGATCTTCCATCGCTACCGGTCGGAAACTGAAATGCTCCGGTATATCCGGAAGCTCGAGGCGCGCGACCTCTCCCTCACGGCCGCGATGATTCCGCTCGGCTCCTGCACCATGAAGCTCAACGCGACGGCCGAGATGGTCGGCGTGTCGTGGCCGGGCTTTGGTGCGATCCACCCGTTTGCACCGCGGGAACAGACCGCCGGCTACCAGCAACTCTTCAGCGAACTCGAAGCGTGGCTCTCGGCCATCACGGGCTTTGCCCGGGTGTCGCTGCAGCCTAACGCCGGGTCTCAGGGCGAGTTTGCCGGCTTGATGGTGATCCGCGCCTACCACAAGGCCCGCGGCGACAAGCACCGGACCGTCTGCCTGATTCCGCAATCGGCCCACGGTACCAACCCCGCCAGCGCCGTGATGGCCGGGTTCGACGTGGTGGTGACCAAGACCGATGCGCAGGGTAACATCGACATCGAGGACCTGCGCAAGCAGGCCGTCGCTCACGCCGACCGGCTCGGCGCGCTGATGGTGACCTACCCGTCGACCCACGGCGTCTTCGAAAGCGGCATCCGGGAGATCTGCCAGATCATCCACGATCACGGCGGCCAGGTCTACATGGACGGCGCCAACATGAATGCGCAGGTCGGCCTGACGTCGCCGGGCGCCATCGGCGCCGACGTCTGCCACCTGAACCTCCACAAGACCTTCTGCATTCCGCACGGCGGCGGCGGCCCGGGCATGGGGCCGATCGGCGTGGCCGCGCACCTGGCGCCCTATCTGCCGACCCACCCGGTCATCCCGGTGGGCGGACCCGAAAGCTGCGGAACGATTTCCGCGGCCCCGTGGGGCAGCCCGTCGATCCTCCCGATCAGCTGGGTCTACATCCGGATGATGGGCCCCGACGGTCTGACGGAGGCGACCAAGTACGCCATCCTCAACGCCAACTATCTCTCGAAGCGCCTGGCGGAGCACTACAAAGTGCTCTACACCGGCCGCGATGGTCTGGTCGCGCACGAGTGCATCGTCGACTTCCGGCCCTTCAAACAGTCGGCCGGCCTCGAAGTGGAGGACGTCGCCAAGCGGCTGATCGATTACGGGTTCCATCCGCCGACAGTGTCGTTCCCGGTGGCGGGCACCCTGATGATCGAGCCGACCGAGAGCGAGTCGAAGGAAGAGATCGATCGGTTCTGCGATGCGCTGATTGCGATCCGCGAGGAAATCCGCGAGATCGAATCGGGCGTGGCCGAGCGCGGCAACAACGTGCTCTTCCACGCGCCGCACACCCTGCAGCAGGTGGCGGCCGACGAGTGGAATCGTCCCTACTCCCGTGAACGCGCCGGCTTCCCCTCGGCGGCGGTCCGGGGCCACAAGGTCTGGCCCACGGTGTCGCGCATCGACGGCGCCTACGGCGACCGGAACCTGGTCTGCGCCTGCCCGCCGATCGAGGAGTACGCATCGTAAGCCACGCATCATTCCCGCCCGAGGCCGCGACCGGCCCGGGCGGGCTCTGGATCGACGCCCAGCCCAGACCGGGCTGGCAGAACATGGCAATCGACCACGCCATGTTCGACTGGGCCGAGGCGACCGGGGGACAGCTCTGGCGCCTCTACCGCTGGGACCCGCACTGCCTCTCGTTCGGTCGCCACGAACCCGCCGCACGCCGCTACGACCGCGCCCGGATCGACCAGCTGGGCATCGACTGCGTCCGCCGTCCAACCGGTGGCCGTGGGGTCTGGCATGCGCGCGAGTTGACCTACGCGGTGGCAGCTCCGATTGCACTCTATGGAACGTTGAACGCAGCGTACCAGGCCATCCACAAACGGCTGGCGGGCGCCGTGGCCCGGCTGGGCGCCGCTGCGGACCTGGCGGAAGACCGGAGCGTGCCCGGGCTCGGCAGCGGGCCCTGTTTCGCGGCAGCCGTGGGAGGCGAGATCGTGGTGGGCGGACGCAAGGTGGCGGGTAGCGCCCAGCGCCGCGGCGAGACCGCGCTGCTTCAGCACGGCTCCCTGCTGCTCGAGGACGACCAGGCGCTGGTCCGCTCGGTCCACCGTGCCGCGGCGCCGGCCCAGGCACCCGAGATCCCGCTCGCCGCCGTGCTCGGCCGACCGGTCGGATTCGACGAAATGGCCGGTGCCGTGGCCCTGACGCTGGCAGAGGCGGAAATTCGGCCAGTTCCGGCGGATATTCCCGACACGATTCTGCGCCGCGCGGCGCTACATTACGACACCTATCGATCCGATACTTGGACCTGGGAGCGGTAACCACCTGGTCTCGGGAGTTTGTATGCGCGTCCGTTCATCGATGGCGGGATTGTTGGCAGTGCTCGTCGCAGCGTCCTTTGCGGGGCCTCTGGCGGCGCAGCGGGATACTCAGTCCGGAACCATCTCGATCGTGATCGGCGCCGAGCCGACGCTTCCCTTCCCGGGGCTGTCGCTGGCCAAGGCGAACATGGACGTGGCCAGTTTGCTGTTTCTGCCGCTGGCCCGGCTCGGACGACAATTCATCACGTCGGACGAAAAGACTTATGAACCGGCCCTGGCGCGCTCGTGGCGCCGGACCGACTCCCTGACGCTCGTGTTCGAGCTCGACCCCCGAGCTCGCTGGCACGACGGTAAGCCGGTGACCCCGCGAGACGTCATCTGGAGCGTGAACCGGTCGCGCGACTCGACCATCTCGCCGACCTACGCCCTGCTCCTCCGCAACATCGCGTCGGTCACGGCCACCGGTGAACGCGAAGTAACCTTCCGCTTCCGGCAGGCCTACGGCGACCAGATCTTCGATGCCACCGCGTTTGCCGTCCCGCTTCCCGCGCACCTGCTCGATACCATCCCGCCGGATCGGCTGGCCGCTTCGATCTATGCCCGGCAGCCGGTGGGCAATGGCCCGTACCGTTGGGGCAAGCTGGAGGCGGGCCGCCAACTCGAGCTCAACGCGGTTCCCGATTTCTTCCTGGGCACTCCCAAGCTGCATCGGGTCGTCTTCCTGATCGTTCGGGCGGCGGAAGCGCAGCTCAACCTGGTGCTCGATGGCACGGCCGACGCCTACGAAGCGTCGCTCCTGCCGCGCCAGATCACGCCGATCGTGGAGCAGCCCTCGCTCGACATCAAGACCCAGTCGTCGTTCAGCGTGGGGTATCTGCTCTTCAATCAGAAGGCTTTCGGCGACCGGAGCACGCCGCACCCCATTCTGGCCGACCGTGCCGTCCGCCAGGCGCTCTTGTTAGGCATCGACCGCCAGCGTCTGGTCCGCGCGGTCTTCGGACCGTATGCCTCGGTGGTCGACGGGCCGATGGGCCAGGCGACCTGGATCCGCCGTCATACCCCCAAGGGCCCGGGCTACGACCCGGCAGCGGCCCGGCGTCTGCTCGCCGCGCAGGGTTGGCGCGACAGCAACGGTGACGGGGTCCTCGACAAGAACGGCACCAAGCTGAGCCTGCGGCTTTCCTACCCCGGCACCAGCACGGCGCGCGTCGGGATGGCCGAGCCGATCCAGGCCATGCTGCGCCAGATCGGCGTCGAGGTCGAACTGCTCCGGCTCGACGGGCCGGTCTGGGCGGAGCGGCGCGCCAAGGGCGAATTCGACATCGACTTCTCGCAAGCGACGCTGATGCCGACGCCGGCGGGGTTGGTGCAGAGCTGGTCGTGCGCGAGTAGCGGCGGCGGCAGTAACGTCGGCTCGATCTGCAGCCCCGGATTCGACGAGGCGTACAAGGAGGCTGCGCGGACCGGCGGTCGCGCCGCGGCCGACCGCTGGCGCGATGCCATCGGAGAACTGCAGCAGGATTATCCGGCGGTCTTCCTCTACTCGCCGGCCCAGGCGCTGGTGGTGCACCGCCGCTATCGTAACGTCAGCATCCGACCGGACGGGACCTGGACCGACCTGTGGCGCTGGTCGGTCGACCCCTCCCAACGGATCGCGCGGGATCAGCGTTAGGCGGCGTGCTCCGCTGGCTGATCCGCCGTCTGCTCCAGGCCGCCGCCACCTTTGCCGTGGTGGCGGTCCTGCTCTTTGTGCTGATGCGGCTCGCGCCCGGCGACCCGCTGGCCCGCCTGACCGATGACCGCCCCGTCGCCCCGGCCGAGCGAGCCCGCCTCGAAGCCATCTTCGGACTCGACCAGCCGATCGGTACGCAGCTGACGAAATTCCTGTCGGCCGCCGCCCGCGGCGATTTCGGCGTCTCGATCGAGTACTACCCGCTCCGCGTCGGCGAACTGGTCCAAAACCGGCTCGGCCCCTCGCTTCTGCTCGGCCTCACTGTCCTGCTCGTCAATGTGACGCTGGGGGTCTGGCTCGGCGTGCTGCAGGCCCGGCGGCGCGGTTCGCGGCTGGACCGATGGCTGACCCGGATCTCGCTGGCGGGGTACGCCGCGCCGAGTTTCTGGCTCGCGCTGATGCTGGTCTCCCTGTTCGCCATCAAGTGGCGGATCCTGCCGGCTGCGCAGATGACCGACCCCCTGCTGCCCACGGACGCCGGCTGGCTCACCCGCGCAGGCGACCTCCTTGCCCACCTGGTGCTGCCGACCGTGACCCTGTCGGTCGTCACCCTCGCGGCCACGATGCGCTACCAGCGGAGTGCCATGCTCGAGGTGTTGCGCCTCGATTTCGTGCGCGCGGCGTACGCACGGGGCCTCGACGAGCGGACCGTGATCTGGCGTCACGCCTGGCGGAATGCGCTCTTTCCGGTTCTGACGCTGCTCGGCCTCTGGCTGCCGGTGCTCGTTTCCGGCGCCGTCTTTGTGGAGTCGGTCTTCAATTGGCCCGGACTGGGCTCGCTCGCCGCCGGCGCCATTGCCACCCGCGACTATCCGGTGCTGATGGCCACCTCGCTGTTGGTCTCGGGCGCGGTACTCCTGGGTGGCGTGCTGACCGATCTGGCGTATCAGGCCCTCGACCCGAGGACGCGAGCGGGATGACCGGCTCTCTCCTCGCCACCCTCCTCGCGGCCTGGCGGACCCCGTCCGGGAAAGCCGGCTTCCTGCTCCTCTCGGCGCTGGTCGTCTTTGCGCTGCTGGGGCCGCTCGTCCTTCCCGATCCGACCGCGATGCCGGACCTGGGCGCTCCGGCCGCATCGCCCAGTCTGCACCATCCCTTCGGCACGGACGGTATGAGCCGCGACGTCCTGGCGCGCGTGGCAACCGGGGCGCGCATCTCACTGTCGATCGCGGTCATTGCGGTACTCCTCTCACTTACCATCGGCACCGCCGTCGGCTTGGCGGCCGGATTTCTGGGCGGCGTAGTTGACTCGCTGATGATGCGGGTAGTCGATGCTGCACTGGCAGTTCCGCGGCTGTTCATCCTGCTGCTCCTGCTGGTCGTCTGGGAACGGATGCCGATCCCCGTCCTGATCCTGGTCATCGGCGCCACGGGGTGGTTCGGCACCAGCCGCTTGGTGCGCGGGGAGGTTCTCCGTCTGCGATCGGAGGGGTATCTGCAGGCGGCTCAGGCGCTCGGCGCCGGGCGGCTCCGGACTATCTTTCGGCATCTCCTCCCCAACGTGACCGGGGTCATTCTGGTGAGTGCCACGCTGAGCATCGGCGACGTGATCCTGCTCGAAGCCGGACTCTCCTACCTGGGTGTCGGGGTGCAGCCACCGACTCCGTCGTGGGGCGTCATGGTATTCGATGCCCGGAATGCGATGACCACCGCGCCGTGGACCCTGTTCTTTCCGGGCGTCGCGGTGGTGGTGACCGTGCTGGCCACGAGCCTGGTAAGCGACGCCCTGCGCGCCGCCTTCGACCCCCGCAGCGCATGACCGCCCTCCTGACCGTCGAGAATCTCCGGATCACCTTCCCGACCAAGGCCGGGCTGGCCGTGCCGGTCGATGGGGTCAGCTTCAGTATCGACCCCGGCGAACGGGTCGCGCTGGTGGGCGAATCCGGGTCGGGAAAGAGTCTGACCAGCCTCGCGCTGCTACGGCTGGTTCCGCATCCGGGCACCATCGAGCCGGGCAGCAGCATCCGGCTCCGCGATGCCGAGGTGATGAGCCTCCGGGGCGAGTCGCTCCGCGCCATCCGGGGCGGGCAGATCGGGCTGATCTTCCAGGACCCGTCGACCAGCCTCAATCCGGTCCTGACGATCGGCTACCAGGTTCGCGAGGCGGTGCTGGCACATCGGAAGCTGAGCAGGAGCGAGGCGCGCGAGCGGGCCATCGCGCTGCTCGAAGAAGTCGGCATTCCCGACCCCGCCGGGCGCTACGGCGCCTATCCGCACGAACTCTCGGGCGGACTCAAGCAGCGGGTCATGATCGCGATTGCGCTGGCCGGCGAACCCGCCCTGCTCGTGGCCGACGAGCCGACCACCGCGCTCGACGTCACGGTGCAGGCCCAGATCCTGGAACTGCTCGATCGGCTGCGCGCCGAGCGCGGGATGGCGACCCTGCTGATCACGCACGATCTCGGCGTGGTGGCCGGGCAGAGCGACCGGGTGCTGGTGATGTACGCGGGACAGCTGGTCGAGAGCGCACCAACCGAACGCCTCTTTCGGGCGCCGGCCCACCCGTACACGCGCGCGCTGCTGCGCTCGATGCCACGGCTGTCCGGGCCGATCGAACGGCTGGCCCAGATTGCCGGATCGGTGCCGCTGCCGCATGACTGGCCCGCCGGGTGCCGCTTCCACCCGCGCTGCAGCGAACGGATCGCGCCCTGCGCCACCGACGTGCCGCCGCGGCGACTGGTCACTCCGGGACACGAAGCCAAGTGCTGGCTGGTCGAAGGGGTCTCGCCATGAGCGCACTGCTCGAGGTGACCCAACTGATGAAGCATTTCCGGCGTCCGACCGGGTGGGTTCGCGCCGATCGCGTCGTCCACGCCCTCAACGGGGTGTCCTTCACCGTGTCCGAACGGGAAACACTGGCCCTGGTCGGCGAATCGGGCTCGGGCAAGACAACCGCAGGCCGCGCCCTGCTCCGCCTGGTTGAACCCGACGGCGGCACGGTGCAGTTCGACGGCGTCGACGTGCGCCAGGCCGACCGGACTGCGATGCGGCAGCTGCGGAGACGGATGCAGATCGTCTTCCAGGACCCGTACAGCTCGCTCGACCCACGCATGACGGTCGGCGCCTCCATTGCGGAAGGGATCGAGATTCACCGCCTGGTGCCCCCACGCGCGATGCGCGGGCGGGTCGCCGAGTTGCTGGGCGAAGTCGGCTTGGACGTGTCGGCGGCGGACAAGTATCCGCACGAGTTTTCCGGCGGCCAGCGGCAGCGGATCGGGATTGCGCGCGCGCTCGCGGTCGACCCCGCGTTCATCGTGCTCGACGAACCGGTCTCGGCGCTCGACGTCTCGGTCCAGGCCCAGGTGCTCAACCTGCTGCTCGATCTGCAACGCGATCGTGGCCTGGCCTATCTGTTCATTGCCCACGATTTGTCGGTCGTGCGGCAACTGGCCCACCGGATCGCAGTGATGTACTACGGGTTGATCGTGGAAATCGGCCCGCGCGACGAGGTGCTCGACCGCCCACGCCATCCATACACCCAGGCGCTGATCTCGGCGGTGCCGTCACCAGTACCGGGCCAAACCGGCCAGCGGATCGTGCTCGAGGGCGATCCGCCGAGCCCAACCGTACCACCGACGGGATGCCCATTCCTCGGCCGCTGCTTCCATCCCGCCAGGAACGCCCGCTGTGCTGCGGAGCGACCAGTGCTCCGACCGTTGGGATCGAGCGAGGTCGCCTGTCACCATGCCGAGGCACGCGATAGCTTGATATAATCTCTCGGCACTTGGAGCTACGCATGAAAAAGGAACTGATCCAGAAGCTGCACAAAAGCTTCGAGGACTGCGCCTATCACGAAGATGGCGTCGAGTTCTGGCTGGCGCGCGAACTGCAAGGGCTGCCGGGCTATACTGAGTGGCGCAACTTCACGCTCGTCATCGAGAAGGCCAAGACGGCTTGACGAGAAGGCTGGGCAGCAAGAAGAAGACGCCATAAACCGCCGCCTGAACGCGGACGGGCTTCAATCGGGGTGAACTCCCGTATCGCCGAGATTATCGTTCGTCGGCGGGTCACGAATGGAACCCGCGCCCGATTCCGAGGCCCGGAACGCCCGCGAGGAAACCGCCATGCCCGCTCCGCTCTGGTTGATCGACGCCTTTTCCAGCCGCCCTTTCAGGGGCAATCCCGCCGGGGTCTGCTGGCTCGATCACCCGGCGCCCGACACCTGGATGCAGGCCCTTGCCGCCGAGCTCAACCAGGCCGAAACCGCCTTCGTCAGCCCGGCAGCCGACGGCTTCAACCTCCGCTGGTTCACGCCGGAAATCGAAGTCGACCTCTGCGGCCACGCGACCCTCGCGACCGGCCACTTCCTCTGGACATCAGGCCGTCTCGACCCGCGCGAGCCGGTGCGCTTCCATACCCGGAGCGGGGTGCTGACCGCCCGGCGGGAACATGACGATCGGATCGTGCTCGACTTCCCGGGCATGGAGGTCGTTCCGGTTGCGCCGCCGGAAGGATTCTTTGCCGCGCTCAACCTGCCGGGCGGGCTCGTCTACGTGAACCAGGCGGCGCAACCCGACTACCTGGTGATGCTCGACCGCGAAGTCGATGTCCATATCGTGATGCCCAACTTTGCGGCGCTCAAGAAGATCAACGCGCGCGGCGTCATCATCACCGCACCTGGCGACCGCAAGGAAACCGATTTCGTCTCCCGGTTCTTCGCGCCGGCCGTGGGCGTCGACGAAGATCCGGTCACCGGCTCGGCGCACTGCACTCTGGCTCCGTTCTGGGCGCCCCGGCTCGGCAAAAGCACGATGGTCGGGTATCAAGCGTCCAGGCGCGGCGGCGTGGTCGAAACCCGCATCGTCGGAGATCGCGTGCACCTTGCCGGCCATGCGGTGACCGTGATGCGGGGCGAGGTCGATGCCCCAGGCACCGAAGATCCGGCAGCAGCCACCAACAGCTATAACCACGGCGCTTAAGGCATCGATCAACCAGCTCGAGCGAGACGCGACCGATGCCGATGCAACGCGACATCGTGCTGCGCTGGATCCGGCAGCTCGCCGCGCTGGTAGCCCGTCTGCTGCGCGGCGACCGCAGCCTGACCATGATGATCGTGCGGGAGGAGTTGGTCCAGGCGTACGCGACACTGCTGGGCCCGATCGACCGCCTGGCGGCGCACCTCGACCCGACCCAGGTTGCCGAGTTACTGATCGACCCGTACCGAATCCACGGCTATGCGGAGCTGCTGGCGCTGGAGAGCGCCCTGGAACGCTTCGACGGGCGCGCCGAATCCGCCCAGCGCCTGGCCGAGCGAGCACGCGCCGTGCTGAACGAAGCCATCCGGCGTAGCCGCGAACCCATGCCCGAATGGGAGGCATGGGCGCAGGCGCTCGATCGGGACCTGACGAGTCTCCCCGATCAGGCGCTCGGGTAGCCGCCAGCAGGCCAAAACAGAAACGGCCCGATTCGGCATCTCGAATCGGGCCGTTTCTCGTACTTGGAAACGCTTGCTACGTACGTGCCGCCAGCATCCGCCGGATCGGCGCCACCAACAGCGCCATCAGCACCGCAAAGACCAGCACGAAGATGGCATTGGCGCCGAAGATCGTCGGCACCGAGAACGACTCGTACAGGCCGCCCACCCGGCCCGCCACCTTGTTGCCCACCGCGGACGCCAGGAACCACACGCCCATCATCAGCCCCTGGACCCGATTGGGCGCCAGCTTCGACATCGCCGAGAGACCGACCGGGCTCAAGCACAGCTCGCCCACGGTTTGCAGGAAGAAGCAGCCGATCAGCCACATCGGGCTGACCCGCGTACCGCTCGCCGCCGACAGCGCGCCCAACACCATCAATGCGTAGCTTGCAGCGAGGAAGAAGAGGCCGAGTGAAAACTTGGCCGGTTGCGACGGGTTCTTGGTGCCCAGCTTGAGCCAGACCAGGCCCACGATCGGCGCAAAGACGATGATGAAGAACGAGTTGACCGACTGGAGCCACGACGGCGGGAACGACCAGCCAAAGATCGTATTCGAGGTGTTGCGATCGGCAAAGAGGTTGAGCGTCGATGCCGCCTGCTCGAACCCGGCCCAGAACACCGCGGCGCCAAGGAAGAGCACCACGATGACGACCAGACGCTTCCGCTCCTCCGGCGTCCACTTGGCCACGGTAAAGAGCCAGGTGAAGAAGCCTAACGTCAGGAAGATCAGGAAGGCATCGACGAAGCCGGCAAACCCGGCCGCGGTGACGGTAATCGCCCCCATCCGATGGAGCAGCGCCGACACGCCGACCGCACCCAGCACCACCGTCGTCGCAATCCAGAACCAGCGCCACGCCGTCGGCCCCTCGGCCGGGTGCGCCAGGCCGAGCGGACGGTCCGCTTTCTCCGGAAAGCGCTTACGGCCCAGTTGATACTGGATCAGGCCGAAGAGCATGCCCACCGCCGCGGCCGCAAAGCCGAAGTGCCAGGCCGCCTCGGGCTGCATTCCCCACCCGGCCAGCGTGGTCCGGAATCCTTCCGACTGCGCGAAGTAGCCGCAGACCAGCGGTCCCAGGAAGCCGCCCAGGTTGATGCCCATGTAGTAGAGCGAGAAGCCCGCGTCACGACGGGTATCCTCGGGCGAATACAGCTGGCCCACCATCGCCGACACGTTGCCCTTGAGCAGGCCCGTGCCGAGCACGAGCAGGATCAGGCCGAAGTAGAAGGTCGCAAGTCCGGGAAAGGCGAGACTGACATGGCCCGCCATGATCAGTACGCCGCCCCAGAAGACGGACCGGCGGAGCCCGATCAGCTTGTCAGCGAACCAACCGCCCGCCATGGTCATCATGTAGACCATCGCGGTGTAGGTCCCCTGAATCGCTCCGGCGTCCGATACCGGCAGACCCAGCCCGCCCTCGGTGACCGGCGCCACCATGAACAGGATCAGGATGGCGCGCATCCCGTAAAAGCTGAACCGCTCCCACATCTCGGTGAAGAAGAGGGTGGAAAGGCCCAGCGGATGTCCAAAGAATCGGCGATCGATTGCCAGTGCGGCGTCGGTAGGTGCGGTCGAATCGGGCCCGGTCATGAACCTTTCCCCATCTTGCGTTTGAGCATTTCCAACTGTGCGTTGACGACCGACTCGGCGCGTTGCCGATCGAGCCGGGCCTTGAGCAGATTCGCTTCCTCGGGATCGATTGCCGGGCCGGCGCCGCCACCCGGGCCATCCGACGGATCGCTCCCCAAGCCGTCGTCGCCAGCTGCGCTCCGGGAGCCGGTGTCGGCCACCCCGCGACGCGCCGCCCGATATCGATCGGCCAGCATGTCGTACTCCTGCTGCGCAATTGCGAGCTCGTCCTGCTGCACCGCCTGCTTGCGCTCCAGCAGCGCCACCCGCTGGCGATGACGCTCGGCATATTCCCGCGCGATCGTCGCCGTTTCACTGTCGCTGATGTCGTCCGCCAGCTGGCCCCGGCGCAGCGCAGCCGCCAGGTGCTCTTGCTCGGTCGCGAGTTCACGGACGGTACGACCCAAGGCGTCGGTCATATCCTTGAGACCGACCTTGAGATCGACCAGTGCGTCGTGGAGGATGCCTGCCTGACTTCGACCCAGGCCACCCAACCCCTGCTCGTTCAGCAGGCGGTCGAGCCGGGCTTTGAGCTCATCGAATCCCATAATGGCGTCAAATGTTACCGCCCGATGGTATCTTTGGGAACCATGCGCCCCCTCGCTCTTGCCGCGCCGATCACGCTCCTGCTGCTTGCCGGATGCAACCTGTCGGAGCGGGCCACCCGGTGCGGCATTGCCGCCCTCGCGGGGCCGACCATGCTGCTCGAGGAGTTCACCCATCCAGGCAAGACGATGGGTGCGGTGACGGTCGCGATGCCGGAAGTCCTGCCGGTCCGATTTGCCGCCGGGGCGGCCCAGCGCGGCCTGGTCGGACAGACCGACAGCACCTGGATCGTCGGCGTCGACGGCCCCTTCCCGCCGGTCGCGGAAAAAAGCTTCGGCGTTCTGCTGGTCGATCCCGTAGCCGGCCCGCGCGGAGTCCTGCTCTACGAAGGCCCCCCGATCCGCGGGGCGCCGATCCTGGGCTCGATTCACGTCTCAGACCGCGTTCTGCCCATGATTGGCCTGAGCACCACGGTCGCGGCCTTCGAGGACAGTAACTGCCCACTGTTCCCGGACTCGCTCCGGCAGTGACGTCGGGCTTCCCCCGCGTCATCCATGTCGCGGCGGGACGGGAATGGCGCGGCGGCGAGCGGCAGGTCCTGCTCCTGGCTCGCGGCCTGGCCCAGGCCGGTCTCTCCCAACTGGTCATCACGGCAAAGCAAGGCCGCCTCTACACCGAACTCCGGGCGGCCGGCGTGCCCTGCCACGGTGTGGGATGGTCGTCGGCGCTCTCACCCGGCGCCGTGTTCGCCGTCCTCCGGGCCGCCCGCACCACGCCGTCGCTGCTTCATGCGCACGACCCCCACGCTCTGGTCGTCGCCGGCCTGGCCACACTGGCCGCATCCGCGCCGCTCGTCGTAACTCGGCGGGTGACCTTTCCGCTTCGTCGCCCGGGCTTCTGGGTGCGGAGCAACCATATCATCGCGATTTCCCATGCCGTCCGGGACGCGCTGGTCACGAGTGGCATCGATCCGTCCCGCATCACCGTCGTCCACTCCGCGATCGATCTCCAGGCCACTCGGGCCAAGCCACCGGCGCCACTCCACTCGCGATTCGGGATCCCGGCCGAGTCGCCGGTGGCGATTGCGGTGGCGGCGCTGACGGGGGAGAAGGATCATAGCACGTTGATCGAGGCCGCCCGGTCACTGCACAGCAAGCGTCCTGACCTGCATTGGCTCCTGGTGGGCGACGGGCCGCGTCGCGCCGCATTGGAGGCGCAGATCGGCGCCACGAACTCGGCGGCGTTCGTCCACCTGGCCGGCCAGGTCGAGGATCCCCGCCCCTTGATCGCGGCGAGTTCGGTTTTCGTGTCGACCTCAACCAACGAGGGACTGGGCACCTCCATTCTCGACGCCATGGCACTGGGAGTCCCCGTCGTTGCCACCCGGGTCGGGGGGACTTCGGAACTCCTGGACGGCGGCGCCGGGCTGCTGACGGAGGCCGGCGCCTCCGAGGCCACCGCCCAGGCGGTCGAGCTGGTACTGAGCGACGCAGTGCGCCGAGCCTGGACCCTCGAGCGGGCCCGGGAAGCGGTGGCCCGGTTCGACCTGCCCGGGATGGTCGAGGGGGTCCGGAGCGTTTATCGTTCTGTCGTCCTAGCACGTTGACGGAGAATGATTTACGTCTGTATCCCGAGCCACGACGAAGCGGAAACCGTCGGTCTCGTGCTCTGGAAAATCCGCAAAGTGTTCGAGTCGCTTGGCCGCGAGTACCATGTCGTGGTGGGCGACGACGGCTCGACCGATCACACCGGTGAGGTGCTGGAAACCTATGCGCAGGTGCTCCCGCTGACCTACCGATCCGATCGCATTCGTCGCGGCTACGCTGCCACGACGGAGTACCTTCTGCGGCAGGCCGTGGCCTCGTCCAATCGCCCCAAGCGCGACGCGGCGATCCTGATGCACGGCGACTTTTCCCACGGGCCGGAACTGCTCCAGGACTTCATTCGCCGGTTCGACAGCGGCGCCGACATGATCGTGGGCGAGGGCGCCATCGACCCGGCCTGGGACCGCGGCTACCGGTGGACCCGCCTCTGGAGCGGTTACCTCCTGGGCAAGAGTGCCGGGGTGCCGGGCGTCAAAGATCCGACCTCGGGCTTTCTGGGCTTCCGCCTGGCCACCCTCCGGACCGTGTTTCAATCGCCCGAGCCGGTCCTGGTGTCCGAAGGATGGGCCGTCAACGCTGAGCTGGTGGGACGGGCCGCCGTGCACGCCCGCAGGATCGAAACCGTCTCATTTACCGAGCGGCACGACCTGAAGACCCGGCCCCGCCGGATCGCTCCCTGGTCGATGGCGCGATCGCTGTGGTCGTCGAGCGGCGTGGTACGACGGGTGGTCCAGGCCGAACGCGGGGCCGCCGCCCACGCCAGCCGGCGACGTGAACAAGGAGGCGCTGCGTGATTCCAACCCTGATCTCATTCGCCGCCCTGCTCGCGGCTGCTACCCCGTCGGATACGTCCTCGGCCGCGGCGCGCTATCCGTTCAAGGTCGGCGAGCGTTTCATCTATGACGCGCGGATGGGCATGCTCAAACTCGGCGAAGGATCCATTCATGTCGCCGGGATGGACACGGTTCGGGGTGAGGAGACGTTCCGATTCCGGTTTCAGCTCGAAGGCGGAAACTTCGTATTCAAGCTGAAGTCGGTGCTCGAGTCGTGGACGACTGTGCGGGATTTCAAGTCGCTCCGGTTCCGCAACGACAACACGGAAAACGACCGGAACCGGATCCGGGACTACGACATCTTCCCCGATTCGGGCTTCTACCGCCAACGTGGCCGCGACGCCAAAGAGGCAACCCCGACGCATCCGCTCGACGATGCGTCGTTCCTCTATTTTGTCCGCACCGCCGATTTCGAGGTGGGTAAGAGCTATCGGTTCGACAAGTATTTCATGAACGACAAGAACCCGCTGCTGATTCGGGTGCTCAAAAAAGAAGAGATGACCCTGCCCGACGGCCGCAAGGTGAACTGCTGGGTCTTGAACCCGGTCATCGACGACCGCGGCATGTTCGCCGATCGCGCCGACGCCCGACTCTGGATTACCGACGACGCCGACCGGATCCCGGTCCAGATTCGCTCGAAGCTGGCCTTTGGTTCCGTCACCCTCCGCCTGGCCCGGATCGAGACTTCAACGGCGGACTGACGAAGGTTCCTCACCCGGTAGCACGGTGAGATACAGCACGAGCCCGGACCGTCCGAAAAGACGATCCGGGCTCGTTTTCTGTCCCGCCGGCGGAACTAGGCTTCGCTCGAGCGGCCGCGAATCGTCTCGCGGATATTCTGCGCCGTCGACGGGCTCACGACCTTGATAACCAGGTAGATGAGCCAACCGAGGAAGGCGAACCAGAGCAGGTTGAGGACCAGCCCGATCGCGCCTCCAATCAGGAAGCCGATGACCTTCATCCCGACGATGAACAGGACAAAGAACCCAGCGAAACCTACGAGACCTCGGACCATGGTACCTTTCCTCCACCGATGAATGGCTACAGGAATTTACTGTACGCAGGACGTTTCAGAAAGTTTCATCCGGAAACCTAAGTGACTAATTCCCATGATGTTGTGATTGTGGGTGCGGGCCCGGTCGGCGCCGCGGCAGCGCGGGAGCTTTCCCGCGCCGGCCGGCGTGTCCTGCTGATCGATGCCGGCAGCAAGCCGGGTGAGGCCTGGCGGGCGTCGGCCGGGATGCTGGCGCCGCAGATCGAGACCCGGGAGGACACCCCGTTGTTCGAACTGGGCGTCGCGGGTCGCGAATATTATCGGGACCGCGCGGCCGAGTTGGCCGATGAAACCGGGATCGACATCGGCCTGGTGGAAAGCGGCATCCTGCGCCTGGCCCTGACGGAAGCCGACGAGACCTTGCTGCGTTCCGCCGTCGCCTGGCAACGCCAGCATGGGCAGCGGGCCGAATGGCTCGATCCGGATGAAGTACGCAATGAGTTCCCCTGGGCCGGGCGGAATCGTGGTGCGCTCTGGGCACCCAAGGACGGTGCCGTCGATCCGATCCGATTAGTCGAAGCGCTCCGAGCCAGCGCAGTGCGCGCGGGCGCCAAGGTCGTCACCGATACGATTACCTCGCTGGTGCGGCAGGGCGGCCGGATTATCGGCGTCGAAGGGGAGAGCGGTAGCTACGCTGCGGGAGACATCGTCCTGGCCGCGGGCGCGTGGACCGGACGCCTGGCGGGTTTACCTCGACCGGTGTCGGTCGAACCGGTGCGCGGCCAGATGATCGCCAAGCCGTGGCCCAAGCACATTCCTCCCGCCATCGTGTACGGCGCGCATGGTTACGTGCTCGAACGCGCCGGCGAAGCCTGCTGCGGAGCAACCATGGAGCACGCCGGATTTGCGGTCGAAACCACGGCGGCAGGTGAGCAACAGGTGGCCGCGATTGCGGATGAGTTGATCCCGACACTCGGCTCGGCGCCGGTAACCCGCCGGTGGGCCGGCCTGCGCCCCGGCACACCGGACGGTCTGCCGATCTTCGGCGCAGAGCCGGAAGCGCCCAATCTCTGGTACGCCACCGGTTACGGTCGAAACGGCATCCTGTTCGCCGGGATTACCGGCATTGCCCTCACTCACCTGATGGCGCAGGAGGCCACCTACGAAGGGGTGGAAGCGCTCCGGCCCGACCGCTTCTGGAGCTGGTAACCCGGGCCGCTACGAGACGGGCCGAGTCGACGTCGTGATCTGGGTACCGGGATCCGGCTGATCGTTGCCGTCCGCTTCCTGCTTGCCCAGGAAGCCCGGCAACTCCACTCCGCCGATATCCCGCATCACCTGCATCATCGGTGGCAAGGTGCGCACCATGCTTTGCAGGAAGTTGGCCGCCCCGCCCGATCCGGTGCCCGCACCGCCCTCCCACACCACCACCTTGTCGAACTTAATATTCGAGATGGCCTTGGCCGAGGTTTCCGCCAGCGTGTCGAGGTGCTCGAGCATCATCATCTGATACGCTTCCTTCGCACCACCGCAGGCCGCTACGATCTCTTTGAGCGCCGCCGCCTTCTTGGCCAGAATTTCGTACTGACCCCGCGCCTCGGCCTCGAGCTTCATGTAGATCGCCTGCGCCTCGGCGGCCGCCTCGAGTTTGCGCCGCTCCGCCGCCGCCTCCGCTTCCACGATGACCTGCGCCTTCTCGGCCTTGGCCGGCGCCTCCAACGCGGCGCGGCGCTCCGCCTCCACCCGCTCAGCCTCGGCGATCGCGGCTTTGGCCAAAGCTCGGTTCTGGGCTTCGCGCACCAGCGCCTCGGCCTCGCGCTTCTTGATCTCGGTGAGCTGGAAGGCCTCGGCCTGGCGGAGCTGGAGCTGTGCCTGACTCGCGACGATCATCGTCTGCGACTCGACCTCTCCCGCGATCGCGGTGGCCTCGGCGGCGGCAATCGCGACACGGCGTTCCCGCTCCGCATCCTTGACCTGTGCCTCCCGCTCGAACACGGCGCGCTGCTCCGCGACCGTCTGCTCCTTCGCCAGCTCGGCAACCCGAACCGCCGTGTCCCGCTCGGCTTCACGGGTGCCGATTTCCCGGAGCTTGGAAGCGCTGGCCACCTGCACGGTCCGTTCGCGCTCGGCATCGGCCACCCGCACTTCGCCCAGCTTTTCCTGCTCGGCCACGTCGCCGCGGGCCTGCTGCACGGCTTGCGCAGCGGCTTTCTTGCCGATCGCCTCGATGTAGCCGGAGTCGTCCTTCAAGTCGGTGATGTTCACGTTGATCAGCACCAGGCCGATCTTCTTGAGTTCCGGCTCGAGCGACTTCTGGACCCGGTGCAGGAAGCCGTCCCGGTCGCGATTGATCTCTTCGATGCCCATCGACGCAATCACCTGGCGCATCTGGCCGAAGATGATGTCCTGCGCCTGACGCTTGATCTGATCGTGCGGCAAGCCGAGCAGGCGGATCGCCGCGTTCTGACGAACCTCGGCTTCGGTCCCGATCGCCACCGTGAATACGCTGGGCACCGCCACCCGGATGTTTTCGAGCGAGAGCGCATCGCGCAACGGGATTTCGATCTGGATCGGCTCGAGACTCAGGTAGGCAAACTCCTGGATCACGGGCCACACGAAGGCGCCACCGCCGGAGATGCACTTCGCCACGCCGTCGCCGCCCACCTTACCGGAGATGACCAGCACCCGATTGGCCGGACAGCGCTTGTAGCGCTTCACCACCATCGAGATGAAGCCCAGCATCAGCGACGAGCCGAAAACGATGGCCAGGATCGACCACAATGGGAGTTCGAACATCACGACCTCACGGCAAACGGGGAGGATCGCCGCTGCCGGCGACCAAATCCGACGCGACCACGATCGTCTCGTCGTCCACGATGTCCACGACACGGATCGGCGTGCCGGTAGGGAGCGCTTCGTCGTCCGTCACCGCCACCAACTCGGCCAGCCGGCCGCTCACCGGGACGTGCACCTTGCCCGATCCGCTCCGCGCGCCGGGCACCGTCAGGTAGACGAAGCCCCGCTCGCCGATGGACGTCGCGATGTGCGCGGTGCGGTCGCTGTCGAGCCGGCGAAGCACCCGCGTCGCATATGCCACACTCGTCATCGCACCGAATCCGGCAACGACGCCCACCGGCGCCGACAGGATACTGCCCAGACCGAGCCACTGGCCGGCCAACCCGCCGATCCCGAAGAACGCGACGCCCGCCGAGAGCGCGCGGACGCTGAACAGATCGAGACCGCCATCACTCGCGAGATCGTGATGGTCGACACCGTGATCGGCGCCGTGGTCGGAACCGAAGACGCTGAGCGCGGTCTGCAGGAGGAGCAGAACCCCGCCGACACCCACGCAGACGAAGTAGAAGGTGGCCACGATCTGAAATGAATACCGCCACCTCTGACTCGGCACCAGCCCGGACCGGCGGATCTATCCCCGGATCCGGGGCATTCGGCCGGGCCGACCCGTTTCCCGATTCGAGTGGGCGCAACTGACCTCGTTGCAAGAGGTTAGGATGCCGTCGCACAACGCTTCTCGCCATGCCGGTCCGCGACTATTCTTCTAGGTTGGATTCCGCCATCAGATTGGAGACCACGTTGGCGCTGCCGTTGGTGCAACTGACCCGTTCCCCCGCCGCTCCAGAAGCAGGGCGACCCCTCCCGGTCGCGGATGCTCCGATCGAGCGGAAGCCCTCCTGGCTCAAGGTGAAGGCCCCGGGGGGTGGTAACTATATCCGAATCAAGAAGTTGATGCGCGACCTGGGCCTGCACACCGTCTGCGAGGAGGCCCGCTGCCCGAACATCGGCGAGTGCTGGGAACACAAAGCCGCCACGTTCATGATCCTGGGCGACGTCTGCACCCGCAACTGTGCCTACTGCGCGGTTGCCCACGGCACCCCGGCGCCATTCGACCCCGTCGAACCGGTCCGGCTGGCCGAGGCGGTCGCCGAGATGGGGCTGCAGCATGTGGTTATTACCTCGGTCGACCGGGATGACCTGGAAAACGGGGGCGCCGAAGCGTTTGCCGGATGTATTACCGAGATCAAGAAGCGACTGCCTCGGACCTCGGTCGAGGTGCTGATCCCCGACTTCAAGGGATCGGAAAAGGCCCTGGCCATCGTGATGGAGGCCCGGCCCGACATTCTCAATCACAATCTGGAAACGGTCGAACGGCTCTACCGGCTGGCGCGACCGGGCGGGCGGTACCCGCGGGCCCTTCAGGTCCTGGCGAACGCCCGTAAGCTGGTGCCCGACGGCCTAACCAAGTCCGGCATCATTTTGGGCCTCGGCGAGGAATGGGACGAACTGCTGCACGCCATGCGGGATCTGCGTCGCTCGGACGTCAACATCCTCACCCTCGGCCAGTATCTTCGGCCCTCGGACGGCCACCTGCCGATTGCTCGGTACTATACGCCCGAGGAGTTTGCCGAACTCAAGGTCATCGGGATCGAGATGGGCTTTGACCATGTGGAAGCCAGTCCGCTCACCCGATCCAGCTATCACGCCTGGGAGCAAGTCGACCAGGCCAAGGCTTCCAAAGCGAGCTCATGACGACAACGACCAAGAAAACCTCGAGTGCCAAGTCGGCGGTACAAAAGCCGCCGGACCAGGCCACCCAAGCGCTCCATCGCTCATTCCTCCGGCAGATGCTCCTGATCCGCCGTTTCGAAGAGCGCGCCGGCGAGGCCTACTCGATGGGCAAGATCGGCGGATTCTGTCACCTCTACATCGGCCAGGAAGCGGTTGCCGTCGGCACCATGGCCGCCCTGCGCCCCGACGACCACGTCATCAGCGCCTATCGTGAACATGGCCAGGCACTGGCTCGCGGCATGACGAGCCGGGCCGTGATGGCCGAGCTGTTCGGCAAGGCCACCGGGTGTTCGGGCGGTAAGGGCGGCTCGATGCACCTGTTCGATGCCTCGCTCGGATTCCTGGGCGGCCACGGCATCGTCGGCAGTCACATTCCGCTCGCGGCCGGCGTCGCGTTCGCGCACAAGTACCGCGGCGGCGACCAGGTCTGCGTCTGCTTTTTCGGTGAAGCGGCGGTGAACATCGGCGCCTTTCACGAGACGCTCAATATGGCGTCGCTCTGGGGGCTGCCGGCCATCTTCATCGTCGAGAACAACGGCTACGGGATGGGGACCGCCGTGTCCCGCGCCGCTGCCGTCACGACCCTGTCCGAGCGCGGCACCTCGTACGACATGCCGGCGGAAACGGTCGACGGCCAGGACGTCCTCACGGTGCGCGCGGCGGTTGAAGCCGCGGTCGCCCGGGCGCGCACCGAGTCGAAGCCCACGCTGCTCGACATCAAGACGTACCGCTACGTCGGCCACTCGATGTCCGATGCGGCCCACGGCACCTACCGCTCCAAGGAAGAAGTCGACGAATTCCGTCGCCGCGATCCGATCCAGGTGCTGGTCGATCAGATGCGGGCCGGCGGGTATTGGGACGACGAGCAGCATCAAGCGCTCGAAGCCGATGTCGCCGCGGAGGTCGAAGACTCGTACACGTTTGCCGAGGAATCGCCCGATCCGGATCCGTCGGAGCTGCTGACCGACGTGTACGCACCGACCGGCGACGAGGGGAGCAACTGATGGCTACGCTCACATATCGTGACGCCCTCAATCAGGCGCTCCGTGAAGAGATGACGCGCGACGATCGCGTCTTCCTGATGGGTGAAGAGGTGGCAGAGTACGACGGCGCCTACAAGGTGAGCCGCGGCCTGCTCAAGGAGTTCGGCCCGAAGCGCGTGGTCGACACCCCGATTGCCGAGTTGGGTTTTGCCGGTATCGGCGTCGGCGCCGCGATGGTCGGCCTCCGTCCGATCATCGAGATGATGACCTGGAACTTCGCGCTCCTGGCCATCGACCAGATCGTCAACTCCGCCGCCAAGATGCGGTACATGTCCGGCGGTCAGATCGGGGTGCCGATCGTGTTCCGCGGACCGGGCGGCGCCGCATTACAGCTTGCTGCGCAGCATTCGCAGGCGTTCGAGAGCTGGTACGCCCACATCCCCGGGCTCAAGGTCATCGCCCCGGCCACGCCGGCCGACGCGAAGGGGCTGCTCAAAGCCGCCATCCGCGACGACGACCCGGTCGTCTTCATTGAAGGCGAGATGCTCTACAACCTGAAGGGCGAGGTTCCGGACGAGGAGCACGTGATTCCGATCGGCAAGGCGGACATAAAGCGCGCCGGCTCGGACGTGACCATCATCTGCCATTCGAAGACGGTCGCTCCGGCGCTCAAGGCCGCCGAAGCGCTCGCTGCGGATGGCATCGAGGCCGAAGTCATCGACCTTCGGACCATCCGGCCCCTCGACGTCGAGGCGATTCTGACCTCGGTTGCCAAAACCAATCGCTGTGTCGTCGCCGAAGAAGGCTGGTCCTTCGCGGGTGTCGGTGCGCAGGTGGTCGACACCATCCAGCGTGAGGCGTTCGATGCGCTCGACGCGCCGGTGCTGCGGGTGACCGGTGCGGACGTGCCCATGCCGTACAACAAGTTCCTGGAGCGGGCGGCCAAGACCGATGCCGCCAAGATCCAGGACGCCGCCAAGAAAGTGCTGTACCGCTGATGGCCACCAAGATCGTGATGGAGGCGCTCTCGCCCACGATGGAGGAAGGGCGCCTGGTCGAGTGGAAGAAGAACGAGGGCGACACCGTCGCCGTCGGTGACGTGCTGGCCGAGGTCGAAACCGATAAGGCCGTCATGGAACTGGTGGCGCGCGGCGCCGGCACCCTGCTCAAGCAGGCGGTCGCCGCCGGCACCACCGTTCCCGTGTCGGATCTGGTCGGCTGGATCGGTGAGCCGGGCGAAAACGTCGACGGAAGCAAGGCCGCGCCCGAAGCGCCCGCCGGCGACAAGAAGGCCCAGCCGGCATCCGCTGCCAAGCCAGTGGATGCGGCTGCCGAGCAACCGGCCGCCGACACCTCGGCCAAGGCGGCTCCGGCTCAACCCGCGGCAGCACCGGCCCCTGAAGCCCCCGCAACGACGGGCCGGGTCAAGGCGTCGCCCTTGGCCCGGAAGATTGCCGCCGACAAGGGCGTCGATCTGGCGCGGGTCAGCGGATCCGGACCGGAAGGTCGCGTCATCAAGCGCGATCTCGACGGCGTATCGGCCGCACCGGCCGCTGCAGCACCGGCCCGGAGCCTTCGGCAGGCGGACAAGCCGACAGGTCCGGCATTCGAGGACGTGCCGCTCTCGCAGATTCGCAAGACGATCGCCAAGCGACTGGTCCAGTCGATCGGCCCGATCCCGACGTTCTACCTCACGTCGGAAATCGACATGGAGCGCGCCGCCGATCTGCGTGAGCAGCTCAAGGGCGCCTACGGCGACTCGGCCAAGGTCTCGTTCAACGACCTGGTGGTCCGGGCGACGGCCCTGGCGCTTCGTGCGCATCCGGCGGTCAACGCCTGGTGGCAGGATGATCACATCAAGCAGTGGAACGAAGTCCACATCGGCATGGCGGTCGCCATTCCCGACGGGCTGATCACGCCGATCATCCGGAACACCGATCAGAAGTCACTGCTCGAAATCGGCGCCGAGGCCAAGGCGTTGGCGGGCCGGGCGCGCGCCCGGAAGCTGCAGCCCGAGGAGTATACCGGCGCCACGTTCTCGATTTCGAATCTCGGGATGTACGACATCGAGCACTTTACTGCCGTGATCAACCCACCGGAGGCCGGGATTCTCGCGATCGGGTCGATCGCTACCATTCCGGCGGTGGTGAATGGCGCCGTCGTGCCGCGGAAGCGGATGCGGATCACCATGTCGTGCGATCATCGCGTCATCGACGGTGCCACCGGCGCCGAGTTCCTGAAGACGCTCAAGCAGCTGTTGGAGAATCCCGTCGCCCTGGTATGGTGACACCCGTAACTCGGGCGGCGCCTGGCGCCGCCTTTCAACCCTGACTCTCGAGGTAGCTGTGTCCACCTTTGATGTCATCGTGCTCGGCGGCGGCCCCGCCGGTTACGTCGCAGCCATTCGGGCTGCGCAGCTCGGCCTCTCGACGGCGGTCGTCGAGAAGGAGAAGCTGGGCGGCGTCTGCGTCAACATCGGCTGCATTCCGACCAAAGCGCTGCTGCACAGCGCCTATGCGCTCAACCTGATCAGCCATGATGCCAAAGCGCTCGGCATCGAGGTCGGCGAGGTCAAGGGCAACTACGGCGTCGCCATGAAGCGGTCACGCCAGGTGTCGGAGCAGAACTCGAAGGGCGTCGAGTTTCTGATGAAGAAGAACAAGGTCACCGTCATCAAAGGGACCGGAACGTTGCTGCCCGGCAAGAAGGTCAAGGTCGGCAACGACACCCACAGCGCCAACAAGGCCGTGGTCATCGCGACGGGCTCCCGGGTCAAGGGGATTCCCGCCATCGGGCTCGAGATCAACAAGACCACGGTCATCAGCTCCGATGAAGCGCTGTTCCTCGAGAAGGTGCCGGCCTCGATTGCCATCGTCGGCGCGGGTGCCGTCGGTTCCGAGTTTGCCGACATCTTCAATGCATTCGGGTCGAAGGTCACCCTGATCGAAGCCTTGCCGCGCATCATCCCGATCGAAGACGCCGAAGCGTCGGATGCCCTGACCAAGAGCTACAAGAAGCGCGGCATTGCCGTGCTCGCCGGCGCCAAGGTCCAAAAGGCCACGGTCGGTGCGAACGACGTGACCCTGGAAGTCGAAGCCGGCGGGAAGACCGAGAAGGTCACGGTCGAGAAGGTGCTGATGGCGGCGGGTCGCGCAGTCAACACCGAGAACATCGGCCTCGACAAGGTCGGCATCAAGCTCACCGACCGCGGGTTCATCCAGGTCAACCTGGCCAACCTCGAGACCACGGCCGCCGGCTACTACGCCATCGGCGACGTGGCCGGTCCACCGATGCTGGCGCACAAGGGCAGCCGCGAAGGCACCTACGTGGCCGAGGTGATTGCCGGGCACAAGCCGCATCCGATCAAGTACGACAACGTGCCGAGCGTGACGTACTGCCATCCGGAAGTGGCCAGCATCGGTTTGACCGAAGAGCAGTGCAAGGAGAAGAAGCTCGACTACCAGGTCGGCAAGTTCCCCTTCAGCGCCAACGGTCGCGCGCGCGCGTCGAACGACACGGAGGGCTTCGTCAAGATCATTCGCGACAAGAAGTACGGCGAAATCCTGGGCGCCACGATCGTCGGCGGCCATGCATCCGAGATGATCCACGAACTGGCCGTGGCGCGCGAGAACGAGTACACGGTGGAAGAGGTCGATCTCGCCATCCATGCCCACCCGACGCTCTCCGAGGCGATTGCCGAGGCGGCGCTCGACTCGATGGGCCGCGTCATCCACACCTGAGGCATGACGACCGGTCCATCCGATCCGAATTCTACCGAGCCGACGGCAACGCCCGTCGGCTTGGTGTTTGGGTCCCTGATGATTGCCGTGCTGATCGGCATCGGTATCACGGCAGTCGTCAGCTTCATCGTCCGAACCCTGCAGATCCAGGCGGCCCCGCCGGCAGCGCCCGATGCCCAGAGCGCGCTCGCCAATGCCCTGGCGAGCGGTCCGATTCAGTTGTTGTTCGCGGGCGTCGTAGTGGCCTGCTTCAGCGCCGCCCTGGTCGCCTGGCGGCTCACCGCACCGACCCGTGATCCGTTCCGGCGGGGCGTCGTCGGCATCATGGCGGCACTCGGCACTTTCGTTGCCGGCTTTGCCACCACCGTCGTTGCGGACCAGGCGGCACTCGCGCTGGCGACTCCCGATCCCGACGGGCTGCCGAGCCGGATCGGCTTCGTGATCCTTGCCGTCCTCGCGTTCGGGGCGGCCGCCCTGCTGCGAGCCCGGCGCCGACCCGGTCATCGTTCATGAGCAGAGCGATTCGCGTCGTCGACCTGGGCCGTCGAGGGTACGGTGAGGTCCTGGAGATGCAACGGCGCCTCTGCCGGGAGCGGATCGAAGGCGGCCGAACCGAAGATCTGCTCCTGCTGGTCGAGCACGACCCTGTCGTGACGCTGGGCCGCGGCACCAGGGCGTCCAGCCTGCCCTTCGACCGCCTAACGCTCGAAGCCCGCGGCCTCGAGGTCTTCGAGATCGAGCGCGGCGGAGACGTCACCCTGCACGCGCCCGGGCAGCTGGTCGGATATCCGATTTTCCATCTCGAGACCTATCGCCCCGATCTCCACTGGTACCTGCGGCAGCTCGAGCAGGCGCTGATCGACGCCCTGGCCGAGCTCGGCGTGCCGTCCGATCGGAACCCCGGTCTCACGGGAGTCTGGACCGGCAATCGCAAGATTGCGAGCATCGGGATCCATGTGAAACGCTGGGTTACCTTCCACGGCTTCGCGCTCAACGTCACCACCGCGCTCGATCTGTTCCAATGGATCGTGCCCTGCGGCATTCACGGCGTGACCATGACCAGCATCGCAGAGGAACTCGGCGATCGCGGGCAGGCTGGGGGACTGGATGGGCGGGTTCGCCAGGCGGTCATCGACGCCTTCGGTCGGGTCTTCGACCGTACCATGATTATTGGAGACCCCGCCGATCTTGCGCCGATCGAGGCGGCCTCCTAGCCCCCTGCCGCCGTACGGACCAGCCCCACGAAAATCACACGAACCTCGGCAAACGATTGCCCATAGACCGCCCCAATCGGTTATCTTTCAGGCGCTATGGCCGAACCGTTGGATCGCGCGAAGCTCGACGCCGCCGCAGGCGACAAGGTCAGGGATATCCTGCAGGCCTCCTCACGATGGGCCCAGGAAGTTCCGACGGCGCTCACGCCGAGTATTCGGGCCGTCTGCGTCCGACTGGCGGAAATGGTGGCCGACCAACGCCACTACCTGGCGCCGTTGCCGGAACCGCAGGAATCGGAGCGGGCCTCTCTCCTCACAGCCATTGCCGAGCAGCTGCGATCGGCGGCGGTCACCGAAGGCATTGACGGCCTCCTGGCCGAGTTGTCCGAGATGGAACTCCGCGCCACGGCATCGTGGTCGCTGGTCGACGGCGCACAGAGCGAGTGGATCGCCACCGCGATTCGGTTCCTCGAAGCAAAATCGGCTGCCCTGCCGAAGGCGGAGCAGCCGGATGCTTATTGGGCCGACGATGTCGTCGCCGGAATCATCGCGTCGGTCCGCGCGCTGATCGGGGTCGACGAACTGCAGGCGCGGACCGAGGCTCGCTACTCAGGCGCCTACAAGCGGCCACCCGAGCCGGAATGAACGAGGTGGCGTGCAGCCTTCGCCGCACGCCACTCCCTGCTACGGCCTCACACCTCCGGGGCCGTCGACGCCTGACCGGCTGATGCGGTTCCCTTTTCCGCCAGCTTCTCGAAAAACTTCCCGAACACCACCACGCCGTCCCAGAGCTGCTGGAGATCCAGCTTCTCGTTAGGCGAATGCAGGCCGTCATCGGGAAGACCGATGCCGCTCAACACCACCGGCGCGCCCAGCTTCGCGAAATCGGCCACCACCGGAATCGACCCGCCTGCGCGCACTGGTACGGTGCCACGGCCGACCACTTCGCGGAACGCCTCATCGAGCTTTTCGAACGCGGGGTGGGTCACGTCCATCTGGATCGGATCGCCGCCGTGGAGGATGGTGACCGTCACGTCGGCATAGTCAGGCGCAAGCTTCGCAGCAGCCTTGGCGAGCCACTTCGAGACCTTGTCGAAGGTCAGGCCCGGCACCAGGCGAAGGCTGACCTTGGCGGTGGCCACCGCGGGAATCACCGTCTTGGCACCCTCGCCGACGAAGCCGCCCTTGATCCCATGGATCTCGAAGGTCGGAAGCGCCCAGATCCGCTCCAGCACGGTCGCCTCCTGGATCCCGGTCAAGGCGCGGCCGGTCACCTCCTCCTTGAGGAAGCGGGCTTCGTCGAAGGGCAACGTGTTCCAGCCCTCACGTTCGGCGCGGCTCGGTTTCTCGACCGACTTGTAGAGCTTCGGGATGTTGATCTTGCCCGAACGCTTCTTGAGGTCGGTGAGCAGCCGGACCAGCGTCTCGACGGCATTGGGCGCCGCTCCGCCGTAGGAGCCGGAGTGGAGGTCGCGCTGCAAGGTGCGCACCTGGATCTCGGCGTAGCACATCCCGCGGAGCGCGGTGTAGACACCGGGCCAGCCCACGTCGAAGTAGGACATGTCACAGACCAGCACGGCATCCGCCTTGGCCCGTTCGGGCTCACGGGCCAGCAGGTCCTGAATGACGTGACCGCCGGACTCCTCCTCGCCCTCGATCATGAAACGGATGTTGATCGGCGGCTTCCCCTCGGCGTCGAGCACGGCACCGTAGGCTTCGAGGAGACAGAAGACCTGCCCCTTGTCGTCTGCGGCGCCGCGGGCGTAGAGGCGGCCGTCACGCACCGTGGGCGTGAAGGGCGGCGATACCCATTCGTCGAGCGGATCGACCGGCTGCACGTCGTAGTGTCCGTAGATCAGGAGCGTCGGCGCCCCGGGAACGGGTGGGCTCTCCGCGTAGACCACCGGGTGACCCTTGCCTTCGAGGACTTCGACCTTGGGGCAGCCCAACCGGTGCAGGCGGCGGACCAGCCAGTCGGCGGCCCGGCGGCAGTCGGTGGCATGCTGGGGAAGCGCGCTGATGCTCGGAATCGACAGGAATTCGACCAACTCCGCGAGCATACGGTCGCGCTGCTGGTCGATGGCGTTTGGATTGAGGGCCACGGCAATCACATGGGAAGAGGGAACCCCATATCTAGCCGATGCCGCGGGCGGATTCCAGTCGTGCGGCACTCCCTACCGGAATCGGCCGGGGCAAACCGATGAGAGCGCGGTTGATCGAGGCCACGGTCAACCGGGCCTACCTCCGTCACGTCAAGCAGCAGGGCCTTCGCTTGGCCAGGTCCTGACCCGAGCGCCCGTCGGCCCAGTTGCGGACGCTATCTCCTGCGACTTCGACCGCGGGCGGGAGGATTCTCCCGGCTGAGCGGCGGACGGGCCGGAACGGCCGGCGGGGCACCCCCGCTCCGCACCAGCGACTCCACCGTCGTATCCGCGAGAAAACGAAGGATCGACTCCGCAATCGGCTTCCAGCGGTGGTGCGCCACGCAGGCGACACGGTCGTTGCAGGCCGATTGACCGAGCAGACAGGTCCGATACGCCGCCACGTCCTCGAACGGCGCGATAACGGTCGCGAGCCGGAGCCGCGTCGCGGGTTTGGCGAGCACGAAACCGCCATGACGGCCCCGGCGAGAAGCCAAAACGCCCGCCCCCGCCAGCTGATGGAGGATTTTGGAGAGGTAATTCGCGGGAACGTCGAGCGTGGCCGCCAGCTCGGTAGCGTGGGAAGGTTCCTCCGGTGGCCGGCTGGCGATCAGCGCCACGACTCGCAGCGCATATTCGGAGGTTTGGTTCAACATCGGCCACCTACGGATCAAGGACCTCGCACGACGAAAGCGCCATCCTGATAGCTCACCAGAACGGCGACACCAGGCTCAAAAGTAATCGTAGTATCGAGCACGAGCGGCGACGGAATCTGAGGTCCTGCTGACGCGGAGTCCATCGCCTCCCGCCGCGTGAATTGCACCCGGATGTGGCGCGCACCCGGCGAAAGTGGATAGGAGCGCAGCAGGAAAATCGGCCGATCCTGCCGGAGCCCGCCTCCGGTGACCACCGCCTCCTCCAGCGTGTCGCGCGCGGCCAGGACCAGCAGGGTGTAGGTCGCGGCGTGGCCCTCACACTCCACCGCGCGGCGCATGTGCACGGGGCGCTTCGCCAGCTCGGCAGCATCGAGGGTGCGGCACTGCTCGATCCGCTCCGGCCGCATACTCCAGGAGAGCCGCAACTCGGTCGCGTCGGCGGTATGCCACCGCCATGCGCCGCCCGAACTGGCCGCCAGCAGAGCCGCGAGCCCCAGCGTCACGACCACCGCCACCGAGGTGCGCACGAGTTGCCGCCCGCTCGTCATTTCGGCGCCTCCTCCCGGTCGCTGGCGCAAAGCGCGAGCAGATCCAGGGCATCGTCCGGTTCCACCGTTTCCAGCGCGGCGATCTCGCGCCGGAATGTCTCGAAGGCCGCCAGCACGTCGCCGTCCAATCCCACCGCGGCGGTGACCGTCCGCACTCGGCGCCGGTCGACTCGCGCCTGGAGTTCGGCCTCGCGATCGTGATAGAACCGCTGCTCGAGCCACTTGGGGCCTTCGCGTCCCACGCAGTCGCGCGGGGGGCACCCCGTCACCATCACCCCGCCGGCTCCCTGGCGCAGCAGCAACTCGACCACCGAGGAATGCAGTCCGCCCACGCAGGGCACCTCGTGGATATACGCACCCAGCGAGGCCAGCCGATGGCGGAGGGAGGCCGCTCCTTGTGCGCAGGCGACGACTACGAGACGTCCGCCCGGTTCCGGCGGTAGACCGGATACAGGCCCCTCGCGAATGACGGCGAATTGGTCGCGGCCCGTGCGTCCGGGCGGCCCCACCCCCATCGGTGCGCAGGAGCCGGCGCAGATCCCGCAACTCACGCAGAGGCTCGGATCGACCCGGGCCACCAGTGTCGGCCGATCGTCGTCGCGCTCGACCATCCGGATGGCTTCCCAGGGGCAGTCCTGGGTGCACTGGTCGCATCCGGTGCAGCGCTGCGGGTCTACCACGCTCTGTGCCCAGCTTCCGGTGCGCGGCCGGCGAGCCAGCCGGGGCACGAGCAGCGCTCCCAGGCCCAGTACCCCGATCGTCATCCAGACCGCCCAGGCGGGAGCCCGCTCCGCCATGGGCAGCCACCACGTGGTCGTCAGCGCGAGCGGCGTCTCGCTGGGCAGGCCGAGCAGGTCGGCCGCCGGGCCGAGCGGCGCGGGCAGCACCACGGCAATGCCGAGCAGCGTCAGCGTCACGGTCCAGCGAATGACACGCGGCGGCGTCAGCACCGGGCGAGCCACCTTCGAGATGTGGAGCCAGA
This sequence comes from Gemmatimonadales bacterium, assembly GCA_037189525.1. GTDB lineage: Bacteria > Gemmatimonadota > Gemmatimonadetes > Gemmatimonadales > GWC2-71-9 > SHZU01. Next base: position 150,192 of record JBBCJC010000001.1, read on the forward strand.
GGCCGGTCCCCATCGCGAGCGGAAGCGCAATGTGAATGAACAGGTTGAGAAAGAAAAAAGTTCCCGGCACCGGCCGGTCGCCGGCAAAGAGACGGCTGACCGGCTCGGAAACGATCGGCAACGCGTCGACGAGGCGCGCCCCCATCACAGCAATCCTGAGACCCAGCGTGTCCCAGGCCATCACGAACCCGGTCCAGGCGCAGAGGAGCCCGACGCCGAAGAGGAAGATCCCGCTCACCCAGGCGCGCGTGCGCGGCCCCCACTCGCGCGCCTGTCCCACCAGACGCACCGCATGGAGCAGCGCCGCGAGCACGAAGGCGTCGGTGGCGTACCGATGCAGCGACCGGACCCACGAACCGAGCCACGGGTCGGCCGCCAGCCGCGCGACCGATTCGGCCGGCGCGCCGATCCGATAGACGAGCAGGAGATAGAGACCGGTGACGGTCAGGATGAGCAGCAGCCAGGACGCCAGCGCGCCGCTCTGGTGCAGCGGGTTTCCGCGCCAGCCGTAGACGCGGTGCATCAGGGCGTCGAGGGCGCGCGTCATCCGGCGCAGGGTGGCTTCCACCCGGCGCATCGCCCGAAGGCGTGCAGTGATAGACGGCATCTTGTGGAATATATATCACCTCTATATGATATTTACAAATGTCCACTTCCGAATCCCGTCCCGTTTCCGTTTCCCGAGGAGCGTCCGCCGATGGATCCGACCGATCCGCGCGTCCCCGACGAGCCCGTTCCGTTGATGCAGCGTCTCTACGACAACATCTGGCTGCTCCTGGTTGCCGGTCTCGTGGTCATGTTCGTCGTCTATACCGGCTGGGGCATGTGGGAGATCCTCACGATGCCGGCCGGCACTCTCCCGTGAGGCATCGATGCTGACCAAGATCCACACGGGGCTCGACCCCGTCCCGGGTGTCTGGTGGCGCCCTGCGCACAAATCGGAAAAGATCTGGGTGGCGATCGCGTTCGCCTGGTGTATGGTGCTCTTCGCGATGATGCCGCTCTGGCACTGGAAGGGCGGCCAGAACCCGTCCGGGATCCGCAGCAAGGTGGATCCCAAGGCGTTCTATTCCCGGACCGTCGCCTTCGCGCGCGAGTACCGAGTCGGCGAGGATCGGGGCATCCCGATCGTCGCGCCGCCGCCGGGCAGCGACATCTATCTCACCGCGCTCTCGTTCCAGTGGTATCCCATCCTCCAGCTCGAGAAGGACAAGGAGTACATCCTCCATCTCTCCGCGCTGGATGTGAATCACGGGTTCAGTCTCTATCCGCTCAACGTGAACTTCCAGGTGGTGCCGGGCTACGACTACGGGCTCCGCGTCACCCCGACCGCGACGGGTGATTTCCGGATCATCTGCAACGAGTTCTGCGGGATCGGCCATCACACCATGGTGGGCAGGATGATCGTCGTCGACGCGAACGGCAGTCCGGTCGCCGACAACGCCGCAGCGGCAGTGCGGCGGGAGGAGGCACGATGACGGCCCCCGCACTCTCGCTCGACGCGTTCCGGACCTGTCAGTCCACCGGACGGCGCATCCACCGGCAGGTCGAGCCCCTCATCAAGGCCAACGCCGTCGTCGCCGTGGTCACACTCCTGATCGGAGCCGCCGCCGCGCTCCTGCTGGTGCTGACCCGCTGGCAAGCCGTGCATCTCCTGCCGGCGGAGTGGTACTACCGCCTGCTGGGCGTGCACGGCATGAACATGCTGATCTTCTTCATCATCTACTTCGAGATGGCGGTCCTCTGGTTCGCAGGTACCGTGCTCCTCAATGCGCGCCCCGCCGCACCACGCTACGGCTGGTTCAACTTCGGCCTGATGGTGTTCGGGACGCTGATGGTGGAGTGGACTCAATGGACCGGCCGAGCCGACGTGCTCTTCACGTCCTACCCTCCCCTGCAGGCGCACTGGGCCTTCTATCTCGGCATCATCCTGTTCGCGGTCGGTGCGCTGGGCGTCACGGCACAGTTCTTCGCCACGATCACGATCGCCAAGCGGGAGCGGACCTACGAAGGATCGATGCCGCTCGTGGTCTACGGCGCGCTGACGGCGGCGATCATCGCCGTCATCACCCTGCTCCACGGCGCCATCATCTACATCCCGACCTTCCTCTGGTCGATCGGCCTGATCGAGCGGGTCGATCCCCAGGTCTACCGGATGATCTGGTGGGGGCTCGGCCATTCGTCGCAGCAGATCAACATGGCCGCCATGGTGGCAATCTGGTACATGCTCGGCGCGCTGACCGTAGGCGCCGTGGTGCTGAACGAAAAAGTCAGCCGTACCGCGTTCGTGCTCTATATCCTGTTCATCTCGATGGCGTCGGCGCACCACCTCCTCGTCGACCCCGGTTTCGGGTCCGCCTGGAAGATCACCAACACCTCGTACTTCATGTACATGGCGGTGCTCGCCTCCATGATCCACGGCTTCACCATCCCGGCCGGCATGGAGTTGGGCATGCGTCTGCGCGGCTTTACCCGTGGCCTCTTCGACTGGCTCCGTCGCGCACCGTGGGGCGACCCCGGCTTCAGCTCGCTGGTGCTGTCGGTGGTGGTTTTCGGGTTCGTCGGAGGCATCACGGGTGTCACGATCGGGACGGAGCAGATCAACATCATCGTGCACAACACGCTCCGGGCGCCGGGACACTTCCACGCGACGGTGGTGAGCGGCACCGCGCTCGCGTTCATGGGAGCGACGTACTACCTCCTGCCACTCATCTTTCAGAAGAAGGTGGCGTTCTGGGGCTTTGCCAGGATCCAACCCTATCTCTTCTCGCTCGGCATCCTGCTCCTCTCGATCGGAATGACGTTTGCCGGCAGCTTCGGAGTGCCGCGCCGCCATTGGGATGCGTCGTTCTCCACCGCGATGTTCGACGTGACGATGAGCCCGGCGGTCGATCTCGTCCTTGCGATCATGGGCATCGGCGGCATCCTCGCCGTGATAGGTGCATTCGGTTTCGTCGCCATAGCCGTGGCGTCCGTGTTCTTCGGGAAGCCGTTGGGTACGATCACGCCTGGTGTGGCAATGGCGGGAGTGCCGCAGGGCCTCACCCATCCGCCGGTACACGGCCCCGACGTCGATGCGCGTAACGAGGAACTCCACGCACCGGCACGCGACTGGATGGGCCCGACCCCCGGCACCATCGTCCTGGTAGCGGTCTTCCTGATCGCGTTCATGACGTACTACTTCACCAACTGGAAGTTGCTCTCGTTCCTCTGGAAGGTCGGATGATTCCGGCGCGAGCGTCGCGGCTGCCCCTGGCCGTCGTGGCGCTCGCCCTCGTGCTCGTCATTACCGCGGCCTGGTGGGCCCTGGCGCTCTGGCCGCTCGGTGCGGACACGCCGGACTGGATCGTGACGACCCGCGAAGTGTGTTTCGGCGCGTCGCGGACCGGTCTCCCGCATGCCGGCGGCTGGCTCCTCCTGATCGGCGAGCCGCTTGGCATGCTGGCGGTGCTGGTGGTGGTCTGGGGCGCCGAACTGCGCCAGGGACTCAGCCGTCTCCACCGGACGATCCCGGGGCAGTTGCTGAGCGCGACGGTGGTGGTCCTTTGCGGCATCGGACTCATGGCCGCCGGGCGCCGCATCGCCGACGCCAACCGGGACACAGCCGTCTTCAATCCTGCAACACCGCTGCCGGCGCGCGACGATGCCCCTGCTCCCGCCCTTGCCCTCATCGATCAGCATGGCGAGACGACCGATCTCACCGCCTTTCGCGGCCGGTGGGCTCTGGTGACATTCGCCTTCGGTCACTGCGAGGACATCTGTCCCGTCATCGTCGACATCGCCAAGCGCGCGCGGCGGGACGCCCAAGTCGAACATGTTCCGATTCTGGTGGTGACACTCGACCCCTGGCGCGATACGCCGGGGCGTCTCCCGGCCATCGCCGATGCCTGGACGCTCGGCACGGACGATCGGGTCCTCTCCGGTAGCATTGCGGACGTGACGGCAGCCCTCGACAGCTGGGGAATTGCCCGCCAGCGTGACGAACGCACCGGCGACGTGGTCCACGGCAGCACGATAGTAGTAGTGGATCCGGAGGGGCGCGCAGCATGGCGCCTCGACGGGGCGCCGCACCGGGTGCGCGAGGCGCTGGAGATCGTGGCTGCAGACGAGAGCACACCGGCCCGCTTCACGTCATCGAGATAGCCTGCGGGCGGCCGTCCGGATTGGGCGGGCCTTTCTTCGAGATCGCCCTGAAGACGATGGGTGTTCTCCGGCCGCGCCTTGCCCCACCGCGACGGCCAGCCCTGTCACCCCGAAACGCGATCGGCGGTCCGGTGTAGATTTCTCCCCCAGCCACCTGCTGATTCACCCATCGGGAGAGGTCATTGAACCGTCGAGCACTGCTGGCCTCGCTCTCCCTCTTCGGGGGAGTTTTGGGTTGCGGCCGGACGGCGAATACACCGCCCCCGGTCGTTACGGTCTTCGCCGCGGCTTCGCTCTCGGGCGCGTTTGCGGAACTGGGCCAGCTCCTCGAGCAACGACAGACCGGATTGACGGTCCGGTTCAACTTTGCCGGCTCGCAGCAGCTCGCCCTGCAGATCCATCAGGGCGCTGCGGCGGATGTATTCGCCTCGGCCGACGAGCGCTGGATACGTGCCGTGTCCGACAGCGGGCTCGTGGCCGGCGCGGCGGAGATCTTCGCGCACAACAGCCTGGTGGTGATCGTCCCCACCGCCAACCCCGGCCGGATCGAGCGACTCGAGGACCTGACACGCCGAGGGCTCAAGCTGGTGCTGGCGACCGAGACGGTCCCGGTAGGCAAGTACAGCCGAGAAGTACTCGGCAAGCTATCCGGTGCTCCGGGCTTCGGGACGACCTATGCCGAGCTGGCGCTGCGCAACGTGGTGTCGTTCGAAGAGAATGTGAAGGCCGTCGCCGCCAAGGTGCAGCTCGGCGAGGCCGATGCCGGCATCGTCTACCGCTCCGACGTGACCTCGGCCACCGCACCCCAGGTCCGCATCATTCCGATCCCGGATCAGTACAACGTCGTGGCCGACTATCCGATCGCCGTACTCGCGCGGGCCAGAAACGAGGCCGGTGCGCGGGCCTTCCATGACCTGGTGCTCTCGGCGGAGGGCCAAGCAGTGCTCGAGCGCCACGGACTCACGCCTGCCGGTGTCGGCTCCGTGCCAACCTCGGACGCGCCCTGACACCCATGCTGCGATGGTCGACGGTGCTGGCCCGTATCGGGGTCGGTCTGGCGGTGGCTCTGCTCGTGCTGCTGATCGCGCTGCCGCTCTTGGGCCTCGTGCTCCGTATCGCGCCGGGCGACCTGATCCACCAGCTGCGCCAGCCGATCGTCCTCGACGCCTTGCGTCTCAGCCTGATCACCAGCGTCACCGCAACGATGCTGGTCATCGGGCTCGGGTTGCCGGTAGCCGGGCTGATTGCCACCAAGGAGTTCCCCGGCAAGCGCGCGCTGGAGGTGCTGATCGAGCTGCCGATGGTGCTGCCGCCCACCGTGGCCGGGCTCGGGCTGCTGCTCGCCTTCGGGCGGACCGGGCTTGCAGGCCGATCACTGGACGCTCTGGGGATCAGCCTGCCCTTCAGCACCGCCGCGGTGGTGCTGGCGCAGGCATTCGTGGCGGCGCCCTTCTTCATCACTGCCTCGGTGGCAGGCTTCCGCGAAGTCGAGCGCCGCTATCTCGACACCGCGGCGACGTTAGGCGCTCCCCCGCTCACCCAGCTCATTCGGGTGATCCTGCCGCTCAGTCTGCCGTCGCTCCTGGCAGGGGCCGCCATGGGATGGGCGCGCGCCCTGGGCGAGTTCGGAGCGACCATCACGTTCGCCGGCAATCTCCAGGGCGTCACCCAGACGATGCCCTTGGCGGTCTATCTGGCGCTGGAGGCCGATCTCCGCGCGGCGGTGGCGCTCGCCGTGCTCCTGCTGCTCGTCTCGGTGGTACTGCTCCTCGCGGTTCGCACCGTGGCCCCTCGTCATCGTCTCAGTTCTGCAGCGCATGCTGTCCGCCACACTCCATAAACGGCTCGGTGGGTTCGAGCTCACGGCGTCGCTCGAAGCGGAGCCAGGCACCACCCTCGTGCTCGTGGGTGAGAGCGGGGCCGGCAAGACGTCGGTGCTCCGTCTCCTGGCCGGACTCGAGCGGCCCGACGAGGGACGGATCGTGCTCGACGGCGTCACTTGGTTCGACGGAGCGCGCGGCCTCTTCGTTCCGCCGTGGGATCGCGCCATCGGGTATCTTGGGCAGGACTATGTCCTGTTCCCTCACTTCAGCGTATTCGACAACGTCGCCTTCGGGCTTCGCACCCGGCGGTTGCCGAAATCGGCGATTCGCGCCAGGGTGACGGATGCGCTGGAGCAGCTGGGCATTGCGGACCTGGCCGATCGGCGTCCGGACCAGCTGTCCGGTGGCCAGCGGCAGCGTGTCGCGCTGGCCCGCACCCTGGCGCTCGAACCCCGCCTGCTGTTACTCGATGAGCCGCTCTCGGCCGTGGACCTGCAGACCAGGCGTACCGTGGCGCGAGAGCTCCGCCGAGTGCTCGCTCAGCTCTCGTGCGTGACGATCTATGTCACCCACCATCCGATCGAAGCTCTGACCTTCGGCGACCGGATCAGCGTGATCGAAGCCGGCCGGGTGAGTCAGACCGACACGGCGGAGGTGTTACTGCGACGGCCACGCTCGCCGTATGCTGCGGAGCTGCTGGGTGTCAACCTGTTCCGGGGAACGATTCGCGCCGGCGACCCCACCACCGTCGTGACCGACTCGGGTGCGATCGCCGTGGCAGGCATCGAGTCGGAGGCGGGCGTCGAGCCCGACGGTGAGGTCTGGCTTGCCGTCAACCCGCGTCACATCGTGCTCTCAGTCGAGCCGATGTCCACCTCGGCGCAGAATGTCTTTGAAGGGAAGATCACCGAGCTGATTCCGGAGCCACCGATGGGCGAGCGGGTCCGCGTCGTGCTCGCCACCACGCCGCCCCTGGTGGCCGAGGTGAGCGAGCACGCAGTGACGGAGCTCGGATTGCGACCGGGACTCGAAGTCTTCACCGCATTCAAGGCAACCGGGGTGACGGTCTATCGGTAGTCTGGCATCATGAGGCGAGTCGAATCGGTTGTTTAGGAATTCGGCCGAGTTCTAGTTGAATGCCTAACACGCGGTTGACCTGTGGGATGCGGCCCAAGCTTTCAGAAAAAGAGGTGGTCCGCATCAAGCTTTACAAGTCGCATAGCAAGGTGTTCATGCGGATAGAAATCACGTGCGGAAACGGCGACGACGCACAAGTATGAATAGACCGATTACGATACAAACCAGTCCTACGGCCAGCCAGGTACTCGAACCTCCAACGAGCGGCTCGCAGTTGGCAAAACACAGGATCGGCTTGATCGTTATCAGGTCAGCCCCTTGAAGAGTCCATAGCACTCCGAGAGACGTCAGCACGATCCCGAAAGCGATTCTCACGACGCTTCGCATGGTGGTATACCTCGTTGAGGCTCACTGAGGGCGCACATCCTCACAGTTCGTAGTTCTACCGTGCTGGCCGTCGGGAGGCGCCGCCGCACGGCAAGATCGCCCGCCGCCCACGCCAGCAACAAGCGCCTGTTCGAGGGTAGGCCTCCCCTACCCGGCCTCGCCTGGCACCCGAACGTCCGACTACTTGCGCAGCACCTGGGACAGCAGCATCCCGCGCCGGTCCTCGATATCGTCGATGTACCAGCGCTCGCTGTTGCGTTCCAGGTCGTTGCGCAGCAGGTACGTCAGCGTCCACTCGTTCACGCCGTCGCTGAACTGCACGGGCACCCACGCCTTCTCGACACGGACCCGCGCATCACCGATCGTATAGGTCGTCGCCTCCTGACTTCCGGTAAACGGGTCGAGAACGAGTGCAGGTGCGGAATCGGTCTTTGCGATGCGTTCGAAGTAACTGTAGATACCGCGGCGAAAACGCCGAGTGAGCAGCCGCTCCTTCTGATCGAGCCCGCGAGGCGTGAACGAGCGCGAACTCGCAAAATGGATCTTGAGAAACTCGCGGACAGGGCGATTGGGATAGTCGCGCGGCGGCGCCGCGACGACCAGCGAGTCGAACGGCGCGAGCATTCCCAGCACGAGCCCGACGATGAAAAGAGACCGAAGGTGAGATGAGTTACGCATGGTTTTATCAGGGTCGGCCGCGAACCCCTCTCAACTAACTCGCGAGCTCGAGAAGAACATCGGGTCGCAGGGCCGCGATCCGCAACAGCTTTTGAGCCGGCCCGGTGGGGCTCACCCGTCCCTGCTCCCAGTTCTGGAGTGTGTCAACACTGATCCCAAGCAGTGCGGCGAACTTCGACTGAGAGAGTCGCATCCGTTTCCGAATAGCCGCAATGCCAGCCGGCGTCGTCACCACGTCCGCCGCCGTGTACGTGCGAGCCGCCTTCGCCTCACCCCGGCGCACCGCGCCCATTTCCTTGATGCTCGACACGAGCTCGTCAAACAGTTCCTTCTTCATCCACTCACCTCCTCTGAAAGCCCAAGCCTTTCAACCAATTCCTCGCCTGGACCCTATCCTACTCGAACTCTCGCTCTACCAGCTTTCGAAGAACGGCGACTTCCTCCGCATTCAGATCTGACTTCTCGTTCTTCGCGAAGATATACAACAGAAAGATCGAGCCTTCACCGTCGAAGTAGTAATAGATGACTCGAGCTCCACCCCGCTTACCCCGCCCAGAGGCGCCCATCCGGATCTTCCGAAGCCCGCGAGACTTCTGAATCAAGTCACCCGCTTCCGGATTCAGGATCAACTCCGCCTGCAGATCGGCCAAGGTCCCATCGTCGATTCCCAGCTTCTCGAGACGCTTCGAGAACACGCCAGACTCGAAGAACGCAAGCATTGACAAATATACGCTATTAGCGTCTATACGTCAAGAGCGTACAAACGTTTATACGAGAGCCCGCACCGCTACCGGAACGGCAGTCGCTCCGCGCGATACGCAAACGACGGTGCAGCAGGCGGGTGAACTGCCGCTAGCACCGCACCTGCGGATGCCAATCGGCAAAGAGTCCCTTCGGATTCTCCCGCCAGACCCAGACGTGGAGATACCAGAGCTGGAGCGACGGGGCCTGCTTGAGTGGAAGCCCCATGATACGCGGCGGGGTGGCGGTTGGCGGGCGGACAGAATAGGGGACGATGTACTCCACCCCGTTGAGGCGATAGGTGCCGTCGGGCAGCCGTTCGTAGACCAGCATCTCCGGCCGCTCGACTTCGAGGCGGTCGTCGAGCAGCGCGTCGTTCTGATGGTGATACCCCATCGCCCCGGCCGGCGGATTGTCCAGACACCGGCCGCCATCGCGGCTGTAGCCCGCGGCGACGGCCGAGTCGAGCAGGGCAAACCGCGCGGTCGCCGTGCGGATTCGGGCTACCTCCTCAGCCGCGGCTGCTTCGTCATGCGCGGCAAGCAAAATCACCGAAGACGACTCCTGCCGCGCGGCGCATCCGACGGCCAGAGCCAGTACACCGATGGCAGAGAACCGGGAGCACCATGCCCGCCAGACCCCAGAGAACCGTTTCACTCCGGGAACTGCGCTCGTCGACTTCCGCCCCGAAAACGCCAATGGATCGATTCGCATCGACTGGAGGCTATCCGAAAAACTGGCTCTCAACCAGAGCCGATTTTCATCGATTTGTTTGGGCCACTTTAGAGGCAGCGAGCCAGTAGCCGCAGTCCCTCCTCGACCCGGGAGACGGAAATGGCGCCATAGCCGAACAGAAAACCGGAACGAGGACGGGGCGAGAGATAGTGGTACGACAGTGCCGGCACGAACACACCGGCAGCCCTCGCGCGCTCGGCGATGGCCAGGTCGGCACGGCCGCGAGGGTGCGGCAACAGAGCCGCGAGATGCAGGCCACCCACGGAGGGCAGTGGCGTGAGCTTCTTCGGAAGCTCCCGTCGGATCACCTGCAGGATACGTTGATGCCGCTCCGCATAGACCCGCCGCATCCGGCGGACATGCTGCGCCAGGAGTCCGTCGTCGATGAACTGCGCGGCGGCCGCCTGCATCGGCACCGCCGTGTGCCAATCGGTCAGGAACTTGGCCTTGCAGAGCGCGGCATGGAGCGGCGGTGGCGCAACGAGGAAACCCAGCCGCAAGGTCGGCAGCATCACCTTGGAGAGCGAGCCGACATAGAGGACTCGGCCGGAGCCGTCGAGCCCCTGCAGCGAATCCAGCGGCCGGCCACCGTAACGAAACTCGCTATCGTAATCGTCCTCGATGATGGCGGCATCTGCTCGGCGCGCCCACGCCAGCAGCGCCTGCCGCCGTGCCATCGACATCGCCATGCCCAGCGGATACTGGTGTGACGGCGTGACGTAGACCAGGCGGACCCGGCTCGGGATCGCATCGACTACCAGCCCTTCACTATCCACCGGCACACCCACCACCCGACACCCATGGGCGCGAAACGCCGCGCGCGGCAGCGGATAGCCCGGATCTTCCACCGCCACCAGATCACCCGGGGCGAGCAGCACCCGCGCGATCAGGTCGATGGCCTGCTGGCTTCCGTTGGTGATGAGGACATCGTCGGGCGCGACACGCACGGCGCGGGAAACAGCAACGTGCCGAGCAATCGCCGCGCGAAGGCCGTCATGTCCAGCGGCGCCGATGTGGCCGCCGTTCCCGACGGCCCGATAATAGAGCTGACGCGTGACACGAGCCCGCCAGGCTGCATAGGGAAATCGGCTCGCATCCGGGATACCGGTTCGAAAGTCGAAGGCCGGCGTGCTCGCCGCCAGATTAGGCCCCTCCGACAAGGCATCCCAGACCGCCCTCGGCCTGAGCGGCGACCGGGCAACCGGGACCCTCGCGTGCGGCCGAATGCCACTACGCACGAAGGTACCGGCGCCGCGCCGAGTCTCCAGGAATCCCTCGCCGCGGAGCCGCTCGTAGACCAGCATGACCGTGTTGCGGGAAATCTCCAGGCGGGTCGCCAACTCACGAGTCGATGGCATCGCCTGGTGCGCACGCAGACGGCCATCGAGGATCGCATCGCGGAGCTGGCGATAGAGCGACCCGCTGATCTGCCGGGATGAATCGAGCGTAAGGTGCAGATCCACTCGGGTACCCTCGCCGCAGGGGCTGGAGCCCGCCTGGTGAGAAGAGCAGCACTCAACCGGCGCGACTCAAACGACGTGAACGCGGGCTTCGTCCGCACGTAACATACGTGCCGCCCATCAGACCAGGGAGGTTGATCGCCCCCCAACTGGACTCACCCCGAATCGACCTACAACCAACAGGCCGGAACGGTTCCGTCCCGGGTGAGAACTCCGGTCGACTGGCGCTCTTGCTGGAGTCCGCCACTTCATGTAGACTATCTACCTATCATAGGTAGACAGGCTACACAATGACGAAACCGCCCCGAACCGACCTCCTCCCCGGCACGCTGGAGATGCTGATCCTGCGGACCCTGAGCCTGGGAAGCCAGCACGGCTACGGCATTGCCCAGCACCTGGCGAAAATTTCGCAGGAGGCACTTCGGGTCGAGCAAGGCTCTCTCTATCCGGCCCTCGAACGCCTGCTGGCCGCCGGCTGGGTCACCGCAAAGTGGGGACAGTCGCCCACCGGACGCCGCGCCCGATACTACACCATCACGGCATCGGGACTCCGCCGGCTCGGTGACGAAATCGCGAGCTTCGATACCATGGCCCTGGCCATCGCTCGCGTCTTGGGCCGAGCGGAGCCCGCCTGATGTCCTGGCTCGACGGCCTCTCCCACCGGATTCGGACCCTCCTCGCCCCGAACCGGCACGCCCGCGAACTGGCCGAAGAAGTCCAGTTCCACCTGGAGATGGACGCCATGCACGACGGCGACACGAACCAGGGCCGGCGCCGCTTCGGCAACCGCGCCTACCATCGGGAAGAGGTGCGCGAATCGACCTGGCTCCGATTCGTCGATCGCGTAACCCAGGACTTCAGTTCGGCATGGCGCTCGCTGCGGAGAACACCCGGCATCGTGGCCGTCGTCGCAACGACATTGGCGCTCGGGATCGGGATCAACGCCATGGCGTTTTCCCTGCTCGACACCTTGTACCTGAGCCCACCTGGCGGCGTCAGTCATCCCGAGAACCTTCGGCGTTACTGGGTCGAACATACCCGAACCCACGACGGAGTTCCCTTTCATTCACGCAACCTCGGCTACCCCATCTACCGCATCGTCGCCGAATTGGCCGACCGCCCGGAGAACGTGACCGTTTACATGGCGTCGGAACGACAGCTGGGCCGCGGCCTCGACGGACCGACCGTTCAAATGGTGTGGGCTCAGGAGAATTATTTCGATGTCCTGGGCATCCGGCTCACGATGGGCCGAACCTTTACCGCCGCGGAGAATCAGCTCGGCAGCGGCGCGCCCGTCGCAATCGTGAGCGAAGCGTTTCGCCAGCGTCACCTTGCCGACCGACCGGCGCCGCTCGGCACGACGATCGACCTCGAGCAGGAGCAGTACACCATCATCGGTGTCATGGCGCCGGATTTCACCGGGCTCGATCTCCAGCCGGCCGAGGTCTGGATCCCGATCGGCAATCTCCCGGTCCAGCGTGGGAGTGATCCGTGGTGGCTCACTCGCTACGCCGGATACTTCCAGGTCGTCGAGCGCATCTCGACGCCCGGCACACCCGCCGCAGCAGTCGAGGCGCGCGCTACCGACGCACTGCGCCGTTACAACCGGGAAACGCGGGGAGCCACCGCAGATACGCTGAGCCGAATCCAGCTGGGACCGATCCAGGCCGCGCAAACTCCCGGCAAGCTCGACACCTCGGTCCTGATCAGCACGCGTCTCACCGGCGTCGCGGCGCTCATCCTCCTGATTGCGCTCGCCAACGTCGTGAATCTCCTGCTGGGCCGCGCCGTTGCGCGACGACGGGAGCTCTCCACCCGACTTGCCCTGGGACTGTCGCGACCGCGCCTGGTCTGGATCCTGACCCTCGAAGCCGTCATGATAGCCTCGATCGGCGGCGCGGCGGCCACGCTCGCCGGCTGGGCAGGCGGGACGATGCTTCGGACCCTCCTGCTGCCGGAAATCCATTGGGCGCGGTCTGCCTTCGACTGGCGTGTCGGCGTCGTTACTCTCGGCCTGACACTCGGGGCGGGCCTGGTAGCCGGGCTGATTCCCGCGCTCCAAGCCAGCCGTCCGGGACCCACGAGCGCGATGGAGCGGCTCTCGACCGGAGACCGGCATCGTTCGCGCTTGCAGAACGGACTGGTCATCGCGCAGGTGGCTCTCGCAACGGTCCTCCTGACCGGAGCAGCGCTCACCTTGCGCAGCTTACACAATGTGACGAGTCTCGACCTCGGCTACGATGTGGAGGCCCTGGTCTTCGGCTCGGTCAGTTTCATCAAGGGCCAGGCGCCTCCGAACCCGGTGGTGGACACCCGACTCGAATCGGCCGTTACCCGGCTGACCAATCGGCCCGGCATCCTCGGCGTGGCGCGCAGCAGTATGGCCCCCATGAGCGGGATAGGCATCCTGTCGCTCTTCACGGGAGCGGATTCGATGGGATCCTTTCCGGTCTCCCCAGTCCACCTCAGGGTCTCCCCATCCTTCTTCGACGTGACGGGGCTGGCCATTCAGCAGGGCCGTGGATTCATCGATGATGCCGGCGCCGAAACGACCGGCGAGGTGGTCGTCAACGCCGCAATGGCACGAATGATCTGGCCGAACGCCAACCCGCTCGGACAATGCATCCAGTTCGTGTCGCGCGACCGTCCCTGCTATCCGGTCGTAGGTGTGGTGGAGTCGGGCCGGATGACATATGTCATCGAGGGAGAGGACAAACCTCAGTACTACCTCTCGATCCGGGATCCCCTGGCGGAGGGTCCTGCGAGGACGATCGTGGTACGAACCTACCCCGACAAAATCGCGGCGGCAGAGGCCGAACTTCGAACCGCGCTGAGCGCGGAGCTTCCTGGCGGTGTACCGGAAGTCAGCAGTATGACGGAGGATCTCGGTCCTCAATACCGTCCCTGGCGCCTCGGTGCCGCGCTCCTGTCGGGAGTGGGACTCCTCGCGGTGATCGTGGTTTTGCTCGGTATCTACAGTACCGTGTCCTATGGAGTCGCCCGACGGACCCGGGAGTTCGGCATCCGGATGGCGCTCGGCGCGCAACGGCAGGCCGTCACACGGCAGGTCGTCACGAGCGGTCTGCGGGTCGTGATGGTCGGCCTGATCATCGGCACGGCGATCACCCTCGCCGCGGGCCGCCTGATTCGCGCCATCCTCTACGGCGTCGAGCCCGACGATCCCACGACCCTCGTCGTCGTGTCGGCCGGCCTCCTCATCGTCGCAGGTCTGGCGGCACTCAAACCGGCTCGTACCGCCAGCAGGATCGAACCGGCCATCACCCTTCGGACAGATTGAAATCGGGCGTCGAGTCCGGCGCCCGACCACCCCGCACCATTTACACAACAAGTGTTATATTCGATCCCGAACCCTCTTCGGGACAGTCGTCGTGAATCAGCCCGCACGCCTCCAGCAGGTTGGCCAGGAGATCGGCGTCTCCTCGTGGTACCGGATCGACCAGGATCGGGTCGACGCCTTTGCCAAGGTCACCGACGATGCCGACCCGATGCATGTCGATCCCGCCTGGTGCGCCCAGCACAGCCCCTTCGGACAAACCGTCTCCTTCGGATTCCTGACGCTCTCGCTCCTGACACATCTGAGCCATGAGGTCCTGGGCTGGAGCGGGTCCGACAGCATTGATCGGGACGGCTACGGGCTCAACTACGGCTTCGACCGGATCCGGCTGATCGAACCGGTTCCGGTGGGGAGCCGGATCCGAGCCCGCTTCACGCTGTTGGATCGATCCGAGCCTCATCCCGGCGAATCCCGATTCAAGTACGGGGTGACGGTGGAGATCGAAGGCAAGGCCCGCCCCGCCCTGGTGGCCGAGTGGCTGGCGCTCTGGGTCAACGGGTCCGCCGGCCACGCGCGGATTGCCGGCAAGCACAAGAGCGCTTGAGATGACCCGGACGGTCCGACCGTCTCGCCCGCTTGCCGAGCAGGAGCGACCTCCCCGGCTGGACCTGATCAGCGACTATCCGAGATTCTGGGCTGGCGTCGAGCCGGATCGGGATGCCGTCATCTTCGGCCCGTCGCGATGGTCGTATCGCGATCTGGCCGACCAGGTCGACAGCTACGCACGCGCGCTGCTCGCCGCCGGTGTCCATCCCGGTGATCGGGTCGCCACCCTGTCCCCGCCGCACCCCGACTACTACGTCACCTTCCTGGCCACGGCATCGATCGGCGCCATCTGGGTCGGCCTCAATCCGCGCTATCAGCGGCGCGAACTCGACTACGTTCTGGGCGACGCCACCCCAGCCCTCGTCTTTACCCGCGAACGGGTGGGCGACCGCGATTTCCGAACCGACCTCGATGCTCTGAGCGAGGCCCATCCGGGCGTACGACGATGGGTGCGACTCGACGGTTCCGGCGAGCACGCCGATTCACAAACTCGTTTCCTCGAGCGTGGCGCATCGGTCAGCGATACGCAGCTTGCATCGATTCACGCCGCGGTCTCGACCGACGCTCCCTGCCTCATCGTCTACACCAGCGGGACCACGGGCCAGCCCAAGGGCGCGCTGATCAGTCACCATGGATTGATCCGGGTTGCCAGGGTGCAGCATGGGATCTGGCCCGTTTCCCCGCTCCGGGTGGTCAACAACCTGCCGATCAATCATATCGGCTGCGTCGGTGACATCACCTGCGACACCCTGGTGCCCGGCGGCGCCATCATCTTCCAGGAACAGTTCGAACCCGGTGGCATGCTCGAGCTGATCGAACGGGAAGGCGCCACGCTGTTGGGCCACGTGCCGACGGCGCTCGAGTATCTGGCTCGCCATCCCCGGTTCGACCAGACCGATTTTTCGCGGATGCAATTGATCATCTGGTCGGGCGCGGCGGCTCCGGTCACTCTGATCGAACGCCTGCGCAGCAAATGCGCCGACATGGCCAGCGCCTACGGAATGACGGAAACGGTCGGTTCGGTGACTTTCACGTTCGACAGTGACGAGATGGCGGTCCTTGCCGGATCGATCGGATGGCCGGTCGACGAATACGAGATGCGGATCGCCGGCAGCGATGGCACAGCCCTGCCACCCGGCGAAACCGGCGAGCTTCAGGTACGCGGCGATTTTCTCACGCTGGGCTACTGGAACCGCCCCGACGCCACGCGCGACCTCTTCACCGCCGACGGCTGGCTTCACACAGGCGACCTGGGCACCATCGGCCCCGACGGGACCTATCGGCTGCTCGGCCGCCTCAAGGAGATGTTCAAATCCGGGGGCTACAACGTCTACCCTCGCGAGATCGAAACCGTGCTGGAGAGCCATCCCGATGTCGCCATGGCCGCCGTCCTCGGCGTCGCGGACCCCACCTTCCAGGAAGTCGGGCACGCGTTCGTGCTGGTCCACCCGGGCCGATCGCCCACGCCCGAGGCGCTGGAGCAGTTTTGCCGGGAATCACTCGCGAACTACAAAGTCCCCAAGCGATTCATCGTGGCCACGGATTTTCCGATGCTTCCGATCGGCAAGATCGACAAGCAGGCGCTCCGAGCGTCGCAGACATAGATTCCGACCATGACCAACCGTGACCGATCTTCGCTCGACGACAAGTTCCTTTTGGAAGACGGTACGATTGCGCTTTCCGGCGTTCAAGCGTTGGTCCGTCTGCCGCTCGACCAGCACCGTGCTGATCGACGCGCCGGACTCAACACCGCCACGCTGATCTCGGGCTATCGCGGTTCTCCCCTGGGCGGCTATGACACGGCACTCGCCGCGGCCCGGAAGATCCTCACCGCGCATCAGGTCACCTTCCTCCCGGGCGTGAACGAGGATCTCGGCGCCACCGCCGTCTTTGGTGCCCAGCTTGCCAACCTGCTGCCTCGGCCGCGCTATGACGGCGTACTCGGGATCTGGTACGGCAAAGGTCCGGGCGTCGACCGCACCGGCGATGCCTTCCGCCATGCCAACCTGACGGGTGTGGGCAAGCATGGCGGGGTCCTTGCCGTCGCGGGCGATGATCCGGCCTCGAAGTCCTCGACGGTGCCCTCCGCATCCGAAGTCGCCTTGTTCGATGCCCAGATGCCGATCCTCTATCCCGCGGACGTCCAGAGCGTCATCGATCTGGGGCTCAAAGGGTTCGCGCTCTCGCGCTATTCGGGCCTCTGGGTCGGCCTCAAAGTGACCACCAACGTGGCGGACGAGTTCTCCACGGCGCGCGTCTCACCGGAGCAAGCGGCGTGGATTCGCCCCAAGTTCGAGTTTGCCGGCAAACCCTGGCAGCCGACCCAGAGCCATACCCTCTTTGCTCCGTACAACCTCCAGTTGGAACAGGAACTCTGGGAGGGTCGTCTCGAAGCCGCTCGGCATTTCGCCGTGGCCAACGGCCTCAATCGCTCCGTGGTCGATCCGGCCAATGCCTGGATCGGGATCGCCGCCGCCGGCAAGACCTATCTCGACCTTCGCGAAGCGCTCTCCCGGCTCGGCCTGACCGATGCCGAACTCCATCGTTTCGGCGTTCGCCTGCTGCGCATCGACATGCTCTACCCGCTCGACGGGCCGAGCCTGCGGCGGTTTGCGGCGGGGCTGGAGGAAGTGCTGGTGATCGAGGAGAAGCGGTCGTTCCTGGAACTCCTGGTTCGCGACGCGCTCTACCGGATGCCCGACCGGCCGCGGATGGTCGGCAAGCAAGACGAACAGGATCGGGTCCTGATCCCCGGTCATGGTGAGCTCGACGCGGACACGCTGCTTCCCCTCATTGCCGGACGCCTGCGGGCGCGAATCCCCGATATGGACGCCCGGCTGGCCCGCATTACCGGTGGTCGTGCCACGCCGGCTGCCCCGCTCGGCCTGGCTGCGCAGCGACTGGCGTACTTCTGCTCCGGTTGTCCGCACAACCGCTCGACGGTGGTGCCCGAGGGCTCGATTGCCGCCGCGGGGATCGGATGTCACGGCATGGCCGTCACCATGGAGCGGGTCGGCGCGGGCTTTACCCAGATGGGTGGTGAAGGCGCTCAGTGGGTCGGCGCATCCCTCTTTTCGGATACGCCGCACATCTTCCAGAACATCGGCGACGGCACCCTGTTCCACTCCGGCTCGCTGGCAATCCGCCAGGCCGTTGCCGCCGGGACAAACATCACCTACAAGATCCTATACAACGGCGCCGTCGCCATGACCGGGGGGCAGCACGCCGACGGCAGCATCGCGATTCCCGATCTGATTCGCGAACTGGCGGCCGAGGGCGTCAAGCGCACTGTGGTACTCACCGACGAGCTCGATCGGTACCGGGGAGTTTCTCTCGCGGCCGGCGTCGACGTGCGGTCTCGCGACACCCTCGATGCGACCCAGCGCGAGCTGCGCGAAACGCCGGGCGTCACCGCCCTGATCTACGATCAGCATTGCGCCGCCGACCTCCGCCGTCGCAGGAAACGCGGCCTGGCACCCGAACGCAAGCTGCGCGTGGTCATCAACGAGCGGGTCTGCGAGGGCTGCGGCGACTGCGGCGTCAAATCGAACTGTCTGAGCGTGATGCCGGTCGACACCGAGTTCGGCCGCAAGACCCGGATCCATCAGTCGTCGTGCAACACCGACTACTCCTGCCTCGACGGCGACTGCCCGGCATTCATCACCGCGGTGCAAGATACGCATGGCGCCGCATCGCGACACGCCGCCAAGCCGTCGGCGCCAAGTTTCGAGATTTCTGATGCCCTGCTGCCGGAACCGGCGCGGCAGGTCGCGTCGGGAGCGAACCTCTATTTCATGGGGATCGGCGGAACCGGTGTCGTTACCGTCAATCAGGTCCTGGGCACCGCGGCCCTGCTCGACGGCCGGTCGGTGCGCTGTCTCGATCAGACGGGGCTGAGCCAGAAGGGAGGCGCCGTCGTCTCCCACCTGAAGATTGCGCCGACCGCGGAGGAGATGTCGAACAAGGTCGGCGCGGGGGAGGCCGATGCGTACATCGGTTTCGACGTACTGACCGCCGCCGACGCGCGCCACCTGATCCGGGCGCGACCCGATCGCACGGTTGCCATCGTGTCCTCCAGCCGGATTCCGACCGGCCTGATGGTGCGCAACGCCGCAGTCGGCTTCCCCTCGGGCGATATGCTGCACCGGCGGATCGATGCCGCCACGCGCGCCGACGCCAACGTCTACCTGGACGCCGAGGGTCTGGCCGATCGGTACTTCGGCTCGCACCTGGCCGCGAATTTCATCGTCGTCGGGGCTGCCTACCAGGCGGGCGTCGTTCCGATTGCCGCGGCCCAGATCGAAGCGGCCATCGCGCTGAACGGCGCCGCCGCGGCCATGAATACCCAGGCCTTCCGGCTCGGGCGCCGGCTGGTGATCGACCCGCTCTGGCACCCCGATACGCCGGCCGCAACGACGCCAGACGCGGGCACGCTAGCTTCGGACCCCTCACCCGTCCTGCCCGACGCGCTTCGGAACCGGATTCAGACGGCTGCGACGAGCCGGGAACTCGAACGCCTGCTCGCGAGCCGCGCGGCGGATCTGATTTCCTACCAGAATCTGAGCTACGCGGAACGCTACCTCGCATTCGTCGAGCAGGTGGCTGCCCGGGAACACGCGCTCGGCCTCGGATCGGAACTCGCCGAAGCGACGGCTCGATACTACTACAAGCTGATGGCGTACAAAGACGAGTACGAGGTCGCCCGCCTGATGCTCGATCCGGCATTCCAGACGGCCGTCGACGATGCGGTCGGTCCCGGCGCGGCCGTCCAGTACCGGCTGCATCCGCCGGCCCTGCGCGCCATGGGGCTCAAAAAGAAGATCGCCCTGGGCAGCTGGTTCCGCCCGATGTTCCGGTTGCTGCGCTTGGCGCGCGGCCTCCGCGGCTCCTGGCTGGACCCGTTCGGACGGGACGGAATCCGCCGGATCGAACGGGCGCTGATCGTCGAATACCGGGAGATGATCGAAGAAGAATTGGCTGCACTGTCGGAAGCGACCCATGCCCGGGCGGTGGCCCTGGCCCGCCTGCCCGACATGATCCGCGGTTACGAAGGGGTCAAACGCGGCAACGTCGAGCGCTATCGGACCGCGGTTCGGGAACTCAAGGCGCCGCCGGCACCGGCGGAACCGAGTCCGGCGCTGGCTGCCCGCTGAGCGGCTGATCCGTGGCGTTGGGGTCGACTCCGATGGCCGCCGCCAGTCGCTCGAAAGCCGCGTTCCCTTCGGCTCCGTCCATCAGCTTCACCAATTCCGCCACACTGCGGGTCACATCGCCCTGGTGCTGTTGGAACCAGCGTTCGAACCAATCGAGGTGGGTTCGATAGATCAGCACCCCCACCAGCTGGGCGTTGTTGATCGGCCGCTCGGCCAGTCGCGCAACTTGATAGGTACGCAGACGTGATCCGATCGGCCCCTCGAGCCGTTCCTTCGACCAGCGACCGATGGCCGCGCGTCCTTCATCCAGCGCCGCGCCCTCGGGCTTACTCCCATAGAACGTCGTCAGCGTGTCGATCAGTTCCCGGTAATACTCGGCCAGAACGATCTCATCGAGCCAGCGGTCACGGGCACGGTCGGCCCGGAGCGAGTCGCCCCGTCCGCGGAAAAATTCTTCGGCGGCGCGGTACCCGATCATCTGCGCCGCGCTCTCATTGAACGGCGTAGCGCTCTTGATGTAGAGGGTGTTGTGGGCAATCTCATGGAAAACGAGCGCGGTCAGCTCGACGGAATCCCGCACCAGGGCGGTCGAGAGCAGCGGATCGTTGAACCAGCCGAGGGTCGAATATGCAGCCGCCGGCCGGAGCGAGATGTCGTAGCCGCGGTCGGCCCATTTCGTCGCTTCCTTCTGAGCCATCTCGACGTCGAAGAAGCCTTTATACGGCACCCGGCCGACGATCGGATACTTCCAGGTCACCGGACAGATGCAGTCCTTCCGTGATCCGGTGAGCGACAGGAGCAGCGTGTCCCGACCCACATCGGTGTACGCGGTGTAGGTGTCCTTGGCCTCCAGCCCGATGGCGGCCGCATGCTCGCGCACGTCGAGCACCAGTTGCAGGAAGGCGCGATCGCGCGCGGGAATGGTCGAATCAGTGAGCATCTGCTCGAGCGGCTTCCGCTTCTGCAGGATCCGCGTCTGCTCGAGCCCGGCGCGGCTCAGGTAGCGGACGTCCTCGCTTGCCACGTAGGCGGTGCCATAGCCGACGAAGAGCGCGACGGCCGCAATCAGGATTCCCATGCCGATCCGCTTCTTTCTCACGGGGTCCAACGGACGCCGAACAGGTGGACACCCTTACCCAACGGGCTTTCGGGCTGATAGGCGTAATCGAAGCGCGCGCTGCCAGCCACGATGCTCCCGCCGTAGGTCGTCTTGGACAGCGTTCCGGACACGTCATCCGGCTGTCCGCCGTGCCCGATCCGTCCGATCAACCCCAGTCCGTAGAATACGGCGCCGGCCTCGAGTCCGAACACGGTGCGTCGTCGCTGCCGTTCGGTCCAGACCGTCTCGACCGTCGCCAGCAAGCGGCCGTTGGAATAGGTATCGAGCAGATTCATACTGAAGCCGAGCCGCCAGGCGCGCGGTAACTGCAACCCTCCGGACGATACGGTCCAGTCGCCCAGATTATGGACCGAGAGGGCCAGCGCAGCGATATCGAAGAATGCGACCGTGGTCCCGACATCCGTCGTAACGGCGCGAGCAATCGTCCCCCCCGAATCCTCCACCGAGACGTACTTGGCGCTGGTGCCGAGTGCCACGCCACTTCGGCGATAGACGGCGGTGCCGACCCAACTGAGATTGTCGTAGATCGGACTGGTATTCGGCAGCCGGAGGTACTGGTACCCGCCGCCAAAGTTGAAATCGGCCACCCGGAAGGCCGCGCTGCCCATGGTGTAGGTCGACCGATCCGGCAGGCGCGCCAAGGTGCCTTCGATGCTCAGCGCGCGGATCGGGGCGAGACCGGAGGGATTGCTGAAGACCGAGCCGGCATATCCCGGCATGGCGGCACCGGCGCCCGCTAGGCCGGCGGCCCGCACATTGGCCGGGAAGGACAGGATTGCAGGCGTGGGCCGGGCCGGTTGCGCAGCGAGCGGTGCGACACCGCAGGCGAGGCAGAGGAGGAAGCGGAGAGCCTTCATGGACGTCTCGGGAATCTGCCTCCGCCGGGCGGCTGGCTCAAGCCGCGCCGCCCGGCGGACGACCCCGCCTAACGGATCCGCACGATGCCGAATCGGGCGCCGAGTGCCGGATCGATGGCATCGCCCGCGGCATTCCGCGCCAGGCGAACGTCGAGCGCAGCGCCGTTGGCACTCTGAACCAGGCGGAGGTGCCGCGCGCTGCCCCCGCGGAGGGTACCCGATCGGGTGTAGTTCCCGCTGGCCTGATCGGGCACGAGCGGAAAGCCGTTGAACGGCCCCGGCGGGTTTGCCGTCGACTGGTTGACCGGATTGGTCCACACCCCCCGGAGTCCCCAGCTCTTGAGGCGGAGGCGCGGACTGGTGGCGACGAACCCGGGCAAGTCATCGAGATAAGTGGCCAGGTGCCATTCGGTGACCAGATCGGCAAACGAGACGCCGGTCCGCGCCGCAAACGACGCGGCCCCGCCGGCGGCACTCACCAGCGACGGCGTGAAGTCGCCGCCCAGAATGGAATCGCTGGCAAAGTGGTCGACCACCCAGCGCAGGAAGAGCCAACTGGCGCCTCGTTCCTCCAGGGTGCCGTTCGACGAAATCGGGTAGACCAGGAAATGGCTTTCCGGATCGACCATGTAGTCGTAAGAATTGATGATGTTGCCGGACACGTACTGGCTCCGGCACGAGGAATAGCCGGGACACTCCTCATCCGGGATCAGGCGCCCGCCCAGCTCTTCGGCAAAGTGAGACAGCGCTTCGTTGAGCCAGGTCTCTTCGGAACCGAGCCCGCGCCGGATGACCCGCTGATTCCAGTTGATCATGTGCTGCAGTTCGTGAATCAGCGTCGGCTTGATGATCCGCACCGCGGAGGTACGACTCATGGCCGAGCAGGTAGCCGTCGCGGGGCTCGGGACCAGGGTATAGAAAATCTCGCCCTGATTCGAGTTGGGACCGTTGGTCAGGTCGGCGCCGTAGAAGTATCCGAGCACCCGGCCGTTGGTGCAGTCGGGCGTCAGGTTGTTGACCGACTTGGTGAGCAGGATCACGACCCGCTCGTTGCCGTCGAGATCCGACTCCGCGCCGAAGGCCGCCGCATTGATCGGATAGTGATAGAGATCGAAGGTCCGGCCCAGATCCTGGTAGTCGACCTCGAGCAGGGTGTCGGCGGTGGGCACGTCGATTTCCATGTAGATCGCGGCCTTGTTGCCCACGTAGCGTGCCCTTGCCGGGACGTCGTCGAATTGGCTACAGGTCACGGTTCGGCAGGTCTTGAAGGTGCGCTCATGTCCCACCACCGGCGGCGCGGCCGCGATACTCGGCGCCGACATCACCGGCGCCCGTGCCGCACCGCTCGCCACCAGTTCCGCCTCTTTCCGCCGCAGCATGTCGTGGAAATCGTCGGCCGCCGTGCGGCGCCCGACGCGAATCGGTACCTCGTCCCGCACCACGGCCGCCGACGCGGACAACGCAGCCGACGGATTTCCGACCGCGAGGTGGTAGGCGCCCGCAACGCCGGCGGTCGACCGGGTCCCGGTTCCGGAGGCCACCACCACGAGATACTCCGCGCCCTCGGCGCCAGCGGCCGGGACCCGGACGCACCCGTTCCGGGTGACCGGATCGATCAGCACGTGCTGTCCGACGGCGAGCTGGGTAACCGGCTGGCTGGCACACGCCGCTACCCCAGCCGACGGGGGCGGCGGCGGGGGAGGCGGGTCGCTCGGTTCCGAACTGCAGGCGGCCAGCGTGACGACCGCCAGGGCCGCCGCCAGGTTTCGGGTCGGGGTCGTGCACATGGCCGAATCGGTCAATCGCATGATAACTCGTTGAAAATCAAGGTGTTTTGACAACGTCCACTATCATGGATAGCTTCCGAAACGTCGCCGGATACGCGTCGCGGGAACCTGCAAAAAGTAGCCCCGGCGAGGACCTCCGACTAGCGACAAGAGTTTGACTGTGCCCCCCTGACCGGAGCCGCGTCCGGAGCCGGATCGGGAGGTACAAATTGTTTGAGGTGGCCCGCTGGCCGCCGACGAGGTCTTCCGACGATGGGTTTCGTCCATCTCCACACGCATAGCGAATACTCCCTGCTGGACGGGGCCAGCCAGATTCCCGTCCTGGCCGACTACGTCCGGACCCTGGGCATGGACAGCCTGGCCGTTACGGACCACGGCAACATGCACGGCGCCTGGGAGTTCTATGAGGCCGCCAAGGCGCGCAAGATCCGCCCGATCCTCGGTTTCGAAGCCTACCTGGCTTTCGGCGACCGGCGATCCAATCAGAAGCCCGCCGAGGCGCCCGCCCACTATAGCCATCTGGTGCTGCTGGCCCGCAATCGGGTCGGCTACAAGAACCTGATCAAGCTGAGCTCGATCGGATACGTCGAAGGCTTTTACCGCCGTCCCCGGATCGACAAAGAGGTGCTGGCCGAGCACGCCGAGGGCGTGATCTGCCTGGCGGCCTGCCTGTCGGGCGAAGTGGCTCTGGGCCTGCGCGCCGACCGGTACGACGAAGCGAAACGCTCCGCCGAGTGGTTTTCGCAGACCTTCGGACCGGACGGCTTCTGGCTCGAGATCCAGGACCACGGTATTCCCGACGAGAAGAAGGTGCTCGAGGGAATGCTCGAGCTTTCTCGCGACCTCGGCCTGCCGGTGGTGGCCACCAACGACGCCCACTACCTCCGCAGGGAAGATGCGGAAGCCCACGACGTCCTGCTCGCCATCGGCACCGGCGCCGATCTGGACGACCCCAAGCGCTTCCGCTTTACCGGCTCGGAAACGTACGTCAAGAGCGAAGCGGAGATGCGGAAGCTCTTCTCGAACGTGCCGGAGGCGCTCGACAATACGGTCAAAGTCGCCGACCTCTGCGAGTTCGACTTCGAGAAGCGGTACTTCGTCCCGAGCTTTCCGCGTCCGGAAGAGTACGCCGACGACAACGCGCTGCTGACCGCGCTTGCCACGCAGGGAGCGGAGCGGCGGTACGGCACGCCGCTGCCCGAGGCCGTGACCGAACGTCTTCGCTACGAACTCGACGTCATCATCACGGCAGGATACTCCGGCTACTTCCTGATCGTCCAGGATTTCATTGCCGCCGCCCGGGAGCGCGGCATTCCAGTCGGACCGGGCCGCGGATCGGCCGCCGGATCGCTGGTGGCGTACGGGCTGGGCATTACCGACGTCTGCCCGCTCAAGTTCGACCTCCTCTTCGAGCGATTCCTGAACCCGGAACGCGTCTCGATGCCGGACATCGACGTCGACTTCTGCTTCGAGCGCCGCGGCGAAGTGATCGAGTACGTCCGGGAGCGTTACGGCCGCGAAAGCGTAGGGCAGATCGTCACCTTCGGGACGATGAAGGCGCGCGCGGCCGTGAAGGACGTGTCGCGGGTGATGAAGATCCCGCCGGGCGAGGCCGACAAGATCACCAAACTGATCCCGTCCGGGCCGGCGTACAGCCTCACCATCCCCGAAGCCGTCAAGAAGGTTCCGGAGCTGGCGGAGCTGGTGCGTCTCTCGCCCCAGTACGCCAGGATGACGGAACTGGCATCCCGGATCGAAGGGATCTCCCGCCATCTGTCGGTCCATGCGGCGGGCGTGGTCATCGCGCCCGGCCCGTTGCCCGAGTACGTCCCCGTCTGCACGGCACCCACCAAGGGCGCCGGCGCCTCCGCCGACGGCGAGAACGCCATGATCACGCAGTACGACATGGTGGCGCTCGAGAAGGTCGGCATGCTCAAGATGGACCTCTTGGGCTTGAAGACGCTGACCGTGATCCATGACGCGGTGGCCATGGTCAAGGAGCGCCATGGCGTCGAGCTCGACATGGGCACGCTCTCGCTCGACGATCCGGCCGTGTACGAGTTGCTCCGCCGCGGACGTACCGCCGGCGTCTTCCAGTTCGAATCGTCGCTGGCGACCGAAACGCTCCGCCAGATGCGCTGCGACCGGTTCGACGATCTGGTCGCGTCGAACGCCCTGCTCCGCCCGGGACCGCTCGACACCGGGATGCACCTGGTATTCATCAAGCGGAAGCTGGGCCAGGAGCCGGTCTCGTATCCGCATCCGTCGCTGGTCGACGTGCTCGAGCCGACCTACGGCGTCATCACCTATCAGGAACAGGTGATGCGGATTGCCAACGTGCTCGCGGGCTTCTCGCTCGCCGAAGCCGACGTGCTCCGCAAGGCGGTGGGTAAGAAGGACGCCGAGCTGATCAAGAAGGAGCTGGGCAAGTTCGTCGAGCGGGGCATTGCCCTGGGCCACAAACCCGATCTGATGGAGGAGCTCTCCGGGCAGATCGAGACCTTCGGACGCTACGGCTTCAACAAGTCGCACTCGGTTGCCTATTCCGTCCTGTCGTATCAAACCGCCTGGCTCAAGGCGCATTATCCGGCCGAGTTCATGGCGGCGTTGCTGTCATCGGAAATCGGCGACACCGACAAAGTCGTGCAGTACATCAACGAGGCGCGTGAGCTGGGGCTCGAAGTGCTGCCGCCGGACGTCAACGAATCGGGCTTCAAGTTCACGGTGGTCGAGGAGACCCGGATCCGCTTCGGACTCGGCGCCGTTCGCAACGTGGGACGCGGCGCCATCGAGTCGATCGTCGGGACCCGGACGGAAGGGCCGGTCACCAGCCTGACAAACCTGGTCACCCGGATCGACCTGCGCCTCTGCAACAAGCGGGTGCTCGAGTCGCTGATCGCGGCGGGCGCCTGTGATTCCCTCCCCGGTCATCGGGCCCAGTTGATGGCGGCCCTCGACAACGCCCTCGGCGAGGCGCAACTTCTCCACCAGGAACGGGAAGCCGGCCAGGGATCGCTCTTCGGCGATGCCCCGGCTCCAGCCCGGCCCCAGTCGGCGGAATTGCCCGATCTGCCGGAATGGACCGAGGCAGAACGGCTGGCCCGGGAAAAGGAGCTGCTGGGCTTCTTCATCTCGGGGCATCCGCTCGAACCGTTCCGGAGCGAGGTCGAGCTGTTCGGCACCCGAACCACCGCGACCCTGTCGACCTGGAGCGAGCAGCAGGTCACGATCGGCGCCGTGGTGACCGCGGTCAAACGCCAGATTTCGAAGAAAACGGGGAAGGAATACGCCCGGCTGGTGCTGGAGGATTTCCATGGGACGGCGGAAGCCCTGGTTTTCCCCGATGCCTGGGCGCAGCTCAACCAGACCATCGTGGTCGACGGGTGCATGCTGCTGACCGGCGGGTACAGCCAGCGGGACCGGGGCGAGGACCGGGCCCCCTTCGTAGTCGAGTCGGCCCGGATGCTGTCGGATTTTCGGAAGATCGGCGCGGTGGCCCTGTCGATCCGGTGGTCTGCGCCTAACCCGCCGTCCACCAACGACATGCAGGCCCTGGCCGCGCTTTGCGCCAGCCACGATGGACCGGCGCCGGTCTATATTGAGTGGAACGATGGCAACGGGGAGTCGGCCCGGATGCAGTCCCGCCGGCTTCGCGTCACCCCTGAAGAAGACCTGGTCCACTCGCTCAGGACCCTGCTCGGGCCCGATGCGGTGCGACTGGTGAAAGCCGGATAGATATGGCCGTACATACCTTGGACTTCGAAAAGCCGCTACTCGAGCTGGAACGCCAGATCGAGGAGCTTCGCCGCGTCGGTGAGGAACGGCAGATCGACGTCGACGAGGAAATTGCGACGCTCGAAGGCAAGCTGGTGAGCCTGCGGCAGGACATCTACCGCAGTCTGACCCCGATGCAGCGGGTCAGCGTCGCGCGCCATCCCAAGCGTCCATACACCCTCGACTACCTCGGTTCGATCTTCACCGATTTCGTCGAACTGCACGGCGACCGCCTCTTCCGCGACGACCTCGCCATCGTCGGCGGGTGGGCTCGCCTGGCCGGACAGACGGTGATGGTGATCGGCCACCAGAAGGGCCGCGACACCCGGGAGAACATCCGGCGGAACTTCGGCATGCCACACCCCGAGGGATACCGCAAGGCGCTCCGGCTGATGAAGCTGGCAGCCCGTTTCCATGCGCCCGTCGTCACCCTGATCGACACGCCGGGCGCGTATCCCGGTATCGGCGCGGAAGAGCGCGGACAATCGGAAGCGCTGGCCACCAATATCCTGGAGATGGCCGCGCTGCCGACGCCGATCATCAGCTGCGTCATCGGCGAGGGCGGCTCGGGCGGTGCCCTGGCACTCGGCGTGGCCGATCGCGTCCTGATGTTCGAGAATTCGGTCTACTCGGTGATTTCGCCCGAAGGCTGCGCAGCGATTCTCTGGAAAGACGCCAGTCAGCGCGAGCGGGCCGCCGAGGCGCTCAAAATCACGGCGACCGATCTGCTACGTTTCAAGATCATCGACGAGATCATCCCGGAACCGGTCGGCGGCGCGCATCAGGACCCGGAGGCCGCGGGTGAGTCGCTCCGCGCCATCCTGGTCAAGCACGTCAACGAGCTTCGGAAAATTCGACCCGAGAAACTGGTCAAGCGCCGCGCCGACAAGTACGGAGCGATGGGGGTCTTCGCGGAGGTCTGATGCCGACCACCGTCGAAGTACGCTTCAAGGGCAACCGGAAAGACTACTTTCTCTGGGACGCGCCCGAATCGCTGCACCTCCACCAGCCGGTCATCGTGGAGGTGGAGCGGGGGCTCGATTTCGGCCGGGTCGGCGTCACGGGTGAGACCGCCGCCAAGAAGTGCGCGGCCGGCTGCAGTGGCTGCGCATCCGGGAGTACCCCGCCCGCACCGACCCGGCCCGTCCTCCGGGTCGCAACACAAGAAGAAATCCGCCTGGCCAACGACCTCCGCCGCTCGGAGGACAGCACTCGGATCCGCGCCGCCGAGCGGGTCCGCCATTACGGCCTCGAGATGAAGATGTCGGACGCCGAGTGGCAGTGGGACCGGAAGAAGCTGACCTTCTACTTCACGGCGGAAAAACGCGTCGATTTCCGCGATCTGGTTCGCGACCTGGCTTCGACTTTCAAGGCCAGGATCGAACTTCGCCAGATCGGCGTGCGCGACGAAGCCGCGCGCCTAGGGGGGGTCGGTCGCTGCGGCAAGGAATACTGCTGTTCCACCTGGCTCAAATCGCTCGATCCCGTCAGCCTGGCGCTGGCCAAGGATCAGCACCTGTCGCTCAATCCGGCCCAGATCTCGGGCGGATGCGGCCGCCTGCTCTGCTGTCTCAAGTATGAGCATGAGTTCTACGTGACCTCGCGCAAGCGGTTTCCCAAAGAGGGGAAAACCGTGCGCACCGGGCGTGGCGCCGAGAAGGTCATTGCGGTCGACATCTTCCGTGAGCGGGTCTTCCTGCGCAGCGACGAACACGGGCATCGCACCGTTCTCCTCGCCGACCTGCGGGAAGAAATGGCGGGCGTCGACCAGACTGCCCCAACTGCCCCGGCCGCCGAGCCCGCAGCGCGGCCCCGAACCGAGCGTGCTCGGCCGCCCAAAGCGCAGCAACCGCTCCTTCCACCCCCGCCGCCGACCGACGCGCCGAATCAGGCATCGGCCGATCCGGACCGTGCCGGCGGGCGCACCAAGCGACGTCGCCGCCGCCGGGGACGCGGCGGGAGCGGGCCTTCGAATCCTTAGACACCGGACGTGTAAGTGGCCAAGTTCTACCTCACCACCGCAATCGATTACTCCAACGGCGACCCGCACCTGGGGCACGCGCTCGAGAAGGTCGGCGCCGACGTCATTGCGCGCTACCGGCGACTGCGGGGTGACGACGTTCATTTCCTGATGGGCATGGACGAGAACTCCCAGAGCGTGATCCAGATGTCCGAGCGGCACGGGATTACGCCGCAGGCCTGGGTCGATCAGATGGCCGACCGGTTTGCCCGATTCTGGAAGCGGCTCGATTGCAGTAACGACGACTGGATCAGGACCACCGAGGCGCGACACGTGCGCGCGGTCGAAGATCTGCTGCGCCGGATTCAGGAGCAGAGCCCCGACGACGTCTACCTGGCGGACTACGAGGGCCTCTACTGCACCGGGTGTGAGGAGTTCAAGACCGAGAGCCAGATCGTCGACGGGCGCTGCGGCGAACATCCGACCCTCACGCTGGTCCCGACCAAGGAGCGGAATCACTTCTTCCGCCTCTCGGCCTACGGCGATCGCTTGCTGGGCATGATCACGTCGGGTGAGCTGAGCGTCGAGCCGGCCATCCGGCGCAACGAGATGCTCCGGCTGATCGAAAGCGGCCTGCAGGACATTTCGATTTCGCGGTCGCGGCTGCCGTGGGGCATTCCCTTCCCGGAAAGCAGCCAGCATACCATCTACGTCTGGTTCGACGCCGTCATCAACTACCTCTCGGCGACCGGCTTTCCCGACGAGGGATACCAGCGTCTCTGGCCGGCCGATCTCCACATCATCGGCAAGGGCATTTCCCGGTTCCACTGCGTCCTCTGGCCGGCGATGTGCCTGGCGGCCGGGATTGCGCCGCCGCGGGCCGTCTGGGCGCATGGCTATGTCCAGTGGCTGGGCACCAAGATGTCCAAGACGGCGGGCACGGCGGTCAACCTGGACGACGCCATCAACCGGCATGGTTCGGACGCGCTGCGCTACTTCCTGATGCGCGAAGTCGGCTTCGAAAATGATGGCGACTTTACCTGGGACCGGTTCGATGCGCGCTACACCTCCGACCTGGCCGACGGACTCGGCAACCTGACGGCGCGCTCCCTCGCGATGATCGAGCGCTACCGGAACGGTCTGGTCCCGGCCGGCCCGGACACCGAACTCGATCTGGTGGCGCGGGACCAGCTGATCCCGGCCTACCAGACGGCGCTCGACCAGTACGACCTGAAAGGCGCGCTCGAGGCCGCCTGGGGACTCGTCACGGCCGCGGACCTGTATATCACCCGATCCGCACCGTGGACCCTCGCCAAAGGCGGGGCCACCGAGGAGCTCGATACCGTCCTTGCCGCGCTCCACCGGACGCTGACCCGGCTGGCCCTCCTGACGTCGCCGTACCTGCCCGACCGGGCTGCGAAGATCTGGACCGCCCTCGGATACGGCACCCCGATCGACCGGGACGCCTGGGGCTTGCTGCAGAATGCGTCGGGGGCCGGGCTGACTGTTGCACGTCCCGACATCCTGTTCCCCAAGCCCCCTCCGGCACCTGCATCGTAAGTCATTACGCTGCAACACAATACCTCGTCGGGTGCGAATGCTTGACAGGGGTGCCTTCGAGACGCATAATTGGTCGGCTCCGCCAGGCGGGAAACTTGCTGGCGGACGTCACCGGGGGGCCTGGCTTCGGCCAGGTATCGTGGGGCATCAAGCCCGTCACATCGTGCAAGCCGGACATCCGCCGTCCTTAAACGACGGCAGGGCCGAGTCCGTGCCAGGTGGGCATGAAGAAGAACCGCTGGACCGTCATCGTCGTTCCGCAGGGATCGAGTACCTCTCGCGTCATCGAGGTTACCGAAACTGCCATGAAACTCGGCGGCATTCTCGCGCTGGGTGCGGTGATCGTCGCGCTCTTCCTGGGTTATGGCACCGTGGCCCGCTCGATCAACATGTACGAAGCGCAGACCATCGCCGAAGAGAATGCGCGGCTGGCGGCTGACCTCAATACCATCCAGGGCCGTCTGGCCCGGCTGACCGATTCGATCTCCGCTCTCGAAATCCACGACAACCGGATCCGCCTGCTCGCCAACCTCGAGCCGATCGATCCGCAGGTCCACGCCGCCGGTATCGGTGGTCCGGCCCCGGTGGACAGTCGCTCGGAGGCCAAGGGTGAACTCGAATCGCGCGCGAGCGCAGTCCGGGTCGACGTCGATGCCCTGATCCGGCGGGCCAATCTGCTGACGCGTTCCTTCCGCGAAGCCGCCGACAGCCTCGCCTCGCACACCGACCGGCTGGCCGCCACTCCGTCGATCATGCCGACCAACGGCTGGCTAAGCAGCGCCTTTGCCGCCATGCGCGACCATCCGATCCTGCACACGGCGCGCCCGCACGAAGGGGTCGACATTACGGCGCCGATGGGCACGCCGATCGAGGCCCCCGCTCGGGGACGCGTCACGTTCGCGGGATGGGAAACGGGTTACGGCAACATGGTGGTGATCGATCACGGCTACGGCATCGTCACCAAGTTTGCCCACGCATCACGCTTGCTCGTGAGCGTGGGCACTCGGGTCGAACGGGGCCAGCGGATTGCGCTGGTCGGCAACAGCGGCCTGTCCACCAGCCCCCACCTGCATTACGAAGTGCACGTCAACGGCCGTCCGGTCAACCCGCTGCGCTACCTGCTTCCGGACGTCGTTACCGACTGACCTCCCGCTAGAACTTGACCTGCGGCGCCGCTTCCGCGCCCGGGCTCGCTTCGAAATACGGTTTCGTGGTTCCCGCTCCGAAAATCTTGGCCGTCAGATTGTACGGGAAGGTCCGGACGTAGGTGTTGTAGTCCCGCACCGCGCCGTTGTAGTCCTGCCTGGCTACCGAGATCCGATTCTCGGTGCCCTCGAGCTGGCTCTGGAGATCCAGAAAGTTCTGGTTCGACTTGAGCTCGGGATAGTTCTCCACCAGCGCCAGCAGGCGCCCGAGCGGCTGACGGAGCGCTTCGTCGGCCTGGGCCATGTCGGCCACGCTGCCAGACTGGACCGCGCCCGCCAGCCGCGAACGCGCTTCGGCCACCGAGATGAAGATGGTCGACTCCTGTTTGGCTACGCCGCGCACGACTTCGACCAGGTTCGGAATCAGGTCCGCCCGACGCTGCAGCTGTGCCTGGACGTCGCCGAGAGCCTTGTTGACCCCCTCGTCCTTGGCCTGGATCTGATTGTACCCGCACCCGGTTCCGGCGCCGATCACGAGCGCAGCCAACGCAATGGGGCGAATCACGGCGAGCATTACGGGGTCCCTCCCAGATGGAATTGATCGATGAACTGCACGGCGCGGCCAACCGCAGCCAGATAACGTTCGGTTGCCTCGCGCCCAATCGCGGGCCGACTGCTCCCGCGCGCCTGATAGATCGCACGCACCGACGGCGCATCGAAGCCGATGACCGCCGATGCCCGTTCGATGACCTGTGGGGTATCGATCGGCGCCCTGCCCTCCGCCAGCACCAGCGTGGCCCGAAACAAGACCCCCAGCACGGCAATGCTGCGCACCACCGTGTCCGCCAGGACGCCGGGCTGCTCGTCGAGCAGGGCGTACGCCTGACGCAATCGCAGCAGCTTGCCACGGAACTCCCGCTCCAGAGCGCGCCGGAGATCGCCCGGCGCCACCACCATCCGCTCGAGCGGATCGGGGCCGGCCAGGATGCGGCGGGCCACCTGCATATCGACGATCTCGATCGGAAAGACGTCGGCCGAGCGGCGCCATTCCTCGAGGGTGAAAATGAGCGGCGGCACCCGCGAGTGCGCCCGGAGCGGTTCGATGGCCGCCCGCAGGCGCTGCAGCACCGGCGGTTCGAGCGACTCGGTCACCAGCAGCACGTTGAGATCCGAATAGTCGTCGAGATGCTCGCCTCGGGCGGCCGAGCCGTACAGCACGGCGGAGGCGGTCGCGCCTAACGACTCGCTCACGCTGACGCCGACTTTGTCGATGATCGCCCTGACCTCTGGTCGCATCAGAAATTCCCTCCGGCTCCGCCCCCGCTGAATCCGCCGCCGCCGCCGAATCCGCCAAACCCGCCTCCGCCACCACCCCAACTGCCGCCGCCCCAGCCACCGCCGGACCGGCGTCCCATCTGACTGCCCAGTACGGCGCCGAGCCAATGGGCCCACTCGTCCTCGGAACCGCGTCTCGAACGATAGCGGCCTCCTCTGCCGCCACCGGACCCGGGGCCGCCGCCGCGCGAGATCGCAATGGCCATGACCACGAGGATGATGGCCCCGGCGACGACGAGCCCGATGGCCTCGCGCGGAATGGCCCGATCGTCCCGCGCGAAGATCGACCGATCCTCGCCCACCAGGCTGGAGTCGGTCACCCCAAACCCGGTGGCGATGACCGAGACCAGGTCCGTCACGCCGCGCTCGATGCCGCCGCCGTAGTCGCCGGCCGAGAGGAGCGGGCGCATCCGGTCGCGAATCCGGCCGGCCATCGCGTCCGTCACGAAGCCCTCGACGCCCCGACCGGTCGCAATGAACATCCGGCCTGCCGTCGAATCGGTCCGCGGAACGATCAGCATGACCACCCCGGCATTCCGGCGCGGATCCCCGATCTCGGCCGCCGCGCCGACCTTCCAGGTGCGGCCGATCGCGACCGCCACGTCCACCGGTTCGTAGTTGCCCAGCGTGGGAAGGGTCACCACCGCGATCTCGGCCCCGGTCCGCTGGCGGAGCAGATCGATCCGCGCCGCGATGCTCGCCGAGCGATCGGCGGGAATGAGGTGCGCCTGGTCGACCACATACCCGGCTGGCGTCGGGGGAAACAGCTGCTCGATCGAGGCGCGCTGCGCCACCGCTGCCCCCGCAATGCATTGGAGCAGGCCCAGTATCAGACTAACTTTCCCGTGTGTTCCGAGCCGCATTCGTCGCGTCATGCCTCTTCGTTGCCGCGTGTGGTCGGCCTGACCATACCGTGCGCGTGTCAGTTCCCGACCTCGATGGCATCGACACCCCGCTCGCCGGGGTCATCGTCACCTTCCTGCCCTACGACCGTGACCAAATCCTCGCACAACTCGAGGAAAAAGCCGGGTCGCGTCCTCATACGCAGGAACTCGACAGTCTGTTTCGGCTGTTTCGAACGCCGTACTCGGCCTATGTCCGCGCCAGCGAGCGCGCGCGGACGACACGACGGCTGCACGACAGTCTGCTCACCACCCGCGGTGCAGACGATGCGGAGGTTCGGGCTCTGGCTGACTCGGCCGCCCGAATCGATCACGAACTCATAACGGCGCGAGCGACGCTGGACGCCGTACGCGACACTGTTGAGCCGGCCATTGCCCGACTGCGAGACGCTAGCCGACGCTGGGAAGATACCACCTATCGCGAGTTCCGGCGATTAGCGCGCAATGCGAGGCGCGGATTCTTTGCCCGCCCCTTTGCCGATACCACCGATGCGGAAGGCTGGGCATCGATCCGGCTGGTCGGGCGGAACTGGTGGGTCATGGCGCAGGCCCTCGATCCGACGGACCCGAACGGCGAATGGTACTGGAATCTCCCGCTCGACGGCGATACCGTCTATCTCGACTCCCGAACCGGCCGGCTCCGGCCCAGGTACTGATCATGTTGCGTACCCTCCTCGTCGTCCTCTCGTTAGGCACCGCGCTGGCCGCGACGGCGGACGCCCAGAACATTCCGCTGTCGGCCCGGTCCAAGGGATCGCCGAATGCGCCGATCGTGGTCTACGAGATGTCGGATTTCCAGTGCCCGTTTTGCCGCCGGCACGCGCTGGAAACCTTTCCGTCTCTCGACCGTGAATACATCCAGACGGGCAAGGTCCGCTGGGTCTTCGTGAATCTGCCGCTCACCTCGATTCACCCGAACGCGGTTCCCGCGGCGGCGGTCGCCATGTGCGCCGCCAAGCACGGGAAGTTCTGGCCCGCGCATGATCTGATTTTCCGCCATCAGGAAACCTGGGGACCGCTCCGCAATCCGGCCCCGTTCTTCCTGACGCTGATCGATTCGCTCCGCCTGCCCAAGGCGCCGATGACGGCCTGCCTCGAGAAGGACGAGATGGTGGCGCAGATCCGGTCGGATGCCGAAGGCGCCGTCAAGAGCGGAGCGCAGAGCACGCCGACGTTCTACGTCGAAGGCGGCCTGATCGTCGGATCGCAGCCGCTCCAACTCTTCCGCGCGGTCCTGGATTCGCTCCACGCAGCCAAGACCCGGAAACCGTGATCCTCAAGAATCTCCAGTATCTGGTGGCGCTCGCACGAGAGAAACACTTCGCGCGCGCCGCCGCCGCCTGCGGCGTGACGCAACCGACCCTGTCGGCCGGACTCAAACAGCTCGAGGAAGATTTGGGTCTGCTGCTGGTCAGGCGAGCTCAGCGGTTCGAAGGCCTGACATCGGAAGGCGAACGGGTTCTGGAGTGGGCCTTCCGCGTTCTGGGCGACTACGACAGCCTGCTGCAGGAAGCCAGCGAACTTCGAGGCGGACTCTCCGGACGCCTGAGCATCGGCGTGATTCCCACCGCACTGCCCATGGTGACCCTGCTGACCGCTCCCTTCGTGGCGACTCATCCCAAGGTAGCGGTGCAGGTGATTTCCCTATCTTCCCAGGAAATCCAGCGAGGCCTGGACGACTTCAGCCTCGATGCGGGCGTCACCTACCTCGACAACGAACCGCTCGCCAACGTCCGGGGCATTCCGCTCTACCGGGAGCAATATTTCCTGTTCACTCCGCGGACCAGCGAAATCGCCGGCCGCGCTCACGTCAGCTGGGCAGATGCCGCCGGAGAGGGTCTCTGCCTGCTGACGCCGAACATGCAGAACCGGCGAATCATCGACGGCCACTTTACCGCCGTCGGCATCGCGGCCACGCCCGCCGTGGAGACCAATTCGGTCCTGGCGCTCTGGGCGCATCTGCAGACGGGTCGCTGGGCCAGCGTGCTGCCCCAGACCTTCCTGTACCTGTTCGGCGTTCCTGCGAACCTTGCGGTCATTCCCATCGAAGGGCCGGACCAGGGATTCACCATCGGCGTCGCCGTCCCCGACCGGGAGCCGCTGACCCCGTCGGCCCGGGAGTTGACCCGCCTGGCCGAGACCTTGGACCTCGACTCGGCCATGAGCCGACGCTGAGCGTCAGGCAGTGATCGTCAGGCGGTGATGGTCAGGCGGTGACCCGCTCCGCCCCGGTATAGACGGTGCGGCGGTTCCCCCGGGCAAAACCCACCAGCGTCATTCCCGCCTGCTCCGCAACTCGAATCGCCAGGCCGGTTGGTGCGGATATGGCCGCGAGCAGCGGGGCGCCGAATCGGGCCGCCTTCTGCGCCATCTCGAAACTGGCCCGACTGGTCACCACGACGAAGCCGGCCCCCGGATCGACCCCGCGCCGGAGGGCCGCGCCGATCAGTTTGTCGAGCGCGTTGTGCCGGCCGACATCTTCCCGCACCAATTCGAGCGTCCCGTCGGCGCGTGCCCAGCCGGCGGCGTGCACCGCCCCGGCCTCCGCATTGAGCGGCTGCGCCCGATCCAGCGCAGCAAACGCCGACGCCAGCGCCGCTCCCGAAACCGGACGCCCGGGCGCCACCGGTCGCACCTCGCGCACCACGTCGCGAAACGCCTCCGCTCCGCAGATCCCGCACCCGGTCCGCCCGGTCAGCCGCCGCCCGCGCGCCTGAATCCCGGCCATCCGTTCCTCCACGACGTCGATCTGCAGTTCGATCCCCTGGCTGAATCGAACGACGGCGACACCCCGGATGTCTCCCGCGGATTCGATCAGCCCTTCGGTATAGCTGAAGCCGAGGGCGAAATCCTCGAGGTGCTCGGGGGTCGCCATCATGACGAGATGGGAAACGCCGTTGTAGACCAGCGCAACCGGGACCTCTTCCGCCACCGGTTCCACCGTATCGGCCACCTCGGCTCCGGCCCACCGCCGCGCCGGCCGACGTTCGATCGGCTCCAGGTACCCCAGTCGGCCGAGCCCCGATCCCGGGACCATCGCTTCGTGCTCGCTCATCGGAAATGACCCCGTCTGATCGATCCTGCCTCAATATATCGGTCAATTCGTCCGCGAATCGTCATGATAGTTTTTGTCTATCACGACATCGGACTATTCGATTTGCGGTTCGGCACCGATGCACGAAGCTTAGAAGGATGTCTGATGATGTATCAATTCCGACCCCTGATGTCGGCGAAACGATCGATACGGCCATCCGCCAACACCAGCATCGCGCCGGCCCGCTGCTCCCCATCCTTCATCAGGTTCAGGAACGACTCGGCTACGTACCCGGTGAAGCCGTGGCGATGATTGCGCAGCGACTGAATCTGTCCCGGGCCGAGGTCCACGGAGTGGTGTCGTTCTATCACGACTTCCGCGAAGCTCCGGCCGGACGAACGGTGCTGCGCATCTGCCGGGCCGAGTCGTGTCAGGCAGTCGGGGCGGAAGGGCTGATCGACCGGGCCCGCGACGTGCTGGGCATCGACTGGCATGAGACGACCTCGGACGGCGCCGTAACGCTCGAACCGGTCTATTGTCTCGGCAATTGTGCCCTGTCGCCCGCGCTGACGCTGGGCGGGCGGATTCACGGCCGGGTCACCCCCGAAGGGTTCGAGCAGTTGCTGACCGAGGCGCGCGAATCATGACCAAGATTTTCGTCCCCGGCGATTCGGGCGCCCTCTCGGTCGGTGCGGAGGAAGTGGCCTGGACGGTGGCCCGCGAGGCCGCGATTCGGGACATTCCGATTTCGCTGGTCCGGAACGGATCGCGCGGCCTCTACTGGCTCGAGCCGATGGTCGAAGTCGAGACGACGGCCGGCCGGGTGGCTTACGGCCCGGTCACCGGCGACGATGTGCCCGGACTGTTCGACGCCGGTTTCCATCTCGGTCAGCCGCATCGTCTCTCGCTCGGCCGGCCGGAGTCGATTCCCTATCTCGCGCGACAGGAGCGGTTGACCACGGCCCTGGTCGGGGTGATCGATCCGCGGTCGATTGCCGACTATGTCGCACACGGCGGCTACCAGGGGCTCGGCCGCGCTGCGCAGCTTGCGCCTTCCGAAATCGTCGAGACGGTGATCCGTTCCGGCCTGCGAGGGCGCGGCGGTGCGGCTTTCCCGACGGGAATCAAGTGGAAGACAGCTGCGCAGGCGGAGACGGATCAGAAGTACATCGTCTGCAACGCCGACGAGGGCGACTCCGGCACTTTCTCGGATCGGATGATCATGGAGGGCGACCCCTTCGTGCTGCTCGAAGGGATGACCATCGCCGGCCTGGCCGTCGGAGCGACCAAGGGTTTCATCTACCTGCGTTCGGAATACCCGCATGCGCGGCTGGCGCTGGAAGCCGCGATTCGCGCCGCCGAGGAGTACGGGTACCTGGGCGCCGACGTGGCGGGCTCAGGCCGACGTTTCGAAATCGAGGTGCGGATGGGCGCAGGCGCCTACATCTGCGGCGAAGAAACGGCCCTGCTCGAAAGCCTCGAAGGCAAGCGCGGAATGGTTCGCTTCAAGCCGCCGCTCCCGGCAATCAAAGGCCTCTTCGGCAAACCGACGATCATCAACAACGTGATCACCTTGGCCTCGGTACCGATCATTCTCGATCGCGGGGCGGAGTTTTATCGCGACTACGGCCAGGGCCGCTCCCAAGGCACCCTGCCGATCCAGCTGGCCGGTAACATCAAGCATGGCGGGCTGGTCGAGAAGGCCTTCGGC
The DNA here is from genome assembly GCA_037189525.1 of Gemmatimonadales bacterium. GTDB lineage: Bacteria > Gemmatimonadota > Gemmatimonadetes > Gemmatimonadales > GWC2-71-9 > SHZU01. The sequence goes on from JBBCJC010000001.1 coordinate 189,475, forward strand.
ATCACGCTCCGCGAATTGCTCTACGACTTCGGCGGCGGCAGCCGTTCCGGACGGCCGATTCGCGCGGTGCAGGTCGGCGGGCCGCTGGGGCCGTTCATGCCCGAATCGCAGTTCGACACGCCGGTCGACTATGAGGCGTTCAGCGCGGTCGGGGCCATGGTGGGACACGGTGGCATCGTGGTGTTCGACGATACGGTCGACATGGCGGCGATGGCACGATATGCGCTCGAGTTCTGCGCCATCGAGTCGTGCGGCAAGTGCACCCCGTGCCGGATCGGTTCGACCCGCGGCGTCGAAGTGATCGACCGGATCGTGCGCAACGAGCGGCGCGAGGAAAACGCCGAGCTGTTGCGCGATCTCTGTGAAACGATGGTGAGCGGTTCGCTGTGCGCCCTGGGCGGGATGGCCCCGTACCCGGTGCAGAGCGCCCTGCAGCATTTCCCGGAAGATTTCGGCCTCGAAGCCCTGGCGGCGACAGGCCGGAGCGTTTGACGCGGAGTCCGTTATGACTGCGATCCACGAAATCGACTACGGTACACCGGCTCGCGAAGGCGCGCAGGCCGTGACCCTGACCATCGACGGCGTGCCGGTCACCGTACCGGAAGGCACCTCGGTAATGCGCGCCGCCATCACGGCCGGCGTCGGGATTCCGAAGCTATGCGCCACCGACAGCCTGGAGGCGTTCGGATCGTGCCGGCTCTGTCTGGTGCAGATCGAAGGGCGCCGCGGCTTCCCGGCCTCGTGCACCACGCCGGTCGAGCCCGGGATGAAGGTGACGACACAGAACCAGCAGATCGGCAAGCTGCGGCGCGGGGTGATGGAACTGTACATCTCCGACCATCCGCTCGACTGCCTCACCTGCGCCGCCAACGGCGACTGCGAACTCCAGGACGTGGCGGGCGAAGTCGGGCTGCGCGAGGTGCGTTACGGCTATGAAGGCGCCAATCATCTGAAGGCGGAAAAGGACACCTCCAATTCGTACTTCACCTTCGACCCCAGTAAATGCATCGTCTGTTCGCGGTGCGTCCGCGCGTGTGAGGACATCCAGGGCACCTTTGCGCTGACGATTTCCGGACGCGGCTTCGATTCGGTCGTCTCGCCGGGTCAGCTCGGCACCTTCATGGAGTCGGAGTGCGTCTCCTGCGGCGCGTGTGTGCAGGCCTGCCCCACCGCGACCCTGATGGAGAACACGGTCATCGAAGCCGGTACGCCCAGTCACTCGGTCATCACGACCTGCGGCTATTGCGGCGTCGGCTGCGCCTTCGAAGCGGAGATGAAGGGCAGCGAGGTGGTGCGGATGACGCCATACAAGGACGGCCAGGCCAACCACGGGCATTCCTGCGTCAAGGGCCGGTTTGCCTGGGGGTATGCGACCCACCCGGACCGGATCACCAAGCCGATGATTCGCCACTCGATCAGCGATCCGTGGCGCGAGGTTTCCTGGGAAGAGGCCATCGGGTACGCGGCGTCCGAGTTCAAGCGGATCCAGGCCAAGTATGGTCGTGGCGCGGTAGGAGCGATTTCCTCCTCGCGCTGCAGCAACGAAGAAACCTATCTGATGCAGAAGCTGGTGCGCACGGCGTTCGGCAACAACAATATCGATACCTGCGCACGGGTCTGCCATTCACCGACCGGCTACGGCCTCAAGCAGACGCTGGGTGAGTCGGCCGGGACCCAGAACTTCGACTCGGTGCGCACGGCCGACGTGATTTTCGTCATCGGCGCCAATCCGACCGATGCCCATCCGGTCTTCGCGTCGTACATGAAGCGGCGGATCCGCGAAGGGGCTCGCCTGATCGTGGCCGACCCGCGCCGGATCGACCTGGTGCGGTCGGCGCATGTCGAGGCGGATTACCATCTCAAGCTGCGTCCCGGCACCAACGTGGCGCTGCTCAGCTCCCTGGCGCACGTCATCGTCACCGAAGGACTGGTACAGGAAGCGTTCGTGGCCGAGCGGTGCGACCCGGCCAGCTTCGAGGCGTGGCGAGCGTTCGTGGCCAAGCCGGAAAACTCCCCTGAGGCGATGGAAGCGGTGACCGGCGTTTCCGCTGCCGACGTGCGCGGCGCCGCGCGGCTCTATGCGACCGGCGGCAACGCCGCGATTTACTACGGGCTGGGCGTCACGGAACACAGCCAGGGTTCGACGGCGGTCATCGGCATCGCCAACCTCGCCATGGCCACGGGCAACGTGGGTCGCGAGGGGGTCGGGGTCAATCCGCTTCGGGGGCAGAACAATGTCCAGGGTTCCTGCGACATGGGGTCCTTCCCGCACGAGTTGCCCGGCTACCGTCATGTACTGGACGACACGGTCCGCTCGAGCTTCGAATCGGCCTGGGGCATCAGCCTCGACCCCGAGCCCGGCCTTCGGATTCCGAACATGTTCGCGGCGTCGATCGACGGCTCATTCAAGGGCCTCTATCTCGAGGGTGAGGACATTGCGCAGTCCGATCCGAACACCCAGCATGTCACCGCCGCGCTCACCGCGATGGAATGCATCGTGGTGCAGGACCTCTTTCTGAACGAGACGGCCAAGTTCGCGCATGTGTTCCTGCCCGGATCGTCGTTCCTGGAAAAGAACGGGACCTTCACGAATGCTGAGCGGCGTATTTCCCGCGTCCGGAAGGTCACCGAACCGCCGGCCGGCAAGGAAGACTGGGAGATCACAGTCATGCTGGCCAACGCGCTCGGCTATCCGATGCACTACGACCATCCGTCCGAGATCATGGACGAGATTGCCCGGCTGACGCCGACCTTTACCGGTGTCAGCTATGAGAGGATCGACGAGCTGGGCAGCATCCAGTGGCCCTGCAACGACGCCAGCCCGGAGGGTACACCGACCATGCACATCGATCAGTTCGTGCGTGGCAAGGGCCGGTTCCTGATTACCGAGTACGTACCGACCGCCGAAAAGGTCAACCGGAAGTACCCGCTGATCCTGACGACCGGGCGGATCCTGTCGCAGTACAACGTCGGGGCGCAGACCCGGCGGACGCATAACGTCGACTGGCATGAGGAAGACCGGCTCGAAATCCATCCGCACGATGCGGAAGAGCGCGGCATCCGCGAGGGCGACTGGGTCGGGATCGTGAGCCGCGCCGGCGAGACGACGCAGCGGGCCACCATTACCGAACGGGTGCAGCCGGGAGTGGTCTACACCACCTTCCACCACCCGGAGTCGGGCGCCAACGTGATCACAACCGAGAATTCGGACTGGGCCACCAACTGTCCCGAGTACAAGGTCACGGCGGTGCAAGTGATGCCGGTGTTCCGGTCGTCGGAATGGCAGAATCGGTTCAAGCAGTTCACGGAAGAGCAGCTGGCGCTGCTCGAACAGCGGATTACTTCATGAATAGCATCGAGGAACTGATCCGGATGGCCAATCAGATCGGGCAGTTTCATCAGAGCTTTCCCGATCGGGCCGAAGGACTGAACGGAACAGCGATGCACATTCGGCGGTTCTGGGATCCGCGAATGCGGCGGGCGCTACTTGCGCATATCGATGAGGCGGGCGGAGCCGGCCTCGACGAGATCGTCCTGGAGGCGATTCGTTCGTACCGGCAGGAGCTATTCCCTCCGGAGCAACCGGTGACGTAGTGCCCCTCCCGTTCCGAAGACGGGCAGGCTTCGCGTTTCGGCACCCCCATACGACACCGAGCATCTCATTTACCTCATCGATCCCAGTGTTTTGTCCCGGTTGTGCCTCGCCAATCGAGGGAGGATCACCCGCATTCGTTAATCCCACGCGGACACACGACCCAGCCACTCGATCAGAAGGTCGAGTCTGTCCCCGTACGGAGTGAGCTCCGAGTCTTCATCCAGACCACCGCTCTCCAGCATCTCATCCGACACGAATGACCGCAGGTCCTCACGCTCGGATGGCGTCAACATCCTGTGCCAGATTGCCTTCGCAAGAGGCTCGAGGTGGGGCGCACGCCGTCCAAGAACGTGCATCAAGAGATCCATCTCGAGAGCACCGTCCCATTCTTGGGGCCAATGCGACGGGTGCGGTTTCACCGACGTACTCCCGCACCACGACAGGAAATCATTCGGGCCGATCCAGTTCCTCGATCGTTGCGGTGGATGCGGGCCGGCTCTGTCTGAGCCTGATCGCCACCTGCTCCGCGCCCCGCATGGCGCGGAGGACGTTCAGGCCAAGCACTTTCTTCACGTCCTCGTCGCTCCAGCCACGCCGGAGCAGCTCGGCCGTCAGATAGGGATACCGCGTCACATCATCCAGCCCGATGGGATGCTGCCCCAGACCGGCGTAGTCTGCGCCGATGCCGACATGATCAACGCCCGCCACTTTACGAACGTGTTCGACATGGTCGGCCACCTGCGCCAGCGTGGCATCGTTGGTCCGGAAATTCCGAATCCAGGCTCCGAACGCCTCGCCCGCAGCTTTCGGATCATTGGGGAACTGGGCCTTGAACTCACGTTCCTTCTGCAGCACCCCGGCGGCCTCACGCGCAGCTTGCGGGTCGATGAAGCCGGGGAAGAAGTTGATCATCACCACACCCCCGTTCGCAGGAAGCCGGGCAAGAATGCTGTCCGGTACGTTCCGGACGTGATCGGCCAGCGCCCGCGCCGACGAATGACTGAAGATGACCGGTGCTTCGGACACGCGAAGCGCATCCGACATGGTCCCGTCCGACACATGGGAAAGATCGACCAGCATCCCGAGCCGGTTCATCTCGCGGACCACCTCTTCACCGAACCGGGTGAGCCCGCCGTGACGCGCCTCATCGGTGGCGGCATCGGCCCAGGGCGTCGTGGCACCGTGCGTCAGGGTCATGTACCGCACACCCAGCGTATGGAACTGCCGCAGCGCCGGCAGCGAGTTCTCGATCGCATGGCCGCCCTCGATGCCGATCAGGGATGCGATCTTGCCCTCTTTGTGAATCCGTACGATCTCATCCGCCGTCACCGCAAACTCGAGCGACGGTGATCGCGCTACCATCCGCCGGATCGCATCGATCTGCTGTAAAGCGAAGATCCCGGCCCCCTGCCCCATCAGCGACGACGGTACGTACGCCGACCAGAACTGCCCACCAACCAGGCCGGTCCGCAACCGCGGAATATCCGTATCGAGGTCGGGCAGGCCCTTGTCCGGATCGAAGTGCTCGAAGCTGCCCTTCCCGGTCGACAGCACCGCCGACGACAGATCATTGTGCCCGTCGATGAGCGGTACCTCCCGGTGGAACTGGCGGGCCCGTTCGAGCAGCGTGGTATCGGCAGGTAGCTTGGTACAGCCGGCAAGGGCGCCGCTCAACAGAACGACGCCGGCAACGAGCGCAGCCGAAGGAACAAGACGGGACCGCAACGATGACATGGACACTCCTCTGACCGTACGCAGAGTGGAGCACTTCGACGGGAACGTCACTCCTTCGGTTGCAGCATCCGCTGGAACCACCTGCTACGGCCGCGATCCGGTAGCGCCGTCCAACTCCTCGATAGTCGCAGCCGAGGCCGGGCGACTCTGCCGCAGCGTGGCTGCAGTCTGCTCGACGCTCCGCATCACCCGCAACAGGTTGAGTCCGATCACCTTCTTGACATCGTCGTCGTTCCAGCCGCGCCGCAGCAACTCCGCCGACAGATACGGATAACGGCTCACGTTCTCGAGCCCGATCGGATGCTGGCCCAGACTCGCATAGTCGGCGCCGAGTCCGACGTGGTCGACCCCGGCCACCTTGGTGATATGCTCGATATGATCGGCGACCTGCGCCAGCGTGGCGTCGTTGGTGCGGAAATTCCGGATGTAGGTCGCGAACTCGGCGGCGGCAGCGTTAGGGTCGTTGGGATGTTTGGCCTTGATTTCCCGCTCCATCTGCAAGACGCCAGCAGCCTCCTGGGCCGCCTGCGGATCGAGGAAGCCGGGGAAGAAGTTGATCATCACCACCCCGCCGTTCTTGGCCACCTGGGTCAGGATGCTGTCGGGCACGTTCCGGACGTGATCCGCCAGCGCGCGCGCCGAGGAGTGGCTGAAGATGACCGGCGCCTCGGAAACCCGCAGCGCGTCGGACATGGTGGCATCCGACACGTGCGAGAGATCGACCATCATGCCGATCCGGTTCATCTCGCGCACCACTTCCTCACCGAAGCGCGAGAGCCCGCCGTGGGTGGCAACGTCGGTCGCGGCATCGGCCCAGGGGATCGTGGCGCTGTGGGTGAGTGTCAAGTACCGGACACCCAGCTCATGGAACATCCGCAGCACGGCCAGCGAGTTGTCGATCGAATGCCCACCCTCGATCCCGATCAGCGAGGCGATCTTGCCGGTCTTGTGAATCCGGACGATATCATCGGCGGTCGTGGCATACTCGAGCGTGGGCGACCGCTCGATCATCCGGTGGATCAGATCGATCTGCCCGAGCGTCGGCATCGCGGCCCCATGCTCCATGAAGAGCGACGGGACGTAGGCCGCCCAGAACTGTCCTCCGACGAGTCCTTCCTTGAGTCGCGGCACATCCGTATCGATCGACGGCAACGACTGATCCGGATCGAACCGCTCGAACTGTCCGCCCCCCTCGGCGAAGACGACCCACGGAAGATCGTTGTGGGTGTCGACCATGGGGACTTCCTGATGGAGCCGCCGCGCGCGCTCCAGATAATCACCGGAGTCCGCTTGCTTGGCACAAGAGGCGGAGAGGATGGCAAGCAGCAGAACGGCGGACTGGCGAATCAGACGCACGGGCATGCCTCGTCGGAATGACTGGGAGATGTCGGAGAACGGCGCCTGACGCTAGCACCTTCCCGGAATCAGGGCAAGAGATTTGGCACTGGGCGACAACGGCGTGCCGCTCCCGGAACCGAACCGGTTCGGCTATCCTGCCAGGCATTCGACCCGGAGCGCCCCGTGAACGACATCCCGTTGGCCTGTACCCTCTCCAGCCCCGAGCTGCAGCGACGGAAATCCGGACTGCTCGCCTCGGTGCGACAACGCGCGGACCGGGCCACGGCACAGCCGAACGGTCTCGAACTCACCTTTGTTCACGACGAGGCCTTGCTGGCGGATCTGCTGGAACTGGTCCGGCTCGAAGCCCAGTGCTGCCCGTTCCTCCGCTTCGACCTGCGGGTGGGACCGCGCCCCGAACCCTGCCGCCTGATCGTCAGCGGTCCTCCCGGCACGACAGACTTTCTCGACGGATGGGGATGGCACCCCGACGCAAGCTAGCTACGCATATTGGGGCGATGCGGACGGCTGCCGATCAAAGACCAGAAACGCGAGACCCACTCCCAGCACGAGGCTGCCCGCCAGAAGGAAGGGAAAGATCAACGCCATCGACCAGTAACGACCGGCCACCCTCCAGCGCAGCAAGCGGCTATGGAATTCGGCCAGAGTGCCTTCGTCGCGAGTCGCCAGCACGGCGAGATAGGCCGCGATGGTCGGCCCGAATCCGCCCAGCATGTAGAGCGACATGAAGAGCGGCTCGCCGAACGCGGAGACGCCCGCGCGAGCGATCCAGACGAGCCCCCACCAGGCGCCCCAGGTGATTGCAAAGGTCGCCGCGAGGTAAACCCAGACTCGGCGGTTGGAGCCGGCAACGGGAGCAAAAGCAGTCATTGCGCCAACAATAGCACCAAAACGCCGGCGCCTTGATTTTCGGTTTTTCTTCGGTATCCTCTTGTCGTCGCCTCCTGGAGCCCCACCGAAATGGCCAGTTCAGCCGCCACCGCCCTGGCCTCCGTGCCGGCGGATCGGCGTACCAGCCATCTCCGGGCCATCCTGGCGGCGCGGTTCCCGGACGCCCTGCCGCTTCCGGAGCAGACCAGGCCGAGCCTGGCAACCGGGGTGGCGGCGCTCGACCAGATCCTGCCCAACGGGGGGCTGCCTCGGGGTCGCGTCTCGGTCTGGTCGGCCGGCTCCGGCGGGGCCACTGCCCTCCTCCGGGCCAGTTGCGACCACCTGTTGGCCCGAGGAGAGCGAGTGGCCTGGGTCGACGGACGGCGGACTCTGGGCCCGGCCTGGGCGGATGGACCGACCGTGATCCGGCCGGCCAATGACGCCCTGGCACTCAAGGCAGCCGAAATCCTGGTGCGCTCGGGAGGGTTCCCCCTGGTCGTCCTGACCGGCATCGACCCCCAACCCGGGGAGATGCTCCGGCTCTCCCGAATGGTACACGAAGGCCAGGGCGTCCTGGTGGCGCTCTCCGAACGAACCCAGGGCGCCACGCTCAAGCTCCGTTCCCGGTTTCTCCCGAGCCGGTTCCAGTGGGCGCTGGACCCGTTCGGCGAGCCGGCCAGGCTCGATCGGATGGGATTGGAAATCCGCGCGACCACACCGGGCTGGTCGCGCACCGTCATCCTCACACTCGAGGTCGTCTCGCATGAGCTTCGCCTGTCTTTGGACCCCGCGCTGGCCGACCGACGCGGCCAGCTCGGCTGATCTGGTCCAGCGGGCCCTCCGGATCGCGCCGCGGGTTACGGTCGAGCCGCAGCAGAACAGGCTCTGGGCGGATCTCCGGAGCCTCGACCCGTTGGTGATCGGACGCAAGCTCCTGGCAGCTGCGCACCGAGGCGGCCAGACCGGCGCGCGGGTCGGGACGGCCGCGACGCCGATCGCCGCCGAGGTCGCGGCGCGGTGCGGCGCGGGGCATCAGGCGACCCGGCTCGATCTCCCGGGACTCACTCTGGTTGCATCGGGCCTCGACCGGTCGTTTCTCGCTGCGTTTCCAGTTGCCGCGCTGCTGCCGGATCAGACCCTCGCGTCCCTGCTGGACGGCGTCGGGATCGAGCGCTGCGGCGATCTCGCGGCGCTCGACCTCCAATCGGTCGAGGTTCGGCTCGGCATCGACGGGATCCGACTCTGGAAGCTGGCACGCGCCGACGACCCGCGTCTCATCTTCGGCGCACGTCGTTCAGAACGTCCCTTTGCCGAACTCGAATGGATCGATTACGAACTCGCAGCCGAGGCACAGGCATTGTTCGTGGTCAACGGGCTGCTGAACTCGGTCTGCGACGAGCTGATCCGCCGTTCGGAAGGTGCGCATCTCATGGAGTTGACCTTCCACCTGGCGGACCGGAGCCGAGTGACGTTGCCGATCCGGGTCTCCTCCCCCACGGCAGACCGGGCCACTTGGGTACGCGTCATCCGGGTCACGCTCGAGCCCCTGACGCTCGGCGCCCCAATCACCCGCATCGGCCTCGAGGTCAAAGCCTCCGTCGCCGTCGGTCATCGGCAGGGAGACCTTTTCGATGCCGGCTTTGCCACGGCGCGCTCCGCGGATGCGGCCCTGGCCCACCTGCTCGACCAGCAGGGCGATGCCGTGGTCACCCCTCGGCGCACCGAGCATCCCCTGCCGGAGCGCCGGATTGCCTGGCTACCGGACCTGAGCGGTCAGGTGGCCGAGCCGGACACCGGGCACCTCTCGCTCTCCGGCACCATCACACCGCGTCTGACGCTTCAACAGCCGACCGCCATGCAACGGGTCGAGGTCACCCTCACCACACGGCGCGAGGCGCTGCTGCCGACCGGATATCGCGACAATCGGGTCTACCATGAGTTTATGACGACGGTAGGTCCGGATCGGATCTCGGGCGGGTTCGGCGCCGAACGATTCGAGCGCGACTACTACACCGGCATCCGTGGCGACGGCGTCATGGTCCTCCTCTATCGGAATCTGGCCGTGGACGAGTGGATCCTGGCCGGATGGTGGGACTGAAGCGGTATGACGGCCCCATTCGTCGAATTGCGCGCCCTGTCCGCCTACTCCTTCGGTGACGGGGCGGTTGCTCCAGACACCCTGGTCGAGCGTGCTAAGGCGCTCGGTTACCATGCGCTGGGTCTGACGGACCGGGCCGACCTGGGCGGCATCGTCAAGTTTCAGATGGCCTGCAAAGCTGCCGGGATCACACCGGTCGTCGGCGCGGAGCTTCTGGTCGACGGCTATCCACTCGCGTTCCTGGTGCGGAGTGCGGCCGGCTTCAACAATCTGGCTGCGCTGATTACCCTGGCGCGGGTTGGTCCGATCGAGACGTGGGACCCCAACACCGCCACGCGAGGCCGCCCGCGCGTCAGCTGGGAAGACGTGGCCGAGCGAAATGAGGGTCTGCATCTCCTCACCGGACCACCGTCAGGTGCGCTGGCCCAGGCTCTCCGCGAACGGCGATTCGATCGGGCCGACCACCTGCTGGCCAGCTACCGATCGGCATTCGGCGACCGGGTGGCGATCGAAGTGCACTTCCATGCAGCCGGACGCTCGGAGGCTGCGCTGGCGGGTGCGCTCGTGACTCTGGCGTATCAGCGCGGGGTGCCCTGGTTTCCTACGACTAATCCTCGCTACGTCGATGAAGGATCTCGTCTGCTTCACGACGCCCTCACGGCGCTCCGCCACGACACCACCGTGGCCGAGGCAACGGAGCGAGGTCTGTTACATCCCAACGGAGAGTGGAGTCTCGCGGATCCGACGGTGATGGCAGCTCGACTGCACGGGGCCGAAGCCGGCCTGGACACGACGCTCCGCCTTGCCCGGGAGTGTGCGTTCGATCACAAATGGATCCGGCCTCCGCTCCCGAAGTTCGAAACGCCCGAGGGTCACGACGACGACTCCTGGCTGAGGCATTTGGTCTTCGAGGGAGCCACCAAGCGCTGGGAGGAGGATCTGAACGACACTCATCGTAACCAGCTCGAGCACGAGCTGGCGATCATCACCAAACTCGGATACTCGGGATTTTTCCTCGTGATGTGGGACGCGGTGCGTGAAGCCCATGAGCGGGGCATCCTGGCGCAAGGGCGCGGCAGTGCCGCCAACTCCGCGGTGGCCTACTGTCTCGGCATCACCGCCATCGACCCGGTGCGACACGGGCTGCTCTTCGAGCGATTCCTCTCGGATGCACGCGTCGGCGGCGAAACCGAAGCGCCGGACATCGACGTCGACTTCGAGCACGAGCGCCGGGAAGAGATCCTGAACTACATCTACGACAAATATCGCCGTCCTCGAGCGGCACTCACGGGTGTCACCCAGCTCTACAGCGCCTGCACCGCCATTCAAGATGCGATGCGCGCCTACGGCTATCCTGCGGAGCTTGCGTTTCGGCTCTCGAAACGGCTGCGGCGAGCGGATTGTGTGAGAGGGGTAGAAAAACTTCGGGAAGGACTGGCCGCCGAACAGGGATTCGAGCTGAGTGAGCCGCGCGCGGAAGCCGTTCTCGCCACCATGGCCGCCTGCCAGGATCTCCCCAGGCTGCGTTCGACTCACCCTGGCGGATTCGTCCTGTCCTCGGCCCCGCTCGGGAACTATCTCCCGATCGAGAGCACCTCGATGGGGCGCACCATCGTCCAGTTCGACAAAGACGACCTGGACCATCTCGGCATTCCAAAGTTCGACTTCCTGGGGCTCGGCGCGCTGACGGTGGTCCGAAGGGCGTTTCGAGCCGTCAAGGAACGTACCGGACACCACCTCGAGATGTACGATCTGGAAACGGACGATGCCGAAACGTACGCTCTGATTAGCAAGGGTGAAACGCTCGGCACCTTTCAGATCGAGAGCCGGGCGCAGATTGCCTCGATCCTGCACACCAAGCCAGAGCGCCTCTATGACATCGTGGTCCAGATTGCCCTGATCCGTCCCGGGCCGATCCAGGCCCGGTTCGTCGGACCATATACCCGGCGGCGACGGGGGCAGGAAGTCGTGACCTATCTCCACCCCAAACTCGAGCCCATCCTCGAGCGGACCCAGGGTATCCCGATCTTTCAGGAACAGGCCATGAATATCGCCATCGCGCTGGCGGGATATTCCGCCGCGGAGGCCGACCTGCTCCGCCGTACCATGGGACATATCCGCAAGCGACCCAAGCTCGAAGCGGCCTTGGAAGAGCTGCGCCGCCGACTCATCCAGAACGGCATTGCCGAAGATATCGCCGAGCAGATTCGGGAAGACCTGACCAGCTTTGCCAACTATGGATTTCCGGAGTCGCACTCCTGGAGCTTTGCGCTGATTGCCTATGCAACGGCATATCTCAAACGCCACTACCCGGCCGAACTGCTGCTGGGACTCCTCAATGCCCAGCCGATGGGTTTCTATCCCATTGCCACCTTGATTCATGACGCCAAGCGTCACGGGGTGCGCGTGGTGGGCCCGTGCCTTGCGCTGGGCTTCGCCGACTGTACGGTCGAAGGAACCGACTCGGACCACTTCCTCCGCCTGGGCTGGCGATTCATCCGCGGCATCAAGACTCAGGCAGTCCACGCGCTGAGCGCTGCGCGTGCCAACGGCCCTTTCACCGGCATCGGCGATGTAATCCGTCGCGCCGGCATGACGCGCCGGGATGCGATTGCGCTGGCGCGGGCCGGCGCATTCGGGATCTGGGAATCCGATCGGCGAAAGGCGGCCTGGGAAGCGATTCGCCATGTGGGAGCACCGATGCCGCTCGCGCCGTCACATGCGGCGCCGCATCATCCGCGTGCTCTGGGCCGGACCGAACGGATCTTCCTCGATTACTTCGCCACGGGATCGAGCCTGGAGGGGCATCCGGTCGAGCACCTGCGCAGGAGGCTCGAGCAGGCCGGGGCGCTGAACAGCAAGGCACTGGGGCTGGCTGCGCACGGAACTGAGGTGCTAGTGGGAGGCATGGTCGTTACCCGCCAGCAGCCGGGCAGCGCCAAGGGGGTGCTCTTCGTCCTGCTCGAGGACGAGCAGGGATTTCTCAACGTGATCGTCCGGAAAGAATTGGAACTGGCCTCACTGGAGGCCGCGCGGCATGCTCGCTTCCTGCTCGTGAGGGGTACGGTTCAGCGAGACGGAGAGGTGATCCATGTCATTGCCGAGCGGATCAAACAGATCCGGCCGAAACGGAGGCTGGCCTTCACTTCCCACGATTTCCACTGAGTCCTGATCCCGTCAGGGCAGTCCTCCCGAGGCCCGCACCGCGTCGGCATAGACTCGGGCAGCTGCTTCGATATCCGCCGCTCCGAAAATCCCCGAGACCACCGCAACGCCCACGCCGCCCGCAGCCATGACCGGCCACACATCCTCCGCCCGTACCGCACCGATCGCTACGCACGGCCTGCCCGCGGCCCGGCGTTGCAAATCGGCGAACCCCGTGGGGCCGAGCGCGGTGCCCGCGTCTGCCTTGGTGGTCGAGACCCGCCAGGGGCCAATGCCCCAGTAATCCGCTGCGAGCCCGCGCTCGATTTCCGCTTCGACTCCGACCGAGGCTCCGATGATGAAGCCGGGCGGGATAATGGCCCGGGCGCGGATCGGTTCGATGTCGTCCGAGCCCAGGTGAACCCCATGCGCACCTGCCGCCAGCGCCACATCGAGGCGATCATTGACCAGCACCGGGACATCGACCCGTGCCAGCAGGGCTCGGCACCGGTCGACCAATTCACGGGCCGAGGCGTGCTTGAGGCGGAGTTGGATCATGGTGGCGCCGCCGGATACCGCCGCTGCGCATGCCTCGACGAGATCGTGACCGGCCAGGACCGAATCGTCGGTCACGGCTACCAGGCGGAGGGAGGAGACGAGATCGGATCGCATCCGTCAAAGATACCTGGATTCATGAGCGCCCCATGCCCGGACGTACATCCAGCCGCTGCCGCGCTACCAGCGCCATTGTGACATGGCCCACAGCCGGACATCAGCCCAACCGTTATCGTACGGGGATGACCCTTCGTTCGATCCCGCCTGACTCGACAGGAATGAGCCGCTACCGGGTACAGCGGATCTCGGCCGCCATGGCTGTCTCACTGATATGCGGCGTGGTCCTGACCACGCCCGGGGCGGGTCAGGCACCTCCCCCTCCATCGCAGCCTGGCCCCGCCGTGTGCGCATTCGACACGACGGATGCCACGATGACGATCCCAATCGTGATCTCGCTCGCCACCCCGCTGCGAGTCGACACCATCCCTCGAGCTCGGCAGCAAGCGACCGACTACCTCCAGGCACTCCTGGCACACTATCAGCCCCCGAGTGAATTCGACGTTCAGGTTCGGCCTGTCGTCACCATCGACCAGCTCGGCAACTCACCCGACAGCATCGGTCTCGGGCTGAGCGGGACGTTCTATCCTCCGATCGACGCCGGTCGACGACCCGCAGTCAACCTGGCGTTTCCCGCGCTCAGCGAGGCCCTGGTGGTTGCCGCGCATCGGCTCGCCAGCCAACAACCGATGCCGATCGATGCCTGGGTCGCCCACTCGATGCCCAACCCGATCACCCTGTCGATCATCGTCACCGCGGGCACGCCCTCGCGCGGTATTCCGATCGCCCGATCGAGCATTCGCATCTACAAGGCGGACTCACTGGTGCAGCCGAGCCGCATGCACCGTCCGCGGTATCCCCGCGCCATGCAACGGCGCGGCGAGCATGCGCGAATGGAGGTGCAATACATCGTTCGCGAGAATGGGTGGGCGGACTCGCTCTCGCTCCGGATCGTCCATGTCAGCGTCGGCACCCGTCGGGCGGCGGACCCGGTGGCAACGGAATTTGCCAAATCGGCAGCCGAGGCAATCCTCAAGAGCGAGTTTCGCCCCGCCCGGGTACGCGGATGCCCAGTACCGATGCTGGTCATGCAGCGAGTCAGCTTCACCATCGGCAATTGAGCCGCGGCCTACCATCGCGGCATCCCACCGGACGTTATCGAAACCGAGCGGACCGCCTTTGCCCGAAGCCCGGATCGCGCCTCCCAGCGCGTCCCGATCAGCCCGACGACCCGGACTCGCCACTCCGGTATCGGGAGACCTTCCGCCAGCCCTATCGCTATATTTCCTGGTCTGCTGACGCCTGGCAACCAAGCAGACCGGCGCGCCATCGCGGCTATCGATCGGTGGAGCACCGCTCCCAGCATAATTGTGAACCCACAGGTGCGGACTATGCGAGCTACGATTCTCCTGACCCTGCTGGCCGCAGCACCGATTGCTGCGCAAAATCATCGTCATACCCCCGGAATGACACACGCAAACACCGAGGCGAAAGAAGGGGGGCAGAGCGCGTTTGCCGCTTTGGCGGAAGTGGTCCGCATCCTGGAGACCGACCCTCATACCGACTGGAGCAAGGTCAACCTCGAGGGGCTCAGACAGCACCTCCTCGACATGGATGACGTCACGATGGGCAGTACGATCACGACCCGTACGATCCCCGCCGGCATCGAGGCGGACGTAACGGGAACCGGCCGCGCCGTGACCGCGATTCAGAGCATGCTGCGGAACCATGCGGAGTTCATGAACACCGGCTCGCCGTTTCGGGCGACGGTTACCCCCACCGCATCAGGCGCACGCATTGCCATTCGCGCCGCGAAACCAACCGACACCGCCACCGTCACGAAGCTGCGCGGCCTGGGTGTGATCGGCTGGCTGGCGTCGGATGCCCACCATGCGACGCACCACCTGGCGCTCGCCCGTGGTGAGATGACCCACTAGCTCAGATCGTCGCAGGGCGAGCCAGGAAACCGGGCCCGCCCTCCCCTCGTATGGATCAGACTGATCCCTCGCGAGGAAACATGTTGCTCCGATCCGCATCAGCTGCACTCCTCGGCATCCTCATCCTCCCCACGCTGGCCCAGAGCCAGCAGGCGGACGACCGAGCTGCCGTCCATCGTGCCGTCCTCGACTATGTCGAAGGATTCTACGAGGGCGACAGCACCAAACTGATCCGCAGTGTACGCCCCGACGTCGTCAAGCAGGGCTTCTATGCCCCGGGCAATGCGCCGGCATACGAAGAAAGCGCCATGCCTTGGAACGAGTTTCTCGACTATGTGCGCAACGTGCGCACACGCCGAGCGTTCGCACCGCCGGACGCGCCGAAAGAGATTGCGATCTACGACGTCCTCGACAAAACGGCCAGCGCCAAACTCACCGCGGCCTGGGGCACCGACTATCTCCTGCTGGCCAAGGACGGCAATCGCTGGATGATCCGGATGGTCCTCTGGCAGAGCCCGCCTCGAAAAGGGTAACGGCAGACGCAGCATGAGCCGGCCTTCAAGATTACTTGAGGCCGGCTTCATTTTTCTTCCTGCCAGGTTGGCTATTATAGGAAAGGCCGCCGTCACGGCGGCTGTGTTCCGATCACCGGAGCGCACAGCGGGGCGATCGTCGCCCTGCCCTGTACCAACCGCAAGGAGACCTCGATGCGTCGACTTTCGACTCCCGGCCGCCTGGCGACTCTGCCGACCGACTACGAACCACCCTGCATTTCGCTCTACCAGCCGACCCATCGGCATCACCCGGACAATCAACAGGATCCGATCCGGTATCGAAATCTGTTGCGCGCCCTGGAGACCTCCTTACGCGACCGATATCCGGACCGCGATGCGCGGAAACTGGTCGCACGCTTCGAAGCCCTGGCGCATGACACCCACTTCTGGAATCACCGGACCGACGGTCTGGCGATCCTGGCATGGCTGCCGGACCACTTCGAGATTTTCGATCTGCAGCGGCCGGTGCGCGAACGGGTCGTCGTCGCCGACAGCTTCCATACCAAGCCGATGCTGCGCATCCTGCAGTCCGCCGACCGGTATCAGATCCTGAGTCTCAACCGGCACGAGGCCAAGCTCTACGAAGGCAATCGCGACGCGCTCGATCTGATTTCGCTCGACGGGGTGCCGCATACCATCACCGAGGCTCTCGGCGACAAGCTGACCGAACCGCATACGGCCGTGCGATCGTTCGGGGGCGGCAGCCAGGGAGCGGTCCATCACGGGCACGGCCAGCGGAAAGACGAAGTCGACCTCGACACCGAGCGTTTCTTCCGCGCCATCGACCGGGTCATTCTCGAGAACTACTCCAAGCCTTCGGGGCTACCGCTGATCCTGGCGGCGCTACCTGAGCACCACACCGTATTCCGGGCCCTGAGCCACAACTCGGCGCTGATGCCACAGGGCATTACCATCAACCCCGATGCGCTCGACCTCCAGCAGCTGCGGGCCGCCGCCTGGGACGTGATGGGTCCCCGCTATCTCGAGCGCCTGGCCCGTCTGATCGACGTGTATCAGGGCGCCAAGACCCGGGGACTGGCTACAGACGCGGTCGAGGATATCGCCCGCGCCACCGTTGCGGGCCGAGTCGACACGATGCTGGTCGAAGCGGATCGAATCATTCCGGGCGGGATCGACCGTACCACCGGAGAGATCACGACCGAGGATGTCGCGGTCGACGACGTGCTGGACGACCTGGCGGAGGCCGTTCTGCGGGCCAAGGGGGATGTAGTCGTCGTGCCAGCCGAGCGGATGCCTACCGATACGGGAGCTGCGGCGACGTATCGTTATTGACCGGGGTACCGGCGCTCAGGCGCCGAGCAGTGCCTCTACCACTCGCATACCAGCCGCGCCGTCCCAACCTTCGGGGCGGCGCGGTTGGTGCGTTTCCCCTGCCTCGGCCAGGACATCCGCCACCGCGGCGGCAATGGCCGAGCGAGTCGAGGCCACCAGACGGTTGGTCCCTTCGGTCACGGTCACCGGCCGTTCGGTATTGGGGCGCGCAGTGAGGCACGGCACACCAAGCACTGTCGTTTCTTCCTGCAAGCCGCCCGAATCGGTCAGCACCATCCGGGCACCATCCACCAGACCGATCGTCTCCAGATAGCTGAGCGGCTCGAGCAGCCGCACCCGGGAATTGGTCGGTGCCACGCCAGCCTCGTGCATCCGCTGGCGCGTGCGCGGATGGACTGCGAAACACACGGGCATGGCGCCGGCGAGGTCGTCGAGCGCGCCAACCAGCTCACGCAGCACGGCGGGATCGTCGACGTTGGAGGGCCGATGCAACGTCACGACCGCGTACCCGCGCGGCGACAGCTCCCAGCGGTCAGGCACCTTCAGGGCACGAGCCGTATCGGCCAGGCGCAACAGCGTGTCGACCATGACGTTGCCGACAAACCGGATCCGCTCGGCGGGAATCCCTTCGGCCAGAAGGTTGGCATCCGCATCGCGGCTCGGCGTCAGGGCGAGGTCGGTCAGGCGATCGGTGAGCACCCGGTTGATTTCTTCGGGCATCGACCAATCGCCGCTGCGCAGCCCCGCTTCGACGTGCGCAATCCGGACGCCCTTCTTGGCCGCTACCAGCGCGCACGCCACGGTTGAGTTGACATCGCCGTAGACGACAACCCAGTCGGGCCGGACCCGATCGAGCACGGGCTCGAAGGCCAACATGATCCGCGCCGTCTGCTCCGCATGGGTGCCGGACCCGACACCCAGGTTTTCATCGGGAGCCGGAAGGCCGAGATCGGAAAAAAACGTGTCGCTCATCGCGGCATCGTAGTGCTGGCCAGTATGCACCAGGCTCTGTGCTACGCCGTGATGGGCCCCGGCCATCAGCACGGGGGCAACCTTCATGAAATTGGGGCGGGCGCCAACGACGTGTAGCCAGGTGGGCACGATTATCCGATCAGACCAAGTTCGGCGTCGATTTTAGGGAGATCGAGCACAAAAAAGAAGCGGGTGCCGGTGGAACCGGTCTCGACTTTGAGTTCGCCGTACATCGCTTCGACCAGCTTCCGGCAGATCGAAAGGCCAAGGCCCGATCCGGAGAAGGCGTAGTCGCGATCTTTCTGGCGACGGCGGAACGGCTCGAACAAAGTGGCCATGGCGGAGGCCGGAATGCCGCGTCCGCTGTCGCGCACCGAAAACTCGAGCGCACCGGACGCCGTTTCCGTCACCCGGATTTCGACGAACCCTTCGTCGGTGAACTTGAGTGCGTTGGTCGTCAGGTTGAGCAACACCCGGCTCAACGCCACCGGATGTCCCTGGCGCGAACTGGCCGCCGGCGACGTGACGCGCACCTCGAGTCCCTTCTCCTCGGCAATCGGCTGCACGATGTCGCGGACGGATTCGATGATATCCGCCACCGAGAACGGCAGCGGTTCCAGGTCGACCAGGCGGTCACCGCCGCGGGCCAGCTCGATCACATCGCTCGCAACGGAACTCAGACCGAACGCCGCGCTGTAGATCAAGCCCAGCTGGCGTTCCTGCAGCGGTGTTATCGGACCGCTTCGTCCACGGTTGAGCGTCTCGGCGAGAAACAGGATCGAGGTCAGCGGCGAGCGGAGATCGTGGGCGACTTCGACGACGAGTTCGAGCCCATCCGGACCCGAGAGCCGATCGGTAAAGCGCTGATCCCAGGCGGGTTCGAGTTCCGTGCTCAGCCGTTCGAAGGCGGCCAGGATCCGAATCAGCTGGGCAGCGTCGGTCGGTGGCTGGGCTTCGATCAGGCGAACGAACTCGCGGCGGACGAGACCCAGCATACGACGACTCAAGGGGCTGCCGGAAATCGACGCGGGCGTGTCGGTGGCATCCATTCGGTTTCGCACCGCGTCGGTCACCTGCCGGGCGGTCAGCGCAACCTCTTCGGGTGAGGCGGCGTCTTCGCGGATCGATTCGAAACTTGCGGAGGCGCGTTCGGTCGCGGTCGTGAGGAGCTGCAGCAGGTCGACCGCGCCGCCAGTCATTCGCCGTCCTCCGCCCCCTTGGCGCGCGGGACGTTGTGCTTGTCCATCAGGCGGTACAACGTGGTGCGATCGACACTCGCCAGACGCGCGGCCTTGGACATGTTGCCGTTGGCCCGGGCAACCAGCCGGACCAGGTAGTCCCGTTCGAACTGCGCGATGATCTTTTCCTTGGCCGGATGATAGGCTTCGTCGGCGACCGGAAGGGACAGCAACGGCGCTTCGCGAGGTGCTTCATCATGACTGTCGTACGTCGGAATATCGTCCGGACCGAGTACCTGATCCGGCTCGGCCAGCACGGCGACATGCTCGATCACGTTCTGCAGCTCGCGCACGTTCCCGTACCACGCTCGGCTGCGCAGATGCGCAATGCACGCCTCGGAGATCTTCGGCGTCCGATCGGGCATGGCGCGATGGCGGGCCCAGTAATGGGTCAGGAAATGATTGGCGAGCAGCGGAATGTCTTCCAGCCGCTTCCTGAGCGGCGGCAGCGTGATCGGCACCACCCGCAACCGATAATACAGGTCGCCGCGCAGGATGCCGTTCTCCACCGCGTGCTGCGGCTCGCGGTTGGTTGCCGAGATGAACCGGACGTCGACCGTGGCATCGGAGGTTTCCGACCCGACGCGGCGAACCACGCCATCCTGCACTACGCGGAGCAGCTTGGCCTGGAGCGGCAGCGGCATCTCGGTCAGTTCGTCGAGGAAGAGCGTCCCGCCGTTGGCCGTCTCGAGGAGACCAGGTTTGTCGCGATCGGCGCCGGTAAAAGCGCCCTTCCGATGGCCGAACATCTCCGATTCGAGCAGCTGCTCCGGCAGGGCGGCGCAGTTGATCGGCACCAGGGTTTTCTTGGCGCGGCGGCTGTTCTGATGAATGAACTGCGCCACCACTTCTTTGCCGGTGCCGCTCTCCCCACTGATGAAGACGGAGGCATCGGTCGGCGCGACTTTGCGGGCCAGCTCGATCGCCTTCCGGAACAGCGGCGAGATCCCAATCAGGGCAATATTGTCGCTGTGGCTGTGCTGGTGCAGCAGCTGCTGGCGGAGGTCGCTCGCTTCGCGCGCCACCATCACTGCGTGCGAGGCGCGACCGATCAGCACCTGGAGGTGCGTCGCCGAAAACGGCTTGGGCAGGTAGTCCCAGGCACCGGCGCGCAGCGCTTCGATGCTCGTCGTCACGCTCGGATTGCCGGTCATCACGACCACGATCGTGTCGCGATGGGCGTTGAGCGCCGCCTGCAGAATCGCGAGACCGGACACCTGTGACATATACAGGTCGACGAGCACGATGTCGAAGCGGCGGTTCTTGAGCAGATCGAGCGCCTCTTCCCCGCGGCCTGCCAGGGTTACGGAATACCCGTCCATTTGGAGAACGCTGGCGCAGCTCTCCCGAAGCGTCCGCTCGTCATCGACCAGGAGAATCCGAATCCCCGCCTTGACGTCGGACGGGATCGACAAGGGATCCCGCGCGCCCGAAGACTCGACGGAAACAGGCTCAGAACTGGCCTTTTCGAGATGTGGGGGTACTCCCATCGAGCTGTCACCCCGTATATCCATAAAGTAATTGCGCTGCCCGGTTGCATCACTCAGAGGCGAGAACTGTGCCGTGAGAACCGCAGCGCCGATTGCACCGTTCAGGCAGAGTTGACGAGGCGCAACAACACCGAAGCCCACAATCGATGCAGCATAGCAACGATAATGTTGCACACGAGCATCGACAATCCATAGATTGATGAATGCCTGAAACAGCTCCACAGGCTCCTGGCATCACGTTTTGGCTGCGGGAACCGTCGTCTCTTGCGAAAAGCGATGCTTGGACCCCACAGAATCAGCCCATTGGATCGTTGTAAGTCATTTTGGATTAATTATAGACCGGTTAGACTGGTCGATTTTCGTACTTCAAAGTGCCACAGGCCGCTCCGACCGCCCTCGGGAGGGCGGCGGGCTGAACCGGATACCTCAAAAGCGGATTGCGGCAAAACCCGGTATTGAGCTTGCAATGGAAGCCTGACTTGATCCCACCCGGCTTCGCACAACAGCGGACGGAGCGGGGGACGGCGGACAACGAGGATAACTGGTGATGACCAATCGGATTACAGGCGGATCGGACCCGGGCCGCGCCCTCCAGCCAGGTGTGAACTCGGCGTTGGGGTCGTACGACCCCAACATGGCGTACCCCGAACCGCCCGAGGACGACGAAGCCGAAGGCGGTCTCGATATCGGGCGGATGATCGCCGCGATTTTCCGCTACAAGTGGCTCGTCCTCGGTATCCTGGCGGTCGGCACGGCGGCGAGCCTCTTTGCCACCCGATTCATCAAGCCGACCTATTCGGCATCCGCCACCGTCTATGTCACCCAGGGCAGCCATACCGGCAGCGGCCCGATCCGGACCGACGGAATCATCCGTGACAACTCCTGGCCCCAGTTGGTCCGCAGCTTCGCGGTGATCGACCCGGTGGTCCGTGCATATCGGTTGTACCTCTGGCATCCGCCGACCGACAGCCTGCCGTTCCGCGGCTTCGACCTGGCAACGCGGTTCCAACCCGGCGATTACCGGCTCCAGATCGATGCGACCGGACAACGCTACACGCTGCTGCGCGGCAAGAGTATTTCCGTCGAGAGCGGCGCCGTGGGCGATTCCATCGGCCGGACGGTCGGGTTCCAGTGGGCGCCACCCGCCGGGACATTCGCGCCGGGCATAGAGATTCCTTTCAGCGTCTCGGTACCACGCGACGTCTCGGCCGGCCTGGCAAGCTCGCTTCAGATCCGGGTTGCGCAGCAGAGCGCGCTGATGGTCATCGGGCTACAGGATTCCGACGCCGAGCGGGCTGCGCAAACCGTCAACGCCATCGTCGACCAGTTCCTCCTGGTCGCCGACGGGCTCAAACGGGATCAGTTGGCCAACGTCACGAAGGACCTCACCGAGCAGATCCGCATCGCGGATTCGTCGATGCGAACGGCGGAAACAGAACTGGAATCGTTCCGCGTCCGGACCATTACACAGCCGCGGATAGAGCAACAGGCGCCCGTCGCTGCCGGCCTGCAGCAGACCCAGCCGGTGGTGGCCAGTAACTTCATGGCCAAGCAGCTCGAACTGAGCAACCTCGAGAAAGACCGCATTGCGATCGAGCAGTTGGTCCGGCAGGGGCGCGAAACCGGCTCGGTGCCTGTCGATGCCTATCATACGATTCCGGCCATCCGCACCGCCCCGGATCTGGTGACCGTGCTGGGCGAAGTATCCCGGACCGAAGCCGAACTGCGTAGCTTACGCAATCGCTACACCGACGAATACGGCGGCATCAAGAAGCTGGTGGCCGACTTGGGCGAGCTGACCACCCGGACCGTGCCGCTCTACGCCGAGCGCCTGATCAGCCAGCTGCGCAGTCAGGAAACGACGCTCCGCGCCGAAATCGAGCGCGACGCCCGGGAAATGCGCGAGATTCCGATTCGAGCCCACACCGAGGACCGCCTGTCGCGTGACGCCCAGTCGGCCGTGGGGCTGCGCCAGAATCTCCAAAACCGGCTGCAGGAAGCACGGCTGGCGGAGTTGACCGCCACGCCGGACGTCCGCATCCTCGATCGGGCCGAGGTGTCGAGCTATCCGTCGTCCAACACCGCTCCACGGATCGTGCTCTTCGGCGTGGCAGCGAGTCTGGGCCTGGCGCTCGCCCTCGCCATCCTACTCGATCGGATCGACAAACGGTTCCGCTATCCGGACCAGGTCTCCCAGGGACTGGGCCTCGCGATTCTCGGCGCGGTGCCGGTCATTCGCCGCAGCCGCGGGGCGGTCCTCTCCGATATGGAGACGGCGCCGATCGTGGAAGCCTTCCGCTCGATCCGCATGAACCTGGCACACTCGTATCGCGACGGCGAACCCATCACGCTGACCATCACCAGTCCGATGGCCGGCGACGGCAAGTCGCTCATCTCGTCGAATCTCGCCATGTCGTTCGCCGAGGCGGGGTATCAGACCGTCCTGATCGACGGCGACACGCGCCGGGGTGAACTGTATCGGGTCTTTGGCGGCGAACGCCGGCCCGGCCTGCTCGACCACCTCGACGGCGAGGCAACCCTCGAACAGATCTGCCGACAGACGGCGGCGCATCCGAAACTGACGCTGATTCCCTGTGGAACCCGCATTTCGCGTGGCCCCGAACTGCTCGGCTCGGCGGCAATGACCGACCTGGTCAACACGCTGCGCTCCCAGTACCAGGTCGTCCTGATCGACAGCCCGCCGCTCGGCGCCGGCATCGATCCATTCGTATTGAGTACGGTCACCGGCAATGTGGTGATCGTCCTGCGCGCCGGCGAGACCGACCGCGAACTGGCCGAGGCGAAGATTCAGCTGATGGATCGACTGCCGACGCGGGTTCTGGGCGCCGTGCTCAATCACATCGATATCGGCAAGGGCTCGTACAAGTACTACGCCTACGAATATCCGACACGAGGCGAGAGCGAAGACACCCGGCCGGCGGCCGACAAGCCGATCGCGCTGCCGCGATCCTGACGAAACAGCGCTCGGCGCGCAATACGCGCCGAGCGCTGTTTCACTTTTCCGGTCTCATTCCGCCCCGATGGCGGGAGTTACGAGGCCGATGCGAGCCCATCCCAATCGAAGCGGGTGTCCGCCCCGGACGCGGGTACGTCGGTCGCACAGAAGGTCAGATCGGGCCGA
This sequence comes from Gemmatimonadales bacterium, assembly GCA_037189525.1. Classification (GTDB taxonomy): domain Bacteria; phylum Gemmatimonadota; class Gemmatimonadetes; order Gemmatimonadales; family GWC2-71-9; genus SHZU01. The sequence goes on from JBBCJC010000001.1 coordinate 213,513, forward strand.
CCCACGGCCTGGCCCAGCCCGGCGCGCGCCGCCAGTTCATTGACGCGATCGACGAGCTGCTGACCAAGCACCTCGCCCGCTCCCACGGCGACGACGGCAAACTGCAGTGGACCCAACCGGCCGATCGCGTCCGAGGACCGTCCGGTCCGGCGCAGTACCTCACCCAGTTGCCGGGCAAGGCCGTCGGCGGCGGGCGGCAGATGCTCGACCGGCTCGCGCGGCCGCAACAGGACCGCGCTGACCCGCTCCTTCCGGCGGGCGGCATCGGCGCAGAGTTCGCCGCTTCGCCGAATCAGGCCGCGCCGGTTGTAGAGTCCCGACGCCTCGTCGACCAGCCCCTCATCACGCGAGGCGTCCGAGGCCGTCTTGGCTTCGAGAAAGAGCTGCAGCTTGACGAGGAGCGCTTCGGGGTCGAGCGGATAGCCGAAAAACTCCCACGCGCCCGCGCGATAGGCCGCAAAGCGCTGCTGCCGACCTGACGGGCCGGCCGTGGTGATGAACACGGGCGTCGACCGGCTCCAGTCGGGCCAGGATCGGAGCGTCTGACACACGGTGAGGCCGTCGAAATCCGGCATTTGCATGTCGAGGATCACCGCGTCAGGTTTGCTCGAAGCCGCCCGATCGAGGGCCTGCCGTCCGGTATACGCCCGGACGACACGATAGCCTTGACCGGCCAGGATGGATTCGAGAGACCGCGCGGCCCATTCCTGATCGTTGGCGACGAGAACGGTCAGCTGCGACATCGGGACATTCTCATCCATTGCTGACCAGGACCGAGTAGAAACTGGCAAAAAGTGTGGTTTGTGAGCGGTAGCACCGATGAATCCGTGCAACAGGTCCCTTTCGTGGCGTTCCCGTTGCCGAAGCGGGACTCCGCTCGACGGAAATATCGTATATCTTTGATTGACAACGATTTATCGTCATGAAACCTCAACCTGGCCCACACGAGACTGCCAAAGACGGAATCGATTTCATGCAAGGTTCTGGCCGATGCCGCATCTGCAACCGGTCCAGGACGCGAAATCGTGCAAGAAATTGCACTATTCACCCACTCACAGGGGGCATCGGGGACCGTGCCATTCTTAGCACGAGTCCTGCGGTGGGAAGCAGAATGAGGCGATCCTGGAAAAGAAAGACGGCAATCATGGTGCGTGTGTTCAGCGGGTGGCGTGGAATGGCAGTCGTAATGCTCAGCCTGGTACTCGGGGCGTCCGAGCTTCGGGCCCAGGACGCCGTTGTCGACATCCGCCGCGCGCAGGCCACCCGCCAGGAACTCGAGGCCGCGCTGGCGCAGCTCAAGGAGATCAGTAATTCCCCGGGCTACAGCAGCACGTTGCGCCGGGCCAAGGAGGCCGAGGCTGCCCTGGTACAGCAGCGCCTGACCGATGGGGACTTCCAGGTAGGCGATCAGATCGAGGTGGCCGTCGTCGGCGATACCGGCCTGACTGGCACCTTTACGATTCTGCCGGGCCGCACGGTGGCTTTCCCGAACCTGCCGCCCATTTCGCTCCAGGGCATCCTCCGCTCGGAGAGTTCCGAGTATCTGACGCGGGAAATCGGCAAGTACGTCAAGAATCCGCAGGTCTTGATTCAGGCGTCGTACATCCGGCTCGCCGTCCTCGGCGCGGTCGTGCGGCCCGGATATTACAACCTGCAGGCCGACCGGCTGGTCAGCGACGCCATCATGGCCGCCGGAGGACCGACCGGTGGCGCCGACGTGGGCAAGACGATCGTGCGCCGCGGCAATCGGGAGGTCATCTCTCGCGATCAGCTGCAGCTCGCGGTGTCGAGCGGCCAGTCGCTCGACCATCTGAATCTGAACGGTGGCGACGAACTGGTGGTCGGCGGGTCGGTCGACGCCGCATTACCGCCCGGCTCGAGCATGATGCGATGGTTACTCCCGGCGCAGCTGCTGCTGGGTCTCCTGGTCTTAGGCGTACAGATTCTCTAATGGAATCAGCGCCAGGCACCTCCAGTATCGCGGTCAACCCGCGGACTCGGCAGCCGCAGGCAGGTCGCCGAACCATTTCGGAGGAAGGCCGTCTTTCGCAGCAGGCAAAGATGGTGGCTCCCCCGCCCGAGGGCGCCCGGCGCTGGCTCAATGTGGCCGTGGCGATCGTGCTGCTGATCATTGCGATGCCCGTGATGATCATCATCGCCGTGCTCACCAAGTTGACGTCCAAGGGGCCGATCCTCTATCGGCAGACCCGGATCGGCATGGATCATCGGCTGCCCGGCGAGGTGCCGCTCCGGATCAGCCGGCAGCGCGTCTGCGACTTGGGCGGGCGGCCCTTCGTGATCTATAAGTTCCGGACCATGCGAGTCGACGCCGAAAGCGGTACAGGCGCGGTCTGGGCCAAAGAGAAGGATCCGCGGGTCACCTGGATCGGCGGCCTGCTCCGTCAGACCCGGCTCGACGAGCTGCCCCAGCTGTTCAACGTGCTCAAGGGCGACATGAACGTGGTCGGTCCGCGGCCGGAACGCCCCAGCATCTTCCTGCGCCTCGCCGATGAACTGGAAGACTATCAGCTGCGCCAGCGGGCGCGGCCGGGCATCACGGGGCTCGCACAAGTCAGTCAGCAGTACGATCGCAACATGGACGACGTCGCGCGCAAGCTGCAGTTCGATCTCGAATATGTGCGCACCCAGAGCCTGCGCACCGACCTCGCCATCATGCTCAAGACCATTCCAGTGGTCCTGTTCCGTAAGGGCGGCTGGTGACGAGCGTCACCGCCCCGAGTGCAAGCCCGGGCTCCAGGTCTACCCTCTCCGGCAACTGGTTTCCCTACGCTGTCGGCATCACCGCGTTTGCGGTGCTGTTCGCCGAGCCGTTTCAGCTCCTGCTGCGCGACTGGTGGAACGATCCGGAAGCGGGGCACGGACTGCTGCTCGGCCCGGTCGCGGTGTGGTTGGCCTGGCGGAGCCGTTCGGGCGTCGATCTGGCGCCGGCACGCGGGTTTGGCATCGCAATCCTGGTCGGCGCCGTCGCACTTCGATATCTGTCGAGCCTGGCCGCCGAGCTGTTCACGATGCGGATGTCGATGGTCTTTGCGCTTGCCGGGCTGGTCGTCTACTTCGGCGGCTGGGCACGGCTCAAAGCCTGGTGGCTTCCGTTTACGTTGCTGGTCCTGTCGATTCCGTTGCCCGCGGTCCTGGTAGGCAGCATTGCGCTGCCGTTGCAATTCCAGGCCTCCCAAATCGGCGCGGCCCTGCTGGAGATGCGCTCGATCCCCGTCCGGCTCGACGGTAACCTGATCCTGTTGCCGGGGCACCGCCTGTTCGTGACCGAAGCCTGCAGCGGGTTGCGATCGCTGACGGCGCTGCTCAGCCTTGGCGTCCTGGCCGGCGGCCTGTGGCTCCGCTATCCGGTGTCGCGCGCGGCCCTCGTCATGAGCGCCATTCCGGTGGCCGTGCTGCTCAACGGTGTGCGGGTTTTCCTGACGGGATTCCTGGTCTTCATGGTCGACCCTGCGCTGGGTGAAGGCTTCATGCACATGACCGAGGGCTGGGCCATGTTCGTGATCGCCTTCGGCATCCTGGGCGGCTTTGCCTGGGCCATCTCGTCGATCGAAGCGCGTTTTGCGCAGCGAGGGACGCGATGACGATGACGGTACGCGCCGCCTGGATTCCGACAGCCATTCTGATCGTCGGGTGCCTGCTCAACGGATCGACCCGGATGCAGCGAACCATGCCGCTGGTCGAACCGCTGACCGCCTTTCCCAACCGGATCGACGACTTCGAGGGCAGCGACATCACGATGACCGACGACGAAGTGCGCGTCGCCGGTGTCACGGACTATCTCTTCCGCCTCTATCGCGCGCCCGACCGGCCCGATTTCTCCGTCTACGTGGGCTACTACGCTAGCCAGGCGCGGGGCAAGACCATCCATTCGCCGAAGAACTGCCTCCCCGGTGCCGGCTGGGAAGCGCTGGCATCGGAACCGATGGAGATCCCACACGCCGGCGGCGATCCCGTGCGCGTCAACCGGTTCATGGTGGCCAACAAAGATCAGAAGGCGCTGGTCTACTACTGGTATCAGGGGCGCGGCCGCACCGAGTCCAACGAGTACCGCGTCAAGCTCGATCTGATGCTGGACGCCGCCGTGACGCGCCGGACGGAAGAAGCGCTGGTGCGCATCGTTCTGCCGCTCGACGGCCGGCTCGAGGAAGCGAACGCCGATGCTATGGCCGCCGATCTGATCCGCCGGATCAGCACCGAACTCAAGCGGAACCTCCCGGCGTAACCGGGTCCGGTCGACGGGTCGGCTCCCAGACCGGATTGAGTTCGCCCCGCAACGCACCGATCCACGCCTTCACGCCCGCAACCTGCGAACTCACCGCAAACGCCGCAGTGGTCAGCAGTTTGGGCGCCGCGGACCCGGCAGGCCAGAAGTATCCGGCCGCGCCCGCCCCAAGCCCCAGCAGACCGGCCACCGCCAGGATCCATCCCCACGAAGTCGTCACGGTGAGCATCGCCACCCCGATCACAGCCAGCGGCAGCGCCGGGAACACCAGCCAGCGCAACAGCTTGTGCGCAAAGAGAAAGAACGCGAATCGGCCGTAACGAATCGGATCGAGCAAGCGGCGCTTGTACCAGAGCGTTTCGAGGCCGCGCGTCATGGTCCGCACCTTCCGGCGATACTCGGCGCGCAGCGAGCGGGTCCGCGCGACGTAGCAGACGGCGTCTTCCACCGACACGGACCTGAATCCGTGCTCACGCGCAATCAGCGGCGACGCGAAATCGCGGCTCAGCGCCTCCGGGAAGATCGAATCGAACAGCGACCGGCGAATGGCAAAGAAGCAGCCGCTGGCGCCGACGATGGTACCGCAGTCGGTCTCGAGCCGGCGCACCCACATCTCGTAGCCCACGTAGCGGGACTCACCCTGGCTCTGCTCCTGCTCCCGGTCGCCGACGCTGACGTCCCGGCCCGAGGCCACCCCGACGGTCGGGTCGCGGAAGGCCGCGATGAGATGCCGAAGCGCACCCGGCGGGACGACGACCGTCGCGTCCATGTTGACGACGATATCCCCGACCAGGTGGCGGCCGGCTTCGTTTTCCGCGGCCGTTTTGCCGCTCCGCCTGGGCAGGCGCACCAGCGTGACGCCCCGATCGGCGTACCCCTGCGCGATCGCATCGGTCCCATCGGTCGAGGCATCCGAAATCACCAGGACGTGCCGGCGCTCGGCGGGATAGTCCGTGGCGAGGATTCGGTCGAGCGTCGACGCGATGGCCCCGGCTTCGTTGTAGACCGGCACCACGATCGTGACAATGGGCCATTCCTCGAAGGGCGGCAACGGCGAAGGGCTTTTGCGAAGCTTCCGCCAGAGCCACAGGACGGCCGGGTAGCCGACATAGGCCGCGCCGAGGATGGCGGGCGGCAGCAAGACCAACACGACTCCGAGAAGTATCACGAGCGTCTCACCGATCGGGCGTCAGGCTGCGGTACAGCCGTTCATAGTGATCGAGCCAGGTCGCGTAGCCGAAGTGGGTATCGAGCCGCCGGCTGGCCAGCGTTGCCCGGCGGGCGACGGCGCCGCGGTCGGTCCGCACCTGGTCGATGGCGCGCGCCACGGCCTCCGTATCCCCCGGCGGCACCACGGCGCCTTCTTCCTCACCAAGCAGATCGGCAACCCCGCCGACGCGGGTGGCGACCACCGGCACCCCCGCCGCCATCGCCTCGAGCACGACCATCGGTGTCCCCTCGGTGCGGGACGTGAGCGCCACCACATCGAACGCGCGCAGCAGCAGGCCCGCCGACGTCTGCGCACCGTGCCACGTCACGCGCCCCGGCGCCACGGTCTCGGCCGTCGCCACCAGCGCATCGACCATCGGACCGGTCCCCACGACCGAAGCACGCCACGGCTCCGGCAGGCGCGCCACCGCATCGACGAACTGATCCGGCCCCTTCTCGTACGACAGGCGACCGACCCAGCCAACGATCAGCCTGTCGTCCGGCAGACCGAGCACGGCGCGCGCCGCGGCGCGATCGAGCGGCGTCTGCGTCCCTGGTCGCGCATTGCGAATCAGTGTCATTCGCCGGCTGGGCACACCGGCCCCTTCGAGCAGCGTCTGAAGCGGCGCGGATACCGGCACCACGGCATCGGCGTACCGCAGCACCCGCCGATCGAACCAGTCGTACGCTCGGCCCTTGAGGCTCCCGCCCGTATACCCGTGCACCGTGGCAACCACCGGCATTCCGACTCGGCGCGCAGCGCGCCATCCGATCAGGTTGCCATGGAAGCCATGGGTATGGATGAGCGCGGGGCCGCCCGTCGCCAGCACCTGTTGCACGGCGGCGATCTCCTCCCGATAGCTGCGCGGGGGAAAGCGGATTTCCCGCAGATCCACACCCGCGTCGGGCAGGTCGACAAACGGTTCGCAGGTTCCGTCGAGCCCCAGCAGCGACACGACCTGGACCATGTGGCCGCGCTCCGCCATCCCCGCCGCCAGGCTGGCAACGACCGTCTCGAGGCCGCCGGACGGGGCCGGCGCCACGACGAAGACCACACGGAGACGGCTCGGAGCTTCGCTGTGCACGGCAGGCGTCTCGCCCGAACCGGTCAGGTGTCCCCGCCCTGGCTCTCCTTGGCCGGCGGCTTGGTCGCGGAGTCGACCGGGCGAGGCACCGGGGGCCATTTCACGACACCGACCTCAGAGAAGGCCTGGACCGTTGCCGACGGCTGTGGATCGCCGATGGAATGGTGGAGCACCACGCCGAACACGAGCGCGATCCCGTTGAGCAGGAAGTGGAGCAGATGGAGCGGCGTCACCGCCAGCGTAAACAGCAGGCCCCGACGACGGCGAAATACGTTGAATACCGGCAAATTGAGCAGCAACACGACACCGAAGGCCGCGGCCGACAGGATACCGAACAGGGCGGTATCGGTCACCAGCCAGAGCACGCCGAGCAGGAACCCGACCCAACTGAGCGCGGCACAGGCCTTTTCGGGAATGGCCGGTCCCAGCGTCGCATCGCCGCGCTTCATCAGCAGTCGGCTCCGCGGCACGCTGCGCTCCCGGAGATCGGTCGCAATCATCCGCGCCAGGGTCCACTGCTTGAGATGGACCGCCACCACTTCGGACCGAAACGCGATGCGGAAGCCCCGATCCAGGAGACGGTGGCCGAGTTCCAGCGCTTCGATCTGCTCACGAGAGAAGTGCCACTCGTTGAACATCCCGACCGCGAAGAACGGCTCGCGTCGCACCGCGCCGCAGTCGGCCCAAAATCCGCCGGCTTCGCCGCGGGAACCGTTATGCAGATAATGGTCGATCAGATCCTGGTACTGCGAGACCATGCCGCGAGACGCTTCGTCGTCGAACGATCCGTGCACGGCCGCGACATCCGGGGAGTCGAGAAATGCGAGCGCCATCCGGCGCAGCGTATTGGGCCGGACGCAGACATCGTCGTCGATGAAGACGAGAATCTCGCCCCGGGACATTTCTGCCCCGCGGTTCCGGGCATATGGCGCCCCGTGCGGCTTGCCCGTCAGACGGACGATGGTATCGGCATAAGGTGCCGCAATCGCCACCGTCTCATCGGTCCCGCCATCATCGACGACGATCAGCTCCCACAAGTCGCGCGGGAGATCGCTCGCCTCCAGGGCTTCGAGCACCCGAGACAAAGTGGTCGGGCTCTTTCCCGTCGGAATGACGACCGAGAGCTGGACGCTCATACCGGGTCCTGCGCAACGCTGCGCAGCCGGTCCTCCGACGAACGGCCGTCACGAACCACGCGGTCGACTCGCACCAGGTCCACGAACCGGATCAGGTCGCCGGACGCGACCAGCGCGCCCTGGCGCCGCAACTCGGCAACATCCGGGTTGCCAGGCAAAATCAGGATCCGGAATTCGGGCGGGAAATTGGCTTGAATCACGGGGGTCAGGACCGACTCGGCTCCGGCAACGATGACCTCGACACTGTCGGTTTGCTCGACCCGCGTCACGTGCCGAAGGGCGTCGACGGTTGCCTTAGGACCCCACGGCAACACCAGGGACACCCGCGCTCGGCTGCGGGCACCCTTGATGGGGTCTAGATCTGCTCCTCGTCGACTACTCGGCGTCATAGTTTTCCGCATCTCGAACTATGGCGCAGTCGAAGCAAACACGATGCCGCGATGCAATACATACCCATCATGGGTGCTGCGTCAACGCAACAGTACCCACTACTCGCGGTCAGTTGCGTCAAAGTCCGGGGGGAGCAGAGGCACGCATCGCGGACTGGCCCCTCAGGACCCGATGCGCACCAGCAGCCGCTCGAGTTCTGCCGCGCTGGCTTCCCACGAGCTGTTCGAAGCAACCAGCGCGCGCCCCGCATCACCCATCCGACGACGATCGGCCTCATCACGCAGCAGATGCACGACGTGGGTTGCCAGCTCCGCGCTGCGTTCCCCCAGCAGATAGTGCGTTCCCGCCTCCGCGCCCACGATGCCTTCGAAGGCAATCGGCGTCCCCACGACGGGACGTCCCATGGCCCAGGCCTCGAGCACCTTGTTCTTCACGCCGGCCCCCGAGCGGAGCGGGGCAACCACCACCTGCGCGCTCTCCAGATAGGGACGGACATCGGGCACCGAGCCGGTCACGGTAATGCCCGGGATCTCGCCTAACGCCTTGACTTCGTCGGTCGGGTGCCGCCCGACCACGACGAACCCGGCGTTTGCGACCTCGCGCCGAACCAGCGGCCAGACCTCGTGCGCAAACCAAACGGCGGCCTTGGCGTTGGGTTCGTAGCTCATGACCCCCGAGAAGACGACGGTCGGGATCCCGGCCTCGGCCAGGGCACGGCGATCGAAATAGGAGAGGTCGACCCCATTTCCAATGACCGTCAGCTCGGGACCGCGACAAGTTCCGCCAAATGCCTCGGCGTCGTTACTCGAAATCAGAATGGCGTGAGCAATCCGAGACAGGACTTCACGCTCCAGCCGCCGAGTCATCCACCAGTCGGCAAGTCCGGTCCGCAAGGCGGGGCCCCGCTTCTCGCGCAAGGCGCGCCGACGAGCCAACGACGGCGCATCACAAATGTCGTAGGCGACGGGAATGCCGGCGAGCCCCTGCTCCACGTACGGCATCACCCGCCACCCGGTCGCCAGGACACGATCCCATCGACCGGCGCGAGCGCTCTCCTGGAGCGCGGCAAGCAAGCCGGAATCGTGCGCAGCAAGGTCCCAATAACGCTCGGGATCCCCTCGCAGCACCTGATTGATCCGGTTGATGACGCCTGGCCTGGGAACAGGGGGCAGTTCGATCGGCGGGAAGGCCCTCACCTCAGAGAACAACTCGGCGAGCTGGGCCGCTTCTTCGGGCGAGGGATCAGACCCGATATACCAGAGCGACAGCTCGTGGCGTGCCGCGAGGGGAGCGAGGAGACCGACCTTCCGGAGTTCGTACCCCCCGATAATCGGAAACAACGGGTGTGCCGATATTACCAACAGCCGCATTGATTCCGACCAGAAAGTTCACAGGGAATGTTACGAGGATGAGAACCGCAGGCCAACCCTTGACCCGATCACCCCACGATCGGCCACCTCTCCTGCATTCCCGATACCACGGCATCGAGCAGGGGGGATTAACGCCTTGGCAGACCCGATTCTATGGATCCTCGACCTCGATCATGCGATTCTTCAACGCAACATATGTTGCAATAATGCAACAATTACATTACACCTGTTGCGTCCTTGAATCGGTGAAGGTGCGGCATATCCCCAACTTTGCGCCCGATTCTTGCTTCTGCGCTATATCTGTTGCTGTCAAAACATGCGCGTGCTCGTACCACAGGCAAAGCTCGGAAATATGACTGCCGTATCAACCCGCAAAACCGGAACGCCCTGGACCGGAGGCGTCGCCCAGCGAATTGCGATGCACCTGGAAACTTCTCCGCGGGCAGTGGCGGTCCAGTGGGGTGACGAGCAGCTCAGTTACGCCGAGCTGGATGATCGCGCCGCTCTGGTGGCGGGCCGGCTCAAGCAGGCCGGGGTCCGTCCCGGCGACTTCGTAGGCCTTTACCTGGACCGGGGTGGCGAGATGGTCACCGCGATCTTGGGCATTCTCAAGGCCGGTGCGGCCTGGGTCCCGCTAGATCCGGCCTACCCGCGCGACCGGATGGCCTGGATTCTGGCCGATTCCGGCGCGGCCGCGCTGCTCACCAGCCGAGCGCACGCGGGCGAACTCGCCGATGCCGAGGTTCGAGAAATCCTGCTGGACGATGCCTCGGAGGTCGAGCCAGCCGATGCCGTAGCCGTGGACGCCGACACGCCGGCCTATCTGATATATACGTCGGGTTCGACCGGCCAGCCCAAGGGCGTCGTCATCACCCACGGGAACCTGAGCCACTACGCCGCAGCCATCAGCGAAACGATCGGGCTCACCGCCCAGGATCGGTACCTGCACACCGCCTCGCTCGCGTTCTCGTCCTCGGTGCGCCAGCTATTCGCGCCGCTCGGCGCGGGCGCCTGCGTCATCATCGCGCGGCGGGCCGAGATTGCCGATCCGCGGGAGCTGCTCCAGGTCTGCCGCCGGGCGCGTGTCACGGTCGTCGACCTGGTCCCGTCGTACTGGTCGCGCCTGATCGAGGCCGCCGAGGCCGATCCGTCACTGCTCGCCGGCTCGGCGCTCCGCCTGACGCTATCGGCCAGCGAACCGCTGCCGGCGGCTCTGGTGCAGCGCTGGCTGGCGCTGACCGGCGGGCAGACCCGCTTCATCAACATGTACGGCCAGACCGAGACGGCCGGCATCGTCTCGACGGTGACACTGACGCCGAGCCTGCTGTCCGATGGTGCCGTCGCCCCACTCGGCGCGCCCTTGCCGCGCACCGAAATCCACCTGCTCGACGAATCGGGGATACCCGTTGCCGACGGCGCCGCGGGCGAGATCTGGATCGGCGGCGATGCGGTCGGCCCCGGCTACCACAATCGTACGGAGCTGACGGCTGAGCGGTTCGTCGATCACCCTACGCTCGGCCGGCGGCTCTATCGCACCGGCGACCTGGGGGTGCGGCGTCCCGACGGCCTGCTCACCTTTGCCGGACGGCGCGACAACCAGCTCAAGGTGCGCGGCCACCGGGTCGAGGTCGAAGAGGTCGAGGCCACGCTGCAGCGCCATCCGCAGGTATCGGCCGCGGCCGTGCATGCGCGCGAGCACCAGGGCGAAGCGACGCTGGTGGCGTTCGTGACCTCCACCGACGGCGCCGCGCCGACCGGGCGCGAACTCCGGGAACATCTGCTGCGCTCCGTACCGGAATACATGGTCCCCGCCGCGTTCCAGGTAGTCCTGGCCCTGCCCCGGACACCGAACGGCAAGCTCGACCGCGGCGCGCTGTCGTCGCTCCCCGTCACCTTAGGAGCCGATCGCGCCGCCTACGTCGCGCCGCGCACCGATGCTGAGCGGGCCATGGCGCGGATCTGGGAGGACGTGATCGGCGTTGCACCGGTCGGCGTTCACGACCACTTCTTCGAAATCGGCGGTCACTCACTGATGGCCGTGCGGGTGCTGGCCCGAATCCGTTCGGTGTTCGGGACTGAGCCGCCCCTTCGCGTCCTGTTCGAACAGCCAACGGTTGCCGCGCTCACGGCGGCCGTCGCTGCGCTTGGCGCGGACTCGGGTGCCGACGCCGGCATCGGCCAACTGACCGACGGACGCACCGCCCCGCTCTCGTTTGCGCAGGAACGGCTCTGGGTCCTCAATCAGATCGAACCGGACAGCGCCGCGTACAACCTGGTCGCGGCGTTTCGGATGCGCGGCGCGCTCGACCGGGGCGCCCTCGAGCGCACCCTGACGGAGATCGTCCGCCGCCACGAGGCGCTGCGCACCTCCTTCCCCAGCACCGACGGCGTAGCTCGCCAGGTGGTCCAGCCGGTCGGCGAGTTTACGCTGGCCGCCGAGACGATCTCCCCGACAACCGACGAGACGCTGACCCGCCGCGCGGCAGAGCTGGCGGCGCAACCGTTCGATCTGAGCAACGGACCGCTGTTCCGGGGCACCCTGCTCCGCGCGGCCGACGACGACCACTTGCTGGTCATCGTAATGCATCACATCGTGTCGGACGGGTGGTCACGCGGGGTGCTCTACCAGGAAATCGGCGCGCTCTACAAGGCCTACGCTTCGGGCGAGGCATCGCCGCTGGCCGAGTTGCCGATCCAGTACGGGGACTTCGCGGCCTGGCAGCGGGACTGGCTGACCGAATCGGTCCTGGCGCGGCAGTTGGACCACTGGACCCGCCTGCTGGCCGCTCCACTGCCGACGCTCGACTTGCCGACCGACCGGCCGCGCCCCCCGATTCAGACGTTCAAGGGCGCAACGCACCGTTTCGAGATCCCTGCCGAGCTTGCATCCCGGCTCAAGGCGCTGGGCGCGGAAGAAGATGCGACCGCGTTCATGGTGCTGCTCGCGGCCTTCCAGGCCATGCTGAGCCGCTACAGCGGTCAGGACGACATCATCGTCGGGTCGCCGACGGCCGGCCGGACCCGGCTCGAGACGGAAGGCCTGATCGGCTTTTTCGTCAACACGCTGGCGCTGCGCACCAGCCTGGCCGGTAATCCCAGCTTCCGCACGCTGCTGGGCCGCGTGCGCGAGGTGGCGCTAGGCGCGTTCCAGCATCAGGATCTGCCGTTCGAGCGGCTGGTCGAAGGGCTGCACCTGCCGCGCGATTTGAGCCGGTCGCCCCTGTTCCAGGTGCTGTTCATCCTTCAGAACACGCCGGTGCATCCGCTGGCGCTGCCGGGCGTGGTCTTGGAGCAGGTCGACGTCGACGCCGGCGCCGCCAAGTTCGACCTGACGCTCTCGCTTGCCGTGCAGGAGAGCGGCTACGTCGGCCACCTCGAATACAATACCGACCTGTTCGACGCCGCCACCATCGAGCGGCTGGGCAACCACTACGTCACGCTGCTCTCTGCCGCGGCCGCCGCGCCCGACCTGCCGATCGAACGTCTGGGCATCCTCACACCGGCCGAACGCGTCCAGATCGACCGGACCTGGAACGACACGGCCCGCCCGCTGCCCAGCGCCGACACCCTGGTGACCCAGTTCGAGCGCCAGGTGGCCCTGACGCCCGACACGCCCGCCGCGAGCTTCGAACACGAGACGCTCAGCTACCGAGAACTCAACGCGCGCGCCAACCGGCTGGCCCGGCGCCTGCGCGAACTCGGCGTGGCTTCCGGTGTACCGGTCGGCATCTTTGCGGAGCGCTCGCTCGAAATGCTGGTGGGGATGCTGGCCACGCTGAAAGCAGGCGGGGCGTATCTGCCGCTCGACCCCGCGTACCCGGCCGATCGGATTGCCTTCATGCTGGAGGACAGCGCGGCGCCGGTTATCGTCACCCAAGGCCGGCTGGTCGACCGCCTGCCGGCCACGACCGCCAAGGTGCTCCGGGCCGACCTCGACGCGGTGTCGTTTGCGCGGCTGCCGGATGCAAACCTGGACGGCGGTGCAGCACCAAGCGATCTGGCCTACGTGATCTACACGTCGGGTTCGACCGGACGCCCCAAGGGCGTCATGATCGAGCACCGCAACGTGGTCAACTTCTTCCTGGGCATGGACGAGCGGATCGGCGGCGACGGGCCGGGAACCTGGCTGGCCGTCACCAGCATATCGTTCGACATCTCCGTGCTCGAACTGTTCTGGACGCTGACGCGCGGCTTCCATGTCGTGATCCAGGGCGATCCGGAGCGTGTCCGCGCGCAGACTGGCACACCCCGGTCGGACCGCAAGCTGGGCTTCAGCCTCTTCTACTTCTCGAGCGCCGCGGACGTTCCGCCCGCCGACCGGTATCGGATGCTGATCGAGGGCGCCAAGTTCGGCGACGCGAACGGATTCGAAGCGATCTGGACGCCCGAGCGGCACTTCCATGCGTTCGGCGGGCTGTATCCGAACCCGGCGGTCGTGAGCGGCGCCATCGCGGCCATCACGTCGCGCATCAAGATTCGCACGGGCAGCGTCGTGTTGCCGCTGCACAGCGCCGTCCGCGTGGCCGAAGACTGGGCCGTGATCGACAATCTGTCGAACGGTCGCGTTGGGCTGGGCTTTGCGTCGGGCTGGCACGACCGTGACTTCGTCTTCGCGCCGCAGAACTACGAGCGCCGACGCGAGATCATGGCGGAGATGATCGACACCGTCCGCCGCCTATGGCGCGGCGAGGCCGTGACCATGCCCGGGGGCGCCGGCAAGGACGTAACGATCTCGACGCTGCCGCGCCCGATCCAGCCGGAGCTTCCGGTCTGGGTGACCGCGGCCGGCACCACCGCGACCTACGAAAAAGCCGGCGAAATCGGCGCCAATGTCCTGACCCACCTGCTGGGCCAGAGTCCGGAGATTCTGCGCGAGAAGATCGCGGCGTACCGAGCGGCATGGCGCCGCGCCGGGCATACCGGAACCGGTCATGTCAGCCTAATGCTCCATACCTATGTCCATCCGGACATGGAGCACGTCAAAGCCAGGGTCTGGCATCCGTTCCGCGACTACCTGCGCACCTCCGTCGACCTGATCAAGGGTCTTGCGGAGGGCCGCGGTCAGGACATCCGGTCGGCCGAGTTTACCAAGGAGGACATGGAAGCGCTGCTCGACCATGCCTTCCATCGGTACTTCGATACGAGCGCGCTGATGGGCACGCCCGAGACCACGTTCGAGATGGTCGAACGGGTCAAGGGCATGGACGTCGACGAAATCGCCTGCCTGATCGACTTCGGCATCCCGATCGACGAGACGCTGGCCGGGCTCGAGCACCTGGCAGAGTTGCGGCGCCGCTCGGACGAGTCGTCCGCCAGCGCCTCGGCAGACTACGACATTCCTGCGCAGCTCCGGCGCTGGAACGTGACGCACTTCCAGTGCACGCCCTCGATGGCGGCCATGCTCACGGCGCAGCCCGAGATCAAGCCCGGCTTTGCCGGCCTGACCAAACTCATGATCGGCGGGGAAGCCTTCCCACCCGCGCTGGCCGGTGAGCTGCAGCAGCTGGTCCAGGGTGATGTCATCAACATGTACGGCCCGACCGAAACGACGATCTGGTCGACGACGCAGCAGTTGGAACCGAACGTGACGTCTGTGCCGCTCGGCACTCCGATCGCGAACACGGTCTGCCGGGTGGTCGACCGGAACCTGGAGCCGGTGCCCGTCGGAATTGCCGGCGAGCTGCTGATCGGCGGCGCGGGCGTGGTGCGCGGCTACCTCAATCGCGCGGAGCTGACGGCTGAGCGCTTCATCGACGATCCGCTGGCCCCGGGAAACCGGGTCTATCGGACCGGCGACCTGGTGCGCTGGCGACCCGACGGGCGGCTCGAGTTCCTGGGCCGGCTCGATCACCAGGTCAAGATCCGCGGCCATCGCATCGAGCTGGGCGAGATCGAAGCCATCGTCGAACAGCACTCGACGGTCCGTGAAGCCGTGGTGATCGCCCGCGAGGATGTCCCCGGCGACAAGCGGATCGTAGCATACGTCGTGGCGCGTGGCGCGCAGCAGCCGGACGCCTCGGAGATTCGCCAGGCGGTCGGCGCGCGGTTGCCGGAGTATATGATTCCGAGCCATGTGGTGGTGCTCGATCGGTTGCCGAGAACGCCCAACCTCAAGGTCGACCGCAAGGTCCTTCCGGCGCCCGATCAGCACGCCGCGCCTGCCGCAAGCTACGTACAGCCGGGCAGCGAACTCGAGCAGACCATCGCCGCGATCTGGCAGGAAGCGCTCCGGCTGCCGCAGGTCGGCGTCAACGACAACTTCTTCGATATCGGCGGCCACTCGCTGCTGACGGTGAAGGTGCATTCGCGGCTGCGCGCCGCAATCGATCGGCCGGTGTCGATCACCGATCTTTTCCGCTTCCCGACCGTGCGGGCGCTGGCTGAGCATTTGGGTGGTGCGGCACCGGCCGTAGCCACGACAGAAGTTTCGCAAGCACGGGCCGGCGCCCGGCGCGAAGCGATGCAGCGCCGGCGTGGGCGTCGCCCGGCCGGTGCGAGTCCAGACTCACAGGATCAGTAAGCAATGAGCGAGCAGCAGCTTCCCCCGGGATCGGCCGAGACCGATATCGCCATCGTCGGCCTGGCCGGCCGGTTCCCGGGCGCCCCCGACGTCGCCACCTTCTGGAAGAACCTTCGCGACGGCGTCGAGAGCGTCACCTGGCTCACCGACGACGAGTTGCGCGCCGCGGGCGTCCCGGACGAGCTGCTGGCCGATCCCGATTACGTCCGCGCCTCGTATCAGATGCCGGACATGGCCGGATTCGATGCCGGGTTCTTCGGCTTTGCGCCGCGGGAAGCGGCCATCATGGATCCGCAGCAGCGCCACTTTCTGGAACTCGCCTGGACGGCCATGGAGCACGCCGGGCACGCGCCGGAGCGCTTCGGCGGATCGGTCGGCGTCTTTGCCGGCTGCGGCGCCAACATCTACATGATGCTCAACCTGCTCACCAACCCCGAGCTGGTCGAGAATGTCGGTCTCTTTCTGTTGCGGCATACCGGCAACGACAAGGACTTCCTCGCCACCCGGGTGTCGTACCTGATGAACCTGCGGGGGCCGAGCGTCAACGTGCAGACGGCCTGCTCGACCTCGCTCGTAGCGGTCCACATGGCGGTCCAGAGCCTGCTCAGCAACGAGTGCGACATGGCGCTCGCCGGGGGCACGACCGTCAAACAGCCGCATCCGGTCGGCTACCTGTACAAAGAGGGTGAGATCGTGGCGCCGGACGGCCACTGCCGGTCGTTCGACGCCAAGGCCGAGGGCACCGTCTTCGGCAGCGGAGCCGGCGTCGTCGTGCTGCGGCGGCTGGCCGACGCGATTCGCGACGGCGATACCATCCACGCCGTGATCAAGGGATCCGCCATCAATAACGACGGCGCCCAGAAGGTCGGGTATCTGGCGCCGAGCGTGGATGGACAGGCGCAGGCCGTCGCCGAGGCGCTCGCGCTGGCCGACATCGATCCTGAGTCAATTCAGTTCGTCGAATGCCACGGTACCGCGACGCCGGTCGGCGACCCGATCGAAGTGGCTGCGCTGACCCAGGCCTATCAAGGCGCAGGAGCAGAGCGCACCGGGTACTGCGCCCTGGCGTCGCTCAAGTCGAATGTCGGGCACCTCGATACCGCTGCCGGCGTTGCGGGCGTGATCAAGACGGTCGAGGCGCTCAAGCATCGGCAGATCCCGCCTTCGCTGCATTACACCGAGCCGAACCCGGCCATCGATTTTGCGTCGAGTCCGTTCTTCGTCAATGACACGCTTCGCGAATGGACCACCGACGGCGGGCCGCGTCGCGCCGCCGTGAGTTCACTCGGCGCCGGCGGCACCAACGCCCACGTCATCGTCGAAGAAGCGCCGGCGCTACCGCCCTCCGGGCCGTCGCGCGAGCATCAGCTCTACGTGCTTTCCGCCAAGACCCCGACGGCGCTCGACACGGCCGCCGCCAACCTGGTGGCCGCGCTGCGCACCAGCCAGGACGCCCCGGCCGACGTGGCCTTTACGCTGGCGCAGGGCCGCCAGGCGTTGGCGCATCGCCGCGCCGTCGTGGCGAAGAGCGCCGCGGAGGCTGCGGACCTGCTCGACAGAAACGACCCCAAAGTCGTACCGACCGCCCAGGTATCGGATCGCAAGCGCACGCTGGCCTTCATGTTCGCCGGCGGCGGCGCCCAGTACGCGGGCATGGGTGCCGACCTCTACGAAGGCGAACCGGTTTATCGCGCCGCCGTCGACGAGTGTATTGCCCTGCTCCAGCCGCAGCTCGACTGGGATCTCAAGACCCTGCTGCTGGCGCCGCCGGCCGATCGCGAACGCCTGGGCGAAGAACTCGAACGGCCGTCGCGCTCGCTGCCCTGCCTCTTCATCACGCAGTACGCGATGGCCAGGCTGTGCCTGGCATGGGGCTTCGAACCCCAGGCCATGATCGGCCACAGTATGGGCGAGTACACCGCCGCGCATCTGGCCGGCGTTTTCTCACTCGCCGACGGCCTGGCGCTGGTGACCCTGCGAGGCAAGTTGTTCGAACGGATCCCGCCGGGCGGGATGCTCAGCGTGCCGCTGGCTGCCGAAGAACTCCAGAAGCGGCTGCCTGCCGAGCTGTCGATTGCCGCGATCAACGCGCCGGAGCTCTGCGTTGCTTCGGGCCCGCTCCAGGCGCTCGATGCGCTGGAGAAGGCACTTGCCGCCGACGAGATCGACTGCCGCCGGGTCCGCATCAACATCGCGGCCCACTCGGCGATGCTCGAGCCGATCCTCACGGAATTCGGCGCGTTCTTTCGCCGGATCACGCTGAGCCCGCCGACGCGGCCGTTCGTATCCAACGTCACGGGCGACTGGATCACGCCCGAGGAGGCGACCAGCCCGGAATACTGGGTCCGCCACCTTCGCCATACGGTGCGGTTTGCCGACGGCATCGGAGTGCTGCTGCGCGATGAAGGCCGCGTATTGCTCGAGATCGGCCCGGGGCGCGTGCTTGCCACGCTGGCATCCCTCCACTCCGATCGGAAGGCCGACCAGCCGACGCTGACCTCGATGCGGCATCCGGACGAAGCCGGATCCGACGTGGCCCACGCGCTCACCATGGCGGGCCGTCTCTGGCTCGCCGGCGTGACACCCAATTGGAACGGTCTCTGGAAGGGTGAACGCCGCCGGCGGATTCCGCTGCCGACCTACCCGTTCGAGCATCAGTCGTATTTCATCCAGCCCGGCAAGGGCGCCGTGACCAGCAAGCCGTCGCTGACTCGGCGGAACGATGTCGGTCAATGGTTCTACGAGACCGCCTGGGAGCGGGCTCCGCTGGCCGGAAGGACCGCGCTGGCAGCCGGGACGCGGTGGCTGGTCTTCCGCGACGAACAGGGCCTGGGTGCGTCGCTTGCCGCGCGACTGGGACGCGACGGGACCGTGATTTCCGTGCTGCCCGGCACCAACGTCCGGCAGGTCGATGCCACGACCTATCAGGTGAACCCGGACCAGCCCGACCAGATGACCGAACTGGTGGCCGCGCTCGTCAAAGACGGCGGCGTGCCGGCCCGGATCGTCCACACCTGGAATGCCGGCCCTGCCTCCGCAGGCGACCAGAGCAACGGCCGGGAGTTCTACAGCCTGCTTGGTTTGCAGCAGGCGTTTGCAGCCGAAGGCGTCGACGACGACATCCGCCTCGATGTCGTGACGACGGCCATGCAGCGTGTCGCCGGCGAGTCTGTCCTCGAACCGCGGCGCGCGCTGGTGCTCGGCCCGGTTCGCGTCATCCCGAAAGAGTTCCCCAACATTTCCACCCGGAGCATCGACTTCTCGGGCCCGGGTACGCCCGGCTGGTTCGAGGCGCGCGCCGTCGAGCAGCTGGTTGCCGAACTCGGCGCTGACTCGGACGCCGAGGCAGTGGCGTGGCGCGGCACGGACCGGTGGGTCGAAACCTACGCACAAACTCCACTGCAGGCGGCGGGCACCGGACCGGTCGTGCGCGATGGTGCGGTCTGCCTGATCACGGGTGGCCTCGGCGGCCTGGGCCTCGTCATTGCCGAGGACCTGGCGCGGGCGGCCAAGGTCAAACTGGTGCTGCTCAGCCGACGTGGGCGGACGCCCGACGCCGAGCCCGCGATCCGCGGCTTGGAGAGCTTGGGCGCCGAGGTGCTGGTGCTCGCCGCAGATGTTGCGGATTCGGCGCAGCTCCGCACCGCTGTCGCGGAGGCGCGGCAGCGCTTCGGGCCGATTACCCACCTGCTGCACGCCGCCGGCGTCATCGAAGATGCGCTGATTCCCATGAAGGAACCGGCTTCGGCCGGGCGGGTCTTTGCGCCCAAGATCCAGGGCACCCTGGCGCTCGACGAGGCGCTGGTCGGGGAACCGCTCGAGCGCGCAGTCGTCTTCTCATCACGCGGCGCCGTGGCCGGGGTGGCCGGTCAGGTCGACTATACCGCAGCGAGCGCGTTCCTCGATGCCTGGGCCGAACGGAAGGCCGTGCTCGATGGAACACCGGTGCTCTCGATCGGCTGGAGCGCCTGGCAGGGCGTCGGTCTGGCGGCCGGAC
Organism: Gemmatimonadales bacterium; assembly: GCA_037189525.1. Taxonomy (GTDB): domain Bacteria; phylum Gemmatimonadota; class Gemmatimonadetes; order Gemmatimonadales; family GWC2-71-9; genus SHZU01. Next base: position 233,463 of record JBBCJC010000001.1, read on the forward strand.
AGGCCGGCAGCGCCGCCAAGGGGCGTCCCACCGACCATCCGTTCCTCGACAGTCGGCTCGACAACGGTGAATCGACCGAGTTCCGGAGCGTGCTCAGCACGGAGACGCATTGGCTGCTCGACGGGCATCGGATCAAGGGCGCCGAGGCGCTGATTCCCGGCACCGGATATCTCGAGATCATCCGCGCGGCGGCGGGAGAAGGGGCGCAGCAGGATCCGATCGAACTCCGCGACATCTTCTTCATTGCGCCCTTCATGGTTCACGGTACGGACCGGCGGGAGTTGCGGGTCACGGTCGAAGGTGAGCCAGGTACGGAGCGTGACATCGTCATCGAAGGTCGCACGCCCGGTACCGCCGAGTGGGACGAGCATGCCCGCGCCGTCGCGTCACCGCTCGCGGGCACCGCACCGCCCGCCCAGGACGTGGCCGCCATCCGAGCTCGGTGCGCCGCGCGGCGCGTGACCTTTGCCGGTCACCACGACCGCGAACACCTCGTGCTCGGCAAGCGGTGGGACAATATCACCCAGCTCGACTACGGCGCCGGCGAAGCGCTCGGAACCTTCGCGATGCCCGAGGAGTTCCACGCCGAGCTGCCGGTCTACCGGCTCCACCCGGCGCTACTCGACGTGGCCACCGCCTGCGCGCAGGCCTTGATCCCCGATTTCGACTCGGAGCGTGACTTCTACATTCCGGTCTCGTATGGACGGGTTCGCATCTGGGACGCGCTGCCCGCCGCGTGCCTCAGCCATATCCGGCTCCAGCCGGCCGTGGAGGAAGGGCAAGACACCGCGGTCTACGACGTCACGCTGCTTGCTCCGGACGGTCGTGTACTGGTCGAAATCAACGACTTCACCATGATGAAGGTGAAAGACCGGGTCAAAGTCGGTCATGACTCCGGTGAGCGCTCGGCGGCGCAGCCGCTGCAGTTCCAGGGCGCCATGGCGCCGGACGAGGGCCTCGACGCCTTCCGCCGGCTGTTGGCCTCGGGCACGGTAGGGCACGTCATCGTGTCGCCGCAGGACCTGCCGACCTACCTCCAGGCACTCCGGATCCCGCCGGAACCCGTCGAGCGCGCCGCGCCGCCGGAGCCCGAGCAGCCCCCGATCGACGTAGCCCCGATCGAGGCGGTCCTGGCTGCGCACGAAGCCGTTCATCAGGCATTTGTGACGGCCCATCGGGAGCGGACCGGGACGATCCGGATTACCGCGTTTGTGCTCTTCGAGCTGGGCGAGCAGGCGACGATTTCCGAGATGCGTCGGTTCCTCAAGGGGAAGGTGCCGGACGACATGATTCCGCAGCACCTGATCGAAATCGAGTCGGTTCCGCTCGGCGCGGACGGCAAGGTCGATCGGGCCGCCCTGCCCGACCCGTTTGCGGGCGCCGACGACTTCATCGGCCCGCGCACCGAGATGGAGAAGACCATCGCCGGAATCTGGAAGGACCTGCTCGGCGCCTCGCGGATCAGCATCCATGATAATTTCCTCGACGTCGGCGGCCATTCACTGCTGGCCATGCGGGCCGTCTCGAGGATTGCCAAGCAAACCGGAGTACGTTTGAATCCGTCGGTGATGACACTGCATACGCTCGAACAGATCGCAGCCGAGTGCGCCGAAAAGGCCGGCTCGGCGGCGGGGGCCGGGCGATGAACCCGTTTTTCTTCGGTTCATCGAAGTCCCCGCTCTACGGCGTCTACCATCCGCCGCGGGCAGGCAGCGGGCCGGCCAAAGCCGTCCTGACCTGCTATCCGCTCGGCGCGGAGTACATGCGGGCGCATCGCGCGTTCCGCCAGCTGACGACACTCCTGGTCAAGGGCGGCACGCACGTTCTGCGGTTCGACTACTTCGGCACCGGCGACTCGGCCGGCAACGGCGACGAGGCCCGCATCGTCCGGTGGCTCGACGACATTGCGACCGCAATCGACGAACTCAAAGAAATGGCGCAGGTGCCCGCGGTGACGCTGGTCGGCCTCCGCCTGGGCGGCACGCTCGCTGCTTTGGCCGCCGAGGGTCGTTCCGACGTCGAGCAGGTCGTGCTCTGGGATCCGATCGTCCGCGGCAATCGGTACGTCGAGGAGCTGGTCGGCAAGCATCGGGCGGAACAGGCGGCGCGAGGACGCACCGCGGCGCCCGGTACGGCGGGCGTCCACGGCTTCCCGGTTACCCAAGCCCTCCAGAAAGAGCTTGGCGCAATCGACCTGCTGACCTGGCCGGGCACCGGCATCCGGCGCATCGACGTGGTCACCTCATCGGAGCAAGCGGATGCCGACGCGCTGGTCGCGCAGCTGCGCGATCGAGGCGCGATGGCCGCCGGACTGGTGTGCCCGAGCAACGGACAATGGGACGAGTCGGATGCGTTCGGCTCGGCGCTGATCCCCCAGAGCATCATTCAGGGCGTGATCGGCTGCGTCAATGGTGAAGGAGTGCAGGTCGCATGAGAGAGAAAGTCCTCAAGTTCGGGGCGAGCCGGGGGCTGGTCGGCATTCTGACGGAACCGGCGCCGGGCGGCCCGGCCAAACCGACGGTCATCCTCCTCAATTCGGGGATTCTGCATCACGTCGGCGCGTCGCGACTGTATGTGCAGATCGCGCGGCGGCTGGCGGCCGCCGGTCATGCCGCGTTCCGTTTCGATTTTTCCGGCATCGGTGACAGCGAGTCGCGCAAGGACACGCTTGGCGCGGCCGAAAGCGCCGTGGTCGAAACCCGTGAGGCAATGGATCTGCTGGCAGCCCGCCGGAGCAACGATCGCTTCATTCTGTTCGGCCTGTGTTCCGGCGCCGATATGGGATTCAAGGTGGCGGGACAGGATGAGCGCGTCGTCGGCCTGATCCAGCTCGATCCGTTTGCGTACCGAACGACCGGCTACTACCTGCGCCACTACGGTCCGAAGCTGTTCAGTCCGAGCGCCTGGGTTCGCTTCGTCTCGGTCCGGCTCGCCAAGCGCCGCACCGCGCGCGAAAAGGCCAACGGTACCGACGAGCCACTCGAATACGTCGCCGCGGAGTACCGGCGAATCTTCCCGCCGCGCGAGCAGGTCGAGGCGCAGCTGCGCACCTTGGTTGGCCGGGGCGTCCACATGCTCAACATCTTCTCCGACGGGCAGGGCGACCACATCAACCACGGGCCCCAGTACGCCAAGGCGTTCCCGACCCTCGACTTCAACGGCCAGCTCCAGGTCGACTACGTGCCGTTTGCCGCGCACACCTTCACGGACCTGGGCGATCAGCGCCGGGTGGTCGACACGATCGCCGGCTGGGCCGAGCGCGTCGGCCCGGCCATGATGCCCGCGACCGGGGCGGCGGCGGAAGCGGAACTGGCGGCGGCGCGATGAGCGACCCGGCCGCGCCAGTCGGCAATGAGATCCCACGCCTTCCCGCGTGGAAGACTGCGTTATTTCTGTTCATCCTGCTCGGTGCCGGCGCAGCCATCCTCGAAGGCCTGGCGCACCTGTACCTCAAGCTCTTTCGCGGGTACGACGGAAAGCATCTGATCCAGTACGAGTTCGACCCGTACAAGAACATCCTCCCGACCCCGAATTACGTCGATACCCGTGGCATCCAGCACAACTCGGTGGGGTTTCGGCGCTCGAGCGAAGTCACGGTCGAGAAACCCGCCAACACCTACCGCGTGTTTCTGATGGGGGCGTCGACCGCGTATGGACTGGGTGGACTCTGGCCCCATCTGCAGCGTGACTTCGAAGTCATCGACAACAGCCATACCATCGATGCCTATCTCGAGCGCGACCTGCGCGCCGCGTTTCCCGGGATGAACGTCGAGGTCATCAATGCGGCCATTACGAGCACCTGGACCCATCATCACCTGATCTATCTCAATCAGAAGATTCTCCGGTATCAGCCGGACATGATCATCTTTCTCGACGGGTTCAACGACTTCTACCACACCACCCCGGGGCACGACCAATTTGCCGCGTATGCGTATGGCGAGCAGTCGCACCGGATCATGGGCCCGCCGACCCTCACATCGCTGGCGTTCCAAAACTTCTGGTGGTTCTACCGGAAGAGCGCGCTGGTCCACCTGGTCACGCGCGAGGCGCGCAAGCTGGGCGGCCTCTTCAGCGGACGGGGGGAACGGACATCGATCGACCCCGACGAGCAGCTGCAACGCCTCCAAGAGATCTTCCCGGCCAATGCGCTGACCATGGTGCATCGCTACACCATGATCACTAAAGATGCGGGCGTGCTCCCGGTCGTGGTCCATCAGCCCATGCTGATTCTCGAAGGCCACCGCGCCGCCAGCATGGTCGAGATCGAAAAGAAGCTCTTCGATTTCAACGTGTCGTCCTACGTCCCCAACTACGATCAGTTCGCCCTGAAAGCGGCACCCTGGGTCGTGGATACGACCCGCGCGGTGGTCGAGCAGAGCGGCGGCACCTTCATCGACGCTACCAACATCTACGGCGGCGAAACCCAGCAGATCTTTACCGACTATGCGCACCTGACGCCTAGGGGAAATGAGGTTCTCGCCAAACACATCGAGGGCGTCATCGGACCGATGATCCGGTCGGATGCCCGCGCCAAGGGGCTCTCGGTCCCCGACTCGCTCCCGTAAGCCGCGCGTCCGCCATGGGCCGTCTCCGTGTCATGCAGGTGACGCAGGACCTTGGCGTCGGGGGACTCGAGCGCGTCGTGGCCACGTTATGCCACACGATGGACCGCTCGCAGTTCGAACCCTCGGTGCTCTGCCTGCGGGAAATGGGCGCGCTCGCGCCGGCGCTCGAAGCCGCCGGGATCCCGATCACCGTGCTCGAACAGCCCCGCGACGGTCGCCCCGACTACTTCGCCTACCGGCAAGTCCGCGCGGCGATCCGCGACCAGAAGATCGACGTCCTCCACACGCACAACACCCAGGCCCTGCTCGACGGAGCGCTGGCCTCGCTTGGCGGGCACAGACCGCGGCAGATCCATACCGATCACAGCCGAGTCTGGCCCGACCGGTTCCGCTACCGCGTGCTGGAGCACCTGGCGTCCCACCGCATCAGCGCCATGGTCGGCGTATCCGAGGCGACGACCGCCAACCTGCGCCGCTATGAATGGATCCCGAAGCGGAAGCTGGTCACCATCCTGAATGGGATCGACCCCGCGCCGTTCGCCCTGCCGCTCGATCTCGATGCCAAACGGCGTGACCTCGACGTGGCCGGACGATTTCCGCTCCTCGGTGTGGCCGCCCGGCTCACCCATCAGAAGGGCCACCGGTTTCTCCTCGAGAGTGTGGCGCGGCTCAGGCAACGATTTCCCGACCTCCTCCTCCTGATCTGCGGCGAGGGCGAGCTCGAGGGGGAGTTGCGCGAAATGACCAAGGCGATGGACCTCGAGCAGCACGTGCGTTTCGCAGGGGTCCGCCTCGATCTCCATGAGATCCTCCGGGTGCTCGACCTATTCGTGCTGTCATCGGTCTGGGAGGGGCTTCCGATGGTCCTGCTCGAGGCGATGGCGGCGGGATGCCCGATCGTTTCGACCGACGTGGGTGGTATCAGCGCCACGCTCCAGAGTGGCGTGACGGCGAGCCTGGTCCCCCCGTCCGACCCCGACGCGCTGGCCCATGCCATCGCGCACCTGGCAAACGACCACAGACAGCGGAAGATCCAGGCAGACGCCGCCCGGGAGATCTTCGAGGCCAACTATAGTGCCTCGGCCATGACCCGCCGCTACGAGCGGCTCTATCGCGGCGAGCGCCTGTAGTCGTTTCCCCTGTCCAAATGGCACCCTCCTTGCAATTTTTGGCGAGTTCAGGCAACACCGCCCTGTTTAGCGGATGCCGCACCTTGCTCGAATATGGTGCCTGGAGTCAACACCGTTCAGCAAGTGTTGCAGTAGCACCACATACGGTGATACCGCCGACCCAACTGGGGGCGCGTAAGTCGTGGTATGACAACACCGATGACGACACGGGTGGTGGGTCTGGCTGTGGACAGACTCTTGCCCGGAGCAGAGCCGTCCCGATGGGAGGCGGACGAAAGGCGACATGGCGAGCACGTATATCCTGGGTATTTCGGCCTACTACCACGACAGCGCGGCAGCGTTGCTCAAGGACGGCGAGATTCTCGCCGCCGGCAGCGAGGAACGGTTCACCCGGAAAAAGGGCGACTCGGCGTTCCCGTCTCGCGCGGTGGAGTACTGCCTCAAGGAGGCCGGGATCACCCTGAGCCAGGTCGACGCGGTCGGTTTTTACGACAAGCCGCTGCTCAAGTTCGAACGGATTCTCGAGACATACCTCGAGGTCGCCCCGAAGGGATTCGGGTCGTTCCTGAAGGCGGGACCGCTCTGGATCAAGGAAAAGCTCTTTACCGACCGCCAGCTGCGCGACTCGCTCGACGGCTGGCAGGGGGATCTGCTGTACGCCGAGCACCATGAATCGCACGCGGCCAGCGCATTCTATCCCTCGCCGTTCGAAGAGGCGGCAGTCCTGACCATGGATGGCGTCGGCGAGTGGGCCACGGCCTCGTGGGGTGTGGGCAAGGGCGCCGACCTGACGCTGACCCGTGAACTGCGCTGGCCCGACTCGCTCGGCCTGCTCTATTCGGCCTTTACCTACTACACCGGCTTCAAGGTCAACTCCGGTGAGTACAAGGTGATGGGCCTCGCTCCCTATGGCCAGCCCAAGTACGTCGACCAGATCTACAAGCACTTGATCGACCTGCGTGAAGACGGGTCGTTCACGATGAACCAGAAGTACTTCAACTACTTGAGCGGCCTCACTATGACGAGTGAGGCGTTCAATGAGGTGATGGGCGGCCCGCCACGGGTGCCGGAGTCCAATCTGACGCAGCGCGAGATGGACCTGGCACGGTCGATTCAGGTCGTCTGCGAAGAGATCATGCTGCGCATGGCACGGACGGCGCATAAAGAGACCGGCCTGGAGAACCTCTGCCTGGCTGGCGGTGTGGCGCTCAACTGCGTCGGGAACGGCCGGATTCTTCGTGAAGGCCCGTTCAAGCGGCTCTGGATTCAGCCGGCCGCGGGTGATGCGGGCGGCGCGCTCGGCGTGGCGCAGCTGATCTGGCACCGCCACAAGAAGCAGCCGCGCACGTTGCGCCCCGGCAAGGACGGAATGAAAGGCACCTATCTCGGCCCCTCGTTCACGCCGGACGAAATCGAAAAGGCGCTGTCGGCCGAGGGCGCGGTCTTCGAGCGGCTCGACCGGGACACGCTGCTCGACCGGACCGCCGCGGCGCTGGCCGAGGGCAAGATCATCGGGTGGTTCAACGGCCGGATGGAGTTCGGCCCCCGCTCGCTGGGCTGCCGCAGCATCCTGGGCGATCCTCGCAGCCCGAAGATGCAGGCGGACATGAACATCAAAATCAAGTTTCGCGAGGGCTTCCGCCCCTTCGCACCGAGCGTCCTGCAGGAGCGCGCCTCCGAGTATTTCGAACTCGAAGGCGAGTCGCCGTACATGCTGCTGGTGGCGCCCGTCAAAAAGGAACGTCAGATCCCGATGACGGCCGAGCAGCAGCAGCTCTGGGGCATCGACATGCTGAACGTGCCCCGCTCCGACCTGCCGGCCATTACGCACATCGACTACTCGGCGCGGATCCAGACCGTCAGCCCGGACACCAATCCGGACTATCATGCGTTGATCAAGGCGTTCGAGTCCAAGACGGGATGCGGCGTGCTGGTCAATACGTCGTTCAACGTGCGCGGCGAGCCGATCGTCTGCACGCCGTTCGACGCCTGGCGCTGTTTCATGCGGACCCACATCGATTGCCTGGTGGTCGGCCCGTATTTTCTCGAGAAGCCTCGCCAGGCGGAATGGAAGGAGGGAGACGCATGGAAGCAGGAGTTCCAGCTCGACTGAGTCCCGCGGAGGGCCGCAAGTTCGGCCTGCTGGTCGGAGGCGCGTTCCTGGCGCTGGGCGCGTTCTTCTGGTGGCGTCAGGCGCAGCGTCCGATGATGATCACGGGCGGCCTGGGCAGCGCGCTGGTGCTCGCCGGGCTCTTGATTCCGGGATACCTCGGACCGATCTACCGCGGCTGGATGAAGTTTGCGCTTCTCCTGTCCAAGGTGACGACGCCGATTTTCATGAGCATCGTGTATTTCGTCGTGATCGCGCCGATCGGCTTGCTGATGCGCGCGTTCGGCCGGCGGCCGCTTCCCGTCCCCGCCCGCGGCAGCTCGGCGTGGTGGGCACGGCCGACCGATCCACCAAACGACGACGACATGTACCGGCAGTTCTGAACACTCATTCGGGAGCAGGGCATGGCCAAGGGATCGCTGGTCGGTGAGTTGTGGTCGTTCATGAAGGCGCGGCGCAAGTGGTGGCTGGCGCCGATCATCGTCATCATGTTGCTGGTCGGGATGTTGCTGGTGTTCGCCCAGGGCTCGGTCCTGGCGCCGTTCATCTACACCATCTTTTAGTACGACGGACGGGTCGCCATGTCCCAGCGGACGATCATCGTCGTCCCGTGTTACAACGAGGCGGCCCGTCTGGATACGGCGGCCTTCCGCTCCTACGCTCACGACGCGGGGAATGGCACCACCTCGTTCCTGTTCGTCAACGACGGCAGCACCGACGATACGCTCGCGGTGCTGCAGCAGCTCGCGCGTGATCTGGGACCGGACCACGGCGTCCTCGATCTCCAGCCCAACGGTGGGAAGGCCGAAGCGGTGCGGCGCGGAGTGCTCCACGCCATGGCCGCATCGCCCGGCGTCGTGGGGTTCTGGGATGCCGACCTGGCGACGCCGCTGGCCACCATCGGTAGCTTACAGAGTATCCTCGAGCAGCAGCCGAACATCGAGATGGTCTTCGGCGCCCGGGTCCAGTTACTCGGCCGCGCCATCCACCGGCACCACCGCCGCCACTATGCGGGGCGACTCTTTGCGACCACGGTGTCGATCGTGCTCGACCTGCCGATCTACGACACCCAATGTGGCGCCAAGCTGTTTCGGGTAGGCCCCATGACGCCCGAGCTGTTTGCCGACCCCTTCCTGTCCCGCTGGGTCTTCGACGTCGAGATCATTGCGCGCCAGATGCGGGCGCATCGGCGGCACCGCGGTCGCGATGCCGCGCAGATCATCTTCGAATATCCGCTCGAGCGATGGACCGACGTTCCGGGCTCGAAGCTCTCCATGAGCGACTTCGTCCGGTCGATGTTCGACGTGCTGAAGATCTGGCATGCGTACCGATAAGCCGTCGACGCTACTCCCGATCGCACTCGTGGTCGTCATGGTGGCGATGGCGCTGACCTGCGCCTGGGGCCGCGAGTTATGGCTCGACGAGGCCCACTCGGCGTACCTGGCCACGCATGGTCTGCCGACCGTCTGGCGGGGTGTGGTGGGCGACGTCCACCCGCCACTCTACTTCGTCGGTCTGTGGAGCTGGGGCGCGATCGTCGGCACCGCGCCGATGGCGCTTCGGCTTTTCTCGATCATCGCCGCGGCCAGTGCGGTGGTGATCACCTGGCTCACGGCCCGAACCGGAGACGACGAGCAGGCCGGGACCGTCGCGATCGTCCTCATGGCGCTCTCCCCGGCACTGGTGATCTTTGCCGTCGAGATTCGGATGTACGCGCTCGCAATCTGCGCGATTGCCCTGGCGCTCTATGCCATTCGCCGCGCACGTCTGGCACCCTCGACCCGGCGTGCACTGATCGCCGGGGGCCTCGGCGCCGTCGCCGCGTTTACCCATTACGTCACGCTGATCGCCGTCGTGGGCCTGTTCGCCACCTGGTTCCTGGTCGAGTTACGGAATCGGGAGCGACGGCGTACCGCGCTGATCGCCGGCATCACGGCCGCGCTCGCCATCGCGGCATGGCTCCCGATCCTGCTGGCCCAGCGCGCGCACAAAGCGACGCTGGGCGCGGATCTCACGGCCGCGTATGGCGATCCCGCCACGCTGGTGTTCGGATCGACCGCAGTCGCGCCGCGCAGTCTGGTATCGTCCTTCTTGCTCGCGGCGCAGGACACCGCGAGCATCCTGGGCGTCTTCCCGGCCGAATCGACGATCCTGCTCGCGACCCTGGCACTCCCGTTCGGCATCCTGATGCTGCTCGCCTTGCGCCGAGCCGGCGGCGGCGATCCCTGGACCTGGATCCTGATCGGTGGCGGGATGGCCACCGTGGTCGGCATGGTGCTGCTCGGCATCGGAGGGCGACGCTATCTGGTGCCGCTGATCCCGCTCAGCGCGCTGATTTTCGCGCGCGGCACGACCGACCTCCCGCGGTCGTGGACGCGGATCGTTCGCATCACACTGGTCGCGACGGCTGCCGTGCTGGTGGCCGGTTCTATCCGCGTTGTGCAGGCCCCCAAACCGACGCCGGTGCAGGACGCGATCCGCTATCTGAGCACCAACGCGGGACCGCAGGACATCGCCGTCTTCCATGCGCCCTACGCGATGCTGCTGTTCGACTACTACGCGGATCGGACCCACCTGGCAATCCGTCGATCCGGCTTTCCGGAATCCACGATCGACTGGTGGCAGCGCCAGACCTTCCAGGGCTGGGGCAGCGCCATACCGACACACAGCGACGTCGACCGTGTCGAACGACAGCTGCGCGACCTGCCCGACGCCGCGGCGCTCTGGCTCGTCCTCTATGAAACGGGCTACTACGATCCGACGAGCGCGCTCGAACACCGGCTCGGCACCGTCGGCGTGCCGACCGAGCCGTGGCGGTCGACCGACGGCGCCTGGCGCCTGGTTCGGATCGCGTCCGCGGGGCCGCACCCGTGATCGTGCTGCCCCTCGAACGCGCCGCAGGCATCGACGCCGCGTTCTACGACTCGCGCGATCCCGCCAGGCACGCATGCCAGGCGGAGATCCTCGCACGCGGAGGCCACCTGCCGGTCCTGCACCGCACCGAAACGGAAGGGCTCGACGGCAGCGGCGACCGGTGGTTCGTCGGCTTGCGCGAAACGGGTCAACCGTTCGCGGCGGGGTTCGCGGTCGACATCCGGGCGCCTCGGCATGCCCTGGGGCATCACGTGCTCCGCGTAGGCCACTTCGGCGCCGACATCCCGGACCGGTTCCGCGCCGCGGCGGCGGAGGCGCTTGCCCACCTGGCAAAGCGCAGCCGCCGGACCTTGCGGACCAACGTCGGAATCTTCGCTCTGACCAGCGATGCGATGCAGCAGTGGAGGGACGCGCTGGCATCGGTGGGCTTTACCGCCGAGTCCGATCCGTGGGGCTACCAGTACACGCTGATGGTCGACCTCCAGCGCTCGGAGGAGGAGATCCTGGCCTCCTTCTCGCGATCCGGCCGCCGCAACATCCGCGAGATCACCAAGTATGGTATCGAGGTAGAACCGGTCACGGACCCGGCCCTGGTCGGTCGCATCGATGCGCTGATGACGGAAACGATGGGGCGTACCGGGGGAACCTACGTTCCGGTGCCGTGGGCCAACCGACTCGAACTGGCTCGGGCCCACCCGAACTTGGTCCGACTCGTAGGCGCGTACCTGGGAAGCGATCGGGGCCCCGATTCGCTGGTGGCGTTTGCCTGGTCGTACAACCACGGCGCCATTGCCGAATACAGCGACGCGGCGTCGCTCCGGATCCCGGGCTCGCGGGCACCGCTGGCCTACGCACTGGTCTGGGACCTGATCCGCTGGGCCCGCAGCGTCGGCGCCTCCTGGGTCGACCTAGGCGGTGTGACCGCCGGACGATATGATGACGCCACGGACCCGCTGGGCGGCATCTCCGACTTCAAACGCTCGTTTTCCGAGGACGTCCGGCACGTTGGCACGGAAATGGTACTCCATGCCACGACGATCCGAGCGACCGCGGCGCGTTGGCTCACCAGCCGGCGGGCGGCCGCGACCGCGCCATCACCTGATTCGGCTTCTCGATGACGACACCAGACGCGATCGTGAGCGTCCCCTCCGCCGATTCGGTTAGCGCACGCGCCGACGACAACACGGGACAACCGGCCGGACGGGCGCACACCGGACGGATCCGCTCGATCGACGGACTCCGTGGCGTGGCCGTTCTCACGGTAATGCTGCTCCACTTCACGCTGATGCGCCCCTCCAATCTCTGGGAGGGCGGACTGGTCCAATTGCTGGACCTCGGCTGGATCGGGGTGGACCTCTTCTTCCTGGTGTCCGGTTTCCTGATTACAGGAATCCTCTGGGAGGCGCGCGGAACCGACGGCTACTTCTGGCGGTTTTATACCAGGCGGACGCTTCGGATCTTTCCGCTCTACTACGCGTTCCTCTTTGCGCTGCTGGTGGTCCTGCCACTCTTGCTGAGCCAGTACGAAGCCGAACACGCCACGAACGACCGGCGGATCTGGCTCTGGACCTACCTCAGCAACTTCCTGATGGCCCGCGACGGCTGGGAGGGGATGCCGTCGCATACCACGCATCTGTGGTCCCTGGCCGTCGAGGAGCAGTTCTACCTGATCTGGCCGCTGGTCGTGTTCCTGCTGAGCTACCGTGGTCTGGTGGGGACCTGCCTCGCGATTCTCGGCCTGTCTCCCCTGGTGCGCGCGGCGCTCGACCATGCACTCCCGAACGGCATCGCCGCCTACACGCTCCTGCCGGCCCGGCTCGACAGCCTGGCCCTTGGCGCTCTGCTTGCTCTGCTGGTCAGAACCGGGCCATCCACGATCGACCTGCGACGTGGCGGTGTCTGGTTGCTCGGGACGGGAACGGTCGGCCTGATCGGCTTGAGCGCCTTGGGTCGCCTTCACGGATGGGGCGGGCTGCTGCCGCCCCTGCACTATGACGTGCAAGTCGTCGGCTATTCGCTGATTGCGGTGGCGTTCGGCGGCGTCCTGTTGCTCGCGCTCACGGCGGCACCGGGCTCCCGACTCGATCGACTGCTGGCCACACCGTTCCTGCAAAGCCTGGGCAAATACAGCTATGCGCTGTACCTGTTCCACGTCCCGCTGCGCAACATCATCCGAGAGCGGGTGCGCGACGCGGGCGGGTTGCCACGCATCGGCGGCTCCGAACTGCCGGCCCAGATTCTCCTGTTCGTGGTGGCCATCGGCATCACCTGGTGCCTGGCCGTCGTTAGCTGGCATCTCTTCGAAAAACACTGGCTCCGCCTCAAAGACCAGGTTCCCTACGGGAAAGCCGCATGAGTACGCCTGCGCGGCCGACGAACCGGCTGGCGTTCAACACTCTGGTCTACGGCGCCGGCATCGTGATCAGTCGGGCGGCAGCATTCATCATGCTGCCCGTCTATACCCGCATGCTCACGCCAGCCGACTACGGTCTGCTGCAGATCCTCGACATGACCGTCGAGGTGGCGATCATCCTGGTCAGTGCCGGCATCACGATCGGTGTCCTGCGCTTCTACTTCAAGGCCACGAGCGAAACCGAACGCAACCAGGTTCTGGCGAGCGCGCTGGTGTTTCAGACCATCCTGAATGCGGTCGGCTCCCTGCTCATCGTTGCGGCGGCCCGGCCGATCCACCTCCACGCCCTCGACGGCGCCGGTACGATCTCGATGGTCTACCTGGCGGCGGCCAATCTGACGGTCGGCCTGCTGATGACGGTGCCGCTGCTCAAAATGCAGGCGGAAGGCCGGTCGGGGCTCTACATGGCCGCGTCGGTCACCAAGCTCCTGATCCAGCTCACGCTCAACATCGTGTTCCTGGTGGGCCTCAAGACCGGACCCGTCGGTATTCTCTGGAGCACGTTCCTGAGCAACGCCGTGATCGGGTCGATTGCCGTGTGGTGGATGCTGCGCAGTACCGGATTCGCGGTCGACCGATCGGCGATCCGGGATCTGCGACGCTTCGGGATTCCCTACCAGATCATGATCGCGGGAACGTTCCTCCTCGCGTTCGGTGATCGGTTCATTCTCCAATCGCTCAGCGGCCTCACCGCCGTGGGGATCTACTCGCTGGCCTATCAGTTCGGCTTCCTCCTGGTCAACCTCGGCGCGACACCCTTCTTCCGGGCCTGGAACCCGATCCGGTTCCAGATCGCGACCAACCCGCAAACCGAGCGGGATGCGACGTATGCCCGTGGATTTCGGCAACTCGACCTGATCCACGTCACGCTGGGCATCGGCATCGCGGTCTACGTCAAGCCGGTCCTCATGATCATGTCGGATCCGGCCTACCATGGAGCGGCCTCCCTGGCTCCGCTGATCCTGCTCGCCTATCAGTTTCAGACGTGGGCGGATGTGGTTCGCTTCGGGATCGACGTATCGGAGAGGACCAAGTACGCCTCGTACGCCGTCTGGATCACCGTCTTCGTGGCACTCGGCCTCTACCTGGTGCTGATTCCCAGGTTCGGCGCGCTCGGCGCGGCTATGACCGCCGTGGTAGCCTTCTGGCTGCGTTTCCAGCTGACCTTCTTCTGGGCACAGCGGCTCTTCCCGATCCGATATGACTGGGGATTTCACGTGCGGCTCCTCGCGGGAGCCACGGCGCTGACGATCGGATACTTGCTGATCCCGGTTGACGGCCTGCTCCCGACGATCGGCCTCGCGACCGCGATCGTGGCGGCCTACTTCGCGGTGACGTGGTTCGGCGTGATGTACCCGGAGGATCGGCAGCAGGTCCTGACCATTGCACGAGGGCTGCCCGCCCGCTTCAAACGCACCCGCACGGCGTAGTCCGCCGTTCTACGCAGCCAGCAACCCGGCCAGCCGCATCGCAAATCCGTCGATCGAGATACCGGCGGGCACATTCCAGCGGGGTAGATCGAACGGTCCGGCGGCGTTGGACATCCAACCGCCGTCGACCCGAAACGCCGCCTGATACCCGACCTGCCTGGCCACATCGCGGACGGTGTCATCGGCCAAGCCGTAGGGCCAGGAAATCCAGGGTTGCCAGGGCACGTTCTGCGCAGCGAGCCATGCCAGCGGACGGCGCAGCTCCTCCTGCAGGTCGTCGCCCCGGAGGCGCGTCAGGTTCGGATGCGACCATGTATGACTCGCCAGCGTCACGTCGGTCGACGGCAGCTGTCGAGCAAGCGATTGCCACGAGCTCGACACCCGGGACCCCGACATGACCGTCCACGGCGCCCCGGCCTCGGCCGCCCAGGCGCCGACCTCGGCGCCCAGCCCGCGGCCCCGGGACAGCGCGGTCGCGCGGATGGCGTCCCAGTCCTCCCCGGCCCCCGCCAGCGCGTCCCACCAGAACGTCTCACCTTCGAGGAGGCCCGGCGCCACGAATACCGTCGACGGCAAACCCCGCTGCGTCAGCTCGGGCAACCCAAGCGAGACCGCGCCGTGATACGCGTCATCGAACGTAATGGCAACCCGAGGGCGGCGCGCCCGCTGCGGAGCCGGCGCCAGCAGCGCCGCCAGCGGCACGACATCGCAACTCCGCGTCAGCAGCTCGAGTTGGGCACGGAAGTCGTCGAGAGCAAGGTGGAGCGAGGCGTCGCCGCGGATCGGGTCGCCCGCGGGGACGATGTTGTGATACGCCAGCACCAGCGCATCGCGGCAACGGAAGCTGCGCAAGACCCGGAGGAGCCCCGAACCGTGCAGCGTCCGCTCGACCGCTCGCTTGATCACGACTGGACGGCGACCGGACTCCGCGCCGGCGCCATGGACCGGGCCGCCAGGCGATCGCGCATGGCCACGACCTTGAGCGCCCCCAGCGAGAGACCAAAGGCAGTCCAGATGAACGCGCCCCACGCGAGAGTCAGGAAGGATCCGGCCACAGCCAAGGCAATCAGGTGCAGAATCAGCGCATCGCACATTGCCGCTTCTTCGGGTCGGGGCGGCCTCGCTTTTCTGGCGCGCCCGGCCACCCGCTTGAGCATCACGATCGGCACCAGAAACGCCATGGCGAATGCCACCAGGCCCGGAACGCCCAATTCAGACCCCATCTCGACCCAGATCGAGTGCGGCGCAGACCACCGCGTCCCCTGCCCCATCTCGTTGAGCTGCCGCACCGTCACGCTGTTGCCGTCCCGGAACGCGAAGTTGTTGATACCGACGCCGAAGACAGGGCTTTCGATCATGTATCCCATGCCGCGCGTCCACAGCGCCTTGCGGCCCGTCGTCTCCGTGGCGTTGTAGTCCTCGTTCAACGTCGTGATGGACCGCATCTGGGTCCAGTACCATTCCGACCCCGATGCCGCCACACCACCGATCACGATGCCAAGAAACGCCAGACGATACAGCAGCTTGGCGCCCTGAAAGAAGAAGATGACATAGAGGAGCACGGCGCCGAACGCGATGAAAGCACCGCGGGAACCGCTCAACACGAATGCCTGAATCAGCGCAGCCGCCCCGCCGACACTCAACAACTTGACGATGATATTCCCGGTCGCAATGAAATACAGCGCAAACGGCACCGCGCCCACCATGAACATGGCAGCGTCGTTGGCGTCGTATGAGCCTTCACCCAGACCGCGAAAAGCGGAGGCATCCGAGGCCAGCAATGCGTAGATAACCGCGCCAACCAGGTATACCGCAGCCAGGCGCCGCAGATCGTGGAAGTCGCGGATCGCGAGCGCCAGGATGAAAAACAGAATGGCGGTCTTGTAGACATCGCCCATGAGGTACGAAATCGATGCGCCCGGGTAGACCCCGAACGGGGCGCTCAAGGTCGCCCAGACCAGCAGGAACGCCGCCACCTTACCGTAAGGCAGTTTGAGGCGCTGCCAGGCGCGGGCGCCTCGCGGATTCATCACCCACACCGCCACACTGGCCAGCGCCGCGAGCGTGATCGGCCGGAGGGCGGTCATCCCGGGCACGAGATGGTGAACCCGGGCCACCGCCGTGAGGATGAAGGCACAGGCGCAAATCATCAGAAAATCGAGCGATTTGCGCTTCTCGACAGGCGGCACCGGCCCCCCGGAACCCCGGCGGACAGGCCTTGGCTGACCAACCGACGTGTGCTGCGGCAACGCAACAGCCGTTGCGCTCATTTGCATCGACCTACCATAACTGTTGCGTACGCGCATCGTCAGCCATACCGTTACGAGGACATGGGCCTAGTCCCAAACTTGCACCGGGAGGATCCCAAACGGGACCGCCCCCAGACAACCGGACCAGGATGCTACTCGTCTCCATCGTCATTTTCAGCGTCGCTGCAATATTCTTGCTCCCGACGCTGTCCGACCTCATCAGCCTGCTTGCCCTCCGCCGAGGCACCGGCCCCCTGGTTCCCCCGGCGCAGGACACCCGATTTCTCATCCTGATCCCGGCTCACGACGAGGAGCTCCTGATCAGCCATACGGTAGAGTCCACCCGGGCACTCCGGTGGCCGCCGCATCTGGTTCGGACCATCGTGATCGCCGACAATTGCACCGATGCCACCGCCGAGGTCGCCCGGGCTGCGGGAGCCGAGGTGCTGGAGCGGCGCCACGAGACCCTTCGAGGCAAGCCACGCGCCATCGCCTGGGCCCTGGAGCGAGTCGACCTGGCGGATTATGACGCCGTGGTCGTCCTCGATGCCGATTCGCTGATCGACCCCGGATACTGCCAGGCAATCGCGTCGGCCGCGCCCGTCCGGTCGCGGGCCTTCCAGGGGTGGATCGATGTCAGCAACCGGACCGAAACCGCGCTGACGCGGATGGGCGCCGTCTTTTCGACGGCCCGTTGCCTGTACGCCAACGAACTCAAGACCCGAACCGGCCTGACCGTCCCCTTCGGCAACGGCCTCTGTCTGGGCGCCGAAGTGCTCGAACGGCATGGCTGGACCGCGTTCTCGATCTGCGAAGACTGGGAACTCTATGCCATCCTGACCGAGCAGGGCGTACCAGTCCTCGGCGTTCCCGCCGCCCATACCTATTCGCAGGAAGCGAAGACGCTCAAGCAGGGCTCGAGCCAGCGCAGCCGATGGGCCGCCGGGAAGACGACCGTGCTGGCCCGGTACCTGGGCCCCTTGCTGCGGACCCGTCGGATCGGCTGGCGCCAGAAACTCGATGCGGTAGCGGAGCTGACGGGCCTGGGCCCGGTCGTGCATGCGGGCGTTGCGGCGCTCCTGTCGATGCTGGCCGCCGCCCTGGCCGTGCCCGGCTGGCCCTGGCTGGTGGCACTCCTGCTTGGCTCGCTCTTACGCACCGTGGTGCTCACCGCGCTGGCCCTTCGTCACGACCCGGAACCCGGCAAGGCCATCCTCGCGTTCCTCTACCTCCCCTGGTACGCCGTCTGGCGCATCGTGGTCCAGGTCAAGTCGTTCGGGATGCTGGGCGACAAACCCTGGGTCCGTACCGATCGTCATGCCCAACAGCCGGCCGATACCCCGCCGCTCGATCGTCAAGGCCCCTGAGCCACCCCGTCGCTCGCTCGGCGGGAAACCCCTGCCGAGTGAATCGACCCGCGACTCGGCACTTCCTGTAAACCCAACGTAGGTCATCACGGCAGCTGCGCACGGGCAGCCGACCGCCCTGGGCACCACGCGATAGGCCCCGCGCCGAGCCCCGCATCAGCACTCGCTCGACCAGCCACGACGGACCAGACGACGCATGGCACAGCGGGTTGTGAATCGCAGCCTGCCGGCGGCGCTCGACCGGCCGATCATACGAGCACCGAATGCCCGCAAGTATCCGATCACGGCCCGGGCCGCCGCGGTGCGACGGCTGATCCGGAAACGGCGACGCCGCGGTCACTCGGCAATCGAGTGACCGCGGCGTGGTCTGACCACCCGGGACGTCAGGGCCGCGTGCTGAGGCGCGTGTGGTCGAACCGAACCGTGTACGCCGTCGGGTTGGAACCGCCCGACCCGCTCTCCTGTGGCGTGAACTTCGCTCGTGAGAACGCCCCCGCCGAGTAGTTCTGGTTGGTGTGAGTGCCCTGCAGCACGCCGTCCACCCACCACTGCAGCACATGACTCCCGCCGCTCCCCGAGCGATCCAGCGACATCTCGACCCGGTGCCACTTGTCTCGCTTGAGCGGCGTCGCGGTCCGGTTCGCCAGCGGATACTGTCCTCCGCTAAAGATGCGCAGGTAGAAGTCGCCCGTCGTCGGATCGCCGGTCCACTTGCTCGCCACCAGAATCACGTTGTTCGGCTCGATGTAGGCAAGCTTGTGCAGCATCGACTTCGTCGGGAACGTCGAACCCAGCTTGAACCAGAAGGCCCAGTACAGACGATTGGTGCCCTTGAAGGTGTACTCGAGCATCGGCGCGCCGCCGGCTCGCGCACCAACCGGGAAGGTCCATTCGAGCACCAGCGGACCGGAGACCGGAGCGCTCGCATCGCTGACCGTACCCAGCCGCACACCTTCCGACGACGGGTTCCAGGCCTCGTCCCACCCGCCCGCCTTGAGCGAGCTGGTGAAGCCATAGTCGGTGATCAGCGTCGACCCGGTGGGTTCGTTCGGATACAACCCGCCAGACTGAGGCGGCTCGGGGGGCGTCTGGGCCGCTTCGACCGTCACCGTTGCCGGTGGAGCAGAGACGCCGCCCGTCGACGCGTTGACGCGATAGTTGCCCGAGGTGCTCGGCGCCGAGTACACCCCCGTCGTCGAGATCGAGCCACCAGTGGTCGAGTAAGACACGGCCGCCGGACGGTTGACGCCGTCGGACCAGGTCGCCATCGCCTGATACTGCTGGGTACCGCCGGCATCGATCTGCGTGTTGCCCGGCGTCAGCGCCAGCGCCGTCACGACCGGCGCCGCAACCGTCACCGTACTCGTATCGGCAATCGTCCCGTCCTGATGGCGCGCGATGACACGATAGGTTCCAGGCGTACCGGGCGCGGTAAAGAGACCCGTCGTCGCCCCGATCGAACCGCCGGTCGCGCTCCACCGAACCGACGGCGCG
The DNA here is from genome assembly GCA_037189525.1 of Gemmatimonadales bacterium. Lineage (GTDB taxonomy): Bacteria > Gemmatimonadota > Gemmatimonadetes > Gemmatimonadales > GWC2-71-9 > SHZU01. Next base: position 253,095 of record JBBCJC010000001.1, read on the forward strand.
GTGGTCGACCCGTTGCTCCAGGTGGCGGCGACGGTGAACTGCTGCGTCAATCCGGTCTGCACCGTCGCCGTCTTGGGCGACACACGCAAGGCGGTCAGCGTCGGCGCCGTTACGGCAACCGTCAGATTGACGGTATCGGCAATGGTGCCCCCGTTCTGCCGCGCGATGACCCGATAGGTTCCCGCGCTGGATCCGGCCGTGAACAACCCGGTCGACGAGATCGACCCGCCGGTCGCGGACCACGTCACGGCCGGCGCACCCGAACCGCCGTTGGTCCAGACCCCGCTGACCGTATACTGCTGCGTCGCGCCCGCAGCCACCGTCACGCCGCTCGGCGAGACGTCGAGACCAACCAGCTGTGGCGCGGCCACCGTCACCGTCACGTCGCTCGTGTCCGCGAGACGCCCGCCCTGCTGCGTCGCAATGACGCGGTACCGCCCGGCCGTCGAGCCGGCGACGAACACGCCGCTCGATGAAATACTGCCACCGGTTGCCGAGTACGTCACCGTCGGCGTACCGCTCCCGCCGTTGGTCCAGACGCCGGTAACCGAGAATCGCTGCGTCGAACCGGCCTGCACCGTCGCCGATGACGGCGACAGCACGACGCCAGTCAGGACTGGAGCGGGCTGCGGGATCGTCACGGCACTGGTGTCGGCCAGGCCGGACTGGTGCCGGGCAATGACCCTGAACGTGCCGGCCGTGGAGCCGGCGGTGTAGACACCGGTTCCCGAGATGGTCCCACCCGTCGCGGTCCATGTAACCGCCGGGATCCCTGAACCGCCGTTGGTCCAGGATCCGTTGGCAACGAACGCCTGCTGCCGGCCCGACTGGACCGTTGCCTGGGCCGGCGTTACAACGACGGCCCGCAGGACCGGGGCGGGCGCGGACACCGTTACCAGACTGGTGTCGGCGGTACCGTTCGAGGTGCGACCAATGACCCGAAACGTTCCGGTCGACGACCCGGCGGTAAACCGGCCGGCGTTGGTGATGGTGCCACCGGTGGCCGTCCACGTCACCGGCGCCGCCGAGGAGGCGGAGCCGTCGCTCAACGTAGCATTGGCGGAGAACAGCGCCGTCTTACCGGTTTCGACCGTCACACGCTCGGGATCGACCGCCAGACGCGACACGCTGGGCGCAGTCACGCGCACCTCACTCGTGTCCGCCCGCGTTCCCCCCTCGTGCGTGGCAATGACGCGGTAGCTCCCCGGCGTCGACCCGGCCCGGTAGACACCGGCGTCCGAAATCGTACCGCCCGTAGCCCGGTAGGTGACCGGCGGCACTGTCGACGACCCGTCACTCCACGATCCCGCCACCGTAAACGTCTGACTCTCACCCGCGCCTAACGTCACCGAGCCCGGGTTGAGCACCAGTTGCGACAGCGTGGCGGCAGGCGATCCGACCACGACCTGCGCCGTGTCCGAGACGTTGCCGACCGTCGCGATCACGGTGTACTGCCCGTCGCGCTGCCCTGCCCGGAAGACGCCGAAATTATCGATTGAGCCGCCCGTCGCTTTCCAGGACGGCGAGACCATCCGGTTCGAACCATCCGAATACCGGGCGGACGCCAGAAAGAGCATCCACCCGCCGCGGCTGAGCCGCACCGATCCCGGTGTAATAGACACGCCGGTCACGGAGGCTGGCTTGATCCGCACGACGGCACGCGCAAGCTGCGAAGAACCGCGGGCGCTCGCCACGACGACGAAATCCCCCTCGGTCGAGAGGGCGGTAAAATTGCCCTTCGCATCGATGGTGCCGCCGTCGGTGCTGTAGTCCACCGTCGACGGCGTCGTGATCGTCCCGTCGGTCCACTCGGCCTTGACATCGAACTGTTCGTGACCGCCGGCAACGACATCGACCTCCGCCGGCTCGATCCGCACGGTGCGCAGCTGCCGACGCGGCTGTACGAAGACGGCCGACGTGTCGGACAGGCCGTTGGCCGCGATCGCGACGACGATGAAGGGGCCCTCGTCGGTCGCCGAATAAAGACCCGACCCGTCGATCGTCCCGCCGGAAGCCGTCCAGAAGATTGGGACCGTGGCGCTGGCACCGCTCTGCAGTTTCGCGTGGGCGGTGAACTGCTGCACGTCACCGAGTTCGAGATTGAGATGCTTCGGGGTCATCTCGACCGACGTCACCGGATTGTCCGGTCCGACGACATAGACGGCCGCGGAGTCCGCCTTGTCGGCCTGCTGCACCGACCGGGCAACGACCCAGTAGGTGCCCGGCGTCGGCGCCGAGAAGTTTCCGGAACCGTCGACCGTCCCGCCACTGGCCGTCCACATCACCTCGACCCCGACGCTGTCCCCCGCGGCCCGGTGTCCGAACGCGGCAAAAGAGATCGGCTCTCCTCGCTGGACCGTCCCCAGACTCGGCGACACGATCAGTCGCGAGATCGCCGCATTCGGCGGACCTTCGGAGGCCGGTGGCCCCAGGAACTCCCGCTTCTGCCCCTCTTCCGCGCAGCCGGCCAAGACGACCAGTGCGAGTGCCCAGACTTGAATTTGAAGAGCCGTGACCCGACGCCGCGCAGTCCTCATGTCCATTCCCCAAAGCCGCGTTGAAAGCTTGGGCGACCACCACGATCGCCTCACCCCAGGCGGGATTGGCAAGGAACGGACCAGATTAATGTAGAATAATTTTACATACTATAGAGCGATGACATGTAAAGCTACAAAGCAATTATTCTCAATGAGTTACATAAACCATGACCACGAATCATTCATAAAATGACGTACAATAACTATACACTTTACCGACATCATCTGAGTGCAATGGCTTGCGCGCAAACCCGGCTCAACCCTTCTTATCTGACTCCAAATTCCGGTAAATCAATAGCTTACAACACACCCGGCGGCGACCCGCCATTACCCCCGCTCAAATCGCCGTTGCGCCCACGCATCGTCTCGAATCACGGCTGACCGCCATCTGCAACGGCGCCGATTCGCGGCATGAGTTCAGGCCCAACACCCCGCCGTACGAGCACGCCGAACCCCTTGACCCACCCGCCCCGGACTCCGGCACAAAAGGAACGGGCCCGTCGACGCCATCGCCGACGGGCCCGCACCACCACAATCTGATGCTCGTTACCAGGTACTCAATCGCGTGTGATCGAAGCGGACCGTGTACGCCGTCGGATTGGAACCGCCGGACCCGCTCTCCTGTGGCGTAAACTTGGCTCGAGCGAACGACCCCGCCGAATAGCTCTGGTTGCTGTAGGTCCCCTGCAGCGTGCCGTTGACCCACCACCGTAAGACATGGGATCCGTTGCCACCGGAACGATCCACGATCATTTCCACCTGGTGCCACCGATCGCGCGCGAGCGGCGTCGGCGTCCCGTTGGCGAGCGGATACTGCCCGCCGCTGAAGATGCGGAGGTAGAACTCGCCCGTCGACGGATCGCCGGACCACTTGCTCGCGACCAGAATGAGGTTGTTCGGCTCGATGTACGCGAGCTTGTGCAGCATCGACTTCGTGGGGAACGTCGCCCCGAGCTTGAACCAGAACGACCAGTACACCCGGTTGGTGCCGCTGAAGGTGTACTCGAGCATCGGCGCGCCACCGGCCCGCGCACCAACCGGGAAGGTCCACTCGAGCACCGACGGCCCGGACACCGGCGCCGTGGCATCCGAGGCCATCGCCAGACGCGGGCCTTCAGACGAAGGATTCCATTCCTCGGCCCACCCTCCAGCCCGCAGCGGACCGGCGGGGAAGCCGTAGTCGGTGATCAGGCGGGCGCCCGACGGCTCATTGGGATAACGTCCGGTCCCGCTGGACGGAGGCGGCGGCGCGGCCGCGGCCGAAATTGTCACCGGAATGGTGTCCGCGATTGCGCCACCGGCCACCGAGGCAATGACGCGGTAAGTACCGGCCGTCGACCCCGCAGTGTACAACCCGCTGGAGTTGATGCTGCCGCCGGTTGCCGTCCAGGTGATGAGAGGATTGGAGACCGAGCCGTCCGTGAGGCGACCCACCACCGACAACTGCTGGGTGCCACCGGCCTGGACGGTGATCGAGGTCGGATTGATCGCGACGGAGGCCAAAGTCGGCGTCGACTGCGGCCCGGAAATCGTCACAGATGATGTGTCCGCGCGCCCACAGGAGCATGCGGCAATCACCAGGAACGTCCCTGCAGACCGACCTGCTGTATACAGTCCGTTCACCGAAATGGTCCCTCCCGTCGCTGTATACGTTACAGCAACCGCCCGGCTGGCGCCATCGGACCACGTCGCCGAGGTCTGGAACTGCTGGGTGGCCCCTTGAGCCAAGGTGGCGCTCGCCGGGGTCATCACGATCCGCGAAACCGTCGGCGCGCTGACCGTCACCTGGGTCGTATCAGCTACTGAGCCGGCCGTCTGCCGGGCAATCACCCGGTAGGTACCTGGCGTGGTCGGCGCGGTATACGCGCCCTGATTCGTGATGGTCCCGCCGGTTGCCGACCAACTGACACCCGGAACCGTCGTTCCCCCATTACTCCAAGTCGCCGCAACCGCAAACTGCTGCGTCAACCCGGTCTGGAGCGTGATGTTGCGCGGGCTGATCCGGAGCGCCGTCAGAGTCGCCGGCGCCGCCGACACCGTGACCGACACCGTATCGGCAAAGCTCCCACCCTGCTGACGGGCAATGATCCGATAGGTCCCGGCGGAGCTGCCTGCCGTATAGCGGCCGCTCGTCGTGATGGTACCGCCGGTCGCGGTCCAGTTGACTGCCGGCGCGCCGCTGCCGCCGTTGGTCCAGGTGCCCGCCACCGTGTACTGCTGCACACCCCCCGACGCGAGGGTCGCATTGTTGGGAGTGACCACGATACCGGTCAGCGTCGGCGCCGCCGACGTGACGGTTACCGCCGCGGTGTCCGCGAGGCCGCCATCCCGCTGACGAGCCACGACACGATACGTCCCTGCCGCCGTGCCGGCCCGGAAGAGCCCGTTGCTTTCGATCGTTCCACCCGTTGCCGACCAGGTGATCTGCGGGACACCGGACCCGCCGTTGGTCCACGTCGCCGCGACGGTGAACTGCCGGGTGCCGCCCGCCTGCACCGTCGCCGTCGACGGAGAGAGCGTGATGGCGGTGAGCTGCGGAGCCGGCGGCGTGATGGTCACCAGGGCGGTATCCGCCACCGTGCCACCCGCTTGCCGCGCAATGATCCGGTAGGTCCCGGCCTCGGTTCCGGCCGTGAAACGACCCCGGTTCGAAATCCGGCCGCCGCTGGCCGTCCAGGTAATCGACGGCGTTCCGCTGCCGCCGTTGGTCCAGGCCGCGGCCACCTGGAACGTCTGGGTCGCCCCGGTGAGCAACGAGACCGTCTTCGGACTCACGGTGAGACCCGCCAGGACAGGCGTGGTCGACGTCACCGTCACCAGACTGGTATCGGCGAGCCCGGTGGAATGCCGCGCAATGACCCGGTAGGTCCCGCTCGACTGTCCCGCGGTGTAGAGGCCGCCGGTCGTGATGGTGCCGCCGGTTGCCGACCATGACACGCCAGGTGCGCTGGACGACCCGTCGGTCCACTCGCCGCGCACCGAGAACTGAACGGTCCGCCCGCGCTCGACCGAGGTCCCCGCCGGCGACACCTCGAGCGCCGCAAGCACCGGCGCCGCCACGGTCACACGCACGGTATCCGCCAGCGCGCCGCCCACTTGCCGCGCAATGACGCGATAGCTTCCAGGCACCGGCCCGGCCACGTACTCACCGGTCGACGAAATCGTCCCGCCAGTCGCCGTCCACTGGACCGCCGGAACGATCGAGCCGCCATCACTCCAGGCCCCCCGCGGCGAGAACTGCTGCTTCCCGCCGGCGGGCAACGTCACCGTCGCCGGCTCGACCGCAAGGGTCTGCAGCGTGGCCTTGGGCACCCCGACGACAACAATCGAGGTATCCGCCGCATTGCCGGCCTGCGCAATGACCCGGTAGGTACCGGAGGTCCGCCCCGCGACATACCGGCCCTCTACAATCGAGCCGCCCGTGGCCGACCAGGTCACCTCGACCGGAAGCGCCAATCCGTTACTGGCGTGCGCGGTCGCGGTAAACAGCTGGGTCGTTCCCGGAGTGATCTGCGCGGTCGTCGGCCGCAGCCGAACCGAGGCCACCAGCTCCGGCCGAATCCAAATCAGGGCGCGGGCCACCATCGCGCCGTTCCGTTCCCGCACCGACACTTCGTACTGCCCCGGCGTATCGCCGGCCGTGAAGATGCCCATCCCGTCGACCACACCGCCCGTGGCGCTGAAGTCGACTTCCGGCACCTGGGTCCGGCCGTCCGTCCATTCCGCCGAGACCGAGAAGGGCCGCGTCTCGCCGACATGCATCGTATCGACACCCGGCGTAATCGACAGCGTCCGCAGTCCGAGCGGAGTGCGAATCAGCACCCGCGCGGTATCGGCGACACCGGTACCGGTCGCGGCAATCACGACAGCCTCACCATCCTGCGCCGGCGCCGTGTACACACCCGACAGGTCGACACTACCCGAAGAAGCGGTCCAGACGATCGGCACATCCGTCACTGCGCCGTTGGCCGTCCGGGCCTGCGACGCGAACGTGAAGGACTCGCCCGGGACCAGAGTGACCGAGGGCGGCGAAATCGTCATCTGGCTGACCGCATCCTCCGGACTCAAGACCGACACGACGACCGAGTCGACCATCTTGCCGTCGTCTCCAGCCTGCGCAACGATCCAGTATTGTCCGGGGAGATCTGATTGGAAGGTGCCTTCGTCCGAGATGGTTCCGCCTGAGGCTCGCCAAGAGACCAGAACCGCAGCGCTGTCACCCGTGGCGGTTTTGCCGTAGGCCTGAAAGGTCACCGCCTCGAGCTGCTTGACAGAACCGTTTCTCGGCCAGACCGCGAGATCGGTCACCTTGGTGGCATTGGGATCGAGAAAGTCTTTGTCCGAGCGCTCACACCCGACTGCCAACCCGGTCAGTACCCCGCACATCACCGTCCGGGACGCGACCTGACGGAACGTCGTAAACCAATGTCCGGCAAGGCGATACGACAATCGATGCATACTGCAGTCCATCCATTTTCTCGAAGAAGGCGTCAGCCGATCGAGGCGATTGTGCGGGGGCAAGATGCAGGCCTTTGCGTAATCGTCACGAAAACGCACATAAGACGACGGTACGCGCCAGGCCTTGCACAACCTCAATAATCACTAGGGGGTGGGCTCATTTTCAAGCCGCCTTTTTTTGCGCCTAGTGTCAACGAAATCAACATCTCGGCAGCAACATCGGTCAGCCCTCCTTGTTGCATTCCGTCCACATAATCGTGACTGAAAATCGTGCCAATTGGGAATATGACAAGGCGCCGGGGGGCGACCCGGTATGAGCTTTTCCTGCCTGTAATCCGAAAAGGGAAGCGGTGGGACCGAGGAAGGGGCTAGCGGACCCTCATGGAACGGTCGGAGAGGGCATCCAGGGCGTCGAACACCCGTTCGCCCTCCTCAGCCCGGCTTGCCCGCGTTTGAGGGGCAATGGGGGCGGGACGGCGACCCGCCCGGAACTCCTGATAGCAGCGGAAGAGGATTTCGGCAGTCCGGGAAACGTCCTCGGCCGGAAGCACGAACGCCGAGGTGCCCGCCAGGAGCTCGGCGGTCGCGCTGGTGGACGAGGTCTGGGCCAGCACCCACGACGGCTGTCTGATATACTCGAAGACCTTGGACGGGACCGAGAGCGGGGTATCCTGTGGCAGGCTGACCAGGACGGCAGCCTCGGCGTACTCCTCCAGGACCGCGGCGCGCGAGGCCGGCGGACGCACCACCACATACTCGCCCACCTGCTCCTGGGCGGCCAGGGTCGACAGCGGGCTCCCTCCATAGCTCTCGACGTTGCCAAGGAAACGGACCTGGAAATCGTCCGGGGTCGCCCCAACCCGACGCACCACCTCGGCCACCGCGCGGAAGAGCGGGCGCGGATCCCGATCGATGTGCACCGTCCCGGCATACATCACCCGGAACTGGTGTGGCCACGGCTTCGACGGGAGCGGCTCCTCGTCCCACCCGTTCATGGCCGACATCACATCCTTCGTGGTCCACCGCTCTCGCATGGCACGCGCCGCACTGGGCGTATTCATGATGACGAGATCGGCCCGGTCCACACAGCGCGCCTCGGCGCGTTCAGCCAGCATCAGCCACAGCGGACTGGCCACGTGCTCCTGAAGATACGTCTGCAGGCTCCAGGGGTCGCGCATATCCATGACGAACGGTACTTCGAGCGCACTGGCCAGCCGCCGGCCGGCCTCGTGCACGAGATGCGGCGGCCCCGAACTCAAGACGATGTCCGGCGGGGTGGCCGGAAACGCCTCGAGGCCCACGGACACCGCGGCCTTACTCCAGCCCATTTCCTTGGCATATCGCTGCCAGACGTGATGGGCCCGGACCAGGCCACGCCAATCACTCAACCAGTTGAGCTCATCGCGGCTGATCACGACCGGACGGGCCGGATCGGTACCGGCACGAGCCACACCCGAACTGACCGGGCCCTCGCGCGCGGCGGCCCTCGACCGCTTGAGCATGAGCCAGACCCGCTCGGCAAAGCGCTCGAATTGCTGCTCCCACGTCGAGGGCTGATCCACCCAGTGGAGCCTGGTGGTCGGCGGCAATTCCTCGACCCGGCTCCAGTCGCAACTGGAGAGCCGCTCCGCCTTGAGTGTCAGGACGTCGATATCCCAGCCACGTCGATGCCCGATCGCCGCCAGCCGCTGCCAGCGCAGACCACCCACCGCCTCGCTCGGCGGAAAGTGATAGCCGACCAGCAGCAGGCGCCGGCGACGTGAGGAGACACCCGCCCCCGCACCGGCCTGGAGATCCGGCGCTACCGTTGTGCCCTGGCCCACGTCACCCTCATGACCTGACATGCGATCCGGGTTCCCGTCCATCGTCCAGGTTGGTCAATAGCGCCACGACACCCTCGACATCGCCGAGCGTGACCCAGCGATGGGAAGGAAAGGTGAACAGATCGGCTTTCAATTGCTGCGCACCAGGATACTCCTCGAGAACACCGGCAATCCGCCCCTCGAGCGCCGGCACATCCGGCAGGACCCGAGGATATCCGCTCATGATACCGGCCAGGCGTCCCGCCCTGGAACGCACTGCCCGGCTCCGGTCTTCCGAGAGGACGACAGGATAACGAAGCCAGCCGGGCTCCGCTGCTCCCGCAAGCCGAATGATACCGGCCCCTCGAATAGGAGCAAGGCGCTCACTCCACCATCCTGCCACCCGACGACGATCGGCGACGGCCGCCCGGTTTGCCTCCGTTCCAGCCAGCACCAAACCGGCAGCCGTCCGGCCCATTCCGCGCACCGCGCGAGGCGCGTGATATCGTGTTTCACCGAGCCCAAGGCCAGGGATCGCCTGCGGAATGCCGTAGAGCGCAGGCCGGCCGAGAATCCATTGCGCCGCGACCTTCGCGACGCCGACCGCCTCCGAGCCCATCCCGATCGGCGCGAGGCCATCCTTGAGTGTAGCAGCAATTTCTACGCCTTTGGGAGACGTGGCCAGCAGCGCGCCGCCGTGACCGCCGACCCTGCCCTTCCCCCGGCCAAAGCTCAACACGCCCAGGTCGCCGAGCGACCCGACCGGCCGGTTGCCGATTCGGGCGCCAGCACCTTGGGCAGCATCGTCGATGACAACGGCTCCCGCCGCACGCACCGCCGGATACCAGCGACGGACGTCGACCGGCACTCCGTAGAAATGCACGAAGACGACGGCATCGACCCCGGCTTCGAGCACCCGCTGCAGCGAGCCGGCCTCGGGCGCGAGTGTCGTCGGATCGAGATCGTAGAATCGCACCCGGGCGTCCGCACCTACCGCGGCCGTCACCAGATCGAAGCAGCCATAGGCCGGCAGCGCGACCGTGGGACGGACTCCGACGGCTCGAAGGGCCAGCATCAAAGCCGCCGTGCCGCTGTCGCTCAGAACGACCCGGTCGGCCTCGTACTCCTCGGCCAGCACCCTGCTCAACAGCCGGCGCGGGTCCGTACCAAGCGCGCGCGCCAGTCCCCCCGCCAGGATTCCGGCGGACACGGGAGACCAGACCGGCAGCTGGGCACGCACGCGGTTATGGAATCAGCCTGGAAAGGATCGGCCCGGCCGCATTGGCAACCGGACTCGGGAGGCGGGACCAGATCCGGGGCGCCCAGGAGTAGGGCCCGGCGTCCGGCGAGGGCGTACTGGCCTCGCCCGAGGCCGACGCCTGGTACCAATAGAGGGGCTCGTCGACGGCGGTCCACTGACTCTTGTAGCGATGGGTGCCACTACCGGGAGTACAGCGCCCGAAATTGAAGACACGAATGCCGCTGGCCATGGCTCGGCGCATGAAGGCCCAGTAGAGTCCCATGTTGGCGGAGATTCGGTTGTAGGCCGAAAGACTGGAGGCCCAGGTCATCTCGAACTCCTGGTGCCACCGGAAACCGACCCCGCACGCAATCGGTTCGCTACCCAGATAGGCCACGCCGATCCAGACATCATCACCGAACGCTCCGGGCAGCGCCTCGAACAGCGCGCGCGGCAATACCGGCGTACCAAGCGCGTGCATGTGCGCCCGGAAGACCCGGTAGAACGGTTCGACCTGATCGGGGCCGAACCGAACCTCGACGCCTTCTTTGTCGGGCCGCCGCACCTGGCTGCGCAGCTTGGCCGGGAAACGCTTCATCAGCGCCTCATCGGAGTCCGACAACTCGAGGCACACGGTGATCTTCCGATGCGATACGGGCAAATCGATCGGGAGCGGCGTCCGGCTCCGTAATTCGAGCAGCTTGACCTGGTCGGCCCGGGCCCGCTCAGCCGCGGCGCGCGCGAGCGCAGCAACCGCCTCGTCGGTGCCCAGCGGACCGCCGTAATTGAGGAACGGCATCGAGACGAGATAGTGACCGAACAAGGGACTCTTGACCCGGACGAGCGGCAGAATCCCCTCCAGCACGCCGTCGGGCCGGTATGCCCCCCAGTAGAGACACTCATGACCGAGCGCCTGTTCGAGCACGGCTTTCCAGGCCCAGCGGTGCATCGCGGTCCACCCCGGATGGGCCATGCCGAGCGTATCCCATTCCGACGGTGTCCCGGAGAAGGGACGCACCGAGAGCGCGCCCGACTCCACCACCGAAACCCCGTGCTCAGACATGACGATCTCCGATTCGCTCGACGGGCAACTCCGCCAGCTCCGCACCTGCATCCCGCCAGGCCCTTACGGAGACGAAGCGGAAGCGACCGAGCAAGTCCTGGATGCGCGGCGCCGTTCGGGCCAGACCGCGATAGTGACGAATGCGCGTTAGGGCTCCAACGGGGAGCCGCGGTTGCTCCGGATCCACCTCCCAGGGGTGGATATAGAACATGCCCGGGCGCCGCTGCTGCTCCGCCTGCCGGAATGCCCCCCGGATTACCGCCAGCGGGAACTGGCGCAGATAGCCCCCGCCCGCCGCCGGGATCCGCAGCCCGCCTAACGTCAGCGTCGCCAGCGGAAGCTCCAGCAACCGGCCCGCGGGGCGCTCGATCCAGTACGGACCTAGCGGAGCGCCGGGATACCCGTACCCCGGGCGCTGGATCGGAAAGACACTCGAGTCGTAGCGATAGCCCTCTTCGAGGAGGATATCGAAGGCCCATTCGATCCCGGGCACGATCGAGAAGCTCGGGGCACGGAATCCTTCGACCGGGGTGCCGGAGATGTCTTCCAGCAGTGCCTTGGAGTCGTGGAGTTCCCGCCGGAATGCGTCGGGCGTGAGCGTCAGGACCCGCTGATGCCACCAGCTGTGCGAACCGATCTCATGCCCGCCGGCCACGATGCGGCGCACCAGATCGGGATGCCGCTCCGCCACCCAGCCCAGCACGAAGAAGGTGCCCGTGGCGCCACACGATGCCAGCAGATCGAGCAAACGAGCGGTATTGGCCACGACCCGACTCGGATGCGCAGACCACCCCTCTCTCGGCGCAACCTGCTCGAACGCCGAGACCTGGAAGTGCTCTTCCACGTCGACCGAGAAATGGTGCACGGGACGGTCAGCCACGGCGCTCCGTCGCGACGACGATCATACTGGGTGATGTGATGGCCCGGTGTCCGGTGAGGCGGTGCATCGCGAGCGCCAGGCGGAAGCAGCCCTGCCGGACCAGCGCGGTCGCCTGCCCGCCAAGCATCGGAGAGGGTAACGCCGCAACCCGACCGAATCCGATCTCCCGAAACCGCCGAAACAGGTACCGGCGCCTGAACAGGAACAGGTGCTCCGGATTGAAGCCAAGAATCCAGGTCTGCTTCCGGCGGCGGAGGCCGTTAGGCGAACCGAGCAGCTTCTGGAAAAATCGAATACTGGCAAACCGGTCCGGAACGCGGAGCACGGCGGCGCCTCCGGCGCGCACCAACCGCGACAGCGTCTGCCACGCCCGTTTGAGATCCCGCTCGTAGTAGAGGATGTCGCTTGCCACGACCACGTCGAAAGTGCCGAGATGCGGACTCAGCTGACTCAGGAATCCGCCGGTCGTCGCAAAGCCGAAGCGACGCTCCGCCTCGGCCAGACTGGTGGGTGAGAGATCCTGAACCGTGATATCGAGATCGTGACGGCGCGTGACCAGCTTGCCCATCAGGTCGCCACAGCCGCCACCGATATCGATGACCCGGCCGCCTTTCGGCACCAGCGAATCGATCAGCCGCACGAGGTGATCGAAAATGGCGCCCCGCTGAATCTCGAAATACTTCCGATCCTTGTAGGTGAACTCGAAATGGTTGCGAATGACCTCCTCATCGAGGTGCGCATCCGCCCAGATCAGGTCACAGGGACATACCCGAAGTTTGACCAGCGTGCTGTAGTGAATGAACTGTCCCAGGACGCTCCCGGCCGGGGCGTCACAGTCGGGACAATGCGTCACGGCCGCGGCCTTGGTTTTCCGAAACCCGCGCCGCATGGCATAGTTCACCCACAGCCCCGGTTCATCAAAACCGACGTTGTGCCGGAGGACCTCGAGGATCTCCCTGCCCATCGTCACCTCCTTCGATCGTCGGGCAGCGCCCCACGACGGCGCCGCCCCTGGCAGGTCAGAAGAGGGTCACATCCCCGAGATCGCGCGGCTTGAGCACCCACCCGCCACCCAGCCGGGGTACCAGGACCCCGCGCGCAGTGACCTGGCGCCCGGGAACGAACGCAGGACGAGGGAAGTTGAGATTGGCATCGAGCAGCAGCACTACGCGCCCGCTGCCGTCGTCGATACCCACCGCGAAATCCGGTTGGACCGTGGCCGTGTCGACGATCGGAACCGAAATCACCTGCACCAGGTCCGCATCGAGCGAACCGTTGGACGCGGCCGCCGCCACCCCGGTCGACAGAATCCGCGGCAACGGCGCCGGACGCTGGCCGAAACGGGCAATGATAGCACTACTGAGCGTGACCTGTCCCTCGCGACTCGACACCACACCGAGCACGCTGACGCTGTCGCCGGGGCTGTTGCCCGCCAGGCCGCCACGCAGGGTCACGTCGGTGAGCCGAATGGCGCCGGAACTGTCGGACAGGTGCGAGGTGGTGTCGCGGAACGACTGGACACCCGCCAGGATCACACCACGCAGGAAAATGCGGCGGCCGGGCGCCGTCGCGCGCGCCTCGCGCACCGTCAGCCCCGGATAGGCAAGGCGGATCTCCACCTGCACAGAATCTTCCCCTCGGCTCAGCCTCGGCTGCTCGTTGTCGATCACCGCCACGAAGACCGAGTCGCCCAATCCGCCCGCCGCGACGGCGAGCATGTACTCGCCGAACGCCAGGTCGCCGAAGCGGGCCCGGCCCTGCGCATCGGACGTGACGGTACGGACCGTGTCGCCGCCGCGCGTGAGCAGCGCCACACGGGCGCCCGGATAGGACGTGTCGAGCGTCGTGCGGGTCTGCGAACCGTCGGTATCGAGATAGAGGGATACCCTGAGCACGCCGGTGGCTTCATCGGGGAAGCCGCGATCGACACCGGCATTATCACACCCGGCCGCCAGGGCCACACCGGCCACGGCCGCGAATCGGAACGAACGAGAGAGACGCATCGGTCAGTACTCCAGGCGCAGGCCGACCCGAATGCTGCGAGGATCGCCTCGCCGGGCCAGAAGAGAACCGAAGTTGGGGTTCGCGATGAGAGGCAGGTTCACGACGCCGGAGCCTCCCGACCCGATCGAGCCCGCCGGATCGATCAGCACCAGAGCGCGATCGACGACGCCCGTCTCGGTCGCCACCAGATTGAAGGCATCGACCGTCAGGGCCAGCCGATCGCCGAGCGCACCGACCGGCAACCCGACCGACAAGCTCAGGTCGAGGGCCTGGTGCGTCTTTTCCCGGCAGCTGTTCCGAAGTGCGAAGCTACCGTTGATTCCGCCGTCGCAGCTGGCGCCGCGCAGCGCGACATCGAGGCCGCTCACCGCACTCGCCAGATAGGCCGGATCATTTCGCCCGGACCCGTCGCCATTGACGTCCACACCGGCACGGAACCCCGGCGTGAAGGGGAGACCCGATCGCACCCGGTAGCGCGCCGAAACCGTCAGCGGGTTGCGGCCGCCGCTCGACACGCGAAGCTGCGCAAAACCGCGATGTGGGACGTCGAAGTCCGACCGTCCATTCGACCAATCAGCCCCGTTCAACCCTTCCGGGAACGGATTGAGCTGATCGGTCGGATCGGCCGACCGGGCGCCGATCAGATTGTCTTCCGTCTTCGAGAACGTGTACGACGCCACCAGCGCCACCCGACCGCTCAGCCGCTGCTCGAGCAGAGCGCCGACCTCGTAGTAGTCGACAAAACCGGTGGGAGAGAGTCCGCTGACGAGATCGAAATCGGCGAAACGGCGATTGGACCCGGGGGCGGCAACCACGAGGCCGCCCTGTTGGATCAGCGAACCGTAGAGAGGACGCCCTTCCTGGGTCGCTCCGACCGCCGTCTGGAAACGATTCAGATCCTCCCGCCGGAGGAGATAATCGGTATGGTGATACGCGCCGGAGAGGTGGAGTGTACCCGTCCCGATCCGGCGGCTGATCCCGAAGTCGAACTTGGCGGTGCGCGGCGACCGGATCGTCGAATTGAGCATCGTCAGGCGGGTACCCGCATCCGGCGCGGCGGCCGCATCCGGCAGCGCCGGCCAGGCTGCAAAACTGCCCACGCCGCGGCGCACGGTCACGTCGCGATCGAACAGCATGGCTTCGGCAAACGCGGCGCGGTCGATCGGCGCGGCATGGAGACCACCGCCACCCCGAACGACCCACTCACCCCAGTTCTGCACGTCCCAGACGAACCCGACGCGCGGCGACACGTGGATGCCATTCTTATAGACGGAATCCCGCGAGACGGTCCCGGCCTCCCAGGCGGGATCGACCGCGAGCTTCTCGACGGGCAGGGTAAAGCGGTCGATCCGCGCCCCCATCAGCAACTGCAATTCTGGCGACACCAGCCAGGTATTCTGGAGAAAGGCGCCGATCTGCGCCGTGCTGAATCGGGCGGCCTCCGAGGGGCCGACGACCTGCGAGAAGACGCCCTGCCCCACACCGAATCCGTCGACCGATCCGAAGAGGAACGATCCGCTTGCTCCGTAGCGATAGTCCTGGGTGTAGTCCAAGACGCTAACGCCGCCACCCAGCTTGATGCGATGCGCACCAGCCTCGATCTGAAAGGCCGTCGTCGCTTCGAACGCCTTCTGATCGAACAGGGCGGGCAGTCCCTCGGACCGTCCGAAGGCCGCACCATTGCTCACGATCGAGGTTCCCGGCAGCGCCGAGCTGCCATACTCGCGCCGAGCCAGGTTGAAACCGACCCGTAACTCGTTCGAGAGCGTGCCACCGCTGCTGGTCAGCGAGAGCGCCGCCGATGCATCGCGCGCGGCAAGCGCGCTGCCGGCGCCGGAGACGAGATCGTCTCCCAGGACAAAGGCTCGTTCTTTCCAGCTTGCCAGGCCGGCACGCACCGACACCTGATGGACGCTGCCAAGCCGCCAATCGACTCGGCCGGCGCCACTGCCGCCCTTCCAGGTCCGCACCGAGGGCGCCACCAGTCCCCCGATGGTCGTTCCGAACGAATCGGCCGCAATCGCGGGCAGGACCTCCCGGAGCGAAACCGCCTGCCCCCGGTACGTCGCATCATCCTGCGACCACGGCAACGCGGTGGGTGTTTCCACCGACTGATAATCGAAGCGCAGCGCGAAGTGCGCCGTATCGCGAACGATCGGTCCGCTCATGAAGGCGCCGGCCCGCAGGGTCAGCGCCGCGCTGTCGGCAGGATTGTCGAGCGCGCGGCTGCCCAGCGCACCGGAACTGGCGCTGACGTAGGGCTGGAAGAGGAATCGGTTTCCGCCGCGGCGGGTCTGTGCAGCAATCGTCGGCCCGAGCGAGCTGCGCCACTCGACGTCGACCGGGGCGCTGAGCAGCGTCACCTGGTCGAGTCCGTCGCGCGCAAAGACCGGCGAGACCGCCGGCTGGTCCGGCCACCCCGGATGGGCCAGCGAGCCCTCCGACACGCCGTCGACGACCAGCCGGGTCCGTCCCCCGGGCAAACCGCCGCCCGCGAGTGCCAGACCCGGCCGTCCATCGACCGGAGCGAGCAGCTCCGTCAGGTTGCCGCCCAAATCCGACAGATCACGGCGGCCCTCATGCGAGGTCAACTCCGCCCGACTGACCAGGCGCGCCCGCGCCATCCCGGACGGCGTGGCCGGCTCGACCTGCTCCTCCACCGCCACGATGGGCGGAGGACGCCGCTCGAGCACCACGCGAATCGCCGTCTGTTGGCCAGCGGCAACCGTCACCCCGACGCGGCGGATCGGCTGAAATCCGACCTGCTCGACCAAAACCCGGTACTCACCGGCCGCCACCAGTTGCAATGCGAAGGTACCGTTGAACCCGGTCTGAAATACCCCGACCGCGCCCCCGGTGGCCGTTTCAATCGTGATCTGCGCCCCGTTGATCGGGCCGCCATCGACGCCGACGACGACACCCTGCAACGATCCCGACGTCAGGCTCTGTGCGGCAAGGGGCACCGCCAAGCCGGTCATGGCCAACCACACCGCGAGCCGGACCCGAACGATCTTCCAGCGCTGGGACAGAGACATAGCGTTCCTAAGGATGTCTGGTACTCGTTCCGGACAATGGCATTGCCCTAGAGCCAACAATTATCTGCAGAAGCAATGCCACAGGAACCCGATCGCCTGTTGCACGCTCAACGCACAGTAGCCACCATCAATCGTTGCGTCAACGCAACATGCGGCGTGCCCCGATGCGACATCCACACCCCCCGTCCGGACCCGCCGATGGCGAGTTAGAATACCTCTCTCATGCGCGCCCTGACGTTTCGAAGCCGGGTTTCCCTCGTGCTGCTCCTGCTCGGAGCGCCGTCGGCTTTTGCCCTGCTCGGATGGGCCTACTCATCGCTCACCAGTAATCCGGGCGCCCCGGCCCAGATCGTCATCCAGCCCCTGCGGCAATCGGGACGCGATCTCTTCGCCACGCTCGATACCACCCGGCTCACCCCCGCCGAACACCAGGCCGTTCAGGCACATCGCGACGTGCTGAGCCGGCAGCTGGCCCTGTCGCAACGGGCCGAGTTCTATCAGAGCCGGCTGACCCGAGGGCTCGCCATCGTGCTGGCGGCCATCGGGTCGGTGCTGGTTGTGTTCGCGGCCCTGCTGGGCCACAATCTGGCCCGGCAGCTGAGCGAGCCGATCGACAACCTGGTCGGCTGGGCCGGCCGGATTCAGCGCAACGAACCCCTGCCCGACGATCCCCCCAAGGCCGGCGCACCCGAGTTCGCCTCCCTCCGCACCGCGCTCCGCGATATGGCGGACGGGCTCTCGAAAGCCCGCCGAGCTGAGCTCGAGTCCGAACGCCTGCGGGCCTTCCGGGAAGTGGCCCGCCGGGTGGCGCACGAGATGAAGAATCCGCTCACCCCGATCCGTTTCGCGGTGTCCTCGCTGGGCCGGACCGCCACCAATGATCAGGAGGAAGCGCTCGACGTGCTCCGGGCCGAATCGACCCGACTGGAACAACTGGCCCGGGATTTTGCCAATCTGGGCCGGCTCCCCGAGGGGCCACCGGCCGAGGTGGACCTGGGCGAATTGCTGAACGAGTTGCTCCGCACCTCGCTGCCGGAAACGGTCGAGGGACACCTCTGGGTCGACCCCGCGACGCCGCACGTGACCGGTCACTACGATTCGCTCCGGCGCGCGCTGGCCAATCTGCTGCGGAATGCCTCGGAGGCCATGCACGGCGAGGGCCGCATCGACGTGACGATCCGTCCATGGGATGGCGGGGTTCGTGTGTCAATCGCGGACCAGGGGCCCGGCATTGCCCGAGAGAAGCGCAGCCGGATCTTCGAGCCCTATTTCACGGAAAAAGCCGACGGCACGGGACTCGGCCTGGCGATCGTCAAGCAGGCCATCGATCTCCACCAGGGCACCATCGACGTTGGAGAAACCGAGGGCGGCGGCGCCACCATGGTGATCTGGCTGCCGCTGACCTCGGAAAGCGCCCGGGCGCGACCGGCCGACCGACCATTCGTAGAACGCCGTGTGGCCGACCGGCGAAGGAACTGGCGATGACGACACGCATTCTGATCGTCGATGACGAGGCCAACATCCGGCGCATGCTTGGTGCGCTGCTCAAGGCCGAAGGATTCGACGTGGCCGAGGCTCCCAATGGCAACGCGGCGCTGCTGACGCTGGACGAGGTCCGCCCGGACGCCATCCTGCTCGACCTGATGATGCCGCCCGGCCCCGACGGGATCGAGACGCTGGCCTCGATCCGGGACCGCGACCCCGTCACCCCGGTCATCATGATGAGCGGCAAAGCGCAGCTGACGGACGCGGTGCGCGCCATCAAACACGGCGCCTTCCAGTTTCTGGAAAAGCCGCTGACCCCGGAAGCCGTGCTGGTGACGATCCGCTCCGCCCTGGAGCTGACCCGCACCCAGGCCGAGAACCGGGTCCTCAAATCGCAGCTGTCGCGGACCCGGGCCGAACTGATCGGGACCACGGCGGAAATGCAGCGGGTCCGCGCCGCCGTGACCCAGGTGGCCCCCACCGAAGCCCGGGTGCTGATCCTCGGCGAATCGGGCACCGGCAAGGAACTGGTTGCCAACGCGATCCATGCCGCGAGTCGGCGGGGGGGCCGCCCCATCGTATCGGTGAACTGCGCCGCCATTCCGCGCGACCTGGTCGAGAGCGAGATGTTCGGCCACGAGCGGGGCGCCTTTACCGGCGCGGTGGAACGCCGGATGGGCCGCTTCGAAATGGCCGACGGCGGCACCCTGTTCCTGGACGAGGTGGGCGACCTCAACCTCGAAGCCCAGGCCAAGCTGCTTCGCGTCCTCGAAACCGGCGAGATCCAACGGCTCGGCGCCGAGCGCGTCAAGCGGGTCGACGTGCGAATCGTCTCCGCCACCAATCAGCGGCTCGACGAAGCCGTAGCGGCCGGCACCTTTCGCGAGGATCTCTTTTTCCGGCTCAACGTCTTCCCGATCGAATTGCCACCGCTCCGCCATCGGCTCGACGATCTGCCGGACCTGGTCCGCTACCTGGCCGATCGCCTCCGGGGGCACCTGGCGCCGACCTTCACCACCGACGCCCTGGCGCTCCTGGGCTCGTACCACTGGCCCGGCAACATCCGCGAACTGGCCAACGTGGTCGAACGGTTGTCCATCATCGGCGGCGCCGAGATCGACTCGGCGTCGGTCCGTCAGGTCCTGCCGCGAACGGCGCCGAAGGTCGAAGGGCACACCGGTCCCGACCATCCGTTCGGCCTGCCCGGCGACCATCAGGGCCGCTCGCTCTCGAACCTGCTCGACGACTACGAGCGCGCCCTGGTCCAGGACGCGCTGGCCCGCGCCTCGGGCAACGTGGCCGAAGCCGCGCGGGCGCTGCAGACCGACCGGGCCAATCTCTATCGCCGGATGAAACGGTTGGGGCTCTCATGAGCGGCCGCCTCCGCTGGCTCCGCATCGGCGCGCTCCTGCTGGCGCTATTATGCCCGGCGCGCGCCGCGCTGGCCCAGGACAGCGTGGTGGTGATCCACCCCGACGCCGTCGACGAGCCCGCGGAAGGCGCGCTGCCGCCCGAAGTGGTGCAGCAGCTGATCAACGCCTACAACGACAGCACCACGACGCGCCTGGCGAGCAGCTTTACCCTTCCCGCCGGCGCCCGGATGGAAGGGCGGATCGCGATGTACCGGGGCACCCTCCGGGTGCTCGGCCGGATCGACGGTCCGGTCACCGTCATCAACGGCGATCTGATCATCGGGCCGGGCGGCACGGTGCGCGGTTCGGTACTGGTGGTCGGCGGACGGATCTACGTCCGCGATGGCGGCCGGCTCGACGGCGACCAGAAAACCTATGATGCGCTGGCCGCGGTGTACCGGATGCCTAACGGCCTGCTGGTGCTTCGCGAACGCCGCCGGCCGCTCGGTGAGCTGGCGGCCGCCCACACCGAGTTCCAGACCGGCGCCCTCAACACCCGGCTGACCCTGGAAACCGGCAAGACCTACAATCGGGTCGAAGGTCTCCCGATCGTCTTCGGACCGACCTTCCGAAGCGAGGGCAGCCCCGGACTCGATGTCCAGCTCGACGTCCGCGGCATTTTCCGCCCGGCGACCGACCGCACCAAGCTGCGCGACAACATCGGATTCCGGATCGCGACCGAATGGCAGATCGGCAGCGACCGTCGCTGGCTCCGCATCGGTGGTCGCGCCTCCCGGGAAATCGTCTCGATCGAGCAGCAGCCGCTGACCCGGGGCGAATCGGGCTGGTCGGCGTTCCTGCTCCAGCGCGACTACCGCGACCACTTCGAGACCCGCGGATTCGAGGGATACCTGACCGTCGAGCCCCTCTCCCGCTTGCAGCTGAGCTACGGGCTGCGCAGCGACCTGGAACGCTCGGTCCCGGCCAGCGACCCGGTCTCGGTCTTCCGGAATCGGGATACCTGGCGACCCAACCCGCTGATCGACGACGGCCACTATCTGACCCACCGGCTGGGCCTGTCGTACGACACGCGCAACGATCCCGCCGACCCGTCCAACGGCTGGCTGGTGTCGGCCCACTACGAGCGGAGCCACACCGACGACGCTTCGCCGGTGTCGCTGCCCGCGGCCGTTCGGCCGCCGATCCTGCCCGGCCGCTATCAGTTTGCCACGCTGGCGTTCGACATCCGCCGCTACGCGCGGTTCGACCCCAAGAGCCGGGTCAACGCCCGCCTGGTGGGCGCCGGGTGGGTCGACGGGGATCCGCTGCCGATTCAGCGCCGGGTCTCCCTGGGCGGTCCCGACATCCTCCCCGGCTTCGGATTTCGCGCCCAGAATTGCGCGCCCCAGGGATTCGTCGACCCCACGCAAGCTGCGCTGTGCGACCGGATGCTGGCCCTGCAACTCGAGGTCCGGCGCAACCTGCCCTTGCCGCTGCCGCTCCGGCTCCGGAACGCCGACCTGGCCATGCTGCAGCAGTTGCTCGGCATCCAGCAGGCGGACCTGGTCCTGCTCGGCAATGTCGGCAAGGCATGGCTGTCGGGTGAAGGACCGGGCCGAGTGCCCAACAACCGGATTCCACGCTTCGACGAGTGGGATGCGGATGTGGGGGTCGGGATCGATGCGGGCGGACTCGCGGTCTACCTGGCCAAACCGCTCGCGGTGAACGACAAGTTCCGCGTCATCCTGCGACTCGAGCGGCGTTTCTGATGCGGCGTACGCTCCTCGCTCTGGCTCTCCTGGCCGTACCTGGCCTGGCCGCGCATGCCCAGGAAACGGGGCAGCGCCCGGCCGTCTCCCTCTCGATGGCGCTCGACTCGACGCTGCAGAGCAACGGGGCGCGGATGCCGATCGTCTATCTGCGCAATCTGCTGGTCGACGAGCGATGGAACGAGGCGCTGGAGAAGTCGCTGCCGCTGATCGTGTCCTACACGATGCAGACCTGGCGGTCGCGCGACGGATGGATCGACGAGCTGGCGAGCGAGACGAGCTGGCAGACGATCGTAACGAAGGAGCCGCTGCAGGAGGAGTTCACGGTGACGCTGGTGGTCGCCAACCGCCGGCTGCGTCCGTCCCGGTTTGCCCTCCGCGAGGCCGCCGACCGCTACCTCAACCTGCCCCAGCGGATTGCGATTTACCCGAGGCGGGACGGGCGGTTCTACTACACGGTGTCGGCGCGGATCACGGCGCTATCGGACCGGGACATCGACCAGTTGGAACGGTTCCTGGCCGGCGACCCGACGCTGGACATTCCCGAACCCGGTACGACGGTGGGACGAGGGATTCGGCGCTTCCTGCTCCGCCTGGCCGGCATGCCGAACCAGGTGCTGCAGGCACGCAGCGAGCAGTTTCAGGTCCAGCACGATGATGACGACGAGGACGATGCCCTCTGAGCACGGTTCAGCCCCGTGCCCACCTGCCGTGCCAATCGAGGAATACGAGAAGCGACCAGAGCGCCAGGCTGCGATGCTCCTCACCGGCCTGGAGCCGGTTCCACGCCTCCCGGCACCGTCCCGCATCCAGTAACTCCACCGCACCGAGCCGCTCCGACGCGAGCAGGTCGTCGCCCCATGACCGGAGCGGGCCACGCAACCAGGCCGAGATCGGAACCGAGAAGCCCATCTTGGGGCGGTCGACCAGCGCCTGAGGGACCTTCCGATAGAGCACCTGTCGCAAGATCCACTTGGTCTGATCGCCCCTGATCCTCATCGAGTCCGGCAGGGTCCAGGCAAACTCGGCCACCCGATGATCCAGGATGGGCGCTCTCGCCTCGAGACTGACCGCCATGCTGACCCGGTCGACCTTGGCCAGCAAATCATCCGGCAGGTAGCTGCGCTGATCGGCCAACATCATGCGTCCCAGCAAGGTGTCAGGCCGCTGCCGCTCCATCGTCTCGACGAACAGCCCCGGCTCCTCGACTACGCCAGGCACCAGGCTGCCCGGGTCCTGCCACGCCGACAGCAAGCTGCGATAGGCATATCCTTCGGACGGTGCCGACAGGAACTCGCCCAGCTTGCGCAGCTTGCCGGTCCGCGAACGCAGGTCGCCGCCGGAACGCCCCATCATCCGAAGCATCCCGCCAACCGGACCCCGCAAGGCGCGCGGAACGTACTCGACCGCGTTGAGCAACCGCCGCCCGAAGCGGTAGCGGTTGTACCCGGCAAACAACTCATCGCCACCGTCGCCGGAGAGCGCGACCGTGACATCCTGTTTCGCCAGCTGGCAGACGAGAAAGGTGGGCAACTGCGACGGATCGGCCAGCGGCTCATCGAACCAGTCGGACAGCCGGGGAATCAGATCCAGCGTATCAGTCCCGGTCAGCCGCAGCGTGGTCTGATCGGTGCCCAGATGCTTGGCGACCGCCTCGGCGTGATGGACTTCGTCGTATTCCTTCTCTTCGAAACCGATGGTGTACGTCTTGACCGGGCGCGACAGCTGCTCCTGCATCAGCGCAACCACGGTGGACGAATCGATCCCGCCCGAGAGCAGCGCACCTAACGGCACGTCGGCATAGAGCCGCAGCTTGACCGCATCGGCCAGCAGCGCTTCGAGCCGATCGACCGCCTCGGTATCCGATCCCCGGAACGGCTGCGCTTCGCCCGCCTCGGCCACCGCTTCGAGCGACCAGTACCGCTCGGAGAGCGGGAGGGGCTGGTCGGGGTCGCGAATGGTGATCAACGCCCCCGGCTCGAGCTTCCGCACCCGGCGGTAGATCGATCGCGGCGCCGGCACATAGAGGTAACGCAGGTACTCGACCACGGCGGCGGGATCGATCGACCGGTCGAACGAGGGGCATGCCACCATCGCCTTGAGTTCCGAGCCCCACGAGATGTAGCCGGGCTCGGCATAGACGAAGAGCGGCTTCTTGCCGAGCCGGTCGCGGATCAGCGTCAGCTCGCGCTCGCGCCGATCCCAGAGCGACATCGCAAACATGCCCACGAAGCGGGGCAGCGCGGCCCGGACACCCCAGGCCTCGAACGCGGCCAGGATGACCTCGGTGTCCGAGCCCCCCCGGAAGGTCGCGCCGAGCGCGGCCAGTTCCTCGCGCAGCGCGGCGTAGTTGTAGATCTCGCCGTTGAAGGCCAGGACGTACCGGCCCGAGACGGACGCCATCGGCTGGTGGCCCAGCGGCGACAGATCGATGATAGAGAGGCGCCGGAATCCGAGGGCAATGCCCGATTCGGCGTCGACGAAATGACCGCCGTCGTCCGGCCCGCGATGATGGATCGGTGCCATCATCGCGGACACGTCCGCGGTCATGCTCTCATCGGTTCGGGGGCGCGAAGTGAAAAAGCCGGTCAGGCCGCACATTGCGTGATGCGATTTACCCCGCCAACGCGCGCAGTGCGTCGGCTCCGTAGAAGAGGCGAATGTACTTCGCCTGCGTGGCCGTGAGCCGGCGCACCGCCCACGACAGATGAACGAAGTGCGGCTCCATCGGCTCGTGCATCGGCTGCATCCCGCACTCGTCGGGCAGGCGATTCCCCTTCTTCGTGTTGCAGGTGCTGCAGGCCGTCACCACGTTGTGCCACTCGTTGCCGCCACCGCGCGAAATCGGAATCAGGTGATCCCGCGTCAGGCATTCACGCATCCGCAACTCGTGCTGGGTCCGGGCGCAGTACTGACAGGTGTAGTCGTCGCGCGCAAAGAGGAACGTGTTGGTGACCTGACGGCGGAACTTCCGGGGAACGTGCACGAACTTGACCAGCCGGATGATCGCCGGTTTGGGAAGTGCGAGCCTCGCACTCCGCATCTCTTCCCCATGCTCCGCCTCGACGATCTCGGCTTTGCCGTCGATCACCAGGCGCAGGGCCCGCCGGAGCGGGACCATCGTCAGGGGTTCAAAAGATGCGTTGAGCGCGAGGCACCGCACCGCTCACTCCGCGAAAAGAGGTATCCCACCAAGCTAGAAACGGACCCTGGCTCGAATCAAGCCTGATCGGCCAACCGTCTGCAACGAGCAGGTCACCAGCCGTTCACGCGGACCGGTACACCATCCTGCCCGAGGCAAAAGTCGCCGCGACCGATTTTGCTTCAGCCGCCAGGACCAACTCTTCAACTAAATCAGGGTCACCCGCTTCCGAAAGCCTGACCGCCGCGATGTCGCCAAAGCGGCCAGGGGTGAGCGCCCCGCGCTCGGCGGCCATCCCGGCCAATTGCGCCCCGATCAGGGTCCCATGCCGGAGGGTTTCCCGCGCCGATGTGCCGAAGAGGGCGCGGGCGGCGCGCAACTCGGCAAACATGTCGAGTGCCCCGACGCTCACCACGGAATCGGTCCCCACACCGACGGTGAGCCCGGCAGCGACCAGGGCGGCACTATCCGCATCGCCGTGGCCATGGCGGCGGTTGGAAACGGGACAGTGGGCAATGCCGACGCGCCGCGCGGCCAACACCTCGCGGTCGGAGGCGTCGAGTTGGACCGTATGGATGCAGAGGGTGGTGGGACCGAGCACGCCGTGCGCCTCCAGCCAGGCCACCGGCGATCGCCGCGCCGAGTCTGGGGTACTCCCTTGCTGCGCAAGCGGGGGAATGCCCCGAGCGCGCCAGGCATCGGCAAAGGGGCCTTGATCTTCACGGACGAAGCGGCTTTCGGCAGGTGACTCGGCCAGGTGGACCGCGATCGGCAGCCCGCGTTGCGCAGCAAGCTGAGCCGCGGCCCGGTAGAGCGGCCCGCTCACCGTGTATGGCGCGTGGGGCGACAGGCCGAGCCGGACCCGGTCGGAACACCAAGGAAGCTGGCGATCGAGCGCGGCTTCGAGTCCCGCTATGCTAGCTGCGCACTGCGCCGGATCGGGTCCGAACACTTCCTGATAGGCAACGCCGGCTCCACCCAGCTCATCGAGCGCAGGCAGCACCGCGCCGGAGTCGCCGGTATCGAGGACCAGGGTGATCCCGGCGGCAAAGGCATCCCGGACGCCCTGGCGCGCCGCGGCCCGGAACCAGTCGGGCGAGAGCCCCGCTTTGAGCTCGCGCACGCCGCGAATCCAGCGGGTGAAGTCGTCTTCCTCGACCTGGCCGTGGAGGCCGGTGAGTTCCAGATGAGTGTGGGCGTTGACCAGGCCGGGAATCAGGGCCGTCCCGGGCAGCGCGATCTCGGCAATTCCGGGAGGGGTGGGAACTTCGGCACTCGGACCCAGCGCGGCAATCCGACCGGACGCCTCGAGCAGCACCGCGGCCCCGGCGACGGGCGGACCGTCCAGGGTCACGAGCCAATCCGCCGTCACGCGCATCGGCGGCTCCGATGATACGGTCAATGACTTTCGTCCGGCTCGGCCTGCGGCGGGCGATGGCCACCATGAATGGGACAGCGCTCGGTCGGCTCGGTCCCCGGCACGTAGTACTCCGGACCAACCGACCTGGGCGGGCACATCGGTGTTGCCAGATAGCCGGTGGAGCGGTCGATGCTCATGGTCACCACGCCCTCGGGCATCTGCCAGGGCGTCGGCGCCCGGCGCCGCTCGTAGACCTCTTTCATCATCAGCGCCCACGCCGGCGCGGCGAGCCGGCCGCCCTGCGCGTTGCCCATGATGACCTGCTTCTTGTCGAAGCCCATCCAGACGCCGGTAACCAGATCGGGCGTGAACCCGATGAACCAGACGTCCATGCCGTCGTTGGTGGTGCCGGTCTTCCCGCCGGCGGGCAGGTTGATCCCGACGCGAGGCATCATGCCTTGCGCCGTGCCTTTGCGGACCACATCGCGAAGTCCGTCGAGGACGAGCCAGGCCTGCTCCGGTTCCATGATCCGGGTCTGCTTGGTCTCCGGCTGCCAGAGGATGTTGCCGTTGGCGTCTTCGACCCGCGTGATGGCGGTCGGCGGCACCCGCACGCCCATGTTGGCAAAGGTACCGAAGGCGGAGGTGATCTCGAGCGGCGTCACTTCGGAAGCGCCGATGAAGATCGAGGGGACTCGGGGAATCCGCCGTACGATGCCCGTCATGGCCGCTTCACGCACCACTGCTTCGATCCCGACATCGAGGCCGACTTTGACGGCCACGGTGTTGCGGGAATCATAGAGCGCCTCGCGCATGCTGAGCGGGCCCCGGAACTTGAGATCGTAGTTCTTGGGCGCCCAGGCCGGCTGGTCGGGAATTTCGACCTCGACCGGCGAGTCCTCGTAGATGTCGCTCATCCGGTAGCCGGCGCGGATGGCAGCGGCGTAGACGAACGGCTTGAAGGTCGAGCCCGCCTGGCGCTCGGCCTGCGTAGCGCGGTTGTATTTGGAATCGCCGAAATCACGACCGCCGACGAGCGCGCGGATGTATCCCGTCTTGACTTCGATCGTGACAATGGAGCCCTGGAGATAGGGCGAGAACGGGCCCTGGCTTTCCTCGTCGACCTCACCGTCGCGCTGATCGAGGTATTCGCGGAAGGTCTGGTGGCGGAACCGGCCGTACTCGGTCCCGGACTCGATCTTAGCCAGCTGCGCTTCGAGCGCCCGCTCGGCCGCCTGCTGCATGTCGAGGTCGAGCGTGGTGTAGACCCGGAGGCCGGACCGATAGAGATCGCCGCCGAACCGGGCCTGCAACAGCTGGCGGGCATATTCGACGAAGTAGTCGCCCACCCCGGTAAAGTCCGACCGCGACGACAGCGCGAGCGGGTAGGCTTTCCACGCCTCGGCCGACTCACGCGACAGCTTGGACTGGTCGCGGAGCAGATTGATGATCAGGTTCCGCCGCTGCACGTTGAGCGACGGGTTCCGCCGCGGATTGTAGCGGGTGGGGCCTTTCGGAATCGCGGCGAGCGACGCGGCCTCGGCCACGTTGAGCGCCCGGGCCGACTTGCCGAAGTACCGGAGCGACGCGGCCTCGACGCCGTAGGCCCCGTTGCCGAGATTGATCTGATTGAGATAGAGCTCGAGGATCTTCTGCTTCGGATAGCGGCGCTCGATGTCCATGGCGACACGCATCTCGCGCAGCTTGCGGGTCAGGCCGCGGAACCCGCTCCGCTGGGTCCGGTCGATCATCTCGGGCCAGAGATTCCCGGCCAGCTGCATGGTCACCGTCGAAAAACCTTGGAGCCGCTGCCCGCTCAGGACCGCCTTGATGGCGCCGAAGATGCGGACCCAGTCGATCCCGCCATGCTCGTAAAATCGGCGGTCTTCCGTGCTCAGGAAGGCCGCGATGACGGCGGGAGACATCTGTTCGAGTGGGACTACCGTCCGCCGCTGGAGGCCGAAATCCGTCACCAGCCGCCCATCGGCGGCATAGACCTTGGAGGCCTGGTCCGGATCATAGGTCTCGAGGCTGGCGATCGAGGGGCACGAATCGACCGGCCCGCAGACGTTGAACCAGGCACCTACCAGGAGGGCAATACCAAAGACGCCCAACGCGCCGATGGAGAGCAACACCCGGAATCGGACTTTGGGCGTTTTCCACCAGCCGAAGAGTCCCTTGAACGACCAACGAGCCATACCGAGAAGCTAATCAGACAGCGGGACCGGGGGAACGAACCGCTTCCGCCGTTCTCGCCCGCCCGCTAGTTTGCCGACCCTATGTCGAATCTCGTCACCACTCTGCGTGACCGGGGGCTTCTGCAGGACGTGACCCCCGGCCTGGAAGCGCGCCTCGCTCAGGGCCCGGTTACGGGCTACGTCGGGTTCGATCCGACGGCCGACTCGCTGCACGTCGGCAACCTCGTCCCGGTGATGGGCCTGGTCTGGCTCCAGCGCCTGGGCGGCCGGCCGATTGCGCTGGTGGGCGGCGGCACCGGAATGGTGGGCGACCCGAGCGGCAAGCGGAGCGAGCGGCCGATGCTCTCGCTCGACCAGGTTCGGGCCAATGCAGCGGCCATCGGCAAGCAGTTGGAGAAGTTCCTCGACTTCGACGACGAGACCGGCGCCCGGCTCCTCAACAACGCCGACTGGCTGGCGGACCTGCCGCTGCTCGCCTTTCTGCGCGATGCCGGCAAGCACTTCACGATCAACTACATGTTGCAGAAGGACTCGGTCAAGAGCCGCCTGGAGGCGGGGATTTCCTTTACCGAGTTCACCTACATGCTGATCCAGGCCTACGACTTCTGGCATCTGCATCGGACCACCGGTTGCGCGCTGCAGCTGGGCGGCAGCGATCAGTGGGGCAACATCACGGCGGGCGTCGAGCTGATCGGTCGCAAAGAGAGCGCCGATGCGCATGGCCTGGTGCTGCCACTCCTGACCACGGCGAGCGGGGCCAAGTTCGGCAAGAGCGAAGGGGGCAACGTCTGGCTCGATCCGGCCAAGACGTCGCCGTACAAGTTCTTCCAGTTCTGGCTCAATGCGGAGGATGCGGACGTCGACCGCCTGCTCCGGACCTTCACGACCGTGTCGCTCGAGGAGATCGCAGCGGTCCTGGCTACGCACACGGCCGATCCCGGCAAGCGGACGGCGCAGCGGTTTCTGGCGCGGGACGTGACCAGCCGCATCCATGGCGCCGAGACGACGGAGCGGGTCATCGCAGCAAGCGAGGTCCTGTTCGGGGGCATCCCGCTCGCGAGTGCCGACGTGCAGACGCTCGAGATCGTTGCCGGAGAAGTGCCCACCATCGCGGTGGCGCGCGACCGTCTGGCCGGCTGGATCGGGGTGGTCGATGCGCTGGTGGAAACCGGCCTGGCCGCATCCAAGGCCGAAGCCCGGCGCGGTATTCAGGGCCAGGGATTCTCGGTCAATGGCGTCAAGATCGCGGGCGCCGAGCAGACTCTGGGCGTAGACGACCTGCTGGCGGGCCGGTTCGTCGCTCTGCAGAAGGGGCGCCGCTCCTACGCGTTCCTCGACATCGGGTAACAGAATCCGGAGTTAATCAGTCGGGCTATTGCCGGTCCCGCGCGTCGGAGATACATTCGCGCTCGCGAGTCCCAACTCGCGAGCAGAGCACCACCCTCCTCAATTCACCACTCAATAGTACGGAGCGGACCATGGGTAAAGAGTTCATGGCGTTCATGAAGCAGTACGGTGTCATCGGCTTGGCCCTCGGCGTCATCATCGGCGGCAAGGTCGGTGCGGTGGTGAGCTCGCTGGTCGACGGCATCATCATGCCGTTGGTGGGTCTGGTCGTGCCGGGCGGCGACTGGCGCGAGGCCGGGTTTCATCTCATCCCCGGAAACGATGCATCGCTGATCAAACTGGGCGCCTTTGCCGGGTCGCTGCTCGACTTCCTGATCGTGGCCTTCCTGGTGTTCTGGTTTGCCAAGAAGGTGCTGCGTGAAGAAGAGGTGGCGAAGAAGTAGTCTGTAATCCGCATGAACACGCGGGAGATTCGGCATTCGGGCCGAACCTCCCGCATCGTTTTTCAGCGACGGCGTTTCGTGGTACTGGGTGGACGGGTGCCCAGCATGCCGAAGACGCCGCGGACCAGCTCCCGGCCCAGCGAACGCGCCACCGTGGTCGTGAAGGCGCCGGCTACCGCGCCGCCGATGGCCGCTGCCCATCCCTTCCCCGCCTTCCGGCTGGCGGGCGCGCGCGCCGGCTCCCGGGACGGTCCGCTCGGCGGGGCAGGTTCCGGCGCGCTGGCCGCCATCCGCTTGGCGAGCATCTCATAGGCGCTTTCGCGGTTGATGGCCGTTCCATACTCCCGCATCAGGTCCGACTCCTCCAGCTCCCGGCGATACTCCTCCGCCGTCAGCGGCGACATACGCGACGTGGGCGCCACCAGACGGGTAGCGGCCACCGGTGTCGGCACCCCGCGCTGATCGAGACCGGTCACGATTGCCTCCCCGATGCCGAGCGAGGTCAGCACGGTCTGCAGATCGTAGAAGGCGGTTTTCGGGAAGGTCCGCACCGTGGCCCGGAGCGACGCCTCGTCGTCGGGCGTATGGGCCCGAAGCGCGTGCTGGACCCGATTCGAAAGCTGCGCAAGGACGGTATCGGGCACATCCTTGGGAGTCTGCGTCACGAAGAAGACGCCGACACCCTTGGACCGAATCATCCGGACGACCTGCTCGACCTGGGCCAGGAACGCCTTCGATGCCCCCCGGAAGAGGAAGTGGGCTTCGTCGAAGAAGAACACCAGCTTGGGCTTGGGCAGGTCACCGGCTTCGGGAAGATTCTGAAACAGCTCGGCCAGGAGCCACATCATGAAGGTCGAGAAGAGCGCCGGCTTGTCCTGGCAATCCGCCAGCTGCAGGCAGGTGATGGTGCCCTGGCCGTTGCGATCGACGTGCAACAGGTCCCGCACGTCGAATTCAGGTTCGCCGAAGAACTGCTGGGCGCCCTGCTGCTCGAGTTCGACCATCTTGCGGAGCAACACGCCCACCGTGGCTCCCGACATGCCGCCGTACTCCTCCCGCACCGCCTTCCCGTCGTCGCTCGACAGGTAGCGCAGCACGGCGCGGAGATCATCGAAATCGAGCAGCGGCAGCGCCTGGTCGTCACAAGCTTTGAAGACCATGGCCAGCACACTGGCCTGGGTTTCGTTGAGTCCCAGCACCTTGCTCAGCAAGAGCGGTCCGAACCCGCTGACCGTAGCGCGGAGTTGCACCCCGTTGGCCCCGGTCAGACTGACCAGTTCCACCGGCGCGGCTCGCGGTTCCCACGGCACGCCCACCGCGGCCGCGCGCTCGGCGATCTTCGCGTTCGGCTCACCGGGCGCCGCCAGGCCAGTGAGGTCGCCCTTGAGGTCCGCGACGAACACGGGAACGCCCTGCGCCGAGAGCTGCTCCGCAATCAGCTGAAGCGTTTTGGTTTTGCCGGTACCGGTGGCGCCGGCAATCAGGCCGTGCCGATTCATCATGCCCAGCGGAATGGCCACCTTCGGCTCCGGCAGGACGTGCTGCCCATCGAGCGGGGCGCCCAGCACTACTCTCGGTCCGTCGAATCCATACCCTGCGAGCAAGGCGTCCTGCAGTGTCGCCATGACTGGCTCCCTTTCTTTCTCAGACCAGACGATCGAGCAACGCGATCAGACGCCCGACCTCGTCGGCCGAATTGTAGCAGTGCGGGCTGACCCGAATCATTCCTTCGCGGAGCGATACGACGACCCCGTGCGCCTTGAGCTCCGCATGCACCCGGGCAGCATCGGGCAGAGCCAGCGACACGATCCCCGTGCCCCGCGAGCCCGTCGCCGACCCGACTCGAACGCCGCGATTCTCGGCCCAGGCCAGGAGCGGCTGGTTGAGGCTGCGCAGGTGGCGAGTAATCGCATCGATGCCGAGTTCGCCCAACAACTCGAGCGACGCATTCATGCCGACGAAATCCTGAAACGGCAGCGTGATGACCTCGAACCGCCGGGCATCGCGTCGCCAGTCCGCCGGATACGCGGTCATGGTCGCAAAATCGTCGGTACCTTCGAACGCCGTCCATCCCACTACCGGCGGGTTCAGGCGCTCGATCAGGTCCGATCGCACATAGGTAAAGCCCGACCCCCACGGCGACAGCAGCCATTTCTGCGCACCGCACGCGAGAATATCCACCGGGGTGGCCCCCACATCGAACGGCACCTGTCCCAGGCCCTGGATCGCATCCACCACGAACCAGGCGCCCGCAGCCCGCACGGCCGCGCCGAGCCGGCCGATATCGGCGAGGTAGCCGGTGTGAAATTGCACCAGAGACAGGGCCAGCACCTTGACGCGCGGGTCTTCGAGCCGGGCCAATATTCGCGCCTCGTCCGGCCAGCCCTCCGGCGTGAGCGGCACCAGTTCGAGCACGGCGCCTCGCCGTGACTGTTCGCGCCAGGGAAAGACATTGGCGGGGAACTCGCCGTGGCTCACCAGGATGATGTCACCGGCTTCGAGCGGGATGGCCTGGGCGGCGAGGTTGATTCCGGCACTGGTGTTGGTGGCCAGCGCGATTTCCGAGGGTGTAGCCCCGATCAACTCCGCC
This sequence comes from Gemmatimonadales bacterium, assembly GCA_037189525.1. GTDB lineage: Bacteria > Gemmatimonadota > Gemmatimonadetes > Gemmatimonadales > GWC2-71-9 > SHZU01. The sequence goes on from JBBCJC010000001.1 coordinate 285,800, forward strand.
GCCAGCGCCCGCGACCGCGCGAAGACGCCGAACAGGTGCTCCTCGGACAGCCGGTACGCCTCCGCGCGAACGCGATTGTATTCCTCGAGGCGCCGGCGGGTCCGTTCGGGCAGCGGGCCGATCGAGGCGTGATCGAGATAGATCGCGCGATCGGCCCAGGGGAACTCCTCCCGGCGGAGCGCCTCCACGTCGAAATGGCGGGCAGTGTCGCCGGCCACTGCCAGCGCAATATCAGAACTCACGATGCCGTCCAGGTATGAGGGGACGAACGATGCCGATAATATCCTAGCATGGCGAGCCATTCTCAATTCAGCCTGGTTCTGAGCGGCGGCGGTCTCAAGGGGCTGGCCCATGTGGGCGTCCTCCGGGCCCTGGAGGAACGCGGCCTCGAACCGTCGGTCGTGGTCGGCTGCAGCATCGGCGCCTTGATCGCGGCCGCCTGGGCAACCGGCATGTCGGTCCGGGAAATGGAAGATCGTGCGCTGGCCGTCAAACGGTCCGACATCTTCCGCGTCGCGCACTTCGACATGGCCTTCAAACGGATGCGATCACCGGCGGTCTATCGGGCCGATCCGCTCGATTCGCTGATCACCTCGATCGTGGGCGACCGGACTTTTGCCGACCTGCCACGGCGCCTGGTGATCAACACCGTGGACATCAACACCGGCAATCAGCTGCTCTGGGGGCTCCCGGGGCTCACCGACGCGAAAGTGGCCGACGCCGTCTTCGCTTCCTGCGCACTGCCGGGCATCCTTCCTCCGCGCACCATCAACGGGCATGTCTGTGTCGACGGCGCCGTGATCGAGAATCTGCCGGTCCGCGCCTCGCTGGGCCTCTGCCAGGGACCGATCATTGCCGTCGATGTCGGCGGGAGCGGAGGACAGCGCCGGGCCGTCGAGCGCCAGGGCTTTGCGTCGACCTACGCGCGGGGACTCGAGCTGGTGATGAACACCCTCTCGGCGGAGCTGCTGCGCGCCTGGCACAATCCGCCCGTCGTGATCGTCCGGCCCCGGGTCGAGCGGATTCCGATGTTTGCGTTCAATCGGACGCCCTACCTGATCGCGGAGGGATTCCAGGCCCTGCACACGACCCTGGAAAGCCTGCCCCGAGCCATGGAGGACTTGCCGCCCGGGATTCATCCGCAGCGCGAAGTGGTGTTGTCCATCGATGACGACGCCTGCGTCGCGTGCGGCGTCTGCTATTCCCGCCAGCCTCACGTCTTCCGCCGAAAACCCGACGGCCACGCGGAGGTCAAGGTGCCTCGGCATTGGTGGTCGCCGCTCGACGACCGGATCCTGCGCGCCTGCCCGACCGGCGCGATCAAGGCCGAGCAGCGCTGGCCCCTGCCCGACTGAGATCGCGGAGCAGCGCCACGGTCCGATCCCAGTTCCGTTCGGATTCCGCCCAGGCACGGCCGGCCATACCGAACCGGTTTGCCAGACCCGGATCGTCGAGGAGGCGGCCGATCGCATCGACGACGGCCGGCAGGTCGCGCGGCGGGACCCGGAAACCGGTTTCGTCGTGGCGTACCGCTTCGGCGGTACCACCGCTGGCGCCGGCCACGACGGGAATGCCCGCCCCCGCGGCATCCATCAGCGCAATCCCGAATCCCTCGATATCGAGCCCTTCCGCGCGCGAGAGCCCGGCATATAGCGTCGCCGCTCGGTAGGCAGCCGGCAGTTCGTCATCGGTTACCCGGTCGAGCCAGACGACCCGATCGGCCACTCCTCTCGCCACCGCGAGTTCCCGAAGCCGCGGGCCATCGCTACCACGACCCACGACCAGATAGCGCACATCGGCGTATGCCGGCCCGAGCAGCGCGAGCGCTTCGATTACCGAATCGATGCCTTTATGTGGCACTAGCCGCGCAACCGTCAGGAGGTACCGCCCCGCCGTCAGACCATGACGAACCAGGAACGGCACTGGATCGACCTCGGGCCGGAAGCGGGCCACGTCGGTGCCGAGGGGGACGACCCGGATCCGGCCATCGGCGGGTACGCGGAGTTCGTCGAGCACCTTACCCGCAAGCTCCGCAGTCCAGCGGCTGTTGGCCGCGAGGACCGAGGCACCACCCAACAGGGCCCGGGCGCTCAGGGCTTTGAGCCGAGAGCGCCGGTACTTGGCCTGAAGCTGGAGCAGGTCGCCGCCGTGCACCATGATGCCGTAGGAAATGCCATCCCGCCGCCGCACTTCCCGCGCAACGTAGCTGGCGGGGCGCACTGTATCACACCAGATGAACCCGACCCGATGATCCCGAACCAGTTCGCGCGCGCGCCGGCGCCACGCCCACAATCCCGGCAGAGTCTTGAGCCGGTTCGACGCCACCGGAACGCGATCGACCGTTACGTCGGTCCAGCCATCGTCGGCATCGGGCACGAGGCCGGTCGACACCACCAGGTCATCCGGCGGATAACGACGGGCCAGCTCCGTCATCCACCGCGCAATCCCGCCACCGATCGGGGGAAAATCATGGGCGAGCAGCAGGTCGGCCATCGGTTCAGGGCTGATCCAGCATGATGCGCAGCCGGCGTTCGAACCGTTCCGTTGCCGCCGCCACGGTCAGATGCGCGAGTGCATTCGGGTCCACCGGCGGCCGATACAGCGCCGTCTCGATGGCCCGCACCAGCATCTCGTCGTCGTCGCGGTCGAAGTAAGTGACGGCGTCGCGGAGATGTTGCCGATGGGGCGCAATGTCGGAGGCAACGGTCGGAATGCCCTGGGCCACCGCCTCCATCGGCGTCAAGCCGAATCCTTCGAACCGGCTGGGCGCCACCACCACACTCGCCGCCCGATACGCCGCCGCAATGGCCTCCTCGGTCTGCCATTCGGAATCGACCTGCAGGTTGACGCCGAGTTCAGCCGCCGTATAGCGCAACGTCTCGCGTTCGGGGCCCTGCCCGATCAAGTGCACGGCCGGACGCGGCGTCATCTGCGCAGCGGCGCGCACGATCGCGATATGGTTCTTGTGGCGCACCAGCCGGGAAATGGACAGCAGCTTGAACACCGGCGGCGCGGGCCGGACCAGCGGCTGGAAGCGGTTCGAGTCGTAGCAGAAGGGGACCACCTCGGCATGGACGCCAAACCGGGCCCGCAGATCCTCGGCCGTCAACGTCGACGGCGCCCAGACCGCGGTCGCTCGGCGCGCAACCCAGCGGAGGCGGCTGTAGAACCCCGACCGCTCGGGATATCCGCCCAGCGGACGGGGAATCCGATAGATTCGGCTGCCCAGCGCAAACACGAAATCGGAATAACCTCCACCGAGTCGCCAGGGGGGGAGATCCCAGACATAGAGAATCAGCGGACAGCGATGCCGGCGGGCGTACTCCATACCTTCGACCGCCGATTGCCCGTCCATCACGACGGCCAACCGGGCCGGCCGATCCCCTTCGGCCGCAATGACGAAGCCCCGATCGCGCAGCGGCTCGAGAACCAACTCGCAGAAGCGGTTGGGGGCAAACCAGCGAATTTCGTCCGTCATCGAACCAACCGATAGTTGCGGAACTCGAACACTCGTGTGCCGGTCAGCCGCTCAAGCAGGTCGGATGCATAGAACCGGAGATGCTCCCACTCGAAAAACGGTTCGGTAATCTTCCGCTCCAGGTCGAGGCGCTGACGCGCGATCCACTCGTTGGCTACCTGCGGATGGGTGCCATGGAAAGGACGGATGCCCGGAAACCAGCGCAGCACGGCTCGATCGTACGTGTATTCCGGGCGGTCGGGATAGAGCGAGCGATCGATGGTGGCTCGGCCCCTGAGCGCCGCGGCCGACCGGATGAACCCGTAGTGAAACATCTCGGCATCGGCGAGGCGTGAGGGTACCCGGCGATCGGTCGGCCCGACCCGGAACCCCTGCGCATCGCGGAACGGATGCACGTCGCGGGCGGGATCGAGCCGCACCGCGCGGATCTCGCGGCGATACCATCGCCGGTTGACGGCCTCCAGATCCGGACTCCCAATGAAGTGGCGGTAACGAACCACGACCCCATCGATCCGTTCGTCATCCGCACTGGATCGGATGGTCTCGACCAACGCCGGGCCACCGCCCTCGTGAAGCACCTCGTCGGCCTGGATGTAGATGCCCCAGGGATGCCGGCAGGCGCGCATGGCCCGCAGCGTCTCGTTCCGGAGCACCGACTTGCCCTCGGCAAAATTCCACTCGGCTTCGACGATCCGAATCCGGGGGTCGTCAATCGAACGCACCAGGTCGAGCGTGTCGTCGGTCGAATGGCCGACATTGACGACCAGCTCATCGACCAGCGGCAGGATGGAGCGGATGCTCTCGACCACCGGGAAGTCCAACTCGATGGCGTTCCGGACGATGGTAAAGCCCGAGATCGGTATCATGCCAGGGTGCGCGCGATCAGGGTCTCGAGACGATGCCGCCAGGTGTGCTCGCGCAAGGCTCGCGTCCGCGCGCGCGCCGCGATCTCGGTGCGTCTGACCGGATCGGCCAGCAGTTCGACCGCCCGCTCCCGCAGTTCCGCCGGCGACCGAAAGAGCACGATCTCCTCATCGGGCACGAAACTGCGCGCGATATCCGCCTTGGCGTCGACCAGCTGCACCGTGCCGATCCCCGCAATCTCGAAGACCCGACGATTGGCCCCGGTCCCATAACGCCCCTGCGCAGCTGGCTCTCCGAAGAACTGATGGATATTGAGCGCGATGTCGGCGTTCGAGAACGCTTTGAGGAAATCGTCGCCGTACAACGGACCGCGTGGCATGTCCGGCCCCCAGGTATTCAGCCCGAGATCGGCCACCGATTCGAGCGCCTGGACCCGAAGCGGCTCGCGAGACCCGACGAAGGCAATCCCGGAGCGGGGCCAGGCCGGATCGGGCAACGGCCGATGGTATTCGGGATCGCACCCCTCGGCCAGATACTCGGCCTGATGCCCGGCTTCCAGGTGCCGAGCAACCATCGAGGTGTCGAAGATGAAGCAGCGATCGTAGGCGCGCCCGATCCGGAGCGAGAGGTCGAGCAGATGCGGGCTATCGGGAAACCAGTTGGCCCATCGCGCCGACGAGACGCCCCGAAGGGCATCGATCACCTCGGGCTCCAGCAGGCCGCCTTTGAAGACGATGACGAGGTCGGGACGATGCGCACCGAGCAGACGACGGAGCCGCCGGCCCAGGGTCCGGCCGGTCAGACGTTCGACGGTACTGGTCCGCTCTTCGCACGGCACCGCCGTGACACCCAGCGATTCGAGCGCGCGAAGCAGCGCACCGCCGGTCCGATGGTACCGCTCGTTGAACTTGGCCACGAGCACGGCCGTGACACCTGCAAACATGATTCAGTCGTCGACCGGAACGGGCGGCTGGACACCTTGGTGGGGAACGCGAACCCCGATGGCATCGAGCAGACGCCTGGCCCGATGCATATGGGTGTGCCTGGCCAACAGCTTCCGTCGCGCGGCCGCGCCGAGTTCATCGCCGAGTTGCGGCGCCTGGAGCAATTCCTTGACCCGCTCTTTGAGCTCCTTGGGGGAACCGATCGTCACGACTTCCCGTTCCGGCTCCAGGTAGTGCGGCAGATCGATCCGGGCATCGACGACCTGGGGCAAGCCCATGGCTGCGAGTTCGAAGACGCGCTGATTGCAGGCCGCCGCGTCGCGGCCACCGACATCATGATGCAGGTTGACGGCAACCGACGCGCCGCCGTACGCTCGGACGTATTCAGCCGTCGTCCGTGCCTCGCCGCGGCAGTAGTCGCGCAGGGCAGTCCGACGCCAACCCGGCCCCCAGAGCGCCAGGCCGCATTCGACCAACTCGGCGAGGTAGCGCTCCCGAACCGGCGTGGCGGCCCCGGCAAAGACCACGTTGGCGCGATACTGGTCCTTGGTCCGCATCGGCCGATAGACCGAGGGATCGGCCGCGTGCGGCAAAACTTCCGCTCCAGTCCCGACGACGCGCTCATAGGCAGCTGCCACGTCGGACCCGATCACGAAGACGTGATCGTACGCGCGAGCGCTGGCGAGCACTTCGTCGAGCCGTCCCAGGTCGTCGGGAAACCAGTTGACGATCGGCTTGCCCGACTCGCGCCGGATCGTCTCGACCATGCTCTCGGAGAGGTCGTAGCCTCCCACGACGATCACGGCCTCGGCCTCGGCCGTCTCGATCGCCTTCAAGATCCGTGACCGCAGGTCGCTGCCGCCCAGAAAACCGAGGAAACCGCTCCGGCGCCGCAGATCGAAGGTGCTCACGTCGCACCCGACCCGTTCCAAGGCCCGGGCCCGCTGGTTCGAGTGGGCAAACTCGCCGTCGTCGAATGTCGCAATCAGCAGGACCGAAGGTGCGGTCACGCCAGTTCCTCCACGGAACGGAATTGCAGGTCATGCAGCCGGCGATAGAGCCCGCCGTTTGCCAGCAGGGCAAGATGGGTCCCTCGCTCGATGATCTTGCCGCTCTCGAGGACGAGGATCTCGTCGGCATGTTGCACCGTCGCGAGCCGGTGCGCAACCACCAGCACGGTCCGGTCCTGCATCAGACGGTCGATCGCTTCCTGCACCAGCCGCTCGGACTCGGTGTCGAGTGCGCTGGTGGCTTCATCGAGAATCAGAATCGGCGGATCGCGCAACAGCGCGCGCGCAATCGCAATCCGCTGGCGCTGGCCGCCCGAGAGCCGAGTGCCCCGCTCACCAAGCAACGTCTCGAAGCCCTGCGGGAGCCCCTGGATGAACTCGAGCGCATTGGCCGCGCGCGCCGCGGCTTCGACCTGTTGCCGGGTGGCTCCCGGCCGGCCGTAGGCAATGTTGGCGTGCACCGTATCGTTGAGCACGACCGTTTCCTGACTGACCAGGCCGATCAGATCGCGCAACGAACTCCGCCGGAGTTCCGTGAGCGGCACGCCGTCCAATTTGATGGCCCCGGTCGTCGGATCGTGAAAGCGTGTCACCAACTCGAGCAGGGTGGTTTTCCCCGCCCCGGACGGTCCGACGACCGCCACGACATGACCCTTGGGGACGACGAACGAGACATCGTCGAGCACGACATCGTGATCGTACCGGAAACCGACCCGCTCGAAGACGAGATCGCGCTCGAAGCGGGCCTCGTGCGCTCCGGGCAGGTCCGTTTCCGTCGCAGGCCGGTCGAGCCAGGCAAAGACCCGCTCCGCGCTGGCCAGCGCAATCGCCATGGAAGTCGGGAACTGCGAGAGCGATTTGATCGGGGCCATCATCTTGAGCGCAATGACCAGGAACCCGATGGTCACCTCCGGGCTCAATTCCGCCCCGATGACCGCGGGATTGGCCGCCGCCCAGATGATCAGAATGATGACGAAGCCGCCAAAGATTTCACTGACCGGATGGCTGAGCGAGGAGAAGCGCTGGGTGCGGATGTAGCGTTTCCGATAGCTGTCGGCCTGCTCCGCGAAGGCATCGACCTCGTGTTCCTCCGCCCCATAGCCGCGAATCAGTTTGATGGCGCCGAGCCGCTCGGTCACGGTCGAAGTCAGGAGCCCGCGTTCTTCCGCAAACTCTCCGGCGTGACGTCTGAGCCGGCGCAGCAACTGCTGGATTCCGATCACGAGGATCGGGGCGGCAGCGAGGGTCAGCGCCGTCAAACGCCATGAAATTCCTGCCAGAATCCAAAGCGAGACCAGAATCAGAACCAGATTCTGGAAAAACGACGCGAGCGCCGCGGCAACGGCCTGCTTGCTCTGGTCGGCGTCCGAGATCACGCCCGAGACGAGCTGCCCCTGGCGGGTGCGCTGAAAAAAGCCCAGATCGATCGAGAGGAGATGGCGATAGAGCTTGACCCGGAGATCCCGGACCAGTCCCTCCTGCACCGCGACCGACAGCTGCGCCGCCGCATAGGTGAAGAAGTTCTTGAGGACCAGTCCCGCCAGCAGCACGATGACGAGCCGCGTGCCCGCCGTGGCCCGGTCGGCCCCACCGATCAGCGGCTCGAGCAACCGGCTGGTAATCGCCTCGAGTTCGGTGCTGCCCGGTGAAAGAGCTCCCGCCGTTCCAAACAGCGTTTTGAGCAGCGGAATCAGGATGACGATGGTGACCCCATCGAGCACCGACGCCACCAGGGTCGCCGCCAAACCGAGACCGAAGAGTCCCCAATAGGGCCGAGCGACCTGAAAGAGGCGTTTCGCGACATTCCGCTGCATGGGGAGGAAGCTAATTGGACCGTTATCTTTCGGTCCCTTTTCCCGGCGCGCTCACGCACTCGTGGCTCCTCGCATACTCGTGGTTCGGATGAGTTCGCTGGGCGACATCCTGCTCACCACTCCTCTGCTCCGCGCGCTCCGGACCCGTCATCCGGACGCCTGGATCAGCTATGTCACCAAGACGGCCTTTACGCCGCTCCTGGCCGACAACCCGCGGATCGATGAGCTGATTCCCTACGATCCGAGCCAGCCGCTCGGCGTGCTGGTCGATCGGCTGAAGGCGGGTCAGTACACCCATCGGCTGGACCTCCATGGCAGTCTGCGGAGCCGGATCCTGCGGCTCCGGGTGCCGGGCACGTGGCGCGGCTATCCCAAGCATCGCCTGGCCCGGACCCTCCTGATCCGGACCAAGCGGAACGTCTATCGCGACACGCGACATGTGGTCGAGCGATACTTCGATGCCGCCCGCGATCTGGACGTCCAACCGGACGGGAAGCCGCTCGAGTTTTTCATCCGCCGGGAGATGCTCGATCAGGCCGCCGATTTTCTGAATGAGCGGGGGTTGGGCTACGATCGGACCCTGGTGGCCGTCTGCCCCGGCGCTCAACATGCGACCAAACGCTGGCCGGTTCGCCACTGGCAGCATCTGGTCACCCTGCTGACTACCCGAGGCTATGACGTCGTGGTCTTAGGCGGCCCAGCGGAGCGCGAGCTGGGCGAGGAAGTGGCCGCGGCCGGCGCGGAACACGCCGCCAGCGCCGCCGGCTATTTCGAGATCGGGGTCTCCGCCGCCCTGCTCAAGCGGTCGGCGCGCGCCGTGACCGGAGACTCGGGATTGCTCCACCTCGCCACCGCGGTCGGGACACCTCTGGTGGGTCTCTACGGCCCGACGGTGCGGCCGTTCGGATTCTTTCCCTATCAGGCCAAGGCCACCGTGCTCGAACTGCCGCTCGACTGCCGGCCCTGCAGCAAGATGGGTGGGCCGGTCTGCCCGCTGGGGCACCATCGCTGTCTGGTCGACATCGCGCCGGACCAGGTGTTCGAAGCGGTCCGCAAGGTGCCCCGGTGAGTCCCCTCCCGTCGGCAACCCACGCCCTGGCCGAGCAGATGGCCGAAGCCCGCCGTGGGCCGCGCCGGGACACGCTGTTCGGACTATGGTTGGCCCTGCGGGTCATCCAGGATCTGCCGGCCGCCGACGCCGTCGACCGCCCATACCGGCGCCGGGTTGCCATGCTGGCCAAACGGCTGTCGAGCCTGACGATGGTGCCCGGGATCAAGCGCGCCCTGCTAGGGGTCGTGGCCGAACTGGAGACCGCCAACCGGAACCACGGCCATGCCCTGCTGGCCCAGCTCGCCACGGCGGTCCGCGACTCACTCGGCGCCGAGACGGCCGAGGTGCTCCAGCGGGCAACCCGGGCATTCCCCAGCCCCTAGAGGAACATCGGCCGGGGCTCTAAGTTGCGTCCCGACCCGAGCGGAAGGAGCGCCGATGGCCGGCCATAGCAAATGGAAGCAGATCAAGCGAAAGAAGGCCGTGACGGACTCCCGTCGGGCCTCGACCTGGACCAAGTGCATCCGCGAAATCACCGTGGCGGCCAAAGCCGGCGGCGGCGACCCGGGCGGTAACCCGCGACTCCGCACCGCGATCGACGCGGCGCGGGCGGTCAACATGCCCAACGACAACATCGATCGGGCCATCAAGAAGGGCACCGGCGAACTCGAGGGCGCCATCTACGAAGAGGTGAGCTACGAGGGCTACGGGCCCGGCGGCGTCGCCATCTACGTCGAAGGCACCACCGACAACGCCAACCGCACCGTGGCCGAGGTCCGGCACGCCTTTACCCGCAACGGGGGCAACCTCGGCGCCTCGAACTCGGTCGCGTGGATGTTCGATCGCAAGGGGCTCATCAACCTCGACGCCACTCGGTCCGCCGAAGATCAGACCCTGGAGGATGCGCTGGAAGCCGGGGCCGAAGATTTCGTGCGGGACGGCGACAACTACGTGGTGACCACGGCGCCGTTCGATCTGCACACCGTGCAGGACACCTTGAAGGCCAAGGGCTACACGATCGAGTCGGCCGAGATCGCGATGGTACCGCAGAACACCATCAAGGTCGCCGGCGACGAGGCGACCAAGCTGATCAAGCTGATCGAGATGCTGGAAGAGCAGGACGACGTCTCGAAGGTGTTTGCCAACTTCGACATCGACGCCGACGCGCTAGTGGAAGCGGAGGGGTGACACCCAGGCGCCCGGCCACCATCCTCGGCATCGACCCCGGCACCGGTTTGATCGGGTACGGGGTCGTCACGCGTGACGAACCGGGACGGATGGGGCGGTTGATCGAGTGCGGCGTGATCCGCACCTCGCCCGGGGCTCCGCTGCCGGACCGTCTCAAGACCATTCACGAAGGCCTCGGCGAGTTGGTCGCTCGGCACGCACCGACCGTGCTGGCCGTCGAGAACATCTTCTACGGCAAGAACGTGCGCACCACGGCCGTACTCGGCCACGCCCGCGGCGTCATCCTGCTGGCCGGCGCGCTGGCCGCGATTCCGGTGTTCGAGTACTCCCCGGCCACGGTCAAGAAAACCATCGTCGGCCGAGGCGCGGCGCTCAAACCGCAGGTAGGGTTCATGGTTGCCAAGCTGCTCGGTCTCAAAACCGCCCCCAGACCGGCCGATGCCGCGGACGCCGTGGCGGTCGCGATGACGCACCTCCTGCTCGACCGGACCCGGAGCCTCCGATGATTGCCGTCGTCAACGGCGTGCTGGCCGCCCGGGTGGGAGACGCCATCATCCTGCAGACCGATGGCGGGGTCGGCTACGAAATCACCGTTCCACTCGGTGTGATGGAACGGCTTCCCGCGGTGGGACAGCGCTGCGCCCTCCAGACGGAACTGGTCATCCGGGAAGATGCCTGGACCCTGTACGGCTTCGACCGGGCCGGCGATCGTGTCATCTTTCAGCGTCTGCTCACGGCCAGCGGATTCGGCCCCAAACTGGCCCTGGCAATGCTGTCGAGCCTGGGCCCCGAGCGCACGGTCCGGTCGATCCAGGGCAAGGATGTCGCCGCACTTTCGACCGTGCCGGGGATCGGTCGCAAAAAAGCGGAGCGGCTGATCCTCGAGCTGCACGATCGGTTTGCCGACCTGGCGGTCGAGCCGAGCGGGCTGCGCACCACGTCCGCCGCGGACGAGGCCGCCCGGGCGCTGGTGGCGCTGGGCTACCTGCCCGCGCAAGCCGACGAAGCCGTGCGCACCGCGCTTGGTGCGAACGCCGAGGGCGATTCGGCGGCGTTGATTCGCCGTGCGCTCCAGATTTTGACTGCCCCGAAGGGCAAGGGAGGACGTCCGTGACCACACCCATCATTCCGCTGCCCGGCAGCATCGCCCGGGGTCCGCGGGTCACCGCCGAGTGGCAGTGCACCAAGTGCGGGGTGACCAACCGCAAGTTTCTGCCGGCAGACACCACGGTTGCCGAGGACAAGTGCGTCACCTGCCATACCAAGCACCTGATCTGGCCGGGCGACCGTCCGGTCCGCTGGTACGCCGAGCCGGCCTGATCGGTTGCCGACGGTGACGCGCGTCGAGGTCACGACCCCGGACGAACTCCCCGAGGAGAGCGGCGCCGACGCGGCGCTCCGCCCTTCCCGGCTCGATGATTTCATCGGGCAGGAGGGCGTCAAAGGGTCGCTGCAGATCGCGATCGATGCGGCGCGGGCCCGTCGGGACACGCTCGACCACATCCTCTTCTTCGGCCCTCCCGGGCTCGGCAAGACCACGCTGGCCATGCTGATGGCCCGGGAAATGGGCGTCCAGATCCGGACCACCTCGGGCCCGGTATTGGAAAAGCCCGGCGACCTGGTCGGCCTGCTCACCGGGCTTGGCCGCGGCGACATCCTCTTCATCGATGAGATCCATCGGCTCCGGCCGGTGCTCGAAGAATTCCTCTATCCCGCCATGGAGGATTTCCGGGTCGACGTCCGGATTGCCGAAGGGCCGAACGCGCAGACCATCCCGATGGCGATCGAGCCGTTCACGCTGGTGGGCGCCACCACCCGCTTCGGCCAGCTGACACCACCGATGCGGGCCCGGTTCGGGATCGTGGAACGGCTCAACTTCTATGGCCCGGACGATCTGGCCCGGATCGTGACCCGCTCGGCCGGGCTGCTCAGCGTACCGACCGAGGAGTCCGGCGCGCTGGAAATCGCGAGGCGGAGCCGAGGCACCCCGCGCATCGCCAACCGCTTGCTGCGCCGGGTGCGGGACTATGCGCAGGTCCGCGCCGACGGCGTCATCACCGCCGAGGTAGCCGGGCGCGCGCTGGCACGGCTCAACGTCGACGAGTTCGGGCTCGACGACATGGATGCGCGGATCCTCGCCACCATCATCGAGAAATTCGGCGGCGGACCGGTCGGCCTGCAGACGTTAGGCGCGGCGGTGGGCGAGGACAGCGGCACCCTCGAAGAGGTGTACGAGCCGTATCTCCTGCAGCAGGGTTTTCTCGAACGGACCCCGCGGGGCCGGGTCGCGACCGGGGCCGCCTATCGTCGCTTTGGGATGACTCCGCCGGCCGGCGGCAGCGGCCAGGGCTCGCTGCTGTAACGCTGTAAGCGCAAATGCGCGTCGACGATTTCGACTTCGAGCTTCCCCAGGAACTCATCGCCCAGACGCCGGCGCCCACCCGGCAGCAGAGTCGCTTGCTGACCGTGCGGCGCTCGGACGGCGTCATCGGCCACGCCGACTTTTCCGTCCTGCTCCACGAAATGGCAGCGGGCGACCTCCTCGTCCTCAACTCCACCCGGGTCCGCCATGCCCGCCTGCTGGGCACCAGGCCGTCAGGCGCGCCGGCGGAGGTGCTGCTGATCCACCCGGGCACCGACGGCACCTGGGTCGCGATGGGCAAGCCGGGTCACGCGCTCCGTCCCGGTAAACGCATTGTTCTAGGCGACGGGATCGAGATCGAAACGGTCGAAGTGCTGGACGGGCCCAACCGGTTGGTGCGCTTCGTCGGCGGCACTGCGGACGCGGCCATGGCCCGCTTCGGCCGGCTGCCGTTGCCGCCGTACATTGCGCGGGAACCGGACGCGACCGACGAGGATCGCTATCAGACCGTCTTTGCGGATCGGGAAGGCAGCGTGGCCGCGCCGACAGCCGGGCTCCATTTCGACTGGCCGCTCTTGTCGGCGCTGGAAGCGGCCGGAATCCGGGTCGAATATCTCGACCTGGAAGTCGGCCCGGGCACCTTCCGGCCGGTCGAAGTCGACGATCCTCGCGAGCATCCGATGCATCCCGAGAAGTTCCGGATTCCCGAGCGCCTCGCATCGGCCGTTGCGGATACCCGCCGGGCCGGGAAAGCGGTGTGGGCCGTCGGCACCACCGTAGTGCGGTCACTCGAAGCCGCTGCCGACGACCACGATACCGTGCGCCCGGGCGACCAGGAAACCAATCTCCTGATCCTGCCCGGCTACCGATTCAAGGTCGTCGACCGGCTGATCACCAACTTTCACCTCCCCCGTTCCACGCTCTTCATGCTGGTCTCGGCCTTCGGAGGCACCGACCTGGTCCGCCAGGCCTACCAGACGGCCATTGCGCATCGCTATCGGTTCTACTCCTACGGCGACGCGATGCTGCTCCGCTGACGGACAGGGGCGGTTGCACAATCGTGGCACGGACGTGACAGGCCTGAGGGCAGGCTTGGCGACTTTGCGCCCATCGCAAGCCTGGATCCTCGAATGAAGCAGTTGCTGACACTCGCCGGCGCCACGCTGTTGGCTGCCTGCGCCGAATCGAAGCCCGCAGCCGACACCACCACGCCGCTGACGATTGCCGTGGTGGGTGAGGCATATCAGACCGAGCGCGACACGCTGCTCGATATCGATTCGCCGGCCGTCTGGCACGGGCCGAACGGCGAGCACTGGATGCTGGTGACGGCCAAGCATGGCGACATCATCCGTGTGGCCGACGCCTCGACCGGGAAAACGCTCCGCGATGTGGGCGGATCGGGCACCGGGCTGGGCCAGTTCGAACGGCCCAACGGCATTGCCGTGATCGACAGCCTGCTCTTTGTCGTGGAGCGCGACAACAGGCGGGTCCAGGTGATGACCCTGCCCTCCTTCCGACCGATCGGCAGCTACGGCACCCCCGAGCTGATCAAGCCATATGGCGTCGCGGTGCGGCAAGAGGCCCCGGGCGTCTACGACACCTGGATCACCGACAGCTACGAACTGGTCGAGGACCAGGTGCCGCCCGACAGCGCTCTCGGACGCCGGATTCGCCACTACCGGGTCAGCGTAGCTGGCGGATCGATCGAGACCACCATGGTCGCGGCCTTCGGCGACACCACCGGCGCCGGCGTGCTCCGGGTGGTGGAGTCGATTGCCGTCGACCCGCCCAACGACCGGCTGCTCATTGCCGAAGAGTTGGAGGGCGAATCGATGCTCAAGGTCTACACGATGGCCGGTCGGTTCACCGGCGACACGGTTGCCCGACGCTATTTCCCGAATCAGGCCGAGGGAATCGCGCTCTTTGCCTGCAGCGACGGCGATGGGTATTGGATCACGACCGACCAGGGCAAGGGACGGAACACCTTCCACCTGTTTGCCCGGAAGGATCTCGCATACCGGGGGTCGTTCCAGAGTCCCACCATCCTCAACACGGACGGCATCGCCCTGACCCAGGTGTCCTTCCCGGGCTTTCCGGCCGGCGCCTTCTTCGCCGTGCACGACGACGGCGGCGTCGCGGCCCTGTCCTGGGAGGCCATTGCCAAGGGGTTGGGACTCCGAATCAGCTGCTGACGGTACGGCGGTCGGCTCCACCTCATAATCGACGCCCGGCAGACGAACGCTGCCGTGCGTCGACTATTTTGGGCTGACCCGGTCCCGTTGCCATGCATATCGTCCTGCTCTACCACCAGCGCATCCCGATCGAGCGATACGGCGGCACCGAACGCGTCGTGGTCTGGCACGCCCGCGGCCTGGTGGAGCTGGGACATCGTGTCACCCTGATCGGGCCGCCCGGCTGCCGGGTACCCGATGTCGGCTACACCCCGGTCGACTCGACCGCCGTGGCGCAGTGGGACTTCGACATCCGTCCCTACCTTCCGCCGGACGCCGACCTGATTCATGCGCACCGACCGTTCGTGCCGATTGCGGAGCTGCCGTCGGTCTGGACCATGCATGGGCTGCGCACCAGCAGCCGGACCTACCCCGCCGGGATGATCTGCCTCTCCCGCGACCACGCCGCGCGGCTGGGTTGCTCGACCTACGTCTACAATGGGCTCGACCCCGCCGAGTATCGCTTCGAGCCCATCAAAGGGAACTACGACCTGTTTCTGGGCCGGCTCCGCACCATCAAGGGATGGCGCTGGGCCATCGATGGCGCGCGCCGCACTCGGAAAAAGCTGATCATCGCGGGCGCCTGGCGACCGTCGCTCCGCCCCGGCCTCAGATTCGTCGGCGAGGTCGGCGGCGCCGAAAAGCGAGACCTGATTGCCTTGGCGCAGTGTCTCTGGATGCCCGCGCTCTGGGACGAACCGTTCGGTCTCACCCTGATCGAGGCCATGGCCAGCGGAACTCCCGTTCTCGGCACCAGGCGCGGGGCGTTGCCCGAGATCGTCACCCCGGAGTGCGGCGCTCTGGGCGACACCCTCGACGAACTGGTCGACCTCCGGGCCGTGATCGACCGGCTCGACCCCAAAGCAGGCCGCGCCCGCGTCCTGGCGCATTTCACCCATCGGATCATGGCGGAAGGGTACCTGGCCGTCTACCGGCACCTGCTCGACACCGGGACCCTGCCAGCCCATCTTTGACCCCCCATGTTCGAATTCGAGCTGAACGCCACCGACGAGCGGGCGCGCGCCGGGCGCCTTCGACTGCCCCACGGCATCGTGGAAACTCCGGCGTTCATGCCGGTCGGCACGCTGGGTGCCGTGCGCGGCCTGCATCCGCTCGAGGTCGAGCGAGCCGGCGCGCAGATCATCCTGGGCAATACCTATCACCTCCACCTGCGTCCCGGTGAAGAGGTGGTGCGCACCATGGGCGGGTTGCACCGGTTCACCACCTGGCCCCGCCCGATGCTGACCGACTCGGGCGGCTTTCAGGTCTTCTCGCTGGCAACGCTGCGCAAGATCGCCGAAGAGGGGGTCGAGTTTACCAGCCACGTCGACGGGAGCCGCCGGTTTCTGACCCCCGAAAGCGCCATGGAGATCCAGTACGCGCTGGGGGCCGACATCGCGATGGCCTTCGACCACGTGGTGCCGGGCGGCGCCGATCGGTCGCTGGCGGAAGAAGGAATGAAGCGGAGTCTCCGCTGGCTCGAGCGCTGCCGGATTCGGCATCAGGCGCTCACGGCGGACGACCAGGATCGCCAGACGCTCTGGCCCATCATCCAGGGTGGCACCTTCGACGACTTGCGGCGCCAGTCGCTGGAGGGCACGCTGACGCTGGGCGACTGGACCGGGACGGCCATCGGCGGGCTCTCGGTCGGCGAGCCCAAACCCGTGATGCATCGCATCTTGGATGAGCTCGAACCGGGCCTGCCCCGAGACCGCCCCCGTTATCTTATGGGGGTTGGGTTCCCCGAGGATCTGGTCGAGGGAATCGCGCGGGGGGTCGACCTGTTCGACTGCGTCGCGGCCACTCGGAACGGGCGGCACGGTAGCGCGTGGACGATGCAGGGGCGCGTCAACATCCGGAAAGCGGCACACCGGACCGCCGACGAGCCGCTCGACCCGACCTGCGACTGTGAAACCTGCCAGCGGTTTTCCCGGAGCTACCTCCGTCACCTGTTCGTGGCCGAGGAAATCCTGGGGCTCCGGCTGGTCGCGCTCCACAATATCCGGTTCCTGATCCGAATCGGTGAGCAGGCCAGGACGGCAATCCTGGAAGGGCGTTTTCAGAACTGGCGCCGCGAATGGCACGCGGCTTACTCAAACGGCAGTGAGACGACGACATGACGATGCACACCTTGTTTGCGCTTGCGTTCGCAGCACCGGCCGAAGGCAGCGGTGGCAGCGGGCTCATGGTGTTGTTCATCCAGTTCGGCGCCCTGATCGCGATCTTCTACTTCCTGCTGATCCGGCCGCAGAGCCAGGCGCGGAAGAAGCATGCCCAGCTGCTGGCCGGTCTCAAGCGGAACGACGAGATCATCACCGCCGGCGGCATCATCGGCAAAGTAAAGAACATCAACGAGAACAAGGTCACGATCGAGAGCGGCAACGCCGAACTGATCATCGAACGTTCTCGGATCATCCAGGTGGGCGGCGAAGTGTCTCCCACCGCCACGCAACAGTAGGAGCTGCAGGACACGATGGCGCTGCTCGATATCCACCTGCTGGGCTCCCCGATCCTCCGCAAGCAAGCGGCCGAGGTCACGGAGGTCGACGACGCGCTGCGCCAGTTCATCGACGATCTCTTCGAGACGATGGACGCCGCGGAAGGGGTCGGTCTGGCCGCGACTCAGGTCGGCGTGGCCAAGCGGGTGGCTGTAGTTGGTATCGAGGACGACCGGTTCGTGATGATCAATCCGGTCCTCTCGAAGCTCGAAGGACGGGTCCGTGGCGAAGAGGGCTGTCTCTCGGTGCCCGACGTGTCGGGCGAAGTGATCCGCGCCGAGCGGCTGGTGCTCGAAGCGCTGGATCGCGACGGCAAGCCGTACCGGCGGGAACTCGAAGGGTACACGGCGCGCGCCGTCCAGCACGAGGTCGATCACCTGGACGGCGTGATGTTCTTCGATCACCTGAGCCTGCTCAAGCGCGAACTGCTGCTCCGCCGCTGGAAGAAAGACAACCCCAACGCCGGCCTGACGCGGAAGATCGTCCCGAAGACCGCCCAGCAGCCCTAGATGCGGATCGTGTTTTTCGGCACCCCGGATTTTGCGGTGCCGAGCCTGGAAGCCCTGGTTGCTGCGCACCACGCCGTCGTCCTCGCCGTTACCCAGCCGGATCGTCCGCGGGGCCGCTCCCGCTCCAATCTGATGCCGCCGCCGGTCAAGGCCCGCGCCGAATCGCTGGCGATTCCGGTGCTGCAGCCGGACCGTCCGCGCGGCGAAGAGTTCGAAGCCGCCTTGCGCGCCGCCCACGCCGATCTCGGCGTCGTGGTGGCTTATGGGCACATCCTCAAGCCCGAGGTCCTGGCCATTCCGCGGCTCGGCATGATCAACGTCCACGCGAGCCTGCTGCCCGTGTGGCGCGGCGCCGGGCCGATCCAGGCGGCCATCGCGGCGGGCGACCTGACTACCGGCGTGACCATCATGCAGATGGAAGCCGGACTCGACAGTGGCCCGGCCATCCTGACCCGTTCGGTACCGATCAAGCCTCACGAAACCACCGGCGAGTTGACCCCGCGCCTCGCCCGCCTGGGAGCGGATGCGCTGGTCGAAGCCGTGGCGCTGCTCGATGCGGGGCAAGCGACCTTTGCCGCGCAGGACCACAATCGCGCCAGCTACGCATCCAAGGTGACCCGGCAGTCGGCCCGGATCGACTGGAGCGGGTCGGCTCAGCGGGTGGCCAATCACATCCGCGCGTTCGACCCCGCGCCGGGCGCCTGGTCGTCGACCGGACGGACCGAAGTGAAGTTCTTCCGCCCGGAGGTCGTGGCCGGCGAGGGCGCTCCCGGCACGGTGCTGAGCCTCACGCCGACGCTGACGATTGCCGCGGGTGGAGCGGCGGTGACAATCGGTGAGGTCCAACCCTCGGGCAAGAGCCGAATGCGGGCGACCGAGTGGCTCCGCGGTAATCCGATCGCCCCGGGCGACCGGCTGATTTGACGCCCATGCGGCCCCTGCCCCGGGTGCTCGCGGTGACCGATTCCGCGATCGTCGCGGCGGACGATTTTCCGATCCGCACTGCAGCGATTGCGGCGGCCGGGCCGGCCATCGGCATCGTCGTGCGACACCCTGGCGGAAGTTCGGCCGAGCAGCTCGCGGCGCTGGACCGAGTCCGCGCGCTGGCCCGCCCGCCTGAAGCCGCCACGATCGCGCACGGCGACCCGGCATTGGCTAGGATAGGGGGAGCCCACGGCGTCCAGCTCCGTGACCGGGATCTGGCCCCCGGGGATGCCCGGACCGTTTTGGGCGACGGATGGATCGGGCTATCGGTGCATTCGGTCGACGAGGCCCGCGCCGCGCGCGACGCCGGGGTCGACTATCTGGTGGCCGGCGCCATTTTCGAGACGCCGTCGCACCCCGGCCAACCGGGACGGGGCCTCGACTGGCTGGCGGAGGTGGTTGCCGTCGGAGTTCCGGTCTTTGCCATCGGCGGCGTCACCCCGGAACGGCTTCCCTCGCTGCGCACCGCGGGGGCATGGGGCATTGCCGCCATCGGCGCCCTGTGGCGGGCCGCGGATTCGGCCAAGGCGGCCGATCAGTTGGTGCGCATCTGGAGTGAGGAGCCATGAACCTGACCGTCAACGGCGAGCCGAAAACCTTCGAGTCGGTCGCCACCCTGACCGATCTGCTCGCGGCGCTGGGCCTCGACGCCCGCGCCGTCGTGGTCGAACACAATCGCGCCATCGTCCGGCGACCGGCCCTGGCCGACACGGCCGTTCGCGACGGCGACACCATCGAGATCGTCCACTTCGTCGGCGGCGGCTGAGCAGCCGGATCGCCGGGAAAGAGTGACCTATGCAGGACCAACTGACCATCGGCGGCGTGACCTTTCGGTCGCGCCTCTTCGTCGGCACCGGGAAGTACCGCAGCAACACCGAGATGCTCGACGCCATCCGGACCTCGGGGGCGGATTGTGTCACCGTGGCGGTGCGCCGCGTCGACCTGAATCGGGGTAACGAGGAAGGCATCCTCCATCATCTCGACCCAAAAGAATATTTCCTGCTGGCCAACACCGCCGGCTGCTACACCGCCGACGAAGCGATCCGCTATGCCCGGCTGGCGCGTGAGGCGGGCTTCAACGAGTTCGTCAAACTCGAAGTCATCGGCGACAAGGAAACCCTGCTGCCCGATACCGAGGGGCTGCTGGAAGCGAGCCGGGTGCTGGTCAAAGAGGGCTTCAAGGTCCTGGCCTACACCAACGACGATCTGATCACGGCGCTCCGCCTCGAGGACGCAGGCTGCGCAGCCGTGATGCCCCTCGCCTCCCCGATCGGCTCGGGGCTCGGCCTGCTCAATCCGTACAGCATCCGGACCATCAAGCGCCGGCTCCAGGTGCCGATCATCGTCGACGCGGGTGTCGGCACGGCGTCGGACGCCTGCCTGGTCATGGAACAGGGGGTCGACGGCATTCTGATGAACACCGCCCTGGCCGAAGCCACGGATCCGGTGCTGATGGCGGCCGCGATGCGCGACGCGACGGCCGCTGGACGCGCTGCGTACCTTGCAGGCCGGATGCACCGGCGCGAAATCGCGGTGCCTTCGACTCCCGATCGCGGCAAGCTGGACTGACGGTTGAGTCGAGAGACCGGCCTCACCCCGCGGTTTGCCGCCTGGCGGATCCTCCACGACGTCCGCCTGGGTGTTCCCTTCGACGTGGCCCTGGGCCGCGCCATCGTCGGCCTCGAACCCGACGATCGCCGGCTGACCCATCAGCTGGCCGCGGGCGTGTTCCGGATGCGCAGCCAGCTGGACAGCATCCTCGAAGGTGCCGTGTCCCGCGGCACCGCGAGCGTCAAACCGGATACGCTCGACGTGCTGCGCATCGGCGTGTTTCAGTTGCGCGCCCTGGATCGGATCCCGGCCCACGCGGCGGTGCAGACCTCGGTCGAGGCAGCCCGGCGGGTCGGCGGTGAAAAGGTGGCCGGTTTCGTCAACGCGGTGCTCCGGCGAGTAGCGGCCCAACCCGCGGCGTTCGACGCGGTGCCTCCGGATCTTGCCGCCGAGCACTCGCATCCGCCCTGGCTGGTCGAACGCTGGCTTGCCCAACTCGGCGAAACGGACACGACCCGCCGGTTGGAATGGAACAACACCCAGCCGCCGCTCATCCTCCAGCCGGCCCGCTGGCCGATGGATCGGCTGCTCCGGGAACTCGACGCCGCGGGGGTAGACTACCACCACGCGCCCTACGGAGCTGGCGTGGTCGTATCGGTGCGGAGTCCCACCGAGATCCCCGGCTTCGCCGACGGCGGCTTCGTCGTCCAGGACTCGGCGCAGCGGCTGGTCGCCCAGTTCTGCGAACCTGGCGGTGGTGTCCTGTACGACGCCTGCGCCTCGCCCGGTGGCAAGACGGTGGCCCTGGCCGGCCGGTCCCGCCAGATCATAGCCGCCGACCGGACCAGGGCCCGGGTTGCCCGGCTCCGGGAGACGGTCGAACGGGCCGCGGCGGGCGTGGTCTGGCCGATCCGGGCAGACGCCGCAGCGCCGCCGCTCAAACGGGTCGATGCCGTGTTGCTCGACGTTCCCTGCCTGGGCACCGGAACTTTTGCGCGAAACCCAGACGCTCGCTGGCGGGTCACGCCCGACGCCCTGAAGGACCTGGCGGCGCAGGCCCATCGCTTCCTCGGAGCGGTCGCGGAAATCGTCGCCCCGGGTGGTCTGTTATTATTCGCGACATGCTCCCTCGAGCCGGAAGAGAACGAGTGGCAGATCGATCGGTTCCTGGCCGAGGACGGACGGTTCCGCCGGGACCCCGGGAAGGCGGTCCCCGCTGAGTTACTCAGTCCGGCCGGCGACCTCGTCCTGCTGCCCGAACGGCATGGGACCGATGGCGCCTATGCCGCACGCCTGCGCAAACTGACGGAATGACCCGAAAGAATCCGGTCGCGCGCCGTACGACCACCCGTCGCTCCTGGTTACCCAAAACGGTACCGGGACGGCGGCGTCTGATGACGCTCGTCGTGCTGCTGGCCGCCGGCGCCGCCGGGTATCTGGCCACCTGCATTGCCTATCCCACACCGGTGTTCCGTCGGGATCATGCGGTGCCGCGGGTCATCGGCCTGCCCATCACCGACGCCGAACGGCTGCTCACCAACCAGGGATTTCGGGCCCATGTGGTGGGCGACGAACCCGATCCCGACGTACCGGGCGGCGCCGTCCTCTGGCAGGATCCGCCGCCCGACCTGATTGCGCCGCTAGGCACGACCGTCGACCTGACCCGGAGTACGGGGCCTGCCCCGGTGCCGGTCCCGGACGTGAGCGATTTCGAACTGGAGGACGCCCGCCGGGTCCTGACAGCGGCGGGCCTGCTGGCGGGTAGCGTCGACAGCGTACCAAGCGGCACGCCGCCCGGGATCGTGACCGGCACCCGTCCGCCCGCCGGCTCGGCCCGCCCGCCGGGTACCGCCGTCGACATCCTGGTCAGCCAGGGTACCAGCGGAGCCAGCGTACCGAACGTGGTGGGGCTCCGCCAGGACGAAGCCGAGCGGCAGCTGCAGGCCGCCGGATTTCAGGTCGGCCGCGTCCTCCGCGCCGAAGGCCGCCGAGGTCCGCCGGGCACCGTGGTAGAACAACGTCCCAATGCCGGCACGCCGGCGCCGCGCCGAGCGCGCGTGGATCTGACCGTGACCGAGGTACTGTGAGATGACGCGCCGTCCCGCCCGTATCGCCCCTTCCGTGCTCTCGGCGGACCTGGGACATCTGGCAGAGCAGATCAAAGAACTCGAGGCCGGTGACGCCGACTGGATCCATATCGATGTCATGGACGGTCACTTCGTTCCGAATCTGACCTTCGGGGCGCCGCTGATCAAAGCGCTGCGCAAGCTGACCGACCTGCCGCTCGACGTCCACCTGATGGTCGAGCGGCCCGAGCAGTACATCGCCGAATATGCGGCGCTCGGCGCCAACGTGTTCACCTTCCATCCGGAAGCCACGATTCACGTCCAGCGCCAACTGGCGGCCGTGCGCGATGCCGGCATGCAGGCCGGCCTCGCCCTCAACCCCGCCACGCCCCTGTCGGCCATCGAAGAGGTCATTCCGGATCTCGACCTGGTGCTGGTGATGTCGGTCAATCCCGGTTTCGGCGGACAGAGCTACATCCCGAGCGCCACGGGCAAGATTGCCCGGATTCGCCGGTTGCTCGACGAGGCCGGGAGCTCTGCGGTGCTCGAAGTGGATGGCGGTGTCACCATCCACACGATCGGCGCCGCATATCACGCGGGGGCAGACACCTTCGTGGCGGGTACTGCAGTATTCGGCGCGGCGCGAATCGACGGCGCCATTCGGCTCCTCAAGTCTTCCTGCACATCCGGGAGCTCGGCCTGAGCCCAGCTCCCGGCAGGCGCGCATACTGCCGTTGAATCAGAGCGGGCCGCGCAACCAGGGTCCCCACAGCGCATAGGTTGCGCTTGGGCGGGTACCTCGGGTCGACGTATCGCCCTGGATATTGAAGAACAGGACCTCGCCGTCCGAGCTGAAGCAGACGCCGGCAAACTCGCGCGGCGGCAGTTGGCCTTCGCGGATCGGCTGGCGGACCAGATCGATGATCCGACCGCTCCGGTCGAGCCCGCGCAGGAAGAGAGCACCCCCTCCGTCTTCGCAGATCACCAGCCCGCCACGCGGTGTCGTGCAGATGTTGTCCGGCGCGTTGAGCACCTCGGCCGCGGGCGACTCGAAGACGAGGGTCAGTTCTCCCTCCGCAGCTGACAAGGGCCGGTAGAAAAAGACCTGGCCGGCGCGGGCATCGCCGCCGTTGGTGGAGACCAGGTAGATGCCGCCGTCTCCGTACCAGGCGCCTTCGAGACGCGCAAAGATGGCTGCACCCTTGGCCAGACCTTCACGGAATACGGTTGTCGGGTCGGTTTCGGCGGCCTCCGGATCAGGCGCCTCGATGTCCACCCAGGTCACCGGCAGGCTCATGCCCGCCGTCTGTCCCCGTGCCGTCAGATACCGCGGACGATCCTGTACCGCCAGAATCTGCAGCCGCCCTCCCTCAGCCAGTTCCCCGGCGCGCTTCGGAATAAAGCGGTAGAAGCCGGCGCCCGGTCGGTCCGCACGTTCGGGGTCGTACCAGGCGTCCTCCGTTTCGTAGACGATGCCGGTGGCGGGGTCGACGGCAATCGCTTCGTGAACGAAACGGCCCATCTCCCGAAGTGCAATCGGTTCGACCGGCTCCGTTGCAGCGGCCGGCACTTCGAAGACATAGCCGTGCGGCCGGTCGAAGCCGTGGGTCGGACCGGCGCAGTTCTCCTCGCAACTGAGCCACGATCCCCAGGGCGTCGGACCGCCGGCGCAGTTGACCCGAGTCCCGGCCAGCGACACGTACTCGTCGATCACCTCGATCCGGCGGGTGGCCCCCGCCCCGCGAATCCGTACTTCCAGCGACGTCGTCCCGCCGGTCGCCTTCGGGTCGTAGCACCGCGCTGCCAATGCGGGAGCGGCACCGGCGGGGTCGCCCATCTCGTGATTGCGAATCAAGCGGACGTTCCCATTCGGCAACCGGAACGACGCCATGCCATCGAAGGCGTTGGGAATGATCAAATCGGGGCGGGCTGCCGCGGGCTTGAGCGCCTCGCTGATCCGCATCACGTGAAAGTGTTCCGGAATTTCCAACTCGGGACAGGTTGGGCTTTGGCGGAGTTCACCGTATCCCACGGCCCGCTGAAAGGCCTGTCGTCGCGCCGTGGCGGCGCGGGCCAGCGAGGGGGTGGCAGAGTTCCAGGCCGCCAGCCCAGCAAGCGACGGCGCGACCAGGGCGGCGGCGCCCGTTCTCGTCAGGGCCGAGAGAAAGGTCCTTCTGCGGAGCGTCATGAGCCATCCTTCGCATCTGCGTTCGGTAACTAGCTTGCTGCGCTGGAACGTCGACTTCTGGAACTCCAATCCATCGCAATCAATATAGAGGCGACATCGGCCGAGTTACCCGACCGTGACCGGATCGGCCCGCCCCATACGGCGCCGATACACAGCTGTGACGGCACCCGAGATCGTTGGTGATGTCGCTCGGGGATACTCCCGTATTCCCGCGGCGCCGCCGCCATCATCGATCCATTCCGTCCCGACTCGAGACCGATGCGACTCTCTCCCTTCCGATCGTTCCTGGCAGCCCTGCTCCTGAGCGCAGGCACTGCACCTCTCGCCGCCCAAGGGGGCCTCCTCTCGGGAACCGTGCTCGATGACGGCAGCGGCATCGCGGTTACCGGCGCCGTCATCCGGATCGGGGCCCTCGAACGGGAAACCGTCACCGACCGGAACGGCCGCTTCGTGCTGACCGGTCTTCCGGCAGGTACGCACGTCGTGCTGGCCCGCTACATCGGGTATCAGCCGCTCGAGCGTTCCATCACGATCACGGCCGGCGCCTCCACCACGCTGGAGTTCCGCCTCGCCCCCGCCGAAACGCAGTTGGGCGATCTGATCGTGATCGGCGCCCGGGCCGGCCAGGCTGCGGCGCTCAATCAGCAGATGAACGCGCCGAACGTGACCAACGTGATCGCGGCGGACCAGATCGGCCGCTTTCCCGATGCCAACCTCGGTGACGCCCTCAAGCGCATTCCGGGAATCAGCATCGGACTCGATCAGGGCGAAGCCCGCTTCGGATCGATCCGGGGCACCGAGCCTCGCTTCAACACGGTCATGATCAACGGCGAGCGAGTCCCGTCCGCCGAGGCCGAGGTCCGGGAGGTGCAGCTGGATCTGATCCCCGCGGACATCGTCCAAGCCGTCGAGGTCAACAAAACCCTGACCCCCGACATGGATGCCGACGCCATCGGCGGCGCCGTCAACGTCGTTACCCGGGCCGCGCCGCCGGAACGCCGGATCGCTGCGACGATCGGCGGGGGTTACAACTTCATCCGCAACAAGGCCTCGACCGTCGGCTCCGTGGTAGTGGGCAGCCGGTTCCTGGACGATCGCTTCGGCGTCATCGTCAGTGGCTCCTACTACGATCATCGCTTCGGATCCGACAACAAGGAAGGGATCTGGAATCAGACCGACGACGGCCGGGCCTACATCGAGGAATTTGATGTCCGCCGGTACGACGTGCAGCGGACCCGTCGCTCGATCTCGGCGTCGCTGGATTGGCGGCTGGGCGAAACGAGCACCATCATGTTCCGGTCGCTGTACAACCACCGCGACGACTGGGAAAACCGCTTCCGGCTCCGCTACGCATTCGACGAGCCCGAAGCGGACGGCACTCAAACCGCCGAGATTCGGCGGCAGACCAAAGGCGGCGGCCCGGAAAACCGCCTGAAGCAGGCCCGGCTCGAAGATCAGCGGACCCAGAGCCACCAGCTCTCCGGTGAGCATCTGCTCGGACCGGTGACGCTGCGATGGGCCGGGAGTATTGCCCGCGCGTCGGAAACCCGTCCTGACGAGCGGTACATCGAATGGCGGGCTCAGGATGTCGCCATCCTCCCCAATTACACGAACCAGATGGAACCACAGTTCGCCGCCGTGACGCCTTCGCAGGAAGCGGCCAGTGCGTTCCGATTCCGCCGGATCGAAGTCCTCGAGAGCCTGACCGAGGACAAAGACCGCAACGCCCGCATCGACCTCGCGATCCCGATCGGGGCGGGACAAACCTCGCGGATTCAGTTCGGCGCCCGGTATCGGGGCAAGGACAAGTTCCGCGACAACCGGTTCGATCGCGCTGCGCCGGCCAACCCGGGCGAGTTCGCGTCACTGACCTCGACCCCGAGCCAGGACTACACCACCAGTCGCAACTATGCCGGGCACTACGCCTATGGCGCCTTCAGCACACCCGACTTCCTCGCCTCGTTGCCGGTGTTCGACGCCACCCGCTTTACGCTGCAGGATCAGCCGGGCGAGTACGCCGCCGGCAACTACGACGCCAGCGAATCGATCGGCGCCGGCTACGCCATGCTCGAGCAGCAGCTGGCCCGAACGGTCTCCGTGATTGCCGGCGTCCGGGTCGAGCGGACCAGTGTGAACTATCAGGGCTACGAGTTCGATATCGATGAGGAAACGGTTCGCCAGACCCGCGGTACCCGGGCATACACCGACGTGTTGCCGAGCATCAACCTGCGTTGGGATGCCGCGCCGCATACGGTCGTTCGCGCGGCCTGGACCTCGACACTGGCTCGCCCCAACTACTACGACCTGGTTCCCTACCGGGCCATCAGTCTGGACGACAATGAGCTGGAAACGGGCAATCCGAACCTCCAGACCACCCGGTCGATGAACTGGGACTTGATGATCGAGCGCTACTTCGAGTCGGTCGGCCTGATCTCGGTCGGGTTCTTCCACAAGTCGATCAGCGACTTCATCTTCAATTTCACCGAGTTCAATGCCGTCGATCCGGTTTCCGGCCTGACTTTTTCGCGGATCAGCCAGCCGCGCAACGGCGCATCGGCACGACTGACCGGCGTCGAGCTGGCTGCCCAGCGGCAGCTCAACTTCCTGCCCGGCGTGCTTCGCTACCTGGGCATCTACGCCAACTATACCTTCAACTCGTCGAGCGTGTCGGGGCTGGACATCGAGGGCCGGAGTCTCGAGTCGCTGCCCCTCCTGGGCACGGCCAAGCACAACGGCAACATCTCGCTGTCGTTCGATGCTCCGCGGGTCAGCCTCCGCGCCGCCATCAACTATCAGAGCGAGTCGCTGGATGCCGGCGAGGGCGGGTACAACGAAGAGGCGTTCTTCGATCGCTGGGCCGACCGGCGGACCGACATCGACCTCAACGGGAGCGTCCGCATCCTCCCGACGATGCAGTTCTTCTTCGATGCCAACAACCTGACCAACCGGCCGCTGCGGTTCTATCAGGGTACCCGGGGTCGGCTGATGCAGGACGAGTACTACGGCCGGCGGATTCAGACCGGACTCAAGTTCGACTTCTGACCACGGCTCACTGCCCGGCAGTATACGCGCCGCCCCGTTCACCCAAGCCGTGAACGGGGCGGTTGCTTTTCGTAGGCCATTCTGCTGCCGGCCGATCGTGTTATTCTAGGAACAGCAGTCTTCCCGAGTTGTGGAGGGACAATGACGCTGGTACTGCCGTTCCGGCTCAAGGTACCCGGCAAGGATGAGTTCGAAGGGATCAACGTGGTCAGCACCACGTTCCGGGTCCACGGCTTCCTTCGTTTCGACGGCTACATGCTCTCGGTCGAATGGGGCGGCGAAATCGCCATCCAGGAAGTCGGCACCAAAATTTCGGACGAGACCGAACCGCTGCAGGACGAGCGGATCGACCTGCCGATCACCGACATCCACCGCGCCTCGCTGGCGGGTGGCTGGTTTCGGCCCCGGCTCGAACTGCAAGCCCGGCGACTCGGCGCCCTCTCCTACATTCCCACCGAGAAGCTCGGCGTGGTCAAGTTCTGGTACGACCGCTCCGAGCGGTTCAACGCAATCGCCATGGCCCAAGCTCTCGAGGAGGCCATCACATCAGGCGGTACCCGCCCGCTGATCGACGATTCCGTGATCACGCCTACCTAAGCTCGAGCGGCACCAGAGAAAATCCATCGAGACGGCAAAAGCATACAACGGCGAGGATGACGGTTCCTGCGCCGTTTCGTCGTATGGGCAGGATAGGGGCATCGCCAAGAATTCGAGCGCCCCCGCCTTACCTAACGATTCTGGAGTTTCCCATGCATCGCACCTTCCGCTCCGTCGCCCTCACGACGCTCGTCCTTTTCGGCGCCGCCTGCGGCAACGACACGGGGCCTAACGATCCGCCACCGCTTGCCAACGGGACCATGACCGCCCGGATCGACGGCTCGGCGTGGCGCGCCTCGATCACCATCGTCGCGACGTACCAGGGCGGCATCCTTGCCGTCGCCGGCGGCGACCCCGTGAGCGGTGGCACGCGCACCATCGGGTTTGCCGCCGTGGTGGCCGCGCCGGGCACCTTTCCCATTGGCGGCACCGGACCGGCCAACGGCCTCGTGACGATCGGAAGCTCGACCTGGCAGGCCGCCGCCGGAACCGGCAGCGGTTCGATCACCGTCACCGCCATCTCGGCCACCGGCGCCCGGGGCACCTTTCAGTTCAACGCTCTTCCCGTAGCCAGCACACCCGCGACCGGAACCCGCGCAATCACCGAGGGCAGCTTCGACGTGACGTTCTGACGCCGGCAGGTCACCAGAGCGGGAGACAGGGTTAGCTTTCCGGGAACTCCACCCTGTGCCGAATCCGTGTCTCCTGCCGCGGTTGCGCTCGTTGCGCTGCTGGTTACGATCGTGCTGTCGATGGTCACCCGCCTCAACGTGGGTGTGGTGGCCATCGCGCTGGCCTGGGCAGTCGGTTGGTACGCATCGATCGGCGCGGATGAGATCGTCCGCGGCTTCCCTGCCGGGCTCTTCCTGACGCTGACCGGCGTGACCATGCTGTTTGCCGTGGTCCAGGTCAATGGTACGCTGGAACGCCTCACCCTTCGGGCGGTGTCCCTCGCGCGCGGACGCCTGGTCTGGATTCCGCTGGTGTTTTTCGCGGTCGCCGGCGTGATCTCGAGCGCGGGCCCGGGCGCCATCGCGGCCGTGGCGCTGATTGCGCCGATTGCCCTGGCCACCGCAACCCGCTACGGCATCTCGCCCTTCCTGATGGCCCTGATGGTTACCAACGGCGCCAATGCCGGGCTCCTGTCGCCCATCAGTTCGGTCGGGGTCATTGCCAACGCCAAGATGGTCGAGGCCGGCCTGGGCGGGCACGAAGCCGTGGTCTGGCTGGGCAACTTCATCCCGCACCTGCTGGTGGCCGTTGCGGCCTACCTGGCCCTCGGTGGCCCCCGCCTGGGCAACACGGCAGTGGCAACAACCAGTCCCGAAGCACCGATGACCCGGCTGCAGCGGCTCACCGTGATCGTCGTGCTGCTCTGGATTGCCGGCGTGCTCCTCCTCCAGCTGCCGCTCGGCTTGAGCGCGTTCGTGGCGGCCGCGATCCTGCTGGCCGCCGGCGCTGCGGACGAAACGGCCGTAATCAGGCAGATGCCCTGGGGGGTGACCCTGATGGTCTGCGGCATGTCGGTCCTGGTGAGCCTGCTCGAACGGACCGGCGGGATGGCCCTCTTTTCCGGCCTGATTGCGCAGCTTGCGGGACCGGACAGCATCAACGGCGTCGTGGCCTTCGTGACCGGGGCGATTTCGAGTTACAGCAGCACCTCCGGCGTCGTCCTGCCGGCCTTTCTCCCGATGGCGCCCTCGCTGGCAGAGCAGGCCGGCAGCGCCAGTCCGCTGGCCGTGGCGCTGGCGATCAACATCGGGTCATCTCTGGTGGATGTCTCCCCGCTGTCGACCCTGGGCGCCCTCTGCGTCACCAACGTCATCGACCCCGTGGCCTCCCGGAAGCTGTTCCGGCAGCTACTGGCCTGGGGCCTCGCGATGATCCCGATCGGCGCCCTGCTCGCCTCCCTCCTGGCGCCGGTCCTGGCCCGCTGGTAGACCGCGGCACGGCGGCAGATGCCCCCGCGGGCGAGCGTTTCCCCAGCCGGCGGCAGGAACCTGGCCCCTCCGTTGTCCGTATGGTTCTGACAGCCACTCATCCAGAGGACCCCATGTCACGCTTCGCGTCGTTCCTGAGAACGGCCGGGATGCTCACCGCCCTCGCCCTCTTCGCCTGGCCCCTGTCCGCCCAACCCGCGGGCCGGCAGTCGGCCGTCCTGGTCACCGGGGCCAGCAGCGGGATCGGCCGCAAAATCGCCGAGTTGCTCGCGGCGAAAGGCCATTTCGTCTACGCCGGCGCCCGGAAGCAGGAGGACATCGACGTGCTGAGCCGGATTCCCAACATGCAGGGCATCCGGCTCGACGTGACCTCCCCGACCGAGATCGCGGCCGCCGTAGAGACCATCCGCGGCGCCGGGCGCGGCCTCCACGGTCTCGTCAACAACGCGGGGGTCGCCATCCTCGGTCCGCTGATCGAGGTGGACGAGAAAGAACTGACCTGGCTGTTCGACGTGAACGTCTACGGTCCCTATCGGGTCACCAAAGCGTTCGCGCCGCTCCTGATCGAGTCCAAGGGCCGGATCACTACGATAGGGTCGATCTCCGGCATCCTTTCGGGACCGCTCTTCGGCCCCTACAGCATGAGTAAACACGCCGTCGAAGCCTTCAACGACGCATTGGGTGTCGAGATGGCGCGATTCGGCGTCAAGGTGAGCGTGATCGAGCCGGGGAACTATCGCTCCGAGATCGGCCGGAACACGGTCGCGCAGATCGAGGCCGCCGCCGAGCGGTACCCAGGCTCGCCGTACCAGGAGCAGCTGCGCAGCATGGTCAAGGGTATGAGCAACTACGACACCTACCCCGAACCCGACGCGGTGGCCGACGCGGCGCTGCATGCGCTGTTCGATCCCAATCCCAAGGTGCGCTACATGGTGGTGCCCGCCGCCAGGCAGGCAGAGGTGACCATCCGCAAAGCCATCGAGGAACTGGTCCAGCTCAACCAGGGGCATCAGTTCAGCTACGATCGGGACACCCTGGTTCGCATGCTCGATTCGACGCTGGCCCGGCACAAATAGCAGCCCGCGAGGGCAGCGGGGGACGACGGGGTTTGCGCCAAACGCGCAACCCCGTTTCCCTTTCACCCCCCTTTCCAGGACTCAGGTCGTGACGATTCGTGTCTCACTCGCAGGCGCCACCGGATGGGCCGGATCGGAGTTGGCCCGCGGGATTGCCTCCGCTCCGGATCTCGAACTGGTGTCCGCCGTCGGGCGCCGCCACGCCGGGAGGCAACTCGGCGAGGTCCTCGGCGAGCCGCGTCTGACGGCGCCGGTGTACGGATCGGCGGCGGAAGCAGTGGCCCATCGGCCGGACGTCTTCGTCGAGTACACCAAGCCCGACGGCGCCAAAGCCAACATTCTGGCAGCGCTCGAAAGCGGCGCGCATGTCGTGGTCGGCACCTCCGGCCTGACCGACGCCGACTACGCCGAGATCGATGCGGTGGCTCGGCAGCGAGCGCGCGGCGTGCTGGCCTGCGGCAACTTCTCGCTGACCGTGGTTCTGATGCAGAAATTCGCCGAGTTGGCCGCGCGACTGATTCCGCAATGGGAAATCATCGACTATGCCCACGACGACAAGCTGGATTCTCCCAGCGGTACCGCCCGAGAGTTTGCCACTCGCCTCGGACAGGTTCGCGAGCCGAAACAGACCGTGCCGCTCGACCAGGTCCGCGGGCCCCGGGAGGCGCGGGGAGCAACCCTGCGCGGCTCGCAAGTCCATTCGATCCGGCTGCCCGGCTACACGCTGAGCACGGAGGTGCATTTCGGCCTTCCCGATCAACGGCTCTCGATCCGGCACGACGCCGGCCACAGTGCCCTGCCCTACGTGGACGGCGCCCTGATCGCGGTCCGCAAGGTAGCTACGCTGACCGGGGTCCACCGGGGCCTCGATGCCGTACTCGATCTCGGGTGAGCAGAGCGGCTGCCGTCCCGATCCGATCCGAGTAAGATTGACGGCATGAGAGATCGGTTACCGCCCTGGCTGCAGGAATGGATCGGCGTGATCCTCCCGGTCAGCGAAGTCGTCCTGATCCTGCTGGCAGCCTGGCTGCTGCAGCAGTTCGGTCGCCGCCTGGTCCGCCGGCTCCACGAGGCGTACAACCTGCCGACGGAAATGCGGATCGCCATCCGGCGGATTGCCGCGGTGCTGATCTACGGCGCCGCGCTGCTCCTGATCCTGGGACGGCTCGGCGTTTCGGGCACCGTACTGTGGACCGCCTTTACCGGCTTCACGGCGGTCGCTGCGGTAGCGTTTTTCGCAGCCTGGAGCGTGCTGTCGAACATCTTCTGCACCATCCTGATCCTGATCACCCGACCCTTCCGGCTCAACGACTTTATTGAGTTGCTGGAAGCGAGCGACAAGCCCGGTCTTCGCGGACGCGTGGCCGATATCAACCTGATCTATACGACACTGCAGGAACCGGACACCGGAGCGCCGGGCGCCGGCAGCGTGCTCCAGATTCCCAACAATCTGTTCTTTCAGCGCACCTTGCGCCGGTGGCGCGGTAGCGAGGTTCCGGCAGCCTGGCTTGCCGCGAAGCCCGCTCCGCCGTCCAACGCCACGGGCACATGACCCGCACCGGTTCCGCCGCGCAGGCGACTCGCACTACCGTCAATCGAGGTGTTCCATGAAGCTCACACTCGCCGCCGTTGCCCTGACCTGCTGTACCATGACTGCCGCTGCGCAGGATGCGCCCCGCTTCCAACCGAGCGGCCGCGGCACGAGTCAGGTCACCCTGATGACCTCGGACGCCAACGCGACTCCGCGGATCATCCGGCTCGATTGGGGCCAGCCGCATCTGCGCGGCCGGGCACTGCACACCGATTCTCTGGTGCCATACGACCAGATCTGGCGCACCGGCGCCAACGATGCGACGACTTTGCACACCGATTTCGACCTCACGCTCGGCAGCGCCAAGATCGCCAAGGGAAGTTATGTCGTCTTTTCCATGCCGACCCGCGCGGGGTGGCAGCTGATTCTGCAGACCAACCGGGGCCAGAGTATCGGCGGCTATCAGGCCGCCAACGATGCCGCCCGGGTTCCGATGCGTCTTCGCACGCTCGCGGCGCCGGTGGAAGCCTTTACCATGTGGCTGGTGCCGGCGGCGAGCGGCCTCGCCGGTGAACTGCGGATGGCCTGGGGCGCCCAGGAGCTTTCCGTTCCTTGGACGGCCATGCCGTGAGTCATGACCCCATGGCTGATCGGCCCGTCCGCGGTTTCGGACGCGGCCGCCGGCTCTGGGAGCGGGTCCAGCTGCTGCTGACCCCTGCCGATTGGCCTGCTGGCCTGGTCGAACGGCTGGGCGCATCGACCGCCGTGGCACTCCGGGAACATGCCGACCTGACGGACGCCGCACCAACCGGGCACACGCTCCGGGTCGCCTTCGGCAGCGATTTCCATGCAGGCCCGACCACCTCCGAACGCCTTCTCGACGCCGCCACCGAAGCGCTGGCCTCGACCGCCCCGGACATCCTCCTGCTGGGCGGCGACTTCGTCTCGATCCACGCGCGTTACATCGACCGCATCGCCCGACGCCTCGAAACCATCGAGGCACCTGCCGGCCGTTTTGCAGTGTTGGGCAACCATGACCACTGGGCTGGCTCTCGCCCCATCATCCGCGCGCTGGAACGGGCCGGCATCGATGTCCTGCTCAACACGAGCCGCCGGCTGCCCGCGCCCTTCGATCAGATCAGCATCTGCGGTATCGATGACCACCTCACCGGTTATCCGGACGCCGATCGCGCTTTCGCGGACGCCGCTGACGTACGGCTCCTGCTGATGCACGCGCCCTCCGGCTTACTCGATGTCGGGGAGCATCGCTTTGCCGTTGCGTTTGCCGGCCATACCCACGGCGGACAAATTGCCCTCCCGAACGGATATCCCCTGTATCTGCCCGGCGGTCTCCTGTCGCGGCGATACGCGGCCGGTCGGTTCGAGCTCCCCTCGGGCGGCAGGCTGCTCGTCAGCCGCGGGGTCGGGTCGTCGACGGTGCCGATCCGGTGGAACTCCCCCGCGGAGGTCCACCTCTGCCGTATCGGGGTCGCTCGCGACTGACTGGCCCCACGCGCTTGCTTGCGTTTCTCCAAAACGGCTCTATCCTCGGGCGCATCACATCCGCATCCTTTTCTTCGAGGCTCCCATGTGGTCTTCCACCCTTACTCGAATCGTCGCGTCCCTCACCGTCGCGGCGGGTCTGCCAGCCGGTGTCGCGGCGGAACAGCGCGCCGTCACGGCATCCACCTCCCCCGCATCGACCGTTGACTCGGCGGCCGTGCGACGGGCCAAGGCCGTCGACGCGCTCTTCACCCGCTGGCATACCCCCGATTCGCCCGGCGCTTCGGTGGCGGTGATCTACGACGGCGCCGTGGTGCATGCCAAGGGATATGGCATGGCCAGCCTGGAACACGGCGTCCCGAACCAGCCGCACACGGTCTTCGACATCGCGTCGGTGTCGAAGCAGTTTGGCGCCTTTGCCATCACGCTGCTCGAGGCCGACGGCCGCCTGTCGCTCGACGACGACGTCCGCAAGTACGTGCCCGAACTTCCCGACTTCGGACACGTCATCACCATTCGGCATCTGGTCCATCACACCTCCGGCCTGCGGGACTGGCCCGGCACGCTCCGGATGGGCGGCTGGAGCTACGAAGATGTGATGTCCTTCGAGCAGATTCTGCGAATGGCCTACAACCAGAAGACGCTCAACTTCAAGCCCAACGACGAGCATGCCTACTCCAACACCGGCTACAACGTGCTGGCCGAGGTGGTCCAGCGGGTGTCGGGACAGAGCTTCAGGGAGTTTACCGAGCAGCGCATGTTCAAACCGTTAGGCATGTCGCGGACCCATTTCCACGACGACCATCGCGAGGTGGTCCGTGACATGGCCGAGTCGTACTCCCCCGATCGCGATCGTGGCTATCTCCATGTGACCTCGAATCTGACCGCGCTGGCGTCGAGCTCGCTCTTTACCACGGTCGAAGATCTGGCCAAGTGGGTGGGCAACTTCGAGACGGCCTCGGTGGGCGGACGGCGGGTCATCGACGCGATGCACCGCCGAGGCGTCCTCAACGCGGGCGACACCATTCCCTACGCCTTCGGGCAGAGCAAGGGCCAGTATCGCGGACTGGAGACCTGGTCGCACGGCGGATCGTGGGCCGGCTACCGGAGCGTGCTGACCCGGTTCCCCGCGCAGCGGTTTGCGGTCATCATCCTCGGCAATACCTCCGACATGGCGCCGGGAACGCTCGCCAATCAGATCGCCGACATCTATCTGGGCGACAAACTCGGCCAGGCCGTTGCACAGTCTTCTCCCTCTCCGTCGCGCGAACAGACGGCGCCGTGGAGCCCGACGGCCGCCGAACTTCGGGAGTTCGTGGGCGAGTACCGCAGCGACGAGTTAGAGACCTCATGGCACATCCGGCTGGTCGACGGCAAGCTGGTCTCGAGCCATTTCCGCCGGGGCGATTCGCCGTTTGTGCCGGCCGGCAAAGACCAATTCCGGTCGCAGGGTCCCGGCGGCGAGATCACCTTCCAGCGGGATCGCCGCGGCAAAATCACCGGGTTCGTGAGCAACCAGGTCCGGATCCGCCACTTCCTCTTCCGGCGGGTAGGCAACTGATCCAGCGTTCGAGCGCAGGCACAGCTCGCGTTTGACATGGTGGAATACGGAGCAAGCTTAGGCAATCATCCCCTTGCTCCGTACTCCAACCAGGATCGGATTCGTCTCTACCACCCTCAGACATAACGGGCGACTCAGCGACTCGGACGGCCGGCAGTATCGAGTATCAGCCCGGTTCGGACCGAGCCTGATCGACTGAGTCCGCAGCAAGCACATCAATCGTCGCGGCGTAGTTACCATCCGGCTCCCGGATATGCTCGGCGCCGAACCGGGCCCATTGGAGCGGGGTCGCTTGATGCTCGTTGTCGCGGATGCCAAGATCGGCGCCTGCCCACATCAGCATGGCCACGACCTCATCCCGGCCGGCAATCGCCGCGTGATGCACCGGCGTCGCGCCAAACTCGTCCAGGCCGTTGACCGGGAACCCGGCGCGGAGGCAGGCTCGGACCACCGCTACGTCTCCACGACGGGCGGCATCCCTGCACAGATGCAGATCTTCCGGCTCCAACTGCCGGAGCAACTCGGGCGACGCCAACCGTTCGGCGCGATCGGTATCGCCTGATGCGCACGCCTCGAGCAGCTGATCTACCGCCGAAAGCGGAACCGGGGTGGCGCCTGCCTGCTCGAGGATAGCGGCAAGCGCCTCCTGCCCGCTCCGACGGGCCAAGAGCCAGGCAGACCGGCCATCGGCTCGCGCGGCGCGCGGATCCGCCTCATGATCGAGCAGCAGCCGGATAGTCTCGGGACTTTGTCCGCGCCGCACGGCCACGTGCAGGGCCGTTTCGCGTTCGCCACCTGAGCGTACGTCCGGATCGGCGCCGTGGTCCAGCAACCAGCGCAGCCCGCGACCCACCGCCGGATGGCGTTCGATATCCCAGTACCTGAGCAGGAAGTACAGCGGCGTATTGCCCCAATCGCCGGTCTGGTTCAGATCGACGTCGAATTCGAGCAGCAACGCGAGCGCCTCCTCGTGAAAGCGCTCCGCGGCATGAAAGACCGACTCTCCGTCGGTCGGCCTGGCCCCCGCCTCGAGCAACATCCGCGCGATCCCGGGCACGTTCCACAGGCCGGTCACCGCATAGAGCGCCGGGAGGGTGTACTGTGTCGCCGTGACATTGGGGTCGGCGCCGCGATCGAGCAGAAGCCTGGCACACGATGCAAGCTCCGCATTGAGCGCCGGGCTGCGGCCGTGAAAGGGCGAGAAGCACAACCAGCCCAGCGGCGACGAGGGCGGCGTCCCTTCCTGCCGTCGCACCGCATCGGGATCTGCATCGAGCAGATCGCGCAGCTCGCGCACCCGGCCGAGCGCCGCGGCCACGCCTGGACTGATCGCGACGATTCCCGGTTCCGTCGCCAGAATCTGCTCGGCCCGAGTCCGGTTGGGCTCCAGCACGGCATTCAGGAACGCGGTGACCGCGTCATCGACCCCGCGAGACGCCTCCACTCGCGTGCGCAGCCGCGCCCAACTCGCAAACCCGTACTCCCTGGCCACCACCCGCTGGGCCTCGGTCAACCGAAGGTCGGTACGTGGTCCCAGCACGGCCTCGACCCGCGCCACCGCTTCCGGTGCGCGCGCAAGAAAGGTGCGATGCAACGCTTTGGCTTCGTGCTTCAGGTGATCGAGGTGCGGACGTGCGGGAAGGTCCTTCGGCATGGCAACCCCCTTTCAGTAACGCCCGGTGTCCGCGTCGTTCGGGCCGAAAGAAGGTCGTCGATGTCCGGCGTCACTCCCAGGTGGACTGAGTCCTTTCCGCGGACCGGATGCGCCCTGACACGCAATAGGGAAGCTTAGCGCGCGCCGCAGTGCCGGTCAAACGACCGGGCAGGAAACCTCGTTATACTGCAAACGACTCGTCGAGGAACCGGAATCGATGTCGCTGACAATCGAGCGTATTGCCACCACTGCTCTGTCGCAGAGCGCCCGCAACGCCATCCTCTCGCTGTGCAACGAGGCCTACGATGAGGACCTGACCGGGTACCTGAACGATATCGGCCCGGGCGTCCACCTCCTGGGCCGGGATGGCCCCGATCTGGTCTCCCACGTGATGTGGGTCGACCGCCGGCTCGAGCCCGGCAATCTGCCGTCGCTCAACACGGCCTACGTCGAACTGGTAGGTACGCATCCGGCGCATCAACATCGCGGCCATGCAACGGCCCTGATGCAGCGTCTGGCCACCGAAATCGAGTCCTATGATATCGGCGCTCTCTCGCCCAGTGACCCGGTCTTCTATGAACGACTGGGATGGGAGAGCTGGCAAGGACCGCTCCTGATACAAAGCCCGTCGGGAATCGAAGCCTCTCCCGATGAGGCCGCGATGATCCTCCGTTTGCCGGCCACGCCCTCCGCGCTCGACCTCACTGCATCGCTCGCCGTGAGTTGGCGGCCGGGTGAAATCTGGTAGCAATCGACGACGCAACCCCTCTCCGATGATGCGTGTCTAATCCTGGTTCCCTCTCGAACCAGGAGACCCCATGCGTCGTCTCGTGCTCATCATCGGGCTCGGCGGGTTCATCCTCGGGTGTGGCGCCCGACCCGGAACGCCGGCCGCGGCCGAGCTCTCCCCGAGTAAGGCGCCGGTCGTCGAACTGGCGCACGGTCGCTGGTACGATGGGCGCGGGTTCGTCACCAGAACGATGTACGTGGAGAACGGCGTTTTCCGTTCGGCCCGCCCGTCTCGCGTGGATTCAATCATCGATCTGCGCGGGGGATACGTCATTCCGCCCTTCGGTGACGCCCACACGCACAACTTGGACGGACCGTTCAACCTCGATCGGATCCGTGATACGTACGTCGCCGAGGGCACGTTCTATGTCGCGGTCCTGACGAACACGGCGAGCCGGACCGCGCCAATCCGCCGCCGCTTTAATCAGGCGTGCGACCTCGATGTTCTCTATGCCAATGGCGGCCTGACGTCGACGCTCAGTCATCCGTTCCTGGCGTACGAACCGCGCGCCATGAACCTGTTCGGCGACTGGCTGGCTCATGCGGACGCCATTCGCGCCAGCCGGATCCGTGAGAACGATGCCTACTGGTTCCTCAACAGCCAAGAGGACCTGGACGGGAAATGGCCGGCGATTCTGAGCGCAGAGCCCGATCTGATCAAGATCTTCCTGCTCGATGCGCGCGAATCACCGCCACCGACCCCGTCGACCGGCCTTCCGACCGGGCACGGACTCCGGCCATCGTTGGTTCCGGAGATCGTCCGACGAACACAC
Source organism: Gemmatimonadales bacterium (assembly GCA_037189525.1). Classification (GTDB taxonomy): domain Bacteria; phylum Gemmatimonadota; class Gemmatimonadetes; order Gemmatimonadales; family GWC2-71-9; genus SHZU01. The sequence continues at coordinate 325,004 of JBBCJC010000001.1, forward strand.
CAGCAGGGGAAGCGCGTCGCTGCACATGTCGAGACTGCCGCCGATTTCCGGATTGCCGTTGCCGGCGGGGTCGACATCCTCGCGCATCTTCCCGGATACGCGTTAGGCGCCGGCCCGGATGGCCGCTCCAACCTGGTTTCGGATCCGAGCCCATTCGTAATCACGGAGGACGATGCCCGGATGGCGGGCAAGCGGCGCATTGCCGTCACCCCCACCGCCCGCTGGACGTTCGGCGGCCAGGGCCCCGACTCGGCGGCGGTCGTCGCGGCGCGCCACGACCTGATGCGCCGGAACCTCGAGCGCCTGCGCGTCAACGGCGCGCGGATCGTGATCGGCTCGGATTGGTTCGGCCAGACCGCGTGGGGCGAAATCACCGCGCTCCGACAGGTGGTCGACTGGCCGGATGCCGACCTGCTGAGGATCTGGGCGGTCGAGACACCCCAAGTCATCTTCCCGGGCAGGAAGATCGGACGCCTCGAACCCGGCTACGAAGCCAGCTTTCTGGTCCTGGACGAGAACCCGATCGACCGACTGGACGCCTTGCGCACCATTCGGATGCGCGTCAAACAGGGGTGCGTCCTGAACACCGCCGAGAACCGCCCACGAGCTTGACGAGGTCACATGTCCGGCCAAGCGATCGTCGCCGGGCCGTTGGTCCGTCCGGTCGGTGTGATATTCTGCGAAGACTTTGCCCCGAGGCACCTCGGATCTTTGACAGAACGGAATACGGAACGGAAGTTCGAGGACGCGTCGGACCGTTCCTCACCCCCTTCCAGGAGCAACCGTGGCTCAACGCATCAGCCGTTTCTCTGTCGGACAGACGTCCAAGGTGCTGGCCGTACTCTACGGGTTGGGTGCCATCATCGCCATTCCCTTCCTGTGGCTGGCCAACACGGTCACACCGCCGGAAGAGCAGATCGGCATCGGGTTCCTCCTCCTGTTCCCGATCCTCTACGCCGTACTGATGTTCATCATCACGGCCATCGGGTGCGTCCTGTACAATTGGGTCGCGCGCATGCTGGGGGGTATCGAGGTCGAGATCGAAACCGCACCCCTCGCGTAACGCGTCACGCTGCGTGCCTGCACAGTTGCAGGTACGCAGCGCGCTGCGGAATGCCGCAACCGGTGCGGCGCCGCGATACACCGGGTTGCAGCTCAATCAAGCAAGAGACGCTGCAGTTCGACGTTGGCTGTCGCGGCGACCTTCGACGAGATCTGCGCCGTCTGCCGCGATGTCTACGGCGAGGATCTTTCCGCGATATCGGCCCCGGAGTCCACCCGCTCGGCTGGGACGTCACCACCCTCGATGCTCACCTCATGTGGGGTCGAGCGGACCTTGTACCTCGGCCGCTGCTCGATACGGCGTACGGGGAACTCGTGGCTACGCGTGTCTCCCTCAACCACAGGGCATGCCACGGCGCTGAGGCGCCGCCTCGCAGCCAAGATCAGGAAATACGAGATCGGCGCCCCTGTCCCCGTCGGACCGTTCTTCTATAGCGACTGGACTGGGAGCGCTCGCGGGGTGCCCTTCTGGTGTAGACAGCAAACGGCATCGAGGCCACGCCGGACGAGGCGCTGATGGTGCTGTGCCTGCCACGCACGCCACCCGACCTCGATCTCAGCGCCTCCCTCGCGGTCGACTGGCGCCCGGATGAGGTTTGGTAAGCCGATTGGCTAGACTGGCTCGCATACCGTACTTGGGGGATGGACCTGTGAGGAGAAACGACATGCCGACACGCAGTTTTCGAGCGAGTGGATTCGTGGTGGCGATGGCACTGGCCGGCTGCACCCAGGTGCCGACCGAGATAAACGTGTGTCCCGCAAACATCGGTTACTCGCTGTCGGTCCAGGTACGGGACTCCCTCTCGGCCGCTCCGCTTGCCGCAGGGTCGGTCGCCTGGTTCGAGACGGGCTCCATTCGCGACTCGTTGCGTACCAATATCTGGATCGATGTCGACGGTGAGCTTGTGCCCGTCGGCTTCACGGGCGGGCACAGCGCGGGATCGTATACGGTGGAGGTTCGGAAGCCGGGGTACCAGACCTGGACGGCGCGCACGAGCGTCGAGCAAGGACCGTGCGGACCGATTACGGCGTCCCTCATCGCGCGCCTGACGAAGGACCCCGCCGCACCGTAGCATCGTCGGCAACCCAGGCCGGCGCTTGCCTATCGACGGCAACGCCGATCACGATCGACGGTAAGCTCGTCCCCTACGCCTTCTCAGGTGGCCTGGGCACAGCACCTTCCGTCGCGCCCGCCTTCTGAACCTCGACGTAGTACTCTCCGCGGTCGGCTCGGCACCGGCCGACCGCGCATCATTGAACGACAAGAGGGACGCATCAGCGATCCAGCCCAAAAACAAGGACAGCCATCGGATCGCCTCTTGACGGGTCAAGATATCTGACTAAGGTCAGAGAATGGACGTACTCCAAGTCGCCCAGGTTCGCGCCTTCAATCGATTGGTGACCCAGAGGTCTGGTGCGCTGAATGACCACTTCCTCGGTCGGGACCGGCCCCTGGCTGCCTCGCGCCTCCTGTTCGAGATTGGCCCGGACGGAGCCGACCTCCGCGATCTCCGAGCACGACTGGGCCTCGACTCAGGCTATCTGAGCCGGCTGATCCAGACGCTGGTAGGAGCCGGCCTCGTGACGCTCCAGCCGGGGTCGGACGACGACCGCGTTCGCCGTGCGGAGCTGACGCAGGCTGGCCTCGCCGAAGTCGAGGAAATCGACCGGCGCTCGAACGAAGCCGCCGTGGCCATCCTGTCACCCCTCACAGAGCGGCAGCGGGAACGACTGGTAACGGCCATGGCCGATGTGTGCCGGCTCCTCCGATCCGCCGCGATGCGCATCGAGCGGGTCGATCCGAGCAGTCGCGAGGCCAGTTGGTGCCTGACGCAGTACTTTGCCGAACTCGACCGGCGCTTCGAGCACGGCTTCGATCCGGGACAGGTCCTGCCGATCGACGAAGCCGAGTTACGCCCGCCCCAGGGAGCGGTCCTGGTGGCGACCATCGACGGCGAACCCGTGGCCTGCAGCTCCCTCAAAACGATTGGCCCCGGGATCGGTTATCTCAAGCGAATGTGGGTTGCCGAGTCGGTCCGGGGCATGGGTCTGAGCAAGCGATTGCTGGCGGCGATGGAGACGGAAGCACGCCAGCTCGGCATGCACACGCTTCGTCTCGAGACGAACCGCGCGCTCGTCGAGGCGATTCGACTCTACCGGCAGGCGGGATACGCCGATATCCCGCCTTTCAACGACGAGCCGTACGCCGACTATTGGTTCGAGAAGCAACTCGCATAAATCCGACACGCCGGGCGGGAGATCAGACCTCCGCAACAGGCACTTCAGCGCCCTGGCACGGTCGCCGGCAGCGATTGCAGATAGAGCCACATCGCTTCCATCTCCACGTCCAGCATGCGCCGAGCCGCGGGGATCATGAACGTCATCGGAACCCGGAGCTTGGAGCCGTCGGGCCGAACACCCTGACGCATCGCCTGCACGAAATCCTGGTACCGCCAGCTGCCCAGCCCGTGCGGCGTCAGATTGCCGGCCGGGGGCCAACTCGGATCGCCGCCGGCGATCGGACCGCCCGCCAGGTTACCGCCGTGACAACCCGTGCAGGTTGCCGCAAGGTGCGCCCCAAAGGTTACGGACGCCTCGGTGGGCGGCGGCACCACGACATGCGTCGTCTGGTGCAACGCGATCCGGGTCACCGTGAGCGGCAACTTTCCCGTCGCCACCAGCACCTTGCCCAACGGGCCGAGCGTCGAGGCCGGCACGGCGCTATCCACCGGCGGCTGCGCATTGATGTAGGCGATGATGTCGGACAGTTCCTGGTCGGACATGCGCTGGAAGTCCTCCGAGGGCATGGCCGACGGCCGCCCGTCGGGGAGGATCCCATGGCGGACGGCGCGGTCCCAGTCGGCAGGCGTGTACGCCAGCACCTTGCTCCCCCGCCCCCGTGTCAGGTTCGGGCCGAGCAACCGTCCGAGCGGGAAGGCATCGACCATGACGCCCCCGCCCAGATCGGCTCCGTGGCACTCGGTGCAACCGTACCGCGCCGACAGCAGGTGCCGGGCCCGCTCGACCGCCCGCTCCAGCGCCACCCGATCCGCACCCGCCGAGTCGAGGCCGAGCGCCGCGACTTCGTCCGCAGCGAGCGGAAACGGCACCGGGAAATCGACCGTGTGCGCCTCATACGTGGCGGCGAGCAGCCGCGCCGAGGTCCGCGAAGCCCACCAGTACCCGAGCGCCACCACCAGCAGCACGAACGCCAGGACCAGGCCGGCGATCTTGAGCACCGCTTTCATCATACCCGCCTTATAGAGGAAGGGTCGAGCGCCCGCCGATCCGCCAAGTTCGCTCCCGATCAGCCGGTCCGCGAGCCCCTCCGACACTCCGCCCGCCGACCCGCTGCCGACGATACCTATGGGGCTGCCGACACCGGGCCCCGAACACGCCCCCTACACCCCGGGGCCCAAATTCCTTAATTTTCGGGGATGAAGCAGTGGATCTTCGTCGGGGCAGTGGTCCTCGGCCTCGTGGCCGGCGCCTGGGGGCTGACCAGGTACGGCAATCGGAACCTGACCGTCGAGGTCGGCCGCGCCGCGCCCGATTTCACGGCCCAGAACCTCCGGACCCGGGAGGCATTCTCCCTCCGCGAGCAGTACCGGAATCAGGTCGTCCTGGTCAACCTGTGGGCCACCTGGTGCGTGCCCTGCCGCAAGGAAATGCCCGACATGGAGCGGCTCTATCGTGAGCTCGGCCCCCATGGCTTCCGGATTGCCGCCGTCAGCGTCGACGAGGGCGACCTGCAGGGCGTCATCTCCTTTGCCGACGAATACGACCTCACCTTCGACATTCTCCACGACGGCGACGGGTCGGTCCAGAAAGCCTTCCAGACCATCATGTTTCCCGAGAGCTTCCTGATCGACAAAGAAGGCGTCGTCGTCAAGAAGGTCCTCGGTGAGCACCCCTGGAGTTCCGACGCCAACCGCCGGCTCGTGGCCGAATTGCTGGGCGTCGAGCTGAGTGCCCCTGCGCCGGCGACCCCGGCGGGATCGTCCGGTGGCTGAGCACGTCCTCGGCATCGAAACCAGCTGCGACGAAACCTCGGCCGCCCTGATCGACATTCGTGACGGGCGGCCGTCGCTTCGGAACCTGGTGATCCTCTCGCAGGACGTCCATCGGATCTTCGGCGGCGTGGTGCCGGAGCTGGCCAGCCGGGAGCATGTCCGCACCCTCGATCTCGTGGTCCAACGCACCCTCGACGAGGCCCAGCTCGGCTGGTCGGATGTGTCGGCCGTGGCGGTGACCGCGGGCCCTGGGCTGATCGGCGCCCTACTGGTCGGGGTGATGTACGCCAAAGGGCTCTCGATGAGTCTCGGACGACCACTGATCGGCGTTCATCATCACGAAGGCCATCTGTTCGCGCCGGGACTGTCGGATCCGGAGCTGGCGCCGCCGTTCGTGGCCCTCCTGGTCAGCGGCGGTCACACCATGCTGCTCGATGTCCCCGCCTGGGGCGACTACCGGCTCCTCGGCCAGACGCTGGACGACGCTGCGGGCGAGGCGTTCGACAAGGTCGGGACCATGCTGGGCCTGCCTTACCCGGCCGGCGCCGCCGTCGAAAAGCTGGCGCGCGAAGGTCGGGCCGATCGCTATGTCTTTCCGCGTCCGATGCTCAAAGACATTGCCGATCCGAGCGGGAAGCCGTATGCATTCTCATTCAGCGGGCTCAAGACGGCGGTCCTGCGCGCCGTCCGCGCCAGCGATGATCTGGCCCGTGATCGCGCCGACCTGGCCCGCGGCTTTCAGGATGCCGCAATCGAGGTGCTGGTGGAGAAGACGGCCCACGCCACCCTGAGTCTCGGACGTCCCCAGGCCATGATCGTCGGAGGGGTCGCCTGTAACCGTACTCTGGCCGAGCGGATGACCGAGCGCTTGGCGGGCAAAGCGCGGGTCATCGTCGCGCCGCCCCGCCTCAACACCGACAACGCGGCCATGATCGCGGCCGCCGGCGCCTGGCGGCTCGGTCGCGGCGAACGAAGCGGGCTCGATCTGGAGCCGTTCGACTGGCAGCCCCTGCCCGGCTTACGGCAGGCCGCCACCATGCACCACCCTCAACCTGCCACCTCATGACGACCGTCTATCCGCTGGTTTTCAGGATCGGCACCTTCGAGATCACCGGTTTCGGCATCCTGATGATGCTGTCCTTCCTCGTCGGCGGCTGGTTGGTATCACTCGAACTCAAGCGGCGCGGCTGGAACGAGGAGTACGGCGCCGACATCGTCGTCGCGGCCGTCATCGGCGGGATCGTCGGCGCCAAGCTCTGGTACGTGGTGCTGACCGGCGATCCGGGCTCCCTCTTTTCCCGGGGCGGCCTGGTCTGGTACGGCGGCTTTCTGGGTGGCGTCCTGGCCGTGATCCTGAACGGCTGGCGGCGCCAGGTGCCGATGCGGGTCACCATGAATCTGGTGGCGCCCGCGCTCGCCGCGGCCTATGCCGTGGGTCGCGTCGGCTGCTTCGTGGTGGGCGACGACTACGGTCGTCCGACCGATCTGCCGATCGGCGTCAAGTTCCCCCAGGGTCTGCCGCCGTCCACCGCACAGAACCTGTCCAGCATGTTCGGGATCCAGGTGCCCGCCGACATCGCGCCGTCGACTGTGCTTGCCGTGCATCCGACCCAGCTGTACGAGGTCGTGGCCATGCTCGCGGTCTTCATGATCCTCTGGCGCTGGCGCCTCAACGAGCGGCCGATGGGATGGCTCTTCGGGGCCTACCTTGCTTTTGCCGGGGTGGAGCGTTTTCTGGTGGAGATCCTGCGCGCCAAGGACGACCGCTTTCTGGGCGTCTTTACCGTTGCGCAGCTGACCAGCGTGCTGGTCGCCGCCGTCGGGGTGACGCTGCTGGCGCGATATGCCAACGCGCCGAATCCCGCTCCCGGCGCGTACCTGACCGCCCGCCCCCGCTAGAGGCTCCGCCGCTTCAGGATTCGAGAATGGCGGTGGCCACGGCCGACAGGTCGGAGTGCGTCAGCGAAACATGGACGCGCGCTCCGACCTCGGCATCGACCACCTGCTTGGCGAGGCCGTGCAATTCGATGGTCGGCCGACCTGACGGAGCCCGGATCACTTCGATTTCCCGCCAGCCGATGCCGCGCGCATTGGGGAGCGCCTGCAGCGCCTTGTAGACCGCTTCCTTGGCCGCGAGTCGCACCGCCAGATGGCGAGGCGGGTGCGGCATGGACAACACGTACTCGAGTTCGGCGCTGGTCAGCAGCCGATCCAGCACCCTGCGCCGATGCGCAGCCAGCATGGCTTCTGCACGCGCAATGTCGACCACGTCGACGCCCAGACCGATCAGCGCCATAGCAGGCTCCAGAACCATCGATGCACCGGATCGAGCCAGGTCGGCCGAGGCAGATAGCCACCCAGCACCAGACCCAGCCAGGTCACCAACGCGAGGGCGGCCAGCAATACCACGATCCACGGCCAGAGCGCGGGCCGCCACCGCGCCACCTCCGCAGCTTTACTCTGCCAGACGGCCAATTCGCGACGGACCAGGACCTCGAGTTCATCCCAGGCATCCTCGAGCGCCACGGCCGTCTGACGCACCTGATCCCACCAGGCATCGCCGCTCCCGAAACCGCGCGCCACCCGCTCCTCGACGACGATACCCGCCGCGTCCAGACGCGCAGCAAGCACGGCCCGATCCTCCGCGCTCGGGAGGAGCGCCGCCAGCTGCCGACCCGGATAGCGAGACTGATACGCCGCCCGTTCCAACTGCGCTCGCGCAGCGGCGACGACGGCATCGGCCGCGCGACCCGCCGCGGTACGCCACAATGCGAGCCAGGTATTGCAATCGAGCGCGACCCGCGCCCCCGCTTCATCGCCTGCCAGCCGGAAATCCCGCGCCGCCGCAACCCGATCGAACAGATCCGAGACGAGATCGAGACGAATGGCATCGAGCCCCACGCTCGGATCGTCGAACTGTCGCGTGACGTCCGCCAACCGCCCCAGGTACGGCCCGATCTCGGGCAGCTCGTCGGTTGCCATCACGACCGTTCCCACGACGGACGCTCACCCGCATCGAGCTCCGCCAGCGCGACGGCAGCCGGGCGCCCCGTTCGGGCCTGATAGCGCTGCACGAAGACGGCGAGCGCATCGGCCGAGTAGGCGCTGCGGGGCAACTGGAGCAAAGCGACCGCCTGCTCGATGGCATCGGCGCTGCCCTCGACCTCCACCAGAACGTCCATTCTCGGATACCATTCCAGCCGCACCACCGCGCCCGCGGCTTCGTAGTACTCGACGAAACGGTCGATCGCATGGACTTCCCGATACCCGAGCGCCGCCACAATCGCTTCCGCCTCGACCGCATCGGGCGTGCCGAGTTCATGCTCGGCGCGCAGCTTGTAGCCATCTTCGATTCGCACGGGACCCTTCCAACCAAGCCGGCTGCTGACCGAGCCATCTGACGCATGCCGCATGGTTCGGATCCGCAGCACTTCGTCCCGGCCCGCGAGTTCACCATCGCGATCATAGCGCCGGTCGGCCATCCAGCCAGTAAAGCCGCGCACCGCACCCGACGCGTCGAGCGCGCCGCGCATCCGGTCGGGGTCGGCGACCACGGCCTTGAGCTCGCGTTCGATCACGCCGACGTTCCGAGAATGGCGGCGGCCACGCGGCTCGTGTCGCTCAGATCGTCGAACACATGGTGAGCCCCGGCCTCGGCCAGATGCTCCGGACGATAGCTCCCGGTCGCCACGGCCACGGAAATGGCGCCGATGCCGTTGCCGCAGGTCACGTCGGCCGGCGTATCGCCGATGATGACGACATCGGCGCCCGAGGGCACCCGGCCAAAATGCGACAACGCTCGCTGCGCAGCGATGGCGGGCAACTCGGCCCGAACTGCATGATCGGACCCGTAGGCGCCGACCGCAAAGCCCTCGGGAGGAATGTCCACGGCCCGGAGCTTGATCGCGGCCCCGCGCACGACGTTGCCAGTCAGCAGCCCCAGCACGACACGACTGTCGCCGCGGAGGGTCTCGAGCAGCGGCCGCACCCCGGGCATCACGGTCGCCTGGTGCGCCGTTTCGGCCAGATCGCGCTCCAGATGGGCCAGGTAGCGGTCGATCACCCGGCCGATCCGGTCCTGGTCGCGGGAGAGCCGGTCGCCGCCGGCTTCGAGCAGCTCGACCACGATCTGCGGGTCGGTTTTGCCGTCGAAACGGACGTGCTCCACCGCCTCCGCACCAATCGCCGCTTCCTCGGCGAGCGCGGCCAGAATCGCGCGCCGTCCCGCGCCGCCCGACAGCAACAGGGTGCCGTCGATATCGAAAAGAACCAGACGTTTCGTCACGAGGTCGGTTCCGGGTCGGCGGCGGCACAGTTGCGGCAGACGACCACTCCCTGGAAGGTGCAGATCAGGCAAACGAACGTTCCACAGCGTTCGCAGGGATACCCCTCCGAGGCGCGTTCCTCCCGACCGCAAGCTCGGCAGATCATGGCGTCCGTGGCCGGCTTCTTCTGAGGTTCCACGCGGGTCACTCCGTGATGTTGTACAACTTGACCTTGTTGATCAGCGTCGCTCGGGAAATGCCGAGCTCCTTGGCGGCGCGGGTCCGGTTGCCGCCGTGATAGCGTAGCGTCCGGTCGATGTGCTGATGCTCGAGCGCCTCCAGGGTCATCGGCGTATGACGACGATCGCCCATCCCCGACCGGGCCCGGAACTCGCCGGGCAGATGCTCGACGTTGATCGCCGGCTGCCCCTTGGCCACCATCATGGCGCGTTCGAGCACATTCTTCATTTCGCGGAGGTTCCCCGGCCACGGATAGGCCAGGAACCGTTCGTGGACGTCCACCGCGAGCGACTCGGGACCATCCGGCAGCTGGTTCTTGAGATCGGCGTGCAGCAGCGCGACCAGGCCGAGCCGGTCTTCCTGGCTCCGCTCGCGGATAGGCGGAAAGGCCAGCGGCATCACGCTGAGACGGTAGAAGAGATCTTCCCGGAACGTCTCCGCTTCGACGGCCTCCGACAGGTTGCGGCGAGTGGTCACCATGAGGCGGGTATCGACGCTGATATCGTCGGTGCCGCCGAGCCGGCGGAAGCTGCGCGTCTCCAGCACCCGCAGCAGTTTGGGCTGGATTTCCTCCGGCAGATCACCGATTTCCCGCAACAGCACCGTGCCGCCGTCCGCCAATTCGAGGAGACCACGACGGCGCTCGGTCGCTTCGACGTAGACGCCACGCTCGTGCCCGAATAGCAGCGACTCGAGATAGGTCGCGTTCATCCCGGTGCAGTTGATTTCCAGGAACGGCTGTCCCGCTCGGGGACCGAGATCGTGAATGATCCGCGCGGTCCAGGCCTTGCCGACGCCGGTTTCTCCGTTGAGCAATAGCGTGGTACGATCGCTCTGCGCCAGCAGCGACACCTGCTGCACGAACTGTTTCATGACGCTCGACGTCCCCAGCGAATCGAGCCCATGCGGCGAGGCCGTCCGGGCCAACAGCGCCGAGGCGACGCGGCGGGCCTTGGTGAGCAGAACCGCGCGGGAGGCCGCCGTCAGGACGACATCCGCGTTGCCGGCGATGTCGAGCACCATGGCCGCTCCGGCACGCATCCCGCGCGCCACCGCTTCCGACCCGGGCTGGTCGCCGAAGAGCACGACGGGCACCTGCCCCGCGCCGAGCGCCTGAATCGCTTCCGCACTGCCGAGCGAGAGCGCCAACAGCACGGCGTCGGGCCGGATGCGCGGCAGCGCACCGAGCGCGGCATCGACCGAGAGTTCCCGCACCACCTCGTGCCCCGCCTCCTCGAAGCGGGCCCCGATGGCGCGAAGAGTCGAAGGGTCGTCATGTACCAGCAGGATCGAGTCCGTCATGGTCAAGTCCCTGAAAAGATCGAACGAATCGGCGCCCCTCCTCGCGGCGGGCAGCCGGATACATTCCTACACCAGCACGCGAATCGCCTTGGGCGCCACCGTCGCCGTAAAGGGCGTTTCACCGAACAGATCGCCATCGAACTGCGCCGGTTCGGCGGGATGAGCCTCAACCCGAACCTGCTGACCGCGAGCATAGGTCAAGTATGGCGTCTCACCCGTATCCAATGCGACGTTGGCCAGCGCACGCACCAGGCTGCGCGCCGCCTCCCACGGAGTATCGGCATCGATGATCAGGACGTCGAACAGCCCATCATCGAGCGCCGTCTCCCGATGCACCCGAACCAGCGGCGGAATCACCTCGCCGCAATTGAGCACCATGACCAGCGCCGCATCCCGCTCGATCACCCGCTCGTCGACGGTAACCGTAAACTGGCGCGAACGAATCTCCGGCATCACCCGAAACAGGGAATTGAAGTACCCGCCAATACCCAACCGGCGTTTCTCCGCCGCCCCTGTCCCACCCATGACCCGGGCATCGGCCCCGGCGCCGCACGCCACTCCGAAGTAGCGGAGCCCCATCGCATTCTCCAGCCGGCCCAGATCGATCCGTCTGGATCGCCCCCGGAGGATCAGCTCGGCAGCCTGGACCGGACCGAGTGGCAACCGCAGGTTGCCCGCCAGCACGTTGCCGGTGCCCCCGGGCACGAGGCCGAGCGCCACATCCGTTCCCACCAGCGCGGCAGCCGCCTGCATCGTAGTACCGTCGCCGCCGAAGACCGCGACGACATCGGCGCCGTCGGCAACCGCTTCCTCCGCAAAACGCCGGGTGTCCTCCGCCACGGAGGTCTGCCGAAGGTCGATCGACCAGCCTGCCGCTTCAAACACACGCCGCACCGTATCGGCCACGTCCGGATTGGTCCGGGCCGCCACCGGATTGGCAATCAACAACGCTCGAGCCATCGCGTACTAGTACTCCCGATCCCATTTGATGTCCGCACCGAACTGATAACGACTCGGCCGGATCAAGCTGGCCGCCACCTGACTCAGGCATGACTGCACGGGTTCCGCAGCCACCTGGATTTTGAGTGTCGGATGGAGTCGATATTCGAGGCTGGCGCCAAGATAGCGCCGGTTGAGTTCGACCTGGAGGCCCTCGACCACACATCCCCCCAGGCTCAGCGTGGCAAACAGACGCCGGGTCAGCTGCCGACCGAGCGAAAGCCGGGTCACGGAACCTCCCGTGGCCAGCGCCGTGTTGCCCTGGGCAAAGCCCGGACTGATTTCCACCAGATCGAAGGGAGAATCCTTGGAGGAGATCAGGGAGCGCTCCAGCTCCGAGGTCAGCACCTTGCTGGCCAGCGCTGCAACGACTCGGCCCTGGTCCTCGAATGCGTTGCGCACTCCGCTCGAAACCGTGCCGAACACCAGCAGCGAAACCAGTTCGCGCTCGGGGAACTGCTGCCGGCCTGGTTCACTGGTCAGCTGAAGGTTGGGCGCCAGCAACGTTCCCGTAATTCGCGCAATGATCGGATAGTCGGCGGTTCCGGTCGTCGTTCCTGACACCGTCCGCACCACATAGCGCGCGGTCAGATCGAGACTGGCGTTCATGTCCGGCGTGTTGAAGTATCGGACCGTACCCTGCTCGACCGTGAAGGTTCGGGCGACACCGAGGCCGGGTCGGAACGTGTAGGTTCCGCGCGGCACGGTCAGTTCACCACTGACACGGAACTCGCTTCGCCCCGCCCGGCGCCGCTCTTTGTTGACCGAGACCTGGCCCTCGAGCTGCACGTTGGCTTCGCTCGAGCGGAGCCAGACGTCCTGCGCCACCCGGACGCTCAGATCACGAATCGTCAGCGAGTCGAGGAACCGGCTCTGGAACTGCGCCCCCAACCCCTGGGCCCGAAGCGCGGTGGTGTCGACCAGATCGATATTGGCCGGATCTTCGAGGTTGATCACGTTCTTCGACAGCAGGTCGGCAAAGTAGACCACGCTGTTGGTCGCGCGGATGCTGCCGCTCAACACCGGCCGCACCAGCGGACCGTCGAGCGCGACATCTCCGGTCGCGCGGAAGGTGAGATACTCCGGTACATCGATCAGCAGGAAATCCCGGGCAGACAACTCCAGACCCAGCACCGGCGTGGTGAGCCGTTCGAGCCGGACAGCCCCGCCGATTCGCGCCTCGCCGATATCGCTGCGGATCACGACCGAGTCCGCCACGATCGAGTCGCCTGCCAGGCGAACCCGCCCGAACATCGGCCCGTAGCCGACGCCGAGCCCCGGAACGTAGAGGGCGGCATCGGCCACGGTGACCTGCCCGGCCAGCCGCGGTGCTTCCCACGAACCGCCGACCTGCGCATCGAGCGCCAGCGTACCGACCACACCTCGGAGATTGGGCGTCAGCGCCTCGATCACGGCGAGATCGACGCTGTCGGCCTGGCCGCGGATGACGAGTTCTCCCGGGATCTGCCGCCGGGCCACCTCGCCCACCGAGAGATCCAACGGCAGCCGCGCATCGATGTCCAGAATCGGCCGGCCGGTGCGCCAGAAGCTCAGGTTGCTCTGGAGCAATCGGTCGTCGTAGTTGAAGACCGCCCGCACCAGCGGCGCCTTGACCTGCCCCACGACCGGCCCGGTCAGCGTCGCCGAGCCCCGGAAAGTCGGCAACGCCATGGTTCCCGCCACGCGAACGTCGACACCCAGCGAGCCGCCGATCCCCGCCGTGTCGCGCTGCGCCAGCGCATAGATGTCACGCAACGAAATCCCCGATGCCTGCAGATGGGCTCGGCCCTCGTTCCGTCCCGGCAGGACGCCTTCCAGGCGAATCGTACCCGAGCCGTCATCCGTCGCAATCAGCACGGTATCGGCCGCCGTTACGCTGTCGACCGTGAACATGGCCGGGCGCTGCAAACGCCACTGCCGACCCAACAGCCCCAGCGCCAGCGAATCCACCTGCAGCACCCGGATACTGTCCGCGCCGGCCCGCCACTGGCCCAGCGCAGCAAGCCGAGCGGCCGTTCCGCTCGCACCGCGAACATTCCAGTCGAACCGGGCCGGCGTTCCCAGCAACCCCGCCTCCAGATCGGCAAAGCGGAGTTTGCCGGACGCGAGCGTGTCGACCGCCAGGGTGAGTCCCATCACCAGGCTGTCGGGCGCGACCCCGCTGGCCTGGATTTGAATCGTGCCGAGCCGAACCTGGTTGCGCAGCCACGCGGCGGAGTCGAGCCGAATGTCCGCGACCGCGTTCCATCGATCGAGCGACCCCTCCAGTGAGAAGGTGCCGCGGGCGCGCCCGCTCATCAGGTCTTCCTCGATCAGAGCGGCCCGGTCTAACCCCGCAAGCTCCGCAGCCAGGCTGTCGAAGGGCGCCAGGTTGAGCGCCGCCACTGTTCCCTTGAGGCTCCCCTGGTGCGGCTCGGCCCAGCCGAAGCTGCCGGCCAGGTAGGCGCCGCCGCCCGGCCAGATGATCCCGGCCGTATCGACCGTGATGAGGCTATCCCGAATGGCCAGGCGCGCCCAGGCCGAGTCGAACACGAAGCTGCGCACCGAGCTGCGCCGCAGGGCCAGGTCGACGACCGCGTCGGGCGCTACCGCCGAATCGATCACCCCGGTCAGCGTCGCCTGCCCGGCCAGGGAGGTCACCGGTCCGGTGGGCATCAGCATGGCCAGATTGGCGCGCTCGAAGGAGACCCGCAGACTGTCCGCCCCGAGACGCGGCGGCTCCAGGCTGGTCCGACCGATGAACCGATAGTTGCCGATCTGACCGGCCAGGCCGCCTTCGACCCAGAGCGCGTCCAGGTATCCCGACATCTTGAGGGTGCCCGCCACCATGCCCTGGAGCGTCAGCGTCGGGAAGCTGCCGCGAATTCCGTCGAACGCCAGCGTGTCGACCGTCAGGTCCGCATCGAGCCCCAGGGTCGCCGTCCGGGTATCCAGGCGGGCTCGGCCGCCGAGGACGCTACGCGGCTTGGTCCCGTCCTCGTGCTCGACCCGCCCCTGATAGGTCACGTTCTGCCAGGGACCGTCGAGACTGCCCGCCAAGCGCAACCGGCCGTCGAGCGCGACTGCCGGAGTAACCAGGCGGATGGTGCGCAAGTCGAGATCCGCATGGGGAATCCGGGTCTGGGCAAAGACCATACCCTCCGGGCCGCCTAACGCCAGGTCGCCCTCGATTGCCAGGCGGTTGTTCCCGCCGTCCGGCACCCGGGCGTCCTCGAAGAGCCAGTCGGCGCTGATGGTCATCGCGTCGAAGAAGCCGGTGACCTGGAGCGGACCGGTTATCCGCCCGACAAGCGGAAGGGTATCGAGAAACGGGCGGACCATCTCCAGATCGAGCGACTGGAGATCGAGCGACAGGTCGCGGAAACCGAGCCCGCGGTAGACATCGACCAGCGCCACCATCCGGCCACGCACCCGGCTGCCGTCGCCCGCGACATCGAGATCGCGCACATCGTAGGCGGAGCGGCTCCCGGCCGGCGAACTCGCGATGACCTGTCCCCGTCCCTGCAGCGCGGGAAAGTTGGGCGAGATCCAGCGCAGGTCGACCAGATCGAGCGTCGGCGCATCGAGCCGGAAGTCGTACAGGATGGTATCGCGCGGCCAGTCGATCCTGCCGCCGCCCCGCACAATGGTGTTGGGCAGCGCGGCCCGCTCGACCTGGAAGAGCAAACTGTCTCCACCCTGCGTGAGAGTGGCCTGGAGGTCGCGCACCGCGATGGCCGGATCGCTGATCACCGTCGTCAGCGAATCGATCGCCATCGAGAACGGCGCGCCGTCGGGCGAGGAGATGGCCAGGCGCCGGAAGCGGGCGGTCAGCCGATCCAAAGTGCGTTCGATCAGCAGCGCATCCTCGGGCCGCGCCGCCTGCTCGATCCGGCGGCCCGGCTTGGCCCGTTCCGCAGCAAGCGCTGAGTCTTTCTGGACCTGGGTGCGCAGCCGGCCATCGGGATTCCAAGGAAGCCGGATGGTGACATGGGCCCGGTCGAGCGCCAGATCCTCGACCAGTACCAGCGGCTTGGCCCGCTTGACGGTGTCGGTGGACGGAAGGCCCAGGCGGAAGATCTCTTCGTAGTTGAGCCGGCCGTTCCGATGCCGGACGATCTCGAGCCGGGCATCGCTGACCCGGGCATCCCGAAACACGAAGCGCCGGGCCAGAAAATCGCCGAAGCGGTATCCGACCTCGATGCGCGACGCATCCACCAGCAACTCGCCGGCCGTGTCACGGATCACGACGGAATCGAGCACCAGATCGCCCAGGAAGCTACCCTGAATCGCGCCGATCCGGATCGAGCCTTCGACCAGCCGAATCGATTCATCCGTCACCACCCGCGCCAGCAACGCTCGGCCCGGCGCCAGCGCCGTCAGCGCAGCAACCGTTCCGAACACCGCCGCCAGCACCGAGACGGCAAAGACGAAGACGAATCGCGTCAGGCGGCGTAGCATCAGAACGCCTGCCCGATCGAAACCTGGAGGTTGAACTTGCCGGTCCGCGGCTTCCGGTAGTCGCTCCGCACCAGCGTCAGTTCTTCATTCAGAACCGAGTAGAGTCCGCCCGCTGCGTAGGGTGAGTTGGTATAGGCAATGTCGGCTCGCATCGGGCCGAGCGGCGTCCCGAATCTGATCCCGACGCCCGGAGTGACCCGCAACGCCGCGCTCGACGCGAGCGACCCGCCCCGTTCCCAGACCGTGCCCGCATCGACGAACAGCGCCCACCGGAGCCGCCCGCCCAGGAGCGGCGACGGCAGCCGGAGTTCCAGGTTGCTGACCACGAGCGTGTTCCCGCCGATCGGCGCCACCTGCACCGAGTCGGCCTCGATCACCTCGCCATCCTCGGTCAGGTTGCCGGCGGACGTGACGTACACCACCGGCCCCAGTTCGTTCCGATCGTAGCCGCGGACATCGTTGGCCCCGCCGGCGTAGAAGCGCTGATCGGGCGGAATGAAGCTGGCCTCGCCGGCGCCGAGCTGAAGCCGCGGCGATACCGCCGCTCCGGCCTTGATGTGCGCAGCCAGCACGACCTCGCGGCCAAGCGGGGTGTACCAGGAGGCCTCACCGACCAGCCGGGTAAATTCGGAAAACCGGCTCGAACCGATCAGCGGCGAACTGACCGTAGCTTCGAGGCTGTAAAAGGAACCTCGGGTCGGATCGAGCGCATTGTTGACCCGCTGCCGGCTGACCGTCCCGATCAGCGACGCGGAAAACCGGCGCTCCCTGAGCTGCGCAATGTCGTCCTGCCGGCAGGCCAGGAAGAAGGCGCAGAAGCTGACGGCCGTCGCCTGCGTGGAACCGTAGGCCAGCCGGTAGGTGAGCGAGAAGGGAACCCCGCGATAACTTTCCCGGGTGAAGGTGACGCTGGTCCCCACTTCGTCCCGCAGATAGATCCGATACTCCGACCGCCGCTCACCGAACACGGTGCCGGTAATCGAATTCGAGGGCGACAGAAACGCGGGCCGCCGGATCGACGCCGAGAGCGCGTAGTTGACCTTGCTCGACCCGATGGTATCGGCTTCGAGGCCGTTGCAGATGGTCGACGCGAGCGGATCGAGCGCCACGCCCAGCTTCGACACCGATCCGTTGAAGTCGAGTTGTCGCCCGCGGCCGCCGACGTTGCGCGCGGTCCACCCCGCATTGGCCCGTAAGCAGTCGTTGGTGGCGATACCGAGTCCCGACCGGACCCGGAAGTGCGGACCCTCCTGGATCTGCACCAGAAGCGGCACCGCGGGGTCGCCCATGGTGAACCGGGTGGTGTCGACATCGACCGTCGCGAAACGGAAGAGACCCGATTGATAGAGGTTGAGCTGGCTGCGATAGATGTCGGTGTAGCGGAAGGTCCGACCCGGCCGCGCAGCAAGCAGCGACCGCACGAAGGAGGAATCGACCGACTCGGTGCCCTCGATCCGGATCGGGCCGATCACCGCGGGGGCTCCGGGATCGGCCACCAGCTCGATGTCGACGGTCCGCGCCTCCCGGTCGAGATCCCGCCTCCCCAGGAGCACTGACGCCGAGGGATAGCCACGATCCCAGAGGCGGCTCTGGATCGTGTCCGCCGTGGCTTCGAGGCGGACATACCTGTCGTACGGCATTCCCACCTGCAACGGCAGATCACGCACGATACGCGGCCGGTCCGGGAGAGAATCGAGTCCCGCAATGGTGAGCGACCGGACCCGAACCGGCTCCCCTTCCGTGATGTGGAAGGTGATGTAGGCATCCGTTTCCGTGCGAACGATCGTGGTATCGATCTGCACATCCATGAAGCCGTTGAGCTGATAGAGGAGCCGCAGCCGCGCCAGATCGACGCGCAATTCCCGCTCATTGAGCCGGCGACGCTCGCCCAGACCGAGCCAGCTGATCCACGAATAGCGAACGAAGAAGCTCGAATTCGTCGTCGAAATCGCCGCGCCGAGCGTCACCGCATCGAGTGAACGATTGCCTTTGAAGTCGAGATGCCGAATCACGAGCCCCTGGTCCTGCGCATCGAGCTCAGCAACTGCAAATCCCAGCATCAGGACGAGCACGAGCCCCCGGCGGATCCGGCGCAATCCCGGAACTGCCAAAATCCGCAACACGGCGCCGCCCATCGCGGCCCGAAACCGGTTCCTCGCCAAGCATGACCGCACTCGCTAAATGTAGTCTCCTGTTGACGTTACGCCATCCTGTGCCGAAATTCCAACGATCCGATCCACCGGAATTCGGCCGTCTGACTTCCGCTCACGCCTCTCCAACCGACTGTCTAGCTCCATGACACTTTCTTTCGCTTCGATCCGGACGGCGATCCTGGTCACGTTGCTGGTGCCTAGCCTGGCCAGCTCGCAGTCGTTGACGAAGAGACTGAACGAACGCCTCACACGGGCGCCGTTCGACCGGCATCACTGGGGCGTCGCCGTCCTGGACGAGCAGGGCAAGCTGCTGTTCGGCCACAACGCCGAGCGGCTGTTTACCCCGGCCAGCAATACCAAATTGATCGTGACCGCCACGGCGACCATGCTGCTGGGCCCCGACGCCACGGTGCGAACCCCGGTCTACCTGGACGGGCCGGTCAACCAGGGCACGCTCGAGGGGAACGTGATCCTCTACGGTAACGGCGACGCCACCTGGGCCAGCCGATGCTACGCAGTGGACTCCCTGGCCGCCGGCGCCTGCACGACTGATCCGTTCGCCCCCCTCCGCCCGGTCGCCGGCGCCCTGAAGCGACTCGGCGTTCGCCAGATCACCGGGCAGGTGGTGGGCGACGGCAGCTTCTTCGAACCCGCGATCCATCACCCGACCTGGGAAATCGGCGATCTGGTCTGGGCCTATGGCGCTCCCGTCTCGGGGCTCGGCTTCAACGAGAACACCATCCAGGCCACCATCCGCCCCGGACCCACCCCCGGCGCTCTGGCTTCCATCAGCCTCTGGCCCGATCTCGGCGCGCTGGCGGTCGACAACCGTCTGGTCACCGTACCCGACTCGGAACGGAGCCGGATGGAGTGGACGCGTGGTCCCGACGGGGTCACCGCCGTGGTCACCGGCACCATCCGGGTGAGCGACCGCGAGCGCCGCAACACCCTCGCCGCGCCGGACCCGAACCGCTACGCCGCCCTCGCGCTGCACCAGGTCCTCGCCGACTCGGGGATCGTGGTACTCGGCGGCGTCTCGAGCACCACCGATCCGCTTGCCACGCAGGCGGCCCGGCGCAGTCCGCCGGTTGCCGAGATCGTGTCGCGTCCGATTCGCGACTGGGTCTTTCCGGTGCTCAACGTCAGCCAGAACTGGGTCGCCGAGATGCTGCTCAAGCAGCTGGGCAAACGATTCGAATCCGAGGGATCGTGGGAGGCAGGAATCAAGGTCGAACGACGGTTCCTGATCGATGTGGTCGGCGCCGACTCGACCCAGTTCTCCGTCCAGGACGGCTCCGGCCTGTCGGCCCAGAACAGCGTCTCGCCGCTGACCTTTGCGCGGCTCCTGGCGTTCATGCAGAAGCAGCCGCAGTACGCCGCCTTTGCCGCCGGGATGCCGCAGAGTGGCTCGGTAGGTTCGCTGCGTAACCGGTTCCTCACTACTCCGGTGGCGCAACGGGTCTGGGCCAAGACGGGCAGCATCGCCCAGGTCAACAGTCTCTCGGGGTACATCGGCGGGACGACGCTCGGCGGGGCCCATTGCCGGATCTTCAGCGTCCAGGCCATGAACCACATTCTGGGCGGCCAGACCATGATTCGCGCCATCGACAGCGTCGTTACCGACATCGGTGCGCAGAGCCGCTGCAGCGTCAAACGGTGACGGAGCGGACTATACTTCCCCCGTTCCACAGGAAGCGAGGGACGGCGTGAAGATCTATACTCGAACGGGCGACAAGGGGACCACCGGGCTCTTCGGCGGCGGGCGGGTTCCCAAGTCGCACCCGCGCGTGGCGGCCTACGGCGATGTCGACGAACTGAATTCCGTGCTCGGCGTGGTCCGCGCCACCGGCCCGGACCTGTTCGACCCGGAACTCGAACGCATCCAGCGCGATCTGTTCTCTATCGGAGGCCACCTGGCCACGCCCGAACCGGACAAGGTCAGAGCCGCGCTGGCCAAGGCAGACCTGGGTGAAGGGCGCATCGACGAACTCGAGCGGCTGATCGACTCGGCCGACGAACAACTCCCGCCGCTCCGGGCATTCGTCCTCCCGGGCGGAAGTCCCAAAGCCGCCCATCTCCACGTGGCGCGAACGGTCTGCCGCCGGGCCGAGCGCCATGTGGTCGCCCTGGCCGCCGAGGACGAGATTCCCGCCCTCTTCGTCAGCTATCTCAATCGCTTGAGCGATCTGCTGTTCACCTGGGCCAGGCTCGCCAACCACCACGAGGGACGCGGCGACATTACATGGTAGCCGGCACACGGATCGAGGTCCGCCACGCCACCGGACACTATCCGGTCATCATCCGGGCGGGCCTGCTGGACGATCTAGCATTGATTGCCGAGGAGATCCTGCCGGGCCGGCGCCTGGTAGCGATTACCGACCGCAACGTGGCCCGCGCCGTCCCCCCGACCCTCAAGTGCCCGTTTCTGGTGGTGCCGCCGGGAGAAGGCTCCAAGACCCGGCGGCGCTGGGCCGATCTGACCGATCAGCTCCTCACGTTAGGCCTGACTCGGCACGGCGCGCTGGTGGCCGTCGGCGGGGGCGTCGTCGGTGACCTGACCGGGTTCATCGCGGCCACCTATCTCCGCGGCATTCCGTTCCTCCAGGTCCCCACCTCGCTGCTCGCCATGGTCGACGCATCGGTAGGCGGCAAAACCGGGGTCAACACGCGGCACGGCAAGAACCTGGTCGGCGCCTTCCATCCGCCGGCCGCCGTGATCGTCGACCCGCTGGCGATCCGGTCGCTCCGAAGTGCGCACGTCCGGGGCGGCCTGATGGAAGCGGTCAAGCACGGCCTGGTGGCCGACGCCGCCTACTACGACTGGATTGCCGAGTCGACCCGGGCGCTCCTGGCGCGCGATGCCACCGCCGTGACCCGCCTGGTCGAAACCAGCGTCACCATCAAAGCCGACGTGGTGGGCGACGACGAAAAGGAGGCCGGACGGCGCGCCATTCTCAACGCCGGGCACACCGTAGCCCACGCGTTGGAGCGCTGGTCGGGGTACCGTATTCCACATGGCGACGCCGTCGGCATCGGGCTCCATGTGGAAACCGTACTGGCCGAAGATCTGGGCCTGGCGCCGCAGGGTACCGCCGCGCTGCTCCAGCGGCGTCTCACTGCACTCGGCTTGACCCTGACGCTGCCGCCGGCGAGCGACGACGATGCGCTGCTCGAGGCGATGCACCATGACAAAAAGGTCCGGGACCACGCCATCCGCTTCGCGCTTCCGCGACAGCCCGGCGCCCTTGGTGCGCTCGCGGCGGACTGGACCACCGCCGTACCGGACGACATCGTTAGGCAATCGTTAGGCAGGGTCCGTTCGCTTTACGGCGCCTGATCTTGTCCACAGCGCCGCCTCGGCATTATGGCGCAGCAAATCGTTGACAATCAATGAGTTATCTCACTTTTCCACGAGCATGTGGATTACAGGATTTCGGCCCATGTTGACGAACATCGCAAGTCGTTGACTGCCTAACGAATCGCGATGTTGACGGCCTAACGCTATTGACGGTTCGCCCGGCCGATCCCTAGATTGGATGCCGGTTTTCCTGAACCAAATCGCTGTTGTAACAACGCGCTCGCATTCCTGAGCCCCAAGGCACCCGACCGTCTCCCAGTCGAGGTTGTATGCGCACGTACCGCGATCGCCGGCCACGCTCGCTCGCCCGGTCTACCGCTGGTGGTTCCTTCGATCAGTACCTGCTGGACATTCGCAAGTTGCCGATGATCACCGATCCCAAAGAGGAGATCCGGCTGGCCAAACGCGCCCAGAAAGGCGACGTCGACGCCATGGACCGGTTGGTGACGGCCAACCTGCGTTTCGTGATCTCGTACGTGAAGCGGTTCCAGGGCCACGGCCTCGACCTGGGCGAGCTGGTGGCCATCGGCAACGAGGGCCTGCTCAAGGCGGTCAAGAAGTTCGACCCGGCCCACGGCGTGAAGTTCATCAGCTACGCCGTCTGGTGGGTCCGTCAGTGCGTCCTCAAAGCGCTGGCCGAACAGACCCGCACCGTCCGCATCCCGCTCAATCAAAACGCCGCCCTGCTCCGAATGGCCAAGGTCGAAAGCCTGCTCTCGCAGGAACTGGGACGCTCGCCGACCGACGCCGAGACGGCGCAGGTGCTGGGTGAGTCCGTCGATACGATCCGGTCGGCCCGGCTGGTCTCGACCGTGGAGATGTCGCTCGACGCCCCGGTCGAACGCAACGAATCGGGCTCGGCCACCTTCGGTGAGCGGGTCACCGGTGCCGCCGGCGGTGAGATCGAAGACTTCGTCGATACCGGCCTGCAGCGGGAGTTTCTGGCCAAACTGTTCGAGACCTACCTGACCCCGCGGGAGCGCCGGATCCTGGCGCTCTACTACGGCCTGGACGAAGGCTCCGAATCGCTCACGCTGGAAGGGATCGGCTCCCTGCTCGGCGTGACCCGGGAGCGGGTCCGGCAGATCCGCGAACGCGCCTTCGAAAAACTCCGCAACTCGCCCGAAGTCCGCTGTCTTCGGGTTCCTCCGGCCGAGATGGCCTGAGCTCCGGAAAAAACCGGGAGGTGGAACGACGGGAGCGCCAGGGCGCTCCCGTTTTCTCTTCCGCTCCGTCTACATTGCGGGATGGCCTGGTATCCTCTATTCCCGCTGCCGGTCGTCCTCTTTCCGGGGGCCTTGCTGCCGCTTCACATTTTCGAGCCGCGCTACCGCGCCATGATTGCCGATTGCGCCGAAGGCAATCAGCGTTTCGTGCTGCTCCCGCCCGGAGAGGATCAGGAAGCGCCGGCGCCAGGCACGGTCGGGACGATCGCGCGGATCCGGGCGGTCCAGCCGCTCACCGATGGGCGCTCGAACATCGCGGTCTCGGGAGAAGAGCGGATCTCGCTGACGGTTCTCGCGCCGAGCGATCGTCCCTACCTGGTCGGCGAGGTCGCTTCGTTGGCGGACTTCGACGAATCGCCTGGGGTGTCACCCGCGGACACGGCTCGCCTCCTGGCGTTCGGCGAACGGTACGTCAACGCCTTGAGCACCATGAGCGAAACGGAGCCCGACGCCGATCTGTCGGTCGACCCCGGAACGCTCACCTTTCAGATCGCTTCGCTGACGGAGTGGGATTTCCCCACCAAGCAGCACTTTCTCACGCTCCGATCGACGCGTGAACGGGTCGAACGATTGCTCGCGGCACTGCCCTCGATGCTCGGCGACGTCGAAGCCCGCGCGGCAACCCATCGCGGCGCCAAGCTGAACGGGAAAGGAAAGCACCACGCGTGAGCCCCTCTTCCGATCTTCGCGATGCGCTCGCGGCCATCGTCGGCGCACGCTGGGTCAAGACCGCCAACGCCGAGCGGCGGACCTACGAGGCGGATGGGCTGCCGACCCATGCCTCGGTTCCGATGCTCGCGGTGCTGCCCGGCTCCCGCGAGGAAGTGATCGCGATCATCAAGCTGCTCGCCGAGCGGAAGGTGTCCTGGGTGGTGCGCGGCGCCGGAACCGGACTGTCGGGCGGTGCGCTGGCCGACCACGCCACCGTCCTGATCCCCCTGACTCGGCTCAATCGGATCCTGTCGATCGACCCCGTGTCGCGGCGCGCGGTCATCCAACCCGGCGTCGTCAATGCCAAGCTATCGGAAGCGGCTGCGCCGTTCGGGCTCTACTACGCGCCCGACCCGTCGAGCCAGGCCGCCTGCACCATCGGGGGAAACGTCGCGGAAAATGCCGGCGGGCCGCACTGCCTCAAGTACGGCACCACCACCAATCACATCGTGGAAATCGAAGTCGTGCTGGCCGATGGAACCGTGACCCGGCTGGGCAGCCCACAGGGTGAGTCGTGGGGCCCGGATCTGGTCGGGCTGTTCGTCGGTTCCGAGGGGATGTTCGGGGTCGCGCTGGAGATCACCACCCGGCTCGAGCCCACGCCTGCCGCGGTGCGCACCTTGCTTTCGGCGTTCGATTCGGTTCGCGCCGCGAGCGAAGCGGTCAGCGCCATCGTCGCATCCGGCGTGGTCCCCGCCGCGCTCGAACTGCTCGACCGGGCCTGCGTCGCCGCCGTAGAGAACTCGATCTACGCAGCCGGATACCCCACCGACGCGGAAGCAGTCCTGCTGGTGGAGCTTGACGGTACCCGCGCATCGGTCGACGCCGAAGCGCCCGTGGTCGAAGCCATTCTGCACCGTTTCAAGGCCCAGTCGGTCCGGTCGGCCGAAACGCCGGAGAGCCGCGCCAAGCTCTGGCAGGGTCGCAAGAAGGCGTTCGGCGCGCTCGGCCGAATCACCGCCGATCTGGTGGTGCAGGACGCGGTCGTGCCGCGCTCGACCCTGCCCGGCATCCTCGACACCATCACGGAAATCGGCGAGCGCCATCGCCTCCTGATTACCAACGTCTTCCACGCCGGCGACGGCAATCTGCATCCCGTGATCTGCTACGACCAGCGCGATCCGGATCTCCGCCGCCGAGCCATCCTGGCCAGCCGCGAGATCATGGAGGCCTGCGTCGCGGCGGGTGGCACCATCACGGGCGAGCATGGCGTCGGCTCCGACAAGATCGATTACATGCCGCTCATCTTCGACGAGACGAGCCTCGCCACCATGTGCGCCATTCGCAAAGTCTTCGACCCCACCGAGCGGGCCAATCCCGGCAAGGTCGTCCCGGTCCACAGCTGCCGCGAGTGGCGCGCCGGATGGGTCGCATGAGCAACGCGATCCATCGCGCGCTCGCTGCGCAACTGGGCGATGCCGTCACGCTCGATCCGTCGGGGCTGCCGCGGGTGGCGCCCGCCTCGACCGACGCCCTGGCCACCGCGCTCGGCGTGGCCAACGAGCACCAGTGGCGGATCCGGATCGAAGGCAACGGCACCTGGATGCCGGCCGACGCCCCCGCTGACCTCACGGTCACCACCCGCCGGCTCGACCGGATCACCTCGATTGCGTCCGCCGATCTGGTGGCCACGGTGCAATCGGGCGTCGCCATCGGGACGCTGGCGCAATCGCTTGCCGCGCATAAGGCGTGGCTGGCGCTCGACCCGCCCGGCGCCCCGGAACGTTCGATTGGCTCCGTGCTCGCTACCGCCACGCCCGGCCCGGCGCGCTACCGTTTCGGGACCGTACGCGACCATGTGCTCGGCACTACGGTCGTGACCGGCGATGGCCGGGTCGTGCGCGCCGGCGGGTCGGTCGTCAAGAACGTGGCGGGCTACGATCTGACCAAGCTGCAGATCGGCGGCTTCGGCGCGTTCGGTGTCATTGCCGATGTCAATCTCCGCCTCCGGGCGCTCCCCGCGGCCCGGCTGCTGCTGACCGCGACCGGCGCGCTCGATCCGCTCTTTCACGCCGGCCGAGCCCTGGTCGACGCCGCGATCGACGCCACCACCATCGAACTCCTCTCGCCCGGGGTGACCAATCGGGCCGACTGGATGCTGATCGTGGAACTCGCCGGCACCGAAGCGGGCGTCGATGCGGAGCTGGCGAGAGCGGCGGCCCTGGCGCCGGTGCTACGCCCCTCGCCCGAAGCGCAGGCCGGTGTGACCAACGCGCTGGCCCAGGCTTTCCTCGAAGGGGCGATCTCCCTGCGCGCCGGGGCGCTGCCGCCGTCCTTGCCCGCCCTGGCCGATGCCGTCGAATCGCAGCTTGGCCCGGGACGGATGAGTCTGGGCGTAGGCGGAGGCGGGTTCCGCTGGGCCGGCAATGCCGCGGTACCCGATCTGCTCGAGTTCCGCCGCTCGCTGGCTGAGCAGGAAATTCCACTGACCATCGAGCGGGCGCCTTGGCCCATCCGTTCGGCCGTCGGTCACTTCGGCGCCTTCCGCGAAGGGGTGGGTACTCTGACGACCAGGCTCCGCGCCGTCTTCGATCCGAGCAACATCCTGACCGCCCCACTCGAAGGACAGCGTGATGGCTGACGACCGCGGCGGTTTCGGCGCGCTGGATCCGTGCGTGCATTGCGGCTTCTGCCTGCCCGCCTGCCCGACCTATCTCGCCACCGGCGACGAGAGCGACAGCCCGCGCGGCCGCATCCTGCTGATGCGCGCCCTAGAGCGCGGCGAGATTCCCGCCGACGACCCCGTGCTCGCCCAGCATCTCGATGCCTGCCTGGGCTGCCGGGGCTGTGAACCGGCCTGCCCGGCTGGCGTAGGCTACGGTCGAGGTCTCGAAGCCGCCCGGGCGCGCCTGGTCGAGAGCCGAGGCCTTCGGCCCGCGGCGCGCGCCGTGCTGGGTGTCTTCCGGCATCCCTGGTCGTGGCGGCTGGCGATGGCGGGGGCGCGCTTCTTCCGGGCCAGCGGGTTGGCTTCGCGCTGGGCGGGCAGCGGTCGCTTTGGATTTCTGGCCGGCATGGTGGACGCCACCGATGATCGTCGCCCGGCCCCGCCATCGACTCGGCCTCGGCCGGTCGCGCCCGCGTCGCGGGGTACGGTCGCCATCTTCCGCGGCTGCGTCATGGACGGCCTCTTCGATCACGTCCACGCCGCCACCTGCCAGACCCTGGAGGCCAACGGGTACCGGGTCATCGAAGTTGCCGATCAGGGCTGTTGCGGCGCGCTCCACGATCACGCGGGCGACGCGGCGGGCGCCAAAGCCCTGGCGAGCCAGAATGTCCGCGCATTCCTGGACCAGGCCGATGCGGTCGTGGTCAATAGCGCCGGTTGTGGCGCGCTCCTCAAAGATGCCGGCCACTTGCTGGGCAGCGCCGAGGCCGAGCGTTTTGGCCGCTCGGTGCGCGACGTGACCGAACTGCTGGCCGAGGCGGGACCGCGGCGCGGCGCATCGCTGCCGCTAGAAGTCTGCTACGACGCGCCCTGCCACCTCCAGCATGCGCAGCGGATTCACAAGGAGCCGCTTGCCGTGCTGCAGGCCATTCCGGACCTCACGATCCGTCTCCTGCCCGGGTCCGATCGCTGCTGCGGCAGTGCCGGGATTTACGGCGTGCTCAACCCCGAGATGTCGCGCAAGGTCCTCGACGACAAGATTGCGGGCATTCGCGACGCCTCGCCTCGGCCCGCGTTCGTCGCGACCGGGAACCCGGGCTGCCTGATGCAGATCGGCGCCGGCCTCAAAGCCGCAAACCTCGATATCGCGGCGATCCACCCGGTCGAATTGCTCGACTGGTCCTATCGCGCCGCCGGATTCTACGACGAGCCGGCGACGTCGTCGCGGAACGGCAACTGACCATGGAATCGATCCCTCGCTCGCCTGCGCAGCTGTTGCGGCTCCGCTCCGCTCCGATTCGGGTTCCCGATCGCCTCGCCATTTTCCGGATTGCCGGACCGGGCGCCGAGCAGTGCCTGCAGGGTCTCCTGACCAACGACGTCAGCAAGCCGGGCGTCGACGCGTTGATCTACGGCGCGCTGCTGACGCCCAAGGGCATGATCGTGGTCGACTACTGGGTCGTCCGGCTCGCCGACGCCTTCCTGTTCGCCACCGACCTTTCAGCGCAGCAAGCGTCACTCGATCTCTTTCGCCGCCAGCTGCCGCCCCGGCTGGCTAAGGTGACCGACCTGACCGACAGCTGGGATGCTCGCTGGCTTCTCGGTACGGGTACCGACGCCTGGATCGACGCCGCCGGCGGCACTCGCCCGGAGCCGGGTCGGGTACGCCGCCTTCCGGTCGGATCGGGTGACATCCTGGTCGGCGCCCCGTCCTCCCACCGGGCCGGCTTCCGATACTTGGTCCTGGGCCCATCCGATCTCCTCCGCGATGCGGATGCCCTGCTTGGCGGCGGCGGCGCGGCGGGTGAGCTCGCGGACGTGAGAGCCGCCCGGGTGCTCGCCGGGTTTCCCTCGCTCGGGGCCGAGATCGACGACAAAACCCTGCCCCAGGAAGTGGACTTCGACGGCATCGGCGGGATCTCCTACACCAAGGGATGCTACGTGGGACAGGAGACGGTGGCGCGGCTCCATTTCCGCGGCCACGCCAACTGGTTGCTGCGCGGCGTCGAGGTCACCGGCGACCGCGCCGGACTCACCGATCCGGTCGAGCGAGACGGCAAGCCGGTCGTGCGCATCGGCACCTTGATCGAGCTTGGTCCGCATCAGGCCATCGGGCTCGCCAAGGTGCGGCGCGAAGTGGAACCGGAAACGATGCTCGAGCTATCGGGAGTGACGATTCGCGTGGTGGCCCTGGACGCCGAACCCGGATTCTCTCCGCCGCTCGACTCCGCCTGACCTCCGGAAAACAACGAGCCCCGGCAACCAGAACGTCGCCGGGGCCCTTCACACTGATGATGAGACGCTTACTGCGGAGTCGCCGCAGTGGCGGTGTCACGCGCGACCGTGGTGTCGGTCGTGCTGTCGACGGCAGCCGGCGGGACGACCGGAGCGACGACGGCGGCGGTATCGACCGCCGGAACTTCTTCGGCCTTCTTTTCACCGCAGGCGGCCAGGACCAGCACCGACGCGGCGGCCAACACGTACTTGGACATTCCTACTCCTTACGCAACCGAGGGTTACTTTGTCAGTGGTCGACAGGAGCCGGTGAGCGCTGTTCCACTGCGGTTGAAGATAGGAACCGGCCCCATCTTGTCAATCAGGGCAACGACTTAGCTCCACTTTGCCTGGTTGGAATATGCCCTGCTGCGCCGAAACGACACCCGAACACAAACCGAACGAGGCGTGACTTCGCAGCACGGAGCCAAACGCCGGAATGACAGGCCGATGGAACGACCCACTACCCTTGGCGGACTCCGCGCCAGTCCGTATGTCGGCGCCCGCAGCATCCACGACGAGATCCGGGCCAATCTGCTGGCGGCCCTGGCCCGCGGCGAAACCCTCTTTCCCGGGATCCAGGGATACGAGGACACCGTCGTGCCGCAGGTGGTCAATGCTCTGCTCGCCCGTCAGGATTTCATTCTGCTGGGCCTCCGCGGCCAGGCCAAGAGCCGCTTGCTGCGCGGCCTGACCCGCTTTCTCGATGCGGCCGTTCCGGTGGTGGCCGGCAGCGAAATCAACGACGACCCCTTCGCCCCGATTTCCCGATACGCTCGCGACATCCTTGCTGCGCAGGGCGACGCCACCCCGATCACCTGGCTGCCGCGTGAAGCGCGCTACGTGGAGAAGCTGGCGACCCCCGATGTGACCATCGCCGACCTGATCGGCGACATCGACCCGATCAAGGCCGCCAAGGGCGGTCATACGCTGGGTGACGAACTCACCATGCACTACGGCCTGCTGCCTCGGGCCAATCGCTGCATCTTTGCCATCAACGAGTTGCCCGATTTGAGCGGCAAGATTCAGGTCGGGCTCTTCAACATCATGCAGGAAGGCGACGTCCAGATCAAAGGGTACCCGGTGCGTCTGCCCCTCGACGTGGCGCTCGTGTTCACCGCCAATCCGGAGGACTACACCGCCCGCGGGAAAATCGTCACCCCGCTCAAAGATCGGATCGGCGCCGAAATCCAGACGCACTATCCCCGCGCGGTGGAGATGGGCATGGCCATCACCGCCCAGGAAGCCTGGGTCGACCGCGGCGAGCTCGAGGTCCGGACCCCGGAGTTCATGCGGGAGCTGATCGAACGGGTGGCCTTCGAAGCCCGGAGCGACCGCCGGATCGACAAACGCTCCGGCGTCAGCCAGCGCCTCCCCATCAGCCTGCTCGAAAATGTGGTGTCCAACGCGGAGCGGCGCGGCATCATGCGCGGCGAGCGATCGGTCGTGCCGCGCATCGGCGACTGCTACGCCTCGCTTCCCGCCATCACCGGCAAACTCGAACTCGAGTACGAAGGCGAACTGCAAGGCGCGGAAACGATCGCCAAGGATCTGGTGCGCCGCGCTGCGCAGCGGACCTTTGTGTCCCGCGCCGAGCACGTCGGCCCGGAAGGGATCGAGGAGGTGGTGGCGTGGTTCGACGGCGGCGGAGCCCTGCGGATCGGCGGCGATGAGCGGACCGAGCTCTGCCTCAAGGCCTTCCACACCGTCCCCGGTCTGATCTCGCTTGCCGAGCAAGTGGCCGGTGGTTCCGAGCCGACACCAGGCGACCTGGTCTCGGCGGCGGAGCTGGCCCTCGAAGCCCTCACCGCGCAGAAGCGGATCAGCCGGAGCGACGATCTGGGATGGACCGCCGCCCGGTTCGGACGGGAGCGGCGCCGCGACCCGGATGATTGATCCGGCTCAGGGACGAGCCGAACGGCGCTCGAGGGTTTCGTGGGGCCAGCGGATCTTGGCCCGCCCCACGATGGTGTCGACGGTCTGATCGATCCCGAGGGCCGCCGTGTTGAGGACGAGGTGGTACTTCGAGGCATCCCGCCAATCCCGCCCGTAGTACAACTCGTGATAGCGGGCCCGCGCCGCATCAGACCGGGTAATCTCCGCAGCCGCTTGCTCCGGAGTACACCCCGACCGCAATACGATGGCATCGATCCTGGTCTGGCGCGGCGCCACCACTTTGACGTGCAGCGCGTCGCGCTCGCCGCCCAGGACCGCCGACGCGGCCCGGCCCACCATCACCACGCGCCCGTCCCGGCTCGCATCGGCCACCGCCGCTTCGGTCACTCGGACCAGCTTGGCCTCTTCGAGTTCCGGGATCTCCTCCGAAGGCGCCGCCTGAATCTCCGGGGCCGCATTGCTCAACGCGCGCACCAGGCGTTCCACAAATCCCGGCGCCCGCTCCTCCCGCTCGGCCACTTCCTCGGGCGTCAGGCCCGAACGGTCGGCGATCTGATCGATCAACTCGTTATCGACCACGCGCCAGCCCAGCGCCGACGCCACCTGCCGCGCCACCAGAGCGCCGCCGGCGCCGATTTCCCGAGACAAGGTGATGATCATGCGGTACTCCCGGTCGCCGACACTTCTTCGTTGGGCGGAGGCGGGGGCCGGAAAAAGCCCATACGCCAGGATACCGTCACCGCAGCCATCAGACAAATCGCGCCGCCCATACCGATGGCAAAGGACGGCCCGAACCGCTCACCCACCCAGGAGGCCTGCGCCGAACCGAACGGCGCCATGCCGATCACGATGAAGGCGTAGAGCCCGACCACCTGGCCCCGGATATGATCGGGCGCGCTGGTCTGTAGGATGGTGTTGGTCATGATCGCGTTGAGCGCCATACAGAGGCCGGCCACCACGAGCAGGACCGCCGATGCCGTGTAGGAATGGATGATGCCGATCAAGAGGAGACTGCTGCCCAGACCGAGCCCCGCCGTGAAGGCTACCCGCTCCCTCGGAAACCGCTGACCGATTGCCGCGAGCATCAAGGCTCCGGACGCCGCGCCGATACCGAAGGACGCGAGCAGGCCGCCGAAGCCCTCGACTTCGACGCCAAGCGTTTTCCGGGCGTACGCCGGCAGGATGGCCGTCAGCGATGCGCCGAAGAGGGTGAACGTGGTGGTCAGGATCACCAGGGCGCGCGGTAAGCGAAGCCCGAGCACGTGATCGATCCCGGCGCGATACCCGGTCCGCCGAATCACCGACGGCGCCGCCCCCAGGTTCGCATCGATCTTGTAGAGACCGATCAGCACCGCAAGGAAACTCGCGGCATTGATGAAGAAGCAGGCGGCCGAGCCCAGTATCGCGCTGACCAGACTGCCCAGCGCGGGGCCGAAGACGCGGGACAGATTGAACGCGGAGCTGTTGAGCGCAATCGCGCTCATCAGATGCTGCTTGCCCACCATCTCGACCAGATAGGCCTGCCGGATCGGGATCTCGAAGGCGCTGATCAGTCCGGCGCACGCCGCGAGCAGGTAGATCAGCGGAACCGTAATCCATCCCATCACCGTCAGAATGCCGAGCGCCAGGGCTTCGACCAGAAACGCCGTCTGCAGCATCATCAGCCAGCGGCGTTTGTTGACCCGGTCGGCCACGATCCCGCCGTAGAGCGTGAACAGCAGCACCGGCAAGGCGTTGAGGGTGACGACCAGTCCGGTCTTGAGGGTGGAATCGGTGAGCTCGAGCACCAGCCACGAGAGCGCCACCGTCTGCATCCACGACCCGCAGAGGGAGACGAACTGACCCGCAATGAAGAGCCGAAAGTTGCGACTCTGGAGCGCACCGATCGACAGGAGGCCCCGTCCGACGGATTCACCGGCCCGGCGTAAGAATGGGAGCACGGACCGGAAGATAGTCACGCCCGGAAATCGGTCCGACCACGACCCTTCCTGTTGCCGTGGCCGGCCCGAGTCGGCACCTTATCAGGATGCGGTACACCACCTACGCCAAGTTCACCCCCGGACTGGCCGACGCCGTCAATCTCCAGGCACTGCTCGACGAGTTGGGGGACTTTCTGCTCCAGTCCGGCTTTGCCGGCAGCGACGCTGACTGGCCCTGGTGGGCGCCACCTCCCGAAGGGGGAGACCGCACGCTCGACACGCTGCGGCAGGCCATCCTCGACGCGCTGATCCACTCGAACCAGCTGACCCCCGAGATGGTACGCTATCTCCGCGGCGAACCGTCGGGCGATGAGGCCAAAGATGCCGAGCTGGCGGCGCAATTGGCCGCGCTGATCGATTCGCTGATCGAACGGCTGATGGCCGAGGGATACCTCAAGACCCGCCCAATGCCCCAAGCCCCTTCGGGATACTCGGCAGTCACGGGCCCCGGCGGTCAGGCGCGCGCCGCCGCCGAGCAGGTCCATTTCGAGCTGACCGACAAGGGCCTCGATTTTCTCGGCCATCGCACACTCAAGCACCTCCTGGGCACCGCGGGGAAGTCCAGTCTCGGCGCTCACGAAACCCGCCTGCTCTCCACCGGCATCGAAGCCGAGGGATCGTCACGCCCCTACCAGTTCGGCGACACCCTGAATCTCGACGTCCCGGGCACCCTCGCGAGCGCCATCGCCCGGCACGGTCTGTCGGTCCCGCTCGACCTGGACTACGACGATCTCCAGGTCCACCAGTCCGAGTACCGCTCCTCGGCGGCGACCGTGCTGATGCTCGACTGCTCCCATTCGATGATCCTCTACGGCGAGGACCGCTTCACTCCCGCCAAGAAAGTGGCGTTGGCGCTCACCCATCTGATTCGGACCCAGTTCCCGGGTGACACCCTCAAGCTCGTTCTTTTCCACGACTACGCCGAAGAGATTCCACTTGCTGCGCTGCCGTCGGCTCAGGTCGGCCCCTATCACACCAATACCGCCGACGGCCTCAAACTCGCGCGACGGCTGCTGATGGCGCAGAAGAAGGAGATGCGGCAGATCATCATGATCACCGACGGGAAGCCGTCCGCCATGACGGGACCGTCCGGACAGACCTACGTCAACGCTATGGGACTCGATCCCGAGATCCTAGACGTCACCTTCCGCGAGGTCGCCGCCTGCCGGCAAAGCGGGATCGTGATCAACACCTTCATGCTCGCCCGGGAGCCGAGCCTGGTGGAGTTCGTCAAACAGGTTTCCGAGATCTGCCGCGGCAAGGCGTACTTCACCAACACGATGACCCTGGGCCAATTCATCCTGATGGATTTCATGCGGCGCCGGACCACCCGGGGCTGAGCCGGTCCCGGCTCGGCAGGTCTCGACTTGCTACAGAAATAAACTGATATTATTTTTTCTGCAGAATGACACACCCACTTCCGACCACCTCCCCGCATCCGGAACCGGTCCTGTCGAAGGCCGTGGTCCGAGCCGCGACCCTGCTCGGGTTGAACCAGAGCGAGTTGGCCGAGATCCTGGGCATCAGCCCGGCCTCGGCGTCGCGCCTGGTGGCCGGCCGGTATCAGCTCGCGCCGGGACGCGGCAAGGAATGGGAGCTCGGGGTCCTGTTGGTCCGCCTCTTCCGGTCGCTCGATGCCATCGTCGGGCACGGCGAGGCAGCCGCGATCTGGCTCCGCGGGCACAACAGCGACCTGAACGGCAAGCCCGTGGCGCTGATCGGCACGGCGGAAGGCCTGGTCCGGGTCATTCACCACCTCGACGCCGTCCGTGGCCGAGTTTGACCCGATAACGGTAAGGCTGGCGGTGTGGCGCGCGGTCGAAGCGCAGCACATCGTCTCGACCATGGTGCTGGTCGACACCGCCGACGAACAACGCCTGCTGGAAGATCTCCTCGAAGCGCACAAACCCGCCGTACCCGCCGACGCCTCCCGGCTGCACTATCTCCTGTTCACGCCGTTCCGCTACCCGACGAGCGAGTTCGGCTCGCGCTTTCGCGCGCCGCACGACCCCGGGGTGTTCTATGGCGCCGATGAGATTCGCACGGCCTGTGCGGAGGTGGGATACTGGCGTTGGCGCTTCCTGATGGCGAGCCCGGCGCTGCCGGAACTCGAGCCCCGCGAGCAGACGGTCTTTCAGTCCCAGCTGCGCGGCCCCGCCATCGACCTGCGCACGCCGCCGTACCTGCGCCGCCGACGCGCCTGGACCGACCCCGATGACTACGGCCCCTGCCAGACGCTGGCCCGCCAGGCGCGCAGCACGGGGGTCCAGGTGATCCGCTACCAGTCGGTGCGCGATCCGGAGTCCGGCGGCTGCGCAGCAGTGCTGTCACCCGCCGCGTTTGCCCGCCGTACCCCACTCAAGCTGGAATCGTGGTATCTCGCAGTGTCACGCGACCGGGTCCGCTGGTATCGGGGCCGGCTCACCGGCCCCGGACGTCACTTCGAATTTCTCATGTCCCCCCGCGAGGCCCGAAGCAGCACGCCGACCGAGTAAGCCGCTGTTGATAGCCCATCTGCAGGAGCGACCCGTTCGGGAGCTGAAAGACGAGCCACCCCGATCATGGCTCCCATCGGCGCCAGCCACCGGCACCGGCACCGGCACCGGGACCGTGGGCAGCGTCGCTCCGTATCGGATACTCACACCAAGGCCTACAGCAAGTACCACGGCAGCCGCCGCCGCGCCGGCACACTGCGCAACGATGTACGGAGCAACCATCCTGACCGGGAACCGACCCGTCGACCACAGTGCCACCGTTACGGCCGGATTGATATGCGCTCCGGAAATGGGACCGAGCGCGTAGACGACCACCGACACCGCCGCACCAAACGCAATGGCAACGCCGAGATGCGTGATCATGCCGCTTCGACAAGTGCTCGACGCAATACCCCGTCAGACGGCGACTCGCTCATGCCGTTCCTCCTCGGCGCAGTTCCTCCGCAAACCGATCGGGAAGATCACTCGTCAGGATTGCACTTGCCGCTCTCTCCACCTCGTACTCGACGCGAATGAAATCGACCTCGAATCGCTCGGATCCGGCAGCGACGACGACATACCCAGCGCGCGGATCGCCGTCTTTCGGACGTCCCACGCTTCCCGCGTTGACATAGTGGACACCGTCGATAATGCGGTGCCAGGGCCGATGAGTATGTCCAAAAGCAATCAGGTCGCCGGCTCGCGCCCCGGCATGCGCAGCCATTTTCCGGCAGAAATCGTCCGGTCGATCCTCGGTCCAATACACCGTGTTGAGCATCGGGTTGCCGTGCACCAGAATGAGACGCTGACCTGCCGCATGACCACCTCGAATACTGACATCGATTCGAAAAGGCAGTGCCGCAAGACGCCGTTTCGTCTCGGCCGAGAGATGGCGTCTGGTCCAGTCGTAGCTCAGATGACTGGCCGCCTCCTGCTCAGGGTTCTCATAGCGGCAACCACAGTGCGAATGATCGAAAGCAACGGTGGAGTCGTAGTTCCCCGCGACACCAGCAATACCGCGTCGATCCAGCAATGCCACGACCTCGTTAGGCCACGGCGCATAGCCGACCAGGTCCCCGAGATGATAGATGACGGTATCGCGGTTCCGGCTGGCAATGTCGTCCAGCACGGCCTCCAATGCCGGGAGATTGGCATGAATATCCGAGATCAGCGTGTATCGCACCGGCCACCTCGAGTCCCGTTCGCGGAGTTTGACCGATTCGTGCCCGGTCGGTTCACACCTGACTGGCCGGCTTACACCCTCTGACAAAAGCCCCCATGACGCGCCCATCGACCTCATGCGCCAGGCGGTCGGCATCGAGACCGGCACCGGCCAGGAAATCACGGGCGTCCTCGTACCGGTAGATCCGCGTCGGCTCGATCGACGTCTCCACGAACCCCGCCTCTGCCAGCAGCCGGTGAAAGGTGGTCTCTTCGAGAGCGCCAGCCACGCATCCAACCCACAGTTCCATGCTGCGACGAACGTCGGCCGGTACCTCGCCGCGAATCACCACGTCGGATACCGCAAAGCGACCGCCGGGACGGAGCACCCGAAACGCCTCCCGCAGGACACGCGCTTTGTCGCCCGAGAGATTGATGACGCAGTTGGAGATGATTACGTCCACCGATGCATCGGGAAGGGGAATTTGTTCGATCTCGCCCTTCAGAAAGGTCACGTTGGTGACACCTGCTTCCCGCGCATTGTCGCTCGCGAGGGCAAGCATCTCGTCCGTCATGTCGAGACCATACGCGTGCCCGGTCGGGCCAACTCGTCGAGCCGACAGCAGCACGTCGATCCCGCCGCCGGACCCGAGATCGAGCACCGTCTCACCCTGGCGCAGTTGGGCCAACGCCGTGGGGTTGCCACAACCGAGCGAGGCCTGGAGTGCTTGCGCCGGAATCCCGGCCGTCTCACCCGTATCGTAGAGATTCGAGGTAATCGGATCGGCGCAGTCGGAGCCCGGCGCCGATCCGCAGCAACCGTGGAACTGGCCGGCTCGGACCCGCTGCGCCGCCGCACCATACTTGTCGCGCACCACAGTCCGGATTTGTCCCGCGTCGGCTGGCTTGTCGTCACAGCACCCCGGAGCGCAGCACGCATCGGATGTCGAAAGATCCACGGTTTCTCCTAATCAAAAAATTTTGATATATAAGATCAAAAAAAAATCAGCTACAACAACTCGAGCCGCCAGCGGATACCGCCGTGAAAGTCGGAGCCAGATCATCGAGCGCCAAGCGAAGCTCCTGAAGCGCCGCAGGCCGAATGGTGTAGTAGATCCACCGCCCGTCCCTTCGGTCGGTGACCAGTCCGGCATCCTTGAGAACCTTGAGGTGAAAGGAGAGCCTCGACTGGGCGGCATCCAGCACCCCGGTCAACTCGCAAACACACCGTTCTCCCCCGCGCAGCAGACCGAGAATCTGCAGGCGGGTCGGATCAGACAGAGCCTGAAACAGCCGGGCGGTTTCGACGGGGTCGCTGGTGGAGGTCATGGAATCAATAATATCAACAAAATTTGATTAGTCAATCCGGGGAGCCCCTCCAACAAAAACACCGCCACCCACGATGCGGATGGCGGTGTTACCGGGAACCGGGCGTCGAGACGCTATCGGCTCACTGCACCCGCTTGGCCATGGTGCCCGACTTGAGCATATCGGTCGGCGCATTGACGCCATTGATGTACGCAACGGCCGTGACCGATACCGAGCTCGGATACTGGCGATGGAAGGCCTCCACTGTCATGTCCCGGGTCAGGCGCACCAGGCGGATCCGACTGGGCTGCTTGGCAAGCGCCGCCTGATCCGTCAACCGTCCGAAGCTCTGGATCGACTGGCTCAGCGCTCCCCGATACGACGCCCACTGCGCAGCCGGCGTGTAGCCGAGCAACTGAAAGGTGCTTCCTCCGTGAGACACATAGGTGATCCGTCCGATCACCGCCCCGCTCTCCGTCTGCGCCTGGAACTCCGCCGATGCGGCCGGCAGCCCGTTGATCGACGCGTTCGACGTCGCCCCGGCCTGAATGCCCTGCTGGCCGAGAAACTGTGTCAGGGCCTGCGCGGGGGCCGTCTTGCCGGGCACACTGAGAACCACCATAGCATCCTGCGCGCTGCTCATGCCGACCACCGCCGCCGCCTGGTTCTGGGTCTGCCAGCCGCTCGGAAAGTCGAGCCGGAACGCCATGTCCGGGTGATTGAACCGGGTGCCCTCGAAGTAGCCATGACGGGGGTTCTCACCGTAGATGAGACCGTCCATCCGCTGGATGAAGGGATCCCGATTGAGCTTGGACTTGCTGAAGTCGACCGATACCGTGGCCAGCCGTTCTTCGGTCTTGATGATCCGATTCTCCGGATCGGGGTGGGTCGACAGCCACTGCGGCAAGCGCCCCTCGGCGTTGGCACCTCCGCTCACGCGGCTCAGCATCGCAAACATGCTCTGCATCGCGCGGACGTCATACCCGTCGCCGAGCGCATACTTGAAGCCCAGGTCATCCGCCTGGGTTTCGGCATCCCGGCCGTACTTGAGAAACATCAGACCCAGCCCCTGGCTCGCGATGCCCGCGACGGCCGCGACTTCATTGCTCAGGATGCTGCCGACACCCAACAGACCCTGTGCCAGCTGCGTACGGGAAATCTGCTGCACGGAATGCTTGGCGGTGATGTGGCCGATCTCGTGGCCGAGCACCGACGCCAGCTCCGCTTCGTTCTGCATGAAGGCGAGGATGCCGCGCGTCACGAAGATGGGCCCGCCGGGCAGCGCAAAGGCGTTGACCGCGGCGTCATCGACCACTTCGAACGACCAGGGAAGATTGGGACGCTCCGACTCGCGGGCCAGCCGCATCCCGATGCCCCGGACATATTCCTGCAGCGCGGCATCCTGGACCAGGCCCATCGACTGCCGGACCTCCTCGGCGCCCTGCTGCCCCATCGCGATCTCTTGGGATTCGGACACGAAGGAGAGTTCGCGCCGGCCGGTCACCGGGTTGGTCGCGCAGGCGCCGGTAAAACCGGCCAGAACGGTCGCCAGCACGGCTGTACGTACCAGGCTTCCACTCAACAGCATCATCGGTTCGACTCCCTCGGGATTGGTCGACTTCGGGTGGACCGGATATCTATCTTTCAGACGTTCGCTTGACGGCCGCCAGACACATCCGTTGGTTATGATCGCAACCCGCGACGACGGCGGCAAGGCCCCCACAGGGAGAACCGTATGGCCCGATTCGGATGGCTGCTCACGCTCGCCGGCCTGCTCTGGCACCCCGCCGGCGCCGCTGCCCAGGAGGCGACCACGGTGTTCGTGGTCCGCCACGCGGAACGCGCCTCGGGCGAGGCCGACTCGCCGCTGAGCGACATCGGACGGACTCGGGCCACCGCCCTGGCCCATACCCTCTCCGCCGCCCGGATCACCGCGATCTTCACGTCACAGTTCAAGCGCACCCAGGAAACCGCCGCGCCGCTGGCCGCCGCGACCGGCGTGACGGCGCAGACGGTCGACGCGCGCGACCAGGAGGCACTGGTCAAGGCCATTGCGGCCCTGCCGGCCGGCAGTCGCGTGCTGGTGGTGAGTCACAGCAATCTGGTGCCGGTCATCGTGACCCGGCTGTCCGGTCAGCCCGTTCCGGAGATGACAGAAGCGGAATTCGACTGGCTCTATCAGGTCGCGATGGTGTCGCCGGGCAAGGGCGCCGTCATCCCGCTCCGCTTTGGCGGGCCCTCAGGGGCGCATTAGTCCACCCGGGCCGGCCCGCCACTCGGCGCGGATCGGCCTTGCCCAGCAAGGCGAGCACATAGGCGCGCTGCCGCCAGAAGAGCAGCGCGCCGATCCAGACGGCAAAACCGAACAGGAGCGCTTCGATCAGGCTCGCGCCATGTTCGGGAGAGAAGCCGCGCAGTCCGACCAGCACCATCCCAGCCACAGCGCTTGCTGCGAAGGTTCTCGCTCGCCCGATCAGCGCCCGGTCCGCAGCCCGGCTCCGAATCTCCGCCGCGGCGTATCCGATCACACTGCAGGCCGCCATCAGCTCCAGCAGCCGCAGGATCCCGGCATTGCCCAATTCGCGGACCGGATGGCTGGGCAGGACTCCGCCCTCCCAGACCGGAGTCAGGTCGACCACCGGCCAGAGGGCCACGCAGAGCAGATAGACGCCGAACGGGCCTAGAGCCCGCCGGACCGTGGGCACTTCGTACCGTCGCCCGTCCGATTCGGCCCGGGTCAGGTACTCGCCCAGGAGCAGGACGCCCAGCGCCACCAGCAGCGAACACCCGACCAGAAAGACCGGCTCACGAAACCACCCCGGCGCCAGCCCGATGGCAAAGAGCACCCCGCCCGACAGCGCCACGACGGTCTTGGGCACGCCCCGCGGTATCAGATGATGCCGCGCGACCGACGCGAGGATGACCGCCACGCCCAATCCGACCAGGCCCAGGAGCCAGCGGCGGACCGGATCGCCATCGTCGGCCAATCCCGACAGCCAGAGTAACGGAATGGTGAGATACACGAGCCCCATGAGCGGCAGGTCGAGGGCCAGCACCCCGACCCGGGAATTGCGCATCAGAACCCGCCGAATGGCGTGGTAGACGAGCCCGCCCAGCCAGGCGCCGGTGGTGTTGGTGACCAGATCGACCAGCGAGGGCGACCGCGCCGGGAGCAGCTGCTGCAGCAACTCGACCGACAGGCTGAGCCCGGCCCCAACCAGCACGGGCTGCCAGCGCCCGGCAAAGGCCACGACGAACCCCAGCGGAACGAAGAGAGCGATGTTCTGCACCACGTCGGCCACGGTCGCAAAACCGATCAGCCGAAATCCGGACGGCCGCTCGAAACCGAACGGCACCAGGGTTACGACAATGATGACGACGACGAGATACCAGGTGAGGGCCAACCCGAGCCGGCGTTGGGTTCGATCGATTGTCACGACTACCCTTGGGCGCAAGACACTACGGCGGAACCTGTCGAAGTATCGGCGCCGGAGGGCTGCGACTTGAGGGGTCAGCGCGCCAATTCGACCAATGTCTGGTTGGTCCCCATGGCCAGGAGCGAACCGGCGGGGGTCTTGGTAAGGCCGACCAGGAAGACATCGGTCACAGGAGGGAGAGCGGTCCAGCGAGACCCGTTGAACCGCAGCATGACGCCCTCGTGACCCACGGCGTAGTATTCGGTCGGACCGACCGTGGCCACGGCCCGGAGTTCGATGTCGGTAGGCGTCGGCACCGGATACCAGCTGTGCCCGTCGAAACGGAGGGCGACCCCCGCCTCACCGACGGCCACGACATCCCGTGAGCTGGTCCCAACCACCGATCGCAGCCGCAGGAAAGTCGGCGCCGCCATCCGCTCCCAGGTCTCGCCGCGGTAGCGCAGCACGACGCCACTGTCGCCCACGGCAAAGACGTCTCGGCCGTTCACGCCCCAGATGTGACGGATGAAGGCGGTGGTGGGCGTCGCATGCAGCCGCCAGACCCCGCCGACCCGCTGGATGATGGTGCCGCGATCGCCCGCGGCAAAAACGGCATCGGGGTCGGTCGCATCTGCCCAGACCGACCGCATCAACATCCGGGTGGGCGTCGGTTCGATCTGCCACTCCTCGCCGCGCTTGCTGAGCGCCATCCCGCTGTCGCCGACCACCAGGAGATCGCCGGAGGCGGTCTGCACCATCCCGTACAGATCGCGTCGAAGAAGCGGACCGACCCGCTCGAAGCCAGTGCCGGTCCGGCGCAGCAGCGTCCCGGCCCCGCCGGCCAGATAGAGCCGTCCATCCGCACCAACCGCCGACGCCGTCAGCAGCGGCGACGACTGCGAGAGCCGCCACCCGCCGGTCGATCGGGTCATGATGGTGCCGGCCCAGGCGACCGTCCAGAGCGTCCCGGACGGATCGAAGGCCGCCGCGCGCAGGTTCTCCAGCGTGGCCTGCTGGGGCGCCTGGGTCCAGGCAATGCCGTTGAAGCTGATCACCGCTCCCGTATTGCCGACCACGACGATGTCGCCCCGGTTCCGGCCCGCGATGGCAAAAAAATCGGCCTTACTCGGCACGGGAACCTGTCGCCACGCCGTGCCGTCATAGTGGAGGACGGTGCCGCGGATCCCGACCGCAAAGACGTCGACCGGCGAGGTACCCCAGAGGCCGAACAGCACCAGATGCGTCGGCGTTTCCATCATCCGCCAGGTGTTGCCGTCCCAGGTCTGGATCTCGCCGTTTTGCCCGCTGGTGAAGAGCTGATCCGGCGCCGTACCCCACACCGCCCAGAGCTCGGACGACTCGACACCCGGCATGGAACGCCAGGCACCCTCCTCCCGCGCAAACGCTACTTGCGCACCAACGATGTAGACGTGATCGGCATCGAGGCCCCAGACATCCAGCAGCGCCTGCTCCGTCTCGAGCGAGAAGGCCCGCCAGGCTTGGCCATCGTAGTGGATGGCCGCCCCACGCGCACCGACCGCATAGACATCGGTGGCCGAACTGCCCCATACCGCGGTGAGGTCCGCCGTGATCGGCGTCTCCATCTTCTGCCAGCTCTGCCCCGCATCCCGGGTCACCAGCACGACCCCGTCGGCGCCGACCGCAAAGATGGTGGACGCATCGGCGGCCCAAACACCGAGCAAGCTGGCATCGGTCAGTCCCTGCGCAGCGAGCGTTGCCTGGCGCGACGCGATGGGAGCCCGAACCTCGATTGCCGCGGTCCGGCGGCCGACTCGAAACGACGCCTCGAGATCGGTACGGCCCGGAGCGAGCGCCACCATCCGCGCCCCGGACAGGCCTAACACACCCGGATCCGAGACCCGCAAACTCATCGGTTGGCTGGGCTCGGCGCGCAACGTCATGGTGTCGCCGGTCTCGAGCCAGAGCGCGGCGGGGAGCAGGGTCGGCACCACGTCGGGCAGCGGCGACCCGTCGGGTGCGGTAGGCTCGCGATCGAGACATCCGCCGAGCGTGAGCAGACACCACACCAGGACACCGGACCGTCGCATGCGCCTCACGCCAGTTTGCGCTCCAGCCGTGCCAGCGCGGACCGGATCAGACGGTCGGTGACCCGGTCCGGCAGGAATCGGGTCAGGGTCGCGCGCAGCTTAGCGTCCGTACCGACCAGATAGCGGGTCCGCGGCCGCTCGGCGCGCAGGGCGTCGACCACCGCATCGACCACGGCCTCAGGCAGCACCCCGCGCCGATCGTTGAGTTCGAGCAATTTGCCCAGGAAGCGCAACTTGGCGCCGTAGCGCGCCTCGGCGTCGGGCGGCATCGGCGTGGCCGAGGCGAGCGCATCGAGTCCCTTCTGCCAGATCGGGGTACGTACGGCGCCGGGTTCGATGACGACGACCTCGATCCCCTCCGGCGCCAGTTCGAGCCGCAACCCGTCCGTCAGCGCTTCGACGGCGAATTTGGACATGCTGTACGGCGCCACGAAGGGCGTGACCGTCTTGCCGGCAATCGACCCGATATTGACGATCCGCCCGCGAGCTTTCCTGAGCAGAGGAATCACCGCCTGCG
The DNA here is from genome assembly GCA_037189525.1 of Gemmatimonadales bacterium. Taxonomy (GTDB): domain Bacteria; phylum Gemmatimonadota; class Gemmatimonadetes; order Gemmatimonadales; family GWC2-71-9; genus SHZU01. Next base: position 368,472 of record JBBCJC010000001.1, read on the forward strand.
TCACCGCCAGGAGGCCGAACACGTTGACCTCGAAGAGACGTCTCACCTCGGCCAGCGGAACGACCTCGAGCGGACCGCCGCCCGCCACGCCGGCATTATTGATGAGGCCCGCGAGGCCGGCGTCGCCGACCCGGGCGCCGATCTGCGAGATCGCGGCCGCAATCTGATCGGCATCGGTCACATCGAGTGCGATCGGCTCGAGCCGCGACGATGCCCCCGATCGCAGCCGATCGGCGTCCGAGGCTTTCCGTACCCCGGCAAACACCGTGAACCCCTGACGATCCAGCTCGAGCGCACAGGCCGCGCCGATCCCGGTCGAGGCACCTGTCACGAGTACGGCGGGATGGGTTACCATCTGCGGAATCTAGCCGAGCCGGCGGCCCCGCCGCTCGAAATCCCGACCCCAGGCCCAACTCACGAAACCGAAGGTGTGTCACTATCGTACGAGGCACGTCGCCCGCGGACGCGGGTGCCCGAAGTTCTCACGGCCAGATCAGCCCCGACTCAAGGAGTTTCCCGATGCGTCGTGTCCCGCGACTCGGCATCGTTGCAGCGCTCACCCTCGTCCTGGCCGCACCGGTTGTGGCGCAGACGGGGCGTTTCGATCTCGAACGAACCAAGACGGTCCTGTCCGGGATGATCGAACAGATCATCAAGGAACGCGGGGTGCCGTCGATTTCGATCGCCCTGGTTCGCGGGGACTCGATCGTCTGGAAAGCGGCCTTCGGTTACGCCAACGTCCGGACCAAGACGGCCGCCACGCCCGAGACGATCTACAGCACCGGCTCGACCTTCAAGGCCGCGACGGCCACGGCCATCATGCAGTTGGTCGAGCAGGGGAAATTGCAGCTCGATCACCCGGTCAACCGTTATCTCGGCGACGACCGGATCCAGGACCGGCTCCAGAGTGAAAAGCCGGTCACCTTCACCCACATCCTCTCCCATTGGTCGGGGCTGACGCCCGGCGCCGTCACCAAGCCGATCTGGGGACGCGAGCTGCCCAAGACGCTCGGCGCCATGACCAACACGCTCTACTCGATCCGAGCCCCGGAAACCAAGTACGAGTACAACAATTTCGCGTACGGCATGGCGGGACTCCTGATCGAAAAGATCTCCGGCGTCGAGTACGAGCAGTACATGGTGAACAACCTGCTCAAGCCGCTGGGCGTCGCGATCGCCAATCCGATCACGCCCTCACCGGAAATGGTCGAGCTGATGGCCCTGCCCTACCTGCCCGGCGGCGCCAGCGGCAAGCCTCGGCCCGTTGCCCAGGTGCACTTCGACGTCTACCCGGCCGGCGACGTGTACCTGACGGCCGAGGACATGGCCAAGTTCCTGGCGATGCATTTGAACGACGGGATGTATCGCGGCAAGCGAATCATCTCGGAGGCCTCCGCCCGGAAGATGCGGGAGCCACAATTCGGCGGGAGCTATGGCTTTGGCTTCGGGATTCAGAAGGATTCGACCAACGGCAACACCCTGATCCTCCACAGCGGCGGCATCCCGGGACAGAGTTCGTGGATGATCGGCGACGTAGACGCCAAGGTCGGGGTCTACTACATGTCCAACTCCGGCGCGCCGGTCGGACTCGGCATGGCCGCCATTCGGTTGCTGCGCGGCGAGAACTACGTCCCGCCGGCGCCCGGCAGCAACCGCGACTGATCAATGTGCTCCCGACCGGGGCGGATGGTGTCGCCCCGGTCGGCTCGAGCGCTATTCGACCCGCTGGACCACCGAGCGCACGCCGTCGGAGAAGGTCACGTCGAAACGCCGGCTCGCGGTCCAGATCGCCGCTGACCCGCCCCGCGCAAACGAGAGGATCTCTCCCGTTACCGCGTCGCGCACCATCGCCACCGGATACGTTGCCGCATCCCAGGTCAGCCCGGCCTGAACCGCATTGGGCGCCCGGAGCGCCACCGCCGGGCTCCGCAACTGCAATCGGCCGGCACCAGCCGCCGCCAATCCCTGCGCCGATCGGCGCTCCACCGAGCCGGCCGGACCGACTAAACGCAGCCGCACCAGATCCCGATCGGCGACGGCGTCGAGTGGCACGGCAGACGAGAAATGTTCCTCGCGCTCCCGATCGTTGTGCGTCTCCTCCACCGCGATCGGATAGTCGAACAGCAACCGACCGTCTGCTGCGTAGCCTTCGATCCGGTAGGGGCTGTTGGCCGGAGCCAGCGGCGTGGGCGCCGCCAGCCGCAATGCCGGTTCGAGCTGAATCCCGCCGGCCGTGATCCGGCCCCAGACAAGCAGCGCACCAACCGCACTCGGCGGCGGCGCCATGGGTGGGGCATAGTTAGGATTCGACTGCCGGTACGCGATCATCGCGCGCCAGGTGTAGTCGCTGATCCAATCGGGGCTGCAATAGCCCATCAGGTCGAAGTGTCCGGTCGGCGACTTGAGGCCCATGGTGGCAAGGTCGATGCCCCAGCTGCCAATGGCGCCGCCCGCATGAGGATAGCCGGCGTCGGCGCCCGACACCCCGCCGCACGGGGCGTGCGACCGCCCCATGTTGTGACCGAGCTCGTGCGCCATGACCCCGGAGCCGCTGGGCATGTGGTCCCACCCGATCGACGCCAGCCAGCCGCCACCGACATACCCCATGCCCGCAATCCCGCTGCCGTAGGTCGTCTTCACGACGCCATAGTAGTAGCGAGTGCTGGCGTCGGCCGTGCGCAGGTTGCGAACTTCGAGCAGAATGGTACCCCAGGCGCCGTTACCGTTACCCGACTGGAGCACCGGCGCCGTCGTGGTATAGGCCGCTCGGACATCGGCGCTGTAGGTGCCGATTGGAAGCATCTTGAGCGGGTCCACCAGATACTGGGCCATGTTGCCCGCCGTCACGTTGCCCTGCAGGCCGTTGACCTGCTGCAGCACCGGAACGAAGCGCACCTGCCAGGTCGGCACGGTCCGGACATCGACATTCGCCGGTGTCCCGGACAACGGGAACTCGTTGTCGCTCTCGTTCGACTCGCCCACCACGGCGGTCGGATCGACGTCAGCCAGGATGCGCAGATTGGCCTGCACCAGGGACCCCGGCACCGCCAGGTTCCACGAACTGGCCAGCGAGCCTTCATTGACCGTCTGCGGAACGCTGGCGCCCGGTGCGTTGATGGTCGAGGTCTGCACCAGGGAGGCCCCATGATAGAACCGGACCCGCACCGTCGGTGCCGCCGTGTTGGCCTGGTTGGCACGCACGAAGACGCGCAGATAGGCGTCCCGTCCCGCCACGACCGGCGTGGTGCCGTCGTACTTGGCAATCGGCTGGGTCAGATAGAGCCCGTCGATCGTCAGGTTGAGCGTGGCGCCCGGGGTCGAGGCCGCGTAGGCAATCGTGGCGGTACCGGTAGCTCCGGAGGGCACGGTGACGTTTTGCGTCGGAGGCGTCGGCGCATAGGTGGTGCCTCCGGAGACGACGGCCGCCGCGGTGACGGTGTAGCTGCCCGGCGTCACACCATTGAGCACCTGGCTACCGGTCAGCGTCTGCGAGAAGCCTCCGGGCCCGGCGACCTGGACGCTGGCCGAGGTTCCGCCCGGCAGCCCCGACACGGACACCGACAAGGTGCCGGGGGCAACCGTTCCGTACGTCACGGTGGCGGTACCGGTCCCGCCGGCCGAGACCGCGCGGGACTGCGAGGCGGGGCTCGGAAGATAGGTCTGCCCACCTGACGATACATTGGACGCCGCAATGGTGTAGGCCCCCACCGCGAGGCCGGTCAGGGTGGTAGTCGCCGTGAGGGCGCGGCTGAAGCCGCCCGGTCCGCTGACCTGCACCGCGGCGCTGGCGCCTCCCGGCAATCCGTTGACGGTCACCGTGAGCGAACCAAGCGTGGCGCCATAGGTGACGGTGCGGGCAACCGTCCCGCCGACCGTAACGACGGCGGTCTGGGACGGCGGCGCTGGCTGATAGACCTGGCCGCCGGACGACACCGCCCCGGCGGTGATGGTGTAAGTACCCGGGGCGAGATCACTCAAACGACCCGACCCGGTGATCGACCTGGTAAATCCGCCCGGACCGCCCACCGTTACGGCGGCGGCAACACTACCCGGCAAGCCGCCGATATTCAGATCCAGAGTACCCACGCCATGGCTGTACGTGACCTGACGCACCGCCGGCTCGGCGGACGCAGCGACCGTAACCGATTGCTGCGCCGGCGCCGCGACGTAGAGCGACCCTCCGTCGGTGAGATTCTGCGCAGCGATCGTATAGGCGCCCGGCGTCAGGCCTCGAAGCGTTTCGGTCGAGGTGATCGCGCGCTGGAACCCGGCCGGTCCGCTGACCGTCACTCGGCCGTCGGTACCCGTGGGAAGGCCGTTCACCTGAATGCGCAGCAAACCACTGGCGAGCCGGAAGCGGACGTCGGCGTCGGTAGTGGCGCCGGCCTCGATGTCGACCTGATCGGGCGCAATCAGCGCCGAGAATCGATCGCCGGCGAGGGTCAACTCGGCGGCAGAAATACGATAGCGTCCCGGGGTCAGGCCTTTGACGACGGCCGAGGCCGAGACGGTGTGCAGAAATCCGGCAGGCCCTTCGATCCTCACCGACGGCTCGGTCCCATCCGGAGCATCGCGCACCGTGAGCGCGAGCCGCCCGGTCACCAATCCGTACTCGACCGCCGCTGGCGCAGCAACCGGACCGGGGGTCACCAGAATCAGGAGCGAATCGACGGCCGTGGCAAAGCCTTCGCCATCGACTTGGACCGGGCGCGCCCGGACGACGTAGACACCCGGAGGCAAGCCGCGCAGCTGATCGGAGCCGGTCGCAGTCCGGTTGACTCCTTCGGCCCCCGAAACGACGACATCGGCGGCTCCGGCGGGCACGCCGGTTACCGACAGCCCGATCCGGCCTGTCGTCGCCGTGTATTCGATCGTGGCGCTGGCCACTTCGTTCGACCGGATTGCAATCGTCTGGGTTACGGGAGCGCCGCGGTAGCCGTCGCCATCGATGGTCTGATCGGCCGCGGTCACCGAGTACGTCCCAGGGGTCAGCCCGGTCAGCGTCTCGGAACCTCCGATCGTCCTGCTAAACCCGCCGGCGCCGGTAATCGTGACACTCCCCTGTCCCCCGATCGGCAGCCCCTGGACGGCAACGGAGAGGCTCCCCGGCCGGGTGGGTTCGGGGCCTAGACCGCCCTGCTCCGTCCCGCCGCATCCGGCCAGCAGCGCGGCCGCCAGGACTGGCAGGACGCGGGCAAGCTGCAACGCAAACTCCTGCACCCAACCAGTGCATTTTCCTGCAGTTGCCGCCGCAACCCGTGGCGCCGCAAGCAGATGGGCGACCGCGGGGAACCGGCCTCGAATCGGAGTCAGGGACATGGCCTTGGCGAGGGGCACGCCGCATGCCCCGGCTTGCCAACCGGACCGTCCGGGCAAACATTTGGACCACCCTCCAACCACAGGCAACCGTTATGCGGTCGCGCCGTGCCTTTGTTTCGACCGTTCTGGGTGCTGCGGCAACGCTGCCGGCATTCCGTCCCGATGCATTCCGGAGCGTGCTCCGCGCCGCCGAACGCGGGTCCGGCAACCCGAACGACGAAGCCTACTGGGGCGAGATCCAGCGAGCCTTCGATGCCGACCGGACCATGATCAATCTGAACAGTGGCGGGGTGAGCCCGACTCCGACCCACGTGCTCGAGGCCATGATCCGGGACCTGCGGTTCTCGAACGAGTTGCCGGTCAACCACATGTGGACCGTGCTCGAGCCGCGCATCGAAAGCGTCCGCCGCGACTTGGCCCGCGACTTCGGCTGCGACCCCGAGGAAATGGCGATTACCCGGAACGCGTCCGAAGCCAACGAGATCATGATCTTCGGACTCGACCTCAAACGCGGCGACGAAGTCATCGTCACCAATCAGAATTATCCGCGCATGCTGACCGCGTGGGACCAGCGCGCCCGGCGCGATGGTGTGGTGATCAAGTCGATCAGTTTCCGGGTTCCACCGCCGTCACAGGAATATCTGGTCGACCAGTTCCGCGCCGCCATCACGCCGCGGACCAAAGTGATCGAGGTCACCCACATCACCAACCTGACCGGACAGATCATGCCGGTTCGGGAAATCGTCGCGATGGCCAGGCCGCTGGGCATCGAAGTCTTCGTCGACGGCGCGCACGCCTACGCTCACTTCCCGTTCAAGCATGCCGATCTCGATTGCGACTACTACGGCACCAGCCTGCACAAATGGCTGCTGGCGCCGGTCGGCACCGGGTTCCTGTACGTCAAGAAGGCCAAGCAGCGTTCGCTCTGGCCCCTGATGGCGGCCACCCGCGAACAGGACAACGACATCCGGAAGTACGAGGAAATCGGCACCCACCCCGCCGCCAATCACAATGCGATCTCCGTGGCGCTGGCTTTCCACCGCTCGATCGGCGCCGAGCGGAAGATTGCCCGGCTCCGCTACCTGCGCGACCGCTGGGCCAAGCGCCTCTTGGCCGACAGCAATCGCGTCTCGGTGCCGACGCCGCTCGGCTCACCCCATGCCGGCGCCATCGGCTTGCTGAGCATTGCCGGGGCCGATGTGAACAAGCTGCACGGGTGGCTGCTCGACCGGCACCGGATTCAGACGGTGGCCATCGTGCACCCGGAGTTCAGCGGGCTCCGCATCACGCCCAACGTGTTCAGCACGCCGGACGAAATCGATCTGTTCGGTGATAAGGTGATGGAAGCGATCCGTAGCGGCGTGGCCTGACCTCCAGCGCGGCCCCGCCGATCAGACGCTGACGTACCGCAAGGCTGGGTTGAACTCGCCGGCAACCTGATCGAGGTTGGCAACGCGCAGCTGGCCCCGTTCGTAGAGATACTCCACGTGCGCCCCGATTTCGGTGAGCGCCAGCAGAATATTCCAGCCTGCCACGCCTGGATACATCCGGTGCCGGAGTTCGTCGATCGTCGTGCCCGCCGAACTCTTGAGCAACTCGGCGATCCGATCCAGCTTGCGCCGGTGATCGATCCGAATCGTCTCGATCCGCGGATAGAAATCATCCAGCGGCGTCTCATGCCCGCCAAGCGCCAATCGAATGCCCGGCACCCGCCCGATCTTGTCGAGCGCGTCGAGATAGTGGCCGAGTCCGGTCCAGGCGGTAATGCTCTCGGGATTCTGGTGAGGAGTGGTCTTCGGCAGCACGTGATCGGCCGAGAGCAGGATGTCGCCGACTTTGAGGCAGACCTGTCCCGGGCAATGCCCGGGGGTGTGGATCACCTCGATGCCGTCGAGAACCTGTCCGTCGCGCAACGCGAAATCGACCGGAACACTCCGCAGGTGCTGCTTCCCTTCCATGTACATCTCGAGCAGCGTGCCACGATCCTCATCGGGCACACCCGCCTGCGCCAGGTAGAACCGCAACGCCTTGGTGGCGACCACGACCCGCTCTTCGTACCCGTCGAGCACCCATCGGTCCAGTTCATGGATCCCGACTTCCGCGGTGATCGGCCCTGAAAGCTGCGCAATGCCGCCGAAGTGGTCGAGATGGCCGTGCGTGATGATAACCCGTTCGATCTCCCCCGGCCCGGCTCGTTCGCCGTACTCCCGGCGCACCTGCTCGAGGCCGGCCAGCAGCTGCGGAGTCGAGTCGCCGTACCCGCTCCCGGTGTCGACCAGGGTGATCGGCCCGGCTCCGATCAGGAGATAGCAATGCACCACCAGGCCGGGAAAGGCCTGGCTCGAAATACGATAGATGCGAACTCCGGTGTCGCTCTCGAAACGGAGCGGCGAGGGGACACTCATCGGGGGAGAGACGAACAGGTTCCGGTCGGGCCGCCGGTCGGATGACCGACGGCCGCGAACCCGAAAACGATCAGGCCGGCGCGGCGTGCGTCACGTCGCTCGTCCGGCGGGCCCACGCTTCAGGGCCAAAGGCGCGAAGCATCCGTTGGTGTGAGCGAACCGCCGCCATCAGCGTCGGCTGCTGATAATACGGCACCCCGTGCTTCGCCGCGATTCGCTCGACGATCGTACTGATGGCCGGATAGTGGATGCTGCAGACTTTGGGGAACAGATGATGTTCGACCTGGTAATTGAGGCCGCCCACATACCAGGTCAGCAGCTTGTTGGAGCGGGCAAAATTCGAGGTGGTCTCCATTTCGTGGAGCAACCACTGGTCTTCCATCCGCCCCTGCTCGTCGGGCGCCGGAAACTCGGGACCTTCGACGACGTGGGCCAACTGGAAGATGACGCCGAGGATGAAACCCGCCACCAGGTGCATGACCAGGAACGCGATCAGATACTGCCACCACGCCACGTTCGAGAGCACCGCGATCGGAATGATCAGCGCCCAGGTGTAGTAGAGTCCTTTGGTCACGAACAGATTGACCCACTCACCCACCGGATGCTTCTTGTCCTCGTACGGGCCCAAATTCTTCTGGAAGAAGTATTTGTAGTCCTTGCCGAAGACCCAGAACAGGGTCGACAGCCCGTAGGCAAAGAAGGCGTAGTAGGGCTGGAATCGGTGGATCCACAACAACGGAGAATTGGGCGACAGGCGGAGCAGCGGCGAAACGGTCAGGTCTTCATCGACACCTTCGATATTGGTGTAGGTGTGATGAATCACGTTGTGAGTGATTTTCCAGAGGTAGCCGTTCGCGCCAAGAATGTCGAACAATCGCCCGATCGTGGCATTCACTTTGGGATTGTCCGAATAGGCGCCGTGCAGAGCGTCGTGCGTAACCGCAAAGCCGATCCCGGCAAAGCCGATGCCCATCAGGACCATCAGGCCCATAAGCGGCCAGAAAGTCGGATTGAGCGCCAGCACCAATCCGTAGCTGCCGAAAGTGATCAGCACCAGCACGGCCGTCTTGACCATCATGGCCGTGTTGGCTTTGCTCGAAATCCCGCGGCTCTTGAAGTACTGGTCGACTTCTCGTTTGAGTTCGCGAACGAACGCTTCCGCATTGCGAGCCGGGAACGTGATACCCGAAGTGCTCAAGTCGATCTCCTGCGATGTCTGCAGAACGGGGAAACGAGGCCGTAGTTGGCAGGGATGATGCCCCTCAAGCAAATTGCATCCGAACCCATCGACCGGCAAGTCTCGGTCCGTCCGGATAACGACTTTTTCACAGGTTATTCCTATGAAATTCACCTCCTGGTGGATTCCCGCACTGTTGGCGGTGATACCGTTCACCCCTGAACCATTTCAGGAACCAACTCCGATCCGAGGTTACTCGGCGCAGGACTCGCGAATCCAGCGTGATTGGGAAGCCAAGTTCCAGGCAGTGCCGTCGACCGACAGCCTGCGGTCGTACCTTCGCACGCTGGCCGCGCGGCCTCAGTTCCTGGGATCACCGGGAGGCAAGCGCAACGCGGAGTGGCTGGTCGAGGTGTATCGGAGTTGGGGACTCGACGCCAAAATCGAAACGTTCGAAGTCCTCTTTCCGACGCCGAAGGAGCGGCGGGTCGAACTGCTTGCCCCGGTGCGCTTCACGGCCGCGCTTCGCGAACCGCCGGTGCGCGGCGACCACTCCTCGACCCTGCAGAGCGAGCACCTGCCGTCCTACAACGCCTATTCGATCGACGGCGACGTAACCGGCCCGCTGGTGTTCGTGAACTACGGCATCCCCGCCGACTACGATGAACTCGAGCGGCGCGGCATCTCGGTCAAAGGCGCCATCGTGATTGCCAAGTACGGCGGATCGTGGCGCGGCATCAAACCCAAGGTCGCGGCGGAACGCGGCGCCATCGGCTGCATCATCTACTCCGACCCGGCACAGGACGGCTTCGTGCAGGGCGACGTCTATCCCGACGGCCCCTACCGGCCGCCGCATGGTGTGCAGCGCGGCAGCGTAGCCGACATGCCCCTCTACGCCGGTGATCCGTCGACACCCTTCGTCGGCTCCGTACCCGGCGTCACGCCGCTGCCGCTCGACCGGATCGAATCGCTCACCAAGATTCCGGTGCTGCCCATTTCGTACGCCGACGCGGAGCCCTTGCTGCGCCAGCTGGGCGGCGATGTGGTCCCCCCAGCCTGGCGCGGCGGCCTGCCGCTGACCTACAAGACCGGCCCCGGCCCCGCGACGGTCCGCCTCAAGGTCGCGTTCGACTGGAAACGGGTGCCGCTCTACAACGTGATGGTGACGATTCCCGGCACCGATGCCGCCGCCGAGTGGATTCTGCGCGGCAACCATCGCGACGGCTGGGGTGCCGGCGCCGAGGATCCGCTCTCGGGCACGGCGGCCCAGATGGAGGAGCTGCGCGCCTTTGCCCAGCTGCTCCAGCAGGGCTGGAAGCCACGGCGCACCATCGTGTACGCCGCCTGGGACGGCGAGGAACAGGGCTTACTCGGCAGCACGGAGTACGTCGAAACCCATCGCGACGAACTCCGGGCCAAGGCCGTCACCTATCTCAACACGGATTCGAACGGCCGCGGCTTCCTGAGCATGGGCGGTTCGCATTCGCTGGAGCGCTTCATCAACGACGTCGCTCGCGAAGTCCGCGATCCCGAAACCGGCCTCTCGGTCTGGCAGCGAAACCAGGCGCGCGCCATCGCGAGCGGAGACGCCACCACGCGGCGCGAAGCCCGCACCCGCCGCGACCTGCGCATCGGCGCACTCGGCAGCGGGTCCGACTACACCCCGTTCCTGCAGCACGCCGGCATTGCCGCCTTGAACCTCGGCTTCGGCGGGCACGGGGGCTCCGGTATCTACCATTCGATCTACGACAGCTTCGAACACTACACCCGGTTCAACGACACCAACTTCGTCTACGGCCGAGCGCTGGCGCAGGTGGTGGGAACGGCGGTGATGCGACTGGCCGGCGCGCCGGTGCTGCCGCACCACTTCATCGGCATGGCCGACACCTACGGCCGCTACATCGATGAGCTCAAAGCCCTGCTGGTGGCCAGCCGCGAGGCGGCTCTGGAGCAGAACCGCCAACTCGAGGAAGGCGTCTTCGCGGCGGTTGCCGATCCGCGGTTGCCGCGCAAGCAACCGGACCGGGCTGCGGTTGCTCCGCATCTCAACCTGACTCCGCTCGACAACGCGCTGACGGTGCTCCAGACCGCCGCCGAGCGCTACGAGTCGGCATTGGCCCGCACCGCGCTGGACCGGCCGCGACCGGCCACCAACCGGGCCCTCCGTGAGGTGGAGTTTGCCCTGACCAGTACCGAAGGGCTGCCTCGACGGCCCTGGTATCGCCACCACATCTATGCGCCGGGGTTCTATACCGGATACGGCGTCAAGACGATGCCGGGGGTGCGGGAAGCGATCGAACAGGGAGACTGGGCCGAAGCCGAACGGGAAGCCGCGCGGATTGCCGAGCGGTTGCTGGCCGCCGCCGCGGTCATCGATCAGGCGCGCGCCGGCCTCGACTGACCCTAACGACCCGGGCGTCGCGGGCCCTCAGCTCGCGGCGCCTAGGCCGGCCAGTCGGCCGGTCGCCCAGGCCCAGCTGAAGTTGTACCCGCCGATCGGCCCAAAGGCGTCCAGGATTTCGCCGCAGAGATACAACCCGGCCGCCCGCCGGCTTTCCATCGTGGCGGGGTGAATCTCACCCAAACCGACGCCGCCGCCGGTAACCTCCGCCTTCTTGTACCCCTCGTCACCGGTCCAGGGCAACGGATAGTCGGCGACCATCTGGACCAGAAGACGCCGCTCCTCCCGACTCAATTGCGACAGAGTCCGATCCGGCGGTACGCCCGCCTCCGCCAGCAGCCGCGCCGCCAGCCGATCGGGCAATTCGGCCCGCAACACGGTGGCAACCGCCTGCCGGGACTGGGCCCGGAGCCGTTCGTCCCAGGCCGCCGGATCGTCGCCGGTCCACCGCACCCGCAGCACCGCGTCGGATTGGCCCAGCAGACGAGAGCGGACCGCCAGATGCGAGACGTCGAGCGCCGCCGGACCGCTGTAGCCCCGATGGGTAAAGAGAAAGCCGCCATCCGACTCCGCCGACTCGCCCCGCCAGGCGCCCACGATCCGGACCCGGCGCGACACGCCCGCAAGCTCCGCATGAACGGGTGGAGTGGCCGTGAGCGGGGTCAGCGCTGGGTAGGTGGGCACCATCCGATGACCCAGTCGCTCCGCAGCCGCGAGGCCGATCCCGTCGCTTCCGGTTTGCGGCACGCTGAGGCCGCCGGTCGCCAGGATGACGCGGTCTGCCGCCAGCGCGGTTCCTCCGTCGAGCTCCGCGCTCCACCCGGATGCAGTCGGCGCGAGGTTGCGGACCACCACGCCGAACCGGAAGGTGGCGCCGGCCGCCCGGGCTTCGGCCACGAGCCGGTCGCGCACCTCCCGAGCCCGGTTGGATACCGGGAACAGCTTGCCGGTTTCCTGCTCCAGCGCCAGCGGAATCCCCAGCGCCGTCTCGATGAACTGCCGCTGCGCATCGAGCGGCCAGCTGCCCAGCAGGCGATTGAGGGTGTGGCGGGACGAATCCGTCACGAACCGTCGCTCGGCCGCGACCGAGGGCAGCACGTTACACCGGCCACCGCCACTGATCAGGATCTTCCGGCCGCCATCCGCGGTCCGCTCGAGCACGGTGACCTCCGCGCCGCTTCGGGCCGCGTGAATCGCCGCCATCAACCCGGCGGCCCCGGCGCCTACGACCAGGACTCGGCGTTCAGCCACGGACGGGACTCGCAAGCTCATGAGGCCAGCACCGCATCGAACACCCCTTGGATCCAACGGAAAACGGCCACCCCGCCGAATCATCGTCGGCGTGGCGGCCGTGGGTTGCCGGATGCCTAACCGCGGGCATCCCGGCCAATATCACGCGGTCAGCGTCGCCCGCCGCGGTCCCTGTCTCCTTTGGGCCGAGTCTTTTCCCGCTCGACGGCGGCGGCCTCGGCCCGGCGGATCATCTTCTCGGGGCTGATCGGATTTGCGCCCGGACGGGGGGCGCCCATCTTGAGCGAGATCTGCCCTGCGTCGTCGGTCGAAACCGTCACCGGTCGCCCGCCGCGAACTTCGTAGACACCGAGCACTTCCTCACCGACGGTCGCACCGGGCTTGATCCGCTCGATCAGGGCCTCCCGGTTGGCAAATCCCTCCAACGACAGGAATTTGACGCCGCTCGCCCCCTGGATCCTGATCAGGGCGGCAAACCGGGACCCGCTCAACGCGCGGATCGACCGAAGATCCGTTCCTTTGGCCAACTCACGTGCCCACCGGGTGGCCTCCTGCTCCTGCGCCGACAACGGCTGCGCCGGCGCGGCACCGGACTCCGGTCCACGCTTCTGCTGCTTCCGCTCCTGGCTCTTACGGAGCCGTTGGAGATACTCTGGTTCGTCCGACACGGGGTAATTCCTCTACCTTGTTAGTCTGGTAGGATAAGAGGACGATAGAGAGGACGAAAGGCCCGTCCGCCATCGTACCCCAGCTACCGCCGGACTTTTCGCGGTCAGCGAGCGTCGCCAGGCCCCTCGAGCCGCCGCACCAGTTCGCTCGACGGTTCGGGACCGCGCCGGACCTCGATTTCGGCCGCCGCACCGATCCGGAACCAGACGGCGCCTCCCTGCGGCGCGGCCCGCAACGCCTTCGGCGTCGGGTGCAGGAACAGCCCGGTCGCATCCAGCGTATCGATGGCCACCGCGCGCTGGAGATCGCCGACCTCCCGAACCCGTCCCCCGGTCCGCGCCACCGCGTCGTCGAAATTGATCGCCACATCCGCGACGAAGGGCGCCGCGCCCGGCAGGACGACCTTGCCACCGAGCACCAGCAGGTCGTTCGCGCCCCCGGCGTTGAAGGGCAGATCATCGTACCAGGCCGCCGAAGCCCGTGCGTACCCGCCGGTCGCAATGGCATCCAGGGCCGCGAGGATCCCGCCCACATGGAGCGCCCGCAGTCGCTGCTTCTGCGGATCGTCGGGCAGCGCGCCGCTTTCGATCAGGACCGTGCTGGTGCCCCACTGCTGCATCAGGTCGCCAAAGGCGCGCGGATTGAAGCCGTCGTCGTACTTGGCAATCCGACCCGGAATTTCCGATTCGAACGTCTTGGCGAGGGTGGCGGCGACCAAACGGGCCCGGGTGCGCACCTCGTTGTAGTTCCGCTCCGCATCGAACGGCGGGGCCAGCAGCGCAATGCCCGCCTGGCGGCCGCCCTGCCCGACCCGGCTGCGGGCGTTCTGGTCATGCAGATTGAAACCGAACTGCGGATTGAACCGGTCGCGGAAGGTCTTGAGCGTCTGCCCTTCCGGCGTGGACAGGCGACGGGCATCCCGATTGATGTCGATACCCCAGGCATTTTCCCGCTGGAACAACTCGGCGCCATCGGGGTTGAGCATGGGGATGAACGCAACGGTCAGCTGGCTCCGCAGCCGCTCCCGGAGCGAATCCCCTTCGGCTTCGGCCAGAAACCGGAAGATATCCGCCAGGGCCATCGACGCCGTCGACTCGTCGCCGTGCATCTGCGACCACAAGAGGACTGTAGTGGGACCGGTGCCGTAGGTAATCGCCCGAATGGGGCGTCCCTGAACCGACTTGCCAATCTCCTCGGTACGGAAAACCGGGGAGGCGAGTGACGGCTCCAGCGCCTTCCAGTAGGTTGCATGATTGAAGCGACGCCCGCTGATCGCATCGACCCGATAGCGGCCTGCCAGTTCGAGCCCGGTCTTCGCATCCATCGTCGTGGGCGGCGCCTCTGAAGCCGGGCTGGGTTTGGCCTGGTCAGAACCGCAGGAGGCCAGTCCAGGCAGCGTGACGGCGACAGCGAGCGTGAGGCGAAGGGATCGGGCACGAAGGGGCATCGGCACGGGGATTCTCGCGGAAAAGGTCGGAAGGGAACGCCGGCCTAATGTGCGCCGTTCTGCCGACATGGGCAAGCGCACGCGACAGGGCCACGTCTCCCGCGGCATCCGGCGCTCGACGGACGGGTTTGTTGGGCTCCCCGAGCGACTCGACCCAGCCTGACACCGGAGCGATTTGCGCTTTCGTACCACGATATATACAATCAATTGCGCAATTACATGAGGGTCCGTCCCGAGACTCAATAGGGGGCACGGTGACGACACGGCGGGCGTTTATTGGGGACGCGGGTCGGCTGACAGTCACGGCAGTCGCCGGCCCCGCGCTGGGGGTGTTCGAAGCCGTCAACCGGACCGCGGCGAATCGGCGCGTCCATACCGTGACCGGCCCGGTCGATGCGCAGCAACTGGGATTTACGCTCCCGCACGAACACATCGCGGTGCGAAGCGCGGGGCTGTTCGATGCTTGGCCGGAGCTCTTCGGCCCGCGCGCCCGATTCGTCGATCGGGTTGTCACACGACTCAAAGCCCTGCGAGCGGCGGGAGTCGCCACCATCGTCGAGGTCACACCCAGCGATCTCGGCCGTGATGTCCGCCTGCTGCGCGAGGTCTCGCGCAAATCCGGTGTTCGCATCGTCGCCTGCACCGGACACTGGCTCACGCCCTCGCCGTCGATGGCGGCGCGGTCGATGGAGGAGCTGACCGACTTCTTCGTGCTGGAACACAGCCGAGGCCTCGACGGCACCGGAATCAAACCCGGCGTGATCAAGATCGCCTCCGATCGCGAGGTCACCCCGTTCCTCGACAAAGCACTCCGGGCCGCCGCCCGGGCAGGCAAGCAGACAGGGCTTCCGGTCACGACGCACAGCCACGCCGCGAGCCGAGGAGGAGAACGGCAGGCTGAGCTCTTCGAATCGGAAGGCCTCGACCCGGGGCAAGTGTGCATCGGTCATTCGGACGAGAGCAACGATCTCGACTATCTGACCGGGCTCGCCAGGCGGGGGTATATGATCGGGATGGATCATTTCCCGGTCGGCACCCGAAGCGCCCCAGGATTGCTCAGCTGGCAGGCGCGCGCCGATACGGTGGCGCGGCTGCTCGAGGCGGGCCATGCCGACCGGCTGTTGTTGTCGAACGACTGGTTCTTCGAGCTTTCGATTGCGCCGACAGGTTCGCTGGATGCGCTGGAACGGACCAACCCGGAGGGGATGCTGTTCCTGATTCGTACGGTGCTTCCGTACCTGGCGGAACGCGGCGTGACACCGGCACAGATCCGAACCATCACGGTCGAGAATCCGAGCCGTTTCTTTGGCCGGTGACCGGACAACTTCTTTGGGAGATTCACGATGAGAATCGTCGTTGCCGGAATCGCGCTGGTCCTGGCGGGTACGAGCGGCACCTCGCCATCGAGTCCGATGACACGGTCCTCCGAAGCGCAGGCGGGACACGTCCGGATTGCGGTTGGTGACATCGAGGTCGTGGCGCTCAACGACGGCACCGTCCCCTGGCCGACCCGGACGGTCCTTCCGACGGCAACCGCCGAGCAGATCGATCGGGGACTGCGCGCGGTGGGGCTCACCGACCCGGTGGGCATGACCTACAGCGGATTCCTGGTCAGGACGAAGACCCACCGCATCCTGGTCGATGTCGGCACCGGAGGGAAGTTCGACGGCATGGCCGCGTTTCGCGGCGCCGGACAGCTTTTGTCGAACCTCCGCGCAGCCGGATACGAGCCCGACCAGATCGATGAGATCTACATCTCCCATCTGGGCCCCGATCATATCGGAGCGCTCGCGAACACGACGTCCGGAGCCACCTTTCCGAACGCGAAGCTGCGGGCCGCGCGTCTCGAAGTCGCGGGATTCATGGACGAACGCCTGCGCCACGGCCCGGATTCACTCTGGCGCCGGTTCCAGGCAGAGATGTTTGCCCCCTATATCGCTGCCGGGCGCTTCGAGCCCTTCGACGGCGATGTCGAGCTTGCCCCTGGCATCACGGCACTCGCCACGCCGGGGCATACTCCGGGTCACACGTCATACCTGGTCGAGAGCGGCGGAGAGCGGCTGCTGATCCTGGGCGATGTCCTGCATCTCAGCGCGCTCCAGTTTGCCTACCCCTCACTCCCGACACTTTTCGATGCGGATCGGACGGTGGGAGCTCAGCAACGGGAACGGATCCTCAAATTGGCAGCTGAGCAGAATTATCTAGTGGCGGGAGCGCATCTGCCGTTCCCGGGGATCGGTCGCGTCCGTGTCGACGGAACAGGATACCGCTGGGTTCCGATCAGTTCCGCGCAGTAAGGATTGGTCGGGATACCGGCCGGCAATCCCGGTCGTATCGGTGAGCAGACGATGGCACTACGACTAGCTGATATGCTTGCCGCTACCGACTAACGCGAAGACCGGACATGAAGTTCCGCTGCGCTTCAGCGATGGTCGCATCGCGCGCGGCCTGATCTTCGAGATCCTCGGCGGACAAACCAAGCCGGAGGGAGGCGTGGAATCGCTCGCCCGGGTGCAGGGCGGTATCGTCGGTGATCTCCGCCAATAACTCCGCAGCCCGCCGGATCTCATCAGAGCTCTGGCGAAGGACATCAACGGGGCGCGTGGCGGAAACCGGTCGGATCATCGCTCCGTACTCGATAGGGTCGAACTCCTGAACCATCTCGAGTATCGGCAGCCCGCGCAAGAACTTGAGTTCCGCGCCGATCCCGTTGCTCCTTGTCGGCTCACAAAACCAAATGTATAGTTACTACTACATTTGGTATAGGAGTTATTGTGCCCCCTGGAAAGGAATCCGCATCGTCAGAGCTCGCCCTCGACGTGCGCGATCTGCGAATGCAGTACGGGACCAGGGATGTCCTCGCCGGCGTGTCCTTCACGGCCCGGCGCGGCGAAGTAGTCGCCTTGCTGGGTCCCAACGGCGCCGGCAAGACCACGACGATCGAAATCCTCGAAGGTTTCCGGATGCGGTCGGCCGGCCAGGTCTCCGTCCTGGGCACCGACCCGGCCAAGGCCGACGAAGCGTGGCGAGCCCGGGTCGGCGTGGTACTGCAATCGTGGCGCGACCACGGACGGTGGCGGGTCCGCGAACTCCTCAGCTATCTGGCTCGCTTCTACGCGCCGTTTGCAACGGCCACCGCGCGGCGACCTTGGAACGTGGACGAACTCATCGAGGTCCTCGGCCTGACCGCGCATGCCGACACCAGGCTGCTGACCCTCTCCGGGGGACAACGGCGGCGCGTCGATGTCGCGATCGGCATCGTGGGCCGGCCGGAGGTCGTCTTCCTCGACGAGCCCACCGCGGGGTTCGACCCGCATGCTCGGCGCGAATTTCACGATCTGGTGCATCGCCTGTCGGACTTCGAGAACACCACCGTTCTGATTACCACCCACGACCTGGACGAAGCCGACAAGATCGCGGATCGGATCCTCGTGCTCGACCAGGGACGCATCGTCGCGGATGGCACCGCCGACCAGTTGGCGCGAGACTTCTCGACGGCCGCCGAAGTACGCTGGATTTCCGGCGGACGCCGCCACGTTCACGCGGTGCGCGACGGAGACCCAACGGGCTTCGTCCGCAACCTGCTGGCCAACGACGCAGCCGCCACCGAACTGGAAGTGCATCGGGCCAGCCTCGAGGATACTTACATGGCGCTGGTCCGGCGCGCCGAGTCGGCTGACGTTGCCCGCGCCGGGACGTCCGGAGTGGCACAGGACGACACTACGCAACGATCGGAAGGGCGAGCATGACCGCGCCGACGTCGTTCGACGCCCGCCGGGCTGCGGTCCGGGCGGGCTTTTCCCGCGGCTGGATCGAGACCAAGCACGGGCTGACCGAGCCCGCCTACGTGATCTCGTACCTCGCGCTCCCGGCGATCTACGCCGTCGTGCTGCTGATCATGCGCGGCCGTACCGTACCCGGCACCGACTTCGCGCTCGGCGCGATGGTGCTGTCGGGCATCGTGGGGATGTCGGTCGTCTTCAGCGGGCTCACCGGGCCGGCAGGCACCCTGGCGGTCGACCGCGAGGACGGCACGCTCCTCCGCGCCAAAGCCACGCCGAACGGGATGACTGGCTATCTCATCGGCAAAATCGTGATGTTCGGGTTGACGACGCTCATCAGCCTCCTTCTGCTCGTCATTCCCGGCATCATGGTCGCAGGCGACCTGCTGCTCGACGCGCGGGCCTGGCTGATGCTCGCGCTGATCTTCGTGATCGGGATGGTCGCCACCGTCCCGATCGGCGTTGCCCTCGGCTCTCTGATGAAGTCGGCCGCGCAATCCGTTTTCATCGTCATCGTCTCGATGCCGCTGATCGCCTTCTCCGGTATTTTCTATCCGATCACCGCGCTGCCGACCTGGTTGCAGTGGGTGGGCCAAGCCTTCCCGTTCTACTGGCTGGGCCTGGGCACCCGTTCCGCGATGCTACCTGCGGAGATGGCGGCGATGGAGATCGGCGGGTCCTGGCGTACCGTCGAGATGTTCGTGGTGCTGGGCGTCTGGGCCGTCATCGGCCTGCTGCTCGCGCCCGTCCTGCTGCGCCGCATGGCCCGGCGTCAGTCGGGATCCACCGTGGCCGCCGCGCGGGAGCGCATCATGACCAAGGGTTATTGACGGTGGGCGATTCCACGGATCTCGTCCACAACCGAATCGCCATGCTCCGCGCCGAGCGCGGCATCTCGCGTCGTGAGCTGGCCGACGCGCTCGGCGTACATTATCAGACCATCGGCTACATCGAGCGCGGTGAATACAGTCCTTCACTTCACCTGGCGCTCCGCATCGCGGAGTACTTCGACGTGGCCGTCGAAATCGTATTCTCCCTGCAGCCGTTTCCGCGGCTGGGGGCATAGAGCAATGCCGCCGGCCCGGGCAACCGGGTTCCGGCGTCCCAAGAGAGCTTTGATTCAGGCGTAGACCCAGTCGGCCCACAAACAGCGAGGATATGCCGTGGCACTCGTCATCGAGAATCTGACCAAAACGTATCCCAACGGCGTCCGCGCATTGGCCGGGATCAACCTGACGATCGGCGCCGGCATGTTCGGCCTGCTGGGCCCGAACGGCGCCGGCAAGTCGTCGTTGATGCGCACCATCGCGACCCTGCAGCTTCCCGACTCGGGCAGCATCCGGTTCGGCGAGATCGACGTGCTGCAGCGTCCCGACGACCTGCGCCGCCAGCTCGGCTACCTGCCCCAGGAGTTCGGCCTCTATCCCAATCTGTCGGCGGAACTCACGCTCGATCACTTCGCCACCATGAAGGGCGTGATCCACCGCGGCGAGCGGCGGGATCTGGTGGCCGGGTTGCTCAATCAGACCAACCTCTACCAGGTCCGCAAAAAACACGTCGGCACTTTTTCCGGCGGGATGAAGCAGCGGCTCGGCATTGCGATTGCCCTGGCGGGTAACCCGAAACTCCTGATCGTCGACGAGCCCACGGCCGGTCTCGATCCGACCGAGCGGCATCGGTTCCTGAGCCTCCTGGGCGACATCGGCCGCGACGTGGTCGTGATCCTGTCGACCCACATCGTCGAAGACGTCCGGGAACTCTGCAACACCATGGCGATCATCAGCGCCGGTCGAGTCGTCCTGTCGGGAGATCCGCGCGCCGTGGTCGACGAGCTGCGCGGCCGGATCTGGCGGCGCACGGTCGCCAAGCAGGATCTCGATGCCATCAAGGCCACCCACCACGTCATCTCGAGTCGCCTGCTCGCGGGCACTCCGGTGGTTCACGTCTACGCCGATGCCTCGCCAGGCGACGGATTCACGCCGGTCGAGCCGGGCCTGGAAGACGTCTACTTCCATCAGCTCGACCTGGCCGGACGGCGAGAGGCGGCCTGATCGATGCTGCGCAATGTCATGGCGTTCGAGGTGCGGTACCACCTGACCCGGCCGGTCACCTACCTCTATTTCACCGTCTTCTTCCTGCTGGCGTTCTTCATCGTCTCCACCGATGTCGCGACGGTGTCCGGCGCAGGCGGCCAGGTCAAGCGTAACGCGCCCTATTTCGTCGCCAACACCATGATGATCCTGGTGGCGATCGGCCAGGTCATCGTCACCGGCCTGGTCGGCACCGCGGTGCTGCGCGACTACCAGTATCGGACCCACGAGCTGCTCTTCACCACCCCGATTACCCGTTTCGCCTATCTCGGCGGGCGTTTTTCCGGGGCGTTTCTCGTCATGGTCCTGGTCCATCTGGGCATTCCGCTGGGTCTCTGGCTCGGGTCGCTGATGCCGTGGATCGATCCGGAGCAGTTGCTGCCGGTTCGCACGGTCGGATACCTCTACCCGTTCCTGGTGCTGGTCCTGCCGTCGGTCTTCCTGCTCAGCGCCATTTTCTTTGCGGTCGGTGCGCTGACCCGGAGTCTCTTCGCGATCTACACCCAGGGCATCTTCCTGCTGGTGGCGTGGAGTATCGCGGGCCAGCTCTTCAATGACCTGGAGAACCGGGATCTCGCGGCCCTGCTCGAGCCCTTCGGCTTGCAGGCATTCGGGTGGCTGACCCGCTACTGGACGGTGGCCGAACGCAACACGCTGCCGGTACCGCTCAGCGGCATCATCCTCAGCAACCGCTTGCTCTGGACGGGCATCGCGGCCGTCATCGTCGGCATCACCTTTGCCGCGTTCCGGTTCCGCAGTGCGCCCCCCACGCTGCGACGGCGGCGTAAGGCGGTCGAAACAACGAATGAGGTTGCTCCCGCGGGCGCCGCGCTGACCGTTTCCGCTCGCCAGGAATACGGAACCGGCGCCTGGCTGCGGCAGTGGATCAGCACCACGCGTCTTTCGTTCTGGAGCATCGTCCGCCAGGTGCCGTTCCTGGCCATCGTGACCGTCGGCGTGATCAACCTGATCATGTCGGCCCACTATGCCGACATGGTGTTCGGCGCCAAGACCTGGCCGGTCACCTACAACATGCTGGAGATCGTCGAAGGCGCGTTCCTGATCTTCTTCATCATCCTGATCACGATCTACGCGGGTGAAGCGGTCTGGCGCGAACGCCAGCTGCACATGGACCAGATCACCGACGCGCTGCCCACCCGATCGAGTGTGGCGCTGCTGGGCAAGCTGTCCGGGCTGATACTGGTACACGTCCTGCTGCTGTTCGTGATGATGGCGTCGGGCATAATCGTCCAGACGCTCAAGGGATACACCAACTACGAGCCGGGCCTCTACCTGACCTACCTGTTCGGGACGACGCTACCCCAGCTCATTTACGTCACCGTCCTGGCCGTGCTGGTGCACGTCCTGGTCAACCAGAAGTTCGTCGGCCACGTGATCATGATCCTGTTCTGGATCGTGCGCAGCGTGCTCCCCCAACTCGGCCTCGAACACCAACTCTTCAGCTACGGCAACCTGCCGAGCTTCACCTATTCGGACATGAACGGCTTCGGCCCGTTCGTTCCCAACCTGCTCTGGTCGATCGTGTACTGGAGCGGGATGGCCGGCCTGCTCGGCGTGCTGGCCTACCTGTTCTGGATCCGCGGCACAGCCATGCCGTGGCGTGGGCGGCTCGCGCTGGCCGGGCGCCGGTGGCAGGGACCGGTTCGCGGTGTCACGGTCGCTGCGGCCGCCATCGCGGCCGTCGGCGGCGGGGCGATCTTCTACAACACCAACGTCCTCAACAATTACACCACCACGGCCGAGGGACGGCGCCAGCGGGCAGATTACGAGCGGACCTACAAGCCGCTGGCCGATTTGCCCCAGCCGCGCCTGATTGCGGCGGATGTGCGCGCCGACCTCGAGCCCGAACGGCGCGCCTTTGCGCTCTCGGGAACGCTAACGTACCTGAACCGCACCGACCGTGCGATCGACTCACTCCTCGTCACCTCCAACGTGACGAGGCTGTCCATCGACACCCTCACCTGGAGCCGGCCAGCCACCATCGTGGTCAGCGACAGCGCCAAAGGCACCCGGATCTTCCGGCTCGAGGAGCCGCTGGCTCCGGGCGACACGATCCGGCTCCGCTACCGCGCGAATTTCATCGAGCGTGGCTTCCCCAATTCCGGGCCGTCGACCGCCATCGTCGCCAACGGCACCTTTATCAACTCGACCTACTTCCCGGTGCTGGGCTATCAGCCGAGTAACGAACTCGGCTCGGACGACGATCGCCGGAAAGAGAAGCTGCCGCCCAAAGATCGCATGGCGCCGCTCGAAGACGAGCACGCCCGCAACGACATCTATTTCGGTATCAACGCCGACTGGATCGACTTCCGGGCAACCGTCAGCACAGCCCCCGATCAGATTGCCATTGCCCCAGGCTACCTGGTTCGGGAGTATGAAGAAAACGGCCGCCGCGTGTTCGAGTACGAGATGGATCGCCCGATGCTGGCGTTCTTCTCGTTCCTCTCGGCGCGCTACCAGGTCAAGCGCGACAAGTGGAACGATGTCAACCTGGAGATTTATTACCACGCCGGACACGAGTACAATCTCGACCGGATGATGGCATCGATGAAGGCGTCGCTCGAATATTTCACGACGAACTTCAGTCCCTACCAGTTCCACCAGGTTCGCATCCTGGAATTCCCGCGCTACGCCGGCTTTGCGCAGGCCTTCCCGAATACCGTTCCCTACTCGGAACGGATCGGCTTCATCCTGCGCGCCGACCGCAAGGAGGATCTCGACATCCCGTTCTACGTCACGGCCCACGAGGTCGGCCACCAGTGGTGGGCCCACCAGGTCATCGGCGGAAACCTGCAGGGGTCGACGTTGTTCTCCGAAGGCCTGGCGAACTACTCGGCGCTGACGGTGATGGAAAAGCAGCTCGGAACGGAGAAGCTGCAGCAGTTCCTGGCCGAAGAACTCGATCGGTATCTGGCCGGACGCGCGAGTGAGACCAAGAGGGAAATGCCGTTGATGCGGGTGGAGAACCAGCCCTACATCCACTACAACAAGGGCTCGCTCGCGCTCTATGCCTTGCGGGATTACATCGGCGAGGACGCGATGAACCGGGCGCTGAGCCGGTTCCTGGCCGAGAAGGCCTATCAAGCGCCGCCCTTTACCACCAGCCGCGAGTTCCTGGGCTACCTGGAGGCGGAGACCCCGGACTCATTGCAGTACGTGCTCGAGGATCTGTTCCGTACCATCACGCTGTGGGACAACAGCGTCGAATCGGTGCGGGCGACCCCGCGAGACGATGGCAAGTTCGACGTGAGCCTGGCGATCCGATCGCTCAAGTTCCGGGCGGACAGCGTCGGTAACCAGACGGAAATCCCGGTCAACGACCTGGTCGACATCGGCGTCTTCGGCGCGGCCGAGCCCGGCAGCAAGCTTGGCCCCGCGCTCTACCGCGCCAAACACTGGATTCGGAGCCGGGACACCACCATAACCGTGACGGTCGATGCGCAGCCACGCCGGGCAGGGGTCGATCCGTACAACAAGCTGATCGACCGCGACCCGAGGGATAACGCGCGAGACGTGACGCCCTGATTTCCGTTCGCACTCTTCTCCTCCGGGTCAAGGTGACTCGGAGGAAAGGGGCGCGAAGCCGCAACGGGCCGGATCCGCCCTTCTGTGTCGTAGGGGTACACGGCGGTGCAGACCTCTTTTGCGAAGGCGCCTGCCGATGATCAGGTGGAACGACCTCACGATGCTGGCAGAAGCCGC
Organism: Gemmatimonadales bacterium; assembly: GCA_037189525.1. Classification (GTDB taxonomy): domain Bacteria; phylum Gemmatimonadota; class Gemmatimonadetes; order Gemmatimonadales; family GWC2-71-9; genus SHZU01. The sequence continues at coordinate 392,736 of JBBCJC010000001.1, forward strand.
GCCTGCAGAAGTCGTGTCACCGGATAGGGACAATCCCCGCCAACGACCTGGACCACGACACCGGACACACTCCAGTCCGCGTATCCGACAGCCGAGATTCGGACATCGAACGGGCCCTTCCCGGTTCCTCCAAACAGTGTGTTGCCGACCTGCGTCCGCTTCAGGCTGTCGATGGCAGTTCGGCCAACGACGACACCACGCGCGATCGACACCAGGGATGCACCGGAGACAGAGTCAGTAACGACGACACTGATTGGCGGAGTATACTCGGCGATACACACGACCGGCTCTGAACACGCTGCCAGAGCGGTACCTCCGGTTGCTGCGAGCGCCCGAGCGAGACGGCGGCTAGTGGTCAGCATATACCCCACACGTCTGTTCTTATGGTACGGGAAGACGAACCGTCACTTCCTCCAAAGGCGGCGGTCCCGGCACTGGAACGAACCTGACAGACACCAGGGCGCTGTCCAGGTAGAACGGGTTATCTGGCACGGTCGGTGAACTGCCGTAGTGAACCCAAACGTCTCTGACCTCCGGGCCGCCGGTCATGCGCGGCCCGGAGTCGAGCACGCGAAGCTCGGCAGTCCCGTCGGAGTTCGGGGATTTCCCGTCGGCACCTCGAACGGAAATGAAATAACGGCTGCCGGTCAACGGCTGATCCGCATTGCCCACCAAGCGAACACGGATCCGCGCGCACCCGGCGATCGGGATGTTCTCGATCGTGGCGGGGCACTCGTCGGACTCCGGCTCGCTCAGAGATTGACAGGCAAAAACGAGGAGCAACGGAACACCCACGACGAGGCAACGGACGGCCGAACTCGTCATCCGAGACGAAGCGCGAAAATCTGCCCATCCACCGCCGGACCGTTGCATCAGAACACCCCCGCTACCTGACCAGATGGAGCCGATCCTGCCGTTGGAGCACCCAGCTCGGCCGGCCATCTCGTCCTACGAAGAAATCTTCTTCCTGCGCAATGCGCACCTTCTGGCCACCCCATTCCGGTACCGGGGAGGTGACCTGCAGTTCGCTGGAGTACCACATCCCCGGAATAACCTTGTGATCTCCCCGACCCGGGACTCCCTCCTGATAATCCCACAACCCGATCAATGGCCCGGCCCCGTGCCCATGCATCCCGACCGGATGGCTGTACATCGTGCCGTCCAGCCCCTCGCGGGTCATGGTCGCGCGCACGGCGGCAAGGATCTCGTTGCCGCTCCGGCCCGGCCGGACCTCTTCGAACAAAATATCCTGCAGCCGGTTGGCGCGGGCGAGCGCGCGCGTAAGCCCTGCCGGCGCGGCGGTCTCTCCTTCACGCAGGACGTAGGCATTGTGCTGCGTATCGGTGTTGAGTCTGAGCGCGGTGAGTCCGACGTCGCACCAGATCAGGTCGCCCCGCTGGATCACCGGATCGCTGCCCAGCTCCTCGGCCGACACGCCGCGACGCTGCACGGCCACCGACGGCTGGAACCACGTACCGATGCCAAGATCCGCCACGCGCTGTCGCCACCACCAGACCAGATCGCTGGTCTTCGTGACTCCGGCGTTATGGTGCGAGACGAGAACATCTCCTCGATCATGTCCCACACCAGCCGAGTGAGGTCGCGGAAAAACGCCTCTTCCTCCGGAAGCCGGGCCGCGATGAAGTCCACCGCCAACCCCTCGGCCGGCCGAAACCGGCTCGTCCACTGCGGACCGAGCGCCTCGGACATGCCCTCGAGCTCGCCGGCCGAGAGCCCGTCGGAAAAAGCAAACACCCGGGAGGTATTGATCCCGATGACCTTCGGTTGCCGCGCTTCGATCACCTCTTTGAGTACCTGCCACTGCTGGTCGCCCCAAAGCTCGGCCTGGCGTCCGGCAACCCCCTCGGCGGCGCGGGTCGAGCGTACCGCCTCGTAGAGCCCGCCCTGGGAAGTTCCACCCAGCGCAATTCGCTCGACGCTCCGCTCCGGGCCGCGATCGAAGAAGACGTAGATCGTCCGCCGCCGCGCCGCGAACGTCGTGGGCGACACGAGCGAGGTGAAGACCGGGTCCTCGTTGTACTCCCGCATCGGGATGACCCACATGTCGATCCCATAGCTGCGCATCAGCGGCGGCAGTACCGCCTCGAGGCGTTTGGCCAGCCACGCCTGTTGCCGCTCGGCCTGTTCCCGCATGGTGCCGAAGGGCCGCTGCTGCGCCTCCGCAGCGCTCAGAGCTCCGAGCACCAAGACCAGCGTCAGGCTCCATGCGAATCGGCGCGCCATCAGTGTCGCCCCATCAGGTCGAGGTAGGCGCGATCCCATGCCGCGGGCATGCTTTCCCGCGCGGAGTACGGGCCAGGCTGATAACGACGGGATTTGATGCCGATCAAACTTTCCTCCGTGATGTGCCAGTCCTGCCGATTGGTGAGATCCCACATCGAAACCGCGTCCTCCGGATTGAAGCCGGCCGTATCGAAGGCATCCGGATGAAACAGCCATTCGCTTTCGACGATGGTCCGCTCCGCCGAGATCGGCCAGACCAGATAGTAGTTGACGTAATCGGGATGGATACTCAACATCAGATTGGGCATGATGGTGTAGTAGTATGCCCGCCGCTGATCGTCCGCCGGCAGATCGGCAATCAATCGCGCTGCGTAGCGACCCGAGGTCGTGACGCTCTCGAACTCGTCGACGATCTCCATGTACCCGCCGAGATAAGGCCCCTCCACCAAATCATTGGCGCCACTCTGATACGGCAGGCGGCATGACAACTCCGGATGAATCATCGGGCAATGAAGACATTCGGAGAAGTTCTGATAGATCAGCTTCCAATTCGATCGGATATCGTAGCTGACCCGGTGTCCGACCCTGAGGCGATCGAGACCGAAGCGACTCAGCCGACCGATCAGCGGCGCCGCCGCCAGCTCGAACGGCTCCGCTCGCGGATCGAGGTTGACGAAGAGAAACCCCTCCCACTCGGCGATCCGAGCCGCATGCAGGCCGTAGTCGGATTTGACGAAACCCTCGACATCCTGCATGTGGGGCGCACCGAGCAACCTGCCGTCGGTGCCGAAGGTCCAGGCGTGATACGGGCACTGGATCGAGCCGGAAAAGCGCCCGCTCTCCTGCTCACAGAGTCGGGTACCGCGGTGACGGCAGACATTGAAGAGCGCCCGCAACTCACCGCTCCGGTCTCGAACGATGATCAGGGATTCGCCCGCGATGGTGCGCAGGAAGTAGTCGCCGGGCTGGGCCACCCGATCCGAGCGGCCGACGCAATGCCACTGGGTCAGCCCGATGCGTTCGGCTTCTTCGGCAAAGATCTCGGGCGACACATAATACGCCGCCGGCATCGTGAACGACCCTTGCCGGAAGGTGGTCGTCGTGCGGTGAAATGCGTCCATCCCTGCCCCGTTTCCGTCGGCAACCGGTCCGCTGCGACGCCGGCGCGCCTTATCTGCGCCCGCCGAGCACCGCTTGCGCTGCAAGCCAGGCGGAGGCGCCGACGATGCCTCCACCCGGATGGGTTCCCGAACCCGCGAGATAGAGACCGTTCACCGGCATGGCATACTGTGACCACCCCGGAATCGGCCGCATGAACAGGATCTGGTCGAGCATCATCTCACCCTGGCTGACCGCGCCCTCCCGGAGCCCGAAGTCGCGCTCGATGTCGAGTGGCGTGAGCACCACCCGATCGCGCACCAACTCGGTAAAACCGGGAATCCGATCGCCGACCACCTGCAGCGCGAGATTGCCGACGGTATCCCGCAACTGGTCCCAGTCGCCGTCCCGCAAATGATACGGCGTAAACTGGACATGCAGCACCGCCACGTGCTTGCCAGCGGGCGCAAACTCGGTATGGGCAATGGTGGGAAATCGCACTTCAACATACGGCGCGTCGGATAGCCGCCCGTATTTGGTGGCATCATAGGCCCGCTCGAGGTACCGGATCGACGGAGCCAGGGCAATCCGCCCGTCGAAGCCGGCCGGCAGCGGCGGGAGTCCGTCGAGCGCGACCATCACTTTGCTGACCGCGCCGCGATAGCGGATGTTGCGCACCGCGTGGATCAGTGCCGGATCGAACCAGACCGGGTCGACGAGTTCGAGCAGAGAGCGATATGGATCCAAGGTCGACACGACCTCCTGACAGTCGATCTCCTCGCCCGACGCCAGGACGACGCTGCGCACCCGATAGTCGTCGACCGCGATCCGGGAAACCCGCGCATCCGTCCTGAGATCCACCCCGACGCGCCGGGCCTGATCGACCAGTGCCGTGACCAGCGCCGACGGATCGGTGCCGCCACGAATCCGATAACCGCCCGGATCACTGCCCACCTGGCGATGCAGCAGGGAGAAGGTCGTCCCGCCCGAACACGGCCCCTGGCAGAGATCGGTCACGGCGTCGGCCGCCACGACCCCTTTGAGCAGGTCGGACTGGAACCACTCATCCAGCAACTCGGCCACCGCCATCGGCACCACACGCAACACCTCGACCATCTCCTCTCGGCCCAAACTACGCAGCTTGCGACCGAGTTTCAGGAGCCCTACCATCTCGTCCAACCGGTCCGCATCGACCCGGGGCGGCGCCGAGACATAGAGGGTCCGGAGAAAACCGGCCAGCCGGTGGAGTCGCGCGGCAAAACCGGGCCAGGCATCCGCATCGGCAGGACTATGGCGGCGGAGATTTTCGGCGGTGGCCTTCGCGTCGGCGTGGATCTCGAGCCATTCACCACCGTCGACCGGCGCGATGATCCGGGCAACCGGATCGCGAGCCTCCGGCAGCCCCAGACCGATGCCGCGGGCAACCTCGGGAGGAAACCAGCCCGGGTCGCCGGCCATGGGGAGAGCGCGGTAGCCGGGCACAAACTCGATCGGACGCAGCACCCCGCCGAATCCCGGTCCCGCTTCGAGCAGGATGACCTTGGTACCGGCCCGGGCCAACGCAATGGCCGCCACCAACCCGCTGGTGCCGCCGCCGATGACGATGGTCGGGACGCTCATTGGTCCGCCAGAATCTTGAGCGCCGCCAGACGACCCGACGCGCCCATGATGCCGCCCCCGGGATGGGTGCCCGCGCCGCACTGGTAGTAGCCGCGAATCGGCGTCCGGTACTTGGCCCACGCCGCGGCCGGCCGCAGGAAGAACAACTGCTGCAAGGCAAGCTCTCCCGCAAAAATGTTCCCCTCCGACAGCCCGGTGATCCGCTCGATATCGACGGGTGTCAGGACCTGCCGGTGCAGGATGGCGCTCTTGAGGTTCGGGGCGTATCGGGTCAGCGTATCGACCACCGCATCGCCGAATGCCTCCCGCTTCGCATCCGTCCAGCCACCGTTCAGATGATACGGCGCGTACTGCACGAAGATGCTCATCACATGCTTACCCGGCGGCGCCATGCCCGGATCGATCATCGAGGGAATCACGATGTCCATGTACGGACTGCGGGAGAACTCCCCGTACTTGGCGTCGTCGTAAGCCCGCTCGAGATAGTCGAGACTCGGGCTGATGGAAAACGCCCCTCGATGCTGAGGACCGACGCCAGGCATGCAGGTAAAGTTCGGCAGCTCGGACAAGGCCAGATTCACCTTGCCGGACGAACCGCGAAACTTGAAGCGTCGGACGGCGTCGACAAGGTCGGTAGGCAACGCGGCCGGATCGACCAGCTCGAGAAATGTTCGCCGCGGATCGAGTCCGCTCACCACCAGCGGCGCCTTGATCTCCTCCCCGCTGTCAAGCACCACGCCCACGGCCCGATCGCCCTGCGTCAGCACCTTGGCCACGGCCGCATTGGTCCGAATCGTCGCCCCGAACGACTCGGCCGCCCGCCCGATGGCATTGCTGATCGACCCGGTGCCACCCTTGGCAAAGCCCCAGGCCCGGAATGCGCCGTCGATCTCGCCCATGTAATGATGCAGCAGCACGTAGGCCGACCCGGGAGAGCGGGGCCCCAGAAAGGTGCCGATGATCCCGCTGGCCGATTTGGTCGCCTTGAGCGGATCGAACTCGAACCATTCGCCCAGATAGTCGGCGGAGCTCATGGTCATGAGTTTATACAAGGCGTGAAACCGCTCCGCACCGAGCGACCGCATGTGGGTCCCGAGCTTGAGCATGCCGCGCAGATCGCTGGGCGCGAGTGAGGTCGGATCGGGAGGGATCATGCCGAGGATCGGCCGAACCGCCATGGCCATATGATGCATCATCCGCCCGAACTCGATCGTCGCCTCCGCATCGAGCGGCGAGTGGCGGGCAATTTCCTGGCGCGTCTGGTCCGGGTCGGCCCACCCGGCGAGGTAGTCGCCGTTGTCGAGCGGCGTCACCGTGCTTTCGAGCGGAAGGATCTGGAGTCCGTGCCGCGGCAGATCCAGATCGCGGATGATCTCGGGACGCAGCAGGCTGACGACGTACGAAAAGACCGAGAAGGTGAAGCCCGGAAAGACTTCCTCGCTCACCGCCGCTCCGCCGATCAGGTGGCGACGCTCGAGCACCAGGACTCGCCGGCCGGCGCGGGCCAGGTACGCCGCGGTTACCAGGCCGTTGTGCCCGCCGCCGATGATGATGGCATCGTAGCTCACGCGACCGCCTTCTTTCGGGGCGGATCGAAAAACGGCAGCGTACCGACCCGGGCATAGGCCCGGCGGCGGTGATGCTCGACCGTCATTTCCATTTCGACCCGAGTGCCTGGCGCGGCATGCGCAGCCTGCAGGTGCGCCAGAGCGAGATACTTCTTGAGCAACGGCGACCAGCACCCGCTCGATGCGTAGCCGATTTGCCGCCCGTCGCGATAGATGGGCACACTCGCGCGCCAGGCGACGGTGGGCAGCGCCGGCGGAAGGCCGACCGCGGCGTAGAGCGCCTCCAGCGACTCCCAGTCGATCTCGATTCCGACGAAACGCCAGGCCGCGCCGCGCGCCTGCTCGGCCGCCAGCGCGCGCCGGCCGTTGAACGGTCCCTTGTCGAAGCTGACGGTCCAGTCGAGCGACAACTCGTACGGCGTCGACTTCTGCGCATCGATCAGCGCCCGTTCCGCCGAATGGTAGTCGACGTCGAGCATGACGAGCCCCGCTTCGATCCGGGCAATGTCGAGCGCCCAGATGCCCGCCGGGGTAATCCCGAACGCAAACCCCTCGGCCATCAGCGCATCCCACACCGCGAGCGCCCCATTCGCGGGGACCCAGATTTCAAAGCCGAGATCGCCGGTGTACCCGGTGCGCGAAATGTCGACCGGGACACCCGCAATCCGGCGGGAGGTAACCCGGAAGTAGCGGAGATCGTCGATCGGGCGATCCGTCACCCGGTTCAAGATTTCTCGCGAGAGCGGACCCTGAAGCGCCAGCGCCCCGACCCGATCCGATACCTCCGAAATCTCCACCTCCATTCCGAAGGCGTTCCGGTGCAGCCAGCGGAGGTTGGGTTCGGCCGATGTGAGACGAAACAGCTGGTCGTCGAGCCGGCTCACCGTTCCGTCATCGACCACCTTGCCGTGGGCATCGCACCAGGTCGTATACATCACCTGACCGACAGCCGACGAGGCCACTTTGCGCGTCACCATCCGGTCGAGCAAACGCCCGGCATCGGGTCCGCTGATCAGATATTTATGGAGAGGGGAGACATCGAACAGGGCCGCGGCATTTCGGACGGCCGCGTATTCTCGATCGGGGACCAGCTCGTAGGCACTCGCCACGGCGTACCCCGCCCAGCGCCGCCATGCCTGCCCCAAAACGAGCGGAGCTGTCCGCTCGTGGAACGGAGTCGTCTTGAGCATCGAATTCCCTGGCCGCGAGTAGTGCTGAGAATGATGGTCGTCGCAAGATACAGCCGGAGAGAATGCCCCGACAGACCGCGAAGCACCGGTTTTCTTCGGATTCTCTACGGTGGACATCCACCCCAAATTGGGGTAGATATTCCGGCTATGTTGAAACGGCTCCCGCTCGCCGCATTGGCGCTCCTGCTGGCCTCGGCCTCCCCGGCCCACGCCCAGACAGCCAAGCCCTTTGCCGAGTTGAGCCGCACGCTGCTGGCCGGAAGAGACTCCCTCATCAAAGTCACCCGTAACCAGGTCGGCCTCCGGTACCGTCTCGGCGCCAAAGAGCCCGGCAAAGCCTTCGACTGCAGCGCCCTGGTCCAGTGGGTCGCCGGCCTGTTCGGGCGAGACCTCCCGCGCACCGCGGCGCAACAGGCCAACATGGGGATCGCCATCCCGAAGGACACCGCCCAGCTCCTGCCCGGCGACCTCCTCGTCTTTGGCAAGGGGCGCGGGATCGATCATATCGGGATCTATGTCGGCGACGGGGTGTACGTCCACGCCGCCAACCGCCGGAAGGGCGTGATCGAAACCGAGCTGGCCCGGACCAAGGACACCTACTGGAAAGGCGTTCGCCGGATCTTCATCGAAGCCGACAGCACGCTGTATTTCACCCCCAACATCGTGGCGACTCCCGCAGGCGACTGACACCACGCATCACCCGTTCGGCCTCACCAGTACTGCCACTGCCCCGCCAGCACCACCCATCCCGACAGACACGCATTGGTCACCGCGTGGCACCAGATCAGATCACCCAGACTCCGGGTCTTGATCATCCACCAGTTATAGATGATGCCCGCCGCGATGCCAACATCCCAGAACGGGCCGTGCTCCATCCCGAACAGAATCACGGTCGCCGCGAATGAAAAGGTCGTAAACGCACCCAGCGGCCGACGCCGGAAGTCGTCCGAGGCGTCGATCCAGCGGGGCAGCCAGCCGCGCCAGAAGAGCTCTTCGACGATCGGCACGATCAGCGCGGCACGCAGGAACCGCAGCAGGATCACGACCAGGTCGGTGCGTGCCTCGACGGCCATCGAACTCTCGACTCGGCCGGTCAGCGAATTCTGGAACAGCATGCTGTCCCGATACCCCGGCATCAGCTGATCGGGCAGGATCCACAGCACGAAGACGCCGATGCCGACGAGCAGCGTGGCTATCGGGCGCTCCATTCGGAAGCTGAGCACCGGACGGGCCACCAGCGCGATGACCGCGAGCAGAACGGTGACCCGGACAATGGCCTCGACCCGCGGTGATACCGGCAGCGCCGGTCCCACGCCGAGCCACACCATGAACACCGCGAACGGAAGGATGTACCGCAGCGATGGATACCGTTCCAGCATACGCGAGACCCCGAAAAAAGGTCGGCGAGGCGAACCGGAGCTCGCCCCGCCGACCGGAAGGCCAACCAATTAGAACGTGTACGAAATCTTGGACGTCACCAACCGGCCCAGCGTCGGCACGCCGACGAAGGTGGCGTAGCCGGTATTGAAGACGTTGTTGATGCCCACCGCCACCAGCATGTTGCGTCCGGCAAACCGCGGCCGGATGCTCCCCTGCAGGTCGAGCAGTGCGTACGAGTCGGTCGGCTCGAAGCTCCCGTCGGCCCGCTGCGGACTCACATAGACACCCGAGTTGACCGGGAAGCCCTTGGTGTAGCGGCCCCGAGCTTCCACCGCCCACCCCGCCGGATCGTTCCGATACCGGAGCGACGCCGTACCCCGGTTCTTTGACCCGTTGAGCGCAATCGGCGTCGGACCGTTGACCTCTTCGGCCGTGAAGAAATCCTTGTTCACCACCGACCAGGTCGCGGCCATCGACCAGCGGTCATTGGCGACGTAATCGAACGCCATGTCGGCGCCGAAGAGATCGACCTCGCCGAAGTTCCGGTAGGTCAGGAAGATGTCGGAGCGTTCGGTGAGCGGCGAGTTGTTCGGGACCACCGTGCCAAGCGGAATGCCCTGCGTCCCCGAAGCGCCGGTTGCGCCCGAGATACCCGCCATGGCGGTGCCGAGCTGCCCCGCTGCCTGCGCAGCGGCCTGGGCTCCGATCGCGGGGGTGAACGCTGCCGTCAGGTACGCAATCAGCGAGTTCCGGTCGAAAAAGACGTTGGGCGACTCGACGATCAGCGGGCCGACGAAGTTCTCGCGCCGCTCGTAGTAGACGTCGACCGCCAGGCGCGCCTTGTTGCCCAGGTTGCCCTTGTACCCGACTTCGAACGTGTTGCTGATACTCGGCTTGAGGGTCGCAATGTCCTGGACCTGGGCCGGATCGATGTCGAGGAAGGTGGCCGTCGTGGTGTTGAGCCGGCGGAGCTGGGTGCCGACCTGCGTCGTCGGCGCCGGAATGGCCGCCAGCAACTGCCGAAGTTGCGCCGGCACGGCCTGGTTCTGTGAGATGATCCCGACTGCCAGCGGCCACAGGGCGGCCGCATTGGCGGGCAGCTGCTGCGTCGGGCTGCCCAGAACCGGAATGGCCCGCATGCAGAGATTGCTGAGGCCGTTGGCACAGCCGCCGCCCGCCCGGAACTGGAACCCGCCCTGCGGCACGCCGAGCGCGCGAACCGTATAGGGCCCCGCCGCTCCACCACGAATATCCAGGAACAGGTTGTTGTTGCTGGGCGTCGAGAAGGCCCGGTTGTAGGTCAGGCGAATGTTGTTGGACTCATTCGGCTTGAGCACCAGCGCCACCCGCGGCGACAGGACCGGATCGTCGAGACGGCTGTGGTGATCGACCCGGAGCGCAGCCACGACGTCGACTCGCGGGCTCAAATGGGTCACACTGTGGAGGTACCCACCGACTTCCTTGATGTCGTCGTCGGCCTCGTTGGACCCGTTGATGCTGCCGCCGGTCCGCGCATCGGTGAAGATATAGTCGACGCCGTAGATAAAGGTCTGCCGAGCGCCGAGGCTGAAGCCATGCTGGACTTGCGCCGCCAGGGTGCGGGAACTGTCGAGAATCTGCTGGCCGTCGCGGAGCAGGAAGGTCCCGCCGGAGTTGCTGAAGTTCCCGAACACCTGGGCAAACAGGTCTTTGTGTCGAAACCGGGTCTGGATGCTCTGATACCGCCAATCGCGCGCCTGGCCGGCGCCGAGCCCGGTGAGTTCGATCAGGTTGATCGCTTCGCTGTGCCCGTAGCTGGTGATCCACTCGGTATTCTCGTCCGGCCGGACATCGAAGCGGAACTCACCATTCCATTTTCTGATATCGAAGTTCCGGCACCCGGTCACGGTGCGAGTACAGGAGATCGTGCTGTTGTCATCCCGCGACCGGGTCCGGAGCGTGTCGCCCGGATCGGCGTAGCGCCAGTCGCTGCCGGTTAGATACTCACCCGACAGCTTGAAGCCCACCTTGGGCGAGAGCCGCGTCGCATGCCGGAATCCGAAGCGGAGCAGCCCGCCGCCGTTGTCGGCCGCGTTGGTCCCTTCCGCCCACTTGGAACTCGCCCGGAACCCGCTCTCGAGCGAGACCGTCGTGCCCGGCGAGTTGATCGGCGACTTGGTAATGATGTTGAGCACGCCGCTGGTCACGTTGGGACCATAGAGCGCCGCGCCGGGGCCCAAGACGAACTCGATCTGTTCGATATCCTCGTTCGTGGTCGGAAAGAACCCGGCCACGTTGACCTTGAGCGACGGCACCGCCGCCATCCGGTTATCGATCAGCGTCAGCAGCGACCCGGAAAAGGTGTTGTTGAAGCCGCGGGAGACGATGTTGGACTGGACCAACCCGCCCTCCGAGAACGAGATCCCGGGAGCCGCCTTGAGATGGTCGAGGACGGTGATGGCCGGCCGTTCCTGGACCTGAACCGCCGGGATCACGGTCACGCTGGCCGGCGCATCCGTGAGCTTTTCCGGCACTTTGGAGACGGAGGTGACCATGACCTCTGAGAGGTTATACACCTGGCTCGAGAGGACGAAATCGACGGTGACCGTCCCGCCCGACGTGACCACAACGCCTCGCGTCTGGCGCGGGGAGTATGGGATCATGGTGGCCAGGACCGCGTAGGTCCCGGCGGGAAGGTTGTCGATCCGATAGACGCCGTTGGCACCGGTGGAGCCTTGCCCGACGTTCCTTCCAGAAACGTCGCGAACCTGGATCTGAGCGCCGACCAGACCATCTCCTCTGGTACTGTCGGAGACGCGGCCGGCAATCGAGCCAGCCTGGGCCGACGCCACCACGGGAAAACCGACCAATGACAACGCCAGCAACCACAGACGGGAAGGAGTCATAATTCGGGGCCTCGAGGAAAACGGGACTTGCCGGGAGACGAGGGCTTGGCGTATCACGACAACCCCTTGTCTTTCAATAAGATCGGAATTGGACCGGGGCAGTGTCAAGCCGAGCCCAGCCCCCCGCCGTGTGCAAGGGTCGGCCACTGGGGCGTCCCTTTGCTTTGACAATCGACTAAAGCATGTTTCCCAGTTCGCGTCTAGGCGGGATCGGTCCCGCCGGCTATCCCAGGAGGGGATTTATGAAGCGCAGTCTCGTAGCCCTTGTCGCAGTGACCGGTATCGTCGCGTGCAACGCGGGACCGCGAGGGCAGCTGGTACAGTCGATCCCGTCGGACTCGACCGAGTTTTTCCGGACCCAAGTGCAGCAGATGACCACCGTGTCGGCCACCAAGGACAGCCTGTTCCGTGACCTCGCGGAAACCACCAAGCTGCTCGCCGACATCAACACCGAGTTGGCCACGGTCCGGACCGGCAACAAGGCCGTCGAGCCCGTCGTTTCGCCCGAGAGTCAGCTGGCCGCGTCGCCCAGCGACCGCGCCCTGGTCCTCAAGAAGGTCAAGGATCTCACTGCCCGCGTGAAGAACAGCGAGAGCCGGTTGGCCACGAGCCAGCGCCGGATCCGCGCGCTGACCGCCGAGTCCGACAGCTTCCGCGTGGTACTGGCAGACTTCCAGACCACCATCGACGGCCTCAACTCGATGGTCGACAATCAGAAGAGCACCATCGCGAACCTCGAGTCCGAGCTCAACACCAGCCGGGCCCAGGTCGTCGCGCTGACCGAGGAAAAGGTCGTCCTCCAGGACACCGTCTCGGCCATGACCACCCGTGAAAACACGGTCTACTACGTGGTTGGCACCAAGAAGGAGCTCAAGGACCGCGGCATCATCAAGGAAGTCGGCGGCACGCGCTTCCTCCTGGTGACCCGCACCGGTGAGACCCTGAAGCCGGCGGACAACCTCGATCCGTCGATGTTCACCGCCATCGATCGGCGCCAGACGGCTGAGATTCCGCTGCCGCGCCCCGACAAGCAGTACCGGGTGGTGACCAATCAGAACGTCGCGTACGCCAACGCCAGCCAGGACAACAGCGGCAAGGTGCGCGGCACGCTCCAGATCTCGAACCCGGAGCAGTTCTGGACCAACTCGAAGTTCCTGATCCTGGTCGAGAACTAACGCGGGTACGAAGCGGATGAACGAAAGGGCGGCCCGAGCGGTCGCCCTTTTCGTTTTCCCTTCCACGCCATCGCCGCGCTTGCTGGTCTGCCCGGATGACGGATAAGTTGGCACACCTCCAGATGCGATCCTCCGACCCGCCCATGCCAGCCGCCGTCCGCCTCCCACTCGTGGTCCTGACCCCGATCCGGAACGAAGGGTGGATCCTCGATCGCTTCCTGGCCGTCACCTCCCGGCTCGCCGACCATATCGTCCTGGCCGATCAGCAATCGTTCGACCGGAGCCGAGCGATTGCTGCGCAATATCCGAATGTCACCGTGGTCGCGAACGACGACCCCGGCTTCAGCGAGGCCGCCCGGCAGGAGCTCCTGATCGAGACCGCTCGGCGGCTGGTGCCCGGCCCCAAGGTGCTGCTCGCGCTCGACGCCGACGAGATCATTGCCGCCGACGCGCCCGATACGCCCGGCTGGGAGACCATGCTGACGGCCGAGCCCGGCACGATCCTCTGCTATGAGCTCGTCGACCTGATCCATACGCCCGACCGCTGCATGCGTCACGACCGCTGGCGGCCCTTCGGCTACGTCGACGACGGCGCCGCCCACGCCGGCCGCCTGATTCACAGCGGGCGGGTACCCCTCCCCGCCGGCGCGCCTCGGCTCAAGCTGAACGACGTCAAGCTGCTCCACTATGCGCCGCTCCGCAGCACGGGCATGGCGTCCAAACTCCGCTGGTACAGCGTGGTCGAGAACGTGCTGGGGACCTGCCCGCCTGTCTTCAAGCGCCGGCTCCGCTATCTGAACCACGTCGACTTCACCTGGGAAGGCCGCTTCGAAGCGAGCCAATCGCGCTGGTTCGAAGGGTGGGAGGCGGTGGGCATCGACATGCGCACCATCGACGATCCCGAGTTCCACTGGTACGATGTCGAGGTGCTGCGCGCCTTCCGCACCTACGGCACACGGAAGTTCTGGCTCGATGACATCTGGCGGTTCGACTGGGAACCGGCGCGGCAATGGGCCCTCGCCCAGGGGCTCGAAGGGCTACCCGAGGGCCCGATCCGTCCGGCGCCCGACTGGCTCGTCTGGGTGATGCGCGCGCTGGGCTGGGTCCATCGCCATCAGGTCTGGCTCCGCCAGCGTCTCTCGGGACGGCGGAGCCGCCGCCTCGAGTGAGGACATTGCCCGCGCGCGAGACACCGTCGTCGTTGCCTCGCCGTCCCCGGTCCCCGTAGCTTTGATGCCGTCCGCCTTGCCGTATCGTCACCCCGGAGCATCCATGCGCCGCCTCACCGTAGCCCTTCTTACCCTGCTCGTGCTCGCCCTGCCCCGTCCCGCCCGAGCGCAGGACGATGCGCAGCGAGCGCTGGAGCGCGAGATCCTGGCCGAACTGATCGCCATCAATACCAGCGACTCCGCCGGACAGAGCGCGCGCATCTCGGCCGTGATCCGCGACCGGCTCCTCGCCGCCGGGTTCGAGGCGGCCGACGTCCAGGTGATCGGGCACGATCCGCGCTATCAGAACGTGGTGGCGCGCTATCGCGGCCGAGCCACGGGCAAGAAGCCCATCATGCTGATGGCCCACCTCGACGTGGTCGACGCGCGCCGCGAGGACTGGTCGTTCGATCCCTACGCGTTCCGGGAAGAAGGCGGCTTCTACTACGGACGCGGCACCAGCGACAACAAGGCGGGCGTGGCAACGCTGGTTGCCAACTTCATCCGGCTCCGCCGCGAGAAGTTCGTCCCCGACCGCGATCTCATCATGGTGCTCACGGCCGACGAGGAGACGGACGGCAACGCTATCGCATGGCTGGTATCGGATCAACGCGCCCTGGTCGACGCCGAATACGCCCTCAATACCGACGCCGGCGGTGGCGCGCTGGTCAACGGGACGCCCTCGGCGTTCGCGGTGCAGACGGCCGAGAAGATCTATGTCACCTTCGAACTCACGGTGCGCAACAAGGGCGGCCACAGCTCGGTGCCGGTGCCGGACAACGCTATCAACCGGCTCGCGACCGGGCTGACCAAGCTTGCTGCGTATACCTTCCCGGTTCGCTTGAACGAGACGACGCGCGCCTACTTCGAGCGGAGCGCGCGCACGGAGTCGGGCCAGACCCGCGCCGACATGCTGGCGCTCGCGTCCAAAGCCGACCCGGCCGCCGCGGCCCGGCTGAGCGCCGCGGTGCCGTTCTACAACTCGGTGATGCGAACCACCTGTGTTGCCACCAAGCTCTTCGCGGGCCACGCCGACAACGCCCTTCCGCAGCTGGCGCGCGCGACGGTCAACTGCCGGCTCCTGCCCGACGATCATCAGGACTCGGTGCAGGCCGTACTCACCAGAGTGCTCGCCGACCCGGAAATCGCCATTACGACGACGTACCCGGCCAAGCCGAGCCCGCCGTCGCCGCTCCGGCCCGACGTGGTGGGCCCGATCGAGTCGCTGGTCAAAGAAATGTGGCCGAGCGCCACGGTGGTGCCGGAGATGTCGACCGGCGCTACCGACGGGCTCTTCGTACGGAACGTGGGGATCCCGGTCTACGGCGTGAGTGCGATCTTCGAAGACATCAACGACGGTCGCGCGCACGGAAGAGATGAACGCGTCGGCGTGGAGGAGTTCCACCGCGCATCGACCTTCTGGTACCGGATGCTCAAGGCGCTCACCTCACCGGGAGCCACCTGAGGCCGGGCAATATCTCCGGCAAGACCCTCACGGACGGATCTGTCACCCCCGATATATCACGGCCCGCCGCCGCTCGATGCGGAGCGGGCCGTGACTCGATCTCCCTCGGCTCCGCACCGAGCGGAACCGCTTTCGTAGCTACCAGGCGATCCCGTAGTCCTCGCCGTCGGTGCTCGACCCGCCCCAGAAGCTGCCGTGCTTCCAGTCGAAGAAGATCGCGTTGATCGGCCCCGAGGTGCGCGGCGAGAAATTCAGGTTATAACCCATCTTCTGCAGGTCGGCGCGCACCCAGCCTGGCACCGCGTCATTGAGCGTGATCCGGCCCGGCCGTGAGTCGTGCGAACCGAACGAGCTCCGCATCTGATAGCTGGTGACGTTGGCCGCCTCGGTCGCCTGCTGCACATTCATCCCGAACTCGACCATGTTGAGGAAGAACTGCAGCAGGTTCTGATCCTGCGTGTCCCCGCCCTGCACCGCGAATGAGACGAACGGCCGTCCCTCCTTGAGCGCGAGCGTAGGCGTGAGCGTCACCCGCGGACGCCGGCCCGGTTCGATCACGTTGAACGGACTCTCCTCTGGATCGAGCACGAAGCTCTGCGCCCGCTGGCTCAATCCGACGCCCGTCTTGCCGGCAATCACCGCCGGAATCCAGCCGCCGCTCGGCGTGATCGACACGACCCACCCCTTGGCATCCGCAGCCTGAATCGACGTCGTACCGGCGCGGAAGGCCTCGTCATAGGTCATCGCTGCGAGCCCGCTCGCGCTACCGGTCTGATCAGTGTTGGCCGGCGGCGTCTTGGCCTTGGGCGGCCACTTGGACAGAATCGAGGTGAACGGGTTGCTGCCTCCCTGGAAGGGATACGGGTCGCCCGGCTTGATGGTCGAGTCGTTCCGTTCCCAGTTGATGGTGCCGAAACGCTGCTTGGCGTACTCCTTGGAGAGGAGTCCCTTGATCGGCGTGCGCGGCTCGAACGACGGATCGCCGTAGTAAAAATCGCGATCCGCAAAGGCCAGACTCATCGCCTGATAGATGGTGTGGATGTACCGCGACGAGTTGTATCCCATCGACTTGACGTCGACGTTCTCGAGGATGTTGAGCGCCTGGAGCAGCGCCGGTCCCTGCTGCCACTCCTGCAGCTTGTAGACATCGATGCCCTTGTACGACACCGAGAGCGGCTCCTCGATCTTGACCTTCCAGTTCGCCAGGTCCTGCGCCGTGATGAGCCCTCCCTGCTCCTGGGTGCCGCGCGCGATCTCGGCGGCGATGTCTCCCTTATAAAAGCGGTCGTACGCTGCGTAGATCGCTTCCTTCCGGCTCTTGCCGCGCTTGAGCGCCTGCTGTTCCGTTTCAACCAGCTTGCGCAGCGTGACCGCCAGATCCGGCTGGCGGAAGATCTGGCCCGCATCCGGCCCCTTCCCGTCATTGACGAGAAAGACCGACTTCGAGTACGGCCACTGCTCCAGCATCTTCTTCCGGCTCTCGATGCTGGATGCGGTCTGCGCTTCGATCGGATATCCATCCGCCATCTCGATCGCGGGCGCCAGCACATCCTTCAGGCTCATCGTGCCATACTCGGCGAGCATGGTGAGGAGGCCGCCGGGCGTCCCCGGCGTCACGGCTGCGAGCGGGCCGAACTCGGGCGGATAGTTGTGTCCCTTGCTGCGGTAGAAATCGGCCGTCGCACCGGTGGGCGCCACACCGAGTGCATTGATGCCGATCACCTTCTTGAGTTCGGGATGGTAGATCAGCGCCTGCGTCTCGCCACCCCAACTCAGGACATCCCACATGGTGGAGACCGCCGCGAGCATGGCGCAGGCAGCATCGACGGCATTGCCGCCCCGTTGAAAGATCATGGCCCCGGCGGTCGCGCCGAGGGGCTTACCGGTAATCGCCACCCAGTGACGCCCGTGGAGCACGGGTTTGACGGTACGCTGAGCGAGCACGGGGGCAAGCGGGACGAGCGCCAGGAGCAGGGCGACGAGTGCCGCACGACGGCCAAAGCGGAACACGGGGACCTCGGAGTGCAGGGAATCCTCAAAGATATCCCGTTCCCGCCCCGCGTCACGTCCGGAGCCTGGTGTAGTATTCCACCGGCTTGTTATTTTGATTTTCGCTAATTACGCTTTCAGCTAATTACAATCTGAGGCGACATGCCTGGCCCCAACGCCGTATTCCGTGCGCTCGCCGATCCTACCCGCCGGGACATCCTCAAGTCCCTGCGCAGCGGGCCGCGCACGTCGGGCGAGATCGCCGCCAGTTTCCCGGTATCGTGGCCCACGATCTCCCGGCATCTGGCCGTGCTGCGAGACGCGGGTATGATCGCTGCCACCCGGGAGGGAACCAGCATCTCCTACGAAATCGACACCACCGTCTTTCACGAGCTAGTCGAGCAGGTTCTGCATCTGGTCGATCTGGGGAAGAACGCTAGGGTGGATCGTCGTTCCGGCCGGGTTTCTGACGGGGCTCTTCGCCCTGCCCCGGCTTCCCGAGGTCGTCATTCGTGACTTCCCCGGCCGAGTCCTGCTCATCCCGCTCCCGGCATTCGCCACCCTCAAGTAGAGACGCCCCATGTCGCCCATCGTGCTGGCCACCCTCCTCGCGAGTCACGCCATGACTGCCCACGCGACCGACCCTCGGATCGTCTCCGAAGAAGTCACCTTCGTTGCGGGCGGCCGGACCATCCCTGGCACGCTCGTCCGTCCCGAATCGGGCACCGGCCCCGGACTCCTGCTCCTGGCCGGCAGCGGACCAACCGATCGCGACTGGAACAGTCCGCTCCTGCCCGGCACGAACGGCAGCGCCCGGCTCCTGGCCGAAGCGCTTGCTGCGCGTGGCGTGACCGTGCTGCGATTCGACAAGGCGTTCTCCGGCAAGAATGCCGGCCTGCCGATCACCGAGCTCTCCATCGACACCTATCGCGACGAGGCAAGCGCCGCGCTCGACTTCCTGCGCGCGAGGCCGAGCGTCGATCCTGCCCGGATCTTCGTCGCGGGCCACAGCGAAGGCGGCATTCACGCCACCCGTTTGGCCGAGTCGGCGGGCGACCGGCTTCGGGGCGTGATCCTGATCTCGGCGCCAGGTCGCTCGATGCGCGAATTGCTCGAGGTGCAGTTCGAGCACAACGTGCTGAGCGCGTTCAAGCTGACGCCGCAGCAGATGGAGACCGAGATGGCGCCGATTCGCACGGCACTCCGGTCCTTCGTCGCGGGGGAGAACGTCGACCCCAAGTCGGCATCGTCCCGCCCCGAGGTCGTCGGTATCCTGACCGCGCTGATGGCGCCTCCGGTAGCTGGGCTCGGTCGCGCGCTGGCGGGGTTCGAACCGGTAAAGGCGGTTGCGAATCTTGCCCAGCCGGTGCTGGTCCTGCAGGGTGGGAAAGATGTCCAGGTGGAGCCGGCAGAGAACGCGGAGCGGTTGGTTGCGGCGCGCCGGGCCGCGGGGAAAGAGGTCGAATACTACTTGAGCCCGTTGGCCGACCATGTTCTCAAGACCGAATCTCGCTCGCTCGAAGAGGCTCGCGCCAATCTTCAGCTCCTCATGGCGGCGTACAACGCGCCCGATCGGACCCTCGCCGGCGACCTGGTCGAGACGCTGGCGAAGTGGGTCCACGCCCGATGAGGGCGTGGCGACTCTGCCGATCGGGCGTCGGACTTACGGACGCGTCGGGACCACGCCCAGCTCGCGGTGGAGGTCCGCCACGGTGTAGTGCTTCCCTGCCCGGACCACCTGCTCGACTCGGCGCAGATCGGTGATCCGCTCGGCAGGCTTCCCGGCGACGATCGCGAGATCAGCGACCTTGCCCACCTCGATGCTGCCGTAGTCGCGATCTTCCTTCATCACCCGCGCGGGTACGATGGTGGCGATCTGGAGCACGTTGGCAGCGGGAATGCCCGCGCGCTCGTAGATCTCGAGCTCTCCGTGGAAGGAGAAGCCGGCCAGGTTGTCGGTGCCGGGTACCAGCGTCACGCCCGCATCGAAGAGCCGCTTCAGAATCCGCCGATAGGTGGCGCTGGCCGCCTGCGCCCGTCCGGTCGCCTCCGCCGAACCACCCCGCCCGGCGCGGAAGCTGCGCTGCAATACCGCCGGGAACCAGTCGACCGTCGGACCGAAGACGGGATCGGTTCCGTCGGCCAGGAGCCGTGACCGATCCTGCCAGAGATTGAAGGTGCCGTCGACTACCGTGCCTCGGTTCCGCAGCAAACTGATCAGCCCGGTCATCTGGGCCGATTCGGTATCGAAGCTGGGCGCGATCCCGGCCGCGACATCGGAGTACGCCCGCATCGAAGGGACGTAGAGCGAATCCTGATAGAAGGTCGTGATCAGGTTGGCGACATGCTGGATCTCATCGTACCCGAGCCCGATGGCAGCCGGTACCGACAGGCCGCGAGGGATGTGCCCCGAGAGCAGCATGCCCCGTTTTTTCGCTTCCTCCGCAATCGTGGGCAGCAGATCGGGATGGATCAGATTGTAGAGCTTGATCTGCCGATAGCCGAGCGAGTCGTACCGCGCGATCCAGTTCCTCGCCTCCTCGGCCGAGCCGGCTAACGCCTCGGTCGGTCCGGCCCAGCGCCCCGGCCCTTCCAGAAATCCGGCGAGGAGGATCCGCGCACCAAGCAGCGTGCCGGCTTCGGTGCGCGCCCGGTGCGACACCGCCGCATCGATATCCGCAGCGACGTCGCGCACGGTGGTGATACCAGCGGCCAGGTGGAGCAGCCCGTTGGACTCACCGCCCAGTTGGAGATGCGTGTGCATGTCCCACAGACCCGGAATGACGGTCTTGCCGGTGGCGTCCACGATTCGGGCGCCTGCGGGAGCGCGGATCGAATCCGCCGGGCCGACTGCAGCGATCCGATCTCCCTCGATTACCACCGTCGTGCGCGGCCGGACCACGCCCTGCTGAGCGTCGAAGACATCGCCGTTCCGAATCACCAGGGCACGCGTCGGCGCCGGAGCGAGCCGGCGGGCCACGACTTCCGACTGCCGGGCGCGCCACGCCATCTCGGCGGACCGCAAGGCGGGCAGCACGGACACTGCCTCTGCCGGCACCGTGATGAACCAGGCGGCGTCGCTCGCGAAGAGCCGATTCTGTTCGTCGAGCCAGACGGCCGCATCGTCGAAGCCGAGCCCCCGAATCGCAGCGAGCCGGACCCGGGCGGTCTTCCCGGCAAACGTCACCGTCGTGTCTACGACGACTTCAACCGATGCGGAGCCGACGGGCAGGAGTTTGGCGGTGCGTCCCGGTTGTCCGAGCAGATGGGCCGCCAGCAACGCTCGGTCGTACGGCGTCCCGCCCCGAGGCAGGTAGAAAGCGCCGGACTCCCGTCTGACGCGACCCGAATCGCCGGCAGAACTCCAGCGCATCTCGCCCGCGGTCGCCTCGAACCGCTCGGTCACGCTGGCCGGCTGCGCGGCAGCGCTCAGGCCCGCGGCTTCCCGTACCAGCACCGTGCCATCCGCGCCGAACCGGTAGCGAACCTGCATCCGCGGTCCGCGCTGCCGGTCCTGATAGACGTAGCGAACCGCCGCCGAGTCGCCGGCCGCGGCTACCATCATCTCGCCGGCGGCGCGGCCATGGTTGAGCACCACGTAGCGGGTGGTATCGGAGGCGGTCAGGGCAAACAACGCGAGCAAGCTGGGCAGCATGGGGATTCGCGGGGTAAGGGTGACAGAAACTACGGTTCGAGTTCGACCAGGACCGGGGCATGATCGGACGGGAGCTTTCCCTTGCGCTCGTCACGATCGACCCAGGCGCGGTGGGAGCGGCGTGCCACGGGCTCCGTCGCGAAGATATGATCAATCCGGACTCCGTTGCCCTTCGGAAAGGCGAGCATCCGATAATCCCACCAGGAATACGGTCCCGGCCCGGGCTCATGCAGACGCATCGTGTCGATCAGCCCCCAGTCGTTCAGAGTGCGGAGCGTGCGACGGGCCTCCTCGTGGCAGAGCACGCTGGCGCGCCACTCCTCCGGCCGCGCCACGTCCCGATCTTCCGGCGCGACGTTATAGTCGCCACAGAGGAGGAGCGGATCGGCAGACCGGTAGGTCCGCTCGAGATGGGCGCGGAGACGCCGGATCCACTCCAACTTGTAGTCCCACTTGTCGCTGCCCACGCTCTGGCCGTTGGGAAAGTACGCCGAGAGGATCCGGATCCCGGCGACCGTAGCGGCAATGAGTCGCGCCTGCGCGTCTTCCGAGCCGTCATCGAATCCGAGCGTGACATCCGCGATGGAATGCCGGCTCAGGATGGCGACACCATTGTAGGTCCGCTGACCGTGAAAGACGGCTTCATATCCTTCTGCGCGGATCACCTCGAGCGGGAACTCCCCGTCCGGCACCTTGAGTTCCTGCAGACAGACGACGTCGGGTCCGGTCCGCCGCAGCCATGCCACCAGGCGGTCGAGCCGGGCACGAATCGAGTTGACGTTCCATGTGGCAATGCGCATAGGCCGTGCAATCTATCGAGCCGCGCGGGTTCTCGCATCCGACGCTCTGTCGCATGGAACCAGGATGCGCATGCCACGGGAGGTCGATATCACGAGATATCGGCTCCCACGTCTCTAGGGCTTGCCCTCGGGTATCACCGGAAATCCATATTGCGCAGCTTACGAAACCGAGCCTGACTACGCGCCGGGTGTGTCACGCCCTTCATGGAGGTATCCCATCAACCGATCCAACACAGTGGAAAGGTCCGGCCGCTGATCGAGTACCGGCCGGACCGGGTCGTACCCCAACGACTCCATCCGCGCCGCAGCGGTCTTGATCGTGAACATCCGGCGTCGCTCTTCGAGATCGTCGTTGACCTCGTCCCACTCGAGCGGCATCGAAACCGTGGCACCGGGCAGCGGTCGCACACTGTAGGGCGCCACGATCAGCTGCCCGCGGCGATTCTGGAGGTAGTCGAGATAGACCTTGTCGCCACGCTTGGTGACCTGGCGGACGATCGTCGACGTCTCGCGATGTTCGCGCGCCACCAGCCGAGACAACAGTTCGCCAAGGGTTCGCGATTGTTCGTAGGTGAGCTGGCGACCTAGCGGAACCATGATATGGAGACCGGTTTTCCCCGTCGTTTTGACGTAGCTGGGAAGTCCCGCATCGGTACAGATCCGGTAGAGCGTCCGCGCAATCGCCACGACTTCGCGGAACGGCGCTTCCTTCGGATCGAGGTCGATCACGCACCAGTCGGGCTGCTCGAGCGAGGAAATGCGGCTGGCCCAGATGTGCAGCGGAATTGCCGCGGAGTTGGCGAGATAGAGCAGCGTCTCCTCGTCGTTCGCGATGAAATAGCGAACATCCCGCTGGGTGTCCTCGCTCCAGATCGGCACCGTTTGAATCCAGACCGGCGCAAACTCCGGTGCATCTTTCTGATAGAACGACTTCCCCGCAATCCCGTCGGGATACCGGGTCAGCACGACGGGCCGATCCTTGAGATACGGCAAGAGCCACGGCGCAATGGCGCGGTAATAGTCGACCAGGTCGCCCTTGGTGTATCCCTCGTCCGGCCAGAAGAGTTTCTTCAGATTGGAAAAGGCCACCGTTTTGGCGACAGGCGCTTCCTTGATCTCGTCGGAGGCTGCCTGCACCGGATCGGCTGCGTCCTCGGGCGGCGCGCTGGACCACCCCTGGCGATCGCACTGCTCGGGAGTCTTGTCGTCGCGCATCCGCAGGAAGGCGGGATGCCGCAGCAGCCCGTCCGGCGTCCATTCCCGGTATCGCACCTCCGCCACGAGGCGAGGTTCCACCCAGGTGGTCGTTTTCGTTTCCGGTATCTGCTCGGCGGGAAGCGGCACGGCACCCGGCGAAGCAACCGGGCCGAGACAGGCCGGGGTCGGCCGAATCAGGGGCACCAGTTCGGCATGATAGGACGCCAGCTGCGCTTCCGTGAAGCCGGTGCCCGCCCGGCCTGCATAGACGAGCTGCCCGTCGACCCGGTCGGCCAGTTGCAACGCGCCGAAGCCGCCCCGGGAGCCTTTGGGCGACGTGAAGCCGACGACCACGAAATCCCCAGTCTGCTCCGCCTTGATCTTGCGCCACGCCGAGGTGCGGCCCGCCCGATACGGCGTGTCGGCCTGCTTGGCGATGATGCCCTCGACACCCAACGACACCACCTGCGCCAGCACCGCATCGCCTTCTCGTTCGATGTGATCGAGATAGCGGATCGGTCCGAGTGGCGGAAGGATCATCCGGAGCAAGCGCTTACGCTCCGAGAGCGGAAGCGGGCGAAGGTCGAAGTCCTCGAACCCGAGCAGATCGAACGCATAGTACGTGGCCGGCAGCTCGATCTCCGCCCGGCGCACATCAAGCGGCTTGCTCAGCAGTCCGCGGCGCTGCAGCAGCGCGAAACTCGGCCGCCCCTTCCCGTCCAGGACCACCACTTCGCCGTCGAGCACGACGTGAGCCAAGGGCAGCGACCGAACGGCACGCGCCACTTCGGGAAAGGTCGCCGTATAGTCGCCGCCGCTCCGGGTCCGCAGAATGGATTCACCCGCCCGATGACATGCGATCAGGCGATACCCGTCCAGCTTGAGTTCGAAGAGCCAGCCGTCTTTGGTAAACGCCTCGTCCGCCGGCTCGGCCAGCATCACGCCGATCGTGTCGTCGACGACGCCTCGTGGCGCATTCAGGCGAATCAGCTCGTTGCGCAGGAGGTCGGCTGGAGTCCGCCCCGCCATCCAGTCTTCCACGGTGAGTCCGGATAGGACCGACTCCTGGGGGAAGTCCTCGCCCGGGTCCTTGGCCCACGCATCGCGCTCTTTGATGAGCAGCCAGTCGCGCTCGCTCTTCTTGATTTTGACCAGGGTCCAGCGGCCGCGCAGCTTATAGCCTCGGAACTCGAAGAGGAGCTTCCCCTTCTCCAGGCCGGCCCGCGGATCCTCGAGCGGCACCCACTCGCCCCGATCCCAAACGACGACCGCCCCGGCCCCGTAGTTCCCTTCGGGAATGATCCCTTCGAAATCGCCATACTCGAGCGGATGGTCTTCCACCCGGACCGCCAGGCGCTTATCGGAAAGGCTGTACGACGGCCCCCGGGGCACCGCCCAGGATTTGAGGACCCCGTCCATCTCGAAGCGAAAATCGAAGTGGGTCTGCCGCGCGGCATGCTTGTGGACGACGAACAGGCCGCCGGCCTTGGGCCGAGCCGGGACGGCCACCCCGCCAAAGGGTTCGGGCGTGCGATCGGCCGAGCGCTTGGCTCGGTACGCGGCCAGCTGCTCCGCGGGCGAGAGGGGGGACTGCTCGTCGTCGGCCATGGGGCGAAATATAGGGCCCGGACCCGGGCGACCGCCGGTGTGCGGGCTCGGGCATTCTCAGACGACTCCTCTTTCAGTAGCTTCCACGTCCTACGTGTGAGGAACTTATGCCGGCCCGGTCCATCGGAACTGCCACGATTTCGTTCGGTCTCGTCTCCGTCCCGATCCACATCTATTCGTCGTCGGAGTCGTCGGCCGGGATTTCATTCAATCTGCTGCACAAGAAGTGCGGCACTCGGCTCAAGCAGCAATACATCTGCCCCAAGGACGAGGAAATCGTCCCCCGCGACCAGATGGTGAAGGGCTATGAGTTTGCCAAGGATCAATACGCGGTCTTTACCCCGGAAGAGATCAAGGCGCTCGACGAGAAAGCCACCAACACGATCGATATCCTCGAGTTCGTTCCGCTCGATCAGGTCGACCGCCGCTACCTCGATAAGTCCTACTACCTGGGCCCCGACAAAGGCGGCGACCGCGCCTATCGCCTGCTTGGCAAAGCGCTGGAAGAGACCGGTCGAGCCGCGCTGGGCCAGTACGCAGCGCGGGGACGCCAGCACCTGGTCCTGCTCCGACCGCTCGACGGGGTGCTCTTGATGGAGCAACTCCACTACGCCGAAGAGCTCAAGCCCGCCACCGAAGTCCCGCTCGGCGAGGGAGACGTGAAAGCGGCGGAACTCAAGCTGGCCAAGCAGCTGATCGAGCAGGCCGCCACCGAGGAGTTCCATCCGGAGCGCTACAAGGACGAAGTGCGGAGCCGCGTGCTCGATGCGATCCAGAAGAAGGTCGAAGGCCACGAGATCACCGCCGAGCCTGCGCAGGATGCAGGCGGTAAGATCATCGACCTGATGGAAGCCCTGAAAGCCAGCCTGGCCCGGGGCGCCGACGACGAGTCCGACGAGACCGACAAGAAGCGCGGCAAGAAGCGTCAGGCTTCGTGACCATCTGGCGCGTCGGCACCAGCGGATTTGCCTTCAAGGAGTGGAAGGGGCCCTTCTACCCGGCCAAGCTCAAGGACGCCGAGATGCTGCCGGCGTACGCGAGCCGCCTGCCGATGGTGGAGCTCAACAACACCTTCTACCGGATGCCCCAGGAAAAGAACCTCCTGGCCTGGGCCGCGCAGGTCCCGGAGGAGTTCCGGTTTGCAGTCAAAGCCAACCAGCGGATCACCCACTACGCCCAACTGCGCGATACGGCGGAGACGGTTGCCTACCTGGCCAAGACCGTCTCCGTGCTGGGGCCGCGGCTCGGCCCCACCCTGTTTCAGCTCCCGCCGCATCTCAAGAAGGATCTCGATCGGCTCGAACGCTTCCTTACGGAGCTACCGAAACATTGGGCCGTTACGGTCGAGTTTCGCCACCAGAGCTGGTTCGACGACGACCGCGCCAGCCAGCTGCTGCGCGATCACGGCGTCGCGCTCTGCCTGTCGGACCAGCCCGACTGGCAGACCCCGCCGACGGCCACCGCCGATTGGGGATATGTGCGACTCCACCGCTTCGACTATACCGAGGAGGAACTGTCGGATTGGAGCCGTCGCCTGAACGACTTCGGATGGTCTGAGGCGTATGTCGTCTTCAAACATGACCATACCGCGGGCTCCGGACCTCTAGTAGCGGAGACAATGCTGCAGAAGCTCAAGGCCGTGCCTCTACGGTCCTAGCCAATACCACTCTAGCCAAGCATGATCCGCTCCGGCATAAGCCCCATCTCGTCCAGAAACTGGTGACCGCCGGTGACACGCCCTTCGCGAGCCTCGACCCGCGTCATCACCAGCCGATCCTTGGCCCGCGTCATTCCAACGTACAGCACCCGCCGCGCCTCTTCGACTTCTGCCAGACTGGGCGCCCGCCCCGAAGGACCACCCGGCATCTCGGTATCTTCGACGCCCACGATGTAGACCCGCGAAAACTCGAGCCCCTTGGTCGAGTGCAATGTGAGCAGGTTGACCCGCCCGGGGTCCGCTTCCGTTCCGTCACTGCGCGACAATGCAGCCAGACCGAGAAACTCGGTCACCTGCGCATCCAACCCGGTCGTTTCCAGCCCCTCCAGGAGCCGCCGCACTCTGGCCATCGCCGCCGGATAGCGCTGCTCCGAACTCCGCTCGGCGCGAATCCGGAGCATCCGTTGCTGCCCGCCCAGCCGCTCGATGACCTCCTCCAGGGTCGGCGCCGGCGCCGCCCGCGCCCGCTCACGCTCGCCGCGGTAAAAATCGAGACAGGTGCTGTATCGGCCCAGCGCATAGACCGCTGTCTGCTCCTTGAGCATCACCGCTTCGGGCGTCAATGCTTCGGGGTCGACCAGCGCCAGCACCAGCCCCAGATAATCGAGGGCGTTCGACAGCGTGACCCGCCGCTGCCGCGAGATCCGTTCTTCCTCGAGCTTCCGGAACACCTTGGCCAGCGTCCGCACGTCCCACA
The DNA here is from genome assembly GCA_037189525.1 of Gemmatimonadales bacterium. Lineage (GTDB taxonomy): Bacteria > Gemmatimonadota > Gemmatimonadetes > Gemmatimonadales > GWC2-71-9 > SHZU01. The sequence continues at coordinate 420,232 of JBBCJC010000001.1, forward strand.
GCGCCTTGTGCGGATCGCCGGGGTCGATGCCGAAGCGATCGGCCAGGAGTTCCAGCTTGGCACTTCCAACCCGAAGCGCCCGAGCCAGCGGAAGCGTGTCGTACGTCGCGAACTCGGCGCCCGACATCCGCCTCAAGATCGGGAAGTCGAAGCTGTATCCGTTGTGGGCGACCAACACATCGTCACCCAGGAAACCCCGGAGTGCCGGCCAGATCTCCTCGAAGTACGGAGCCTCCGCCAGATCCTGTTCCGAATAGCCGTGAGTCCGCGCCGCACCAGGCGCCACCGGGATCCTCGGTCTGACCAGCCGATGGAACTCCTCGACTCCCTCCCAGTCCCGCACCCGGAGCGCCGCCACTTCGACGATCTCGGCCGTCGCTGCATCTTTATCCGTCGTCTCCAGGTCGATCACGACGAAATCGCGGAAGGTCTCGCTCGACCTGACCTGCACCAGCTGCAGCGCCTTGAATACCGTGAGCGCAAACCCGAGCTCACCTCCGACCGACGGATCCAGCACGAAGTCGCCGGGCTCGGAAGTGCCGACCAGCGAGAGGTAATCGACCCAGCGGAATCCGGCCGCCCCCAGCAAGCCTGCCAGACCGATCTCGAGCCCTTGCATCGGCGGCAGCAGCACCCGCCTGCACTCGGTGCGCACCGTGAGGAGCACTTCCGCCAGGTGACGAACAGCGCCCGATGCGGCGGGATCGCTGAGCTCTTCGGCATGTTCCTCGAGCAGGGTTCGGTATTCGCCCACCCGTTGCGACAGCACTTCGTCGATCAAGCCGGGCAGCTCTTCATGCCGGCGCGGCAAGCTCGCCAGATTGCTCATCGTGGCCAGCGCCCGCCGGATCTTGCGTCCCTCTTCATCGGCCGGAGGCAACTCGGCCGACTTACGGCGGAGATGGGTGACCAGGTCGACGGACGCAGCATCCGCCTGCTTCCTGAGCATGTCGAGCAGCGCACCAGGCAGCACGCGCCGGATGAACAGCTCGCTCATGATCGGATCGCTCGGGAAGGCAACCACACCGAGTGCCGCAATCAGGTAGCCCACCACGGGGTCGTCCGACAGGGCACGCCCATGCGCCATCCGGCACGGCACGCCGGCCCGCATCAATGCTCCCTCCAGCGAGTCGCCGATCGCGTGTTTGCGATAGAGGATCGCGTACGCTCCCCACGGCAGGCCCGACTCGGCGCGATCGCGCTTGAGATCGGCCAGCAACCAGCGCAGCTCGGTCAGATCTTCGCCGAATGACTTAGCTTCGACGGGGTACGCCGTTTCCCGGCTGGCAACGACCCGCTTCTCCTCGAGCAACGGCGCGTTACAAGCCACCAGCGTACGCGCAACGTCGAAAATCTGCCGCGCCGTACGCCGATTCTCGTCGAGCACGACATGACGCGTCACGCCGAAGTCATTCATGAAGCGGAGGATGACCTGCGGATCGGCCCCGGTCCACGAAAAGATCGACTGCTCGTCATCGCCGACCGCGAAGATGTTCCGATGCCCCTCCGCCAGCCGCCGGATCACGGTGTACTGCAACGTATTGAGGTCTTGGAACTCGTCGACCAGGAGGTAGTCCCACTGCCCCGCCACCTCGCGGCACACTTCGGGGTAGTCGGTGAGTAGACCGGCGGTCAGGACGACCAGGTCGTCGAAATCGACCATACGGAACTTGGCGAGGCGTTCTTTGTACCGGGCAAACAACGCTTCGTCTTCCGGTTTGAGCGCCTGGCCGGTCATCCGGTGCAACCCGAACCGGGACAGCGTCGGTCCACGCATCCGCGGCGGAACGTGCAGCCGGCCCAGCACCGCCTTCTGATAATCCTCATCGGCAATCCCAAAGCCGCGCTCCAGGCCGAGCACGCCGCCGTGCTTGCGGAGGATGGTGACGCAGAGGGAGTGGATGGTCGATCGGGTCACGGCCTCCGCAGAGTCGCCCACCTCACGACTCAGACGGGAGGCCACTTCCTCCGCGGCCTTATTGGTGAAGGTGACCGCGCAAATCCGCTCGGGAGGAATCCTGTGGTGCTGGATCAGGAAGCGGATTCGTTCGATCAGGCAGTAGGTCTTGCCTGCGCCGGGGCCCGCGAGCACCAGCAGGGGGCCAAGCGCTGCCTCGATCGCGCTCAGTTGCGCAGCGGACGGAACGATCGGATCAGACGTCACGCAGGCAATTTACCGGATCACCCCCGCCACCGACCGCATCCAATTCGACGCAACCCGGGCCAGTTCGACGATGATTTCCTGATTGGTTCGGCCGGTTCGCTTGAGCACCGCAAAGGCGTGATCGGCCCCGTCGATCTCGTGAAGCGTGGCCGTCCGGGGCAACCCGGCAACGACGCCGCGGATCAGCTCGGTCTGAGCCAGCTCGTCGCGAGTGCCCTGCAGAAAGAGCATCGGAATCCGGACCTGGCCGAGATGCTCTGCGCGACCGATGGCCGGCCGCTTGGCCGGATGCAGCGGAAAGCCCAGAAAGACGATCCCCGAAACCCCAGCCAGGGGAGAGTCGGCCTGCGCGGTCGAGGTCATCCGTCCGCCGAAGGACTTGCCACCCGCAAAGAGAGGTCGGGCACCGGCCAGTTGCTCCGCAGCAAGGGTAACTGCGCGCACCGCCGCGGTCGCTACCGCGGGTGAGTCAGGCCGTCCTGCGCGCGCCTCCATGTAGGGGAACTGATAGCGCAGCGTCGCGACGCCGGCTTCGGCAAACGCCAGCGCCATGGCGGCCATGAACGAGTGGGTCATCCCCGCCCCCGCTCCATGCGCGAGGACATACACGCAATCCGCGCCCGGGGGGTCGAGCCACAGTCCCGACACCGCCCCCTGCGGCGTCTCGATCAGAACGGGCTCGGCCGCCGTCACTTCGTCCGCGCCAGCACGGAGTCGAGCAGGGCAATCAGCCCCGCCCGATCCAGCGTGTGTCGTTGCCGCTGATTCATTTCTACCGCGCGCTCGATCGCCCTGCGCACCGCGAAGTGCGACTGCCCCGCCGTGGGCGCCACGAGATAGCGTAGCTTGGGCGTGGCGTCGGTCAAGGCATGCTCGACCGCCTCCGCGACCTCGGTGGGCTCGGGATAGCGCGATTCACCGGCGGGGTCGAAACTCTGGACCATGCGCTGATATTGCGCTTCGAAGCGCGATCCGGCCGTCGTCTTGTTCTGCTCCCGCCAGCGCTGCATCACGTTGGCCGACATGCTGGAGCGGTAGCGGCCCGGCTCCACCAGGCTCACACTGACGCCGAGCGGCCCCATCTCCGCGGCAAGCGCATCGGTGTACGCCTCCATGGCGTGCTTGCTCATGGCGTAGGGCCCCGAGAACGCACCGGCGACGATGCCATTGATCGAACCGATCGTGACCAGCCGGCCCTTGTTCTCGATCACCATCGGCGCAAACGCTTTGTTGATCCGGATCGGACCATACACGTTGACATCGAACTGGAACTGGAGATCGCCCAGGTCCGCTTCGATCATCGGGGCAAAGATCGCGACTCCGGCATTGTTGACCACGCCATGGAGGCGACGGCCCTCGCGGCGGACCGTTGCCACAGCGGCATCGATGTCCGCGTCACTGGTGACATCCAGGCGAAGTCCTTTGACATTGGGGATGGCATCCAACGCCCTGATGTCCTCGGGCGACCGCGCCCCGGCATAGACGAAATAACCCTTCCCCGCAAGGCGTTCGGTGATGGCCCGACCGATTCCCGAACTCGCCCCGGTTACCAGAATCGCCCTTCCCGCGGAGGGTGCAGCCTGGGCGTCGAGAGGCTCGACTTGAACGGACACGAGGCTCGAGAATCCGAGAATGGATAGCAACAACCGCGTTTTCATCTGATGCCATTGGTTAAGGGGAGGTCCGCGTGCGAATGTTAGTAACCGGATCCCAACCCGTCGAGTGACACAGCTCCCATCGATTCGATCGGTAACCCGACCCGCCGGCGCCCGCAGGTCGGACGGAACCAGTCGCCTTGTGTACCGCAGTACCGGGCGCGAACTTGGCTTCCTACCTCCCCCGACAGGGACCAGTGCTCGCGCAGACGAACCACCACAAAGCCGTGAGCCGCCTCGCGCTGCTGATGGCAACCGTAGCGCCTGTCGCGGTTGCCCAGCAGGGAGCCGCACAGACGCTGATTCACGGTACCGTGCGCGGCAGCGGGCGTCCGCTGCCCGCCGCCGAGGTGCGGCTCGACCCGGACGGCCTGTCGGCCCGTACCGACTCGTCCGGCGCCTATCGATTCACCGTTGCGAAGGGTGGCGTCACCCGACTTTTCGTGCGCGCAGTGGGATTCTACCCCGCCAGCCGCAACATCCTGGTGGTTGCAAATGACACCGTTGAAAGCGATTTCACGCTCGACCCGGTAGCGCAGCAACTGGACTCGATCAGTGTCGAAGCCCGAGGTGTTACGGTGCGCGGGAAAATGTCAGCCTTCGAGGAACGTCGGCGCACCGGCATCGGCAGGTTCTACACTCGCGAGATGCTTGCGACACGGGAACACTCGACCATGGCCGACGTACTTCGAATGACGTCAGGACTGCGGTTGATCCGGCGACCCGACGCCTGCGGCGGTGGCTTTGCGGTTGCCACGGGACGAGGAGGCGTGGTTCGATCGGAACGCTGGATGGAATGCCGCCCCAGCGGGCCCAAAATGGAACCGGCGTGTTACGTCACCCTCTACCTCGACGGCGCGAGATATTGGACGCCAGGCCAGACTCCGCCCCCCGACATCAACAGCCTCCAGGTCGGAGGCATTCAGGCCATCGAGGCCTATCGCGGCGCGGCGGAAACGCCCACCCAGTACCAGATGACCGGTACGGTCTGCGGTGTCCTTCTTCTCTGGACCCGAGACGGGTCGTAACCGCCCCTTCTGCCCTGGCTCTGTTCCCGACCGGGCGGACCGAGTCTGGCGCCAGGTCATCGACAGGAATGGACGATTGGGTTACCATCCGGGACTGTATACAAATTGGCATCCAAACCCCGGATCGAGGTTGACCTCATGCGTCGCATCCGAACGCTCACCACCCGCTTCGTCGCGGCCCTGCTGCTCGCCGCTCCGGCCGGGCTCGGCGCGCAAGCATACGACATCGTCATTCGCAACGGCCGAGTCCTGGACGGGATGGGCAATCCCTGGGTCCATGCCGATATCGGGATTCGGGACGGCAAGATCGCGGCAATCGGCCGGATCACCACCAAGGGCACCCGGGAAATCGACGCGTCCGGCAAATACGTCACCCCCGGCTGGATCGACATGATGGACCAGTCCGGCGGCGTCCTGCTCCGGAACGGTCTGGCCGAAAACAAGGTGCTCCAGGGTGTCACCACCGCCATCGGCGGCGAAGGCGGCTTTCCGGTTTCCGCCAGCGAAATCCCGAAGTACTTCCAGACCCTGGAGAGCCAGGGCATCAGCATCAACTTCGGCTCCTACTACAGCCAGACCCAGGCCCGGACGCCCGTCCTGGGTGGCTCGACCCGGCGCGAGCCCACTCCGGCGGAACTGGTGCGGATCCGCGCCTCGATCGATTCCGCCATGCGCGCCGGCGCGATGGGGATGACCACGGCCCTGATCTATCCGCCCAGCAGCTACACCACGACGCCCGAACTGATCGAGAGCGCCAAGGCCATCGCGCCCTATGGCGGAACCTACGCCAGCCACATCCGCGGTGAAGGCGCCGAACTGCTCGAGGCCATCGGCGAAGCCATCGAGATCGGTGAAAAGGCCGGCGTGGCGGTCGAGGTCTTCCACCTCAAGGCTGCGTACCAGCCGGGGTGGGGCAAGCTGATGCAGGGCGCCTTCGATCTGATCGAATCCGCTCGTGCACGCGGCATCGACGTCGCCGCCGACCAGTACCCCTACACCGCCGGTGGTACCGGACTCGAAGCCACTATCCCCTCCTGGGCCTTCGAGGGCGGTCGTGATTCGCTGCGCGCCCGGCTCACCAATCCCCAGATCCGGGCCCGGCTCAAAGGCGAACTCAAGACGGGGTCGCCGGGATGGTGGAACATCACCGAAGCGGCCGGCGGCTGGGACGGTGTGGTGCTGACGGCGGCGCGGAGCCAGCAGTATGAGCAGTACCAGGGTAAGAGCATCGCGGCCACTGCCAAGGAACTGGGCAAGGACCCCGCCGATGTGGCGTGGGACATGGTGCTTGCCGGGCAGGGACGGGTCATGGCCATCTATCACATGATGAGTGAAGAAGACGTCAAGACCGCGCTTCGCTTCCCCTGGGTCAGCATCGGCAGCGACGCGGGCGCGTCGCTCTCGCTGGGCGCGACCGAAGCCGCCGGCCTGGCCCATCCACGCGGCTACGGTACGCACCCGCGGATCATCGCGAAGTACGTCCGGGACGACAAAGTCCTGACCCTGCCGGATGCGATTCGTAAGATGACGTCCTGGCCGGCCACCCGGATGAAGCTGGCCAACCGCGGATCGCTGGTGGTGGGCAACTGGGCCGACATCGTGGTTTTCGACTACGACACGATTCAGGACGGGGCCACCTGGGAAGAGCCCACCAAGCTGCCGACGGGCATCGACTATGTGCTCGTCAACGGTAAAGTGGCCGCCGAGCACGGCAAGCACAGCGGCGTTCGATCCGGAATGGTCCTGTACGGACCCGGGAAACAGCCCTGATACGAACTGCGTTTCATCCGTCCGGCGTCACGGTGGCGCCGGACGGAACCTCTCATCAGCACCTCCGATTCTCACGGACCCACCCATGAAACGGCGCACGTTCATTCGGAACCTGTCCTCCGCAGGCATCGTGATGGGTAGCACGCTGCCGCTTGCATTGACTCGGCGGACTAAACGGTTCCCTGCCCCGAAGCTCGACGCGCACGCCCACAGCATGAGTCCGGCTGTCGTCGACATGATTGCCAAGCTGAGCGGCGGACGCAGTCCGGTCACGGCTCGCGACGGAGCCGCGATCCTGGCCGAACTCGATCGCGACGGCATCGAACGGGCACTGGTACTGTCGACCGCGTACCTGCATGCCAATGATCTCCGGCCGGCCGAGGGTACCCCGTCGTTCGAGAGCGAGTGGGCGGCGGTACGGGCGGACAATGATTACGCAGCAAGCGAGGCACAAAAGTCGAATGGTCGGCTGCTGCCGTTTGCCGGCATCAATCCCAAACGGCCGTACGCCCTGGAGGAGATTGCCCGAACAGCCGACCAACTCGCCATCCGCGGCCTCAAGCTGCATTTCTGGAACTCCGATGTGCGCCTCCGCAACCCGGAGCACACCGCCGCGGTCCGGAAGGTGTTCGAGCTCGCGGCCGATCGTAATCTTCCGATCGTCGCCCACATCTTCAACGGTTTCGTGCGCGACTTCGGACCGCCCGATATCGAGATCCTGCTCCGCGATCTGGTCGACCCGACTCCGAACCTCCGGCTCTGCGTTGCCCACCTGGCAGGAGCAGGCGGCTCGGACGAGCGGGTGGTCGCGTCGCTGCGCGCGCTGGTCGACGGCGTTGACGCATCTCCCACCCGACGGGAACGGATCATGGTGGAGTGCTCCGGCGTATTCATGACCGAAGCGGAAGGGCCGCTCAAGCCGATCACCCCCGAGCGCAAACCCGAGTTCGCTGCCCTGCTCCGCCAGCTTGGCACCGATCGGATCCTCTGGGGCAGCGACAATTTGCCCCACGCCTTCCGTCAGATCGAAGGCGCCTGGCCGCTCGACGCCGACGAGTGGGCCACGATCGCCGCCAATGACGGTCGCGCCCTCTGGCGCTGAACCCGCTTCCATTCCCCGAAAAGCAAACGTCCCCCTCGGAACTTCGAGGGGGACGTTTCACAACCGGACCGACCGCCCGCTATTTCGATCCCCGCGCCTTCCAGGCAGCAATGACCTTCGCATCCCGCTCCAGATTGAGCGGCAGCTTGTCACGCTCCGCCTGCGGCAGCGACTGGAACCACTCGAGCGTGTCGACCGCAGTCACCGCGAGCGGACGGAAGGTGAGCCCTGCCGCCACCGCTTTGTGCGATCGTACGTTCATGATACCCCGCGCCGGGCTGGCCGGCGGAACCACCAACTGATAGCGCGCCTTCTGCTCCGTCAGAAACGGCTCGTCGATCCAGGTGAACGACGTCCGCGCCTGCGTGGTGGCCCGAATGCCGTAGAGAAACTCTGCCATCGTCGTCGGATCGAGCGTCGGGCCCGCCGTGTTGTAGATACCGGCGTTGTTCCGTTCCACCGAATGAATCGTGAACTCGGCCAGATCGCGCACGTCGATGAACTGGACCGGCGCCGACTGCGGCCCGGGAGCGACGATATCGCCACCGGCATTGATCCGGACCGGCCAGTAGGTGAACCGGTTGGTCGGATCACCGGGGCCTGCCACGATGTGAAGCCGCAGGACGGTGCCGCGTGACTTGAAGCGGTCCATCACCGCGTTCTCGCAAAGCACCTTGAGCGCGCCGTAGTGCTTGTTGACGTCTTCGCTGCCGGGCTCGGTCAGTTCGAGCAGCTTGGCAGTTTCCGGTAACGCGTCCTGATCGGGCGCATAGACCGATCCGGTCGAGATGAACAGGTACCGGCCCACAGCCTGATCGAGGAGCTTGGCGGAGTCGATGACATGCCGCGGCACATAGCCGCTGTTGTCGATCACCGCATCCCACTTCTTGCCCTTGAGCGACTCCAGGTTGCCATCCCGGTCGCCGGTCAGCAATTCAGCGCCAGGGAAAAGATCCGCGTTGCTCCGGCCCCGATTGAACAGCGTGACCTGATGGCCGCGGTACATGGCATACCGCACCATGTGCGGGCCGATGAAGCCCGTTCCACCCAGAAACAGGAGCCGAAGCGACTTCGACGGACTCGGCACTGCGACCAACGGCCGCGCTTCAGCCGCGAGCGGCCGAATGTGAGGGATTGCAAGCGCTCCGGCCGTCGCGCCGAGAGAGCTGTTCAAGAACTGTCGGCGTGTCCACGCCATTTCCTGCCTCCGTCAAATGTGGGATAATCTCTACTTTACGGAATGCAGTCGGGATTTGTGTCGCCGTCACCGGGAAAACGCCGGTACCTGATCGACGTCGGCAACGCACTACCCCTCGATGAATCACAAATCCGATCTGCCGGTGCTTCGAACGTCAGATCGGATCGCCATCTGCCGCTAGCCAGAAAGCTCAGCGGCCAGCACCTCGGCAAGGATGTCGAGCCCCGCCACGATCCGGTCCTCGGGCATGCTCGAGTAGTTGAGCCGCATCGTATTCTCACCCCCGCCGACGGCGTGGAACGGCGCACCCGGCACGAACGCGACATTCCGCTCGAGCGCCCGGTTCATCAGGATGCGCGTGTCGACGCCCTGCGGCAGCTCGGCCCAGGTAAACATCCCGCCCGCCGGCCGATTGTACTTGACGGACTTGGGAAACTTCTCGGCCATGACCCCGAGCATCAGGTCCCGGCGGCTCCGATACAACGAGCGGATCCGCGCGATGTGATCCTCGATATCGTACATTTCGAGATACTCGTTGAGTTCTGCCTGTGCCAACGAGTTGGTGTGCAGGTCGGCGTTACCCTTGAGGATATTGAAGCGGGCAATCACCTCGCTGCTCGCGGCGAGCCAGCCGATCCGGAACCCTGGACAGAAAATCTTGGAGAAGGTGCCCAGGAAGAGCACCCGTCCTTCGGTATCGAAGGCCTTGATTGGCGGCACGTGCTCCCCTTCGAAGCGCAGGGCGCCGTAGGGACTGTCCTCGACCACGATGAGATCGTACCGGTTGGCAATTTCCACCAGTGCCTTACGCCGTTCGAGCGACCAGGTCTTGCCGGTCGGGTTCTGAAAATCCGGCACGACGTAGATGATCCGGCTGCGCGGATTACTCTCGAGCACAGCCAGCAACTCGTCCATCACCATCCCGTCGTCGTCCATCGCGACGTCGGCAAAGCCGGCCTGAAACGAGTTGAAGGCTGCGGTTGCGCCGAGGTAGGTGGGACGCTCACAGATCACGACGTCGCCCGGATCGAGAAAGAGCTTGGCTGCAAACTCGAGCCCCTGTTGCGACCCGCTCAGCACCAGGATGTTGTCGCCCTCGGTCGGGGCGCCGGCCGCCGTCATGCGCGCGGCAATCTTACTCCGAAGCGCCGGGTTGCCGGCCGTGTCGTTGTACTGCAGCGCGGATCGCCCGTACTTTTCGAGTGTCTGTACCGCCGCCGCCTGCAGCTCAGCAACCGGAAACAATTCCGCCGCCGGCAATCCGCCCGCAAAGGAAATCATGCCGGGGCGCAGAGTCACCCGTGCAAACTCGCGCAGAATCGAAGGACCAACCCCGTCCATCCGGCTCGCGTATCGCAGTGTCGACGCCAACTCCGTCATCCCAATACCTCCGTAAGCACTCGCTCGAAATTCCGGCCGGTAATCTTGTCCACCTGATCGGCCGAGTAACCCCGTTTGCGCAACCCGTCGGCCAGGACCAGCATCCGATCAGGCCCATTGAGTTCCGCCGGCCTGACGTGCGTCGGAATCTGCTCCGACCCCGGCCGATCCCGGTTATTTTCCATGTACCACCGCATCCCGGCAAGTTCCTGCTCGAGCGATGCGACACCGAGCGCCGGACCATCGCTCGCAAACCCGACATGATCCACACCGGCCAGCTTGACCGCGTGGTCGATGTGGCGGATCACCGTGTCCACCGATGCGGTCGGGTCGCGCGTCAGCCACAATGACATCGAGAAGACGCCGAAGAAGCCCCCTCGATCCGCCAGGAGCCGGATTTCCGGATCGGCCTTGCAGCGCAACGTCGAGTACAGCGCGCGACACCCGGCATGCGTTACCAGACACGGCTTGGACGACCGGGCAACGGCCTCGCGCAGAGTTCGATCGCTGCAATGGGACAGATCGATCCCCATCCCGAGTCGGTTCATCTCGGTCACCACATCTTCGCCGAGACGACTGAGGCCGGCATCACTGCGCTCCTGATAGGAGTCGCCCACACCGTTTCGATCGTTGTGCGCCAGCTGGAGCATCCGAAGGCCCATGCCGTGGAAGCTCCGGAGCGTAGCCAGGTTCGCATCATTGACCGACCGCGAGGGCGAGCCCAAAATGGCCGCATCCTGGCAGGTCAGCACGATGCCCAGCTTACCGGATGCCGCAGCGGCATCGAAGTCGGCGCCGCGCCGGATCAGGTGGAACCGGCTGGCGGGGTCACTCACGGCCGCTCCCCATGCACCAAGCGTCTCGAAGGCCACCGGCATGGTGCGCGGATACATCGACAGGTCGATGACCAGGCTGGTAAAACCGCCGGCTAGCGCCTTCGCGGCATCGAATCGCGGCGAGTCGATTGCCAGGCAGTCGATCCGCGAAGGTCGCACCTGCGGAGCTACGGATGCAGCCGCAACACCATCGGCACGGGCAGCCATCAACCCCGCTCCAGCCAGCGCTGCCTGACGGACAAAATCCCGCCGGGTCGACCCGAAGTTATCGTTGGCCTTTTGTGTCATGCCGGAAGCTCCTGATGAAGCCAACCTTTGGCCTTGACCCAGTCTCGGCGGACCGTCCTGGTCGTTAGGCCGAGCGCAGCTGCCGTCTCCTCTTCCGTCATACCGCCGAAAAAGCGGTACTCGACCACCTGGCTGAGCCGAGGATTCAACTTGGCAAGCTTTTCCAATGCATCGTCGAGCGCCACCAGCACCCCGGCCCGCTCCTCGACCTCGATCTCGACATCGTCGAGTTCCAACCGATTCCAGCCGCCACCGCGTTTGGCAGCGCCGACCTTGCGTGCATGGTCGATCAAGATTCGACGCATGACACGAGACGCCACCGCGAAGAACTGAGCCCGGTTGATCCAGTCCACCCGAGTCTGATCGACCAGCTTGAGCCAAGCCTCATGCACCAGCGCATTGGTGGCGAGAGTATGCCCAACGGATTCACGGCTCAGATGGCGATGGGCAATCCGGCTCAACTCTTCGTAAACCAGCGGAACCAGAGCGTCGAGCGCCTCCGGTCGACCATTCCGAAAGTCGATCAGAAGCGCGGTAACCTTGGCGGTGGGAGCGCTGCTATCCATCCCGGGAAGATATCATTGGCCCGCCTGATTTCGGGCCCAGGCGCGGTCGGCATCTCGGGCCAACACAGGAAAGCGCACCCGGACCGAATCCAACACCCTCCGGGCATCGGAGAGATGCCGCGCCGCATCCGTCCGCCGGCCCGCCCGATCGAGCGCCATTCCATAGCCCAGATTGGCCTCGGCCGTCCTCGGATCCGCCTCCCCAAACTGTTTGCGATTGAGCTCGAGCCCACGCCCGAGGGCAGAATCCGCAGCCTCCAGCCGGTTCATGGCCAGCAGCGTCCGCCCCAATCCGACCAGCGCTGGCCCAAGCCGAATTTCTGTCTGAGGCAACCCCGCTTCGAACTGCCCGATGACCCGACGATACAGCGCCTCCGCTTCCTCCGCCGTGCCTCGTTCACGAAGCGTGGCAGCCAGCCCGGTCGTGACCGCCGAAGTAAAAGGGTGATCCGGCCCCAAAGTCCGCCCGTACATCGCCACCGCGTCGCGATAATAGGGCTCCGCCGCCGCGGGATTGCCTTCCCGGAAATAGGTGCCCGCAAGACCGTTCAGAGTGAAGGCGACGCGGGTGTGCTCCGGTCCCATCAGCTTGCGATAAATCACCAGCGTCTGCTGATAGGCCGCACGCGATTCGGCAAATCGTCCCCGGTCGAGCAATGCGTTGGCCAGATTGACCATGCTGGCAGCCACGTAGGGATGCTCTTCACCAAACAGCTTCCGATCGAGCGCCATCGCCTGGCGGAACAGGCTCTCCGCCTCGGCAAACTTCTGTCGCTCCCGAAGCAACTGACCGAGATTGTTGAGATGCACCGTAATACTCGGATGCGCCTCCTCGAAGACCGACCGCTTGAGCGCCAGCGACTCCCGAAAAAGCACCTCCGCGGAGTCGAGCTGCCCCAACAGTTGCTTGGCTTGCGCCAGGTTGTGAATCGTCTCTGCCAGCTTGGGGTGGGTCGGACCTAACGCCTCCCGGTCGATCGCAATCGCCTGGGCATAGAGCGACTCTGCAGCGGCATAATTGCCGGACAACCAGCTCAGCACGCCCAGATTGTTGAGGCTTTCACTGATTGCAGTAGGTGCCGACGGGGTCAACGCACGACGCACGGCCAGCCCCTCTTCGAAGAGCGACCGGGCCCCGTCGTAATTCCCCTGCTCCTGCAGCGTCGTTGCGAGCCGGTCGAGGCTGGTGGCGAGTGCCGCCTCGTGCACGGGATGGGATCGCCGCACCACGCGATAGCTCTCCACCGCAGCCCGCAGAACCGGCTCGGCCTCGGTGTACTTGCCTTGTCCCAGATAGGCTTCGCCGAGCGCGGTTTTGCTCTCGGCGACTGCGGCATGATGTCCCGGCATCCCGGACCAGAGCGCAACCGACCGTTCGAGTAGCGGAGCCGAGCGATCATACATGCCAAGATTCGAATAAACCCGGCCCAATACCGTCAGCATCTCGGCCTGCAGAGGCGGGTCGTCCGTCAGAGTCGAGTCCACCACTCGGCTGCCACGGTCGAGCAACTCCAGCGCCGTGACTTCGCGCCCGCGCTCCGGCGACGGATCGTAGGGATCAGACGCCCCGAACACGCCGACCAGGAACTCCTTGGCGGCAGCAGCCGTGCTCGCCTCGGACTCCGCACGCGCACGTAACGAGCGTTCACGCACCGCCGACCCCAAGATCAAAGCCCCGAGCAAAACACTACCTGCTACGGCATACCGATGCCGGCCCACGAACTTCCGCGCCCGATATCCTACCGTATCCGGCCGCGCCAGCACCGGCCGCCCTTCTTCATAGCGTCGGAGGTCGTCCAGCAGCTCCGCAGCCGAGTGATAGCGCCGGGCCGGATCTTTTCGGAGCGCCTTGAGGATGATGGTATCGAGATCACCCCGGAGCCGGCGGCGAGCCGTGTCGGGCGAGACCCCAGCCCCCATCGTGTTGATCACAGCCGTCGACGGACGAGGCGGCTCCGTTTCGCAGATGATCCGCTCGATGTCGCCCAAGCCCCGCCCGGCAAGCTGATAGGGACGCTGACCTGCCAGCAGTTCGAACAATATCACGCCGAGCGCGTACACATCCGTAGCTGGCGTGACCCGACCGCCCTTTACCTGCTCTGGACTGGCATACTCCGGCGTCATGACCCGCATCCCGGTCCGGGTCAGCGGCACCAAATCCCGGCTCTCGTCCTCGTCCAGCAGCTTGGCAATGCCGAAATCGAGCAGCTTGATCTGACCGGTGGGCGTTACCAGAATGTTGGAGGGCTTGAGGTCGCGATGCACCACCAACTGTTCGTGGGCATACTGCACCGCCGCCGCCACATCCCGCATCAACCGGAGCCGTTCCGGAATCGAGCTGGCCGACTCGGCGCAATGGCGGTCGAGCGGCTTCCCGTCGACGAACTCCATCACGATGTACGGGGTACCGTCGGGAGCAATGCCGCCGTCGAGCAGCCGGGCAATCCCGGGGTGGTCGAGCGTTGCCAGGATCTGACGCTCGTGGCGGAACCGCCGGATCATCGGCTCCGACGCCAGCCCGCGCCGGAGCACTTTGACGGCCACCTGCTTCCGGAACTGGTCGTCGTCCCGCTCGGCCAGAAAAACCGCCCCCATCCCGCCCTGACCCAGCTCGCGGACGATCCGATACGGACCGACCCGTGTCAGCCGTTCGGCCTCTCGCTCGCCGCTAGCCAGGTTTTCCAGCAGGGAGCCCGCCAGCGCGGCCGGCGGATCGGGCAGGCGGGTCGGCTGGCCGCAGGCAATCAGCAGCCCCTCTACCGCCCCCCGAAGGGTGTGATCCTCCCCGGCGCGTCTGGCCACGTGCGCCATCCGATCCGACTCGGGCAGGTCGAGCGCCTCGTCGAGGAGGTCCTCGATCTGCTTCCACCGCTCCGGCGAAACTGTCCTCACGTACCCTCCATCACCCGGCAAATCGGCAAATGTCCGGTTTGGGCAACCCACGACGCGTCTGTTGGTGACGGCCAATATAGAACCTCAGAATAGGACCTGATTCACCATGTCGCGCCAGACCTTGAAGCACCTCTGCTTTGCCGCCGCTTTCGCCCTCCTGACCACCGCCTGCGGAGAGGGGAGCGGCAACCCCGCCGGCCCCACCCCGAGCCCGGCCAACGGCACCGTGTCGCTCACCAATCAAGCGAACACGCCGATCATTGCAGTGAACATCACCAGTTGCTCGGACGACTCCTGGGGCGAGAACCGCCTCGAGAGCGGCCAGGTCATCCCGCCCGGCGGCAACCGGACCTGGAGCGTGCCGGCAGGCTGCTACGATGTTCGCGCGTCGACCGCCGCCAAGTCGGGTTCCTGGTGGGACCGGACCGTGAGCGCCGGCAACGTCCTGCAACTGGCGCTGTCGTCGGCCGCCAACGAGATCGCGATGTCCGCCGCCAAAAGCCGCTGAGCCTGACCGGGGCCGGCCGCGCATCGTAACCTGCGCGCCGGCCCCGGGTCCCACCGACGGCGAAATCTCGGCACGGTCGGTATCTTCCCGGCCATGGATCTCTTCGCCGCCGTCATCACGCTGTTCCTGATCATGGACCCGCTCGGGAACATTCCAGTCTTCCTGTCGGTGCTCCAACCGGTCGACCCTGCCCGGCGGCGAACTATCCTGATCCGGGAGATCCTGATCGCCTACGTCGTTCTGCTGGTTTTCTTCTTTCTGGGCGAGCACCTGCTCCGCCTGCTCCATCTGGAACAGGAGACCATCAGCATCGCCGGCGGGATCGTCCTCTTCCTGATTGCATTGCGGATGATTTTCCCGCCCGAGGGCGGTATGCTGGGCGACACCCCCGAGGGCGAGCCGTTCGTCGTACCGCTGGCCATCCCGCTGATTGCCGGACCTTCGACCCTCGCGGCCGTGCTCCTGCTGCAGCGATCGGCTCAGGGCTCCACCTTCATGCTGCTGGGTGCGATGACCATGGCCTGGGCGCTGAGCGCCGTCATCCTGCTGTCGTCGACCTTCTTCTACCGGATTCTGCGCGAACGTGGCCTGATTGCCATGGAGCGCTTGATGGGCATGTTGCTGGTGATGGTGGCGGTACAGATGCTGATCGGCGGGCTCAAGGCGCTGCTGAATCCCTGAACCCGCCGACTGTTTGCTCGACTCCAGCGGAGCCGGCGCTACACCACACCCGCGAGGATATCCCGAATGGCGGCGATTTCGTCGTCGTTGACCAGATGCCCCATGCCGGGATAGAGCTTCATCGTCACCTTGCCCTGCATCCGCCGCAGCACCTCGGCAGAGTGACGGACCCGGGCTGCGGGAATGTGCGGATCGATGTCGCTGCAACCGAGAAAGACCGGGGTGCCGTCGAGCGAGCCGGCATAGTCACGCGGGGTATCGTCCGGACCGATCAGCCCGCCGCTCAGCATCACGACGCCGCCGTACCGCCGTGCGTGCCTGGCGGCAAACTCACCCGCTAAGCAGGCACCCTGCGAGAAGCCCAGCAGCACCGTCCTATCCGCCGGAATACCCGCCTCCGCGATCGATGCCAGCAAGTGCTCGAGCGCCGCCATCGCCGACGAAATACCAGGTTCGTTCTGATCGAGCGGCATCAGAAAACTATACGGGTACCAGGTGTTGCCCGCCGCCTGCGGAGCCAGGTATGCCACGTCGGGCCGATCGATGACCGACTCCAGCGTCAGAATGCTCTCCGCCGTGGCCCCGCGACCGTGGATCATCACCATGGCCGCTTTGGCTTCGCCGAGCGGTACGCCAGCTGCGTATACGGGCTGGCCCTCGTGCAGTGTCGTCACGACGCACCTCCCGCCTGGGCCGAGCCCAGCCGTTTCGGTTCACGCAGGGGCTGCAGCCCCGCTTCGATGACCCCGCGGCGCGGCTCCAGCCAGGGAGGCAGCACCAGGCTTTCCCCCAGCGACTCCAGCGGTTCATCGACCGTGAAGCCAGGACCGTCCGTTGCCACTTCGAAGAGCGCTCCGCCCGGCTCCTTGAAGTAGATCGACTTGAACCAGAACCGGTCGATCACTTCCGTGGGAGACTGGTGCGCATTGGCCACCCGCCGCTGCACCGCCACATGGCTGTCATCGTCGGGCACCCGCCAGGCGATGTGGTGAACGCTGCCACGGCCCCAGGCGCCGCGACGCTCACCGGGTCGCTCCGCGAGATCGAGTACTCGGCCCGATCCGCCCGTGCCAACCGCAAAGCGCCGCCAACCGTCTTCCGTCCCGACTTCCCGGAATCCCAACCCGTCGACCAGAAACCGCACCGACGGTTCCCCGGCTCGTACCAGCAGCCGCGCACCATGCAGACCAAGCACTTGCCGATCGGCCGGCACCGGGCTCTCGGCCCACGGCGTAAACTCCCGCGCATCGGCCGTTTCCACCAGCGCCAGGTTGAGCCCATGCGGATCCTGGAAGGTGATCAGCTGCTCGCCGAAGCGGGTCACGGGGCCGCTGATTTCAACGCCGGCACGGCCCAGCCGCTCCATCCAGTACGGCAGGGTCCCCTGCGGAATGGCCAGCGCAACTTCGACGGTCTGGCCCGCACCCGTCACGCCAGGACCCATATCCGGCCACGGGAAGAAGGTGAGATCCGTCCCCGCGTGCGCCTCGCCGTCGGCATAGAAGAGATGGTAGGTGCCTGGCGCATCCTGATTGACGGACTTCTTGACGAAGCGCATCCCCATTACGCCGACATAGAAATCGAGGTTCTCCTGGGGATCGCCCGCAATCACGGTGATGTGGTGCAGGCCGGTAACGATGTCGTTGGTGGTCATGGTCCAGCTCCTTCGGTGTCGAGGCCGCATTCTGCCCAGCGGCGTTATCACAATATAAAGAATCTTAGAACTAAGGCAATAGTCGAAATCGAGACCGCCTCAGTCGGCCTCGGACCCGATCCGCTCGGCCGCATAGGTGCCCAGGGTCCGAAGCTTCTCGCCCAGCGCGCGCTGCTCGCTCTCGCCGAGGCCTCGCATCGCCAGATCGAGGGTTTCGGCGTGCTCGGGAAACACCGTCTCGATCAGGCGGATGCCGGATACAGTTAGTGCGACAAACCGGGCGCGCCGATCATCGGGACACGGCCGGCGCTCGACCAATCCCTTGGCCTCGAGTCGGTCCACCACGTAGGTAATCCCTCCGCTCGACACCAGAATCTTTCGCTGCAACTCACCCAGGAGCAGCGGACCCTTGTGAAGCAGCGCCTCCAGCACCCCGAATTCCGGGAGCGTGAGATCGTGCCGCGCCACCTGAAGGCGGGCATGGTCCTCGATGGCCCGATGCGCCCGCGACAACACGATCCATAGCTTGAGCGCGGCGTCCCGGCGACGCGACTTGCCCATATTGGCTCCGTCTTAAATATCTCACAACTAAGATATAATGGTCGACGTATCCCGACAAGTCCGCGCCGGTCACCGGGAGTGGTCCGGACCTCCATCTCAGGCTTCGGCTGGACCGCCCCTGACACCGCGTGGACCGATCCAACGCCCGCAATGAACCAGGTATCCAATCACTATCACCCTGAACACAGGATCGAGCACGATGTATCGCATCTCCCTGGTTGCCGCAGCTATCCTCATACCGGCCAATGCTTTGGCTCAGATCGTCGGACGAAACGAGAGCACCTATTCGGTCGCCCATCGGATCGGCAATGGCGACTGGGTCCGCATCGCTTCTCCCAACGGAACGATTCGAATCGTGCAGACCTCGGGGTCCGAGGTTCGGGTCCGCGCGGAAAAAACCGTGCGGCGCGGGTCGGTCGACGATGTCGGATTCGTCGTCAGACGCAACAACGGCGGCCTGACCGTGTGCGCCGTCTACGAAGATGAATCGGAATGCGCCGACGACGGCAGCTATCGGAGCCGTCAACGATGGTCGGGGTATGACAGGCCCCAGGTGCGGACCGACTTCACGGTATCGATCCCGGCAAACGCGAAAGTGAAAGCCGGGAGCGGCAATGGCGATGTCACCATCGAAGG
Source organism: Gemmatimonadales bacterium (assembly GCA_037189525.1). Taxonomy (GTDB): domain Bacteria; phylum Gemmatimonadota; class Gemmatimonadetes; order Gemmatimonadales; family GWC2-71-9; genus SHZU01. The sequence continues at coordinate 439,151 of JBBCJC010000001.1, forward strand.
CGCCGGCGCAACCGTGGTGGCCTCGACCGGCAACGGCGACATCGAAGTCTCCGACGCCCAGGGCGAGGTCCAAGCCCACAGCGGCAACGGGCGGGTGACGATCACCGCTGCCAAGGGAGCGGTCGACGTATCGACCGGCAACGGCGCCATCAAAATTGCGACGGCCATGGGCCCCGTCGACGCCCACACGGGCAACGGCTCCATCGACGTCACCATGGACCGGGTTCAGGGTTCTCCGGACATGCGCTTCACCACCGGCAACGGCGGGATCACCGTCCGCGTCCCCGACGGATTCGGCGCCGAGTTGGTGTCGAGCACCGGAGGCGGTCGGGTAACGGTGGACCTCCCCTTCGAAGTCGAAGGCCGGATCCGGAAATCCAGCGTCCGGGGCCGGATCGGTTCGGGAGGCGGCCGCCTGGTTCTCAGATCCGGCAACGGCAGCGTCAACGTGAGGCGTTCCTGAGCCGAAGCGGGGTGGGACCGATCACCAACGACGGCCCCACCCTACCGCTCGAGACGACTCAGCAGCCATTGACCCCCGGGTTCCGATCGCGCGCGTCGCGAGGCGGCAGCGACCCGTCGAATCGGAGTTCATAGCTGTCCTGCACCTGGTTTCCCTCGTAGCGAATCGATTGCCGCACATGGGCGGGTCGGGTCCGCCCGCTCATCAGACTGTACCAGTTGTTGGTCGACTCGGTGTAGACCGGACCGCAGCGCACCAACCGAACGGCAATGCCCTGTTCGTACACGATGCCCAGCAGATGCTCCCCCTTGGGATGCATGCCCTGTTCATCGAACGCCACCAGTTTGACCTGCGTAGCGGTCCCGCTGGCCCGGACCGAGAACTTCCGGCCCGCGTAGGCCACGCTGCCGCTCATCATCATCGGATTGGGATCGCCCAGTGAGGACAGATCGGCCGCGACCGGCGCGTCGGCAGTCCAGACGATCTCGGTGGGCAACTCGCGCAATTTCTTCCAGTCGTACAACGGCGCTCCACCGGTCGGAACCAGCAACCCGGTAAGAATCACGGCAAGCCGCTGATGCGGAGCAACCGTCGACACTGGCGTCCGTGTCTCGCCCGGCGCGCACCGCTCGGTGTAGTTGGCCAGTTGATTGGACTGCAACGCCGGAAGTTCGTCACCGAAAGTGAGGACGTATCCCTCGCCCGGGCGCCCGGGGCCGGGAGGCTGGATCGAGAGGAACGCTGCCGCCGGTCCGCCGGTCAATCGATACCAGTTGGAGCCGCCGGATCCTGCCCGCACCGGACAGCGAGCCAGCGCCGCAGCGATGCCCGCATCACGAAGCGCCTGCACCATCGCAGAATCACCGACCCCGCCTGATCCGGTCCGAACGAACAGGGTCAGAACCATGGTGCGCGCCCCGCTCGCCACCACGGCCTGTTTGGCCCCGCCGAGCGTGACGGTGCCCTGGCGGGCAAAGCAATCGCCGTTGGGAAGACAGTTTCGGAACGCGGTCGGAGGCAACGGCGCCCAGCTGACGCCGGCCAATCGTTCGATCCCGCTCCAATCGGCAGGCGATCCAAGACCGAGATACTGTTTGAAGAGGTTGGCAAGATCGGACGCAGGCTGCGCGTTAAGAACGTGCGGCCAGGACGACACCAGCAACGACACCAGGACGACACGAACCAGTAGCCGGGACATAGACTCCTCACCGAGAGAGCGGCCGCACCGTCCGGTGCAGTCACGCTCCCAGAATACGCGAAACCGGTCATCCGACCGTCACGACGGAGCTACTCGTCGGCCAACCCGCTCGATACTCGCTCCTGGATCTTCCAGCCGAGAACCTGTCCACAAAAAAGAAAGCCGGGCGGTGACCTCCGCCCGGCTCTCTACTCTCCTGCGATGCGTCCCTTACTGGCTGCGCGAACGATACCCGGGACCCCGCACGGCACGGCCCGGCTTGGCGCCGGTATGCACGCCGTCCTTCACCACGGCAACGCCGTTGACGAAGACGTGATGCATGCCAACCGACAGCTTGTGCGGATCTTCGAAGGTGGAACGATCGGCCACGGTGGCGGGATCGAAGACGACGACATCGGCATACATGCCGGGGCGGAGCACGCCGCGATCCGGAATCGAAAGGCGGGTCGCCACGGCCGACGACATCTTGCGGATGGCGTCTTCGAGGCCGATCACGCCCTCGTCACGGACGTATTTGCCCAGGATCCGGGTGTAGGTGCCGTAGGTGCGTGGATGAGCCAGGCCGCTCGACGAATCGGGGTCCATACCGCCGGCATCGGTTCCGAACTTCATCCACGGCGCCTGCAGGCCCAGCTTGACGTTCTCTTCGCTCATCATGAAATAGATCGTGCCGATCCGCTGATCTTCCGATGCCAGCAGGTCCATCGCCGCGGTGACCCAATCCGTGCGCATTTCTTTGGCCACGTCGGAGAGGCGCCGGCCCGACCACTTCTTGTTCTCGTCCTTCCGGAACCCGAGCACCAGGACATTCTCGGGTGTCGAAAGCTCGCAGAGGTTTTCCCAGTCCTTCATCCCGGGCGCCAGAATCTCGGCCCGGATCTTGGCCCGCTCGGCGGGATCCCGGAGCCGCTCGTACAGCTTGCCGCCTTCAGACGCCGAGGGCGGCATACAGGCGGAGAGACCGGTGCCGCCGGCGATGTACGGGTACATATCGGCCTGGACATCGAGCCCTGCGCGGCGAGCGGAGTCGATCTTGGCGATCATCAGCGGCATCTTGTAATGATTCCGCTTGCCCGCCGCCTTGAGGTGGTAGATCTCGACCGCGACACCGGCCTCTTTGCCGATCCGGATCGACTCATCGATACCCTCGAGCACCTGATCCGCTTCCGACCGCATGTGGGTGATGTACACGCCGCCGTACGGCGCCATCGCCTTGCTGATCTCGATCAGTTCCTCGGTCGAGGCAAAGTTGCCGGGCGGATAGATCAGCGCCGACGCAATCCCGAAGGCGCCGTCTTCCATGGCCCACCGCACCGCCTTACGCATCGAATCGAGCGCCGCGGCATCGGCCGCGCCCATCGCTTCGCCCATGCCGTAGACGCGAATGGTCGTGGCACCCACGAAGGAACCGACATTGGCGGACGGTCCATTGGCCACCATCGCGTCGAGCCAGCGACCGAACCCGCCTTCACCCTGGAACGACTCCGAGAGCTTCTGGAGCGCGGGATCGACGATGTCGGCACCGGCGAGCGTCTTGGCGTTGGCCGGCGCGTTGGTCGAGCCTTCGCCCATGATCTCGGTCGTGATGCCCTGCGTCACTTTACTGACGATCCGTCCGTCGCCGCGAAGCAGCGGGCCCCGCGAATGGCTCTGGATGTCGATGAAGCCCGGGGCCACCACCATGCCACGCGCGTCGAGACGGTTGGTGGCATTGGCCTCCGACAGCGCCCCCGCCGGCGCAATCCGGGCAATCCGGTCGCCCCGAATGGCGACATCACCATAGAACCACGCCGCCCCGGTGCCGTCGACCACTCGGCCGCCTTCGATGATCAGATCGTAGTTGCCGCCACGGGTTTCGGCGGGCTTCCCGGGTGGCTGACAGGCCGTGACCGCGAGCAGCGCGACCAGGGACGGTACCACGGAGGTGCGAAAGGTGGACATCGAACGGAAACTCCGGGGATGTAGGATGACGTGGGAGACGACCGGACAGGATTTGCATCCGGATCGGTATCCAATCTACTCCGATGTAGTCCGAGCACCACCGCTATGATCGGGACCGATCGCGCGGATCGTCGGTTGGGCCGAGTTCAAGGTCGATCTGACGGATTCTGGACCCTGCAGGCCTGCGAGGATACCCTTGGGTTGCACCCAGTTCTACCAACTCCGACGCCCAGGACCGGTATGATGATTCGATGGCTTGCGGTAGCTGCGCTCGTTGCGGTCCCCACTCGGGCCGTTTCGGCTCAACAGGCCCCGGCGCCGTTCCGGGATATCGAAGTACTGATGCAGCGGCTCACCGACGCGGTGAAGCGGCAGGATGGTCCCTCGATGACGAGCGTGTACGTGCTCGAGGATCCGCTGGTCTTCAGCAGCCACGCCGTCTTCATGACACGGCGCGACTCGCTCCACGCGATCTATCTGGCCTGGGACTCGACTCGGACCAAGGGGACCTTCCTGGCGTTCGACGGTCTGCAGTACCGCCAGCTTGGCCCGGATGCCGTGCTGGTAACGGGCCGGCTCCGTCTGGCTCCAGGAACCCCGACCGGCACCGCGGCAGATACCCTGCGCGGCAGCTGGACCGGCGTATTCGAACGCCGCAACGGTCGCTGGGGCCTGGCTCACGAGCACGAGTCGTTTCAGCGGTAAGGGGCTCGACCGCGCAGGCGTTAGCCAAGTGAACGAGCCGTCTCACTGCGGTGGTTCGAAATTGCCCGGAGTTCGACCGCGCAGGCGGAGCCAAGCGAACGAGCCCAGGAGGGGACAACTAGAAAGCCGCCTCACGGCGGCTTTCAAAGTTGCCCCTCCTGGGCTCGAACCAGGACTCTTCTGATCCAGAGTCAGACGTGTTGCCAGTTACACCAAGGGGCACCAGATGGAGCTGAGGGGGATCGAACCCCTGACCTCTGCAGTGCGATTGCAGCGCTCTCCCAGCTGAGCTACAGCCCCGAGCAGGCCGACTAAAGTAGTGGCCCGCCTGGCTCACGTCAACCAGCGCCGTGCCACCCTGCGGAGGCCTATCTCATTGCAAATCAACCACCTATGGATGGCCAGAAAGAGGTAGCGAGCGATGAGAGGCAGCCGAAACGGGGGGAACTCAGTCCTATAGCCCCGTCACCAGCACCCTGCTCACCGCTCGCCGATTCACCGCTGACCGTGAAGAAAGCAATTCACGAGCCAAAGTCGTCCCACCAGGCCCTGCCCTCCGACCGCCCCTGTAAATCTTTACGACACAAAGAGATACGACGAAGCGTCCCGCCCCTGGCAACGGGATCGCCTGTCGTACCGGGTCTCGGGCTGGTGCACCCAGCCGTCAAATCTGGCACCTGGCTAGTTGTCGAGCAGCAACGCAAACGACTTGGTGGCCTCGATCCGGTCGCACGCCACTTTGATCAGCACCGTCATCGGCACCGCCAGAATCGCCCCCGGAACTCCCCACACCCAACTCCAGAAGAGGAACCCCACGAACAGCGCGACCGGATTGAGCGGCAGCTTGGCTCCCAACAGCATCGGGGTCAGCAGATTCCCCTCGAGCATGTTGATCAACGCAAATCCGCCGACCGCGAGCAACGGTTGCTGGAGGGTGTCGAACGACACCAGCGCCGCCAGACCGATCACGACGATGGTGATCACCGCGCCAAGATAGGGAATGAAGTTGAGGATACCGGCCAGAACGCCCCACAGAGCAGCATTCGGCATTCCGATCACGAGCAACAGCAACCAGGTGACCACGCCAACCACCAGCGACACGACCGTATTGAGTAGGAGATAGCGCGACATCTGGACTTCGATTTCCTGCAAGGCGCCCTCGACCTTGGCCCGCTCGACCCGCTTGGGCAACAGATCGGCCAGCTTGCCGCGGAACAGCGGCGCATACGCCAGCAGGAAGTAGGTCAGAAAGACCACGCTCAACCCCGCGCCCACCATGCTCGCGGTGGTACCGGAGAGCCGCTGCACCATCCCCGGCTTCTGCACGGCTACCGTCTGCGTCGCGCTCCCTCCCGTAACGGCTTCGACTTTCTGCGCAGCCCGTTCCAGCCGCTGAATCGGACGGATGAGATTGCGCACCTTGCGTTCGACCCGGGACAGCGTTTCCGGCGCCCGGGCAACCCAGGCGGCCGCCGGCGAAGCAAGCAGGACGACGCCCGCCAGCGTGACCGTAGTGAAACCGAAGACCGCGATCGCCGCGGCAATGGCCGGACGGATCCGGAACCGGCAGAGCCCGCGCACCATCGGCGCAAAGAGCTGGCTCAACAGCCAGGCCACCGCAATCGGCACCAGGAGCGGCGCCGCCAGCTTGAGAGCGCCGACGGCCAGCACGATGAACGTGCCGACGAGCGCCACGATCGCGATCTGCAACTGCCCTGCCCGCGCCCCGCGAATGGGGGGACCACCCGACGCACTGGGACTCAACGGCGCCTCCTGGTTGGATGAGGACTCCTGACCACGAGGACGAACGAACCTGCCCCGGCCGGCACGCTCAGCCCGGAAACTGCGTTCAAAGCTGCACCGTCTGCGTCATTTGGGTTACTGCCACCAATCCGAACGTCCCCAGCTTCGAAGCAACCTTTCAGGGGGTCGTATGAGTGGTACTTCGGGTATCTACGCCGTCACACTGTGGACAGCCGGCCGGTTGCCGAGCCTGGTCAGCTTCAATGGACGAAGCGTCGCCGTGAGCCTTCTGGGCCGGTTGGTCCTCGAACGCTGGGGCCAACTTGCCTCGGCCTTCCGGGAGCTCACGATCGACGAGTTCGCCATCCTTCCCGATCGCTTCCGCGCCGTGGTGCATTGCCGGAGTTCCGCCGACCTCGAGCTGGGTCTGGCCTGGTTCAGAGCCGCGGTTGCGCAGGAAGCGCGTCTCGCCAGGCTGTCGCTGAGCGGGGTGGTCTGGGAATCGGGAGGTGACGTCATCGCCGTCGAAAGTGCCGACGAACTGATGAGTTGGCGCCGGAGGATTCGGGCGGGCCGCGCCCTGGGACTGTCGGGGTCGCTTCCTGCCGGGCAGCCGAGCGTACCCAAAGCTGCGGCGGGCGTGGCAGGCGCCTGACCCGAGTCAGTCCGGGAAAGGAACCTCGACGGTCATTCCGTCGCGCGCGATCCCGACAGACGGAAAGATGGCGCTCGCTTCGGCCAGCAGTTCGGGGGCATCGCGATTGTAGCGGGCGCTGATGTGGGTGAGCACCAGGCGGCGAACTCCGGCATCGCGCGCAAGCAGCGCAGCTTCCCGCGCGGTCGAATGGCCGGTCTCGACGGCGCGGGCACGTTCGTCCTCGCCGAAGGTCGCTTCGTGCACCAGCAGGTCGGCGCCGCGCGACACCTCGCGAACCCCGGCACAGGGCCGAGTGTCGCCGCTGTAGACCACGGTCCGCCCCGGGCGGGTCGGCCCGACGATCGCTTCGGGGGTTACGACTCGGCCATCCGGCAGGGTGACCGCTTTGCCGCGATGGATCTGTCCCCAGAGCGGACCCTCCGGCACGCCGAGCTGGCGCGCTACCTCCGGATCGAAACGACCCAGCCGGTCCTTCTCGACCAGTGCGTAGCCGACGGTGTCGGTGCGGTGCTCGGTCGGAAAGACCACCATGTCGTACTCGGCCCGTTTGAGCCGGTCGCCCGGTTTGACCTCGATGATTTCGACGGGGAATTTCGTCCGTTCGATCCCGACGGACAGAGCATGCTCGAGGATCCGCCGGGCCGGCCGAGGACCGTAGAGCGTCACCCCTTCACGGCGATCCATCAGCCCCATGGTGCGGAAGAGGCCGATCACACCGAGCATGTGATCCGAATGGTAGTGCGAAAAGAAGATCTCGGTGAAGGTGAACCCCACACCGTACCGCATCATCTGCCGCTGGGTGCCTTCGCCGCAGTCGAAAAGAAGCGTCTCACCTTCGCGCGCGAGGGCAATACTGGTGACGTTGCGGTCGACCGTGGGACAGGCGGCGCCGGTACCGAGAAAGGTGAGGGCAAGCATGGCGCAAAACTAACAGCCCGCGCCCCCACGCGCCGGATCAGAACGCCTTGATCTGAATGGTGATCTTGCCCGGGTTCTTCTTGATCTCGTTGACCAGTTCCTCGAGCGCCACGGACACACGGCGCAGGTCATGATACAACAGCGTATCGTTGACCAGCTTGCCCATGGTCCCGTCGCCCCGGTTGATCTTCTGGAGCAGCGTGTCGAGCCGGGCGCTGGTGGCGGTAAAACCGCTGCTGGTCAGCGCCAGGTTGGTCATGAGCGTGTCGCTCTTTCGGAGCGTGGTGGCCAGTTCCACCTGTGCCAGCGTGGTATCCAGCCGCGCCGAGAGCTGCTGCAGCGAGCTCATGGTCGCCGTCAACTCAGCAGCCGGACCGGTACGGGTGTTGGAGAATACCGAAGCCAGCCGCTGCATTGCCTCGAGCGTGGCATTGAGGTTGTCGGCCAGACGCCGGTTGGCAATCTCATTGATGCCGCCCAAGGCTTCCCTGGCCGAGGCACCGAGCTCGCTACCCATGTCCATCAGGCCAACGGCAACCGAGCCCTGAATCACTTGCCCCGCAGGCAGCGGCTCGGCCGCACGCCCCGGATTGAAGTTGATCACCGCGTCCGCCACCAGCCCGACCGTCGCCAGCTCAGCAGTCGCGTCGGTCTTGGGCTGGACCTGCGGAGAAAGCGAAAGGGTGATGATGACATCGCCCACGCCCCGAAACTCGATCTCTTCCACCGACCCCAGATTGACGCCCGAAACGCGTACCGCCGATCCGCGCTTCAGGGTTCCGACATCCGCAAAGGAAACCCGGACCGCCGAATGGCCGCGGCCGAAGCTCTTGCCCTGGAGCCACATGGTCCCGGCGAGAAAAAGTCCGATGCCGACGAGGACCAGCACGCCGACGGTGACTTCCTGCTTGCGATGAAGATCCATATGATCCGCCTAACCAGCGTCTTGGGTTTCGAAATCGCGTTCCAGAAAGGCGCGCACTTTCTCGTTCTCGGACTCCCGAAACTCGTCGGGGGTCCCTTGAAGGAGGATTCGCCCGTCACTCAACAACGCAATCCGATCGGCAACACGAAACGCGCCGCGAACGTCGTGGGTCACCATCACACTGGTCACACCCAGGTCATCGGAGAGCCGTTTGACCAGCTTGTCGATCACGTCGGAATTGACCGGATCGAGACCGGACGTCGGTTCGTCGTACAGCAGGTACTTGGGCGCTCCCGCAATGGCCCGCGCAATCCCGACCCGCTTCCGCATTCCTCCCGATAGCTGCGCCGGGAATTTGAGCAGCGTCTCGGGCGCCAGATTCACCAAGCGAAGACATTCGGCCACCCGCTGCCGGCAGTACTCGAGATCGCGGAACTGCTCGCCGTTGACGATCCCGAGCCGGATGTTCTCGAACACGTTCATCGAGTCGAACAGGGCGCCGTTCTGGAAGACGTACCCTATCGACGTGCGCAGCTGGGCCAGCTCGTCCCGCTTGAGGAGGGCGACATTCTTGCCGTCCACCAGCACGGCGCCCTCATCGGGATGGATCAACCCGTTGATGTGCTTGAGCAGCACGCTCTTGCCGGTACCCGAAGGACCCAGCAAAGCTACCGTTTCGCCGTCGTTGACGGTGAAGTCGACACCGGCGAGCACCACCTGCTCACCGAAGCGTTTCTTGACGCCGCGCAGTTCGATCATCTAGTTGAGCAGCACCCGAGCAAGCACCACGTTGAGCAGCAGGATCACGACGGAGCTGGTGACGACCGCTGCCGTGGTTGCCTGACCGACGCCCTGCGCCCCCTGCTTGGCATTGAAGCCCATGTAGCAGGAGATCAACGCGATGGCGCCGCCGAAGAAGAAGGCCTTGATGACGGAGTAGTACCCGTCGAATGCCCGGTAGTAGTACTGCGCACCGTACGCGAAGTCCTCGTTGGTCATCGGCAGGACTTGCTTGACGCCGTACCAGCCGGCCACCACCGCAATCACGTCGGCAACGATGACGAGGATCGGGACCATGATGAAGCCCGCCAGCACCTTCGGAATGATCAGGTGCGAAGCGGGCGACCGGCCGAGGCTTTCGAGCGCATCGATCTGCTCGGTCACCCGCATCGACCCGAGCTCAGCCGCATAACTGGCTCCGATCCGTCCGGCCAAAACCAGGCCGACCAGAACCGGTCCCAGTTCGAGGACGACGGTCGAGACGATCAGGGTGCCAAGCACGTAGATGGGCAGGCTGGTCTGCCACTGGTAGCCCGACTGAAAAGCGGTCACTGCCCCGGCAAAAGCGGCAATGACGACGACGATGGGGAGGCTGCCGCCACCAATGGTGGCTGCTTCCGAGATAGTTCGGGGGAGCCATCCGCGCCAATCGCGGAAACCGCGAATGATTTCAAGGCACATCAGGCTGAAGCGGCCGAAATGGGCCAATGCCCCGAGCACTACCCTACCGATGAGACGTGGAACACCGAGCACGGCATTGGCCATGTCTGTATCTTGCCCCCCCATGCCGTCGAAGTCCACCCTCGCCAGCTTCAGGCGCCGGATCGTCAAATGGTTCCGAAAACACGGCCGAGACCTGCCATGGCGGCAGACGCGCGACCCGTATCGGATCCTGGTTTCGGAATTCATGCTCCAACAGACCCAGGTCAGCCGGGTCGAGGGGTACTACGCGCGGTTTCTCGAGCAGTATCCCGATCTGAAGACGCTCGCGGCGGCCAATCCTGGCACGGTTCGGGAAAGCTGGCAGGGGCTCGGGTACTATCGCCGGGCGGAGAATCTGCACCGGTTGGCGCAGGTCGTCGTCGATGAGCTGGACGGCGCCATTCCGCAGGAAATCGAGGCGCTGCAGGCGTTACCTGGGGTGGGACGGTATACGGCAGGCGCCGTGGCCACTTTCGCCTTCGAAGCCGCCGAGCCCTGCGTCGACACCAACGTGGCCAGGGTGGTTCGGCGGGCCTTCCATCCCCGGGCGGGAAAGAGCGCCCGGGATCAGGAAAAGCTCTGGCAGACGGCCCGGGCCCTGGTTCCCTCGCCCGGCGCAGCCGCGTGGGCCTTCAATCAGGGCATCATGGAACTCGGTGCCACGATCTGCACCGCGCGGAAGGCGCTCTGCCCGACCTGCCCCGTGCGCACCGACTGCTCGACCGGCAAGCGGCTGGCCCGCTCAGCGCCAACCCATCACGCCCGACGCAAGGGCAAGCAGGCCAAGCGCGCCTGAAATCATCCCGAGACGCGCCTGCTTCTTGCGCAGGTGATCGAACTGCGCAGCATGCGTCATCGGATCGAGTCGGGCCAGCCGGCTGGCATTCGGTACCAGAATGATCAGAGTGATCAGCGCAGCGGCCAATCCCGCAACCTGCATAGTCATCAGCTGGTGCGTGATGGCCGCCATGGCGCCCGGACTGCCGTACATGGTGAGCGTCAGCACCAATCCCGACACCACCACCGCGAGGCTGCCCGGGAAGACGGCCGAGTTGTAGATCGTCCGCAGCAGGCGAGCCACGGTACCGAGTTGTTCACGGGCCTCTCGGCGGCCGGCAATACTCACCGCCATGGCGCCGACGGCGCCGCCGAGCCAGAGGACCATGCCCAGGAGATGAACGAAAACCCAGAAACGAATCATGGGACAATTTCACTGAAGAGGGACGGGTCGATCTCCTGCCGGCCGGCAAAACCGGAATCGACCTCGTGCCAGTTGGAAATCCGTTCCTCACCAAGCCGCCAGCAGAGGAACACGAGACGGTCTTCACGCAAAGCGTAGAAGTCGACCAGGCCTTCGTCGATACCTTTGAATACGCAGCCGATCTCCTCGAGTTCGAGGAGCAATCCATTGACGCGGTCGGCCGCGACCGTCACGGCATCCCGCGCGGCCGTGAGTTCCGCCGTTTCGCCGGTATCGGCCCGGGACCCGGCAGCCAGCAGTTCATAGTCCCCCATGGCCTGCCGCCAGATGTCATACTCCGCCTGGAGATCGATGAGAATACGGCGGACCAACGGCAGGGTCCGCTCCGCTTCTTCCAGGCTGAAAATTCGCACTTCGGCCATGGCACCCCCATCGCTACAGTCAGAAACCCGCCGTCGGGCGACCCCGCGCCCGGAGAACATCGGCCCGCAACCAGGGTTCGGTCAAGCGCCGAAGTCGAGGGCCGCTCGAGCGGCTGCGCGGCCAGCCTCGAGATAGGCATCGACCTGGTCGACGGCGAAGGTCTCGCCGCGATGCACCCGGGGCCGGATGTAGGTCAGCGGCGGCCGGCCCGGGGTCGCCCGCCAGAGTTCGACCTGGAGCACCGTGTTACTGGCCATCAGGACGAATTGAGTATCACTGTGAGCCCGGACCAGTGCCGGCGGTGGCCGCTCCCGCGACGGCTCCGAGTCGAAGCCGGGCCCGACGTCGATTGCGATGACCCGATCGGCCGGGAAGCGCGCCGCAACGTCGAGCGGCACCACCGCGCGCAGCCCGCCATCCGCCAGGCGCCGGCCCAGGAGCTGTACCGGAGGATAGAATACGGGCAGTGCGCACGAAGCGAACAGCGCGTCGGCCAGCGGCACCTCCTCCCCGCCGTCGCCAAAAACGATCAGTTCGCCGGTATCGAGATCGGCCGCCGTGACCGAAAGCGGCGTGCGCAGCTGGTCGAACCTGGTGACCGGCAACAGCGAGCCCAGCGTATCGCGGAGCCGCGGGCCTTTAAACAGCGAGGGCGCAAAGAGTCCCCGAATGAACGCGGTCCGGTCGAGCGCCGCCACCGCGGCCCGATCGACCGTACGCAGTCGCGCCGTGACATCCGCCAGCGGCATTCCCGACGCCAGGCCGGCCCCGATAACGGCTCCCATCGAGGTTCCGATGATCCGCGTCGGAGCAAACCCGGCCTGCTCCAGGACCTCGAGCGCACCAAGCTGGGCCGCGGTCTTGGCGCCGCCGCCGGACAGCACCAGGGTCACCGGCGCTCCCATCAGCCTTTGCGCACCTGGTAGCGAGCCTCGGCCGACGCATACCGCTCGCGCTCGGCATCGGTACCGGGCACCAGGCGAGGCACCCGGCGCGGCTTCCGGTCGACGTCGATCGCGACGAAGACGAGATGCGCCGTATGGGTCCGCTGGCGCGCGCCCGTCGCGATGTGCTCGGAGGTGACTTCGACGGTGATGTACATCGAGCTGTTGCCGACGTAGTCGACCTCGGCCGTGCACGTCACCAGCGCACCAACCGGAATGGCATGATGGAAGTCGAGCCGGTCGATCGACTTGGTAACCGCGGGGCCGCCGGCATGGCGCATCGCCGCCACGGCCGCGGCTTGATCGACCAGCGCCATCAGGTCGCCGCCGAAGAGATCACCGAGGACGTTCTGCATGTGCGGCATCACGAACGTGGTGATTTCACCGCGGGAAAACGACATCGGACGGGAATCGGGCGTCATAGGCTCGAGATTAGACAGGAGAGACCGCGCGGAGCGGGGTCAGTAGTCGACCGGTCGCAGATAAAATTCGCCGATGGCCGTCGGGCTCAGCATCGCGACCGTGGGCAGCTTGCGCTTCCAATGGGTCGAGTCCAGCCGCCGCCGCACCAGAGCAATCTCGGCGGCCGAAAAGCCGAGGGATTCGATGGCCTCGGGCGGGTACCCGGACAGCGTCCAGTGCAGGATCAGATCGGCCTTGGCGTAGCTGATCCCGAAGTCGCCCTCATCGGTTTGGCCCGCGACCAGATCGGCCGTCGGCGGCTTGTCGACGATTTCGAGCGGAACGCCGAGATGCCGAGCCAGCGCCCAGACCTGGGTCTTGAAGAGATCCCCGATCGGATTGACCGGCGGCGAGTCGTCGGCATGCCAGGTGAAGTAGCCGAAGAGACGCTCGGTTTTGTTGCCGGTGCCGAGCGGAATCCCGCCGAGCGACGCGGCCAGATCGAACAGCGTGATCATCCGCATCCGGGCCATCACGTTGCCGAGCCGGCCGGGCGTGGGCGGATCGAGCTCTCCGACCAGACCGTCCACACCCTGGCTGATGTCCACGGTGCGCGATGCCAGGCCCAGAGCATCGATCACCAGCTGCGCATCGCTCAGGCTGGTCCGGCTCGAGGTCCGGTACGGCATCCGAACCGCCGTCACGTTGGCCGGCCCGAAGGCGCGGGCAGCCAGATACGCCACCACGGCGCTGTCGACCCCGCCGGAAAGACCCAGCACCACCCGTTCGAAACCGCGACGGCGAGTGACCTCATCTTTGAGGAACTCCACCAGCCAGCGCTCGGTCAGCTCCGGGTCGATCTCGAGCGGGTCCTGCCCGGCCGGTGGAGGAACAGCACCTGCGCGCCTGGCGAAAACCGTTCGATCCTCGGTGGCCGAGTCGCCGCTCGCAATGACCTGCCGCCGGGCCGCGAGCGCATCGAGCAAATGGGGCAGATGCGTTTCCAGATCCGACAGCATCGGCTCTTCGGCCCGGACACGCGGCACCTCGTCGAGGTCTACCGTGACGACGGTCAGGCCGTCCTCGAAGATCGGAGCGCGCGCCACGACGCCGCCGCGCGGGTCCACCACAAGTGAACCTCCGGGAAACGCCTTGCCGCCCTCGAAGCCTACCAGGTGCGCAACGACGACGAACAGCCCGTGCTCCGCAGCAATCGACTGCGCTACCCGTTCCCATCGCACCGTGCTGGCCGGACGCCCGTCTCCGTTTTCGCCGGGCTGCACGCCCCGCGCCGGGCTGGCCGAGAGCACCACCACGAGCTGGGCGCCGTCCAGGGCAGCCATGGTCGGCACGATCGAATGCCAGGCGTCCTCGCACACGACCACCGCTACCCGGCCCCAGGACAGGTCGAATGCCTGCACCGATCGCCCCGGCTCGACGAAACGCTCTTCGTCGAACACCCCGTACGTCGGCAGGAAAATCTTGCGATGGACATGACGGACCCCGGCATCGCTTCCGCCCAGACGGGCAGCCAGCGCGGAGTTGTAGAGGCGGGTGTTCCAGAGCTCGTAGAATCCGACGATGACATCGAGCGGCGGCGCACCGCTTGCCGCGTGCGCTTCGGCCAGGTCGGCATAGAGCTGCTCGGCCGTCACCGCGAGTTCCCGAACGCCCCCTTCGACGAAGTACCCCGTCAACGCCGTTTCGGGCAGAATGAGGAGATCGACAGGTTCGGGATCCCGAGCCAGGTCTCGAAAGAGCTGACCCGTCTGCTCGAGGTTGGCCCGATAGGCAGCTTTGCGGGGTCGGAACTGGGCGATGGCGAGCCGAAGCATGCTGAAAGGTAGCCGGGACCGGGGATCGAAGTACCTTTCAGGGATGCCAACACCAATCGAGGCGCTGGACGGCGTGCCCAACGCCGCGCAAGCGCTCCCGAAACTGACGACCTCGGGCCAGCCGAGCGCCGCACATTTCGAAGCGCTGCGTTCGGCCGGCGGGGCGGTCGTCCTCGATCTTCGCGATCCGTCGGAGCCCAGGCCATTCGATGAACCCGCGCTGGTGGCCGGGCTGGGTATGGCGTACCACAACGTCCCGGTAACTCCGGAGACGATGACCGACGACACCATGGATCGGATCCTCGGCGTGCTGCGAGCCAATGCGCATCGTGACGTGCTGCTCCATTGCGCCAGCGCCAATCGCGTCGGAGGACCGATGATTGCCTTCCTGATGCTCGATCATGGCCTATCGGGAGACCAGGCGACCGACCAGGCCATTCGCCTTGGCCTGCGAAGCCGGGAAGTGATGGAGTGGGGCCTCGAGTACGCGGCAAAGCAGTCGACCTAGCCTCAGGAGAAACAACAAAACCGCCGGAGACGTTGACCTGTCTCCGGCGGTTTTGTTTTCCCTAAGCATTCCCGCGGGTGCTCAGCCTCCGCGCGGCCGCCGAGGCGAGGAGCCGCTCGACCCGCGCTCGCTGCCACCGCTCCGGGCGGGTGCTGCGCTGGGCGGCGGACTCGACCGTTGCGGCGCCGGCTGCGCCCGGGGCGCCTGTTCACGGCGCGGGGCTTCGACCCGCGGAGCCGGGGCCGAGGACCTCGGCCGGCTCTCGGCGCGGGGCCGATCAGGCGCGCGTTCGGTGCGGCGAGGAGCCTCGGCTCGGGGCTCCGAGCGCTCGACCCGGGCGTTGTCGTTACGGGGAGCTACTCGCCGGGCCCGGCCTTCCGACACGACCGGCCGCGAAACGTTATTGGTTTCCGTGCGATCGGACACGTCGATCGATGGCCGCCCGCCAGCCCGCTCACGCTCGATGGTGGGCACTGTCTCGGTCGCCAGCGGACGCCGGTTCCGCGGACGAGAGGCATCCGGCTGCCGCGGCCGCCCGGTCGAAGGACTCGTGGCCGGCCGGTCGCTCGACGGGCGCGATTCGGGACGCGGACGCGACACGTCACGCGGGCGAGACGGCATCGGACGCGGATTGCCGACCGAGCTGCCCGGGCGACTACCCACTCGCGTGGAGGGCTCGTTGCCCCGTCGCACGATGGTGTAGCTCCGCGGCCGACCCGCAACCACCGGATAGTTCCGCCGCACGGCGCCGCCGCCATAATACCCCGGGTAGTAGTAGCCACGGCCGTAGCGATAGGGATATCCGTAGTAGCCGTAATAATTGTACGGCGAGTATCCGACACCGACATACCACCCGCCGCCATACGGCCGGCAGCCGAACAGGCTGGGCCGGGAATACGGATAGCAGTAGCTGTCCCAGTACGGGTCCCACATGTTAGCGACGACGTAACGGCCGGACGCACCGTAGACCTGGTACTCGACCACGTCGTAGTCGAAGCCGCGGTTGCTGGCCATCGACTCGAGGAGATCGGTCACATCGGCTTCCGGGTCGCTCGACCGGTCGGAAATGCTGACGCGGGCGTAATCCCAGTTGCCGGCCTGTTCCAGCCCGTTGAAGCGGAAGGGATCGGCCGAAACGGCGGCGTAGACGAGACCAGTCCCGTCTCGGCCAACCAGGAAGGACTCCCGGTCACCCCGGCCGCGGATCTCATAACGCCGCCCGCCCCGAACGAAATTGTCCTCGCTCGGATCGACCGGAAACAACACCCGCAGCCGGCCTTCGGTGTCGTAGTTGAAGACAATCAGATACCCGTCGTCCCGGGTCTCGACCTGCGCGCGGGCCCGGTCACCTTCCCGATACTGGCGACCATTGTCGAGCCAGAGACGGATGGGACCTTCGCTCTGCGCCGCGTCGGCGGTCCGTTCGACTTGAACGAGTTCGAGCCGAGGACTGGCAGTCGGGGACAACGCAAGCGCCAACAACGTCAATGAGATCATGGGACCCTCCCGGAGACACCAACTTCATGTTCCAGTTTCGTGCCACACAGTCACATAATGCAAACCAGCTAACGACAACGAGTTACGATAACCTGCCAAAGCTGCATCGTGTCCTCGCCAGGTGACACCTGCCCCGATCGAGCGACACAACCCTGAGACAGTACCGGGTCAGGCATTGCGCTGCCAGTACATTCGCATCTCGGAGATCTTGTCGCCGGCCGTTTCACAGAAAATGGCGCCTCGGGCTTCGATCCACTCCCCCGTCCGGCGGCGCCGGAACACCACTTTGAACTCGGTCGAGAACCAGGGCCCGGCGACATAGACCTCACCGGACGAGGCCGTGATTTCGGACTGATTGTAGGGCACATCCGCCCAGTAGCGGCGGATCTGGTCGGTGGTGGTGAGCGGCTCCGAAAACGGGGTTTCCAGAAAAACGGCGGTCTCGGCGTAGACCGACATGATCAGGCTGACGTCGGCCTTGGACCACCCCTTGATAAAGGTGTCGATCAGCTGACGGCCCAACTGGCGCGTATCCGTAGTACCTTGAGATGGCGAAGTCATTCCGGAAAAGTAGCGTCTTTATCCCATGTCGCGCCCTCGAGCGCCCTCAACCCCGAGTCTCCATGCCGGACAAAGCGGCAGTCCTCGACCTCCTCGCCCGTTCCGGATCGGCGTTCCCGGATGCGTTCCGGAGCATCGGCCCGAAACAGTTCTTCGCCAAACCGGCGGCCGATCAGTGGTCGATCGCGGAAACCGTGGAGCACGTCACCATCGTGGAGGTCGGCTCCGGCAAGCTGATCCGCACCAAGCTGACGGAAACCGAGCCGGACGCGGGACTGCTGGCAGAAGCCAAGGACGGGTCGGCCCGAATCGAGGCGCGGCTGGGCGTGGAGGGCAGGCCCTTTCAGGCGCCCGAGCGGGTCCTGCCGAAAGGCCGCTGGTCGTCGGCCGAGGAAATGCTTGCGGTGTTCGAAGAAAACCGGGCGGCCACGATCGAATTCATCGAAAGCACGCCGTTGGATCTGACCCGATACGTCGCTCCGCATCCGCGCTTCGGCCCGATCCATGGCCTCGACTGGGCCTATTTCCTGGCGCTGCACACCGACCGCCATCTCCGGCAGATCGAGCGCATCAAGCAGAGCCCGGCTTACCCGGCCTGACAGCGTCAGCGTTCCGGACTAACGAAGGTCTCGAAAAACCCGAGTCCCGAGTCTGCCACCGGGCGACCCAGCAGATTTCCGCGCAGCGTGAACTCGCCGCGCATCTGGAGAAAAGTCCGTCCGCCGGCTTGCGCAGCCGGCGTGGCCTGCGCGTGGCGGACCGAAACGGCAACCTCCACCGTGTCGTTCAGGCGGGCCGCCCGAAAGGTGAACCGCTCCGGCGCCGTGACACCTGTCGCGCCGGCAATCGGACGGGTTCCGTGATAGTCGATCGCGGCAAAGCGCAGCACCTGACGGACACCGAGCGAGTCGACCACCGCCAGGAAGTAAGGCGCCGCCGACGGTGCGGCGAGCGAATCTCCTGTCAGTACGCCGCCGTAAACGAAGGTCATGTCCTGGCCGCGCGCCTGACCCCAGTTCCAGGTCGTTTCACGCCAGACGCCCCAGTTGTGATCGTGATAGGCCGCGGCACGCTCGACGGCGCGACAGACGCCGTGTTCACAGATGGTACCCGAGGCCACCCCGCGGAGCACCGGCACCACGTAGCCGGACCGGAAGCGGTCGCCGCGCAGCTCGAGGGGCGGGAAGTAGGCATGCCGCTCCGGCACAATTTCCAGATCGAAGCGCACTGCGCCGGCGGATCCTTGGATGCGGTACGTCCCGTTCCGCTGGGTCACGGTATGCGATCCGATGGCCAGATCGGCGCGAGTCGTGTCGTATCGGATCAGTTCCTGCGCAGCAAAGCTTTCGAATCGCGCGGGCGGTCTTCCCTCCCGATGACGGGTAACCAGCAACTGGCCTCCGCCCTTTCCCTGGTAGAGCGGCCCGCCGATCAGATAGGTGATGTACCACCACTCATCGGGACCGGGCGCCACGTTGAAATAGTGCCACTCTGCCCAGGTCGAGTCCGCCATCGGCGTGTGGAAGCGATCGATCTCATCGAGCAGCTCGGCCGGGGTCGGCCGTTTGAAACGCCGATCCGCATCGGAATCTTCCCAGCGACCGGCCAGCAATTGCAACCCCGACCCGACGGCAGCCGCCGCACTTGGAATTTCGCCGCCGGCGCGCAGGGGGTGCAGCTTCCCGTCGCGAACCAGATAGATCAGCTTCTGTTCGATCAGCGGCGAGGTGGCTGACACCACATCATCGAGGCGCGGGCCTCCCGCCAACTGCCGATCGAGAAACCGGGCGCGATCGATTCCGAAGAACATGCCGCTCATCGAACCGGTCCGGAGTCCTTCGAGGTCGATCCCTTCCGGCAGGAGGGTGACTTCACCGCCACCGACCAGGCGGACGTCGCGCGACTGAATCAGCATCGCTTCGCCGACCGACAACAGCACCATCATGACCGCCGCGCCGACCGCATACCCGAACAGCAGCAACGTCGCTCGGCCTCGTTTGATGACGAGATGACGAAAGGCGAGCACCAGAACGGTGCGGAGGTCAGCCCTGGTCGGTTGGCTCATCGGCCACTACCCGTCCATCCCGCAGGCGGACTCGGCGGCGTGCGCGTCCCGAGAGACGTTCGTCGTGGGTGACCACAACGAGAGTTCGTCCATCGGCGTGAAGGCGGTCGAACAGATCGAGCACCTGGTTACCGGTCTCGACATCGAGTTCACCGGTCGGCTCGTCGGCGAGGACGAGCACCGGATCGTTTGCCAGGGCGCGCGCCACCGCAACCCGCTGCATTTCGCCGCCCGACAGCTGCGTGGCGCGATGGTCGGCCCGCGCTCCCAGACCCACGTATTCGAGGAGGTCCCGCGCCCGCTTGGTACGCGCACTGCGCTCGAGTCCCGCTTCGGCCATCGGGAGCTCGACGTTTTCCTGCGCCGTCAGCACGGGCAGCAGATGAAAGCGCTGGAAGATGAAGCCGATCCGCCGCAAGCGAAGTTCCGTCAGGGCGGCATCCGACATCCGCTCGAGCGGCTGTCCCAGCAGTTCGAGCGCACCCGAAGTTGGCGTGTCGAGCCCGCCGAGCAATTGCAGCAGGGTCGACTTGCCGCTTCCTGACGGCCCGGTAAACGCAACGTACTCGCCCTGCTCGATCCGGATCGAGACGCCGCGAAGCGCAGCAACCGGCTGCTGGTTGACCAGGAAGGTACGGGTCAGATCACGACCGACGGCAACAGGCAGCCCGGTCATTCGGCCTCCGCACGGAGGGTGAGCGCAATGGGAGCCCGGGCGGCGAGCCAGGCAGGGTATGCGGCAGCAAGGGTGCCCGCCGCGAGCACCGCGGCGCCGGCGCGGATCACGCTGTCCCGATCGGCCACGAAAAAGGATATCGCCGCCGGGAGGCCCGGAAACGCCGTCAGGATATCGTCGAGGTAACGGGCTGCGACCAGGCCGAGCCCGAGCCCCACGACCACCCCGAGCGCCGTGAGCGCTGCGCCTTCCAGCACGACCATGCGAACGATCCGGCTGCGGCGAATACCGATGCCCCGCAGCACGGCAAACTCGCCCAGCCGTTCGCCAACCGTGATCGACAGAATCGTCCCCACCAGCAGTACGGCCACGACCAGGCTGATGGTGGCCAGGATCAACGAAAGCTGCTGGAAGTAGGCAAGCCGTCCGCGAAACTGAGCCACCAGCATGGCAATGCTGTTGACCTCGACCGTGGGATGGGCAGCGGCAATCCGGGCGGCCACGGCATCGACCAGCGCGTCGTCGCGCACTTTGACCATCACCATCGAGGCCGGATCACGCGCAGCAAGAGAGCCGAATTGCTGCACCACGCTGAATGCGGCCGCTACGGAGCGCTGGTCGCGGGCATCGTAGAGGAAGCGGACCACGCCGCGAACCGTGAGCCGCCGCTCGGCACCCGGCTCCGCCGATTGCGGATCCAGGCGGCCGAACACGGTCACGGTGTCGCCGATGGCCCAACCGGCGGCTCTCGCGGCGGGTTCGCTGATCAGCAACCCCGTCGTATCACCGGGAGCCAGATCGGCGCCACGCTCGAGCTCATAGAGACCTTGCCCGGCGGGATCGATGCCGTAGGCAACGACGGTCAGGGTCGACCCAGCAGTACGGACATGTATCGGAGTGGCGACCACGGGACCGACCGATGCGATGTCTGGGTCGGTGCGCAGAGTCGCCACCAGCGGGGTCGCCCCCGGAATGACCGCTTCGGAATCGAACGGAAGCGTCCCCTGCGGCGAAAGCCTGATCTGATAGCCTCGACTCAGCAGCATACGACTGAACGAGCGTTCCATCCCGCCTGACAGCATCACCATATCGAGCAAGAGCGCCGCCGCGATGGCAATCCCGAGCACGGCGAGTCCCGTCCGGATCGGGTGTCGGGCCAGGTTGCGGAATACCAGTGCGCCGGTCACGCGGCCCTTCGCCAGAGCGCAAGCGGGTTGGCAGCGACCAGCCGGCGCGCCGCGAGCAGGCCGGCGCCGATGCCCAGCAACAGGGAAAGGCCGACGCCTAACGCCATGATATCGGGAGTCAGATACGAGAACACCAGGGTGGTGTCGAAGCGGCGCTGGTAGCCCCAGTTGGTCAGCACGCCCGCCAGTGCCGCCAAGCCGACACCCAGCACCGAACCGACGGCGGCAATCAGGGTCGCTTCGAGCACGAAGGCACGGACGACCGTGGCGCGACTGATCCCGATCAGCCGCATCACGGCGGCATCCAGGCGGCGTTCTTCCACCTTGAGCAGCATGATGCACAGCAGAAAGACCGCGCTCGCGACAATGGCAATGACCCCGATGGCCCGGTGGAACCGGCTCACCACTGCAAAGGTTCGCGACGACTCGGCGGCAATCACGTCCGAAGCGAAGGCGCGGTATCCGAAGGCGCGCTGATCGAGGCGGGCCGCCACGCTGTCCGCCGCAATACCGGCCACCGCGGCGACGCCCATGCGATCGATCCGGTCGGGATGGCCGAGCAAGTCCGCCAGGTCGGGAAGATGGAAACGAATGTGGTACTCGTTGCGCAGCGCGGTGGCGGGATCGGGTCGCGGCTCGTAGACCGCCTCGACTACGAAGCGCCGGACTGCGCCGCCCGGTTCCGGAGTGACGGCGATCGTGTCACCGACGGCAACCGAAAAATGCGCAGCGAGTCGCCGTTCGATCGCTACGCCAGGTACGGGCGGCAGTGTATCGGCGCTGAGCAGAGCGAGCAGGACCAGGAGCATCTCCGGAAGCTAACAAGCTGGGGACGGGCTTCTGATCGGGCTGTTGACCGGTAGAAATACGGGATGTACATTGTCGGTGAACGTTGTTTGAAATGAATCTCATTCTCATCAATAACAATATCTGTCAACATCGGCGACCTCCATGCTTCGCTCCATCGTGTTCCTGACCACGCTCGCCTGCTCCATGGCAAGCGGACTGACTGCGCAGACCGGCCTGCTCGTCGTCGCCCACGGGGCGAACCAGCCGTGGAATGACGGCGTCCGAAAGGTGGTCGAGCAGGTCCGCTGGTCGGGACCGGTCACCACGGCCTTCCTGATGGGTCCGGAAGCGGGCACGTCGGGCTGGGCGGCAGGTATCGCCAAACTGACCGAGGCCGGCGCCAAGCGGATCGTCATCGTCCCCCTGATGGTCTCGTCGGCGGGCGCGCACTTCGAACAGGTCCGCTTTTACGCCGGCGAGATTGCCGAGTTGCCGAAGGCGCTGGCTGCGCATGCGGAGGGCGGGCATGGTGGCCATGGCGGTCACGCCGCCCACCATGGCGCCGGCTCGGTACCCTTGGCGGTCACCCCGGCGCTCGACGACGCGCCGGAACTGGGCCTGGCCATCCAATCGATCTGGGCCGAGCTGTCGAGCGCCGATCGGACCCGGCCGCTGGTCTTCGTGGCCCACGGCCCGACCAGCGACGAGGAAGCCGCCGTGTGGATGACCAATCTGAGCCGAGCGGTGGGACCGGTGGCGGCCGAGGCCGGGGTGCCGTTTGCGATCGAGCTGATTCGGGACGACGCACCTCCTCCGATGCGCGCCGCTGCCGTCGAGAAAACCCGGCAGACTATTCTCGGCTTTGCCGCCCGGGCGCGCGACTCGGTCACGGTGCTCCCGCTCCTCATCTCGCGGGGCACGATCAACACCGTCACGATCCCGAAGGATCTGGCCAACCTGCCCATTTCGTATCATCCGGCGGCCCTCGCCCCCTCGCCCCATCTGGCGCGATGGATCGAGCGGATCGCGCTTGCCCGGACCGAAACGACCCCTTAGCCTTGGGGTCGGCTGCCGGCTTCGGCTGGCAGCCGACCAACATGGAGACAGGGTCTCCCGGAAGTCCGGTGCAAAACCGGCGCGGCCCCGCCACTGTAAGAGGAATCTGTTTCCGATGCGAATGATGCCACTGCGGACGCTGGAGTCCGTGGGAAGGCTCGCATCGGATCCTCGAGCCAGGAGACCGGCCCTCGTCTCGCCCGCACGATTCCCTCGGGGGAGGGAGCGGGGCGTGCCGGGGTTTCGCCAGCCGTAGCCTCACCTGCCCTGCCAGATTCGCCGGTTTCCGGCGGCGCTTGTCGTGTGGAACTTCCGTGCAGGGATGTTCCTCATGTCGAGGCACTTCGTTCGTTCCATCCTGCTGGCGCTGACCGCGCCGGCGACTCTCGCTGCGCAACAAACGCGCGACTCCGTCCGTCTCGATGATATCGTGGTCCAGGTGAGCCGTGAGGCGACCTCGGCCCGGATCAGGGCATCGGCAGCCGACGTCCTCGACAGCGACGAACTCGAGCGCCGCCAGGTACGCCGGCTGTCCGACGCGCTGCGGCTGATTCCAGCTGCCGGTCTGGTCGGCACGGGCGGCCTCGGCGGAACGACCGCCTCGTTCATGCGCGGCGTCAACTCCAACCAGACCCTGCTGCTGATCGACGGCATCCGGGTCAACGATGCCAACGCCGATCCGTCCTCCTTCCTCGGCGGCTTCGAGTTCTCACTCGGCGATCGCCTCGAAGTGGCGCGCGGTCCGCAGAGCACGTCCTTCGGTGGCGGTGCCATCGGCGGCGTCATTGCCGTAGCCGGCCGGGTTCCGGTCGAGGCGAGCCGGCTCGGCCTCGAAGCCGAAGCCGGCGCGTTCAATACCTTCCGCGGGCGAGCCTACGGCGCGGTGCGCACCAGCAAGCTCGGCATCATCGGATCGATCACGGCAACCGAGGCCGACAACCAGCGCCCGTTCAACCAGTACGATCAACGCACCGAGCACGTCCGGGTCGAATACTACGCCTCGCCCTCGTTGACGGTGGGCGGCTCGCTGCGCGGCTTGCAGCAATCGTACACCAGCCCCGGCGACATCCGGACCACCAATACCACGCCGGTCGGCTATTCGGATTTCGACCACACCTTGGGAACCATCTTTGTCGACGGGCGCCCCGGCTCGATCTGGTCGACCCGCTTCACGTTCGGCGGCCAGGGCTACTTCATCCGGAGCCGGAGCCGGTTCAACGACGGTCCGGAATCCGTTACCACACTCAAAGTCGATCGGTGGACGGCCGACTGGCAGCATCGTTTTGCCGTGGCGCGCGAACTGACCCTGATTGCCGGTGCGGTGGCCGAGTGGACCGACGTGGCGGACAACGGCAGTCGGCTGGATGAAGAACAGAAGGCGGGCTACGCGGAGGTCCTGGTCACCCCGACCGACAATCTGACCATTTCCGGTGGGGTCCGGCACGACGACTACACCACCTTCGGCGCCAAGACGACCGGCCGGGTCGCGGCGGGACTCTACTTGCCGGCAGCACAGACCAAGCTCCGCGCAACCTACGGCACCGGCTTTCTGCCTCCGCAACTGGTGGCGCGCTTCGGCGGCGCGTTCTATCGCGCAAATCCCGACATCCTGCCGGAAAAATCGAAGGGCTTCGACGTCGGCGTCGATCAGTTCCTGGCCGCCGGGCGGGCGATGCTGAGCCTGACCTACTTCAAGAACGACCTGACCGACCTGCTGGCGTACGAGGCAGGCGGACCGCCCGACTGGGTAGGCCGGATGGTCAACCTGAACAAAGCGGAAACGTCCGGCCTCGAATTCGGCGGGCGGGCAACGGTGGGCCAGGTGGACGTCCGCGCGAGTTACACCATGCTCACGGCCGAGAATATGTCCGATGGCACGGTCGAGGCCGAGCGGCGGCTGATTCGGCGACCCAAGCATGCGATCGGCTTCGACCTGGCGTGGTCGCCGGGTGCGCTCACGGTCGGTGCCGGCGCTTCCGGCGCATTGGATCGGGAGGACACGGACTTCAATGCGTTCCCGTCGGTGCGGGTCGATCCGGGCAACTACCTGAACGGCCGGATCTACGCCGAGTGGCGCGCAACCTCGGGCATCGCGGTACGGGGCCGGGTCGAAAACGTATTTGACAAGCGGTACGAAGAAGCCTTTGGTTTCCCGACGTTGGGGAGGCGAGCCACTATCGGCATCTCCCTCGATCGGAGCCGATGAGTATTGCGCTGTCCTGGAGCAGCGGAAAAGACGCGGCGTGGGCCCTGCACCTGTTGCGGCAGCAGGGCCACGACGTTTCGATGCTGATTACCACGGTCACCCGGGATTTCGACCGGGTGGCAATCCACGGGGTGCGCCGGAGCGTGCTGCGACAGCAGGCGGCCCGGGTCGATCTGCCCCTCCTCGAGATAGAACTTCCCTGGCCCTGTTCCAACGAGCTCTACGAATTCGCGATGGGCGCGGCTCTGGCTCGCCTCAAGGAGCGTGAGGACATTTCGGCGGTCGCATTCGGCGACCTCTTCCTGGCCGACGTGCGCGCCTACCGTGAGCGCCTGCTGGCGCCGCATGGGCTGGAGCCCCTCTTTCCCCTCTGGGGCATGCGTACCGATCTGCTGATGCGGAACATGATTCGGGCCGGCGTGGTGGCCCACGTCGCGTCGCTCGACCCGGCCAAGGTGCCGAGCCGGTTTGCCGGCTGGGCCATCGACCGCGCCTTTCTCGACGCGCTGCCGCCCGAGGTCGACCCCTGCGGAGAGTACGGCGAGTTTCACACCGTCGTTTCGGACGGGCCGATGTTTGCGAGTCCGGTGCCGCTGATTCCCGGAGAAATCGTCGAGCGGGACGGATTCGTCTATGCCGACTTCCAGACGACGGCACTACCGGAATGAGCGGGCGCATCCCGTCGCCCTGCCGTCAGATCTGCGTTCTGGGCGACGACAACCACTGCGATGGCTGCGGACGATCGCTCGATGAGGTCCGACGCTGGCTCACCATGTCACCGGCTGAGCGGCTGGCCGTCATGGCCCGCGTCGCCGACTGGACACCCCGCACGCCAGCTCCATAAATCTGGCAGGCAGCGGCAGAGCGCCCAGCCGGTTCCCTCCCCGGTCAGTTCACAATCAACGCCGTCACCATCCCGAACATGCCGTGCGCCGATTCGGCGTGGCTCAGCACGTGGCAGTGGAATGCCCAGGTACCGGGATTGGTCGCCTGTACCAGGACGTCCCACCGCTCGCCGGGGGCGACGTTGAGGGTATCGCACTTCCACGGCATGGGCTGCTCCCAACCGTCCTTGGCGATGACCGTCATGTGCATGCCGTGCAGATGCATCGGATGGATCATGAGCCCTTCGTTCATGAACCTGATCCGGAGCGTCTGTCCCCGCTTCACGACGATCGGCTCGGTCGCCGGAAACCCTTTGCCGTTGCAGGTGTACCCATGCACCGTGTCGTTCAGGATCATGACGTAGTCGACATCCACCTTCGGCTCGCGCGACCGGTCCTTGGGCTCCACGATGAACGCGCCCAGAAGTCCCATCGAGACCTGCTTGGCCGCGTTGTGGTGCGAGTGGTACATGTGCGACCCTGAATTGGGCACCGTGAATTCGTAGGTGAATGTTTCACCCGGCTTGATCGGCGGCTGGGTGATGAACGGCACGCCGTCCTGGTCGTTCGGGATCTCGAGACCGTGAAAATGCACGGCGGTCGATTCGGGCAGCTCGTTCCGTACCACGACCCGAACGCGGTCCCCTTCGCGGACTCGAATCTGCGGCCCCGGAACCTGTCCGTTGTAGGCCCACGCCTTGAGCCGGCGACCGGGCTCGACTTCCCAATCGATCTCGCGGCATTCGAGTTCGTAGACCTTGACGCCGCGGACCACCTTCGGCTCCATCACGACGTTGCCCTTGCCCTCGGTCTTGGCGGGAAACGCCTTGACGCCTGCCTCGTGATCGGCGTCCATCTTGTCGGCCCGTTCCCGCGCCGAGAGCGGCGCCGGCGCCGGCGCTGCGGCCTGGTGGCCGGCCTGATGCGAATCGCTGGCCGGTTGCTGCGCGGCGGCGTTGGTATCGGAAGCGCCGGCGCAGGCAGCCAGCGCGCTCCCCAGAACCGGCACTCCGAGCGCCGCGACCGCGCCCCGCTGGAGAAAGGTCCGGCGGTCGGTCGATTTATGCGATATCAGATGTTCCGACATGATCGTCCTCGTTGAGATCGAAAGCCGTGACCGGCGCCGTTCGGCGTCCGGGCGGCTTCACGACCTCAAAATCGCGGGAGGCGATTGAAGACTCTCGGGATCGCAAATGAAGATTTCTTTAGGATGGGTCAGCGTGGCACATTCCACTGCAACGCGAACCAGACCCGGCGTCCCTGGATCGGACCGTAGACGTAGCTGGTGTCGAAATCCGGCCCGAAGGGGTCTTCGGGACCGACGAGCGGGCTCTGCTGGCGGTAGTTGAACAGATTGCGGACGCCCGCAAGCAGAAACGAGTTGTTCCCGATGGCCCGGGTGATCTGCACGTTGTGATCCGAAAACCACGGCGAGCGATCGGGACGGTCCGGAAAGCTGGGCAGCGCCATCGGGCCGACCAGGCGCGCCGTCCAGTCCATCGTCAGCCGAGCCGACGCGATTTCGCCGGAGACGGTCGCTTCGCCCTTGAAGGTGGGAGCAAAGAGCAGGTCACTCCGGCTTCCCGCCTCTTCCTCGAATGCGTCCATCGCGGTGCCACCGAGCTTGAACGACAGCGGGAACGCCTCACCCGGCGCAAAAGTGACGGCGGCAGAAATCCCGCGAGTCACCGCCCGCCCGCGCAGGTTGCTGTAGACGATGAGGTTCGGATCGACCTCGTAGTCGGGCAGGATCTTGTTGCTGAACCGGGTGTAGAACGCGTCCAGGTCGAAGGTGAGCGCGTAGTCGCCGACGGCGGCGGTGTGGTTTGCGCTGACGGTGCCGGTGACGCTCCGTTCCGGCTCCAGCGTCTCGGCGATGACGACCGTCCGCGCGCCGGTGAGCGCCGCGTGGTCTTCGGTGAAGAGATTCACGACCCGGAAGCCGGTGGCCAGGTTGGCCCGGAACGCCGACGCCGGCCCGAGGTCGAGCTTCAGGTTGGCGCGAGGAGACAGAATCAGACCGTGCGCGCCGTGCCGGTCGGCGCGGAGACCGCCCAGCAATGTGACGGGACCGGTCCGACGCTCCAGCTGCGCAAAGACACCGGGTACGACGCGAACATCGGGGTCGAGCGTTGCCGGGGTCTGGTCGTCGTAGCGGAGGTAGCGGGCGCCCGCCCCGGCCACCAGATTGCCATGCTCGCCAAGCGGACGCGTCAGTTGCAGCTGCCCGAAACCGGTGAGTTGCGACGCGACATAGGGCGTATCGCCATAGAAGCTGTCCTGATCGTGCCAACTAGCCGACCAGTCGAAGCGGAGCCCTTCGCCCAGGAGCGCCGGGTGGAGCGCGCCGACCAGTTCGGCCCGCTTGGTATCGATCTGCTCGCCGTAGACGGTGTTGCTGCCGCGGTCCGCACCGCGCCAGCCGAGCTGGCCGCCGAACCGGTCCTCGTAGTAGACCTTGGCCGTCAGGTCGGCACGTCGCCGGCTGGCCGGACCAAACGACCACTTGTTGAAGAGAGCCACCCGCGTCATCAGCGGGATGTCGGTGAAGTTGTCGCCATTCCGGTCGAAGCGATATCCGTTGTGCGCCACACTCCCGCTCAGCAAGGTGCGGACATCGCCCCAGTGTGATGAGACCGCGAAGTCGCTGCTCAGTTCACGGTCGCTGGTGGCCGTGAGCGTGATACTCGACCGCGGAGCAAAGCGGGGATCCTTGGTGATGATGTTGATCACCCCGCCCATGGCCTCGCTGCCGTAGAGGGTCGAGGCCGGCCCCCGGATGATCTCGACCTGTTCGACCAACGCCGGATGGATACCGTTGAGGCCATACACGGTGGCGAGGGAACTCATGATCGGCGCGCCGTCGATCAGCACCGCGGTGTACGGCCCCTCCATCCCGTTGATCCGGATATTGTTGGTATAGCAGACGCCGCAGTCGATCTGCTGCGACACGCCGGTCAGCGTCTGGATCGACTCCATGATGTTGTTGGTCAGGTTTCGCTGCAGAAAACGTGCGGATACGACCTCGACCTTGACGGGCGACTCCGAAAGGCGCGTCTCTCGCATTGTCCCGGTCACCACGACGGGGTCGAGTTCCCGCGCGGACTCCTCCAGCTCGACGACGATAGAGCCGAGCCCGGGCGCGACGTCGATGGAACGGATCACTGCTTTATATCCGAGGGCGGCCACCCGCAACGTGGCGGGACCGTCCGATATACCTGTCAAGCGAAACTGCCCGGTTGGTCCGGTGAGGACACGAGCACTGCCGAGCGACACCGCGGCGCCTTCGACTGGAGTACCCTTAGTTTGTACCACGCCTTCGACGGCCGATTGCGCCGCCAGCGGAGCCGCCACTACCATGAACCCAACCACCTTCGCCCACCACATCCCGCTCACATCCTTCCTCATCTTATCGGGTCACTCTCGCCCTGCCACTTCACGAACGAACTCCACGATCTCGGGTCGCCCCCAATCGGCCAGTCCCTGGTGGCGGAGCACGATCCGCCCATCCCGGTCGATCACAAGTGTGGTCGGCAACACCAGCACACCTAACGACTTCGGCATCGGACTCCATTCCAGATAGACCGGGAGATCGATCCGCCGTTTCGCCACGAATCCACGCACCCGCTCCGCTGACTCGGCCGAGACTGCCGCGACAACCGCATCGGTGCCGCTGAGCGAATCCCGCAATGCCATGAGAGACGGCAACTCCGTGATACAGACTCGGCACCAGGTGGCCCAAAGGTTGAGCACGACGACCTTGCCCCGCCACGCGCCCAGCGAGGTAGTGTCGCCCCGCAGGCTCACGAGCTGCCAGCGGTAGTCATCCGCACCGAGCGCTTTCACTCGTCCGGTCTGCGCTTCCCCGCTTCCCGCGATGAGAAGGATCGCCGCTGCTGCACCTGCCGCCCCGCGTCCCCATCGCCGCACTGCCTTCCGGCTCGGCTTCGGAACAAGCGGTCGCGCGAGGCATCCGGTCGGCGGCAGCATTCGCAATCCGTCAGCGGGAGCAGAGGATGATCGCCGCCAGTTCCCGGCCGACCATCCGGTCTTCGCCGGCCACCCGAACCGTGACCGGCCCGCCATACGGATACCGGTCGACCACGGCGACTTCCGTCCCGGGCACGAGCCCCTCGACCGCCAGAAAGCGAAGGCGATCCTCGTCGCGGCTGTCCACCCGGGCAATCGTGACGGTTTCACCCGGCTCCACGTCGGAAAGCGGCACATGGATGAAGTCGGCGATGTTGCCATCGGCGTCGGGAATCGGATCGCCGTGGGGATCGACCCGCGGATTGCCCAGCGCATGCGCCATCCGCTCGATCAGTTCGTCGCTCACCGCATGCTCCAACCGCTCGGCCTCTTCGTGCACATTGTCCCAGGTGTAGCCCAGGAAGGCGACCAGGTACGCCTCGATCAGCCGGTGCCTGCGCAGCATCCGAAGCGCCAGGAGCTTGCCCTCGTGGGTGAGTCGAGTGCCCCGGTATGGTGAATGCTCGACCAACCCTTGCCCCGAGAGCCGCTTGATCATGCCGCTCACCGACGCCGGCGTCAGGTTGAGATGCGTGGCGATGTCGTTGGTTGCCGCCGCCGCATCGGGCGAGGACAGGCTATAGATGGCCTTGAGGTAATCCTCGATCGACCGGGTCAGCGGCTCACGGGCATCGGCAGCAGTCATGGCGACGTCCTCCTCAGCTCACCAGGCGCCAGATCTGGGCGACCAGGAAGCAGACGGTAAAACCAAGGGCCAGTGGCAGCAGGGCGGCCAGAGCGGTCCACTGCCAGCTGCGCGTCTCTTTGTAGATGGTATAGATGGTCGTCGAGCACGGGTTGTGGAGCAGCGAAAACAGCATCACGTTGAGACCGGTCAGCGTAGTCCACCCCGCCGCCCGCAGCAATTCGCCCACTTCGGCTGGATTCTCCAGCTCGAACATGACGCCGTCGCCGGCGCCGAGCCCGACCATCTTCCCGGTCAGGACGGTGAGCATCAGGATGCTCGGGATGACGATCTCGTTGGCCGGAACGGCTACGATGTACGCCAGCAGAATGACACCATTCAGACCGAGCAGAAGCCCGAACGGATCGAGCCCCGACACCAGGTGCGACGCGATGCTCTCGCCGCCGATCTGCAGATTCGAGATCAGCCAGATCACCGCGCCAGCGGGCGCTGCGAACACGATCGCCCGCCAGAGCACGATCAGGGTCCGGTCGATCAGCGAGGTGTACAGGGTCTGCATCAGACGCGGCGGACGATACGGCGGCAGTTCGAGGCTGAACGTGGTCGCCTCGCCCTTGAGCACGGTGCGTGTCAGGAGCCACGACGCCAGGAACATGAAGAAGATGCCCAGGAGCGCGATGCCCACGACCGCCGAGGCCGAGACCAGTCCCGCCAGGTGAGCAGGCACCAGCGAGCCTAAAAAGATCGAGGCGATCAGGATCTGGGTGGGCCAGCGTCCGTTGCAAAGCGAGAAATTGTTGGTCAGAATGGCGACCAGGCGCTCGCGCGGGCTGTCGATGATCCGGGTTGCAACCACGCCGGCCGCGTTACAGCCGAACCCCATGCACATGGTGAGCGCCTGCTTCCCGTGCGCACCTGCTTTATGGAAGTAGCGATCGAGATTGAAGGCCACCCGGGGCAGGTAACCGAAGTCTTCCAGCAGGGTAAAGAGCGGGAAGAAGATGGCCATGGGCGGCAGCATCACGCTCACGACCCACGCCGTCGCGAGATAAACCCCGTCGACCAGAAAACCGGTCAGCCACCACGGGGCGGACATCTGCTCCATCAACCCCTTGATCCAGGGGTGCCCGTTGTCGATCAGCAGGGTCGCGAGCGCCCGCGAGGGCACGTTGGCGCCGCTGATGGTCAGCCAGAAGACCAGCATCAGGATCGCCAGCATCATCGGGAACCCGAACCAGCGGCTGGTCAGCAGGTAATCGAGAGTCCGATCGACGTTGAACTTGGCCTTCTTGCCGCCGGTCAGCACCGCCCGTGACGCGATGGCCTCCGCCGCATCGTAGACGCTGGCGGTGACGGCATCATGGAAATCGGGGCTGAGCCGCCAGCGCTCCGTCGCAACCGCGTCGAGCAACTCCCGCTGCGCTTCCGACAGCTCGGCAGGGACGGCGTCGGGCAACTCCGACGTGGCCCGCCATTCACCGCTCGCGAGCGCGCCGATCTCGCCGGATCGCACCGCGTCGAGCACTCGCTGGTCGGCATTGAGGAGACGGAGCGCGACCCATCGCGTGTTCGGCAGCGACGGGAACGCAGCCGAGATGAGAGGCACCAGCGCACCGATGGCGGCCTCGACTTGCGGCGGATGCTGCTGGATCCGGAACGGCGTGGTGCGCCGAGCTCCGGTGGCCACCTGATGGACCGCCTCGAGCAGCGCATCGATACCCTCGCCGCGACGCGCCGACGCCGGCACCACCGGCACGCCCAACTCGGCCTCGAGCTTGACCGGATCGACGGCAATCCCGTGCCGCCGGGCTTCGTCCATCAGGTTGAGACAGACGACCACCCGGTCGGTGATCTCGAGCACCTGCAGCGTCAGATTCAGGTTCCGCTCGAGCCGAGTCGCGTCGAGAACGACGATGGTGACATCGGGACGCCCGAAGAGCAGGAAGTCGCGCGCCACCTCTTCGTCGGTGCTGCCGGCCTGGAGGGAATAGGTGCCCGGCAAATCGATGATCCGAACCCGCTTGCCGTGGTTGTCGAAGTTCCCTTCGGCGCGGGTGACGGTTTTGCCCGGCCAGTTGCCGGTGTGCTGGCGCAACCCGGTCACCGCATTGAACACCGTGCTCTTGCCGGTATTGGGATTGCCCGCCAGCGCGACCAGATAGTCCCACTTCCCGGAGGGTCCGCCCAGCTGAACCAGTTCCCCGCTGCGGAGCGACGGAGCCAGCCGTTTCTTGAGCGCAGTGAGCGAACTCATTTGGCAGACTCCGAAGCACGACGGATGAAGACGGCGCGCGCCTGCGCCCGCCGCAAGGCAATCAGAGCGCCCCGAATTCGATAGGCGGTCGGGTCGCCCGAGGCGCTGCGCAACTCGGCGGTGACGGCCGTTCCCGGAAGCAGGCCCAGATCGAGCAGGCGCCGCCGCTGGGGACCCTGCACTGCCGCTGCGATCTGAATCACCTCGGCCGCTTCTCCCGGGCGCAGCGTGTCCAAGCGCTCGAAGTGCGACTGGGCGTCGTCGGCTGCGCGGTGCACCACCGATACCGCGGATGCCATCAGCGGATCGATCTGCCGCGGCTCGCCGGCCACCAGGATCTCGATCCGATTCGGTTCGCTGCTGACCAGGGTGATCGGCACCGCAACGTCGATACCCAGGGAGTGGAGTTCGCGGTAGACGGAGGCCGGCTCATCCTCGACATGCACCACCGTCCCGGTCTGGCCGGGCTCGAGCGTCATGAGCGGGATGCCTTCGTTA
The DNA here is from genome assembly GCA_037189525.1 of Gemmatimonadales bacterium. Taxonomy (GTDB): domain Bacteria; phylum Gemmatimonadota; class Gemmatimonadetes; order Gemmatimonadales; family GWC2-71-9; genus SHZU01. The sequence continues at coordinate 472,845 of JBBCJC010000001.1, forward strand.
GGCGGGAGCGTCCCCGACGCGGTCGGAATCGGATCGCCATGGGGATCGTAGACGGGATGGCCCATCCGGGCGGCCAGCGCCTCGACGTCATCCTCCGACAACACGTGCTCCGCGGTCTCGGCCAGATCGTGCCAATCGGCCGGCGAAGCGCCGGTCCGGTCGGCGTAGTAGCGCTCGAGCAACCGATGAGTCCGCAGGATCCGCAGCGCGTAGGCGCGTCCACTCTCCGTCAGGACGATACCGGCGGGTTCGGACCGCGCCAGATCGAGCGCCGCCAGCCGCGCAATCAAAGTGTGCGCCTTGCCGGTCGAGATCTCCAGCATGCCGGCCAGGCTCGCCACCGACGCCGGACGCTCGCTCAATTCACAATTGACGAGATGCTTGAGCGCGTCTTCGATCCGAACGCGTTCCGTCGTACGCCGAAAACGGACCCACCACGCCACCAGTCCCCGTCGCGGCCAGACGAAAACCGCGACCACGACCAGAAGACCGGCAAACCACGCGAGTGCCTCGAGAGGCGAAACCATGCGACCACTCAACAGAAGGGACCAAATCAGGACCTGCTACCACCACACAGATTTAGGATAAACTAAATTTGTAATTTGTCAACGCGCAACAGTGAGTTTGACCGGACACAATAGCGCACTTCCTCCAGTCACTCAGGGCGCGCCATCGGCCTGAGCGACGTAGCAAGTCTTTGAATTTCAACGAATTACGAAAACTTAAATCAACGCAGGAGGGAAAGAATCGGGGTCAGAATCCGTTCGGTCATCCCCCAGACGACCCCCAGATCGAGGTAATAACCCGGGAACAGGTACTTGATGCCGTCGGCCCGATATTCGAACGGCCGGTAGACCTCCCCCTTCAGCAAATCATCCAGTGGCACCCACCCCGCTGCCGCCACTTCATTGTTAGGGTGGAGTGCGCCAGGGTGGTCGACCGCAAACAGATAAGGTGTGACGACGACCGGCGGGAGCGATGTGGAACGGGGCGCCGAATCGTCGAACTGACCCAGGATCCGCGCATGAGTCAGATCGAGGCCCACCTCTTCGCTGGTTTCCCGCCGGGCCGTCGTGAGCAGATCCGGATCGTCGGCGGCCCACCGCCCGCCCGGGAACGCCATCTGCCCCGACCAGCGGTCGCCGGCGCGCTCGGCGCGCCGGATCAGCAGGACAGCATCCGGGTCCGGCGCCAGGACGATGGCCACGGCCGCCCGGGCGCGACCCGTAGGGTCTGCCACAACAGGCGTCCGCGCTTGGAGCGCATGGGCCAACCGTTCGATCCGGCTCATGACAGCGCTCGAAGGATCAGAACACCCGGGACAGGAAGCGTACCGTGCGATCGAAGACCAGTTCGAGGGCGACCGGAGCCCCCTGATACGGATGCACCACACCAAAGGTGTGGTTCCCGCCGGGGACGGTGTATCGCTCGACCGTCGACCGGGGCTCGGCCGCCCGGGCGAGGCGGTCCGCTTCTTGGATGGGGACCGTGGTGTCGGAGTCGCCGTGGACCAGGAACCAGGGCACTGTAATCCGAGCCGCCGCCGCTTCGATATCGAGCGACCCCGCGGCGTTGGCCTCGATATCCTCCAGCGTTTCGAGGAACATCGGCGAGGTAACACCGGTGCGCGTGTTGAGGACATCGATCTGACCGCGTTCGCGCCACCGCTCCATGTCGGCCGGCGGCCACCGCCTAACGGTCGCAATCGCGGCCCAGGTGATCAGGGCGTTGATCCGCGCCAGCCGGGCCGCCGCCAGGATCGCCGCGCCGCCACCACGCGAATGGCCGAGCAGGATCACGTGCGACGGCGGCGCCACCGACAGCTCGCCGCGATCCAAGGCGTCCAGAACCCGATCGAGGTCGTACTGTTCGGCCGAAAAGGAATTGTGACCGAAACGATCCGGCCAGACGAACTCGCCGTTATCATCGTAGCCGGAACCGCTGAGATTGACCGATACTGCGGAAAAACCGGCACGGGCCAAACGTTCGGCCATGAACGGGAATGCGCCCCAGTCCTTGAAGCCTTTGAACCCATGGACGATAATTACAGCAGGACTCGGCACCTCGCGTTCGGTCGAGCGCACGTCGATGAGGAGATCGCCCAGGGCACCGGGCACCACGCTTTTGGTCAGAATGGGAGTCGCCATAGACATAATGTGCCCGTAGTGGTAATGCACCGCCAGTGATCGTCAGCACGCTGAACGTCACCGTCCTTTGCGGTCCGTTCGGCTTTACGCTTCAAACGGGAGACTCGCCCACTGCGCGCATCCCATCCTACCCTGGTCGCCGCGAGCCGAGCTATCATCGAGCAGCGCGACACAATGGTTTCGCGGTGGATCGCCTGGCTTGGCGATCGTGCCGCGCCGACGTCCGCCACCTCGCCCGAAGTCGTCGAGGCGGAATTTGCCCTGATCCTCGATGTCTTCGGCGCCATGGTCGGCCCGCTCCGCCGTGAGGTCCGGCCGCTCTGGACCCGAGTCGCCGAGCGCTACGGCCGCCATGCCGCCGCCCGCGGTCTTGCCGCCGGCGAAGTCGTCGAAGAAATGCAGTATCTGCGGGAACTGCTGATCCGCTATCTCGCCCCGGCCATTGCCGCTTTGCGGCCGCGCCAGGGCATGGCGCTCCTGCTCCGGCTCAACCGCCTGGTCGACAAGGGCGTGGCCATTGCCGTGGTGGGCTACACCGACGCCATGGTGGCCACCCTGCTTCCGGGACCGGACGGCGACGAGGCCGACTCGGTGCCGGACGCCGATCGGCTCGGCAGCCTGAGCGCCCTGCGCCGAGAACTCGAGGAAATCGTCAAACCCTTTGCCCGCGCCGAAGCATAGGAACGCTCCGCCTCGCGCTTCTTCGGTTATCTCACTCCAACTCACCGGTCCTAGTGTGAAGCCTCCCGCTTCCCACTAGGACCATGTGACGCTCATCGACACGCTGGAATCGATTGCCAGACTGGAAGACCTGCCCGGCCTGGCGCTGGAACTGCGATTCGACCCGACCTGGCACGAAATCGAACCGGCCAGCCTGGGAATAGACGACCCGACGATATCCCGGCTCGCGCTGGTGGGCCGTCAGGGCGGCCTGCAGCTGATGGCTGCGCAATCCGGGCACCCCGAAGCTGCCGCTCACCGCCTGGCCAGGAGCACGGCGCGGCGCGGACTCCTGGCGCTGGTGGTCGGGTTCGACCCGTTGCGGCGGCGCCTGGCGTTCGCAGCGAGCGTCGCAGATGCGCCGGTGGCTGTAATGACCACGACGCGGCTCCGCCCGATCGACGTCCGGATCCTCGAGCGCGGCGCGAGTCACCGCGACGGCCTGGCCCTGACGCGATGCCTCAGTTGGGCCGACGCGCTGGCGGGACGAACGCTCGACCAGCGCTTCTTCCGGCAATTCCGCGCCACCCTCGCGGCGGCCGTGGCCGAGTTGCCCGGGCGAATTCCGGGACGCGATCGGCACGCGCTGGCGCTGCTCGACCTGACCCGGGTCCTCTTTCTCTATTTCGTTCAGGAGCGCGGCTGGCTCGACGGCCGACCGCGGTTCCTGGCCGAGGAACTGGACCGGGTGCTGCAGAGCGGCGGCGGGGTCGCGCGGCGCTTGCTCCGCCCCCTGTTTTTCGGCACCCTCAACCGGCCGATCGATCGCCGCTCCACTACGGCGCGGAAATTCGGCCGGATTCCGTTCCTCAACGGCGGGCTCTTCGAACCGCATCCGCTGGAACGGCGCTGGCAGGCGGAGCTTCCGGACAGCTTCTGGATCGATGCCTTCGAACAGCTCTTCGAACGGTATCACTTCACCATCGGGTCGGAGGTCGGCCCCCGCGCCGCCATCGGTCCCGACATGCTCGGCCGGGTCTTCGAAGGCGTGATGGATCCGGAAACACGCCGCGCCACGGGAGCGTTCTACACACCGAGCGCGCTGGTCGACCAGCTGGTCCGCGCCTCCCTCGAAGCGTGGCTGGCTGGTAAGCTCGGCTGCCGGATCGACGAAGCGCGTGCCGAGCTTGCGCAGCTCACCCCGCGAGTTCTCGAGGCAGTCCGGGAGGTGACCGTACTCGACCCGGCCGCTGGAAGCGGCGCGTTCCTGCTGGGCGCCCTCCGCCTGCTCGTTACCCTCAGAGTCCGCAGCGGGGAGGATGCCGCGGCAGCTACACGAAACGTGATTGCGACCAATCTCTTCGGCGTCGACATCAGCCCGAACGCGGTGCACCTGGCGGAATTGCGGTTGTGGCTCGAAGTGATTCGATCGGATCGCGACGCGCCTCCGGACGAGATTGCGCCGCTGCCGAACCTGGACGCTCTGATCCGCCAGGGAGACAGCGTTCTGGAGCGCCACGATCTCCCGGTCGCGCTGCGCGGGGCAGCCGCGGACCGGCTTCGAGAGCTGCGCACGCGCGTACTGACCGCCACCGGCGAAGCGAAACGCGCCGCCATCCGATCGCTCCGGCGGGCGGAGCACGATGCGATGGGACGCGCGCTGGAAGCCGCGATCGAGAACCTGGAGCGGAAAATCAGGGACCTGGTGGCGAGCGGAACCGGACGCTCCCTCTTCGGCGATACGTCGACCTTGTCTCGCGCCGGGCGAGGGGAACTCCGCCGCCTCCGCACCGAGCGATCCCGGCTGCGTGCCGCCCGTCGCCGGCTAGTCTCCAACGGCATCCTCCCGTGGTTCCACTTCGGATCGCAGTTTGCCGACCTGATGGACCGGGGCGGCTTCGACCTGATCGTCGGGAACCCGCCCTGGGTCCGCGCCGAACACCTGTCGCCGCAGGAACGGGAGAGTCTCAAACGGCGCTACGAGTGGTTCCGGGCGCGACCGTCCCCACGTCGAGGCTTTGCGCCGGTAGCGGACCTGGCGGTGGCCTTTCTCCAGCGCAGCCTGGAACTGGCCCACCCGTCCGGGGTGGCCGGCCTGCTGCTGCCCGCCAAGCTGCTGACCGCGCAGTACGGCTCCCTGGCACGGGAGCGTTTGGCCGAGCGCCATACGATCCACCTCGCTGCGGACCTGCCGGATGCGGCGGCCGGATTCGATGCCCTGGTCTACCCGCTCGCGCTGGTGGTCGGTCGTGCGGAACCGCCGGCCGGGCACCTGACGGCCACGACCTTCAACGGAGGCGGCAAGTTCGTCCCGCAGGACGCGCTCTCGGGCGCTCCCTGGAGCGCGGTGCGTCCGGGCGACGAAGCCGCGCTGCTCCGGCGGACCGCCGACGGCCCGCGGCTCGGCCGACAGTTCAGGATCGGGCTGGGCGTCAAAACCGGTGCGGACTCGGTGTTCCTCGATCCGAAGGACACCTGCGAACCCGAATTACTTCGGCCGGCCCTCCGCGGGCGCGACATTCGACCGTTTCGCACCACGGCCAAGGCTCGATTGCTCTGGGCCTACGACGCGAGCGGCCGCCCGCTCGATCGCCTCCCCGCCATGGCGCGCAACTGGATCACTCGGCATGCGCGGCTCCTCGAACGCAGGGCCGATTTCCGGAGCGGCCCGCTCTGGACCGTATTCCGGACGGACGCGGTGGGACCGCTGTTTCGCGTGGTCTGGGCCGACCTGGCCAGGCAGCTATCGGCCACGGCGTTGCTGACGGATGCCGAGCAACGAATGGTGCCGCTCAACACCTGCTACTGGCTGGCGACACCGAGCGCCGATTCGGCACTCGCGCTCACGGCATGGCTCAACAGCGAGCCGATCCGGCACCTGGCTCGCCAGCAGGCAACCGTCGCGGCATCGGGGTATTTCCGCTTCAACGCCTCACTGGTCGGCACGCTTCCACTGCCCTCCGGTGTACTCGACGACGCGGCGCTGATTCAGATCGGCCGCGCCGGACATCAGGGTAAACCGGTCGATGAAGGTGCGCTGGCCGAGCGCGTTCTCCGTCTGCTGGGCAACGGGTTCGAGTGATCGTCGCGAGCCAGACCGGGCCCGGCCGGCTCGGCTTCTCGGTACCGGCGGCGTTCCGACGGCTCGACCCTCGGTGCGCAGCAGGCGTCATCGAGAGCGCCAGAGCTCCTGCGCTGGCTGACGATCCGCCGCCCGCCTGGCTCCGTCCGGATCAGATCGAGACCTTCAGGGCAGCGCTGGGCATTGCCCGCGCCTTCGGAGGCGTGATGATCGCGACCCCGGTCGGCTCCGGAAAGACGTATCTCGGTTTGGCAGTATCCCACGCACTCGACCCGGCGGCGGCGATCGATGCCGTGGTCCCCGCTATCCTCGTGCCCCAATGGCAGCGCATCGCCGCGAGTCTCGGCGTGAGCTGCCGCGTGACGAGTCACGAGCTGATAAGTCGCGGCGGGCGTATCTCCGGAACCGGGCCGGCCCTGATCGACGAATCGCATCGCTTCCGCAACCCGGCGACCCGTCGCTATCGCCGCCTCGCGCCCCAACTGCTCGGCCGTCCGGTCGTCTTGCTCACCGCGACACCGGTGGTCAATCGGCGGCATGATCTGTCGACCCAACTCAGCCTGGCCGTCCGTGACGATGCGCTCGCCCTGTATGGAGTGCCCTCACTCCGCCAGGCGGTCGAAACCGACCCGGAGATCCGCCTGAGGCCGTTGGTTATCCGAGGTCCGGCCCCGACCGATCGACCGTCCCGCCGCGATACCATCGTCCGCAGCTGGCACGAAGGCGACCGGGCATTTGCTCAGGCCGTTGCTCGGATCGACCGCCTCAAACTCTCGCGGAGCCCGCCGATCGCTGCGCTGATTCGCGGCGGCCTGCTGCGGGCGCTGGCATCGAGCCCCGCGGCGCTCCTGACCTCGCTCGACGGTTACCGCCGCCTGCTCAGCCACGCATCGGATGCACGCCGGGCCGGGCACCCGCTCAACCGGGCAGCGATCCAGTCGATGGTGGCGGGCGATGTCGACCAGCTCGTGATGTGGGACCTGGTCGACCACACTGATGCGGCTGCGGACCTTGCAGTCGGCGATCTGGCATTGGTCAACCGCCTCGCGACGCAAGCCGGGCACTGGGCCCGAACGGGAGACGCCAAGACTGCTCACCTGGCAGCGATTCTGGCCGACCGGCGACCGACCCTGGTGTTTTCGACGTTCAAGGACACGGTCGAGCACCTGCGCCGGCACCTGGCGGGGCCGGGGGTGGCGTGGCTGACCGGCAGCGAGGCGGGATACCAGCAGCGCCGGATGCCGCGGTCACTGGTACTCCAATCCTTCGACCCCATAACGCGGAGCAACCGAAATCTGCCGGCCACCACCGTGCTGCTGGCGACCGATGTCGCGGCCGAGGGCCTCAACCTCCGCAGCGCGGCCCGGATCGTCCACTATGACCTGCCGTGGACGCCGATCCGGCTCGAGCAGCGTGATGGACGGGCCTTGCGTCCGGGTTCTCTGCATCCCGATATCGAGGTGGTCCGGTTCGAGCTCCCCACTCCGGTGGAAGCGCGCATCGGCGTGGAGGAAATCCTGGCGAGGAAGCGGGCCATCTCACGCCTGGCCCCAACGAGAGAACTGCCGGAGGATGAGAACCGGGCCGGATGGTGCCGGGTTACCGGAAGTGAGGCTACCGCCCTGTTCCGCATCCGGAACCGGAGATCCGGAGCAACCGGCCTGCTCGCCCTGACCCGAACTGCCGGAGGGGAATGGCGGGAAATCAGAGATCGCTCCCTCCCGCGCCTCGATTGCATCGAAGCTGGCGACCCTCATCCCGCGGAGATCCAGGAGATCCTGGAATCGCTGGCCACTCCGGTCCGCCACGCCGTTGATCGCATCGCTGCCGCGCGACTCGGCGCTTGCCCGGTTGCCGCGGGGGCCCTGGCGTACCTTCGCGCCGAGACCGCGCGCTATCGGCGCACTCGTGATGCCGACGGGCTTTCCCGAAGCGGAAACGCGCTCTGCTTTCTGCGCCGCGGACATACGGCAGCCGAGGCGATGCTGGTTGATCGGATGGCCGGGGGAGATCGGACCGCGTTCGACCTGGCGGCCCGGATCGGCGCCGCGGAGGACGAATCCGACACCCTGACTGCGGACCTCCTGATCCTGGCTATTCCTGCCCGGGCGCCTCAGGTCGTTGTCCCGGCGCGGACGACCTACAGACCGTCCGACGACGTCGCTACCTTCAGCCCATGACTCGCACTACCACTGTGTTATTCGATCTCGACGGCACCCTGCTGGATTCGATCCAGCTGATCATCGACAGCTACCATCACAGCCTGGCCACCCATGGCCTGCCCCCGCGGACCGACGCGGAATGGCTTGCCGGGATCGGCACCCCGCTTCGGGTCCAGTTTCGCGACTGGGCCTATGACCCGGTCCTGTTCGACGCCCTGGTTGAAACCTATCGGGAGTACAACATCTCGAACCACGACAGCCGGTGCCGTGGCTATCCCGGCGCCGTGGAAATGGTCCGCACCATCCGCGACCGTGGATTTCGGACCGGCCTGGTGACCAGTAAGCAGCGGGCCGGCGCCGAACGGGGCCTTCGGCTCCTGGGCCTCGACGGCGCAATGGACGTCCTGATCGGTGCGGACGACGTGGTCAATCCGAAGCCACACCCCGAACCGCTGATCAAGGCCGCGGATCATCTCGCGGTCGACCCGCGGAGCGCGATCTACGTCGGGGACAGCGTCCACGACATGGAGAGCGGCCGGGCGGCAGGAATGCGCACGGCGGCGGCGCTGTGGGGGCCTTTCAGTCAGGACGATTTGGTCCGGACCAAGCCGGACCATTGGCTTGAAACCCCGGCGGATCTCCTCACGTTGTTGCATCGCGAGACTGCCTGAAGCCTTTCACACCGGGGAGGCGCAGCTCAACCGTCTGCAAGCCGCGCAAATTACCCTGCTCCAGGCGGTAGACGGCAAGCCGATCAGCGAAATCGCCGTTGCCTCGCCGTTTGCACCGGGCAAGACCTATAACCTGTACTCGTGCTTCAGCATCCTGCCGCGCCACCAGCACCGGCATCTCTGGCAGGCCGAGCAGATCTGGGGAGCCTGAAACGGACCTCAGGCGAAGGCCGTCTGATGCGTGACGGCCGGGTCCACGAACGGATCTGAAACAATTGATCGTACATATTACGTACAATTGACCGGACCTTTCGTGCATGTGAAGTACGAGCTACCTTCTGGCCACCCTCCCTTCTGCTCGAGGCAAACGTTGCCGTCTTTGCTCCGCTCACTGGCCGTCGCCCTGATCGCCTTCGCGCCGGCGGCCGCTGCCGGTCAGGCGGCTCCGCGCTTCGACGTGACCATCGCCCCGACCGCCCATGCCGGCCCAGTGACCGGCCGTCTGCTCGTGATCGTCTCCAAGACCAATCAGGCAGAACCTCGGCTGATGATATCGCCGTCGGGGCCGGCCATCTTCGGCGTGGACCTCGAAGCCGTCACGCCGGGACGATCCATCACGGTCGACCGCCGCGCCATCGGATTTCCGACCAGCCTGGACTCGCTGCCGCCGGGAGAGTACTGGGTTCAAGCCCTGGTCCGGGTCTACTCCGAAGTCCGGCGAGCCGATGGGAAGACCCTCTGGCTGCCGATGAACGACGGCCGGATTGCGCCGTTCAACAACGAGGCCGGCGCCCTGGTGAGCGAGGTACAGCAGGTGCGCATCGACGGCAGCACCCCGATCCGCCTCACCCTGACGCGCGCCCTTCCGGAAACGCCGCCGCCCGCCGAGACGGATTGGGTCAAGCGGGTGAGGGTCCAGAGCAAAAAGCTCTCTGCGTTCTGGGGCCGGCCGATCTACATCTATGCGACGGTCCTGCTGCCCCGGGGATATGCGGAGGAACCGAATCGCCGTTATCCCGCGATCTACACTTTGGGCCACAACGTTCCGTTTCAGTTCCGGACCGATTCGGTCGGCCGCGGCATCGGCGAGATCAGCCCGGTGACCGGCGTCGAGACCGGCTTCGACTTCTACAAATCGTGGAACGCCCCGGACTTTCCGCGGGTGATTGCGATTTCGCTCGAACAGCAAACGCCCTACTTCCCCGACTCCTACTCCACCAACTCCGCCAACAACGGCCCCTACGGCGATGCGGTGGTCGAGGAAGTCATTCCGGAACTGGAGCGCCGCTTCCGAATCATCGCCGCTCCCTACGCGCGGCACCTGGAGGGGGCCTCGACGAGCGGCTGGCAGAGCCTCGCGTTGCAGCTCCACTACCCCGACTATTTCGGCGGCGCCTGGATCTTCCAGCCCGACCCGATCGATTTCAGCCGGCATCAGCTGGTCGACATCTATAAGGACGACAACGCCTTCTCGATCCCAGCCGGCCAGTTCATCGCTGCGGAGCGACCGATGCGGCGGACGGTCGAGGGGCAGCCCGTCTGGACCGTTCGGCAGATGAGCCGGTTCGAGGCCGTGCTCGGATCCAAAGGGCGCTCCGGTTTCCAGTTCAATGCCTGGGAAGCGGTCTACGGTCCGACCGACGACGAAGGGTATCCCAAGCCGCTCTGGAACCCGCTCACCGGAGTGATCGACAAGTCGGTCGCGGCCTACTGGAAGGAACACGGCTATGACCTCCGGGACTACGCCGAGCGCAACTGGACAACGTTGGGCCCCAAGCTCCGAGGCAAGCTGCGCTTCTTCCTGCCCGACATGGACGACTTCTACCTGAACGTCGCGATGTACCGGTTCGAAGACTTTCTGAAGCGCGCCCAGCCGGCGAGTGACGCCGAGTTCATCTATGGGCGGCCGATGAAGGGCCACAGCTGGCATCCATATCCCTGGGCCGAACTGGTGCGGCGCTTTGCCGCGGCAGTCGAGGCCAACACTCCCACGACTCGCTAACCGTCCCACCCGACGAAGGACCGACCCATGTCCAATTCCGAACGCCGCGAGCTTCGCATCCTGCGCATCTACGGCCTGATGGCCACCCTGCTGCTCACCTGGTTCAGCGTGAGCGCCTTCCAGGCTCAGCCCGACAAGGTCCGCTTCACGGAAATCGATGTCGAGCGCATCAACGTTGTGGAGCCGGATGGCAGTTACCGGATGGTCATTTCCAACCGGCCGCGCTCGATCGGCCCGATCTTCAAGGGCAAGCCATTCGGGTATCCGGGCGGCGGGCGTCCCGGAGTCATCTTCTTCAATGACGAAGGCACCGAGAACGGCGGACTGACCTTTACCGGCAAGACCGACGCGAACGGGCGCTATCAGTCGAGCTTGCACATGTCGTTCGACCAGTTCAACCAGGACCAGGTCATGGTCCTCAACTATCAGGACGACACCGACACCAAGCGGACCGGCATCACCTTTGCCGAGCGGGCGCCGATTCCGATCATCGAAATGGTCGAAGAGATGGAGAAGATCCGGGCCATGCCGGACGGACCCGCCAAGGAAGCTGCGCAGAAGAAGTTCGGCGAGCCTCGGAACGGTGTTCCTCTGTACGCCGAGCGCGCCTATCTCGGCCGCAATATCCAGAAGGCGTCGGTCCTCCGGCTGGCCGACCCGAACGGCAAGCCGCGCATTCTGATCCAGGTCGACTCGCTCGGCAATCCGAGCCTCGAGTTCCTGGACGCCAACGGCAAGGTGACGAACCGCTTCCCGCAGTAACGAACAGCAGTGCGATTCGGGCGGCGCGCCTGCATGGTGCGCCGCCCGAACCGCTTCCTACCTGATCCGCTCCGCCGTAAAGGGGAAGACGAAGTCCTCGGAGCCACCCTGGCGGAGCTGGCCAGTCTCGCCGTCCACCCACCAGATCGTGATTCTGATCGTCCCGGTCATCACCTTGCCGTTACGGGTGGCGGTGATCCGGATGCCGCCGCGGGGACCGATCTGCGTCCCGATGTCTTCGATGTCGTAGGGGCCGGTAGCCATGATGTACTGGCCGGTCAGCGTGCCGCTGCCAAGATCCTCCGTCGTCTGCGACCAGCGGCTGGTCTCCCACCCCGCGAAATACGGCCCGACTCCTGACGCCTCCTGCGGCATCACCCCGAGCGTCTGGCGCACCTCACCCGGAAGCGTCGCGGCAGGCGGGCAGCAGTTGGCGGCGCTCCAGGTCGCGGTGGGAAGCACCCGAAGCCGCAGGGTCGAGCTACCCGCGCCCAGCTCGTCGATGGCGATCAGGCCGGAGCCCGGAACGGCGACCGCGCGACTCAGCACGTCGTAGATCTCGCCCGATTCGCCGGGGTTCCCTTTGTCGACCAGGCCGTCCGGATCCGTGAAGCTGGTGAGCCGCCAGTAGGGTGCGGGGTCGCTTCCAACCTCTACAGTATCGGCGGCGAGGACGTTCCGCGTCATACTGAGCAGCGTCGCAATGACACGATAGTTGCCGGACTCTTCGTACGTATGCGTGGCCGTGGCAAGGCTCAGGCTTTCGGTGGTGTTGCCGTCGTCCCACTCCCAGCGGATCCGGTAGCCGCCCTCCGGCGGCATCGCCACGCTTGCTTCGAATGACACTTCCAGGTCGTCCTCGAGCTCAACGGTTTCCGGCTCGACCTTGAAATCGGCGCGGAGGGCGTTGAGCATGTGGGCGGACACCTGTTTGAGCCGGCCCCCGGCGATCGCGAACGCTGAGACCACCAGCGGTGTCGGCGTCGCCTCCGGCAGGTCGTTCAAGCCGGGCGCATCGAGGCCGACGGTCGAGGTGTTGCTGCGCACGACCTCCGCCCCGCTGGTCGGGAAGTTGATCATTACGCCCCCTGACAGCGTGGGGATCCGGAGCGTGATGAACTTCGATCGGATCACGAGATGGTCCTCCGGCGTCGGTTCCCATCCGCCGTTCGCACCCACCTGCGTCTCCAGCGGCACCGCCGGCAGCCCGGCCTGCTCGGCCATGGCCTTGTTGATCGCCGCGCGGGCAGCCGGCGAGACCGTCGGGAGCTGCTGCAGGCTCCTGAGCAGATCGCCCAGCTTCTCGTACGCGAGCACCAGCGAATTGACCGGGGTCAGGCCGTCGGTCTCCCGGTCCGGCCCGTCGGCGGTTGTGCGCACCTGCTGAGGCGTGAACCCGGTCGCCGGGTTGCGCACCACGGTCAGGGCCTGTGCTTTGGCGTGGTTGACGATCTGGAGCGCCCCCCCGCCGCTGGCGAACGCGGTCCCGAACGCGACCTGCCCGCTCGCGGCGGTCGTCATGGCGGCGGGTGTCGCGCCCCGCATGGCGAGGTTAGCGGTCATGGCCTGGCTCACCAGGTCGTCGCGCTCCGGCTTGGGCATCCGCCGGAGTTCCTCGTTCAGGGTGTTGAGGACACGGGAGAGGCCCTCGAAGATCCGCTTGTGGCCGCTCACCACCGCACCAAGCGGCGCCGCTTCGCCATAGAAGCCGGGCTCCTCGATCCCTTTCACCAGCGTCGCGAGCCGCGGCCCGTCGAGCGCGAAATTGAGCGCCTCGAGCCCGGCAATGGCGGCGCCGTGCCCGTCGGGGAACTGCGCCGAGCCGTGCTCCACCACGGGCCAGCGGTCGTCGGCCGGATTCATCACCGCCGGGACCTCAGGCATCGGCACCGGGAACTCAACCGGGAACAATTGACCGATCCCGGGCAGGCGCTGATTGCTCATCACGGCCGCAAAGCTGCTGGGCGTGGGCCCGAGGAGCAAATCGGCGCGCAGATGGGTCGTAGCCACCCGGATCGACGTCGCGGTCCGGCCCACGGTGGGCACCACCTCGGTGACGCCTCGCACCGGATCGTGGAAGGCGATCACGACACCGCGGCCCGTCGGGACGGTGACCGGGATGTCCAGGAAGATGACGTCGTCGAGACGAGGTTGTTCCGTGGTCACCTCGAGAATCGGACCGGCGACCTGATAGCCGTTGGGAAGCGTGGGCGCCGTGGCGTTCGGGAGCACCCGCAACTGCCAGGTGCCGGGTATGGTCAGAGCGCCGGACGGCACCGTGAGCTTGAGGCCCTGATAGGGATGGCCGGCCGCGGTGATCTCAAAGGTGCCACCGGTAACCGGGATCGCCACGTCGAGCAGTTCGGTCCCAGGCTGGATGGTAGCCTGGAAGACGGCGGGCGCGAGCGAGCCGACCTGGGCGGAGAGCCGCTGGTTACCCGAGGGACCGAGCGTCCACCGGGTAACGCGCGCGATCCCGGAGGCGTCGGTCGTCTGATTGGCGCCCTCGACCGTGCCGCCGCCTTCGGTCACGGAGAACTGGACGGCGACACCGGCCAGCCCGCGCCCCTGGCCGTCGCGTACCACGACGGCGGGGGCCACCACCACTGCCGTGCCGCTCGCGGCGGACTGCTGGTTCCCCGCTTCGACACTGATCGAGGCCGGGGTCGGAGGAGGCGGCGGCGGAGGTGGTGGCGGATTCGGAGTGGGCTCGGTTCCCCCACAGGCGGCGAGAAGGAGCAGAAACAACGTACTGGCACGGGTCGCCGTCATTGGAGGAACTCGGCTTGAGGGAGTCATTCTGGACGCGTAAGCGCCATGAAACGGGGCTCATCCATCGCAGATCCGAGATACGTCCCCCGCCATTCCGTGAGGACGAATTGTATCGATCGGACGAAATCGCCTTTACCCACCGTTGACCCCCGCGTGATCTGATCAGCGCGACCTCCTGCGAGACTTAATCGCAAGGAGGTCATCGATGCGGATTGCCATTTTCTCAGAAGTCTACTGGCCGATGATCAGCGGGGTGGCCCACACCCTGGATCGGACGGTACAGGCGCTGATGGGCCGAGGTCATGCGGTGCGGGTCTACAGCGCCCGTTACGCCTTGCCGCCCGGCACTTCGGACCGGCCGGAAGCCCACCGATCACCTGCCCGGCCGTTTGCGTTGTCACCCGAGGTGGAATGGGCTCGGCCCAGGCAGGCGGAGATCACCGCCGATCTGGCGGCATTCGGTCCAGACGTGGTGCATCTGGCCACCGAGTTCCCAATGGGCCGGGCCGGTCTCAAGGCGGCTCATCGGTTGGGCGTGCCAATCGTCGCGTCAGCGCACACCGACTACGAAAGCTACGCATCGCGCTACGGGTTCGGCTGGGCCGTGGCGCCGGGCTGGATCTACCTGCGGCGGTTCTATCGGCACGCCGAGGTAGTGCTGGCACCGAGTCAGGCGTATCAAGAGCAGCTCCAGCGTCGCGGAGTCAGACATACCGCGGTCTGGAGCCGGGGCATCGACACCGATCGTTTTCATCCCGGCTTTCGCTCGGAGGCGTACCGGGGCTCGCTGGGTCTCGGGCCGGACGACCTGCT
This sequence comes from Gemmatimonadales bacterium, assembly GCA_037189525.1. Classification (GTDB taxonomy): domain Bacteria; phylum Gemmatimonadota; class Gemmatimonadetes; order Gemmatimonadales; family GWC2-71-9; genus SHZU01. The sequence continues at coordinate 487,916 of JBBCJC010000001.1, forward strand.
GGTGGCGTACGTGGGCCGGTTGGCTCCGGAAAAGGGAGTCGATCGCCTGCTCAACGCCTGGGAGGCGCTGTGCGAGCAATATCCTCGTGCGCACCTGGCATTTACCGGGTCCGGCACGCTCGAACAGGCAATCGCCGAGCGAGGTTTGCCCCGGGTCCATCTGACCGGGGTTCGGCGTGGTGCTGACCTGGCAGCGGCCTACGCGTCGGCCGATGTGTTCGTGTTGCCGTCGACGACGGAGACGTTCGGCAACGTGCTTTTGGAAGCGATGGCGTCGGGAACGGCGTCGATTGCGATGGCGGCCGGGGGCGTGCTGGACTATGGGCGGGACGGTGAGAATGTGCGGCTGGTGCGGCGATCGGACTCACTGGTCAGTTCCCTGAGTGAGCTGATCACGGATCCGGCCATGCGGCGCAGGCTGGCTTCAGGCGGCCGCGCTACCGCCGAAGCGCGTTCGTGGGCCAGCGTGGATGACGAGCTGGTGCGTCAATATCGATTTGCAGCCAAGAGGACCGTGCTAAACACTGCAATCGCCATCCTCCGATCGGAAGCGTCCGCATAGGGAGCGCCGGAGGCAGAAGACCGGAGCAGCGACCGCGGGCGATCAGCCGCGGAACCAGAGACCGATCACGGCTCCCAGAACCGTGACCCAGCTGGCCACCAACCAGCGGGTCTGCGCAGCGATCTTCCTTTCGAGCCTGGTCTCGAGTTCCGCCAACTTGACGTCGATCCTGGCTTCGAGCGCCGCCAGCTTGACGTCAAATCGGGCCTCCAGCGCCGCCAGTTTGACATCGAACCGAGCCTCGAGCTCCGCCAGCTTGACGTCAAACCGGGCCTCGAGCTCCGCCAGCCTGACATCGGACCGAGCCTCGAACTCCGCCAGCTTGCCGTTGATTCGGGCCTCGAACTCAGTCAGCTTGACGTTGACCCGAGCTTCGACTTCCGCCAACCGCTGCTCGTGCTTGGCGTCGAAGCGGGCGAAGTTGAGATCGTTGATTTCCTGAAGGTCTTCCCGATACGTGGCATCCACGGCGTTGAACCAGTCCACCAGTTCGTTGGCCACCCGCTCGCCAAGACGGTCGTAGAACTCCTGCGACAACCTGGCCGTCACTGGCATCGGATGGCTCCTGGTGAAGTAGTCCAGCCGATACGATACAAGCTACGGCCGAGCCGCGCGGTTCCGAAAGTCCCGGACCAGGATCATTATCACCACGGATACAACGGGATGGTTCTCACCGGTGTCCAACCGGGCGGTAACGAACTCGAGATCCTGTGCACCCGCTCGTCCCGATACTCGCTGTAGTGTCAGCCGTCACGGCAACTCCACTCGTTCTGCAGGCCCAGACGCCGGCCGAACGGCTAACCGGCTATTTCGATGCACTCGCTCGCATCGGGCAGTTCAACGGAGCAATCCTCGTCGCCGATCGGGATCGGGTCGTTCTGAAACGGGCATACGGGCCCGCGGATCTTGCGTCCGGCACTCCCCTCACGGTGGGCAGCCGTTTTCCGATCGCGTCGATTTCCAAGACATTTACGGCCACGGCCATCCTGCAGCTCGTGGAGCGAAAAGTCCTTTCGCTGAATGACGCGGTCGCCACGCGCCTGCCAGGCTTTCCGTATCCCAACATTACGATCGCGCACCTGCTGTCGCATACGTCGGGACTGCCGTCGTACAATACCTTCTTCGATTTCGAGCAGCATCCGGGCCGAGTTTTCACGAATGCCGACCTGGTGGCGGGGCTGGTAGACAATCCGAAGCCGCTTCGCTATCCACCCGGCACCAACGGCAACTACGACAATATCAATTACGCCGTACTGGCGCTGATCCTTGAGCGTGTGTCCGGCCAGTCCTATGTCGACTACATCCAGGCGCACATCCTGAAGCCGGCCGGGATGACCAGCACCGCATTCGAATCGTTCTGCCGCCAGCTCGACACAACGGTATCCCGGCGCGACGCCGCGTATCCGCACCTCCGACCGAATCTGTATAGCGACGCGGTGCGAACCAGCAGCGTCCCGTTCATCCGCCAATATTGGTGCGCCTACCAGTTTCACGGCTTTGGCGAGTACGTCAGCACGCTCGATGACCTGCATCGATATGCGCGAGCGCTCTTTGGAGGCCGGCTACTCGCTCTCGAAACCTTGCGCCCGTCATTGATTCCGGTCCGTCTGACAAACGGCGCGCCCAATCCAAGACCATTCGGACTGGGCTGGGAGATCAGCAGCGACTCGACCCGTCCCGGCATCGTCCATCACGGCGGCTACGCATTCGGCTTGAGTTCCGAGCTGGCTTACGATCCGGCACGGCAGCAGACCGTGATCGTATACGACGTGGTGAACGGAAATGCCGGTAGCCTCATGAACACGGCATTCGATCTGCTGGCGGGCCGCTCGGTGCAACCGCCCCGCCGCCAGATCGTGGACCTCTACGCTCGCGCCCTCGTCAGCGAAGGACCGGAAGCTGCGCGGCGGCTCTTCGACAGTCTGAAAGCCGACACGGCCAGCTACACCTATGTCGAACAGGACCTCAACGCACTCGGCTACGATCTGATGGGCCAGCCCAGTGGCTATCGTTTCCCCGTAGTGCACCGGTACGAGGAGGCGATCGCTGCGCTCGGGCTCAACACCGAGCTCTTTCCGAACAGCGCCAACGTGTGGGACAGCTATGGCGAGGCGTTACTGAAAGCCGGGCGGCGGGATCAGGCTCTGGCGATGTATCGGAAGGCGCTGGCGATCGACTCGACCTATGCAACAGCGCGTCGGATGGTCGACAGCCTCACGGCGCAACCATAGCAGGCGGTCAGCCGCGAAGCCAGAGACCGATCACGGCTGCGAGAACCGTGACCCAGCTGGCCACCAGCCAGCGGGTAAAAGTTGAGTTCGTCATTCGGGAATAACTCGGCGAGTTTTGCGCTTGCCGGGTTTTACCATGCCCGGTAGCTTGGGTACGTTTTCTTCCCGGGAAAATTTCCGATGTCATTCGCTTCGCGAGCAAAAGCGGGTCTGATCCTTCTGGTGGCAGGCGCGCAGTTCGGCTGTTCGAACGAAACCCTCCGCGGTGAAGAGGTCGCGGTCCTGACCGCGCCGCCGTTGGTTCCGGCGCCGATTACCCGGCGGCATCCCACCAAGGTCATCGTCAGGCTCGAGGCGCACGAAGAAACCAGCAGCCTCGCTGACGGGGTGGACTACACCTTCTGGACCTTCGGTGGCACGGTCCCCGGATCGTTCATCCGGGTCCGCGAGGGCGACGTAGTGGAGTTCCACCTGGCGAACCATCCTTCGAGCAAGAATCCGCACAACATCGATCTGCACGCGGTCAACGGCCCGGGCGGAGGCGCCTCGGCGTCTCTCGTGACGCCAGGGCAACAGTCGATGTTCACCTTCTCCGCCCTGAATCCGGGCCTCTATGTCTACCATTGTGCGACTGCTCCGGTCGGAATGCACATTGCGAACGGCATGTACGGCCTGATCCTCGTCGAGCCCAAGGCTGGCCTGCCGCCGGTGGATCGCGAGTATTACGTGCAGCAGGGTGAGTTCTACACCCGTGGAAACTTCGGGGTCGCGGGCCATCAGCCGTTCGACATGCAGCGCGCCATCAACGAAGATCCGGCCTACGTCGTCTTCAACGGCTCGGTCGGTGCGCTGATGGGCGACAAGGCGCTCACCGCGAACGTGGGAGAGACGGTGCGGCTCTATGTCGGCAACGGCGGCCCGAACCTGGTGTCGTCCTTCCACGTCATCGGCGAGATCTTCGACCGCGTGTACACCGAAGGCGGCACCAGGCCCCCCAACGAAAACGTGCAGACCACGCTGATCCCGGCCGGGGGCGCGGCCATCGTCGAGTTCAAGGTCGAGACCACGGGCAATTACCTGCTGGTCGATCACTCCATCTTCCGCGCCTTCAACAAAGGGGCGATCGGCACGCTGGCAGTGGGCGGGGTAGCGGACAGCGGCGTGTTCTCGGGTCGCCAGTTCGAGGGGATCTATCAGCCCGAGGGCGGGGCAATGCAGCGGATGCCGGAGAGCCAGGCCGCTGCACCGCCGGTTGCGCGTACGGTCGCTGAACAGATGACCATGGGTGAGCGAGTCTACACCCAGAACTGCGCTCCCTGTCACCAGCCGAGCGGTTCCGGGATCAAAGGTGCATTCCCGCCGCTCGCGGGCTCGGACTACCTCAACGCCGACGTGACGCGCGCCATCGGCGTGGTGCTGCACGGTCTTTCCGGTGCGGTCACCGTCAACGGTGAGCAGTACAACGGCCTGATGCCGGCGCTTGCCCTCACCGACGAGGATGTGGCCAACGTGATGACGTACGTGTACGGCCAGTGGGGCAACAACGGAACGCGGGTCACGGTCGAGCAGGTACGCCGGATCCGCGACGCCGGTGGAAAGCGTGTGAACATGGATGCACACTGATCGTCGCAATTCCCGGCCCTGACAAAGAAACGAGCCCGCCTTCAGGCCCCGCGCCGCAAGGGGGGCGGGTCAGCCGCGCAGCCAGAGACCGATCACCCCTCCAACCAGGGTAACCCAGTTGGCCACCAGCCAGCGGGTCTGCTTGGCGAGCCGCTTTTCCATCCTCGCATCGAGCCGTGCCTCGAGGGCAGCAAGCTTGGCATCGAAGCGGGCGTCGATGCGGGTTTCGAGCGCCGCCAGCTTGTCATCGATGCGGGTTTCGAGCGTCGCCAGTTTGTCATCAAAACGGGTTTCGACCGCCGCCAGCTTGACGTCGATGCGGGCTTCGAACGCCGCCAGCTTGTCATCAAAACGGGTTTCGAGTGCCGCCAGCTTGACGTCGATGCGGGCTTCGAACACCGCCAGCTTATCATCAAAACGGGTTTCGAGTGCCGCCAGCTTGGCATCGAAACGGGCCTCGAGTTCTGCCAGCTTGACGTTCAAGCGGGCTTCGAATTCCGCCAGCTTGACGTCGACCTGCGCCTTGAACTCCGCCAAACGTTGCTCCAGCTTGGCGTCGAAACGGGCAAAGTTGAGTTCGTTGAACTCCCGGAGGTCCGCCCGGTACGTGGTATCCACGGCGTTGAACCAATCCACCAGTTCCTGGGCCACCCGCTCGCCAAGACGGTCGTAGAATTCCTGTGACAACCTGGCCGTCACTGGCATCGACTGGCTCCTGGTGAAGTGTCCAGCCGATACGATACAAGCTAGGGCCGAGCCGTGCGGTCCCGAAAGCCCCCGAATAGGATCATTTCAACACCGGGCGCTTCGATCGGCCCGAGATCATCAGCGACACCTTGCGGTGGCGCGTCGACCAGGACCAGCCGGAGACCGCGATCGACCTGGCCCGGCTCTTTGCGGACCTGCCGTAGTTCAAACGCTGCAAGGTGTCCGCGCGCTCCATGGTGGCCTCGAGGCAACCTCGACCAACGGGAGAATGAGCAAGGCGGAGCAGCCAGCTTCGACTGCCCCGCCCTTCCAGACCTATGCGGCCTTGTCATCGACGCTCATCCCAGGCAGCTGATCGGGCGTCGGCGCGGCTGGCTCGGCTCGGTCGCGCGGCTTGAGCGGTCCGGGCGCCTTGAAGGCGCTCAGCCAGGTCGCGAGGCGCGCCGAATCGCGGGCGTAGCGATGGCGGTTGAGTCCATCGAGCCGGCGAAGCAGGTTCATCATCTCCGCACCGACCGGGAACAGCTCCGCGCGGGCCTGAATCCGGGCAGCCTTCGACTCGGAAGCCTGGTGCGCATAGGACTCATACTCGGTGAGCAGCGCCGTCGCTTCGTCGATCATCCCGGGTTCGATCCCGAACGGCTGCACCAGCTCGAGGTGGGTGCGCGCGGCCGCGATGAGCGACTGGGCCCGGGTCAGAAATCCGAGCGCCGAGCCGTCCGTCGGAACCGATCGAAAGTCCTTGGCGAGCGCGGGGTGGGATCGGGCGGCCTCCTGCCCGGCGCCGGCGAAGAACCGGAGGAGCCCGGTGCTCAGATGCTTCCGGATCGTCTCCTTCCGCATCACAGCGCGGGCGCGCGCCTGGTCGCGCTCCTCGCGGGTGCGGATCAGCTCCTTGGTGCGCTCGATCAGAGTGCCGAGCCGCTGCGTGATGGCCTCGGGCCCGGGGCCTTCGAACGGGTTGTTCCGGACGAACGCGAGCGATTCCTCCGCTCGTCCAACGATTCTGCGGAAACGCGACAGCATGGTATCCTCCCTCGCCGTAACCGGCGTTCTGTGCATCTCCGACAGAATGCTCTTCCGGATTTCTCGTGCCACATTTTCGGCCGCTTCGGAAATCGGCGGGGTTTGACAGCCTGACAGATCGGGCGCAAGTCGTTGATTCGCTACGGGGTTAGGGTGCCGGCGAGGTGGTCGATTTCCGGCGCGGCAGGTCGGCAGGACCAGCCGACACGTTGATCGGTCAGTGTCAACGGAAGGGGACAGTGTCCCCAGGTCAAAGGACACCTGCGCACCGATCTCCTGGGGCACCCGAGTGCTCAGTGGCTCGCGGCAATGCTCGGCGAGCCGCGACTCGTGTTCGGTGACTCAGGGCGGTGGTATAGGTACCTGCGGCAGTGGTTCGGTCGTTCGCGGATGTGTTAGGGGGCTCACGGCGGCGGCCTCGTTGCCTGCGGCTTCGGTCAGGTTGTCCGCGGCGCCGGTCAGGTCAGGGAACGGTTCGTTTCAGGATCTCGCGGTGGGGGATACGTAACCCGCGGCGTTGGTCAGGTGACGGACAGGTGCCGTCACGCGACCCGAGGCGAGTGTCCGGGCATCCGCGGCAAGGGTTCGGGGGCTTGCGGCGGTGTTGGCCTGCCGGAAGCATTTGCTCGGTGAGCCGAGCCGACCGTCCAACGACCCCCGCGGGTTGTGCGGTTGCTCGCGGCAGCTGTCCCGGTGCTCGCGGCGAGGGCTCGGTTGCTCGCGACCGTACTCGATGATCCAAGGCGATGACGTCGGAATCCACGGCGAGGGATCGGCTTCCCGCGCCTCGGCCTGGACCCCCGCGGAAGCGGCCGATGTCACACCCCTGCCCCAACTTCTCCGGTGGCCCATCACGATCATCCCTATCCGGAGGAAGACCCATGGTTTCCCGCCATAGCGTCACGCTGTCGGCGCTGCTTCTCACCCTCAGCGGTTGTGCCACGATCGTCGGCGGCGGCTCCGCCCAGCCCGTGGCGATCCGTTCGACACCGACCACCGCAAACTTCATCGTCACCTCCAGTTCTGGTCTGCAGATGGCCCAGGGCACCACGCCGCAGACCATCCGGCTCGCACGGAAGAATGAGTACCAGGTCGAGTTCACAGCACCCGGGTTCCAGCCGCAGAAAGTTGTGCTGTCACGAGGCACCAACGGGTGGATCTGGGGTAACCTGCTCGTCGGCTGGATCGTCGGCTTCGCGGTCGACTTCGCAACCGGCTCCGCCTACAAGCTCGAACCGGCACTCGTGGAGATCACGCTCGTCGGATCGCGCACGGCCTCGGGCGAGGAACAGACCAGCGCCGTGGTCCGGATGCTCGATGGAAAGGGCCGCGTGATCAGCAAGGCCGAGGTTCCACTGATTCCGGAGCAGGTAACGCAGTAACGCGGAGCGAGCCATCGAGGGCCGCGCACATGGCGTCGCGCGACCCTCGAGCCCCTCCTCCCAGTACGAAGCCGTGCAAGGCGAGGAGGCCCATCCCGCTTTTCAAGCGGGCCTGAGCACCTCACGCCCCCGTCCTTCGAACCAGCTCCTCTTCTGGGTGTGGACCGGCAGGAGCCGCTCCGCATTGATCGTCCCGACGACCCACTCCATCCCAGCCGCATGAATGTGGCCGGAGGCATGGAACGGCCCCGCCTCCGCGCCTGGCAGGCCACCCACGCGTTTCAAATCCCAGAGGTCGAGCCAGGCAGTCAGGCGCTCATGATCGACTTTCTGCTCCTCACCTCGGGCCTCGGAACTGGAGTAGATGTAGGTACCACCGTTCGGTTCGATGTCGATCAGGTTGGTGATATCCCAGTAGGACAGGCAGAGGATGTAGTCACCTGGCCGACGGCGGATCGTGGCGGCATCGACGATTGCGTCGGCGAAACCCTCGAGCACCGGGGACTCCCACGCCCCGATCGAGGAGCGCTGCGCCCGGAGAATCCCGACGCCCGCGCCGGTCTTCGGGATGGCCGGATCGACGACGTGCATCTGTTCGAGCAGGTAGGCATCCTTGGTCGTCACCACGAGCCGGCGCCCGACTTCGGTGGCAATCTCGTGGAAGCTGCGGAGACGCTCGATGTTACGGGCCGAGAAGTCGGCGACGACGAGGCCGGGCTCGCGGCGAACGACATCGAGGCAGGCCTCTTTGACTTCCTGCTCGGTGGTCGGCTCCTTCGAGGAGAGGTTCGTACCCTCGACGATGAGCAGCGCGGGTTTGAGCGCGGCCATCTCCTCAGCCATCCGCCTGGTCCGCCAGCCGGAGTGGCCGTGGAGGCGGATGTCGCCGGTATAACAGATCCAGCCGATGGGGGTGTTGACCGCCCAGGCGCCGGAGCCGGGAATCGAGTGATCCACCCGGAAGAAGCGAAGCTTGTCGGGGTCGAGTTTGCAGTGGTCGAACGCCGCCGGCTGGTACACAGTTTTGGGGCCAGGCACGCTGCCAAAGAACGGCTCCAAGGCGAGCTTCGCAGCGCGAATGGCGTCGTCGTGCTCGGCGATGAAATGCGGGCGGCCTGCGCGGGAGGCAGGCTTGACGGCTTCGAGCAAACCCGACTTGCCCACCGTCTTGGGCGCAACGTAGCAGTATTGCGCCTCCGGGCCGCCACCGCCGATGTCCTGCATTGCCTTGCCGATCAAGGCGGTCATCAGACCGGTGTACACCGGAATCTCGGGCTTCAGAAAGCCGAGACAGCCGTTGTGGTCCTGGTGCGCATGGGACAGCAACACGGCGTCGAGACCATCGAGCTTGCGGTATGACGAATGCCCGTGATACCGGCTCCAGAGATCCGGCTCGAGGCGGAGGTCGTCGCGATAGATGCCCTCGACCGGCGGCAGCAAGCCCACCGCGAGGAAGTCCCGGAGGCCGACCGCGGCGCGCGGGCTCAGGAACTCATCGAAGTACTTCCCGTTCCGTGCGAAGCTGGTGCCGAAGTCGAGGAAATACTTCCGATCGGCAAACTCGAGGAGAATCTTGTTGCCGCCGATCTCGCCGGCGTCTCCGTCAGCGCCGAGGCCGCCGAAGACCGTGACGGCCAGATCGTCACCTACGGTATAGCGACTCATGCCAGGGCTCTCCGCACCGCGGTTCGATAGCGTTCCGGCGACACGACCTCGGCGTCCGGCCCGTGGTCGAGCACTCGTCGCACCAGCCACGCTTCGTTCGCCACCGCCAGCTCGACCTCGACTCGGCCGTCGCCCAGCACCCGATGATTGGGATACCGGGCCTGGACCCAGCGCGCGATGCCCGGGGCGAACCGGACGGTCACGGTTTCCAGCACATCGGGCGAGGCGCGGAACAGGTCGGCGGGTTCGACGACCTCACGGTAGTCGGCGCGCGGTTCGAAGCTCCCGCCGGTGACGCGCACGGCCGACGCGCGATCGAGCCGGAAGTGCCGCCATCCTTCGGCGGTCCAGGCAATCAGGTAGACCCGACCGCGATACTCGACGGTCCCATGCGGCAGGATGCTCCAGGTCCGAACGGCCTCCTCACCTTCCCCGGCATAGTCGAGGGCAATCTCGCGGCGGTCCTCAACCGCTTGCTCCACCGTCCGTCGCATCGCGTCGGACTCGCCATACTCCTCCGCGGGAGACGTTCTGCCCGCCATTGCCCGGTCGAGGCGGTCGGCAAGCCGAGCACCGTCGGGATCGCCCATCAGCGCGACCTGGAGGGCGCATCGCTCCATCGGGGTGAGCACGAGCGGGCGCCGGAACGGCCCGCCGCTCGAGACGCTGAGCTGATCGTCCTGCTGCCAGACCGAGAGACTCAGAAGCCAGTCGTCGGCGGAGTGCTCACCGAGGGCGGTGAGGGTCCGGATATCAGAGGCGATTGTCTTCGGCGTCACGCCGAGCGATGCGGCGACCTCGGCCAGGGTGGCGGCCTCCTGTCCGCGGCGCTCCCGGCGGCCCAGTTCGGCCACCATCTGGACGATCCGGGTGAGTTGCTTTGCGGCGCTCATCGGTCGGCTCCGTAGACCGCGGCGACCTGTTCACGCAGTGCGCCCAGCTCGGCTGCGAGGGTGGCGGGTTCCTCGATGCGAAGCTTGCTACCGAGCGAGAGGGCCCAGCGGAGGAAGGCCGGCCTGTCGCGAACGGTCATTTCGAGCGTGGCACCTCCACTATCGGTCTGACCCACCAGTGGCCTCCCGAGCTTGCGATTGACCGCCCAGCCCGCGGCGGGACCTTCGATCCGGACCCGGGCGGCCGTGGCGGGGCCGCCGCCCCACTCCCAGGGCGCCCGGCCGATCAGGCTCCGGACGTCGAAATCCTTGCGGGGCTGGAAGTCTGCACCGAGCGGCTCGACCTCATCGAGACTGTCGACGGGAAGGATCACGGCGTGATCACGGTCGCGATCCCAGCCAGCACAGTACCAGCGGCCCCACTGAAACAGCAAGCCATAGGGGTCGAACCGGACCTGACCGGGCTCGGGCGCACCAAGGGACCAATGTCGGCAGGTTACCGCGCGGTTAGCCGTTACCGCGTCCTGGAGGGCGGCGAGGGCCTTGGCGGTGCCGGTACCGAGCGAGTTGGCGAGGACCCGCTGGGCAGCGAGGGGTTCGAGGGGGAGATCGAACTCGAGCTTTCTGCGGAGCGACCTGGCGGCGTCGGCCCAGCCGGTCTCGGGCTGCTGGGCGAGCCGGCGGGTGGCCCGGTCGAGGAGGTCGAGCTCGTCGGTCGAGAGCTCGAGCGAACGGAGCGACCCGTAGGGGCGTTCGGGGGCGGTTTCGCCGGCCAGCTCGAGCTGGGGCAGGTAGATCCCTTCTGCACGGAGGCGATAGCCGGGGACGCCGGATTCGTCCCGGGCGGGGACGGAGTCGATCCGGATGCCGAGGGATTCCAGGTCGGCCTTGTCTCGCTCGAACTTGCGGCGGGCGGATTCCTCGTCCTGGCCCTGGTAGCCGCGGACCTTGCTGAAGATCTGGGCCCGGGTGACGCCGAAGCGGTGATGGAGGAGGAAGGCGAGGAGGTCCATCCATCGGGCGGTCTTTTCAGCAGTCACACAGCGGCTTCCGGTAAATGGCGGAGTGGCGAGTAGGCCTTGTATCGATTGACTATCACTCAGAATGTAGCGATCGGGTGTGACAGCGATCCAAGCAACGAAAGACGTGACGGTCTCAAAGGAAGGATCACCTACAGAAGCGGCCATGGATCGGGTATCTGATCGGAATCCCACGCGATGGCTTTCAGGTTTGGATGTCTTGGCTCATCCATAGCACGACCAATCTCCACTCTACCGAGCTCGATTCTGAGAAGGACCTGCCTTGCACTTTCAGTTCGATTAGTGTCATCTAGGACTAAGGATAGCAACCTTTCACGAAGAGCATTAAAGGTACGCGGCACGATGGTATACGCCCCCCGGTCGCCGTACGGAAGATTTGTCGTCGAGGCCTCCTCCAGCAACTTTGACACCCCATAGGGGATGGGGTTCGGCGCTCGATCCCTGAGCAAGTCGCATGCACCCAGAGCGGCGCCATCTCCTCCATGACGAAGGAGGATCCTACCCAAGAGGTCCCGCCCGTGCGGCGTATCGACTTCGTGAGCTTGTTGCGCAATTGTTGCGAACCGTCCGGGGTCACCGCCAATCATCCGGGCCGCCCCTCGACTGAGAGCGTCGTAGTAGTCATTCGTGCCGAGCGAGGTGCCTCCTTCGTCGCATGCAACCTCGACTTCAGCTAGTACACATTGCCACCCTAAAGCGGATCTACTAACTGAAATCGCCTCGACGATGTTCGGCGCAAACCACGCCTTTCGCGACGTTCTCCCGAGGATCTCCACCAACAACGACACCGCAGACTCCGCTCGGCACTGGCCAAGAATCCCGACAATGTCTCGAATATTGGTACCAACACGCTGTAAGTTTAGTCCGCGAATCATCGTTACGCCCGAGTCCGGGTCGTCTGACAAGAGCTGAACTGTCAAGCAGCGAACACCAAACCACCAGGGATCAGCACTTGAGCTTACTTGATCGATGCCAATTCGCCTGATAAGCCGGCCAACAAACTCTGTCGTTTCCTCAGCTGGCAGCCTGAACCCTTCTTGGAGCATTGTGACAAGGCCGTCAACTACACCCCACTCGCAACCGTCCACCGCACCGCATCGAAACAGCACCGGCAAGGCAGCCGCATGACGCATCCTTCCTAAGGCTCGGGCGCCCTCGCCCAGCCCATGTGGAAATGGCTCAGTCGCTCCATTTGCTCGCAGATCAAGGTGTTTAGACAAGGCCGTCATGATGAAGGGCGCGAAGGAAGCCGTTCTAGTGGATTGAACCGTACCATCAGGCATTCTACCCGCGTCCCTTGTCTCCCGCCTGCTGAATGCAAGGTCAAAATCACTTGCTCTGCGAAGCGATTTGTCTAACCCACCAAGCTCCGGCACCTCAATCGAGGCGAGCGCAGCGCTCGCATCTCCGAAATACTCTGGGTCGTCCAGTAGGCGGACTAAGTGATCAATCGCTCCTTCAGAGCGAAGCCGACGGAGAGCTCCGCAGTAATAGTTGGTCGTTGAGAAGCGCCCTCGTCCGCTGCCTTGTCGCTCCACGACCGCCTGACATCGATCCCTCCTATCCCATTCCACAATCACCGTCTCATCACCGGCCTGACCGCACTCCGCCAACAATGTGGCCAACCTTGCCCGTTGGTGGCGCGGAAGGGAACCGTCTGCATCGTATCGCTCTCCGATCCCAAGCGTGAGCGCCCTTAGCCCCTTTCGAGTAGTCTCGTCGAGTTCCTCAGCCGCAGCCATCGGACCACTCGGCCCGACCAATCCCAGGACGAGGTCGATCTCAGCTAGGGCCTTAGGTGCGTTGCCTGGCCCTAAGACTGCGGCGGCCCGAACGGTCAGGGGTTGCTCTCGAAGCTCATAGAGGAGGCCCTCATCCGGACGACTCCCCGCCTCGTCGTCTGCTCCCACCCCGCTCTCACGGACTTCCCTAATTCGTTGGAAGACAATGCCTGCAATAGCGGTCGGGGCTATAGCCCACAGTGGGGCAAGCCGCCGATGCACCTCCACCTGGTTCAACTTGGCACTGACTACCTCATGACATATCCCCTGGATGTCTGACTCATCAATGAACTGTCTGAAGAATGTCCATTGATCGGTTAGATCATCACCCCCACGAATACGATCAATTGCGACCGCTCTCGCCCACTTGGGATTCAGTGTTGCCAACGCTTCAAGGGTCGCTCCGCCCCGACGCTCCCCAGGGAACACGCTCGTGTAAGCTTCGAGCTCTGGGCCAAACTCGCGCCCCCCGAGATCGAACAAGATCCTCACGAGATCAATCCGACTTGGTACGGATGGTACCCGTGCAACAACCTCCGCAATAGTGGGGCGAAGAGCCTCTAGCTCCTCCATCGGCAGCCACGCCACCAACCGCCCAGCGCTGGGTAGGTCCCACACATCAGACTCAGGACCTAGAAAAGATGCTGCCAGGCGACCCTCTCCAACAAACGCCAACGCTTCGATGGCAGACGCCCTTGCTCCAACGTCCAGCACCCCGCGAATGAACTCGACCAGCTCTGGTAGCTCGGCGGGAACCCCGTGTCGGATCATCTCACCCACCAGCAAGCTTCGCGGCGCGGGAGCAGTAAGCCTTAGTTCTTCACCCCAGTCGACGCCTAGCGATCGCAACGAAAGTTGCGGGAAGAGCCTCAATGCGCGAAGCTGCACTTGCGGGTCGGGATGGGTAAGCTCCGGCCGCACTACGTCGGCTAGACCTGGCGCGCCGGTAGCGAGCATTCCCGCGAACGCATATTCCCTTTCTTCGTCTGACGAGCGGCTCCAGATCATACGTAAAAGCATTTCAATTCTCGGCCCAATATTTGACCACACGGCAGTGCCAGCAACCCGCGCGAGCGATGAAGCCGCAACAAGGTCAACCGTTGCCATCCGATCGATCAGGTCGACAACAATGCTACGGACCGGTCCGCTCCCTGAAGCGTTCCTTGCCCGCTCGCACAGCAGCAGCAACGCGTCGCCCCACGCCACCGCGTTGACGACCCTCCAAAGAAACTCCGAGCTACTTCCCCCGCCTTGAACACTGGACTGACGAACCAGCCAGTGCGACGCAAACCAGGACTGGAGCAACTCGTGGCGGAATCGGACTACATCTGACCCCTCAGTGCCCGGTTGAAGAACGTGATGGCGACGGAGTGCGGCAAGAACCTCCAAAGCGTCAGGAACTGCTCCGATAAGTGCACGGCCTTGCAGCACAGAGCTTGTTTCCGCTACGACGCTCCGCGCGCGCTCTAGCGAGAGGCTGGCGCCTCCTTGTTCAGCTATTGCTGCTGCGAGGTCCTCCAAGTAATGCCGATGGTAACCACGGCACACGTCAGCAAGAACGCTTACATGCTCATGGCGCTCCTCAAGATTGATGATTGCTCCGAGAAGTTCGTCCGCGGACTTCGGAACGCCGCCTCGCTCAGCAGCAACGCTAATCGCCGCGCGCGCGAAAAGCGGAAGTCTGGTTAGCGCGTCCACCACATGATCACGATCCAATGCATCTGCCACTGAGTCTGCATTCTCGGTGAGCGACAGACGCGCAAGTCGACGCCGTTCGCCACGAGTGAGGGGACGGAGCGATAATGTCTCACCCCGCGGAAGGACAGGAGCATCGACAACCTCTCGCGTTGTGATGAGGACTGCAGCGTTATTGACTCGACGCAGCAGAGTCCGCAACTGGAGATCAGCCGTGCTGCGCTTCGAATCCCAAATCTCATTCCAACCGTTCAGCAGAATGGCAACGCTGCCGGACGCATCCAGCTCGACCAGTTCCTCTTCCGAGATGTCTAGCTCGGCCGAGACGTATTTTGCAATTGTGGCTTCCCCTGCGCTCCATTCGGCCAAAGATATGGCCACCGGAACTGGCCCATCGGTGAGGTTCAGGATTTCGTCCAAAAGTCGTGCGAGTAGGGTTGTCTTCCCTGCTCCGCCGGGCCCAGTAACAACTAGCTGGCGGCCAACACGAATCGCAGCGGCCAATTCCGCCACTCCAAGACTTCGGCGTTCCGAGTCTGGGGACGTGATCTCACAGTTGCCGTCAATTGATCGCGGACCGTCATAGCCAACCGATTTTTGCCAGCGGCGGATACGATCTCCAGCGAGAGTACGGACGCGCTCGATTAGGGGAGTCTTAACTTCTCCTAGCTCAAGGTAGCGAGTGCCAATCCAAGCGTTGGCAGGCCGCTGCAACTCTGTCACCAAGCCCTCTCGACTGATAACCTCGAGGTCGTGCCCTAGCTCATCGCTTATTTCCTTCTTCCAGTTGTCAACTTTCAAGCGTTGCACTGGTTTTGCAGTAACAAAAACGACGATGTCTGGATTTACACCTCGCTCTCGAATTCTGCGGCAGTCATTCCTGACCTTGGTTAGCGTCGCCGTCAACGAGCAGGCGAGCGACACGCGCTTGCCAGCTTCGCCGACCAGCAAAGTAAAGCCATCCTCACCTCCATCGTGTTGCCATTCAGGCATCACAAGGCCGGGGAAGAGCCCCTTCGCAACCTGGAACGCCAACAGCTGAAAGTCGTTTGCGCGCCCGCGCTCCACAAGAAGGTCGAGGGCCGCAACGATCTCTTCGCGGCTATGCATCATTCTCGGTTAGTACCGACTGGGATCCCTAGGAACCCCAGATTGGCAAACCAAAAGTGAAAAACATCGCTCCAACCCCGAGCCCGGCATTCAGTCGACTTCAAAGGAGTGAGTCCGGAAGTGCAGAGTACGACTATTCTCAGTTACCGTTCGCATAAGGGCCTCTGACGCCCCGTCGGGCATCGCCGCCTCGATCTCAAGCGTAATACGGACCTGCGCCCGGACTAAGCCGTTTAGATGCGCAATCACTTCCTCTGCAACCCGACCAGCATCCCGGCCGACCCTTTCAGGATCAAGCTCAACTGTACCGTGGAACCGGGTTGGCCTCTTAGCAGACGGGCTCACCTCCACCTCATCGGCGGTGGTAGGTGGGGTGACGCCAGCCTGCCGAGTTTCAGATGGCTGCGGTGGCTGTCCGGTATCGTGCACGAGGTCCGCACCCATCTGCCTTCTAGCCACTGTTGCCACGACGAGCAGCCCAGGATCATCCGGCCGAACCGCGACTTGCCGTCCTGCCTGCAGCCCGCGGTAACGCTCTACCTGCTGATCGAACGATTCGGCATACGCGAAGCTTTCGCTCCAAGTAATTAGCCCGATTCCAGATGCGATCGCATCCGTTAGAACGTCCGGCCCAGCCAACCTCGGGAGATAGAGATACCTCCCAAAGTCCTCGATGAGCTGGGAAATCGAAACGTGGTCACCCCGCCAGAGAGGGATTCGATCCAGCTCCATCCTGAGCCTTACCGCGCCCAAATTCGTGATCAGGTGCTCGCCGCTCTTGAGCTTCTTGCTCGCTCGTACGGCTAACGGCTCTGCTCCCGTGAGCTTGACCGCCTCCCACGCAATCGGATCGGTCGGTTTGGGCTGAACAGGAACGAGCAGCCATTGGTAGGTTTCGGGCAACCGAGCCTTCACCACTGCCTCGGCAGCCTCTGACTGTGCCTTAGCCTGTCGAACTTGATGGGGCGAAAGCTGAAGCGTCTCTACATCGTCGAGAATCGTCCTCCAGGCAATGCAACGCCGGAGCCCCTCCTCCAGATCCTGCCAGCGAGTGCGGTCGGCGACGAGAAATACCAACGTGTTCCGATAAAGCCTGGGTGCGTTCCCCCGGGACTCAAAGACCGCCTTGGCAGCGATTTCCGCCGGCGTGTTACCATCTTTGGCGTACCATTGTTCGGGTTCGAGTACTACAAGTCCCACCTCAAAGTCGTCGGCGACATCGTGGCCGGACTTGGGTAGTCGATGCACACGAGCGAAGTCGCCGGTCTGCTGAAGATCTCTGCGGAGCCAACTTTCGAGCTCCAAATGAACTTTGTCAGCATCTCGTTTCAGCTGCTCTGCCCGGTCCTCAGCCACCTTAGCAACCGTTGGCTGTACCGAGTACCAGAACCGCGGTTTGTCCTCATATAGGTAGGTCGCGGCGGCCGCAAGTCGGCGAAGGGCATCACCGAAGACGGCTGGTTGCTCACCCGGAATCACACAACCGAGTTTGATCCAGCGATCTTCGATTCCTTTATTGGCCGCTCCTGCGGTCGGGGCGGAGCCCAAGTAAATCGTTCGGGCCACCCGGCGAGTCGCGTGGTACTTACCGAGGTTAGGAACCTCGCTGTCGATGCGGAGCGGCACCGACTGCGGTCCATCGACATCCTTTTCGATGATCGGGGCCCAGTTATCAGATAGATAGCGGGTCAGCTCAGATTGCACTCGCGGATCGTCGATCGAGAGGTGACAGGGCAGAACCATGGGGTTCCGATCGCTCTTCTCCCACAGGCTATGAATGACGGCCGCCATCAGCCTGAGTACACCCCGGGTGCGCTGAAACTTCACCAGCGTGCTCCAATCACCATACAGCCGGTCAAACACCTCGGGGTGAATCGGATACGCGTCCTTCAGACGTTTGTGGTACGCCTCTTTGCCGCATTCGGCCGGGAACTCTCCAGGCTGAGTACGGTAGAGGTCGTAGAAGGCCCGAGTAACGTTGTCTCGCTCGGTAAACTGCCTCCGTTCGAGGAGTGGCTCGAATAGTCGGCGGCGGACGATCTCGAATCCTTCCTCAGCGGTCGCCGGGCGCCACGACGACTCTACTCGGCCAACAACATTGCGGAGGCGCTCAAGCGCTTCTCGACCGCGCTGCCCACCTACCTCAACATCACTAGTTGCCTGGGTATGAGGTGAACCAGCTGTATCAGACGCGGGCAGCGAAATGACCAGCAGGCAATTCTTCGCGAGCTTGGCCGACTCCGTGAGCGCCTGGGCAAAACTGAACTGGGTTTCAAAGGTCCCGCCCGGCAGGTCGCTTTGATCATGCAATTGCCGTGCATAGGCGACCCATTCATCGATCAGGATCAAGCATGGACCATACTCATTGAACAGTTCCCGGAGCATATCACCGGGACTCGTACCGCGTTCGTCATCGGCCTGCACTCGTTTGAACGCATCCTTACCACCTAACTGCCACGCCAGCTCGCCCCAAAGAGTTCGGACCACGGTACCGTCAGACTTGGTACTTGGATTTCCTGGGGAGATCTTGTTGCCCACCAAGACCACTCGTTTCGCCTTGATCGGCGCCGATGCTTCAGCGGCCTCGAGAACCGGCTCGAGTCCGGGGAACTCGGTGAGAGGGCGACCAGAGCACAGATGGTAGAGGGCCAACATCGAGTGCGTCTTACCACCGCCGAAGTTTGTCTGGAGCTGCACAACGGGATCACCGCCCGCGCCAGTGAGCCGGCGAACTCCTCCCTCCAGAAGCCCATGCAGACTCTGAGTCAGATACGTTCGCCGGAAGAACTCGACCGGATCCCGATACTCGTCGGTTCCTTCGCCGAGGTGGACCTGCCAGAGATCGGCCGCGAACTCGGCCTGCTGGTATCGTCCACTCGCGACATCCCGATGAGGAGAGACGACCTCACGCCATGGTGTGAGGTTGTTTGCAGCCTGGCTTTCGATCGGCACCGAGGCGCTCTTCCGTCGCTCGCTCCTGGCCTGCTCGTCGAAATTGACCCGACGCAACTCAAGCTTAGCCTTGCGAACCTCGTCGGCCTGCTCCGCGGAAACTGCGGTCAGCAATCGCTCCGCCGAATCCAATGCCCGATCTGTGTCGTCACCGGAGAACTTGGCCTGATGGGCCCACCGGTTCCGAAACTCAATCAGTTCCAGCACGAGCGTCCGTTCCGGTCGGCCCAAGATGTCGGCAAAGACACGGCCCCAGACCTTGTCCATGACCGTGAGGATGATGGCAACATCGTCAAGGTTGGCAGCCTTCGCCGCACCTGGACGCCGATCGCTCAGAGCCGCCTTCACTTCGGACTCCCACTGAGCCCCGAGCTTCGCTTTGAGTTCCCGCTCAACAAACGGGCGCAGCCCGTCTTTCAGAAGTTCGAGGACCTTGGTAACGCGTTCCTGATTCGTGATCGCCATCGGCTACTGCTCCGGAGCCGTGAGGAGGTCGACTTGCTCTTCCTTTGCCTTCCCACCCTCGCGGGCGAGCCGCACGATCTCAGGCCAGCTCTGCACCAAGCCGTTGTAGGCGAGTGCCTCAGACGCGCGCTTCTTGCGCTCACACAGGGTGTACAGGCGGTAGGCCAGCTCGCGGGCTATCTCGGCCTTGGCGCCGAGCTTAGCAACGAGCCCAGCCGCCGCGGCCTCGCCGCCGCCCGCGAGCATACGGATCAAGTGGTGAACGATCTCCCACGCGGAGAGGCGCGGATCTGCAGCGGGGTCCCAGTCGGCGGGCAACTCTTCTGGTTTGAACAGCCGCACCTTGCCGCGCTTCGATTCGATGATGCCGGCCTCGACCATCCCGGCGACGCTTGTGACTTTGGACTTGGAAAGCTGCTCGGCCTTGCCGTACTCGCCCTCGTCGAAGCCCGACTCCTCGAACCAGGTAAGTGCCCAGCGGCTGTCCGCATCGAAGTCGCCTTCCTGCTCAACCAGCGCCTCGTCGAGGGTCTGGTTGATGAGGGCCAGCGCCTCGCGCACGCTGAGCGGTTTGCCCTCGGCATCAAGTACCTTGGCGTAGCGTGTGTAAACCGCCATACCCGGCCCGATGGCCGCTTGTGCTAGATCCACCGGCGCGATATTGCCGCGCTGGAGGTGGGCGAGCGCCTGAGGCAGGTCGGCCTTAAGTGCAGTGACAAACTCGCGGCGGGTGGAGACCGGGGCATCGGCGACACGCCGCCGGCACACGAGGATGATGCTTGAGGCGAGCGCGCCAATGGACTTCTTGAGATTTGCTGTCAACTCCGTTCTCATAGGCCACGTACCACTAATGGCAAATCCAGCCTCGATGACTGCAGCCAGAAAGGTGTCCCATCCTGTGTTTGTTATCCCATCATCGGCGTCGCTCTCCGACTGCTTGAATGCGTAGTAAATGGTGACAGGAAAGGCTGGATGAGCTTGCTCACCTAGACGGCGCATCGCCTGGGTCATGCCTGCGAGAAAGAACAACTCCGCCTTATCTTTGCCACCGTGACGGTGGGGAGCGGCGATCAACTCCTCGGCCTTCGGCACGGCGAGTGTTGGGAATAGTTCCGGAAAAACAGGCCGAAGCGAACGGCGTAGCCATACATAGAAGTAGTCTGATAGGTCCGCATAGCCGATATTGTCATAATAAGGTGGATCAGATGATACCACCCGATTGATGGACAATCGTGATGTAGCCGCGTCCTGCTGGAACGCCGCACCCTCGGAAGGTAAAGGGGGAAGCCTCTCGAGTACCTTGCCGACGGCATGGGATGTGATGCTAAACCCTCCTCCGGCTTCTGATAAGGGGTTGGCCTCAGCGTAATCCCACACCATCGGGATCGCTTGTCGCGCGAAGCCCTGAGTCAGGCGATCTGGATCCTTCTGCCAAGTCGCCTGTGTTGTGTTCGTAAGCGTGGCCTTGTCATGACAAAACGCGAGGTAAGTTGCAACGGCGTCCCCGTACGCGGCACCGCCAGCGCGCAGAACCTTCGGGTTGTCAGGGAAGCCCGCTTGGAGAGCGTCGCGCTCTACTTGTTCGCGCGCTTCCTGCACTAGGTCGGAGAAGGTTGTGAGTGCAACGAGCTGGCGCGCAGTAAATAGATCTCCGAGATTGTCCATTCCATAGACGGGCGGTTGGAAGTTCCGATGCTTCTTAGGCATCTCGCAGTCTGGCTTCCACTTTGGTGTGGCTTTGATAGCAACGGCTTCATGCTCTGGAGTTGGGGAAAGATAGAGTCGACCGCGATCCCCTTCAGTTACAACTGCCATCAAGCGCGCGCCCATACGCCCAGCTTTTCCCTCGGCACGGATGTAGTCGTATCCTACCGGGACACCTGACATCAGGCAGCTGAAGGCCTTCCGCTTACCTGCGGACGTGCCGTCCTTCAATCCCGCGTTCTTCGGTAATCCCACTTTAACCGTGAAATGATAGCTGCCGTTCTCAATCACCGGGTCCACGTACGCTTCCTTACCCACCTTGGTAGAAAGCATGAAGGTGGAGGCGAGCGGCACATCCACATCAGCGAAGGCCGGGTTCGGGCTCTTCACCGTGCGCGCCCAGAGCCAGGCAATCACGGTGAGCTTGCGCCCGACGTAGGGCTTCAGGTCTGGCCGCGTCTTCGCCATCTCCGCAGTGACCTCGACCTTCGGATACAGGTGCCCGATCCGCTTCTCAGCCTCGTCGCGCATCCATTGCCCGTAATAGCGCACGTCGTCGGCAAGACCTTGTGCGCCCTTCCACTCCCGAGCAATGAGCGACTTCTCTTTGCGCGCCTCGGGGTTTACCGGCGGCTTGCCCGCGAACTTCGGCGGGATCTCGATCATTGCCTTATTAATCAGCACTGCCACCGGATTCAGGTCGCTGGCGTAGCTCTCCAGGCCGAGCCGCTGCGCTTCGAGGGGCAGCGCACCGCCCCCAGCGAACGGATCGTGAAACGCAGGGAGCTTGTGCCGATCGAACAGCTCCTTCGCTTGCGGATGATCTGCATTGTCCGCGCAGGCGCGCCGCCAGCTCGCCCAGATCTCGTCGCGTGCAGCCTGCAGCACTGTCTCGTTGGTCGTGTTCTCCCACAGGACCAGATCTTCGATGATGCGAAAGAGCCGCTGGCGCTCGATGTCGGCCAGTATGTCGTCCAGCGTGGGCTGCGGTCCGGGCTCCGGCACGGCGAGGTTGGTGCCCGCTGCCTTCGCGGTGAGTTCGCGGGCTTCTTCCCACAGCTTCAGGCGGGCCTTGAGCGCTGCCTCAGCCTTCCGCTTGAGCTTCGCGTCCGAGCGCAGCGTGTCCACGTAGGAGGACGGGTCGTCCACCATCTGGGCAAAGATCACCGCACGCGCCGCCGCCAACGGCCGCCGCGCCCACCACAGGTGCAGGGTGCTCGGGTGACCGTGGCGAATCGACTTTTCGCGCGCAGAAGCTATGTTGATGGCTTCTAGCGGGAGGGCGACCTCGATGAGCTTCTTGCTGGTCTTCACTCTGAGTCCTTATCCTCGGCTTCCAGATCCGCAGCGATGGTCACACCCGTTACGCGCTGAATCTCTTTCCACAATCGTGCTTGCCGCCACGTCAAGAACGCGTCGAAGTCATCCTTGAGCAGCGACGAATCGTCGCCCGCGGGCAAACCATGCGAGGCAAGCACCGGCTCGAAGGGGAACCCCGTCGTCCCCCGAATCTCCGCTAGATAGTCGGAGGGCGCGCGGTCACTGATCACCTGGTTGGTCGTGCGGTCAATCAACGTGCGGTTGAGCACACAGTCGCGTGTCCTGGCGAGCCTAACACCACGGCGCTCGAGATAGGCGGCCGGGAACACATGATGGTCGTCGATACCTTGGTCGGCCATGAGCTTGCCCGTAATCACGGCCTGGGTATGGAAGTCGCGGGCGCCACCGCCGAGAATCAGGTTGATGACGCCGCGGTAGATCGAACGCTGGCGCGGCGTCACATCACGTAGTGCTCGCGGATCGAAGCGGAAGCTCTCGACCGACTCCGGCGCCGCACCTCCGGCGAGCCAAGGCAATAACTCGGTCACGTCCTTTGCCGACTTGCTGTTCGGCGCGCTCTCATAAATCTGACCGAAGACGGCACACCAGAACCACCGCTTGAGCTTCTCGCGCCGGGCACCGGCCTCCGCGGTCTTCGGATTCCCGCTGCGTGCGAGTACAGCGGCCAACGGCGGCAACATGGTTTGGTAAGGCACCCACTTGGGGAGCATGACCTTGCAGTCGTCGCGGAGAATCTCGAGACCCGTGGCAAGCCCGAGCACGACCTTATCCCACCACTCCGTGATGTCCGAGGCAGCGAGGTTCAGCACGTCGCTGCGCTTGCATGAGGGGGCCTTACGGCTCGCCAATGAGATGCCCTGCAGCACGTAGTAGGCATCTACCTCGAAGTCCCCGATCACCGGATAATCGGCCAGCGCCTTATCCCAGAGTGCGCGGAGGTTGATGCTCTGCGGCCAGAAGCGAGCAGTGAGCAACTCGAAAACGCTCAGCTTTACGCCGGTACGATTCAACGTCTCGAAAATCGTGCAGAGCGCGTCTGGCTCGGTCTTGTCCGAGAGCGTCACGACCGGGAAATGGTAGTCGTCGATAGCACGAATCCACCTCTCTTCGATGCTATCGAGCGCATCCTCGAGTGCGATGCGCTCCTTGTCCGCCAGTTTTCGCGCGACCTTCCGCCCCCACTGTCCGAAGCCCCCTGCGCCGCCCTTCAGCACCGACAACGGCAGCAGCAACTCATTTGCCTGCAGCTCGAAATCCTCGCGAGCCTTGGTCCACTTAGTGGTCGCACGCTCGTGGAAGATTGCCTCCTCGAAATCCGCACCATCTCGGAGCTTCCCCAGGTCCAGAAAATACCGATGTTCCCCAACACCGTAGAACGCCTGATAGAGCGATGTCAGACGCTGTTGACCGTCGAGTACGAGGAAAGTGTGCTTTCCTCCACCGAGTGGTGGCGCTCCATCGAACTCGCGTGCGGCGAACACACGCTTCGCGTCCCGAACGCGCAGGATGCTACCCGCTGGGTAGTTACTTGCGATCGAGACGATCAGCTCCTGCGTAGCACCCGGTTCCCAGACGAAGTCGCGTTGGAAATCGGGCAGTGCAGTCGAGCGGTTGTGAATCTCGGCCAGGAGCTCCTTGAGCGCACGCGGGTTGGTGTCTTCGAACAGGCTCACGACGGCGCTCCCCCACGTTGAAGCAGTTCTTCGAAATCGTAGTTAACGCTAGTTACGCCAAAGTCCGGCTCTCGCCGGAACGGCTTCCGGAGATAATAGACCCTGTGCTCCGATTGGGAGAGGAGCTCCACGATCGCCAGGATGAATTGATCAGGTTTGTTCAACGAGTAGAGGATCTCGTTCTTAGTTACGGTCACTGTCGCCGCCCCCGTCACCCGACCCTTGACCTCGATAAAGCGGAGGGTTCCCGTTCGGGGGTCACGGCTCTCGATGTCATAACCGAGCTTGTCGAACTCGCGATCGACCGGCTCGAACCCAAGCGCCACTTCCTGCGCCATCACGGCGGCACGAGCTCGGGCCGCCGCTGCCTGCGTGTCCGCGATCTCTCGGAGCTCAGGTGGCAGTTCGGTACCCATCATCTTAGCCAGCAGACCGACGGGCACGACGACGACACCACCCACGACGACCGGTGGCATCGGGGTGATCTGTGCCTCGAGATCAAGCTGAGTAATCCTCTTCGCCAACCGCCCCTGCAGATCATCCGCTCGCCGCCGTGCCTCCTGCGAATTGAGGCGAGCATTGGTCTTCCCAGCCTGCTCCTGGAGCCGAAGCTCCTGGGCACGGCGGTCCCAGTGATTGATCTCTTTGACGAGCCGGTCCTTGACCGCAGCCTTGGCCTTCTCAATCAACCCCAACCGACGGCCTCGAACTTCACTGAGGTGCTCGGGAACGACATTCTGAATTGCATACGCCTGCGCCTGTCGCTCCAGGTCTCGACCGATCCAGGCTAACTCAGGCCTGCGCAAGATTTCCTCGGCTCCCGGTTCCGCGGCAGCGAGCGGCCGATAGTCCAGGTACGGCGCGTACTGGAGGTGCCGAGTCGGACCATCAGGCAAGAGCTCGACGTATAGCATCCGCTGGGAAATGGTTCGACGCTCGCCGGAGCGGGTTTGGCTGGCATCCTGAATTGCGTGGTCGAGGTAGAGCAACACACGCGGCGTTTCGGATGGGTCCTGCGAATCAACCAACACTGCTCCACGCCGCAGCAAGTCGCGGTTTCGTTCCAGCGTAAGGTCAAGCGTGGCGTCTAGCAGCGGATGCCCGGGGCAAATGAATGCCGCCGGAATCTCGCCCTGGGGCGCCAGCAGCTGCTTCTCGAACGCAACCCGCTCATAACGGGGCAGAACTGGCTCGCGAATACCAATGATGCGATCCCGGTTGCGAACGGGGGCGGGAACGTTGGTAACCTCGTAGCGTCGAGACTCACGCTGCCGGATCGTCCCGCCAACCTGCTTGAAGGCCTCGAGAAAGAAGTCCTCGATGTAGTGCGGCTGAAGGCGGCGAGCTTCCGCCCGTTCCATTTCTTCGCGGACCCGCATGACACGACTCACGTCCATCGCGTCCTGGGCGAGCGCCCGATCTTCAAGCAACCCCTGGAGGTGAGAACGGTCCACCGCATTCTCGACAACCCGGTTCAGCTTAGCCCGGACATCAGGCTGTTCACCGTACCGAATTGCTTCGATCAGCAAATCACGGAGCGGCTTGCCGTCGAACTGCACCCGGCCGAGCACGTCAAACACCTGCCCGCCAAGAGCCTTTCGGGCCTCCTCCAGCTTCTCAAAGAGGGTGTGGTAGACGTCGCCCTCTCGAGTCTCTTCTGCCAAAAGATTCCATAGGTGGCAGACTTCCGTCTGGCCGATCCGGTGAATCCGACCGAAACGCTGCTCGAGCCGATTGGGGTTCCACGGCAGGTCGTAATTGACCATGAGGTGGGCGCGCTGGAGATTGATCCCCTCGCCTGCCGCATCGGTCGCAATGAGAACCCGAACTTCGGGGTCGTATCGGAAAGCCTCCTGCGCCTTGCTTCGCTCCTCACGCCCCATCCCGCCGTGGATAACTACGACTGCTTCTGGCAGTCCGAATCGCGTCGTGATCTTCTGTTGGAGATAGTTGAGCGTATCGCGGTGCTCAGTGAAAAGCACCAATTTCTGTCGTGGGGACGAAGCCGGTTTCGGGACGCCTGCTGACCCATAAGGTGGTGCAACAGGTTCAGCCACCGTATCCGAACGAGCCGGAGGTGTGAACACCTCGTCAAAGACTCTCGCTAGCTCGGCCCACTTGCGGTCCTCGCCACTTCGCCGGACGGTGTTCGCCAGCCCTTCGAGACCAACCAGAATGGCGATTTCGGCTTTCAGCTCGTCGATGGTACGCGCGGCAGTGGCCTGGTCGAGAATCTGCTCCTCGGCAGCTTGCACCTCATCTTCAGGAGCATCCTCGAGGTCCTCGACATCGTCAGCGTCGAGCAAAGGCCCCAGCGGAGCTAGTTCGATCCCGCCCCGCTGCATGAGCTCGAGTTCTCGCATCCGCTTTTCCAGCCGCTCGCGCCTTCTCCGAAGAGACTGGTAGATCGCTTCTGGCGAGGAGGCCAGACGCCGCTGGAGGATCGTAAGCGCGAATCCGACCGTCCCCGCCCGTTTCTCGTTTTCGAGCGCTTCGGCCCGGTTGAACTGCTCGCGAACGTAGGCGGTAACTTCGCGGTACAGCTGCGCTTCCGCTGCGGAGAGTTTATAGGGAACCGTGTACGCAATGCGCTCCGGAAACAGCGGCGTTCCGTCGAACTTGAGCAGCCGTTCCTTGACCATCCGACGCATCAGATCCGTCACGTCCTGGGTATGGACGCCATCCCTGAACTTTCCTTCGAAACGATCGCCGTCGAGCAGCGCCATAAACAACTGGAAGTCCTCTTCCTTGCCATTGTGTGGCGTGGCCGTCATCAAAAGCAGGTTGCGCGTCAAGGAGCCGAGCAACTGACCGAGACGATACCGCTTGGTGTACTTGACCTCCCCGCCAAAAAACGTGGCCGACATCTTGTGGGCTTCATCGCAAACGACGAGATCCCAGCGACAGTCGGGGGCCTGAAGCTTCTGCTGAACGTCCTCGTCTCGAGAGAGCTTGTCCAGCCGGGCAATGACAAGATGGTTCTCGAGAAACCAGTTTCCCGTACGGGCCGCCTCGAGCTTGTCGTTGGTAAGGATGTCAAACGGCAGATTGAACCGCTTGAACAACTCGTCCTGCCACTGCTCGGCAAGGCTACCTGGGCAGACGATGAGGCAGCGCTGGAGGTCACCCCGAGCGATCAGCTCCTTGATCAGTAGCCCGGCCATGATCGTCTTCCCTGCGCCGGGATCGTCGGCCAACAGGAAACGAAGCGGCTGACGCGGAAGCATCGATTCGTAGACCGCCGTGATCTGATGGGGGAGCGGGTCAACGAGCGAGGTGTGAACAGCTAGGACCGGATCAAACAGGTGAGCCAGTCGGATTCGGTTGGCCTCAGAGACGAGGCGGAACAAGGCCCCATCGCCGTCGAAGCTCCAGGGTCGGCCCTGCTCGACCACCTCGAACCGAGGCTCGTCGTGGCGATAGAGCAACTGATTGGCAACACGACCCGCAGGGTCTTTATACGTGAGTTCCAGAGCGTCTGACCCGAACCACTGCGTGGTTACCACAGTGATCAGGGCATCAGGTATGAGGCCGCGAATGATGGCGCTGGCCCGAAGATCCTCCAGTTTGCTCAAGTACGGACTCCTCCGATCAAGCCGAACGCCCGCGAGGAAAATCGTTCATGGGTGTGTCATTGAGCTGACAAGTGGCCCGGACCGGGGCTCGCTGAAATTAACCCAACCCCAGCAATGACAAAAGGTTACAGCATGGCATTGACGAAGTCGATCCCCCTATGCATTGGGCTTTAGGAGAGACTACCCACAACCGTGGCTGCCCACGCTCGGGATGCCGCTCAAGCATGCATTGCCTCGACCCCGTTAATCCACAAACCGGAAACCGAAACTTGGCAAAATAGGAGCCACTATGTTGGGCTATTTGAAGGCCAATTCGACGGAAATGGAATCGAGCGCTGGCGATGTGTAGAGGGGGCTTGATCGACAATGCCGCCGGATGGTCGACAGTCCCTCCACAGCAATTCGGTAACCGCGCGGACACAACTTTTGAGCATTTCAAATGTACGAAAGTTGCCAAGACTGGCACGACTAAGTACTTTCGAAAATCTGAAATGCTGGAAAGTTGACAATGGCGCTCCATCTCGTCGGCGAAACTATCGACAAGGCACAGGCCCACACCATGGCCCAAGCCGGCCGGCTAGTTCAGCTGATGCGCGGTATCTATGTGAATGCCAGCGACGATGTCGAAGAAACCGTCCTCCGACATGCCATCCGGATCGCCCGATACCTCTACCCCCGCGCCTACCTCTCGGCGGCCAGCGCCATCCTGCTCGGCCCCACCCGCGATGGCCGGCTGTTCCTGAGCGGGCGCAATGCCCGGCGGACGCGCCTTCGGGCACTGGAGATCATCCAGAACGTGGCGCCCGAGCATCCATCGACCGCCCCGGCGTTCATCAACGACGGCATGGGCGAATTCACTGTCGAGGTGTCCTCGATCCGGCAACGTTTTCTCGAGGCATTCCGCATCCGAGGCGAGCACGCCGCGTCGCTCGACGAGGCCATGCGTGAGGGCGTCGCCAGGCGTCTCGTCGAAGAGTACGGCACGCCGCAGGCCGCCGCCGACGCCGTCTGGCGCCTGGCACGGGACAACGCATGGTATCGCGAAGGGGAACGCGCCGAACGCTTCCTGCTGCATCGGCCCACAGCCACGCCCCCGCGCAACAAAGCGGCGCTGGACCTGACGGTTGCCTGGCATGGCACGCCGGTAGGCCGCCTGATGCATGACGGATTCGAATGGCGTTGGTACAGTAACCCATGGAAAGCGCCACCACTGATCCGGCAAACCACCCCGGGCGCGCTACCGCCCTTCATCGTTTCGTTGCTACCCGAAGGCTGGCTGGAGTCCGTGCTCCGCAGCAGCGACGAGCGCGCGTTGCTGCGGTCCGGCAAGCGGTACATGTCCAACATCACGATCGTCGAGCAACCGAGCGAATTGACCGAGTTGCCGGCCGACATCCTGACGACGCCGCTGGCG
The DNA here is from genome assembly GCA_037189525.1 of Gemmatimonadales bacterium. GTDB lineage: Bacteria > Gemmatimonadota > Gemmatimonadetes > Gemmatimonadales > GWC2-71-9 > SHZU01. The sequence continues at coordinate 516,756 of JBBCJC010000001.1, forward strand.
CGCTTCACGAACGACGGCATCTTCACCGGGCACTACGCCGGTCCGGGGCGCGGCCCGCTCGAAGAAAGTTTCGAACGCAACCTCGCCGCGATCTTTGCGGACAGCCGCACGCCGCGCTTGTCGGGCATCCAGATCAAAGCGCCGATGTTCCTCGCGGAAGACGGCTCCTTGTTGCCGAGTGAGGACCGGCCGTTCACCCATATCCTCAAGCCCGCTGGCACCGGCGGCTTCGAAGCGTTGCCGCTGATCGAGTGGCAGGCCCTAACGCTTGGCGCAGCAATCGGACTCGACACTCCCGCCATGGCGCTCGTGTCCATGCCGGACGGCTTGCCGCCCGCCCTACTGGTCGAGCGCTTCGACATTCGCCAGAGCGAGAACGACACGCGCCTGCTCGCGCTAGAAGACCTGTGTTCCGTGTTGGGTGTCCCCTCATCGGCTAAGTACAGCGGCAGCATCGAACGGGTGGCTCGCGCCCTCCGGCCGCTCTCGACCACACCGCACGATGACCTGCTCGTCCTTTTCCGGCGTGCACTGTTCGCGTGGTGCATCGCCGATGGCGACATGCATCTCAAGAACCTGGCGTTACTCAAGATCGCCGAACCGGGCAAGGCCGCATTCGAAAGTGTGCGGATGGCGCCGCTCTATGACGCCGTCACGACCCGCGTCTTTCCCCATCTGACGCGAGACCGCATGGCGCTCATGATTAACGGCAAAGACGATCGACTGCGCCGTTCCGATTTTATGACTATGGCTGCAACGATCGGGGTACGGCCAACCGACGCGAAACAGACCATCGACGATCTGACCGCGCGCCTGCGCACCGAGATTGGTACACTGACCCTGCCGACCATCGCCGTCGAGTCACGAACGGCCGACCGCGCGGCTGCCATGCGCCGACTCGTAGGGGAACGAATCGATACACTGGCATAACGGAATCGAGCCTGGAAATTGATAGCTGAGGGAAGCTAGGGAGTTTCGTTTCGAGCCTGCAACCTCTCGCTTAGCAGCCAGCATTGTATGACTCCACAGTACATCAACGGAGATACAATCAAACGCGCCTGCCTTTCGGGCTAGGGTATCGCAGTCCGGTTGGTCTGCGAAGCGTAGTTCAGACAAGCAACCTACCGTATGTCCACTAAATCGATGCGGCCCTAAGACAAGAGCAGGTTCGTCGACGCTCGTTAGCTGGCCTGAATAATGTCGGACGATTGCACTACCACGGAATCTCGGCACCAAGGTAAAGAAGCTTTGCTTCGAGTTCTTTACGTTCGCGGCTCCGTGCCATTTCGCCAGACTCCGAAACGGCAAGGAGGCCTGCCTGCCTCGCGACATCTCTTGCCCGTTTAACATCACCTGCGATGAGGGCCCCGAGTACGTCGACCTCCACTCTCGAAAGTGAGACAGAGTGCAGTCTGTAATCACCGAATGCCTCCCAAACAATCGGCACCCACCGCGCAACCACCTGTTCGCCGATCAACTGTGCATAGCTTCGAATCTCGTATTGAGCGTGCGTGTCCATCCTAAGCAGGAGAAAGTGGAGCAGATTGTGGAGGTCGATCTTCCAGTATGCTTCTGTATATGTAGAAAGAGGTAGGTCTTTCCGCGCTTGCTCACGTGCCACTCCAGCGTTGAGACGGGCTTCATAAACACGCCTCAGTTCCCGGTGGATGGCCTGTTCCTCATCTGACAAGACGGAACCGATCGCCAGAGGAAGAAATCCGTCACTACCTTGCCGGTTCTCACCGGCCTGTTGGCGCCATCGATCCGCAGCCGTCTGTTCAGCGGAGTCAATCGCGACGGAATAGCGAGTCGAATATTCGTTGACACTCGCAGTTCTATGGCGGATCCATTGCCGCCATACATCCATAGGTGCGCGCACGTGCAACTTGATCTCACACATCTCAAACGGCGTAGTGTGATGATGCCGCATTAGATACCGAATCAAACCGCGATCCTCATGCACACGCTTCGTTCCAACACCGTAGGAAACGCGAGCTGCCTGCACCACAGAGGCGTCGTTTCCCATATAGTCTACGACCCTCACAAATCCGTCATCGAGAACGTGGAGCGGAACACCGAGAATCGCGTCCAGATCGGGCGTGATCGGCCGACCGACCGGCTCCGGCTTAGATACGCCACCATCCGCCGCTCCCCTCACCGGCTCAGTCATCGTAGCTTCACCTTACCCCCCTAGCTCCAAATACGCCCGTCTCTCTCTCGTTGCGATGTCATCGACAAGCGCCTTCAGGCGTCCGAACGACAACATCCACCTCTGACCCGTTCCGCTACTGTATTGGGGAAGAAACCCCTCAGGCGAGGGATACTCAATGTGGATATCAGGATGAAGGGCCTTGGCAAAGAAACAACCTACGGCCTGCATCTTGCTTCCAGCGGGTGCGAGTAGTACACGGTGTGTCTCTGAGAGCTCCCAATACAGCTCGACCAAGAGAGAAACTGTTTCCCGATAGTCCAGGGTTGACACGGCCCGGATAGGAAGCTCGTCGCCCAGCGCATCGGCTACACTTGGGTTGTCGTTCATCCACTCTCGGCATACTTCGGCGTGAATCCAAGCTGTAGCTTGCTGCCGCCAATGATGGACGGGTGGACGCCCGTTGATCAGCAGAAGGCGACTTGGGTACACGGTGTTCAATAAGACTTGCGTTAATGTATCGTTAAAGGACATGAAGACGACCGCCGCAGTAGGCTGACCCTGCATCGCGACACTCGAGAGACTTCCAACCCGGACGACACCATGAACGCCAGTATAAATCTGAAGCGTGGGGCGATGGATCTCGTTGCGACGTCGAGCTGTTTCGAATTCCTCATGACTAGGGCCGTAGATCTCAGCCTCCGAGTAGAGGAGGATCACTTCACGGTCAAGCTCCAAGCATACCTTCAACGTGAGAATCACAGCCAGCTTGGACATCGTCGAGATATCAACTACAACCCGCTGCGCGTTACGTTGCGCCAGTCGTTCCCGCAAGGCTCCCTCATACCCCGCCGGGTTGAACCGATCGTACTCGACGATATCCGAACTCTGTGTTTCGACGCCGCAGGCTTTTAATCCGTTGCGGACGTCAGCTAGCCTGTTGCCCTCGTTGTACGGTAGATAGGTAAGTAGAATCGCAGATGCCCCCGGATCTGCCACTAGCAGATCTAACAGCGACAACGTCCTGTCTTCGAATCCTGGTGCATGTACGATGACGTCCTGGGGGCCGATGAGTATCCGGTTTACAGGTGAAAGGACAGGCAGCGCAGCCCCTAGGTCGTGCAAAATCATTACGACTCCTCACCTACGTTACCAGAAGTATTCTTCTCAGACAGAATATCGTCGTACGTGCGGTCGTACTCGATGTCTTCTCCCTCTTCATCAAATAATTGCATCTGATCACTTGGTACGCGTTTTACACTGAACCTATCCTTAAACAGATCAGGCTCCAAGAGAAGGAGGACAAAATCATCGCAAGTGAGTTGGACACTATCACGCTTTGACAGGGCGAGCGTGCAGTATGGCAGTAGCAGACGACGCAGGTACAGGCGCGGAACAAAAGCCCCCCGAACGCTTTTCCCTCGACTATCTCGCATAAACAATCCATAGCGGATTAGATCGCGGTAAATTTCGCGCGCAAGGCCTTCAATCCTAAAATCATCCACAATCTCAAGTCGAAATGCCATTCTCGGCACTTCACGGGGCACAGAACCTTCACGAATCGTGTAGGCAGGTCCAGCCAGCAATTGGGTTGCTGCGTCCACGAAAGCCTCCACTATCGCTTTTAGGTGGTCACCATAGTGACCTTGAAGTGCATACTGACCCCTAGCTTCGTTGAGGACCGCCAGTTCATGCTTGACAACATCGGGGCTGGTTGGCTCGTTTCGAGTATGTGAATTCAGCCACTCGCCACCTCGATTGCGAAACACACGGTCCTGAACGATGGGGTCTACAGGTGTCACGACGATCTCCTCACCTGGATGACGTGGCCCCTGATCAAGAACGTCGGTGATCAACTGGATCATTGTTCGCGTGTCGCCCGACCAAAGATTCGCGAACACGTCCTCGCCGTGGTAAAGTACGCGACCTCGCGACCGGCCCCGTCGCTGCGACTTCGCCGATACCGGGGGAGGCTCTGATGACGGTACCCCTTGGTGAGAAAGGCGGAGCCGACGAGCAAACTCTGTCTTGGTGATGCCGAGATCACCAAGCAAGCTTCGAAGATCTACCTCGCTATTCCGAACACGTGGATCTATGCGAAGACGCCGAGAAAGTACCTCTCGAAGGAAAGCAAGTCGATCAGTGTCAGCAAGAAATAGGGACTCTTCTCCCATGTCGACAAGCTGGTAATCATCACCGTCCTGTAGCTGCTTTCCGCTGGAGTCCTCCGGCACGAAGGTACTCCACGCTTCAGTGGCCACCTTTGCAAGAAAATCAGGCGATCGCTGCAAAAAGAGGCGATTCAGGACGCGTTGCATCGAGAGTGGTATTCTCGGAGTAGAAAAATCGTCAACGAACAACAACGCGGATCTATCGTTCATCCACGGGCAGCAGCCTCGTACCTGCTGGACAAAACGGGGGAGCCAGCGGTGCTGCGACATTTCACTCAAGCCGGGAAACAAGGGTCCTTCGGCGTCCGGAAAGCTCCACTTGATCTCTTCGAGAACAGCACGATATCGCTCAAGCCGATCCTCACCGACAACAAGTGCTTGGAACGTCTGCGGGACAAGCCATCGATGGACAAGGTCTAAAAGGGCTTCTGGCGGCGGGTCCCTAAAGCGGCCAGCACGCGCGGACTGAACTGTGAGCAAATCGCCGAGGACACAAAGGTTCGCATAGCAGGTTAACCTGGCCTGATCTTCGACGCTTGGAACCTCTGGATAATTAGCGAATGCGTCCGCAAAATCGTTCGCATTCACATACAAAGCAACGAATCGGTCCGGAAGGTCGGCGACCTGTCCGCATTCTACTATCAGGCGTTCACTCAGCCGCCTGAACAGCATCGTCTTTCCGCATCCACGCGGACCAGTGACAACGGTTGGTATGTCAAGCGCAAGAATCTTTGACCGAGCTGGCACTGTTGGAACAAACAGCCGTCGCCACCAATCCCACCGTTCCCCTATCATTTCGCTTACTTGGAACTGGCCTACGGTTGGTTTCTCGTCCCCTGTCTGAACACCCTCAATTGCATCTGGACCAAGATTTCGATTTGCATGCCCATTCGTAGCTTGCGCCGAACGCTTGATATCCGCCAGATGCCTGAGCAAGTCAAGTGGCTTTCGTCGCTCAGGGCCGGTTCCATCCCGCAGAAGCTTGCCAAGGTCTCGCTGCATCGAACGGAGGATGTGACGATGTGTGGGCGTCGCGACCGCATGATTCACGCGAGCGATGATACCGTCGATTATTCGCGCGAGACCATGGTAGTCGTCTTTGAGCTCAACAGCACCGCCCGTAACACCGTACCCGAAATCGGAGACATAAATCTCCGCACGCGGCCGTAAGGTATCGTCAAGCAGTGCCTCAGTTGGAGTACCAATGAGAATATTTCCCGAGTGCAAATCGCCATGACGCGGCACCCCCTTCACCTCACAAGCGTGCAGCACTCGCAGGATCCGCTCAACAACAGCGAGCAGGAATCCGGCGTCTACGGTACGGACCCTTTGGAGGTACTGTGCGAGATTTTCCCCGGGCGGAACGAAATCCCAGACCGTATATTGGCATAGGTGAGTGCTACCCCCAAGGGATATACTTGCTGGCCCAAGGTCATGGAAGTGTACAACGCCGTCAACGCGATCTAAGCTGGTGACTTTCCTAAGCTCGGCTTCCCACCCACTCTTTAGACTGAAGGTTAATTTTACAGCTCGAATAGCGTCTGGAAATTTCTCAAGGGAAGCTCGGTAGACGTAACCAATCTTACCTGCACCGATGAATTCGTGCAGCACCAAATTTCCCACACTTTGGCCGCTCAAGTTACGGCACCAGTCGTCAGGAGGCCGAGACATACGCAGCTATCGCTTGTGGTAAATCAGCACAGTTTCGTGCTTTGTTCCACGGCACTCGCGTCGGGAGCGCCGAATATCAGGAATACTGTCCTCGTAAGAGGACGTCAGGCGATAGTCCCTCAAACGCGGAGCATTTGCGAATACTTCTTGAACCAGCTCTGCCGTACGCACGGGCTGTGATACCCTACGTGTCACGTCTCCCACCACGAGCACGAAACAACCACCTGGTAGGATGTTCCCAGCAAACCTATCGCATACAGCCCTGAGGAGGAGGCGAAACGCCTCGGCTCGACCATGGCCACTGAGTTCCAAACCCTTTGGCAGCGTCTTATTGATAAACCAAAGCCGAAGACGATTGTCTCGGACGTAGTCCAACTCATTCATATAAGGCGGGCTCGTAATCACCGCGCGAATCCCGCGAACTCGCGGAAACTCGCGCGCATCGCCCGTAACCACACGACGAGGCTCTAAGTACGGCGAGGGTTGCCGCCGAAATGTTCGGAGAATTTTCGCTTCCAACCTTGGGAGCACATCGCGGGGCTCGTACAGGTCTGGGTATTCTCCTCGCGGGAATTTCCGCTCGCGGAGGTAGGGCACCAAGTGACTACTTGGATATGACAAGAACCCGGGCCGCTGGTGATGTAGTATCCCTAGGAGGCTCGCCAGTAGAAACTCGTCACCTAGTCTCACACAGGCATCGCGAAACGCTAGTGCAGATCGAAGCGTTTCCGGATGGAAGAATCTTCGAACCCAAGGAGGGACCGTTCTAAGGTCCTGGTGGGCAAACCGATTTTGGGCAACTGTCCATGCATGATGGAGACGCTTCTGAGCCGCTGCTATAGATCGAGGGGGAAACAGTTTGGCGCGAGTAAGTAGAACCGCGTACGGATTCCAGTCACCGACCACGACTCGACGCTGCAATGCTGCGGCTTCAAGAGCAACGACACCACACCCACAAAAGGGATCAACAATCAAGTCTCCCCTTGCCGTTTGCGAACTGATTAACTCACGCGCCATCGACGTTTTCATCCGGCCGATGTATGGTGCGAGTTGATGTAGGCTAATGTCGGTTGCTGTGGTCGAGCCCCTTGACCATGGAACCTGACGCATGACGCTACCAAGTTTTGGTGCCGCGGGTTTCCGTTTGGGCAATTGAACCCCAATGTAGAGTGCGGCGGTTCGAGTTCATCGGACTCGCATGGACGCCGAAAAGCTGTCGCTTAAGTAATTGCTACCATTGACGATACGACGACAACCCCCTTTTCGCCACCCTCGCCCGATGCAGCCTGTTGACCCCGTTCTGATAGCCATCTGAGTGGCTCGATCCTCCTCCAATCGTCCTGTAACCACGACGATGATGCGATTGCGGCGCCGGCGCCGCTCTTGCCAAGCAGCGCCAACGTCTAAACAGCTGCGGGGAGCTCCGCCGAAACCTCATCAGAGAGGCGAGACGCTGGCGACACACAGGAGGCACTCGCGATCTACTCCGTCCATAGCGACCACCGCGTGGTATGGGTCGAATAGCCTCACCCCTTGAAATCGGCGCGGATGGCGTCGAGCACGTGGGCGGACACCTGTTTGAGCCGGCCCGCGATGGTCGCGAACGGTGAGATCACCACCGGCGTCGGCGTCGCCTCCTGGCACGGGTCGCCGTCATTGGGGGGCTCATCGGAAAGGGGTTTCCTTTGACGCGGAGAACCACGAAGCGAGGGCTCACCGGCCCGTCCAGGTCCGGCCATCCGCTTCGGGAAGGGCTCTCGAGTTCTTGGCTGCCCCGCCCTCCCCGCTTTGCCGCTACCCGGCCGGTCGTGCTTTCCAGGCGGCCAAAATCTCGGCCTCACGTTTCATTTGCTGATCCATCGACGCTGGACCAGTCAGGCCGGCGCCCCTGAGGCCGCCACGCATGGCGCTCCGACGCTCCTCCGGTTGTTCCTTCCACCACGCCAGGGTGTCACGGACAGTGTCGGCAAATGGCCGGAATGCCATGCCATTGGCGAAACAGCGTACCGGTGAGAGGCGGGCGAGGCCGTGGTAGGGGCCTTCTTGATCGACCCATGGCATCAGGCTGACCGGCGGGACGCCTGATTCCGCCAGGAACGGCCCGGGTACCCAGGTCAGCTCTGGCTGCGCACCGATCGCGGCGGCGATGCCCTCGAGCATCTGGCCCATTGTCATGCCGTCTTTGGGCCCGATGGCATGGAAGGTATTGGTCAGCCGCTGTTCCACGCAGTGGAGACTGAAATCGGCGAGATCGCGCGCGTCGACGTACTGGACCGGATCGCCCGCGCTGCCAAAGGCCATCATCTCCCCGCCGCGGTCGATCCGGGCCGGGTAGTAGGTGAAACGGTCAGTGCCGTCACCAGGGCCTACGATCAGCCCCGGTCGGGTGATGGTGTAGCGGCCAGGGAATGCGGCCCGAACTTCCTCCTCGCAGGCCCCCTTGAGCTGCCCGTAATACCGGCCCACTTCCTCCGAGCCCGGCTCCGGGAGTTCAGCTACCTGCGCATCTTCGTCGATGAAGCCCTCGGGCCAGGCGTTCTCGAACATGGCTTTGTAGAGACCGGCCGTCGACGTGAACAGGTAGTGGTCCGCTGCATCCTTGAGGAGTTGGGCGGAGTCCCGCACGTGCCGCGGCACATAGCCTGAATTGTCGAGGACCACGTCCCAGCGGTGGCCTTCCAGCGCTTTGAGGTTGCCGTCACGATCGCCCTCGAGCTTCTCGACCTCTGGAAAGAGTTGCGGATTGGTCTTGCCACGGTTGAAGATCGTCACCTCGTGCCCCCGATCGAGGGCAGAGCGCACCATGTGCGGGCCGAGGAATCCGGTGCCGCCGAGGATGAGGACCTTGAGCGGTTTTGCGGAGTCTTTGCCGGCGCAGGACGACAGTGCAGGCAAGAGCGACATTGCCCCTGCGGCGGCAACCGAGGCGCGTACGAATTCTCGCCGGTTGGGAACTCTTGGAGTATGCATCGGCTCTGCCTGTAGGGTTCGGGTGAGTCGGTGCCGCGGGAGGAGGGCGGCACTCACACGTCGGGTGGTGGCTGTCGGCGTTGAATGTACTGCCTCATCGCTGAATTCACCTCAGCCGCGGCGGGCCGTGCCCCTATCCGGGATTCCGTACCCCCGCCCCCACACCCGGTTCCGCAGAATCGAGTTGCGGATCACGGGGTGCTGCCCCATGGTTGAGTGGAGAACGGATACCATGAGAGCCGAAAATGAATCCGATGAGAGCTGGCGTCGCACTCCTCTGCACCTTTGCATCTGCGGTGCCGCCCGCGCGGGCGCAGGACGCTGCCGCGGTGGCCGAGGCAGTGGTCCAGACCGGAGATGTGGATCTGTTCTATCGGGTCTATGACCGCGCCGGCGGGAAACCGTCGGCCGAACAGCTCCAGCACGAGTACCTAGACCGGGGCTCGGACGGGCTGCATCTGTTCGCCCGCCTGCGCGACATCTCCGGCGAACGGATCGCCGCAACCTTGAAGGCCAATCCTTCCCTGTATTCCGATGCCAAGCGTTGCCTGGACGTCCTGCCCGCGGCCCAGAAGCGCCTGGAGGCGGCGCTGCGCAACTTGGGACGCCTGTATCCGGCTGCGCGCTTCCCACCCGTGACCATCGCGATCGGTCGCGGCAAGCCGGTAGCGATAGGTGCGCCAGCTACCGGCATCCAGGTTGGACTCGAGGCGCTGTGCGCGACTGAATGGCTCAACGCCGACGTCGAAGACCGGATCGTCACCGTGCTCGCGCACGAGTACGTCCACGTCCAGCAGGTGGGCGCTCGCGAGCTGCGCGAGAAGGAAACGCCGACGGTGCTCGAGGTGTCGCTGCGCGAAGGCATCGCCGAGTTCGTCGGTGAGCTCATCGCCGGCGAGGTTGCCTATTCCCGGAATGCCGCCGCGGCTGTCGGGCGCGAGTTGGAGATCGAAACGCGCTTTGCCGCCGATCTCGACAAGACCGATCTTTCGGACTGGGCCTACAATGCCACCCCCGCCACCCCCGGCGACCTCGGTTACTGGGCAGGCTACCGGATTGCCAAAGCCTACTACCAGCATGCGTCCGACAAGGTCCGCGCCGTGCGAGAGATCCTGGAGATGTCGGATCCGAAAGCGTTTCTGGCGCGGAGCGGCTGGTACCCGGGCATCGTGCTCAAATAGACAGTGGAGGCTTCAATGCGATACCTGGCCCTTGTCGCAACGATCTCGAGCGGGCTTGGCGCCTGCGCTCCGGGGGACACTCCTCGCGACGCGCCGCCGGAAGGCGTGCCCGCCGCAGTTGGTGCCTCCTCTCCGCCCCTCGTGCCCGAAATCCGGTTCGACGATAGCGTCACGGTGCGGCTGGAGCTTCCGCCGCCAATGGCGCGCCTGCTCGCGGACTCCGCGCCTGGATTTGTACCTTGGTCGCTCGCGCACTACACACCAGATGTGCGCGGGTGGGCCGTCCCGAAGCCGCGGAGCGCGCTCTCAGTGGTCATCGGCGACTTCAATGGCGACAATGTCCTCGATGTGGTTGCCGACGGGTATGATCGCAGCCGCACACTGCAAATTGCGCTTGTTTCGGATGCGGACGGATGGCTCTTCTTCACCTTGCACGCACTTCCGTTCGACACCGTTCCAGTCCCCGCGGCAAACCCGTATGCACGGTCGGGGGCGTACCTGACCCTCGCACCTCCGGGGCGTTACGAAAGCGATTTCGAGGACGAACCGCTCGTGCTGAAGTCGGACGGATTCTATCAGGTGTACTTCGAGAAGGCTGCTGTGCTCAACTACTTTGACGGTCGAACGTTAGTCAGCTGGGTAGCAACAGACTGAGCGACCTATACGACCGGAGGACTCGACTCCTGGACGGCGAACGTTACAAATGGCGTCGGTACGCCCAACTACTCTTGGGAGCGCTACGGGTGCACATCACCTCGGCTGGTCGGTCAACCATCGCAAGCCAAATGGTCGGCGGATTCGGCTTCTGCTGATTCGAGCGTAGCTGGAGGCCTAAAATGCGAGCATCGAGCGTAGTGTACCTGGGCGTGGCTGGACTAGTGGGACTCATCGGCGGTTGCGCATCCGAGCCCGACTACCCACCTACTGTCATTGTGACCCCACGGGTCGACTACATTACGCTCGACTTCGCTCGGGTATCCGAGCACAGGCACCTCTTTGCTGAGCTTTGGTACCATATTGACGAGCCTCCCCTCGGACCAGACGAACTGACGAAGGCGCGGTTCGAGACATCTAACGGTGACCACGAAGAAGTGTGGGGTCCCGCAGAGCAGTTCCTTGTCACCCTAAAACCTGGCTACACGCTTGACTCCGTGAAGGATCGCATCGCGAGCGTCGGGCAGGTCACAGGCACCTTTCAAGGAGGGACAACATTCAGTGTCCACGTACTCCGTTTCGATATCGACCGTCGTGAGGCACATCGGATCCTGGCCTCCTGGAAGGAGGTAGCTGAGATCCGATACGAAAGGCGTGGAGACGTTTCGTTCCCTGGGAAGCAACCTCCGTATAGCTCATTTGTTGACATTCAAACGACTTCCAGCGGACAGCCAGGTGACTTCATGCTGCGCATTGCGCCTGGGGACACAGTATGGGTGACGTATCAGAACAAGGTCGGCGCCGCCGTCACGGGATGGGGCGTCGTGCCGCCCCAATAGACCGACGCCCGGCGACCGCGAGACTGACCATCTTCCAGAGCTCGTCCGAGCAGAGGCGTTTGACGTTCCGTTGACCACGGCCTGCTAGCCTAAACGACATGTGCACCTATACCGAACGGACAATGGCCGTGCCTTTCACCGGCCGGGACCGCCTGCCGCCGGCTTGGACCCGTCGCCACTTCAGCGCGGCTGCGCACCGGCGTCGACAAAGGGCAGCACCTCGACGTTCCGCTGCCTCCTTTACCCGGTATTCCGCATTCCCGCCGCCACACCATTCACCGTGCTGAGGAAGGCCTCGAACAACCCCGGATCGGCCCCCGGCTCGCGCAGCCGGCTCAGCACTTCGGCCTGCACGAGGTTGATGGGATCGACGTAGGGATTCCGCACGTCGATCGACCGCCGCAACACCGGATTCTCCTCCAACAAATGCTCGTGACCCGTCACCTGCAGCAACACCCGCTCGGTGCGCGCCAGATCTTCCCGCAACTCCACCCCGATCGGTTGCAGGTGTGGCGGTACCAGCACCTCGTCGTAGACCGCCGCGATGTCCGGCGAAGCCTTGGCCACCACCATCTCGATCAGGTCCAGCGTGGAACGAAAGAACGGCCAGCCCTGGTACATCGCCCTGAGTTCCGTGGCGTGTCCGGCCCCGAGCGCCTGGTCGAGCGCGGCGCCTACGCCGAGCCACGACGCGAGCAGCAAGCGCGTCTGGGTCCAGGCAAAGACCCAGGGAATCGCGCGCAGCGACTCCACGCCGCCCACTGAACGCCGGCGCGCCGGGCGGCTGCCGGTTCGCAGCTGGCCCAGCTCCAGTTCGGGCGTAGCCGTCCGGAAGTACTCGATGAACTCCGGCCTGTCATAGACGATGCTGCGGAAATGCGCCCGGGAGGCATCGGCCAGCGCCTGCATCCGTACCCGCCACGCCTCCGGCACCGCCAGCGGCTCCAGCAGCGAGGCCTCCAGCGTGGCCGTCGTATACACTTCCAAGGTACGGTCGGCGATTGCCGGCAAGCCGAACTTGGCGTCCACCATTTCGCCCTGCTCGGTGACGCGGATGGTGCCGTCGATGGAGCCCGGCGGTTGCGACTGAATGGCCAGGTGCGTAGGGCCACCGCCCCGACCGACCGATCCGCCACGACCGTGAAACAGGGTCAGCCGCACACCCTGCTTCCGCGCCACGGCGACCAGACGTTCCTGCGCAGCGTAGAGTTCCCACGCGGCGGCGAGCCGGCCGCCGTCCTTGGCGGAATCGGAGTAGCCGATCATGACCTCCATGGCACCGCCTACCCGCTCTCGATACCACGGCAGCAGCAACAGCGCCTCCACGATCGCCGCCGCATGCTGCAGGTCGTCGACGGTCTCGAAGAGCGGCACCACCCGAAGCGGCGGCGCGAGCCCCGCCCCCTCCTGCAGCGCGCACACGGCGAGCATATCGGAGGGCCTTGCCGCCATCGAGATCACATACGCACCGAGGGCATCGCGCGGAAGGGTCGCGGCGGTACGGAAGGTGTCGAGCGCATCGTCGACATCATCGCTGAACCGTGCGCCTGTTGCGAAAGCTTCGGCAATGACCCCGGTCGCTCCGCTCAGTTCCCCCTGCAGGAACTCTTGACGCGCCCTCTCGTCCCAGGCGCGGTAGGAGCCGAGCCCGGCAGCCGTCGTGATCGCATCGAGCGCCTCGGTATGGCGGCCCGCCTCCTGCCGCAGATCGAGCGGAGCGAGCGAGATCCCGAAGCTCGGAATCCGGCGCAGGATGTCGAGCAGGCGCCCGTCGGCCACGCGCGCCGCGCCGGTTTCATGCAACGAGCGGTAGCAGAGCTGGAGCGGTTCGGCCAGCTCCGCCGCGTCGGCGTAGTCGTCGGGGTGGGGTGTATAGGGCGACCCCGACTCCAGCAGGGCGGTCATTCGGTCGCGCATGACAAGGAGGCGGGCAACCACGGGCTTGAGCAGCGCGCGATACGGCTCCGGCGCGCTGCCCACCCTGCCCCGCAGCTCACCATTGGCCCGGCCCATCGACAGCTCGCTGCGCAGGGATTTGATTTCCTGGCGGTACAGGTCGACGGCCATCCAACGCGCCAGCATCACGGCCTGCGCTGTTACCAGCGGAGTGACATTCGGATTGCCGTCTCGGTCGCCGCCGATCCAGCTGCCGAACCGAAGGGGGGCCGCGCTCAGCGGCAGTCCATGACCGGTGGCCATCTGCAGCGCGCGGTCGATTTCGCGCAGCGAGCGCGGTACCGCGTCCCACAGGGTGCCTTCGAACGACACCAGCCCCCACTTCACCTCGTCGAACGGCGTCGGTGCCTGACGCCGGACCTCGTTTGTCAGCCAGAGGCTGGTCACTTCGGCCGCGAGCGCACGGGTCAGCTCCTCGCGTTCACCAGGCGTCAGATCGGTGCGATCGCGCTCGCCCAGAAGCTCAGCGATCCGCCGCTGAGTGCGCCTGACGGTACGACGGACCACTTCGGTCGGATGCGCCGTGATGACGAGCTCCACGTGCAGCGAGCCCACCGCCGCGTGGAGTTCCTCGGGGGTCACCCCGGCGCCGAGCAGTCGCCGAAAACTCTCGGTCAGGGAGCCTCGTTGCGGCGGCTGGTCGGGGGTGCGCAGATAGTCGCGGCGGCGGCGGATGCGGTGGTGCTGTTCGGCAATGTTGGCCAGGCCGAGGAAATGGGCAAAGGCGCGGGCCACTGTCAGCGACTGCGGCGTCGAGAGCGCCTGCAGAGTGCGAGTCAGCTCCTCACGCGCCACCCTGCCGCCGCGGGCATCCTTGGCCAGGACGCGCACGCGTTCGACCGTCTCGAACAGCGCGTCGCCCTCCTGCTCGCGCAGCGTGGCGCCGAGCAGCTCGCCGAGGAGGCGGACGTCGGCGTGGAGGGGGGCGTGGGGGGAGGCAACGGACATGGTGGCCCAATCGAAGCTCGGTACGTACAACCAACGTGGATCGAGGGGCGCTGGCAAGTTTTCGATGGGAGAACCAGGGGGGGGGGAGCGCGACATCCCTGAGCGTTCACCGACTTTCGGCCAGCGCGGCGGAACGCGCTGCCAGCACGTGGATGAACGGATCGGCGCGTTCCGAATCTGGTGGGAGCCACTCAAACGGGAACTCGAATCGATCCGCCGCTCCCGTCCCAGCCAGTCTACCGACCGCTGACGGCACCTCGCTTGGGCCACGTCACCGGCGACTGCGCGTGACGCGTCATCGAGACGACTTTGCCGGACGCATCCCGGTTGAAGATGATGGCGACGTTCGGCGAATCCCGGACATGCCAGTGATCCGCCTGCCGAGAGGAGCGTAGCGGGGCGACTCCGCCGTTCGGCGCGCGAATCCCGAGCACGCCGTCCTGCACGATCACCTCGACGTCATTTTCCGAGCCGGTCACCTGGTACCGGCCCGCCGCGTCGGCCAGCTCGGCCGAGGACGCCACGCGATCCGCAGCGAGCGAATCCGCCAGCGGCGAACCGACCCGCGGCACGTCGTACGCCTTGTCGCCCTGATAAAACACGAGCTTGCCGGCAGGCGCGCCTTCGCTGGGCTCGAAGGCCACCTGCAGCCCCTGGCGGGCAATCTCGGCCCCCCAGCGCTTCGCGTCTTCGAGCCAGACCAGGTCGAATGGGAGCCGGCTCGGCACGTCGAGCACCAGCTTGCCGTTGCGCCAGAGGACTTCGAAGACTTCCTTCTGGAACGGCCCGAAGTTGGCCACGTAGCGACCGACGTACCCCTGGTACGCCACCGGCACCGGCTCGGCAGCGGCGCCGGGATTGATCAGAAAACGCTCGAGCGCCTCCTCGAATCGAAGCGGCGTGGTGCCGCCGCGTGACTGCGTGAAGTAGAACACCATCAGGTTGCGATCGGGCCAGGCCCACGCATTGGTGCCATCCGACCCGCTGTGCCCCAGAATGCGAACCCGATCGGGATGGCCCTGCTCGACGTGCAGCACGGCCATCTGCCCGTACCAGACCTCGAGCCCGCGGAACGAGGTCGGCACTCGCGCATCATTGCCCAGCATCGACATCGGCGATGCCGGCGTCGTCTGCCGCAGAACGGCTTCCTTGGACAGGAGCTGGCGATTCCCTACCCGCCCACTGTCCACCCAGAGCTGGAGAAACTTCGCATAGTCCCGCGGGGTCGAGTAGAGCGTCTGCGATCCCCAGGCGAAGGGATAGAGCGCCTTGCCATCCGCGGGATTCCAGAAGCGGATCCACGACCCCCCGGACGCGATATAGGGGCTCGCGATCCGCCCCCAGCGAGGATCGCCGGCATCGGTGCCGAAGAACGTGTCCGTCATGCCCAGCGGCTCGAGCAACTCGCTGCGCACGAACTCGGCGAAGGGCCGCCCGCTCGCGACCTGGACCAGCGCTGCCGCCACATCGGTCCCCGCATCGCTGTACCAGAACTTGCTGTCGGGGGCGTGAGCCGGTCCCTGCTCACCAATCGCGTTCACCTGGGCCAGGAGGTTCGGAAACTGGTCGAGGCGTTCGAGGACGATGGTGAGCGGCAGGCCAGCCCGGTGCGTCAGCACCTGCCGGACGGTGATCGCGCGGGAGCGGTCGTTGTCGAAGCTGGGCAGGTACTTGCTGACGGGATCATCGAGCGAGAGCTTGCCGCGATCGATCAGAAGCTGCGCGGCCGCACCGGTAAGCGGCTTGGTCATCGACCGGATGTTGGAGATGGTGCCGACAGTCCAGGGTCGCTTCGACTCGCGGTCGGCCAGACCATGCGACTGGTGCAGCAGCACCTTGCCGTCGTAGAGCACCAGCAGCTCACCGCCGACCGCGAACCCCTGCGCCACATAGGAGGCGACGACGGAATCGAGGGCCTCGAGCGCCGCTGGGGCGGGCGGAGCTGGGGCCTGGGCAGCCGCGACACCCGCAAACAGCGAAAACAACACTCCGGAAAGGGCGAACGACCGGCACATGACTGGCACTCCCTCCAAGCCGACAGGAACATCGCTTAATTGCGCAATTGATTGTACATTGTGGGAAACAAAAGCGCAAATGACCGTCCCTCGGTGATATGTTCGCTGGTGGATGAGAGTCGGTCGCAGGTACTACCCGCGGAATACAGCATCCCAAACGGAGTCGAGCCGCCAGATGAATGAGATCCCCTTCTTCGCAACCACTTCGGCTTTCGCGATGCGGGTCGGCCAACTCGCCACGACGCTCTATGACCAAATGGACGCGAGCCTGGCGGCCTACGGCATCGAGCTGCCGGGCTACACCACGAGCATCGTCCAGAGCCTTTACCACGGCGGACCGCAGTCGATTTCGGACCTTGCCCAGCAACTGGAGCTCTCCCACCAGCTCGCCTCGCAACGCGTCAACTGGCTGGTGAGACAAGGATTCGCGACCAGCGTCTCCGGCGCCGAGGATCGGCGCACCCGGATCGTGAGCCTGAGCCGCGCCGGCCGAGCCCAGGCGGCGAAGCTTCAGGAGTTCCTGCCGATCCTCGCGCAGGCGTACGGCGACCTGTTCGAGGAGATCGGCGTCGACCTGCACGACGCGACGGTACGCGCGTCTGTCGCGCTCAGCGGGCGATCGCTCGCGGAACGGTTCAGCCATCCGGCGGCCATGGCTGGCAAGACTCCACGGCCCTAAAAAGACTCAGTACACCACAGGCCTCGGCGTAGCGCTGTTGACGGTCGAGCCGTCGCCGAGTTGGCCAGAGGTGTTGGCGCCCCAGCAGGAAGTCAGCGGCTCGGTGAACCTCAACACACAGCCGTGCTGTAATCCCGCTCCAACCTGCCAAGCATCCGCCACGCCCACGACACGTTGCGGCAGATTGCTATTGCCGGTCGCGCCGCCAAGGCCGAGTTGCCCCTCGAAATTCTTCCCCCAGCAGTAGACCATCTGATCGGTCGCCAGGCCACAGGTGTGCTCCGCACCGGCGCTGATCCCGGCAAAGAGCACACCGCCCCCCACGCGAGTCGGAACGGTTCGGTTGGTTTCCGTTCCGTCGCCGAGCTGGCCATAGAAGTTATTTCCCCAGCAATACGCTTCGCCGTTTCCAGTAACACCACAACTATGGACGCTCCCGGTACTGACTGCCGTGAACTCGATGTCTCCGGCAACCGCCGTGGGCGGAGTAGCCAGGTCACTGGTGCTGCCGATGCCGAGTTGGCCGCGATGGTTCGCGCCCCAACAATAGGCGGTGCCGTCAGTCGTCACTCCGCAGGTGTGATTGCCTCCGACGCTGGCCGAGACGAAGCTCAATGCGCCGGCAACACGAACAGGGACCGTTCGAGCGCTTTGGGTTCCGTCGCCCAACTGCCCCGCATTGTTGTTGCCCCAGCAATACAGTTCGCTCGGAAAGGTGGTCAAGCCGCAGGTGTGAGTCGAACCCGCGCTCAGCCGGGCGAAGGTAAGACCGCCTGATACGGGAACCGGTGCGAGGCGGGCGTCCACCTCCGTTCCATCGCCCAGCGTCCCGCCCACGTTAGCCCCCCAGCAATAGGCGGTGCCGCTGGTGGTGACCGCGCAAACGTGGTTGCCACCCGCGCTCAGGCTGACGAATTGTGGCTGCGGATCCGGGATCGCAATCGGGCTCGGCAAGGGCCTCGCCGTCGTCGTCCCATCGCCAAGTTCGCCCGAGCGATTATTCCCCCAGCATTGGACAACGCCTCCCCTGTCGATCCCGCAGGTAAACTCCCCGCCCGGGCTGATGGCGTCGAGGGTCATCGGAGCGACCACCCGAAACGGCGCGCTGGTGGCACTCGTCAAGGATGTGGCGGACGCGACGAGGGTGTAGCCGGCGCCGCGCTGATCGAGCCGGAGATTCGGGAAGGTGGCCTTGCCCGCTACCGCGGCGGCCGTCATTGCGCCGGTCAACGCGGCCCCACCGGGATTGGCGCCAAGGCTGATGGCGACGGTCCCGGTCGCCGTGGTCACTGGAGCCCCGGCCGCATCCCGGAGTTCGACCTCGACCGGCGGCGTGATCGGCTCTCCGGCCAGAGTGGTTCCGGGTCCGACCACAATCACCAACTGCGTGGGAGCGGGAGGGGGTGGTGGCGGAGGAACCGGCGGTGGCGGCGGGGTAGGCCCTTCCCCACCGCACGCCACAACAGACAGCAGTACGAGTACGCTCCGCCAGTGCCGGACCATAGGGGCCTATCCTTCGTTTACTTGAGACGTTTGCCTAAGACGCGCTCGACCGGCGGGGTACTTGGAATGACAACGGTACGAACCAACTGGGATCAACTTTCCAGCTGACGGACCCGGCGCTCTACTAGCTGAGCTACATCACAAAATGTGGGGAGAATACCCGCCCCCCGCAATACGGGGCGTTGGAGTGGAACGGGTAGATCCTGAAAGTCGAGGAAGCTGGGGCGGCAGGTTTCGAACCTGCAACCTTCCGGTTAACAGCCGGACGCTCTGCCAGTTGAGCTACACCCCAAGGAGCACGCAGGTTAACCGGGACCCCGGAGCCCCGTCAACTAGGGATAACCCGGTCGTGACGGCCGATTCTCGCTCCGGGCGAATATGTCTATCCCAATACGCCGCAACAGGATGCCCCCTGCCGCTCCGGCCGACCCCGATCCCGTCCCCATAATCGATCAAACGGATCCCAATTCCCCGGTACCACCGGGCGAAGAGACGATTCCGCGGCATTCCTTGCTGGCAGTATCGCCCCCGCGTAGACTAGTCAGCACCGACCGTTTTTTTCTGAGCGCGGACCATCGCGCGCACCTTGCGAAGGTCGCGGCCCGCCGCACACTTCGCACTGCCTGGGAGCGAAGCGGCTGACCACCCACGCCATCATCCTCGCCGCCGGGGCCGGGACCCGTTTCGGTTCCGGCGGCGCCAAACTGCTCACACCGTGGCGGGGACGGCCGCTGGTCGGGCACGTGCTCACCACCCTGGCCCGCGCCGTCAAAGACCGGATCATCACCGGCGGCGTGCTCGTCTACGGACCTGGCGGCGACGTCCTCCGCGACCTGGCCACCAGCGCCGGCTTCGATGCGGTGCAAGCCAGCCGCGCCGGACAGGGTATTTCGGAGAGTCTCAAGGCCGGCATCGTCACCCTGGCCGCGACGACCACGCCCCGGGACGTTCGCTCGGCGCTGATCTGCCTGGGCGATCAACCCCTGCTCCGGCTCGAGACCATCGCCGCCGTGGTGGCCGCCAGCGGCGAAGGCGGTACCCGCCTGGTGCGCGCCCGCTACCGCGACGACCCGGACCATCCCGGCCATCCGGTCCAGGTCGGTCGCGCCCACTGGCACCTGATCACCGAAACCGAGGGCGACCGCGGCCTCGATCCGATCGTCCGCGCCCACGGCCTGGCCTGGCGCGAGGTCGAGGTGGACGGGTCCAACCCCGACGTCGACACCCAGGCTGACCTGGATCGCCTCGAGCACCTCTGATCGTCAGTTTGATCGGACATATACATACAATTGACCGGACCTTTCGCACGCGTGGAGCACGCGCTACCTTCTGACGATCCCTTCCCGTCCGAGGCAAACGTTGCCGTTCTTGCTCCGCTCGCTGGCCATCATCCTGATCGCCCTTGCACTAACGACTGCTGTCGGTCAGGCTGCTCCACGCTTCGAAGTGACCATCGCCCCAACCGCTCATGCCGGCCCGCTGACCGGCCGGCTCATCGTGGCCGTTTCCAAGAATGACCAGGTCGAGCCGCGGTTCCAGGTCGCCCCGGGCGGCCCCGCCATCTTCGGCGTCGATCTCGAAGGCGCCAGGCCGGGCACGACGATTACCGTCGACAACAAAGCCATCGGATACCCGATGAGCCTGGCGGAGCTACCAGCCGGCGACTACTGGGTGCAGGCGGTAGTCATGGTGTATTCGGAAGTCCATCGCGCAGACGGCCACACCCTGTGGCTCCCGATGAACGACGGCCGGATCGAATCGTTCCATAGCGCGGCGGGCAATCTGATAAGCGAGGTCCAGAAGGTGCGCATCGACGGCGGGAGCCGGCCGATCCGCATTGCAGTCAACCGCGTACTGCCAAAGCTTCCGCGTCCGACCGATACGGAATGGGTCAAACGGATCACCGTCCAGAGTAAGAAGCTCACCGCCTTCTGGGGCCGGCCGACCTACATTCACGCCGCCGTCCTCTTACCCAGAGGGTATGCGGAGGAACCGAATCGGCGATATCCGGCGATCTATACACTCGGGCACGGCGTCCCCTTTCAGTTCCGCACCGATTCGGTCGGCCAGGGGATCGGGCAAATCAACCCCATTACCGGTACCGAAACCGGCTTCGATTTTCACAAGGCATGGATTCGCGACGACTTTCCGCGCGTCATCGTGATCACCCTGGAACAACAGACGCCCTTTTTCCCGGACTCCTACTCGATCAACTCGGCCAACAACGGCCCGTACGGAGACGCGGTCGTCGAAGAGGTGATTCCCGAGCTCGAGCGGCAATTCCGGATCATCGCCGAGCCGTATGCCCGGCATCTGGAGGGCGCGTCGACCAGCGGCTGGCAGACGCTCGCTCTGCAACTGCACTACCCCGACTACTTCGGGGGCGCCTGGATCTTCCAACCCGATCCGATCGATTTCGCCCGCCACCAGCTGATCGACATCTATCGGGACGAGAACGCATTCACCATCCCGGTCGGACAGTTCATCACGGCGGAGCGGTGGATGCGCCGCACCGTCGAGGGGCAGCCGATCTGGAGTGTCCGCCAAATGAGCCGCTTCGAGGCCGTGCTCGGCTCAAAGGGGCGCTCCGGCAGGCAATTCCAGGCCTGGGAGGCCGTCTATGGACCGACCGGACCGGATGGCTACCCGAAACCGCTCTGGGATCCGCTCACCGGCGTGATCGACAAGTCGGTTGCCGCATACTGGAAGGAGCACGGCTACGATCTGCGCGACTACGCCGAGCGTAACTGGGCCACGCTCGGCCCCAAACTGGCGGGCAAGCTGCGCTTCTTTCTCCCGGACATGGACGACTTCTACCTCAATCTCGCCATGTACCGGTTCGAGGATTTCCTGAAACGGGCGGAGGGCCCGAAGAGCGACGCGGAGTTCATCTACGGACGTCCGCTGAAGGGACACAGCTGGCATCCGTACCCCTGGGCGGAGCTGGTCCGCCGGTTTGCCGCCACGGTCGAGCACAACGCACCTCGGAGCCGTTAGGCTACCGTCGTGACGGCCGGTCTCCGACAGCTTTGAAGATCACGCCGTCCTTCATCACGAACGCCACCCGCTTCAGGACATTGACATCCTGGAGCGGGTTGCCCGTGACGGCGATGATATCGGCCGCAAATTCCGGCCGAAGAACACCCCGCTCCTGCTCCATCCCCAGCAGCTCAGCAGCGTTCGTCGTCATGGCGCGGATCAGATCCGCCGGAGGGATACCGGCTGCGTGCCAGCTGTCGATCACCGACATGGTGATCTCGCCCCGATCGTACCAGCCCGTCGGCGCGCGGACGATGTCGGCCCCGAACGCCATCCGAACCCCGATCCGATGGGCCCGCCGTAACCGGTCGATCGTGCGGTCATCCTGACTCGACCGCCCCGACTTCTCCATCCAGACACCGGCGGGATCGGTCCCCACTAGCACGACGCCGCGCTCCTTAGCCATCCTGAGCGTCTCATCGCTCATGATATAGCCATGCTCGATCGATGCGACACCGGCTTCGATCGAGGCCCGCGCCCCGGCTTCCGTAACGGCGTGGGTCGTCACCTTGGCGCCGCCACGCGCCGCTTCCTGCACAGCAAACCGGAGATCGTCGACGTCGTACGCGTAACGCTGATCGTCCACGATGAGCTTGATCCAGGTCGCGCCGTAGTGAATGTTCTGCCGGATGGCGGCCTGCAGTTCTTCTCGGGTATCGGCATAGAAGTAGTCCTGCTCACCGATGCGCGGGAACTCGGGGCTGACCCGGAACTGCGCCCCAAACGGAGCAATGATTTTCCCCGCGTAGACGATGGTGGGCCCGACGATCGGCCGGCCGCCCACGGCCATGCGGTCGACCACCGCATCGCCGTACACCCGGCGTCGAAGGGGATCGCCCTGGTTGAAGAAGAGCGCGAGCGCCGCGTCGGCGAAGTTGCCGGCATTCCCGAGATCGCGTACGGTCGTAAAACCTGCTGCCATCATCTGCCAGGCAAGCGCAATTCCCTGTAACGCCCGCTCCGGCGTCGAGACGATGAGCGCATAGTCCCGAAGGTTCGTAAAGGCGGGATCGTAGGCTGCCGTGAGATGGGTATGGGCATCGAAGAGCCCAGGGAGCACGACGTACTTGGAGAGATCGACGACCGTCGCACCGGCGGGCACCGGGAGGTTGGCACCGATCGCCGTGATCTTTCCTCCGGTGACGACAATGGTTTGCGCATCGATCGTGCGGCCCGCGACGGGATCGACGACGGCGCCCGCCTTGATCACCGTCACGGGCTCGGAAGTCGTCTGCCCATCGGCACTCCCGACCATTCCACCGACGAACGCCAGAGCAGCTACCCATCGACGAACCCCGCCGCCGATCCGTGCGACGACGCCTTCCGTTCCCAGACCTGTCTGCATCGGGGTCATCCCTCGGCCCTCCCTCAGAGTTCCACCGAACCGTTCGTCCGCGAGTTCCCGGCTAGCGCCGGGTGATCTTTCATCCGGCAATCGAAGAAATTCGTCGCGGGCGGCCCGAAGCCAATTGTCGAGTATAGCCGAAAACAAGGACGCCCGACTCCGAAACACCAGACTCCAGGCAACCACGCGGCATAGGGAATGGCGCCCCCACATCCCGCCGCGGAGCCCGGGATCGGCCGACTATCGCTCCGTAATCCGGCGGACCACCTTCCCCTCGGCGTCGAGAAACTCCATCACCGGCGCTCCCGTGGAGTCCACCCGCAGCACGAGACGGGGCCGGCCTTTCGGGTCCGCCAGGCGAACCACCGTCGCTCGGTCGGCATCCTTCCCGGCAAAGAACCGGACCGCGCTCACCTCGCCGAGTTCCGCCTGGCGCTGGCGCATCTGCTGCATTCGGGCGCGCTGCTCGGCGGTATCGGACAGCTTCCGGATCGCGATCGTACTGTCGAGCCACGGTTGCAGCGGCGCGGTGGGGCGATCATAGACGCGGACACCGGCGACACGCTGCCCGTTCACATCGCTGTGCGAGATCTGGACGACCTGATCCTGCTTGTGCTGATCGAAGGTCAGGCTGCCGCCGGCACGATAGCCGTTGGCCGAGTCAGCGCCCGAGAAGATCAGTCCGCCGGTTTCGTCGCCGACATCGTTGAAGAAGATGAGCCCGGCAGCCCGCGCGCCGGAGCGAATGGGATACGCCGTACCGCCCAGGACCGGATCAGGCAACCGCTCGCTGTTGGAGAGCGTCATGCGCAGCGTGCCATCGCGCTCGACGACATTGATGCGCTCGACGTCCAGCACCTGGAGTCTCTGCGGCTCTTTCTTCATCAGGGTCAGACCCAGGAGGATTGCGACCACGATCGTCATCACCATCGCGTAGATCTTGAGGCCCTTCACATCCCGTTCGATCGTGCTACCGGTCGTCGCACTCACGGCCCACCTCCAGTCGAATACGGTCTCGATCATCCCCGAAGCTCCACCGGCTCCGGATATTCACTCGTTTCTCGGCTCGGCCGGCGGCGACCCAGGCCACCCCCACCACGCTAGCACAGGCGCACGTGCGCGAGGGGCTATCCGCAGACGTTTCGGATCAGGCTGCGCATGTTGCCTCCGACGATTTTGCCCACCGCCCCATCGTCATATCCGGCGGCGGACAACGCCTCGGCCACGCGGACCAGGCGGTCGGGGCCGTTGAGCTCGGCTGCCCGGATGTGGTCGGGTACCCGTTCGGTGCCCGGTAACCCTGGCGTCCGCTCCGCCCAGCCTCGCATTCCCCGAAGTTCGTCTTCGAGCGAGGCCACACCGAGCGATGGTCCATCGCTCGAGAAGGCGACATGATCGATGCCTACCAACTGTACCACATGGTCGATGTGCCGGACCACATCCGCTACCGACGTGCGCGGCGCGGTGGTCAGCCAGAGCGACATGCTGAAGATGCCGATCACGCCGCCCTTGGCCGCCAGAGCGCGAATCTGAGCATCCGACTTGTTCCGCAGCGTGTCGTAGAGTGACCGGCACCCCGTGTGCGTGAAGGCGCAGGGCCGCTCGGACAACGCAATGGCCTCGTCCGTCGTCCGGTCGCTGCAGTGGGACAGATCGATGATCATCCTCAGCTCATTCATCCATCGCACCACGTTCTGTCCCAGACGGCTCAGCCCTCCGTCGCTTCCCTCCCGGTAGGCTTCGGCCACCGCATTCCGGTCGCTGTGCGTCAGTTGGAGGACGCGGAGCCCGAGATCGTGAAACAGACGGAGGTTGCGGGACGCATCGGCCGGCGCGCCGAGGATCGACGCATCCTGACTGGCCAGGATCACGCCGAAGCGACCGGTGCTGACCGCCGTATCGAGATCGGCGGCGGTCAGCACCCGCTGGAACCCGGACCCGGGCGCGTTGAACGCGACGTTCCAGGTGGCGAGCGCCTGCACCGCGTTCTCGAAGGTACGCGGGAATGACCTGAGATCGACGATGGCGGCCGAGAGACCGGCAGAGACGGCGCGTTTGGGATCGAATGATGGATCGTCGACTGCAAGGCAGTCGATCGTCAGGCGGGCAGACGAGCGATCCGGCTGGCTGGAGGACCGTTTGGGCGGGGACATCAGCGGTGCCGGTACGGCAGCGGCGCCCATCGCGGCACCGAGCAGGTGCGTGAACCGCCGTCGGGAGTACGCCATCGCCATCGGCCGACCTCCTGTGAGCGCGGGTGCGATAGCCCCGCAACCGTATGCTATGCGGGTGATGCGACGGGCATATCCATGAACCGGGACAGCGCCCCGTGGAGGGTCGCCAGCGCCGCCGTCATCTGATTGGCCACCGTCTGCGGAGCGATGTCGAGCGTCTCGGCGATTTCCCGATAGGTCAGGCCGTGAAAGCGTGCTAGAACGAAGACCTCCCGGCGCCTGGTCGGCAGACCGTGCACCGCCTGGAGCACCGCCTGGTGAAGTTCCTCGCACTCGAGCACCTGGATGGGCGTCTGCAGCGGCGCGCCCAGCCAGCGGTGCTGCAATCGCAGCTGGCGCTCCCGAAAGCCCTCGGCTTTGATCTCATTGAGGGCCAGGTTCCGGGCAATCCGGTACAGCACGGCGCGCGGCACGGTCGAGGTCCACCACCGGGCGCGCTGCTCCCACAGTCGCACGAAGGCCTCCTGGACCACGTCCTCCGCCGCATCCTTGTCGTCGAGCAGGCGTCTGACGTAGACCACCAGTTCCTGCCAGTACTGCTCTACCAGCCACTGCAGCGCGTCGGGGTCGCCCGCGCGGAGGGAGGCCATCATGGCTTCTCCCCCATCCGTCTCTTGCGGAACCCGCCTAGTCGCGCCGCGCTCCCGTTCACCCCGCCGGCGGGCCGCCCGGGGATCGTTCCGGGAAAACCGACGGTCTCTCCGTACCGGTTCGAGGACAGCGAGTTCGTTAGACACGGGACACGCCCTATTGGCTCGAGAGAGATCTCGTTCGTTGGCGGCCGGCTCGATGCGATATCCCGGCGGCGCCCCTGCGGAACGGGGCATCGGTCGCAGCGCATCGATCGGCACCATACCACAAATCCATTATGTACGGACAAAACGACGATCGTATAGTACGGACCTTTCAACATGCCGTCAAGGTCGGGCCAGGAAGGTCTTGTTGGGAGACGGATAACGGCGGGAAGGCAGCAAAAAAGAACGGGAGACTGATGCTCAGCCTCCCGTCCTCCAACCCAGATCTCGCTCGGGACGCTCGATGAGCGCCGTCACATGTTGGGATTGGCGTCCTTCTCCGCGAGCGGCAACGGCAGGCAGGTCACGTTCCCATAGACCCCGCCGCCGGCACTCTGTGGATATGCCGTGCCCGCCGCGGGTGTGAACGGCAGGGCGTACCGCAGCAGATCGCCCAGATGGTGACTCTCGAGGAACAACTCGCGCCGGCGCTCCTCGATCACCTGCGCGCGAATCTCGGCCGCCGTCCCGCCCGCGAACGGCGGAATCCCGGCGGCGGCGTGCAGCGCATTGATGATATCGATGGCCACCTGGCCACCTTGCGCCTCGGCCACGATGAGCTGCGCCTCGGCGCTCCGCGCGATGGGAATCGAGGTGCCGGTCGTCTGGTATTTCTGCTGCAGCCAGAGCGGGGTGAGCGCGTTTTGACCGTTGCGCCCGGCATCCGTGACCGGCACGCGCGGATCCGCCACACCGGCCCACGCAACGCCACGGTATCCGTCCTCCACCGTGAAGTACGAGTTGATGTTGGTCGACTGTACGATGCTGTTGTAGCGTCGGGGCACCGTGTTGGCGAATGTCGCGTTGCGGACATAACCTGCTGGAATGAGCGCCGCATCCGCTCCTGCCTCAGCCAGCTTCGCGGGATTGACGACCTGGCCGTTGGCGACGGCCAGATTGAGGCGCGCTCGCGCCCTGCCGAGCAGCGCCATGTGCCGGATGGCGTCGGCCGACGATCCCGCCGCCTGCGCCGCGCCGATCGCCGCCGTGAGGCGCGTCTCCGCTTCCGTGAACGCCGCCGCGCGGGTCAGCTCCGGACCCGCGTCGATCGCCATCGAGCAATAACTCTCGGCCAGGAGGACGAGAGCGTACCCGGAGTGCGCCTTGGCCGTGGCCGTCAGGAGCTCCCGATTCGCAATCGGCGTGTCGGCCCACAGCACTTCGAGCCGATTGGCCACGTCGTCACCCTGGAAACGCGCGACCTGCAGCGGGTTGTAGATCCCGGGGAATGATTCCGGCGACCCTCCGGTATCGCAGGTCGACGCGTGGATCGGGCTGACGAGATCGGTCGTCGCCCGCCGATCGACCGTCCAGTAGCTCCCGAGCGCGTTCTGTGCATCGGCGTAGATGTTCCCGTGGATGCCGCTCCCCAGGACGTAGCGGCCGAAGGCGCATTCGAAGTCCGTCACGACGCTCGTCACCATGAGCTGCGCGAGGTTCGGATTGTTCAGATCGTCGGCCACGACTTGCGACGGGATGTCGACATCCAGCAGACTCTCGCAGCCGGTCAGTCCGGCTGCCATCGCGACGATCAGCGCCGCGCGCCCCCAGGGACGCCGACCGGCCGAGCGCCGGCCGTTGTTCTCGACTCGTTCTCGTGAACGCAGCATGATGGCCCTCACCAGTTGACGCGGATAGTGGCAGCGAACGACGCAAGCTGCGGCGTCGTCGTCTGCTCGTAATAGTTGTAATTCTGGATCGCCGTCGAGGCAGCGCTCTCGGGGTCGAGCCCCGTATAGCCCGTCCAGGTATGGAGATTCCGGCCCGCCAGGTTCACGCTGATCCGGTTGGCTCGCACACTCCGCGCCCAGCCGTCCGGAACGTCGAATGTGACGGAGAGCTCGCGGAGCTTGAGGAAGTCCGCCTTCGAGAAGTACTTCCCGTGCAGGGTGAGCTGGTTGTTCGCGATATCGATCGGGTCGAAGTCCTCCGGCCGCATGTTGATATCGCAGAGCCGGAACACCGCGCAGCGAGCCCAGTTCGTCTCGTCCCGCAACAGATGACCACCGCGGAAATCGAAGTGGGCAAAGAGCACGATCCGATCCCACAACCGGATGGAATTGCTGACGCCTCCCTCCCATTTCGGCAACAGTCGGCCGAATGCCACGACCGGCGCCGACGCGCAGGCGACAGGCGCGCCGCCACCCGGGCCGGGATCACACAGAATGTTCTCGGCGAGCCCGGTGGTGGGATTGAAGTCGGCACTCACCACCTTGCGCTGATAGGCCACGCCGATCTCCTCCCCCTCGGTATGGCGCATCAGACCGGCGCCGATGAAGGTGAGCTCCGGATTGTTCGGATCGAGATCGATGACCTTGCTCGAATTGACGGCGTAGTTGAAATCGACGTCCCATTTGAGGGCGCGTGATTCGATCGGCGACAGCCGGAGCTGCACTTCCAACCCGGAGTTCTGCACGTGTCCGGCGTTGAAGAACTGCTGCGTGAAGAAACCCGAGGACGGCGCCGGCAGGCGCGTCAGGATCATGTCCCGGGTGTCCTTCCGATAGTAGTTGAAGTCGATGCCGACTCGGCCGCCGAGGAGACCCGCTTCGAAACCGATCTCGGTTTCCGTACTCCGCTCCGGACCGAGATCAGGATTCCCGACCGAGAGCGGGCTAACCGCCGAGCCGGTGGCCGACGACGTCGGTCGATAAGTCCGGATCGCGGCGAAGGCCGACGGCTGCAGACCGGACTGACCGTAGGCCGCCCGCAGTTTGACCGACTCGAGGAACCCGATCTTCCAGAACGGTTCATCGCTGATGACCCAGGAGAGGCTCGCCTTGGGATAGGTTACGAGATCGAATGCCGCGCCGAAGGCGCTGTTGTCGTCGGCGCGGATGGCGCCCGTGACGAACAGGCGGTCGTTCAGCGCGAACACCTGCTGGAGGTACGTCCCGATCGTGACGTTCTCGAGGTAGTCGTCTCCCCCGAATGTCCGGGCCGCCCCCGATACCGTGGTAATGCCGGGCGCCGGGAATCCCTGCCCTTCGGAGTACTGTAGCTTGGTGAACCGCCGGTAGTACTGCGCACCGACCGAGGTCGTCGAGGTGATCCGCTGGCCGAGCCCCGTACTGGCGGTCAGGGCGTAGTCGAGCGTGTTGACCGTCTCGTTGCGGCGGTTGACAATCTTCCGCCCGTCGCGATCGACCGCGGAGCTGAAGAACTGGCGAATACTGTCGGGCTGCAACTCCGAGATGACCTGGTTGTCCTCGGCGCTCTGATCCAGACCGAATACGAGGCGATGACGCAGCCACGAGAACGGCCGATGATTGAGGGTCAGACCGGTGATGTAGCGGTCGACGTCCTGGAACGTCTCGTAGGCGCTGGACCAGAACTCCGGCGGTCCGTTGAGGAAACCACGCGTCGGAGTGTTGCGGGTTGCCGGATTGCCGAAAGCCGTCGCATACATCAGGGACAAGCCGCGGTCCAGGCTCATGTCGCGCCGGGCATTGGTACCGCCGAAGTTGAGCGAGATATCGATCTTCTGGTTCGGCGCGATGGTGATATTGGCTCGGCCGGCTTTCCGGGTGAACGCGTTGCGAACCTCGATGCCCTCCTCCCGGCTGTACCCGGCTGCGGCAAAGTATTGGACGATCCCGCTGCCCCCGCTGATGGTCGCGTCGTACCCCTGCACGCTGCCGGTCCGGAAGAGCGGCCGACCCGCCGCCCGCTCGTTTGCCAGCAGGTCCTGCTCGATGACCGTGGCGCCGTCGCGAAGGAAATTGTGCGGGATTCTGCCTTCGGGATTCATGAACCAGTTGGCGCCGCCGCGCACGATCGTCTCGACGGATGGACCGGCGTTCGCGCGGCCCCGCTTCGTGATGATCTGGATGACGCCGTTGGATGCCTCGGTGCCGTACAAGGTCGCCGCCGCCGGGCCTTTGATGACCTCGATGCTCTCGATCTCGTTCGGATTGAGATCGCCCAATCGCGAGATATTGGGCTCGGATGAATTGATCGAAGGACCGGTTGCCACGGCGTTGTTGGCGCGTACGCCATCGATGTAGATCAGAGGCTCCGCCGTCAGCGACAGCGACGAGCGACCGCGAATCGCCAGCTGCGGACCGGCGCCGACGACGCCGGTGACACCGACGACGTTGACGCTGGACGAGCGGCCCCGCAGCAGGTCGGAGACGTTTTTGATCGGAGCCACCTCGGCGAGCGCGGACGCATCGATGCGGTCCACCACGTTGCCGACGGCGCGACGCTCGACCGGCACGGCGGTACCGGTCACCACGACTTCGCTCAGGTTCAGCGCCACCCGCTCCATGGTCACCGTGATCGTACCACCGACCCGCGCCGTTCCGGACCAGCGCCGAAAGCCGATGCGGGTGATGTCGAGGGTGACCTCGGAGCCGGTCAGACCCGTCAGGCGGAAGCGGCCCGCCGCGTCGGTGCTCACCTCCGTCGCGGTGCCGCGAACGATGACACGCGCCGCTTCGACCGGCGCCGATCGATCGTCCACCACCGTGCCACTGACGACGCCGGCCTGTGCCTGCACCATGACGACGCCACCACCACGCTCGGCGCGGACCGGCGCTGCGACCAGCGCGAGCGCGAGGCCGCATAGCAGGAGGGACCACATCTCGTCACCTCTCACTCGCCTCATTACACACCTCCGTAGGTAAGCCATGCGAGAACCACTGCTGTTTGGGATTATGGGCCGTCGTTCAGGACGCGACGGCGCCGAGCCAGGACCAGGCACGGCGACACCGGACCTGCGAACCCCGTCCGATCGGACCGGAGCGGGTTCCTGACAGGGCCGATCGTTCCAACGTTTTCGGCGCTGCGATGTATCTCAACAATTTCGGGTCGCGTTCCTACTAGTCACCCGGCCGCTCGGTTTTTTTGCGGGGGTTTCAGGCTGTCCGGAACAAACGGTGACGTCAGGGGGAATCGGAGTCGCCCGAGAGGGGCAGGTCGAGTATCACCCGAAGGGCCCGCGCCGCCGCACTCGGCCGCCGGTGCGGCAGCGCCAGATGCGCAAATGTCCGGCGGATATCGAGTTGTTCGACCTCGACCAGCGCCAGCGTGCCCAACGCCAGCTGATCGGCCACCGTCGCCTTGGAAACGAACGCCAATCCCAACCCGGCCGCGACGGCCGATTTGATCACCTCGGTGCCGCCAAGCTCCAGCGTTCGGGATGGCGTGAAGCCCGACCGTAACAGCACAGTCGCCACCACCGCCGCGGTACCCGAGCCCGGCTCGCGCACCAGCAGCGTCTCACCGGCAAGCTCCGCCCATGGCACCGTCCGCCCGGCAAGCGGATGCCCCGCCGGCGCAATCAGGACCAGCCGATCCTCGCGCCACGGCTCGACCACGATGCGCGAATCCGCAACAGGCCCTTCGACCAGCGCGATATCGAGCTCGTATCCGAGCAGGCGGCGAACGATGTCCTCCGTGTTGGCGTTGATCAGACGCAGCTCGATCCCCGGGTAACGGCGCGTGTACGCACCGACCAGCGGCGGCAGGAGATAGGTGCCGATCGTCGTACTGGCGCCGATGGTGAGCGACCCTCCGGTCAGGCCGCGCACGGCCCCCAGTTCCTCTTCCGCTTTCTTGACCGACGCAAAGATGCTCCGGGCATGCTCGGCGAGGAGCGCGCCCGCTGCCGTCAGTTGGACGCCGTGCGCGCCCCGCTCGAAAAGATCGACGCCCAGCGCGCGCTCGAGGCTCCGCACGGCTTTGCTGATTGCCGGCTGGCTCACGTGCGCCAGGACGGCCCCGCGCGTGAAGGTTCCCGCACGGGCCACTGCCTCGAAAAGGCGCAGCGCATTGAGATTGACAGGCATAACCGCCGGTTATCGGCCACCGGTACGGATCGGTATTGGCCGAATCTCCTGAAGGGCCTCTATACTGAATGCCTGTCGAGAGGGCATCATGTCACACCGGGCATCCGAGCGCGCCACGAGGCCGAGCGTTCTCATCGCCAGCCTCTATCTGGCGGGCGCGCTGGCGAGCCTGTGGTGGCGAGCCCCCGCATTGGCGCTGTTGCTCGGCAGCGGGCTCGCGCTCGCCCTGGGCAATCCGTTGGCGGCCACGAGCGAACGCGCCAGCCGGTGGCTGATCCAGGCGAGTATCGTCGGACTCGGCTTCGGCATGCCGCTCGGCGCGGTGGCGTCGGCTGGCTGGGCAGGAATCGGCGTCACGATCCTCGCGATCGGGGTCTGCTTCGCCATCGGTCCGTGGCTGGGCCGCCGGCTCCGGATCGATCGCGACACCTCCATCCTCATCACGGCCGGCACCGCCATCTGTGGCGGCAGCGCCATTGCCGCGATGAGCGTGGCGATCGGAGCGTCGGCGCGCGCAACCGCGGCCGCGCTCGCCATCCTCTTTGCCCTGAACGCCGTCGCCCTCGGCCTCTTTCCCTCCCTGGGCCAGGCACTCCAACTCACCGATCACCAGTTCGCCACCTGGGCAGCCATCGCGATTCACGACACCAGCTCCGTCGTCGGGGCGGCGGCGAGCTACGGTCCCGCGGCACTACTCGAGGCAACGATCCTCAAGCTGGCACGCGCGCTCTGGATCGTGCCACTCACCCTCATCGCGGGTTTCGTGGCCCACCGAAAGACTGGTGCGGAGCGAAAGATCACCATCCCGTGGTTCATCGGTTGCTTCGTACTGGCCAGCCTGCTCCGCTCGATCCTTGGACCAGCGGCGCCGGCCCTCACGGACGGCATCGTCTTCGTTGCCCGGCTCGCCATGGTGGCGGCCCTCTTCCTGATCGGCACCACACTCGAGCCAGCTACACTCCGAGCCGTGGGACTCCGGCCCGTCGTCTTGGCGCTCGTGCTCTGGGTGCTCGTCTCGAGCCAGACCCTGTTCCTCGTGCTCCGCTGAGCCGCTACCGACCCGCCGCCTCGGCGAGCGCCTTGCGGAGCGCCGCCTCGAACGCCTCGGGCTGACCGAGCCAGCTGCTGTGACCGGCGCCCTGCAACACGGTGATGGCGCCGTCGGCAAGCCGCTCCACGATCCGAGGCCAGATCTCGGGACCGAGATCGACATAGTCGCAGGTTCCGTAGATGACGCGGACCGGCCCCTGGAAACGCAGCAGCGCGGGCCAGAGCGCAGCAACGGACCGGTGGTAGGTGCTGTCCCGCAGGATGTTGTTGGCAACGTTCTGACTGTAAAAGGCCTGCCCCCCTTCCATCTCGCGCCACCGGTCGGCGTTGCAGGTGTTCACCGCAGCAAACTGGATCCGCCAGGCTCGGGTCCGATCGCGATCCCGGTGCACCGCCATCAGGTTCAACGACTCCGCCGGTACCCCGCGAAGGGAATCGGGAAGGAGCCCTTCCCGGTCGGCGATCTGCTGCACCCGCTGGCCGAGTTCGCGAAAGAAGGCCCGATTGCGCTCGGCCAGCGCCGAGGAGTCGGCATCGGGCCAGATCTCTCGCAAGAGCTCGATATTTGGGCCGCCGCCCGCCCAGAACGGATAGACGGTGCCTAACAGCACCAGCCCCCGCACTCGATCGGGGTACTGGTTCAGATACGCATAGGCGAGGTTGCCGCCCATGGAATGCGCCACCAGCGTCACCTGCTCGAGCCCCAGCGTCTTTCGCAAATGCTCGAGATCGGCCACGAACCGCTGCAACCGGATGGTGGAGTCGGGAGCGGGCGTGCGGAGCGATCCGCGCTGGTCGTAGAAGACGACCCGATACCGATCCTGTACCGTGGAGAGCGGCCGGAGCAGATATGAATGCTCCGCCCCCCACCCGCCGTGGATCGCGATGACCGTATCACCCGGACCAGCGGCACGGCCCGCCTCATAGACGTAGTGCCGCACTCCGTCGTCGGTCCAGAAGTACCACTGCTCGGCAGCATCACCCGCGGCGCCGGCCGGAGTTCGGTCGGATGCACAGGCACCGCACACCATGAGCACGGTAAGACACACGGCGCGCATACGGTATCTCCTCTCGGTTCTCCGGCCGGATCCCATCGCACGAGCGGCGCCCAGGTACGAACGATCCCAACGCCGGCGAAAGATCTGATATGTACGGACAATTTCAGGGATCATATCTATCGATTCCACCGGAGACCGTCAAGGGCCGGCGCCACACCCGGCGATCGAGCCGCAGAGATCGATGGTAGAGCGCGTCCGCGGAATTGTTGACCCTCGGGCCAGCCCCATACGGTCGACGGCCGCGTTGCAATCACGGCATGGAGTGTGTTTTCGATGACATTGGCGTCACTTCGTTCGCGCAGACCGCGGTCTCTCCGCGCAATCCAGAGACTTGCGATATCGGCGTCATGTCTGACGCTGTTCGGCTGGCCCACGCTGGCCAGCGGACAGCGGGGCGATGGACCGACGCCGAGACCGCCAGGCGCGCACTCGGTCAGGCTCGAGAAGGGCGTGATGGTTCCGATGCGGGACGGTATCCGCCTGTCGACCGATCTGTATCTTCCCGCCGGCGCGGGCGATCGCCTGCCGGTGGTGCTGATCCGCACGCCCTACGACAAGCGCCGCTATCGCCGGCAGGACCCGGACTCCAGTGAAGCGATGTTCTTCGCGTCGCACGGTTTCGCGGTGGTGGTCCAGGACACCCGTGGCCGGTTCGAGTCGGAGGGCACGTTCACCATCTCCTACCCCGATGTCGAGGACGGGTACGACGCGATCGACTGGGCTGCCAGGCAGCCGTGGTCGAACGGCAAGGTGGGCGGATACGGTTGCTCCTACGTCGGCGACACCCAGGTGATGGCGGCGAAAGCGCGCCATCCGGCCTACGCGGCCATGATCCCGCAATCGGCGGCGGGCTCGTTTCCGGATCGCGGGTTTCTACATAGCCAGGGTGGCGCCATCGACCTCTCGATCTCGCTCAGCTGGTTCGCATCGGGCGGGAGCAAGCTCCGCTATCTCCCGCCGCCCGGCACGCCGAGGGAAATGATCGCGCAGCACGGCGACTATTTCGCAATCATGCCGACGGTGCCATTCGACATGCGTGAGCAGGTCTGGAACCTCCCGCTCATCGACATCCTGTCACGCGCCGGAGTGCCTCCCACCGACTGGGAGAATGTCCTGAAGCACGGCCCGAACGACCCGTGGTGGATCAAACTCGGCTACTTCACCGACCAGGATCAGTTCGACACGCCGGCTCTCCAGATCGAGTCCTGGTACGACACCGGCGTGGCCGTCTCCCTCGCCCAGACCAACTTCCTGCGCGAGCGCTCGCTGAGCAGTCGCGGGCGCGACAATCAGTTCATCATCGTGTCGCCCACGCTCCACTGCCAATCCGAAGAGGCCACGGCCCGAACGGTGGTCGGCGAGCGGAACATGGGCGATCCGAGACGCGACTACTGGCGGCTCTATCTCGACTGGTTCGATCACTGGCTCAGGGGCGTCGACAACGGGGTCACGGCGATGCCCAAGGTGCAATACTATCTGATGGGAAAGAACGAATGGCGCAGCGCCGAGGCGTGGCCCATTCCGGGTACCCGGTTCACGCAGTACTTTCTTCGCAGCGCCGGGCGGGCCAACACCCGCTCCGGCGACGGCCGCCTCTCGACGGTGCAGCCGGCCGACGAACCGCCGGATTTCTATGTGTATGATCCAGCGTCGCCGGTGCCTTCGCGCGGATTGGCCTGCTGCATGGGCGGCCCGCGCGGTTCGCTGGACCAGTCGGAGGTGGAATCGCGCCCCGACGTGCTCGTCTATACGACCGAGCCGTTGAGGGAGGGGCTCGAGGTGACCGGGCCGATCGAGCTGGTGCTGTACGTCGAATCGTCGGCCCGGGACACGGATTTCACGGCGACGCTCGTGGACGTGCTGCCCGACGGTACCGCGTACAATGTGCAGGAGGGGATCCTCCGGGCCCGGTATCGCGAGGGGTGGGATCGCACGGTCTGGATGACGCCGGACACGGTCGTCACGGTGCCGGTCAGCCTGGGCGCCACGGGGCACTATTTCGGCCCCGGGCATCGGATCAGACTCCAGGTTTCGAGCAGCAACTTCCCGCGTTTCGACCGCAACCTCAACACGGGTGGCAACAACTACGACGAGACGTCCTGGGTCATCGCTCGAAACGGCGTCCATCATTCGGCGGCGTACCCCTCGCACCTGACGCTCCCGATCGTTCCGAGCGGCATCGGTTCCGAGGCGCCCGCGGCGCGGCGCGACGGCAGCCGATGACTCGACAGATGCTTACCAAGGAATCATCGCCTGCACCGGACGGTGTTCGATCGTCCGGCCGCTCATCGGACCGAGCGCGGCTGGCAGCGACAGTAACAGACGGGATCACACATGGCACGATCTGGCACCACGCGGATGCCGAAAAACGATACCCCGCCCGACGTTCCCCGCTACCAGCAGGTCGCGGACGAGTTGATGGCGAGCATCGCCTCGGGCGAATACCCGGTGGGCGGCAACCTGCCCACCGAGCTGGAGCTGTGCCGGCAGTATGGCATCAGCCGACACACTGTCCGCGAGGCGCTGCGGCGTCTCCGCGACGATGGTCTGATCTCCCGGCGGCGGCGGGTCGGTACCGAGGTCGTGGCCCGGACACCGATGGCGAGCTACCGGCAGCCGACCAACTCGATCGGCGACTTTCTCCAGTACGCCGAGGAGTCGCAGCTCGTGGTGCTGCGGACAAAGCGGGTCATCTGCAACGGAGCACTTGCCGAAGTGCTGGATGGCCGGCCGGGCAGCGCCTGGGTCCGGATCGACAGCCTCCGCACCTTTCCGACCAATCCTCGCCCGATCTGCATGACCACCGCCTACGTCTCGGCGGATCTGCCCGGGATCGGCGAGAGTCTCGAAAAGCTGACCGGCCCGCTCCTGGCAATGCTCGAACGCCAGTACGGGGTGCAAATCGCGCGGATCGAGCAGAGCATCCAGGCCATCCGACTGCGGCGGCCGATAGCCAAGCTGCTGCGCGCCGAGGAAGGTTCGCCGGCGCTCCGCGCGGTGCGCCGGTACTACGACGCCAAGGGCAGATTGATCGAGCTCTCCACCGCGACGCACCCCGGCGACCGCTTCACCTACGTGACGAGCCTGGTGCGGTCGTAGCGGCTGTTCCGGAGCGGCGGCGTGCGCAACCGCTGGTGGGCGGATGAGCGCGCTCCGGTCTGCCGCCGATTTCGCAGCGCTCGAGGATCGATGGAGCGCGCGAACCCACATTCCGTTCGATGTCGTCATTCATCGCGCGGAGGGTTCGTGGCTCATCGACGTCGAGGGGCGCCGGTACCTCGATTGCCTGGCCGCCCATTCGTCGGTCAACTACGGCCATTGCCATCCCGAATTGCTCGCCGCGTTCCACCAACAGGCGGATCGCCTCGTGCTGACGTCGCGGGCCATCCGGAACGATCAGCTGCCGGCGTTCTGCGAAGAACTCGCCGCCTACTGCGGCGCCGAGGCCGTCCTGCCGATGAACTCGGGCACGGAGGCGGCGGAAACGGCCATCAAGGTCGCCCGGCGATGGGGCTATCGGATCAAAGGGATTCCGGAGGGCCGGGCACAGGTCGTGGTCTGCCGGAGCGGATTCCACGGCCGTACCATCACCATGGCTAGCTTCGCATCGGAGCTCGAGCATCGCGAGGGATTCGGCCCGTTCGTCCCGGGGTTCGTTTCGATTCCGTTCGGCGACATCGACGCCCTCGAGCAGGCAATGACGGCGCACACCTGCGCGTTCCTGGTCGAGCCGATCCAGGGCGACGGCGGCGTGGCGGTGCCCCCGGACGGCTATCTGGCGGCCGCGCGCGAACTATGCACCAGGCACAACGTCCTCTTTGTGGCCGATGAAGTGATGACGGGTCTGGGCCGGACCGGCCGGCGGTTCGGCTGCGACCACGAGGACGTGCAACCCGATGTGCTGATCCTGGGCAAAGCCCTCTCGGGCGGATTCTCGCCCGTCTCGGCGGTGGTCTCGCGCCGCGAGATCCTCGACCTGCTCGAGCCCGGCAGCCACGGCAGCACCTACGGGGGCAATCCGCTGGGGGCGGCCGTCGCGCGCGCGGCTCTTCGCGTCCTGGCCAACGAGCGGCTGGCCGAGCGCGCCCGCGACCTGGGTGCCTGGTTCCTCGCGGAACTGCGGCAACTCTCCCACCCACGCATCGTCGAGGCCCGAGGGAGAGGCCTGCTGTTGGGATTGGAGCTCGACGTACCGGCGCGCCCCTACTGCGAGGCGCTGCAACGTCTGGGCGTGCTCTGCAGGGAGACCCACCGGTCCGTGATCCGGATCACGCCCCCGCTGGTGGTGACCCTGGAGGAACTGCGCTGGGCAGTGGCCCGATTCCGCGCCGTCTTCGACGGTCCCGCGCCGTAAACGATCCGGTTGACGCACCCGCGGGCGCGTCTATACTTTGAAAGTTAATTGTCCATACATTTCAAGTTCTCGACAACCAAGCCGATGCGCGCGGGGATGGAACCGTCCCCCTCACGGCCGGAGATCCCCGCCATGTCCCTTCCATCTCTCGCTCGGCGCGCACCAGCCCGACCGCTCGGTGCCGCGCCCACGCGCCCGGACAATATCGCGTTCGATTCCGGCCACGCCTTTCCCGGCGTGCTCCCTGATCTGACGGCGGAAGCCACGCGCGCACTGACCGAGTTCCGCAGCGAGACGCTCCAGTACGCGCCGCGTCCCGGACTCACCCCGCTCCGCGAGTGGATCGCCAAGTATCTGAGGGCAGACGGGACCAAGGTAGCGCCAGGTGATATCCTCGTCACCAACGGGGCCAAGCATGCCATCGAGCTGATCTGCAAGCTGCTCCTCGACGAAGGCGATACGATCGTCGTCACCGTGCCCACCTACTTCACGGCGATCCCGATCTTCCGCAGCTTCGGCGTGCGTTTCCTCGAGGTCGCGCAGGATGCGGATGGTTTGGATGTCGAGCAACTCGAGGCCCTGATCGCGGAACGCGAGCGGAAGGGTGAGCGGCTGCCCAAGTTCATCTACAACGTGCCCGACTTCCACAACCCCACCGGGGTGACGATGTCCCTGCCGCGCCGGCAGGCACTGGTCGAGCTGGCAGCCCGGAAGGGGATCTACATCCTCGAAGACAGCCCCTATCGCAAGGTCCGCTTCGAGGGCGCCGACGTACCGTCGGTCAAGGCGCTCGATCCGGGCGGCCTGGTGTTCCAGTGCGGCACCTTTTCGAAGCTGATGGCGCCGGGGCTCCGGGTGGGGTGGGTCGCCACCACGCCCGACATGGTGGGCCGGCTGATTCAGCTCAAGGCGGACGGCGGTTCCTGCCCGCTCACCCAGCGCATCATCTTCGAGTTCTGCCGGAGCGGCCGGCTCGAGGCGCACACGAGCCGAATCCAGGAGACCTATCGGCGCAATCGGGATCATATGGTCGCGGCACTGCGGCGAGATCTTCCCGCTGCCACGTTCGCCGTGCCCGAAGGCGGGTACTATATCTGGGTGACACTTCCTGAAGATGTCGACGGCGACGAGGTCACGACGCGCGCGGCGGCCGGCGGCGCCACCGTGATTCCGGGCAGCAAGTTCCTCGCGCTGCCGGAGGCGGGACATCCGCGCAATACCGTGCGGGTCGCGTTCAGCCACGCCACGCCCGAGGAGATCGACGAAGGCATCCGCCGGCTGGCCGCGGCGTTCGATGCGGTGGTGTCGGGCGCACCGGCCTTAGCGACGCCGACGGGATCGCAGACCCGATGAAGCAACCGATCCGGATCAGGGATATCGAGGCCGAGAGCGGCACTGTCGCGCGCGGGTTCCTCACTATCGGGGAAACGCCGTCGGGTCCGCTGCAGATTCCGCTCGTCATCATCAACGGCGCCGCCGACGGCCCGGTCCTCTGCCTGACCGCCGGCGTCCACGCCACCGAATACGCACCAATCGATGCTGTACTGCGCACCGTGCAGACGCTCGACCCGGCGACGCTCCGCGGCGCCGTGCTGGCGGTACCGGTAGCCAATATGCGGATGTTCGAGAGCCGACACGGGTTCGTCTCGCCTCTCGACGGACTCAATTTGAACAAGGTGGCGTCCGGGCGACCGGATGGCTCGATCTCCGAGATCCTCGCCCAGGTGCTGCTGGACGAGGTGATCGGAGCGGCGCAATACCACATCGATCTCCACGCAGGCGACTTGGGTGAGATGCTGCTTCCGTTCGCGGGCTACGCGAACACCGGGAAGCCCGAGCTCGACCGCGTGGGGGAGATGCTGGCTCGACTCTATGCGCCGGAGTTGATTTCCATCGCCACCGGTAACGGTCAGGTCCCGCCCTTCCCGGACGGGATCGTCTACGCGGCGTCTCGGCGTGGCGTGGTATCCCTCTTCGCGGAGTCGGGAGGGAACGGTACCCTCGAAGAGGCCGACGTCCGGGTCCATCTGGACGGGATCGACAACGTCATGAAGCAGCTCGGGATGCTCGACGGCCAGCCCACGGCTCCCGGCCCCCGCATCGCGGGCACGGGGCGGGTCATCGTGCGTGCCAAGCGCGCTGGCCTGCTTCGGCTCAAGGTCGCGATCGGTGACCGCGTTTCGCCCGGGCACGAAGTGGCGGAGATCTGTAACGTTTTCGGCGACGTGGTCGAGCGGGTCACCACTCCAGGTACCGGTGTGGCCGGGCTGGTGTGGGCGCACAAGGTCGTGAACACCGGCGACCCGATCATGCGATACTGGACCACGGAACCAGCCTGACGAGGCGGATGCGCGATGGTCGACCTGGCGCACGATACCATTACGGCCTACTTGGGCGCCCGCGCCGACACGCGGGAGCGCCTGAATGCGTGGCTGGCGGACGATCCTTCGTCGGTGTTGGGCCACTGCCTCGACGGCTATCTCCACATGACGGCGAGCCGGCAGGAGTCGGTCGCCAAGGCGCGGCATGCGGTGGCCAATGCCCGAACGGCCGGCGCGCGCACCCAGCGAAACCGGACTGATCTGCGACACATCGCCGCGCTGGAGGCCTGGTCCGACGGCGACATGCACGCTGCCGCCGCCGCGTGGACTGCAATCCTTCGAGAAGATCCGCGCGACATCGTCGCCATTCGGGTCTCCCAGTTCGTGCTGTCGTATCTCGGTGAGACCGCTCGGATGGGAGAGACGATCGAACAGGTGCTGCCCCACTGGGACGAATCGGCGCCGGAGTACGGCTTTCTGCTCGGCTGCCACGCCTACGCCCTCGAAGAAAACGGCGACTACACTCGCGCCGAGGAACAGGGACGCCGGGCAGTGGCGCTCAACCCGGGAGACATCTGGGCTGCGCACGCCGTGGCGCACGTCCGCGAGATGCAGTGCCGGCTCCGTGACGGGGTCGAGTGGATCACGTCGCTGGCCGATCGGTGGCGGGAATGCAGCAACTTTGCGATGCACCTCCGCTGGCACGAAGCGCTCTACGAACTCGAGCTCGAACGGTATCCCCGGGTGCTCGAGCTGTACGATCGCGAGGTCTGGCCCCATCCCAGCGACGAATACCTCGACCTGACCAACTCCGCCTCGCTCCTCTGGCGGCTGGAGCAAGCGGGCATCGAGGTGGGCTCGCGATGGCGCGAGTTGGCGACCTCGACCCAAAAGCGGGTCGGCGATCATACTCTCGTTTTTGCCGATGTGCACTATGCGATGACGCTTGCGGCCGCGAAAGACGACGCGGCGCTCGACGCGCTGCTCGAATCGAGCGCCCGCTTTGCCGCGACCGGCACCGGGACCGAGGCGTCGGTGATGCAGCTAGTGGGGCTTCCGCTGATGCAGGCCGTCGTGGCCCATCGCCGGCAAGCGTTCGGGCAGGTGGTCGACCTGCTGCTGCCGGTACGACACGAGATCCGATTGATCGGCGGCAGCCACGCACAGCGCGATGTCTTTGCGCAGTTGCTGATCGACGCCGCCTGGCGCGCCGGCCGTCATGAGGTTGCCGGGATGTTGCTCCACGAGCGGATCACACGCCGTCCGGACAACCGGTGGGGATGGAAACATTACGGGCTGGTGCTGGAAGCCACCGGCGCGCCCGAACGCGCCGCCGCCCGCGCCGAGTGGGACCGACTTCGCATGCTTTGAGGCATCCATGAATCCGCCACCGAGCGGTCAGCACCCTCTCCACCCGGACACGCTGCTCATCCATACGGGCGGTCATCCCCGCGATCGGCACGGCGCGGTGAATCCGCCCGTCTATCGCGCGTCGACAATCGTGTTTCCGACCGTCGCCGCGTGGGAAGCCTCGCGCGACCCGGCCGTGCGCTTCGATCTGGTCCGCTACGGCCAGCTCGGCACGCCGACGACCTTCGCGCTGGAAGAAGCCCTCGCGACGCTCGAAGGCGGCTATCGCACCATCCTGGTTCCGTCGGGACTCGCCGCCTGTACGACGGCGCTCCAGGCGCTGCTGCAGACCGGGGATCATCTCCTGATGGTCGACACGGCCTATGCGCCCACCCGCCACTTCTGCGACGCCGTCCTGCCCCGCTCTGGTGTCAGCACCACGTACTACGATCCGCTGATCGGCGGGCGAATCCACGAGCTGTTCCAACCCAACACGCGCGTCGTGTTCCTGGAATCGCCGGGCTCGCTCACGTTCGAGGTGCAGGACGTACCCGCGATTGCCGAGGCTGCGCATCGGGCCGGCATCACGGTGGTGATGGACAATACCTGGGCAACGCCGTACTTCTTTCCCGCGATGGCGCGCGGTGTGGATGTCTCGGTCCAGGCGGTAACCAAGTATCCCGCCGGCCACGCCGACGTGATGATGGGCTCGATCACCACGACGGAAGCGCTCTACCTTCCGATTCGTTCGCTCGTCGCGGAGCAAGGCAACTCGGTGAGCCCCGACGATGCCTACCTCGCGCTCCGCGGGCTTCGAACGATGGCGGTTCGGTTGGAGCGGCATCAGCAGAGCGCACTCCGGGTGGCCGAGTGGCTCCAGGGGCGACCTGAAGTGGCGCGAGTCCTCTACCCTGCGCTTCCGTCCGATCCGGGCCATGCACTCTGGACCCGTGACTTTACCGGTGCGACGGGATTGCTGGGGGTCGTGCTGCATCCCGTCCCCAAACGTGCCGTCGACGCCATGCTGGATGGGTTGCGATGGTTCGGGATGGGCGCGAGCTGGGGCGGATACGAAAGCCTGGTGTTGCCCTTCCAGCCCGAGAAGTTTCGCAGCGCCACGCGATGGGACGATCCGGGTCCGTTGCTTCGGCTCCACATCGGCCTCGAACATCCCGAGGACCTGATTGCGGACCTTGCGGAGGGACTCGACCGTCTCGCCACGGTAGCCTCGGCGACCGGGTGAGCGGCGGCTCCGCCGCTCACTCTCGCGAGACCTCATGACTGCGCCGTCATCCGACCTGATCCGCTCCATCGGTCGCTGGAGCCTCACCGCGCTCGTCATCAACAACATGATCGGGACCGGGGTGTTCATCCTCCCGGGCACCGTCGGGGCGCAGCTGGGCTGGATGAGCCCGATCGCCTGGGCGCTCGCCGCGCTCTGTACGGTTGTGATGATCCTGTGTTTCGCGGAGGTCGCGTCGCGGTTCACGACGGCGGGCGGCGCCTATCTCTATACCCAGGCAGCCTTCGGCCGGTATTTCGGACTCCAGATCGGGTGGATCACCTATTTCGCGCGCGCGGTCACCGCTGCTCTGCAGGCCAATCTCTTCACGACCTATCTGGCGGAACTCTGGCCCTGGGCCGGCACCAGAACGGGCAGCGTGTCCATCACCACGCTGTTCATCGGATTCCTGACTGTCGTCAACCTGGGCAGCGTGCGCGCCGGGACGCGGACGAGCAATGCGCTCGCCGTCATCAAGCTGGCGCCGCTCCTGGTGCTGGGTGTGATGGGCCTGGTCTGGCTCGGACACGGAAGCACAGAACCGGCGATCCTCGCGACCGACCCGACGCTCGGTGGCTGGCTCGGCAGCCTGCTGCTTCTGATGTTTGCCTTCGGAGGCTATGAATCGGCGCTGATCCCGTTGGGAGAGGCGACCAACCCGCGGCGGGATGCCCCGTTCGCCCTCTTCCTCGGACTGGGGATCGTCACGCTGATCTATATCGCGACCCAGATAGCCGTGCTCGCTGCGCTGCCCGATCCGGGAACGACCAACCGCCCGATTGCCGCGGCCGTGCGGGCCATGATCGGCGACTCGGGCGCGATCGTGATCACGGTCACCGCTCTGGTATCCGTCTATGGTTGGCTGGCCGCCAATCTGCTGGCGGCTCCGCGGCTCTCCATGGCCATGGCTGCACAGGGCGACCTGCCCGCGTACTTCGGGCGTATCCATCCCAAATATCGCACGCCCTGGGTCTCGATCCTCATCTTCAGCACGTTGTCGTGGATCATGGCCACGCAGTCCGACCTGATGCAGAACCTCGGTCTCTCCGC
Source organism: Gemmatimonadales bacterium (assembly GCA_037189525.1). GTDB lineage: Bacteria > Gemmatimonadota > Gemmatimonadetes > Gemmatimonadales > GWC2-71-9 > SHZU01. The sequence continues at coordinate 561,161 of JBBCJC010000001.1, forward strand.
CATCTCTCGCCTCTTCACCTATGGCGGCGTCTGCGCCGCGCTCCCCGTACTCCGCTGGAAAGAGCGACAGGGCCTCGCCGAAGCCGGTGTCGCGCATTTTCGGGCGCCGGCCGGCATTGCAGTCGCCGTGTTCGGAGTGGGGCTCTCGGTCATTCTGGCCACCCGGATGAGCCTGCGCGAGGTCGTGATCATGGCCGTCGTGCTGGTCGCGGCAACCGCTTACTGGGCAGCGACGGGCAGGCGCCGGGCCTGACGGGAATCCTCAACCGAATAGTAGGATTGCAGCCCCTCCGTTGTTGTTAAGGCAGAGACTCGCTCTTCACCTGCAATCCAAGGACCGGCCCCATGGACGACCGTATCGATAAGCTCGAACGAGACCTGCGGCTTTTCAAACGCTATGGCATCGGGATGACGCTCGCCTTCGGCGCCCTGCTGCTCGTTGCATTCCGGCAACCGGGACGGACCAAGTTCACGGAAATCGACGTCGAACGCGTCAACATCGTCGAAGCCGATGGCAGACTCCGGCTCGCCATCTCGAATTCGACCCGCGCGTCTCCCATCATGTTCTACGGTAAAGAGTATCCCGGGCTCCGAGGCGGACACGGCATCGGCGGCGCGGGGATGATCTACTTCAATGATGAGGGCACCGAAAACGGGGGCTTCATGTGGCAGGGGCGGCGGAACCCCGATGGCACCTACCTCGCCAGCGGCCTGCTGACCTTCGATCAATACAATCAGGGCGAAGCGCTCGCGCTTTCCTACGGCGACAACAACGGCCAGCGCCGCGCCGGGCTGTCCATCCTGGATCAGCCAGAAGGATCGGTCCAGCCGCACCTCGATTCACTCATCGCGATCGATCAGATTCCCGACAGCGCCGAGCGGACCAAGCGAAGAGCCGCCTACAGCCGGATCCTCAGCGCGACCGGCGCCTACACCCAGCGACTCTATGTCGGCAAAGATGCCACCAAGTCGTCGCTCCTGACCCTCGCCGACCCGCAGGGCCGGACCCGGCTGCGCCTGTCGGTCGATTCGCTCGGCATGGCACGCCTGGAGTTCCTGGACGAGAAAGGCAATGTCAGCCGGCAGCTCCTGGGCCAGTGAGATCCAAGGCGTCGTCGCCGGAATATCAGCGGCTCTGACCGAAGCTCAGTCGGTCACAGGCACATTCCGGCGCACCACGCCAATGCTCTCCAGCGCCGCCAGGAACTCGAGCACGGCCTCGAGCGGCACCGGACCGTACACCGCGGTGAGCGCGTCCCGGATCTGCTGCGCGGTCCTCCGCCCGTCGACGAAGTTGAGCAACTCGTAGGAGTACTCCGCGCCCCCGCCCCGAAGACCCTGATGGCGCATCAAGCGGAGCTGTCCGGCCCGCTCTGCGCCATAGTGGTCGTTGAGATAGTCGTACGCGAAGGCGGACATCGGTCCTTTCACCGCCGTCCGCTGATAGACCACGGCACCCGGCCCGCTGGCCGGAGGCGCCGGCACCGCGCGGCCCGTCATCGATTCCAGATTGTTCTGGAACGACTCGGCGCGGGCAATCACCTCGCGCGGCGCCGCGAAAAAGCGCGAGAAGGACGCCAGCCTGCGCTTTTCCGCATCCCAGTGGAAGCGGGTTAGCGCAGCTGCCGAGGCTGAATCGACCTCGAGGCGGCGCTGCAACAGTGTCGAGGTCCGTTCGAGGGTTCGGGCCGCTACGGTCTCCCAAAGTGTCGCGGCGTCCCGGCTCGTCGCGTTGGCCAGCACCAGCGCCGACGCCGCCCCGATGAAGGCGGCCCGCTTGAGCACCGTCGGGTCGATGTTGGCGGGAAGATCGAAGTTGGTGTGGATGTACCGATCGGGCCACTGGGCCAGATAGATGGCCGGGATGGCGAACGACCCTTCGGTGTAGATCTCGTGATCGCTGCCTAACGTGAAATCATCGACCAGGCCGGCAAACGGTTCCTTGCCCCCTTCCGGCGCCACCAGCGGATAGCGTGCCCGTCCGGTAGCCGCGAACTCCGCCGACTGCTGATTGACAAACAGGGTCCACGCGTCGGCCACATCGTTGACGAAGGTCGGCAGACTCGCCGGGCTGTGCTTGACCTGGAACTGCGCCTTGGTCACCGGCCCGCCGCCCACCATATCCATGTGGACGACGGCCTTGATCCGATCGCGAACCTCCGGCCGTTCGGTCAGGAGCGCCAGGGTGCCTTCGATCTCGGGCGGCCAGATGAAGCGGAGCGTTCGGGCCGGACGCGGAATGGCGCCATCGGCAACCAGCTTGGCGAGGGTGCGTCCGATTTCGAGGATGGTCACACAGCCGCTGGCGTTGTCGTTGGCCCCCGGCTTCTGATGATCGAGATGACAGCTGAAGGCAATCTCTTCGCCGCGGAGCGCGGGATCCGCGCCCTCGATCAGGGCACTGGTGATCTGGTACACCCCGGGCCGGCGTCCGCCGCGCACTTCGGCGCGCATCCGGATCGTCTCGCCGCGGGCCAGCCGCTGCCTGAGCAGTCGCCCCTGCTTGAGCGACACCATGAAACCGAGCCGATTGTAGGGCGTGAACGCGTCATAGTGGCCCCAGCGGATCAGATTCTCATCCTCGCCCCACCAGGCGTTGCGCTGATTCTGGGCATAGCTCACGATCCCGGCGGCGCCATACTTGGCAATGGCAAGCGCGCCCACCGCCGCGGGCTGCTGAGCCGCCAGTACCAGCTTGCCGCGCACGTCGCGGCCGGCATAATCGGCCTCGCTGGTGCCGTCGCCGACATCGACCAGCTCCGACTCGACCGAGCCGCCCTCGCTCAGATTCGCGATGGTGATCGGGGCTGCGTCCCACGACGCCAGCCGCTCGGCCGGGACCCACTGATCGCCCTGGCGGCCGAGTTCCCAGAGTTCACCGAAATCGATCTGCCAGGCCGGGCGGGATCGCTGGGTGCCGTAGAAGCGCTTGCCGTCGGTGGGAAACGAGTCGACCCGGACCCGAACCAGACCGACCGCGCCGGCCTGCGCCACCATGAACTCGACGGCCTGATTGAAGTCGCGCGACCCTGCCATGCGGTGGAGCCGCGTCAGGTACTCGAGGTTGCGCTTGGCAGCTTCGCCCGAGAGTTCGCGGGCCAGCGCCGCCACCGTCGCATCCGGCAGCAACCGAGGCTGCTGCGCATCGGCCGAGGTTACCTGGGCCAGCGTCATCAGTCCCACCATCAGCCATCGGGTCATCACTGCTCCTTGCGCGACCGTTCGCTCCTGCGGCGACTTCTTCAGTTACAAGATGGGGACAAAACCCGTCATTCGCACGCCCATCCGGAGGCCCCGCCATCTGGCCTGCCGGGTCCCATCAGACTATCGTCCGGTCCCGAATCCATTCAACCCAGAGGTTTTTCAGATGCGCCGTGCCCTGACCGGGCTCCTGCTCCTCGCGGCAGCCCGCTCGGCTTCTGCCCAAGTCGACTACCATCGGGCCGAACAGTTCCTGACCTGGAACTCGACCCGTCTCATCTACAACGACCAGGTCGCGCCCACCTGGTACGCCGACAGCACCCGATTCTGGTACCGGGTCCATACCCCGACCGGTTTCCGTTTTCTCTCGGTAACACCGTCGACCGGCGCCAAATCGCAGCTCTTCGACAATGCGCGCCTTGCCGCCGCCCTCTCGGTCGCGGGCGACACCGCAATCCAGCCGACCAAGCTGCCCTTCCAGACCTTCACGTTCGATCAGGACGGCAAGAACGAGCGCGCCATCCTGGTGCGGATCGGGAAGCGCGCCTTCCGTTGTGAGCTGGCGGGCTATCAGTGCGCCAAGACGGACACCCTGCCCAGTCAGATGCGCTTCGTTCGGTCTCCCGACGGACAGTGGAACGCGTTCACCGCAGGCAACAATCTCTGGGTTCGCCCGGTTGCCGGCGGTGACTCGATTCAGCTCACCACCGATGGCGCCGAGCTCTACGGCTATGGCCACGGTTCTCCGCGTCCCAATCAGGTTCGACAGAAGCGGCCCAGCCGGCCCAACGTGATCTGGTCGCCGGATTCGAAGCGGTTGCTGGTGTCCCGGGTCGACGAACGCGGGGTCCAGACGCTCGGCCTGATCAGCATGACCACCGTCCGGCCGGTGACGTACACCTATCCGTATGCGATGCCGGGCGACTCGATCGTCGAGCGGCTCGAGTGGTACGCCGTCGATATCGGCGCCAAGTCATCCAAGCGGATCGATGCGCCAGCGCAACCGGCCATGGCGTTCTACAATTTCGGCGGCCAGTCGGCACAGTGGAACCCGGGAAGCGACCGGATCTTCTTTGCGCACGTCGACCGAGGCCCCAAGCGGGTCCGGCTGATGAGCGCCGATCCGACCACCGGCGCCGCGCGCACGCTGCTCGCAGACAGCAGTTCGTCCTATGTGATCGGCTCGGTCGATCTCTTCGGCCAGGGCACCAACTGGAAGGTGCTCAAGAACGGCGACATCCTCTGGCTGTCGGAACGGGACGGCTTTGCGCATTTCTATCGCTACTCGGCGGACGGCACGCTCAAAAACCAGGTGACCTCGGGCGGCTGGGTGGTGTCGGCGCTGCACTGGGTCGACGAAACGACCGGCCGGATTTATTTCTCGGGCAAGGGCCGCGAGAGTGACCGGCACGCCGACTATGCGCAGCTCTACTCCGTGGGGCTCGACGGCAGCGGTCTGACGCTGCTCAGCCCGGAAAAGGCGCATCACGCCATTACGCCGATACCGTCGGGCAAGTACTTCATCGACACCTACTCGACCGTGAGCGATCCGCCCGTCGTGGTGATCCGCGGCGTGGACGGTCGCGTCGTCGCCGAACTCGAGCGAGCCAACATCGACGCCCTGCGCGCGACGGGATGGCGATCAGGAGAGGTCTTCACCGCGAAAGCCCGGGACGGCGTGACCGACGTCTGGGGCACCATCTGGAAGCCGAGCCACTACGACTCGACCAAGCGGTACCCGATCATCGACCATATCTATCCGGGCCCGCTGATCACGCCGACGCCCAAAGCGTTTTTCCCGAACCGCGAAGCCTTTACCTATCCGCTTGCCGGGCAGGTGCAGGCACTGGCCGAACTGGGCTTCATCGTGGTCTCGATCGACGCGATCGGCAACACGGGCCGAGCCAAGGCGCTCAACACGCTCTGGTACGGCAACATGGGCGACAACGGCATTCCCGACCACGTCGCCGTGATCAAGCAGCTGGCCTCGCGCATGCCGAGCATCGATCTCGACCGGGTCGGCATCTACGGCCATTCGGGCGGCGCCTTTGCTTCGACCGGCGCGATGCTCCGCTACCCCGATTTCTTCAAGGTGGCCGTCTCGACCGCCGGCAATCACGACAACCGCACCTACTACAGCGGCTGGGGCGAGCGGTTCCAGGGCCTGCTGGTCCGCGACACGCTGCGCAACACCGATAACTACGCAGCCTCCGCCAACCGGACGCTGGCTTCGAACCTCAAGGGCAAGCTCTTCCTGATGCACGGCGACCTGGACGACAACGTCCATCCCGGCGGGACGGTGGCCCTGGTCGATGCGCTGATCAAGGCGGACAAGACGTTCGACTTCATGGTGATCCCGGATGCCGACCATGGCATCACCCAGCATCCGTGGGTGATCCGGCGGACCTGGGATTACTTCGTCCAGCACCTGCTGGGCAAGACACCGCCCGACAACTTCTCGATCGCGCCACCTCCGACCTGAGCTGACCCCGACCGCCCCGGCCATCGACCGGGGCGGTTCGGTTTTCCCCACGTCTGGCTATTACGTTTCCGGAATATCCGAACCAGCCCGCCCCTCCCGAACCAGGTTTCCCATGCGCCTGATCGCGACGTTGCTCCTCATCCCGACACTGCTCTCGGCCCAGGATTTCGACTTCTATTCCCGGGGGCCCTACCGCCCCAACGTGCCGCGTCCCGACTCGCTGCTGGGCTACCAGCTCGGCAGCCAGCACACCATGTATCATCAGCAGCAGCAGGTGCTAGATCGCCTGATTGCCGCCGCGCCCGACCGGGTCCGCACCGAAGTGATCGGACGGACCGCCGAGGGCAAGGTGATGCGCCTGCTGATCATTTCGTCTCCCAAGAACATCGGCCGACTCGACGAGATTCGCGCCAATCTCGATCGTCTGGCCGACCCGCGACGCACCTCGGCATCAGAGGCGGCGTCCCTGGCGGATGCGACGCCCGTCACCGTGCTGCTGACTCACTCGGTCCACGGCAACGAACCGGCCGGCTTCGAGACGGCCATGGCGACCACCTATCAGTTGCTCGCCTCCGATGAGCCGGCCACACTCGCGATGCTGGAGAATGCGGTCGTCCTGATCAACCCGTCCCAGAATCCTGACGGGCACGAGCGATTTGCCGCCTGGTCCAACTCGATTGCGGTCGCGTCGGACGATCCGATGGCGATGGAGCAGTCCGAGCCCTGGTCGATTCGCGGCCGTTTCAACCACTATCGCTTCGACATGAATCGCGACATGCTGGCGCAGTCGCAGAGCGAGAGCAAGGCGCTGGCGTCGGTCTACCTCCGCTGGCGGCCGCAGGTCATTGCCGATCTGCACAGCACGACGGAGCAGTATTTCTTCCCGCCGGTTTCGCAGGCGCATAACCCGAACGTGCCGGCCACGACGTTCCGCTGGTTCGAACGGTTCGGCCGCAACAACGGCGATGCCTTCGATCGCTTCGGATGGCAGTACTTCGTCAGCGACGTCTTCGACTTCTTCTATCCCGGCTACATCGATACCTGGCCCACCATGCGGGGCGGCGTCGGCATGACCTACGAGACCGACGGCGGGCCGGAGCTGGCGCTGCGCAAGGACGACGGTTCGGTCATGACGTTCCGGATGGCGATTGCGCATCACTACGTCGCGGCGCTGGCGACGGTCGACTACGCCGCCAAGAATCGCGCCGAACGGCTGCGCGACTTCCACAACTTCCTCGCCAGCGGCATGGCCGACGCCGAGAAGCGGCCGTTTCGCCGGGTCGTGTTCTCCGGTGAGAATGCCACCGCGGTGCAATGGCTGGTGCGACGGCTCCTGGCCGAGGAGATCGAAGTGACTCGGTTGAGCCAGCCGTGGACGACTCTCCGGGCCAACTCGTATCTCGGCGGCCCGGCAGCTCGGCAGACCTTCCCTTCCGGCAGCTACGTCGTCGACCTCAACCAGCCACAAGCCCGGCTCGCGACCACCATCCTCGAACCCCGGACCGCATTCGACTCGGCGTTTGTCCGTGAACAGCGATCGGCGTACCAGCGGAACCAGCGCCGTGGCGAAGCGGCCGACCGCGAAGGGTACAGCTTCTACGACGTGACCGCCTGGTCCCTGCCGTATGCGCTCGGTCTCGACGCCTGGTGGACCGACGACGTTGCCGCGCTGCCCGGTGACCGGGTCACGACGGCGGCTCTCCCGGCGCCGGCTGCTCCCGCCCGGGCCCGTTCGAGCTACCTCTTCACCAATGCCGACGAATCGAGTGCCCGGCTGGCGATCAAGTTGCTGCGAGAAGGGTTTCGCGTCGCGTTTGCGACGGAACCGATCATTGCCGACGGGACATCCTATCCGCGCGGCACCTTCGTGGTCCGGATCCAGCGGAATCCCGACACCGTTCACGATCGGATTGCTGCCCTGGCCCGGGAGGTGGGAGCAACCGTGATCGCGTCGCAGTCGGCCTTTCCGGACGGGGGCCGGTTCGGACCGGGCAGCGGATCGGTGATCCCCCTCGAGACGCCCCGGATCCTGCTCGCCGGCGGGGACGGAGTCGACGCGACCTCATTCGGCGCCCTCTGGTTCTACTTCGAGCGGGAACTGGGTGTGTCGATCGTTCCGGTCAACCTGGCCACGCTGGGCAGCGCGAACTTTTCCACCTATAACGTCCTGATCATTCCGGAAGGTTCGAGCAGCCGGATGGCGCGCGAACTGGGCGAGACCGGTATGTCGCGGCTCAAACAGTGGGTCGAAGGAGGCGGAGCCGTCATCGGCATCGGCAGCGGCGTGGCCAGTCTGCTCAGCCGGCGAGAACTCGGACTCACCACGGTTGCCGACGTGACCGGCGACAGCTCGATTGCCAAGGATACGACGGTCGCAAGCGGCGCGACTGCGGGACCGCCGCTCGTCTCGGCCACCGCACCTGGCGGCCGTGATCCGGAATACATTCCGGGAAGCATCTTCCGAGGCACCATCGACCGGACCCACTGGCTGACCGCCGGCTACGAGCGCGATCACCTGCCGGTGTTCCTGGATACGTCGACGCCGCTCAAAGCGTCGAGCAAGGGAGACAACCCGGTGGCGTTTGCCGGCAAGGACCTGCTGCTGAGCGGATGGTCGTGGCCCGGTAATACCGAGCGTGTGGTGCAGAACAGCGTCTATGCCGCGGTCGAATCGGCCGGACGGGGACGGGTGATTCTTTTCGCCAGCAGCCCGGTCTTCCGCGCCCTCTGGCGAGGCCCAGCCAAGCTGCTCACCAACGCGGTCCTGGTCGGCCCCCGCTGAGACGATCCGTGGTGGCTCCGAAATGAGGCTCGGAGCCACCACGGATTGCTAGCTAGCCAAGCAGCCCCATGGCGTACGCGCGGTTGATGTCGCTCCGCGAAATCACGCCAACGACCTGCCCTTCCTCTTCGACGAACAGCCGGCGAATGTCGCCGTACTCCATCTGGAGCGCCGCTTCACGCAGTTCGAGGTTGGGTTCGACGACCAGACCCCGCGGCGTCATGATGTCGCGAGCCGTCTGCTGCATCAGCCGCTCCCGCGCCTCGTCATCGCCCGACTCGGCAAACGCCGCCAGGAGATCCGTGGTCGAAACCACACCCAACAGCCGGCCCCGGCTGTCGATGACCGGCAGGCCCGATACCCGGCTGTCGGCCAGCTGGGTGATCAATTCGCCGACCGATTGGTCGGGATGAATCGCGACGACATCCGCCGTCATGACCTGGCGGACCGTCCGGCCCGCGCGCTCTCGGTACACCATGGTTACCTCCTTCAGACTGGAGATCGATCCTCATCCCAGCGATCAACGTACCCCGTCCCGTCTGAAGGAATCATGAAGTCCGATAGAGCTAATCTCCACGTCGGGGAATGGCGGCGAGGATTTCGGTCAGCGCCAGGTTGAGGTCGGCCTCGTGCTTGCGGGTACCCTGGAGATGCCCCATCCGAACGATCACCAGGTCGTGCGACGGCACCACGATCGTCTTGCTCACACCGCCGCCGCTCATGAAGTATGCATCGCGCGGCAGGCTCCACTCACCGTCGCCGTTCAGGCGGAACAAGGCACCGTATACCGGCGTCGACCAGGCGGGCGCCGGCGTGCTCACGAAGCGGGTCCATCCCTCGGGGAGGAGCCGCTCGCCCTGCCAGACGCCGTCCTGCAGGTAGAGCAATCCGAGCCTGGCCCAGTTTCTGGCGGTACCGTAGTCGTAGCCGGTCAGCAGGAAGTTGCCGTAGGGATCGGGCTCCAGCACCTGACGCCTGATCCCGATCCGATCGAAGAACGCCCGCTGGGGCCAGCTGAGATATTCGTCGCCAGCTGCGGAGACGGTCCGTTTGACGATGGCGCCGAGCACGAGCGGATCGACATTGCGGTAGCGTCCCACCGTCTGGGGAGGAAACTCGGGCTGCTTCCCGATGCTGAACCCGAAGGCATCGATGGCGCCCGAATAGATGTAGAGGTGGTCGGGGTGAGCCTGACCCCAGGTCTCCGGCGGATCGGTCGCATCCGAAAAGCGGAGCCCGCTGCTCATTTGCATCAGGTCGCGAATCGTGATGCGGGCTCTCGGATCGCCCGGGGTCTGCCACTCTGCCACGGGCGCCGGATCGTCGAGGCGGAGTTTGCCTTGCCGAACCAGGAGCCCGACCATGGCGGCCGTAATGCTCTTCCCCATCGACCAGCTCTCGAGCTGGGTATCCTGGCCGATGCCGGGCGCATAACGCTCCGCGACGATCCGCCCCCGATGGACGACGACCATGGCCAGCGTCAACGCCTCGGGCGCGCGAAACGCCAGGTCCAGACCCGCCTCCAGGCGGGCGCGGTCGAGACCGGCCGGCAATGGCGTGTCGGGCAAACGATCGCCCATGGGCCAAGGGGCCGACGCGGCGGGGCCCAGCACCGTCCGGACCGGTACCGGCGTGAACGCCACGGAATCGCGCCCCCGCGGCAGGATGACGCAGCCCTGGTCGCCGAATAACCGCGCCGAGCGCCGGAGACTGCCGTCCAGCGTCAGGTGAACCGCCCGATTGGCGCGATCGACCTCGACCTTGGTGATCCGCTCCCGGCGGAACGAACCCCAGAACCGCGGTGCGCTATTGGTCAGCGCGTCCTCGACCTCGCGGCCGGTAATGAAGACGGCCGAGCAGGCGATCTTGGCGCTCATTGCCGTCAGCAGCTCTTCCCTCGACGGAGATGACTGAGCCGCGCCCGCTTGAACGCCGCCGGCGCCGGCAAGGAGGAGAAGAGCAGCGAGTGAGCACCGATTCATGATTGCCCCGGACGGCAGGAAGGAGTGGCAAGTATCCGGCCCTGCGGCTCCGACCGTCAAGCCCTGGTCGATCCTCAGCGAACGGTCTAGCTTGCTGGCGCTCCAACGGCCATTCGACTCGTCACCGACCTGCGTTTCCCGATGCGACAGCCCATCCTGGCAGCCCTCCTGGTCTCGCTGGCCTCGGCCGCATCCGCGCAAGTCGTCCCGGAGCGGCTCGAACGCTATGTCACGGGCGCCCTCGACGCCTGGCAGGTTCCCGGCGTGGCCATCGCCATCGTCCGCAACGATTCGGTCGTACTGACGCGCGGCTACGGGGTCCGGACCGCAGGCGGGCTCGAGCCCGTCACCGACGCCACCGTCTTCGGGATCGGCTCGACGACCAAGGCATTCACGGCGACCCTCCTGGCCATGCTCGCCGATTCCGGGTTGGTGGCCTGGGACGACCCCGTCACCCGCCACCTGCCCGGCTTTCAGCTGCCCGACCCGTGGACCACGAAGCTGGTGACGGTGCGCGACCTGCTCGCTCACCGAACCGGGCTGGCCGGCAGCGACTTCGTCTGGTACGCATCCCGGCACGACCGCGCCGAGCTGATCCGGCGCGTCCGATTCATGCGGCCCGCGAGTCCGTACCGAACCGAGTTGAGCTACAACAACGTGATGTACGTCGCGGCCGGCGAGATCGTACGGGCCGTCTCGGGAACAACGTGGGACGAGTCCATCGCCCGCCGAATTTTCACTCCGCTCGGCATGGCCCGTACCACTGCCGGTACCGCTGGCCTGCCGACCCATGGCAACATCGCGACGCCTCACGCGCGGATCCGCGATACGGTTCGTCCCATCGACCGGCCGATACTCGACAATCTTGGCGCAGCTGGCGCCATCAATTCCACCGCGGCCGACATGGCGCGCTGGGTGCGCTTCCTGCTGGCGCGGGGCCGCGTGGACGACCGCCGGCTCGTGTCGTCCGATCGGATGGCCGACCTGTTCACGCCGCAGCTGATGCTCACCGGAGATGGAACGCCTCCGATCGATACTGCTTCGATCCGCCCGACCCACTTCGAAGCGTACGGCCTGGGCTGGTTTCTCAAGGACTATCATGGCCGGCTGGTGGCCGAGCATGGCGGCAACGTGGATGGCATGTCGGCGACCATTACGCTCGTGCCCGAAGCGCGGGTCGGCGTGGTGGTGCTCAGCAACGTGCACAACACCCAGTTGCCGGGCATCCTGGCCGACTGGATCATCGACCACGAGCTGGGCGCGCCAGAATTCGATCGGAGTGCCATTGCGCTACGCCGCGCGGGAGCCCGCCGCGATCAGCTCCGCGGCCGGGAGGCCCGGTTGCTGGGGAACCGCAAGACCGGCACGACTCCGTCGCTGCCACTCGAGCGGTACGCCGGTATCTATCGCGACAGTCTGTATGGCGACCTGACGATCACCCGGGATGGCGACGCCCTCGTCGCCCGGCTGGGACCGGGACTGCGCGGTTCGCTGGAGCACTGGCACCACGATATCTTTCGCGCGCAGTGGTCGCCTGCCATGTGGGGCAGCGCGTTCCTGACGTTTCGGGTCAGCCCGGCCGGTCGGATCGACGGATTCGAAATCGATCTGGGCGGCGAGCCTGCTCCGCTCTGGTTTGGCCGCGCCGACCGGCCCTGACGTTTCTCCCGCCGCAAGGATCCGCACCGCCATGACCAGTCCGACCCCGATGACGCTCGCCGACCTCCAGACTCTGCTCGACAGCTCGCCGGCGATTGCCGCGCTCGGAGTCCGAATGGAGTCGGCCGATCCGGCCCGGTCCGCCGTCGAACTCAGCATGACGATCCATCCCGCGCTCGAACGCGCCACCGGCACCGGGCAGTTTCACGGCGGACCGCTGGCGTCGCTGATCGATATCGCCGGCGATGTCGCGATCGCGATGATGGTGGGCGGAGGCGTTCCTACGATCGACCTTCGGATCGACTACCTGCGTCCGGTCCTCACCCCGACCGTTCGCGCGCGCGCGACGGTGCGCAAGCTGGGCAAGACCATTGCTATTGCGGACGTCGAGATCATCGATGCCCAGGGCAAGCTCTGCGTCCTGGGCCGGGGCAGCTACAGTCCCCGCATCGGATAGTCCGATGGCAGGACGCCGCATCGCCACCGTACTGCTGGTACTCGGCATCACGGCCGCCGGCATCGAGCGGAGCCACGCGCAAGCGCCAGGCGAGAACCTCACCGCCGAGCGAATGGCCGCGAGTCTGGCGCTGCACACCAAGTTGCTCTGCTCCGGTATTTTCGTGGCCGGGCGGGATGCCGATGAGTTGATCGCCCAGGATCTCCAAGCCGACCTCTATACCTTTCACGACTGGACCCGCACCGACGTTCGCATCGATCGCGAACGCCGCCAGGTCACTCTCGGCCATCCGGGCTTGGCGGCGCGCACTGCCCGCTACACCGGCGATCAGGGCTGTGTTCTGCTGCCACAATTCGGCGATGACGTGTTCTTCACTCCCGAAACGCTCTCCCGGCCCGCTCGGGATGGATGGCCCGGCGCCAGAGCGAGTCTGCCCGGCAATGTGCGCAGCAAGCTTGACGAAGCGCTGACTTTTGCGCTCGACGACAGCCGCCAAACCGCACCGCAACTGACTCGCGCGCTGGTCGTCCTCCACAAGGGGCGACTGGTCGGCGAACGGTACGCCGCCGGGTTCAGCGCCGAGCGGCGGCAGATCGCGTGGTCGATGGGCAAAAGCGTCACGGCGGCGCTGACCGGTATCCTGGTTGGACAAGGTCAGTTCGCTCTCGATGCACCTGCTCCCGTGGCCCTCTGGCGCCGGCAGGGCGACCCGCGCGGCGGGATCACGTTGCGGCACCTGCTCCAGATGAGCGGCGGGCTCGCATTCGACAACTTCAGCACCGGCGACTCCGCCTACTACACCAGTCGCCATCATCACGAGCTGGTCTACTTCGGCGCCGTCAACGTCTTCGACTACGTGCTCGACCGTCCGGTTGCTGCGCCACCCGGCACGCTCTGGGCCTATCGCAACACCAATACGCTGACACTCGGCCACCTCATCCGGCAAGCAGTGGAGGCCCGGGGCGACTCCTATCTGGCCTTTGCGCAGCTGGCGCTGTTCGATCCGATCGGGGCCCGCGACATGGTGCTCGAGCCGGATCCCTATGGGAATTTCATCACCACCGGGTTCGTCTACGGTTCCGCCAACGACTGGGCCCGTTTCGGGCAACTGCACCTGCAGGACGGCGTCTGGCAGGGCACGCGGATCCTCCCGGCGGGCTGGGTCGATTTCATTCGCACACCGGCGCCCGCCCATCCGTCCAAGGGTTACGGCGGCCAGTTCTGGCTCAATGCCGGCGGCCGGTACCCGCGCTGGCCTCGTGACGCCTACTGGGCCCTCGGCTGGCTCGGACAGATGGTGCTGGTCATCCCCTCCCGCGATCTCGTCATCGTCCGGCTCGGCCACAGCGCCAAGGGAGAATTCGACGGCTACATCGAGGAAGTCGTGGCCCGCATCCTGGATGCGACGGCGGCGATCGACCGCTAGCTCCATCCGACAGTCGCGAGGCACCTCGAAGATGGCTACGTTGCGGCCTACCGATGGGTCTTACATCCAACCGGCAGGTCGTCCATGCGGATGAGTTTCAGCGGCGCCCCCGAAATCCGCGCCACTCGTGAACAGGTTTGGAATGCCGTTCTCGATCCGCAGCTGGTGGCCGCCAGCGTCGGCGTAGTTGAAAGTGTCGAGGAAATCGACCCGACTCACTACAAGGTGGTAGCCGGGCTCGGGATAGGCGTCCTCACAATCCGTTTTACCCTGAACGTCGAGCTGTTCGACCTGGTCGAAGGCCAAAGCGCCAAGATGCGCGCCCGCGGCAAAGCCCCGGGTTCGACGCTGGACGCCACCACCGCGTTTCAACTGGAAGACGCGGCGCCCGGGGTCATCCGCCTGGTCTGGCAGGCCGACAGCGATGTCGGCGGAATGGTCGCAAGCGTGGGCGCCAGGCTGCTGGAAGGCACGGTTCGAAAGCTCGCCGAACAGTTCTTCAAGGATTTTGCCGAGACCGTCTCAGAGCAGTCCGCAAGCTCCGCATGATGTCGTCCTCGGCACTGGTGTTCCAATCGGCGGTGCGCTGGCCGGCGGGCCATGACTACCTGGCCGACGACGACCCCCTGGCGGGCCAGGCCAGTTGTCGGCCCGGAGTGCAGGGTCTCAAAGCAGCACTGCCCTACGTTGACGAAATGCTCCACTCTGTCTCAATTGCTTCTCTGGAGCATCTGGCCGCCCGCCTGGTGCGCCCCTTCCGACGAACCGGTACGTATGCGTGAACTGCTGCGGGATATCGAACGATTCGCCCCTGCCCGGACCGGCCGGGCGGTGGTCACCCGGGTTTGGGGGTCGGCCCCCCGGCCGGAAGGGGCTGTCCTGGTTGCCGCGGCCGATGGGCGGATGGCGGGATCGGTGTCGGGCGGATGTATCGAGAACGCGGTGGTTGAGGAGATCCAGCAGGCCATCGCACGCGGCACTCCCAGGCATCTGGAGTATGGGGTGACCCATGAGCGGGCCTGGGAATTCGGCCTGTCCTGCGGGGGAACCATCTCGATGTGGGTCGAGCCCGAGCTACGGCCGGAGATCCTGCAAGCCGCGCAAGACACCGAAGGCAGTGTCGTCGCCACGGTCATCGGCGGACCCGGCCAGGGTGGCAGCCTGACCTACCACGAATCGGGAAAGCGGGAGTTGCGCGGTCTCGAGTCCGGGGTGGCCGAGT
Organism: Gemmatimonadales bacterium; assembly: GCA_037189525.1. Taxonomy (GTDB): domain Bacteria; phylum Gemmatimonadota; class Gemmatimonadetes; order Gemmatimonadales; family GWC2-71-9; genus SHZU01. The sequence continues at coordinate 576,372 of JBBCJC010000001.1, forward strand.
TGATTGCTGCGGGCGCTGCGTATGCGCTCAAGAAGCTGTCGGCGTCGAGCGAAACGATCCCGACCCCGGCCGGTGAGATCACGGTGCTGTACGAAGTGTTTCCGCGCCAGCCGACCCTGCTCGTGTTCGGCGGGGTGCACATTGCGATGGCGCTGGTCAAGCTCGCCAAGCCGCTGGGGTATCGGACTATCGTCGCGGATGGGCGCGAGGCGTTCCTGACGCCGGAGCGTTTTCCGGATGCCGACCGCCTGATCGTCGGCTGGCCTGAACGGGTCTTTCAGGAAGTCGGCATCGACTCGGCCACCTGTATCTGTCTCCTGACGCACGACCCCAAATTCGACGATCCGGCCATCGAGGCCGCGCTTCGCTCCGACGCGGCGTATATTGGCGTGATCGGGTCGCGAAAGACCCAGCAGCTTCGGCGCGAGCGGCTCGCCGCCGCCGGTTTCAGCCCCGAGGAGATTGCCCGGATCCACGGGCCGATCGGTCTCGACCTGGGCGGCCGTGAGCCAGCGGACATCGCCCTCGGTATCCTGGCCGAGATTACGGCCACTCGCTTCGGTGGCAAAGTGGGACGCAAACCGGCACCCGTATGATTCCAACTCTTCGAGGACTCTCGATGCGCAGCTCGACTCGTTCCGCCGTTCTGGCGCTCGCGCTGGCCCTGGGTGGCAGCGCCACCATGGTCGCCCAGCCACTCGCGACGCACCCTCGCGTTCAGGAAGCGACCGCCCTGCTCGAGCAGTGGCTCGATGCCGAGCAAGCGTACAAGCGTTTGCCTGGCATCTCGGCGGCCATCATCGTCGACCAGGACGTGCTCTGGAAGGGGGCGTATGGTTATGCCGACGTGGCGCGTAAGGTTCCGGCAACTCCGACGACGCTTTACAGTATCTGCTCGATTTCGAAGCTGTTCACCAGCGTCGCGTTGATGCAGCTGTATGAACAGGGCAAGGTGCGCCTCGACGATCCGGTCGAGAAGCACCTGCCGTGGTTCAAGCTCAAGAGCGACATCCCCGATCAGGCCGCGGTCACGGTCGAAGGGATCCTGACCCATGCCGCCGGGTTGCCGCGCGAAGCTGCGTACCCGTACTGGAGCGCGCCGTTCGAGTTCCCCACCCGGGAACAGATCCAGAGCGCGGTCTCGAGCCAGGAGATGCTCTATCGTCCCGAGACGTTCTGGCAGTATTCCAACCTCGGCCTGACCCTGGTGGGTGAGGTGGTGATTGCGGCTTCGGGCCAGACCTTCGACCAGTATGTTCGTTCCAACATCCTGACGCCGCTGGGCATGACCGACACTCATACCGATATGCCCACCTCCGAGCGCGGCAAGCGGCTCGCGGTCGGCTACGGCGGCCATCCTCGGAGCGGTGAGCGGGCCATCCTGCCTTTCTACCAGGCCAACGGCATCGCGCCGGCTGCCGGCTTTGCCTCGACCGTGCTCGACCTGGGCAAATTCGCCTCCTGGCAGTTCCGATTGCTGGAGAAGGGTGGCAGCGAGGTCCTCAAAGCCAACACACTCCGCGAAATGCAGCGGGTGCACTTCCAGGATCCCGAATCCCAGACGACCTGGGGTCTCGGCTTTTCGGTCAGCCGGACGGATAACAAGGTGTTCGTTGGGCATGGCGGGAGCTGCCCCGGGTATCGGACCCAACTGACCATGCGGCCCAGCGAGAAAATCGCGGTTGCAACGGGCATCAACGCCATCGACGGCCCCGCGACCCCGCTGGCGCAGCGCGCGTATTCGCTGATGGCACCCGCGATCCTGGCGGCGCAGAAGGATACCGCGCGGAAGATTCAGGCGGCCGACCGGTCGCTCGATCCGTATATCGGGACCTATCAGTCGTCGTTCGGGGGCGAGGTGTCGGTGATCCGGTGGGAGGGCGGCCTGGCATCGATCTTCCTGCCCAGCGAGAACCCCGCGCGGGCGATCACCAAGTATCGCAAGGTCGGTGAGCACACGTTCAAGCGGATTCGCGAAGACGGCGAGCTTGCCGAGGCGACGACGTTCGAGTTCGATGCCAATGGCCGAGTCGTTCGGATGCGGAGCAACTACAACATCATGCCCCGGATCCGATAGAAGATTCTCCGGCAAACCGCGAGCGCGCCCGACGTCGATCTGACCCCGGCGGGCTCGCGGTTTGCCACCCTCGACTATGCCACCAGCTTTCGAGCAGGATCTGCCTGGAGGTTCCATGATCCGAGAACCCTCGAAGCCAAACTGCTACAGTTGCCGTCCGAGGAACGGGCACATCTCGCCCGAGTGTTGCTCGAGAGCCTGGATGACCAGCCGGAGCTCGATCCGGCGTGGTTCGAGGAAGCTGAATGACGCGCCGCAGAACTAGCAGCTGGAGCCGTGAAGTCGATACCTGCCGAAGATGCACTGGCCAACGCACGTCGCCGCTTACTCGGATGACAGTCGAGTTCCATCCTCTTGCGGATCAGGAACTGACGGAGGCGGCGGAGCGACCGTTCTCCACTACCATCCGACGTCTCCCGGTTCGGCGTTTTCCCTACAGCTTGATTTATCGGTTCGAAACAGGTCTTCTCCAAGTTCTAGCTATCGCCCACCATCGAATGCGCCCGAAGTATTGGGTGGAACGGATTCGCTGAGCAGCGGTATAACAGAGTCGTTAGAGAGCGCGCCAGTATTGAATTGCAGGGAGGTTCGTATGCGGCTCCTTCCCCTTGTCGTCCTCGTTCTCATCGGATGTGGTCCCGCGACCCAAGGTATTCGCCTCACGCCGCCGGCAGCGACGTCTGGAGAACCGCCCATTCTCCTGTTCAGTGCCACGCAGCCACGCTGCCCCTTCCAGGATGTGGGGATCATCACCTCCCAGCCGCAAGACTTCACATCGGAACCCCTAGTGCTCGAAGGGCTCCGCAGAGAAGCACGCCGTCTTGGAGGCGACGCGGTCGTCCACGTCAGGTTTGTCGGGGAAGGAATCTTGAGCGGCACGGTTGTCCGGTTTACGTCCGCGGACTGCAAGGAGTAAGTCCTATCAGGGGCCTAGGTGTGCCGACCGGCTGCGGGGTGAACGAGTGAATATTGGCGCGCTTCGTTTTGCGGAGTCGCAGTTGCGGTGTGATGGCGGTTCTTTAGCGTCGACTACGCGCGGAACCAGTCTCCGGCCACAAGAGTTCCAGCGTCTCACCAACCGGCAACCGCTGCCATAACTTCAGCATACGTCTCCATCCCGTGCACGCCGCTGCGATCTCCGCGTCGGTGAAGTGTCGTGCCTGTTGCCCTGGAGGCATCCAGATATAGCGTCGAAGACGGTAGAGGAGTTCCGGCGACTCTGGACCGAGCCCCTCTTCGAGTGCCTGGTTGAAGAGACCGACCAGGATCTCGGTTTCGGTGAGCTGGTCCTTGTTGGCCTTCAATACTTGCTTCGAGCGTTCCGCGGCTCGCGGTCGGCGGCGCCCGCTCACGTGCGTCAGGCTACCGAACACCGCACCGTCGGCAACACTCCCCCAGAATCCTCGGCGAATTCCCAAGCCTCGTTCGATTGCGAAATGGGCGAGATCGTGCGGAATGGCGGCCATATGGCCCACGCCCTTCACATGATACGTTACCCCGTCCGAACGGGTGATCACGGTTTCGTATCGCCGCTCGTCGAGCCGTGTCAGGCGCAGTCGCACAGTTCGGTTTCCTTCCAAACACCACCCGGGAAGATTTCCTGCACGAACTCACGGTGCAAGGAGGTCGGGAATGGCGCTTCGATTGCGCCACCTCCATCGGTAAGTCCGCGCCCTGCGAATGCGCCTCGATCATTTCTGACCGCCTCATGGATCGCGAAACCAACGGGAGACTGGCGGAACCCAATATGAGAAACCGCAGCAAGGCTGCTGCGTCATCGTCGACGATCTGAGACGGCCTGAAAGTGACTTCACCCCCAAAACCCGGTTACCTCACCCGATCCGGCGAGGTAGGCCCGGGCGCCGGGGTCCGCTAGCGGATCCTGACCCCCAGGCGGTGAACGGTGCCGCCCCCGCGTGTCGGCTCGAAAGCATAGTCCAGGGAGAATCGGTCGAGCCCGAAGGTACCGCCGACCACGATGGGCGAAAGAGCGGGCCTCTGACTACCGTCGAGCACGCGCCGCCCGCTGACCCGCACGGCGGCCGTCCACCCAGCAACCGGCTCGTATATCAACTCGGCAGCTGCGGACGGGACGATCTCCCCCTCGCCTTCGCGGGCAACCGTACCGTACAGCTGGGCATCGAAGTAATCCCCGAGGAAGAGGCGTCGCGATGCGGCACCCAGGGCAATCCGGGTGGGGAGCTCGAGGCGGTAGTACCGGACATCGATCGTACTGCCCAGATTCTGCGCGACGAGTCCCAGCGACAGCGGACCGACGTTCCGTCCCACGCCGAGATCGATGGCTGCAACGCCGGCAGCACCCTCAATCCGCTCCTCGACGTACTTGAGCGATGTCCCGACCCGAAACCCGAACACGGTCAGGGCAGCCGTCACACCGGCCGTCAGGCTCTGCACCGTCGACGCGTCGCCCTCCGTCGTCAGCGCGGCAAGTGACACCGGCGGCAACTCGGCCCGATACGTCACCCGCTGGCCGAAAACTCCAACCGAAAGTCCGCCGAGGGCCGTAGTCGACGCGAGGGATGCCGCCGAGCTGGTACTCCCGTACCGGGCGTAGCCTGCGAAGAGCCCGCGTTCCAGACCGATCTGGCTCGGATTGGCAAATACGACATCAGGCCCCCGCCCGCCCGAAAAGGCGCCGCCGAGCCCGGCGATACGGGCACTGGCGGCGCCGCTCAGAGAGTGCGGGCCGCGCTGCTGAGCCGCAAGCTGCGCCGATGCAAGCGCCATGACTGCAAGACCGGTGAGAAGGATCTGCCGACTCATCGCGCGCCTCCGAAGAAAGCCGGATCCATATCGCTCAGACCCACGTCCGATAGAACCACGGTACCCGCCACGGTCCGGTCGAACAGCCATCGCACCTCGCGAAGCGTGGCGGGATCGAACCGCGCGTCGGCCGCCACAAAGTCGGAGAGACGAATAGCGTACGTCTGCAGAATGAGCTCCGTAAGCGCGCCGAAGCTCCGCTTGTCGGCCCCCTTGCGACGAAGCACGGTCAATTCGGGCGGCTTCCGGATCGCACCATAGCGGGAAAGCGGCAGGCTCACCGCAGTCCCGTTGCCGTCGACGGCGACGATGGATAGATCGACCGGTGTCGAGTCAGGCTTGGCCTTGGGCGGCTTCGGCGCCGGCTTGGCAGGCTTCGCTGTCTTGGCCGCCGAATCGCTCTTGGTGGTGTCTTTCGCGGCCTTGCGCGGTCCCGGCGTCTCGTCGATCGGCGAGAGCGAAAACACCAGCGCAGTGGCTCCGCGTACCTGCCAGGCACGGCGCACCGAATCCGGAACGATGATCGTGTAGGAAGCGGGCCGCCCACGTTTCGTGGTATCGTCGCCCGCGATCCGGTTGTTCCAGCCCAGCCAGACCGCGCCGAAATCCTGCCAGTTGTTCCGCCAGCGGAGCGGTACTTTCGATTCGCGCCAGACGGCCAGGCTGTCATCAGTGATACGCACCGAGCTGATGGCGCCCGTCGTCACGTCGATGTCTTCGGTATAGCGCGCGAGCGGGCGGAAGCCACTCTCCTCGAATCGGGTCCAGTACATCGTCTTGGGCCACCAATCCGCCGCGACACGATGATCGCGAAAGAGCGGGAGATACTCATGCCGGCCTCGGAGGGATGTCTCCAGAAACGCGGTGATGGCCACCCGCGCGAACTCGCGCTGCGACTCCGGGTCGATCAGGCCGCGCAGGTCGAGATAGCGGGGACTCAGGCGGCCGCTGTCTTTGTCGCCCCACCCCGTATTCCACTGGCCGTGATTGGCCCGGTACATCCAGATGGCGCTCTTGAACCAGGGCTTTCCATCGGTAAACGCGATCCGCTGATATTGACGTAAACCCGAGAACGCGGAAACGTCACCGTCGTGTGAGCCGTGGATGACGAGGTAGTTGAGGTTCTCGAGCGGCGTGGGCCGGCGAGACGGCTCATACTGTCCGTCGATCGGCGCAATCGCCACCAGGCCTTTGATCGCGAAGCCGAAGTTGAACTTGACGGTGGCATCGTCCGGATAGTGGCTCAACCGGTTGAACGCTCCCGCCACAGCCACGGCCTCGCCACCTCGGCTGTGGCCCATCAGTGCGATGTTGCCGAGATCGACCTTGCCGCGGAGCGGGCCTTCGGTGGAATCATTGAAACGGCGCCACTGCTCCAGATGCTTGAGCAACATCCAGCCGCGAGCGTCGTTTTCGCTGTTCATCCAACCGTTCAGGAAATTCTGGTCGACGGAAGCCAGAATGAATCCGCGGCTGGCAAGATGGCGACCCAGATACTCATAACCCGGATCGGAGTAATCATCCATCTGATGGTTACCGTGCACGATGAGCACGAGCGGGTAAGGACCGGGTCCGTCCGGATACCAGACGCGGCCGTTGATGGGCAGCGAGTCAAAGCCGAAGCCCCAGAACTTCTTGCGGACCTTGCCCTGATCTTTGTTCGGCGGACCTGCGAGCTTGGTGCCGTCGACGACCGGGGTGCGATAGGTCACCGAGTCCCGATATTCGGCGCGGCGCTTGTCCTTACCACTGCCGTAATAAAGCGACCGTACCGCCAGCGTGCCGGCCAGCGCGGGATTGGGCGCCGCGAGCTCCTGCCGCACCAAAACGGTTGGCGCATCATTCGTCGCCAGGCGAAGCGGCTGAATGCACCCGGCGATCGAGGCGGCCAACGCCGCCCCGGCCACCCATCGACCGATCATAGCATGCCTCAAGGAACAGGGGGATAAGAGTTAGACACCCCGAACCGCCGGTACGTTGCGTCCTACCCGTTACCCAGACCGCCAGTTCCTCGAGCGGGTCGTCTACTTCTGGCGCGCGGCAAGAGCGCGGCGGACGTCGTCGAGCGACGCGCCCACGGCTCGAAGGGCGACCAGCGTATGGTACACCAGATCGGCGGCCTCATCGACCGCACGCTCCCGATCGCCGTCGGCACAGGCAACGGCCAGCTCAGTCGCTTCCTCTCCCAGCTTCTTGAGGCGGAGGTTCCGATCCGCCAGCAGCTTGGTCGTATAGCCCGACCCCAGTTCGGCATTATCCGCCGCCCGACTGGCAATGATGCCATCCAGCCGGCTCAAGACGTCCGCCGAGTCGGCGGCGTCACCAAAACACGAGACGGCCCCGGTATGACAGGCCGGCCCCGCGGGAAGAACCTGTGCCAGGACGGTATCCGCATCGCAGTCGGTCGTGAGACGCACCAGCCGCTGGGTGTTGCCGCTGGTGGCGCCCTTGTGCCAGAGCCCGCGCGTCCGCGACCGATAATGCATCTCACCAGTCGCCATCGTACGCTCCAGTGCCTCACGGTCGGCATGAGCCACCATCAGAATGCGGCCGGATACCACATCCTGCGTAACGACCGTCACCAGGCCGTTGCCCTTACTGAAATCGAGCCGGTCGAGATCGGAAGCCGTCATCGTTCATCCTCACCAAGCAGTTGACGAACGGTCCGATCGAGCGCCGCGTTCGTTGCAATCGAATCACCTCCGAACCCGGTGCGCCGGCCGCGCCAATCGGTAAACACACCGCCCGCTTCCTCGATGATGGGCAGCAAGCAGGCCGAATCCCACGAGTTCATCTTGTCGTCGACCATCACATCGGCTCGACCGCTGGCCACCAGCAGGTAGCCGAAGCAGTCTCCCCAGGTGCGGACGACCCTTGCCTGCGCAGCCAGCTGCTGCCACGCGCCCCGGCGCCGCTCATTGTCCGGATACCGCTCGTCGGTGGTGAGCACGACGGCCTGATCGAGCGACGCCCGCTCGGATACCCGGCAACGCGAGCCGTTGAGCCAGGCCCCCTCGCCTCTCGCCGCCGCAACCAACTCGCCGGCTGCTGCGCAGTTGATCGCGCCGGCCAGGACATCTTCTCCTTCGACCACCGCCACCAGCGTACCCCAGAGCGGAACACCGGCCACGAAGCTCTTGGTCCCGTCGATCGGGTCGAGAATCCAGCGCCGCCCCGAAGCGTTACCCGACAAGCCGAACTCCTCGCCCAGAACGGCATCGTTCGGGAAACGCTTCAGGATCCAGGCGCGCGCAGCTTCCTCCGCTGTCCGATCCGCAACGGTGACCGGACTACCGTCCGCCTTCCATTCCACCGCGACCCCGGTGCCGTAGTAACTCTGTGCCACGGCCCCCGCTCGGCGCGCAACGTCGGTGACCGCCTCCAGCAGTTCTTGCATCGCGTTCATTTCAGGTTCTCCTGGTGTCGATGCCGGCCGCAATCATCGCCGCCTTGAGTTGGCCTACGGTGGTGACGCCGTCGTGAAGGATGCCCGCGACCAGGGTCGCGCTCGCGTCGGCCCGGGTAAACGCATCGACGACGTGGGCCGCCGAGCCTGCTCCACCCGAGGCAATGACCGGAACGTCGACGGCACGCGCGATGGCGCCGGTCAGCGCCAGATCGTACCCGGTGCGCACCCCGTCGCGATCGATACTGGTCACCAGCAATTCCCCCGCACCGCGCCGCACGACTTCCTCCGCCCACGCCACGGCATCGAGCCCGGTCGGCTGACGCCCCCCTTTGGTGAAGACGCGCCAGGTCGAGCCGTCCCAGGCGGCGTCGATACTGACGACCACACACTGCGCACCGAAACGATCGGATGCAGCATGAATCACCTCGGGATGCTCGACCGCGGCCGTGTTGAGTCCGACTTTGTCGGCGCCGGCCCGGAGCGCCTTCCCGACATCCTCCGCCGTCCGCACCCCGCCACCGATGGTCAGCGGTATGAAGAGCCGCTCGGCCGTCGCGCGCGCCAGATCCCACAAGGTCGCTCGCCCTTCGTGCGAGGCGGAGATGTCGAGGTAGACGATTTCGTCGGCCCCCTCATCTTCATAGCGGCTGGCTAGCTCGACGGGGTCACCCAGATCTCGCAGATCCTTGAAGTGGACACCTTTGACCACCCGACCGTCCTGGACATCGAGACAGACGATCAGCCGCTTGGTGATCATCGCTCCACCCGAACCACGCCCTTGGTCGATGCGATCTCGTCAGTCGACTGCACCGCTTGCTTGACGGCCATGCCCAACGCTTTGAAGCCGGCCTCGACGATGTGGTGCCGATCCTGACCGCGGTGCACCAGGAGGTGAACGGTCGCCTGCGCGTTGTCCGCAAAGGATCGCATCCAGTGATCGTAGAGACTGCTCGGCAGCGGCCCCTCATAGTACGGCCGACCGCCCAGGTCGAGGACGACTTCAACCACGGCATCATCCATCGGAACCGTCTTCTGCCCGTAACGCACGATCGGCGGCGGGAACTCCTCACGCACCGCCAGCCCCAACGCAATCGCAGTATCCTCGATCAGATGATGGCGGAGATCACCGGTTGCTTCGAGCGTCAGGCCCAGACCCGCATAACGTGCCCAGGTGACGAACATGTGATCGAGAAATGGCACCGTTGTATTGATGACGATCGGTCCGGTCCGCACCAGTTCGAGCCGAATGTTGGTTTCCTTGGTCTGCCGCGTAATCACACTCATCGTCCGTACTCCCGCGCCAGGGCGTCCGGATCGAGGACACCCGTGTACAATGCCATGCCGATGACCGCCCGGGATGCCCCGGCAGCAGCCAACGACGCGATGTCATCCAGATTCCGAATCCCGCCCGATGCCTGAACCGCAAGCTGCGTATCAGCGGCGACCGCCCGGGTCAGCTCGAGATCAGGCCCTTCGAGCCGCCCCTCGAGATGGACCGCCGTGACCAGCACCCCGGCCAGCGGCAACCGGTCGAGAGCTCCCAGCACCTCGCCGATCTGCCGTCCCGACCCCAGCGCCCACCCCCGGGTGACCACTTCCCGTCCATGGACATCCGCCGCCACCACGATCCGGCCGGGCCAGCGATGCGCCTGATCCGCAAGCCAGGCATGATCCTCGATGGCCTTGGTGCCCACGACGACGCGATCGACACCTAACGACAAGGTCGCTTCGATCCGGTCCGCCGACCGCATTCCGCCACCGACCTGCAGCAATACCGGACGGGATGCGTCCCGGCCCACCGCGCTGACAATGGCCGCAATGACCGAAGCATTGTCGCCCCGCCCAGTCGCCGCGTCCAGGTCGACGATATGCAGTTCGCCGAACCCGCGTGCCTGCCACCCCAACGCTACGCCGGCCGGATCGGGAAGCCGGACGCGCTCCGCATCGTACGCCCCCCCGACCAGCTGGACACACGCCCCCTCCCGCAGATCGACCGCCGGCACCGCAATCATACCCGCACCTCGGCGAGAAATGCCGCGATGACCTGGAGACCCGGACTCGAACTTTTCTCGGGGTGAAACTGGATGCCCAGAGTACGACCTCGGCGCACCGCCGCCGGAAATCGATCGCCCTCGTACCGGCTCCACGCCACTACCGCACCCGGATCGGTCGGCCGCCCGACGAAGCTGTTGGCATAGTACCCGTGAGTAATGGCCATCAAGCTCGGCTCGCGCGCCTCCTCGATCAGATTCCAGCCAATCTGCGGCAGCCGAGTCGCCGCGATGCGGGTCACCCGCCCGTCGACCACGCCGAGCCCCGCTCCTTCTCCCTCGTCCGACCCATCGAACAGGAGTTGGAGACCCAAACAGATGCCCAGACACGGCAATCCGCCTAACAGTGCCTGGCGCATGACCTCCCGCCCTGGCGCAAGCCGCGCAGCCGCCGGTTCGAAGGCTCCGACTCCGGGCAGCACCAGGACGTCGGTTTCGACCGCGCGGGCTGGATCGACTTCGACGGTCGGCTCCACACCGGCAGCCGCGATGGCCTTCATCAGCGAGTGGAGGTTACCGGCTCCATAATCGAACAGCGTGACCTTCATGCCCGAATCTCTCGAATCACCTCGAGGAATCGCTCCATCATCGGCTCAGGCCCGATCGAAACCCGGATCAGGTTGCCCACCACCGGCGCATCGACGAACGGACGGACGCCGATACCACGATCGGCCATCAGCTCGACCACGCCCTTGGGGTCCTCGACCGGGATCGAGAGGAAGTTGGTATCGGTCTCTGGAACCTCGAATCGCAGCGCGAGCAGGCGCTGCCGTACTCCTTCGCGCACCTTGCGGGTCGTCGCCACCAGCTCGTCGAGCCAGGCTCCATCGTGGTCGAGCGCCGCCGTGGCCGCCAGCTCCGCTACGGCACTGACCTTGTAGGGGCCGCGCGCCTTCTCGATCTCATAGATGAGACCGGGCGACGCAACCGCATAGCCGATCCGAAGCCCCGCCAGACCCCACGCTTTGGAAAAGGTTCGGGTGACCACCACGTTGGCCCGCCCCGCCGCTTCCTGCGCCCAGCTTCCGCCGGTGTACTCGGTGTAGGCCTCGTCGAGCATCACGATTCCCGGCGCGCGATCCATCAACGCACGCACCGCGTCGGCCGAGGCAGCTTGGCCGCTCGGGTTGTTCGGCGTGGCGACGTAGATGATGGGCGCCTTGGTGGCCAGCAATGCTTCGACATCGGGCTGCCCATTAGGGTTGGTCGGCACCGGAACCGGCACCAGCGAATTGGACGCCGCGAAGTGCGACCCCATCACGAACGTCGGCGACACGTGCGCCAGCGTACTGCCCGGTACGCCGAGTGCGCGCATGGTGGAGTCGAGCAGATCGTTGGACCCGCACCCCGGCAACACTGCGTCTGCGGGAACACCGAGCCAGCGGGCCAGGCTCTCCCGGAGCTGCTGCGTGGCCAGCGTCGGATAGGACGCTGGGCTTCGGGTCGACCACTGCGCCAGCGACGCCAATGCCGACGGCGCCGAGCCGAAGAGATTGGTGTTGTCGGCCAGATTGATCTCGACCGGACGGGCTTCACGCCGGTAGACCTCGAGCGCCTGGTATCCCGGGCGCGGCTCCACAGTTTTCGTCATCGTCCGCTCGCTTGATCGTATCGTGCCAAACGCATCTCACTTCGTCCCACGGAGTGCCGCGGCCCTCGCGTGACCAGGCAGCCCCTCTGCCAACGCCAGCGTCGTCGTATCGTCCGTCAGCCGCGCAGCTGCTTCGGGCGACACCGTCTGGTAACTGGTCCATCGCATGAAATCTTCCGGACCCAGCCCTGAATAGCTGCGCCCCAGCCCGGCGGTCGGCAGGACGTGATTACCGCCCGTCAGATAGTCCCCGAATGCCACCGAGCTGGCCGAGCCGATGAAAACCGCGCCGGCCACGGTGAAGCGATCGCGAGCACGCTCCGCACCGTCAAAGGCCAGCAGGAGATGCTCGGCCGCAAAGTCGTTGGCAAAATCGACCGCCTGATCCAGCGTATCCACGGTGAGAATGCCTCCGTACCCGGCAAGGGCGGCGGTGACGATCTCCCCGCGCGGCGCGGCGGCAACGGCGCGGTCGAGCGCAGCCTCGATCCGGGCGGCGGTGGCCGGAACGCCGACGATCACTGCAATCGCCACGGCATCGGGATCGTGTTCCGCCTGCGCCACCAGTTCGGCGGCCACCAGATCGGGATCGGCATCGGCGTCGGCTACCACCAGGATTTCACTCGGTCCGGCGGGGCCATCGATGCCGACCCGGTTGGAGACCTGGAGCTTGGCTTCCATAACATACGCGTTGCCGGGCCCGACGATCCGATCGACCCGTGGTACGGAGGCGGTGCCGTACGCCAGCGCAGCTATCGCTTGCGCGCCGCCCAGCGCAAAGACCCGATCGGCGCCCGCCAGCAGGCAGGCCGCCAGGATCGGATCCGCCGGAGCGCCGTTAGGTCCGGCCGGGGAGGTCACGATGACCTCTCCGACGCCGGCGACCTTGGCCGGCACCACCCCCATCAGCACCGAACTCGGGTAGACGGCCCGTCCGCCAGGTACGTAGACGCCGACCCGCGCCAGCGGAAACGGCCTACGCTCGAGCACCACTCCCGGTTCGGTTTCCACGATGGCGCCGGTCGGAAGCCAGGCCCGATGCGAGGTCGCGAGGTTGGCTGCCGCGCGTTCGAGCCCCCGACGTACCCCGACGTCGATCCGGTCGAGCGCCCGAGCCCAGGCGGTGCGCGGTACTTCGAGGGCATCGAGCTCGGCGCGATCGAAACGCCGCGTCAACTCACGTAACGCCACATCGCCACGGGTGCGTACGTCGTCGATGATGGCCGAAACCGCGTCGCGCACCGCCGAGGCGTCGGCCACCGCGCGATCACGCAATGCGCGCCTGGCGCCGGCATCCAGGTCATCGAGCCGCCCGCGGAACCGCAACCCGATCGGACTCACGGCATCAGCCTTTCGATCCGAGTCACCAGAATTCCTTCGGCCCCCAGCGCCTTGAGCTCCGCGATGATTCGGTCGACCGACTTGGCCGGCACCACTGCGTGAACCGCGACATGCAAGCCACCGTTGAGCAAGTCGATCACCGTCGGACCGTTGATCCCCGGCACCACCTGCTTGACCTGATCGAGCACCGTCCTCGGCACGTTGGCCATCAGGTAGCGCTGCCCCCGCGCACGCACCACCGACTCGAGGCGTACCACCAGCCGGTCGATGGCCACCTTGGATTCGGCCGGGAGGTTGCGTCCGGCAATCAGGCGGGCGCTCGAATCGATGATGGTGACAACCTCGCGGAGACCATTCACTTTGAGGGTCGACCCGGTCGACACTAGATCGACGATCAGGTCTGCGATCCCCACGTGCGGCGCGATTTCGGTGGCCCCCGACACCGGAACCAGCGTCACCTCGCAGCCGGCCCGTTCGAAAAATCGCGCCGCAATGCCGGGAAAGACCGTCGCTACCCGCGCACCGCGGGGAATGTCGTCGACCGTGGCAATGCCGCTTTCCTCCCTTGCCGCCACCACGATCCGACATTTTCCAAAGCCGAGATCCAGCCGGTCATCCAGCTCACGAGCCGACTCGGCCACCAGGTCCATTCCGGTAATGCCGGCCTGCGCCGCGCCGTCCGCGACGAACTCCGGGATATCCTGCGATCGAACGAAAATGGCCTGGTACTCGTCGCCCAGCGTGGCAATCAACGCGCGGTCGCTCTGGAGGCGGACGCCAAGCCCCGCGTCCTCGAGCAGCTCGCGGGCATCGTCGGCCAGCCGGCCCTTGTTCGGTAAGGCGATCTTGATCATTCAAAACCCTCGACATCCGTGTTGCCGCCAATAAAAAAGCCCGCCAAAGGACGGGCCGCGGGCTGCTCGATTGCGCTGTCTGGCGTCTGCTAGGCGACGACCACGAGCGCAGAGCACATCCCGGCCCGAGAGCCGTGATGATGATGCGCGTGATGGTGGCCACGAATTGCAGACATCCTTAATGACTACGGGAGCGGTGTCGCCCTGTCAAGCACCTCGCGGCCTGGTCCGACCCCTACCGGCCGGCCTTGGCGACTCGCCGTCGGCACATGCCTGGAGCATCGGCGCCAACGCCGCAATCAGCCGTTCCGCATCCGCGTGACTCAGGGCCTCGGTTCGGACCACCTGCCTGAGAGCATGCACTCCGGCAAAGCAGGCAAAGACCAACTCGGCCCGGAGCGCCGCATCGGGACCGCCGAGCCAGGCTGCAAGCCGTGGTACGGCGTCCTGGTCCAGCACCTCGCGCACCATCGCCGACACCGTAGGACTGCCGAGGGAATGCACCACATACGAAACGTTGCCCGGCGCGGGTGATTCCACGGTGGTCTCCCCAACTCGCGGCTCAGCGTCGCCGTAGACGATGATCCGGGCAACCGCCTCACCGAAGCGCTCCCGATTCCCCAGAAGTCGCTCGAAAAAGTAGGGCTTGCCGCTATTCAGGACCTCGCGGAAGAGCTGCTCCTTGGTGCCAAAGTAGCGGTTGACCAGGGCGGCTGTGGCGCCGGCGGCCGTGGCGATGTCGCGCAGCCCGACGTGCTCATACGCCCGGGTCGCGAACAGGTCGCGAGCGGCCTCCAGGATGGCCAGCCTGGTGGCTTCCCCTCCTCCCCGCACCCCTCGCCGACCGCGGCCGGTGGCGGGCGATTTCTCGGTAGACATTCAAAAGGTATACAAGTGTTGACAAATCAGCGCAAGTTCAATATCGTATACAGTAGTTTACATAAACAGACGTAGACAAAATCAGCCGGGAGACAACACAATGAAAACGGTCCTGATTACGGGTTCTTCCTCGGGATATGGCCTCGAAACTGCCCGCCACTTCCTGGCGCACGGCTGGCACGTCGTGGCGACGATGCGCACGCCCCGCCCCAATCTTTTTTCGCCATCGGACCGAGTCGAAGTCCTACCGCTCGACGTCACGAAGCCGGAGAGTATCGTCGCCGCGCTGACTGCTGCAGGACCGATCGATGTCCTGGTCAACAACGCCGGTATCGGTGTCATCGGCGTTTTCGAGGTCACTCCAATGGCCACGGTACGAGAGGTCTTCGAAACCAACACCTTCGGCGCGATGACGATGACACAGGCCGTGCTGCCCCAGTTTCGTGAGCGGCGATCGGGTGTGGTGGTGAATGTGACCTCGAGCGTGACGCTGGCGCCGCATCCGTTGGCCGCAGCCTATACGGCGAGCAAGACAGCAATCGAAGGGTTTACGGGCTCGCTGGCACATGAGCTGGCGAACTTCGGTGTGCGCGTCAAGCTGGTGGAGCCGGGTTATGCTCCGACCACGCGGTTCACCGACAACGGGCAGGCACGCATGGCAGGGCTGTTTCCGGAAACCTATGCGGCCTTCACAGCCCCGATCATGGAGGCTTTTGCACAGGTAACGACTTTCACGAGCGAGTCTGACGTGGCTGAAGCTTTGTATCGGGCCACGAACGATACGACGGAGCAGCTTCGATTCCCGGCAGGTCCGGATGCGGTCGCGCTGATGGAAGCTGTGTCCCGCTGACGAGCGATCACCGCGGCAGGATCACGCCTCGGTCAGGTCACGGATGTGGCGAATGACCCTCGCCTGACCCGCCTTGTTCCGAGTTGCAAGGAAGATGGTGTCGTCGCCGGAGATGTTGCCCAGGACATCCGGCCAGGCCAGGCGGTCGATGGCGATTCCGACCCGATTTGCTTCCCCCGGCGGAGTGTGGATGACGATCAGCACATCGCCGGCGGGATTGTAGGCCAGCACCCCTTCGACGATGCGCTGCTCGTCCTGATCGAGCCGAGGCGGGCGGGTCACCGCGGGCCGATGATAGACGCCATCGACCTTGACGAGGTTGAGCGCCGAGATGTCGCGGCTGACCGACGACTGCGTCACATCCCATCCCTCGCGAGCCAGCGCGTCGGCCAGTTCTTCCTGGGTCCGGATCGCGTGAGTCTCGATCAACTCGAGGATCTTGAGATGACGCTGGCGCCGGTCGCCGCGGATCATCAGGCCCTCCCGACCAGCGCGCCGATGGCCTTGACGAAGCGGCGCCGCTCGGCGGCATTCCACTCCGCCACCTGCGCAAGCTGTTTCCGAGGCACGGCGAGCTCGAGCCGGCCCAGCCCGCCGGTCGAGCGGCGCCGCGCGACGATTTCCTTGATCGTCGGCGCGGGTAGCGCCTCGCCCTGCTTGATGGCCGCCGCCACCTCCCGATAGGCCTGGCGAAAGGGGGTGCCCCGCTCCACCCGGCGCATCACCTCGTCGGTGGCGAGCACGCCCCCTTCGAGCATCTCGAGTCCGCGCTCGCGATTGACGCCGAGCGCCGGGACCACCTGCGCCATCATGGCCAGCATCTCTTCGGTACGCGACAGCCCCCGGATCAGCGGCTCTTTGAGCAGCTGGAAATCCCGATGATAGCCGCTGGTCAGCTTGCCGCGCAGGGCCAGCGTGGCCGACAGGTCGCCTTCCAGCGCGGCGGCCCGCCCCCGCGTGAGCTCAAAGACATCCGGGTTCCGCTTGTGCGGCATGATGCTCGACCCGGTGGCAAAGGCCGCGGGCAACTCGAGCACGCCGAACTCCTCGCCGCTCAGCAGGATGACATCGGTGGCGAGCTTGGACAGGTCGTGTCCCAGCTGAACACACCAGAACAGCACCGCAGCCTCGAGTTTGCCGCGGCCATTCTGCACCTGGGCGACATTGTGCTCGAGTTCGCCGAAGCCTAACGCTGCCGCCGCCACCTCACGCTGAATCGGCAGCGGCACGCCATACCCCGCGCCGCTTCCGAGCGGCGAGCGATCGACCTGGCGCCAGACCGCCTCGAGCGACTGCGCCGTATCGAGCAGGCCGCCGGCCAACGCGCCGGCCCAGAGCCCGGCGCTCGACGGCATGGCGCGTCGCAGATGGGTATAGCCGGGCCAGAGCGCGTCCTGATGCTCGTCGGCAAAGGTCAGCAACGCTCGGACGAGCTGCAACGTGAGCGAGTGCAGATGCAGCAGCCGGTCCTTGAGGAATAGCCGCACGTCGACCGCCACCTGGTCATTGCGCGACCGGCCGGTATGAATCCGCTCGCCCGCGCTGCCCACCCGCCTGGTGACCCACGCTTCGATGGCCGAGTGGGCGTCTTCGTGCTCTTGCCCGATGACAAGCTTGCCGTCGCGGACGGCTTTGAGCGCCTTGCGCAGCGTGGCCTTGATCTTGTCCCGATCGGCGCGCGAAATCAGCTTCGATGCCAGGAGCCCTTCGACGTGGCCCAGGCTGCCGATCACATCCCATTGCAGCAACACCCCGTCCCAATGACGATCATCGCCGACGGTATAGGCGAGCATCAGTTCATCCGGCGGCGTTGCCTGCGACCACAGTGTCTTCATCGGAGATACTCCTCGGCCAACGCCCGGTAGAATCCGCGCGCGGCAACCACTTCGGGGAGGTCGACGCTTTCATCCGGGGTGTGCGAGCGGGTGCTAGTGCCAGGCCCGACCTTGACGGCATCGGTGTGTCGGACGAAAACCCAATCGGAACAGGTCGGGCTGCCGAAGGTCTCGACATCGGGATTGATTCGCCGTGCCGCCTCAAGCAACCGCGACTGCGCCGGCGTTTCGCAGGGCACCAGCCGTTCCGAAGTCACCACCACTTCGCAATCGAGCGCCGCACGAAGCGCGTCGGCAATCTCGCCGTGCTCCCACGACGGCGTGCTCCGGATATCCAGCACCGCCTTGGCGGAAGGGGGCGTGACATTGCGGCTCACCCCGGCCGACATCATGGTGGCCGTTACGGTGGCCCGGCCCAGAATCGGATGGACCCGCTCGCGCAGCAGATCGGGCAGCTTGACCAGGTCGCGTGCCAATTCGGTGATCGCGTTGGTAAAGCCGCCCTGCGATGCGTAGCCGGCGTGGCGCTGATCGCCCTTGGCAATCAGATCCACCATCATCAGGCCGCGCTGGGCGTTGGAGATCCGCAGATTGGTCGGCTCGCCCACGACGGTCGCGTCGATCGGCGGCAGCGTGGCGACCGCGCGCCCCATCGAGGTGTTACGCGTCTCTTCGCCAAGACCGAATACCACCGCGAGACGGCCGCCAACCTCGTCGCCCCGCCGTTCGGCAAAGTCGAGTGCAGCCATGAACATCGCCGCGACCGACGCCTTGGCGTCGCCGGAGCCGCGACCATAGAGGAGATCGCCCTCCACGGTCGGAGTGAAGGGATCACGCGTCCATCCTTCACCGGCGGGCACCACGTCGAGATGGGAAATGAAAGCGAGGGTCCGGCCCGGTCGCCCCGTCTCGACGATGATCTTGACCCCGGTATCGTCGTTGACGACATCGAGGCCGAGGGCGCGGGCGCGCCCCTCGACGAAGGTGGCGATCTCCGCTTCGGTCCCGCTCACCGAAGGGATCGCCACCAGTTCCTTCAGAAACTCGACTTCATTCCGCAAGTTCGGCCCCGACGTAGGTCGCCTTTTCCTTCTTGCCCACGATCATCGTGCCCGCGCCGGACCCGGTGAAGACTTCCTGCAGCAGGGAATCGGTCGCGCGCCCGTCGATGATGTGGGTCCGCTCGACTCCGCTGGTGGCCGCACGGATGCAAGCCTCGACCTTGGGACGCATCCCGCCCGCGAGCGCGCCCGACTCCATCAGCTGGGTCAGGTCGTCCGGGTCCGCAAAGGTCACCAGCGACGCCGGATCGTTCCGATCACGGAGCACGCCGGGCACCCCGGTCAGGAAGATCAGCTTCTGCGCCTTGAGCGCGATCGCGATCCGCTCCGCCACCGTGTCGGCGTTGACGTTGAAGACGTGGCCGTCTTTGTCGCCGGCCAGCGAGCAGATCACCGGCACGAAGCGCCCGTCGAGCAGGCTGGTGAGCACTCGGCCGTCGACGGCCTCGATGTCGCCGACGTGGCCGTAGTCGACGGTCCGCACGCTCCCGCTATCGTCCTTGACCGATACCGGCGGACGGCGAACAGCGCTCAGCAGATCGGCATCGACCCCGCTCAGACCGACACCCTGCACACCATGCCGCCGCAACGCACAGAGCAGGTCGAGATTGACTGTGCCCGAGAAGACCATCTTGGCCACTTCGAGGGCGGAGTCGTCGGTGACGCGTCGTCCGGCCACGATTTCCGGCTCCTGTCCGAGCCGGCGGCTCAGCGCCGTGGCCTGAGGACCGCCACCATGTACGATGACGATCCGAATCCCGAGGCTCGACAGCAGGCCAAGCTGCGCAGCAACCTGATCCAGACTGTGGGAATCCTCGACCACCTCGCCGCCGACTTTGACGACAAAGACATGATCCCGATAGGCGCGGACGTACCGAAGCGTCCCCTTGAGCCCGGCCAGCGGCCGAGTAGCGTCGTGCGGCATTACTTTCTCCCGATCAAGTCCAGCAGCAGCGCGCGCTGGACGTGCAAGCGATTCTCGGCCTCGTCGATCACGACCGAGTTGGGGCCGTCGAGGACGGCGTCGTCGATTTCCACGTTACGGCGCACCGGCAGACAGTGCATCACGATGCCCTTGCCGCCGGCGGTGGCCTTGGTCGCCGCCGTGGTCATACGCCAGTCACGCAGGCCGGCGCGGAACTCGCGCTCCGCCTCAGGATTGCCGTAGTGCTGCAGCGAACCCCATGACTTGACGTAGACCGCATCCGCACCGACCAGCGCATCCGACATCGAGTGCGACAGGGTCACCCGACCGCCGTTGGCCGCCGCCTGCTGATAAATCACGGCCATATCGTCGGCGTCCAGATCGAAGCCCTGCGGCCGCGCAATCGTGATATCCATACCGCACTGCGCCGCGGCGATTGCCGCGCTGGCCGGCACGGCGGTCGGCAGCGCTTTCGGGTGCCAGGCCCAGCTCAGCACGAACTTCTTGTTCTGCGTGTTGCCGAGCTTTTCACGCAAGGTCAGCGCATCCGCCAGCCCCTGACAGGGATGCCGCCGCGCCGATTCCAGGTTGATGACCGGCTTCTCGCTGTACGCAGCAAAGTCTTTGATGACCCGATCCTGCCGCTCCTTGACCCATTCGGTGCCCTTGGGGAACACCCGGACACCGATGGCGTCAGCGTAGCGACCGAGCACGCGCGAGGCCTCGATCAGATGCTCGACCGTGTTGCCCTCCATCACCGCGCCGCGCTCGGTTTCCCAGGCCCAGCTGCTCCGGCCCGGTTCGAGCACGATCATGTGGCCGCCGTGCTTGAACATGGCCGATTCGAAGCTGGCGCGGGTGCGCAGGCTCGGGTCCATGAAGGCGGCCGCGAGGATCTTCCCCTCGAGCCCGCCCGTGACCTCGCCGCGCTTGACCTTGGCGGCCAGATCGAGAATGGCCTCGAACTGCTCTTTGCTGAGATCCTCGGTGGCGAGGAAGTCACGCTTTCTCATGTCAGAACCCGACGCAACGCGTCAATCAACAGGTTGGCTTCCGCTCGCGAGAACGAAAGCGGCGGCATCAGCCGCAGAATCGAAGGATCACCCGAGGTGCCGGTCAGCACCTTGAGATCGAACAGTGCTTTCTGCACGGCGGACGCCGGTCGATCGAGCACGATCCCGATCAGGAGTCCGCGACCGATCACGTCGGTCACGCCCGGCAGCTTGCTGACGCCCCGCCGGATATGATCACCGACCATCACGGCATTCTCGACCAGCCGGTCCTTGACGATCACATCGATCGTGGCCAGCGCAGCCGCCGACGCAACGGGACCGCCGCCGAAGGTGCTGCCCAGATCGCCGGTCGAGAGCCGAGAGGTCATGGCGGTCGTCGCCACCATGGCGCCGATCGGAATGCCCGACGCCAGGCCCTTGGCCAGCGTCAGCACGTCCGGCACAACCTCATAGGCTTCGGCCGCCGTAAATGCTCCGCAGCGACCGACACCGCACTGGATCTCGTCGAAGATCAGGACCGCGCCTTCGCGGTCGCAGGCAATCCGCGCCGCACGCAGGAAGTCGGGCGAACAGTCGCGGGCTCCGGCCAGACCCTGCACCGGCTCGACGATCACGGCCGCCACGGTATCGTCGACTTCAGCGCTGATGGCGGCGACGTCGTTGAACGGCACCTTGGTCGACAACGGCATCCCGGCCCGCTTGGCGCCCTCTTCGTACTTGGCGCCGTCGGTCACCGCCAGCGTCGCGACGGTCCGGCCATGCCAGCCACCGGTAACCGAGACGATCCGCTGCCGGCCGGTGACCTTGCGCGCCAGGGTCAGAGCGTTCTCGTTGGCCTCCGCCCCGCTGTTGCAGAAAAAGACCTTGTTGAGCGGGCCCGGGCACAGTTCGGCGATCCGCTCGGCCAGCTCTTCACGGCCCGAGTGTGGAATCGCGGTCGAGTAGAAGATCAGCTTGGCCGCCTGGTCCGCAATCGCCTTGACGACGGCCGGATGGCAGTGGCCGGTCGACGCCACGGCATGACCTCCGTAGGCATCGAGCCACTTTTCACCCTTGTCGTCGATCAGCCAGGACCCCTGACCCGACTCGGCCCGGAGGGGGAACTGCGCATAGACCGGCAACCAGGCGCCGGTATTCGATGTACTCATCGGCTCGCTTTCGTGTCCCGGGCTGCCGTCAGCAGCCCGCATCGTCAGATCGGATAGGCCGGCGCGATACGAAGCCCCGCCGTCTCTTCCAGACCCAGCGCCAGGTTCATCGCCTGCACGCCTTGTCCGCCAGCACCCTTCACCAGATTGTCGATCGCCACGGTCACGGCCACTTCGCGTCCGTCCGGCGAGCCGGTCACGTGGATCAGCGCGTCGTTGGTTCCCACGATATGGGTCAGCTGCGGCGGCGCCGAGGTGGCCCGCACGAACGGGCGCGCCGCAGCCAATCCGGCAGCTGCGCTCTTGACGGCATCGGCCACCGGCTCGTTCAGACGCGCATGCACCGTGGCGTAGATGCCGCGTACGAACGGGCCCGAGTGGGTCAGCAACCGCGGCGTGACACTATCACGACCGGTCCAGTGCCGCCACTGCTCGGTAATCTCGGCCTCGTGCCGGTGGCTGAGCACCGAATAGGCAAAGACGTTGTTGGCCCGAGCCGGGTGATGCGTGGTCGGCCGAGGATGAACCCCGGCGCCGCTCGACCCGGTAATGGCGTAGACGGTCGGCTCACCGGCCAGCGGAGCATCCTTGAGCAACCAGAGCGCCAGCTGCGCCGCCGTGGCAAAACATCCGGGAGCAGCGATGGCCTTGGCGCCCCGCAACTCCTCGCCGCGCACATCGGCCAGCCCGTAGGCAAAGCGGTGTACCAGGTCGGGTGACGGATGCGCACCGTAGTAGGTCTCGTAGAGCCGCCCATCCTGAATCCGGAAGTCGGCCGCGAGGTCGACTACCAGCCCGGGGCCGGCATCCACGATCTCGCCCATCAGCTTGGACGACTCGCCATGCTCGAGGGACAGGAACACCACGTCCGCCTGCTTGGCCGCCTCGCCCGGCGTGTCGCCGGTGAAACGGACATCCGGATACGCAGCCAGCGCGGGATGCACTTCACCCACGGCCTTCCCGGCCTGGCTCCGGCTGGTCGCCTTGATTTCAGTGACCGCCGGATGCTGGAAGAGCAACCGCAGCAGCTCACCTCCTGCGTAGCCGGCGGCACCGATCACGGCGGCCCGCATCAGGCCGCTCCCCGCTTGGCCATCCAGGCGCGCACCGCAGGCTCGACCGCGTCCACCAGGCCGGCCGCATTGCGCAGCGCGTTGAACGACGGCAGGCCGAGCGAATTGGCGATGAAGTCGCGCCCGACCTGATTGTCGGTGGCGGGACCGGTAAAGGCAGTGATCGACAGGTTGAACCGGTGCCGATAGAGCTCGACCGCGCCCCAGCACGCCACCGGATCAGGCGCTGCCATCACGTGCGCGGCGCCGACACCCATCAGCTCCGGATCGAGCAGGATGTCCTGCACGCCATACTCGCCCAGGATCCCGTCGCCCAACTCGGCGACGATGACGTCGGGCGACCCCGAATGCCGGCTCGCCAGCCGGCCAAGCAGCCCCTTGGCCACTGCGACCGTCTCGGGCCCAGCATGGGTGCTCGCAATTCCGGCGTCGTTGAACGCCAGCGCAGCAATCGCACCGGCATCGAGCATCGACAACGTGTCCCGCATCAGCGACACGCCGGTCAGCTTGACGGCGCCGACCTTGAGACCGCGCCGAGCCAGCCCGCGCACCAGTTCGGTGGCGGCGACGGTCTTGCCGGCGTTCATGCAGGTCCCGACCACATAGACGATCGGCGTCGACGGGTCGACGTGCGACGGCATCGAGACCGCCCCGTCCCGAATCGAGGCCGGCCGGCCGATCCGGTCGCCCAGATCAGGAAAGGTCAGCACCGACCCCAGCACTTCGGCGTCGAACGGCGGGCCGATGTCCGGATTGACCGAGGTGCAGCGACCGAGAATGCCGCCCAGATTGAGGACATTGATCGTATCGCCCACGGCCACCGTGGCAGGCACCTCGCCCGCGTAGCCGCGCAGGGCGCGTCGCGAACCAAGCGCACCGGCCAGGACATCGCCGGCCCGGAGCGACATCATCCGTCCCGTGACATCCTCGACGGTGTTGTAGCTCGACTTGTCGGACAGGATCCGTACCGCCAGGATCTGCCCCTCCTCGGCGCGGATCTCGTCGCCCAGAATCACGTCGGTGTTGAGCCGCGCGTTCTTGGTGGACGACGAAATCCGATCGAGCCGAACCCGTGTCGTGCGTACCACGTCTGCTACCTCCGCTCCGAATTCTTCTCGGCCACTTTGGCCGCCAGCAGCGACGGGATCGCGCCGATGCGCGCGAAGGCCCGTGCCTCATCACCGGTCCAGAGCCGGTTCTCTTCGCCGTACGTCGCGACGGACTTGTCCATCAGCGAGAAGGGGCTTCGCGTCCCGGTCACCATGAACCGGCCCGGGGCCAGGCGGACCCGCGTCTCGCCGGTGACCCGCTGCTGCGAACTGGTGATCAGCGCCTCGATGTCCCGAAGCGCGGGGTCGAAGTAATGCCCTTCGTGGAGCCGGTCGCCGTAGAAGCGCGACAGGTGGTCCTTCCAGTAGGTCTGCCACTTGGTGAGCACCAGTTTCTCGAGCTCCCGGTGCGCCGTGATCAGAAGCGACGCGGCGCCCGCTTCGAACCCGATCCGCCCCTTGATGCCCAGCGCAGTCTCGCCCACGTGGATGTTGTGGCCGATCCCGTAGCGCTCAGTGTACTCGCTGAGCGCGGCAATCAGATCGGCGCCCGTATACGCCTTGCCGTCGAGCGAGACCGGCACACCTTCCTTCCAGCCGATCACGACATCGACGGGCGCTGGCGCGTCGGCGGGCGGGTCCAGCAGCTCCGCAGGCGGCGCGGCCCAGGTATCGTGGGTCCAGCCGCCACCCCAGGTGGTACCCCAGAGACCCTTGTTGATGCTGAACGCACCGGCCTTGGGCGGCACCGGCAGCTTGCGGGCCTCGAGATAGGCGATAGCGGCATCCCTGGTGAGCGACTCGTCCCGAATCGGCGTCACGATCTCCATTTCGGGCGCCAGCACCCGGATCGCGATGTCGAACCGGATCTGGTCGTTGCCGGCGCCGGTCGAGCCGTGCGCAATGGCCCCGGCGCCGATCGACCGGGCCGTCTCGATAACCGACAGCGCCTGCTGAGTCCGCTCGGCCGACACGCTGAGGGGATAGACCTCACCGCGGAGGACGTTGCCCTGGATCAGGTAGCGAACAAACCGATCGAACACGGGCTGGCGGGCATCGACTTCATGATGCGCAACCGCGCCGACCGCCTCGGCCTGCTTGCGAATCTGCGCCAGTTCCGCGGCCGAGGTGCCGCCGGTGTTGACGTAGACGGTATGGACGGCGTAACCCTGCTCGGCGAGCCGAGGGACGCAATAGCTGGTATCGAGGCCGCCGGAGAAGGCGAGGGCGATGGTTTTTTGCATAGTGCATAAACATGCAGAACAGTCGCCCACTATGCAAGTCCCCGCCTGTAACAGCCATCGCCGGCGGGCTTTGCCGCAATCGGCGGCAGCATCGCTATCCTCCTCAGCGCGGGCCACGACCTGGAACCACCCTCACCGCGACCTCGGCCATCCCGAGTCCACCTGGGCGTTCGGCTTCCGCTATAATCGAGTGATCGGGCGGGGCCTGACACACAAACGCTCCATGCTCTCGCCTATCTGTGCATGGATTTGCGGGACTCGCGCGTCTCAATCTTTACCGGGCCTGAACACCGGCACCTGCCGCGCAGCCGCTTCGACCGGTCATCGATGCGCGGATTGCGCGCCATGCATGAAGCCCACGCCTCAGTCCTACCGCCACACCAGGAGGCCCGCGTGTCCGATACACCGCTCCTGACGGCCGCGTGGCTGGACCTGCTGATGGTCAACTTCGCGGTCGAGCCTGCCCGGCTGGCTCCGCTCGTTCCTGCCGGAACGGAACTCGATACCCATCAAGGGGTTACCTACGCGAGCCTGGTGGCATTCCGGTTCGTGGACACCCGGGTCCTGGGCTGGAAGATTCCCTTTCACCACCGCTTCGAAGAGCTGAATCTCCGCTTCTACGTCCGGCGCCAGGCGGGGAGTGAACTCCGCCGGGCGGTGGTCTTCATCCGGGAAGTGGTGCCTCGGGCCGCGATTGCCCTGGTGGCACGGGCCCTCTACAACGAGCCCTACATCGCGCGCCCGATGCGGCATCGGGTCGGGGGCGACCCGCCGAGCGTGTCATATGGATGGCGGGTCGGCGGGAGGTGGCACACGCTCTCCGCCCGGGCTCGAGGATCGGCCACGGTTCCTGGCGACGACAGCGTGGAGGCGTTCATCACCGAGCATTATTGGGGTTACACCAGACAACGGGATGGCGGAACGCTCGAGTATCGGGTTCAGCACCCGCGATGGCGCGTCTGGCAGGCCGAGTTGGACCCCCTGCCAGATCTGGCACCGCTCTATGGCCCGGCGTGGGCGGAGGCTCTGAATCGACCGGTATCGGTGCTGCTCGCGGACGGATCTCCGGTCAGCGTCTATCGCGGCGTCTGCCTCCCGGACGCGTGATCATGCGCGAACGTCAGCTCGGCCCGGAACTGATGGACCGCTCCGATCTGGATCCTGTCCGGCATCGACAGGCGCTGGATGGGCTCGCGCGACTGAATCGCTGGAGCCGGAGCGCGGCCGCGCTGTGGGCTCCGCTGGCTCGCCTCGCGCATACCTCCGCGGTTCCGCTCCGAGTGCTCGACCTGGCATGCGGCGGGGGCGACAACATCATTCGCCTGGCCGGGTACGCAAGGCGCGCAGGAGTCTCGATCCGGTTCACCGGCTGCGACATCAGCGACCATGCCCTGCGGCACACAGCGCAGCTGGCGCTGGCTGCAGGCATTCCCGTCGATACCTTCCAGCACGACGCGCTCACCGCGCCGATTCCGCCTGGGTACGACGTAGTGATGAGTTCGCTCTTCCTGCACCATCTGGAGCGTGCCGACGCGGTCGGACTGCTGGGCCGAATGGGCAGTGCCGCCGGACGGCTCGTCGTAGTGCATGATCTGGTCAGGTCCCGAGCCGGCCTCACCCTTGCGCACCTGGCATGCAGAGCCCTGACACGCAGTGAGGTCGTGCGACACGACGGCCCGCAGTCGGTCCGATCGGCGTTTACTATCGGCGAGGTGCGCGCCATGGCCGATCAGGCGGGGCTTGCCGCGGTTCGGATCAGACGCACATGGCCTCAGCGCTTTCTCCTCACCGCAGCACCTGGGACGGCGGCATGATGCGGCCCGACTCGGACTGGGATGCCGTGGTGATCGGCGCCGGTCCCGCAGGCTCGATTGCCGCGCTCGGCCTGGCCCGGTCGGGCCACCGCGTCCTGCTGATGGAGCGGTCTCGCTGGCCGCGCAGCAAGGTCTGCGGCTCCTGCCTCAATGGCCTGGCGCTGCATGTCCTGGCGGAAGCGGGGCTCGGGTCGCTGGTTGCGGACTGCGGTGGCCGCCCCCTCGACACCGTCGTCCTCCACGCCGGGCCGCGGCGTGCCCGGCTTCCGTTGCCCACCGGCGCGGCACTCTCGCGCGCGGTGTTCGATGCTGCCCTGGTACGCGAGGCCACCCGAGCGGGCGCAGTCTTTCTGCCGGAAACGGTAGCGGCGGTTGGCCAGGTAGCGGGCGACCACCGCCAGGTCATCCTGCGGCAGGGAGCCGACCGCGTTGCCGTCCAGGCCCGCGTGGTCCTCGCCACGACCGGACTGGGCGCCGAGGCCGCCGATACAACCGTGTTACCGCGAGCGACCGTCAACCGCGCGTCACGCATCGGCGCCGGCGCCACCATCGACACCGGCTCCGACGACTACCGGCCCGGCATCGTCTACATGGCGAGCGGCCGGCAGGGATACGTTGGCCTGGTGCGCATCGAGTCCGGAGCTCTCGATGTGGCCGCGGCACTTGATCCCGCGGCGGTACGCGCTCGAGGTAACATTGGGGTTGTAATCCGCGGCGTGCTCGAGGAAGCAGGCCTTCCGGTTCCCTCCGGCGCAACCGAGGCTGACTGGCGCGGCACGCCAGCGCTGACTCGAACCCGGACTCGCTTGGGAGCGGAGCGGCTCTTCATCGCCGGCGACGCAGCCGGATATGTGGAACCGTTTACCGGCGAAGGAATCGGCTGGGCCCTGGCGTCGGGCCAAGCGCTGATTCCGCTGGCGCAGCAAGCGATTCATGTCTGGCAAGGCGATGAAGTCCAGCGATGGGAGAGGTACCATCGCGACCTGATCGCCCGCCGGCAGTTCATCTGTCGTACCTTGCGCCCGCTGCTCCGTTCGCCCGTCGGGGTTCGTACCGGCGTAGCATTGCTCGGCAGATCACCCGCCCTTGCGCGCCCGGTGATCCGGCGGATCAACGCGGCGCTTCCTGTGGAAGGAGCTCCGGCATGAGATTCACGATCCTGGGCCAGGGTACGGCGCTCCCGCCTCACAGCATTACCCAGACCGACGCGGCCGCGTATGCCGTGGCCTACAGCTGCCATGACGACGAACAGCGACGGATCATCCCCGCCCTCTATCGGATGTCCGGCGTCAAGCGGCGTCACAGCATCCTGCTGACCGGCCTGCCCGGTGAAGCGGCGCGCGATGCGTCCTTCCCTCCCCCGGCGTCGCCGGAAGACAAAGGCCCGCCCACGAGTCTGCGCATGGGGCTCTATGAGCAGCATGCACCCGCACTGGCTGCGCACGCTGCGCTGGAAGCGCTAACCCGAAGCGGAGTACCCGCAGAGGCAATCACGCATCTGATTACGGTGTCCTGTAGCGGCTTTGCGGCCCCGGGGGTCGACATCGAGCTGATCCGCGACTTGGGACTGCGATATACGGTTGAGCGAATCCATGTTGGTTTCATGGGGTGCCACGGTGCGCTGAACGGCCTTCGGGCGGCGCGGAGCATCGCGGAGAGTGATGCCGAGGCGCGGATACTGGTGTGCGCCGTCGAACTGTGCAGTCTCCACTACCATTACGGCTGGGATCCCGAGCAGGTGATTGCCAACGCCCTCTTTGCCGATGGCGCCGCGGCGCTGGTGGGCGGGTCGGTCCCGGATCCCGCGCCCGGCGCATGGCGGGTCGGGGCAACCGGATCGTGTCTGATTCCCGATTCTGACGACGCGATGAGCTGGAGCGTGCGGGATCACGGCTTTGCGATGAGCCTGTCTGCGCGGGTACCGGATCTGATCGCGACCCATCTGCGAGACTGGATCGAAACCTGGCTCTGCAAAGCCGGGCTCGATCTGAGTGGCGTGCGATCGTGGGCGGTCCATCCGGGCGGACCGCGGATCCTCACCGCGGTTGCGAAGGCCCTGGCATTGGAGCCTGATGCGCTCGACGTGTCGAAAGAGATTCTGCGCGACTACGGCAACATGTCGTCGCCCACCATCCTCTTCATCATCGATCGACTGCGGGAACGCGCGGCGCCGCTACCATGCGTGGCGCTGGCGTTCGGTCCAGGGCTCATGGCCGAGGCGGTGCTGTTTGTGTAGCAGCCTGTTCGAGGGAAAGGAGGCGGCGTTTGCGGTCCAGGCCCCAGCGATAGCCGGCCAGAGCGCCGTCGCTCCGCACCACCCGATGACAGGGCACCAGCACGGCAATCGGATTGGCGCCGCACGCATGGGCCACCGCCCGAAACGCCCGCGGTGAGCCGACTCGGCGGGCAAGTTCCGTATAGGAGATCGTGGTGCCCGGCGGAATCTCGCGCAGGGCATCCCAAACCTGGCGCTGGAACTCGGTACCACGTGGAGCAAGCGGAATTGCGGCGGCGCGATCAGGTTGCTCGACGGCTCGGATCACGGCAGCAAGCGTTGCACGATTGGCCTCATCGTCGCGCGTCAGCTTGGCATCGGGGAACCGGGCAGCCAGGTCGCGACACAGAGACTCGGCGTCGTCTCCCAGAAGCACGGCTACGATGCCGTTGAGGTCCATAGCGACAAGGGCAAGACCGAGGTTGGTATTTCCGATCGTATAGGTCAAAGCTGGCAAAGGCATCGGCGTTCTCGCGTGACGTAGGTTCGGCGTACGTCACCATTCTATCATGAGAGCGCGAGGCTGGCTCGCCATTTTCGGACGTGATGTCGGGCGGGTCACCTCATGGGCGGGGGATCAGATCGGCGCGCAGGTGGACCGTCTTGACCGCGCCGCAGTGGTCGGCGGAAACCTTCACTCCGCTGCGCTCCCAACCGACATATCCCGGAGCAGCCACTCGGACCGTATAGGTTCCGGTACGGCCGAGGGCCATGGGCCATATCAGCCTGCTGGGCTGTCCCGCTGCCGCCGGAGAGTGCTCTATGACGGTTCCATCCTCCAGCAACGAAATGCTCGGTGTGACCGCCGGTATCCCACGGGTTTTCGCGTCGACAACCATCAGGTTGATCCCGTAATAGAGCATGTCCACACAGTCGCCTGCAAACATGGTGCAGCCTGACATAGTGGTTGCTGCGGACAGAAGCAACGCCAGTCGTCTCATCCGTCGATAGTACGCCACTCGGCCCGGGCTGTCAGTGAGGTACGTCACATGGGTCCATACCCCGGGGCTTCTTCATGTCCGAAAATGGCTAGCATGCCAGGGTCGCTCCGCCTAGACTTCCAGCATGACCCGCGACCCCGCCGCCCTCTATACCGCCCTGCAAGCGCGCGATCCGCGCTTCGACGGCGTGTTCTACGTCGGGGTCACCTCCACGGGGATCTATTGCCGGCCCATCTGCACGGCCAAGACTCCGAAGGCGGCCAACTGCCGCTTCTTCGAGACCCCGGCCGCTGCGGAGCAGGCGCGGTTCCGGCCCTGCCTGCGCTGTCGGCCCGAACTGGCGCCCGGCCATGCGCCGGTCGACGATGCCCGCCGGATTGCGCATCTCGTGGCCGCCCGGATCGAAGAAGGACTCTCGGACGAAGCGCGCGGCCTCGAGACGATTGCCGCGCAGTTCGGCTGGAGTTCGCGCCATCTCCGCCGCCTGGTCAAACAGGAACTCGGCGTCTCACCGATCGAGCTGGCGCTGACCCGACGCTTGCTGCTTGCGAAGCAACTGCTGACCGATACGGCGCTGCCGGTTACCGAAGTGGCCTTTGCCAGCGGCTTCAGCAGCCTGCGGCGATTCAACGACGCCTTCCTGCATCGCTACGGCATGCCGCCGACCCGGTTGCGAAAGGCGGCCGAGGCGCCTGTCGTGGCCGCGGCAACGCTGACCCTGCCGCTGGGGTACCGGCCCCCATTTGACTGGGACGCGCTGCTCGACTTCCTGGGCACCCGGGCCGTTCCCGGCGTGGAGGTCGTTGCGGACGGACGGTACCTTCGCACGGTGCGGATCGGCGCGCATGCCGGATGGGTTTCGGTTCGGCATGCGCCCCAGCGCCGCTCGATCCTGGTCGAGCTGCCGCACGAACTGACCCCGGTGCTACCGGCGCTCCTGGGCCGGATCAGGCAGTTGTTCGACCTGCAGGCGCGGCCCGATTTGATCGTTGCACACCTGGAGCAGGATCCGCTGCTGGCGCCATCGGTGGCTCGGCACCCGGGGCTCCGCGTGCCGGGTGCATTCGACGGGTTCGAGATCGTGCTTCGGGCAGTGCTCGGTCAGCAGGTTACCGTGGCGACAGGGACTCGGCTGACGGCACGCGTGGTCGCGGCGTTCGGGGAGCGGATCGCGGGGGGGCCGGACGGCCTCGATCGCCTGACGCCGACGGCTGAACAGATTGCGGGGCTCCGAGCAGCGGAGCTGGCGGCGTTAGGAATCGTGCGGACTCGGGCGGCGTGCCTGGTAGCGGTTGCTGCCGAGGTAGCGTCCGGTCGGATTCGGCTCGAGCCGGGGCCGATGGCCGAGGAGACCGTGGATCGCCTGCTCGAGGTACCGGGAATCGGACCGTGGACGGCGCGGTACGTCGCGATGCGGGCACTCGGGTGGCCGGATGCGTTCCTGACCGGCGATGCCGTGGTGCGCAACCGGCTGGGCGGGCTTTCGCCGCGGTTGGCGGAGGAACGATCGGAGTCGTGGCGGCCTTGGCGGAGCTATGCGACCCTGCACCTGTGGAAGAGCGAACCACCCCGAGATGCAGCGAAATCGAAGCGCGGTCCCGTATCCAAGCATGCTCGGCCGGCCGGTCGCAGCAAGGAGTCAAACCGCCACTGGCGCCGGCCGGCCGCTGTGACGACTCTACCAGGATAGCGCGAGAGCGTCGTCAGACACCACGTGGCGGAAATGGAGCAGCAGCATGACCAAGCCGGCGAAGATTACGATCTGTCTGTGGTACGACCGCGATGCGGAGGAAGCGGCCACGTTCTATGCATCCGTCTTCCCCAATTCGTCCGTCCAGAAAGTTTCCCGCGCGCCGGGTGATAATCCGTCCGGGAAGAAGGGCGATGTCCTGACAGTCGAGTTTACCGTGCTGGGCATCCCGTGCCTCGGAATCAACGGCGGGCCCACGTTCAAACATACGGAAGCGTTTTCATTCCAGGTCGCGACCGACGATCAGGCCGAAACCGATCGCTACTGGAATGCGATCGTCCAGAACGGCGGCCAGGAGAGCGTCTGCGGCTGGTGCAAGGACAAGTGGGGAGTGTCGTGGCAGATAACCCCGGTGGCGCTGACCCAGGCCGTAGCAGATCCGGACCCGGCCGCAGCACAACGGGCCTTCGAGGCCATGATGCAGATGAAAAAGATCGATATCGCCGCTATCGAAGCGGCCCGTCGCGGTTGACGACCCGGGTGCCCCAGCGGACGGAGGTCGCGGAATTTTCGAGCGCGCGGTTGTAGTCGGACGGAAGGATGACGGCGACGGTGCCGGCAAATGCGGGCACCGAACGTCACTAACGACAGCTCAAGAATACAGCATCGGCGGCGTCTTGCCTCGCAAGCGCGCGTACACCGCGAGCGACCCACGATGGTGGGCCGTGTGATCGATGAGCGCGGTCACGACAGCGAGTTTCGGGACACTGCCCATGATGGACGGGTCCGCAATCGGCTCCGCCAGTTCGGCATCGGTCGACCGCTCCACCACGGCAACGGCCGTCGCAAAGGCACGATCGAGCCACGCGACCGCCTCTGCGAGTGACGTCACAGCGCGCGCTTTCGCAATCGACGCTTCGAAATCGAGACCCCATCCCTTCCCGAACGCTCCCTCGACAAACCACTCGATCGCATCGGCCGAATGGGCGATATGCCCGGCAACCGTGTATAGCTCCTGGTCCGGGGCAAAACCCGCGTCGGATTCATCGAAGACCGAGGTCGTGGTCCCGAAAAGCTTGCGGGCATACTTGAGCTGCTCGACGAGCAAACCGGAGGTCGCCATAGGAATCCTTAGCCGTTAAGAGGTTCGGTATTTGTTCGGCATCAAACATGGGGTACCACCCCGGGCCCGTCAAGAAGCCAATCAGCCCATAGCCAATCGGTGTGGTGGCCCAAAACGACCCGGTCCCCGAGAACGCCCGAGCACTGCCGAGATGACGATTTCCTGGAGCTACGCAGGAAGAAATTATCCGCCGCGCGGCAAGGTGCTCAAATTCTGAGAGATCTTGCGCCGGTCCGACGCCACCGTACCATTGACGAGGGCGTGCGGGGCGCCCCCTCGTCCGCGGGAAGGACCGAGTCCACCCGAGTAGCACCCAGGAATGGCCGGTTCATTCGAACCTCCTTCGCCCGACGCAAGCGGACCCCGGGCATCGTCAAGGAGGCTCGTCATGTCCGTCCGCGAATTGCCCGTCCGCCCGTCCCTCGACCATCTCAAGCACCAGGCCAAGGATCTGCTCCGCGCACTGCATCGTCATGATGCCGACGCGGTCGCCGATCTGCGAACCTACCACCCCGACCCGATTACCCCGTCCGACGTCAAGCTCGGCGATGCCCAGCTGGTACTCGCGCGCAGCTACCAGGCATCGAGCTGGCCCCGACTGGTACAGGGTGTCAAGCTCGCAAACGCCATCTGGAACAACGATCTGGAGGCGGTGCAAGCTCTCATCAACGGGAACCCGCGGCTCCTCCACGAACCGGTTCTGATCCGCACCAACAGCAACTGGGGACGGCCGCTGGTCTACGCCGCCAACCTGGGCCGCGATCGGATCATCCGCTACCTGCACAGCATGGGCGCGACCGATCTCGAGCACGCCACCGATCGCGCGGCGCTCCAGGGCAAGGTGGAAACCGCCAGGATGCTCTACGACCTCGCCGGTCGGCCGGCCATTCCCGATGACGCCCTCGGTGGGCCCGCGTACACGCTGAGCGCCGAGGGCACGGCGCTGCTGCTGAGCCTGGGGGTGCGGGTGCGCAGCGACAACGGCGAGCGATTGGCGCCGGTGGCCGTCGTTCTCGAAACCGACAGCCGGAAGCCGGCCGCCAAGCACGCCATCCTCGCGATGTACGAGCGGCACGGCCTGGAGTTGCCCGACACGCCGACCATGGCGCTCCATCGCGGCCGGATCGATTTACTGGAGCGGCACCTCCATCGCGACCCAGGACTCCTGAGCCGCACCTTTTCGCACCGCGAGATCTATCCGGCGGAGATGGGCTGCAGAGACCCGCTCGACGCCACGGTCGGCACTCCGCTGGGCGGCACCACACTGCTCCACATGTGCGTCGACTATAACGAGTTGGAGATCGCGCGCTGGCTCCTGGAACGCGGCATGAGCCCTGACGTTCGCGCGGCGGTGGGCTCCTCGGGGTTCGGCGGCTATACTCCGCTCTTCAACACCGTGGTGTCGCAACCCAATTTCTGGATGAACTACTGGAAGCTGCCGCCGGCCGCCCCGTTTACCGAGTTGCTATTGGAGTACGGAGCAAGCCCCAATCCTCGGGCCTCGATTTGGAAGCGGCTGCATCCGGGACATGGCGACCCCGCTCGCCACGACTATCGAGACGTGACGCCCCTCGGCTGGGGCCGCCAGTTTCACGCCCCGATCTTCGTCAGCGTTCCGGCAATGGATCTGATCCGGAGTGCCGGCGGGCGCGAGTAGCTGATCGCAAAGAAGCACTCTGTAACGCGAGGGCTGTGCAGCCATGAAGCCACGGATTACGGTGATCACGATTGGCGTCGACGATCTCGATCGCTCGGTACGATTCTATCGGGAGGGACTCGGCTTCCCGACGGAAGGCATCGTCGGCACTGAGTTCGAGTACGGCGCCGTGGCCTTCATCGACCTGCAACCAGGTCTTCGGCTCGCGCTCTGGCCTCGACGCAGTATCGCTCACGACGCCGAACTTCCCGTCGCTCCACAGAGCCCGACGGACTTCACCCTCGGTCACAACGTCGCGTCCCGCGCCGAGGTGGACGCCATCATGAGCCAAGCGGCACGCGCGGGGGCAAGCATCATCCGTCCCGCCCATGAAACGTTCTGGGGCGGCTACGCGGGGTACTTTGCGGATCCCGATGGCCATCTGTGGGAGGTGGTCTGGAATCCGCAATGGACCGCGCCGGCGTGACGTCCATACGCCACACAAAGCTGGAGGAGATCCAATGTTCGAAGCCGCGCGCGAATTGCTTTTCGGCGACGTAGCCCTTCCCGACTGGACGCCACGCAACGGCGACGATGCGGGCGCCGAGCCGTGGCTGAGCTTTGCGGCGGCTCGAGCCGCGCTGGCCAGCGGCGATCCCGCCACGGCCACCACCCTGCTCCGCCAGGTGGCGGACGCACCGGATCTCGAGCCTCGCCACACCCTCCAGGCCTGGCATGTACTACGCCAGCTGGGCATAAACCCCGAAGCCGGTATTGCCAAGCGCGTCCTGGGTGTCGTATTGGAGGTTCAGCTCGACGGCGGGCTCGACACGTTGGCTGCCTACGCAGATCATACGGCCCGCTACTTCAATCATGGGGGTAACGTCATCGTGTGGGATGCGCCCGAGGCCGCGATCGGGCGCCTGATCGACGAGCTGTTGCGGGCAGGTCAGCAGGTGGCGGATCGGATCGGTCCCTGGGAAGGTCCGCGGCGCCCGGCGCCACCGACCGGCTCCATCCGTCTCAACCTGCTGACGCCCTCCGGTCTCCACTTCGGCGAAGGTCCCTTTTCCGTACTGAGCGCGGACCCGATGGGCGGTCCGCTCATCCATGCCGGGACCAACCTCATGCAGGCCCTGATCGCTCGAGTCGAGACTCGGAATGATCCCGAACCACCGACCTGACCATTACGCGTACTGACTCGCACTGCGCTCCGGTCCCAGTACCGTACCTCGTGCCCACTGCGCAGCGGCGCGTCGAAGCACCACCTACAGGGATAACGTCGACCAACCGCAAGCACTGACCGATTCGGCCCAGGCGTGAACAGGCGGCGCCCCCGCCAGTCGTCAGGGCATGACCTGACTGCGTTCGATGCGGAGCCGCAGGATCCGGTCGTCGCCGGCCCGCGGCCCGCCGCGACCGTCGCGGTTGCTGGTGGTGACCCAGATCGTGCCGTCGGGCGCCGCTGCCACGGCCCGAATCCGACCCGACGACGGCAGCCCCGAGAGCAGGCTCACTTGCCGCGCAACCCATCCGTCGCCACTTCGCACCAGGTCCACGACCCACACGCCGCTGCGCAGCGCGGACACCAGGGCCGTCACCGCGGTGTCGCCCGGGGCAGCCGGCAGCAGGGCCAGACCCGAGGGCGCAATGGCCAGGGGCCAGAGCACAGCCGGCATCGTCACCCCCGTGGCCCGGTCGGCACCCGAGACCTCGGGCCAGCCGTACGACGCGCCGCGCCGGATCACGTTGAGTTCGTCATTCCCCGCCCGACCCCGTTCCTGCGTCATCCCCGTCGGTCCATGCTCGATGGCCAGCAGCTGGCCGTCAGGAAGCTGCGCAATGCCCTGCACGTTGCGGAAGCCGCTCGCCTCGATACGCAGACGACCGGCATCGGCACCCCGAAGCCCGATCCGCAGAATCTTGCCAGGCGCGGCATCGGCGCGCGCAGCATAGTTGGGCCAGGTGCCGTCACCGGTGCCGAGGAATAGGGTATCGCCCAGTCGCAGAAGGCCACCGCCTGCGTGATAGTGGCTCGTCGGGATGTCATCGACCAGGATACTCGAGGTCACCTGGCCATCGGAACCGCGCTCCCAGCGAAGCACCCGGGTCACGAACGGCGAAACCCGCTGCGGACCCACCGCATACAGCACCCGCCGCACGATGCGCCCCACGAATCCGTCGCCCCCGACCTGCGTGCCCCGGTGCTGGACCACGGCCGTGTACACCACGTCGCTCCCGTCCGGGGCGGTGTCGAGCGCGAGACCCATGAGTCCCGTTTCCGGATTGATACTCTCCGCGAGCGCATAGGCCTCGATCGTTGCCCAGGGCGTGTCGGCGAGTTGCCCATGCGCATCGATCGACCTGATCCGCCCGGTTCGTTCCGTCACGAAGGCGCGACCATCGGACGCAAACGCAATCGCCCATGGGACTTCGAGGCCGGTGGCCACCGTATCGACCGCAACGGCCCGCCAGGCGGCTGAGTCGACGGTCGAAACGACCAGGGTGGGTGACGCCGTATCCGCCGGCGCCGCAACCGTCCCCGCTTCGGGGGGGGCAGGACGCACGACGGGCACACCACACGCACCGAGCAGGAGTACCGCGGATACGACACCGACGGCGGGCGACACGACGGAGCAACGAGACGGAGTTTTCAGGCGGCCCTCCACAGCTAGAGTCTGACTGGCTGACGCAAGCTAGACCCCAGCGCGGGCACGGTCCAGTCGGGCGCCGACATCGATCTTCGGCGCCCGACCGCAATCACTGTCCTACTCGAGATCGAACCGATCCAGATTCATGACCTTGGTCCACGCCGCCACGAAATCCTTCACGAACCGTTCCTGCCCGTCGGCACAGGCGTACACCTCGGCCAGCGCCCGGAGCACGGAGTTGGAGCCGAAGACGAGATCGACTCGGGTGCCGGTCCACTTGAGCTCACCGGTGGTGCGGTCCCGCCCTTCGAAGACGTCCTTGGCCTCCGATACGGCTTTCCACTCCGTCCTCATATCCAGCAGGTTGACGAAGAAGTCGTTGGTCAACGTTTCGGGCTGCTTCGTGAAGACGCCATGCTGGGACCCGGCAAAGTTGTTACCCAACACGCGCAACCCGCCGACCAGCGCGGTCAGTTCAGGAGCAGTCAGCGTCAGCATCTGGGCCCGATCCACCAGCAGATGCTCCGCTTGCGCACCCAGAGGCACCTTGCTGTAGTTGCGGAAGCCGTCCGCCACCGGCTCGAGAGCACCGAACGAATCCACATCGGTCTGATCCTGCCTGGCATCGACCCGTCCCGGCGTGAACGGTACCTCGACCGTGATTCCGGCCTTTTTCGCGGCCTCTTCGACTCCGACGTTGCCCGCCAGCACGATCACGTCGGCCAGCGAGACTTTCTTACCGCCGCTCAAGGTCCGGTTGAACTTGTCCTGAACGTCGGTCAGAGTAGCGAGCACTGACGCAAGTTGTGCAGGCTGATTGACGGCCCAATCCTTCTGCGGAGCGAGCCGAATCCGCGCGCCGTTGGCGCCGCCGCGCTTGTCACCGCCGCGGAAGGTAGAGGCCGACGCCCACGCGGTCTGCACCAGCTGCGACACCGACAGCCCCGACGCCGCGATGTCCCGCTTGAGCGCCGCCACTTCGTCCGCACCGAGCGGCGCAGATTCGGGCTTGGGCAACGGATCCTGCCAGACCAGCTCTTCCCTGGGCACTTCGGGACCCCAATACCGCGCCCGCGGACCCATGTCACGATGGGTCAGCTTGAACCAGGCCCGGGCAAACGCTTCGGCAAATCCCTGCGGATTGTCGAGAAAGCGCTGTGAGATCTTGCCGAACTCCGGATCGAAACGAAGCGTCAGATCCGTCGTCAGCATGGTCGGCCTGCGCTTCCTGGCCGGGTCGTGCGCATCCGGAATGATGGCCTCGGCATCTTTGGCCACCCATTGGATCGCCCCCGCGGGACTCCGCTCCTGCTCCCACTCGAACTTGAACAGATTCTCGAAGAAGAAGTTGCTCCACTGCGCCGGCGTCTGGGTCCAGGTCACCTCGAGCCCGCTGCCGATCGAATCGCCCGCTCTGCCGGAGCCGAAATTGCTGGTCCAGCCAAGGCCCTGCTCCTCGATCGAGGCAGCCTCGGGCTCGGGGCCCTTGTGCGACTCGGACGCCGCACCGTGGGTCTTACCGAAGGTGTGCCCGCCCGCAATCAACGCCACGATCTCTTCGTCATCCATGCCCATCCGGCCAAAGGTGACGCGGATATCCTTGGCTGCAGACAACGGATCGCCGTTGGCGTTAGGCCCTTCCGGATTGACATAGATCAGACCCATCTGGGTCGCCGACAGCCTCGGATCGAGTTCACGATCGCCGGTATATCGCGTGTCGCCAGCGAGCCAGGTGGTTTCGCTGCCCCAGTTGACGTCGTGGTCCGGTTCCCAGGTATCGGCGCGGCCGGCGCCGAACCCGAAGGTCCGGAACCCCATCGCTTCGAGCGCGACATTGCCGGCCAGGATCATCAGGTCCGCCCAGGAAATCTTCTGGCCGTACTTCTGCTTGATGGGCCAGAGCAACCGGCGCGACTTGTCGATGTTGACGTTGTCGGGCCAGCTGTTGAGCGGGGCAAAGCGCTGCTGCCCACGACCGCCGCCGCCGCGGCCGTCGCTGTTGCGGTAAGTGCCCGCCGCATGCCACGCCATCCGGACCAACTGCGGACCGTAGTGGCCGAAGTCGGCCGGCCACCAGTCCTGCGAATCCGTCATCAGCTTGACCAGATCCTTCTTGAGCGCCCAGTAGTCGAGCTTCTTGAATTCCTCGGCGTAGTCGAATTCCGCACCAAGCGGATTAGATCTGGACGAATGCTGGTTCAAGAGATCCACCCGCAGCTGGTTTGGCCACCAGCTGCTACTCGCGGTGCCAGTGGAATGTGAGAATGGGCATTTTGCTTCGGCCTTCGTATCAGCCACGTTTGAATCTCCTGCAGGGGTAGTACGGGACAACACTGTTGCGGGCATCCCAGGTGACAATCACTGGGTGAAATCTACTCGCAGATCGGTCGCTTGTCCCGTGTCTCGGAGCAGTTTCCAGGTACCGGAAGCGTGAAATCGTGGAAACATCATCAAGGTCTATCGCAGGTAATCACGGAACCTATCGTTTGACGCGAAAGCCACCCGATCCAGCCCTTTATCAGTACTCTATGCGCGAGAGATCTGACGGTAGATTGAGAGAATGTCGCAACCACTTCCTCTCGATTTCGGCGCCGAGCTCGATCGCGCCCGACGCGAATCGGCCCGGTTCGGCGAAATGATGCGATTCGGCGGTCGCTGCCTCAGGACATCGAGCTAACCGATGCGACGCGCCGCGTTCCTGACACTCCTCGTCGCGCTCGGCGGCTGCCGGTCTCCAGCAGTCGGACCATTCACGTCACAACGTCTCGCGACAGTCGACTCGATTCTCCAGGCGGCCGTCTCGGTCGGCGACATTCCCGGAGCCGTGGCACTGATCACGACCCGGGACAGCATCCTCTATCTCCGCGCTTTCGGGATGCTGGAGCCGAACGGCCCGACGGCGATGGCGCCGGACGCCATCTTCCCGATCCAGTCGATGACAAAGCCGATAACTTCACTCGGCATCATGATGCTGGTCCAAGAAGGACAGATCGACCTCGATGCGCCCGCCTCCAGGTACTTGCCGGAGCTGGCCGGGCGGGAGGTTCTGGTTCGGATCGACTCAACCCGACGACAGGCTGTCACGCGCCCCGCCGCGCGCGAGGTCACCGTCCGTGACCTGCTCCGCCATACCTCGGGCATTGCCTACCCGTTCTCGAGCTACGAAGCGCTCGCGCTCGCCAGGCAGACGGATCTCGTCGACCGGAGCTTTCCGCTCCTGCACGACCCCGGGGCGCGCTGGACCTACGGCATGAGCACCGCCCACCTTGGATGGATCATCGAACGGGTGACGGGAATGCCGCTGCGTGATTTCTATCAGGCGCGCATCTTCGGCCCACTCGGAATGCGCAACACCTCGTTCAGCCTTCCGAGAGCGCAGGCAGCGCGGCTGGCGGCGGTGTATCGCCGGCAGCAGAATGCGCTGATCGGCACGCCCCGCCCCGACTCGATCCAATTCGATGGCCGAGGCGACGGCGGCCTGCTTTCGACGGCAGAAGACTATGCCAAGTTCGTTCAGCTAATTCTCGGTAACGGCCAACGCAGCGGCGTCCGCCTGCTCGACTCGGGATGGGTTCGGGAAATGACTCGGGACCAGCTCGACGGTCTGGCGGTAGTCGAGCAGCCCGGGGCTAACCCCGCGCTGTCCGCTGCCTTCCCGCTCGGGGCCGGCCAGGATGGATTTTCGCTCGGATTTCAAGTCACCCGCAGCACTGGACCGGATGGACGACCCGCGGGCAGTTCGAGTTGGGCCGGTCTGGCCAACACCCACTTCTGGATCGACCAGGAAAACGGCATCGGGGTCATCCTGCTGTTCCAGGTGTTGCCGTTTTATGACCCGCGCGTCATCGCAACACTGCGTAGCGTCGAG
Source organism: Gemmatimonadales bacterium (assembly GCA_037189525.1). Taxonomy (GTDB): domain Bacteria; phylum Gemmatimonadota; class Gemmatimonadetes; order Gemmatimonadales; family GWC2-71-9; genus SHZU01. Next base: position 617,554 of record JBBCJC010000001.1, read on the forward strand.
CGGAAGCTGTACGGAGTCCCCGAGCCCTGACACCGGATACGAGGACCATAGCCTTCGATGACTGGAATTGTACTTACCGGCCCGCGCCTCGTCCTTCGCCAGACGACCGGCGCGGACCTGCCGAGACTGATCGACATTCTCAGGGAACCTGAGGTAGCCCGGCACTGGAGTGAGCCCGATGACGAGGAGGATCGCACCGGACTGTTATCGGGCAACGACCCGGACGGCGCAGAGCAGATCACGACCTTCACGATCACACGCGAACAGGAAGTGATCGGCTGGATTGGCGGGTGGGAAAAACTCCACCCCGACTATCGGCACGCCGGCGTGGACCTGTTTATCGCCTCGGCACACCAGGGCAAGGGGTACGGCGGCGAGGCAGTCCGGCTCGTCTGTCGGTATCTGTTCGACCAGCGCGGCCATCATCGGATCACGATCGACCCCGCCGCCGACAACCTTCGCGCCATCCGGAGCTACCAGAAGGTCGGCTTCAAGCCGGTCGGCGTGATGCGCCGCTATGAGCGCGGCGCGGACGGCACCTATCACGACGGCATGCTGCTCGACCTGTTGCCCGAGGACCTGCAACCCTTTTGATCAGCCTCCCGAGCCGTCGGGACTACTCGGGAGGCGAACCAACGGCGCCGACGCCCGGTGCTGGAAGAGGGTAAGCCGCGGCGAGAGTCCTTCCACGACATCGGCAAATTCGATCAGGATCCCCGCATCGGCGTACATGAAGAGGTTGGCCCCGATCCGGACGATGGGAAACGGATCGTTGTCATTGAATCGAGCTTCGAGTCCGCCAGCGCCTCGACGAATGGTGATCGCCAGTTTATAGGCGTCGGCCGAGTACACCCCGACTACCCGATCGACCGTCCGCTCATCGAGTGCGACCGGCGTGAACGAGGGGAGTGCCGCTCCAGTGCCGTACAGAATGCCCCAGACGGCAAAGAAAATCCGGTTGATCGGGTAGTTATAGCCGTTGACGGTCAGGGCGAGCGAGAGCGAGTCCTCGGGAACGTAGCCGACCAGCGCCGCATACGCGCCAATCGATCCGTCGTGGGAGTAACCCGATTTCCCGGTTCCCGGAATGGTGAACGGACCTACGCCCTTGCCGTTCCGGCGGGTGCCATCGTGGAAGCCATGGGTCATTTCGGTGAGCGAGGTTGCGCGCAGCAACCGTCCCCCGAACAATGCGGCAAGGAATCGAGTCAGGTCGTCCGTCGTTGACACCAATGCGCCGGCGCCACCGGCGTTCTCAATGGCAAAGTCAGGCTGCCGCTCCCAGTGGCCGTCATTGAAGTAATACGAGCGCGCCTCATTGACCGTCGGGTCAACGGTCCCGCCCACATAGGTACGCGTGAGCCCCGCAGGCTTCGTAATACCCCTGGCTAACGCGGCCTCGAGAGACGAGCCGGTCAAACGCTCGACGATGTTGCCCAATAACAGATAATTGGAGTTTGAGTAGCGCCGAGCCGTGCCGGGGGCGAACTGCAGTGGCTCGGCGGAAATCCGGCGCACCAGCGAATCGCCGGACTGGGCGCGCCGGTCGTCGAGCCCCCTGGTATAGTCGGCAAGACCGCTGGTATGGCCAAGCAGGTCCGAAACCGTGATGGAGTCGGCGCCGGGCAGGCCCGGATAGAATCGGGCGAGCCTGGTATCGAGCGAGAGACGCCCCTGATCGATCAGCTGATAAATCAGGGTCGCCGTGAACACTTTGGTGACCGACCCGACCCGGTAGACGGTTGCTCCGTCGGCCGGAACCCACCCCGTCGCGGCACTGTCCCGATAGCCCAGCACCCGCTGATACAGCACCCGGTCGCCCTGGCGAATCGTCACGGAGCCCATCAATCGTCGGTTCGATTCGAGGATCTGAAACAGACTATCCAGTCGGATCCGGTACCCCGGGACCTGGGCCCAGGCGGACGCTGGAACGAAAACGAGGGTCAGTACCACTAATAGAGATATCAGCAATCGATTCATTGGACCCTCATTTTATCCGTTACCATACATAGCGCTACAAATTGTAGCATTAAGATCCGCCCGTGTCCAGCCACACCCATACCAGGACGGCCTTGACGCATGGCAATCGAATGCTACACCTTGTAACGCATGTCAAAGGAGATCCCGCTGACCCCCCTTCCCGCGCTCGGAAAGCTGGAGGCCGAGGTATTGCGCCTGGTCTGGCAGCAGGGGACCATGACGGCGGAGTCGGTGCGTAACGCGTTGGAGCGACCGCTCAAGGAGTCGACCGTTCGGACCGTGCTGCGTCGCCTCGAAGAGAAGGGATACCTCCGACACGAAACCGACGGACGCACCTATCTCTATTCCGCCACCGCGCCAGTGGGCGACATTGCCGAGCGAGGCGCTCGCGGACTGGCGGACTGGCTCTTCGACGGGTCAATGGGCGACTTGCTGGTCGGCCTGGTCGGATCGTCGAAGCTCAAGCGCGAAGAACTGGACCACCTGGCGAAGCTGATCGAGCAGGCCCGACGCGAGGGCCCATGATCGGCGACATCCTGATCGAATCGGCGATTCGAGCCTCCCTCCTTGGCCTGGGCGTCGCCGGCATACTCCGACTGACCGGAATGCGAAGCGAGCGATACGAGCGCCTCGCCTGGATCGGCGTCCTGACGATCGCGGCCGCGTTACCGTTGCTGATTCCCCTGGCTGTTTCCGTCGCGCCCCGCCCCTCCAGCATTTCGCTGCCATCGACGATGATCGCCTGGCTCCAGCCTGAAGCTGCGTCCGGGTGGGCAGTCAGCCGCGCTGCGATCTACACCCTGTACCTGAGCGTCGCCCTCGGGCTGCTGGCGCGGACCGGCATTGGCGTCCTTCGAATTCGCCGCTGCTGGAACCTCGCGACGCCACTCCCGGAGCTGACTCGAAACCGCATCGAGGTGCGGGCGAGCACCGTCTTGACGACGCCAGCAGCCACCACCCGCGGCATCCTGGTTCCTGCGGACTGGTCGCGCTGGCCAGCGGAGACGCTGACCTGGGTTTTGGCTCACGAGTGGTCGCACGTCGTCCGGAGGGATGCCGCGTGGCAACTGACGGCCCGAGTTTATCGCGCCATCTTCTGGTTCAATCCGCTCTCGTGGTGGCTCGAGCGACGAATGGCCCTACTATCGGAACTCTTGAGCGACAACGACGCGCTCAGCGCAATCGAGCGGCGCGCGGACTACGCCGAGCTGCTGCTGGCCTTTGCCAGACGACCCGCCTATTCACTGCACACGATGAGCATGGCTCGTCGCTCCGACCTGGCCCGACGAATTCAACGAATCATCCAGCCCGTCGAGCCCGGGACCCTATCCGCAGCAAGCATCGCCACGGCATGGGCAAGCGCCGCGATCGTCGTGGCGTTAGCGATCGGAGGACCGTGGTTTCGGGTACACACCACTGCTCAGCCAGCGTTCGACCGTCTGCCCCCGCTCGAGCCCCTGACGCAACGGCTCGCTCCGTTACCCCCGCTCCGACTCGACCCGACACCTTCGTCCGGAACCCGATAGTCGAGACCGCCCTGTGCTGAAACTGCGGCAGCTACCGTCTCCTCCCAACACGACAGTCGTGCCCCGCTCGCTCCGGATCGGTCGGACCAAGACCCGACCTGGCTTTACGATCGCTACCGTTCGACGGTCAGCGCCACCGTAGCCCCGCGCCGCAACGTCAGAACCGTCACCTCGGGCCAGGCGCCGATCCGAAGCGGAATGCCCCAGTAGTTGGTACCAGGGTTGATATAGAGGAGCGACGCGGCCTCGTGATAGCTCCCCATTGCATAACGCAGAAATGGTGACGCCATACTCCACCTCAGCCGAGGAATCGAGAGTTGGCCGTGGTGGGTATGGCCGCTCAGGGTGAGCGCGACCCCGCGCCGGACGAGCGCCGGCCAGAGCGCGGGGTTGTGGGCCAGCGCAATGACAAAGGCGCCCGACGGGACCCGCGCCAGCGTCGCCGCGATGTCCGGGACCGCCTCCGAAGCGCCTCCTGCAGACCAACCGAATGCCGCCGGATCGCCGGTGCCGGCGAGCCAGACCCGGCCGTCACCCCGCTCGAGCGCGGTCGCATCGTTGACGAGGACCCGGATGCCCGCGGCCTCGAGCCGCTCTCGCACCGTGCGCCACCCGGCGTAGATGTCGTGGTTCCCCGCGATCGCAACGACGCCGAGCGGCGCGGTAAGGCCACCGAAGGCGGCGACGAAATCGTCGGTATCGAGGCCGTAGTCGTCGACCTGATCGCCGGTGATCGCGATCAGGTCCGGTTCCGCGGCGCGTACGGCGGCTGCGATGCGCGCCAGAAAGGCCCGATCCGTCTGGGGCCCGACGTGGAGATCCGAGAGCTGCACGATCCGCGTCCCCTCAAACCCGGATGGCAGGTCGGGATGCTCGACCAGCAACTCCCGTACGACCAGACGACGCGACCCGAAATACCCCGCGATCGCAGCGATGCCGAAGGCCGTTGCGGCTATCGTGGCCCCCCATCGGCCACCGGCGCCCGGCGCCGAAAACAGCAGACCCAACACGAGGCCGCCCAACGCACCGACGCCCACCAACGGGAGCGCGGCCTGCACATACCAGAACGGGCGCAGCAACCAGAGTCGCTGCCCAGCAGGCGGGTGATAGCGCCCGGCCAAGCCGCGAAGGACCAGGATGATCGGGGCGGTCAGGACAGCCGCAACGATCAGAACGGTGAGCAACCCGCCCGGCGTCACCGGAGCGAACAACAGGCCGAGGAGCAGCCACCAGGATCCGATCCAAATAGCGAAGCCGCGGGCCAGTTTCGTGACCGAAGGCGACCCCGATGATCTGGCCTTCTGCTCCTCTGCGGACTCGGACATCGTCTTGCTCCATGGAGGTAAAATCAGCCGAAACGGGTACTGGCTGCGGAAACGTGACGCAGGCGTCGAACGTACTGTATTGTATGTCCATGACAACAACTACACGACGGGAATTCCTGCGGCTCGGGGCTGCCGGTGGCGCCATCGCGGCCGGCCTGGCGCCAGCGTTCCTCCGCGCGCCCCTTTCCTCGGCCCGCCTCAACCTGCTGATCCTGGGCGGAACCGGATTCATCGGCCCACACCTGGTGCGGCATGCCGTAGCCCGAGGGCACCGCGTCACCATCTTCACCCGCGGGCGCCGCGAAGCGGATCTGCCCAGCGAGGTGACCCGCCTGGTCGGCGACCGTAACGGCCAACTTGGCGCCCTCGAAGGTAAGACCTGGGACGCCGTCATCGACGACTCGGCCACCGATCCGGAGTTAGTGCGACAATCGACCGCGCTACTGCGCAACGCGGTGGGTCGCTACCTGTTCACCTCGTCGACCGGGGTGTATTACCCCTACCTGACCCGCGGCCTCGACGAGTCGACGGCCCCGAGCCTCGAAATGCGCGATCCGAATGACGGCTCGGAGCGCTATGGCGTTCAGAAATCGCAGAGCGAGCGAATCATTCAAGATGTCTTCGGCGACCGCGGCGTCGTGTCCCGCCCGACTTACGTGATCGGACCGGGCGACACGACCGACCGCTTCCCCTACTGGCCGGTCCGCCTGGCTCATGGCGGCGAGGTCCTGGCTCCCGGCAAACCGGACGATCCGGTCGCATTCATCGATGTGCGCGATCTGGTCGAGTTCATGGTTCGGCTGATCGAGGAGTCGCGGAGCGGGATCTACAACGTCGTCGGCCCCCGAAACGCAATGATGGCGCCGGAGTTCTACCAGCGCGCCCGCGCAGCGATCAACCCCGACGCCAAGCTGACCTTCGTCGACGACTACGACTTCCTGGCCACCCACAAGATCGGGGGCGCCATCCCGTGGGTCATGCTGCGCGGCAACAACTTCGGCCACCAGTCGATCCGGAACGACCGCGCCGTCGCGGCAGGGTTGCAGTTCCGCCCGATCGAAACGACGATCCGCGATACCCTCGCATGGTGGCCCAGCGTGGCCGAGGAACGGCGCAATGCCCCGCGCTTTGCGATCAAACCCGATCAGGAATCAGCCGCGCTCGCCGCCTGGCACGCACGGGGTTGAACCGACTATGAGGCGGTTCGTACCCACGGCTGCGGTCGTCCTGCTGCTGGCAGCCCCGCTCGCCGCCCAATCTTCGACGGCCACTGAGCTGGCCTCCGGCGTCGTTCTGGTCACGATGAGCGACCGAGGGGCCTCCGACGCCAACGTTCTCCTCGTCATCAACGACAGCGACGTGCTGGTCGTCGACACCGGGATCCTGCCTTCTTCTGCGGAGCTCGCGATCGCGGAACTTCGCAAACGGACCGACAAGCCGGTGCGATACATCGTCAACACGCATTGGCACAGCGACCATCACTATGGCAACGCCACCTGGCTCCGCGCCTACCCGAACGCCGAGATCATTCAGCACGTCAATACGCGACGGGACGTGATCGAGCGGGATATTCCGTCGTTGCAGCGGAACCTGGCCACCGCGTATCCCGAGGTCATCGCCGGGGTCCGGAAAGCCCTCGAGTCCGGCGTAACGGCACAAGGTGCGCCTGTCACGGATGCCATGCGAGCCGGGCTCCACAAACAACTCGACCTGTACGAGACATTTCAACGTGAGATGGGGGCGAGCCGGATCGTCCCCGCCACCCTGACCCTTACCGACAGCCTGGTTTTACAGCGCGGTAACCGCACCATCGTGATCAAGTATCTGGGCGCGGGCAACACGGCCGGCGACCTGGTGATTCACCTGCCCGCCGAGCGGATCGTCGCAACGGGCGACCTGGTGGTCCACCCGATTCCGTTCGCCTTCTTTTCTCACCTCGATGCCTGGCCGGCTACCCTGCGCAGACTGATGGCGCTCGACGCGACCACCATCGTGCCGGGGCACGGTCCCGTGCTCCGCGATTGGGCCTATGCGGAGCAGCTGATCGGGTTGATCGAATCCACCTGGCGCCAGGTGGAACGAGCCGTGGCGTCGGGAGCCCAGGATCTCGACGCGGTCCGCCGGGCCGTGGACCTCTCGACCGAACGCCAAGGCTTTGCCGCGGATTCGGCCGCCATCCAGCGATTCGACGCGGTGTTCACCATACCGGCCGTCGAGGCGGCTTATCGGACCTTGCAACCGACGCCAGCCAAGTAACCTCCAACCGGCCCCCTACCAGACTTACCCCGAAAGAGCCGCGGTATAGCTCGTCGAACCCGCCTGGAGGCAGGACGGGCGCTGGATCAGCTATCTGGCGGGCGCGACGTCGTCCATCACCGGCGATGTCTGGCGCCAACCTTCCGACGGCAGCGGTCGAGCGGAGCGGGTGGTCACGAGCACGCGCCCGCTGTCGGAACAGACCTGGGCCGGCAACGTGCTGTTGGTGCGCACGACTACGCCGACGCCGGGCTCGGGAGATGTCCTGAGCTATCGTCCAGGCATCGACAGCGCCTTGTCGCCGCTGATCGCTACGCAGATGACCGAGTATTCCCCGATCGCGTCACATGATGGCAAGTGGATCGCCTGGGTCTCGAACGAAACCGGCCGCTTCGAAGTCTATGCGGCGTCTTTTGCCAACCCCGCGGCCGGCAAATGGCCCATCTCGACGGCTGGCGGCAACAATCCACGGTGGTCCTACCGCGGCGATGAGATCTTTTATCTCGACGACCGGTCCAACCTGGTCGCGGTGCGGATCAGCACCTTACCCACCTTTGCGGTTCAGAGCGCGCGGATCCTCTTCAACGCATCGGAGTTTACCCAGCTGGCGGTATCGCGCCGCAACTACGACGTGGCTGTCGACGACCAGCGGTTTCTGATGGTACGGCGAGGGGGCGGAGCCCGAAGCGAGCAACTCAGGACCCGACTCTCCCGGCTGCGAGCACGGCCAACCGTTTGAGCCCTTCCTGCAACGACGCGTGATTGCCCTCACCGCCGACGGTGAAGTTCACCAGATACCGCCCTTTGCGAACCACCCACATGGCTCCGTCTTTACTGGCGCCCCAAAGCGCCTGGTCGGCAACCCCGGCAACGGGAGACAGCTGGATCGCGTCATCCATCTCACGTGACGACTTGATCACCAGATCAATGCCCTTCGTGGCGCCTGCCGCGTTCGAGAACTCCATCACGGCAACCCAGAGCATGCGTTTGCCAACCTGGCGGCTACAGGTCCACGCCGTGGCGCCCGTGTCTTCATCCTCATCCGGTCCTCGTGGCTTACCCGGCGTCGGCTGACTCCCGAGCGCAGAGGCAATCTCGGCGGGGGTGACTACGGCACACGGATCAGGGGCAGCCGAGGTCAACGAACCGGTCAGCAGCGGCAGCAGGAGTAGCAGCATCGCGACGCTCCCTGGGCAGAGGGTAGAGTCTTACCATTTCCCCAATCTACCGCACCGTGCAGGAACCGCTACGCGCGGGCGATTTCCGACCACTCCGCGACAGGAGCAACCGATCGTCGCGAGTAACGGTCGGGTCAGCTCCGCAACGGACCGAGCCTTGTCCTTGAGGCCAGGTGATACGGTATCTTCGACCTGACCGAAGACGGACTCGGCACGGCCGGCACTCGCGATCGGCATTGTTTGTCTGTTGACAGGGACCTTGGTGTGGCGCCCAGAACAGAGCGGACGCTAGTTCAGTGCGGCACTAGCCATCCAATGAAGGCGAGACACCATGGCGAGAAAAGTCACCAGCGGACCCGGCCCCTATCTACTCCACCTGGCCCTGCTTCGCGAGCGCATTCCTGACACCACACGGTTTCCATACTCGGTTCCCTCCATCGGAGGACTGACGGAACTTCCGTTTCACCCCAAGGTCACGTTTCTGATCGGGGAAAACGGCTCCGGGAAGTCGACGCTGCTCGAGGCGATTGCCGTTGCCTCTGGGCTCAATCCGGAAGGAGGCAGTCGAAACTTCCGCTTCGCAACCCGCGCATCCCACTCCTCGCTCGACGAAGCCGTCCGCCTGGTACGGACATCGAGTTTGCCCGGCGACAGCTTCTTTCTGCGCGCCGAAAGTTTTTACAACGTTGCCTCGGAAATCGAACGGCTGGACCAGGGCATGCCCGGGTTGACGGCCAGCTACGGTGGAACGTCGCTTCACGAGCAGTCGCATGGCGAGTCGTTCTTCGCGCTGTTTCAGCATCGGCTCCGCGACAACGGGCTCTATCTCATGGATGAGCCGGAAGCCGCCCTCTCACCCAGCCGCCAGCTCCAGTTCCTCGCCCTGTTGCACCAGTACGTCGGGGCCGGCTGCCAGTTCGTCATCGCAACGCACTCCCCCATCATCCTGGCATACCCCGACGCCGCGATCTATCTGCTCGACGGTGCCCCGCCACGTCGCGTGCTCTATCGGGACACCGAGCACTATCAGGTCACCCGGGACTTTCTGCTTCATCCGGACCGATCGCTGGCCATCCTCCTCGACGACACGCCTCCGGCATGCCACGGGCGGCGCGGTCTGGGCGGCGTCCCTGAACATCAGCCCCCTGACTCAGAGGACAGAGCAACCTAGTTTTGATGGGCGGGCCTTTCCGGGCTCGCCCATTTTCCTGTCCTCGAGCTTCGAGACTCCAATGACGCGGTTCGTCGTCGCCGTATCTGCACTGCTCCTGATGTCTTCGCCCGTCGTTGCGCAAACCCCGCCGGACACCGGAACGACGGTGATCCGCGCCGGGCGACTCTTCGACAGCGAAACAGCCACGTTCCTCTCCGGCCGGGAAATCCTGATCAAGGACGGACGCATCACTGCTGTCGCCGAGCGGGTCGACCGACCGGCGGGCGCCAGGATCATCGACCTGTCGCGCTACACCGTCTTGCCGGGCCTGATCGACGCGCACACTCATCTCCTCTATCTGGAGGGGACCGGCGCCAGCCTGACCATGGAAGGCATCAAAGCGGTCGTCACCGAGGGACTCCCGCTGCGAGCCCTACACGGCGCGGCTCGGGGCCGGACCTTCCTCCATGCCGGCATCACGACCGTGCGCGACCTGGGCAACAGCGGCCGCTTCGGTGACGTAGCGCTGCGCGCCGCCATCGAGGACGGCAGCGTCGACGGCCCCCGACTGATTCCCTCAGGACCGGGGTTGAGTCCGCTCGGTGGGCAGTTCCCGGGTCTCAAGCCGGGCTTCGAGCATCTCGCCAACGAGGACTACCGCGTCATTCACGATCCGGTCGATGCCGCCGATGCCGTACGCGAGAATGTCACCTTCGGAGCGCGGGTCATCAAGATCTTTTCCAACGCCACGCCGAACCCCGGCGTCCTGACCCTCGACGAAATCCGCGCGATCGTCACGTCGGCCAACCTCCACGGAGTCAAGGTTGCAGCCCACGCCACCAGCGACGCCGCGATCTATCGCGCCGCCCTGGCCGGGGTCCATTCGATCGAGCACGGCTACCAGGTGGCTGACTCGACGCTGGCGCTGATGGCCCGCAACGGCGTGACCCTGACGCCGACGGACATCGACAGCGTCTCGATCCTCCGATACCTCGGACTGCAGAACCCGGGTGGGCCGGCTCCCGACCCCGCATCCGTCCGCGGCTACCTGGACAGCGGCCGCGACCGGCTCCGGCGGGCCATCAAAGCCGGAGTGACGATCACGGCCGGATCGGACAACTACATCGACTTCAAGCAGCCGCAGGGTGTTGCGGCGCGACGAGTCCTCTTCGCCTATCGTGAAGCGGGAATGACGCCGAGTCAGATCCTCCAGGCGGCGACCTACAACAACGGCAAACTCCTGGGCATGGACGGACGGCTCGGCGTACTCAAAGCCGGTGCGTTGGCCGACCTGATTGCCATCGAGGGCGATCCGGAACGGGACTTTGCCGCCATCGAACGGGTTCGCTTCGTGATGAAGGCCGGCACCGTCTATCTCGGCCGATAGTCCGCAGTAGCCAGCCTAACGCCACCACCTGCGCAGTGATCAGGGCCGAGCCAACGCTCGGCCCGCCAGGAGCTCGTCCGGAGTCCATCTAGTCCCGCCACGCATGACCCAGACGATCGATCGGGTGTTGGCAATGGCCGCCTCCGGGTCCGCATCGAGCAGTACGAGATCCGCCCGCTTGCCGACTTCGATCGTCCCCGTCTGATCGAGTATCCCCAGCGCCTCGGCGCCGTTGCGGGTCGCCATGCGCAGCACTTCGCGCGGCGGGATTCCGGCGTCGACCAGCAGTTCGAACTCCCGATGGAGGCTCGGACCCGCCGGCACCCAGGGGCTGTTGCCATCGGTGCCGGTAGTCAGCAGCACCCCTCGGTCGTACAGCTGCTTGACGAATCGACGCACCAGCGGCCAGGCTCGGCGCGCCCGGTCGAAATCCGCGGGCGTAAAGCCCGCGCTCAGGGTAAAGGAGGTTCGCCAGTTCTCCAGTAGCGCCGGGTGCGCATGAACGAGATCCGGACTCTGGACCATGCGTGCGCTGTCGCCCCAGGCGATCGCTTCGAAGATCGCGAGCGTCGGATCATGCGGGATGCGCCGCGTCACCAGCGCCCGGATCATCGAATCCGCCTCGGCGGATTCCGGCTCGTAAAACTCATGCCACTGGAACATGAACCCGGCGTGCCTGACCATCGACGCCCGCCATGCCGCGCGGCGCTCGGGTGTCAGGAGCTTGGGAGACAGGGGGAACGAGTGCACCAGATAGTCGATGCCCAGCGCAGCGGCTTCGGTCCAGCTCGTGGCGAACAGATGCCCGATCACCTTGACGCCCGCCCGATGCGCCTCGTCGATCCCGGCAGCCACCGCGGTCGAATCGAGCGAGGTATAGAGCTTGACGTAGTCGACACCGAGCCCGATCTGCCGACGAACCGCGGCCCGGACATCGTCGGGCGTCTTTACCTGTTCCGTCAGTCCGGGAAACTCACCTCGATCGATCACTTCGCCCGCCGTCAGAATGCGCGGGCCAATCAACTGGCCGCGAGCGACACTGTCGCGCACCGCGACGGCAACATTGGCAGGCGCGGCCGGGTCGCGGATCGTCGTGACCCCGAATGCCAGCAAGGTACGCAGCGTCCACGATGCGATACTGGTATCGGACACGACCATCGGCACACCGGAGGCCTGGACCTGCACCGGGCCGAGGATGACATGGGCATGCATGTCGATCAGGCCGGGCATCAGCCATCGCCCGGTGCCGTCGATGACCTCGGCGCCCATGGGCGCGCGCAAAGCATCCACCGGTTCGATGCGCTCGATGCGGCCATCCCGGATCAGGACGCTCTGCCCCGCCTTGGGGGCGCCACCCGACCCGTCGATGACGGTGACGTTCCTCACGACGACCGACGGCTGCGCACACGCGGCCGCCAGCAGAACCAGAATCACTCCATAGCGAAGCGACATCGCTACCTCGATTTTCTCAGACGTTCTGGCAAGTAGGCGGCGGGGCGGTTCAGGACGCCGCCATGCATGACCTAGGCAATCCGCCGCGTGTTGGAGATCTGGACGAGCGGGTCGGCATCCAGTACGACCAGATCGGCCCGCTTCCCGACTTCGAGGGTTCCGAGCTCGGCGCCGAGCCGAAGCGCTACCGCAGCGTTGCGGGTTGCCATCCGGAGCACATCGGCGTTCGGGATACCCGACGCCGCGAGCAACTCCATTTCGCGGTGGAACATCCAGGGATTGGCAGCATCGGTCCCAACCGTGAGCGGCACGCCGGCCTGGTGGAGACGACGGACCAGCTCCTGCATCCGCGGCAAGCGATCGCGGGCGTTGGCGTAGTCGGCGGCCGACCATCCGCGCAGGGCATTCATCGCCTTTTCCTTGGCCGCAAAGGTCGGCGGCACGTATTGCTCCGCCTCTCTGGGATAGAAAGAGGGATGATCGTACCAGGCGACGGATTCGAAGTAACTCAAGGTCGGATCGATACTGACGTGCCGGAGCACCAGGGTTCGGAGCAGGTCCTGAATCTCAGGACCGTCGAAGTCGGCGAACCTGAACCAGTCGAACATCACCAACCCGCGATGCTTGATCGCCAGAAACTCGGCCCGCCGATCCGGCGGCAGGAGTTTGGCATTGCTGACGATGACGTGCGTAATCCCGTCGATGCCGGCCAGAGCGGCATCGGTCCACGAAGTGCTGGCGAGGTGACCTACCGTCAGGAGCCCGTGCCGATGCGCCTCGTCGATCGCGGCGCGTACCAGCGCGGAGTCGAGACCGTCATACACCTTGATCAGATCGACGCCCGCAGCCGCTTGCGCAGCCACCGCTGCACGGACTTCCGCTTCCGTGGTGATGGGGATCGTCGCCGTGTTGACTGTCGGACGATCGAGTACCGAGCCCGAGGTCAAGATCCGGGGCCCGATCAACTCGCCTGTGCGCACCCGATTCCGCAGGGACAACCCTTCGCGCGTGGGAGCAGCAGGATTACGAACGGTCGTAATACCAAACGCCAGCTGGGATCGTGTCAGTTCTTGCGTAGCTTCCTCGTCGTACGCATAGCGCAGCGCCGGCTTTCCCGCGATCGTATCGAGCTCCCAGACGCCGATGGCCAGATGCCCGTGCATCTCGATGAATCCCGGCACCAGGAATTTCCCCGATACATCCACGATCCGCGCCCCACGAGGGACAGGGACAGCGCCTCGCGGCCCCACGGCAGTGATCCATCCGTTCCGGACCACCACGACCGCATCGGGTTGAGATCCTCGGCCGGTCCCGTCGATCACGGTCCCACCCACCAGCGCAAGAGTCCCGGACTGCGCATGGGCGGCAGTCCATAGGATCAGAGACAAAACCAGGACGAACCCTGGACGGATACGGCGAACCATGAGCGATGCTCGGATTGATGGCCACCATGGTAGTCCCGGAATCCAGCAAAACCTTACTGGTGATGGAAGTCGTTGGCCCCATGCGGGCTGTACCAGGAGTTGCTACGAGCCTTGGGGGTGAGACCACCGTCGCATCGTTTGACAAGATGATGGGCCAACGCCAAGCTTACCCGGGCGTTCGGCGCCTCTATTTCAAACCGAACCGACAGGCCGACGCCAAGCGACACTTCAACCCCACCGGACATGCGACACGGACTCCTGCTGCTGATCGTCTGGACGCTGGGATGTGCCAGCCAGGCGACGGAACGATCGGCATGGCCTGCCCCTGTTGCCGGACAGGTGCAGTACGATGCCACCGTCGGCTTCAACCTCGACGCAGGCGAACTGGACGCTGCGGTCACGCTGCACTTACCGTCCACCGCCGCCGTGGGCGACACGATTCGACTCCTGCTCAATCGAGGGCTGACGGTACAGAGCGTCACGGGAACGGCGGTACGGTCTCATCAGGTCGGCCCCTCGGAGTTCTCGCCAGCTTGGCAGATGGTGTCCATCCTGCTGGACGGACCGATCCCGGCGGGTGCCGTTCGTACTATCGAGATCCGATATGCCGGTAAGCCCGAGCTGCCGGGCGATGGAATCAATGCCATTGCGCCACACCGGGTCGAACTCAACCTCGATTCCCAGTGGTTTCCGATTCCCGCGCGGATCGACCATGAACTCGTCGGTATACTTCGGACTCGGGTACCGGCAGGTTGGCAGGTGGCGGCGGGCGGGACCATCGAGCGCCTCGATAGCGCCGTGGTCGTGCGGTCACGCGTTCCCCAGGTCGATGTGGCAATCTCGGCGACCCCGGGATTTCGCGAACTACCAGGGCGGCAGTTCACCATCCTGTACAACGACGCCGGTGAGCGTACGGCGCGGGCCGTGCTCGTCGCGGCCGAGAACTGCGGCGGGTATCTCGATGGACGGTTCGGAGGGAGAGATCGGTTTCCCGGCGGCCGGATCGTCCTCGCCGATCGGCCCGGACCGGGCTACGCGCGCAAGAACTACATCGTGCTCAGCAACATCGACCCCGACAGCTCCGAAGCCCTCCATAACTTCCTCTGTCACGAGGTCGCCCACTATTGGACCCGGTTCTCGGGCGCCATGTCTCCCAACTACTGGTTGATCGAGACCTTCGCCGAGTTTTCGGCCGCGCTCTACCTGCGGGATCGGATCGGGGCGGCGGCGTTCGACCGGCGACGCAGCATCTGGGAGTCGGGCGGCCGTGCCGCCGGTCCCGTCTGGACCCCGGCAACGACGACCCGACAACCGTATGCGGTAGCCTACCGGCGCGGTCCGTATCTCCTCGCGCTGCTGGAAGATCGCATCGGGCGAGAGACATTTGCCCGATTCATCGACGGCTACATGGAAACCGGCATCGCGACGACGCAGGCCCTCCTCGACCACCTGCAGGGCGTGGCAGGGGCTCAGGCATCGGCATGGTTCGCAGCCGAACTCGCCAAGGGACCATCGACCCCGCACCCCTAGAACGGCGAAACCGAACCAGCTACGCAACCGCGATGGCCCTGCTTCTGAGAATCGACAGAGCTCGAGCCTTGGCCTGCGGCTCACAACGTTTTGACCTGATGAGGTGTCTAACTAAGATCGACCCTTCCCTGACTGCTATCCGGACCATGTCTCTCTCGCGACAACGACTGACCTGTTTTCTCTGCCTCGGATTGGGCGCTACATCCGCCGGATCAGCCCAATCGCCTGCGGTGGCACGAATCGTCGAGGCGGCGAAGGCTTCGCACACCGACGCTCTCTATCTCTGGAAGGACGGCGTCGAGTTGATCGACACCACCTTTTCCGGCGAGCCCCGGACCATCGAACTCATGTCCGCCGCCAAGTCCGTCGTCGCCCTCGCCATCGGGCGGCTGCTCGACGAAGGCAAGTTGAGTTCGATTGACCAGCCAGTCCATACACTCTTCCCGGAATGGAAGCAGGGCCGGAAGCAGGACATCACCATCAAGCACCTGCTCAACCACACGTCGGGACTTCAGAACATTCCCAATGCAGGCGCCGAGATTTATCCCGCACCTGATGCGATCCAGCTGGCGCTTGCTGCGGAACTGACGGACCCGCCCGGGGCCAGGTTCGCCTATAACAACAAGGCAACCAATCTGCTGGCCGGCGTCATCGAAAAGGCCAGCGGGCAGCGGATGGACCTGTATATGGTCGAGAAGCTGTTTCAGCCGCTCGGAATCTCCGAGTACCAGTGGTACTTCGACCGGAGCGGCAAGCCGCACGGAATGGCGGGGCTCCAACTCAAGGCGCGGGACGCCGCCAAGCTGGGCCGGCTGGTGCTCGACCGTGGCCAGTGGGAAGGCAAACAACTGATCCCGGCCAGCTATATCGACGCCATGCTGGCCCCGAGCCAGGAACACTATCGGCTGGTCGGCCTGCTCTGGTGGATTCAGCCGGACACCCAAAGCGTGCGGCTCAAACCGCTCACGGCCCGCCGCACCGACTCTCCGGACAAACAGGCGGTGATCCGGAAACTCTCGACTCTGTCGGCACGAGAGTACGGCTCCAGACCCGAGGCGCGCCTGGCGATTTGGAACCTGATTGGGGGGCCGCAGCCGTCCGCCGATTCGACCCTCGTCACCGCGATCGGGGCCGATTGGAGTACGTCGATCCTCGACTGGACCATCGGGACGCCCGCGGCGTTCTACGCGGACGGATATCTGGGCCAGTACATCGTCGTCGTACCGAGCCAGCGCGTGGTAGCAGTGCGACAGATTCGTAACTCGGACCGATACGATGAAGCCACCGACGGGTTCACGAACTTCGTCGCGATGGTGACGAGACTGGCCCCGGAACTGGGAAGAGACTAGACAGAACGGCGGAAGATCCTACGGCTTCCCGGGAAGTACAGTGCCCAAACGGCCGCAGGACCGAGTCCTAACACCTATGAGGAGTGGATACTACATCCATCGCCTGCAACGCACCCGTCGGCTTACGTCGCTGCCTGCGCAATGAGCCAGTAGCGCGCAAATTTCCCGACGGCCATGTAGAGCGTCGACGGTACCAGCGGCAGCCGAAGCCATCCCGCCGCAACGCAGAGCGCATCACCGACGATCGGCGCCCACGCCAAGAGGAGCACGGGCGCCCCGTATCGGCGGGCCCACGCGACCTCCCGTCGAGCCGTACGTTCCGGCAGGAGCCGGCCGATGGCATACGAGGTGAGGCCGCCCAGCGTGTTCCCGAAGGTGGCTACCGCGAGCGCCGGCCAGAAGATGTCGGAGTTGAACCGCAGAAGGGCAAACAGGGCGGGCTCCGAACCGCCCGGAAGCAAAGTGGCCGCCAGGAAACTGGCCGCAAACAACGCCCAGAGTTGGGCGGCCTCGGACCCGAGGAGCGCTTCCATCGCAACGTCAGCGCGCGGCGACGCTCATCCGCAAAACTCGGTGATCACTCCGGTCAACAGATCCGTCACCCGATGCACCGACGCGACCTCGACCCATTCGGTCGCCGCATGCGCACCGCCTCCGACGACGCCGACCAGTAAGCTCTGCATTCCGGCGCCGTGGGTGAGCCCCGCATCGGTCCAGAAGGGATCGCCGCGGACGACCGGAGCCGTGCCGAGCACGCGTTCGGTGTGGCGCATCACGGTCGTGACGATCGGCGATTCCGGATCGGCCTCGAACGCGTCCCGCCCGATCAGCCGAGTCAGCGTGTACCGGAACTCGGGGTCTTGGGACGCCAGAGTGTCGAGCAACCGGCGCAGTTCGGCCTCGACGCTCGCCACCGTCTCATCTGGGAGCGCCCGGCGTTCGATCGTGATCCGGCACTCCGCAGCAACCGTCGCAGCATCCTCACCGCCCTCGATCATCGAGACGCGAACCGCACTGTGGCCGAGCATCGGATGCCGGGGCACCGCCTGTAAGCGAGCCCGTAACGCCTCGATCGCGTTCAGAACCCGGGTGGCATGCGCAATCGTATCGATCCCCTGCTCCGGCATCGAACCATGCGCAGCGCGGCCGGTCAGCACGATCTCGAACCAGGCAAAGCCGCGATGGGCCAGCGTCACACCGAGCTGAGTCGGCTCGACGACGATCGCGGCATCGGCTCGGAACTGTGCGACGACCTCTTCCGTCCCGATGCTACCGAACTCCTCGTCAGCCACGCAAGCAACCAGCACGTCACCGGCGAGCGGGACCTGCGTGGCACGCACCGCGGCAACCATCGCGGCGGCCAGACCGCTTTTCATGTCGAACGCGCCGCGACCATACAAGCGACCGTCCCGCTCCACCGGGTCGAACGGGTCGCCGTCGTACCCGGCGACCGACACCGTATCGGTATGCCCGTTGAGGAGCAGCGAGCGACCACCGCCTGTGCCGCGCCGGATCCCGACCACCGACGGGCGCCCGGGATGGCCCTCGAGCCGATGCACCTCGAACCCGTGCCGGGTCAACCACTCACCGCACCAGGCGGCGATCGCGGCCTCGCCAGCTGCGCCGGGCACCAGATCGGGGTTGACCGAATCCAGGCGGACCATGGCACGGAGCAGCTCGATCGGATCGGGTGACTCAGACATGACAGCCTCGCATCAACGGTTGAACCGGCCGGAATCCCTGCGCTACAACGTCCTCAACGGTACCCGTGCCCTCGGCGCACCTCGGTAATGCCGGGCGGAGGCGGCGTCGGCTGCCAGCGGCCGGACTCGTAGTCGAACCAGGTCTGGCGGCGCTGAGCACTGTAGTTGCGCAGCAGGGCCGACCCGGCGGAGTCGGCCGCGAGCGCCCGGGTCAACGGCGCAGTAGATCCGCTGGTCGCGACACCGATCAGCTGAACCAGGATGTCATAGGCATGGCGGAGCGAGTCCGCTTCGAAGAACAGGGTGCTGTCGGAATACGGAATGCCGGGAATCCCGTCGAACATCGCCAGACTCGAGGGCGGCACCGCTTTGAGGCCGGCCCTGAGCTTGCCGGGAATCCGCATTGCCTGCGCCTTACCGGCCTTGAGATTCTCGACCGCTTTCTGCGCATGCGCCGTCAGATCGGCGCGCGCCTCGTCGACCGGACGCGGCAGCGCGCTGTCGGCCGCGGTGGCCGTCTTGACGGTGACGTACTCGATCCAGGGCATCGTCTGGAGATCACCGGCCAGCCGGTCATCGCCCGACGCGAAGATGACCGGGATACTCTGCCGGCCCCAGGACAGGCCGACCAGTTCGGTTTCCGTAATCGGCTGCCCGTTGATCAGAATCCCGATGCCGAGCGTAAAGGTGTGCGCCGCAAAACCGCGGCTGCCGGTCTTCGAATGCATGCCTACGACCGCGACCGCATCGTACGCTTTCGGCGTGACCAGATCGAAGTAGGCGTCGAACGGCTTGTCCTGAATGATTTGCTGGGCCCGAGGATCGAGCAGGTCACGCCGGACATCCGGATCGGCATTGCCGCTGCCGTGGCCATCGACCACGAAGACCTCCGTGGCCCCGCCCGCGTAGAGACCGGCAACGACCGCGTTGATGTCGGCGACCAGCAGTTCCTGCCCGGTCGGATAGAGCGGATGTCCGAAACGGAATGACCCCGGATCGCTCTGGCCCGAGAGACCCTCCATATCGTGCAAGACCAGAATCCTGATTCCATCGGTGGTATCGGCCCGAACCGCTTCGAGTGTCCATGGCGCACCGGAGGATGACCCCGACGATGTCGTCGAAGACGGGGCACACGCCACGAGCGGCGCCATGAGCAGCAGGAGAGGAATACGCATCGAGTCAGATCCCGTTCAGGAGAACACAGGCAGTGTCAGGAGGTGACGGCTGAACGGCCGGCAGGCCAGGGTCGGAGTATAACGCGCCGCGCCCCAATCGCGAGGGCCGCGCAGACGCGCTTGCCGAAGGCCGCCCGCGACGATAACGTGCTCGGTAGCCATGACGGACCTCATTCATCACCTGATTGCGCTGTTCCTGATCGCGGCTTTTCCGATCTGGGATCGGATCGAGACCCGCCGGCTCCGAACCGACGCGAGCGAAGCCGCCCGCCTCCGCAGCTATCGGCAGACCGTCGGCTGGCTCTGGGTCGTCACCGTGATTCTGCTGGTGACGGCGCCGTTACCCTGGCTCATCTACCCGATGGCCGACCCGCGGCTTTCCGGCGGGTCCCTGACACCGTTCGTCTTCGGCGCCGTGATCGCCCTGCTCCTGGGCATGGGGTTGCCGCTCCTCCCGGGCAAACGGATGGCCAAGGCCCGCGCACAGCAGCGAGAGGCGCTGGAGCGGCTTTCGTTCTTTCTGCCGAGAACGCGCCGGGAACGTCGCTGGTTTGGAGCGGTATCGGTGTCGGCGGGCATCTGCGAAGAAGTGATCTTCCGCGGGTTCCTGGCCCAGTACTTTGCCGCGCTTCCGCTGGGCATCGCACCGATCGGCGCGTACCTCCTGTCGGCGCTCGTCTTCGGAATCGACCACGGCTATCAGGGACTCTCCGGTATCCTAGCCACGGGATTCCTGGCCTTGGTCTTCACCGCCCTCTTTCTCGCCACTGGCAGCATCTGGGTGCCGATTCTGGTCCACGCGCTGATCGACCTTCGGATCCTGTTGATCCTTCCGCCCGACGAAACCGCGGCCCCGGGAACCGCCGGATAGGTTTCGCGCAAGCCGGCGACTTGTCCCGCATCACATTCCCGGAGTATCGTCCGCGCCATCGTACTGCCCGCGGAGACCTCGGAATGATTTCGCCCCTTCGTCGCCTCACCGGACTCGGCATCTTGGTTGCCGCGACCGCGTCGACCGTATCAGCCGCCCCGATCCAACCTCGGCCGGACCCATTCGATTCGGTTCGAGCCTCGGTTCGCCGGGTCATGGCCGAGCGCAAAATTCCCTCGGTGGCCATCGCGGCAATTCGCGACGGGCGGATCGTCTGGGAGGAAGGATTCGGCTGGGCCGATCAGGAGCGGAAGGTCGCCGCGACGTCGGCGACAATGTACTCGCTGGCGTCGATTTCGAAACCGGTCACCGGCACGGGGCTGATGCTGCTGGTGCAGCAGGGCAAGGTGAACCTCGACGCGCCCGCCAACGACTACCTCGAGGATGCCCCGCTGACGGCTCGCGAGGGACGCGCCGCCGATGCGACCGTGCGCCGAGTGGCGAACCATACCTCGGGACTGCCGCTGCACTACCAGTTCTTCTATCACGATCGGCCACCGGCGCGCCCTTCGATGGACGACGCCATCCGGCACTACGGCTTTCTCGCCGCGCCGCCCGGTACGCAGTTCACCTATTCAAACCTCGGCTACGGCGTCCTCGAGCGGATCATCGAACGGGTGTCCGGCCGACCCTACGACGCCTTTCTGCGCGACGAGGTCTTCACCCCGCTCGGCCTGAGCCGGATGGCCGTGGTGACCGGGCCGATCACCGGCGACTCCGTCGCGACACGCTACGACGCCGAGCGGAATCCGATTCCCTGGTACGACTTCGACCACCGCGGCGCCTCCGCCGTCTATGCCAGCGCCCGCGACCTGGCGCGCTACGGCAACTACCATCTCGGCCTCATGACGCAGGGGCAGCGTCAGATTCTCACTCCGGAAACGCGCGCGGTCATGCTGCGGCCGACCTCTCGTCGCGCGGAAACCGTGGGTTATGGTGTGGGCTGGCAGACCTTCGAAGACGACTACGGCCACCTGGCGCAGGGACATTCCGGCGGTATGCCCGGCGTCGCGACCTCGCTCAGGATCTACCCGGAGTCCAAGGTGGTTGTGGTCGTACTGATCAATGCTGCGGAAGGCGGTACGGTCGCGCGACTGGCATCCGAGGTCGCGGCGGCGCTGATGCCGCGCTACGCCGAACGGCTTCGCGCCGCCAGACCGGACTCCACGACAACGCCACGATTTACTCCCGGTGCGGAGCTGGCGGGTAAATGGAGCGGCACCGTCACCACCTGGCAGGGCACTGTACCGATCAGCCTCATGATCGAGGCGGACGGCGCCGCCCGCGCCGCGATCGGAACGGGCGCACCCGCGAATGTCGAACGGTTCCGCCTGCAGAACGGCCGGCTGACCGGAACCGTCGCCGCGACGGTCCCGACGCCCGACGCGTCACGCACCTCCCACAACGTGATGCTCGACCTCCGGCTCCACGACGGCGGGCTGAGCGGTTGGGTCTCTGCGATGGCGCCCGACCTGTTCGCGCTGTCCTCTTACGCAGCGCTCAAGCGCGAATCGCGCTGAAGCGGTCAGCTCCGCGAGCCCGTAAGCCAAGCTCGCGGAGCACCGCTGCACGTTCCATCAGTTGCGGCGCGTGATCTCGAAGAGAAACCAGGCCCGCTTCTCCGCCTCATCGATCCAGTTCTCGAGCAGGCTCGCGCTCGCGACATCGCCATGCTCGTCGCAGATGTCATGCGCCTCCCGCATCCGGCTGGTGAGCGATTTGTTGTCCTCGCACAGTTCGGCCAGCATTTCGTGCGGCTCGACGAAATCGGCGTCGTTGTCGAGAATCCGCTGCAATCGGGCAATCTGTCCGATCGACTTGATCGTTTCTCCACCGATCTTCCGAACCCGTTCGGCCATCGGGTCGGTTATCGCCAGCAACTCCGCCCCGTGCACATCGAGCAGCTCGTGATAGTCGCGGAAGGAGGGCCCGCTCATGTGCCAGTGGTAGTTCTTGACCTTGAGATAGAGGGCAAAGGTATCGGCCAGCAGGGCGTTCAGCGCAGCGCTCACGTCGCGCGTCGCTGCGGCACTCAGGTCGGTCGGAGTCGCAAGCGGCGCTTTGCGCCGACCCTTGAGACTGGTGATCTGGCTCGATGACAGTGTCTTCGGCATGGTTCGCTCCTCTCAGAAAATGACAGATGCGTTTCCCTTCCAAGCTCTCGCCCTCCAGCCAGGAATGCAAAGTGGCGGCATTCATTCAAACACGACTCGAAAAGTCGGACTTGATGACTGGTGTAGCTGCAGTTGGAGACGTTGCACCCTATGTTTGCGTCACTATGCCAGCTGCCTGCTCCCGTCCGGTCGAGACTTTCGCCCTCCTGATCGCGACGGCGATCGGCGCCGGATGTCATTCCCAGCCGCCGGAAACGTCACCGTCCCCGGCCTCGCCCGGCCTGGCGCGGGGAATCGCCGAGGCGGACTCGATCCTCACCGCCGCGATGGGAACGAGTACGGCCGGCGCAGTGCTCGTGGTCGGCCGGAACGGAGCTATCGTGGCCGAGCGCGCCTATGGGCATGCCCGGCTGAACGATTCGTTAGGCGCGCCCCTCGCCCGTCCGCAGCCGATGCGAACCCGAACCGTGTTCGACGTGGCCTCCGTCACCAAAGTGCTGGCGACGACGATGGGCGTGATGTTGCTGGTCGATCGGGGCACAGTCGAACTGGACGCGCCCGTCCACCGCTACCTGCGCGAGTTTCGCGGGCCGCACCTCGACAGCATCACGGTCCGCCACCTGCTGACCCACAGTTCGGGTCTGGTCCAGTGGCAGCCCTTGTACTATCACGCCGCGACACCGCGACAAACCTACGATGTGATCCGATCGATGCCGCTCGGCACCGGCGTGGGCGCCGAACGCCGCTACAGCGATCTGGGCTTCATGCTACTCGGCTATCTGATCGAGCAGGTCACCGGACAATCGTTGCCGGACTTTCTGCAGCAGGAGTTCTACGGCCCGCTCGGCCTCCGTTCCACCGGTTTCACGCCGAGTCGGCACAACGTCGAGTTCGCGACGACCGAGACGGGTAACGGATACGAACGGCAGATGGTCTACGACTCGGCCTTCGGCTACGAGTACCGGGGTGATCCGACGGCCTGGAACGGCTGGCGGAACTATCCGCTCGAGGGCGAAGTGAACGACGGCAATTCCTGGTACGCCCATGGGGGAGTCGCCGGCCACGCAGGCCTCTTCTCGACCGGCGCCGAGCTGCAGGTCCTGGTGCAGCTGCTGCTCGATCGCGGCGAGTCAGGCGGTCGGCGCTACCTGCGCGCGGAGACGATCGATGCGTTCATGACCCGGGATCGATTCGGGCATATGGTGGGGTGGGCGGCTCCGGACGACGCTCCGGCCGGCAGTTTTGCGCATACCGGCTTTACCGGGACGTACGTGCTCGGGATACCGGAATACGGTCTCTCCATCATCCTGCTGACCAACCGGCAGCATCTGGGACGAAATTCGCGTGGCTACTTCCCCGACGTCACGCCCCTCCGGCGCGCCGTGGTCCGGGCCCTGCTCGCCGGCGCCAAGAATGACGCCGGCGGCAGCACCCCGGATCGTTAGGGCTGCCAGTACCTCGTCCGGTTGGCCGATCCGAAACGAGTGACTTCGAGCAGCGACTTGGGCTGCTCGGTCAGCACCCGCATCATGGGAACCCGCTGGCGCTGTGACAGCATCGCATCGGCGCGGCGCTCCAGCTGAGCCCGCTGCGCCTCGGTCAAGGCTCCGCTATCCGTATCGCCCAGCAGTTCGCGAATCGCTTCGTCACGGGTTGTGGGTGTCACCCGCAGCACGTTGTCGGTATAGCCCCAGGTAATCAGGTTGTCGTCCGTTTCCGGCTCGAGCAGGTAGGAAACCAGCCGCCCTTTGGCCTGCGCGGTACTGATGTAGTACCAACCGGCCGGCACTTCCACCCGCTCCATCTTCTTCTCGACCCCGGCGACTTCCCGGAGATAATGCCCCTGGAAGTACGGACCGCGCCGAATCCCGGTCGCATCGTACACTTCGAGTTCCAGGCTCGCCGGAGCCGAGAAGCGGTGCACCTGGATGCCGTGATCCAGCAGCAGGGGGACGACTTTGGCAATCGACGCGGGCAGCACGTACCCGCGCGGGCGCGGCACCGTGCGGGTCACGTTGTACCGCAGCCAGACCGGCACCGTCTCCTGCCGGTAACTCGGCAGACTGTCTGCGCCGCGATCGCCCGGCATCCAGACGGGTTCCGACCCGCGGGACACCAGTTCATACCCGACCACCACCTGATCCCGCGCGCTCGGCGCAAGACCGGCGTTGATGGCGCGTGACCGGGCCGCCGAAGTCAGTGCGCGAATCGTGCTCCGCTGCCTGGCGGCGTGCGTCAGCACCGTGCGCATTCCGATCACCTGTCCACGAACCTGATGGAAGTAGCGTTCCGCCAGGGGGATCGTCTCGACCACACCGTTGCGGACCCGATGGGTACTGGACGGCGTCTCGAACAACATCCCGATCGAGTTGACCAATCCGGTGTAGACGTGATGCTTCCGCGCTTCGACCGACGTCGATCCCCAGCCGCGAACCCCGTCCCGCGTCTGCGGTCCGGAATAATCGAAACCGTCGTAACCTTCGACTTGCAACGCCTTCCGAATTTCGGGGAAGATGGTCGCGTACGGGTAGGTCCGCAGCGCTGAATCGGCCGCGGGGTTGAGCGTACCCTGCCAGGTCAGCGTGTAGGGCGCCGCGCCGCCGTGATGGGTATCGATATGGATATCGGGCGTCCACTCGTTCATCACCTGGGTGACCAGCGCGTAGATCTCCTGCGACTCGAGCTTGAGGTAGTCCCGGTTCATATCGAACCCCTCCTCATTGGTCCGGCGGCGAGCCTCTCCGCCGTCCGGATTGATGAGGGGGACGAACAGGACGATCACGCTGTCGAGCAGATGGCGCAGGTCGCCGGACACGAGGTCGCGCGCCACCAGCTGCGAAGCCTCCTTGCCTGCTGGTTCGTTGCCGTGCACCGCATTGGCAATCAGCACGATGGTCTTGCCGGAACGGAGTGCATCCTGCGGCGAAGCAATCGGCTCCTTGGCAACCGTCACGAGCGTGAACTCTCGGCCGAGCAGCGTGCGCGTGAGCGGGCGGATACTGACCTGATCGCTGACGCGGTCGAGTTCGTACCAGAACCGCATCAGCGGCTCGAATGGCGTCGGACCGGCCTTGAACCCCTGCTCCTCCTGCCAGGTACGCGGCCCCTGTTGCGCCAGGACCGGCACAGCCGACGCCGCAGCGACCATGGACAATATTCCGGCAGTGACCAAACGACGGTGCAAACGATGCGTCATGGCGTAAAGCCCCGTAGTGACTGGAGAAGTTTCAAAGTATCGGACAGCGACGACCGGACGGAAGGGCTTAACGCGCCTTCAGCGGACCACGTCGATGACGACCTGATCGGTCTCGGAACCCGAAACGGCGCGAATCCGATGGGTGCCGACCGTCAGCGGCAAGCGGCTGGCCCTGGTCTCGACACCGTCGACATACCAGCGCACTGCCGCAGCGCCGCCTGCTGCGCGCAAACCGACTGTGGCGTAGGCGGTGTCCACACCGGGGACGAAGCGATAGCGGTCGCCGTTGCGAGGCGAGGTGATCCGGAATCCGGCGGCGACCGGATCAGTGCTGGCCCGGACCACGCCGGCAGCCACCACCGCGTTGCCGGCCATACTCCGGCTGGCCCACTCGACATACTCCGTCGGCAAACGAACTCCCGCCGCGCTGAACCAGCTGTCCGGCGACGGCTCGCGCCCGGGCACGAACCACTCCGTCAAGGCCGGACAACCGTTGCCCGCTTGCCCGCCCGACAGACGGCACACCTCGACCGGAACGAGCCCTACGTCAGCCGGAGTAGGCAACACGCCAGGTGCGTATCGCGCGGCAACCGCCGTCACGGCGCGCTGGAGCAACGGCCCCGCGCCGGTCATTCCGCTGGCCCCCTGCAGCGGGCGACCGCTGAAATTCCCGACCCAGACGGCCACCGTGAACCCCGCCGTGGTCGCCACCGCCCAGTTATCGGTAAAGTGGCGGCTGGTGCCCGTTTTGGCGGCCGCCGGAAAGGGAAACTCCAGCGGTGTCGACGGTCCGAACCCCGGCAACCGGGCCTCCGGGTCCGCCAGGATGTCGAGGATCTGAACCGCGGCCTCGGTGCTGATGACCCGGACCTCATCGCCGCGGGCGGGGCCACCGTCGACTGCCCGCCAACCGACCGGACGCCAGAGACCGCCATTGGCCAGCGCCCGGTAGGCGTTGGCCAACTCGAGCAGCGTAACGTCGCCGTTGCCTAACGCCAGGCCCAGTCCGTAGTGGTCGGCACGCCTGGTCAGGCTGGCAAATCCGGCGCGATGGAGCGTATTCAGCAAGGGAGCGACCCCGACCGCGGAGGCGAGCCCCACGGCCGGCACGTTGTAGCTGGATGCGAGCGCCTCGCGAAACCGGACCGGACCGCGGTAGCGCCGATCATAGTTGCGCGGCGCATACGGACCACTCGCAGTCGGGTAGACGGTCGCGACGTCGGCCAGAATGCTGGCGGAGGTATAGCCCTGATCCAATGCCAGCCCGTAGAGAAACGGCTTGAGCGTCGATCCCGGCTGCCGCGCCGACACCACCATGTCGACCTGCCCCGCTTCGGCCGCAAAGAAGTCGGGCGACCCCACCCAGGCCAGGATCTCACCGGTTCGGTTATCGAGCGCCACCACGGCCGCATGCTCCGCACCGTACCCCCGCATCTGCGCCACGGTATGACGAACCTCGGCCTCGACCGCCTGTTCCAGAACCGGATCGAGCGAAGTCCGAACCGTGCCCAGCAAACGAAGCGTATCGGCGCGGCGGAGCAGCCAGCTGGTAAAGTGGGGCGCCAGAAAGCGCGGCGCGCTCCCGCTACCCTGGCCGGGCTCCAACCTGGCCCGGGCCAGATCGGCCGGGAGCGCCAGCCGGTTCGCCTCCAGACGATCGAGCACCCGATTGCGACGAGTCTCGGCGCGCGAGAGCGAGACCAGCGGATTGTCGCGACTCGGGGCGTGCGCCAGCCCCGCAAGCATGGCCGCCTGCGCCAGACTCAGATCGCTCGCGGGCATCCCGAAGTAGAGCCGCGACGCCGCATCGACCCCAACGGCGCCCTGACCGAGCGGAACCCGGTTGAGATACTGCTCGAGAATTTCCTGCTTCGTCAGCTGCCGATCGAGCCGAAGCGCCCAGAGTCCTTGCGATATCTTGCCGGTCCAACGCCGAGACGATCCGGTCACCAGCCGCGCCAACTGCATCGTGATGGTCGACGCACCGGACACCACGCGCCGAGCGGACAGATTCTGCCGGGTGGCCCGAAGCAACGCGGCGGGATCGACGCCGTGATGTTCGTAGAAGCGCCGATCTTCGGCCGCGACGAACGCCACCATCAGATCGGGATCGACCTCTGCGAGCGGGATCCAACGCCGCCGGCTCCCGTCGCCCGCGCGCGTGGCGCGGAGCGGCGATCCGTCCCGCGCCAGCAGCACAATCTCATCACCCGATGGTGGCGCAAGCCGGGCAGGATCGACCGGCCAATGGACCCAGCCCGCCAGCGCCAGCAGAGCCAGCCCCGACATTCGGGCCAGCCGCCGGAGCCGGCGCGGACGGACTCGGCGCGGATAGCTCACGGCGTCCGCGCGGTCACCGTGAAGGTGCCGCCGTCACTCCGGCCAAACACCGCCGGGTTATACATCTCCTCCGCGTGGGCCTGCGGACGGATGAAGGTACCCGGCGTCGTGGCCCGGGCCAGATAGCTGGCGGTGTAACTGCCGCCCCAGAGGAGCCGCGCGGCATAGACCACCCGGTCGTCTCGCAACTCCCGATGATCGAATGGCGACCACCAGCCGCTGTCCCACGACCCGAAGCTCCAGCGGGGTGCGGCGACCTCGCCCTCCTGACCCGCCTGGTCCGCAGGTTCGGTCTGTCCCGGCCCACCGATGCCGCCTACCGTGCGGAGACTCAGATCGATGGCCTCGAGCCCGGCGGGCAGCGGATCGTCGAGTACCACGAACGACCGCTCGCTGGGCACCGTGACCCGGAGACGTACCCGGACCAGTTCGCCCTCCGCGATCGTGGTGATCGGCTTGCCGGTCCGGTAGTCCTCATACCAGCGCTCGACCCGGATACCGCGATCCTCCGGATTAACCGGCATCACCTTGGGTATCTCGGTCAGGGTGAGATAGAAGAACCCGGGATCGCCCGCGCCGCGCGCTGCGATTTCGAGCGGTAACGGCCCCGGCTTCCGCCCCCGGAGCAGGTCCCGCAAGCTGCGGGTCGAGTCTCCCGCAAACTGCCCACCAGGCGTGGCAAAGACGGTTCGACCACCGCTCCGGACTTCGAGCGGCCGGCGATTCGCCGCGGGGAACCGCCGCTGCCAGGCATCGATGGCGCGCACCGCCATGGTGTGATCCTGGGTGTTCCACCACTGCTCGGGGTCGCGCCGGCGGCCGCGGCCGATCACCGTTTCCAAAAGCGGCGTCACCAGCGGATGGCTGGCATCCACGGCAAGCGTCGACAGCAACAGATAGGCCGGTGTCCGCACCGCCGACCGAATGTAGAAGCGGCTCTGGAGCGAATCCGGCAGACTCACCGTTCGGCCTTCGACCGACGCAAGCGCCCAGAACGGTTCGACGATGCGGCGCGCGGTGCGCTGATCGCCGGCCCGCGCCAGGGTCACGGCAAACCGCATCCGGTCCTCCGGCGGGAGCTGGCCGAGCCGCCGGATCAGTTCGTTCTCGAGGGGCTGATTCCGTTTGCCCGCTCGGCTCAGGAAGTCGGCAATGGCCACCCGTTCGGTCAGGCTGGCCCGGACTTCGGTGTCGCGGAGCCCCACGGTCAGCGCCATGCTCTCTTCACGCTCGAGCGCACCGGTCAGGTAGCCCACCATCGCCGCGATCACCGTATCCGGAACCACGAAGCCCGCCGCGCGCGCCTCCAGCAGCACTTCCCCGGCATTGGCCGTCATCCACGGCGACGACCAGTCGGTCGCGCTCCAGAGCCCGATGGCGCCATCACTCCGCTGCCTGCGCACGATCAGGTCGAGCGCCCGCCTGGCCTCGCTCCGCAGCCGTACCGTGTCGCCCGCTTCGGCACCGGCCGTCACGCGCGCGCGGTAGAGCGCGATGAGCGGGAGCGCCACGGCGCTCATCTGTTCGGTGCAGAGGTACGGGTAGGCGCGCAAGTCGTCGGCGACCCCTCGCAGCAGCGCCAGCGGCGACGAGCCAAGACTCAAGGTCACGCGCGACCGGGCCGGATCGGCGTCGGGCGATACATCCAGCGTGACCTGCGCCGTGTCCTGGACCAGCCCGGCCACCACGGCCGTCCGAGGCCGGGAGGCCGATCGTACCGGAATTGCCAGCCGGACCGCGTCGCGATCACCGGCGCCGGACACATCGAAGCGGAACGCCGCGCTGTCGCCTTCGGAAGCCAGGAAGTCGAACCGCACCTCCCGTCCCCGCCCGGCTTCGAGCGACGCGCGCTGCTGTTTCCGGCCGGACAGACGGATGCCGGTGGCGTCGGCTTTGACCTCGACGGTCGGCGTACCGCCCACGCGATGGTTGACCACGACGCCCGCCGTAAAGCGATCGCCGGGACGCACGAAGCGCGGCAGCGACGGACGCGCCAGGAGCGGTCGCGTCACCAATAGTGGTGACTGGCCGCTGCCGAAACGGTCGCCGGCCGTGACCGCCACCGCCATGACGCGGAAGGTGGTGAGGTTATCGGGCAAGGTGACCGTCGCGGTACCCACGCCGTCGTCGCTCGTGAGGACGGAGCCCAGGAAGAAGGCGGTCGTCTTAAAGCGGGAGCGGAGGATGTCGGCCGCGCCCTCACCACCGCCGCCGCCGGGATTCCGGCCCTTGTCGCCCTGTTTCACCTGCGGAGCAACCGAGGTCAGGTTGCTCCCCATCCGGAGCCCCAGACCGCGCGGCTGATAGAGCAGGTCGATCGGGTCCGGCGTCTGGAAGCCGGTCAGCGACAGTACGCCTTCGTCGACCGCCCAGAGCGTCACCTCGCTTCGGGCGCCGCGACCGGCGTCCGTCACTGAGGCCGTGAAGACGGCGCGATCGCCCGGCCGATACTCCTGCTTGTCCGCGGCAAGCGCCACGCCGAGCCGTTTGGGTTCCGGGGTGACCCGGACTTCGGCGTACCCGACCCGGATGGTGGGCCGTCCCGGATCGTCCAGCGGGCCGGGCGCGGCGCTCCGGCCGCGGGCAACCACGATCGACACGAACGCGTTAGGCGCCCAGGCTTCGGTGACCGGGAGGCGCAACGTGGTCGCCCCGTCGGCAATCCTGATCCGGCGTTGCTCGATCACCCCTTCGCGCTCGACCGTGATCCACGCCTCGGCGTCGGTAAACGGCGACGCGAACAGCACCGTGGCGGTGTCGCCCACCGTGTACCGGCTCCGGTCGGGGACTACGTCCATCTTGAACTGCGACTCGTCGGCCCAGGGCACCCATCCGGGGCCCGTGACCCAGCGATAGAAGCTGGTCGCCACGTCGCGCCCGCCCGGATCACGCGCCGCAAACGCGACGATGTAACTACCGGCCTGCTTCGGGGTAAACCGGCAGCTGGCCGGCGCCGATCCGGTCCGCAGCTGGCAGCGATCGACGGTATCCTGCACCCACTCGCCCACCAGCTCCGCATAGCCGTTGTTCTCGCGGCGCACCTGATGCCATTCGCGGCGGATCAAGACCCCGGTGACCGGTACATCGGCCACCCGGCGGCCGTCGGGACGCACCGCCAGCACTTCCACCGTCTGCGGATCACCGGCCGGCCAGAAGTAACTGCCCGCCGGCTTGGCCGCGATGTAGAACGCCGTGGGATGCACCACCACGCCGGCTCCGCCATAGACCGTCTGGCGATTGACATCGGTGACGACCGCCTCGACGCTGACCCGCGCCGGCAAGGCGGGGTTGGCCAATTCGAGCGGCGCCGTGATGCGCAGCTGCCCGGCGGCATCGAGCGAGTCGGATCGGGACTCGCTCACCGACCGGGAGCTCCGCCCGCTCCACTCCTCCCACCACCAGCCGCGGGCGGCCACGTAGTACCCCTCGGTGCCGGGCACGGTCAGGTCCCACGGTTCGATGCTGCGCTGCCGCACACTCCAGGTCACCTTCGCGCGCGCCATCGGCGCGCCGAACAGATACCGCGCGCTGATCGTGGCGGGCAGCTGGTCGCCGTTCTGCCGGGCCGCCGTATCCGCCGTGACGTCGACCAGGAATTCCGGCGCGCGATACTCCGCGACCCGATACTCGGCGCGGGCCACCTCCTGCCACTGCCCTTCCCGGCGCAGACTCGCGGTCACTGCGTACTGACCGAGCGGCGCCGCGTCGGGAAGGCGCAGCGCCGGCGACGCCGTCCCGAAGGCCGACGGGGCAACCACCTGTTCCAGTAAGGTGCCGCCATCGCGGTCTTCGAAGGCCAGGCGCACCGAATCCGACCGCTCGGGCACCTTGAGCGCACCAAGCGATCCGGTCCGCACGATGGCCTTGGCAAAGACGGAGTCGCCCGGACGATAGATTCCGCGCTCGGTGAACAGCGCGCCGGCCATCGGATAGCGCTCGCGGCCCCAGGCGCCCGAGACATTGAACTGCCACGGCGACAGGTCCGCATCGTACTGGTTGACGCCGACCAGCGCGCGGTCGTTGCCGAGCCGGGCTTCGACATACCCTTCGAAATCGTCGTACGAGTACTCGTCACGGCTGTCCGCACTGCTGTCCGCGACAGGAGCCGGCCGCCGCACCGACTCGAATCGGAACAAGCCCGTCTGATCGGTGACTCCCTCGGCCAGCAGGTTCCGACGCCGGTCGCGGACCCGGATGGCCGCGCCGGCCCGCGGCTTCCCGTCGCTCACCCCGGTAACCCAAACCGTCCCCTCCTCGCGGCCGATCTTGGCATGAATGCCCAGGTCGGTCACCTGGATCAGCGCGATGGGCTGGTACTCCTCGGCCGAGGTGCGTTCCCCCTCCCGACGAGGGCGAGGCAGACGCGGGCTCGAGATCTTGACGGCATAGAGAGTCGAGGTGCCCGCCACCCGCGCATCGGGAGCCGGGAACGCCACGCCGTAGACGCCGTGCCGATCCCGCACGCTGCGCACCGGCAGACGGCGCCGAGTCGCTCGCTTGGCAAGCGCGGTCCAGTCCTCGCCCCAGGCATACCATGACTGTGAAAGCAGCTTGGCTTCGAGCGACTCCGGCACCGCCGCCGCGATGACCTCGACCGTGTCGACGTTGACGTGGGTAATCGGCAGGGTGCGGAGCCCGTTCCGTTCGATGGTCAGCCGACCGTTCAGGTACGAGACGCTCGGTTCGAAACCGGTGGTCACCACGGTCTGCCGCGGATTGCCCTGGAGCTTCTGGCCGAACGCATCGGTCAGCGCGGGGTCCACCTGGATCAGGTAGCCGGTGCGCGGTTTGAGATCGGCCGACAGGATCCAGCGGTTTCGAACGTCGTTGGTGTCGCCCACGGTAAAGGTGACTTTGGGCAGGACCGTCACGTGCCGCAGCACGTCGGCGCCGCGAACCGGGGTGCTGAAGACCAGGCGGATCGGCCCCGCCGGACAGAACTCGCCGCCCGAACAGGCCGACTCGGCCAGGCGGAACGGACCGTAGGTCTGGAAGGGCCAGCGCCGGAACGCGCCGGGCGACTCGGCATCGACGGCGGTAGGCGTGATCAGGGCCGCGCGGCAGGCCAGCGGGAGCGGAGCGGCGGGGGCCAGATCGACGATCCGGCGGAGCGAATCGGCCGACCGGTCGCGATCCCAGCCGCCGGCTTCCCGAATCTGCCACGGCGCGTCGTCCGGCACCGGCCGCTCGCCGGCCACCCGGAACCGGACGGTCCCGCTCCGGCTGCATCCCTGGCCGAGTTCGATATATATGAGCCGGGTCACGGCCTCGGCCGGGGCGGCCGACGACAGGACCACCGAGAACCGGGTCTCAGGCGTCACGAACTCGGGCGAATCGCCGGCTCCGACGGGCGTTCCGGCCAGCACGGCAGGCCCGCTGACCCGGAACCCGAAGCGGAAAGGAGCGGCCAACCGACTGCCGTCAAGAGCCGTAAACTCTTGATTGACAGTGACTTGATAGCTAGAACCTGGTTCCAGGGGCCGGTCGGGCCGGAATCGGATGGTCACCGGGTCCCGCCATTCAACCGTGCCAGAAAGGGCGGGTACGATCGTCACCAGAGACCGCGCATCGACAGTCTGGTCGAGCGAGCCGGCTACCGGTCGATCGAAGGTGATGGTCACGACCGAGGTCGGTGAGGCTTCGGGACCCGGGGTGGTCCGAATTACCCTGAGGGCCGGAGGTTGGTCGGCCGCGACGGTGGCGGCAACGAGCAGGATCGCAGTTCGAATCGTAGACATGGGACCCTGGTCGGTCGGGACAGTGATAACCTACTGACACCATCCGCCCAAGTCATTACCGTGTCGCGGGTTGCCGGAAAAAGGCTTTCCGGAGCGGGGCTCTGGCGGGGACTATGCCGCTGGATCGAAAGTAGCTATACTATATTGTGGTACCGCAATCGCTTACGTCTCTTGGCGACCGATCTGGGAAGTCGGAGCGGACAGTCAACGAACATCTCTAAGGAGTGAGCACTGATGCGCAGAATCCTCCTGTTGGCGGGAGCCCTGGCGACGTACGCCGTCCCGACACTGGCGCAGGAGAAGGGTACCGTCGAAATCGGCGGCTTTGGCCGCTTCACGAAGTACGACGGTAGCTTCAGCACCTCCAACAAGAGCGAGAACAGCTTCGGTGGAGGCGGCCGTCTCGGCTACTTCTTCTCACCCAAGTTCTCCCTCGAGTTGGATGGATCGTTCAACGCCACGGACCTCGAGAATTATTTCACGGGGCAGTTGAGCTCGCCGATCCGGTACTGGCCGTTCCATCTCCGCGGCCTCTTCCATGCGCCGTTAGGCGAAAAGGCTGCCTTCCTGATCGGACCGAGCGTCGGCGTGAATTACTACGGTGATTCGCCCAACGCGACGGTCAAGACGATCAGCGGCACCGACCTGAGCGTGGGCGGCCTGGCCGGCTTCCGCTTCAAGGTCAACAACTGGTTGTCGCTCCGGCTCGACGGCACGGCGGATTACATGCCGAGCCCGGCCAACGCCAAGGACGAGATCATCGCCCTCGGACCGGTGGAAGCCGCGCCCAGCAGCAACCTGCACCTTGGTGCGCAGCTCGGTCTGTCGATCTTCCCGAACCCGCGCTGCACCAGCCGGCTCGATGCGATCGACCTGCTCCCGAACACCGCGAGCGTGCAGACCGGTCAGTCGGTCAACTTCAACGTCACGGGCCGTCTCTGCGACGGATCGTCGACCACGCCGCAGGTGACCTACGCGGTCTCGCCCGCCGGCACCATCGGTCCGAACGGCGTCTTCTCGTCGGCCAACCCCGGCACCTATCAGGTGATCGCGCGGACGCTGAACGGCAAGCTGGCCGACACCTCGACGGTCACGGTGACGGCTCCGCCGCCGCCCCCGCCGCCGCCGACGCTTTCGCGCGTCGAGATCAACCCGAAGACGTCGAACCTGAAGCCCGGCGAATCGGCGACCTACACGGTCACCGGCTACTGGTCTGACGGCAACAGCCGTGCGATGCGCGCCGACGAGTGCTCGGTCTCTGCGCAGGGCAACCCGACGGCGTCGGGCTGGACCTACAGCTGGAGCCGCAGCGGCGAGTATCAGGTCACCGCGACCTGCTCCGGTAGCTCCGATCGCGCCACGGCCAACGTGCGCGGCCTGAGCGTGACGCTGCGCGCCATGTTCGGCACCAACCGGTACAGCCAGGCGAGCCAGGTCGACCGGATGTCGCTCGATCAGGTGGCTGAGGCCCTCAAGGCCGACCAGAGCCTCCGGGTGTATATCGATGGTCACACCGACTGGCGGAACACTGTCCGCTACAACAACTGGCTCGGTCAGCGCCGCGCCGAGACGATCCAGCGCGAGCTGGTCCGTCGCGGAGTCGCGCGGAATCGCACCGTGGTCCGGTCGTTCGGCGAGTGCCGCCCGGTTGGGACCAACGAGACCGAAGACGGCATGGCCCAGAACCGTCGGGTCGAGGTTTCGCAGATCGAAACCGCCGAGCCCGAAGCAGCTGGTACCTGCGCTGAGACCGGCCCCGCCGGCGTGAGCCGGATCGGCCGCCCGGGCGAGTAACCCGGAAGCTGGGTAGATCGAAAAAAGCGGGGCCGTCTCTGGACGGCCCCGCTTTTTTTGTCTTCGCAGGCAGTTGGTGTTGGAGTGTTGAGCAATCAGGTTTTGCGTATGGGGGAGTGAGGAGGGCGCTGGGGGAACAGGCGCGTCGCGCGTGCGGCAGCCGGTGCCCGGTCTAAATGCCCGGACATACACGGCTGCCCTCAGCGCAGCATCCGTCCCCCGGCGCCCTCCTCACTCCCCCCGAACCTCAGCCTCGAATCACAACAGCGCTTTCCCCTGCCACTGAACACGAGACCGTACCTACCGCGGAGGCGATTCCGGAACCGGGAACTCACCGGTCTCGAAGACGCCAGCCTCCACCTCGGGCGGCTGCGGCTTCTGGGGCCAGCGGATCAGCAGAACACCCAGCAAGCTGATAGCTGCGCCGGTCATCATCTTCGAGGTCACCACTTCTCCCGCCAGTGACCATCCCAGAAAGACGGCCACCAGCGGATTGACGTACGCCGAGGTCCCGACCGCCTGGGGAGTGGTGACCGACAGCAGATAGGTGAAGGCCGTAAAGCCGACGATGCTGCCAAAGACGATCAGGTAGAAGTAGGCAATCCAGGAGACGGCGGTCACCTGGGACAGCGAAAAGTCCCGCAATTCACCAGAACCCCAGGCGACGAGCGCGAGCTGCGTCCCCCCGCCGATCATCATCATCCCGGTCGCCATGCTCGGACTGGTCGGCAGCCGGCGCCGATGGGCCATCACCGACCCGCCACCCCAGCCGATTGCCGCGAGCACCAGCGCAGCCACCCCCAGCAGCGGCACCGCTTCGGACGCAGACTCCCCGACGTTGGGCGAGGCCAGCAGCACCAGGCCGATCATCCCCATGACGACACCGGCGATCACCCGGCCGGGCGGTCGCCGCCAGCGATCGAGGGCGCTCTCCATGATGGCCACCCAGATCGGCGTGGTCGACGCCAGGAGCGCGGTCCGGCCCGAGGGCACGTACTGCTGCGCCCAGACGACCAGACCGTTCCCCATGACGAAGAACAGGGTCCCCATCAGAAATGCGGTCGCCCAGATCCGGAGCGGAGGGTTCGATTCACCGCGGTACAGGGCCCAGAGGCACAACGCCCCGCCCGCCATGATGAAACGGCTCGAGGCCAGCACGAACGGCGGAATACTCTGGATCGCAAAGGTGATCCCGAGGTACGTCGACCCCCAAATGATGTAAATCGCGGCAAACGACCAGAACACGGCGCCACGGTGGAATTCTCTCGTCACGGGTTGGGCGCCGCCTGGGCTCCTTCCGAGTCGATGAGAACGATGGTGTGTTCGGCCGTAAAGCCGCTTTCGGAGCCGGCGGGAACGTATTCCTCGCGATACATCTTGACGATCGCAAAGAAATACGACAATGCGAGCGGCCCGATCAGGAGGCCCAGCAAGCCGAAGTAACCGATGCCGGCAATCGCGCCGACCAGGGTGATCATGGGATGGACCTGTGCAAACCGATTGTAGACGATCGGCCGGAAGATATAGTCGATGATGGCCGTTCCGGTCAGGCTCCAGATCGCAAGAAACGCCGCGCCGCCGACTCGGCCCTCAAAAGCGAGCACCAGCACGCCCGGAATCCAGACCATACCGCTGCCGACCACGGGCAGCACCGCGAAGACGACCGTGACGACGCCCCAGAAAATTGCGTTCGA
Source organism: Gemmatimonadales bacterium (assembly GCA_037189525.1). GTDB lineage: Bacteria > Gemmatimonadota > Gemmatimonadetes > Gemmatimonadales > GWC2-71-9 > SHZU01. Next base: position 654,799 of record JBBCJC010000001.1, read on the forward strand.
CAGGCCGCTCATCGCAAAGCCGAGTGTGGTCAGAAGCCCCTGTAAGAGGGCGGTGAGTCCGGTCCCGATCACCGTCGAAATGGCAATTGCGGTAAACTGCTGCCGGAGCCGCTCGGTATTGCCGGGAGAAAACGGGATATAAGGACGGATCGTCGTCCAGACCCCCCCGGCATTGAGCAGCAGGTAATAGAGACCAAACAGGGCCAGCAGGATGTTGATCGAGAGCCGGGTCACGGTGCCCAGCAGCGACAACGCGTTCCCACCCAGCCAGGCCACCAGCGTCTGCCCCAGCCGCACCAACTCGGCGCCCACATCGAACGGACCGAGCTGGAGCTGGCTGATCCGGTCCAGCAGGGGGCCGGTCATCAAGGTGCCGGCAATGTTCTGGGCCTGACCGACGATCAGGCTGAGCACCACGAAACCGGGAAGCAGCACACCGAGAATGGTCAGGATGACCACCAGCACGGCGGCAAACGACCGGTTCATCCAGCGGAACTGCGTCAGCCAGCGGTGGACCGGCCCCAGAACCACGTAGAGAACGGGAATCGACAGGAGTCCCGTCATGTACGGCGACAACGCCACGACGATCCCGACCAGCAACAGGACCAGAACGATTGCGGCCCGCTGGTGGCGGGAATCGAAAAATGCCATCCTCAAGTCTATGGGGCGGATGAGACGCTGGTCAACGGGGGGCGGGCGGACGTATCCTTCCGGGACTTCCGGTGAAACGCGAGGAACCACGCCATGGATACGGCCGGAGCTGCCGAGCTCGCTGCCATCCACGCGACGGAGCCGCTGCTGGTCTGCGATGCGGAGCAAGTGCGCTTCGTGAACCAGGCCTTCGCCAACCTGGTGGGCGTACCGACGCACGACGTGATCGGGCGCGGGATCGACCAGATCATCACCATTCTGGCGGAGCCGATGGTCGTGGAGCGCCTCCGCAACGCGTTACGCCAGCGTCAATCGTTCCGCGGAGAAGCCAGCTGCCAAACGGCGGGCGGCGTCGAGGTGCCCATCGACCTGACCGTCGTACCGGTGGTCGGTGCGCATGACGACGACATCCTCTACGTCGGATCGGCCCGCGACCTCCGGCATCAGAAGCGGATGGAGCACCAGCTCTGGCAATCGCAGCGCCTCGACGCCGTTGCCGGCTTGGCCGATCGGATTGCCCACGAGATGAACGAATCGATCCAGGTGATCGGCGGCTATGCCAACCTGGCCCGCTCGGGGCTGGGCCACGGGGTTCTGTCGCGCGAGGAACTGGCCGACGTGCAAAACGCCTCGCAGCGCGCCAGCACGCTCCTTCGCGAGGTCCTCGAATTTGCCCGCGCCGGCGAATCCAGCCGCAGCGCCCTCAACCTCAACGCCGTCATCGCGGAGTGGGAGGAATTTCTCCGCGGTGTCGTCGGACGCCACATCCGGCTGATCGTCGACCTCGCTGCGGAGCTGCCGCCGATCCTCGCGGACCGAGGCGAACTCCGCCACATCCTGATCAACCTGGCGGCCAACGCCCGCGATGCAATCGGTGAAGCGGGGACCCTCACCATCTCGACCCATGCGGTGACCGGTGGCGACCCGCGGCTGGCCTTCGGCGACGTCGACGAGCACATCGGCTCCTACGTGGTCCTCACGGTGACCGATACCGGCGCCGGAATGAGTCCGGAGACCAAAGCCAGCCTGTTTCAGCCCTTCTTCACCACCAAAGGTCCCGACCATCGCGGGCTCGGCCTGGTCACGGTACAGGAAATCGTCCGCGAGATCGGCGGCCTGCTCTGGGTGCGCAGCCACCCCGGACAGGGCACCTCCGTCGAGATCCACTTCCCGGCCCTGCCGGGCCGCACGGAACCGATCGAACCGATGCCCGCATCGACGCAAGCTGGGCATGGGCATGAGACCATCCTGCTCGTCGATGACGACGCGGCCGTGCTCAAAGTGGCGCAGCGCGGGCTGGAGCGATACGGTTACCGGGTGTTGACCGCCGAAGGAGCTGCGCAAGCCACGGCGGTTGCCGCGGAACATGGGGGCGAAGTCGCCTTGCTGGTGACCGATATCATGATGCCGGGACAGCGCGGCACCGATCTGGCCCGCGAGCTGCTCGGCGATTGGCCCCACCTCCGAGTCCTGTTTATTTCAGGGTATCCTGGAGAGGGAGCGCTGGACGAGCTTCGGAAGATGCCGTATCTGACCAAGCCGTTCACCTCCGAAGAGCTTGCCAACGCCGTGCGATCGGTTTGCGATGCCTGACTCGATCCGTCGATACTCCGTCCTGGCCGCCCTGCTCGCCGCGACAGCCTGCAGCGAACATTCGGCGCCGTCCGAAGGCGCGTTTTCAGCCTCGCTTGCTCTGGCCCCGGTCATTGAAACCAGCGCCGCGCTGGCTCCGCTGCCGATCGACGGTGCCCGAGTTCGCGTCACACGCGCCACCAGGCCGAACGATGCCATCGTCGATACGCTGGTCGCATTTCCGGCCAATGCCCCGTCGGTGTCGCTGCAGCTGCGCATCGAACTGGAAGCGCCAAGCGAACTGCTGGAGGTGACCATCACCCTGGTGGGCGGCGCCACCAGCTATTTCACGGGCTCCGATACCGTCACCGTCTCCTCCGGCCAGGGTGGTCCGACGGCAATGCCTCCGCTGACCCTGCGGTATGTCGGCCCCGGCGCCGATGTCACCACGCTGCGCATTGCCCCGCGCGACACCCTCGCTTCATTCGGCGACTCGGTCCGATTCCGCGCGACCGGCACGACGGCTTCAGGCACCGTCATCCCCAATCTGCCCATTACCTGGAGCACCAGCGACGCGGCCGTGGCCATGACGGATGCCGGCGCATTGCGAGCGCCGGCCCGCCGGGCCACGCTCAGAGTGCGGGGCGTCCTGCCCAACGGAGTTCGTGACTCCGTCAACCTGACCTTCGTCGCGGTACCCTCGACCCTCACGGTCGTCTCCGGCGGCAATCAGACCGGCCGGCCGAACGCCCCGCTCCCCGTGCCGATCACCATCGAGGTCCGCGCGGCCGACGACCTTCCCCTTGCGGGGGTGCCGATCTTTTTCCGGTCCGTCTCCGGCGGTGGCGGGGTCGAAGTCGCGGAAATGCAGACCGACGACGCGGGCCGCGCCTCGACCGACGTCTACCTCGGGCCGACGCTCGGTGAGCAACAATTCGAAGTCAGCGCGCCCGGCATCGCCCCGGTGACGATCACCGCCACGGCCGCGTACGGCAGCCCGGCAACCCTGCTGCTGGTGTCCGGCGGCGATCAGCGCGGCAGCCCGGGAAGCACCCTGCCCGTCCCGCTCAGGGTGCGGGTCATTGATGCTGACGAACTACCCCTCCCCGATGTGACCGTCTCGTTCCGCGCACTCGCCGCGGGCGCTTCGGTTACCCCTGTCTCAGGCACCACGAACGAGGAGGGCGAAGCATCGACGACGGCGCAGCTTGGCTCGGGCCTCGGATCACAACAGTTCGAAATCAGCGTGGCCGGGCTCCCGGTGCTCCTCGTCTCCGCCACGGCCGAAGTGGGTGTTGCGGCGGCGATTGCCTATAACGGCGGAGGAGCCCAGACCGCTATGGTCGGTACACCCTTTAGCGCGCCGCTCTCGGTTCGCGTCACCGATGAAGATGGTATCGGCGTTTCAGGCGTGACGGTGATGTGGCAGGTCGTGCACAGCAACGGGACGGTCGGATCGGCGACATCGGTCTCGGGAGCCACGGGCGTGGCCACCATGACGGCCAACGCCCCGACCCGGCAGGGGCTCGCGCTGTACCGGGCGTCGCTGCCTAACGTTTCGGAGGTCACCTTCGCCGGGTTCGGAACGGCGGGACCAGCGACACAGGTCGCAGTACATAACGGCGCCAACCAGTCGATCCACTTTCTCTCAGAAGATCTGGAAGTCCTGGTCACGGACAGTCACGGCAATCCGGTCCCGGAAGCGGTGGTCCAATGGACGGAACAGGTCGGAGGCAACGGAACCTTCACCCAGCTCAGTAGTCTGAGCGACACCCTTGGCATCGCGCGGACCTCGTTTCTCATCCAGTCCAGTCCGACTCTGACGTCCCGAATTCGGGCCACCATCGACAACGGCAGTTTTGCAGAGATGAATCTGCTGGTGGACTTTTTCACCGTGGCCCTCAGGGATCGCTCGGGTCCAGGCAGCCCGGTGCAGGCGGGTAGCGCACCGGTCGTCTTCACAACCCAGCTTGCGGACGTCTCCGAGATCGGACTCTCGGGCATTCCGACCACCTGGAGCGTGATCCGGGGCGGCGGCAGCCTGTCCCTGCCAAACACATTCACCAACACCGCGGGCATTGCCTCGGGACAGTACGCACCGGGTCCGCTTGCCGGGCATCACGTGCTGCAAGCCGTCCATCAGGTCGGATCGGTCAGCATCCCGATGCGGTTTGCGTTCCGGGTCGTACCCGGCCAGGCCAATCGGGTCCTGCCGGTCGCCGGCGACCGGCAGACGGTTCCTCAGGGCGGCAGCTTGGCCGAGCCGCTACGGGCGCTGGTGGTCGATCAGTTCAACAATCCGATCGACGGTGTGACCGTGTCGTGGAGTCTGGTCGGCGGGGGGAACGTGGGCACTACGATCACTGGTAGCACCGGGATCGCCTCCTTGGGCTTGAGCATCAACGGCCCGTCCGGAGCAAGGGAATACCGAGCTACCGTGTCCGGCGTCACGGCGCCGGCAACCTTCACGGTGTTCGTCCTGCCGCCGCCGTGAGCACGTCGCGGAGGACACGCCAGACGTTCTCCGCCACGAGCTCCTGGCCGCGCGCCGTCGGGTGGATCCCGTCGGCCTGGTTGAGCGAATCGACTCCAGCCACCCCTTCGAGGAGAAACGGCACCAGCGCCGCCTGATTGCTGCGCGCCAGATCGGGATAGATCGCCCGAAACCGGCTGGTGTAGTCCGTGCCGAGGTTCGGCATGGCCTCCATCCCCGTCAGCATCAGCCGAGGCGGCGGCTCGAGCCCCCGCGCCCGATCGAAGATGGCCTGGATGTTGGCCTTGGTCGAATCGGGGTTCTGACCGCGCAAGCCGTCGTTGGCGCCGGTTTCCACCATCAGCACCGCCACGTTGCCTTCGCGGAGAATCCAGTCGATCCGCCGCAACGCCCCCGCCGACGTCTCGCCGCTCACACCCCGATTGACCGCCCGATAGCGCAGGCCGGCCGAATCCAGCTTGCGCTGGATCAGCGCGGGATACGCCAGCTTCGGGTCGGGCAACCCGTACCCGGCCGTGAGGCTGGTCCCGAGAAAGACGATGGCCGGGGTCGAATCCTCCACCACCGCCTCGGCGCTGACCGGAGGAGGCTGGGGCGGCGACGCAGGCTGTTCGGGCCTCGCCCCGCACCCGGTCAGCACCAGGGCCATCAGAATGAAACGCGACCCCGATCTGGCTATCATTGGACCCATGTCCAAGCCCTCGTCAGCTATGCTTGAATGCGCCGGCCTCACCCAGACCTATCTGTCGGGCGGACGCCAGCTTACCGTGCTGAACAATATCACGTTCAGCCTCGAACACGGTGGCTTTCTCGCCATCGTCGGCCCTTCCGGCAGCGGCAAAACCACCCTGCTAGGCCTGCTGGCGGGGCTGGACCGGCCCAGCGCCGGCCGGATCATGCTGGATGGCCACGACCTGGGCGCCATGACGGAAGATCAGCGGGCCCAGCTCAGGGGCCAGAAGGTCGGCTTCGTCTTCCAGTCATTCCACCTGATTCCGACGCTGACGGCCCGCGAAAACGTCCAGGTGCCCCTGGAACTCCGCGGCGAGCCCGCGGCCGAGCGGGCTCAGGAACTCCTGACGCGGGTAGGCTTGGGCGACCGGGCGCACCACTATCCGACCCAGCTGTCCGGCGGTGAGCAGCAGCGCGTGGCCCTGGCCCGCGCCTTCGCATCCCGGCCCCAGATTCTCTTTGCCGACGAACCGACCGGGAACCTCGACGCCAAGACCGGCGCGTCGATCGTCGACCTGATTCTCGAGCTCAACCGCGAGTGGGGCACCACCCTGGTCCTGGTGACCCACGACCGCGACCTCGCCGCCCGGGCCTGCCGTGTGATCCGCCTGACCGACGGTCATGTGGTCGAGGATACCGCGGCGGCCGCATGAACCTGCCTTTCGTCTTCAAGCTTGCCTGGCGGGAAAGCCGGGCAGCGCGCCGGCGTCTGATCATGCTGGTAGCCTCGGTGGCTGCCGGCGTCGCGGCGCTGGTGGCCATCAACGGCTTTACCGAGAACCTGCGCACCTCGGTTGGTACGCAAGCCAAGGTCCTGCTCGGCGCCGATCTGGTGATTACCGGCCGGCGCGCCTTTACCGAACCGATCCAGCAGTTGGTCGACACCCTGGTCCGTGGCGACACCACCCGGTCCGATCGCGGCGCCTCGGCGCAAGTCACCAGCTTCGCAGCGATGGCCTACGTCACGACCACCTCGGCGGTCCGTCTGGTCCAGGTCCGCGGAGTCGAGCCCGGCTATCCCTTCTATGGTGACATTCGGACGACCCCCTCGGACCGCTGGTCGGCCTTGGGGCCCGGACGAGCCGTCGTCGACCCCGCCCTGCTCACCGCGCTCAACGCCGAGTTGGGCGATACGCTGGCCATCGGCGAGGGCCGATTCGTGATCGATGCGACGGTCGCCAATATCCCCGGCGATGTCGGCGTGGCAACCGCCTTCGGGCCGAGAGTGTTCCTGACAGCCTCGGACCTGGCCACGACCGGCCTGCTCCAGTTCGGGTCGCGGGTCGAATACGAATGGTTCGTCAAGCTGCCCAGCGCCACCGAATCACGGGCCGAACAGCTGGCGGCCGAGCGACGCCAGGACCTGCGCACCTTACGTTATCGGATCCGGAGCGTCGACGAAGATCGCGAAGATCTCGCCGACACGCTGACTCGGCTGGGTAACTATCTCGGCCTCGTCGCCCTGGTGGCTCTCCTGCTGGGCGGCCTGGGCGTCGCGAGCGCAACCCATCTCTTCATCCGCCGCAAACTCGACACCATCGCGATCCTCCGCTGCCTGGGCGCGACCTCCGGCCAGGTCTTCCTGGCTTATCTGGTCCAGGCGCTCGCGATGGGCTTGCTGGGCAGCCTGTTGGGCGCGGCCCTGGGCGTCGGGATCCAGCAGTTCCTGCCCTACTTGTTTCTCGACCTGCTGCCGGTCGACGTGACCATTGCCGTTGCCCCGGCGGCCGTGGCCATTGGAGTCGGCCTTGGCGTCTGGGTGGCTCTGGTCTTTGCACTGCTGCCGCTGCTCGGCGTGCGCCGCGTCTCTCCGCTGGTGACACTGCGGCGCGGCGAAGAAGCCGCCGATCAGCGCAAAGATCCGCTGGCCTGGGTCGCGTTCCTGCTGCTGGCGGCGAGCGTCTATGGCCTGGCCGCGGTGCAGGTGCGCGACGCGCGCGAGGGCGCCTATTTCGCAGCTGGCGTGGGCGTGGTCGTCCTGGTGCTCTGGCTGGCGTCGATCGGGCTGATCAAGGCGCTCCGCCGCTGGTTCCCGTCCAGTTGGCCCTACCTCTGGCGACAGGGGCTCGCCAATCTCTATCGTCCGGCCAATCAGACCGGCACCGTCATCCTGGCGCTCGGGTTCGGCGCTTTCCTGCTCGCGACGCTCTTTCTGGTCCAGCACAATCTGCTGCGGGAATTCCGGGTCGGCGGCGGCTCGGGCGAACGGCCCAACGTGATGTTCTTCGACATGCAGCCCGATCAGGTCGCGGGCGTGATGGGGATCCTCGAGCAGGCGGAGATCGAGGGGAGCCCGCCGGTCCCGATCGTCGGGATGCGGGTCTACTCGATCCGGGGCCAGCGGGTGCTCCAGACCGCAGCGCCCGTCGATTCGCTGGAACTCGACGGCCCCGATCAGGACGAGATCGACCAACCGGCGCCGAGCGACAGCGGCCCGCCGCGCGGCTGGGCGGTGCGGCGCGAATACCGCTCGACCTACCGCGACAGTATCACCGATTCCGAGCGGATCGTGGCAGGCTCCTGGTGGAGCGGACCCCGCGGCAACGGCCCGGCCCGGATTTCCCTCGATCGCGAAATCGCCGGCGACCTTCGGGTCCAAGTCGGCGACGAAATCGTCTGGGATGTCCAGGGCGTCCAGGTGCCGAGCGTCGTGACCAATCTTCGCGAGGTCGACTGGGGCCGGTTCCAGACCAATTTTTATGTCGTGTTCGAAACGGGCATCCTCGACGACGCGCCGCAGATGCTGGTGACGCTGGCACGCATCGACAGCGCCGCGGTCCGTGGACGGTTGCAGCGGCAGATTGCGGAGCGATACTCCAACGTCGCCGCCATCGACCTGTCGCAAGTACAGGAAGTGATCGAGAGCGTCCTAGGCAAAGCCAGCCTGGCCGTCCGATTCCTGGCCCTCTTCAGCCTGGCCGCCGGGACCATCGTGCTGGTGGGCGCCGTGACGACGGCGCGGCTGCAGCGGCTCCGCGAGGGAGTCCTGCTCAAAACCCTGGGCGCCACCCGTGCGCAGGTACTGCGAATTCTGATCGCCGAGTATGCAGCGCTGGGCATCATGGCGGCACTGGTGGCCATCGTGCTCTCGTCGGTGGCGGGTTGGGCGCTGGCCCGGTTCGTCTTCGAAGCCCGCTATGACCTGCCCATTGCGGCGCTGTCCGGCTTGACGGCACTGCTGGTCGGGCTCACGTTGCTGGTTGGTCTCTGGAGCAGTGCGGAGGTCCTCAAACGGCCCCCGCTCGCCATTCTTCGATCCGATACTTAGTTAGGAGCTTCTGGCATGCTGGCCATCGATTTACGCGGCAAACGGGCATTCGTGGCCGGTGTGGCCGACGACGGCGGGTTCGGCTTCGCGATTGCCAAGGCCCTGGCCGAGGCCGGCGCCACGGTCTGTCTGGGAACCTGGCCGCCGGCCATGGGCATCTTCGAAAAGCTGCTCGAACGCGGCAAGATGGCCGACTCGATGCGGCTGTCCGACGGGTCGCCCCTCGAATTCGAACGGATCTACCCCCTCGATGCCGCCTATGACACCCTCGAGGACGCTCCGGCCGAGGTCCTGGACAACAAGCGGTACCGCGAGCGGGGAGACTTCTCGATCAAGGGCGTCGCGGATCGCCTGGCCGCCGATTTCGGGACTCCCTGTCTCGACATCCTGGTCCACAGCCTGGCCAATGGCCCCGAAGTCCGCCAGCCGCTGCTCGACACCAGCCGGCGCGGGTACCTGGACGCCATCGGGGTCAGCGCCTACAGCAACATTTCCCTGATCCGGACCCTGGCTCCGCTGTTCCGGCCCCAGAGCTCGGCCATTTCGCTCACCTACATGGCAAGCGAGCGGGTCATCCCGGGCTACGGCGGCGGCATGTCGTCGGCCAAAGCCGCCCTCGAATCGGATACCCGAACCCTGGCGTTCGAGGCCGGCCGGCGGATCGGCATCCGGATCAACACCATCTCGGCGGGGCCCTACGCTTCGCGCGCAGCAAGTGCCATCGGGCTGATCGAACGGATGATCCGCTACACCAAACAGCACAGCCCGCTGACCCGGACCTTCGAAGCAACCGACGTCGCCAACGCGGCCGCCTTTCTGGCCAGCCCGCTGGCCGTCGGGATTACGGGGACGGTGCTGTACGTCGACAACGGCTATCACGCCATGGGCATGGGCGTCGACGAATCCGTTCTGTCGGTGTCGTCCGAATGACGGCCCAGCGAATTGCCGCTCTGGCCGGTCTCCTCGGCGCCGCCGGTGTCGGACTCGGAGCGTTTGGTGCGCATGGCCTGGCCAAACGGGTGCCGGCTGCCGACCTGGCGATCTTCGAAACGGCCACGCGCTACCATCTGACGCACGCGGTGGCCCTCCTGGCGCTGGCCGCGTGGGCGGCGCACGCCCCATCGGCCCGGCTCGAGTGGGCGGCGTGGGCATTCACAGCCGGCATCGCGATCTTTTCGGGTAGTCTGTATCTGCTGGTGCTCACCAACACCCGTTGGCTCGGTGCGGTCACCCCGATCGGCGGCGTCGCATTGATTGCCGGGTGGCTCCTGATTGCTGCCCACGCCTTGGCGTCCGCCCGGCAGACATGACATCGGGCCGCTACCTCCCGCTCCTCACCGAGCTGGATCGGTGGCAGGCCCAAGCCGCCAAGGATCATCCCGGGGTCATTCCCTGCCGCGCGGGCTGTACCGCCTGTTGTCACGGCCCGTTCGACATCTCGATTGCCGATGTGGCCCTGCTCGTCGACGCCGTCAGCCGCCTGTCGGTATCGACGCGGCAGGATGTTCTAACCCGGGCCCGCGCCCACGCCGACGCCGTCCGCGCGCTGGCGCCCGAATGGAACGCTCCCTACGACATCCGCGCCATCGGCGACGATTGCTTCGACCAGTTGAGTGATGCGCTGGCGACGCTGCCCTGCCCGCTCCTCGACCAGGAGGGGCGCTGCACCATCTACGACGCCCGGCCTGCGGTCTGCCGCCTGATGGGACTCGCACTGATCAACGAACATGATGACGTGATCGACAACAGTTGCCCGATCCAGGACGACTTCCCGACCTATCGCGACCTGGCACCGCAATTTTTTGCGCTCGATGCGTGGGAAGATTCAGAAGAGTCGTGTCGCGCCACCGCAGCCGTGCAACTTACTGCCGATGCCGACGCAGCCGGATATGAAACCACGATCGCGATGGCCCTGATGGCGTGGCCGACCGAGCCACGCCCCGCGTAAGATCGATTTCCACGCCTTGCCGAGCGGTCCCGACTCCGCCAACTTTTTATAGTATGAGTCCGCTCTCCGATTTGATCCATGGCCGAGGCGTTCACGTCGACCCCCTCAGGTGCGTCGAAGACCTCACGCGCGACCTCGCCGCGCAGACGGTTCCGGACCTGCCGCACACCATCTGGCAGATTCTTGGCCATATCAATTATTGGATCGACTGGGGCCTCAAGCGAATCGAAGGCGTCGAAACCGGACTCGAGAACGAGCAGGCGAGCTGGCCGACGATCGCCGGACTGGACGACGATCTTGCCTGGCAGCACGAGGTAGGATTCTTCAGTACCAATCTGGATCAGCTGGCCACGCTGGCCGATGCACGCGCCTCGACCTTGTCACGCATTCTGGATCGCACCACGGGCCAGACCGTGGAGGGCGTCCTCTGGGAACTGGTCCTGCATAACAGCTACCATCTGGGCCAGATCGTCCAGCTGCGCAGGCTGTTGCACGTCTGGCCGCCTCAGGGCCGCTGAGACGACCGGGACTCCGAGTCGCTACCCTTCCCCGAGGGCGCGCACCGCAATATCGGGAAAGTCCGTAAACACGCCATCGACACCCAGTTCCGCAAACCGGCGTACTTCACGCGCTGGGTCGCCGCCGTACCCGGCCGGCAGAAACTCCGCATCGGCACGCAGGGTCCAGACATGCACGAATAGTCCGGCCCGATGCGCCTCGGCCACCAGCGTGGTGGGCGGGTCGAGTCGTCCGTCCGCACCAATCGGCTGCACCAGTTCCTTCGCCACCCCGATACCGTCGGCGTACTCGGCGACGGCCTTCAGACCCTCGGCCGTGATGAGGTCGGCATACCTTCGACTGTCTCCCGACACCACGAAATCGGCCGGCCGGCCGCGAGGTTCGATCAGTTGCACCAGCCGGGCACGGGTCTGCCCGCGCGCGCGACGCAGATTGGCCGTCTCGAACGACTGGATGAATACCGGGTCTTCGCGCTCTCGATACCCGAACCGATCGAGCGTAGCAAGCAGCGATGCGGTAATCGGAAGGCCCAACGCCTCGTGGTGACTCGGGTGCTTGGTCTCGGGATAGATCCCGATCCGTCGGCCCAGCCGCTGTTCTTCTCCCTGAACGAAGCGAATCACTTCGTCCAGGGTCGGCACCTCGTAGAGTCCGTCATAGTCGTGGGACCGGAAGCTGAGACGCTCGCGGGCGCGGAGCGTTTTGATCTCGGCGAGCGTGAAATCCTCGACGAACCAGCCGCTGAACTCGGCGCCATCGATGACCGCGGTGCGCCGTCGTTCCGGAAACTTGGCGGCCGCGTCGGTGGTCTGTCCGATTTCGTTCTCGTGACGCACCACCAGGACGCCGTCACGCGTCATCACCAGATCCGGTTCGATGACGTCGGCGCCCTGGGCAATGGCCAATCGGTACGATTCGAGGGTGTGTTCGGGACGGTACCCCGATGCGCCGCGGTGCCCGATGACGATCGGTCCGGGCGCCACGGGCTCAACTCACGCCGGGATTGGTGAGACTCTTGACCAGACGGTACATGAACTCGAGGCCCTCGTAGAAGGCCTGCGCCGAGACGCGCTCGTTCATCCCGTGCGCGCCGCTGTCGCCGTAGAAGAGGCCGGACACGCCGTAGACCGGAATGCCGGCGTTCCGGAAGTAGAGCCCGTCGGTGGCGCCGGTGCTCATGGTCGGGATGACCGGCACACCGGGCCACATCTCGGCCGTGACCCGCTCGATCTGCTTCATCAGATCCGGTGTCAGCGGCGAAGGCGGGCTGTCCTTGGCCTGGTCGACGGGCGTCACCGACACCTTCGGATTACCGATCACCCGCTCCAGCGTGCGCTGCACCTCGGCGGCCGATTCGTCCGGAAGGATCCGGCAGTTGACGTTGGCGCGGGCCCGCTGCGGCAGAGCATTGTTCGCGTGCCCGGCGTCGAGCCGAGTCGCTACGCAGGAGGTGCGCAGCGCGGAGTTGTAGCCGGGGTCCGCCGACAGGGTACGGATCGCGGCCGTGTCGCGCTCATTGGCGACGACCGCGCGCATCGCGGCGCCGAGCGCGGGGTCGACCAGCGCGGCCGTCCGGCTGAAGTAGGCACGAGTCACTTCGTTGAGGCGCACCGGGAAATCGAACGCGCCGATCCCGACCAGTGCCGCGCTCAAGTGGGTGATCGCATTGTCCCTGACCGGCCGCGAGCTGTGGCCGCCCGGGTTGGTCACCTCCAGCGTGAAGTCCAGGTACTTCTTCTCGCTCGCCTGCACCGCGTTGGCTACCTTGGCCCCATCACGCAGCTGGCCCCCGCCCCCTTCGTTGAACACGAACTCGGCGTCGACCAGATCGCGACGGTTCTGAAGCAGCCAGACCACCCCGTTGTCCGGCCCGCCTTCTTCGTCGGCGGTCAGCGCCACGATGATATCGCGATCGGGAACGTAGCCTTCGGCCTTCATCCGCATGATCAACGCGAGATGAATCGCCCCTTCATCCTTGTCGTCGGCCACGCCGCGCCCATAGAAGTTGCCGTCACGCTCGATGAACTCGAACGGCGGCAAGGTCCAATCTTCGGGTTTGGCTTCGACGACATCGTGATGCGACAGGAGCAGAATCGGCTTCTTGTTCGACGAGCGCCCTCGCAACCGGACGATCAGGTTGCCCTTGTTCGGCGCGGACTCGACCACGACGACGTCGGACGCCGGAAATCCGGCCGCGCGGACGCGGGCGGCCATGGCTTCGGCCGCCTTCGTCATTTCACCACCGGATTGTGAGGTCTGGTATCCGACCAACTCGGCCAGGAGGTCGCGGGCTACCTGCTCCCACTGCGTCAGCTGCCGGCTCTGCGCACCGGCCGTCGACACGGCCCCGGAGATGAAGGCGAGCGTGACGAGGCCAGCGCGGAGGAAGGTCATGGGAAGGTCGTCTTGATCCAGTACTCGTGCAGCGCCACCAGCGCGACGATGAGGGCGGCCGCAATCAGCAGCGGCCAGACGAACAGGTGGCTGAGCAGCGCGGAGTCCTGTTTGAGATGCATGTAGAACATCGCCACCAGCGCAAACTTCGCGGCGGACAGGATCAGCAGGATCGGAACCACGATCGGCTCGACCATGCTGTGGAGCGGCATGGTGGGCCGGACGCCGATCTCGTAGGCCAGGACCTCGAGCGCCGTCAGCACGAACAGCACGACGCCGATCTTGACGTAGAGGCCGGGCGACGGATGCGCGTGCTCGGCGTGGCTTTCGCTATGGGATGCCATGATCAGGATCCTTCCTCAGCGCATCAGGTAGACGACGGGGAAGATCACGATCCACACCACGTCGACGAAGTGCCAATACAATGCCGCCAGCTCCAGATTGAGCGCCTTTTCCGGCGGTACCTTGCCGCGAATGGCCAGCACCAGCATCGTCGCGAGCCAGATCACACCGATCGAAACGTGGGTACCGTGGAACCCGGTCAGCGTATAGAACGTCGACCCGAAGAGATTGGTGCTGTACCCCAATCCCTTGTGGAAGAAGTGATAGAACTCGTAGACCTGCATGCCCACGAAGAAGAGGCCGCAGAGAACGGTGGCCGAGAGCCAGCCGATCATCATCTTGCGGTTGCCCTTCTGCGCACCGTAGAGCGCCAGCACGACGAAGAGCGAGCTGAACAGCAGCACCGCCGTACCGAGCGTGACCAGCGGAATCTCGAAGATCGGCTCGCAGGCCTGTTTGGTGCCGTTGAGGACGCATTCCGACGCGTCGTGCGGCAGCGGACCGACCAGGCTCTTGCCCTTGTAGACCAGATAGGTCGAGATCAGCGACGCGAAGAACAGACACTCCGACCCGATGAAGGCCCAGAGCGCGATCTTGCGGTTGTCCATGCCGGTCGACGTCCAATGATGCTCGTCGATCGCGCCCGGCTCGGAAGTATGAGATGCGGCGTGTGCCACGTTTCGAATCTCCAGTTATCTAGCGGGCGAGCGCCGTGCTCGCCCCGTCCCAATCGATTATCGCAGCAACCCGCTCAGTGCGCCGGCTCGAACGCCCACCGGTACACACCGTAGAACAGCCAGAGCACGCTGAAGATGGTGAACATCCACCAGCTCGGCCACGTCCGGATGAACAACAGACTGAAGAACACCAGGAACACGCCGATCGCGGCCACCAGCGGCCAATACGACGGGTTCGGCATGTGGATGTCCTCGCCGCTGACGAGCTCCGGCTCCGGCAACTCGCCACCCGCCGCTCGCCGCGCATCCCACTGCGGCACCGAGCTGTGCACCACCGGCAGCTTCGGGAAATTGAACTCCTGCGGCGGCGACGGAATCGACCATTCCAGGGTGGCGCCATGCCACGGATCGGCCGGCGCGTTCCGGGGCCCCCTCCAGGTCTTGATGATGTTGACGATGAAGACCAGGAAGCCGGCCGCGAGCATGAACGAGCCGAAGGTCTCGACCCGGTTCCAGAACTCGAAGCCCAAGCCTTCCGGATAGGTATAGACGCGGCGCGGCATGCCGTGCAGGCCGAGGAAGTGCATCGGGAAGAACGTCAGGTTCATGCCGATGAACATCAGCCAGAAGTGCACCTTGCCCAGCGACTCGTTGAGGAGCCGGCCGAACATCTTGGGCCACCAGTAGTAGGCGCCGGCGGTCAGGCCGAAGATCGCACCGCCGAAGAGCACGTAGTGGAAGTGCGCCACGATGAAGTAGGTATCGGTCTGCTGCAGGTCGGCCGGCGGCGACGAGTGCATCACGCCCGACAGACCGCCGATGATGAACAGCGCCACCATCGCAATGGCCGACAGCATGGCCGTGGTGTAGCGGATCGAACCGCCCCACATGGTACCGACCCAGTTGAATATCTTCACCCCGGTTGGGATCGCGATCACCATCGTCGCAATCGCGAAGAAGGTATCGGCAAACGGGCCCATCCCGGTCGCGAACATGTGGTGACTCCACACGCCGAAGCCGACGAAGCCGATGAAGATGCCCGAAAAGACCATCGCGGTGTAGCCGAAGAGCGGCTTGCGCGAGAAGACCGGCAGGATCTCCGATGTGATACCGAAGGCCGGAAGAATCAGGATGTAGACCTCCGGGTGACCGAAGATCCAGAAGAGGTGCTGCCACATGACCGGATCGCCACCGCCGTCCGGCATGAAGAAGCTGGAACCGAAGTTCCGGTCGAACATGAGCAGGATCAGCGCCACCGTGATGACCGGGAAGGCCAGCACCAGCAGCACCTGCACCACGAAGCTCATCCAGACGAACATCGGCATCCGGAGCATCCGCATCCCCGGCGCCCGCATGTTGACGATGGTGACGAAGAAGTTCACCGCCGCCGCCAGCGAGGCTACGCCCAGGATCTGCAGACCCAGCACCCAGAAGTCGATGTTGAGCCCCGGCGACGGCGCCGCCGCCGTGGCCGACATGACGCGGGACGACGTCAGGTTCGCATAGCCGAACCAGCCACCGTCGGGCGGTGTGCCCACGATGAAACTGGCATTGATGAACAAGCCGCCCAGCAGGAAGACCCAGTAACTGAAGGCATTGAGCCGCGGGAAGGCGACGTCACGCGCGCCGATCTGGATCGGGATGAAGTAGTTGAAGAACATCGCCGACAACGGCATGACCCCGAGAAAGATCATGGTCGTGCCGTGCATCGTGAACAATGCGTTGAACGTGTCCGGATCGACCAGCTTGCCGTTCGGGCCGATCAGCTGCATTCGCATGATCAGCGCTTCGAGACCGCCCAGCAGGAAGAACAGGAAGGACGTGGCGCCGTACATGATGCCGATCCGCTTGTGATCGACCGTCGTGATCCAGCTCCAGATCCCCGTCTTCGGGTGAGCGTGCGGAAGCGCCGGGGGACGATGCTCGAGTACCGAGGTTGCCATGGCTTCGTCGCCTTATTTGTGCATCCGGAGATACGCCACCAGCGCGTCGATCTCCGTTTCAGTGAGCGGCCGGGGCAGAATCATGTGGCTGCCCTTTTTCATCCCCTGCGGGTCCCGAAGCCATGCGGCCAGGTTCGCCGGGGTGTTCTCATACATATTGGCGCCGAGCGTGGTGCGGCTGCCGAAGTGACTGAGGTTGGGACCACGCAACGTCATGGCGCCCGCGAGCGGAGTACCGGCCATGGCGTGACAGGTCATACAACCGCCGGCCACGAAGGCCGCCTGACCCTTGGTGTGAATGGTGTCGGCCTTCCAGACGCTGTCGACGCCCGGCGCGACTCGGCCACCCTCGACCAGCGGCGACCCCACCCGGCGCGCGGCGATCCACGCATCGAAATCGGCATCCGACTTGACGATGACGCGCAAGCCCATCGTCGCGTGCTGGATGCCGCACAGCTCGGCGCACTGCCCGGTGTAATCGCCCACCGAGTCGGCCGTGAACCAGAGCGGATTGATCTTGGGATACTTGGTGTTCGGGAACACCGGGAAGACGTCGCGCTTGGCAGCCAGCTGCGGCGACCAGAAGCTGTGGATCACGTCGGCGCTCCACATCTTGAGGCCGATCATCTTGCTGACCGGTACCACCATCTCGTTGGCCGTCACCACCCCGAGCTTGGGATAGCGGAACTCCCACCACCACTGATGCCCGATGACCTCGACTTCGACTTCCGGATTGGGCGTCGGCAGGGAGGTCTTGAAGATCGTCTTGACCGTCGGCACCGCGATGAAGACCAGAATAATCGCCGGGATGACGGTCCAGATGATTTCGAGCGTCGTGTTGCCGTGGCTCTGCTCGGGTTCCGCATCACCAGGCTTGGCCCGGAACCGCCACAACACATAGATCAGGGCCGCTTCCACCAGGACGAAGACGATGACCGCCCACCAGAAGGTCTGGCGGAACAGGCTGTCGACCAACCGGGTGAAATCACTGCGCGGATCGAGTGTCGTCTGCGGATAGTTCGGGTAGCTGTCGGCACACGCTGCGGCGAGTACGACCAGACCTAAAAGGGCGGCCTTGGCCATCCACGCATGCTTGGCGCGGTTGGGGCTTCGTTCCATGCGCTGCAAATCCGAGATTAATGAGGATTCGTAGTGAGGCCGGAGAGGGCCCTCCACGACGGTCCGAAGTTTAATAGCGACAAGCGTTTGCGTCAAGAAAACCGGTCACTTGCATGATTGTTATTTCCGATCAAGAAGCCCCCTGATTCCGTGGTGCCAGAACCGCGACGACCTGCCCTTCACGGGTGGTTCATATGCCTCGACACGACAACTACTTAGGCGTGTCCGACGCCCCCGTTCCGCTCCGAAGCAATTGTAGGTACCTTACGATTTGGCGGTTGATTCACCCTGCGCCCGGCTGTAATCCAGCCGGGCCAGCGTCTTTTCTGGAGCCTGGGAGTCGCCATGATCCGCGAGATGCGAGAAAAACTCGGCGCGGAAATCGAAGCGCTGACGCATGAACTCAAGATCACGCTGCCGCAGGCCATTGCGACGGCCGTGGCGCTGGGTGATCTCCGGGAAAACTCGGAATACAAGGCCGCGCTGGAACGGCAGCAGCTGGTCCAGGCCCGGCTGGGACAACTCCATCAGCGGCTTGCCCAGCTGACCCAGCTCGCCAACACCGAGGCGCCGATCGATCGGGTGGGCCTGGGCTCCAAGGTCACCGTCATCGATATCGAGACCGAAGAAACCGAGACCTACCAGCTGGTCCTGGCCGAAATGATGGACATCGACGCGGGACACATCTCCCTGATGTCGCCGCTCGGTCGCGCCCTCAACGACCGCAAGGTCGGCGACGAGGTGACCCTCCGGCTCCCGACGCTGACGCGCCGGCTCCGGGTCACCGAACTCGTTACGGTCCATCAGGCAGGCTGAGTGTATGGAGTTCCCGAAGAAACTGCTGGTCGTGGGCGATCGCGTCCTGGTCACCCCGGAAGACGGTGAAGACCGGACCCGGGTCGGGCTCTACCTGCCGGCCACCGCCATCGATACCCAGCAGATCCAGGGCGGGCTGATCGTCGCCACCGGCCCCGGCGACCCCGTTCCCGACGCCTCGAGCTTCGACGAAGAGCCCTGGCGCGCGCTGGAAAAGACCCCGCGCTTCCGCCCGATGCAGGCCCGGGTCGGCGATCACGCCATCTTCTTCCGTAAGGCCGCGGTCGAGATCTCCTTCGAAGACAAGAAGTACCTGGTCGTTCCCCAGGGCGCGATCCTGGTGCTGGTGCGCGATGAATTCCCCATCTGACCCTCGGGTCAGCACCTCGAAGCCGCTGCCCCGACCGAAGACCATCTTCAGCCGCGCGCTCCGGCTCCGCTGCCCGGCCTGCGGCGGACGTCCCGTTCTGCTCAGCTGGCTCAAAGTGGCGCCGAACTGCCCCACCTGCGGCTTCCGATTCGATCGCCACGAGCCCGGATACTGGATCGGGAGTTACAGCATCAACATCTTCGCGACCGAAGGGGTGTTCGCGGTCTTCTTCGTGTTCGGGATGGTCGTCACCTGGCCCGACGTACCCTGGACCCGGCTCCTGATCATCGGACTGGGACTCGCCGTGGTAACGCCGTTCATCATTTTCCCCTACGCCCGCATGCTCTACCTGGCGCTCGATTTGAGCGTCCGGCCGCCGGAGCTCGCGGACCTGGCCGATCCGGCGGAGCCATCTCTCGTCAAACGCAATCAGACACCCCGGCCCTGACGCTCGTCAACACCGCGAAGGACTGACAACAGGGGCGTCCACCAGCACGACGCCCCCGCCGATCCTCAGCGCCCGGCTGCCGCCAGCCGGCGACGCCAGGTACGCACGCCGAACCAGCCACCGGCCAGCACCAGCCCGACCGGCACCACCACACCAAGCAGCGCAATCCCGCCCGCCACGACGGCCACGAAGTTCCGCCACGCGTTCTTGAAGGCCTCCTGGATCACGTTTTCACCGGGGCTCCCGACCAACGGCCCGGCCTCGAACACCGTGACGGCCAGCGTGCTCATGGCCACCTGGCGCTCCAGATACCGGAGCCGCCCTTCATACCGCTCGATTTCCTGACGCACCCGGGCCAGTTCGCGTTCGACCCCAAGGACTTCCTCGAGCTTGCCGGCACGGGTCGCCAAGAGTGAGACGAGACGCTCCTCGAGCCGCTTGGCATTGGCCGTGCGCGCCGAGATATCGACGTACTCCTCGCCGACATCCTGGGTCGAGGTGGAAGCGTTGGTGACCGTACCGACCCCGCTCAGGCGATCGAAAGCCTCCTGGTACCGCGCGGCCGGCAGCTTGATCTCCAGCATGGCGCTTCGGACGGCCTGCTCGCCGGTCTGGAAGGAACTGTTGGCGACATACCCGCCCATCGCAGTCGCGACCTCGGTCACTCGCCGAATCGCGGCCTCCAGCGAATCGACCCGAATCGATGCGTATCCGGTGCGGATCAGCATTCGATCGGGCAGTGGAACCGTCATCGGCGGTTCCTGCGGAGCGTCCTTGCCAAACCCTGCCGCATCGGCAGCCACGCTTCGGGTCGCCTGGTTGCCCACCAATCCGGGCGCAACGTTGGACGGCGCCGGAGCCTCGTCCATCAACGCTTCGGCCTCCGTCGGCTGATCCATCCCGCACCCAACCAGCATCGAGACCAGGAACCCCACGGCAACGACGACTCGACCCGACATATCCCGTTTCCTTTGACCGAAGTGGCCCGGGAGATGCCCCTGTCCCCGAAACGTGCACAGCCCGCCTGCCTGTGAGTCCTGCCGCGGTCCCGCGGCGGTAACGCCGAGGTCACGCCGCGTCGGTATCGTGCCCCATATTCGTTGGGAGGATTATGGATGATGAGACAGCATATGGCTCGAGCCGGCGCGCTGGTGATCCTCGCCGCGGCCACCTGGACGGCCGGCGCCGCCGCCCAGACGCCCCGCGCCTGGTCTCCGGGCATCGGGATAAACCTCAACACGGCGCTCGGCCGTGAGGACGCGCCGTGGGGTCCCGGCGTGACCGTCGATCTGCTGCGTCGCTCCGGCCGGTTCGCCTTCGGGATCGAGGCCGGCTATCAATCGTTTGGTACGCAGGTGAGTCGGGTCGACGACTTCAATAATCAGCCGGGCTGGGTCTACCACGAGGAATTCCGCCGCTCATGGTACCGCGCGGCGGCGATTGCCCGAATCGAGTTTGGCACCGCGCCGGTGCGTCCGTACCTGATCGGTGGCGGCGGTCCGTACGACGGCCACTATCGCGATCGCATCGAAGTCCGCGACGACAACGGCCAGCGCGTGCCGTTCTACGATTTCGAGGGCTCCGGCAGCGACGTCAAAGTCGGGGCCACCGCGGGAGCCGGCCTAACGTTCGCGCGGCTCCGCGGGGGGATGCGTCTCGCACTCGAGGGTCGCTGGCACGGAATCTTCGACGTCACGGAAGACGGCTTCGGTACCGCCGACTTCCTCTCGGTGGGCCTGTCGCTGCGCTGGTAGCCACGCATCGTCTGCCACCGCGACCTGACCCCAGGTCGCGGAGCCGACGCGTCGATCAGCCTGGCATGGAGGACGGACTTCCGGAATCGCCCCACCCCGCCAGCAGGACCTGCAGCAGGCGATCGCTCTCCCCGACCGCCACCGGCTCGGTTTCCTCCTCGTCCTCCGGCTCGGCCGTCGACAGAAATGCCGGCACCTGAGGCGGGGGAGGGGTCGGAGGCTCGGGCCGCTCGAACAACCGGATCCGCGGCGGATCCTTGGGCATGATGTTCTGATCCGGATCGAAATACGGATTGGGATCGAACAGATTGCGGAACGGCGGGTCGAACCGGTAGTTCGGCACCCGGGCAATCACCGGCTGGTCGCCGCTGATCTGGAGGATCATCTCGTGATTCTCCAAATCGATGATGGCGTCGGGCGACCCGAATCCCGTCAGTTCGTGGAGCTCGGTGGCAGCCAGCGAGTTGAACGCCCCGAAGCACTGCAGCACCTGGCAGTTGTTCACCATGGTCTGCCAGTCCGACGGATAGAGCAACCGAAGCTGGCTCAGGTCCTGCCAGAAGCTCCAGGTGCGCAGACCGTAGCCGCGCAGCAGCGTGATGGCCTGCCGGAGCTGCGGCAGCGTGCCGAGCTGGGCCGCTTCATCGAGCAGGAACAGCGTGGCCTGTTTGGCCCGGCGCCGCCGCCGCGTAATCGCCATCATCAGCGCCGCAATCCAGAGCCGCAGCAACTTGCCGTGGCTCTCGAGCATATGGGGCGGGACCACGATGTAGATCGAGAGTGGCTTGCCTAACGTAATGTCGTCGAGATCGAAGGTCGTTTCCCGGATGGCGTGCTGGACCAGCGGACCCCGCAGAAAATCGACGCCGTCCTGGGCCACCGCTACGATCGACCCGCGGGTTTCCGTGGCACCGACCGCCAACGATTGCGCCACGGCCCTGACCTCGGGATGCACCGAGCCGCGCATCGCCTCGACCAGTTTGTCCGGGTCGCCGGAACTCAACCCGATCAAGTTCCGCACCGTGGTCAGGTTGCGCTCTTCAACGGGATAGTCCGCGATGGTGTGGAGAATCACCCCGAAGAGGAGGTGGGTCGCCCGCTCGTACCAGAACCGGTTCTTCTCATCCTGCCGATGATCGATCAGGATCTTGGCCAGCGCCGCCGCTTCGTCGACCGTCGTCGCCGAGGTGGGGTCGAGCATGTCGAGCGGATTGAGCGCGGCGGCCGGCTGATCGGTCACGCCGATCGGGTCGAGCACGATGACCTCGTGTCCCAATTCGCGCCGCCGCCGGGCCGTGATCGCCACGTTCTCGCCCTTCGGATCGATCGCGATGATCGGCCCTTCGTATCGCAGCAGCGCCGGGATGATACAGCCTACACCTTTGCCAGCCCCGGTGGGCGCAACCGTGATCAGGTGGCCATCGGTCTCCATCAGGATCGGATCGATGTATCCCGATCGTGGCGTTCGCTCCGTGTCGCCGGCTCCGAACCCCATCGGGCGGCGCCCCCGCTCCATTTCGAGCGACCAGCCGATCAGCAGGCCCGGCGTTCCCAACTCATCCGGCATCTTGAGGGTGGCCACCGGCATCTGCCGCCGCGAGCCCGCTCCGCTGCCGTCCCGCTCCGCCATCGTTGCCCAGGTATCGGGCAACCGTCGTCCGTCCGGGCTCATCTCACGGCTCCATCGTTAGGCATCATACGTTTCGGCCTCGACGATCCTGAAGGGCGGACGAAAGAGTTCGCGACGGACCGGCAGGCGGGCCACCGGCTCGTCGTCGATCATGGTGATGCTGCCGGTCGACTGGATGGCAAACTTGGCCTGGAAGAGGCTGCCGCCATACAGCACCGACCCGTGGCCGATATAGGAGTCCTGCACGGCGAGCACCCCGGCCTCCCGGAGCGACTCGGACACCGCAAGGACCTTGGCGCGGGCGGCCGCGTCCTCACCCGGCAGCAGATCGAACTTCGTCTCGACGATCTGAAATCGTCCCTCTTCGCCATGGATGGCGCTACAGAAGAACCGCAGGTAATCGAGCGCCACCGCCGACTCCTTGATCACCAGCGCCCCGGTGCCGTTCAAATCATGGATTGGGGCGGAGCTGCCGTCGATGGTGGTGATCCCGCCAGGTCCGTACAGAAACGCCAGCAATCCGGCCACTCCGTCTGGCAGTATGACCTGCACCTCCGCCAGAATCCACCCCGGATAGAACCGCGGCCGCATGGCCCGAACTCTGACGGGCCAATGCTCCGTGAACAGGCGCCGCTGTCGATCCGACTCCGCCTTCTGCCCATAGCGGATCAGCAGCGGGACGGCCTCGGCCACGGCCAAGTCACGCCAGTCCCCGACGATGAGTGGCGGCGCCACCCACTCGTCGGGAACCGCCGGGGGTGTTACGACTTCCGGAACGCTCACGGCGTTGCCGCCGGCCCGCAGCTGCCGTTCGGCGCCCGCACCATCGGATACCGGATGCCGAGCTGTTCGAGATAGGTCGGATACTTGGAGGCGTCGTAATAGAACGGCCGCATCTGCTCGCGATACCGCGCCAGGATCCCCTCGTTGAGGTGGATCGCCGGCTTGTCCTGCGGGCGAATCAGCGGCTCGTACTTGACGTCCTTGGTCTGCACGTTCCGATAGTAGTCCCAGGCATCCGTCACCAGCTGCGGCGTGAGCAGGATGTCGAGCATCGTCATGGCCAGGGCCTTGGCGCCGGCCGTAGCGCCCTTGTGCGCAACTGGCGTGGCCATGGCGATGGCGTCGGTCCAGTTGTGACCCGGCAGGCCGGGAATGTTGGACGGGAACCGGAGGGTCACCGACGGCAGCGTCCAGGTCACGTCACCGATGTCGTCCGAGCCTCCGCCGCGCATGTCCTCGAGCCGCGGCGGTGGCCGGAGTTCGGTTCCCACGTCGGTGTTGAGACCGCGCACCGGCACCTTCATCTCGGTCTGGAGCGCCTTGGCAAAGCGCTGGTCGTCCTCCGACCACTGCGGCATCCCCACCACCTTGATGTTCTCGTGCATCGCCTCGGCGATCGGCTTGTTGTGGTGCTGCGGCCAGGCGGAACCCAGCACGCGAGTCGGCTCCAGCGTGGTCCCGCTCATCATCGCCGCGCCGGCCGCGATCGAATCGGCGACGGCCCAGACGTACTTGATGTTCTGATAGTCGGTGTCACGGAAGTAGTACCAGACCGACGCGACCTGCGGCACCACGTTGGGCTGGTCACCGCCGTTGTTGACGATGTAGTGCGACCGGTGGGAGAGCCGGAGATGCTCACGCCGGAAATTCCAGCCTACGTTCATCAGTTCGACGGCATCGAGCGCGCTCCGCCCCCGCCACGGCGCGCCGGCCGAATGCGCCGAGATGCCGCGGAAGGTGTACTCGACCGAGACGAGCCCCGTCCCGTCGGGCTGTCCCCAGGACACGCCCAGCGAGTTCGAGACGTGGGAGAAGATGTTGATATCGACATCCTTGAAGAGCCCGGCGCGCACGAAGTACGCCTTGGTCCCGATCTGCTCCTCGGCCACACCGGGCCAGATCTTGATGGTGCCGGGAATCTTTTCCCGCTCCATCAGGCGTTTGACCGCCAGCGCAGCGGTGATGTTGAGGCCCTGGCCCGCGTTGTGTCCCTCGCCATGTCCGGGCCCGCCCGGCACCATCGGGGCACGACACGCCACCCCGGGAAACTGCGAGGCCTGGGGAATCCCGTCGATATCCGAACCAAGTGCGATCACCGGCTTGCCCGAGCCCCAGGTGGCCACCCAGGCCGTGGGGATTCCGGCATAGTTCTCTTCGATCGTGAATCCTTCGCGCCGCAGGATGTCGGTCAGATACTTCGAAGTCTCGAACTCCTGGAAGCCGAGTTCGCCGAAGCTGAAAACCTGATCGACCATTTCCTGGGTGGATTTGGCTCGCCCTTCGACATCCGTCACGACCTCTTTCTTGAGCCGCGCCAGGCGCGGATCGGGCCGGGTCGAGGGCCTGGCCTGCGCATCGAGCGTGCCGGCGGTAGGCCAGGCAAGAACGGCGAGGAGGAGGAGATGACGCATCAGAAGCTCCGTTCGCGTGTCATGGTCAGGGGCGGCCCCGTGGTCCGCAGCTGCCGTCGGCGGCCCGGAGCGTGGGATAGGCCACGCCGAGCTGTTCGAGGTAGCTGGGATACTTGGCCGGATCATAGTAGAAGGGTCGCATCCGCTCGCGGTACCGCGCCAGGATCAGTCCGTTGAGCTCGACGGCCGGGCGGTCTTCGGCGCGGACGAACGGCTCGTACTTCACGTCCTTGGTCTGTTCATTGCGAAAATAGTCCCATGCAGCCGTCACGAGCGCTGGGGTCAGCAGGACGTCGAGCATGGTGAGGGCCAGCGCCTTGGCGCCGGCGACCGCACCTTTATGGGCGATCGGTGTCGCCATCGCGATCGCGTCGGCCCAGTTGTGACCGGGCGTGCCGGGCACGTTCGACGGATAGAAGAGCTGCACCGTGGGCACCGACCACGAGACGTCGCCGATGTCGTCCGAACCGCCGCCCTTGCGCTCCGCGGGAGGCGGCGGGCGATCGAGCCCGCGCGCGAGGGTATCGAGACCGCGCTCGGGCATCTTGAGCTCACGCTGGATGGCCTTGGCGAACCGGACGTCGTCGTCCGACCATTTCGGCATCCCGACGCGCGTGATGTTGGCTCCCATCGCCTCCGCGACCGGACGGTTGAAATGCGGCGGCCACGCGGCGCCGAGCACGCGGGTGCTCGCGAGGGTGGTGCCGGTCATCATCGCGGCGCCGCGCGCGACGGAATCCGCGACGGCCCAGAGGGCTCGAACACCGGAGGCTTCGAGTTCGCGGAGGAAATACCAGACCGACGCCGTCGACGGGACGACGTTAGGCTGATCGCCGCCGTCCCGGACGGTGTAGTGCGACCGGTGCTCGAGCCGGAGATGCTCGCGCCGGTAGTTCATGCCCACGTTCATCAATTCGACCGCGTCGAGCGCGCTCCGCCCGCGCCATGGCGCTCCCGCGCTGTGGGCGCTGGTGCCCTGGAACGAGTACAGCAGGGAAACCAGGCCGCTGTACTCGTTAGGCGCCTCGGACGGCGTGGTGAAGTTGTCGAAAACGTGGGTAAAGAAGCTGATATCGACGTCCTTGAAGAGCCCGTCGCGCGCGAAGAATGCCTTGGCGGCCACCTGCTCTTCCGCAACCCCCGGCCAGATCTTGATAGTGCCCGGCAGCCGGTCGCGCTCCATCAGCTGCTTGACCGCCAGCGCCGCCGCGACGACGACCGCCTGGCCGGAATTGTGACCTTCCCCGTGACCGGGGGCCCCTTCGACCATCGGAAGGCGACACGCCACGCCCGGCATCTGGGACGCCTGGGGAATCGCATCGATGTCGGAGCCCAGCGCGATGACCGGTTTGCCCGAGCCCCAGGTCGCCACCCAGGCGGTCGGCATGCCGGAGATGCCCTCCGTGACCGTGAACCCCTCTTTGCGCAGGAGCCCGACCAGGTATTTGGACGTCTCCGTTTCCTGGAAGCCGAGCTCCCCGTAGCTGAAGATCTGGTCGTTGATCTCCTGAACCAGTTTGGCGCGCGCGTCGACCAGGGCCAGCGCCTCGCGCTTGAGCGGTTCCAGCCGTCGATCGACACCGGCCGCCCGCGAGCCCGTCTGCGCGCCCGCGGACACGACGACCGAGGCCAGGAGCGATCCGAGCAGGACGGGAAAACGGCGCCGCATGGTGACTCCGGTCGGGGGAGGTGACGGCAGGAACTGGCAATGGATTGGAATCCTGCAAAGTACGCCCGGCCGACCCGCTCCGGGAGGGCGCCAACGAAATCCCGGGCCGGGGTGTCTCACTTTATATGGACGTCTCCGCTTCGTAATGGCGGCCGCCGCTCCGCCCGCCGCGTCCCGGGCACGACACCCTTCCCCACCGATTCGACGACGATCTCTTGCGGAAAAGTTCACAGGACATAGATTATCTATCCCCTAGATAGACGATGGCTTCATGGCTCCCGACTCCAAGCGCGACCTCCTTCCCGGCACGCTCGACATGCTGATTCTCAAGACCCTGACCGCGCAGTCGATGCACGGCTATGGGATCGCCCAGCACATCCAGCGGCTCTCGCAGGACGTGCTCAAGGTCGAGGAAGGGTCGCTCTACCCGGCGCTGCAGCGGATGCGGCAGAAGGGCTGGATCAAGGCCGAGTGGGGGGTGACGCCCAACAACCAGCGGGCGCGGTACTACACCGTTACCACCGCGGGTCGCCGGCAACTCGGCGAGCAGGAGACCGGCTTTGCCGACCTGGTGGCCGCCATCGCACGGGTGATGAAACCGGTCCAATGAACTTCCGCGAACTGCTCGCCAAGCTGCGCGACTGGCGCTCACGCGACCGGCTCGATGCCGAGCTGGCGGAGGAGCTCCGTTTCCACCAGGAGCAGCTCGCACGCGACGGCGGGGCGACCGCCGTTCGCCGGCTCGGTAACCTGACCCGTCTCAAGGAAGGAACCCGCGACATGTGGTCGATCCGCTGGCTCGATCAGCTCGGACAGGACGTCCGCTACGCGTTGCGAGGGCTCAGGCGCTCGCCCGGGTTCACCGCCACCGTCGTTCTGACTCTGGGTCTCGGCATCGGCGCCAACGCCGCGATGTTCGGTGTGGTGGACCGGCTGATGTTCCGGCCTCATGCCTACTTGCGCGATCCGGAGACGGTGCATCGGGTCTACCTGCGCAGCACGGATCGGGGCACCGTGCGTACCAACTCGAACCTCGAGTATGCTCGGGCCCTTGATCTCCAGAAATGGACATCGTCGTTCTCCCAGTACGCCGGCTTCACGGATCGGACCTTGGCCGTCGGCGTCGGCGAGGCCTCCCGCGAGCGGCGCGTGGCGCTCGTCAACGCCTCGTTCTTCGATTTCTTCGATGCCCGGCCGGCGCTGGGCCGGTACTTCACGCCGAGTGAAGACAGCATCCCACGCGGAGCGGACGTAGCGGTGCTCGGCTACGGCTACTGGACCTCGGAGTTCGGCGGCCGCGACGTGATCGGCGATGTCCTCCAGGTGGGCAACATCGCGGCCACGATCATCGGCGTCGCCCCCAAGGGTTTCAGCGGGGTGGGCGACAACGACCCTCCCGCGATCTACCTCCCGATCACCACCTACGCCGGTTCCTCGGGTAGCGCACGCAACCGGACCACCTACTACAGCCGGTACAATTGGAGCTGGATGGAGCTGATGGTGCGCCGGAAGCCGGGCGTCACCGCTCCGCAGGCATCGTCGGACCTGACCCAGGCATATATCCGGAGCTGGCACGCCGAGCACGAGAGCGACCCGCTCCCGCCGGTCGACGTCGCGAAGCCGGAGGCCATAGCGGGGGCGATGAAGCTCGGCGCCGGCCCGGACCCCGGCCTCGAGGCTCGGACCGCGCTGTGGGTAACCGGTGTCGCCGCGGTCGTGCTGCTGATCGCCTGCGCCAACGTGATCAATCTGTTCCTGGCCCGAGCTCTCCAACGCCAGCGGGAGTTGGCCGTCCGCATGGCGCTCGGCGTGAGCCGCGGTCGCTTGCTGCGGCAGTCGTTGACGGAAAGCCTGCTGTTATCGGGCATCGGCGCAATCGTCGGTCTCCTGGTGGCGCAGTGGGGCGGTGCAGCCATCCGCAGCATGCTGATCACCGGCCAGGGAGCAGCACTCGACGTCTTCACCGACTGGCGGACGCTCGGCGTGGCGGCGGCCGTCGCGATCGGCACGGCGCTGCTGACCGGGTTGGCTCCGGCGCTGCTCGCCGGACGCGGCAGCCTGGTCGACTCGCTCAAGACAGGCACTCGTGACGGCACTGCCCGCCGGTCGAAGGCTCGGACGGCATTGCTCGTTGCGCAGGGAGCGCTCACCGTCGTCCTCCTGGTGGGGGCCGGACTGTTCGTGCGCAGCCTCGACCGGGTCACGTCGATGCGACTCGGCTACGACGCCGACAAGGTCCTCCTGGCGGCCACCAACATGCGAGGTATGGCTCTCGACGACAGCGGCTCCGCCCGTCTCGGCCGGACTCTGGTAGAGACGGCCCAAAACATCCAGGGTGTCGAGGCCGCCAGTTGGGTGAGCAGCGTCCCGTTCTACAGCACCGAGTCCACCAGCCTCTACGTCACCGGGATCGACTCGGTCCGGCGGCTCGGAAGCTTCACCTATCAGTCCGCCACTACCGACTATTTCGAGGCAATGGGTACCCGAATCATTCGGGGCCGAGGGTTCAGCCCGGAGGATCGCGCCGGCGCCCCGCCGATCGTGGTGGTGAGCGAGGCCATGGCCAATGTCCTCTGGCCCGGCAAGGATGCTCTAGGCGAGTGCATCCGGATCGGCGCGGATACGATGCCCTGCTCGACCGTGGTCGGGATCGCGGAAGACATGGTGCAGCAGAGCCTCGGCGATGCACAGCGCTTCCACTACTACCTGCCCATCGAGCAACGGAATGCCGCCGGGGGCTTCGCGCTGCTGCTCCGGATGCGAAACGATCCGGAAGCTTCGCAGGAAACGGTGCGGCAGGCGCTGCAGCAG
This sequence comes from Gemmatimonadales bacterium, assembly GCA_037189525.1. Taxonomy (GTDB): domain Bacteria; phylum Gemmatimonadota; class Gemmatimonadetes; order Gemmatimonadales; family GWC2-71-9; genus SHZU01. The sequence goes on from JBBCJC010000001.1 coordinate 684,370, forward strand.
GTCATGCCGGGCCAGTCGTACATCACCGTCCGACCCTTGGAGCGCCTGGTCGAGAGCCAACGCCGCTCGTGGCGGCTCGGAGCCACGATGTTCGTGGCATTCGGTGTCCTGGCGCTAGTGGTGGCAGCCGTCGGACTCTACGGGGTGATCGCCTACAACGTCAACCAGCGGATGCACGAGCTGGGAATCCGGGTGGCGTTAGGCGCCCGTTCTCCCGACGTGATGCGATTGGTTCTGGCACAGGGAGTCAAAGTGTCCATCGCAGGGGCAGTGATCGGATTGGCACTCGCGCTCGCCGCCGCGGGGCTCGTCGAGCCGCTCCTATTCCGCCAATCGGCGCGCGATCCGATGGTCTACGGCAGCGTGGGATTGCTGCTCCTTTCGGTGGCGATGCTGGCGAGCGCGGTGCCGGCGCGGCGCGCTACCAAGGCGGACCCCAACGCAGTCCTGCGGAACGACTGAGATGCGAGAGTGGCTGGCCCGGCTCCGCGACCGATTTCGCCGCGAACAACTCGACGCCGAGCTGACGGACGAGCTCCGCTTTCATCAGGACCAGCTGGAGCGCGACGGTGGCCCGGCGGCCTCTCGCCGGCTGGGCAACCTGACTCGTCTCAAGGAAAGCACGCGCGATATGTGGAGCATCCGCTGGCTCGACGACCTGCTGCAGGACATCCGGTACGCTTTGCGCGGCCTCCGTCGCTCGCCCGGGTTCGCGGCGACCGTCATCCTCACCCTCGGGCTCGGCATCGGCGCCAACGCCGCGATGTTCGGGGTGATCGACCGGCTGATGTTCCGGCCCTATCCCTACCTGCGCGATCCCGCCACGGTGGATCGGGTCTATCTACGGCTCACCGGCCGCGACCAGGCCACCGCCACCTCGGTGAGCTTCCCGTATACCCGCTACCTCGATCTGCAGCGCTGGACTTCGTCTTTCTCCGAATCCGCGGCGTTCGTAGCGGCGCGCCACGCGATCGGGAGCGGTGAAGACGCGCGCGAGCATCCGGTTTACGGGGTGAGCGCCTCCTTCTTCGATTTCTTCGATGCGCGACCTGCGGCAGGCCGGTTCTTCGGGCCGGCCGAGGATGCACTGCCGACGGGCACCGACGTCGCAGTGCTGGGCCACCGATTCTGGCAAGCGGAGCTCGGTGGCCGGAACGTACTGGGCGAAACGATCCAGATCGGTTCGGCGCGCTACACGGTCGTCGGTGTGGCGCCGCCGGGCTTCGTGGGCGTGGCGCAGACGCGCGATCCGGCCGTCTTCATCCCAATCACGGCCTACGCCGCCCACGAAGGTTGGGGCGAACCGACCGACCATCATCATAAGTACACCTGGGACTGGACCGAGATGATGGTCCGCCGTAAGCCGGGCATCGATCGCGACCAGGCGACGACGGATCTGACGGCGGCGTTCGTCCGGAGCCGAATTGCGGCACGCGCGGTCCACCCAACCTTCGCGCAGGTCGAACGCGCCAATCCCCGCGCGATCGCCGGACCGCTACAGACGGCGGCCGGGCCGGATGCCGGCCTCGAGATGCGCACCCTGCTCTGGGTCGCGGGTGTCGCCGCAATCGTGCTGGTGATCGCCTGCGCCAACGTGGCCAACCTCTACCTGGCGCGCGCGGTGGGCCGGCGCCGGGAGCTCGCGCTGCGCCTCGCATTGGGCGTGAGCCGCGGACGCCTCGTCCGCCAGGCACTCACCGAGAGCCTGCTCCTCTCACTGCTCGGCTGCGCCGCCGGCCTGCTTGCCGCGCAATGGGCCGGCATCGGACTCCGGCGGCTGTTCCTGCCGTTCGCGAGCTCGTTCGAGGTGGTGACCGACTGGCGCACGCTTGGTCTCGCCAGCGCGGCCGCGCTGCTGGCAGCCGTAGCCACAGGGGTCGCTCCCGTGCTGTTCGCCAGGCGAGAGGCGCCCGCCGGCCGGCTCATGTCGGGTAGCCGCGCCGGCCCGGCAGATCGGTCGCGCGCCCGATCGATGCTCCTGGTGGCGCAAGCGGCGCTTTCCGTCCTCCTGCTGGTGGGCGCTGGCCTCTTCGTGCGCAGCCTGGTACGGGTCCAGGCGCTCCCGGCCGGCTTCGACCCCGAACCGGTGCTGCTGATGGTCTGGGAACGGCGCGGTTCCGCGGCGAGCGCGGACGAACGCATCGCAATCCGCGATCATATCCTCGACGTAGCTCACCGCCTTCCCGCCGTCGAGGCGGCGGCCTGGGTATCGACCGTGCCGATGCAGGGTACCTCGACCTTCGGACTCGCGGTGCCGGGCATCGACTCGGTCACGCGCCTCGGCCGGTTCAACTATCAGATCGCCTCGCCCCGGTATTTCGACGTCGTAAAGACCCGCATCCTCCGCGGCCGGGCCTTTACCGACGCCGACCGGGCCGGCAGCCCGCCGGTCGTAGTGGTGAGTGCCGCGATGGCGCAGACCTTGTGGCCCGGCCGCGATCCGCTCGGCCAGTGCATCCGGGTGGGCTGGATGAACCGGCCGCCCGAGACGATGCCCTGCACCGCCGTGATCGGGGTCGCCGAGGATGCGCTCCAGGACCCGTTGGCGGAGCGCACCCTGCGCTACTACCTGCCGCAGGCCCAGCTCGACGAAGGCGGCTGGCAGCTCGCGCTCCGCATCCGGGGCGACGCCCGCGCCGAGGCGGAGGGTATCCGGCGGGCGCTCCAGCGTGAGCTGCCCGACCTGTCCTACCTCTACGTGCAGGCAATGGGCGACATGTACACGCAGCGCCACCGCTCCTGGCGAATGGGTGCCACGATGTTCCTCGCCTTCGGCGCGCTGGCGCTGGTGGTGGCCGCGGTCGGCCTCTACGGCGTAATGGGATACGACGTGGCGCAGCGGATGCATGAGCTGGGCGTCCGGACTGCGCTCGGCGCGCAGCGCGCGAACCTGGTTGCCCTGGTGCTCCGGCGCGCACTCAAGTTCACTCTCGCCGGTGTGGCAGTGGGCCTCGTTCTGGCGCTGCTCTTCTCCGGGTGGGTGGAGCCGCTCCTGTTCCGGCAATCGGCGCGCGATCCTCTCGTGTACGGCGGTGTCGGCGCGGTGCTGATCCTGGTGGCCCTCGTCGCCACTGCCGTGCCGACTCTGCGCGCGACGCGGGCGGACCCCAACATCGCACTGCGGAGCGAGTGAGATGCGCGAATGGCTCGCCCGGCTCCGCGACCGATTCCGTCGTGACCAGCTCGATGCCGAGCTGGCGGATGAACTCCGGTTTCACCGTGAACAGCTGGAGCGGGACGGCGGTGCGACTGCCGTCCGCCGTCTCGGCAACCTGACCCGCGTCAAGGAGAATACCCGCGATATGTGGTCGATTCGCTGGCTCGATCAGCTTGGACGGGATGTCCGATACGCGCTGCGCGGTTTCCGCCGTGCTCCAGGGTTCACCGCTGCCGCGGTACTCACTCTCGCGCTCGGTGTCGGAGCTACCACGGCGATCTTCAGTATCGTGAACGGCGTTCTGATCCGCCCGCTTCCCTACCCGAACGCGAGCCGAGCCCTCCTCATCTGGAGCGGCGACCGGCGAACGCCGGAGACGAAGTTCCCCATCAGCCTCGCCAATCTGGTCGACATCCGGGAAGAAAGCCGCTCGCTCGAGCGAATCGCCGGGTTCCGCAGTTGGAACCATACGCTGGCCGAGCATGGCGACCCCGAGCAGATCTCGAGTGCCCTGGTCCTGCCCGGCCTCTTCGAGATCCTGGGCGTGCGGACAGCCCTTGGCCGGACCTTCATAGCAGAAGAGGAGCGGACGGGTGGTAGTGCCATCATCAGCGATCGGCTCTGGCGCAACCGCTTCGGCGCCGACCCCGCCATCATCGGGCGTTCCATCCAGCTGAGTGGCGTCCCGACGACGATCGTGGGTGTGATGCCGCCCGGCTTCCACTTTCCGCGCGGTGCCGAGCTGCCGTCGGGCCTGCGGTTCGGCCGGCGGACCGACGTGTGGACGCCGCTCGTCGTCGATTCGATGGAGCTGTCGCTCCGCGGTCTCCAGAACCTCGCCGCGATCGCGGCGCCTACGCGCGGTCAGAACGCGGGTACGGTCACCGCCGACCTCGATCTCGTGGCGCGAGCGCTCATCGAGCGATATCCGGGCCTCGACCCCAACGGCACGTACACGGCCGAGTCGCTGCTGGAAACCGCGGTGGCGCCGGTTCGACCTGCCCTGCTGGTGCTGTTGGGCGCGGTAGGTTTCCTGCTCCTGATCGCTTGCGTCAACGTGTCCAGCCTGCTTCTGACGCGGGCCGAGGCGCGGCGGCGGGAAATCGCGGTCCGGGCCGCGATCGGCGCAGCAAGCGGCCGGCTCGCGCGGCAGTTCCTGACCGAGAACCTCGTCCTGACCGCGATCGGCGGCGGGCTTGGGGCGCTCATCGCAATGCTGACTCGCCAGGCCTTGCTGGCGCTCGCGCCGATCGACCTGCCACGCTTCGACGACATCGTGCTCGACTGGCGCGTCTTCACCGGCATCATCGTGCTGGTGGTCGTGATCGGCGCCTCGCTCGGCACACTGGTTCTGGCCGAGACCGGTCGCGTGGATCATGGCGCGCTCTTGCGCGAGGGCACTCGGGGTAGTGACGGACCGGGTCGCCATCGCGCCCGAAGCGGGTTGGTGGTGCTCCAGGTTGCCGTGTCGATGGTACTCCTCGCCGGCGCCGCGCTCCTGGGCCAGACGCTCCGCAACCTCCAGCATCAGAACCCGGGGTTCAACCCGGACCGGGTACTCACCGCCAAACCGATCCTGCCGGTCACCACCACGGATATCGGGCAGATTCTCCGACTCATGCCCACCTGGGGACGGTTCTATCAGCAGGCCATCGACGAGGTCGCCGACCGGCCCGGTGTAGTCAGTGCCGCCGCAGTCTCCGCGCTGCCGTTGAGCGGCGCCCAGGAGTCGAGCAGCTTCATCATCGCAGGCCGGCCGCCGCTCGAGCCGGGACAGCAGCAGAACGCGCTCTTCGCCGGCGTCTCGAATCGGTACTTTCAGACGATGGGCATTCCACTCGTCCGCGGACGAGTGTTCGAAGCAAGCGACCGGGACTCCTCGGCGGCGACCGTCGTCATCAGCGAGTCCATGGCGCGCACCTACTGGCCCGGTGAGGATCCGCTGGGTTCCCGGATCCAGAGCTGGCTTGGCCGGAGCTTCGAAGTCGTAGGTGTCGTGGGCGATGTGCGACACCGGGGCATGATGGCCCCGCCGCAACCGATGATGTACGTCCCTCTGTCGACCTACAGCTCGGCAGCCATGACGATGATCGTGCGGAGCCAGGCCGGAGAGAGGGTCACCGCCGGGCTCATCCGCGAGGTGATTCGCGGTCTCGATCCGTCGGCCCCGGTCACCGAAGTCGTGCCGATGGATGAGATCGTGGCGGAGTCGATGGCGCAGCAGCGTTTCAGCACGCTCCTGCTGGGCAGCTTCGGCATTGCCGCGGTAGCGCTGGCGGTGCTGGGCCTCTATGGGGTGATCAGCTATGGCGTGGCGCAGCGCGCCAAGGAACTGGGCATCCGGCTCGCGCTGGGTGCGGCGCCAAGCACCGTACGCCGGCTGGTGATGCGCGAGGGCATGACGCTGGCTGCGACCGGGGTCGCGATCGGTCTGGTCGCCGCCATCCTACTGGGCCGGACGTTGACCACGTTGGTGTTCGGCGTGAGCCCGACGGATGCAGCCACGCTAGCCGGCGTAACGGCGCTCCTCGTCGTGGTGGCCGCCGTGGCGACGTTCATCCCCGCTCGGCGCGCAACTAGGATCGACGTGGTCACAGTCTTGCGGGAGGAATAGAATACCACCTGTACTGGTCAACGGATTAGCTTAGAGCGTGGCTTCGATATCCGTGCAGCGAAAGTCGTCGCCCAAAACAGCAGCGGCCAACCTGCAAGGCACACCATCGCGTAGGTAGAGAGCATCCGCCCTATGGCCTGGACGAACCTGACCATTCCGCGCCGACAAGGCACCCGCACCGTGACCACACTCGATCTTCACGCCGCCGGTGAGCCGCTGCGGATCGTCACGGGCGGCCTGCCCCCGCTCGAAGGTGACACCATACTCGCCCGGCGACGGTGGATGCGGGACCATCACGACGATATCCGGCGAGCCCTCATGTGGGAGCCACGCGGTCATTTCGACATGTACGGATGTGTCGTCACCCCGCCGGTCACGCCCGACGCGGATTGGGGTGTCCTGTTCATGCACAATGAGGGATACAGCACGATGTGCGGCCACGGTATCATCGCGCTCACCACGGCGCTCGTCGAGACCGGCGTCGCGTCATCGGCAGGTGCGGAGGTCCACCTTTCCTTCGATACCCCGGCGGGGCTGGTGCGCGCCGTGGCGCATCGCGGCGACGACGATCGGGTGACCAGCGTCACCTTCGCGAACGTACCGTCGTTCCTCCACACTCAGGACCTTGCCATAACGATTCCGGGCGCCGGCTCACTGGAGGTGGATGTGGCGTTCGGCGGCGCCTACTACGCCCTCGTCCCTGCCGACCGGCTCGGCCTGACGATCGCTCCGGAGCATCGGAACGCGCTCGTCGAGGCCGGCGAAGCGGTCAAAGCGGCCGTCAACGACGGGCTGCGCATCGAAGACCCCGTCGACCCCGATCTCGGGTTCGTCTACGGAACGATATTTACCGGACCGCCGGAGGACCCGTCACACCACAGCCGCAACTGCTGCGTCTTCGCCAATGGCGAAGTGGATCGGTCTCCGACAGGCACCGGCGTGTCGGCCCGAGCGGCCCAACTGTTCGCCACGGGCCAGCTTGCGCCAGGTCAGCCGATCCGCGTCGAGAGCATCCTCGGTCGAGAGAGCGTCTTCAGCGTCCAGGTCGGCGCCACCACGACCCGTGCAGGACGGCCGGCAATCGTGCCCGAGGTGACGGGCTCGGCCTTCATCACAGGCCGGAGCGAGTTCATCCTGGACACCGACGACCGGCTCGGCGCAGGATTTCTGCTCGGGACATCCTGACGCCGAGAACGGCTCCTTGGTACGCGGCGAAACGGCTCACGGGACCGGGCGTTCCGTGGTGTCGCCGTCCCGGTAAGGATAGAGCTCCCGAAGCGGCGCATAACGATAGGGCAACTTGTCGAGATGCACCGTTCCGACGAATGGCTCGGGCGCGTCGACGATCATGATCGTCCTCGCATAACCCGTATCGTCGAAGCCGCGCCGGAAATGGGCGCGTGACTTGAGCACCCAGGTCGTGAAGCGCGCGGTGTCGATCGGCGCCCACGTCATCTGACCCGGCTCGGTCACCTGGACCAGCTCCGGTGTGATCACGAGCCAGTTGCCCCGACCGAACTCTACGATCGCCACCGTCTTGTCTTCGCTGCCCAACTGCCGAGCCATCTGGGCGGGCTGTCCGAGATAGACGAGCGTGCCCCGGATTCGCACCGGTTTGCCGCTCTCCGGTGCGACCACGAAGCCACCCACCTCGCGATCGAACGGGTCGCCGGCCTTAGCGCCCTCCGCGACGAGCGCCCGCAGCACCCGCTCGTCGCGGAGGGTCGCATAGAGCACACCGCCCAGATCCTGCCGGACGATCTCGGCCAGAATGTGGGTCGCGTCGCCCGAGCGGTCGGAATAGTCGGCGAGTACGATCGGCGTGCGCGACTGGCGCGTCGCCTGAATCGCCTGAGTCACGGCCCGACCGGGCGCCACGATCGGCGTCGTGGCAATGAAATCCCGCCGCAGCCGCCACATATATCCGGCCATGTCGTCCGCGATCTCGTTGGCCAGCGCCTGATCGCCGTTCGTCATCACCTGGATCGTGGCGCCCACATCCGGCACGTCGCTCCACGGGAAACCGAAGAACACGCTGACATAGACATCTTTGCGGCGCGCCTCCCAGGTCAGCGCGCGCTGCACCAGGTTGATCCAGGGATACTGCCCCGTCCACTGCATTACCGTCGGGGTGATGATGCCCGGCTTGCGGGTGGCGGTGGTGGGCTGGTAATCGCCGCGCGCGGTCCGGATCAGGAGCCGCGCAGCGCGTTCGCCCTGGAGCCGGCCGTCGTAGTGCGGGAAGTATTTCATCACGAACGAGAAGTTGGCCTGGCGCAGGAACTCCTCGTCTTCATTGCCGTGCGGATCGAAGGTGCCGGCGATCGGCACGTCCGGTCCCACCACTTCACGCACCCGCTTCGCCAGCTCCGCTTCGGGCTTCGGCACCCCTTCGACGGCCATGGCGCCGTGCAGAGAGAGATAGACCCCGTCGACGGGCCCGCTCGCGCGGAGATTGTCGATCATCAACTTGGCATAGTGCTCGAAGGCCTCGTTCGTGATCCAGCCTTTGGAACTACCGCCGATCGGCGGACCACCCGGCGACTCGAGCGGCACGAGTTCAACTCCGTGATGCTCCCGCGCGATCTGCACGAATCCCTGGATCGACTCCGAGCGGTAGTCGAGCAAGGCATCGCCGGTCAGATTGGGCTTGGGAAAGTCGTCGATGCCCGCCTTCTCGGGCATGAAGGTCGTGGCTTCGTGGGAGAAAAACCCGATCGCGATCCGGAGCGGCCGCTTGGTCGCATCGGCGGGATTGTCGCGCGCCGTACAACCCGCAACGAGCGTGACCAGCAGGCCGGACAGCAGGATCGACCACGGGCTCCGAAACTGGAATGGCCCATTCCTTCGGGAGTGGCACAGCATGATGGACCTCGTTGGCGGCACGTCGTGCGTGGAGAAGGACCCCGTGAAGTCTACCTCAGTCGGACGAGTCCCGGCATGCGGTCGAAGTCGGCGTCGAACGACATGACCCGAGTCACCCGGTGACGCTCCATCACCGCGACATGAAGCGCGTCGCGGGCACGGAGCGCGGGTCGACCCAGCACGATCGTCTTGGCACGCTCGACATCGGCCAGAGTGATATCGAAAACCTGGTCGACCACGCCCGACAGCGCATCGAATGCTGGTTGGATCGCGTCTCGGCGCTCGAGCGCGGTATAGCGGTGCAGGATCTCCTGGAAGACCTCGACGCTGGTCACCAGCTTTTCCCGATCGGTGATGGCGCGCTCCAGGATCCGCTGCGCGTCCACCTTGAGCGGGTGATCCGCTCCGACCAGATACATCGGAATGTTCGAGTCGACAAAGATCATCTCAACGCTCGTCGAGATAGCCGCGCTCGATATCCCGGAGCATGAGGTCGATATCGGCCGTGGGATAGGCCGCTCGCGCCGCCTCCCGGACCACCGCAAGCTTCCGATCGGGACCGGCCGCCGGCTCCAGCCGGCTCGCCTCGCGAATCAGACGGCGGACCCACTCGGAAACCGTGAGCCGGTGTCGGCGCGCGGTTCGCTGGAGATCCCGATATTCAGCATCGTCGACGATGACCTGCAGTCGTTTACTCATGAGATGAGTATAATTCACTGCCACCATACGTGCAATCCTGTTTGAGCCGGCTCCAGATATACATCGGCCGCGCCAGGAGCAGGGTACCGTTTCTACGCATTCATTATCTAAATACGACGCGCGCCGAGACTCGGTGTGCCTTCACCACGCCCCCATCTCGCCGCGGGCATCGATCACGGCGCCGAGCCGGATGGCGCTGTTCGTCCAGTTGCGCATCATCGCGGCTCGCGCGGCGTCGGGATCACCCCGCCGAATGGCTCGCTCGACCGCCTGGTGCTCAGCAACCGACAACGCCACTTCCCTTCCGAGATGGGCGACGTAGAGGCGGTCGTAGCGGTCGGCCTGCGGCTTGAGGGATCGGAGCAGACCGGTGAGCCGAGGACCGGCACCGGCCGTCACGATGAGCCAATGCCACTCGGCGTCGAGCTCATGGTTTCTGATCGGGTCGTCCGACGGACCCCTCACCATCGCTCCCAGCTCACGATTGATGGCGGCCAGGCGACCGGCGATCACGAGCCGCTCCGCGCGGGGTGCCTGGGCCGCCCGGAACGCCGCCCATCCCTGGAGGTCGCCGATCAGGAAGTAGAGCTCCTCCATGTCCGCGCGGCGGAGCGGAGCGACCGCGATGCGCGTGCCTCGGCCGGAACCGATCGAGTCGAAGTATCCCTGCTGACCGAGCCGATGCAGAGCAGCCCGCACCGGGGTGGGACTCATCCCCAACCTGCGGGCCAGGTCCCGTTCGCCGATCCGGCTCCCCGGCGGGAGGCCGCCCGTGGTGATCAGATCGCGGATCGTCTGGTACGCCCGGTCGACCAGCCGGCTCGACGCCGGGTCTCCCGGAGACCGACGCTTGCGGACTGCGGTTTGACGCGCTAGCGTTTGAGATCTCATTATGTATACAATATCGCGCCTCTTCCGAGCCGGCAACCGCCGGCGCCTCTGTCCTGCCGTGGTCGCCCTCTGCCTGGCCGGCGCCATCCCGCTCGGTGGGCAGACTCACGACGTGCGCGACACCGTGGCCCTCGGCGCCTTCGTCGACGGAGTGATTCGGGCTCAGATGGCCGAGCTTCGCATCCCGTCGGCCGCAGTAGCCATCGTCCAGGGTGAGCGCGTCCTCTATGCCGCGGGATATGGGTACGCAGATATTGCCAAGCGGGTCCCGGTCGATCCGGCCACCAGCATGTTTCACATCGGCTCCACCGGCAAGCTCTTCACCTGGACCGCCGTGATGCAGCTGGTGGAGCAAGGGAAGCTCGATCTCGACCAGGACGTGAACCGGTACCTGACGACATTCCAGATTCCCGAGGCCTTCGGGAAGCCGATCACCCTTCGGCATCTGATGACGCACACCGCCGGCTTTCAGGAAGGGATCATCGGCTACTTCATCGGCCACGACAGCGTCAACATCCGGTCGATCGACGAAACCCTGCGCGGTCACATCCCGGCACGGGTTCGGCCGCCAGGTGAGCTACCGTCGTATTCGAACTACGGCGCATCGCTCGCGGGGCTGATCGTCGAGCAGGTGAGCGGCGAGCCGTTCGCGGAGTACATCGAGCGGCACATCTACCAGCCACTCGGCATCCAATACGCCACCTTCCGGGAGCCACTCCCGGACGCACTCCGCCCGCATACCGTGCTCGGGTATTCGTTCGCCAGTGGCGCGTTCCAGCCGATGCCGTCCGAGATCAACCACGGGTTCGTGCCGTCGGGCGGCACGGTCATGTCGGCGCTCGACGCGGCGCGGTTCATGAGCGCCCATCTGCAGGAGGGCCGGCTCGGCGACTCGACCATTCTCCAACCCACCACTGCGCGGCTGATGCACGCCCGCGCCTTCGGCGTCGACGCCCGACTACCCGGAACCGGCCTCGGTTTCGTCGAAGAACGGTTTCGAGGCCAGCGCACCATCGGACACAGCGGCGACAGCCAGTACTTCCACGTCGATCTGGTCTTGGTGCCGGAGCAGCAGTTGGGTGTGTTCGTCGCCTATGGTGGAGAAGGCCAGAGCACCATGGCCAGGGAGCGGTTCAAGGCGGCATTCTTCGAGCGCTACCTCGCGCCAAGCCCTCCGGATTCCACCACAGCTTCATCCGCCGGCCTCAGCGCCGGATCCGCCAGGTACGCAGGTGAGTACCGGCACATCCGGATGAACTATACCGACATCGACAAGTTCATCTATCTGGTGGCACTTCCCCCGATCACCGTCGAGGCGCTCGAGGGCGGGCGGATCCTGGTTTCGGGCGGATTCGAGCCCGATTGGGTGCCGACCCAGTTCGAGCCCGTCGGGGAGCATCTCTTTCGCCAGGTGGGGGGCGAGCAGTTGATTGCCTTTCGGGTGACTGGCTCGGGCGACGTCAGCCATCTCCTGTCAAACCCGACTGTGGCAGCCGAGCGGATGCCCTGGAACGAATCGCCGTCGTTCTGGTACCCGGTGCTCGCGATCGCGGCCGTGGTGCTGCTGTCGGTCCTGATGGATGCCGGTTATCGTCGGGCCGAGGTGGGCGACCCTTCTTTGCGCCGGACGGGGCGGCTGGTCACCCTGACCGCGGCGTGGCCCTTCTTGACCCTGATCGCCGCGGCGCTGGTCATCGGTACGTACCAAGCGTCGATCCTGGAGCGGATCCCGGTGGCGTTGAAGCTCGTGCTGGCCATGCCGCTGGTCTTCCTGATCCTGACTGCCGCCCTCACGGTTGCCGTGCTGGTGGTCTGGCGGAGCCGGTCAGCGACGTTAGGCCGTCGGATCCATCTCACCCTTACTGTCGTTGCCGCGATCGCCCTCTGCTGGTTCTCATGGCAGTGGAACATCCTCGGCTGGCAGTTCGGATAGAGGCTCCTCAGCTGACCGGCCGGCGCTCCACCAGTGTCAGGATCGAGTAGACCGCGCAGACCTCTTTATCCTGGTTGGTCACCTCGACGTCCCATTCCACCACGCCTTGCGGCACCCCGTCGGGCGGGGTCTCCTTGAGCGTCTTCTGCTTGGCGGTGAAGCGAACGGCAATCGTGTCGCCCGGGTAGACGGGCTTGGTGAAGCGCAACCGCTCGAGCCCGTAGTTGGCAAGGACGGGACCCTTGGGCGGATAGACGAAGAGGCCGGCAGCTGCGGAGAGCACGAAGTAGCCGTGCGCCACCCGCTTCCCGAAGAGCGGCGACTCTTTGGCCGCGATCTCGTCGGTGTGGGCATAGAAGTAGTCGCCCGAGATCCCGGCAAAGTTCACCACATCGGCTTCGGTGACCGTGCGGCGATGCGTGAAGAGCGTGTCGCCGATCTCGATGTCGTCGAAATATTTCGAGAAGGGATGCGCCACGTCGGTCGGCGTGTTGGCGCCCTTCATCCAGAGATTGGTGATCCGGGTCAGGGTCTCGGGCGAACCCTGGATCGCGGTCCGCTGCAGGTAGTGCATCACCCCGCGGATACCGCCCATCTCCTCGCCGCCGCCCGCGCGACCAGGACCGCCGTGAATCAGGTGCGGCATCGGCGATCCGTGCCCGGTCGATTCCCCGGCCGAGTGACGGTTGATCACGAGCAACCGACCGTGATAGGCGGCGGTGCCCAGCACGATCTCACGAGCCACCCGATCATCGGCCGTAAAGAGGGAGCCGACCAGACTGCCCTTGCCGCGCTTGGTCAGCTCGACGGCCTCGTCGAGCGTCCGGTATCCCATCACGGTATTGACGGGACCGAACGCTTCGACATCGTGGACGTAGCTGCTGCCGAGCGGGTCGGCGCAATGCAACAGGACCGGGGCAAAGAACGCGCCCTTATTCTTGTCTGCCCCCTTCACGGCAAAGTCGTCGAGGCTGCCGTACGCTACAGTCGCTGCGGACGTGAGCAACTCGACATTCTTCCGGACCTCGGCCACCTGCCCCCTGGTTGCGAGAGGACCCATCCGAACGCCTTCGACCGAGGGGTCGCCCAGGACGGCGCCGCCGAGCCGTTTACCGAGCGCCTCGATCACGGCGCCGACCAGCGGTTCGGGCACGAAGGTGCGGCGAATGGCGGTACAGCGCTGCCCCGACTTGAGCGTCATTTCCCGAGCGACTTCTTTGATGAACAAGTCGAACTCGGGTGTGCCCGGCGCGTCGTTCGGCCCCAACATGCAGAAGTTGAGCGAATCCGCCTCCATGTTGAAGCGGATCGACTCCTCGATGATCTTGGGATGCGCGCGCAGCTTGCGACCGGTTGCCGCGGAACCGGTAAAGGTCACCACGTCCTGCAGCGTCAGGTGATCGAAGAGGTCGCCCACCCCGCCCACGATCAGCTGCAGCGCACCTTCCGGCAGCAGCTTCGACTCGATGATGGCCCGCACGACCGCTTCGGTCAGAAAACTCGTCGCGGTTGCCGGCTTGACGATGGACGGCATGCCGCCCAGGAAGGTCGGCGCCAGTTTTTCCAGCATGCCCCAGACGGGGAAATTGTAGGCGTTGATATGGACCGCCACGCCTTCGAGCGGCACGGCGATGTGCCGGCCGACGAAAGTTCCGCCTTTGGAGAGCGGCTCCAGATCACCGTCGATGTAGAAGGTCTCGTCGGGGAGTTCGCGCCGGCCCTTGCTGGCAAAGGTGAAGAGCGTGCCGAAGCCGCCTTCGATATCGACCCAGGAATCGTTCCGGGTGGCGCCGGTGGCTTTGGAGATCTCGTAGAACTCCTCTTTCCGCTCCATCAGATACTGAGCCAGGGCTTTGATCATCCGGGCGCGCTCATGGAACGTCATCTTGCGCAGCACCGGCCCGCCCACGCGGCGGCCGTACTCGAGCATCGTTTTGAAGTCGAGCCCTTCGCTGGATGCCTGGGCTACCGGCTCACCGGTGACGGCGTGCACCAGCGTGGCGGCTTTCCCCGTTCCGGCCACCCACTGTCCCTGCGCATAAGAAGTCAGCGTACGCACCGATCACTCCTCGAATTGACGGGTCCGTCGCCCGGGGCGACGCACCACTGCGGCGTCAGGCCGCGTGATCCGCACCGAGCGCCCGGAGGGTGAGCGCGGCAAAATGATCGGCCACCTCGTCGATCGTGAGCGAGGCGGCCGGTTTGAACCACTGATAACTCCAGTTGAGCACGGAGAGCACGTAGATCGCCGCCAGTTTGGCGTCGGCGACGCGAAAGACGCCCTCGGTGATGCCCTGATCGATGGTACGGCGAAAGATGGCCTCGTACGCATCACGACGGCGCGCGATTTCCCGACGACGGGAATCCGAGAGGCATTGCCATTCATTCGAAAATACGGTCGCGGACGACAACTCGGCCGCGACCGTCTCGAGATGGCTCCGAATCAGGCGACCGAGCCTGCTCACCGGGTTCGGGTCGTCAGCCACGGCGTCGGCCGACCGCTGAAACCGGGCCGCAATCCGGTCGACGATCTGCCAGAGGAGGTCTTCCTTGGACTCGATGTGGGCGTAGAGACTGCCGCCCTGAACGTCGAGTTCGCGGGCCAGATCGCGCACGGTGGTTCCGTGGTAGCCCCGGCGGCTGAACATGGCGCCGGCCGCCTGCAATAACTCTTCTTTACGTGTGATGGTCGTGCTCATCCGAGGCCTCCGCCAGGGCGGAATGTAGGGTCGGCAGTCGACCCAAACAAGCGTTTGGTAGTAGACCGGACGGCTGGGACCCTCGCGGACTATGAAGCGTCCGGTAGGTCGCCTGGAGCGGTTCGGTCACCAATCCGACCGGAGTGGCACTTCGCGTTGCGCGGCTACCGGAAGAGGAGCGACATCAGGCCGAGCGGCTGGCGCGCCCGCGCCGTGAGGATCACGCTGCCGTAGCAGGTCAACGCGGCGACGAATGCCAGCGCCTGGACGGTGCGCGTCCGGCCCCGATCCAGAGTCAGGAGACCAAACAGGATATAGAGGACAATCAGGCTCAGTTTTGCCAGCAGCCAGGGCGTCCTGCTCGGCTCGATGCGCAGAATCACGAGCAACAGGAGCGCCGTCAGCAATAGCGCCGTATCGAGGAGATGACTCACTCGGCGCGCCAGCCGGTCCAGCGACGTGGCGACTCCGAGCAACATCCCGACCCCGCGGCAGAGGAACAACGCGCCGCTGGTCAGGGCCAGGCTCACATGCGCCGTGCGGATGAAGGGATACAACTCGGCGAGCGTCATAGGACCCGGGAACTACCAGTGCAGGTAGAGCATCGCTTTGGCGAGGACGACGATCAGCAGCACGTGGCAGAAGACGCTCAGATGCAGCCGCTTGGAGCGCACACCGGAGAGCATCCCACGCCGCCGCCAGGTCATGGCCGTGGCGAAATGACCGAACACACTGATGGCCAGCAGGATTTTGATGCTGAGCAGCAGGCCGAGACTACTGTCGAACGGCCGAGCCAGCGCCGCGCGATATCCCCAGGCCAGGCCAATACCAGCCGTGAACAACACCAGCAGGACCCAGGGCATGATGGCGACGGCGCGGCGGCCTATCGTCCGCTCCACTTCGCGCACCAACTCCCGTGGCAGATGCTTGCGGACCGCGTCGAGCATCACCACCTCGAAGAACACCGTACCCGCGAAGACAATGGCCGCGAGCAGATGGAGGGTAACGAGGATGCCGCGATTCATGAGGCCCGACGCCGCTCCAGGCGAACGCGTTGCCCCGGCGACGGAGGACCCCGATCAACCAGCAGGTCGGCCAGTGTGAAGCCGTCCAGGTGCGACAGGAATCCCCGCATGGCTCCGTCGAGCACTCCGGCAAGCCGGCAGTCGCCTGTCAGGGTACAGCGGTTGCCGCTTCCCCAGCACTCCACCAGGTCGAAATCGGGCTCGACGCTGCGCACCACGGCGCCCAGGTTGATGGCGTCGGGCGCCGCGCCGAGCCGCATGCCGCCGCCCTTGCCACGCACGGTCTCGATCCACCGCTGGCGACCCAACCGGTGCGTCACCTTCATCAGGTGCGCTTCGGAAATGCCATATGCCTGGGCAATCTCTGCGATGGTGCAGAGCCGCTCCGGTCGCTGCGCAACGTAGATCAGGAGGCGCAGCGAGAAATCAGTCATCGCGGTCAGGCGCATCTGCGGATCACCAACCGGTCAGTCGTACACCAGGGTCGACGGAATTCCTCCCGGACGGCGCCGCGCCTGATATCCCATCCAGAGGCTCTGGGCAATCCGCTCGGCGAAAGACAAGGCCTGCAGCGCCATGGCCTGATTGGGCTGCGCAGCCGTCGTTTCGCGAAAGAGCGCCACCCAGCGCTGGAATAACTCGGCGGTCAAACCCGGAAGCACCGCGTGCTTCGGCATGGGCGCGCCCGCGAACCGGCCGGTGTGCAGCAGGAGGGCCGACCAGAAGTCGACCATCACGCCCAGATGGCGGTCCCAATTGCTGATGTGGGCATCGAAGATGGGGCCGAGCGCCTCATCTTCCCGGATCCGGCCGTAAAAATCGTGAACCAGACGGGTGATCTCGTCTTCGGTGCAAAGTGCGGTGGCAGACATCGACAATCCCTCTCCGGGCGTCGCGGATAAGATCTATTTCAAATACATCTTTTAAGGTGTGGGAGACGGCGTTCGAAGTCAATCTCCTAGAGTTGGGGCGCCATGGCCGAACAGCAGGCTCGCGTCAGGTATCCGGCCAGTAGTGGGAATCCGGCAGCGCACGCGGTCCGAAGATCGCCTGGCCGACCCGGACCGTGGTGGCGCCTTCCTCGACGGCGATCTCGAAATCACCCGACATCCCCATCGACAGCTCGTCCAGGCCGAACCCGTCGATAGCAGCGTCCCGGAGCTGGTCGCGGAGCACGCGAAGGCGGCGGAAACAGGCCCGTACCTGGTCCTGATCCGCCGAAAACACGGCGAGCGTCATCAGCCCGCGTACCCGCAGCCTCGAATACGCCGGGAGCGCGCGCAGCAACGGCAAGGCCGCGTCCGGTTCGACGCCGAATTTGCTCGATTCACCCGAGGTATTGACCTGAACCAGTACGTCCAGGGTCCGGTCTTCCAGTTCGAGCCGCCGTTGCAGGGCGTCGGCGAGCCGGAGCCGGTCCAGCGCCTGGAACTCGCTCGCAAAGCGGGCTACGACTCCCGCCTTGTTGCGCTGCAGATGCCCGATGATGACCCACCGCGGCGACAGATCGGCCAGTTCCCGGGATTTCCGCTCCGCTTCCTGGACCATGTTCTCGCCGAGTTCGGTGCAGCCCGCGGCGATGGCCGCGCGCAGCCGCTCGGCCGGAATGGTCTTCGACACCGGCAGCAGGCGGACCGACGCCGGGTCGCGACCCGCTCGTGCGCAGGCAGCGTCAATCCGTTCTCGGACCTGGATCAGACGCCCGGCAAAATCCCGGACGAGCGAGGCGTCCGGCGGAGGCGGACCGCCGAACAGGAGATGCTCGAACTCGTGCATGTAACAGGGCGGTGAGCCGAAGTCGTCGGTCATCGCGTCACGCGCTCTGCGCGGCTGGCATGGTCCATTCCCGGCAGAGCCGCACCGTCTGCTCCTCGGCCAGGGGCTCGCGCGTCAGGCCACAGCGGCTACCATCGGCTTCGCGCAGGTAGTGCGCGCAATGGTGGCAGATCCCGAAGGGACGCTGGCCGTTCCGCCGCTGCAATCCAGTCAGCAGGCCACGGAGCGTATCCTCCAGTTGCCCGGCCAGCATCGGTGCCGCGGCCAGCTCGGCGTCCAGGTCCTTGGTCCAGCTGTCTTCCAGAACGGCGCGGCCGGCCGGCGTGAGCAGGAGCTGCACCCGGCGACCGTGACGTTCATCGGGCTTCTTCTCGATCAGGCCCTTTCGCTCCAACACCGCCAGGGACTGCGATACCGTGCCGCGGGTCAGACCGAAATACTCGGCGATGGCAATCGGGATATCGCTGTACCGATTGGCCCGGGCCAGGTAGCTCAGGACCTGGACGTGGATCGGCAACAGGCCGTGGCGCGCGGCATCGTCACGCGTCGATTGGTGGATCAACGCGCCGAGTCGTTCGAGCAGCAACAAAGAGCCGTTCATGGCAGCCGGGGTCACTCCCTTCTTGACGACCGGAATGTATCGACTCTATACTTAAAATGTATTTAGTCGATACATAAATAACTCTCAGGAGGTCCTCATGAGCAAGGTCCAGTTCTTTCACGCCGGATGCCCGGTGTGCGTCTCCGCCGAGCAGCAGTTCGCCAATGCCCTGGATCCGGCCCGTTACGACGTCGAGATCGTCCACCTGGGCGAACAGAAGAACCGGGTTGCCGAGGCCGAGGGGTTCGGGGTCAAGTCGGTCCCGGCCCTGGTGATCGACGGGACGCCTTTCCATATCAACTTCGGGGCGGCCATCGCGGATTTGAAGTGATGCGACCCGTTTCGCGGCCCGCCGACGGCGCTCCCGACTGGCACGTCAGCCAGTGGTTCAACACGCCGGTTACGCTCGACCTTGTCGCCCTCCGCGGCAAGGTCGTCGTGCTCCATGCCTTCCAGATGCTGTGTCCGGGCTGCGTCAGCCACGCCATTCCACAGGCGGAGCGGATCCATCGTCTTTTCTCGGACGAGGGCGTGGCGGTCGTCGGCCTCCATACGGTCTTCGAGCATCATGCGGCCATGCAGCCGGTGTCGCTGGAGGCCTTTCTGCACGAGTACCGTATCACCCATCCCGTTGGAGTCGACCTGGCGGTGCCCGGCCAACCGATTCCCACGACCATGCAACGGTATCGGATGCAGGGCACACCGACCCTGATCCTGATCGATCGCGCGGGCCGGTTGCGGCTGCAGCACTTCGGCCGCATCGACGACCTGGCGGCGGGCGCGGAAATCATGCGCCTCGTCGCGGAAACGCCGAGCAGCTAGTCCCAGTTGCTCAGCGGTGCCGGCCGGCTGCCGTCATGATCTCGCGGAGCCGGTCGTGCGGCAGCTCCGGCACCCGAAGGCCGTCCGCGCCAATCATGGTTTCGGCGGCGACCATCGCATTCAGGATCGACTCCTCGGTGGCCTGCACGGTCGCTTCGAAGAGCGGGTTCATCAGCGAGTTGGGCACCATCTCGAGCGCCACCACCGAGTCGCCTCGGCCGATGGAGCGATTCGCGGTCGAGAAGGCCAGGAAGATGTCGCCCGAGGAATTCTCACCCAGGCCGCCCATCCGCCCGATCGCCAGCGCGACCCGCCGGGTGAGCCGCTGCAGTTGGTGCGGAAGCAGCGGCGCATCGGTCGCCACGACCACGATGATCGAACCGGCTCCGTCGTCGAGCGGCCCCGGCATCCCGGGTCGAGTCGAGCCGGAAGGTCCGCACTCGGGAATCCGTCCGGCAAAACGGGTAGCGGAATCGGGCTTGATCGTGAAGCAGATGCCCAGTTCGGAGTTGGGAATCGCCTCGCCGACCGGTACCCCATCGACCCGGAACCGCGGCCGCGCGCCATAGTTGCACTGGGCTAGCACACCAAGCGTATAGCTCCCGCCGCCGACATTGATGACGCGTGATGCGGTACCGATCCCTGCCTTGAATCCATGGCAGATCATGCCTGTCCCGCCCCCGACATTGCCTTCGGCCACCGGTCCGCTCTTCGCCGCATCGAGCGCGGCAAGCACATGCGGCCGCTGGACATGGAAACCGTTCATGTCGTTGAGGAGAGCGTCGGCTGTTTCGGCCACTACCGGCAACGCAAAGGAAAAACCGGGGCGGTGACCCAGCATCCACTCGACGGCCGCGTCGCGCGCCACGCCAACGCTGTGGGTGTTGGTGATCAGGACCGGTGTGTCGAGAATGCCCGACTCTTCCAGCCACGCGACACCGGTCATCTCGCCGTTGCCGTTCAGTCGATACCAGGAAGCGAAGGTGCTGTCCGGCCCCGCCTGCCCCCGCGGCAGGATGGCCGTCACCCCGGTGCGCACCGGGCCTTTGCCTCTGACCAGCCGGCCGGACCCTTCGATGATGGTGGTGTGTCCGACGGCGACACCCGCGACATCGGTGATGGCATTGAGCGGCCCCGGCGTTCCCGGCAACACCACGCCGAGATCCCGGGCACGGACTCCGGGCTGAGCCAAGGCGGGGGCTGACATCAGCAGCACGACAGCGAGGCCCGGCAGGCTGCGCCGGAGAGCGGTCAACGACATCGATGACTCCAGGAATGGACGGTGCAGAATCTAGCCGGGAATCGGTGGTTCTAAATCCGCGGCGAAGCCAGGACCTCGTCTTGACAGGGGCAGATCCATCGAGCAAGCTACCCACGTTACAGATCCGTCGGCCTTCGCGCCAATCAGGTCCCAATCCGTTCGCGGTTCGCGCCGCGGGCATCCATCACGTCAGGACATCATGATCCGATCACTTGCAAGCGTGCTGACTCTCGCGACCGTGTTCGGTCTCGGGACACTCGACGCCCAGGACCGCCCCAGGGCATTTCGGGGCGCTCACATCATCCCCATTGCCGGGCCGGAAATCCCGAACGGCGTGCTGATCGTTCAGGGCGGTAAGATCACCGCCGTCGGCGCCGCTGGCTCGGTTTCGATCCCCTCCGGGGCCGAGGTCGTCGATGTCTCCGGTAAAGTCATCATGCCAGGCCTGGTCGACACCCATTCACACCTGGGGAGTGGCGACGGGGGCGACCGCTCCTCCAGTCTCCACTCCGATGTTCGGATTCTGGATGCGATGGACGCGGCCGACCCCGGATTTCAGCGGGCGCGCGCCGGCGGACTCACGACCATCAACGTCATGCCGGGTTCGGGCCTGCTGATCAGCGGACAGACCGCGTACATCAAACTCAAGCAGGGCCGAATCATTACCGATCTGCTGTACTGCAGCGATCCGATCACGGAGATCTGCGGCGGACTCAAGATGGCCAACGGCACCAACCCGCGCGGCACTCCCCCGGCGCCGGGTACCCGGGCCAAGGCAGCTGCGCTGGTGCGCGCCAAGTTCGTCGCTGCGCAGGAGTATCGCGATAAGATCCGGGCGGCCGGCAGCGACTCCAGCAAGCGGCCCCGGCGCGACCTGGAACTCGAGACCCTCGCGGACGTGCTGGACGGGCGGCGAACGGTCCACTTCCACACCCACCGGCACGACGATATCCTCACCGTGCTCCGTCTCAAGCAGGAGTTCGGATTCCGGCTGGTGCTGCAGCACGTGAGTGAGGGCTGGAAGGTTGCGAAGGAAATCGCGGAAGCCAAAGTACCTGCCTCGGTCATCATGATCGATGCGCCGGGCGGCAAACTCGAGGCGGTCGGGATGAGCCTGACCACGCCGTTCGTGATCGACAGCGCGGGCGCCCTGGTCGGCTTCCACACCGACGACGGTATTACCGATTCACGCTTCTTCCTCCGCTCGGCGGGCCTGGCCGTACGCGCCGGGATGCCGCGCACCAAGGCACTGCACGCCATGACGCTGGCCGGCGCCATCATGCTCGACCTGGACAAGCGGGTCGGCAGCCTCGAACGGGGCAAGGACGCCGACTTCATCATCCTCTCGGGCGATCCGCTGTCTGTCTACTCCCACGTCGAGCAGACCTGGGTACTCGGCAACAAAGTCTTCGATCTGTCCGACCCGAAAGACCGCGTCTTTGCCTATGGCGGCCGCGGCTCCAACTCTGCGGGCAGCATCCTGCACGTTCACGAGGACCACGACTGATGCGCAACTCACTTCTGTGCGCGATTGCGCTTGCGAGCCTCGTAGCGCCGGCCGCATTTGCCCAGGTAGCAGTGCGCGGCGAAACCGTGCATACCATGGCCGGCGCGCCAATCCAGAACGGCGTCGTCCTGATCGGCCGGAACGGCAAGATCGAACGAGTCGGACCTGCTTCGAGCATCTCGATTCCCAACGGCTACCGAACCCTCTCGGCCAAGATCGTCACGCCCGGCCTGATCGATGCGCATACGGTGGTCGGCCTGGCCGGCTACCTCAATCAGCCGCATGACCAGGATCAGCTCGATCGCACCAACGCGATCCAGCCCGAACTCCGTGCTTTCGACGCCTACAATGCAGAGGAAGCGCTGGTCGAGTATCTGCGTACCATGGGCGTGACGACACTGCACACCGGTCATGGCCCCGGCGCACTGATGAGCGGACAAACCATGATCGTGAAGACCCGCGGCCGTAACGTGGGTGAGGCGCTGGTCGACTCGGTCACCATGGTGGCGATGACGCTGGGACCGGAGGTCAGCCAGAACTTTGCCGGCCGCCCGGGTACGCGCAGCAAGGGGATGGCGCTGATCCGCGCGGAGCTGATCAAGGGGCAGGAATACGCCCGAAATCGGAAGAACGCGACGGCCGACAAGCCCGTCACCCGCGACCTCAAGCTCGAGATCCTGGCCGACCTGCTCGAAGGCAAGGTCAAAGGCCTCGTGACGGCCAACCGGGTGAGCGAGATCCTGGCGGCCCTCCGGCTCCAGAAGGAGTTCGGCTTCCCGCTGGTGCTCGACGGCGCGGCCGAGTCGTACCTGGTGATCGATGAGATCAAGGCGGCGGGTGTGCCGGTGATCATTCACCCGACCATGGCGCGCCATGGCGGGACGCTTCAGAACGCCACGTTCGAAACCGCCAAACTGCTGCGCGATGCCGGCATCCCGGTTGCTCTGCAGAGCGGATTCGAAGGCTATGTTCCGAAGACGCGGGTGGTGCTGTTCGAGGCGGCCATTGCGGCGGGCTACGGCCTTTCGTTCCAGGAAGCGCTGAACACGATCACCCTGGGCGCGGCGCGGATCCTGGGTATCGCGAATCGGGTCGGGTCGCTCGAAGCCGGTAAGGACGGCGACGTGGCGCTGTTCGACGGTGATCCGTTCGAGTATCAGACGCGGGTTTGTGGTGTGGTGATCGAAGGTGCGGTCGTGAGCGAGCGCTGTATCTGATCAAATGGGATGGCGGCCGGCTCCTCTCGAGAGCGGCCGCCATCGCTACACTCGGCCTTACCAGACTACCAATCGACGGCGAACTTGACGGTAAACGTTCGCGGTAGCGGAATTACCTCCCGATCGAGCGGCGCGTACTCATGGGCCCGTTGGCGAACCTCCGGGTCCCAGTATCGGAAGCCTGAGATCGTGAACAGGTTGCGCGCGGTCAAGCTCAGAGACACACGTTCGGCGCTGAGCCATCGCGCCAACCCACCGGAGGTCTGCCAGGCCAGCGCGAGTTCCCGCATCCGGCCGAACGAGGCATCGCGCAGAAAGTAGGTCTCTGGCTGGGCGAAGGCGGCGGCTTGTTCCTGGATCGAGGACGACGGGTCGTTGGCCTCACGGCATGCGGCGTAAAAGCACTGCGCCATCGCCATGTAGCCTTCCGACCAATGTCCCCCCAGATAGTCGAAATGTCCGAGTAGGGAGACAGCACCGAATCGAAGCGTCCGTGTCACATCGAACCATACGCCCGCCGTTCGTGTGGGAATGGAGGATCCCCGCGGACCGAAAGACGTCGGGGCCGTGACTTGATACTCGGCTGCCGACAAGAGGCCGTCGCCGTCGAGATCCCTCACGTCTCCCATTGGCCAACCACATCGCGAGAACGGGTGGTGGCCCTCGTAGTAACTGCAGACACCAGGCGCAACGCTCGGCGGCGTTCCTTCACCACTCGACTTCAACGTGCTGGAGAGCAGCGCCCCGACGAATCCGGTGCGCAGCTGCCACGTCGGACCTCTCGCGAGCCAGGCCGTCGCGTCGACCTCGATACCAGTGTTGGCGATTTCCGCGCCGACATTAGTGGTAACGGTTCTCAATACCATAGATGAGAAATCGAGCCTCGAACCCCATCCGTCGGTGGTACGCTGGGAGAAGCCGACCACCCCGACGTCCCACCACCCGCCGGGATCGCGGGTGCGGAGCCCGGCCTCCAGCTCTCGCGTTCGCTCCGGTTTCATTTCCCGAACCAGCTCAGGCCCCACCGTGATTGCTGGGGAAATCATCGGACCATCCACATCCGGCCGCCGTGCGGCAACGCCGAGCGCGACGTGCCCGGAGACCATACCGGTCCACCAGCCGCGCAGGTTGTATCCCCAAATCGGCGCTTCCCATCGCTCGAAGCGGCGGGCCTCATCGCGGCGCACCACCCCGCTCACGCCGACCCGACCGTCGCGCGTGGTCAGATCGGTGCGCAGCGCTCCCCCCGCCACACGGTACGCATCCTCCATCCAGGCTTCCGTACCGCTGTCGCCATACCCCTCACGTATGTATCGGGTCGGCTGACGATCGCGCATCTGGTACGCCGGCGCCACCGTCAACCGAACCGGGCCGAGATCCACCGCCTGACTGAGCCCCAGCTCGAGCTGGACCTGATCGTCCTGATAAGCAAGCGAGTCAACCCGGATCAGGTTCTGCCCTCCGAAGGTGAACGTGTCCGGTGCCGCAATGCGTTGGTGGTGGCGATCCCATACCCCAGCCACCCGAAGCCAGGACCGGAAGTGCCGGGTCGGTTCCCAGGTTACACCCGCGGACACGACGCGACGCAACAGCTCGCGATCGGATGCGCGACGATAGAAATCCGCCGGCCTGAGCAGGTCTCCCGTAATCCACGCCGCGGAATCCGGATACCTGGGGTCGGCCAGGTAATTCATCAAGAACGTTCCACCACCCGACGGCATACGCGGCGTCGCGGGCGTGAGCACCGTTTGCCGGGCCACGTTCCCTGCCACGGCAACCGACACGCCTTTCCCCAGATCGAGATCGATGGACCCGCGGCCGAACAACTCGCCTAGGCGATCGGGTCGAGCCAGGCGCGCAGCCTGATCACCGATCACCGTCTCGAGCCGCGCGCGTTCGCTGGGGGGCAGGTCAATTGCCCCGCGCCCACTGCTCCAGCGACCGCTTGCTGCGTAGCGCAGCCGCCCCGTCGTGCCCCTGGCGCCCAGGCGGAAACGGCCATGCGTTCCCGTCCCAGCCTGGCGGATGAGCGGATCAGTCGCCCCGTTTCGCAGCAGGAGCTGACCGGGCTCGCAGGCACGGAGCGCCTGCGACATGAGCGGGCAGCCGCCCGGACCGCCCCCCGCCGCGGTCGTGAAATAGTTTGGCAAGCCGAAGTCAAACGGGGTACTGCTCGCACCCCATTCTGATCCCGCCGAGAATCGCGTACCGGGACTGCCGCGCCTGGTGGTCACACGGATCACGCCGTTGACCAGCCCCGCGCCGCGCCCCACCCCGGTCGTCAGGCCCGGTTCGACCTCGATGCGGTCGATCTCATCGGGGTCGAGCAGGTCGAGCAGAGGGACGAACAACAGCTGCGTACCGCCGAGCCCCGCAGCCGGCTGCACGGGCAGGATCACGCCATCGATCTCGAGCGCCGGATCGTTGGAGAACAGCAGGCTTCGCCAGCCCCGCATCCGCAACAGGCCGCCCGTACTGGAGAGCCCATCGGGTCGCAACATCGTCGCGCCGGCGAAGCGTCCCCCAATGGCTTCGGTGAGGTTCGGAACGGTGACCCGGTCGGTCGGCACGCGCGACGGGGCGGGTGGTGTACTGTCGGACTGCGCACTGAGGGGCTGGCCAGCAAGCACAAGAGCCAGCCCTGTGACGATGCCTCGGTAAATGGTCATGGGGACGACGACGCTCTGCCTCTCGGGAAGGAGGTGCCGACCTGTCAGGCCGGCCTTGAACCTATCCTGCCAAGTTAGACCCGCTCCAGAATCGCCGCCATCCCCTGCCCGACGCCGATACAGAGCGCCACCAGCGCATAGCGCAGCTTCCGCTCCTCCAGTTCACGAACCGCGGTAAGTACGAGCCGCGCACCCGACATACCAAGCGGATGACCCAGCGCGATTGCGCCGCCGTTGGGATTGAGCCGCGGATCGTCGTCCGCAATGCCCAGCTCGCGGGTACAGGAGAGCACCTGCGCAGCAAAGGCCTCGTTGATTTCGATCAGATCCATTTGATCGAGCGTGAGTTCGGTCCGCGCCAGCAGCTTCCGGATCGCAAAGACCGGCCCGATCCCCATGA
This sequence comes from Gemmatimonadales bacterium, assembly GCA_037189525.1. Taxonomy (GTDB): domain Bacteria; phylum Gemmatimonadota; class Gemmatimonadetes; order Gemmatimonadales; family GWC2-71-9; genus SHZU01. The sequence goes on from JBBCJC010000001.1 coordinate 710,506, forward strand.
TCCTGGGCTCGACCCCGGCCACCGCCGTGGCCACGATCCGGGCCTTGGGAATCAATCCGGCCCGGGCCGCTCCGGCCTCCGAGGCGAGCAGGAGCGCCGCGGCCCCGTCATTGAGCCCGGAGGCGTTGCCCGCCGTGACTGACCCCTTCCCGTCGGTGCGGAACGCCGGCTTGAGGCGCGCTAGCCCTTCGAGCGTCGAATCCGGGCGGATGAACTCATCGTGTTCGAAGAGGGTCGGCTCCTTGCCCTTACCCGCCGCGGGAATGGGTACTCCGACGATTTCCTTGGCAAACCGTCCGCGCGAGCGCGCCGCCGCCGCATTCTGCTGCGACCTGAGCGCGAACTTGTCCTGGTCTTCCCGGCTGATGGACCGGGTCTCCAACAGGTTCTCGGCGGTCTGGCCCATCGCGTCGACCCCGTAGGCCTCCTTCATCTTGGGATTGACGAACCGCCACCCCAGGCTGGTGTCGAATATCTCGATGTCCCGGGCAAAGGGCCGAGCCGCTTTGCCGAGCACGAAGGGAGCCCGGGTCATCTGCTCAACCCCGCCGGCGATATAGAGGTCGCCCTCCCCCACCGCGATGGCCCGCGCCGCATTGGCCACCGCGCCGAGCCCGGAGGCGCAGAGCCGATTGACCGTTTCTCCCGGTACCGACGTCGGCAGCCCGGCCAGGAGCCCGGCCATCCGGGCCACGTTCCGGTTGTCCTCGCCGGCCTGGTTGGCGCAACCGAGAATGACGTCCGCGATTTGGGTGGGGTCGAGCCCGGGGTGGCGAGCTACCAGGCTCCGAATGGTGTGAGCAGCGAGGTCGTCGGCCCGAACCGGCGACAGGGCACCACCAAGAGATCCGATCGGCGTCCGAACGCCGTCTACGACGAAGGCATGTGACATGACAGGAAAATAGCCGCGCCGCGTGACTCACCCCATTGCACCGATGGGGACTAGGACGACGTGAGGCTGTGCGATAGCTACCTATCGCTTCGACACCTGCTCCCGATAGACCTCGAGCACGCGCTTCATGAGGCGTTGATACCCTCCCTTTCCCGCATGCTGCTTGTACCAGGCAAGGGTGTCCTGGGCCAGCCGGATCGAGATGGCTTTGGTGGGCTCGACGAGGCGGACCGTCGACCAGTCGATATCATCTGGAATATCCGGGTCTCGCACTGCCTCGATCTCCTCGTCCGTCATGGCATCGAGTCGAGCGCGATCGACCCGCCCCAAGCCTGGACCGACCCGCGTCCTACGAACCTTGTGCATACAGTGTGCGCTCCTTGCGTGTACTGAGGCGAGCAGAAATGATCCGCCGCGCTGTGTCGCGATCCGTATACACCACGGTCAGCGCTCGACCATCGACCATACCCACGGCGACCATCCGTACCTCGCCGTATTCCCGCGGGTACTCCCACTCGACCGTCGGCCCGAGAAAAATGCGGACTGCGAAGCCGAAGTCGAAGCCACGCTTCTGGAGGCACCGCTCGGACTTGTCGGGGTCGTATTCGACGATCATTCGAGTATATACAAATACATATACACGATCAATAGCAGAGTGTTTAGGACGGCGAGCGACGCACTATCGGCCGAAGGACCGGTTTTGCCCCAAATGTCAGGCGCACCGATCAACCGATCCTCATCCCGTCCGCAACCCCGGATGAGACCGAGCCGTAATCGCTGCAACCACTGGGGCGGGCTGCGTCCGGGTCGCGCCCGCTCAGGTGCCTCAGATCCTGGGCTCGTGCTAAACTTCGGAGTTGTCCATTTGCCGTCCCACAACGAATCAGGACCCCGATGAGCCAGGACTCCGTCCTCCTCGAGCGCCGCGATGCGGTCGCCCGCGTGACCCTCAACCGACCGGACGTTCTCAACAGCTTCGACAACCCGATGTTCGAGCGGTTCCTCGCCGTCCTGGATGAGATCCGGGCCGATCGCTCGCTTCGGGCCGTCTACCTGACAGGCGCGGGTCGAGGGTTCTGCGCCGGGCAGGACATCAGTGGCGGGGTTCCAGCAGGCCCCTACGGCACCCATCTCGAAAAGCACTGGAATCCGGTCGCGCGCGGACTTCGGACCCTCGACATCCCGGTCGTGGCCGCCGTGAACGGTGTCGCAGCCGGGGCCGGCGCCAACGTGGCCCTGGCCGCCGACTTCGTGATCGCGGCCGAGGAGGCGTCATTCATCCAGGCATTCGTGAACATCGGCCTGGTTCCCGACACCGCCGGCACCTGGACCCTGCCCCGCCGAGTCGGTTACGCACGCGCCGCGGCGCTGCTGATGCTGGGCGACAAGCTGCCCGCCAAGCAGGCAGCCGATTGGGGACTGATCCTGAAGGCGGTGCCACTTGCCAACCTGGAAGCCGAAGCCTGGGGGCTGGCTCAACGCCTGGCCGCGATGCCGACCCTCGCCATCGGGCTCACCAAGCGCCTGCTCGACGCGTCGGCCACCAACACGCTGGAGCAGCAGTTGGCGCTCGAGGCCGAGTATCAGACCATTGCCGGTAACAGCGCCGACCACGCCGAGGGCGTCGCCGCTTTCCGTGAGAAGCGGAAACCCGCCTTCGGAGGCAAGTAAGCGATGGTGATCGATCGACAGACCGTCGTCGGTGTGCTGGGCGCCGGTACGATGGGGAGCGGGATTGCGCAGGTAGCGGCTGCGGCGGGCCATCGCGTCATCCTAGCCGACGTCTTTGCCGGTGCGGCCGACAAAGCGAGGATCGCGCATGCCAAGACCATCGGGCGCGAAGTCGAGAAGGGCCGTCTCTCCGCCGAGGCGGCAGAGGCGCTGCTCAGCCGGATCGAGTATCACACTCTGGCGCCGGGCGATTTTCTCGCGTTCGGCCCTTGCGGACTGGTGATCGAAGCGATCGTCGAAGACCTCGAGGTCAAACGGGCCACCTTCCGCCACCTGGAGAATGTGCTGACCCGGAATGCGGTGCTCGGCACCAATACTTCATCGCTGTCCGTCACGGCCATCGGGGCCGGGTGTGAGCATCCGGAACGGGTCATCGGGATCCACTTCTTCAACCCGGCGCCGGTGCTACCCCTGGTCGAGATCGTCCCAGGCGTTGCCACCGATCCGGCAGTGACGGAGTCGGTTCGCACGCTGGTCGACAGCTGGGGTAAAATCACGGTGCTTGCTTCGGACACGCCGGGCTTCATCGTCAATCGTGTAGCCCGTCCGTTTTACGGTGAGGCGCTCCGCATCTTCGAAGAAGGCATTGCCGACAAAGCCACGATCGACTGGGCCATGCGCGATGCCGGACACTTCAAAATGGGTCCCTTCGAATTGATGGACCTGATCGGCAACGACGTGAACTACGCCGTGTCGCGATCGGTGTTCGAAGCCTTCGGATACGACCCGCGTTACCGCCCGTTCCTGACCCAGAAGCAACTGGTCGACGGACGGTTGCTGGGTAGAAAAACCGGCCGCGGGCACTTCGACTACCGCGCGGGCGCCGTCAATCCCGAACCGACGCGCGACACCGATCTCGCCATCGCCATCTTCCCGCGCATCCTGGCCGTGCTGATCAACGCCGCCGTCGACGCGCTCTTCTGGCGAGTGGCCAATCGGGACGACCTCGATCTGGCCATGACCAAGGGCGTCAACTATCCCAAGGGCCTGCTCCGCTGGGCCGACGACATCGGGCTCGACCGGGTCCTCGAGCGCCTCGATCAGCTGCACGCTGAGTATGGCGACGATCGCTATCGCGCGAGCCCGCTGCTCCGCCGGATGGTGGCGGAGGGCCGGACTTTCTACGGATGAGCGCCCAAGCCAGCCCGCAGCAGCAGGCGGAAGCGATCTTTGCCGCGATGACCGAGCGCGACAGTTTCAGCCGGTGGCTGGGCATCGAACTGCTCGAGCTCGCGCCGGAGCGAGCCGTGCTACGGATGGTCGTACGCGACGAGATGGTGAACGGATTCGGCGTCTGCCACGGCGGCGTCACCTTTGCTTTTGCCGACAGCGCCTTTGCCTTTGCCTGCAACACCCAGGGCAATGTGGCGGTCAGCATCGACGCCTCGATGAGCTATCCCGCCGCAGTGCACCCGGGTGATGTCCTGACGGCCAGCGCACGCGAAGTATCGCGCAGCAAGCGGATACTCTACCATCAGGTCGACGTCACCAAAGCCGACGGCACGGTCGTCGGATTGTTTCGCGGTACCGCGTACCGCACCGAGAAACCTCACCTCCTCTCGCCGAACCCCGAAGCACCGGGGACGGCCCGCTAGGATATCATGACCAAGCAGATCGATTGGAAGCGCGTTTACTATCTGACGCTGGTGTCCCGACAGCTCGACGAAACCGAGGAAACCAAGCTCGTCCCCGAGAAGAAGGTCGCCTATCAGTTCACGGCGCGTGGCCATGACGTGGCGCAGACCATTCTCGCCCAGTATCTCGATCACCCGCAGGATGCCGCCAGCGCGTACTACCGCTCTCGGCCGCTGCTGTTGGCTCTGGGTCTTTCGATCGACGACGCGTTCGCCGGTCCGATGGGCAAGTCGGGAGGGTTCAGCAACGGCCGCGATATCGGCGTGGTCTGCAATCTCCCGAGCGTGCCTGGTCCGGTCGTCCTGCCGATGGCGGGTGACGTCGGCTCGCAGTACACCCCGCTGATCGGGTGGGCCCAGGCCATCACCTATCATCGGGATGTGCTGGGTGACGCATCGTATGCCGGCGCCATCGGCTGCGTCCTAGGCGGCGACTCCAGTGTTGCCACCAGCGGCTTCTGGTCGGCGCTGACCATTGCGACGACGCTCAATTTGCCGGTCCTGTTCTACATCGAGGACAACGGCTACGGCATCTCGGTTCCATCCCGGTTTCAGACGCCGGGCGCCAACATCGCGGAGAATCTGGCCTCATTCAAGAACCTCCGGATTACGCAGGGCGACGGCACCGACGCTGCGCAGACGGCACAGTTGTTCGACGAGGCCACCCGGTACGTGCGCGAAGGCAACGGCCCCGCGATGGTGCGGCTCACCGTACCGCGCCTGTCAGGGCATTCGGGTCAGGACACCCAAGCCTACAAGCCCGGCGACCTGCTCGACCACGAACGCGCGAATGATCCGCTGCCCAAACTGCGCGCCTTCCTGGCCGCCGGGGTCCTAACCGAAGCGGAGCTGGCAGACATCGAAGCGCAGGCCACTCGCGACGTCGAGTCCGGCCTGGCGGCTGCCCTGGCCCGCCCCGAACCGACCGGTGAGAATATCACTCGGCACCGGTTTGCCGAGCTGAACGACGACGGGACCCCCGATCTGCAGGCGCGGGGCGGTCTGGCGCCCTCGGGCCATCGGTTCCCGGAGACGACGGAAACGCCGGCACCGGAAGGCCCGCGAATCAACATGCTCACGGCCATCCGCCGCGCGCTCGAGCATGAACTCGCCACCAACCCCAAGCTGCTGCTGTTCGGCGAAGATGTCGGGCCCAAGGGTGGCGTTCATGCGGCTACGCTCGGTCTGCAGGATGCGTTTGGCGACCAGCGCGTCTTCGATACGAGCTTGTCGGAGGAAGGAATCATCGGCCGCGCGGTCGGGATGGCGCTGGCCGGGTTGATGCCAGTGCCGGAGATCCAGTTCCGGAAGTACGCCGACCCCGCTACCGAGCAGCTCAACAACTGCGGCACGATTCGCTGGCGCACCAACAACCGCTGGGCCGCGCCGATCGTGGTCCGGATGCCCGGCGGCTACGCACCAAAGTGCGGCGACCCGTGGCACAGCGTCTGTGGTGAGGTGGTCTTTGCTCATGCGACGGGTTGGCAGGTTGCAGTGCCGTCGAACGCCGAAGATGCCGTAGGCCTGATTCGAACGGCGATGCGCAGCAACGACCCGACCATCTTCTTCGAGCACCGCGCCCTGCTCGACGGCACCTGGGCTCGGCGCCCGTACCCCGGCAACGACTTCGCGATTCCGTTCGGTAAGGCGCGCACGGTCGTCGATGGAGACAAACTGACCTGCGTGACCTGGGGCGCCATGGTGGAGCGTTGCGAAGCTGCCGCCAAGCAGTCGGGCTACGCCGTCCATGTGCTCGACCTTCGCACCATTGCGCCGTGGGATCGCGAAGCGGTGCTGGCCTCGGTCAAGCGGACCCGCCGCTGCCTGATCGTCCACGAGGACACCATGACCGCCGGGTTCGGCGCCGAAGTGAGCGCGGTGGTGGCGGAACAGGCGTTCCTGTCGCTCGACGCACCGATCCACCGGATGGCCATTCCGGACATCCCGACGCCGTACAACGTGGCGCTGATGAACGCGACATTGCCGCAGGTGGACGAGATCACCGACCGGATGGTGGAGCTGATCGAGTTCTGATCTCGAAATTGGGGAGGAGCACCATGACGACGTCGCGCCGCGAGTTCCTGCGTCACACCGGCTCCTGCGCTGCGCATCTGGCGTTCGCAGCCACGCTTCTCCCGCCCGCGGCCCGCGCCACCTGGGCCCGTCGTCCGGCGGGTCCGGTCGTTGCCCAGGAACCCTTTGGCCGGCTGGAGGCGGTGGCGCCGGGCGTCTGGGCGCTCATCTCCACCCCGCTCTCCGGCGATCGCACCACCCTCTCCAACGGTGGCCTCATCGCCGGGCGGAACGGAGTCCTGGCCGTCGAGGGCTTCATGATGCCGGCGGGCGCCAAGTGGCTTGCGGACCAGGCGGTTGCGCTCACCGGCATGCGACCGACGCACGTGGTGCTGAGCCACTATCACGCCGATCACGTCAACGGCGTCGCAGGCTACGGCGACGGCGCCACCGCACCCGTCACCATCCACGCCACTCGCGCCACCGCGGACCAGGCACGGGAACGAAATGCCCCGGCCGATGAGGCCCGGACGCGCGCCCTGTCCGGCGCCGAAACCGTCGATCCCGCCGCCGCCTCGACACTCGACCTGGGCGGGCGCACTGTCATTATCACGCCGTATACGGGCCACACGGCGAGCGACGTCACCGTCACGGTGGACGACGTGGTCTTCTGCGGTGACCTGGTCTGGAACGCGATGTTCCCGAATTATGTGGATGCGAGACCCTCGGTACTGGCCCAAGCGGTCCGGTCGATTCGCGCCGGCCAGGCGACCCGATACGTACCTGGTCACGGTGGCATGAGTACGGTGTCTGACGTCGATCGCTACCTGAGCATGCTCGACGAGGTGGAGCGGGCCGCCCGCGCCGCGCATACTCGAGGCCTGCCAGTCGCAGATGCTGCCAAAGATTATCGGGTGCCGGAGTCACTCGGCGAGTGGCTGCTCTTCAGCCCGCGTTTCATCGAGGTCGCGTTCCAGGCCTGGTATCGCGAACTAGGGAGCACCTGACACCCCAAGCAGCTTGCCTGCCGCCCGCCTTTTCATCGTCGGGGCCTCTGCCAACCGGTGACGGCGCGGGGGTACGCCGCCTCCTGCCGCTGCGATTTACCTCATGGAACGATCGCGACGGGCTATCGGAGAGCCGGCCAGCGCTTTATTCTGCGCGACTATAGACGGCAGGAGAACCTCGTGTCGCCGCGCATCCGCGCAGGTATTGTGATGTGGGTCACATCGATTGTTTGCTTCGCACCTTCCAACGCCACGGCGCAAGCGATCGGGCTCCGCGCCATCGCAGCCGACGTCGACCACCAGATGATGCGAAGCATGCTCGGCGGCGGATTGACACTTGCCGTGCCGCTCGGCACGAGCCCGCTACGCTTCCGCCTGGGGGTAGATCATCTCCGAGGATCAGCAGATCGAACCGGCCAGTTGTGTCCGTTCCCCCTGTCTTGCGAATCCGCACCCCTGCACGACGAATCGTCCTCGACGGCGGCATCCGCCGAGTTGATCTGGTCACTCCTCAGGCTGTCCTCATTCACGCTCGGTACGCTGGGGTCACTCTCGCTGATGCATGCGCGAGTGCGCTCGAACAATCTCACATCGGGATATGATGTGCAGGACACCCGGACGCTGGCGCGACTCGAAGCCGGCATCGAGGCATCCTGGCGTCCGTGGTCCACCCGTTCGATCGTGATCGAACTCGGCGCCACGGTCGGTGTGCAGGGACCGCCATCCGGCGGAAAGGCCACCGTAGGCGGCGGGTACCCTTTGGACAACGACGCCAGGGTCAGCCGCCTCCAGCTTGGTCTGTCGTGGAGCCGACCTCGTTCCTAGCGAATCACGGCGGGGCCATCGACGCGACCGGCGCCGTTGCCCGTGAGCGTCGGCGGCACGGCAGAGTTCGCCCGTGAAACCGGTCGCCGCGCTGCCGTTGCCGCCGGGCGAACTGCCCGCTGGATCCGTGCCGAGCTGGCGGTGGCGCCGAACTCGAAGGCACCCACGTCGCAGACGCCCTGGCGCAGAAATCCACGCTGATCCGGGCCGGGACAGAAACCGGCGTTGCCTGCGTCGATCGCCGGACTTCCCTGCTGCAAAGCGTGCGTCCGCGTCGCCCCACCGTTGTCGGCCAGCTCGGCGTCGACGCCCGGGGCGGCAACGTCATTCTGGTTACCGGCGCCGCCCAGGAACGGCGTGCAGGTCGCATCGGCGCTGAGGTTGCCGCCGTTCGAAATGATCGTCGATGCTCCACCGCCCGTCGCGCAGTTGGCGGCAGCTCCGCCCTGGAGATTACCGACCAGCAACACGTTCGTGAGGGTCGGGGATCCGGCGGCGGCCCCGACCACGGCAGCCGTTACGCCGCCGCCCAGATCGGTCGCCGTATTGCCGACGATGGACACGTTCTGCAGCGTGGCGGGGCCAGTCAGCCCGATCCCGCCGCCGACGGCCGCAGTATTCCCGGAGAGCGTCGAGTTGACGATCAGGCTCATCGCCGACGAGGACGAGAAGATTCCGCCGCCAATGGCACCAGAGGTGTTGCCCGAAACGGTCGAAGCACTGACCGTCACGTTCGTCCCGGACGTTATCCCACCGCCGCTGTTGGTCGCCGTGTTGTTGGCAACCGTGCTCCGGTCGATCGAGACCGATCCCGTCCCCGTGAGTTGCAACCCGCCGCCCTGATTGGCTGATGTGTTGTTGAGGATCGAGAGATCGGAAAGGTTGACCACCGACGACGCGGCTTTGACGAGGCCCCCACCCACTCCGGATGCGCTCTGCGCCTCGTTACGCGCAATCGTGCCTCGGGCGATATCGAGCCGCGCAGACCCGCCGACCCAGATCCCACCCGCCGAAATCGACGCCGTGTTATCCGTGACGGCAAGATTGGTTGCCGTGACCTCTCCGGTATCGAAGAGACCGAGGCCGCCGCCAAGACCGTTGGTACCACCGGTACCGGTCACGCGGTTGCCGCGGATCGTCACGTCAACCAGGGTCACGACATTGGCGCCGAGGAATTGAACGCCGCCACCCTGAATGAAGGCAGAGTTGTCGGCAATCTCGGTTCCCGTCATCGAAACCGTCATTGCCCGACTGAAAATGCCGCCGCCCGCACCCACAAGCGCTTCATTGCCCTCGAACGTTCCGCCCGTCACCGTCAGCGTCCCGCCGTCGAGCACCACCATTCCACCGCCGGCACCGGCCGTGACCGCGCGATTGGCTTTGACCGCAACGTTCTCGAGTGTCATCGTGTTGGTAAACGCGTAGATCCCCCCGCCCCATCCCGCCGACGTCTCGTTCTCGGAAACGGAGACATCCTCGAGATGCAGTTGCGTGCCGCCACTCGCGTAGATCCCACCGCCGTTCAGGTTTGCACCCACCGTCTGGTTCTTGGTGATCTGCGTACCTTCCGCGCGAACGACGGAGGTATTCTGCAGGAAAATTCCTCCGCCGCCGAAATCGCCCTGACTGCGATTTTCGGTGATGGCCCCGCCCGAGAAGGCCACTTCAGCGGACCCCCAGGTAAAGAGACCGCCGCCCCGCCCGGTTGCGATGTTCTCCCGCACCGTGACGTTGGTCAGTGTCAGGGACGGCGTGCCCGAGAGCGTAGCGGCCGCATCGTTCGACACGGTCAGTCCCGCTCCGCGAAATGCCCGGTTGCCCGCGATCGTCGTATTGGTCAGAGAAGTGGTCATGGCCCGGCCGTTGATTCGCAGGCCACCGCCCTCGGAACTGGTTTCATTGTTGGCGAAACTGCCGCCCGTGACCACTAGAGCACCCATCCCCTCGGCAAAGAGACCACCTCCGCTGTTGCCGGTCGTCTGATTGCCATCCACGGCGACATCTGTCAGGGTCAGAGTGCCGTTCAGCACCCGGATGCCACCACCCCATCCGGCGGCGACCCGGTTGTCCGCCACGCTACCACCCCGCATGGTGACGGTGGACCCGCTTGTTACGGAAAGTCCGCCGCCCGGGGTGTTCGCGCCCGAGGCCCGGTTGTTCCGAATCTCCACGCCGTCGAGCGACGCCCGGCTGTTGTCCTGGACGAGAATCCCGCCTCCACCGCCCGCGGTCACTTCATTGTCGTCGACCACGGCATCGGTGAGTACCAGCTCCGAAGCGCCGTCCACCAGAATCCCGCCCCCGCCGCTCGAGACCCCGCCGGTAATCCGCAAGCCGGAAATGCTGACGATGGCGCCGTCCGTGATCCGGAACACACGCCGCGGCGATCCGGCCGATGCATCGGCATCGATCCGCAACTCGTTGGCTCCGGGGCCCTGAATCGCTATGTGCCGCGCGAGTGACGGCAGCGCAGACGTGAGGGTGATGACGCCGCCAGGCACGCTGGACAAGCGAATCCTACCGCCGACCTCCGCCGCAGCACTCGATCGCACCCGGGCCCCGATCGGCGGCGCGGGCAGCGCCTGATTGATGGCCAGGATCGCCTCCCGCAACGAGCAATGGGCAGGCGTGCAGGCGCCGTCGTCGACGTCATCTCCGGCCGACACGACCCAATCGGGGCGTACCGTCACGGTCGCCGTTGCGGTCTTGGTGTTGTCGAGCGTGCTGGTGACAGTCACCGTGCAGGTTCCAGCCTCGGCCGGCGCTGTGTAGCCGACGGCGCCGCCCGTCCCGGTGACGGTACCGCAGCTGGCGTTCCAGGTGACACCGGTCTGCCCCGTGCCCGTCACGGTCGCCGTCAAATTCTGGCTTCCAAGGCGATCCAGCTCGATCTCCGCCGGTGTCACGGTCACGACCACGGGCGTTACTGTCACCGACGCCGTTCCCGTCTTCGTGGCATCCTGCGCGCTGGTAGCCGTCACGGTGACGGTACCGCCCGCGACGGGTGCAGTGAGCGTGGCCGTGGCGCCGTTGGCCTGGATGGTGCCCGCCGACGTCGTCCAGGTCACGGAGGTATTGGTGGCGTTGGTCACGGTCGCCGTGAACTGCTCAGTTCCGCCGGCGCCCACGGTCGCGGTGTTGGGCGAGATCGTGACCGTCACTGCCGGAGGCGGCGGGGGCGGAGGAGGGTTGACCGGTCCGTCGCCGCCGCAGGCCGCGAGAATCAGCAGTGACGACAACGCCGTCTGGCAACGCAAACTGTGTAGAGACATACGAACCTCGTAGCGTGGGACGGGAGTCCGGACCCAAGTGTCGTTCTGGGAATGGAACGGCGAGCGGCGGCCTCGAGCTATTTGGCCGAGCAACGAGTCTTTCTATTCGCGCAAAGTCCGCCGCAATCGGCTCATCGGCCGGGGTCGGACGTCGAATAGCGGAGCGCGGGCACTCCCGATCGGACGAATCGAATGTCACCGAGCGGATGGCCCGCACGGTCCGAATCGAACGGGCACAACCAGACACCGGCGCAGGGCCGTCCGATGCTCGATTCTAAGTCATCTTAACCCAAAGCCAGGGAGGTGCAAGCATTGTCGAAGCTGGGATTTGAGCCTGAACCGACCACATTTCGATCTGGCCGCTATCTTCCCAGACATGGATCGCACTCTCTCCAATACCGCTGCTGCCCTCCGTGAAGGGATCGTTCGCGGGTTCCTTTCCGAGGCCGACGCCATCGAGTGGGCTGCACGAGAACTCGGCGATGATCCGGAGGACGGCTCGATCCTGCTCTCCGAGCTCTCGCTCGCGGAGAATCAGCCGACCTCCCGCATTCTCAACATGCTTGGGCAGTTGAGCTGGGGAGCCGATCTTCCGGCCGCCGGGCGGATTGCGGTGTCGTACCTCCACGACCGGTTGAGCGACAGCCACCTGCGGCCTGAAGTCGCGGTCGATGCGATCCACCATCTGGCCCGGGACGGGTTCGCGCCCGATCCCTGGTTCGAACGCGGGGCGGAGCGGATCCACAACGGCGAGACGGCCGGCACCGCCGCCGACCTGACCGAGGCGTTGCTCGCCTTCCTGTCACCCTATCGGCACGACGCACCGGATGTCGAGACCGAGCCGCCGGCGCCGATCCACGATCAGTTCGTCGTGGCGATCGACCCCGCGGCGCCGGAACTCTCCGAGGCCGACGTCGCCCTGTCGTGGCAATCCTGGTCGGGACATGGCCGGATCCGCACCGCCCCTGCCCAGCTGGCAGCATTTGCCGACGCCCTGCGTGACTTTGCCGGCCACCGGGTCGACCGCGTCGTGTTCGCGCCGGACCCCGGCGCCGACGGCGAACGCCTCACGGCGACGATCGTGGAATACGGCCGAGCCCGTCGCGCCGCCGTTCTCGTCGAGATCCGGTCCGTCGAACGCCCGGGCGATCTGGGAGCCGACGACACCCTGCTTCGCATCGCGGTGCCGACCGAGCACGCCTTGCTCGGCGATTTCGCCGCCGACCTGGGAGAACTGGTGTCGACCGGCGAAGGCATTGCCCGCCTTCGGCTCTCGGCCCGCTGGCCTCACGATACCTGAGCCTGCACCATACGAACGACGACGGGCCGGGAACGTCATCCGTTCCCGGCCCGTCGTGTTGCGCGCCTAACGTTCGGCTCAGACCGCTTCGGAAAGCGACGTGAAGTTGAAGTCGCGCACTCGGAGCGGGGGCACCACGACACTGCTGCCGGGGCTACCGCTTTCACTCGACGAAACCCGCACCGGGGCGCCCATGGCCTCGATGTTGTTGAGCATGAAGATGGGCGACTCGTTGAAGCGCAGGTTGCGCACCGCGCGCGTGATCTTGCCGTTTTCGATCAGGAAGGTTCCGTCTCGCGTCAGGCCGGTGTAGAGGATGGTGCGCGGATCGACCGGCCGGATGTACCAGAAGCGGGTGACCAGCAAGCCCCGCTGGCATCCGGCAATCATCGACTCCAGCGTCTCGTTCCCGCCCGACATCTTGAGCACGCCGCTGAAGCCGAAGCCGCCGCCCGACACGCCGGTCGGCTGCTTGCCCTGCTTTTCGGCCCAGTACCGATCATAGTTGAGATTCCGCACCACCCCGTTCTCGATCCAGACCACGCGGTCGGTGGGCAGGCCATCTCCGGTAAAGGGACTTCCCGGCGTTTGCCGATCGAACGGATCGCTGACCAGCGAGACCCGCTCGTCGATCACCTTGCTGCCGATCTTGTTGCCGCCACCCTGCTTGGTGAAGAAGCTCCGGCCCTCATCGGCGTTGCGCGCGCTGGTCGCGCCGAGAATGAGCTGCACCAGGTTGCCGACCGCGGTGGGTTCGAGAATGACGGTGTAGCGGCCCGGCTCGATGGCAGAGGCGGGCGTCGAGCGCCGCGCCTTGTCGACCGCGCGCGCACCGAGCGCGGCGGGTTCGATCTCACCCCAATCGCTCGAGGTGCTGCCGGCCCATCCGGAGCCGGTTCCTTCTTCGTTGCGCACCGTGGTCGTGAGTGCGACGCTGGTATCACGGGTGTAGGCGAACAGCCCTTTGGAATTGGCAATGGCCTGCGCGGTGGCCCTGGTCTCGAGGTATCCGGTGCTGACCAGGCCGGCCGACTTGGCCTGATCCGTGATCAGTCGAACGCCTGCTGCGCGACCTGCCGGGTCGAGCGCCGCGGTGCGATCGCTCCATCCCAAACCTTCGCGGTACTGCTGCGGCCCGAGCTCAGGCATCAGCTCGACATCGTCCGGCGACAACTTCGCCAGCCGCTCGGATGACTCGACCACCGCCTTGAGACCGGCATCGTCGACCCGATTGGTGGTGGCCGATCCGACCTTTTTGCCGACGACGCTGCGCACCACGATCGTGGTGTCGGCGTTGTCGCCCGCGGTGGACACCTGGTTGACGGCAAAGCGGGTGTTGCCGCGCACGCCGTTGACGATCGAGACCCGGGTTTCCGTCGCCGTCGCAAAGGCCAGGACGCGTTTGGCCAATGCTTCCGCTTCGGCGCGCGACATGACCCGCGGCTGATCCTGCGATGCCCGGCTCATGCCTGCCTCCCGGTATTGATGACGTTGATCTGGCGGTGGCGCGTCGGCACGCAGCCGTGGCTCACCGCATTGGACTGGGACGGCTGTCCTTTACCGTCGTTGAACGCCCCGCCAAGTTCGTAGCTCTTGGGTCCGCCCAGCATGTCGAGGTTGGCCCAGAAATCCGGGGTCCGGATCTGGTACGCCACATCCTTCAGCATGCCCACGATTTTGCCGCCGCGGATTTCATAGAAGAGCTGCCCACCGAACTGCGCATTGAACCGCTGCTGATCGATCGAGAAAGATCCATCGCCGATGATGGCAATGCCGCGATCGGTCGCCGAGATCAGGTCGTTCCAGCCCAGGTCTTTATCTCCCGGTAAAAGCGAGATGTTCGGCATCCGCTGGAACTGAACGTCGGACCACGACTGCGCATACGAGCAGCCATGCGAGCGCGTCGGCTTGCCGGCTTTCTTATAGTACGAATCGAGCCAGAGCGCCTGTTCCCGAGTGGTCTGATAGTCGACGAAGATCCCGTCCTTGATGACGTCGAACTCGTCGGGCTGCACTCCGTCGTCGTCCCAGCCGCAGGCGGCCAGCGACCCGGGCTGCGACCGGTCGCCGCGCACGTTCAGGAGCGGGGAACCGAACTTGAGCGAACCAAGCACCTTATCCGGCGGAAATACGAAGCTGGTTCCGGCATAGTTCGCCTCATAGCCCATGGCCCGGTCGAGCTCGGTCGGATGCGCAATCGATTCGTGGATGGTGAGCCAGAGATGGTTGGGATGCAGCACCAGATCGTAGCGGCCCACTTCGACCGGCTTGGCCGAAAGCTTCTGAACGGCTTCGTCGGCCCAGCGCACCACATTTTCCTCGAGCTTGTTCTCGGTGACATGCTCATAGCCGCGGCCCATCGGCGCGATGTCGTTGCTCTGGCGCGACTGAAAATCCGTGAAATCTTTCGATACCGCTGTCACGGTCACGGACGGCTGCGACCGGATGATGGTCTGCGACACCAGCGTCCCCTCGGTATTCGCATAGCTCTTCTCATCTTTGAGGAAGAACATGCTCGAGTTGACGAAACGCGCCTGGGGATTCTTGAGTGCGATGGCGTTGACCGAAAGCAGCAGCTGGACTTTGTCTTCGATCGGGATGGTAAACGGGTCGACCTTGGCCTCACTCCGCCAGGTGCCCCGCTGATTCCCGGGGGCCGGCGCAAGCACGACGGGACGTTGCCCCGGCGCGCGATTGGCCTTGGCCTGCGCGACCGCCTGACGCGCCACCCGCGCAACCGAATCCGGCTCGAGGTTGCTGGTAGCCACAAAGCCCCAGGCGCCCTCGACCAGGACCCGGACGCCGATACCGAACGTTTCGTTATCCGAAAGGCCCGCCACCCGGTTCTCGCGGGTGAAGATGTTCTGGGTCCGATTGAGGCTGATCCGCGCATCGGCATACTGCGCACCAGCCGATTTTGCGGCATCGAGCGCCCGCAACAGCAGATCGTTCAGCACCGCATCGCCCGGCGAGGGTGCAATCAGCCTGCTCGACAGTTCGGCCGCGTCGGCACGCCCGGTAATCCCGAGCGCCAGGCCGGCAGCCGCCGCGGCAGAAGTGGTTCGGAGAAATTCCCGGCGACTCGGGGACACGGCAACCTCATCGAATGAAGGAGTTGACCCAAGCGCAGGAGGCGAGCGCGCCTGGAGGACCGGTCCATCAGGTCCATCTCAGCAAGATACGCGAATCGGGCCCCGAATGTTGTCGCCCGCGAACGAGATCGGAGCCGCCCGTAGCCATAACCCGACCAACGGCTCCCGATACCATGGATCGCGACCATCCACCATGTATACTTCGACCCCTTGACCAACACCGTGCCGACCACCCAGCCGTCCGCCACCGGACGAGAATCCCTGATCGCCTCCGTCGGACGCCTTCGGGCGGCAGTCGGACGCCGTATCGTCGGCCAGGACGACGTGGTCGACCACCTGCTCCTGGCCATTCTGGCCGGCGGACACGCCCTCCTGGTCGGCGTTCCCGGCCTGGCCAAGACCCTGATCGTCCGATCCGTTGCCGAAGCCATGCGGCTCGAATTCCGCCGGATCCAGTTCACCCCCGACCTCGTGCCGAGCGACATCACCGGCACCGAGATCATGGAGGAGGACTCGGCCACCGGCATCCGGGGCTTCCGATTCGTTCGGGGACCGGTCTTTGCCAATATCATCCTGGCCGACGAGATCAATCGAACCCCGCCGCGCACTCAGGCGGCGCTCCTCGAAGCGATGCAGGAACACCGCGTCACGGCCAACGGCGAGTCGATGCCCTTGCCGGAACCGTTTTTCGTGCTGGCCACTCAGAATCCGATCGAGCAGGAAGGAACCTATCCGCTGCCGGAAGCTCAGCTCGACCGGTTCCTATTCGATATCCGGATCGGCTATCCGTCGGAAGACGACGAGGTTGCCATCCTCCGCAACACGACCGGGGCAGCTGCCGCTCCGATCGAACCGGTCCTGGACGCTTCCGACGTGCTGGCCCTGCAGCAACTGGTCCGCGAAATTCCCGCCGCCGAACCGGTCCTCCGTTATGCCGCGGCACTGGTGCGCGCAACCCGGCCCGATCAGGCCCAGGCGCCGGCCGGCGTCAAACGCTTCGTGCGCTGGGGCGCCGGCCCGCGCGCAGGCCAGGCTCTGATTCTCGGCGCCAAGGCCCACGCGCTGCTCGATGGGCGTCTCGCGGTAACACCGGACGACATCCGCCGGGTTGCCCTGCCGGTCCTGCGACACCGGGTCCTGCCCAACTTCGCCGCGGATGCCGAAGGCGTGTCGGCCGAGCGGCTGATTGCCGAAGTGCTCGAGACGGTGACCCCGCCGGCGAGCGGTATCCGCGCCTAGCGCACCGTACCGTGCGGAGAGCGTCGAACGCCCCCTCGACCGATCCACCGATGGTGGCGAACGGCCACGCCCCGCCACAGCACGGCTATGGTCCGCTCCTCGACGCGCTGCGCGGCCTCCGGTGGCCGAGTCGGGCCCGGTCGCGCGCACCGAGCGCCGGACAACATCCGTCGCGCCGGCGCGGCACCGACATCGAGCTGACCGAGTACCGCGCCTACCGGCAGGGCGACGACCCCCGCCGGCTCGACTGGAAGCTCCTGGCCCGAACCGACCGCGCCTACCTGCGCATCACCGACGAACATGCGGTCCTCCCGACTCTGATTGCCGTCGACGCGTCGGCATCGATGGCGTTTCCCGAACCCGGCCACGCAAAATGGCGCCAGGCCGCAGCCATTGCGATCGGTCTCGCGAGTCTGGCTCATGCCGCCGGTGACCCGGTCGGTCTGGTCGTCGGCGGACCCACCAATGCGCAGCTGCCGTTTCGGACTCGTCGCAGCCTGCTGCCCGAGGTGATCCGGACCCTCGACGGGATCTCTCCCGGCGGGACGACCGACCTGGGACGCTGGTTGTCCGGATTCCCAGCGACCGGTCGGCTCGTCGTGATTTCCGACCTCCTGAGCGACGATAGCGCGCTATACCGAATGGCGAACCAGTGGCGCCGCCAGGCGGTCGACCTGGTCGTGGCGCATATCGTAGCAACCGAAGAGCTCGACCCTCCAGAGGCGCCGCGGGTCGTCGACCCCGAAGACCCGTCGACCATCCGCACCCTGGATAGTCCGGGCCGTTCAGCCTACCACACTGCATTTGCCGCCTGGCGGGCCGCCGTCGCTACGCGTTGGCGAGAACTCGGTGCGCAGTATCTCGTCATCGACACCAGCGAAGCACCCGATCACGCGGTGCGCCGAATCGTTGCGGCATGAGCTTCACGGCTCCGTGGTGGCTGCTGGCGGGAGCCGTTGCGGCCGCGGTCATCAGCGCACTCCATCTGCTGACCAAACGGGACCCGTCGCCGCAACCGCTCCCGACCGCGCGGTTCATTCCCGAAACACCGAACCGGCTGGTGAGCCGAAGTGTGGCCCTCAGCGATCGCGCAGTGCTCGGTTTGCGGCTGCTCGCGATCCTGGCGGCGACACTCGCTTTTGCGCAGCCAGGCTTTTCGCGAGCCCGACGCCCGCTGACACAGATCATCCTGATCGACACCTCACGCGCCGCCGACAGCGCCCGGGTCGAGGCCGCCGTCCAAACGCTGGCCCGCGATCATGACCGGTCGATCCGCTTCAGCTCCCTCTCGGCCGGACTGATCGCCGCCATCCGAGAGGCGCGATCGCTCCGCAGCGAAACCGACAGCGTCAGCTTGGTCATCGTCTCGCCCCTGGCTCGCGAGTCGTTCGACGCGGCGACGGTGGCAGTACGCGCTACC
Organism: Gemmatimonadales bacterium; assembly: GCA_037189525.1. GTDB lineage: Bacteria > Gemmatimonadota > Gemmatimonadetes > Gemmatimonadales > GWC2-71-9 > SHZU01. Next base: position 728,931 of record JBBCJC010000001.1, read on the forward strand.
TGGCCCGCCGGAATCACCTGGGTACCGGTCGAACCGGTTCTCCCCCCTGCCCGCCCGCGAATGGTCGCGCTGTACGCCGACGACGATGACCCGCTCCGCAGTACCCTTGCCCTGAGCGGCTGGTCGACGAGCGACACGGCTCCCGTCAGGCTGGTACGCACAGCCGCCCTCGGTGCCGCGGACTCGGCCTGGGTCGCCGACGCAGGCACGACGTCGCGCCTGCTGATCCATTGGCCCGCATCGCCGGCGGTCGGCGGAGATACAGTCGGCGCCGTGGCAACGGATCGCACGGTGCTGGTGGCCGCGTTCCTGCGAAGCAGCCGCAATCTCGAAGGGACGGCCAGAGCCTGGTGGGTAGACGGCATCGCGGCTGCGGCCGATCAACCGTTCGGGAACGGTTGTATTCGGCGCGTCGAGATTCCCATCGATCCCGCCGGTGATTTGGCGTTGCGCCAGACAACCCGCGATCTGGTGCGCGATCTCCTGGCGCCCTGCGGCGGGCGGCGGGATGCCGAACCCATCGACTCGGCGGCGATCGCGCTGATGCAGGGAAACACCCAAACGGCGTGGCCGGCTGCGAACCTGCCTGCACTGCCGGTACAGGAACGGACCGTGCCATGGTTGCTGGGCCTGGCCGTGGCGGCTCTGATCGCCGAACAACTGTTGCGCAGGCGGCCGGCATGACCGTACTCGCCCGCCTGCTCCGATCCCAGCGAGCGCTGATCGTTGGCAGCGTTGCGGGCGCGGTCCTTTGGACGGCAGCCTTCGCGATACCGGTCTGGCTCGTCCTCGGTTCGCGGCCGTGGGCCGCCATCGTGGCGACAGCCGTTCTCGCGATGTCGCTCTGGCGACGACGCGCGGTGTTCGAGGCTGATCGTGTCGCACTATGGCTGGAAGAGCGCCATCCCGAACTCCAGTACGCGCTGATCACCGCGATCGACCCCGCCACGGAGTCTGCCCGCTCGGCGCTCGAGCACAAAGTGGCGCCGGTTGCGTTCGAACGAACTGCGTACCGAGCGGCTTCCCGGCTCGCACTCGTTCCGCTCGTCATCGCCGGCGCCGCCATCATCGCCACCATCGGGATGACACGCCTGGGAGCACGACGGCCTGGCAGCGGCGTGGTACTCACGGGCACCGCGGAGCCGAAGCCCGGCGATTCGGCGATTCGCCTAACCGTCACCCTCACCCCGCCGCCCCATACCCGCCTGCCGGCCGAGCGCCTGCCCGACCCCATCCGCGTAGCAGGCGTCACGGGCAGCCGAATTCGGATCGACGGATCAGCGCCGGCCAACGAGATCAGCATCCAACTCGACAACCGCTCACTCGCGGTAGCAACGGAAGCATCCGGCTGGCGTGCCGATCTGACCATGCCGAGCGCACCGGCCGTCGTCCGAGTACGGACCAGCGCTCGGGAACGGCTCATTCTGCTGGAGCCCAGGGCGGATTCGCTGCCCGTGGTCCGGCTCGACCTGCCGGAGCGCGATACCCTGCTCAGCCGAGCAACCGGAACGCTACCGCTTACTGCGTCGTTCCACGACGATTTCGGGCTGGCCGAGACGTGGTGGGAACTGATCGTCAGCCGGGGCGACGGAGAAAACTTTGAGTTCCGCACCGTCACCCTGGATCGCGCTGCCGCGGGGAGCGCCAGGACGGCCACGCGGTCGCTGGCGCTCTCGCTCGACTCCCTGACATTGTCCCCCGGCGACATCGTGCTGCTCCGCGCCGTCGCGCGCGACGGTAACACCAGTCCGGGGCCTGGTATCGCCGGTTCCGATCCGCGCACCATCCGAATCGCCGCGAACCGGCAGGATGATTCGCTCGACATCGAAGTCCTGCCGCCACCCGAGCCGCTCGCCAACCTGCTGAGCCAGCGGATGCTGATTCTGCTGACCGAAGCTCTCGAGAAGAAGCGGCCTCGATTGGCCCGGTCCGCGGTGGTGACCGAATCGGCCCGGATCGGTCGGGATCAGACCAGCCTGCGCCGCCAGATCGGCGATCTGGTCTTTGCGCGCCTCGAAGATCTGGGCGAGACCGGCGAGCATTCGCATGACGACGGCCACGATCACAGTGCCATGACGCCCGAGGAACTGCTCCGAGCCGCGGAAGCCGCCAATCGGCACGCCACCGGTGAATCACTCGACTTTGCCGCGGGGGAATCGCCGGTCATCGCGGTCAACCGTCCCCTGCTCGAAGCCTATCACGCCATGTGGGATGCGACCCGGGAACTCAACCAGGGCGAACCCCGGGCGGCGCTGCCCCATATGTACGCCGCCCTCGATGCGATCCAGCGTGCCCGGCTGGCGGACAGGATTTACCTGCGCGGCCGCACCAGGCCCGTCGTCGTGGACGTGGCCAAAGTCCGCCTGGTCGGCAAGCGGGACGGCATCGCGCCGGGGCCGCGCACGCCGCAGCCATCGCTCGATCCCGCTGTGAAACGCATTGCGGAGCGGTTCGACCGGGCACTCGACCTGCTGGGCCAAAACCGGGACGCGGCCATCGACTCGCTGCTCCTGCTCCGCGCCGAGTTGCTCACCGACCATCCTCGGATCGCGGCCCCGCTGGCGCAGGCGATCGATACACTGCGCACCGATCGTGATGCCACCGCGGCCCTGGCACGAGCCCGCCGCGCCATCGGCCAGCCGACGACGGTCCGCTCGGGACTCCGGCGCTGGAGTACCGCGCCATGACGCCCTTTACCTTCGCCACGGCCCAGTACGAGTCGGGCGACTGGGACTCGGCGCCGTTGGTCGGTCCCAACGTGATCGATGCCGTGGCCCGGTACACCAGCATCGAGGTGAACCCCGGCGCGGTGGTGGTTCCCCTGGCCAGCCGTGACCTGCTCCGCTATCCCCTCACGTTCTTGACGGGACACCTACCGGTCCGCTTCACGACGGCCGAGCGCGCCATGCTGCGGACCTACCTGGATCGGGGCGGACTGCTATTCGTCGACGACCACAATCACGACATCGACGGGCAGTTCCACAAAACGGCCACCGAAGAACTGGCGCTGGTCACCGGCCGGCCGCTCCGCCAGCTGCCCAATGATCACGCGCTCTACTCCGCCTTCTTTACCTTCCCGGACGGGCCTCCCACCACGAGCCACGAGTTGAACGGCTGGGGTGACAACCTGATCCACGAGCACCTCTTGGCATCGCTCGACGGCGATCGGATCCGGGTGCTCTACAGCAACAAAGATTACAGCTCGGAATGGAGTTATCACCCGGACAACAAGCGCTTCCTCTCGGTGGACAACACCCGCTTCGGGGTCAACCTGGTGGTCTATGCCCTCACCCGCTGACCGCGGAATCGTGTTCGAGCGCGCGATGCGCCTGGTGGCCTATGCCGCGTTGGCGGGCGCCGCCATCCTGTCGCTGCGCACAGGACCGGGCCGGCCGATCGCCGATCGCCGAGTCGAGGCGGGTGACTTAACCACGCTGCTGAGCCGGCACGACATCGGACCTGATCCGATCACCCTGGTGAGCGACACGGCCCTCGACCCGATCCGCCGCGATTGGCTGGCTGCTACCCGCGCACCGGTCCGCTGGGGTAGTCCTCGGCTCGTCGCAACGGCGCTCAGCGCGGAGCCGCTGGGCGATCCGGCTGGAGGTTACCGTATTGCCGTCGCGGCGCCGTCGGACCGGATGGTCCATCTCGCCGACAGCCTGGGACCGATCGACAGTGTGCCGAGCGCGGGTGGAGGCGCCAGCATCGATGTCGATGCCCCGGTAGGCGCGCTGACCGGATCGATCGGCCCGCAGCACGCCGTCGTCCACCCCAGCGACGCGCCAGCCACTCGCCGCGTGGTGGTGTTCGGCCGGGCATCCTGGGAAACCAAGTTCGTGATTGCCGCTCTGGAGGAGCGCGGCTGGGGCGTCGATGCGCGTATTGCCATCGGTCCGGAGGATGAGAGCCGGCAGGGCACTCCTGGCACCCTCGACACGGCGCGCGTCGGGGCCGTCGTCGCACTCGATCAGACCGCAGCTGGATACGCCACTCAGATCGGCCGGTTCGTCCGTCAAGGAGGCGGCCTGGTCCTGAGCGCCGAGGCTGCGGCGGTCCCGGCGCTGGCGCCGCTTCGGGTTGGAATCGCCGGCCAGAAACTCGTTTCGAGCAGCCTGGAGATCGATCGCCGGGACCCTCGGCGCGCTTTGCCCCTGACGCCGATTACGCGGCTCGGCGCCCTCGCAACACCCCTCGAGACCCGGGGCGCCGCGATCGCGGTGGCTGCGCATCGGATCGGACTCGGTCAGGTGATTCAGGCCGGTTACCACGACACCTGGCGTTGGCGGATGACCGGCCCCGACGGTTCCGTCGAAGCCCACCGCGGCTGGTGGTCCGCCCTGGTGCGCAGCGTCGCCCATCGCTCTGATCACGAAACGCATACCAACTGGCCGGTGCTACATGACGCGCCGCTAGCGCGGATGACGGCCACCTTCGGCCCTCCCGAGACCGATCCAGCCGGGAGCGGCCCCGCGCTCCCTACTCCACCCAAGCGTCTCGACTGGTGGCTCGGCGCCGTGGCCCTCGTGGCGCTGCTGGCCGAATGGGCCTCGCGACGCCTTCGAGGCGCTGTCTAGTCGGCTAGATTTCGCATCGGCTGACGCACCGCTTCGAACCTGATCCTGTCGACGGATACCTTGCCGCTGATCGAAGACGAATGGCTTTGGGGCTGGGATCCGACTCCCGGCATCGTCTCCGTCTGGGCGCAATCGGATGGTCGGGCGACGATTTGGCGGCGAATCCCCGCAACCGGCGTGCTGGTGCGCGAAGAAACCCGGTTCCGGCCCTGGCTCCTCATCGACCGCCTCGACGACCTCGAACATTTGGGTACCGATCTCGGCCCGGAAGGGTCAACGGCGCTGGTTACCTGGCGCGAGTTGAACGGACCGGGCGCGCTCCGCTTCCAGGTGTCCGCCCCGAAAGGCGAGATCCTTACTACCGCTCTGCTCCGCGGGGCCAGCGCCCGCCTCGGCCGAAGCATCAGCCACCTGCGCAGTCTCGACCGAAATTCTTATCTCGCCCTTTCGCCCGAGGACCAGTATCTCACCGCCACCGGTCGCACCTATTTCCGCGACCTGTCCTTCGATGCGCTGCATCGGCTCCAGTTCGACCTCGAGACGACCGGCCTCGACCCAAATCGCCACCGCATCTTCATGATCGCGGTGCGCGACCCGGCCGGAACGACCCATATCCTCGAAGCCGACGGCGATGACGACGCAGCGGAAGCCGACCTGCTCAGCCGCCTGGTGGGCATGATTCAGGCGGCTGATCCCGACGTGATCGAGAACCACAATCTCCACGGCTTCGACCTCCCCTTCCTCGACCGCCGAGCACGCCGGCTCGGCGTGACTCTCTCGCTGGGCCGGATCGGGCGTGGAGGTCTTCGACCGCGCGCCGCGCGGCGCGGTGATCGCGGGGCCGACGGCCGCACGGTTCGCCTGATCGTGCCGGGGCGGGAACTGATCGATACCCTCGATGCGGTACGCCGGCACGACTTCGCCACCCGCGATTTTCCGGGTCACGGCCTCAAAGCCGTCGCACGCCACCTGGGCATCGCCGAGCCGGATCGGGAACTGATTCCCGGGGCGGAGATCTATCAGGTTTTTCGGACTGATCCCGACCGGGTACGTCGCTATGCGGGGTCCGACGTCACCGAGGTGGCCGCTCTGGCCCGGATGCTGGGAGGCGCGGCGTTCGCGCTGGCCCGGATGGCCCCGAGACGATACGAACGTCTGGCCGATGCCGGCGCAGCAACCGGGGTGATCGACCCGCTCCTGGTTCGCGCCTACCTGCGGTCGGGAACGGCGCTTCCGGCCCACCAGCCGGGTGACGGTACCCCGCACAGTGGAGCGGCGCTCTACCTCTTTGCCACCGGGGTCGCGCACCGGGTCGTCAAGGCCGACGTGGCCAGCCTGTATCCATCCCTGATGCGCGCCTATCGGATCGGGCCGAACCGGGATCACCTGGGAGTCCTGGTCTCACTGGTCGACCGGCTGGTGGAGCAGCGTCTCGCGGCCAAGGCGGCTGCGCGGGCAGCGCCAGCCGGTTCCTCCGAGCGGTATACCCACGAAGCCGTGTCCGCGGCCATGAAACTGGTCGTCAACACCGCTTACGGCTATCTCGCGGCGGGCGGCGACCTGACCCGGTTTGCCGATGTCCACGCCGCCAACGAGGTCACCCGGCGCGGACGCGAGACCCTGGCCCTGATGTGCCGAGAACTGGCCGATCGCGGTGTGACGCTGCTGGAAGCCGATACGGACGGGGTGTACTTCGCCGTTCCCGACAGCTGGACCGAGGCGGACGAACGCCGAGTGGTGGGCGAAGTCGCGGCACTGCTGCCGGCGCTGGTCCAGTTGGAGTTCGACGGCCGCTATGCCGCCATGCTCTCGCACGAACCGAAGAATTACGCGCTGCTCGAACATACCGGCCGACTGACGCTGCGTGGCGTCGCGTTTCGCTCCAGTCGCAACGAGCCCTTTGCCGACAGCTTTCTCCGTCAGGCCATCGGTGCGCTGCTCACCGGGGACATTCCCGGGGTTCGCCAGGCGTATCTCGATGCCGTGGCTGCGCTTCGCCGCCGCGAGCTGCCCACCAGCCAGGTGGCCTCTCTGGTTCGCCTCACCAAAACCCCGGACCAATATCGGGAAACCCGGGACGGGCGAAAAGAACTGCCCTACGAAGCGCTCCTGGCCAGCGGAAGGACAACGTGGCGGCGGGGCGAACGGGTCCGGATCTACCGGGTTCGCCACGGCGGGGCCCGGCTGGCCCCCGACCGGGATGGCAGCGGGGACCGGCCCGAACAGCGCGACTACGACATCGACCACTATCTCCGGCTGCTGCGCGAGCAGTACGCGGCCCGGCTGGCTCGGGCGCTGTCGCCGGACGACTTTGCGGCCGTCTTTGCCGACCCGGAGCAGCCCTCCCTCTTTACCCCCGCCTTGGACACCATCCGCCCGATCCTGACGACCCTCTCGTCACCTCGAATCGTCTGAAATTTTGTCCGGACGTCTTACCGTGGCCCGACCCGGGCAATACTATGTATTCTACGGGGCTAACCTGCGGGCGACCCCGATGGGTCTGCCCGCCCGAAATGCAGGAGACCGAATGGCCTCATTTTCATCACTTCGCTCGACCGCTCCGGCCCTGGTCGCGCTGCTGGCCGCCGCGTGCGGCGGCAGCCCGCCGGTCGAGACGGTTCCGACCCCGGCGCCGGACGCGCACGCCGGCCACGCGAATACCCATATCGCGAGAGCCCGCGCCGACAGTGCCCAGCATCCCTACACCGAAGCCGACATCCATTTCATGTCGGCGATGATCGGCCATCATGCGCAGGCGCTCCAGATTGCCCACTGGGCACCAACCCACGAGTCCAGCCCCGGCATCCGGCGCCTGGCCGAACGGATCATCAACGCGCAGCGGGATGAGATTGCCATAATGCAGCGCTGGCTGGTCGATCGCCACCAACCGGCTCCGCAGGTCGACAGCAAGGGCATCCCGCAACACGGCGACCATGCCGCGCATCACGGCGCCATGCCGGGCATGCTCACCCAGGAGGAGCTCGACCAGCTGAACCGGGCGCGCGGCACCGAGTTCGATCGCCTCTTCCTCAAGTACATGATCCAGCATCATCGCGGCGCCGTGACCATGGTCGAGCAACTGTTCGCGACCAATGGCGCCGGACAGGATGAAACCGTGTTCCGCCTGGCCGCCGACATCAACGTCGACCAGGTCACGGAAATTGCCCGCATGGAAAAAATGCTCGTCGCACTCGTGATCGAAGGACAGGCGCCGTGATGCCGTCGCGTCCGTACTCTGCTCTCCCCCTCGAGGAATCTGTCATGGTAGCTGTGCATCGTACTCGTCACCCCGGTCTGGCCCTGTCGCTGGCCGCCGGGCTTCTCTCTCTCGGATGTGCCTCCGGCTCGTCGAGCTATGGTGGCAGCACGCCGGCACCAGCCGCGCTTTCGACGGCCAAGCCGACTCCCGATCCGCGGATTGGACTGCGGGCCGGACTGACCGACGCCGGCGAAGCGATCTGGAATCTCCGATTGGTGTCCAACACCCCGTCATCCACACGGTTTGTCGGGAGCACCAACTCGGACCTCGCTTTTACCGGCAAGTACGCAATCCAGGGTAACTACAACGGCTGGCAAATCTGGGATCTCTCCACGCCCAACAAGCCGGGTCTGGCCTCGGCCATCTACTGCCCCGCTTCGCAGAGCGACGTCTCGATTTACAAGAATCTCCTCTTCGTGTCCGGCGAGGGCTACACCGGGCGTCTCGACTGCAGCGACGAGGGCGTCCGGGAAGCAGTCAGCCATCACCGGCTGCGCGGCATCCGGATCTTCGACATCACCGATATCAAGAATCCCAAGAATATCGCGAACGTGCAGACCTGCCGCGGCTCGCACACGCATACGGTGCTGGCGCACCCCAATGACCCGAACAACATCTACGTCTACGTCTCCGGCTCGGCGCCGGTGCGGCCGGCGGCGGAGTTGCCGGGTTGCAGTGACGCCATGCCGGATGTCGACGCCAACACCGCGCTCTTCCGGATCGAAGTCATCAAGGTGCCGCTCGCCGATCCGTCCAAGGCGGCGATCGTGAGCTCGCCCCGGATCTTCGAGGGGCTGAATGCGCCGCCCCGCCATGCCGCCATTCCCGGCGAACTCGCGGCTGCGCGGGCGCGGGGGCAGTTCATCGCCAACGTCATGGGCCAGGAGATGCCGCTGCCGCCCCGGATGACGAGCCCGATGCTCGACAGCATCGTCAAGGCGCGGAGCGGCACCGGTACCCCGACCGCCGCGGACAGCGCGGCGCTGCGTAGCGCGCTGCCGGGCATTCTGGCCCGCATGCTGGGCAACGCACCGGCCCGCCGCGAAACGGGACCGACGCAGTGCCACGATATCACCGTCTATCCCGAGATCAACCTGGCCGGCGGCGCGTGCGAAGGTTACGGCATGCTGCTGGACATCAGCGATCCAGCCAATCCGCGGCGCCTCAGCGCCGTGGCCGACTCGAACTTTGCCTACTGGCACTCGGCGACCTTCAGCAACGACGGCAGCAAAGTCCTCTTCACCGACGAGTGGGGCGGCGGTGGGGCTCCCAAGTGCCGGGCCATCGACAAGCCGGAGTGGGGCGCCAACGCGATCTTCACGATCCAGAACGGGCAGATGCAGTTCCAGAGCTACTTCAAGCTGCCCGCCGAGCAGACCGAGCAGGAAAACTGCGTGGCCCACAACGGCTCGCTGATCCCGATTCCCGGTCGCGACGTGATGGTCCAGGGCTGGTATCAGGGCGGCATTCTGATCTTCGACTGGACCGACCCCAAGAACCCGGTCGAGATCGCCTATCACGATCGCGGACCGGTCGACTCCACCCGGATGGGCAACGGCGGCTCCTGGTCGGTTTACTGGTACAACGGCCTGATCGTCAACTCGGAAATCGCGCGCGGGCTCGACATCTTCGAGCTGGTGCCGAGCGGCTTCATTTCGCAGAACGAGATCGACGCCGCCAACACGGTCAAGCTCGAGTATCTGAATCCGCAGAGCCAGCCCAAGTTCGTCTGGCCGCCGAGCTTTGCGCTGACTCGGGCCTATGTCGACCAGCTCGAACGGTCGCGCGGCTTGTCGAACGATCGGATTGCGGCGGTCCGTCAGGCGCTCAGCACGGCAGAACGGGCCTCGGGTTCCGCCCGGCGTGAGGGCCTCAATGGCCTCGCATCGCAGCTCGACGGCGAAGCCGGCGGCTCGCGCGATGCCGCCAAAGTCCGCCTCCTCTCCCAGGCGGTGAAGGACCTCGCCGCAGCGCGTTCCTGATGCGCCGCGGCCTCCGGCGACCATTCGCAGCTATCGCGACGGTCGCCGGGGCCATCCTGCTGGCCTGGATGGCCCCCCTCCGAGCCCAATCCTCTGCTGCAAACCATCCCGACGTTCTCGCTGCACAGCGCCTGTTCTCGGCCTGGATGGATGGTCAGGTCGTCTCCCGAGGCCTACCGGGTATCGCGGTCGGGGTCATTGCCGATCAGGAATTGATCTGGTCTGCCGGGTTCGGGCATGCGGATGTCGCCGCGAAGCGTCCGATGAGGCGGGATACCAAGTTCCGGATGGCCTCGCACAGCAAGCTGTTCGCGGCAACCGCGATCATGCAGCTTCGCGAACAAGGCAAGCTGCAGCTCGACGACCCGGTCGTGAAGTATCTGCCCTGGTTCAAGGTCAAGCCGGCCGAACCGGACGATCCGCCCATTATGATCGAAGAGCTGCTGACCCACAGCTCCGGCCTGCCCAGGGAAGCGGGGGACCACTGGACCACGTTCGATTTCCCCACGATCGACCAGGTTCGTGCCCTGATCGGTGATCGGCAGGCGGCCTTTCCACCGGAAACCCGGTGGAAGTACTCCAACCTGGCGTATGCGGTGGCGGGGTACGTCGTCGAAGCGATTACCGGGCAGAGCTGGGCCGACTACATCCAGCAGAACGTGTTCGATCCGTTAGGCATGACCTCGTCCAGCGTCGACAAGAATGTGGCCGGCCTGGCGACGGGCTACGGCCCGCGGCTCCCCGACGGATCGCGCGTCACGACGCCGTTCATCGATTCGCGGGGCATGCCCGCGGCAACCGGCATCACCTCGACGGTCGAGGATATGGCTCGCTTCGTCTCGGCGCAGTTCCGACGCGGCCCGCGCGGGGCTGACCGGATCCTGAGCACCGCATCCTTGCGCGAAATGCATCGGGTTCGGATGCTCGAAACGAACTGGACCTCGGGCACCGGCGTCGGTTTTGCCGTCAATCGAGTGGGGGATAAGGTCTATGTCGGGCACGGTGGCGGCTATCCGGGCTACACCACGCAGACGCTGATCCAGCTGGACTCCAAAGTCGGCGTGGTCGTGCTCACCAATACCAACGACTCGAACCCGAGCGACATTGCGCGCCAGTTGATGCGTACAGTCGGTGAGGCGGTTGCCAAGGCCACCGCGCCGCCGCCCCGCAACTTTGCCTGGGACCCCTCGTGGTCCAGGTTCGTGGGCCTGTACCAGAACCGCGGCAACGTGTCGCAGGTGGTCCAGCTCAACGAACGTCTCGTCATCATCAATCCGTACGGGCCGAACGTCGACAACCCGACCGTCCTGGAGCCAATCGGTAACGACCAGTTCCGTTTCGTGGCCGCAACCGGTGGCGGGCCCGTGGGCGAAGTGGTCCGGTTCGTCGAGGAAGGCGGCCGAGTGGTCCGGATGATCACCGGCGATTCATTCATCAATCGCGTTCACTGAGATTCGTCGGTACCTCAGGATATGACGAAGCCGGGCATCGCTGCCCGGCTTCGTTTATTTCTGAGTCCTCGACTCAGCGACGCTCGGGCGCCATCCACCACTGCGTGGTCGGCAAGGACCGCTGCCGAGGCCAGACTTCGTCCAACGAGTCGGACTGATAAATCCGGCCGTTCTTCATGATCAGCCGGATCGTGTTGGTCTGGCGGATGTCCGCCAAAGGATTGCCGTCGAGCACTTGGAGATCGGCGAGCTTGCCGGGCTCGAGCGAGCCGAGATCGGCAAGGTGACCGATGGCCTGCGCGCCGACGACGGTGGCGGAACGCAGCACCTCGAGCGGAGTCATACCTCCCATCGCCAATCCCCACATCTCGAAGTGGTAGCCGATGCCCTGCATATTGCCGTGCGAGCCTACCGCCACCCGTCCTCCGGCTCGAGCGATGGCCGCGGCATCCTGGGCCATCTTCCTGAATCCATACATTTCATCGGGCCGCCACTGGCTCGAGGCGGCGCGCTGTTCCAGATATGCCTGGGGCCAGAACCGGCGCACCTTGGCCTCGCCGCGAATATCGTAGCGGGACGTGAAATACTCCTGCACCCCGCCCGTCCCGTAGGCGATCATCAACACCGGGGTATACGTGGTCTGGCTCTGCGCGGCAAGCTTGATCACGTCCTTGAAGAGCGGATATACCGGGAAGGTGTGCTCCTCACCGGCGTAGCCGTCCAGCATCCGGGTCAGCTGGACCGTGAAGTCGGCGTCCCCCTCGTTGGTGGGAGACAGACGCAGTTCCTGAGACACCTGCGCCACCCATTGCCGGCGGCGCCGGTCGCCCAGAGCGTAGGCCTTGATCGTCTCGGTCTTGAAGTAGTCTGAATTGCGACGCAGCACGTTGCGGACATCGTCCAGCGTGTTGAACGTCTCGTTGACGAAGAAGCCTCGGCCGGTGCTGAAGATCCGCGGACCGATCATGTCACCGCTCTCGACCCGGTCGGAATAGTCGAGGACATCGAGCGCGCCGGTCTGCGGATCCCGCGTCGTGGTCACGCCGTACGCCAGGTTGGCATAGTACTGCCACGACTCGGTGCGATGTAGGCCCCAGCCCATGCCGAACATGTGCGCGTGGGTGTCGACATACCCTGGGACGATCGTCTTGCCGGCCACGTCGACGACATGCGCGCCGGCCGGGATCGCGAAACTGCCCTGCGGTCCGACGGCGGCAATTCGGTTGCCGCGCACCAGCAGGTCGCCGTTTTCGATGACCTCGTCCCCTCGCATCGTGATGATCCGGGCGCCACGAAGCACCGCGACACCGGTCGGGCGGTCCTTGGGCACGGTGATCCGGATGTCCAGGCGTCGCGCAGGAGCGTCGAGATTCGAGACATCGGTGAGAAAGAGCGATGAACCGAGCGCATGCACCAGGCGGGTACCGTCCGCGCTCCAGCTGATGTAGTTGCCTGCAATATCGGTGAGCCGCTTGATCGGTAGCGGACCGCTTCCCTTGCCGCGGAGGGAGAAGGTCGGCGCCGCGCCCACCGGCGACACATCGGCGACGAACACCTGCTGTCCGCCCAGCAAGGCCAGGTGGCGTCCGCCAGGCGACAAGACGATGTCTTCGGCCGGTTCCGTTCCCGAAGCGTTCCAGGGGATCTGATCGGCCCGGGCCAGCAGCCGGCGATCGGTTCCGTCGAACCGCATCGAGTAGAGACCATTATCGCTGTTCTCATACAGGACGATGCGATCGGCCTCGGGCCCGAAATGCGGCACGCCATAATACGGAGGCACCAGCCGAGAGAGATACTCGATGTGCCGGACAGTGGTCGGAGCGCCACCCGCGGCCGGAATCCAGCGCAGATCGGCCGAAGCGGCTGACGGCTCACTGAAACCGAGCTCGCTGGCTTCGAAGCGATCGGCTCGAGACATCGTCACGAAAAACAACTTCGACCCGTCGGGTGAGTACACCAGCTTTTCGTAGAACGCCGGGACCGTCGTCAACCGGGTCGAGGGCCCGCCTTGGGCCGGGACCCGATAGATGTGTCCGCCGGTACTGTCGTCCCAGGTCGAGTAGGCAATGGCGCGCCCGTCCGGCGTCCAGGCCGGAGCATACTCGCTGACCGTTCCGGTCGTGAGGCGACGGGCATCGGCAATGGTGCCGCCCGAAGCCGGCAGGTCCGCAACCCAGAGCCGATCGAGCGCGATGAAGGCCACACGCTTGCCGTCCGGTGAGAGGCGAGGCACCCGGATCTGGCGCACCTCGACCGTCGAATCGTTGAACGCATACTGGAACTGCGAGGACGCGGCAATCTGCTGATCGACGTCCGCCGAAAAGGGGATCGTGCTGACTTCACCGGTGGGAACGGCAATCCGCCGGACCTTGCCGTGATACGCCGCGATCAACGACCGGCTATCGGGCGTAAAAGCCATGCCCGGCATCAGATCCCGGGTGGCTCGCGAGCTCATCTGGTCGCGCTGCGCATCGAGCACCAGCCAGCGCTCGTCTCCGGTGGTCAGGTCCCGCAGACGCAGCGCGGTTCCGTCACCCCGCCGGGTTCCGTAGACCAGCCACCGGCCGTCGGGGCTCAACACCGGGCGCACCGCGCCGCCACGCAGATTGGTCCGGCGAATCGATTCATTGGTGCGGAGATCGAGCGTGAACAGCTGCGCATTCGTGCCGGAGGTCGAGTACCAGATCCTGGTGGAATCTGCGAACGCCGCCCCCAGGTAGCTGGACCCCGACGCGCCCCGTGCCGCCTCGACGGTACCCGCGCCCTGCGCACCACCCGTCAGGCGCTGTCCGCTCCCACCCGAAAGCGGAAACAGGTAGAGGTCGTACGCAGACGGCAAGCGGATGAACGGCGGCGTACGAGCGGGACCGCTGTTGTGCGCCACCAGGATGGCGCGCCCATCGAGCGTCCAGCGCGGTGAGACGTAGTCGTACTGGTACCCTTCCGTCCGCGTGATCTGCCGGAGATTCCGCCCCGCGGTGTCCGCGATCCAGACATTCGATGCTCCGCTCCGATCACTGACAAAGACGATCGACTTGCCGTCGGGCGAGAACCGGGGCATCGCGTCGAAGCCCGCGCCGCTGGTAATCTGCCTGGCTTTGCCGCCTTCGATCGGCATACGGTAGAGATCGCCCAGCAGATCGAACAACAGCGTCCGGCCGTCCGGCGACACGTCGACCGAGATCCAAGTACCCTCGTCCGTGGTGAAGCGAAGTGACCGAGGCGTCGACAGGGTCAACCCGCTGTCCGCCGCCGATCGTGCCTGCGCGAGGGCCCCGTCGATCGGAGCAACCGCGAATGCCAGTACAGTCAAAACGAATATCCCGCCGCGAGGAGTTACTCGCATGATTCGCCTGTATCGATGAGGAATTGAAGGAGGTCCGATCACGCTACGACTCGGTGGCTATTCCGACAAATATATCCTCATTTATCCTCGCTCGGCCGCAGTCCGGCGAAGGGGTATCCCGCACCAAGCGAACCTTGCGATGACCGAACCTCGTCGGGGGATGCGCCTGATGCGGAGCCGTGATAATTTGTGGCGTCACGGCACCGCAGTCTACGACGCGTTCTCGACATCGGAGACGGATGCGCGACTCCCCTCACCATCGCGGCTCAACCACCCTGCTCGTCGTCGTTGCCCTCATCGGCATCGGTCTCGGCGTGGGGATGTTCACCTTTTCCTACGGGAAAGGAGCATCCTACCTGACCAACGACCCCGCGGCATGCGCCAACTGCCATATCATGGAGCCGCAATACTCCGCCTGGCTCACCGGCAGCCATCGCAAGGCGGCGACCTGCAACGATTGCCATACACCCGACGGCATGATCGCGAAGTACGTGACCAAAGCGAGTAACGGGTTCTGGCACTCCACGGCATTCACGTCCGGAATCTTTCACGAGCCGATCCAGATCAAGGCTTCGAATCGCGCTATTGCCGAGCAACGTTGTCGTGATTGCCATGAACCGATGGTTCATGCTATCCTGGCGAATAACGACGGATCGGTCAGCTGCCTTTCGTGCCACCAATCGGTCGGGCATCGACGATGATCGTACACGCACTGCCGGAGGAGAATTGATGACTGAGCGTCCCAACCGCCCTCGCCGTCTGCTGCTGGTAGGGCTCGCAGCTGCATTGACGACGGTGGCCGTGCTCGCCCTGCTCGTCAACATCGTCGAGCGTAAGCAGGAAGCGCGCGCCCCGTTCTTCCAGGTCGTGGAGATTACCGACACCACGGAGGCGCCCGAGGTTTGGGGACGCAATTTCCCGCATCAGTACGACAGCTACCGGCGGACGGTGGATCAGGAGCGAACCCGGTTCGGAGGCAGCGAGGCGATGCCGCGCACGCCGACTTCCGCGGACCCCCGATCGGTCGTTGCGCAGTCGCGTCTCGATGAGGATCCTCGGCTGCGCACCATGTGGGCGGGCTACGCCTTTTCCCGTGATTTCCGGGAAGAACGCGGGCATGCCTACATGCTGGACGATCAGACGTTCACCGAGCGCCAGGCCGTCGGCCAGCCGGGCACGTGCATGCATTGTCATGCCTCGGTGTATCTGCCCTACATGCGTCTCGGCAACGGCGACCTGACCCGCGGCTTCGAGCTGATGAACCAGATGCCGTACGCCGAAGCGCGCACCAAGGTGACGCATCCGGTGGCGTGCATCGACTGTCACACGCCAGGCACAATGGAACTGCGGGTCACTCGGCCCGGATTCATCGAAGGGCTCAGAGCATACAAGGCCTCCCAGGGCGTGCCCGACTATGACGTGAACCGGGATGCCACCCGCCAGGAAAAGCGCGCCTTCGTCTGCGGCCAGTGCCACGTGGAGTACTACTTCAAAGGCTCGGAGAAGCGTCTTACCTATCCGTGGTCCAAGGGACTCAAAGTCGATCAGATCTACGCCTACTACGACAGCGTAGCATTTCGAGATTGGGTCCACGCAGAGACGGGCGCCGAGGTCCTGAAGGCGCAACATCCCGAATTCGAGATGTGGAACCAGGGTGTTCATGCCAGGTCAGGCGTGACCTGCGCCGACTGCCATATGCCGTATCAACGGGTCGGCGCGCTCAAGGTGACCGACCACCATATTCGCAGTCCGCTGCTCAATGTGAGCAACGCATGCCAGACCTGTCATCCGGTAGCCGCGGATGAACTCAAAGCCCGGGCCGAACTGATCCAGGAGAACACCTATCGCCTGCGGGACCAGGCCATGGATGCGCTGGTCGGCCTGATCGGGGATCTCTCTGCCGCCCGGACCGCGGGACGTCCCGACGCCGAACTGAGCACCGCGCGGAGCCTGCAACGGCGAGCCCAGTTCTATCTCGACTTCATCGAGGCAGAGAACTCGATGGGATTCCACGCACCGCAGGAAGCCGCGCGCATCCTTGGTGAAGCAATCGACTACGCCCGCCAGGGACAGATTGCCATCCGTGATCGCGCTTTTCATCCGCGCCTCCCGCCCGTACCGGCAGCACGCTGACTCCTGCCCGATCCCGCCCCCTGGCCCGAGGCCAGGGGGCGGGTGATCTTTCAGTCTCCGCTCAGACAACCTGCCCTCTTTCCGCGCCCGGCGCCCCGCTGCCATGTCCGTTCCTTTCCGATACTCAGGCTTGATCATCGCGGCGGCCCTTGCCGCCTGTGCACCCGAGACGCCGGCGAATCCCGACGTCGCCCGCTGGGAAGCGCGGGCCCGCAACGTCACCATCATCCGCGACGACTGGGGCATTCCACACATCTCGGCCAAGACCGACGCCGATGCCGTCTTCGGTCTGATGTATGCCCAGGCCGAAGACGACTTCAACCGGGTCGAGACCAACTACCTCAATTCGATGGGCCGGCTGGCGGAAGCGGAGGGAGAAACGGAGATCTACCGCGACCTCCGGATGAAGCTGTTCATCGACCCCGACAGCATGCGCGCCAAGTACGCGGCGAGCCCCGAGTGGCTCAAGTCGCTGATGGACGCCTTTGCCGATGGGCTCAATTACTACCTGCACAAACACCCCGAGGTGACACCGCGCGTCATCACCCGGTTCGAGCCGTGGATGGCCC
Source organism: Gemmatimonadales bacterium (assembly GCA_037189525.1). Taxonomy (GTDB): domain Bacteria; phylum Gemmatimonadota; class Gemmatimonadetes; order Gemmatimonadales; family GWC2-71-9; genus SHZU01. Next base: position 746,248 of record JBBCJC010000001.1, read on the forward strand.
TGACCTTCAGTGAAGGCAGCATCGGAGGTGACATCGAGCGGGTGTCGCTGCGCGAACTCGAGACGTTCTACGGCGGACGGCCGGCCCGAGTCGCTTCAGCGCACCAGACGATCGCGCCGCCGGACAACGAGCCGCGCGGATCGAACGGCATTGCCATCGCGCCCAAGAACACGGCGTCGGGCAAATCGATGCTGCTGATCAACCCTCACACCTCGTTCTTTTTCCGGGCGGAGGTCCACGTCACCAGCGAGGAAGGTCTCAACGCCTATGGCGCGGTGACCTGGGGGCAGTTCTTCGTCTACCAGGGATTCAACGACCGGGCCGGATGGATGCATACCTCGAGCGGCGTCGACAACATCGACGAGTATCTCCTGACCGTCACGCCGACCGCCGATGGACACACCTACCGATACGAGAACGAAGACCGACCCGTGGTGAGCCGTACCATCACCATTCCGTACAAAACGTCCACGGGCATGGAACAACGGAGCTTCACGGTCCACCGCACGCATCACGGCGCGGTCGTCCGCCAGCAGGATGGCAAGTGGATTGCCGTGAAACTGATGGAGGAACCGGTCAAAGCCCTCAGCCAGTCGTACAGCCGGACCAAGGCGAAGAGCTTGCAGGAGTTCCGCCAGACGATGGAGTTGCACACCAACTCATCCAACAATACCCTCTATGCGGACGCCGACGGCAACATCGCGTACTTTCACGCCAACTTCGTTCCCAAGCGCGACCCCAAGTTCGACTGGTCGCGGCCGGTGGACGGCAGCACTCCAGCCACAGAGTGGCAGGGCATCCACGGCATCGACGAATCGCCTAACGTGTTCAACCCGCCGATCGGCTGGGTCTACAACACCAACAACTGGCCCTACTCCGCCGCCGGCCCCGACAGCCCGAGGCGCGAGCGCTTCCCGGCCTACATGGAGACGTTCCCGGAAAACCCCCGGGGCATCAACGCAGTTCGCCAGCTGACCGGCCGGCAGGGCATCACGCTCGATACCTTGATTGCCATTGCCTACAACCGCTCGATGCCGGCGTTCGACGACCTGATCCCCGCCCTGCTCAGCGCAGCCGACCAGACGCCGGCCGCCGATCCGCTCAAGGCGCGCCTGACGGAGCAACTCGACTCGCTGCGCAGCTGGAACCGCCAGTGGGACGTGGCATCCGTTCCGACGTCGCTCGCCGTGTTCTGGGGTGAAGAGTTGTGGCAACGAGTGCGCGACGTCACCGACCGTGGCAATCTCTCGGTCTATGAGTACATGGCTCGCCGGACCAGTCCGCAAGTTCGCCTGGAGGCGCTGGCCGCCGCATCCGACAAGCTGACCGCCGACTTCGGCACCTGGAAGACTCCCTGGGGCGACATCAACCGGTTCCAACGCATCACCGGCGACATCGTCCACCCGTTCGACGATGCCGGGCCGAGCCTGCCGGTCGGGTTCACGTCGGGACGCTGGGGATCGCTGGCCGTCTTTGGCGCGCGGGCCTATCCCGGAACCAAGAAATGGTACGGGACGAGCGGCAATAGCTTCGTAGCCGCCGTCGAGTTCGGCGACAGCGTCCGGGCTCGCGCCATCACGGCCGGGGGCCAGAGCGGTCATCCGAGTTCACCGCATTTCAAGGATCAGGCCGAGCGGTACAGTACGGGGGCGTTGAGAGAGGTGTACTTCTATCCCAATCAGCTGGTCGGACACACTCAGCGAACCTACCACCCGGGCGAGTGATCGAGGCGGTCGAGGACGGCGCCCCGAGGACTTCACGTCCCCGGGGGCGCCGTTTGCGCTCAGCCCATCGAGGCCGGTCGAACCAGGAACAGCGGTCGCTCCGCGCCGCGGATGACCTTGTCGGCCACCGTCCCCAGCAAGGGGGCCGTCATCCCGCTCCCGCCGTGCGTCGTCATGGCCACGAAATCATGCCCGCATGTTTCGATCTGCTGCAGAATGGTGGGCGCGACTCCCATACCGACCACCACGCGTGTCGCAACCTGGACCCCCTGGGCCCGCAGTTGATCGGCAAGGCCATCGAGATAGCGCTGCGCCTCACGATACTCGATGCTCACGTTCGGGTCCCGGTCCGACCCCGACCAGCCGGCCAGGGTGCCTAACGCGTCCGAAGCAGGCTCCAGGACGTGCATGAGCGTCAGGTGCGACTGGTGCAAGGCCGCAAATCCCGCCACCGGCTCGAGCACGGCCTCGGCAGCTGCCGTCCGGTCCAGCAGCACGAGACCACGGCGGAACGAACAATCCGCGATGTCGTCGACCGCCCCGGGAAGCAGGAGAATCGGCCGCCCCGCGTGTCTGATGACGTAATCCGCGACACTGCCAAACCAGAGTCGGCCCATCGCGCCGCGTCCGTGCGTCGACATGACGACCAGGTCCGGACGCGACAACTCCATCTCGGCAATCAATGCCGCCCCGGGCACCCCCTCGATCAGGCGAAACCCGACCGGTACCCCGCCCGCGTGCGCGTTGGCCAGCGCAAGTTCCGCCAGATAGGTCTTTTCCCTGACGCGTACGGCCTGACCGTCGGGATCGCCCGAGTAACCGGCTCCGACCGGAGCAGGAACCGCGGCCGCCTCGTGCGCCATGACCACCGTTAGGGATGCCCGGGCGGACTTTGCCAGCCGCCGAGCTACGGGAACCGCCACCTCACTGAAACGAGACCCGTCGACCGACACCATCACCGATTGGATTGCCATTGGACTCCTCCGCTATTCAGCCCTATACCTGCAAACTGGCGCCGGACCCGTGAGCCGATCCTGAGCAACGTATGATGGAACGTTCATGATCGGCCGCCCAGAGCCGTCGGGAGCCTGTTACTGTTCAGCAACACAGCCGACACGTTCGAGGACCGGATGCCGATTCGAGCCACCAACCCAGCGACCGCCGAATCGGTCGCGGAGTACGAGACCCTGCTTCCCGACGCGACGGCGGCAGCCGTTGCCGAGGCTCATGCCGCGTGGCTCAGGTGGAGGACGACGAGCTTTGCGGACCGAGCCCGCCTGTTCCGGGGCATGGCCGAACGATTGCGGAGTCGGAAGGACGAGCTGGCCCGGCTCATGGCGATCGAGATGGGTAAGCCGCTCGCCCAAGGCCGAGCGGAAGTCGACAAGTGCGCCTGGGTATGCGAGTACTACGCGGAGCACGCGGAAAGCCACCTGGCGCACGACGTGATTCCGACGGACGCGGCCCGATCCTATGTCGCCTTCGAACCGCTCGGCGTGATTCTCGCCGTGATGCCGTGGAACTTTCCGCTCTGGCAGGTCTATCGTTTTGCCGCGCCCGCGCTGATGGCGGGCAACGTGGGCGTGCTCAAGCATGCCTCCAACGTTCCGGGCTGCGCGCTCGTCATCGAGGAGCTTTTCCGGCAAGCCGGGTTCCCGGACGGCGTCTTCCGCACACTGCTCGTGGGCAGCGACCAGGTCCGGGCGGTCATCGACCACCCGCTGGTTCGGGCCGTGACGCTGACCGGGAGTACGCCCGCCGGTAAGTCGGTGGCTGCGCAGGCAGGCGCCGCCCTCAAGAAGACCGTGCTCGAACTCGGCGGATCGGACCCCTATCTGATCTTGGAAGACGCCGACCTCGAGCAGGCGGTTGCGACCTGCGTCGCCGCCCGGCTGGTCAACAGCGGGCAGAGCTGCGTGGCCGCCAAACGATTCATCGCAGTGGAGGCAATCCGGGAGGCATTCACAGAGCGCTTCACCGCCCTGATGCGCACCAAGAAGATGGGCGACCCGCTCGATGCCGGCACCGACGTCGGTCCTCAGGCACGGCACGATCTTCGAGACGAACTGCACCAGCAGGTGGTCACCTCGGTCGCCAAAGGGGCTGTGGTCCGGTTGGGCGGCGAGATTCCCGAAGGCCCTGGAGCGTTTTACCCACCGACCGTGCTGACCAACGTGACCGCGGGAATGCCTGCGCACGACGAGGAGCTGTTCGGTCCGGTGGCCGCGATCATCGCCGCGCGCGATGAAGAGGACGCCATTCGGATTGCCAACGACACCATCTTCGGATTGGGCGCCGCCGTCTTCACCCGCGACCTCGAGCGCGGCGAGCGAGTGGCCCGCCGGCTCGAGGCCGGGTGCGCTTTCGTCAACGGACAGGTCGCGTCGGACCCACGGCTGCCGTTCGGCGGCATCAAGGAATCAGGCTATGGACGCGAACTCGGCGTCTACGGCATCCGGGAGTTCGTCAACGCCAAGACGGTCGTGATCCGGTAGCTCAGCGGCTCACTGTGTCTCGAGCCGGGCTTTGACGCCTGCGTACTTGATCTGGTACTGGCCGATCCTCAGCTGCTGCGTCGGACCGGGCTCGGCTTCTCCAGCCCCGCAAAACCCAGCCGGATGAGGATCGTCTCCATCAGACACCAGCGTGTGAACGCCGACTGGATCAGGTTGAGGCCGACGAAGGCCGTGAACAAGTACCAGTACGGGCTCACCCAGGTGCCGAGCGCGAGCGAGAGCAGGACGAATGTACCGGCGATGAGTCGGATCCGATGATGTAGCGACATGGAATTCCTCAGGCAATCTCGACCGCGTCGAGCGCGGTCGCCTTGAAGGCTTCTTCGGTCCGGAGCCCGGCCGCGAAGGTCCGCAGAATCGGACCAAGCGCGTCGAGCGCCTGCCGAAACACGAGGGCGATGATCATGCTGTTCTCGCCCGGGAACACTCTGGTGCCGAAGTGCGCGCCGCTCTCGCCGCGGCCGAATACGCTCGGGATGACGGAGAACCCGCCCACGCCCTCGCGTTGCAGCAGCTCGAGCAGCTCCGCCTCACGCGCTTTCTCGACCACCATCACGAGCATCCTCACGACGCCACCTCCGCATAGAGCAGGGGGATCAGGACCAGGGTGAGCAGGGTGGCCACCACGGCACCCGCCATGAGCGCCAGGCCGAGCCCCTGGAAGATCGGATCGGACACCATCACTGCCCCGCCGATCACCACGGCGGCCGCGGTGAGCACGATCGGCCGCGCCCGGATCACGCCGGCCTCAATCACCGACTCGCGCACCGAGCGGCCACGCGCCCGCTCCAACTCGGCGAAGTCGACCAGCAGAATCGAGTTGCGCACGATGATGCCGGCCAGCGCAATCATCCCGATCATCGATGTCGCGGTGAAGAACGCGCCTGCCACCGCGTGACCCGGCAGGATCCCGATCAGCGTGAGCGGGATCGGCGCCATGATGACGAGCGGCGTCGTGAACGACTGGAACCAGGCCACCACCAGGAAGTAGATCAGCAGCAGCACGGCCGCGAATGCGATGCCCAGATCGCGAAACACCTCGTAGGTGATTCGCCACTCGCCGTCCCAGTTGACCGAGGCCGTCTCGGTCGACGCTGCCGGGCCGCTCCAGGTGGTGGCGACTCCGGCCTCCTCGAGCAGAGGCTCCACTGCGAGCATCGCGTAGACCGGCGCCTCGATCACACCCGCGACGTCGGCGGTGACGTAGACGACCGGCTTCATGTCCTTCCGGACGCGCGGCTCCTGCCGAGCAACCGTGTCGACCGCGGCGATGGCCGCGACCGGAACGATCCCGCCGGCTCGGCTCGCCATCGGGATCCCCATGAGACCGGCCGTCCCCACCCGATCGGCAGCCGGGAGCCGCACCACGATGGGCACGGGCTCCGCGGCGAGCGGATCGTGGAGCAACCCCGCGTCGAGCCCGCCGATGCTGCGTACCGCCTGCGCTACGTCTGCACCGGTGAGCGCCGCGAACCCGGCGACGTCCGAGCGGGCCGCCACGCGGAGCTCATGGGCCGGGTCGGCGAGAGTCCAGTCGGTATCGACTACGCCGTCGGTGGCTTCGAGCGCGCGCCGGACTTCGCCCGCCACCCGGCGCCGCGTGGCGTCGTCCGGCCCGAACACCTCCGCCGTGATAGTCGCGAGCACCGGTGGACCCGGCGGGATCTCCGCCACCTTGGCCCGGGCCCCGTAGCGGGCGGCCACGTCGACCACGATGAGCCGGAGCCGGACCGCGATCTCGTGACTCTGCGCGTCGCGCTCATGCTTGGGCGCGAGGTTGACCTGCAGGTCGGCGACCTCGGGCCCTTGGCGCAGGAAATAGTGGCGCACCAGGCCATTGAAGTTGAACGGGGCAGCGGTACCTGCGTATACCTGCACATCGCGTACGTCCGGATCGGCCAGGAACCGCTCGGCGATCTCGTGCGCCGCCCGCGAGCTGAGCTCCAGCGTGGTGCCCTCCGGGAAGTCGAGGATCACCTGCAGCTCGTTCTTGTTGTCGAAGGGCAGCATCTTGACCGTCACCGCGCGGAGCCCGATCAGCGCCACCGAGCCCAGGAGCAGCACGACAACGGCCGCATACGCCGCCCAGCGCCGCCCGCGATGCGCCAGCAGGTGCTCCAGCAGCCGCCGGTACGCACGGCCGACCCGCCCGTCCGCCGCGCCGTCCGCCATCGGCTCAGCCGGCGCATGCTCGCGCACCAGGCGGAGCGCCAGGTACGGCGTCACGATGAACGCCACCGCGAGCGAGAAGAGCATTGCCATCGACGCGCCCACCGGGATGGGCCGCATGTACGGACCCATGAGCCCGGAGACGAACGCCATCGGCAGAATGGCAGCGATCACAGTAAAGGTGGCCAGGATCGTGGGGTTGCCCACCTCGTCGACGCCCTCTACCGCGGCCGTGGCGGGCGGTTTCGTCTTCATCCCCATGTGGCGGGCGATGTTTTCCACCACGACGATCGCGTCGTCCACCAGAATCCCGATCGCGAACACCAGGGCGAAGAGGGTGATCCGGTTGAGCGTGTAGCCCAGCAACCGGTAGACGAGCAGCGTGAGCGCAAGGGTAACCGGCACCGCCACCAGCACCACCAGCGCCTCACGCCAGCCGAGTGCAAACCAGACCAGCAGCGCCACACCCACGGTGGCGATGATGATGTGGCTCAGGAGCTCCATCGCCTTCTCGTTGGCCGTCTCGCCGTAGTTGCGGGTAACGGTGGTCTCGAGATCGGCCGGAACCAGCGCGCCGCGGAGCGACTCGACTTTGCCCAGGATCACCTCGGCTAACGAGGCAGCGTTGGTACCCGCCCGCTTCGCGATGGTGAGCGTCACGGCCGCGGCGGTGGGCGCGCCTGCCTCCAGGTGACTCACGTACCAGGCAGGCTCCGCCGGGCCATCGCTGACTCGTGCCACGTCGCCGAGTCGCACGCCACGGCCCTGGTGCACCGCCACCAGCACCCCGGCCACATCCTCCGCGCTCCCGAGCAGGCGCCCCGCCCGCACCGGCAGGCTGCGGTTGTCGGCCAGCACGGCGCCGGCAGGCAGCACGAGGTTCGCACCGCCCAGGGCTCCGACCAGCCGGTCGAGCGAGAGGCCGTGCGCAGCGAGTTGCGCCGCATCCGGCTCCACCAGGAGCACCCGCGGCGCTCCCCCGATCACCTCGACCTCGGCCACGTTGGGAATCCGCTGGATCTCGTTCCGCAGCTCCGCGGCCACCCGCCGGAGCTGGACTTCGTCGTAGCCGCCGCCATGCAGCGTGAGCGCCAGCACGGGCACCTCGTCGATGGTGTGCAGGCGAACCAGCGCCGGCGTGCCCGACAGCTTGGCAAAGACCTTGACGACGCTCTCCTCCGGATCGTCGCCCACGGCAAAGCGGACCGTGATCATCCCGCCGTCCGCGGTGGCCGTGCTGTAGAGGTGCTCGACCCCGCCGATTTCCCAGAGCCGCCGTTCCACGGGCTCGATCAGCCGGCACTCCACCTCTTCCGGCGTGGCACCGGGCGCGGCGAGGAAGACGTCGATCATCGGCACGCTGATCTGGGGCTCTTCCTCACGCGGCGTGGTGAGCACGCCGCCCAGGCCGGCCACCAGCGACGCGACGATCAGGAGCGGCGTCAGCTTGCTCTGCAGGAACGCCTGGGCCACCCGGCCCGAGAATCCCGTTTTCATGATGCCCCGCCGCTTTCCGCGCCTGTGGGATACACCCGGACGCCGTCCCGCACCCGCGCGGGCTCGGTCACCACCACGTCGCCAGCCACGAGGCCGCTGGTCACGATTACGTCGTCGCCGTCCGCTCGGCCCAGCCGGATCCAGCGGAGCCGCGCCGTCGAGTCCGCGCCGACCAGATACACCCCGGTGAGCTCGCCGCGCGCGACGACCGCCGAACGGGGAATCGACGGCTGCGCAGCACGGCGGCCGGCCATGGGGACCTCCACGATCGCGACCTGACCCGGCACGAGCGGACCGCGCGCCGTGAGCCGCACCTCCATCGTCCGGCTCAGCGGATCGGCCGACGCCACCACCGCGGCCACCGTGGCCGTCACGGGCTCACGCTCCGGACCGATCAGGGCGGTGAGCGTGCGGCCGGATCCGAGCCCGCGCGCGACCGCCTCCGGCACGCCGGCTACGATCTCGCGTACGCCGGCATCCTCCACCACGAGGAGCGGCTGGCCCGGCGCTGCCAGGTCGCCAGGATCGGCGTACCGCGCGGCGATCACCCCGTCGAAGGGCGCGACGATCGAGGCATACCCCAGCTCCGCAGTGGCCGCGTCGGTTTGCCCCTGGGCCTGCGCGAACGTCGCGCGGGCCGCTTCCAGCTGCGCCAGCGGCACCGCGCTGTCGGCGTAGAGCCGCTCCATCCGGTTGAGGTTGGCGGTCGCGAGCTCGAGCCCGGCGGCCGCCTGGCTTCCGGCCGCGGAGACGGCGCCGCGCTCCAGCGTCGCCAGCATCTGCCCGCTCCGCACCCGGTCGCCGGCGCGGACCCGGATGGTCTCGATCCGAGCCATCATCCGTGTCGCAAGCTCCGCACGACGCGCCGCACGGACGGTGCCCGCCGCGCGATAGGTTTCGAGCCCGGCGGAATCGCCCAGCCGTACGGTCGGCACCGCGACGGGCGGCCCGGCTTCCACCGGAGCGGCGTCGGGATGATCGATACACCCGATGCCCAACATCAGCATCGGCAGCAACAACACGGTCCGCTTCACGGATTCCCTCCCTTGGCGACGGCCACCTGGGCCTGCGCGAGACGAGCATGGTAGAGTGCATCCAGCCGGCTCTGCCGCTGCGCCGACTCGGCGGCGCGGATGGCGAGCAGCTCGGAGATGGTGCCGGCGCCGCCGGCGTACCGGGTCGCGGCCACACGGGCGGCTTGCGCGGCCTGCTCGAGCGCACGATCCGCCGCAGCAAGCGCCGTCTCCGCAGCCGCCAGCCGCGCTTCCGCAGCACGTACTTCGGCGAGCGCATTCCGCTCGGCCGTGGCGAGGTCCTCACGAGCCCGGTCCCGCCCGGCGCGGGCGCGATCGATCTCGGCCGCTTCCCGGAGCCCGCGGAACGGGGTCCAGCGGACGACGACGCCGGCGGTCCAGCGGGCCGGACCGGTCACGGCGGACAAGGCATGGTCGTGAAAGGCCACCGAGCCGAACGCGCCGGCGGTCGGGAGCCGCTCCGCCCGGGCGCGGGCGAGATTTGCCTGTTGTGCATCGAGCACGGCGTCGAGCGCGGCCAGATCGGCCCGCGACCCGCTCTCGGACGCAGACGCGGCGATCGTGAGCGGATCGAGGAGCTCGACCGCCTGCCCCGGCTGCTCGCCCAGCAGCACGAGCAGCCGGTCGGTCGCCTCGATCCGCCCGGCCTCCGCGATGGCGCGGGCCGCCTCGAGCTCGCTCGTTCGGGCTACGGCCAGTTGCTCGTCGACCAGCGTCACCAGACCCTCTCGCCGAAACAAGCGGACCTGGCGGAGCGTCTCCCCGGCAGCACCGAGCGCCGTATCGAGCGTGGCGACCCGAGCCGAGGCCAGCACGGCGCCGTAGTACGCGGCCAGCGCATCGAAGGCGGCCAGCTGCTCGACCCGGGTCTCCATCCGCCTGGCCGCTTCCACACCGGCATAGGCTGCGCGCCTGCCGAGCCATCCTGAGGGCGCGATGAGCGGCTGTTCGACGGTGACCCCCAGACTGACATTGGAGACGGCGTTGGGATGATTGAGGGCGTCCAACGCGAGGTCGGGACCGCTGAAAACACCCTGCCGCAGCTTGGCGCCGAAGGCCGCAACGGGATCGTCGCTTCGGAGCCAACTCCACTCCGCACCGACGGCAGGCAGGAACACCGCAGCGGAGCCCCGCGCGTCGGCTTCTCGAGCCCGTCGCTCGGCGCGAATGCCTGTCAGCTGCGGATGATGGACGCGCGCCCGCGCCGTCGCGTCCACCAGACCAAGCCGGAGCGGCGGCTGCGCGTGGGCAGACCCGGCAACCACGGCCAGCAACGAAGCGGTCAGGACTGCGCGTCGCATTTGCGGATACACTCGAGGATGTGATGGACCTTGGGCTCGACCACCCTATATCGAACGTGCTGCCCGTCCTTGCGGGCGCTGACGACCTGGTGGCGACGGAGCCGGCTCAAATGCTGGGAACAGATGGCCTGTTCCAGGTCGCAGATCTCACAGATCTCCGAAACCGACCGCTCCGTTCCCTCGAGCGCCTCGACGATTTTGAGCCGCTCCGGATGGCCGAGCAGCTTGATGATCGACGCTGCCCGCTGGAGCATGGCGGGGTCGATTCCCCGGACGAGTGCTTTGGCTTTCGACATAACGATCTCCTTTACATAGAACATAGTATATACACTATATAAATCTGTCAATCTCTTACAGGTCCCGTACGCTTTGGCCGGCCGCATGCCTGGCGCGCCGTTCCGGCCTGCCGCAAGCTTGTAGGCCATGGCCAAGCCTTCGCCCCTGACCCGCTTCGGCAGTCGCCCCGGCTGGCTCGGCGCCCTCCTGCTGTTCGCGACCCTCGGCCTGGCCGGCATCCTGGGTCTGGAAGCGGCGCGGGCGGCACGCTCCCACCGCAGCATCGCCGAAGGCACCTTGCGGCACTACGCCACGATTGCGGCGTGGCAGTACGCCCGACAGGGACGGATCTGGCTGAGTTGGGGGATGAACGAAGCGGCGGCCGCAGTGGGCAACGCACTGCCCGCACCCGGACGCGCGCTGCCCGGCCCCGACCTGCTGCGCCGTGTCCTGGCCGAGAAGGAGTGCGACTGCATGTCGGCCGGCTTCGCGCGAACCACCTTCCGGGCAACGTTAGGCAGCGCGCCCGAACTGCTGACGGACGGTGTTCCGCTTCCGGCGCCCGTCGGCCGGCGCTTGATCGCGATCTTTGCCGAAGACTCCGTGGCACGTCGAGGTCCGCGCTCGTGGCGGATCCTGCCTCCCGGCGTTCCCGATCTCGAGCACGGAGACGATGTCGTCCTTGCCTGGATCATTGCCGACCGCGGCGTTCCGCTGATCTATGGCATGGTGGTCGAAGCCGCCCAGATCCGGCGCCCGCTCGAAGGCGCCCTCGGCGACGCCGAGTTCTTCCCGCCCGCGATGACCGGCGGTGTCCGGGCCGACTCGCTGATGCAAATCCATGTCGAGGGCGACAACGGCGCATCGCTGCTCGGCACCCGATCGCCGACGGCGCTGTATAGCGGCATCGATACACTGGGTGTGCTCTACGGCGGCCTCACGGTTACCGCTTCGATCGAGCCCGGGGTCGCCTCGATGCTCGTGGGCGGCGGGGTGCCTTCAGCGCGGCTGCCGCAGATCGGCATCCTGTTCGCGTTGACTCTGGCCGTCGGCGCGGCCGCTCTGATCCTGCTACGGCGAGAACAGCAGTTGGCGCACCTCCGCGACGACTTCGTCTCGGGTGTTTCCCACGAATTGCGCACGCCCCTGACCCAGGTGCGGATGCTGAGCGAGTTGCTGCAGACGGACGGCTTCCGCACCGAGCCTGAACGGGCTCGAGCCATTGCCATCATCCATCGTGAGGCCCTTCGTCTGACCAACCTGGTGGACAACATCCTTCAGTTTGCCAGGCTGCGCAGGAAGCCGGCTCCACCCGCCTCGACCGCGGTGCCGCTGACCCCACTGTTGGAGGAGACCAGAGACATCCTGGAACCGCTGGCCCAGGCCGGAGCAACCTCGATCGTGCTCGACCTCGACGGGCCGCTGACCGTTCAGAGCGATCGCGAGGGGATTGCCAGGATCGTGCGCAACCTGCTCGAAAATGCTATCAAGTACGGACGACCGGGCCAGACGGTGCGTATTGCCGCGACCGCGACCCATCCGGGCATTCGTATTACCGTCGACGATCAGGGACCCGGGGTTCCAGTCGAAGAACGTCTGCGCATCTGGCAGCCGTACTATCGGCTCGAGCGGCACCGTAATGCGGCAATCGGCGGCAGCGGCCTCGGCTTGTCGGTAGTGACCGAGCTGGTCGAGGCGCTCCAGGGCCGCGCCTGGGTCGAAGACGCGCCCGGTGGCGGCGCCCGTTTCGTCGTGGAGTTGCCCGACGCCAACGGAGCGCCGAGCCCGTGACCCGGCTCCTGGTGATCGAGGACAACGAGGACCTCGCCTTCGGGCTCGAGACCGCGTTCGAGAACGAAGGGTTTACCGTCGAGATCGCGGGTAACGGGTCGACCGGACTCGAGCGGGTCCGCCGCGGCGGGATCGACCTCGTCGTGCTCGACCTGATGCTGCCACGGCTCGACGGCTATCGCGTGCTCCGTTCGCTGCGCATCGACGACCCCGACGTGCCCGTCCTGGTCCTCACCGCCAAGGGCGAAGAGGCCAACAAGGTCCAGGCCTTCGCGCTCGGCGCGGACGACTACGTCACCAAGCCGTTCGGCACGCTGGAGCTGATCGCCCGGGTGCACGCCCTGCTCCGGCGCGCGAGCCGCCGCGACGGCCCGCCGCCCCCGTCGGTCGAGCGCTTCGGTGAAATCGAGATCAACCCGGCCTCGCGCACCGCCTACCGCGCCGGCCGAGAGGTGTCGCTGACACCGCGCGAGTTCGACCTGCTGCTGGCGCTGCTCCGGCGAAACGGCGCCGTCGGCTCGCGCGCCGACCTGCTCCGGGAGGTTTGGGAGTACGGCGCGGACGTGATGTCGCGCACCGTGGATATCCACATCGCCGAGTTGCGGCGCAAGCTGGAGATCGACCCCGCCAACCCCCGCCACATCCTCACCGTCTGGAAAGTGGGCTACCGGCTCGAGCGCTGAGCACGCGACCGGTTCTTACGCTGACAGAATCCTTACACTCCCCGAACTGCCCTCCGACCTTTGGGGCGGTGGGTCCACCGATGTTTGCTGACCGGTGGTCGAAACCCAATCGAGGAGGTCCCATGCAACCCACGACCATGATCTGGCCCATTGCGGCGGCGCTCGCCTGGGCATCGATCGAATCGCCTCCGAGTTGGCGGTCTGAGGCGCCGGCGCCAGAACTCAACTCGGTCCGCGAGTACGAATCGACGCCATCGCCCGTCGACGCCATTTCGTCCGACGCCCCTCCGCCCTGGAAAGATGCCCTCCTCACCGCACGGGAAGCCGTCTGGCGCGATTTCTTCGGCGCGCCCGATGCACTGGCAGCCGTGCTCACCGAGGACTTCATCGCGATCAACAGCGGCGGCCCCTGGCGGAACCGCGCGGAAACCATCGCGGACTCGCGCGAAGCCCGAGCCGCCGGCAGCGTGCTCACCGAACTGGTCTTTCCCGAGACCCGGGTCCAGCGCTACGGCGACGTCGCGATCATCTACACCACCTACCGGTTCACCGTGAAGCGCGGGAGCGCGGAGCCGACCACCTCCGCCGGCCGCGCCACCGAGATGTTCCGGCTGGTCGGAAGCCGCTGGCTACACACGGGGTGGCACCTCGACGAGGCGGAGTAACCGAGCCCCTGTCGTTGGTCGCGAAGCACCAAATCGAACGCCGAATGCGCACCGAGCAAGACCAGTACACATGACCACCCTCACGCCGAGGATACCATGCACGCGCTCCGACCAGTTCGCATCACTCTTCCGCTGCTGCTCATTGGTACAATGTCTTGCCTCCAGGCTCAGACATCGCCCGCGTCGTCCCAATCCATCGAAGCTCTGCACGGCGGGTTCGTGGAGGTAGCCGGATGGATCACCGAAGCGGGCAAACGGGTCCCCGCCGCGCAATACGACTATCGCCCGGCCGAATCGGTGCGTACCCTGGGACAGCTCATCGGCCACATCGCCGACGGCAACGCCTTTTTCTGCGGCAAGGCGGCGGGTGGCAACCCCGAGTGGGCGGAGACGGTCGCTCTCTCGGGTGCGGGCAAGGACGAACTACTGCAGAAGCTCGAGGCGTCGATCGCCGCATGCACCAAGGCATATCATGCCAGTAACGCTGCCCGGGTTAGAGAGCTGGTCACCAATCTCGGCCATGCCAGTCTCCACTACGGCAATCTGGTGACGTATCTGCGCATGCTGGGCATTACGCCGCCGTCGAGCTGACCCAGCGGGAACGCTTCGATTGCCCAGGGGAACCGGCAGACCGGTCGTACAGCACTCGTGCGTCGGTTTGCGCGACCCGAGCAGAGAGGATATCGTGTTTCGGCATGCATAGCGCACGAGTGCCACGAGTCAGGACAATGGAGAGCGAGCGAGAGCGTGCAGGCTCCCATAGACGCGCCAGGACCGTGCGGGCCTGGACACCCTGGCTTCGGGCCTGCCGGGCACTCAACCTCGGCGCGCTGCTGATCGGGAGTATGGCATGACGATATCAGCTGAGTTGCTGGCGGAGTTCATTCAGTCGACCATCTGGCACGGGACCCTCGACCGCGCCGACGCGATGCTTGCCGCGCATCCGGAGCTCGCCACCAGTGGCATTCATGCTGCTGCGATCCTGGGTGACGACGAAAGCGTTCGGCGCTTCCTCGCGCTCGATCCCGCCAGCGCCACCGCCACGGCTCCGCCCTACGGCGGCGACGCGCTCAACTATCTCGGCCTGTCCAAGTACCTCCGGCTCGACCGGAGCCGCACCGACCGCTTCCTGCGCGCGGCCACCGCGCTGCTCGATGCCGGCGCCGACCCGAATACCGGATTCTGGACCACCGGTCAGTACCCCGAGCGCGAAACGGCGTTGTACGGCGCGGCCGGCGTGGCGCACCATCCGGAGCTGACGCGGCTCCTGCTCGAACGCGGAGCCGACCCCAACGACGAGGAGGTGGTCTACCACTCGCCCGAGACGGACGACAACGCGGCCATGAAGCTGGTGGTGGAGACAGGCCGGGTCACGCCCGCCAATCTGACCATGATGCTGATCCGGAAGCACGATTGGCACGACTACGACGGCGCCAAATATCTCCTGGAGCACGGCGCCGACCCGAACCACGACCGGCCCTGGGGGCTTCTGGCGATCCACCACGCCATTGCCCGCGACAACAGCCTGGCGATGATCGAGCTGGAACTCGACCATGGCGCCGACCCGACGCGGATCCGGGAAGGCATGACGGCCATCCAGCTTGCCGCGCATCGCGGCCGAGGCGACGTGCTGGCGGCGTTCGAGCGGCGCGGGATCCCTCTCGCGCTGGGAGGCGTCGATGCCTTGATCAGCGCCTGCGCCCGTGGCGACGCAGCCGCGGCTCACACGATCGCCGCCGCGGAGCCCGCGCTCGTCCAGCAACTGATTGCGCAGGGCGGTACACTGCTCGCCCAGTTCGCCGGCACCGGCAACCGCGACGGCGTCAGCCTGCTGCTCGATCTCGGCGTGGACATCGATGCGCGGTATGGGGGCGACGGTTACTTCGGCACGCCTCCCGGGAGCACGGCGCTCCATGTCGCCGCCTGGCGCGCATGGCATGGCACCGTGCGGGCCCTGATCGAACGGGGCGCATCACTCGACGTCCGTGACGGCGACGGCCGCACTCCGCTCATGCTCGCGGTCCGGGCGTGCGTCGATTCGTATTGGACGGAGCGACGGAAGCCCGACTCGATCCGCCTGCTGCTCGAGGCCGGCGCCTCCGCGCAAGGCATCTCGCTCCCGACGGGATACGCCGAAGCCGATGCCCTGCTGGCGTCGCATGGCCGCAGCGGATCGTAAGAAACCCCGCGAACGCGGACGGAAGGAGTAGGAATGATCGTATCGCCCGTGAGCCGCCATCTCGCTGTCGCGGACGTCGCGCGTAGCGTGGCGTTCTATCGCGATACGCTGGGCTTCAGCGAATCGCCGGTGCGGAACGATGCGGGGCTCCCCGCCGACGCGGAGGTGGTCTCGGGGCCGGCCCGGCTGCAACTCTACGCGCACCGCGATAGCGAGCCCAAAGAGCGCCGGGTCGTGTTCTTCGAGACTGACGACGTCGCCGCCGCCCATGACGCGCTGCGCGAGCGCGGAGCCGACCCCGGCGCGATGGAACGGGTCAACTGGATCAAGATGCTGATGTTCGAGGTCCGCGACCCCGACGGTCACGTCCTCTGGTTCGGGCAGTCCTTCGCAGAGCCGCCGATCGAGTCGCACACGCCGCCCGGCAAGGGCCAGTACCGAGTCATCATGCCCAGCTTGCCGCTCGACGATGTCCCGGCCGGCGTTGCCTACTACCGCGACGTGCTCGGTTTTTCGGTCAACTACGAGCAGCACGATCTGGGCGTGATGGATCGCGACTCGGTCCGGATCCTGCTGGTCCCGCGCACCGAGCGGATCCGCGGCGCGGGGGCCTGCTGCGTCTACATCCGGGATGCCGACGCGCTGTATGCGGAATTGCGTAGCAGAGGCGCCAACGTCGGAAGCGAGCCGGTGAGCCGCCCATGGGGCCTGCGCGATTTTACCGTACTCGATCCGGAGGGAAACGAGATCGTTTTCGCGCAGACCTTCGAGTAGCGCGGCGATGAGGCGGATGGCCGGACATCCGGTCCATCCGCCTCCTGCGCACTAGGGACGCTTGGTCTTGTCCGGGAACACCGGTCGCGTCGGCTTGGCCGGCGGGTTCTTCCGAAGCTCCTCCATGACCCAACTGATGGCCCGGTCCAGCTGCGGGTCGCGCCCGGCGATCACATCCTTCGGCGTCTGTTCCACATCGATGTCCGGCGGCACACCCACGTTCTCGACGATGAACCCCTCGTCGGGGGTCCAGATCGCCAGGTTGGGCGCCGTGATCGTACCGCCGTCCATCAGCACCGGGAAGCCCAGGATGCCCACCAGGCCACCCCAGGTCCGCTGTCCGATCAGCGGGCCCAAGCCCATCTTGCGGAACATCCAGGGGAAGTAGTCGCCGCCGGAGCCCGCGGTCTCGTCGATCACCAGCGCTTTCGGGCCGGAAATCGACGCCGTGGGTGTGCGCAGATCCTCACCGTACCGCATCGCCCAATAGCTCATGGTGCGCCGCGCCAGGATATCGACGTAGTAGTCGGCCAGCTGCCCGCCGCCGTTGAAGCGCTCATCGACGATGACGGCGTCCTTGTGAGCCTGCGGATAGAAGTACCGCTTGAAGGACTCGTATCCCTGCGTCGTCGTATTCGGCACGTAGACGTACGCCACGCGCCCGCCGGTGGCCGAGTCGACCTTGCGGAGGTTGCTCTCGATCCAGTAGCGGTTGCGCAGCCCGCCCTCCGAAGCAATCGGCACCACCGTCACGGTCCGCGACCCCGTGCCGTCGGCGTTCGGCCCGACCGTGATCTCGACCGAGCGACCCACCGTGTTCTCGAACGGGCTGTAGACGCTGGCCGGCGGCTGGATCGACACGCCGTTGACCGCCAGTAGGAACTCACCCGCGCGCACCCCGACGCCCGGCTCGGTGAGCGGCGCGCGCAAGGTGGGGTTCCAGTTGACCCCGCCATAGACCCGGGCAAACCGGTAGCGGCCCGACACCACTTCGTAGTCGGCGCCCAGCAACCCGACCCCGACCTGCGCCGGGTTGGCGAGCCGCTGCCCCGGGCTCTGATAGCTGTGGCCGACCCGGATCTCGCTCAGGAGCCAGCGGATCACGCGCTCCACGTCACCCCGGCTGCTCGCCGCGGCAAGTAGCGGCGCATACTTCGCCTTCTGCGCATTCCAGTCGACACCGTGGTAATTCGGCGCGTAGAAGTAGTCGCGGTTGATCCGCCATGCCTCGTCGTACATCTGCGCCCACTCGGCGCGTGGCTCGATCCGCAGGTCCACCGCGGCGAGGTTGAGGCGCCCCTCGCCCGGCTTGGGCTGTCCCGCAGTCGTCACGAACCAGTTGGCGCCCTGGCGGTAGAGTAGCTTCTTCCCATCCGCCGTGAGCACGAAGCCCTGCGCCTCGGCGATCGCCACGTCGTCCTTGCGTTTGGCGATGTCGTAGCGGCGGATCGCGGTGGCGCCGTCGGCGAGGCGCAGGTAATACACCTGGTTGGCTTCGCCCACCTCGAGCTGGAGAATCTCCGCCGGAGCGATCGGAAAGGCCACGATCCGCTCGGCAATGCCGTCGAAGTCCACCACCGTTGCCGGCGACGCCGACGGCGTGGCAGCAGGCGCGGCTGGTTTCGCAGCCGGCGTCTCCCCCTTCTCCTCGTCGCTCTCCCGTACGAACGGGTTGGGCGCATCCTTGGCCAGCGCCACGGCATAGATGCCGCGGGTACGACGAAGCCCGTTGGTGCTCTGTGCGAACCAATCGAGCGCGGGACCGGCATCGGTCGACGCCAGCAGATAGAGATACTTACCGTTCCGCTCGAAGACCGGTTGGCTCACCTCGCTCAAGCCGTCGGTCAACGCCGTCGAACGGTTCTGGTCTGCATCGTAGAGATAGAGCGTCGTCACCAGCGGCCGGCTAAAGACCCAGTACGCCAGCCACTTGGAGTCGGGCGACCAGCTGTACTCCGGCGCCTCGAGCGGCGTATAGGTCTGATGCCCCCCGACACGCGTACTCCGTCCCGACGCCACGTCCAGGACGTAGACCGACTGCGAGTTGTCGACATACGCGATCCGCTTCCCGTCCGGCGACCAGGTCAGCCCCTCATAAAACCCGGCGCCGGTGAGCGGGATGACGCGATGGTTGCCCTTGCCGTCCTGCGGTACGAGATGGAGACGATACTCCCCACCCTGGTCCGAGACGTAGGCGATCTGCTTCCCGTCCGGTGACCAGGCCGGCGAACGCTCGTGCGCACCAGGCGTATTCGAGAGATTGCGCGGATCGCCCTTCTCGGCGGGGACCGTGACGATCTCGCCCCGCATCTCGAACGCCACCCGGGCGCCCGACGGCGAGAGCGAGGCGTTCCGCACGAACCCGGCGCCCTTGACCCAGCGCGGCCGGGTCTCGCGCAGGTCGGCCGAGACGCCGATCGTCACCTTGCGCGCCTGGCCGCTGGCCGGATCGAGCAGATGGAGCCACCCGGCCTGCTCATAGGCAATCCGTCCGGCGCCGGCAGAGGCCGCGATCACAGGCAGATCGGTGTGACGCGTCACCTGCGTGACGGTCTTGGCCGACCGATCGTAGCGATAGAGGTTGAACTCGCCGTCGCGGTCGGAACGGAACCAGACGACGTTCGGCTCGAGCCACATGGCGTCGACATCGTTCGAGCGGCCCGCCGGCTGGGGCACCTTTTCGATTTCCCAGGTCCGGGTGTCGATCAGCCAGAGCTGCGAGACGGTGCCGCCCCGGTACCCTTTCCACTGCTCGAACCGCCGGCCGATCGGGTTGTAAGCGATCCAGCGGCCGTCCGGCGAGTACGTCGCTTGCGCAGCGTTCGGGATCGGCAGCTTGACGGCCGGCCCACCCGCCACCGGCACCGTCCACAGCTGCGAATAACGCTGCGAGAAATCGGACCGGTTCGACGTGAAGAGCACGTTCGCCCCGTCGGGCGAGAAGTCCTGCGGCAGATCGGCGCCGGGATGCCAGGTCAGCCGCCGAGGCTCGCCGCCCGCGACCGGGACGAGGTAGACATCGACGTTGCCGTCGTAGTTGCCGGCAAAGGCGAGCCATTTGCCGTCGCGGGAGAAGACCGGATTGGTCTCGTCGCCGTCGGCGGTGGTGATCCGCCGGACGTCCGAACCATCGTGACGGGCGGTCCAGAGATCGCCGGCGTAGATGAAGGCAACCCGGTCGGCGCTGACGGCGGGTTGAGCCAGGAGACGAGTATCGGTGGTGCTGACCTGAGCGGCGGCGGAGCCGACCCCTGCTCCGAGGATCCACAGGACGACGGCGACGCGAGGCGCGAGAGACATGACGGGGACAACTCCGGAATCGCAGGAGGAAACGGTTCGACCGACAACCTACGATATTCCTTCCACGAGGTTTCGGCCACTCCGCGCACAACCTCGATGCCGCGCCCCTGCCGACGCTCCTCTTTGCTCAGGGGGGGAGCCGTCTACACGGCCGCGATCACCAGCGCAGCCGCGAATGCCATCATCGAGAACGGCCTATCGCTCGCCGCCTCTCTCGGGACCTGCGCCGAGCGCGTCGCGCTCGATCCAGGCGAGACTCTCCAGCCACTCCTCCAGCTGGTGTCGCCGGGCGGCGAACGTCGTTCGACTCGCCCGCCGGTTGGCTGCGACCATCATGACATAGAACACCGTCACAACCCCGATCAGCCCCCCTTTGCCTGCGGCAGACCCGGATCCTCCCACCGTCAACAGCACCACGCTGAGCAAGAGCGGGCTGAAGTACCACCAGGCCGTTGTGCGCAGCAGATGCTCCTGCGCCCTGAGGTAGGCGATTTCCTGATGCAGCTTGGGCACGAGCGGCAGGTCGGGCTCAGGCATCATCCGCCGCGCCAGACGCAGGCGGATCGGGATCAGAACGCTTGCCATGACCAGCGTACTGCCGCCGAGGCGCAGCCACCAATTCTCACCGGTTACGAGTATCATCACGGCAAAGGGCAGGAGCAGCAACGCCACCCCGGTCTCCAGCCAATCGCGAATGCGGACCCGGCGCTCGAGGCGGCGTCCCCGCTCGAGAACCGCGGCGATTTCCTGATCGACGGTCCGGGCCGCAACCTTGATCGGCTGACGAAGCCAGGCATCTCTGAGCGCGTCGAGTTCCATGGTCATCGCTCCACGTAACGCTGCTTGAACTGCTGTTTGAGGCGATGAATCCGGACCCCGACCGCACCGACCGACAATCCGGTAACCTCCGCGATATCGTGTTGCTTGAGACCTTCCATGTACAAACCCAGCACCGACCGGTCGATCGGATTCAGACTGCCGACGAATTCTTCGAGAATGGCATCTTCGACCGAATCATGCGACACGGCCGGCGCCGGCAGGTCCGCAGTGACCCCCGCCGGATCATGCGCCTGCCAGCGGCGGTTTTCCCGCCGCCGATAACCGAGCCCGACGTTGAGCGCGACCCGATAAGCCCAGGTACCGATCGCCGACTGCCCACGAAAGGACGGCAGCGCGCTCCAGACCTGGTAGAGGATTTCCTGGTACAGATCCTCGTCCTCGCCGTCGCCACCTGCGTAGATCCGCGCAATCCGGCGAAGCGCCGGCCCGTGGGTGGCCACCACACCCCGAAACTGCTCCTCACGGGCCGGATCGCCGCTCGTCAACGGATCGCGCCGACCGGGTCAGGGACGAAACTGCGTGACGTGATTCTCGAACGGCGTCTCGCCCCGCTTGGTCTGCTCCGCTCCCCGGTTGGTCCAGGGCGACAGGAGATTCTCCATGACACCGAGCTTGACGTATTCGTCCAGCACGAAGGGAATTCCCTCCGCGCCAAGCGGCGTCGGCCGGTCGCCGATGTGGAAGTGCAGGTGCGGCGCGGTCGAATTGCCGGAGTTGCCCAGCAGGCCGACCAACTGGCCCGGTTTGACCCGGTCGCCCAGCTTGACCGCCACGCTCCCGGGAACGATGTGGGCGTAGAAGGCATAGTTGCCGCCGCCCAGATCGATGATCACGTGGTTGCCCGCCACCGTTTCGAGCGTGATCGGCACCGCCATGGTCGGCGAGAGCGGGACGTTCTCGATGATGCCGTCCTTGAGCGCCACCACCGTACCCGCCCCCACTGCCACCAGCGAGTCGCCGTAACCGTACCAGTTGGCGTTGACCGTGGAGTCGCCCTGCCAGGCCCGGCCATCCGGACCAAGCTTGATCCAGTCCGTCGCAAAGCGCTGGGCAATCCGTCCCTCGCCATCGAGCGGAATCACGGTGCGACGGTGCCCCGAGAGGTTGCCGGGCCCGTTCATCGCGGCCCAGGGCCCGCCCTTGAGCGGCGAGCGAATCTGGATCGGAGCCGTCCGGTCGACCACCACCGCCGGACCGTTCACCACCAGACCGGCCGGGCCGTCGACGGAGTCGGCATGCGTGGTGTGAATCCGGTGGTTCAGCGTTTCCGGAACCGCGCCAACCGGCACCGACACCATCAGATAGAACAGCGCCTGGCGACCCGGACCGATGATCCGCCCATCGCCCCGCTCACCCATCCGGAGCGCAATCGACCGCAGCGCACTCCCATCCCAGGAGGCAAGGGTTCGGTCGCCGCTGGTGACCTCGAGCCGCTGCACCGCGTAACCGCTGAGTCCGATATTGGTCGCGCGGAGCTCGTACACGAGGTGCGCCTGCCCGTCCGATGTCACCGGAATCGGCCGCTTCGGCACCCGAACGTCGAGCGTTACCATCCCGAGCTGCGCCGAGCTGGGCCCCGCCGCGCCCGCAACGAGCGCCACACCGACCATGATCCGTTTGATCCAGGACCCCGCCATGCCGCCTCCAGATAAGTCGAGTAGTCGTTCCATCCCATTGGTGGCCGCCACCCTGGCAACCTTACGGGGGAGCATAACCGGTCGGGCGCCGGCGCCAAGGCCGCGTCTGTGCACATCCAGGGAGACCAAGTCGTCCAAGGCGTGACACCGGTACGTCATATCCCCGCGCTGTTTTCGAGGAGCCCGCTCCGGCAGAATGCCGTTCAGCCGGACCGGCCCGGGACCCGCCCACGCAAAAGGCTGCGCGTCGGCAGGGTATTCCGAGCGCCAGACCGCCGCGGACGACCGGCTCGCGCAAGGTTCCGCGCGGTCGTGGCGCGGTGTGCGACAACCCGGCCCTGGCCCTCGGCTTGCAGATTCAGCGGGGCGACACCGTCACCGAAGTCGGATATGCGATTCTCCTGGTGGTACTCACTCGGCGTGGTAACTCTCGCGGTCGGCTGTTCCTCTCCACAGCCTCCGGCTCCGCCGCCGCCCCGACCGCTGCCACCGGACGTCGAACGCCCGACCCCGCCGCCGGCTCCCGCCAAAGCCGATCTGATCCTGACCAACGCCGCGGTCCGAACCCTGGACCCGGCCGCGCCGCTGGCAACGACCATCGCGATCCGGAACGGGACCATCGCGGCCATCGGCGGAGCCGAGATCGCCGGCGCCTGGCAGGGTACCGCGACGCGCATCGTCGATCTGGCAGGAGCAGCCGTGGCGCCCGCGCTGGCCGATCACCACGTCCATGTCTTCAATGTGGGCTACTCGCTGCTCAACGAGCATGATCCCGACCGGATGTTCCTGGATCTGGCGCCGGCCACGGCCTACCGCGATGTCGGAAACGGCGTCAAGCTGCGCAGCTCGCCCGTGCCGCGCGGTCAATGGGTCCTCGGCACCGGGTGGAGTGAGATCCAGTGGGGCGCGCGGACGCTGCCGACCCACGACCTGCTGACGCTGTCCGCTCCGAACCATCCCGTCTATCTGAGCCGAGTCGACGGGCAGACCGGCTGGGCCAATCGCCGGGCGCTCGAAGCAGCCGGGCTCTGGGCTCCGGGGCCTGATCCGGTCGGCGGCCGCGTGGTCCGCAATCGGGACGGACGTCCCACCGGCATCCTGCTGGGACGCGCCAACGAGCCGCTGGTCGCCCTGCTGCCGCCGCTGGCCGATAGCGACATCGTGCGCGCCTACCGGCTTGGCGCCGAAGAGCTCGCCGGCCGGGGCATTGCCCGCGCTTACGACGCCGGCGTGCTCGCCGCGCCCGGCATCGTCGCCCTCAATCTGGATTTCGGCCGCTACGCCGGACTGCTGGCGCGCGCCGACCTGGCCGAACCGCTGCCGCTCGAGCTGTCGCTGATGATCCCCGCACCGAGTGCCTTTGCCGATTCGGTGCTGGGCTGGGACCCCGGCCGGCATCAGCTCTCGCCCCGGGTCCGGATTACTCATCTCAAGCTCTTCGTCGATGGCGCGTTAGGCAGCCGCAGCGCCGCCCTGACCCATCCATACGCCGACGACCCGTCGACCACCGGGTTGCTGCGGATGACGACGCCGGAAATCGTAGCCCTGGGCGGCCGGGCGCTCGACCGGAACCTGGGGGTCGCCACCCATGCCATCGGCGACGGCGCCGTGACGCGCGTGCTCGATGCCTACGAGGAGTTGCTGCGCACCCGTCCCGGCCTCGACAGCCGACGGCTGCGCATCGAGCACTTCTCCTACGCCTCCGAGAACGACATGCAGCGCGCCGTCCGGCTCGGCATCGTGCTGTCGGTCCACTCGAACTTCAATGCCCATCCGGGCGACAACAGCGGGTTCGAACTGGCCCGGGTCGGCGCGGCCAATGCCGACCGGGTCTACGCCTGGGACCGCCTGGCCCGGATGGGAGCGCGACTGGCGGAAGGGTCGGACTACTTTACCCGCCCGACGACCGACGCACTCCATCAGGTCGCGGCAACCATGACGCGCACCCACACCGTCGGCGCCGCCTACCCCGACTCGGCCGCGCGCGTGGTGGCCTGGAAGATGAACGCGACCTGGTACCCGGCGGCCGGTCCGGCCATCGAGCCCACCTTGCGCGCCGGCAGTGTTGCGGACCTGGTCGTGCTGCAGCGCGATCCGTTTACGGTGCCGCGCGATCGCTTCGAGACGACCCGGGTGGTCGCCACGCTGCGCGCCGGCGCCTTCACCTGGCAGTCCTTCGGCTTCCGCTCCCGCCACGGAGAGGACGCCCGAAGCAAAGAGCGTCACACCCAAGCGTTCTAACCGCTCTGAACGCAACACGGCCCCATGCTCACCGAGCATGGGGCCGTGCGCATTTTGGGGCGCCCCGCGGGGCGAACGCCTAACGACTCGCCAGCGCCCGCACCGATGCCGCCAACGCCTTGACCCGAACCGGGTCGACCGCGCCGTCCACATCCCGCTCGACCTGCTCCGCCAGCCGAGTCAGCCGCTGCTGCTGGTCGGACCCGCGGGCCTGCTCGGCGCTGCGAAGCTCCCGGGTGATCCGGTTGAGACGATCGCGCACCAGGCCGCGATTGCGCGCCAGCTGATCCAGGTATGCACGCGTCACCGAGAAATCGGCCGGCCAGGTCAGCTTGGGCTGCAGCTGCGGGTTGAACTCGTCGAACCGCACCAGCCGGGCCGCCGCAATCTCATTGGCCGTCAGGAACTCGCTCGGCCGCAACTCCAGCACGTCGAGCCCTCGGGCAATCTCCGAACCATAGATGTACCCGTTGTACCAGTACGCCGACCAGTACCCGCCGAGCGTGATCCGTTCGGCGTCGACCGGGCCGCGATCGAAGAAGGCGATCTCGAACGGCTTGGCCGGATCGGTAAAGTCGATCACGGAAATACCGCCCTGATACCAGGCCTGCACGAAGATGTCCCGCCCCGGTACCGGAATCAGCGACCCGTTGTGGGCCACGCAGTTCTCTACTTCGGTCTGCGCAGCCGGCAGCTTGAAGAAACTGGCCGGCGTGAGCTGGCGATTCTCGAGGCGGTAGATCGCGTTGGCGCCCCACTCCGGACGGTCCGTCGCGCGGCAGCGCGGCGCCGTACCGCCGCCCCATTCGTCGGTAAAGAGAATCGACGTCGCGTCGTTGTTGAATGTGGCCGAATGCCAGTACGCAAAATTCGGATCGCTGACCTCGGCGATCCGGCGCGGATTGGCGGGGTCGCTGATATCGAGGAGCAGCCCGTTACCTGAGCAGGCGCCCGCCGCGAGCCCGTACTCCGGATACACCGTGATGTCGTGGCACTGATCGGTGACTGCCGTCTGCTGCGTACTGTCGCCGTGGTTCCCGCCGCGCCAGAGACCCGCGATGTTGCCGGACGCATCGGTAAAGAGCCGCGGCGCGCTGACGACCCGAGCGTTCTGCGGCGTGGCGAGCGGTACCTGAATGATCTCGATCCGGAAGAGCGAGGTGTTGGGATCCTCTTCCGGCGCCCGTCCCGAGCATCCTTCGAGTTCGCTCCCCGAGCGGACCACGCTGGTCCCGGAGACATACACATAGATGTTGCCGGGATCTTTCGGACTGGTCACCAGCGTATGGGTGTGCGACCCTCGGCAGGTCTGCACCGCCGCGACCTGCTTGGGCGCGTCGACATTACTGATGTCGAAGATCCGGACGCCCCGGAACCGCTCGGTGCTCACGGTATCGGCCACGCCCTGGGGGCCGCAATCGAGCCGGCCGCTGG
Source organism: Gemmatimonadales bacterium (assembly GCA_037189525.1). GTDB lineage: Bacteria > Gemmatimonadota > Gemmatimonadetes > Gemmatimonadales > GWC2-71-9 > SHZU01. The sequence continues at coordinate 772,309 of JBBCJC010000001.1, forward strand.
TTTCCTCGACCGAGATAAACAGCAGATTGCCGTAGATCGACGGATCGCCCTGGCCGCCGGGGCAGGAAAACGCCTTCCGAATTGCCGGCGCCGCCGGATTCGAGATGTCCCAGACCTGGAAACCGTGGTAGCCGCCCTGGAACACATGATTGCCCCGGAACGCCAGATCGGAATTGGCAAAGGAAAAGTTCCCGGGCGAGGCGGGATCGAAGAACCCGGCCGGGCGTGGCCGATTGGCGACGAGACGCAGATTGCGGATCGCGCTCTCCGCATCCTGCCAGCCTGCCCGCAAGCCGACGCGCGGGTCTTCCTGGCGCGTCGTGCGAATCGTCTGCGCTTCGAGGAGGGCCGGAAGCGCCGCCAACATGAGGAACATCGTGCCGCGTGCCACATAGCGGCGAATCGACTGTCGAGTGGTCATGAGAAGTACCCGAGATGGGAAACGATGCCGTCCGTGCCGGCGGCAGGAACCAGATCCGAAAAATAGGCCAGGCACGGCGCGCCCGGCACCACCTGGGTTCCTGGTCAACGAATGGCCCCGGCAGCGCGTATCGAGAGCACACAGGCACCAATCGGCACCGGACCCCGTCGCTGACACCTCCGCGGCTCCGGATTCGTAAGGTCTGCTCGACTGAACACAGTTTTGTGTACAATTCCGCCACGTGGACCGGGCGGGCCCAATTCCAGAAGGAGTCTGCGATGCGTTGGAATACCCGCGTCACCGCGGCCTGGGCAGTCTTGCTGCTCGTGTCGACGGCCGACGCCCAGAAGGCGGCAGCCCCCCGCCTCGACAAGAACTTTGACGCCGCCATCGAATCGGTACTTAAGGCCTGGAAGGTTCCGGGCGTCGGGATTGCCGTGGTCAAGGGCAACGAGATCGTGCTGCTCAAGGGCTACGGATTCAAAGATCTGGAACAGCGGCAGCCCGCTACCGGCAACACCAAATTCGCCATCGGCTCCGTCACCAAGTCGTTCACGGTGACCGCGATGGCCGCTCAGGCCGGCGAGGGCAAGCTCGACTGGGATGCCCCCGTTCGCCGTTATCTGCCCGAGTTCACCCTGTACGACCCGGTGGCCAGTGAGCGGATGACGCCGCGCGACCTGGTAACCCACCGGTCCGGTTTGCCGCGCCACGACGCGCTCTGGGGCGTGGTGGGCTTCGGGCGCCAGGAAATGCTCGACCGGCTGCGGTATCTCGAGCCGTCGCACGACTTCCGCAGCGTCTGGCAGTATCAGAACCTGATGTACCTGACCGCCGGCATGCTCTCGGCCAAGATCGAGAATCGCGCCTGGGAAGACGTGGTGCGCGCCAGGGTGTTCCAGCCGGTCGCCATGAACACGGCCGACTTCTCGGTCACCGATATGGCCAAGTCTCCCGACTTCTCCTATGGATATGCGCGGCTGCCGAATGATTCGGTGGTGCGGATTCCCTTCAAGAACATCGATGCCATCGGGCCGGCCGGTAACATCAACGCCAGCGCCGCCGACATGGCGCGCTATCTGATTCTGCACATGAATCAGGGCAAGCTCGACGGCAAGCAGCTGATTCCCGCTGCGCAGATCCGCGGCATGCACATCCCCCAGATGGTGATGCCGACCTCGCCGAACCCAGGTGCCGGCGGCGCGGAAGTCGGGTTCCAGCAGTACGGGATGGGCTTCATGGTGGGCACCTACCGGGGCCGCAAGCTGGTCCAGCACGGCGGCAACATCGACGGCTTCTCGGCGCAGATGTCGTTCCTGCCGGATGATTCCGTCGGCGTGATCGTGCTGACCAACATGAATGGCACCCAGACCCGCGACTTCATCCCGTTCATGGTCTACGACCGGATGCTCGGTCTCTCGCAGATCGACTGGAGCGGTCGCTACCTCGACCAGGCCGCACGCGCCCGCGCCCGGGCCGACTCGGCGCGGGGTCGCCAGGTGGCATCGAAGGTGGCCGGCACCAAGCCGTCACACAGCGTCGCCGACTACGCCGGCACCTACAGCCATCCCGGCTACGGCGACATCCGGGTCAGCCTCAACGGCGACAAGCTGCAGTTCACCTATGGCATCTATCAAGGCGTCGGACTCAACCACTGGCACTATGACGTGTTCGAGACCGAGCCCGCCAGCCCGGCAATTCCGCGGCGCATGCGGGTCCAGTTCCACATGGATCCCGACGGGAAGATCGCAAGCCTGACCGTACCGATCGAGCCGGCCATCAAGCCGGTGAGCTACACCAAGGCGAAGTAACCTTTCGATGCGCCGGAGGGGCGCCCTGCCCCTCCGGTCTCGCCCGCTTCGGCAAACCCTTCGCCGAGGCGGGCAACCCGGCTAAGATGCGTGGGCTGGGCCCGACCCCGTATTCATCCACGACCCGACGTTATCTATGCCTTCACCGATCGACATCCTCCTCCCCGCCGACCAGGCCGAGGGAACGACCAACACCGTCGGCAAGTGGTTCAAAGCCGCCGGCGATACCGTCCAGGCGGACGAACCGCTGCTCGAGATCACCACCGATAAGGTCACGGTCGAGATCGCGGCGCCGGCCGATGGGGTCCTGATCGAAATCCTCAAAGCCGAGGGTGATACCGTCGAGCCGGGTGAGCCGCTTGGCCGGATCGGAGCGGCCGGGTCGACCGCTCCTGCAGCGAGCGATGCGCCGGCCGCAGCAACCGGCGCGCCCGAGGCGGCGCCCAGAGCGAAGACGCCAGCCGCGGATGCCGGGCAGAACACCGAGTTGAGTCCGGCCGTCCGTCGGCTCATCAAAGAGTACGGGCTGGATGCAGCCGCGATTACGGGCACCGGGCGTGGCGGACGGGTTACGGTCGAAGACGTCGAGCGCGCGCGCAATGCGGGCGGGGCCCAGTCCGGCGGACGCCGGATTCCGCACACCCCGATGCGCAAGAGCATCGCGCACCACATGGCGCAGAGCATGGCCACGGCGCCGCACGTCACCTCGGTCTTCGAGGCCGACCTCTCGGCCGTCATTGCGCACCGGAATGCCAACAAGGCGGACTTCGAATCGCGCGGCGCCAAGCTCACGTTCACGGCCTATTTCGTTCGCGCCACGGTTGCTGCGCTCCAGGCGGTTCCCGAGGTCAACAGCCGCTGGCACGATGACGCGCTCGAACTCTTCGACGACTGCAATGTCGGCGTCGGCACCGCGCTCGAAACCGGCGGGTTGATCGTCCCGGTCATCATGCAGGCGCAGACTCTCGATCTGGAACAGACGGCCGAGCGGCTGCAGGATCTGACTGCGCGGGCGCGGGGCGGTACGCTGACGCCGAAGGACGTTCAGGGCGGCACCTTCACGATTTCGAATCACGGCGTGAGCGGCAGCCTGGTTGCGGCACCAATCGTCATCAACCAGCCCCAGTCGGCCATCTTGGGCATCGGCAAGCTCGAGAACCGGGTCGTGGCCGATCCGAACGGCGTGCCGGTGGTGCGGCCGCGGATGTACGTCACGCTGACCATCGACCACCGCGTGCTCGACGGGTTCCAGGCCAATGCGTTCCTCACCAAGTGGGTGGAGACTATAGAAACCTGGTCGTAGCCCCGGACCGCTCACCCGCAACGGTGCAGGTGGAGGTAGCTATGCAGTTACTTGGATACCTCGGACCGTACGTTCTGAAAAGGATCTCGAGAGGCACCGGACTTGTCATCTTCTCCGGTGTCCTCGCCTGTAAGGCAGCCCTTCCCGACGGGGCCGTCCACCCCAACGCCCGGTTCCTGGATCGCACGATCGAGCCCACGGCGCATATCCGCCTGGCAACCCTGCCCGACGGTCACTGGGAAAATCCGCTTGCCACGCAAGAGGCGATCGTTTCTCTTGGCCAGCCCGCGGGGCCGGAGGCACTACTCTTCGGAACCATCACGGCGGCGGCGGTCGACGCGAAGGGTTACCTCGTCATCCTCGACCGGAAGATGAATGAGGCCAAGGTCTTTTCGGGTGACAGCCTGGTCCAAACGGTTGGTCGCGCGGGAGATGGACCCGGTGAGTTTCGATCGCCGATCGGCCTCGCCGTCGATCAAAGCGGCACCCTCTTTGTGGCCGACAGGCGCCAGGTGAATCTCTTCCAACCTGGCGATGACGGCTACCGGTTCACTCGCGCCCTGCCGGTGACAAGTTTTCACCCGCTGTCGCTGTGTGTGCGGGACGGGACAGCCTATCTGAGCGGGATATCCGCACCCGATGGCTTTGCGATTGCTCGCATCAGCCCGACGAACCAGCAGGCATCGCCGTTCGGTGTCGTGTATTCGAGCCCGAATCTGCTCATCAAGATGCAGATGGTCGCCGGCATCGTCGGTTGTGATTCTTCAAGGGGGCAGATCATCCATGCCGCCTCTGCGCTTGGCGAGATCCGCGCCTACGACACGACGGGCACCCTCAAGTGGCTGACAGTCATCGACGACTATCGCCCGCTCCGCGTGCTCGAAGGCAACGGTTCGACGAACTATGTGGACCCGGACGGGGCATACGATGTGGTGCAATCGGTCGTCGCGTTCGATCGAGGTATCGCCGTGTATGTCGCTCGACTGAAACCCGACACGCCCGTTCAAAGCGTGGACCGGATCTACTCATTGATACTTGATCCAAATACCGGCGCCCTGATGAGCGGAGGAGTGGTCGAAGATGTCGCAATCTTTGCCCACTCGACGAATTTCATTACGACCACGGACACGCCCGCCCCGTCGGTGACGCTCTGGAAGATCCCGTAGCACCTCGGCAGCGGTAAAAAAGCGACGATGCCCGCCCCTTCCGACTGGAGAGGGCGGGCATCGCCTATCCGTACCTGCCGCTACTGGACCTTGTATCGCACCTTGACGCTGGCGTACTCCGTCCGATAGACGTTTTTTCGTCCTTCGATACCAGCCGGCGTCGTTGCGAAACCGCCGGCCAGATTGAGCTTCCACGAACCGCCGCCATCGAAGACCTGGCCGACCGAGCGCGTGTTGGTGGTTTCGGCCCCGCTGAACGTCTTCGTCAGAATGTTCTCACCCTTGTTGATCACTTCCACGAGAAAGGTCGGATTACCTGCTCGCTTCGGAATCGAGATCTGCGCAGCCACAAAGGCGCCACCCGTCGTCGGCTCCTCGGCCACCGCAAAGCCCCCGCTCAGCCAGTCATCGATACTGATCGTGGCGGTGCCGGTCGCCACGACTTCCAGGACGACACCGGCAACGACGGAGACGACCTCGACCTTGACCTGATCGCTGCCCGTCCCGGAGCCGTCGGCTTTGGCGGTGTATCGAACGGTCTTGTCCTCGAGCGGCGTGTTCTGGGCCAGGTCGATGCTGCCGCGATTACCTGTGTGGCTGTAGCGGTACATGAAGCCCGGGCCGTTGTACACGGGTTCTACGGACACGTCGAGATTAACGGCCCCGCCGATCGGAAGCGTATCGTTTGCAGGCGTCAGCTTGGCCTGGTAGTTGACCTTGACCTCGACGAACGACTTCGACTTGGCCCGCTCGATCTCGAAGGTGCGGGTCGTATCGCTGGAACCTTCGAAACCGAATATGCCACCTTTATGGGTCCGCACCCACCGGTCGATCTTCTCGATCAGAGTGACTTCGATATCGTCCACCCGCGGCGGGGGATGATCGAAGACGGATCGTGCCGTATAGGTTGCCTGAGTTGCGCTATTGGCAATCAGCGTCCCAACATTGGCCGAGGACTGCCACTGGCCGATATAGTGAGTAGGAACGGTCTGCTCTTGCCCCTGCTTGTTGGTCGCCCGCACGCGGAAATTGGCAACCTGCCCCGCACCGATTTCGGCGCTGGTCGGCGTGAGATCGTAGGTCAGCTGCAAGTCGGCATCGATGTCGGCCTTGACGGTGACGATACGCTGCGCCTCGGTCGAGCCCGGTGTCAGCGACTCCGGATTGAGCAGCACGTCGACCGAGACGTCATCGATTTTGCCGCTCATCTGATCGAGTACCGCGACGGTCGCGGTGTATTGAGCGTTGTCCGTCGTCGTCCACTGACCGGCGTTGACGCTGAGCGCGCCATTCTGGCCCGACGTGCTCCACCGATAGCGCACCGGGAACGACTGCGTCGGTGGCACATTCATCCCCTCGCCCCGGGGAGTCAGCGCAACGTTGAACACCACCGACCGGTGGGTACTGTTCACGCTGGCCGAGCCCGGCGCCATCGTCACTTCGGGATCCTCGACCCCGGCCCCGATGTCGCTGAAACTGGTCGTCTTTCCCGACATGACTTTCGCGGCCGTGTCGATCGCGAACGCCGTCAGCGTATCCCACTGCCCCGCGGAGAGATGGAGCAGCGCCAAATCGCCACTCATCACCCATTTGGGAAGCCTGGCAGGATCGTACTTGATTCTGACGGTCACCGGCTGGCTGAACGTGGTCCCGCTTGGTCCGAACGCATACATCGGTCCGATCGATCCGAAATCCGTCGGCAGCGCCTGACGCGGCTGGGCCAGCGGGGTCGCTGTAATGGTGGTTTGGCCTGATAGCGCCCCGGCCGGAATGACGATTTCGACATTCCCGTCCGGAGTCCGAACCGTCCCACCGCCAGCCCCGACTACGGCGCCGGCGGCCACCGTGACCTGCGCCGTCCCGGACTGCCCTTCGCTGGTCGCCGTAATCGTGGCGGTCCCGACAGCAACGGCCGTGACCACACCACTGCTGGTGACGGTCGCGATCGGCTGCGCGCTGGTGGTCCAGGTCACGGTCCGGCCGGACAGGGTGTTTCCCGCGGCGTCTTTGACGGTGGCCGTCAGGGTCTGGGTCTGCTCCGGGACCAGGGTGATCGGACCCGGCGCAACCGCGACGCTGGCCACCGCAGCCGGAGGCGGCGGCGGGGGAGGGACGGGGGGAGGCGACGGCGGGTTGGGGGAGGTTCCACCCCCGCACGCCGAAAGGAAGACGCTTGCGGTGAGGGCCAGGGTAGTAACCAGAGCATCAGGGCGACGCATGTTGTCCTCGCAGAAGAGACGGACGCCCCGAATCCAGCCGGGGCCTACTCGTCACGCGCAGAACATTCCGGAACTGGCTCAAGGCTCCGAGGGCCTCGCCCCTCCCCGCACACACCCGGCTCGGGGTAGAGCCGAACCCGGATCCCAGACGCAACGGTCGCATCGCCGCGCGGTGTCCAACAGGCACTTGGACGCTCGAGACGACGCATGCGAAATTCGACCCCCTGGATCTGGTGTCTGCTGCTGGGAACCGTTGCCGCGGTCCGCCAGCCGGCAGTCCGCCTGGTCACGGATCAAGCCGATGCCGCCCTCGCCATTCTCGACGCGAAGCGATCCGGTCGCGCGCCCGACGAGGCTCAGTGGCAGGCCCTGTTTGCTTCGGAGGGTTACCGCCGTCTCAGTTCCCGTGAAGCGGCCATGGGCCGCTCTTTTTCCGACAGTGTGTTTGCGGCCTTTCTCGGGAGAGATTCGCTGGCCGAGCGCGCCGGACTGCTGCGCCAGACCGTCGACACCTGGAAACGTGCCGATCTCACTCAGGCTCACGAGCGCGCCGCGCGCTACCTGCCTCGGGGTACGACCATTCGCGGCACCGTCTATCTGCTGATCAAGCCGCAACCCAACAGCTTCGTCTTCGAGCCCCGCACCAATCCCACCATCATGCTGTACGTGGACCCGGCCATATCACGGGACAAGCTCGAGAACACCATTGCCCACGAACTCCACCACCTGGGATATGCCCAGGCCTGTCCGTCGGCATCGGCCGATCCCTCGACTCCGGCAGGCCGTCTGGCACCATGGCTCGGCGCGTTCGGCGAAGGGGTGGCAATGCTGGCCGCCGCCGGGGGCCCGAACATCCATCCGCATCACGTGAGCGATTCGAGCGAACGCGCGGTCTGGGATGCCGATCTGCAAAACATCGGCACCGCATTCGCGGACCTGGAGCGGTTTTTCCTCGACGTGCTGGAGGAGCGGATCGTCGATCCGGATTCGATCCGGACCGCTGCGATGGGGTTCTTTGGTGTGCAGGGACCGTGGTATACGGTGGGATGGCTAATGGCGAGGACCATTGAGGTCGCTTACGGTCGCGAGGCTCTCGTATCGACGCTGTGCCAACCCGCCGACCTGCTCCGCGCGTACGAGCGCGCAACCGCCACGAACTCCACGCTACCTCGCTGGTCCCGCGCCGTCATAGCGCGGTTGCCACGCAGCAGCTGACGCCGTTGCGGCCCGCTCAGCCCAACAACTCCGGGTCAGATCGGTTTGAAGTGCTCGAACGGCTGGTGGCAGGCGTGACAGACGTGGATTGCTTTGCACGCGGTCGAACCGAACTCGCTCTCGCGGCGGGTATCCTTCGAGCCACAGAACGGGCAAGCCACGGTACGCGTCGGTCCGCCCAACGGCACCAGCTCGAGACCACCAGGCCCGACCGGCCCCGGGGGCGCAATGCCGTAGCTGCGCAGCTTTTCCCGCGCGTCGGCGGTAATCCAATCGGTGGTCCAGGGCGGCGTGAAGACGGTCTTGACGGTCACGGTCTCGAAGCCGTGCCGCTCGAGCGTCTCCGCGATGTCCCGCTCGATCACCTTGGTAGCCGGGCAGCCCGAATAAGTCGGCGTCACCAGCACCGTCACCCGATTGCCCTCGACCTCGGCGGAACGGACGATGCCGAGCTCGACCACATCGATGACGGGTACCTCGGGATCCTTGACCTCGTGCAGGATCTCGAAGACCCGTTCGGCCTCGGCAGACCGGATCGCTACCACGTGGCTCCCGGATGCGAACGGGGCACGATCTGCATCTCGGCCAGGAGCCGGCCGAGCGATTCGGTATGCCGCCCCTTCCGGCCGCCGGTCATCCGCATTGGCGTTTCGGGAATCGTAAGCCGCGCACGTTCGAGCACGTCGGCCACGACCGCACGCCACTCCGCCTTGAGATCGGGCCGGACCGGGAGACCAAGTTCGGCCTGCGCAGCCTGATCGACGGCGTCGGTCGCGAACATCTCGTCGGTCCAGGGCCAGAGCGCGTCGACCGCTTCCTGGGCACGGCGGTGACTTTCCTCGGTCCCGTCGCCCAGGCGAACCACCCACTCACCCGCGTGACGGAGATGGTAGCGGTTTTCTTTCTGGGCCTTGGCGGCGATTCCGGCGAGTTCCTCGTGGGCCGCCTGCTTGAGCCACTCGAACAGGAAGTGGGTCCACGCCGAGAAAAAGAGCTGGCGCACCATGGTAAAGGCGAAATCGCCGCGGGGCAGCTCCACCATCTGCAGGTTGCGGAACTGGGTCTCGTCGCGCCAGTAGGCCAGCGCATCGGCGTCCCGGCCCTGACCTTCGACTCGGCCAGCCAGGTCGAGCAGCAGCTGGGCAGCACCGGTCAGGTCGAGGGCGATATTGGTGATCGCAATATCCTCTTCCAGGATCGGCCCGTGTCCGCACCACTCCGCATTGCGATGGCCCAGGATCAGGCGATCGTCGCCCAGGCGGAGGAGAAACTCGAAGAGAGGCGCCGACACGTCAGACGCCTCGCACGCCGCGCGGGATCTTATAGAACTGCGGGTGCCGGTAGGCCTTGTCGTTACCCGGATCGAAGAACGGCCCCGCATCGCTCGGCGCGGAGGCGATGATCGCCTGGCTGGGCACCACCCAGAGACTGACCGCTTCACCCCGCCGGGTGTAGACGTCGCGCGCGTTCTGCAGCGCGATTTCCGCGTCGGGGGCATGCAGGCTGCCGGCGTGCTCGTGCGGCTTCCCGTTCGGCGGCTGGGTAAAGACCTCCCAGAGCGGCCACTCGTTGCGATCGGTCGTTTCGGTCGCCATGCTGTCCTCGTTCGTTAGGCGGCCTGGGTCGCGCTCTGCCGCTTGGCCGCATAGGCCAGCGCCGCATCGCGTACCCACTGCCCGTCTTCGTGCGCCTTCCGGCGCGCCGCGATCCGTTCCTGGTTGCAGGGCCCGTTCCCGGCCAGCACCTGCTTGAACTCCTCCCAGTCGATCGGACCGGTCAACCAGTCGCCCGAGGCTTCGTCGAAGCGCAACTCGGGATCGGGAATCGTGAGGTCGATGGCCTTGGCCTGGGGAATGGTCAGGTTGATGAACCGCTGGCGCAGTTCGTCGTTCCCCTTCTGCTTCACCTTCCAACGCAGCAGGTCGCCGCTGTTGGGCGAATCCTTGTCGTGCGGCCCGAACATCATCAGCGATGGCCACCACCAGCGATTGACCGAATCCTGCACCATCGCCTTCTGGGCCGGGGTGCCCCGGGCCAGGGTGGCGCAGATCTCGTAACCCTGCCGCTTGTGGAAGTTCTCTTCTTTACAGATCCGGACCATGGCCCGGGCATAAGGCCCGTAGGACGCGTGGGCCAGCATGGTCTGGTTGACGATGGCCGCGCCGTCGACGAACCAGCCGATCACACCCATATCGGCCCAGCTCAGGGTCGGATAGTTGAAGATGCTGGAATATTTGGCGGTGCCGTAGAGGTACTGGTCGATCAGCTCGTCGCGGGAGGTGCCGAGGGTCTCGGTGCCGCAATAGATATAGAGGCCGTGGCCGGCTTCGTCCTGGACCTTGGCCAGGAGCGACATCTTCCGCCGGAGGCTGGGCGCCCGGGTAATCCAGTTGCCCTCCGGGAGCATCCCGACCACCTCGGAGTGGGCGTGCTGAGACATCATCCGGGTCAGCTGCCGGCGGTACTTCTCCGGCATCCAGTCCTTCGGTTCGATGGTTTCGCCCGCATCGATCCGGGCATCGAACTCGGCCTGCTTGACCGGATCCTCGGTGATCGTCTTATCGGTGGCCATCTGATCCTCCCGCGTCCACGGACCCTAACAAGCGTTTGTGTAAATCTAGCCCCGGATCGCCAACCTGTCCAAGGATCGCCTCCGCGGAGGGACTCCGGCCCTCGGGGGCGATCGCCGGCTCCAAAGTAGACCACCAGGGTGACCCGCCGAAACACGGCCTTGTATGGCGCGCACTGTCGAAGCAGATAGGTTATCGAGTCCCTCGTCACCCGACCTGCGGATAGCGGGCGCTGGCTGCACCGTACAGGAGAACCGCCATGAACCGCGCCATCCGCAATCTGTTGGCAACCACCGCCGTTGCAGCAACACCAGCCGGGCCGAATCGTCACCTGCAGTTCGACTGCGGCGCCGGACTCGTTGGCCAGCTTCCCGTCTTCTGGCCAACGCTGCGCTGGGCCGCGGTTGCCAATACAGTCGTCTATACGGCAGATGATGCGGACCGATTCGTCATTTGGAACGCCGACACGCGAGATTCCAGCATCATTTCGGGGACAGCATTGCCTCGGCGGCCGAACCGGGACGCCGCTCTCGCGGTTACCGAAAGCATGGTTATCCATTCGCCGTCGCAACGATGCACTATGACGAAAGAAGACGTCCTGCGACAACGCGGCACAGCTGAGCGCATGCCTGTCATACGATCTATCAGGCTGGCACCGGATGGCGCGGTATGGGTTGCTCTCACAACACTTCCGGACGAACCGTCGTTCATCCGGGTCCATCGCCAGGGTACGACAGACACCATTATCGGAGGCACATTTCCAGACGTATTCCTGACCCCGAGCCGATTTCTCGCCGAAACGATCGACTCGATCGGGCAAACCAGCCTGACCCTATGGGACTTGAGACGAACTCAATAAACAAGCAATCAGGCTTACATCTTCAGCGCAGGCACCGGCGAGCAGATCAAAGGCACGGCTGGCTTCCCAAGCAGGAGTTGATCCTCCCGGGGATCGGCACGATGGCAGCTACGCTGGCAAGAAGCCATGGCGCGCCGCTTCGAATGGCATAGGTTATAGAGTAGCACATCGCCGCCCGGTCCGCGGGTAGCGGGCGACGGCCGTGCCCCCTTCGACGAAGGGATGGTAGGTAATGCTCAGAATCTGGGGTTCTGCCGCTCGCATGGCCGTGTTCGTCGGGGTAGCCGGTTGCTGGGGTGATCAGCCAGCGGGTCCGGACGGCATCGACCTCGCCTCGATCGTCACGCCCGAGGTCGCGCGGCAAATCGCGGACGGCCGGTTCACCCTCGGCGAACCAGTGGACGTCCTTCCCGTGCTGTCGGAGGCAAGCGCCAGACAACTCGCTCAGGTCTTGGGGCGACAGTTTGGTGCGCTCATACGATACGACCTCGAAGCTCAACACGAGGGGCCGATCGACTTCGCCAGGCTACGGGCGTGCGGCCGCAGCTACTTCGCACGGAGCCCGTTCGATTCGATCCCCACCGACCGATCCGATCTCCGTTTCTACTTCGGTGCGTTCTGGATCGTCGGTCTCTGCGACGACGATCGGACAACCATAAGCGTTGCGGTCGCCGCGAATGCGACCGACCTTCGGATCGAGAACGGATGGGTTCATCCCGAACCGAACTCCCTCAAAATCGTCGGGGTCCCACCCGCCTGGAACGGAGCACTCCCCGTCGATCCCGAGCACGCGGCAAAATTCGTTACCGACCTGACATCGAGACGCGTAGCCGCCGTACCGGTGCTCTACGCACCCAATCCGCTGGATGCGTTCCCGCAGGGTGCGATCTGGGCGATCGAGCTGGATGATGATGTCGTCGTGCGGGGTATCACGTCGTCGCAGACCGTCACGACGCCGCATGTGCTGGTATCCTCGATCAACGTGTCGGCGAATGCGATGCTCCGCGGCGGGGTCGCACTGTTCCTCGAACACCCCGACGCCCGGCGCAGCTTGGAGATCCCCGACGGCTGGGCCGATTCACCGGGATTCGTGCTTCAGGTACGGCGACAGGCCGTGCTGGACATCGAACCGGCTACGATCGTGCGGAGCGGATCCAGCCAGCCGTGAGGCGAATCGGGATCGCGGTCGTTCGCGCCGCCCTGGCCGGGTACAGATCGGATGCGCTTCGTGCATCGGAATCCCAATCCGTGTTCGAGATGAACGAGCGCGGCAACCCCAAGGGATGAGGTCAATCCGGTCCGATCAATCGATGGACTCGGACGTGCTCGGCCGCCGAGGTATCGATGTAGACACCGTATAGCCGATCACGCTGAACACGCTGCAGAGTGAATCCCGGCGGCATCGTGATGGTGCCGTACCAGGTATCGTCGGGCCCGAAGAGCCACCAGCGCTCCGACTCCGATGTGGGCTCGTCGAGCGCGACATGCGGCAGACCACCCGCCGCGAATGGATACTGAAGCACCCAGAGCCGGCCGAGTTCGTCGACCAGCGCGCGAACGAAGAACGGCTTGTGCCGAGGAACGGGATAGTCGGCCAGGGGTCGATAGACGATCGCTTCCTCAGGATGACGTTCGAGGTACCTGCGGCGGCGATCCTCGTATGCAGACCGATCGGCGCCAGTCACCGGAGCGAACTCGGCATGCCATCGGATGACCCGTTCGAGGCCGCCGGTTGGTCCGAATACCTGGATTTCGGGACGATCACCGGCTCCGAAGTAGACCCGATCATCGAAAGCCGCCCACACTGGTCGACGGCCGAATGGGAGTCCTGCTCCTACTGCTCGGCCGAGCACCGTGATCCGGGACAGCTCGGGACCGAGAAACCGATGCACCGTGTCCCAAAGAGCCTCATGGCGTTTCCACCACCAGAGCACCGCACTCTCGGTGAACACGCCGGCTTGCGGCTCGCGCGCCTCCCGATCCTCGAGCAGAACGGACGCGCAATCGTGGGAAATGCCCTCGATCCCGCGCGCAGTCGATCCCGAAGGGCCAGCAATGGGATATCGCCCGACGAATACGCCTTCCGGGGCGAAGACCCCGATGGCGCGCCCCTGATCGACGACCAGCGTATCACCTCGGCATCGGTAGGTTCCCCACATCCCCTCGAACTCGCCCGGCCCTCGTCCCCGCCGTCCGATCGTGCCCAGCCGGCCCCCGGTCGAGTCAAAGATGACCAGACGGAAGGTCCCGTTGTCCTGTACGACGATCCGCCCATTACTGAGCGGCTGTACCGCTCCGACCACGCCCAACAGATGTGTCGTATCCTCCTGGTCTCGGCCGATATCGACGACCGGGGTCGACCCGACCGTCCATGCTTCGCCAGGTCCCCAGGATGGACGCTGCGCATATGTGATCCGTACGCCGGCACTGTCCGAACGCGTGACCGCCAGCGACTCTACCGCCGAGCCACTGCAGCCGAGCACCATACCGGCCAACAGGGCGACCCCGCCGAAATACCGGCCCGTATGGCGCGCACTATCGAAACGCATAGGTTATAGAGTACCTCGTCGCCCGATTCTCGGATAGCGGGCGCTGACTGCGCCGTACAACCGACGGATGGCAGTCAAACGCGAGATTCCTTGCCAGCCATCTGGAGATCTGTCATGAGCCGCGTCATCCACAGCCTGTTGGCAACCAGCGCCATTGCTGCAACGGGATGTGGACCCGAACCCCTGCCGACGCTTGACCACACCGACCTAACGACCGTACGAGTTGGCACCGTCACCTCGACCGCAGCGGCCGGTTTCGAACTCAAAGGGACGCTCGAGCGAGGTAGCGGCGTTGCACTCGACGACCATCACATCGCCCTGCTCGATCGAGAGGCCCGACAGGTCGTGATCGTCGACACGAACGGCCAAACCCGGTTTCGGCTTGGCAAACAAGGATGGGACGAGGGTCAGTTCATGAGCCCCGCGTTCGCCATACGAACCGATTCGGGAGTGGCCGTCTTCGATGCGCTCCGAACCGTCATGGTCCGATTCGACAACCGGGGTCGCCAGAAGAAAGACACCCCCCAGTTCGATGCGCTCGGCATTCCGACGTGGGGTGGGTTTACCGGGATGGCGCAGCTATCGGACGGCAGTTGGGTCTATTCTGTGACCGGGACTACGGACGCGGGACATCTGGAGGCACTGTTCCGCAGAACCGAAGGATCCACTCACCTCATCGCCACCACTCCGCCTGGTCCGGTGCCGCCACTCCGCTTCGAATGCGGCGCCCGATTGATCGCAGGCAGTCGCGTGTTCTGGCCGACCCTGCGCTGGGCGACCAACGGCCATCAGGTCGTCTACGCCGCCACCGCCGACGATCGCGTCGCAACCTGGGATGTCAGTACCGGCGACTCTACCGTCATACTCGGCCAGGGCCCCTCACGACGATCGAGCGAAGAATCCGCGCTTGCCGTTACCGAACCCCTCACGATCCAGACACTCTCTCAACGCTGTGAGATGACCAAAGAAGACGTGGTCAAACAGCGCGGGATGACCGAGAGAATGCCCGCCATCCGGTCTGTTGCCATCGCCCCCGACGGCACGGTGTGGGTTGCGATGACGACGCTCCCGCCAGAGCCTTCGTTCATTCGGGTACACGGAACGATCGCAACCGATACGATCGTCGGCGGCACCTTTCCCGATGCATTCCTGACGCCGACGAGATTTCTGGCTGAGCAGACGGACACCACCGGACAGACTGCCATCACGATCTGGGAACTACGGCACCGTCCATAGCTCTCAACCGCGACTCGATCGATTCACGGTTTTGGGACGACGCGAGGATCGGGGACCACGGGAAGGGATACGAACGACGCATGGACGCCGCCCCGATGGACCGCCTGCTGCGCTACGACCGGTACCGTTCGCTCGAGCACGACCGGCACAGGATGAGCGACGGCAGGCCGATACACATCCGCGAACAGCGTCATCCCGTCACGCATTGGGATCGGGACGGCAAACTGGCGAACGATCGAGTCGGCTGAACCCGCAACCGGCCAACGATTCGGCATCACGGTATCGAGCGCGACGGCACGAGAGCCGGGCAACACAGCAACGAGCATCGAGAGGACAGCTACGAGGGGTCTGGTCATGGAGCTATCCCGCTAAGTAGGCATGAAATCCGGCATGCGAGGCGAGCCCGAAACAGTGCATTCACTGATCCCAGGAATCGTGAAATAGCTGCGCCGACGCACTGCCCCCTGCCCGCTCCAGGTCCGGTGCCTCGGCCCCTCGTGCCGGATCGACCTGGCAGTAACGTCGATCGAAAAAGAGCAGCGGATCGCGGGGCGGAAGTCCCAGATTCCGATCAATCACCTCGACAGTCACGACCAGATGGTCACCGCCCTCGAACGTCGCATCGATCTTGCCACCGAGAACGAATGCAGCCCCTTCCAGGCGATGCACCTCACCCCACTCGACGAATCGATGCGGAGGTGGCGACGCTGCTTTCCACGAACCGGCAAAGTAGGTAGACAACGCCTGCTGGTCCGCTCGCAACACGTTGACGGAACAAGGCCGCCCCGGCGTGAGCAACGAGGCCATCCGTGCCTGTTTCCCGACACACAACAGCACCAGGGGTGGCGACAACGACAGCGACGTGAACGACCCGATCGTCATACCCTGTACCCCGCTGCCATCAGAGATCGCGAGCACCACGACACCCGTCGGGTATTGGCTCAATGCCTCTCGGAACGCAGCGGGTTCGATCGTCACAGGGGCTGTCCTCCTTCGAGCAAGGCTTCCATCCGAAAGAACGGCGCGGGATTCATCAATCGTGTTTCCTGAGTTTCCAGCAATGGATGAATTTTGGCGAGATAGCCGGGCCACCGCGGATCCGCCCGCATCCGTTCGCGGCATTCAGTCCGATGCTCGTAGCTCCGATAGGCCCAGAGATGAACGACCTGGTTGAGCGGGCCGATCTCCGTCACATAGTATCCGACGCAATGCGGCAGATACTCCCGCTGGATCAGCATACCCTCCGCCTGATACACCGCGAGATACTCGGCCAACTTGCCCATCTGAAACGTGTATGTGCGCTGCTCGACGATCATGCCTCACCCTTCCAGAAATGGAGTCTCGCCTTCGCCCCGAAGGCGGATATCGAATCGAAACATCTCCGCCGCGCCATCCGGTACGAGCATCAGCCGGCTCCGAACGGCCGGATCGATTGCCGCAAGCTGCGGATCAGCGGCGACGGCCGCCTCATCCGGAAAGAATGCTTCCGTTTCGAGCGGCCGCATCAACCCGGACCCCAGCAAGCGGAAGCACAGGTGCGGCGCCCGGATCGAACCGCCGGATGTCGCGACGGGTCTTCCCGGCCTCAAGGTCCGAAAATGATAGCATCCGTCCTCGTCCGTCCAGACTCGGCCCCAGCCCCTGAAACGGTCGGCGGCACCAACGCGCTGGCCGGCCGGATCGACCTGCCACAGTTCGACGATGACGTTGACCACCGGATGCCCTTCGCCGTCGATGATCCGGCCACGGACTTCGACCACATCACCCTCGACTCGCGTTCCATCCCGCCCGACGGTCAGATCTCCGTCGGTCGGGCCAATGAAGGCCGGCGGAAAGAACGGACCCGTCGTATGCCACGCCATGCCCGTCACGGGTGATCGTCCTCCAGCGGAGTCTCACGACTGCCGCCGAGCACGAAGTCATGGGAATAACCGAGCGCGCCGTCCGCTGTCGAAAGGTCCGGATCGAAGGCGGAGACCAATCGAGATCGCGCGCGCTCGTCGCGGATGCTGTTGAGCAGGAGATCGTACGCGTTGAGCGGCTCGCCCGGGAAATACATCTGAGTCACCAGACGTTTGCCGAACCCGTCGCCGAAGATCGAGAAATGAATGTGCGGGGGCCGCCACCACCCGGCCAGCTGCCCATCACCGTCATAGGGCACTGCGTACCCGCCAGGCTTGATGGTACGCAGCTGATACCGCCCTTCGGCGTCGGTCACGATCCGGCCGACCCCTTCGAAATTGGGATCCACCGGCACCGGCGACGGATCGGCCGGGTGAATGTATTTGCCCGCCGAGTTGGCCTGCCAACACTCGAGCAACGCGTGACGGATCGGCCGGCCGGCTTCGTCCACGATACGCCCGGTCACCACGATCAGCTGACCAAGCGCGCGCGGCCTGCCAGGCGAGATAACCGACAGATCGCAGGTGGGCGGAAACGTCACCAGCTCCGCTCCAAACGAGGCCGGCACCTCTACTGGCGCCACGCGCGGCCACGAGGGCGCCAACGGAGATCGTAACAGACTCTTCCGATAGCCGGGCACATGGCGCGGCGGCTGGGTGGCGTCGCTCTGGTCGACCGTCATACCACTTCCTTCTCCTGAAGCGCCAGACCGGCGACTCGGGTTCGATCGAGCTCGACGCCGAGCCCTGGGCCCGAGGGTACGGCCATGGCACCATCCCGAATAGCCAAGGCTCCGGTCACGACATCCTCACCAAGCACGTGGTGTCCGCAATCATTGGCGCGCTGGATCCCGGGAAACGCCGCCGTGAGGTGGAGATTCGCGGCTGTTCCAATACCGGTTTCGAAGAGACTGTGAATCGCGACCTCGAACCCAAGTGGCTCCGCAGCATGGACCAGCGCGCGGAACCGGCTCACTCCTCCCCAGAGATACAGGTCGGCCAGAATCACGTCGACCGGCCTGCTGTGTACCGCGGCTGCCAGATGATCTGGCTGAATGATGCACATATTGGTGGCCACCGGCGTTCGCACCTGGCTGCGCAGGCGGGCGAGTCCGGCCTGATCGTCGGTCGGATCCTCGAAGAACTCGAGACCCAAATCATCCATGGACCGACAGAGCGCAATCGCCTCTGCAGGGGGATAGCCGGCATTGGGATCGAACCTGAGCGCGGCCTCGGGCAGACGCTCGCGAAGCGCCGACATGACGGCCCGATCGAAGGCGGGACTGACGGCCGCACTCTTGTACTTGAAGCAACGAAACCCATACTGATCGGACTGGCGAACGGCATACTCGACAACGGCATCGATCCGACCGAGATCGCCGAACAGCCGAGTCACCTCGGCCCTGGACAACGGATGGTCGAGCATCAGCGCAGGAAGCGGACAAACCAGATCGACCGGCCCCCGTCGACCGGCACCGAGCATCCCACCCAGCGATACGCCGGCCATCCGGGCGCTCAGATCCCACAATGCGAGATCGAGTCCGCCTGAAACCGACCACCCGGTCCGGCCGAATCGATTGTCGAACACCGAACGAGCGTAGCGGCGTTCGACGACTCGGCGCTCGATCGGGTCTACGCCGATCAGTCCTACCGCCAGCTGAGCGGCCAGATGAAAAGCTTCGGCTGTGCCGTGGGCCTCTCCATAGCCGCAGAACTCGCCATCGCTGGTTTCGACTTCGATGACCGTCCGCAGGGTATCCTGCATCACGTACATCGAGCTCAGATAAACCATCCGGAGCGGAATCCGCACCTGCCACAGGCGGACACGACCGATCCGTCGGGAACTCATGCCGGCATCCGCCCAACCGAGAATACCGGCTTCTGCCGGTCGGGCGACACGAACTGCGCATCCGACGGCCGGCCGAGCGTGGCCATCGGGAGCGCCTCCCGCAACGCCACCGCAACCGGCTCGGCCCGGCTGCCGTCCGGGACCTCGATGGCTAGTCCAACCTGCAGGACCCGGCAGAGCGCATCGAGCCGAAGGAGCGCAGCAACCGACCAGACCCGCGGGTCGAGGCGAAGCCATGCGACATGCGCGCCTTGCAGCCACGCCGCGATCTCATCGAAGCTCGCGTCCTCCACGGTATGGCCATCAGCGCCCAGAGTGTCAGGATCGATTATCTGACCGGTACCTCGGACCGAGCCGCCCAACCACTGGCTGAGCGAAACCCCGGCAGCGGCAGCGGTCAGGGCAGCAAGCCCGTTCTCGACGCCCGAGAAGGCAACCCAATCGAGCCCGCCGGAGACTGGACGGTCAGCCCAACGCCGGCTTTCGGCAACGATGGGGCGACCCAGCTGCAGCGTTAGGCGATCGGCGAGGCGGCTAGCCAGCCCGGCATCGTTCCTCGCAACGGATCGACTCTGGTTGCCACGGTCGTCCACGAGAAAGACGACGAGTTCGTCACCGACCTCATCCGCCGAGGCATAGACCAGAACGCGATCATCGAGCACGAGGCACCTTGGCCAGATCGAGCACCGATTCGCCGGCATCGATCCGGGCTATCCGCTTCGCTTCCGCCTGTTCGAGGGACGAAACGAGCTCCGCCACCTGCGCTGCGAGCGCCCGCGGAACGAAGACCACCCCCGCATCGTCGGCGACGACGAGGTCACCGGGGTGGACCGTGATACCCGAGATCACGACAGCCTGATTGACGGCCATCGTCTCGAGCCGGTACTTCCCCGTCATCGGACTCGAGCCCCGAGACCAGACCGGATAGCCCAGCTGGCGCAACGAAGCAACATCTCGTACCGCGCCGTCCACAACGGCGCCAAGTTCTCCCTGGCGGAACCCGATGGCGGCCGAGATGCGTCCCATGCTGGAGATTCCCGGGGCGCCGGCCACGACGAGCACGTCACCCCGGTCGGCTTGATTGTGCGCTTCGATATCGGCGAGCCGCACATCACCTTCCTGCACGCGGCGCCGCATGACCTCGGCAGACGGCAGCTCCGCATCACGCACGACATGCCGGACCGTGAGCGCGCGCCCGACGACGCGACGGCCCGGCATGGTCGGATTCAGTTCGGACGCAGGAACCGCCCCAACGACCCCCAACCCATCGAGCACATCGGACACCGCGCTGGAGGCGTCATCGATACTGCGGAAGAACGCGAGCACCTCGTCCGGAACCTGCGGCATCGGGCGTGCTCCGATACGATCAGCCGCCAGACGTCCGGTCAGCGAGCGCGTCATCTCAACGCCCCACCCCTGGCGCCAGCGGACCGAATCGCTGCTCGGGAAGTCCCACGACTCCGGGCTTCACGGCAAACAGGCCACCGGCCAACGGTTGCTCCGCACGTTCCTCCGGCGTCAGCCGCTGCCAGGCCGTCGTGATATAGAGCGTATCGAGCGCCGGACCACCGAAGGCACAGCAGGTTGCGTTGCGCACCGGCAGCGAGACGATGCGATCGACCGTCCCATCCGGGCGATAGCGCACCACGCGCCCTCCGTTGTACTCGGCGTTCCAGAGGCATCCTTCTGCGTCGACCGTCGAGCCGTCGGGGCGGCCCGGCCGGCCGGTCAGGTCCACCAGCACCCGATCCGGACCCAGCCTGCCTGCTTCGAGATCGAAATCGAAGACCTGAATCTGATAGCGGTAGGTATCGGCGAAATACATCCGGCGCCCGTCCGGACTCCACGCCGTGCTGTTCGGCACCACGATCCCATTGAAGAATCGTTCTACCCGCCCGTCGGGATCGAGACGATAGAGTGAGCCGGTGGGCGACCGATCGCCCGTATTCATCGTGCCACACCAGAAGCGGCCTGCCCGGTCGACTCGGCCGTCGTTGAACCGGTGACCGGCCGGGACATCGCCCGGCGACGCCAACCATTTCAGCGTTTCGGTCTCCAGATCCACCAGCCAGAAGGCTGTCTCCAGCGCAGCAAGCAGCCTATCCTCGCCGGCGACGAACCCGATCGATCCGACCATTTCCGGCATCGGAACCGTCCCGCTCGCTCCGGAAGCCGGCTCGAACCACCAGATCAGCGGGGCACGGGTATCAACCCAGTAGAGCCGCTGGCGGCGGTCGCACCAGATCGGGCTTTCCCCGAGATGGTTTTCGGCCGGCAACACGCACGTCGCAATGAGATCGGTCATCCCTGATACACCACGTTGAGGAGCGGTTCGCCTCGCGCGAGCCGATCGAGATTCGACGCAATAGTCGCCCAGCGGCGATTCACCATCCCGATCGTCCAGGCGGAGGAATGTGGCGTCATATAGACATTGGACAGCTCGTGAAATGGATGGCGCGACGGGCGAACATCCGCAACGTCGGGGGTCGGATACTGATACCATGCGTCGAGCACCGCGCCCCCGATCCGCCTGGACGAGAGGGCATCGAACAGAGCATCCTCATCGACGATCTGACCTCGGGCCACGTTGATCACCACGGCGGTCGGCCGCAGCAGGGCAAGTTCCCGCGCTCCGATCATCCCGATCGTTTCGGGGGTCAGTGCCGCCGTCACGACCAGAAAGTCGACCTGCCCCAGGAATTCGTCCAAACGTCCGACACCGCCGAACCAGTCGACTCCAGGTGGCAACGGCCGCTCCGTGCGGCTGCACACCATCACAGTCGTGTCCATCGCCTTCGCGCGCGGCACGATCGCCTCGGCGATGTGTCCAAACCCCAGGATTCCGACGGTCTTCCCGGCGAGTTCGTCCTGATAGGGCCCGGCGGTCCGGCCGCCGAGTCGCCAGGATCCTTCGATCCGGAAAGAGCGCTCGGCCTCCATGAAGCGCGAACACCATTGCAGCATTGCCAGCACGACGTACTCAGCAATCGGCACTTCGTGGCCGAAGGCGTTGCACACCTTGCACCCGGGCGGCAGATACTCCAGATCGACCGCATCGTAGCCGGCCCCGCCCACCTGGAGCAGCTCGAGATCCGGTGCCGGCGGCATCGAGCGATCATAGCGCATCGTAATCGCGGCCCGCACCCCGACCAGCTCGGCTTCGACCGCGCGATACGGCGTATCGTCCGGCAGCGGCACGAACTCGATTGGCGCCGTTACCAGACCCTCGAGTCGCTCCTGCTGCGCCGTGGCCAACGAACCGAGCAGGGCAACCTTCACTCCAGATCGCCGTCCGTCGCGGCGCGGGCCAGGAACTGGCGAACCTTATCCATATACATGGTCCGATCGTGGCTGTTGACCAGCGCCCCCGCCATCCGAACCGGGTCGCCGAAGAAGTACCGTTCGTAGAGCACCTGCCGCGTCCCGAAGGCCGAGATGGCCGTATCCCACGCCAGACGGAACAAGGGGATGCGGTCCAGCGCATCGAGGCGTGCTGCCTGAAAGTAACGCTTTACATCCTCGATCAGCGGCCCGTTGACGTCGGCTTCCGTCGGCATGGCAACCAGCCCCGCGGCGCCCAACTGCTGAATGATTTCGATCATGCGCGGGTAGAGCCGCGGATAGAGATTCCGAGCCGCATCGAGCGGATCCCACGCAGGACGCATCACGCCGTACTCGTCGAGCGCAGCCCCCGCCTCCGCCGCAACCCGAAAGGCCCGCATCGTTTCCAGATTGACCCAAATCTCGGCCAGCTTTTCCTGGACGTGCTGAAACTGCTCGATGGCAATGGCATCGATCATCATCGACGCGAGCCCGAGGAGATACTCGGTCTTGGCGATGTTCTTGATCAGCACCTGATGAGCCATGTTGGCCAGCGCGCCCGTTTTCTGGTAGGCGGCATTGCAACGCGCCACATCGCGGTAGAGAAAGACCCGTTCCCACGGCACGAACACGTCGTCGAAGATCACGACGGCATCCATCTCCTCGAAGCGCGAGGCGAGGGGATGATCGAAATGCGACCGGCCATGATCGACGGTTTCGCGGCAGAGGAACCGCAACCCCGGGGTATCCGTGGGGATCGAGAGGGCGTAGGCGTAGCGCTGGTCTTCTTCGGTGTTTCTGAGAAAGGTCGACGGAAACACCATGATCTCGTCGGCCACCGGCAGCGTGGCGAGCATCCGGCAGCCGCGCACGACGATGCCGGCGTCGTTCTCGTCCTTCACCTTGGCGGCCAGGAACGGGTCGGCCTGCATCGCGGCGTGTACCGAGCGATTGGCCTGCGGGCTGCTGAGGGTGTGCGTCAGGCAGAGATCGTGGTCACGGATGTAGGCGTGATAGGCCCGGATATTCTCGCCGAAGCGCGGCTCGGCCTCACCCAGAAACGCGGCGCCTGCTGCGTATCCGGAAATCGACCGATTGATGTAGTCGGGCAGCCGTCCCATCATGCCCAGCGTCGCCCCGGTCCAGTGCGCCATCGACCGCCCGACCGCCCTCAGGTCCTCCGCGGTGGTCGGGTTCTGAAAGGAGCGCCCGACCCGAAACGGTCCGCCGGGCGAATCGAACAGCGTCAGCGCAGGCTCCTGCCACTGGAGATCGTAGAGACGGGCCAGGGTTTTGATCCCTCCGGCAAAGCCGGGGGAAGTTGTAGGATCATTTATCCGCTCCCCGCGATGCCAGAGAGCAGGAGTCCTATCCTTAAGTCGTTCAATGACTTGAGACCCTCGTCGCGCTCCGGAAGGAGACTGGGAGCTCATTTTCATGCCTTGATTGTTGAACAATTAAGATATATTCATGAATCCTTCTCGCAAGCCATTGCGTCGACGTTGTTTACTTGGAGAGGATTGTTCATCAGATGAACCCGACCCTGCCCCGGCTCAGTCGAGAGCGGCCGACCGCCCGAGGATCGATGACCTCTCCCGCCACCCCGCGTACCCACGACCCACTGTCGGATGCGAACCGCGCGGACGTCGCCGCCCATACGCTTGCATCCCGGATTCTCCGTGGCGAGCTTGCTCCCGGCACGCGCCTCCCGGAAATCGAGCTCGCGACCGCACTGGACGTCTCCCGCAACACGCTGCGCGAAGCGATCAAGATTCTGGCGGCGCGCGGGTTGGTGCAGCTGCAGCGGCACCGGAGCGCTACAGTGGCCACGCTGTCGGCGGATGGCGTCCGGGATCTCTATCGGATGCGCCGGCTGCTCGAACTGTCCGCCGTCGAGGCCAGCGCCGGCCAACCGGCCGAGAGCTTTCATGAGATCGGCGCAGCGATCGGCCAACTGACCCGGGCGGCAACGCTCGACGACCCGGTTGCGATCATCGAGGCCGACCTCGCCTTTCATCGGGCCGTGGTCCGCCTCCATGGCAGCGAACGCATCGAATCGGCGTTTACGGCGGGCCTCGACGAGTTGCGGCTGGGATTGGCCCTGCTCGATGCGCGGACCGAGCCGACGCTGGGCGGGCTGGTTGACGACCATCGGGCCATGTACGGACTGCTGCTGCGTGGCGAGCAGGATGGGTGTCGGCAGTTACTCCGCGCGCATCTTGGCGCATCGGAGGAGCAGGTACTGACGGCGCTCGAACGAGCCGGCAACGGAGGTTCGAGCAACGGACCCTGAATACAACCGAGTGGAGGTTTGGTGTCATCCGATCCGATTCACGACGGCAACGTCTCCAGTACCCTGGCCGACGGCATCGCCACGATCAGCTTTGGTCACCCCAAGAGCAATTCCCTCCCGGGCGCGCTGCTCGGCAAACTCGCCGACACCATTCGAGAAGCTGGTAACGACCCCGCCGCGCGCGTCATCGTGCTGCGCAGCGAAGGAACCGGCCCGTTCTGCGCCGGCGCATCGTTCGACGAGCTCCGCGCCGTCAGCGACGCCGCCGCCGGCCAGCGGTTCTTCTCGGGGTTTGCCAAGGTGATCCTGGCCATGATCCGGGCGCCCAAGTTCGTGCTGGCGCGGGTCCACGGCAAAGCGACCGGCGGTGGGATCGGCGTGATTGCAGCCGCCGACTGGTCGATTGCCACGACCGGCGCCGCAATCAAACTGAGCGAGCTCGCCGTCGGGATCGGCCCGTTCGTGGTGGGACCGGTAATCGAGAAGAAGATCGGCTTGGGCGCCTATGCCGCGATGAGCGTCGACGCCGACTGGCGCTCCGCCGAATGGGGTGCGCAGCATTCGCTCTACGCCGAAGTCCACCCCTCCGTAGCGGAGATGGACGCCGCCCTGGATAAGCGAGCCGCGTGGCTGGCCTCGTGCAACCCGCTGGCCATGGCGCAGATCAAGGCCGTCTTCTGGGAAGGCACCGAGGGATGGGACGAACTGCTCGCCAAGCGCGCGGCCATGAGCGGCGGGCTCGTGCTGACGGAGCCCGCCCGCGCCGCCATCGCGGCGGCGTTCAGGCGCTAGCTCAGAAGACGACTTTGACGATGCGCCCAGCCGGCCCGGTCAGCCAGCCGATGCCGGTCGACGAAAAGCCGATGCCCCAGTAGTTCCCTCCATCGAGGAGGGCCCAGGTCTCACCGTGGTCCTCGGTCCAGGCCGCCCCTTTCGGGCCGACCGCGACCACGGTTTTCGGCTGGAGCGGAACATAGGCCAAACCATAGACCGGACCGGGAAACGCCGGCCGCCCTGCCAGCGCCCAGCTGCGGCCGCCGTCGATACTCACGATCACATTGTCGAGGTAGGCGTCCGGTGCACCGAGATCGCCGCCGGCCGCCATGCCGAGTCGATCGCCGGCAAAGGCAAGGCTGGCGATTCCCGACGCAGGAGCGGCGTTGAAGATCGGCGTACCGATCGCCGAGGATTTGTCGACCCCGAACCGCAATACCCGCCCACCCACCGCGGTCCCTACCCAGGCGCTCAAGTCCGATCGCATCACCACACAGGTGCCGCTTGCCGCGAAGGCACCTTCCCCAGCCAGCGGACGGATCGTCCCACCTGGCGGCGCATAAGCAGCCCAGGTCCGACCACCATCCGCGCTGCGAATCAGCGGAAACGCGTCGCCGACCGCATCACTGAACGCAATTCCGACCTCGCCGTGGAAATCGAAACAGTCGAAGAAGGCCTTCGGCTCACGATTGGTAAACGTCAGCAACCAGCTCGCGCCGCCGTTCTCCGTCCGGTACACCCGGGAACGATCGCCAGGCCCCGCCGCGAGGACCACGGCACGATCGGCATCGAAGGCATGGATATCGCGAAACTCGAGCGAGTCCGCACCTGGCACGACTTGGGCAACCCAGGTAGTACCACCGTCAGTGGTGCGCACGACGGTCCCCCGAACACCGCTCGCCCACACTACGAGATCGTTCACGACCGACACTGCCTGCAAACGAGCCGTCGTACCCGACGACTGCACCTCGAGCTTCGGCTCGTCCTGCGCGACCACGACCGCCGGCGCAGCAAGACCCAGCACCAGCGTGATCAGATTCCGCATCCTCACCTCACGGTTCGCGACAACCAGTCGTTCAACACAGCAAGCGTAGCGTCCGGACGCGCCTGCGGGAAGAGGTGACCCGCATCCTCCACCACGACAGACTCCGACCAGGGCACCGCCGCCTCGCATTCGGCGCGAGCGTCGGACATGAACGTGTCGGACGTCGCCCCGGCCACGACCAGGATCGGTAGCGTCGGATCGAGCTTCGCCATCTCGCGCCAGGTGTCCGTTTTGAAGGCGTGATAGTAGTAAGCTTCCCAGGCCGCCGGCCAAGCCAGCACATAGCCGCCGGAACCGTCGGGGCGGAGTCCGCCATTCACGTACCGCATCAACGCGGCGTCGGACCAGTCGGCAAAAAGCCGGCGCCGGCGCCAGACATCAAACGCCTCCTCACGAGAGGAGAAATGACTGCGACGCCTGATGGCCTGCCGAGCCAGCGGATGACCGTTCGGCTGCCAATTCGCTTGCTTGGCACGGGCATAGCGATCCATCCCTTCGGCCGGAAGGATGACCGGGTCGAGCAGCACCAGCGCCCGGAAGAGCGAACGCCGCATGGTGGCGGCCACCAGGGAGGCCACCGCACCGAACGAATGGCCCACCGCGACGACATCATGCAAACCGTGCTGCTCGATGCCGGCCACGAGATCCGCCGCCAAATCGCTCCAGTCTCCATTGCCGGCCGGAGGACTACCGATGCCGGGCCATAGCGCGCGCGGCGGTAGTGTCACGCAGCGGAACTGCGCCGCCAACCCATCGAAGATCGGCCGATAGCTTTCGAGCGGAAACCCGTTCGCCGGCGCCCAGTGCAGCACCGGTCCGGCGCCGCCGTGTTCGATCAGAGGATACGTCATGTGTCAGGAAGCATTACGGTATCGACGATGCGGAGCAAGATCCGAACGGGTATCTTGGAGGGATCCGTCGCCCCGTCCCGGGGTCTGATTCCCTGCTTCCGCCGACTCGATGACCATGCTGTCTCTCCCTCAACCCTTCCGTCGTCCGGCTGCAGGGCTTTCCCGCCGGGCCACCCCATGGCTCGTCGCGCTCGGCGTCATGTCCGCTCTTCCGCTCGCGGCCCAGAGCGGCCTGGCGCCCGAGGAGCGGCGGATCAGACAGGCCGTCGACACCCACTTCGACGGCGCGGTCGCCCTGCTCGAAGAAACCATCAACATCCCGAGCGGCACGCTCAACGTAGCCGGAGTCCGCGAGGTGGGTCGCGTCTATCGCCGTGAACTCGATGCGATCGGATTCAAAACCAGTTGGGTCGAGCTGCCGCCGGCCTTGCGACGGGCCGGTCATCTCGTGGCCGAATGGCAGGGGCCGCGCTTCCGGCCCGGCGGCAAACGGCTCCTTCTGATCGGCCATCTCGACACGGTATTCGAGGGCGACTCCGAGAGGTTCGTGCGCAGCGACAGCGTGGTGCGCGGCGCCGGCGCGGTCGACATGAAGGGCGGCAACGTCGCCGTGATCCTTGCACTCAAAGCGCTCAAGGCGTCGGGCGCGCTCGACGCGACCTCGATCATCGTGATCTTCACGGGCGACGAAGAATCGGCCGGCCGGCCGCTGGAGGTGTCCCGCAAGGCGCTGATCGACGCGGCCCGCCGGAGCGACCTGGCTCTGGCGTTCGAAGGTGGCGACGCACGCACCGCGACGATTGCCCGCCGCGGCGCCTCGAGCTGGGTGCTGACCACCACCGGTAAGCAGGCCCACTCTTCGGGCATCTTCCGGGAAGGCACCGGTTTCGGCGCGATCTACGAAAGCGCCCGGATCCTGAACGAGTTCCGGGAACGCCTCTGGAAGCAGCCCTATCTCACCTTCAGCCCCGGCACCATCGTCGGCGGCACCGAGGTGGAATACGACACCGCCACGGTGAGCGGCAAGACGTCGGGCAAGACCAACATCGTGCCACAGCGCGTCGTGGTCCACGGCGATCTGCGCACCCTGACCAAGGGTCAGGAAGATTCGGTCCGCGCCGTGATGCGCGAAATCGTTTCGAACCACCTTCCCGGTACCAGCGCGCGGATCGAGTTCGAAGACGGCTATCCCGGCATGCCACCCACCGACGGCGGGCGTCAGGCGCTTCGCGTCTTCGATCAGGTGAGCCAGGACCTGGGCTACCCGCCGATCGAAGCGCTGCCGCCTGAGCGACGCGGCGCCGGCGACATCGGGTTCATCGCCGAGATCATTCCCGGCCTGGACGGATTGGGGGTGGACGGCTTCGGCTCACACGCGCCGAGCGAGGGGATGTATCTGCCGTCCCTTCGGATGGCGGCGCTGCGCGGCGCGGTGTTGATCAACCGTCTCTCGCGCCCGGCGCAGCCCGCCACCGACTGAAGGGTCAGTACCGATTGAGGGAGGGATCCACGTCGGTCCGCCAGGCGAGGATCCCGCCCGACAGGTTGGTAACCTGGGCAAACCCGGCATCGACCAGCTGTTCTGCTGCCTGCAAGCTCCGCACACCACCCTTGCAGTAGACCACGATCTCTCGATCACGCGGGAGCTGCTCCAGCGACCGACCGACCTCGCCCAACGGAATCAGCTCGGCCCCTTCGATCCGCGCGATGGCCCATTCATGCGGCTCGCGCACGTCGAGCAGGAAGAAGTCGTCGCCCCGCTTCCGCTTGGCATCGAGCTCGGTGGCCGAGATGTCGCGCACGCCGGACTTGGCGGGCGGCACTTCGCAGGCCACGTCGAGATCGACCAGTTCCTTGATCTCGCGCGTCCCGCACGCCGGGCAGTTCGGATCCTTGCGCACCTTGAGCCGGCGGAACTGCATGTCGAGCGCGTCGACCAGCAGCAGCTCGCCGATCAGCGGCCGGCCGATGCCCAGCACCAGCTTGATGGCCTCGGTGGCCTGAATGGTTCCGACCAGACCCGGCAGGACACCCAGCACGCCACCTTCGGCGCAATTGGGCACCGCGCCGGCCGGCGGCGGAACCCGGAAGAGGCAGCGATAGCAGGGACCATCCTTGGTCGCAAAGACCGACGCCTGGCCTTCGAACCGGAAGATGCTGCCGTACGCGTTAGGCACCCCGGTCAGCACGCAGGCATCGTTGACCAGGTAACGGGTCCCGAAGTTGTCGGTCCCGTCCACCACGACATCATATCCTTCGATGATCTCGAGCGCATTCTCGGCCGAGAGCCGCGTATCGTAGCGCTCGATTTTGGTGTACGGGTTCAGATTGAGCAGCCGCGCTTCGGCGGAGTCGAGCTTCGACTGGCCGACCGTGCTGGTGCTGTGCAGGATCTGGCGCTGCAGGTTCGAAGCATCGACCGTGTCGAAATCGACGATTCCCAAATGACCGACACCCGCAGCGGCCAGATAGAGCGCCACCGGCGAGCCGAGCCCGCCGGCGCCGACGACGAGGATACGCGCCTTCTTGAGCTGTTCCTGCCCGGCAAGCCCGACTTCCGGCAGAATGATATGGCGGCTGTAGCGAACCAGTTCGTCCTGGTTCAGCGTCCCAGCGGCCCGAGGAGCAACTGATGCCATCGTGTTACCCTCCTGCGATGGCGGACACGACACTGATGTCGTCGCCATCCTTGACCGGGGTGTCGAGGCCGCTCAGGAACCGGGCATCCTCGTCGTTGACGTAAATCGTGACGAACGCGTTGGCCGGATCGGTGGCCTGTTCGAGCCGGCGACCGAGTTCCGGGTAGTCGCGGGTGACGTGACCGAGCGCCTCGCCCAGCGTGGCACCGGCAACCGTGTGAGCTTTGAGACCGCCGGCGTGACGCGCGAGAACGGTGGGAAGCGTGATGGTGACAGCCATGATAATACTCCGTTCTCTAGTGTTGGTACGCGTCCACGACCTTCGCCACTTCGCCGAGCTTGCTCGAGACGACGGGAATGTCGAAGAAGTCGGGTGATACGGCATCGGGCGTCTTGAGCCCGTGCGCCGTGACACAGATGACAACCTCGTCATCCGCCTTGAAATGCCCCTTCGCAGCGAGCGCCTGCGCCGCAGCAGCGGTGACACCGCCAGCCGTTTCCGTGAAGACGCCGGTCGTCTCGGCCAGGATCCGGATGGCCTTGATCAGGTCCTCATCCGAGACCGCCGCAGCCCAGCCGCCGCTGTCGCGGATGCATTGGGCCGCGCGGGCGCCGTCCGCCGGCGCGCCGATCGCCAGCGACTTGGCGATGGTGTTCGGAATCACCGGCGTGATCGTCGTGGCCCCGCTCTCGACCGCATTGACGATGGGCGAGCAGCCGGACGCCTGCGCTCCGTAGAGCCGCGGCGCCGGGCCGTCGACCAGACCGGCGGCGCGGAACTCGCCGAAGCCCTTGTACAGCTTCGACAGGAGCGACCCGCCGGCCAGCGGTGCCACCACCGCCGTCGGCAGCCGCCATCCGAGCTGCTCGGCGATCTCGAACGCCACCGTCTTGGAGCCTTCGCCGTAGTAGGGGCGCAGGTTGACGTTGACGATGCCCCAGGCGTAGCGATCCGCCAGCTGGGCACAGAGCCGGTTCACGTCGTCGTAGTTGCCCTTGATCTTGAGCACCCGCGCGCCGGCCACGGCCGAGGCGAGGATCTTGGCGGGCTCGAGCGTCTCGGGCACCAGGACCCAGGCCGGAATCCCGGCCCGCGCCGCATGCGCAGCCACCGCGATGGCGAGGTTCCCGGTGGAGGCGCAACCGATCGTGCCGAGGCCAAGGCCGGCCGCTGCGTTGATGGCACTGGCTACGACGCGATCTTTGAACGAAAGGGTCGGGTGGGCTACCGTGTCGTTCTTGACCCAGGCCCGGGCCACCCCGAGCAGGGCCGCCAACCGCGGGGCTTCGACCAGCGGAGTAAAGCCGGTGTCGAGGGAGTGGATCGGCTCGCCCAGGAACGGGAGCCATTCACGGTAACGCCAGAGCGAGGGGGCCCGATCCGCGATCTCTTCGCGGCTCGGCAGGCGCCGGCTCGGATCGTAATAGGGCTCGAGGGGTCCGAGACATTCCGGACAGATGGCCTGCGCAATCGGCTCGTGCGAGATCCCGCAGTGGCCGCAGACGAGGGGAACCGGCTGGGTAGCAGCTTCGAGCGAAACGACGGTCAAGGGACTCTCTCTCCATCCCCACGCGTCTCTGGTCTCGAGGCACCGGCAAAGAAAATCGCCCGGGTGCCAAAAGACACGCGAGCGCGTGGCTTTTTAGCGTTTGTTTAGCGTGGCCGCAATATGCCGCAAATTGCCACGAGCCAACAATTGTCCCCAAACGCTAACACTCGGCCCCGAATCGCGCAAGGGGGTGGGCTCTTGCGGCCGGAAGGGCCGCTCACTAGCTTGTCGGCCATGTTCGCAACGAAGCGCACCGGCACGACGTCCACGACCTTCATGACGAAGGGCGGCATGACCATGTGCAGCCGGCGCGGCGCGAACGACACAGACTGACGCAAGTAACCAGACTGGATTGTCCAACGCCCCGCGCCTCGAACGAGCGCGGGGTTTTTCATTTTCGAGGAGCGTTCTCGTGACGTCCCGCATCCCTGTTGCCATTCTCGGTGCCACCGGCACCGTCGGCCAGAAGCTGATTCGCCTGTTGGACAACCATCCCTGGTTCGAAGTCGCCGTGCTCACGGCCTCCGATGCCAGCGCCGGGCGCCCCTACGCCGAGGTGGTGCGCTGGCGCGAGTCTACGGAGCTGCCGGAACGGGTCGGCAAGCTGGTGATCCAGTCGAGCACCACCGCCGCCGATGTCCCGCTCGCATTCTCCGCGCTCGACACCCAGGCCGCGGTCACCATCGAACCGATCTGGGCCAACGCGGGTGTGGTGATCGTCACCAACGCCAGCCCGACCCGGATGGACCCCGATGTCCCGCTCGTGGTGGCCGAGATCAACCCGGAGCACATCGGCCTGCTGCCGCATCAGCGCACCAAGCGTGGGTGGCCCGGCGCGATCGTCGCCAACCCGAACTGCACCACGACGGGATTGGTCCTTGCCTTGGCTCCGCTACATGCGCAGTTCGGGATCGACCGCCTGGTGGTGTCGACCAT
Source organism: Gemmatimonadales bacterium (assembly GCA_037189525.1). GTDB lineage: Bacteria > Gemmatimonadota > Gemmatimonadetes > Gemmatimonadales > GWC2-71-9 > SHZU01. The sequence continues at coordinate 804,817 of JBBCJC010000001.1, forward strand.
GCAAGCCATCTCGGGCGCCGGCTGGCCGGGAGTGGCGTCGCTCGACATTACCGGCAACGTGGTGCCCTACATCGGCGGCGAGGAGGAAAAGGTCGAGAGCGAAACCCGGAAAATTCTGGGTCGGTTCGACGGCACTGCGATTGCCGAGGCGCCCGTGATCGTGAGCGCGCACACCAACCGCGTACCGGTCATCGATGGGCACACCGAAACGGTGTCGATCGGATTCACCAGGCGGGTGTCGCCCGAAGAAGTTCGTGAGGCGCTGGCCTCCTGGCGTCCGGATCCGCGGATCCAGGCGCTGCCGTCGACGCCAGATTATCCCGTCGTGGTCGACGACCGCCCCGATCGGCCGCAGCCGCGGCTCGATATCGAACGGGGACGCGGCATGACGGCGACGGTCGGACGCATCCGCCCCTGCCCGGTCTTCGACATCCGCTTCGTCGTGCTGAGCCACAACACGGTTCGCGGCGCGGCGGGCGCCACCATTCAGAACGCTGAACTGCTGGTCAGCGAAGGGATCGTGGCGCGATGATCATCGCCAAGTTCGGCGGCACCTCGGTTGCCGATGCCGCCGCCATCAAGCGCCTGGTGAGCATCATCGCCTCGCGCCGCGAAGAACGGCCGGTCGTCGTGGTCTCGGCGCTGGCCGGCATGACCGACGCGCTGCTCGATCTCGAACATGCCGGGGCCACGATCGAGCCTCGTCTTGCCGCCATCCTGGAGCGTCACCGGACCGTGGCCGCCGAACTGGCGCTCCCCGCCGCGGTGATCGGTCGGATCGAGGACGACATTCTGGCGCTCCGGCAGTGGCTCCTGGTCCGCACCGGTAGTCCCTGGCGACCGTTCGAATCGGATCACGTCGTGAGTCACGGCGAACTCTGGAGTTCGCGACTGGTGGCCGCCGCGCTCGAAACGGCATGGGTCGCCAGTACCTGGATCGATGCGCGTCACGTCGTCGTCACCGACGCCCGGTTCACCAAAGCGGCACCCCAGATCGACGAGATCCGGCGCCGCGCCCGACAGATCATTCTCCCGCCGACCGACACCGGCATCGTGCCCGTGACCCAAGGGTTCATCGGCGCCACCGCCGACGGCCAGACCACCACGCTGGGACGCGGCGGGTCCGATTACACCGCCTCTCTGCTGGGCGCCGCACTCGACGCCGCGCGGGTCGAAATCTGGACCGATGTCGATGGCATCCTCTCGGCCGACCCGCGGATCGTGCCCGATGCGCACCTGCTGGCAGAAGCCAGCTATCACGAAGCCGCGGAGCTGGCGGCGTTCGGTGCCAAGGTGCTGCACCCCGCGACGCAGTCGCCGCTGGTCGACGCCGGGATTCCCTGCTGGGTTCTCAACTCGTTCGCACCCGAACGGCCGGGCACCCGCATCGTGGCCGGCGCGCGACCGACCTTCGTGGGGAACTCGCCGGTGCGCTCGATTGCCTGGAAGCGCGGCATCACAATCATCAACGTGCGGGCGCCCCGCCGGCTCGGCGCGGTCGAGTTCCTGCAGCAGCTGTTCGGCGTCTTTGCCGCTCATAGCGTGGCGGTCGACGTGCTGGCATCGAGCGAAGTCAACGTCTCCGTCACCATCGATGGCAGCAGCGAGCGGACCGGCCTGCTCCGGGATCTGCAGAATCTGGGCACCGTGACGGTCCTCGACGGCCGAGCCATCGTGGCAGTCATCGGGGTCGACCTGCGAGGCAGCCGAGGACTCTCGGCCCGCTTGTTCCACGCGGTGCGTGACGTCAACATTGAGGTGATCTCGCAGGGAGCCTCGGAGATCAACGTCACCTTCGTGGTCCGCGAAGAGGACGGGCCAGCGGCGGTCAAGGCACTCCACCGGGAGTTCTTCTCCGCCGCCTGATCGGCTCTGCCCAGGGGGCGCGCGTGCCGGAACTACCGGATATCGCCACGTATGTCGAAGCGCTGGGGGAACGGATTCAGGGCCACGTGCTCCAGGACGTCAGGCTGCGCACGCCGTTCCTGCTCCGCTCCGTCGATCCGCCGCTCAGCGCCGTGCACGGCAAGCGGGTCGACGCGATCAGGCGGCTCGGCAAGCGGATCGTCCTGGTGTTCGAGGACGATCTCTTCCTCGTAATTCACCTGATGATTGCGGGACGGCTCCACTGGAAACCAGCCGGCGCCAAGATCGGCAGCAAGATTTCCCTCGCGGCATTCGACTTCGACACCGGCACGCTGACACTGACCGAAGCGGGCAGCAAGCGGCGCGCTTCGCTGCACGTGGCACGCGGTGACAACCTGGCGGAGTTCGATCGGGGCGGGCTCGACCTCTTTACCGCAACGGTTGACGATTTCCGGAACCGCATCCTGGCCGGCAACCACACCTTGAAGCGCGCCCTGACCGACCCCAGGGCATTCGACGGCATCGGCAACGCGTTTTCTGACGAGATCCTTCACGCTGCGCGGCTATCACCCCTCAAGCTGACTCGCCGGCTTTCGGACGAGGAGATCACTCGGCTCTTCGAGGCCTGCCGTTCGGTGCTCCAGACCTGGATCGTCCGCTTCAGGAACGACCGGGCCGGCGACTTTCCCGAGAAGGTCACCGCTTTCCGACCCGAGATGGCTGTGCATGGTAGGTTCGGCCAGCCTTGCCCCGACTGCGGCACTCCGGTCCAGCGAATCCGCTACGCCGACAACGAAACCAACTACTGCGCCCGCTGCCAGACCGACGGCCGCCTCCTCGCGGATCGGGCCATGTCGCGCTTGCTCAAACAGGACTGGCCGCGCTCGATCGACGAGCTCGATTGATCGACCCCGCGCCGAGACTCAACCGTTCGGTGCGTTCAATCGCAGTCATCCGGGTCCTCCTCGCTCCTCAGGCTCTGATTTCTAGGGCGAGCGGACCTTTTCAGACCGACACGAAACTCGTTCCAGTTAGAAACCTTTCCGAATCGCCAGACGTAGGTGGACAAATCCCGGTCCCTTCACGCCCGCACCACCCGAGCTCAAGTGCCCATGTCGACCCTGCTTCGCGACCTCAGGCATGCCGTCCGGATGTTGGCCCGACGGCCGGTTTTTACTCTGGTGATCATCGGCACCCTCGCCCTCGGTATCGGACTCAATACCGCGGTCTTTTCGGCCGTCGACGCGCTGATCCTCCGCCCGTTGCCCGGCGTCGATCGGCCTAACGACCTGCTCCAGCTCTATCGGAAGTGGCCCGGATCGGAGCACGGATCGAACTCCCCGGCGCACTACATCGACGTGCGCGATCGCACCAAGGATGTCTTCTCGAACGTTGCCGCCTGGTCGATCGAAGTGCTCAACCTCTCGGCCGATGGTCAGCCGAGACGGATTTTCGGAATGATCGCATCGGCCAATTACTTCACGATGCTCGGCGTGGTACCACGTCAGGGCCGACTCTTCGTGCCGGAAGAAGACGTCGGAGAAGGCGCGCATCGCATCGTCGTCCTGAGCCACAAGGGCTGGGTCGACTCCTTCGGGCGCGATCCGAACGTGTTGGGGCGCTCCATCCTGCTCAACGGGATCGGCTACACCGTCGTGGGCATTGCCCCCGAAGAGTTCCGGGGCACCATGCCGATCATCACGCCCACCCTGTGGATGCCCTTCACCCAGATCGCCGAAGCGCGGCCCGGGAGCAACAATTCGTTTCAGACGCGGGGCAACAACTTCCTCAACGTGATCGCGCGACCCGCAGCGGGTGTTTCGGCCGGGGCAATCCAGGGCAGGCTCGAGGCGGTCAGCCAGCAGCTGCGCGAGGAATATCCGGACAGCTATCGGGATGCGAGCATCAGTATCGTCCCGCAGTCGGAGGCGGGGTTTCATCCCGAGGTGCGCGACGCCCAGTACGGTTTGACCTCGATCGTCATGGCCGTCGTCGTGCTGCTGCTCCTGATCGCCTGCGTCAACGTGGCCAACCTCCTGCTGGCGCAAGCGCGGGAGCGGACCCGCGAAATGGCGATCCGCCTGGGACTCGGCGCCAAGCGATCGGTCATCATTCGCCAGCTCCTGACCGAAAGCGTGTTGCTTTCGATCGTGTCCGGCGCCATCGGTGTCGTGCTCGCCTGGTGGGCCATCGGGCTGGCCAATCAGATTCGCCTTCCCGTGGTCGTGGACATGACCCCGGGCCTCGAGGTCAACACCACCGTCCTGCTCTTCACGCTCGGCGTGTCGGTGCTGACCGGGCTGGTGTTCGGCCTGGCGCCCGCGCTGCAGGCAACCCGCCCCGATCTGATACCGGCCTTAAAGGGCGAATCGCCCTCCGGAGGCAGCCGCTCGCGGTTGACCCGCGGTCTCGTGGTTACCCAGGTAGCGCTGTCGATCATCCTGCTGGTGTCGGCCGGGCTCTTCCTGCGCAACCTCGAACACGCCACGCAGGTCGACAAGGGTTTTGACAGCAGCAACCTCCTGATCGCCGACTTCGACCCCGGCCTGCAGGGCTACTCACGCGCCCGCAGCGAACAATTTTATCAGCAGCTCACCGAGCGGATCAGGGCCAATCCCGCGGTGGCGGGCGTAGCGCTGATCAACGACGTGCCGCTGGGCATCGGTAACAGCGACTGGGGCGTACAGATCCCGGGCTATATGCCGCAGCCCACCGAGCGAATGTCGATCGACGTAGCCATCGTGTCTCCCGACTACTTCAGCGTGATGGGCACCCGCCTCACGGCCGGTCGTGAGTTCAGGGCGACAGACGACAGCTCCGCAGCCCGCGTCATGGTCATCAATCAGCGCTTCGTCGATCGGTTCTGGCCCGGCCAGGATGCGATTGGCCGGACCGTTCGTACCAGCGGGCGCGACTACACCGTGATCGGCGTAGTCCCGACCGGGAAGTATCGCCGACTGGGTGAGCCGCCGACCGCCTTCATGTGGCTTCCCCAGTCGCAGGCCTGGCAATCGGGCATGTCGCTGCATATCCGGACCAGCGGCGATCCGCTCGCGCTCTCGTCGCTGGTGCGGAGTGAAGTGGCATCGCTCGATGCCAACCTGCCGGTCAGTAATATCCGATCGATGGAGCAGCATCTCGGCATCGCGCTGCTACCCGCGCGGATCGCGGGGAGCGTACTGGGGCTCTTCGGCGTGCTGGGCCTGTTCCTCGCCTCGATCGGGATCTATGGCGTGATGTCGGGCGCTGTCGTACAGCGAACCCGGGAAATCGGCATCCGGATCGCGATCGGGGCGGCGGGGAGCGCCATCGTCAGGCTGCTGGTCCGGGAAGGGCTCGTGCTGGTGGGAATCGGAACCGGAATCGGCCTGGTCGGTGCGCTGGCGGCGTCCCGGCTGATCCGCGGCATGCTCTACGGAGGTAGCGGAATCGATCCGGCCACGTTCACCGCCGTTCCGCTGATCCTGGGCGCGGTGGCGCTCCTGGCCATCTGGATTCCGTCGCGCCGGGCCTCGACCGTCGATCCGATCGAGGCGCTGCGCAGGGAGTGATGATTACGCCGGCTGTTTCTTGAGCCAGCGGTAGGCGACGAGGATGACGACGGCGCCGATCACCGAACCGATGAAGCCGACGTTGGGGTTCATGCCAAGCACGCCGAAGAGCCAGCCCCCCACGACCGACCCGCCGATGCCGAGCAGGGTCGTGATGATGAATCCGCCCGGTTCCTTCCCGGATACCAAAAGCTTGGCCACAGTACCGACGATGAAGCCGATCAGGATGGTCCAGAGCAGTCCCATGGTGCCTCCGACAAAATGAGCGTTCTCGAAAATCGGGGGCCCGATCCGCGACCCCGAAGCCCTTCATACGCGAGAAGGACCGGGATTGTGTCAGGTCAGTCGGCCTGACCGCGATTCGCCGAGGACTGCAGTAAGTCGCTGAGGGCCATTGGCCCCCACCCTCGCCGATCCGGGCAGTCCCGGTCCGGACTCCAACGCACTATCTCCAATACAATCAATGACTTGCCCTCAGTGCCCCAGGTATCCTGGCCGACCGGAACCGGACTCGAAACCGGCACGAGATCTGCTCGGATCTACCGGTGCAATTCTCCTCAGAGGGAGTCCTTCATGAAGCCCAACATCGTGGTGGCGCGGTTCCTGGACGGCCGGATTCTCAAGGGATCGAGTCTCAACGTAGATCCGAGTCGGCCGACCTTCCATCTTCGCACCGAGGACGGCGAGGCCGTCGTTGTCCGGCTTCAGGACCTGAAGGCGCTCTTCTTCGTCAAAGACCCGGGTGGCAACGCGGAGTTCCAGGAATCATTCGAAGCCACCCCGGGCGATGCCCGCCTGGTCGGCGCCAGACGCATCTCCGCCAGGTTCGAAGACGGCGAGACCATCGTCGGGATGACCAACCGATGGCCGGTGACGGGCGACTCGTTCTTCATGGTACCGATCGATCCGAAGAGCAACAACCTCCGGATTCTGGTCAACCGCACGGCGGTAACGCAGATCGAACGAGTCGACGCCGGAGCCGCAGTGTCCGCCGCGGCTCCAGTCGTCGGGCAACGCTGACGACTCAGCGAGGCGGCCGCTGAGCGTCGCGCGCCGCCTTGAACTCGTTGCCGGGCCGCCACTCGGGGAATCGATCGCCCTGAGCCAGCCAGTAGCCGACCATCAGCACCAACTGCAGGTCCTCCACCGCACCGTCCATCCGCCAGAACGGTTTGACCTCGTCCGTCGGCTTGTGATAGTCCTCAGCGATGTAATGCTCACGGGCCTTGGTACCGTAGTCCGGCGACTCTCCCACGAAATCGACGCCGCCATCGGTGTAGAGCGCCGGGACGCCCACCTTGGCAAAGTTGAAGTGATCCGAGCGATAGTAGTAGCCCTTTTCCGGTTCGGCATCCGGACGCACCACCCGTTTCTGGATCGCGGCCGCCGCCTGCACCTCGTCGTCGAGCTCCGAGGCGCCGAGCCCGATCACCGTCACATCGCTGGTGCGGCCGGCGACGTTGACGCCATCGACATTGATGTTGGCCACCGTCTTCGCCAACGGATAGAGCGGTCGCTCCGCATAGAACTGTGAGCCCAGCAGGCCCTGCTCCTCGGCGGTCACCGCCAGCATCAGCACCGAGCGGCGCGGGGGCTGGGGAAGCGCCTTGAAGGCCCTGGCAAAGGCCAGCAGCGCCGCGGTACCGGTCGCGTTGTCCAGGGCGCCGTTGTAAATCGAGTCGTTGCCGACCTTGGCGCCGATGCCGAAGTGGTCCCAATGTGCCGTGTAGATGACGTACTCGTCCCGACCCGCCGGATCGCTTCCCGCCAGCTTCGCAACGACGTTCCGGGATTCGACCGTTCGGCGTGCCGACTTGAGGTTCATCGACGCCGTCATGCCGAGCGGGACCGGAGCAAACTCCCGGGTGGCCGCCCGCGCCTTCAGCTGATCGAAATCCTGCCCGGCAAGCGCAAGGAGCGACTTGGCCTGATCGAGCGTGATCCACGCCTCGATCTTGGACCGGCTGGCATTGTTGTCCGGCGCAATGATGTTGAACCGCTCGCCGCCCATGCCCTGCACCACGGCAAAGGGATAGCCGGCCGGCTCCGTCTCATGCACCAGGATCACGGCATCGGCGCCATGCCGCATTCCCTGCTCGTACTTATAGGTCCAGCGGCCATAATAGGTCATGGCCTTGCCGCCGAACACCGTGGAGTCGAGCCCGCTCGGGTTCTTGGGATCGGGAACGGGCGGATCGTTGACCAGCATGACCAGCGTCTTGCCCTTGGCGTCGAGCCCCTTGAAATCGTCCCACTCGTACTCGGGCGCCTGGACCCCGTAGCCGACGAACACCATCTCGGAATTGCGGATGGACACATCCGTCACGTGACGGGTCCAGCCGACCACGTCGTCCCGGAACCGAAGCGTCCGCGACTGGGCGCCCCGCCGGACCACCAGGGTCGAATTCGGATCAGGGGTGATGCCAACCAGGGGGACTTTCTGGATGAAGCTGCCATCCGGGTTGCCCGGCTCGAAGCCGATGGCGCGGAACTCCCGTTCGAGAAACTCGACCGTCCGATCCTCGCCGAGCGTGCCGGGACCGCGGCCCAGGAAGGCGTCGGACGCCAGAATCTTGATGTCGGCGAGCAGTTGGTCTCCCGAAATGGCGTTCAGGGCCGCCTCGGGAACCGTCGGCCGCGCTGGGCCTGAGCCGTCAGCCTTGGGGCCGCACCCCACCAGCGCCAGAACTACCGCCGCACTCAGTATTCGCATTCCCGATTCCTCATGAATTTTCGCCCGCAACCGGCGCTTACGCCGACTGCTCTCGGACAACGTGGGTTTCGTATGAAAGCCGGTGACAACCGCCCGGTCGTCTTTCAATAGTACTGCTCAACCGGGAGGGGCCCAAGACGCGTTCTGAACCGCCGAACTGTCCTGTCGCTGCGAATGAGGTATGCTTGAGAGATGACCGCCCGTCGCCAGAAGGACAAACCGCCGGCCTCGACCCGGCAGGCGAAGCCCGGCTCGTCCAGCTACGCCACGATCTACGCCGCCGTGCGCCGAATCCCGCGCGGGAAGGTGATGAACTATGGCGCTGTGGCGACGCTCGCCGGACTGCCTGGTCACGCCCGCCAGGTGGGCTACGCGATGCACGCCCTGCCGGCGGGCACCACGGTACCCTGGCATCGCGTGGTCAATGCGCAGGGAGCGATCAGTCGCCGCGCGCATCCCGGCAGCGAATTGACCCAGCGCGTCCTGCTCGAACGGGAGGGTGTGCGATTCAACAGCGCCGGTCGGATCGACCTCGAAACCTACGCCTATCGTCCCGGGCGACGGACATCACGGAAGCGACCCGGCAAAACCGGCTAACCAGCTCCAGACACCCTGAAACACGGTCACGGCCGCCCAGACCACGCCGACCACCGTCCCCAGCACGCCCGCGGTCACCGCACCAAGCAGCAGGGCGCTCCGCCGCCGAGTCCGGCGTGGAGCCAGACGCCATGACTCGAGCAGGTCGAGGTTCCGCCGGTTGGCCTTCCAGCCGATGTCGAACAGGTCGCCGAGCAGGGGAACCAGCCCGACCAGGGCGTCGACCCCGATATTGAAAAGCATCCGGCCGGCAATCGGGACCCCAACGCCCAGCCGGATCGAGGCAAGCACCAGATACGCGCTGACGACGGCCCCGGCAGCATCTCCGATACCCGGGATCAGACCGATCAGGCCGTCGAGCCCGATCCGGATACCCGTCCCCGGGATGGCAACGGCCTCGTCCATGAACCGCACCAGGGTCCGAAGCCGCTCTACCTCGCGCTCCTCGGCCTCGCCCGGCTCCGCCAACCCCTGCCCCGTGTCATCGATCGCCATAGCTGTCTCCCCCGTGCCCGCTGAATTGTAGCGGTCACGCCGGAACATGCGGACCTCCGGCGTCTGACAACCAGTCCCGAAACCGTCACCCCTGGTCGAAGGGGGCAAATTGACAGGTCTGACTAGACTAGTCATGTTGATAACATGACACGACGCTACTCCCTTTACGAGGCTAAGGCCCGGCTCTCGTCTCTCGTCCGGATGGTGCGCGAAGGCCAGCACGTCGTCATCACGGTCCATGGCGAGCCCGCCGTCGAGCTTCGGCCCGTGAAACCGCCGCCGCCGGACCTCGCGACCCGGCTGGCGCGACTCGAGGAGCGCGGTGTCCTCGTGCGGCGACCCGTCACTGCGGTAGCGCTCGAGCCTGCCGCCCGTCGACCCGGCGTGGTGGCTCGCTTCCTTGCCGACCGCGACTAATGGCCTTCGGATACGTCGACACGTCGTATATCGCGGCCATCGCGTTGGGCGAACGCGGCAGCAACGCACTACGGCGACGGGCGGCGCAATTCGACAGCCTCCTCTCCTCGAATCTTCTCGAGGCTGAGCTGCGCGCCACCTTTCAACGAGAAGGTGTCCAGGGTGAGCCGGCGGTGCTCGCGGTCATTTCCTGGATCGTTCCCGACCGGCCGCTGAGCCAAGAAATCGCGCGCGTACTGGAAACCGACTATCTCCGCGGCGCCGATTGCTGGCACTTGGCCACAGCCCTCTATCTCGCCGACGATCCCGCCAGTCTGACCTTTCTCACCCTGGACGAGCGCCAGCGCGCCGTCGCCAAAAGCCTCGGCTTCCCGGTCTGATCCGGGCTGGTGCCGCAACCGCGGTACCGGCTCCGTCGTAGGGTCGGACTTCCGGCCCGCGGAACCGGCGGGCGAGCCCTGACCCAACCAAAGCCGGATCCGGCACCCGATTGAACCAAATTACGGGCCCGGGTGTCCTATCTGTTACCGAGTTCGGAGCGTTCATGGACCACAATCCGGAGGCGGGCCTGATAACCCGGGTCCTCGGCGGTGATCGTCTTGCCGCGAGGGAGCTCTATGACACCCATGCCCGGCGAGTCTATCGGGTGATCTATCGACTGGTGGGAGACGACGTGCTGGCAGAAGAGTTTACCCAGGACACCTTCGTGAAGGTCTTTCGCGGGCTGGCAGGCTTCCGCGGACACTCCCAGCTGGGCACCTGGATCCATAGCGTCGCCGTGACGACCACCATGAACGGGCTCCGGACCCTACGCCGCCGCTCCACTCGGGAGTTCGCGCTGGAGACGGCGGCCGACATGCCGGCGCCAAGCCGGACGGTCGAACCCGATTTGAAGGACCGGCTGACGGCGGCCATCGATGCCCTGCCCGAAAAGTTCCGGGTGCCGGTCGTGCTGCACGATATCGAAGGCTTCACCCACGCCGAGATCTCCAGCATGCTCGGCGTACCGGAAGGAACCTGCAAGACGCGGCTGATGCACGGACGAGCCAAGCTCCGGCAGGTGCTGGCCCCATTTCAAGGTGTAGGTGGGACGGAGGTACCCTCATGAACGAACAGGAACTCGAACGCTTGCTGCGCGAAAGCGGAGATCGCTACCGGATTCCGCCCGAGCCGCGACTCGATGCCATCTGGCGCCGGGTCGAGCACGCCACTTTCGACGCGCCGGCGCCGGTCGTTCGGCGGCCCTGGCTCGGTCCGTTGGCGCTGGCGGCCACGCTCGTGATCGGCGTCGGCTTGGGCTTTGGCGCCTCGCGACTCGGCTTCGGGTCACGCAGTGTCGAACCGGCCGAGCCCGTCGTCGCCAGCGCGCCGGCGCCCAACCCGTTCGTCGGTGTGGCGGGTGACTACCTGCAGCAGACCAGCGCGCTGCTGGCGGCCGTGAGCCATGACCCGTCCGGCGATGCCTTCATTCCCGGCGCCATCGATCGCGCCCGCGAACTGCTCTCGACGACGCGCCTCGTCCTCGATGCCGGAATCACCGACCCGGCGCTCCGCGATCTGCTCGAAGATCTGGAACTGGTGCTGGTTCAGATCGTTCGTCTGCCACAGAATCGCCCCGCTGCGGACGCGCAGCTGATCAACGAAACCCTGGACCAGCGCGACGTGATGCCCCGGCTCTCGCTGTTCCTGACCAATGCCAGCCTTGCTCCATGAAGGAACCTGTCATGTCTTCGATTTACACCACCGCGCTCCTGGTCGGCCTGCTGCCGTTTGGCCTTGCTGCGCAACGGCCGGCGCCGCGGCCTGCACCATCGCGAGCGCCCGCTGCCGCTCCAGCTCCGCGACCGTTCCCGGCGCCGGCGGCTCCGGAATGGTCCCACTGGGAGATCGTTCCCCATGCTCCCTGGAACATCGATCACGATGTCGTGGTCGACCTCGACCTGAACATCAGAGCGATGGCGTTCGACTTCAGTCTCGACGGGGTTCCGGTCGCCCCCATGGCGCCGCTTGCTCCGCTCCCACCGAGCCCGGCCTTCTCGAAGGACGCCTGGGCCAGCTGGGCTCCCCACGGGCTGAATGCCCTTCCGGGACTCAACAAACAGAGCGGACCCGACGACTCGCTCTATCGGCGCGCTCGCGAGACCCTCAACCGGGGTGAGTACCGCCAGGCCGCGGAACAGCTGCGCTCGCTGGCCCAGCGCTATCCCAACTCTCGGCACGTTTCGTCGGCGCTCTACTGGCAAGCGTTTGCCCTCTATCGCGCAGGGTCGGATGCCGAACTGCGTCAGGCCATCGAAGTGCTCGACGAGCAACAGAAGCGGTTCACCAATCGGCGGGAAGACGACGACGTCAACGCCCTGATGACCCGGGTCGTCGCCACCCTCGCGACTCGAGGTGATTCCCGCGCCGCCACTCGCGTGCGTGAACGGGCAGCACAGGGCGGACCGTCGTGCGACCAGGAAGATCTGTCGGTCCGCGCCGAGGCGCTTGGCGCGCTGGTACAGTCGGACCCGAGCGCCGCGACGACATTGCTGCAGCGCGTCCTGGCACGGCGCGACGAATGCTCGGCGCCGCTCCGCCGCCGCGCGGTCTATCTGATCGGCCGTGACGGCATCGGCGGCGGTGTTCCCGAACTGACCGAGATCGCCAAGAACGATCCCGACCTCTCGGTTCGGCGGGATGCCATTGCCCGGCTGGCGCAGCTGCCCGGAGGCAATCCGCTGCCGCTCCTGGAGCAGTTGCTGATGAGCACGGACGAGTCAGGCCAGCGCGCCATCGTTCAGTCGCTGCGCAACATCGAAGGAACCGAGACCAACCGCGCCCTCCGCCGCGTCATCGAACGCGAGGACCTCGCTACCTCGGTCCGGGTCGAGGCCATCCGCAGCCTGGGACGCTGCTGCGGTCAGGTGCAGGTTCAGCCCGCCCGGCAGAGCGGTGTCACGGTCGCAGGCCGCACCGTCGTCACGGTGGGGCACGGTCGCTCGGGATCGACGCTGACCGATGCCGATGTCTCCTTCCTGCGCACCGTCTACGATCGCAGCGGTGACCGCGAGATCAAGACGGCCGCCCTCGAAGCGGTGGCCGGATCGAACAGCGGTTCGGCCGATCAGTGGGTCATGAGCATCGTCCGCAACAGTAAAGAGGACATCCGGTATCGCCGCTCGGCCCTGCTCCGGCTGCGGCGCTCCGATGTCCCGGTCGAGGAATTGGGCAAGCTGTACGACACACTCGACGAGCGCGAGCTCCGCTCCACCATGGTCAGCATCCTCGGCGCGCGGGAGGAGCCTGCCGCGACCGATAAACTGATCGAGATTGCCAAGAGCGGGACCGATCCGAGCATCCGCCGGATGGCCATCAACGTCCTGGCCAAGAAAAACGACCCCCGCACCACCCGACTTCTGCTCGAATTGGTGGAACGATGAACGCCTATCTCGTCACCGCATCCGCGCTGCTGGTTCTGACTGCGCCAGGCGCCGCCGATGCCCAGGATCTGCGCCGCCGGATCGAGTCCGGACCGGACGGCATCGTCACGCTGAGCTACCCCGCACGCCCCGACGCCTGCGGTTACGGATTGTCCGTGCTGCGCATCGGCAGCCCCGGCGGCGGGTGGGTCTACTCGAACATCGAAGGCGCCGACGGCAACCGGTGCGATACGGGGCCGGCCATCGCGGTGATCAATCGCGCCGGCGGTTCGGTCTTCTCGATCCGGGTCGGGATCGGCCCGGTACCCGCGCAGGTTCGGGGGACCGATCTGGGGACCGTACCAGCTGCGCAGGCCGCCGAGTACTTCCTTGGGCTGGCGGAACGAAGCGACGGCCGGTTGGGGCGGGACGCGCTGCTCGCCGGCGTGCTGGCGGACCACCGGGACAACGCGACCGGCCTGCTGCGGATTGCGCGCACCTCGACGCTCTCCCGCGGGCTCCGTGAAAGCGCACTGTCGTGGCTCGGCCGCGAACTGGCACTGGACGGCGCCGGCGCCAACCGCGCCCTGATCAGCGCGCTGGTGGCCATGGCCCGCAACGAGAACGAGGCCTCCTCGGTGCGCGCCCGCGCCGTCAACGCGCTCAGCCGAGCCGAAGGGGCCGCCACGTCCGAACTCACCGCGCTGGCTCGTGACGAATCGCGTGAGGTGGCCCGGGCGGCGCTGTCTGCCCTGAGCCGGAGCCCTGACCCCAAAGCGCGCGAAACGCTCCGGCAGACCGCGCGCGACCGTTCCCTGCCCGAAGCGGTACGGATCGAAGCGATTCGGGGATTGGGCGGCCGGGACGGCACCCCCGCCGAGCTGGCTTTCGTTCGCGGGCTCTGGACCGAGGAATCGCTTGGTGCGGAGACTCGGCAGCGGATTTTGCAGCTGGCGGGAGAGGCCGGTGGCACCGACAACACCCGCTGGCTGATGGGCGTCGTCCGGGACGAACGCCAGAACGCCAACGTTCGTGGCCGAGCGATTCGGGCAGCGGAGCAGGCGGGCGTCGGTTCGGATGAGCTGGTCAAGCTCTACGACCAGAGTGCCGACCGGACCCTCCGCCGGGCGGTACTCGACGCCTTGGGACGGATCGGCGACAAGCGTTCCGTTGAGCGGATCAAGACGATTGCGACCAACGATACCGATCCGCAACTCCGCCGGGCGGCCATCAACTGGATTGCCCGAAGCGGCGACTCCGATGCACGGGCAGCGTTGGCGGATCTGGTCGAGCGGTAAGCAGCAGTACTCGGTGAGCAGGGCGGCGAGGTCAGTAGACCTCGCCGCCCTTTTTTTCGACTACCGCCGCGTCATCGAAAGGACCTGGCCGAACTTGCCGTCGGTCCAGCGACCCCCATCCAGCGCCAGCTTACCCGCCACCAGAATCGTCTCCATCCCCTCGGCCAGCTGGTGCGGATCGAGGTAGGTGGCGCGATCACGGACCCGATCGAAGTCGAAAACGACGACATCGGCAATCGCGCCGGGCCGAATCACGCCGCGATCGGTCAGATGCATCACGGTCGCCGGCAACGAGGTCATACTGCGGATGGCCCAGGCAAGATCGATGACGCGCCGCTCCTTGACGTAGCGGTGGATCTTGCGCGGGAAGGCACCGTTGTAACGCGGGTGCGGCCGACCCTCACCCGGCGCGGCCAAACCGCCGTCCGACGATGTCATGACCCACGGCTGCCGCATGAAGTTGGCGATGTCGGCCTCGTCCATCACGAAGTAGACCAGCTGTGCATTCCCACGCTCCAGCATATCGGTCACCACGACCTCCGCCGGCTTGCCGTACTTGGCCGCAGCCTCCGCGAGGGTGAGACCTTCGAGCGACTCGTCGAACGACACCCGGCTGAACTGCATCTTGTCGGCGCCGCCCAGGCGCGCGATGCCAGCCACCGCCGCCGCGCGAATCCGGACCAGCGTGTCGGGGTTGCGAAGCCGCTCGAGCATCCGGGTCCGTCCGCCCTCGACCACCCAGCGGGGCAACACATTCGCGGCCAGGCTGGTGCTGGTCGCTTCGTAGGGATACTGATCGGCAAAGATCTGGACTCCACGTGTCCGCGCCCGCTCGATTCGCCGGATGGCACCTTCCGACAACCCGTACGCCGCCTCCACCGCCGACTTGATGTGGGTCACCACCCCGATCAGCTTGGCCTCCTCGGCCACCTGAATCAGTTCGTCGATTGCCTCGAACAGCTTCTCGCTCTCGTCGCGGATGTGGCTGGTGTAGACCCCGCCGTATTCGGCCACGATCTTGGAGAGTTCGACGAACTCCTCCGTCTTGGAGAAACTAGAGGGCGCATAGTACGGACCGCTCGACATGCCGAACGCGCCCGCCTCCATGCCCGCGCGGACGATCGCCTTCATCCGCTCCATTTCCTGCGGCGTCGGATCACGCGCATCCTGACCCACCACCTCGCCGCGTAACGAGTTGTGCGGCACCAGGAGCGCCACGTTCACGCCAAGCCCGTTCCGAGACAGCTCGGCACGCTGCGCCACGAGGTCGGTCGGCCCACCACCATCGGGATTGACCATGACGGTCGTCACGCCCTGGGCCAACAGCTGACGAGCGCCACTCAATTCCGGCCGCGCCAAGCCGCCGGCCGAGTGCGAGTGCACGTCGATGAACCCGGGCGAGACGTACCGGCCCGTCGCATCGATGACGCGTGCTGCCGTCGCGTTCCGCAACGACCCCACCGCGACGATGCGTCCGTCACGTATCCCCACATCGGCGAAATACCACGGGTTACCCGTTCCATCGAGCAACCGCCCGTTGCGAATCAGGACATCGAACCGCTCCGGCGACTGGGCGCTCACCGGCAGGGCGAGACATCCCAGCATTCCAATCCAGACGACACACCGGAGTACCGGTGAATAACGACGAAACTCGGTCGACCCGAACATCGAAAACCTCGAGTGATAAGGACATGATGCGCCGACGTGGCGTCGACACGAGGTCACGGCAGATGAAGACAGGAATGTTCGGCACGATGCCCGTCAGACGCAATACCAGACATGACCGGAAGCGCGGCCCCCGCCCCCTGCGCGACATCCGCGCTCAGCGCTACATTGAGACCATGAGTCCCACCATGCTTGCCGGCCGCAACGCCGATCCCGGCGCTCGGTGATACCGCAGCTGGCGCGCCAAACCCGCCTCTCGATCTGGGCGATTGCCCTGGCCGGCTGCCTGCCGGGCCGGGCGTCGGTCATCCCGCAGGCTAACGCAAGCTGGGCAGGGGCCGAAAGCGTACGGAGTGATACGCTCGGAGCCGGACTCGTCCTCCACACCCTCCAGATCAGCCGAGGACCCTGGGCGATCCATCTGCTCGAGGCAGACCGTGCTTCGTGCTGGTCTCCGGTTGCCGTGAAAGCGGGGGGCCAGGCGGTCGGCCGAGCGTCTACTTCGAGCCTGCTGCGCACACTTGCGGATACGCTGCCGGACCCGGTGGGAGGCGCGGTCAACGCCGACTTCTTCAGCTTCGAGCCGCCTGGGATCCCGCGGGGGGCCCATATCAACGACGGCCGGTTGATTTCCGGACCGGACCTCAACCGGCCAGTCGTCGCATTCGATCGGGATGGCCGGACCTGGATGGGCGTCCTGGGCACTGCGGGATTTCTCCGGTCGGCGGGCGATTCGATTCCGATTGCCGGCTGGAATCAGCGACGCGCTCCCGGCATCCGCTTCTTCGACGGCCGGTGGGGCGGCGTGACCGACTCGGCGGCTCACGTGCTGGAGCTTGCCGTCGACTCGTCAGGCCGAATCGTCACCATCGATACCACCAGCGCCGGCACCCGAATCCCGGCGGGCGGCAGCGTCGTCGTCATCGATCAGACCGACAGCTCGACCCATGCGCAGCGAGCTAGAGCCCTTCGCATCGGCGATACCGTCACCTGGCGGATTGCCCTGGCGCCGTTCACGCCAGTCGTTGCCGTGGGTGGACTACCAGTCCTGCTGGCCGATAGCGTTACGACGCCGGGACTCGACAGCGTGGGCGGCGCCAATTTCGGTCCGGTCCGCCACCCGCGCACGGCGGTGGCCGTTCGGGGCGATCGCCGGCGGCTTCTCCTCGTGACTGTGGATGGACGTCAGCCCGGATACAGCGAAGGGATGACGCTGGTGGAACTGGCCGGCTTTCTGAGAGCGATCGGTGCGACCGATGCAATTAATCTGGACGGCGGCGGATCGACGACGATGGCCGTTCGCCGCTCCGACGGTTCGGTTGCCGTCGTCAATCGTCCCTCCGACCGCACCGGCGAACGCGCGGTCGCCAACGCGCTGGCGCTGGTCAGGCGCTGCCGTCCGTAGCAACCGTCTCCCGATCGACCCCCAGTTGGTCCGCAGCCTGGTCGAGGCGCTCGAGCCGGCCGCGGGCCCGCCGATCGACCCAGATGGCCCAGATCACGGCGCCGACGACGACCACAGCGGAAGGCACCCACCAGAGGGCAAACGGGGGAGGCCGGCGGATGGCCGGGTCGCGCACCAGCACCCAGACCGTGAAGAGGATGCCTTCCACCGCCAGAAGCCAGAGCGTGAAACGAGCCGCGCGACGTTCGCGCCGGCACCGCTCGCGCGCCAGGACCAGATAGTCCCGCATCGTTGCCCCAAGCGGCGACCAGACTCCGGCGCGATTCCTGAGACTAAAGCCCCAGATCACGACCGAATGGAGGATGGTGACACCGAGGATCGTCCCGGCGGCCAATGGGGGGAAGTTCCGCACCGTCCATGCGGTGGCGACGAGCACCACCACCGTTATGACGACCTCGAACCCCAGGAGCCAGCGCATCAAGCGGCTCTGCCGTTCGACCATGCGGCGAACCCATCGGGCGGGAGCATCCTCGCCCACAGTACCCCAGGTTCGGGACCACTGCTGCCACTCCAGATCACCGAGCGACGTCATTCTTCACCTCCCGAGGCGCCAAGCAGCAGTCGCAGTTCCTTGCGAGCGCGAGACAGTCGAACGGCCACGTTGTTCTCCGATATTCCCAACACCTCGCCGATCTCGGCGTGGCTCAACCCTTCGAGGCTGAGCAGCACGACCTGTCGGTGTCCATCACCGAGTTGGCGAATGGCGTCGAGCAACCGATCGCGCTCGGACGCCGCCACCGCCATCGCGTCGGGACCGGGCCGTTCGTCGCGGGCCGCACCGTCGAGTTCGACCGGATCGGGACGTCGCCTGCTCCGGTAGGTCAGCCCGCGATTGTGGCCGATCCGAAAGGCATAGGTCCGTTCACTGCAGTCGCCCCGAAAGGTCGGGAGCGAACGCCAGATGGCAAAGCAGATATCCTGAAACAGGTCGTCGCCATCAGCCGCCGTACGGCCATAGGCAAGCGCCAAGCGGCGCAACGCCGGACCGTGCAGCCGGATGATGCGTTCGAATTGCGGCTCGCCCATTAGAGAGGTAGTCCCCGCCGACCGGAAAAGCTGTCAGGTCGGGCCGTGTGGCCGCCCGTTGCACCAGCGCCAAACGCCCGAGATCTTTGACGGGCAGACCCAGGAATGATGCGAACGGTACCCGGTTCTCCACCCCAGTCAAACCGGAGCGATTGTCGATGTCGAACGTCGATCTGCAGGAAGCCACGTTGGGACAGGTAGCCATTCGGGTCCACGATGTCGGCCGCGCAACCGCCTTTTACCGGGACCAGCTGGGCCTGCCGCTCCTGTTCGAGTTCACCGGACTGGCCTTCTTCCGCTGCGGCGATGTCCGGCTGATGCTCTCGACCGCCGAGAAACCGGAATTCGACCATCCCGCGTCGATCCTGTACTATCGCGTCCCTGATGTGGAGGCCAGCTACGCGGAACTCTCCGGACGCGGCGTCGAATTCATCGATACGCCCCATGTGATCCACCGGACCCCTGCATCCGAGCTGTGGATGGCGTTCTTCCGCGATTCCGAGGGCAACCACGCCGCGCTGATGGCGGAGAAGGCGGTCAGCTGACCGGACGGGCGGAACCGGCCGAGTCGCGTCGCTATGTCCCGCCGACGCTGGTGGCACGGATGGAGCGGGCGGGGGCGAACGAACCGATCGATCAGCGTCACGACAAGGGCCCGCCTACTTTTTGACTGCGCCCATCAACGGTGAGTCCCAATGAGCGACACGAGGCGTCACCACCGCACACCCGCAGTCCGAGCCCTGGCAATCGCAGTCGCGCTGCTCGCGGGCACCGCCGTCCTGCTGCAACTCGGCCTGTCGATCAGACTGGCCCAATCCAACGGACGCTCGATCGGCTGGGGTGTGGTGACCTATCTCGGGTACTTCACCATTCTGACCAACCTGCTGGTGACCGCTGCGGCGGCGCTGCCGATCGCAGTGCCCGAGACACGGCCGGGGCGCTTCTTCGCCAGGCCGAGCGTTGCCACGGCGGTCGCGGCGGCCATCCTGCTGGTGGGAATCGCATCCTTGCTCGTGCTGCTCGGCCGGCTGCGCGACCGACACCTGAACGGACCCAGGTCCTTGGCTTAGTCTGAGCGCAGCGCCACGACCGGATCGATGGCCGCCGCGCGCATGGCGGGGCGCAGACTGGCAACCACCGCCACCGCCGCCAGAACGGCAACTACGGCAATCAGCGTAACCGGATCGTTCGGCGCGACCCCGACGAGGAAGCTGGCCAGCAGACGACCCATCACCAGCGTACCAAGCAGACCGATGCCGATCCCGGCGGCAACCACCATCAGCGATTGCCGGACCACGGTCCGTCGGACCGACCCGGCGGGAGCTCCGATCGCGATCCGCACTCCGATTTCTCTGGTGCGGCGCGCTACGGTATAGGCAATCACCCCGTAGAGTCCGATCACACTGAGAAAGAGCGCAGCTGCCGCTGAAATGCCGAGCAGCAGCATCAGGACGCTGACACGGCGCATCGATGCGGTCACGATGTCGTCCATGGTGCGAGGATTTTCCACCGCGGCGCCGGGGTCGATTTCGCGCACCAGTCGCCGTATTTCGGGCATGACGGCCAGCGGACTCCCGCCGCTGACTTTGACGATCAGACGCATCCGCGCAGGCGGAGACCACAGCCAGGTACCCGGGATGGCCTCGATGGGGAAGTACCCCACTTCCACGGGCAGCCGATCGAGTCCCTCCCAGCGAAGATCCTGCGTCATGCCGACGACGCGATACATCGCGCCAGTGCGTGGCGACGGACCATTGACGGCCCGGTCGAGCACCCGACCATCGGGAAAGATCCGGCGCGCCAGGGCATCCGAGATCAGCATGCCGCCGGTTTTTCCGTCGATGTCCGCCCAGGTCAAGTCCCGTCCGTCGAGCTTGATCCCGAGCGCCGTGAAATATCCCGGTCCCACGATGGCGTTGAGGATGCAGGCTACGTTGGTACTCGGATCGCGGTCGGGGTAGTCGAAGACCGAGCAACCGTCTTCGGCCTCGAGCGGCACTACGCTGCCGACACTCGCCACCTGGATCGAAGGCAACTCCTCGAGCCGCTGAGTCAGCAGGCGATAAAACTCGGTGGTCCGGTCGTAGGTGCGATACTCGTTGAAGGGTAGCGCCAGGTCCGCAACCATCACGCCGGAGGGATCGAATCCGGGATTCACGTTGCGAAGCGATTGCAGACTTCGGATCAGGAGGCCCGCCGCCGCCAGCAGCACCATGGCAACGGCCACCTGCGTCACGACGAGCAGGTGACGGGTCGCGTTCTCGCGTCGCGAGGGCGTGGTACCCTGCGCCGCCCGCACGGCCTCGCCGCCTTTGGGGTCGATGGTGAACTGAATCACGACGAACGCGAGACCGGCCAACAACGCGACCGCCGCGGCAAACCCGACCCCATGCCCGTCGAGTACCACCTCGGTCAGCCGAGGCAGCGTCACACCGCCCGGGCCCGCCCCGTTCGGCAGGCCAGCGACCAGCATCCTGAGGCCACCCCAGGCGAGACCCAGGCCGACCAGAAGGCCGGCTCCGGCAACCAGAATCGCTTCCGCAAAGTGATGCCAGGCGAGTTGCCGGCGATTGGCCCCCAAGAGCGCCCGAACCGCCACCTCACGCCGCAGCGTCTGACTCCGGACCAGGAACAGGTTGGCCACGTTGGCCGCCGCGATCAGCAGGACCAGGATCGATGCGGCGAAGAGCACCCAGAGCGTCCGCGGCGCCTCGCCGACCACGGTGTCCTTCCAGGGCACGGCGCGGGTCGTGAAACCGGTGTTCTCCATGAAGCGCTGCGAGTACACCGTGGGAAAGCGGTCGATATAGCCGGCCGCCAGCGCGGCGAGTTCTCGCGAGACCGTCTCCGGTGTGGCGCCTTCGGTAAGCCGCGCAATGGCGCGATAGACGTGGCTGTTATGCGGTGGTCCGCCCGGCTGATACCGCTGGGGTACCCAGAGGTCGACCGGCCAGTCCGGAAGCGCGACGTTACCGGCAACCACGCCGACGATCTCCGCCGTCGCTCCTTCGATCCGGATCGAGGCCCCCACCACGTCGGGCGCACCTCCGAATCGACTGCGCCAGTACGGCTCGCTGAGCACGACGACGGTCGGTGACGCCACGTCATTGTCGCTCTCGACCAGCAAGCGGCCCAGAAGGGGCGACGCGCCGAGCAGCGGGAGGGCGCCGGCCGATACCATGCCGGCGTTGATGCGGTTGGCCTGATCATCGATCGAGACGGTCAGCCGTTGGTTGCCGTAGAGCGCCACGACGGCGAGGCTCCTGGCTTCCCGCTGGAACAGCTCGAACTCCGCAATCGAAATATTCCACTCGTGTCCCGGGCCGATCTTGGGCACCGGGTGCATGATGCGAACCAGGCGATCGGCGGCCGGATACGGCAGCGGGCGGAGCACGATGGCGTCGAGCACCGTGAAGACCGCCACGCTGGCGGCAATCCCGACCGCGAGCGTCATCACAGCCACGAGACTGAAGCTCGGAGTGCGGCGCAACGATCGCCAGGCGCGGCGTATCTCCTGCCGAGCAACCGTAAACGACTCCCGCCGCTGATCGCTGCGGCGATGGGAACGATCTTCGCGATGGGCCTCCCGCCGGTAGCGCGTCACGTCGCCGAAACGCTGCCGAGCCTGGGCTTCCGCTTGCTCCGGTGTCATCCCGGCGGCCAGATTGGCCTCGATCTGCGCTTCGAGATGGTGGGTCATCTCATCCTGAAGGTCGGCGTCGACATCGCCCCGACGCACGAGGTCCCGCAACGGCTGGTACTTGTCCGGAAGCCATCCCATGGTCTCGCTCCTGGTTTACGCCGATCGACCCGGTTCACTCGCCATGACCAGCCCGACCACCTGAGTAAATCGGTTCCAGTTCCGGCTCTCGGTGGACAGCTGCTCCCGCCCCGCCGGCGTCAGTTCGTAGTACCGGGCCCGGCGCTTGTTGGCCGTGATGCCCCATTGCGCCCGGAGCCACCCCTTTCGGGTCATCCGGTGGAGCGCCGGATAGAGCGACCCCTCCTCGATGACCAGGGCGTCCCCGGTCCGCGCCTCGATCCAGCGCGCCACCCCGAAACCATGATTCGGGCCCCAGGACAGGGCCTTCAGAATCAGCATGTCGAGCGTACCCTGCAGTAGATCCAGGCTCATTGGCGACCTCCATTACCATAGACACTCTATGGAAACGGAACGTTGCAATCCCAGGTTTCAACCCTGCCCCCTGCCCCGTCGCCCCGGCACTATCTTCTCCGAATCCCACGACTCGGGGGGCGCGCGGTGCGATGGATCGTCGGAGTCCTGATCGGGCTGCACGGCCTGATCCACCTGCTCGGCTTTGCCAAAGCCCTCGATCCGGGCGCGATCCCGACCCTGCCGCTGACCATCTCGCGGGGTATGGGATGGTGGTGGTTGCTCGCCGGCATCCTGTTGATCGGGACGGCGGTGATGTCGATGCTGAGGCTCCCCGGCTGGTGGCTGCTGGGCGGCGTTGCCCTGGTGCTGTCGCAGATCCTGATCGTGACAGTCTGGTCCGAGGCGTGGGCGGGCACCATCGGCAACGTGGTTCTGTTGGTTGCCGTACTGCTAGGCTGGTTTCTCTACGGCCCGGCGAGTTTCCGCCGAGTGATGGATCGCGACATCGCACCCCGCTTCAGCGCGGCAGCGACGGACGCGATCAGCCCAGCGGACCTGGCGGGATTGCCAGAGCCGGCCCGTCGGTTTCTCGCGGCCTCGGGCGTGATCGGCCAGCCCAGAGTGCGCAACTACCGGATTCGGTTCCGCGGCCGGATCAGGGGCACGCCCGACGCGCGGTGGATGCCGTTCACCGCCGACCAGCAGAGCTTTGCCTACCAACCGGCCAGATTCTTCCTGATGCACGCCCGGATGTTCGGGCTTCCGGTCGAGGCCTTCCATCGTTTCGCCGACGGCGAGGCCTCCATGCAGGTCAAGCTGCTGGGCGCCATCCCGCTCGTGCACGCCGCCGGCCGGGAGATGAACCGGATCGAATCGGTGACGCTGCTCAACGACATGGTGTTGATGGCGCCAGCCACCCTGCTCGATCCGAGGGTGACCTGGGAAGCAATCGACGACGACCGCGTCCTGCTCCGGTTCGTCCACGGTCCCGATACCGTTTCGGCTACCCTCGTGATCGACGCCGGCGGCCAGCTGGTCGACTTCGTATCGGACGACCGCGCCCGGCTATCCGAGGACGGTAAGCGCTTCGAAGCGGCGCGGTTCTCCACGCCGATCCTGACCTATGGAACGTTCGGTCCCATGCAGCTGCCGAGTCTTGGGGAAGGCCGCTGGTCGCTTCCAGACGGCGGCAGCTTTGCCTACGGCGAGTTCGAAATCCTCTCGGTGGAGTACAACGTTCGGCCCTGATTGCATCCACTGGATTGGGTGGATCAAGCGCCGGTAGACCATGTGCTCATGAGGACTGTCCTGAAAAGAAAATCACGCCAGGAGGTACCTCTCACTGGCGTGAAAACTTCCAAGGCTCCGCAGGATGAATAAAGGAGTCGGCCTCGTCAGCACATGACCTTTTGCAGGCCCCCTACGTTTAGATGCTATCCCGCCGAGCAGGCTCGATACCCGACGCCGCCTGGACTTTACTCAGCCGAAATCGAAGCTTGGCCACAATCCCCGGCGCGGTGTTCTTCTCGTGGACTTTGAACACGAGCCCTTCAGCATCCGTCTCGGTCTGCGTCGAAATAACGATAAAGTCTTCCCGCTTCGACCCGGCAAAGATTCCGAAGGCCGCCTTCTTCACCAACCCAGCGTCTTTCCGCTCAGTCGAATTGCTCACCTCAGTGATGGTCTGCACAGGAATCGAGAGCAACGCCTTTCCCTTTTTGTCGACCAGTTTGATATCCGATTCTCCGATGAGGAGGGTTCCTTTCTTCTGGTCCTCCATCCCGGCTTTCCCACCGATGTACTCGACGTTCGGGAACATGTCCTGGGCCGACGCCGGTGCCGAGATACCCAGAACCAGGATCAACAATGGGAGACGCATGCAATGCTTCCTTCCTACGGGGTGATACCCAGTCAAACGGTTGAAAATGGCCTCGTCGATACCATTGGAATGGCTACCATTAGAATGGCTACCATTGGACTGTTGCAAGGGTCGGGCCTAACCGCGCCCTTTGTAGGCCATGTCCAGCCCTCGAATCAAATTCGGCAGCGCAGTTCGGCGACTCAGGATCGCCCAAGGCTTTTCGCAGGAAGGATTTGCGGAGGCATGTCGATTTCACCGAACCTATATCGGAGCCATCGAACGCGGGGAGAAGAATGTCACGCTAGACAGCATGGTTCGTATCGCTGACACTCTCCAGCTATCTGTTTTTGCCCTGTTTCGGGAGGCCGAGAAAGGCTAGAGGGGACTCCAGCCGCAGGGTACTTGACATTCCCGAACAAAAACCGAAGATTGGGCGAAGTTCCTGGCAATGGAAGCCCGATCATGTCCGTCGAATTGTCGCCCAAGCCGACCGCGGTCCGCGTCTGCCCCGAATGCGCCGGTCCGATCATGCACGGATCGGCCTGTGTCTCCTGTCTCCAGTGCGGCTGGGCCCGATGCGGTTAGCCTCCGACCAGATCGGGCTCGAGCTGTCCACGGGCCGAGTACCGCTCCCGACCCTCGATCGGCGCCAGCGGGGTACCGACTTCATCGGGATGCAGATCACCCGGCTCGCCAACGCGCCGGAGTCGACCGGGATGCCGTTCTGGTCGATCAACCCGTATATCGGCTGCGAGTTCGGCTGCAGCTACTGCTACGCGCGAGACACCCACCGATGGACCTCGGAACGCAACGAGCTGACGCGCGAGCGGCTGCCATCTGAGGAGTTCGAGCGTCGCATCTTCGTCAAGCAGAACGCCGCGCTGATGCTGCAGCAGACCCTGGACCCGGCCAAGGTCGGGCACAGCCCGATCGCCATCGGGACGGCCACCGACCCCTACCAGCCCGCCGAGCGCCGGTTCGGCGTCACCCGGTCGATCCTGGAGGCCTTCCGCGGCTACCGTGGCCTGTCGATCCATATCACGACCAAGTCTCCGCTGGTGGCGCGCGATATCGACCTGCTGCTCGAGCTCGGCCGGCGCCATCGGATCTCGGTCAACATCTCGCTGATTTCCCTCGACGCCGAGCTGATCCGCCGTCTCGAACCGAAAACGCCGTTACCGCACGCCCGCTTGCGCGCCTTGCGAGCGCTGACCGACGCCGGGATCAACGCGGGGCTGATGATCGCGCCGATCATCCCGGGGCTGACGGATGGCTGGGGAGCGCTTGGTGGACTGATGGCGGCGGCGAAGGAGGCCGGAGCGTGTTTTGCCGACGGGTCTGCGCTCAGACTCGGCCCGGTGGCGCGTTCCGGTTTTCTTCCCGCCCTGGAACGCGAGTTTCCCAAACTGCTCGATCGGTATCGTCGCCGGTACGCGCGCCGGCACGATGCCGGTCGAGACTATCTCGAAGCGCTAGCCAAGCGGCTCCGCACCCTGCAGCGGATTCACGGCTTCCCGGAGAACTTCAGTCACCGGTCGACCCAACCGCGACCGCTCTTCGAACAACGCCGCGCTCTGACCGCGCAGCCGAATCTCACCCTGGTACCGTGACTGCGGAGCAACAGCCACAGCGATCGGGGTGAAGTAGTTCGAGCAATCCCCCGTCGCGGCCGAGTTGCTACCAGACCAGCACGATCTTGCCGAATACTTCGTTCGCTTCCATAGCCGCGTGCGCCTCGGCAATAGCGGTCATCGGATAGACAGCACCGACGATCGGCCGGAGCCGCCCCGCCGCGATCTCCGGCACTACTCGCGCAACGAATTCGCTGACCAACGCCACCCGTTCGTCACGGGCCCGGGATCGCATCACCGTGCCGATCACCTCGAGCCGGCCACGGAGAACCCGGCCCAGGTCCACCCGCTCCGCCAGGGCGCCCTGCATGGTGCCAAGCAACACCAGCCGCCCGCGAAGCGCGAGGGCGGCCAGGTTATCGGCCAGGGCGCCGCCGCCGAAGAAATCGAGAATCAGATCGACCGGCGCATCCAGCTGCTCTCGAAAGCTGCGGACCGACGTGTCGATGCCAAAATCGAGGCCGAGTGCTCGGGCGCGGACCAGCTTGTCGGCGGTCCGCGAAGTGCCGAGAACGGTTGCGCCAAGCCATCGGGCCAGCTGCACCGCCGCGGTTCCCACGCCGCTTCCAACGGCGTGGATCAGGACGCGCTCCCCGGGTGCCACTCGCCCGCGCGTAACCAGCGCATCGAACGCCGTGAGGAATGCCTCCGGTACGGCCGCCGCCTCGACCTCACCGAGTGCGTCGGGAATCGGAATGGCCTCCCGCTCGTGGACGACGACGTACTCTGCCTGCGCTCCGCCTCCGACCAACCCCATGACGCGCGCACCGGGCTGCAGCCGGTCGGCGCCAGGTCCGCAGGACTCGACGACTCCGGCGTATTCCAGTCCGGGGATGTCCGGTGGCCAGCCCGGCGGCGCCGGGTAGTGCCCGAGGCGCTGGACCACGTCGGCTCGATTGAGTCCCGCAGCGATGACCCTGATCAGGATCTCGCCCGGACCCGGCTCCGGTCGCGGCGCGTCGTCGATGGCGAGCACCTCGCGACCACCGGCGCCCCGGTACCGCACCACCCGCATCGTCTCAGGTGTCAAACCAGCCATACCACTCGTCTCCCTTCAGATACCCTTCAACGCCGGAACTGCTCCGGCGCCGCTTCAGCCACGGGGTTGGACACTGCATGAGATTACCTGGAATCGTCTGCGTCAGCCTGCTCGCCGTCAACCTGGCCGCATGTACCGATAGCAACGGTCCCGACGACGATCCGCCCGATCCCGGGACAGGCCTGGGCCTCGAGGACGTGGGAAACTTCAGCTTCCCCATCCTGCTCACGGCACCCCGCGACGACGCCCGGCTCTTCGTGGTCCAGAAAGGCGGCGCCATCCGCATCGTCAAAGACGGGGCGACGCTGCCCACCCCGTTCCTCAACCTGGCCGGTCGCATCTCCACCGGCGGCGAACAGGGCCTGCTCGGCCTGGCGTTCCACCCGGCCTATCAGACCACTGGCCTCTTCGTCGTCAACTATACCGGCACCAATGGCGACACCCGAATCTCCCTCTTTCGGGTGGGGTCGAATCCCGATGTGGCCGATCCCGGCAGCGAGCAGGTGATTCTCGAGGTGCCGCAACCGTTCTCGAACCACAACGGGGGGATGCTCGCGTTTGGTCCGCACGATTCGAATCTCTATATCGGGTTGGGCGACGGCGGGTCCGGCGGCGACCCGCAGAATCATGCGCAGCGGCGCAACAGCCTGCTCGGCAAGATGCTCCGGCTCAGGATCACCGGAAGCGGCCAGGTGGTGATTCCGCCCGACAACCCGTTCACCTCGGACACCGACGCCCGCGACGAGATCTGGAGTCTGGGTCTGCGAAACCCCTGGCGCTTCAGTTTCGATCGGCAAACCGGCAACCTCTACATCGCCGACGTCGGACAGGATGCGCGCGAGGAAATCAACGTCACCAGCGGCTCCGCCAGCCGAGGCGCCAACTATGGCTGGAAGATCATGGAAGGCGGGAGTTGCTATCAGGCGTCCAGCTGCAATCAGACGGGGCTCACCCTTCCCGTCCTGGAATACCCCCGGTCCGACGGCTGTTCGGTCACGGGCGGCTTCGTGTATCGGGGCACCCGGATCCCGAACCTGGCCGGAACGTACTTTTATGGTGACTACTGCCGCGGCTGGGTGCGCAGCTTCCGTTGGAACGGAAACGCCGTCACCGATCAGCAGGAATGGGCCACGCTGAACCCGGGCAGTCAGCTGGTCAGCTTCGGCGAGGATGCGGCGGGAGAGTTGTACGTGCTTGGTCAGAACGGGCGCGTCGCGCGGATCGTCTCGGCGCCGTGAGCGCCGGCGTCAGGTCAGCGGTCGGGCGCGTCGCCGGCGAGGAGTCGAACCGGAGCGGCGGCTGAAGGAGCGCACCGCCTGGTGGGCAGCGAGCGCAAGCTTCGGCAGCTCCGCTGCATGACTGGAAGCCAGGTCCACCGCAACCCATCCCAAAGCAGCCGGTACCACCGCTCCGATTGCTGCGTGCCCACGCTCCACCTCGGCGCGAGCAACCGGAACCGGCAGTCGGAGCCAGATCGTGGTCTCGCCGAGCAGGGCGAACATCCGCCCTGCGGTAAAGAAGCCATCGCGCACGCCCATCCGCCGCATCGCAACGTGGGGCAGCGCTCGCAATTGATCTCGAATCGGACTGGACATCGGGAGATTGTACCTCCCGATTCCGACTCCCGCTACACGAGCCGGGAAATCGTTACCTGGGTCAGGCGACTCGCCGCATGGCGAAGACACCATTGAGGAAGTGGCTGGCTTTGCCTCCCTCGCTGCCCCAGAATGCGACATCCCAGCCGCGATTTCCGCCCATTGCTGGATCGACGGGGAGGAAGCGATCGTCGCCCATCGGGATGATCTCGGAGACCATGTTCGGCTGATCGCTGCCGCGCCCGAACACCCGCGCCACCAAGCGGCCGCTCTCATCGGTAAAGGTCACGCGATTACCCCACGCTTCGAACCGGCCCACATAGCGCTGCAGGTCGACCGGAACCCGTTTGACCGTCTCCGCCGTCGGCAGCTTCGGCTTGGCAATCCCGAACATCTCGCCCAGTACGGCGTCGAAAACCCGATCGGCCAGCGGGTAGCCCTGGTTCGGCACGTTGGCGATCGTGGCAATGGCCATCCGCTTGGCGGGCGACCAGAGCAGCACCGAGGAACCGCCGCTGCTGGTGCCGCTGTGCCCGAACAGTTCCACCCCGCCCCACTCCTTCCAATACGGCCCGCAGCACCAGCGCTGCGCAATCAGCTTGGCGGGCAGAGTCGCCACCGGCGTATGCATGGTGCGCACGGCCGCCGACGAGAGCACTCGGGTGCCGGATGTCGCCACGCCATCGTTCATGAACATGCGGGCAAAGCGGACCAGGTCGCCGGCGCTGGTGCAGAGCGTGCCGCCGGCGGGCGCCATGGAGCGCGGCAGCCCCCAGGCGCGGACCCGGGTGTAGTCGCCGCCCTGACCGGCGCGATAACCGAGTGCGACCGGGTGGAACAGCAACTCCTCGGCAAAGGTGGCTGCCTGCGTTAATCCAGTCGGCCGCAAGACCCGCTCGGCGAGCAGCGTTTCCCAGTTGCGGCCGCCCACGAGTTGCGCAGCAAGGCCGGCCACGTTGCTGCCGGCATTGGCGTAGCCGTACCCCGTGCCCGGCTGGTACACCAGTGGAATAGACGACAGAGCGGCGACGTACCGGACCACCGCGTCATCGCCCCGACCGTAGTCCTGGTAGGGTCCGTTGTCGAGACCGGAGCTCATCGACAGGAGCTGGCGCAGCGTGATCCTGGCGGCGGCACCGGACTCCGGCACCCGGAAGTCCGGAATCGCCGCCGTGATCGGCGCATCGAGGTCGAGTTTGCCTTCGTCCACCAGGCTCATCACCACCGCGGCATTGAACACCTTGGTGGTCGAACCGATCTGAAACAGCGTATCGGTGGTGACGGGAAGATTGCGTTCGCGATTGGCGAGCCCGGTGGCAAACTCGTGGACGGTCTGTCCGTCGAACACCGCGAACTGCGCCCCGACGATGCCCAGCGAGCGGGCCGTCTCGTCGAGCAGCGCCTGCAACCGCTTGGGATCCAACGAACGCCCGCCCGATGCGAGGGTGAGCCCGGAGGCGCTCAGGTTCGGCGCCCCGACGATTCCGGCCACGGCGGTCGCCGACGTCAGCATGAAATGGCGTCTGTCCATCAGATCCTCCGGGAGGAGTTATCGAATCAGGGCAACGGGGTCGTACCCGGCGGTCGCAGTAATCCGCGCTACGGTGTCGCCGATCTTGTTGTTGGGCGTCGAGGCGCCGGCCGTGAGCCCGATCCGGCGGGCGGCACCCAACCAACCGGCATCGACGATTTCCGCCTTGGCGCCCACCGGCTGGTGGCGAATCGTCCCGGCCTCGGGGTCGATGCAATCGGCGTCTTCGATGTGGTAGGTCCGCACGCCGCGCCGATGACAGAGGGCGGCCAGATGGCAGGTATTACTCGAGTTGTATCCCCCGACGACGACCATCAGGTCGAGCGGCTCTTCGAGCAACTGGACCACCGCGTCCTGACGCTCCTGGGTCGCGGAACAGATGGTGTCGAAGGTTCGAACGTGGTCGGCCTCGTGTTCCGCACCATAACGCCGGATCATGGCCTGGCGGAAACGCTCGGCAATGGCCAGCGATTCCTTCGACAGCATGGTCGTCTGATTGGCAATGCCGACCCGGATCAGATCGCGGGAAAAGTCGAATCCCTCGGACACCCGAGATGCGTAGCGAGCGCGAATCGGCTCCACCTCGCCGCCTTCTTCGATGAACCGGCAGACCTCATCGGCCTCGGCCATGTCGAAGACGACCAGGTACCGGCCTTCGATAAACTTGGTTACCTGGCTGGCGGTCGCCTTGGTTTCTTCGTGCCAGTGCTTGCCGTGAATCACCGCGGTGTACCCGTCGCGGGCGTACTTCTCGACCCGTTTCCAGACGTTGAGCACCGAGCCGCAGGTGGTGTCGACCAGCACGCAGCCGATGC
The DNA here is from genome assembly GCA_037189525.1 of Gemmatimonadales bacterium. Classification (GTDB taxonomy): domain Bacteria; phylum Gemmatimonadota; class Gemmatimonadetes; order Gemmatimonadales; family GWC2-71-9; genus SHZU01. The sequence goes on from JBBCJC010000001.1 coordinate 835,900, forward strand.
CGCGCAGCGTGGTGAAATCCTGCACCGTGACACCGAAGGCCGGCAGAATGACGACGTCATCGGGCGTGACCGATGAGAAATCGAAAGCGCCGTGGTCATCGCGCAGGATGAAGCGGATCCCCATGTCCTCGAGCTTCCGATTGACGTGAGGATTGTGAATGATCTCGCCGACCAGGATCAGCTGGCGGTCGGGAAACTTGGCTCGCGTCTCGTACGCGTACTCGACAGCCCGATCGACACCATAGCAGAAGCCGAACTCGCGGGCCAGCCGGAACTCCAGATCGCCGAGCCGAACGCGGTAGTCGTTGGCTTTGAACGACTCGATCAGCGCGCTGTGGTAATCGGCCGTGAGCACATGTTCGATGGCGCCCTTGAGACCGAACCCTTTTCGGTAGTAAGTCGTGTCAGTCATCCGAACTCGCTTTCGGACGGAACACCCGGCCGCACCCTTCGGGCGCCGGCAGGATCGGAACGTCCGTGAAGGTGCCGGAAAGGCGCAACGTATCGAATCCCTCGCTCTGCTTGAGACGGAACTCCAGGGTTCCCGAAATGCCGGCGGGTGTCACCGTGGTCACGTTGACGGCTCCCCCGGTTGCTTCGTAGCCGCGGAGCGCGGTATCTGAAATCCATCGCAAGGCACCAAAGGCCAACGGGCGCCAGCTGACCGGGATCGACCCCGACACAATGGGGTGTTGAGCCGGGGCCAGGGTATCGACCGGCAGAACGGTAAAGCCGACGCCGAAATCGTTCTTGATCGCCAGCACCTCGAGCAGCGAGTCGGCCGCGCACCACAGCCCCTCGGCACGGGCCGTATTGCTCCCTTGCGTCACCCCGTCCCATTCGACGGAAACGACACCGCTGCCCCGTTCGATCGGCGGGACCGGTTTGACGCACGCCCCGGCCATCACGGCCAGGCCCAGAAACCAGTGACGCATACGCAAGGGAAGCTAGGCCAATCGGACCCTAAAGGCGACCGCCCGGATCGAGCTGGATCCGGGCGGTAGATGGACTTCGAGGACCTTACTGCCAGCGGGTTTACGAGGCCTGGGCCCACTTGCTCCGGCCATCGCGGTGCAGGCCATACGCCCGCAGCCGGCGCCACAGCGTGGTCCGGCTGATCCCCAGGCTCTTGGCCGTCTCGGCCAGCCGCCATCCGTTGGCATCGAGGGAGCGAACGATCGCCTCTTTTTCTCGTTCGGCCAGCGTCTTGGGGCCGACGGTGCCGGGCAGGAACATGGCCTCGCCCAGATCGAGCGTACCGACTTTGAGCGGCTTGAGCCGAGCACCCAGTTCGGCCAGTTGCGGCATCAGTTCCCGCGAAGTCTGGCTGAAGTCGAGGCCCAAATCCCGGGCGTGCTCATTGGCATAGAGCACCTTTCCCTGGGTGTCGAAGACCACCACGCCCTCGGCAAAAGCATCGAGCAATGTCTTCGCGAGGGGCGAGAACACCGAAGGCATTGGCGTAGAAGACGGGTTCGTCGTCATGGTTCAGATAACGTCGGCACGTTGCAAAAGGTTTCGAAAGTAGACGAGTCGACGCAAAAAATCCAAGCACGACCCGATCTGACATGACCGCAAATCTAGTCTATAGACGCCACGAACGCCTCTTGACCGTCCGGTCAGTCTGGGTAGACTACAACCTAACCTCACCCGTCAACGCTATGCGCAACAATATCATAAGTGCATCGGTCCGGACGCTGAGTAACGCTGGCCTCATGGGATGGTCGCTCCAGCAGGTGGCGACCGAAGCCGGATGCGCCAAAGGCCTGGTGATCCATTACTTCGGCACCAAGGCGTCACTTCTGCTCGAGACCGGCGACCGGATTGCGACCGTGAGGGCGCAGCGTCGCCTGCAGGCGGTCGGGACCCGGGGCACGGTCGGCATCGACCGTCTCTGGCAGGTCATCACCGAAGACACCGCCCTCGGCACTTCGGCCGCCGCCCTGGCCCTGGCGAGTCACGGCATTCCCAGCCGTCGGCCCGGCGACCCGGCCGAGCTGCATGCGGCACTGGCGCGTTGCCTGGGGATTCCCGGGGATTCGCTGGCCGAGCCGCTGGCGCTGGCGGCCATGCTGGAAGGGATCGAATTGCAACTGGTCCGGGGCACGCCGGTTGGAGTGGTCCGGGCGGCTTTCGATCGGCTCTGGCTCACCCTGATCGAATAGTCGGGGCCGCGCCGCCCTTATTAGGGACAGCCTGCTCTCCTGCATGACGACATGTCTATTTTATGACATTTTTTCGACAGATGAAGCACATCTGTCGTTGCGATCGACACATCTTTACAACGTGTCGATATTTTCAATATATTTCGACATATCAGAGAAACATGTCGAATCGCAGGACACTTCGTCACTCCGGAACTAGAGCTGAAACCCTGTGCCAACATTCGATCCTGCAAGGGCTTACAACGAACTACCTCCCCTCCCGCCGCAGATCGACCTGGAGAGTCGGGCCATCCTCAAGGCATGTATCGAAGCACGGGCAGCCATCGCCGAGCTCAAGCAGGCAGGACGACTGTTACCGAATCAGACCATTCTGATCAATACGATTCCGCTCCTCGAGGCTCGAGCGAGCTCGGAAATTGAGAACATCGTCACCACGACCGACCGGCTCTTTCGATTTGCGCAGGCCGATCGTGAGGAGTTTGCCGATCCAGCCACCAAAGAAGCCCTTCGATACCGAACCGCCCTTCGGCAGGGCATGGAATCGCTGAGCCGGAGACCCCTCGCCACGACCACCGCCGTCGAAGTCTGCCGCACACTACTCGCCACAGACTTGGATGTGCGCCGCCTCCCCGGCACGGCCCTGGCCAACGAAGCTACCGGCGAGGTGGTTTATACCCCACCGGAGGGCGAGTCGCTGCTCCGCCAACTCCTGGGTAACTGGGAACGGTTCCTCCACGAGGGAAAAAGCGTGGATCCGCTGATCCGTATGGCCGTGGCCCACTACCAGTTCGAAGCCATCCACCCTTTCACTGACGGCAACGGGCGCACCGGTAGAATCCTCAACCTGCTATTTCTCATCGACCAGGGGCTTCTGGACCTTCCGGTGTTGTATCTGAGCCGCGCCATCATCCGGCGCAAGGCCGATTATTACAGGTTGCTGCTCGAGGTGACGGTGCGAGGCGCTTGGGAGGATTGGATCCTGTACCTGCTCCGCGCGGTCGATGAGACCGCCCGCTGGACCACCCAACGGATCGAGGCCATCTGCACACTGATGCAGGACACGATCGAGTACGTCCGGAACCAGGCGGAAAGCATCTATCGCCGAGAGCTGGTGGAACTCCTCTTTACTCAGCCGTACTGTCGCATCAAGAACGTGGTCGACGCCGGCATCGCCCGGCGACAGACCGCCGCCAGCTATCTCAAACAGCTGGCCGATATCGGCGTGGTGGAAGAGATCAAAGTCGGGCGCGACAAGCTATTCATCAACTCACGCTTGATGCGGATCCTGATGGATGGCACCCCCGGCGATCTCTCGTTCCCGGCCTAGACCGAACCGCATCGACACCATCGGTCGCGCGAGGCGATTCACGTGACGCACTTCGTCTATTCCGAGCATCGGATGGATTCGCCCACTCGGGAGCTGGCTCACGGCGCGTGGTGTATGGAAGCATCCCATTGCACGGCGGCCGTCGAGGCGGCGCTGCCCGACGGCGCCGTCAATCTGTACCTCAATCTCGGTGACGGCGGCCGGCGTCTGTTCCAGCCATGGGAGACTGACGCCGCGGTGTCGCCCAGGGCCGCGTGGGTCGTGGGTCCCCGATCGCGGACCATTCTCATTGCCAAAGAACTTCGCAACTGTAACATCGTGGGCATCAAATTCCATCCGGGCATGGCGCAGGTCGTGCTCGGTGTGCGCGCCGACCAGCTGACGGAGCACCTCGTCGACCTCGATGCCTGCTGGGGTCGCAGTCGGGTCGAGCGCATGCGCGATCGGCTCGCATCAGCTCCGTCACACCCGATGCGGTTCGCGATCGTCGAGCAGGAGCTTCGGAACGTCACAGCGCAATGGCATACCCGACACCGCACGTGGCATCGGGCCGTCCATCACGCATGCCTGCGAAACGCCGCCGGGACGGTGCGGGAGCTCGCGGCGGCCGCCGGGCTCACGTCTCGCGCCACCATCGCGTACTTCCGCGAGCACGTCGGCCTGACCCCGAAAACATTCCTGCGCGTCGCGCGGCTCCGGAGAGTGATCCGCGCCATTCATACCGGACGATGTATCTCCTGGACACGGGTAGCGCTCGATGCCGGGTACTTCGACCAGTCCCACTTCATCCACGACTTCCGCCGGCTCACCGGATTCAGTCCGGCCGAGTACGAGTTGCGCCGGATGGGGGTGGGAGAAGGCTTCGTACGGTACCGGGCGGCGACCGTCGACCCCTGACAAAAAAGTACAAGCGCGCGATCGAGCCATTCGCTACGCATGAGGGATGCGAAACTCCCCCGGACGCAGGACCCTGACCGCCACCGCGCTCGGCGCAGCGCTTCTGACGACGGGCTCGGCGGGCGCCCCGCTCCTCGTGCCGCGGGACGCGGCCCAGACACCCGCCCTCGTTTTCCTCAACATCATCGCGTTCGACTCCGACCGCGATGGCGGCGAGGAGGTCTATGTGATGGATGCGGACGGCACGGATCCACGGCAACTGACCCGCTCACAATACGCCAACGCCTGGCCACAGTGGTCGCCGGACGATTCGCGCATCGTCTTCTCGTCGACGCGCGACGGCGATTGGGAGATCTACACGATGGCGGCCGACGGCTCCGATGCCCGGCGACTGACCTACAGCCCGGGTCGCGATGCGCATCCGGCGTGGCTCGGCCCGAGTCGGATCGTGTTCCAATCGCCGCGGCATTCCGCCGACGCGAGCGAAGTGGACCTCTTCACGATGAACACCGACGGGCTGCGCCAGCAGCGGTTGCTCGCGACGCCGGGATTCGACGGCGTGGCCGTCCCGTCGCCGGATCACCGATGGATCGCCTTCCAACGTGGCGTGCCCGACCTGCGCCGTCCTTCGGAGCAAGCGTACCGGTGGGAGCTCTTTCTGGTCGATTCATCCGGCATGAATGAGCGAAGACTCACACAGGGCCCCTGGAGCAGCCAGGTACCCAGCTGGAGCCCGGATGGTACACGCCTCGCGTTCCATTCCGATTCCACGGGGCGTGATCAGCTGTACCTCCTGGAGCTGGCGACCGGCGGGACGACATCGCTCACCACCAGCACGGGAAGCGACCACGCGCCAAGCTTCTCACCCGACGGCCTGTACGTGGCATTCACGTCCGACCGCGACGGGTCGATGGACCTGTACGTGCTCCGCATCGCCGACGGGACGGTGCGGCGTCTCACACACGATCTCATCACGCGGTCCCAGCCTTCATGGAGTCGCAACGGCCGGCGCATCCTTTTCTCCGGTGCCGGGACCGGTGTCGATGAAGTCTATGTCATCAACCTCGACGGGACCGGCCTTGCCCGGCTGACAACCGGTACCGAGGGGATACGGCCGTAACCAGGTCTAACGGCACGAGGGCGGGCCAACCTGGCCCGCCCTCGTCAATTGCCTCAGCGAATTCCCGCGGTGGCGGTCGGCGGACCGCCGTCCCACCACGTGCCGGCCCGAGGACGAGTCCTCGGATACGTTTCCCGCAGCGAGTCACCGTCGTACAACCGGCCGTTCTTCATGACATACCGGATCGTGTTGGTGTTCCGGATGTTCTCGAGCGGGTTGGCGTCGAGCACCAGGATATCCGCCATCTTGCCTGGCTCCAGGCTGCCGACATCCTCGCCCAGACCGACGGCCTCGGCGCCGTAGATGGTGGCCACCCGAAGGGCGTCATGGTTCGACATCCCGCCCGACGCCATGGCCCAGAGCTCCCAGTGATTGCCGATGCCCTGGATCTGCCCATGCGCACCGATCGCGACCCGCGCGCCGCCCTCGATCATTTTCTTCGAGAACTCGGCGTGCCGCGAGAAGACATACTCGTCGGGGTGGAACCAACCGCCCTGCTGATAGTTGGTCCCGCCACGCCGCAGCGCGCGCTGCTGGATCTGACCCTTCGGCATGAAGGTCGCCAGCTTCTTGTTGCCAATCACGTCTTCGTTCGTGTAGAAATACTCCTCACCAAACGGGCCGCCGTACGACACGAGGAGCGTCGGCGCGTTGGTGGTCTGGCTCGCCTTGAAGAGTTCCACCACGTCTTCATAGATGGGCAGAATCGGCAAAGCGTGCTCGACGCCGGGGTAGCCGTCGAGCGCGTGCGTGATATCGAGTTTATAGTCGAGCCCGCCCTCGGTGGTCGGCATGATACCGAATTCCTTGGCGGCCATGATGATCCATTGCCGCTGCTGGCGGTTACCCGACATGTACATCTTGAGGGTCTGGGTGCCCCAGTAGTCGCTGTAGCGCTTGAGGACGCGCTTGGCGTCTTCGAGACTGTTCATCGGCTCGTTATTGGGGAGACCGACGCCGGGGCCGGTCGAAAAGATCCGGGGCCCGATCAGATCGCCCGTTTCGACCCGGTCCTGATAGCTCACGATGTCGCTGACCGCGGTCTGCGGATCGCGCGTCGTGGTCACGCCGTACGCCAGGGTCGTGAGGTACTGCCAGACCTGGCCCGGGTGAATTTCAGGAATCAGCCACTGGGCATGGTAGTGGACGTCGACCATACCCGGCATCACGGTCTTACCCGACACATCGATGATGCGCGCGCCCGACGGCACCGGTACGGAGCCCCGAGGTCCGACGGCAACAATGCGGTTGTTGCGCACCACAACATCGGCGTTCTCGATGATCTCCTTGCCCTTCATGGTGATGGCGCGGCCGCCGCGCAGCACGGCGGTCCCGGTCGGCAGATCACGCCGAACCTCGACCTTGATCCGCAGTTCGTCCGGCCGGTAACCGGGTTTGACCGGAGGCGTCTTGGCCTTGGTGGTATCCTTGGCTGCCGCCGAGTCCTGAGCCGGCGGTTTGGGCTTGGTGGTATCGGCCGCGGCCTTCCGGACACTGTCGACCTTGGCGCGCTCGACCGCCTTGAGGCTGTCGGTCACGACTTTGGCGCGATCCAGGTTATAGCTGAAGAGCGCATTGCCGAGCGTGAAATAGACGGTCCGACCGTCGGCCGACCAGGAGGGGGATTCGCCACCGATATCCGACAACTTCTTGGTGGGCACCGAACCGCCCATCGCGACGTTGACCGTCGGCACCGCGCCGCCCACGACGGGTACGACCGCGTGGTACACATCGGTGTTGATCTGCGCAATCGCCTCGCCGCCCGTAGGCGACATCAGCACCACACCGGCCGGCGTCGGCGTCGGATTGGGCTCCGTGGGCCCGTCCAGATGCGTCCCGCCCTTGTTGGAGACGTTGAGCACATCCGCGGCAAGCGGCGTCACCCGGCGCGGCAGGAAGGTCGGACTTTCATGCCCTGCATCGAAGGCGCTCGCATAAAACGGCATCGGCCCGACGATACGAACGTGCTGCTTGACGTCGGTACCGTCCCAACGGAACGAGACCAGTCCCTCGAACGGATGCGACGCATAGATCCGATCGGGCTGGCTGCGCACGAAATGGGCAACGTCCCGGCCCGCCGTCGGCGCGATAACCGTGACGTCACCTCCCGCCGTCGGGACCCAGACGAAATCGCCGCCCAGGACCCCGCCGCCATGTCCGGTCGCATCGATCAGGTCGCGCGCCGCCTGGCGGGTCGCCACGATTCGGCTGCCGTCCGGCGAAAAGACGGGGTTGGTATAGAGCGCCGACACCCGGGTCGCCGCAACCGGCCGGGCATTCCGCGCGCCGAGGGCGAGCATCATGATCTGCCCACCTGCCGCATCGCCCCAGGTAATCCAGGCCAGCGTCTTGCCGTCGGCCGACCAGGTCGGCTGGAACTCACCGACGTCGGCCGCACTGACGCGACGGGGCGTGCCGTTGGGCAGATCCATCAGGTAGAGACGGCTCAAGGCCACGAACGCCAGCTGCTTCCCGTCTGGCGACACAGCCGGATTCCGGATCTGCCGTGCCGTGAAGGTCGCCGTCGTGTCCATCCGATAGACGAACTTCACTTCGGGACCGACATCGAGCTTCACATCGGCGCTGAAGGGGATCTTGGACGGCCCGCTCTTGTCGACCGGCACCCGCCAGATCTCGCCGCCGTAGGAAATCACCACGGCCCGCGAGTCGGGCGTAAAGGCATAACCGGGCAGCGCATCGAGCGTGGCCCGCGCCTCCATGTCATCGCGCTGAATCGGATAGACCAGCCAGTCTTCGTCGCCGGTGGCCAGATTGCGGAGCCGGAGCCCGGTCTGGGTCTCGTGACGCGAGGCATAGGTCAGCCACTTGCCGTCGGGTGACACCTGCGGACGTACCGCCGAGCCGTAACGACCGCTCATCGGGTTCAGGGTGCCGTCGTCCCGATCGTAGTAGCCGATCTGATACTGCGGGAAGATGGCGTTATAGTGCCAGTCGCCGCTGCGCGCCGCAAACCAGACCCGGCGGCCATCGGGCGCGAACGAGGCGCCGATGGTTTTGAGCTGGGCATTCTGCGGCGTGGGCGGAATGAGGGGCAAGCCGGCGCCCCCGTCGACGTGGAAGAGCATCAACTTGGCCGTGGGGAAGGTGCCGCTACCACGGCTCACCGCCACGTACTTACCGTCGGGCGAGAACGTCGGGGAGATGTACTGGAAGTTGTTCCCCTGGGTCAGTTGGGTAGTGTCCTTCTTGTCGAGGGAGATGATCCAGACGTTGTCGCCCCCGCTCCGATCGGACGTGAACACCACTTTCTTCCCGTCCGGGCTGAAACGCGGTTGCGCATCGTACGCCAGCCCGGTCGTGAGCGGGGTCGCCTTACCGCCATCGATCGGCATGGTATAGAGGTCGCCCAGCAGATCGAAGACGATGGTCCGACCGTCCGGACTCACGTCGAGCGACATCCAGGTGCCGCGCGTCGCCGTGAACTCGGCTTTGCGGGCTGCGTCGAGCGGCAGCGGTTTGGCCGGCGGCCCGCCCGGGGCGCCGGGGGCCTGGGCCGAGAGGGTCGGCGCGGTTCCGACCAACGCGGCAAGCGCCGCGGCAACTACGATCGATTTCGTCATGGCCCGCCTCACCGGATTCCCGACGTCACGGCCGGAGCCGTCCGTCGCCACGGTTCATCTGCCGCCGCCTGCTGACGAGGCCAGATCTCATTCATCGTGTCACCCTCATAGAGCCGTCCATTCTTCATCACGAATCGGACGGAGTTGCTGTTACGAATGTCGTCGAGCGGGTTCCGGTCGAGCACCACGAGGTCGGCCAGCTTGCCGGCCTCGATCGAGCCGAGATCGCGCCCCAATCCGATGGCGCGAGCCCCGCAGATGGTGGCAATCCGGAGCGCATCATGATTCTTCATGCCGCCGCTCTGCACTGCCCACAGTTCCCAGTGATATCCCAGGCCCTGCAACTGTCCGTGGCTGCCGACCCCGCTGCAGCCTCCCGCCTCGATCAGGCGTTTGCCGAACTCGGCGTGCTTGCGGAACATGTACTCCGACTCGTGCGCCCAGCCGGTCGGCCCGGGGCCCGGGTTCCGGCGACGGATCTTGGCATCCAGTTCCTCGGGCGGCGTAAAGTGGCGCAGCTTCCGATCGCCCATGGTGTTTTCCCGGGTGTAGAAGTAATTCTCCGCCCAGGGGCCGCCGTAGGTTACCAGCAGCGTCGGGCTGTTGACCGTGCCCGATGCCTTGAACAGCTGGATCACGTCGTCATAGATCGGATAGATCGGCAAAGTGTGCTCGATGCCGGGATACCCGTCGATGGCGTGGGTCATGTTGAGCCCGAACTGCAGGCCGCCTTCCGTCGTCGGCATCAGCTTGAGTTCCTGCGACGCCATGATCAAATGCTGGCGTGCCTGCCGATTGCCGGCGATATACATCTTGAACGTCTTGGTATCCCAATACTCGCTGTACCGCTTGAGCACGTCGCGGGCCCGCTGCAACGAGGTAATCCGGTGAGCGCCGAAGACGCCGGGGCCGGTCGAGTACACCCGCGGACCGTTCATCAGACCGGCATCGACCCGGTCCTGGTAGCTCAGCACGTCCGTGGTGCTGGTCTGCGGATCGCGCGTCGTGGTGACCCCGTAGGCCAGGTTGATATCGTACTGCCAGTTCCGCTGCCAGTGGATGCCCCACGCGGGCCACATGTGGGCGTGGGTATCGACGAATCCGGGGATGATCGTCTTGCCGCTGACGTCGACGACCCGCGCATCGGCCGGCGCGCTTCCCGCAGGACCGACACTGACGATCCGGTTGTTGCGGACGACCACGTCGCCGCGCTCGATGATCTCGTCGCCCCGCATGGTGACGACACGCCCGCCGCGCAGAACGACCGTGCCCTGCGGAACGTCGCGATCGACGCTGACCCGAATCCGCCGCTCGACGGGACGATACTGATGCTGGAACCGGATCGTGGTGTCCGCTCCGGCCGCAATCAGACTGTCGTCGACCGCGAGTCCGCGCTGCACGTCGTAGGAGACGAACGCGTTGCCGATCGACCAGTGTACCGTCCGTCCATCGGCGCTCCAGACGGGGAATTCACCGCCGATGTCCGTCAGGCGGAGGATCCGCACCGCCGCGCTGTCCGGCTTGGCGACCGACACCGTCGGAACCACGCCGCCGATCTGCGGCACCCGGATCAGGTAGACATCCTGGCCGAACGCAGCGAGCGCGAGGTCGCCGCGCGGCGCCATCAGAATCGCATCGGCACGCGGTCCGACGACGGTCGGTTCCCGCGCATCGGCGAAGTTGGGCGGCAGGACATGACTGTGTTCATCGCGCGGCGCAAACGGGGCCTGGTACTCCGGACCGTTCCCGGGCGAGACGAAGCCGACCGGCAGCGGTCCGGTTGCCTGGAGGTGCTGCCGGAGATCGGTGCCATCCCAGCGCATCGACGAGAGCGCGGCCGTGAACGACACCGGCGGCTGGCCGGGAGGCGGCGGGAAGAACCCGTAGAGATAGATGCGGCCGGTATCGGCCGTGAAATGCGGCAGTCGAAGATTGCCATTGGTCGACCGGATCACGGTGGCTTCACCGCCGGACGCTGGAACCCAGACGAACTCCGCGCCGAGCCCGTCACCGACGGACGGGCCGACCTGTTCGACGAGATTCCGGCGCTCGGCGCGGACGGCCACGACCCGGCGGCCATCCGGCGAAAAGGCTGGCGTTTGCCAGTACGCGCTCTCGGCATTGAGCCGAGTCGGCTGACCACCGGCCAGATCGAGACGCATCAGGGCGCCGTCGCGACCGTCCCAGGTCACATACGCGAGCGCGCTGCCGTCCGGCGACCAGGCCGGGTAGTACTCGCCGACATCGCTGGTGGTCACCCGGCGCGGCGTGCCGTCCGGCAGGTCCGCGACATAAAGACGGTCAAGCGCGGTGAACGCCACGCGCCGGCCATCGGGCGACGGCACCGCGTTCCGGATCTGGCGCACCGTGAACGTCGGGGTGTCCTCGATCGGATACTCGAACGCCACCTGCGGACCGATCGCCACTTCGGCATCGACGCTGAACGGAATCTTGGCCGGCGCGGTGCCGTCGACCGGCACGCGCCAGATCTCGCCGCCGTACGAGAGCACCACGGCGCGGGAATCCGGGGTGAAGGCGTAACCAGGCAGCGCGTCGTGATCGGGAATCGCTTCGATGTTGTCGCGCTGAATCGGGAAGGCCAGCCAGCGTTCGACGCCGGTAGCCAGTTCGCGAATCCGGAGCCCGGTCTGCTGCCCGTCGCGGCTGCCATAGGTCAGCCACTTCCCGTCGGGCGACACGGCGGGACGAATAGCCGAGCCGAGCCGGCTCGACAGCGTCGTGGTGGTGCCCGCCTGGCGATCGTAGACGCCGATCTGGAACTGCGGCATGGCGGCGTTGTACTGCCAGATCCCCTGACGCGCGGCGTAATAGATGTAGCGGCCATCGGGCGACGGCGCTGCACCGAAATACGCCAGCGGGCCTGGCGCGCGGGTCAGCTGCAATCCGGAGCCGCCCGACACATCATATAGATGGAGCTTGGGCGTCCCGAAGTTCGTGGTCGACGAGGAGGCCACGATGTACTGCCCGCCGGGCAACCAGGCCGGCGAAAGGTGCCAGCCGTTGTTGCCGTAGGTCAGGCGCCGGATCCCGGACCCGTCGGCATTGGCGATATAGACGTTGTCGCCGCCGCTCCGATCGGAGACGAACACCAGCTTGGAGCCGTCGGGACTCCAGCGGGGCTGCGCGTCGTACGCGAGTCCGCTGGTCAGGCGCGTGGCTTTGCCGCCGGTGATCGGGATGGTGTACAGGTCACCGAGCAGATCGAAGACGATCCGACGGCCATCCGGACTCACATCGAGCGAAATCCAGGTCCCCTGTGTCGTAGTGAATCGGGCGACACGTGCCGACTTGAGCGGCAGACTGTCCGACCGATCCTGGGCCATTGCCGCGTGGCTTGACGCAAGACCGCCAAGCACGAGCAACGCCATGCGAAGACGTTTCATCCAAGCAACTCCCTGATCCGAGTGTCGAGCGAATCGAAGACTCTGAGGAATCTACGAGCCCGGCGGCGTCCGTGTTCCAGGAACGCCGGCGAGGCGTGAAAGGTAACTCCCGACCGACACCTGGAGGGTTTGCGGGCGCGACGGGTACCGTTCCTGTGCGGATCAGGCCAGATTTTGCGTCACCAACCTATGGTTGGCCATCGGGCCTACGCAGTTAGACCGGTACCCAAGGAGTCACCATGGCGAGATCGACGCTCGGCAGTGCTGCTCGGAACGCGATCAAGAAGATCAAGAAGGCAGCTTCGAAGGTCGAGAAGAAGGTGCAGGGCGAGATTCGGAAGCGGAAGATCAAGCGGGGCCTCAAGACGGCGGCCAAGGGTGCGGCAGCCGTGGGCGCGGGCGCGCTAGCCGCCGTGGCGGCGACGAAGGGTGTCCGTACGCTGCGTGCACGCGCAGCCGCAAAGGCCAAGACCGTCAAGGCCAAGGCGGCGAGCGGGACCAAGCGTGCCAAGAAGGCCGTGAAGCGGACCGTGCGGAAGGCCAAGCGCGCCGCTCGCTAGTTGAACGGGTTGGTTCCGAGCGCCCCTCCGGCCGGCACTCCGCAAGGTGCGCCGAGCCTGTGGGGCGTTCGCCGTCTTCGATTGCTCGAGGAGAATTCCATGCGTTCCGCTCTGCTGGTTGCCGTGCTGGTCGCGGCCGGTGGCGCCCCGGTGTCGGTCAGCGCGCAGGTCACCGAGCCGCCCGTCGAAGCCATGTCGCTGCTCGGAAAGCCGCTGCGGCGGCCGGCGCTCTCGCCCAATGTCGAGGCCGTCTACGAAAAGAACCTCGCGTCCGCGCGAGCGGCCTGGGAGCGCACCCCGGAAAACGCCGACTCGATTATCTGGCTCGGCAGGCGCCTGGGCTATCTGGGCCGCCACGCCGAAGCGATCGAAGTGTTTTCGCGGGGCATCGCGCTGCACCCGAAAGATGCGCGGCTCTATCGCCACCGGGGCCATCGCTTCATCACCATCCGGCGGTTCGATGCAGCCATCCAGGACCTCAATCAGGCCTACGCGCTGGTACGCGGGCGACCGGATGAGGTCGAACCGGACGGAATTCCGAACCCGCGTGGCATCCCGATCAGCACGCTCAACACCAACATCCGTTACCACCTCGGCCTGGCGCACTACCTCAAGGGCGACTTTGCCAAAGCGCTGCCGTTCTATCAGGAGGACGTGGCCGCGGCCGTCAATCCCGACATGGTGGTGGCCACCAGCCACTGGCTCTACATGACGCTGCGCCGGCTTGGCAGGCCGGCCGAGGCCGCCAAAGTGCTCGAGCCGATTGGGGCGGACATGGACATCATCGAGAACGGGGCGTATCATCGCCTGTTGCTCCTGTACAAGGGCCAGCTGCCCGTCGACTCGCTGCAGGGCCCATCCGGCACGCGCGATGCGGTCCAGGATGCCGGCATTGGATACGGCATCGGCAACTGGCATCTCTATAACGGACGTCGGGCCGAAGCGCGCCGAGTCTTCGAACAGGTCCTCGCGACGCCGCAGTGGGGCGCCTTCGGATACATCGCAGCAGAAGCGGAGCTGGCCCGCGCCAGTGGCCGACGCGGGAGCGCCAACGATCGCGGCAACTAACCCGTCGTCGAGTCCGCCCAGGTAGCGGCTCGTGCACTGGAGGCTCGATGCAGTCCTCCCGTCCTGGTCCGCAGGCGGCCGCGCTTGCGGCAACATTCTGGATCGTCGGTTGTGGGTCGCGACCCGACAGCCGCACGGTCGTGATCGACACCTTGCCGTCGGGAGTCGTCCAGGTCGTCAACAGCGAACCCGGCCAACGGGCGGAGTGGACTCTGTCAGCTCCGACACGGTTTGGCGATGGCGACGGCACTCCGGGTGAATTGATCCAGCCGAGCATCGTTCGGACCGATGCATGGGGACGGGTCTACATCGTCGACCGGCAGCCGACGACGCTCAAAGTGTTCGACAGCCAAGGAAACTTCCTCCGAACCATCGGACGGGCCGGCGGCGGCCCCGGCGAGTATCAGGTGGTATTTCCCGCGATTGCCGGCGGACGGCTGATCGTGCATGACCCGCAGCAGCAGCGCACTTCGGTTTTCGATACCAGTGGCGCCTATCTCAGCAGCTGGCCCTCGGCCTGTTGCCACTGGAGTCACATTGCCGTCGACAGCGCCGGGCGGATCTACGTACCGCTCAATGTGCTCCCCGCCACGCCGGATGCCCCGGCGGATGTCGCCTTTACCCGCTTCCGGTTCGACGGAACCCTGGTCGACACTGTGCGCTTGCCGGGTATGCCGCTGGCACGGTGGGAATTTCGCTGGTCGCGCGGCGGACGAAGCGGAATGACGGCGGGGACGGTACCGTTCGCTGCGCGCCAGTACCACGCGGTGCATCCCGAGGGCGGCTTCGTGATCGGTTGGAGCAGTAACGGACGGCTGGCGCGCACCCGCTCGGGCTCCGACACCATATGGGTCAGTGAGTGGCCCGTGGCGACGCGGCCGCTGCCCGACTCATTGCGGCAAGCGGAGACCAACCAGTTCCTTACGACGATGACGCAGCTGGTGGGTGAAGCCCAGGCTCGATCGGTCATTTCGATCAACGACGTGCCCACGATCGCTCCGCTCTTCACCGCCATTACCGTCGACCCGCTCGGCTATATCTGGACCCGGCGACCGCCGCTTCCGGGAGACAGCACGACCGTGTTCGACACGTTCGACGCCGATGGCATCTGGCTCGGGAGCGTCACGGTGCCGGTTGTGATGATGAGTGAGGCGTCGGTCCATGTCAGCCGGGATGCCATTTTCGCGATCGTGGAAGACGAAGATGGGCGTCCGACAATCCTTCGGTACTCCATTACCAGATGACTCGAGGCTCGTCAGACAATGGATAGGGACTTCTGGCACCAGAAATGGGCCGACAACGACATCGGCTTTCATGAAGGACAACCGAACGCCCTGCTCGTGCGGCAGCTTCATCGCTTGGCGCTGGCACCCGGCGCGCGGCTGTTCGTGCCGCTGTGCGGTAAGTCGCAGGACATTCCCTGGCTCGTCGGCCAGGGCTTCCGGGTCATCGGCGCAGAACTGAGTCCGGTTGCCGTCGAACAGTTTTTCGCCGGACTGGGCGTCCAACCCGAGATTACGTTGGCGGGGCAGTTGGTGCGCTAACGAGCCGACGCCATCGACATTTTCTGTGGTGACATCTTCGAACTGACATCGGCAAGATTGGGCTTGGTCGACGCCATCTACGATCGGGCGGCACTCGTCGCTCTGCCGCCGGAGATGCGCGGGCGGTATGCGAAGCGCCTGGTTGCCATTGCGGGCATCGTTCCGCAGCTGGTGATCAGTTTCGACTATGAGCAGTCCGCCATGAACGGACCACCATTCGCGGTGTCCGGGCGCGAGATCGGCGAACTGTATCGCGAGACTCATCGGCCATACTTACTCGAACAGCGGGAGGTTGCCGGCGGCCTCAAGGGTCAATGCCCGGCGAGCGAGCAGGCCTGGCTGCTCGAGCCGTTGGCTTCGCGATGAGTGTGCCATTCCGGCGCTTCTGGCACGGCGCTGCCCTGGCAGTTGTCCCACTCGTCCTGACGGTAGCGGGTTGCGGAGATTCGGAGTACCGACTCGACCCCGATACCCGTGGACCGACGATAACGCTGATCGACTCGACGGCGCTGCTCATTCCGACGGACTTTGGGGTCGATCCCGAACTAGTCCCATCACGGATCGGACAGGGATATCTCATCACCGATCGATTCCAGTTCCGGACCTATCGTTTCGACAGCACAGGCAAAGCAATCGGGACATTCCCGGTTCGCCCCTCCCCCGACCCGGGAGTTGAGGCTTCACCCGCCATTGTCCTGGCGGGCGATTCACTGATCGCAGTCCACGATTGGCGCGACGAAGTCCTGCGAGTCTTCCATCTGGAATCCGGTGCGCGCCGTTACCAGGTGCGCGCACCATTTCGAATGGGGCACGCGGGCTGGGCCGCGAACGGGAGCGAGATCCTGATCGGTACCGGGTTTATCGGAACATCGATTGCCCGCTGGCCGGGAACGCAAGAGGATCCTGTGCTGGTGGGATCAATGCCTCGACGCCTGCTCGAATCACCACGTGTATACTTCCGATACGGAGGTACCGGCATTACGACCATCGATTCATCGCTCGTTCTCGCATTGCCGACCGAACCAGGAATCAGAATTCTGATGTTGGACGGTGCTCTGGTTGATGGGATCGTCGTTCCCGCGGTTCGTCGCAAGGGAACGCCGGCTGGACTGCTCGAGCGTGAGAAACCGATCAAACAGGAACGACGGTTTCATACTACCGGGTCGACCATCGGGGGCCTGCACCGCCGCGCTGACGGCGGTCTGCTGATTCACTATCTCGACTGGGATCAAGTCGGCCATGATTCGCTGGCAGTCCGTCCCGTGGGTCCACTTTGGGGCAACTATCATTCCTACTTGACGCTGCTCTCCCCAGACAGAACGCAGCTGTGTATCGATGGCCACATCCCGGCACCCAGCGACCATCGCCATAGCATGATGACGCGTGGTGATACTTTGGAGTTGTTCGCCCGGCGCGACACCATACCGGGCCATGTCCGAGTCACCATTTACCGGTACCTCGTGTCGACCGAGGGATGCGACTGGGTCGACGCGCCGCGCTGGCAACCTGATTGAGATCAGCAGGAATGTCTGTTTCTGTTCCGACAAATGTTGACGGCGACCGAGCCGGCCCGTCTCTGACTTCGAGATGAACATGTTGTCCCGGCACCTCCGTCACAGCACCGTTCTGGCCGTCATCACATTCATTCCGGTTGTGATGGGCTGCGGAGGTTCGGATTACCGACTGGACCCGAACACTAACGGTCCGACGATAACGCTGATCGACTCGACGGCGCTGCTCATCCCGATGGATTTCGAGATCGGCCCTGAGCTACTCCCGTCACGGGTCGGAGAGAAGTATCTCCTCACCGATCGATTCCAGTTCCGGACCCACCGTTTCGACAGTTCAGGCAAGGCAATCGGGACGTTCCTGGTTCGTCCTTCTCCCAAACCGGCGAATACAGCCTCTCCTGCCATTGCCCTGCCGGGCGATTCACTAGTCGCCGTCCACGACCGGCATGACGAAGTTCTGCGAGTCTTCCACATCGAATCCGGTGCGCTCCGTTACCAGGTGCGTGCACCGTTTCAAACAGGAAGGGCAGGATGGACCGCGAACGGAAGCGAGATCCTGATCGGCACAGAGTTTATCGAGACATCGATTGCCCGCTGGTCAGGAACACGAGAGGATCCTGTACTGGTAGGATCGATGCCTCAGCGCCTGCTCGAAGCACGGCCCGTGTATCGCAGCTATGGAGGTACCGGTATTGCAGCAACCGATTCGTCCGTCATCCTGGCACTGCCGACCGAACGGGGGATTCGGATTCTGACATTGGACGGCGCCCTGGTCGAAGGCATCGTCATTCCCGCAATTCGTCGCAAAGGCTCGCCGGCTGGACTACTCGAACAGGAAAGAAAACAGCGGACCGAACGGTTTTTCCATACGATGGGATCGACCACCGGGAGCTTGCATCGCCGCACCGACGGAGGACTGCTGATTCACTACCTCGACTGGGATCAAATCGGTCACGATTCGCTGAGAGTCCATGCGGTTGGCCAGCTTCTGGGCAACTACCATTCCTACTTGACCCTGCTATCCCCCGACCGAACCCGGCTTTGCATCGATGGCCATATCCCGGCACCCAGCGACTATCGCCATAGCATGATGACGCGCGGTGATACCTTGGAGTTGCTCACCCGGCGAGATACGGTGCCGGGCCACACCCGAGTCACCATATACCGGTATCTCGTCTCCACCGAAGGATGCGACTGGGTCGACGCGCCGCGCTGGCAACCCGACTAGGGCGCCGAATAGCATTGCCCCTTTACGACTGCTTGCCTGACGGGTAACGTCCGGAAACGCGCACATCCAGCCCTACCCGAGATCGTGCGCAGCGTCCCGATATGCAACCGAGGACCGGATGACCTCTACCATCGCTGCTCGCGCGCTCACTGTGCTGGGTATGGCCCTCGTCACGGCCTGCTCCGCCGCGGACTCCGGCTCGGGAGATCAATCTCCCCTGGTCCTGATTGATTCGACCAATATTGCCGAGACGGACTCAACGATGCTCGGGTCCTACGCCTACCTGAGCTCCGGACCCGATGGCAGCATTCTGATTGCCGACCCCGATGCAGGTCGCCTGCTTCACTACGCCAAGTCCGGAGCGTTTCTCCGCACCTTCGGCCGCAAGGGCGCGGGCCCGGGAGAAATGCAAAGTGCCATGACGGCGTTCCCTTTGCCGGGCGACTCGCTTCTGGCAGCTCTCGATGTCCGTCAGAGCGCCTTTTCGATCTTTGACCTCGCCACCGGCGCCTTCCGGCGACGGGTTCGCGCACCGGTTCAAGCGGTCGGAACCAACTGGATCCGGCGTGGTGACACCGTGATCGTCGCCGTCAATGTCGCACCGGCGATCTTCGCAAAATGGGACACCAGAAGCGATAACATTGCCACGTTTGGAAGACCTCCCGCCGCGGCATCGACCCATCCCCATCTGTACATGCTCTACGGCTTCCAGAACGTCGCCCTGCTCGGCGATCGTCTCGTTGCGCAGCTACCGATGGTTCCGGGGATCGTGTTTCTCGATGCCGACGGGACGATGACCAGCGGATTGACCTATCCGCCCAAGGGAAGCCGAGGTGTTCCGGCCGACCTCGTCGCCCGACATGGGCCCGTTCCCGATCCGACGGCGCCGATGCTGGGGTCGTCGGCCATCGGCTTGCACGTGCTGCCATCCGGACACGTCGCTACGCTGACGCTGGAATACGACCGTCCCGATAAGCCGGAGACGATCCGCTTCTTCCTGACGCTCGTCGATGTCGATCGGAAGCAGGCTTGTGTCGACATCCCGCTGCCGGTGGCCACCGATGCCATGCTGCCGCTCCCGATCTTCCAGAACGGCCAGGTTCTCTTCCTCGCCCGGCACCTGGATGCAGGCACCAACCTCCGGTCCGTCCTCTATCGCTACCGGATCGACCCGAGCGCCTGTTCGTGGACCGCCGCAACCGAAACGGCCGCCCCCAGCTGAGGATCCGAACACAGGCCAGCCGTCGCGTGGCACTGCCGCCCCTTGGAACCCACGGCAAAGACCGTGGGTCACATCGGACTGTCATCACCCCGTAATGTTGATGTCATGCAGGGGCCACCTGCATTTCCAAGATTAGAGAGATACCCCTGCGTCCCTTTTCAGGGTTGGGGCATCCTAGGCACACCGCTCCCGTTTGGCGCACCTAACCGACCCGTGGCCCAAGGCTCCATGGCTCTACGATCTATTACCCTTGCCGTCATACTTGGCATCGCGATCCCGCACCCGGGGCACGCGCAAGATCGACGAATGACCTTACGGGAAGCCCTGGAGCGCGCCGAGCGGGTCGACCCCCAGGTCGTTCAGGCACTCGGCGCGTATCGCAATACCTCGGCTGCCGTGCGAACCGCCTACGGCCAGTTCCTTCCGGACCTCCGTGCCACCGCGACCTGGGGCACCAGCTTTTCCGATGGTCCGTCGCGGCTCGATCCGACCACCAACGAAGTGCTGCCCGGGGGCACCACCAACTCGAGTCTCAACCTCGGCGCCAGCGCGACCTATGACCTGTTCACCGGGTTCCGCCGCGGCCGGGATCTCACCGCCGCCAAGGCGTCCCGCGCCCAGGCCGATGCCACCGTCGACTATCAGCGCGCCCAGAACCGGCTCCGCACCACGAGGGCATTCATCGACGCAGCCCAGACGGCACAGCTCGTGGCGGTACGACGCGAAGCGATTCGGCGCGCCGAGGAACAGTTCCAGATCGCGATTGCCCGGCTGGCGACCCGGGCCGCCAACGTCGCCGACTCCCTGACAGCTACCGTCACCCTGAACGAAGCCCGCCTGCGACTCGCCTCCGAAGAACGACAGCTTGCCGCGACCGAGGCGAGTCTGGGCCGGCTGATCGGCGAGGACGGCCGGGTGGTCGCGGTGACCGACTCGACCCTGTTCGGCGTCGCCGATGTGGCCGACACCAATGCCTTGCGCGCCGAGGCAATCAGGCAAGCTCCGCATGTGGTGCGCACCGAGGCGGCGGAGGACGCGGCCGCCGCCAACCTGAGCGCGGCCAAGTCACTCTATTTTCCGAGTCTCAACCTGACGGCCAACACCTCGTTTGCCGGCAGCCGGTTCAACGATTATCAGCTCTACAACAGTCGCTCGCTGGGGCTCGGCCTGAGCTACCCGCTGTTCAACCGCTTCCAGCGCGAGCAGCAGATTGCCGGCCGGCGGAGCGACTACGAATCGGCTGCTGCGCAGGCAGCCGACGCTCGCCGGGAGGTGGGCGCAACCCTCACGACCCAGCTTGCGGCCCTTCGCGCGGCGGAGGTTCGGGTCACCACGGCGTTTGCCAACCTCGACGCGGCGCGCGCGCTGGTTCGGGTCCAGTTGGAGCGCTACCGGATCGGGTCGCTGACCATCGATGTGCTGAGTCGGGCGCAGGAGCAACTCGACGCGGCCGAAGCCGAAGCGGTGCGGGCGCGGTTCGAGTATGTACTTGCCAAAGCCGAGATCGAAGCCCTGATCGGGAGGACGTTGTGAAGCGAACCCTAACGGGCGCGGCGCTGCTGCGCACCTTGATCGCCGTCGCGCTGCCGCTATTCGTGGCTACCGGCTGCACCAAAGCCGAACCGGATGGCGGCAGCAGCGCCGAGGGCGAGGACGGCGCCGAGTCGGGCGGTAGCAACGTCACCCTCCCCGTGGTGGGCCAGGCGGTCCGCAAGGGTGACCTGGTGCTCTCGATCGTGACGACGGGCCAGGTGCGCTCCGACGGCGTCGCGATGCTCAAGAGCGAGACCACCGGGCCGATCACCGCCGTCAAAGTGCGCCCCGGCGATCGCGTCACCCAGGGGCAAGTGCTGGTCGAGGTCGACCCGCGCGAACTCGATCTGGCCGTCGAGCAGGCCCAGGCATCCCTCGACGACGCCAAGCTCAGAGTCCTCGACAATGTCATCGGCGACTCGATCGTCACCGGTCGCGCTGTCACGGGCGAGCGGCTGCGCAGCGCCGAGATCCGCGCCGGCCTGGATAAGGCCAAGGCGGAACTCGAGCGGGCCAAATTGCAACGCGAGCGGGCCACCATCGTGGCGCCGTTCAGCGGCGTGGTCGATGAGGTCAAGATCGCGGTCGGCGAACGGCTCAGCCAGGGCCAGGACATCGCCCGCATCGTGGATCTGTCGAATCTTCGGGTCGAGGCCTCGGTGCTGGAGCACGACTTGCCGCTGATTCGCATCGGTGGTGACGCAACCGTCACCGCAGCTGCCGTAGCCGATCGTCCGATCAGCGGGCGGATCACGGCGATCCTGCCTATGGTCGACAGCACGACGCGAGCCGGCCGAGCCGTGGTGCGCATCGGGAACAACAGCGTGCTCCGCCCCGGCATGTACGCCGACATCCGCCTCGAAGCCACTCGGCTGCCCGGTCGCGTCGTCGTACCGGCCTCGGCCGTGATCGAACGCGACGGACGCCCGCTCGTCTTCGTGGCGCGCGACGGGCGGGCGCAGTGGGTCTACATCTTCCCCGGTCGGAGCAACGGCCTGGAAACCGAAGTCCTTCCCGACAGCGCGACCGGTCAGATCCCGGTGGCCGCGGGAGACACCGTGCTGATCGAAGGCCACCTGACGCTGACGCACGACGCGCCGGTGCGCATGGTCGCTCGCCAGGAACGCGGCACGCCGTAAAGGGGCCAGCTCCGTATGTCGATTGCCGCCACGGCCCTCAAACGGCCTGTCACGACCATTGCCGCCGTGCTGGCGCTGGTACTGCTCGGCGCGGTATCGCTGGGCAAGCTGCCGGTCTCGCTACTGCCGGACGTCCAATTGCCGGTCCTCACCATCCGGACCGCCTACCCGGGCGCGGCCCCCGAAGAAGTCTCGCGATTCATTGCCGAGCAGATCGAAGAAGCGGTCGCGGCAACTCCGGGACTGGTCGAACTCAAATCGGTGAGCCGTACCGGCGAAGCGACGACCACGCTGCGTTTCATGTGGGGCACCGATATGGCCACCACGGTGCTGCAGGTGCGCGAACGGCTCGACAACGCCCGCGCCCGCCTGCCCGAGCGCGCCGAGCGCCCGACCCTGCTGACCAGCGACCCCGGCGAGCGTCCGATAGCCGTGCTGGGCCTGACCGGCAGCGGTGACCTGCGCAGCATTGCCCGCACCGCGCGCGACGTCCATGCCCGCCGCCTGGAGCAGTTGGCTGGAATCGCCAGTGTGGCCGTCGTGGGCGAACCCGAGGACGAAATCCGGGTCGAGATCGACCCCGAACGCACCAGGGCGTTAGGCATCACGCCCGACGACGTCGCCGCGGCGGTCCGCGCAGCAAACCCGCAGGCGCCGGGCGGCACCATTCGACGGGGACAGTTCCGCTATTCGCTGCGCGCGCTGACGGAGTTCCAGACGGTCGACGAGATCAGCAGCACGCCGGTCGGCCCGGCACGCAGCGGCATCACCCTGCGCGACGTCGGCAAGGTCTCACTCGGCATTGCCGATCCGACCACGATCACGACCCTCGACTCCAAGGCGGCGGTCGGCCTCGTCGTCTATAAGGACGCGGGCGCCAACACCGTGGCCGTGACCCGCGACATCTACGACGCCATCGACCTCCTCCGGGAGGAGTTCCCCGATCTCCAGATCAAGGTGGTCGCTGCGCAGGCGGAGTTCGTCAACGACGCCCTCTCGAACCTGATCCAGGAAATCGTCTTCGGTGGCGCGCTGTCACTGCTGGTCATCCTGCTCTTCCTGCGCGACTGGCGCAGCTCGCTGACGATCGGGCTGATGGTGCCGCTGTCGGTCATGGTGGCGCTGACGCTGCTCCAGCTGATGGGTGTCACGATCAACATCCTGTCACTGGGCGGATTGGCCCTGGGCGTCGGGTTGCTGGTCGACAACGCAATCGTGGTGGCCGAGGTGACCAATCGGCACATGGAGAACGGTTTGGGAAGGGTGGAGGCGGCGCGAATCGGCACCGAAGAGGTGACCGGTCCGCTGATTGCCGGCACCCTCACCACCCTGCTCGTTTTTGGTCCGATCGTCTTCGTCGAAGGGCTGGCCGCGGCGCTCTTCCGTGACCTGTCGCTCAGCGTCGTGATGTCGGTCGGGGCGTCGCTGGTCCTGGCGCTGACGCTGATGCCGGTCCTGATGACCCGCGGTAAGGCCCCCGTCAAGAAAACGACACGCACCTCGACCGGTTTCCTCGGCGCGGCGGACCGGCTCGGCCATCGCCTCGAGCACTGGTACGAAGCGGGAATGCGCTGGTCGCTGGACCATCCCATCCCCGTCATTGCCATCTCGATTGCCGTCACGCTGTTCACGGTGGCCATCGCGAGCCGCCTGCCGCGCGAAATCCTCCCGCGCGTCGACGAAGGAATTGCGGTGGCATATCTCCGCCTTCCGGAAGGGACGGCTATCGAGGAGACCGCGCGCCAGTCGCGCCGGATCGAAGAAGCTGCCATCGGGCTTGGATCGTCGGGGATCTACAGCCGGATCGGCGTGGCCACGGACGAGGAGGTCCTGGCGGGCGCAGACCCTGGTACCTCCGCATCGGCGCAGTTGCTGCTGCCGGTCCCGAGCGGCATGGAAGCGGCGGCGTTTGCCGAGCGACTCCGCAAGTCGGTTCCGGACCTGGCGCGCGGCGGGCTGGCCATCGATCTGGCCGGGCAATCCGAATTCGGCAGCCTGATCGGACGCGAAGGGCGGCTGGTACGTGTGGAGGTGGCAGGTCCGCGGCTCGACGAGTCGGCCCGCTGGGCCGATGTGATCCGGGAAAAACTCAGCGATGTCACCAGCCTGGCCGACGTTCGCGACGCCTACGCGGGTACGCAGCCGACAGTCGAAGTGACGCTCGACCGGGCGCAGATGGCACGGCTCGGCGTCACGGCCGATCAGGTCGCCAACACACTGGCGGGCGGGCTGGGTGGGGTTGCCTCGGGCGATTTCCGCGAAACCGATCGCCGCACCCCGATCCGGGTCCGATTCACCGGGTCCTATAACGAAGATCTCCAGACCGCGTTGGCCGTGCCGATTCGCGGCGTTCCGGTCGGGCAACTGGTCTCGGTGGCGGACATTCGCGCGCCGATCGAAGTCGTGCGTATCAACCAGCGCCCGGTCAGCGTGGTCGAAGCGGTTGCGGAGGAGGGAGGACTGACCCGCGCAACCCGCGATGTGCAACGCGTGCTAGCCGACGTGGACCTGCCCCCTGGCGTGGACGTGACCCTGGGCGGCGCCGAGGCGGAGCAGCAGCGGACTACCAGCCAGCTGATGCTGGTGGCAGTGCTGTCGGTTGCGCTGGTGTTTCTCGTGCTTGCCGGAGAGTTCGCATCGTTCTCGACGCCGCTCGTCGTTCTGCTCACCGTGCCTTTGGCCGGGGCCGGCGGTATCCTCTTCCTCTGGCTGACCGGCCAGAGCATCAACGCCGTCGCGCTGATCGGCATCGTGGTAATGATCGGCATGGCTGACAACGAGGCCGTGGTCAAACTCGATGCGATCGGCCGATTCCGTGAACTGGGCCATTCGATCGACGATGCCATCGTGCTTGGCGGGCAACAACGGCTGCGCGCCATCGCGATGACCTCGATTACGACCATTACCGGCGTGCTTCCGCTGGTCTTCGGATGGGGTACCGGCGGAGAGCTCTATCAGCCGCTGGCCGCGAGCGTCATCGGCGGCTCGATCACGGCGCTCCTGGTCACCTTCTTCCTGATGCCCACCGTGTACGCCATGGTCGAGCGCCGGAAGCTGGCGCGAGCCGAGCGCGCCGCATGATCCGCTGGGCAGCGGGCCGGCCGGCCGTCATCTGGGCGCTGGGTGCCGCGCTGATCCTCGCCGGTGGCGTGGCGTTCACCAAGCTGCCGTTGGCGACGCGCACCGCTGTCGAACTGCCGCGGCTGAGCGTCACGGCGTCGTGGTTCGGCGCATCGCCGGAACTGGTCGAGAGCTACGTCACCTCACCGATCGAAGAAGTCATCCAGGGCGTCCGTGGCGTCAAGAAAGTGTCGAGCCGGTCGGCTGACGCGACGTCATCTCTGACCGTTGAGCTGGAGCCCAAGACCGACGTTACGCTGGCTCGTCTCGAGATCAACGAGCGGCTCGAACTGTTACGGAGCCGTTTTCCAATCGGCGTCGTCGGTCCCTCGGTTGCGAACTATGCCCCGGAGGAGCTCGAAGAGCAGCCGCTCCTCACTTACTCGATCATCGGACCGTACACCGCCGGTACGCTCACCAAGATCACCCGCGATCAGGTGATTCCGCGGATTACCGCCGTTCCGGGCGTGGCCGGCGTCGAATTGTCCGGAACGGCCGAGCCCGGAGTTGCGGTGGTGTACGAGCCGCTCCGTCTCCGGCAGCTGGGCATCAACCCGACGCTGCTCCGCCAGGCGATTGCCAGCGCGCGGGCGGTAGAGGCACTCGGCCGCGAGCGCCGCGGGGCCAATGTGGTGACCGTCGCGCTCCGCGACCAGCCGCGCGCGCTGGAGGATCTCGGGCAACTGGTGGTCCGAGCACCGAGCGGGCGGGTTTTTCGTCTGGATGAGATTGCCACGATCCGGCCGGACGAAGACAACCGCGGAGCTTTTGCGCGCATCAACGGGGTTCCGACCGTGACGCTGCAGTTGTCGCGCCTGGCAGGGGCGGACGCCATCCGGACCGCGGCCACGATCAAAACGACGATGGAGGAGATTCGGCGTATCCTCCCGGAGGGCGTCACCTTTCGCATCGAGAATGACGAGAGCCAGGACCTCCAGGATCAGCTCAACGACCTGCTGCTCCGGGGCGCCATCGCCTTTGCCGCGGTGATGCTGGTGCTCGCGGTGATGCTGCGCAACTTCACTTCGGTCTGGCTGGTGATGGGCAGCGCCGCCGTTGCCATCGCGGGCACGGCGCTCGGTCTCTACATCCTCGACATTCCGGCCAATCTGCTCACGCTGGCCGGGCTCGCCATGGGCATCGGCGTACTGGTACAGAACGGGCTCGTCGTGGTGGAGCGTCTCCGCCACGCTCCGGATACGCCGGAGGGACGCGCCGAGGCCGGGCGAAGGATCACGCCGGCGGTGATCGGCGCGAGCCTGACGACAGCGGTGGTCCTGCTGCCGTTCCTCTACCTGCAGGGGAACGCCCGCGCCGCCTTCCTGCCGTTTGCCGCGGCCTTCCTGCTGGCGCTCGCCTGGTCGGTCGTGAGCGCCATCGTCATGATCCCCGCGGTAGGCTCCGGCCACGGGATGCAGCGCACGACCTATCGCCGCACCGTGCGCTGGTATACCCGGAGCGTGATCGGCACGGTGCGCTGGCGTCCGATTACCATCGTCCTGGCGCTGACTGCGCTCGGTACGCTGACCTGGGGCTTCATCAAGCAGGTACCGAAGAGTTCGTTCGGCAACTGGTACGGCCAGCGCTCCGAACTGTTCGTCGGGATCACCTTCCCTCACGGCTCCGATCCGCAAAGCGTCGACCGCGCTATGCGGGAGTTCGAACGGATTGCGGTTGGCCGGCACGGTGTCGACCGGGTCGAGGCCGTCGGATTTCCGATGTTCGGGCGCCTTCGCGTCACCT
This sequence comes from Gemmatimonadales bacterium, assembly GCA_037189525.1. Lineage (GTDB taxonomy): Bacteria > Gemmatimonadota > Gemmatimonadetes > Gemmatimonadales > GWC2-71-9 > SHZU01. The sequence goes on from JBBCJC010000001.1 coordinate 863,062, forward strand.
TCACGCGAGATGAGAGCTACGGCATCATCCCGGCGCTGATGGAAGAAGAGATGACCCAGCGGGCCGTCTTCATCGGCGGCGCATCGATCAGTGTGCGCGGCCGAGGACCGGGCTTCTTCAGCGGCGGCGGGGGCTCGTCGGTGGCGTTCCGTATCAAGCTGCTGGGCTATTCCTTCTCGGGCGTCGAGCAACTGGCGCGCGACCTGCAGACCCGGCTCGAGCGGATTCCCCGGGTACGCGACGTCAACATCAACGCCGGCACCTTCTTCCGCGCCGAGCGGGCGGTGAGTGTCACGCTCGAACCCGATCGCCCTGCCCTGGCCCGTTCCGGCATGACGGCCACGGAGTTCCGCCAGGCCGTTGCCCGGGAAGTCCAGGGCGCCAGCGGCGGAGACCGCCTGGAGCTTGGCGGCGATGAGGTCACCGTCAACGTCAAAGCGCGTGGCGCACAGGAACGGGCGCTCGACGAACTCCGCGATGCAATCGTGCCAAACGATACCCGGTCCCCGGTGCGCATCGGCGACCTCTCACTCGTCTCGGAGCGCGAGGGGTTGAGCGCGATCAACCGCGAAGACCAGCAGTATGTCCGGATCGTGAGTTACGATTTCCGCGGCCCGCCCCGCCTGGCGCAGCGGACCCACGAGTCGTTCATGAACTCGATCAGCGTTCCCGCCGGATACACGGTCGACGACGAGCGGTTCGAATGGGCTGAAGACGACAGTACCAAGGGTCTCTGGCTCGTATTGGCACTCGGCCTCACGCTGGTGGTGCTGTCGGTGGCGTTCGTGTTCAATTCGACCTGGGCCGCGTTGCTGGTCTTTGCGAGTCTGCCGCTGGCGTTAGGCGGTGTGGCTGCCATCTTCTGGGCCACCGGAACGGCATTCGGGCGCGAGGCGGCGGTGGGTGTCATCCTGGTGATCGGTCTGGCGACCAACCAGGCCATTCTCCTGATCGACGGCGCCCTGGAACGCCGCGATCGCGCCAAGACAGCCGGACGACGGCTCAGCGCCGCCGATATCGTCTACGCCGCTCGCGACCGCTCGGCCATGATCATGCTGGTGACCCTGACGACGATGGCAAGCCTGATCCCGCTGGCCGTCGGGACCGAGGTCGATAGCCTGTTCGGATCGATTGCGCTGGCCACGGCGGGAGGAACGATCACGGGCACGATCGGCGCGCTCTGGATCCTGCCGGCCATGCTGCTTGGCAAGCGGACATCCCCGAAACGGCGCAAGCAGAAGAAGGGGAAGCCCACCGATGTCGCGCCCGCGCCCCGGATGGAAGGAGGGTCGGCATGAGATGTCATGCCGACCCGAAGAGGTACTGCAGAGAAGTGGCAGGTCCGGCTAGTCGCCGGAGGCAGTGCGGTATCCAACCATTACACCGTTGACGTAGTCGGCTTCGAGCACTCCATCACGCCAGCGGTACTTCTTCGTCGTCATCGGCCCGGCCGTGCTCCTCGTCGGTCGGGCATAGCGTATTCCATGCCCCGCTACATCTCAGTTTTAGTTCCAGGGCAACGGCCGCTGCTCGAAGACGATCGACGCCGCGGTGTTTCGGACCGCCGGAGCGGTCGTCGCATCGTTGCCAAGCTGGCCCACATCATTGCGGCCCCAGCAGTAGGTGGTCAGGCGATCGCGTGAGATCGCGCAAGTATGCGCGCCGCTCCCGGTCCCGATACCTGCGGCCGCCACTTCCTTCAGCTTGAGCGTCTCAACCGCCCTGACCGGCAGGCTCGATCCGTTGGCCATCGGGTTGCCGAGCTGGCCGCTGGTATTGGTGCCCCAGCAGTACGCGTCGCCCATGGTCGTCACGCCGCAGGAGTGGTTGGCGCCCGACGAGATCATCTCGAAAATGTGTCCCCCAGCGACGGCTTGCGGACTCGAGTACTCGGTGCCGTTGCCGATGCCCAGCTTGCCGCTGTTGCTGCCCCAGCAGTAGCCGGCGCCGCCGGTCGTTACCGCGCAGGTGAACTGATTACCCAGGTCGACCGATGCGAAGGCATGCCCGCCGACGACCAGGTTGGGAAGCGCGATGAAGGTGTTACCGAAGCTGATCTTGCCGCCATCGCCGAGCTGGCCGATGCTGTTGGCGCCCCAGCAGTAGGTCGAACCCGAGGTGGCGACACCGCAGACCGCGCCGGACCCGGCAGCAATCGACCGGAAGGTGAGGCTCGTCGCTACGGCAACCGGTACACTCGACGCCGTGCTGTTCCCGGTGCCGAGCTGGCGCCAATCATTGTGCCCCCAGCAGAAGGCCTTGCCCGCGGCGTCGATGGCGCAGGAGTGATCGCTCCCGGTCGCGATGTCGACGAACAGGTGTCCGCCTTCGACCCGGAGCGGGATGTAGCTGCCGCTGACGATCGAGCCGGCGCCGAGCTGGCCCCATGCGTTGGTGCCCCAGCAGAAGGCTTCGCCGTCGATCGTGATGCCGCAGCTGGTACGTGCGTAGGTCGAGATCTTGGCGTACTTGCGTCCGCCCGGCAGCTGGATCGGCCGGCTGCTGAACTCGTTCTCCCCCAGCGCCGGGCTGCCGATCCGGCCCTGGTCGCCATTCAGACCCCAGCACCAGACGATGCCGCCGCTGGCGATATTGCAGGCGTGCATGGTGCCGACCGCCACCGAGTAGTACTTGATCACAATGACGCGAGTGGCCGTCGCAACGATGCCTTCGCTGGTGGCCGTGACCGTCACGGTACCGCGATCGCGACCCAGGATCGTCCACTGCTGCGCGCCGGGCCCGGTGATCTGGGCGGATGCGATGGCAGGATCGGACGAGGTCCAGGTAACCTCACGACCCGTCAGCACTCGGCCTTTGGCATCCCGCAACACGGCCACCAGGTTCGGCTGGGTCCACGCTTCGACCGTATCGAGCGCGTGCTGAATGGTCACCGTCGCCACCGGCGCGATCACCGTCACGGCCACGTTGTCGCTCTTGCCTGCCGAGGTGGCGGAAATCGTCGCAGTACCCGATTCCACGGCGGTCACGAGACCGGTGGCGGCATCGACCGTCGCGACGGCCGGGTTGCTGCTGGCCCACGTCATGGCCGATCCGGCAATCGGGACGCCGCGGTCATCGCGGGCCACAGCCGTAAACGTCGTATCGGCGCCGAGCTTGAGCGTCAACGCATCGGCCGCGATGTCGACCGCGGCAACCGCGCGCGGCACGACCGTCACGGTCGTCGTCGCCGTCTTCCCTTCGACCTGGGCCGTAATGGTCGCTTCGCCGAGCGCGAGCGCCGTCACGACGCCGGTTTCGGCCTGCACCCGCACCGTTGTCGGTGCGCTGCTGCTCCAGCTTACCGGCCGGTCGAGCACGGTCCCGTTTGCCGCCGTCACGACGGACACGAGTGCGCTGTCCCGGCTGTGCTGAAGGGTGAGCACAGCTGGCGTAATGGTGACAGCCGCGACGGGCACATTGCTCACGTTGATGGCCATGCTGGCCGTCTTGCCCTCCGACGTGGCCGTGATCGTGGCGTTACCAGGCGCCACGCCGTTGACCATTCCGGCGGCGGACACCGTGGCCACCGCGGAGGAGGAGGTCGACCACACAACGATCCGGCCCGTCAGCAGCTGCCCGTCGGCGCCGCGCGTTGCGGCCGTGAACTGGGCAGCCTGCCCCACCAGCAGGTCGGATGCGCCTGCTACATCGACCTGCGCAACCGGCGCCGGCGCCGGCGGCGGCGGAGGATTCGGAGTCGGGTTGGTGCCGCTCTCGCCGCAGGCGGCGAGCACCAGGGCGAGCACACCGGCTCGCCACGAACGATGCAGAGTAGACATGATTCCGGTTCCTTGACCAGAGTGTGATGAAGTCAGTTGCGGTGAACGAGGTTGACCAGGGCGATCTCATATCGCCGGGTTGCCTCGATGTAACGAACGGCGTAAGCCTTCGGATACGGCCCGGACGGGGTGTACCGTTGCGCCGTCGGAATCTCGAAGACGGCGTTAGGCTTGGTTTCCAGAAATGCTTTGGTGATCATCGGCTCGACGAAGATCATCTTCCCGTCATACGAGCCGTAGATGAAGGTCCGCGAGAAGATCTGGCCGTTGAGCTCGGGCGACGTCGGATCGACCCAGTGCACACCCATCATCGGCACCGCCGCCGGGTCGGGCGCGATGTAGCCGGCCGGAATGAACTCGGCGGTGGGGAAATTGGCCGCCTTGGTGGCAAAGGCCGGATCGCTGGGCAGAATCTGCTTCCGCTCCGCATCCGGGATAGTGTAGAAATGGAAGTCGAAGTGCGACCGGTTATAGATACCGTCCGGCTCGTGGCCGAAGGCGTTCCAGTCGACCGTGACGTGCTTGAACGGCGTCGGATGGTTCGCCGGCATGGCGAGGACGTACTCGTACATGCCGTGCCCGTCGCTGGGAAGACCGTTCAGCGCGGACTCCGTCAGCTCGATCCCGATCTCGACCGCCTCGTCATTGTCGAGCGTGACATAGGTACGCGCCGTGCCCTGGCCGATGGACACTTCGGGACCGAACCGCCGCGCGTCACGAACGCCATCGGTGGGACCATCGCTGCAGCCGACCAGCGCGGCCGACAACACCAACATCATTGCCTGAGAAACTCGACCAACGTTCGACATGGGACGGCTCCTGATTTTCGTTGACATCGCTTTGGACGATGCCAACCTAGGAGGCCGACCTTACCGCACGATTACCGGCGCCGAGCGACCGGACTTACCGGAGGATGGCTTGGATTACGGCTGCTTACGAGAACGCTTCCGTCCCGTTCCCAGGCGGAAAACGTCGAAGCCTCCGCACACCTGGGAGGGGTACGGAGGCTTGGGCGACAAAAAAGAGCGTTACCGGCGACCGGTCAGACCGCCTGACCTGCCTGGATCCGGCGATACAGCTCGGTCGTTTCATCATCAGGCTCGGTCTCGAGTTCACGCTCGACCAATGCCGTCAGTTCCTGATACAGCCGCACCGCCTGCGAGCGCGCGCCGCGGCGGGCGTGCGCCGTCATCCGCAGCCGCCAGGCCGCCTCATGCAACCCATCCCGCTCGAGCAGGCGGAGGCAACTCGCCTCGACCTCCTGATACCGTTCCCGCTGGAGGAGCCACTCGGCGTATCGCAAAGCGCCGTCGACGAACAATCGTTCGATCCGATCCCGATCTTCGAGCGCCCAATCGCCGACCGACTCCCCTTCGAGGAAGGGACCGCGATAGAGGGCCAGCGCATTCTCGAGGAGCGCCGGCGCATCGGTTGCGGACCGGCGCGCCGCGGTGAGCGCCGACGACATCTGACGATCGAAGCTCGCCGCATCGAACTCGACATCGAGCGACGGCGCCAGCCGATACCGCTCCTCGATACTGACGATCCGATCGGTGCCGCCCAACGCTTTGCGAAGGCGGTGCAAGGTGACATGGAAGGCATTGCGAAGCTGCGCCGATGACGCCTCGGGCCAGAGCGCCGCACCGACCTGCTCCTTGGTCAAGCCGCGAGGATTGGTGAGCAGCAGCAACAGCAGTTCCCGGGCCCGGGCAGAGCCCCAGGCCGCCGGGTCGATCGGCTCCCCATGCAACCGGACCTCGAGGCGCCCCAGCGCGTGCACTACGAGCGGCGTGGGCGGCGCAACGGGAGGCTGCACTTCGGTAAAGACCGGCTCGACGGCAGCCGCCCTGGGCAGCATGTCCGCGGCAACCGCTTGCTGCGCGAGGGCTACGGCGGTTTCCGTCGACAGCGCCCGCCCCTCGGCCCACAGCGCAGCCAGGCGATCGCCGACGGTGGGCAGGATCGCGGCAACCGTGCGGTCGCGCAGGTCGGTTTCCTTGGGCCACATCGGATAGACCATGCGCTCACGGCCCGCCTCCGCCGCGCCGAACAGGCGGGCAGCCAACTCGGCGTGGGCCCCGACGAGACAGGCCGCCACCCCCTCGATCCCCTTGGTAATGCCCCATCCGTCGCTGATGGCCCAATGCAGAGCAAGCGATTTGCGGTAGAGCGGCAGTGCCTCGTCCAGTCGCCCGGCCACAGCCAAGGTAAGCGCCATACCGCTCAAGCCATGGCCGATGCCGCCCTGATGCCCGGTGTCGGTGGAATAGACGCTCTCGCGCCGGTGCCACTCGAGGGCCTGCTCCAGGTCATTCCGATGGTCGGCGCAGAGCGCGAGGAAATGACAACCGATGCCGGCCATCACGGTGCGACTGTATTGCCGCGCCATGGGCACCCCGCGCTCGAGGTCATGCACGGCGGCATCGAACTCGCCCGCGATGGTATAGGCCGCGCCGCGCATGATCAGGATGTAGGCCAGCAGCTCGCGATCTTCATCGATATCATGCGTGCTGGCGAGCGCTTCGTTCAGATAACCGAATGCCTGGTCCATCTTCGACTGCCACAACGCCAGATGACCAAAGGCTACCTGAGCCCGCACCCGCGTCACCAGCGACACCGCCGAGGGGCGTTGCAGCAGGACGGCCAGGCGCCAGATCTCCTCCGACGGGCCTCGCGACCACCAGAACCAGTGCAGCGCCCAAACCAGCCGGAAGGCGTAGCCCGGCCCCTCCTCCGATCGCAGCGACCACTCCGCCACCGCGTGGAAATTGGGCACTTCGGCCAGCAGCCGGTCGACCATTTCGCGACTGGACGGACCGCCGAAGATGGCCGGCGCCACTTCCTCCGCAATCGACAGGAAGTACTGCGCGTGGCGGCGCCGGAGGAGTTCGCTTTCGCCGGCGGCTTCGAGGTGTTCCTGCGCGTACTGGCGCACCGTCTCGAGCATCCGATAGCGCGCTTCATTGTCCGCCGACTCGAGCACGACCAGCGACTTGTCGACCAGCCCCGCCAGGAGGTCCAGGATATCGAACGAACCGAGCGGCGCCAGGCTGCCCACCACTTCCGCCGCGTCGAGCGAAAAGTCCGCCGGGAACACGGCCAGACGCCGGAGCAGGATCTGCTCCGGTTCGCTCAAGAGCGAGTGACTCCAGTCGAACGCGGCGCGCAGCGTCCGATGTCGCGGCACCGCCGTCCTGCTACCTGCGCTCAGCAATTTGAGGGCGTTGCCCAGCCGCTCGGCGATCTGCTCGATCGACAGCACCCGGACCCGGGCCGCTGCCAATTCGATGGCGAGCGGAATCCCATCGAGTCGCCGGCAAATGTCCTCGATGACGGCCCGATGCCGTTCCGCCGGCGTAAAATTCGGCACCACCCCGCGTGCCCGGCTGACGAAGAGCTCGACCGCTTCCGGCATGGCCAGCGGCGGCACCAGCCAGGCCGTTTCCGCCATCACACCAAGCGCCTCACGGCTGGTGGCGAGAACGACGAGGTTGGGACACTGGGCCAGCAGCCATTCGGTCATCTGGGCTGCGGCATCGATCAGATGTTCGCAATTGTCGAAGACGATCAGCAGCGACCGGTCGCCGACAGCCGCCGCAATCCGGCCGTAGGAGGTATCCGGCGTCTGCTCCGACATGCCCAGCGCCTGCACCACCTGCTGGACCATCTGATCGGCCTCGACCACTGCCAGGTCGATCCAGACGATCCCGTCCTGCCGGCCGGCCAGACGCATGGCGGCCTCCCGGGCGAGCCGGGTCTTCCCGCTGCCACCGGCGCCGGTGAGCGTGAGCAGGCGATTGGTACCGAGCAGCTCGTCGATGGCATCGAGCTCACGGGCGCGACCGACGAACTGGCTGAGCGGCGTCGGCGGCAGCCGCGGAGCAGGATCGGGAGACGGTGTCGGGATGGTCATGACAGTCGAGGCAGATAACATATCGTATGTCTCGGCCGGCCGCTCAAACGCCGCCGGTCCGTACGCCGCGCGCGGCTGCCATGACCGGCCCATTCAGAATCTGGAGCACGTCGTCCACGATGGTCGGGATCGGCCGCTCCTCCCCGATGATCATGGGCGACCCCGGCGCATCCGTCAGCGGCTCGGCGCAGCAGGCGGCAGCAGGGGTAATCACCACCAGCCGCTCGACCCGGTCCGGATCCAGCATGGCGTATCCGATGGCCGGCGCCGACATCGGGCCATCGGCCAGGACGGACACCCGGTCGAGGCCGAGCCCGTCGAGGAACGGCCCCAACCAGCCTGCGAAATCTTCGGCGCCGGGGGTCACGTCGGGGGCGATCAGGCGGTAACGCTCGGCCACCGCTTCGATCACGGCATTCCAGAGCGGCAGCGGGTTCGCGGCCTGGGTCAGCAGGATCACCGGCCGGCCCGAGCCCGACCGGACGTATTCGGTAGCGGTCTTTCCCACGCGGACCACGGCGCGGAAGTTCCCGGTTCGGCTCACACTGTTGTCGTCGGTCATCATATGGTTCCAGCTCCCGTTCACAATCAGTCTACCCGGGCCCTCTTACCAGCCGCTTACCGAATCAGCAAGTCGTTTCAAATCAATGAGTTAGCTGTTCAGCACCCAGCTACTGGCGGGGTCGCCGCCCGACCACGGTGGCGTTGCGGCAACCATTCCAATACTCTTGAGGGATATTCGTGCTGGTCGCCGGCTCGGCGTGGTCTGAGCCGGCGTGAAAAGGGAACCCGGTGTGAATCCGGGGCGGCCCCGCCGCTGTGAGGAACGACGAACGGGACAAGTAGCCCACTGCGACAGCGTATCGTTGCGGGAAGGGTGTCCTCAGTAGGATGACTTCCGAGCCAGAAGACCTGCCAACGCGCTATTTCCTGTGTCGTCCCTCGGGGGAGGGACAGCGGGCTCCGCGCTCGACGCTCGTCTTCCGACGGTGTTGGGTCCGACCGGCATGGGCTTCCTGGATTCCGATCCGGAAGCCTTCGTGTTTCCTGCCGGTGGCGCAGCTGCATTCTCCTCCGGGGTGACCATACCCAACCCGAGAGGACCTGTCATGTCGTCGCACCCTGCTGTCTCCGCATCAAACCTGGGATTTCCGCGCATCGGCGCCCGTCGCGAACTCAAACGGGCTTTGGAATCGTTCTGGGCCGGAAAAGCGGATGCGGCCAGCCTCCACGCCATTGCGAGCGAGTTGCGCGCCAAGCACTGGCGACTCCAGCACGATGCGGGCGTCACCCCCTCGTCGAACGATTTCTCGTTCTACGACCAGGTCCTCGACATGGTGATGATCACGGGCGCGGTGCCCGACCGATACCGCGCGCTGGATGGTGACCCGCTCCGCCAGTACTTCGCCATGGCCCGCGGCGATCAGCGGGACGGCGTCGACCTGCCGGCGATGGAAATGACCAAGTGGTTCGACACCAACTACCACTACATCGTCCCGGAGTTCGATCAGAACACCTCGTTCCGTCTCGGCTCGGAAAAGCCGGTCGAGGAATACCTCGAGGCCAAGGCGCTGGGCATCGAGACCCGTCCCGTCCTGCTCGGACCGATCTCGTTTCTGACGCTCGGGAAAATGGCTGACGGCGGCTCGGCCCTTACGCTGCTCGACGGGTTGCTACCGATCTACGAAACGCTGCTGCGCAGGCTCGCAGCAGCGGGCGCTCGCTGGGTACAGATCGACGAACCCATCCTGGTCCTCGACCTGTCCGAGGCTCATCGAGCCGCGTTCCGCACGGCGTACGATCGGCTCGCGAAAGTGGGTGACGCACCGCAGGCCGTGCTCACGACCTATTTCGGTGCGCTGGGCGACAATCTCGACCTGGCCACGTCGCTGCCCGTCGCCGGGCTGCATGTCGATCTGGTCCGCGCTCCGGAGCAACTGGACGCGGTCCTCGCCGCCCTGCCTGCCGACCGGGTCCTGTCGGCCGGTATCATCGACGGCCGTAACATCTGGCGCACCGACCTCGACACCGCGCTCGGCACACTGCGGACCATCGCGACCGCGCGCCCGAGATCGGGACTGATCGTGGCCCCGTCGTGTTCGCTGCTGCACAGCCCGGTCGGACTCGACACGGAAACAGCCCTCGACGCCGAGTTGCGCAGCTGGCTTGCGTTTGCCACCGAAAAGCTCTCCGAAGTCGAGGCGTTGACACAAGCACTCGGTGCGGGTGGCGAAGCCGCCGCCTCGGCGTTCGCTTCCAGCTCCGCTGCTGTGATCAGCCGACGAGCCTCGACCCGGATCCATCGAGCCGAAGTCGACGCCCGGCTCGATGCAATCACGGCCGAGTCGACCCGTCGCCAGAGCCCGTATCCGACCCGACGGTCGGCGCAGCGCTCCATCGGACTCCCGACCTTTCCGACCACCACGATCGGCTCGTTTCCTCAGACCGCTGCGGTCCGCAACGCGCGGGCAGACCACAAGAAGGGCACGCTCGATACGGATGCCTATGACCGTTTTCTGCGAGACGAAATCGAACGAACCGTCCGGATCCAGGAGACGATTGGCCTCGACGTGCTGGTGCACGGGGAGTTCGAGCGCAACGACATGGTGGAGTACTTCGGCGAGCGGCTCGATGGCTTTGCCTTTACCGCCAACGGATGGGTGCAGAGTTACGGGTCACGGTGTGTCAAACCACCGATCATCTATGGCGACGTGGTCCGTCCGGCTCCGATGACGGTCAGCTGGTCGCGGTTTGCGCAAAGCCTCACCGACCGACCGATGAAGGGTATGTTGACCGGACCAGTCACCATCCTGCAGTGGTCATTCGTCCGAGACGACCAGCCGCGCGACGTGACCTGCCGGCAGATTGCCCTGGCCATCCGGGACGAGGTGGTCGATCTCGAGGCGGCCGGCCTCCGGGTCATCCAGATCGATGAGCCTGCCATCCGAGAGGGACTCCCGCTCCGGAAAGCCGACTGGGCGCAGTACCTCGCCTGGGCCGTCGATGCCTTTCGCATCGCGTCGTCGGGGGTGCGGGACGAGACCCAGATCCACACCCATATGTGCTACTCGGAGTTCAACGATATCGTCGACGCCGTTGCCTCGATGGATGCCGACGTCGTGTCGATCGAAACCTCACGATCGAAGATGGAACTCCTGGACGCCTTTGCCAGGTTTGCCTATCCCAACGAAATTGGGCCTGGCGTCTACGACATCCATTCGCCTCGGGTGCCGCCGGAGGCCGAGATGGTTACTCTGCTTCGACGGGCAGCGGAGGTCATTCCCGCCGACCGGCTGTGGGTCAACCCCGACTGCGGACTCAAGACGCGCGGGTGGCCGGAAGTTGAACGAGCGCTGACTGCGATGGTGGCCGCGGCGCGAACCCTGCGAGCGGAGCAAGCGGCGGCCAGTAACTAGGGCGCCGCGATGTCATCCGGACGGGTCGGCGTCGAATATTCTCAGGAGGTTGCTACGAACACGTCGTCGATCGACCCGTCCCGGTGCCCGCTCTGCGCGGACGACAACGGCTGCGCCATGGCCGGCAGCGACCCGACCGATCCATGCTGGTGCACCAGCGCCAGCATTCCGCCAAGCCTGCTGGCGCTGGTACCGCCCGAGTTGCAATCGAAGGCGTGTATCTGCAAGACGTGCGTCGAGGCGCATCTGCCCAGTGGGGATGCGCCTCGATGAATTGCCGCCAAGACGGCATCAGCCCATCAGCTGGATGATACTCGAGAAGTCGAGGGTGCCGGAGCCCGCTCGGCTGTGGACGGCGTACAAGTTGCGCGCCAGCGCGCCAAGCGGCGTCGCGGCATGGGAGGCCCGAGCGGCCTCCTCGGCCAGATCGAGATCTTTCAGCATCAGATCGGTACCGAACCCGCCGCTATAGCCACGCGACGCCGGCACATTCTCCATCACGCCGGGCAACGGATTGTAGACCTCCAACGCCCAATTCCGTCCGGAACTCTTGGCCATGATCTCGGACAGCACCTTGGGATCGAGTCCGTTAGCCACGCCGAGTGCCAGTGCCTCCGAGGTACCGATCATCAGAATGGCCAGCAGCATGTTGTTGCACAGCTTGGCCGTTTGCCCGGAACCCGCGCTGCCGGCGTGGAATACATTCTTACCCATCGCCTGAAAGACGGGCCTGGCGCGTTCGAGGGCCGCTTCGTTGCCGCCCACGATGAAGGTGAGTGTTCCGGCCGCCGCTCCCCCCGTGCCGCCGGACACCGGCGCATCGAGGAACGCGGTCCCTTTTCGCTCGGCCGCGAGCCCGACCGTGCGCGCGCTGGCCGGCGCAATCGTGCTGCAATCGAGCAGCAGCACTCGGGCATCGAGCGTTGCGATCAACCCGGAAGACTCCCCGTCACCCAGATATAGGGATTCGACATGGCGACTGGCCGGCAACATCGAGATAACGACCTCCGCTCCCTCCACCGCAGCCGTCAGACTATCGGCCAAGGGAACACCGAGTTCCGTCGCGAGTCGGCGCGCATCATCGGAGAGGTCGAAGCCGGACACATGATATCCGGTCTTGACGAGGTTTGCGGCCATGGGTCGGCCCATGTTCCCCAGCCCGATGAAGGCAATGCGTTGTGACATGAGAAGCTCCTCGATCGCTTACGCCAGGTCCGCCAGCGGATGCGCCCCGGTATAGCGCATCACGAAGTGCTCATCGATCCACGCCGGAGTGACCTCCTCGAGCGTCGCCGGCGTCCACGACGGTTTCCGGTCGCGATCGATCAGCAGCGCGCGAATGCCCTCGGCGAAGTCGGGGTGGGCGGCACACCCAAGGGACACGTCATATTCGAGTCGGAACACATCGCCTAACGACAGGTACGTCACCCGACGGCGCAGTTCATACGCCAATGCCGCGGAGGTCGGTGATCCCCGGCGAAAGGCGGTCACGGCGCCGGCCAACCATGGATCGGCGTCTGCGGCCTGCTGTAGACGGGAGACAATCTCAGCCAGCGTATCGTCGATACCAACGATCTCGTTGATCTGATCGAAATGGGTCCGAAGTGCGGACTCTGGTACGGTGGCGGCACGGTACCGCGTCAGGATAGCCGACAGAGCGCTTCGATCCGTGGCGGCGTGGCCTGACCAGCGGGCAGCCTCAATGGCCGATAGAACCTCGGCCCGCGCCGCATCGGGGACGACCACGTCCGCCAGCCCCGCAAAGAGCGCATCCGCGGCATTCAGGGGCACCCCGGTCAGCGCCAGGAACAGGCCGATCCCGCCCGGCATCCTCCGCAGGAACCAGCTGCCCCCGACATCGGGGTACAGCCCGACCGAAATCTCCGGCATCGCGAGCCGGGTCGCTTCGGTGGCTACCCGATGCGACGCGCCGGCCATGAGACCGATCCCGCCCCCCATTACGATGCCATGCCCCCAGCACAGGAAGGGCTTGGGATAGGTGTGAATCCGGTAGTCGAGGCGATACTCTCGGGCAAAGAAATCTTCCGCGTAGGCATTCCGACCACTGCCCGCCTGGCGCATCGAATGGTAGAGCTCATGGAGGTCACCTCCGGCGCAGAGAGCTTTCGCGCCTGCTCCCTGCAGGATCACTCCGACGACGGATGGGTTACGCGCCCACCGCTCGAGCGCGGGGTCGATCAGACGGATCATCGCGAGCGACAGCGCGTTGAGCGTCGCCTCGCTGTTCAGTGTGACCAAGCCGAAGCGATGGCCTGAGGCGGTCTCGAGCTCATCGACCAGAACGACGTCCGCCATATCAGCGATTCTTCCATTCGGGCTTGCGCTTGGCGAGGAACGCGCCAACGCCCTCCTGCTGATCCTCGGTATCGAAGAGGTCGACGAACGCCTCGCGCTCACTTGGTAAGTTGTGCCGCGGCGGCAGTCCGCGCGCGCCTTGAATCAGCTGCTTACAGGCCGCAACGCTGCTCGGGCTCTGCCCCGCAACACCTTCCGCCAGCGCCAGCGCGCGCGAAACCGACTCGCCGCGGGGCACCACCTCCTCGACCAGCCCGATGTCGAGCGCCTTCGATGCCGGCACCTTCTCTCCGGCCAGGATCATCCGTTTGGCCCACCCTTCCCCGACGAGCCAGGGCAGCCATTGCGTTCCGCCGGCACACGGCAGAAGCCCGACGCCAGCTTCGGGCAACGCCACCACGGCATGCTCTTCCGCGATCCGGATGTCGCAGGCAAGAGCGCACTCGAGGCCGCCACCCATCGCATAGCCGTTGATCGCGGCGATCGAGACGCCACGGAACCCTGCCAGCGCTTCGAACGCCTCACCAAAGCGACGCGCCATGGCGCGTGCGATCGCCTTATCACCCGAGGCAAACAGCTTGAGATCGGCGCCGGCCGAGAAGAATTTTTCGCCCTGGCCAGTCAGGATCAGTGAGTACACCGCGCGGTTCGCATTCAGGTCAGCGACCAGCGCCGTCAGGGCTCGAAGACTGTCTTCGGTCCAGGTATTGGCCGGTGGGTTGGCCAAGTGTACCAGGGCGGTATGTCCCCGCAATTCCAGCTGCAGGCCATGGTAGGTCGGGTTGCTCATCGAATAGCCTCGATCGCTTCGGGTTCCAGCATTTTTCGGGAGACGATCACGCGCATGATTTCGTTGGTACCTTCGAGGATCTGATGGACGCGCGCGTCGCGCAGGTACCGCTCGAGCGGGTACTCCTTGGTGTAGCCGTACCCCCCGAACAGCTGGAGCGCCTCGTTACAGACTCGGAAACCGATGTCCGTGGCGTGCTGCTTGGCCATGGCGCAGTAGGTGGTGGCGTTACTCTCGCCCGCATCCAGCTTGCTCGCAGCGAGACGGACCATTTGCCGCGCAGACACCAGCTCGGTCGCCATATCGGCCAGCTTGAACTGCAGGGCTTGGAAATCAGCCAGGCGACGCCCGAACTGACGCCGCTCGAGCATGTAGCGCTGGGCGGCATTGAGCGCACCTTGCGCCGCACCGACCGAGCAGGTGGCAATGTTGATGCGGCCCCCGTCCAACCCCTTCATCGCAATCCTGAATCCTTCGCCTTCGGCGCCGAGCCGATACGCGGCCGGCACGCGAACGTTGTCAAAGGAGATCCCGCGAGTCGGCTGACTGTTCCAACCCATCTTTTCTTCCTTACGACCGAAGATGACACCGGCCGCGTCCGCCGGGACCAGGAAGGCCGTGATGCCCTTCGGCCCGTCAACGCCGGTCCTCGCCATCACGACCAGCGCATCGGTCACACCGCCTCCCGACACGAACGCCTTCGATCCGGACAGGACATAGTCGTCCCCATCCTGAACGGCGGTCGTCAATAGCGAGGCGGCGTCGGAGCCCGATCCCGGCTCGGTCAGGCAGTATGACGCCAGCTTCTCACCGCTGCTCAAGGCCGGGAACCATTCCGATGCGACCCGCTCGCCACCCCAGGTGCCGATCATCCAGGTCGACATGTTGTGGATCGTGATATACGCCGTGGTCGACGGGCAGGCCGCGGCCAGTTCCTCGAAGATGATCGCCGCGTCGAGCCGAGTCAGACCCATGCCGCCGAGCGCCTCGCTGATGTAGAGGCCGCAGATGCCCAGTTCGCCGGCGGCGCGGATCACCTCGCGCGGGAAGATCTCCTTCGCATCCCATTCCGCCGCATGAGGCGCGAGTTGCTCGGCCGCAAACTGACGCGCCATGTCCTGAAAGGCCCGCTGGTCCTCCGACAATTCGAAGTTCATCGGGATACCTACCGGAGGCTAATCGTGCTGTTGATCGGCGCAGCAACTGACTCCGATTCGAACCAGCGCGCCGTCACAGTCTTGGTCTGGGTATAGAAAAGGACCACCTGACGCCCGTAGGGGCCGAGATCGCCCAGCTTGGATGCGCGGGAGCCTGTAAACGAGAACAACGGCACCGGCACGGGAATCGGCACGTTGATGCCGACCTGGCCGACATCGATTTCTTCCTGGAAGGTGCGCGCCGCAGCGCCCGACGACGTAAAAAGCCCGGTCCCGTTGCCGTTCGGATTCCGGTTGACGAGTTCGATCGCATCCCGAAGCGTGTCGGCCGTCATGAGACACAGCACAGGGCCGAAGATCTCCTCATCGTAGATCGTCATACCCGGCTGGACACCGGAGAAGATGGTCGGACCAACGAAGTTGCCTTGTTCAAAGCCGGGAACCGTTACATCGCGACCATCGAGTTCGAGGACGGCTCCTTCGGTGGCCCCCTTTTCGATCAGAGTCCGAACCCGGTCACGCGCCGCGCAGGAAATGACCGGACCGACATCGGTGCCTGCTTCCGTACCGGCATTGACCTTGAGCGTCTTGGCTTTGGCGACGATATCCGAAATCCAGGTTCGCGCCTCACCGACCAGCACGACCACCGAAGCGGCCATACAACGCTGCCCCGCTGCACCGAATCCGGCACCGACGATAGCGTTGAGCGTCTGCTCCTTGGGCGCATCCGGAAGCACCACGACGTGATTCTTGGCGCCCATCATGCACTGGACCCGTTTGCCGCTCTGTGAGGCGCGATGATAGACGTGAGTCCCCACTTTGGTCGAGCCGACGAACGAGACGGCCTTGATATCGGGGTGATCACAGATGGCGTTGACCACATCGGCAGCGCCATGGACCACGTTGAGGACGCCTTTCGGCACCCCGGCTTCGAGGGCCAGCTCCACCAGGCGCATCGTCACCATCGGATCCTGCTCCGACGGCTTCAACACAAAGGTGTTGCCGGTCGCGATGGCCATCGGGAACATCCAGAGCGGAATCATGGCCGGAAAGTTGAAGGGCGTGATCCCGGCGCAGACGCCTAACGGCTGCAGGATGGTATAGGTATCGACCCCGCCCGCAACGTTGGTAGCCAGTTCGCCCATCTGCAGATAGCCGATGTTGGCGGCATGCTCCACTACCTCGAGCCCACGGAACACGTCCCCTTCGGCGTCGGACAGCGTCTTACCCTGTTCGGCCGTGAGCAGCGCAGCCAGTTCCTGCTGATGCGCCCGAATCAGCTGCTGATATTTGAGAAAGATTCGCGCCCGGGCGCCGATCGGGGTCCGCCGCCAGGTGACGAACGCGGCTTTGGCCGCTGCCACCGCGGCATCGACCTCCTGCGGGGTGGCCATCGGCACACGAGCCAGGACTTCCTGTGTGGCCGGGTTGACGACATCACGCCACTTCGTCGTCTTCGAATCGACGAAGGCTCCATCGATCAGCAACTTGACGGACACGACACTCTCGACGGCGGAGCGCGGTTGAACGGGCATATCGGTCTCCTTCGACCTGGAGGAGCGCGCCGTCATGACGACGCACCGAAAAGAGCATCGAGCTTTCGCTCGTAGCTGTGGTAATCGATCCGATCGTACAATTCCTCGCGGGTCTGCATCAGAGTGACGACCGATCGTTGCGAGCCCTCGCGTCGAATCGCCTCGTATACCTGCTCCGCTGCCCGGTTGGCGGCGCGAAACGCCGAGAGCGGATACAGGACGATGCCGACCCCGGCGTCGGTGAGTTCCGATAATGTGAAGAGCGGGGTGCTGCCAAACTCCGTAATATTGGCCAGTACAGGCACCGGCAACGCCGCGGCGAATCGCCGATACTCGTCGAGGGTGCGTACCGCTTCGGGAAAAATGAAATCTGCGCCCGCAGCTGCGTATGCTGCGGCGCGATCGACCGTGGCATCCAGCCCCTCGGTCGCCAACGCGTCGGTACGAGCAGCCACGACGAACGCCGGATCGGTTCTGGCATCGACTGCGGCCTTGATCCGATCGACCATTTCATCTCGCGGTACGATCGACTTGTTGGGGCGGTGACCGCATCGCTTGGCACCGGCCTGATCCTCCAGATGCACGCCGGCGGCACCTGCCCGCGTCAGATCCCGAACCGTGCGAGCGACATTGAAGGCCGATGGACCGAACCCGGTGTCGCCATCGACGAGGAGCGGCAGATCGCAAACCCCGGTAATCCGCCGCACGTCGACCAGCACATCCTCCAACGAGGAGATGCCCAGATCGGGAAGGCCGAGCGAGCCGGCTGCGACCCCGCCACCGGACAGATAGACCGCGCGAAATCCCGCGCGCTTGACCAGCAGCGCATGATTGGCGTTGATCGCGCCGACCAGTTGAAGCGGGTGCTCACTCTTGAGCGCTTGTCGAAACCGTTGTCCGGCAGAAGTCGATGCCATGATCAGATCACGTAGAGGTCGATGTAGTCGGGCACGGGCATCGCCTGCAGGCGATCCGAATCCAGCGAAACCGCAAGAATGGCCTGCTGCTGCTTGGCCGGGAATCGGCGCGCCAGGTTGGTGCGGAACTTGGCTTCCAGGAGCGGGATGCCGTCCGCTCGGCGACGACGATGCCCGATCGGGTATTCGACCACGACTTCGTCGAGGCGCGTCCCGTCGTTCAGCTCGACCGTGACGCCGTTCGCAATCGACCGCTTTTCCGGATCATGGTAGTCGGCCGTAAAGGCCGGGTCTTCGACGCAGTCGATCCGATCGCGCAGCGCATCGATACGAGGATCGGCTGCGACCTCATCCTCATAGTCCGCGGCCGTGAGCCGGCCGAAAAGCAGCGGCACTGCCACCATGTATTGGATGCAGTGATCGCGATCAGCCGGATTGTTGAGCGGCCCCTTCTTGTCGATGATCCGGATGCACGCTTCATGGGTACGGATCGTGACGCGAGTAATGTCGGCCGCGCTCTTGCCCTGATCCGTCAGCCGTCGGTGCAGCGTCATGGCGGCTTCGACGGCCGTCTGGCTGTGGAACTCCGCGGGAAAACTGATCTTGAAGAGGACGTTCTCCATCACATACGTCCCGAAGGAGCGCTGAAAGGCAAACGGCTTGCCTTTGAAAAGGACGTCATAGAATCCCCAGGTCGGCGCCGTCAGGACCGACGGGTATCCCATCTCACCCTTTTGCGTCATCAATGCCAGTCGAACGGCCCGGCTGGTCGCATCACCCGCAGCCCATGACTTTCGGCTGCCGGTGTTCGGCGCGTGACGGTAGGTCCGCATGCTCTGCCCGTCGACCCACGCTTGCGATACGGCATCGATGATCTCATCGCGTGACAAGCCGAGCAGATTACCGACCACGGCCATACTGGCGACTTTGACGAGGACGACATGGTCGAGACCGACCCGGTTGAACGAGTTCTCCAGCGCGAGCACACCCTGGATCTCGTGCGCCTTGATCATGGCCAGGAGCACATCCCGCATCAGCAGAGGAGGCCGACCCGCTGCCACGGCCGTGCGCGAGAGCCAGTCGGCCACCGCGAGGATACCTCCGAGATTGTCCGACGGATGACCCCACTCGGCCGCGAGCCAGGTATCGTTGAAATCGAGCCATCGGATCATCGTGCCGATATTGAACGCTGCCTGAACGGGATCCAGTTGAAACTGGGTACCCGGCACCCGCGCCCCGTTCGGTACGACCGTGCCCGGTACGATCGGACCGAGCAGCTTGGTACAGGCAGGATACGACAGCGCCTCCAGCCCGCAGCCGAGTGTGTCGATCAGGCAGTGGCGCGCCGTCTCGAGCGCCAGGTCGGACACGGCCGATCGGTCGACGGCATAGTCGGCGATGGCAACCAGGACATCGTCCGGCGCGGGTCGGATATTGGAAATGTGACTGCTCATGTATGCTCGTCGGCGCGAGGCGCCGGATCGGGTAAACGCCTAACGCGCATCCAGCGGCACATAGGGCCGTTCATCCGGCCCGATGTAGTTCGCGCTGGGGCGAATGATCTTGCCATCGAGCCGCTGTTCGATGACGTGCGCCGACCACCCGGTCGTCCGCGCAATGACGAACAGGGGTGTAAACATCGCCGTCGGAACGCCCATCAGGTGGTAGGACACGGCGGAGAACCAGTCCAGGTTAGGAAACATCCGCTTCGCATCCCACATCACCTGCTCGATCCGCGCGGCAATCTCGAACATCCTGGTCGAGCCGGCCTCTTCCGACAGCCGCCGCGCCACGTCCTTGATCACGACGTTGCGAGGGTCCGACACCGTGTACACCGGATGGCCGAACCCGATCACGACCTGCTTGGCTTCGAGCAGGCGGCGAATGTCGGCCTCGGCCTGATCCGGATCGTCATACCGCTGCTGGATATCGAAGGCGACCTCGTTAGCGCCGCCATGCTTGGGACCTCTCAACGCACCAATCGCACCCGTAATCGACGAGTAGAGATCCGACCCCGTGCCGGCAATGACTCGCCCGGCAAAAGTCGACGCATTGAACTCGTGCTCGGCATAGAGCACCAGCGAGGTGTGCATGGCTTCGACCCAGGAGCGCCGAGGTGTACGACCATGCAACAGATGCAGGAAATGCCCGCCGATCGAGTCGTCGTCGGTCTCGACCTCGATCCGTCGGCCATGGGTGGCATAGTGATACCAGTAGAGCAGAATCGAACTGAGTGACGCCAGCAGCCGATCGGCAATGTCGCGCGCACCGGCCAGCGGATGATCGTCCTTTTCCGGCAGCACACAGCCGAGTGCCGACACGCCGGTGCGCATGACATCCATTGGGTGAGTGGCCGCCGGAAGGCGTTCGAGCACATTCCGCACGTCGATCGGCAGGCCCCGCAACGATGCCAGCTTGGTCTTGTATGCTGCCAGGTCGGTTCGATTGGGGAGACTACCGTGAATCAGCAGGTGGGCCACTTCCTCGAACTCGCACTGCGCCGCAAGATCGAGAATATCATAGCCGCGATAGTGGAGGTCGTTCCCCGATCGACCGACCGTACACAACGCGGTGTTGCCGGCAGTGACGCCCGACAGCGCAACCGATTTCTTTGGCTTGGGACCTGAGGTCGAACCTGCGGAACCCCCGACCTCAGTCGGGGCGACGTTCGTTTCGGGAGAGATCACGCGTCCTCCGGCCGTAACGCATCCTACGGTCGGGAACGGTGGTCAGTATGCTCCGGGCGGCAACGAGGAGAATACCCGACGACCGCATCCTCTGACGCGAAGGACGCTGTCACTGCGATATGGCTCGTGGGCGGGCATTCGGGCTTGGCAGGAGTGCCTTACCGTTGCGCGACAGCGCCGGACTTTCACCGGCTTCCCCCGTATTGAGCCGACCACGACAGTCGGCCCCACGAACGTGCAACTTCCAAATCGAACGTAAGAGACGAACCCCCGGGGATCAAGGCTGTCGGTTCCGGCAGTTTCGCTCCCAGCGCAACCTTTCCGACCGAACCGCTCCCGAGGTCCACCGCCCACATATCGAAACCATGCGACGATTGACCGGAGACTCGCCGCTCAGCGCGCGGCGGCCGCCGGCTCGCGATGACTTCCCGAGGGACGGCGATGCGCACCGGACGTCCGAACCACCTCGTCTCCTGCCAGACGTGGTCGCTCGCGAGCCGCGACCGGCAACCGGCGACTCGCTCCGACTACCCGCCGCGCGATCTGGACACTGAGCAGGATCACGCCGAGCAGCAGATACCCGCCGACGAACACGGCCCAATGCAGCACATTCCCGTTACCAACCGGCTGCCCGTTGACCTGAATCGCCGAGGTGCGGGCGACATCCGGACCAAGCAGAGCGGCCAGGACCCACCCGGTGGTCCATAAGCTGGCCACGATGCCCACCGCAATCGCGGCCTGCACCGTCGCCGACCTGGCCGCCCGCCGATCGCCGCGATTGCGGATCAGATTCCGCAACGGCAGCAGCACGGCCGCCGCGAGATAGAAGAGCCCGCCGACGCCGGCCCCAGGAATTCCCACCGTCATTATCAGTGCCCTTTCTCGTACGCAAGGAGCGGCCGGCCACGCACGACTTCGCGCCAGACAGCGCTCACGAAGAAGACGGCGTTGACCGTTCGGAGGACGAAGAAGCCGGGCACGCTTGCCAGCGCCTTACCGACTTCGCCTCGTGGTACCGCTCCCACCATGACCGGGACGAGCACCGCCGGAAGGTCGATCACATAGCCGAGCAGCAGGTAGGGATTTCCGAACGCAATGGCCAGCGCCGGCAGCAGGAACAGATAGGCCAGCGACGCGATGACGGCATCCCAGCACGAGACCGCAACCGCGCTCCGCAGGAACGGAACCTCGAGCAAGCCGCGCCAATGGAGCCGCACGTTCTGCACGAACCCGTGCGACCACCGCCGCAGTTGTTTCCGCATGAACGCGAAATCGTGCGGTTCGATCGGCCGGCAGAGCGCTTCCGGAACGAAGCGCACCTTGTGGCCGCGTTGATATAACGTCCAGGTCAGATCCATGTCCTCGGCGACCGTGCGCGTCTGCCAGCCGCCGGCGGCTTTGAGGATCTCGGTTCGATACATGGAAAAGCAGCCCGAACTGATGAACGGTGTCCCGTATCCGTCCTGGACCCGCTTATAGAAGGTGAAGGCAAAGAGATACTCGAGGTACCGCCCCCGCTCCCAGATGGTTTCCACATGTCGAGGGATCACGGAGCCGCAGGCGGCCGCAACTTCGGCATCGTCGAACGCATCGATCAGCCGCTCGATCCCGTCGGGCGCCAGGGTCGTATCCGCGTCGACCGCCATGACGAGCGGGGTGGTCACCTGGAACAACGCAAACTGCTGCGCACCGGCTTTCGAGCCGGTATTGCTGGGAGGACGGACCACCGTTGCGCCTGCCGCGCGCGCAATATCGCCGGTGCCGTCATTCGAGCCGTCGTCGATCACGATGATCTCGGCCGGCGGCACCGTCTGCCGCTGCAAACTCGTGATCGTATCCGCGACGGACGCGGCTTCATTATAGGCCGGAATCAAGACGGTGACCGGCAAGCGTGGCCTGTTGTCGGCCCCAGATAGTTGCTGCAAAGACATCGTGGCGCGAATCGACTCAGACGGAGGAGACTATTGCTGCAAGCATCTCCCCGTGGACGTTTTATCACCCGATCACGCACACGCAGCCGACGAAGCGAAGCGATTCCCTGCACGACCGACGCAACGGTCGGCCGGAATTGCGACAGAAGTTCGCGACAGTCTCAGGATCCGGACCGAGCGGGGCCACGCAGCACCCGGCCCGGGGTGGCGCCGGTGAGCGAACCGTCTCGCAGAACTGACACGCCATTGATATAGATATGCACCATCCCCACCGAGAACCGGTGCGGGTCCTGATAGGTAGCCAGATCCGCGATCCGTTCGGGATCGAAAACCACCAGGTCCGCATACATCCCTTCACGCACCTGGCCCCGCTCCCGCTGGCCGACCTGCTCCATCGACAGCGAGGTCATCCGCCGAATCGCTTCCTCGAGCGACAACACCTGCTGCTCCCGGACATACCGGGCCAGGACCCGCGGAAAGGCGCCGTAGCTCCGCGGATGAGGGAAGCCGCGACCGTAGCCGACCGAATCACCGTCGGTTTCGATCATGGCAAAGGGATGCTGCAGCACCCGCACGACGTCCGCTTCGTCCATCATGTGATAGATGGCGCTGAATCCTCCGGCCAGCTGCAGTTCGATGGCCAGTTGCACTCCATTCACCGCGTTGATGGCAAGACCGCGATCGCGGGCCAGATCCGCCATCGTCTTGCCGTTGTACGACGGATTGGACGGAAGCACCCGGAACTGAATCCGCTCGAGTTCGTCGCCCGCCCAGTCGAGCCGCATCCGTTCCAGCATCTCGGCCTCGAGCCTGGGCCGGATGCGCGGATCATCGACGCGCGCCCTGAGTGAATCGACTCCGCCGGCCAGCGCCCAACCGGGAAACAACACGCCCGAATGGGTACTCCCGGCCGTGTAGGGATAGACGTCATGCTTGACGTCGAGACCGCGCGCCCGCGCCGAGTCGATCATGGCGATGGTGGTGCGGGTCCAACCGAACTGACCGGCACCGGCCGCCTTGTGGTGATTGATCTGCACCGGAATCCGCGCTTCGTCCGCAACCCGGATCGTCTCGCGCACGGAGGCCAGCAGGCCGCGGGCTTCGTCGCGCATGTGCGTCACGTAAATGCCGCCATGCCGCGCCGCGACCTTGGCCAGTTCGATCACCTCCTCGATCCGGGCATAGTTGGCGGGCACATAGAGCAAACCCGTGCTCAAGCCGAGCGCGCCGTCCCGCATGTTGGCCTCGACCATGGCTTTCATCTGCTCGAGTTCGGCCGCGGTCGGCGCACGGTTGGCCAATCCCATCACGGTACGGCGAATCGAGGTATGCCCCGCGAAGTATCCGACGTTCGGGGCCGTCCGCAGACGATCGAGATACGCACCGAGCGGCCAGGGCGTATCGCCGCTGTGGACCGGAGTCAGGAGCGTGGTGACGCCCTGGAATAGAAAGTTTTCTGCCAGCGGGCGATTGTGGATATCGGTCGCCACGTGCGCATGATGGTCAACGAATCCCGGCGCCACGACCAGCCCGGTGACATCGAACTCGACCCGCCCGCTTCCCGCAGCGATGCCGTCTCGCGCCACCCGGACGATCCGATCTCCCTGAAGCGCCACATCCGCCCGGAATCGTGGCGCTCCGGACCCGTCGACCACCGTTCCGCCACGCAGCACGACATCGTACTGCTGTGCGTAGGCCCGACCTGGGCCGGCAACGACCGCCAGCCAGACACCCAGCAACGAAACGATCGAGGAGACACGGGCCATGGAGCACGTCCTGTTCGGATGGCAAGTCATCGGATCGCTCAATAATAAGTCACCGCCGGGGGCTGGATATCGCGCGTAGTGTGGCCGAAATTGCGAAGGGCGTCTCCCAGAAAACGCCGTCCACCATGCCCGAACCGCGAGCCTGACATGAATCTCTTCCAAGCGCCGCCCATTGCTTCCGTCTTTCTCTTCCTGGCGAGCACCGCGTGCGCGCAGAAGCCCCAGGAAACCCCGGCCGTCGTGGACACCGGCCGAGACTGCGCGCCGCTCGAGACACGGGAGCATAGCGCGCCCGGCCGGCCGCCGGTCAACCCGGGTCAGACACGTGCCTGCGCTGCCCCGTCCAACGTGGCCTTCAACGTCACGGTCGTCACCACGGGGCTCGAGCATCCCTGGGCGGTGGAGCCGCTCCCGGGCGGAGACCTGCTGGTTACGGAAAAGCCCGGACGGATGCGCATCGTCTCGGCGGCGGGGCAGATCGGTGAACCGCTCGGCGGCGTGCCCGCGGTTGATCCGCGAGGACAGGGCGGCCTGCTCGACGTGGCGCTAAGCCCGAGCTTCGAAACCGATCGCACCATCTACTGGAGCTTCACCGAACCGCGTACGGGCGGCAACGGCACCAGCGTTGCACGCGGGGTGCTGTCCG
Source organism: Gemmatimonadales bacterium (assembly GCA_037189525.1). Taxonomy (GTDB): domain Bacteria; phylum Gemmatimonadota; class Gemmatimonadetes; order Gemmatimonadales; family GWC2-71-9; genus SHZU01. The sequence goes on from JBBCJC010000001.1 coordinate 887,915, forward strand.
CCGATCGCCGCCAGCTCGAACAGGTCCGGGTCATCTTGCAGACGATGCCCACCTACGAGAACAACATGCACTACGGTTCCCGGCTGGCCTTCGGTCCGGATGGGATGCTCTACGTCACCACCGGGGAGCGCTCCAGCATTCAGACCCGTCCGCAAGCGCAGGACCTAGGAAGCCACTTCGGCAAAGTTCTACGCATCAAGCCCGAGGGCGGCGCGCCGGACGACAATCCCTTCGTCGGGCAGTCGGGTGCGCTGCCGGAGATCTGGAGCTACGGCCATCGGAACATCCAAGCTTCCACCTTCGATACCGAAGGCCGGCTCTGGGAAGTCGAACATGGCCCGCAAGGCGGCGACGAACTCAACCTGGTGCAGAAGGGCAAGAACTACGGCTGGCCGCTCGCCACGTACGGCCGGGAATACTCCGGGCGTCCGGTCCCGAATGCGGGGACCACCCACGAAGGTACCGAGCAGCCCGTCTACTTCTGGGATCCGGTCATCGCCCCGTCGGGGATGGTCTACTACACCGGCAGTGCCTTCCCGGCATGGCAGGGAAGTCTGTTTGTCGGCGGTCTGCGGGATGCGCGGCTGGTCCGGCTGGTGCTCACCAACGGACGCGTCACCGGCGAGGAGCATCTGCTGATCGACCGCCGCCAGCGAGTCCGCGATGTCAAACAGGGGCCTGATGGCGCGCTCTACATCGTGACTGACCAGGCCAACGGCGAACTCTGGAAGCTCGCTCCGCAGTAACGCCAACCGGGCGGGCCGCGATCACCAACGGCCCGCCTGCTAGACAGGCCCGCAATCGATCGATAGACTTGGTTCGTCCACCTCGGGACGGGCCCATGACCAGTCGAGCGCTGTTCGCACAGCTCAGAGCCGCCGTAATCATCGGCGCGCTCGGCACGCCCGCCTCCGCGCAACAGGTCCTGCGCGGCACCATCTCGGACGATTCGACCCGCCGCGCAATCGTCGGCGCCGAAGTCACCTTCGACTCCGCAGGTACCGCGCGCGTCATCAGCGACCGGGGCGGCCGCTACCTGATTGCGGTTCCGGCCGGCGCCACGTCGATCATGGTCCGCGCCGTAGGATACCGTCCGTTGACGGCGCCGATCGCAGCTGGCGGGAACGACACCACGATCGTCGATTTCCGGCTCACGGGTCAGGCCGTCCGTCTGCCCGACGTCATTACCTCCACCGGCCGGCCCGCCACGCCGAGCGCGCGGACGATGGAGTTCGAGCGTCGGCGCCAAACCGGGACAGGTGCGTACCTCACTCGAGCACAGCTTGCGCAGAACGAGGCGCTCTCGCCCTCCGCTTTGCTCCGGGTCCTCCGGGGCATGCGTCTGATACCGCGACCCTCGTCGTGCGGCGGCGGATACGCGGCGGCAACCCTTCGCACCGGGTCCGCCGGGCAGAAACTGCATTGCATCTCTGATCCCAGGCAAACGTTCCCGGCCGGATGCTATCTGTCGATCGTGCTGGACGGACGATCGCTCTGGGCCTATGACTCGCCGGAACCGCCCAACATCGACGAATTCACGCTCCACAACATGGAGGCGATCGAGCTGTACCGCGGAGCCGGCGAGATTCCGCCAGAGTTCAACCAGTCAGGCGCTTCCTGCGGGGTGCTGGTCCTCTGGAGCCGAGTCGGAGGCGATCCATGATCGGGCGAATTGCCGCGCTGACCGCCGTCATGCTGATCCTGCTCGCCAAGCATGGCGCCGGGCAGGCGCTGCGCGTTCGGGTACTCGAGGAAGGTACCGATCGCACGATTCCCGGCGCGCTGGTCACGCTCACGACCGACAAGGGCCAGGCCCTCACCCGCGCGCTCGCCGATGATCGCGGCCGGTTGAGCTTCGATCTGTCGAGACCGGGAGAGTACGGGCTGATCGTCGCGCGCATCGGTCACAAGAGCCTCACGATCGAACGGATTAAAATCGAGGCCGGCGCCGTGGTCGACATCGACGCCCGAATGCCCGAAGCACCGATTCTGTTGCCCGACCTGGTCGTGGAGGCCGAGTCCTCGAAGCAATGCGGGCTCGACGGACAAAATCGCGCAGCGAGCGGTGCGCTGTGGAGTGAGATCAGCAAGGCGCTCTGGACCTTCGAACTGGCGGACGCCCGACCGGCCAATCTCGAGTCTTCGACGTACCAGAAGCGGCTCAATCGCGCCGGCGAAGTGGTCGATGCCACCGCTACGGAGTGGCGGCCTGCCGACCGGCGCCCCTTCACCTCGCCGCCGCCTGAACGCTTGCTGCGCGACGGGTTCATCACCAGCAGGGGCACCGGCCGAGAGTACCATGGACCGGATGCCGCCCTGCTTCTCTCCGAGGCATTTGCCCGGCGCTACTGTTTCAGCGTCCGCCCGTCACCCGACTCCGTTCTGGTGGGGTTGGCGTTTCGTCCGGCGGGACGGCCGGAACAGGTCGGGGTCGAAGGAACACTCTGGGTCGAGCGCCGAAGCGCCGCGCTGCGCAGCCTGGATTTCGGATACACCAATGTCGCCGGCCTGCCGCGGCGGGACATGATCGGCGGACAGCTGATCTTTTCGCAGCTGGGAGGCGAGTGGATCATCAGTTCCTGGCGCATGACCGTGCCGTTTCTCGTCTCGGTGGCCGGGAGGGATTATCGAACCGGACAACGGATCAGTCGCGACAGTCTGACCGGTTTCGTCGAACGCGGCGGCGAGGCCCGGCTTGCCGGCAGCACGACGACTCGCGGTCTGACGATCGAGGGCGTCGTCTGGGATTCGGTTACCGGCCTCCCGCTTCGCGGCGCCACGATCAGCGTGGCCAACGGAAGCTTTCGGGCGGAGAGCAATCAGGACGGGCAGTTCCAGCTTTTCGTCTCGGCGCCAGGTGCGTACGCCATGGCGATCGAGCATCCGGCCCTGCGGACCTATGGTCTCGGATCCATCACGGTTTCGGCGCGTGCGGAGCGGCACGAGGCCACCTGGGTCAACGCCGGCACGCCCACCGGCGAGCGATTGGCCGGCGAGCGCTGTCTCGCTCAGGGCCCGGACGCCCTGCCCCAACTCCTCCTGGTCGATCTGGGCTCGCGATGGACGGAAACCGTCGAGGTCTCCTGGCCAGGAACGATGGTCGGCGGCATGGCGCGCCGATTTGCCGTCGCGGAAGACGGCGTCTGGATCGTCGCGGACGTCGACGGCAACGGCGTCGCATCGTTCTGCGGGCTGCCGGCCACGGCGTCGCTGACCCTTCGAGCCGGACCGTCGGGTCAAACCCGCCCGACGGCGACGGTGACACCCCGCGCCGATCGCGTCACCATCCACTCCTTCCCGCCCCCTGCCACCGAGAACTGAGACTCCGATCGACTTTTCCGGCAAAACCGGCGATCATATCGGGGTTCCCCACATACGCAGAGCCCCATGATCCGAGAGACCGCCCGACGCCATTTTGCCGGCGTCATCCTCGTCGCCATCCTGTCCCCGTTGGCCGGCGCCGTCCAATCCGTCTCGGCCCAGCAGCCGGCCTGGAGCGTCGAAACACCGACCGGGCCCGAGCGGCCGATTACGTTCGAGGCAACGCAGGGCACCTGGATGAGCCTCGCGATCTCGCCGGATGGCCGCTATCTCGCCTTCGACCTGCTCGGCCATATCTACGAGATGCCGATCGACGGTGGCGCCGCCCGCCAGCTGACCGGCGGTCGCTCCTGGAACCTGATGCCGCGCTACAGTCCGGACGGACAGATCATCGCGTTCTCGTCCGATCGGACGGGCAGTCACGGGATCTGGCTGATGGATCGGCAGGGCGGCAACCTGCGCAGCTTGTACACCCCGGGCGACAATACCTACCGCGCCGTCTGGGCGCCCGATGGCCAGAGCCTGCTGACTGCCAACAGCAGCGGCCTCGCGACGATCGACCTGCGCGGCAACCGGACCTCGCTGATTCGCGGCCCCGGCACCATCAATGCCGGCGCTTTCGAGCCGGACGGGGCAGGCATCCTGTTCGAACGACTTGCCCGTCCCGTGTACCCCTTCGGGTTCAACCCGTATTTCACCCCCGCCGGCGGCAGTACGATCGAACAGCTCGACCTCCCGTCCGGGCAGACCGCGACGCTGATCCAGCGCCCCGGCGGCGCCTTCGCACCGACCCTCTCACCCGACGGTACGCTGCTCGCATATCTCAACCGTCACATCGATACGACCCGCATCATTCTCAGGAATCTGTTCACCCATCGGGAACGCGTGCTGCCCGGTGCGGTCGACCCCGATCGCCAATCGAGCCGGAGCGGATACGGACCGTATCCTGCCATGGCCTGGCATCCCGACGGGCGGCGTCTCTTCCTCAATACCGGCGGCCAGATCGTCTCCGTCGACGTGACGACCGGTACGCGAACGACGATCCCCTTCCGTGCCACGATCGATCGGCAGGCATCGAGCACGATCCGCTTTGCGAGCAAGGAGCCGGACCGCACCGCCAAGACTCGCACTCATCGCTGGGGAACCCGCACGCCGCAGGGTATCCTCTTCGAAGCTTTGGGCGACCTGTGGCTGCAGGATGCCAAGGGGGTCGCACGTAACCTGACCAGTTCGCCCGCGCACGAGACGAGTCCTACCGTCGACCCGCGTACCGGCGCTCTCTACTACGCCTCATGGTCGGATGACAGTCTCGGCGCCGTCTATCGGATCGCCAAATCGGGCGCACGGCCGGAACGTCTCACCACGATTCCTGCGCAGTACGGCAGCATCGCGATTGCTCCGCAGGGCGATGCGATCGCGTTTGTCCGCGGCGCCGACGGGATCGAACATGGCACGCTCCTTTCCAACGAAGGCGAATTCGACCTCGTGCTCAGGCGGGAGTCCGGAACCGAACAACGCGTGGCCGGCATCTCCACCCAGCCGCTCGTCTATGCCGACATTGCCGGGAAGATCCCGCCCAGCGTGAGTTTTACCGCCGACGGGCAGCGACTCATCTTCACCGAGTTCGAGCGTGACACGCTGGTGCTCAAACAGATCGGAATCGATGGCGAGAACGAATCCGTCCTGGCCAAATTTCCGAACGGTGTCGCAGCCGTGCCCTCACCCGATCTGAGCCAGATCGCGCTCCGGGAGTATCAGCGCAGCTTCATCACGCCCTTCCCGACCGGCGGCGAACCCGTGGTCGTGTCGCCCTACGAAGGGATCGGCACTTCGGCGCGCGTCGATGCCGAAGATGGCGGCTACCTCACCTGGTCCGGCGACGGACGCACGCTGGCCTGGACCCGCGGCACCGGCTTCTATGAAAAATCGGTGAGTCGAATCCTGGCCGATCAGGCCAATCCACCCGCCACGTCAACTACCGCCGAAGCGTGGAATGGCGCGCGCGTCCCGGGATCGACGGCACAACGCACGGAGACCGCACTCGAATTGACCGTTGCGGCTCCCACCGGCGTTACGGCTCTGACCGGCGCGCGCGTCGTCACCATGAACGGGATGCGTCAGGTCATCGAGAACGCGACCATCCTGATCAACGGAAACCGAATCACCGCTGTCGGCGCGGGACTCACGATTCCGTCCAACGCCAAAGTCCACGACCTGGCCGGCGCCACCATCATCCCGGGCCTGATCGACGCTCACGCCCACCCGCACATCGAACACTCGGCGCTGCACGTCATCGAGCAGCAACCGACCTACCTGTCGGGTCCGCTGGCGTACGGCGTGACGACGATGGTGGAGGTTTATGGGAACGAGTACCGTGACGGCTGGCTCAGCGACATGCTGCGCACCGGACAGATCACGGGGCCGCGCCTCTTTACCACGGGGTCCATCATTTTCGGCCAACGTCGATCATTCCGCGCGCGGATGTTCCGGCCCATCGAGACGCTGCACGATGCGCTGGAGCAGACCCGCTGGAACAAGGACCACGGCGCCATCGCGGTGAAGGACTATGCGCAGGACACCCGGAAGCGGCGCCAGCTGACGATCACGGCGGCACGGATGATCGGGCTCAACGTCGTCTCCGAGTCGAATGCGGAGCCGCAGATGAACCTGACCCAGATTCTCGACGGTGTCACCGGCATCGAGCACTCGATGGGGCTCGCTCCGTTCTACGACGATATCACGAAGTACTGGGGAGCCACCGCAGCCGGCAACACGCCGACGCTGCTGGTCGTCTATAACGGGCCCATGGGCGAGGGCTGGTACCATCAGGCTACCAAGCTGTGGGAAGATCCCAAGCTGACCCGCTTTCTCACGCCCGAGCACCTGATGCGGCTCCGCAATACGACCCACCTGCGAAGCGACGACATGTTCGCCTGGCGTATGGGCGCGGCGGTCAAGCAGCTGTTCGACAACGGCACCTCTGTACAGCTTGGTGCGCATGGACAGCTCTACGGCATCGACACGCATTTTGAGTTGGACCTGCTGGTGCGGAGCGGCTTCACGCCCGCCCAGGCTTTGGAAGTCGGCACCATCCGCGGCGCCTGGTACCACGGTCTCGACCGGGATCTGGGGTCGCTCGAAGCCGGCAAACTGGCGGATCTCGTCATTCTCGACGCCAACCCGCTGGCCGACATCGCCAATGCGCAGAAGATCCGCTTCGTCATGAAGAACGGCGTGCTATACGACGGCACCAATGCGGCACGGATCTGGCCCGATGCCAAGCCGGCCGCCGTCCCGTACTTCGCTCCGCGGCCCTAGCAGATATCAAGGGGACGGCCTCGACTCGCGTGTCACGAGTCGAGAGTCCGTCACCCAGCCACCAAAGGGGCGCCCGTGATCGGCATCGCGTTGCTCACCCTGGTTCAGCTTGCCCTGCCGCAGGAGAGCGATTCGCTCCCCCGCCGGATGGATGGCACGATCGACTGGTCCCGCGTGGTGGTCGTGGCGCCAGCGGAGGATCCAGACCAGCAGCCCCGGGCCCGGACGGTCCGTTACAGCGACGGTTACTATCGCCGGCTCAAGGTTCACCGGACGCTGAGCTACGCGATGCTGCCGCTGTTTGCCGGACAGTTCATCACCGGTAACCATCTGATCAACAACCCCGACACGCCAGCCGACGACTGGCGCCGCAAACTCCACAAACCGCTCGCCATCGGCACCGGCGTGGTGTTTACGGCCAACACGATCACCGGCGTCTGGAACCTGATCGAAAGCAACAAGAACCCGGACGGGCGCACCAAGCGCTGGGTCCACGGTCTGATGATGCTGGCTGCCGACGCGGGGTTTGCCTACACCGGCATGGTCCTGGCCGACAAAGCCAAGCGCGATCCGACCATGCGGAACGACCATCGCAACCTGGCGCTGGCCTCGATGAGCATGGCCGTCAGTAGCTGGGCATTGATGGCTATTCTGGACTGAAGCGCGCTCGCCGTCACGCAACCACGTCCTTGAGCGACGGATCGCGTTTGAACTGCGCCAGCGCAAAGGGACAGGTCGCCATGAACTTGGTCCCGTTCTCCCGAGCCCAGGCCACCGCCGCGTGGAGCAGGCGCCGCCCGATGCCTTGGCCGGACAGCGACGGATCGACCTCGGTGTGGTCGATGATGACCAGGTGGTCGTTGACTCGGCTGTAGGTCATCTCGCCCAGCCGTCGTCCGTCGACCTTATATACGAATCCGCCCCGAGGGCCGTTTTCTTCGTGTTCGATGGTGCCGGTCGGTTCCGTCATTCCCTGATCCTCATCGTGTTGGTCCCGTAAAGACCGCCTTCGGCGGTCCGGGTAAGGTACATCCTGGGGTGCAGTACGGTATTCCTGGTTATCGATTCCCCCTTGCGCCTTCGCTTAACAGCGTTAAGTTGATCTACATGAACGCCCGTCACGCTGCCTCGTTCCCCGATGACACCCGAGCCCGGATTCTCGATGCGGCCCGGGAACTCTTTGTCAATCAAGGAGTTGAGGCCACGACGATGCGCGCCATTGCGGGCCGGCTCGGGGTCAGCGCTCCCGCGATCTATCACCATTTTGCCGACAAGAAGGCCCTGATCCAGGCGCTGGTGGTCACGGACCTCCATCGACTGGCTGCCGCCTTTGCCAGGGCGCAGCGGGTCCGGGACCCGATCGAGCGGCTCCGGGAGCTGGGCCTGGCGTACGTCCAGTTCGGCCTCGAAAACCCGCAGCTCTACCGCCTCCTCTTCATGACGCCCGACCTGAAGGCCGGCGCCGAGGAGGAGATCAAGGAAGCGATGGATGCAACGCCCGAGCAGGATGCTTACGGGATCGTACGCACCTGTGTCGAGGCGGCCATCGGCGCCGGACGATTCGGCCCGCGGCATCGCGATCCCGAGCAGGTGGCACAGGCTCTCTGGGGTCTGGTACACGGCATCGTCTCGCTCCAGGTCGTTTTCTCGTGCCAGGCCTGGATCGAATGGCGCGACACCATGGACACGGCGGCCATGATGATCGATGCGGCGCTGAATGGGATGCAGCAGGACGGGTCGGAGCCCGCCCCATGAGCCGCTTTTTATTTGTTCGTCGCCTTAACGCTGTTAGGTAAATCATGATGCGCATGCTACTTCCGGTTGCTCTGATCGGTACCGTCGCGGGCGGGCTCTCGGCCCAGAGCCCCGACCTGGCGAGCTTCCTCCGCGACGCAGCAGCTGCGCACGCGGGCGTTGCGATCGAGCGGTTGGCGCTCGAGCGCGATCGGATTGCCGTAGGCCGGACCCAGGCGCTCCGTCTGCCGACGTTGTCACTCGAGGCGATGTGGGTCGAGCAGAAGGGCGGCGTCGACATCGGCGACCTGATCAATCCCGCGTTTGCTGCGCTCAACGAGATCACGGCCACCGATCGTTTTCCGACCGACGTGTCGTTTCGATTCCCGCTCAAGCAGGATGCCCGAGCCCGGATTGCGCTTCCCGTGTTCGACGCCGCGATCCCGGCCGCAGTCGCCGCCTCCAGCGCCACGCGTGATGCCCAGGCCGCTCGGCTCGCGACGGCCGAACGGGACGTGATCATCGGCCTGCAGGTCGGCTTGACTCGGCATGCGGCCGCGGTGGAAGTCGTGCGACTCCGCCAAGCGACGCTCGTAGCTTTGGACGAGCAGGTTCGCGCCGCCGAACGGCGCGCCGCGGCGGGACTCGATGCCCCGGACGTCGTGCTCCGCGCCCGCGCCGATCGCGCCGAAGCTGCGCAGCAAGTTCTGGAAGCAGAACAAACCAGGGATGCCGCGCGGCGGGCCGTCAATCGTGTAGCGCGGCGGCCGCTCGATGCGGAGCTACCGAATGTAACGGACACCGCGTTTGCGGTCAGCATCCCTCCTTCGCTCGATCAGGCCAGGCTTCGGACCACCGGCCGTTCCGAACTCGAGGCCGCCGATGCCGCGGTGCGTTATGCCGGAGCCGGCCGAGCGGCGGCGCTGGCTCCGTCGCTCCCGACCGTCAGTGTCGCGTTCGACTACGGATTTCAAGGTAACCGCTGGCGCTTTTCCGGTGACAACGACTTTACCCAGATGACGGTGCAGGCCCGATGGACGCCCTTCACCTCAGGCCGCAACAGCCGCCGCCGCGCGGAAGCTGCGCTCGACGCCGAGCGGTCGGTCCTGGTGCGCCAGGACATCGAAGCCCAGCTCACGCTCGAAGTCGAGAATGCCTGGGACGCGGTGGTCACCGCGGAAGCCGCCTTACAACCGGCCGCCGAGTGGGAAGCCGCCGCGACGCGGACGCTCGACCTGGTACGGCGGCGGTGGGACGAGGGCCTGGCAAGTCACCTCGAACTGGTCAGCGCCCAAGCTACCGCAACTGCTGCGCACGTTTCCCACATCCTGGCGCGATACCACCTGGCCGAGCAGCGGATCCTGCTGGCCAAGGCCACGGCCACTGTCCCGTCGATCCGCTGAGCCCCGAGAAATGAGTGACGCCATGAAGACTGTCCATCTCCTTCCGCTCTTCGGCCTGACGCTGGCCGCCTGCACCTCCGCGCCTCCCGCTCAGCCGGCCACCACGGCCCGCCCGGTGCGCACGGCCGTCGTCGTCGACACCATCGCTGCGCGCCCCATCGTCGCGGTCGGAGCGCTCGGCGCCCGGAACGAATCCGAACTGGCGTTTACCGGCGCCGGGGTGGTGGCACGGGTTGCGGTCCGCGCCGGCGAACGGGTTCGTGCCGGACAGGTCATCGCCACGCTCGATCCGCAGCAGGTCGACGCCTCACTGGCCGGGGCGCGGGCTGCTCTGGAAAAAGCGGAACGCGATGCCGCCCGCGCCCGCCGCCTGCATGCCGACTCGGTCATCGGGTTGGCGATGCTGCAGGACGCCGAGACGGCCCTGACTGCCGCACGCGCCCAGCTGGAATCCGCCAGCTTCGCACGACGGACCGCGGCCATCACGGCTCCGGCGGACGGCATCGTGCTGGTCGTCCTTCGCGATGTCGGCAGCGTCGTCGGGCCGGGGGCCGGCGTCGTCCGATTTGCCGGAACCGCAGCCGGTTCGGTCTTCCGCGCCGGACTGACCGATCGCGACGCGATTGCGGTTTCGGTGGGTGACGCAGCGGAAGTCACACTCGACGCCGTGCCGGGCCGAGTCCTTCGCGGACGCGTGATCGAGCGGGCCGCCGCGCCCTCACCGGTAACCGGCACCTACGCAGTCGAGGTCGCGGTCGATGGTGTCACCGACCTGCCGCGCGGCCTGGCGGGCACGGTCACCATCGCCCGACGAGTCGGTGACACGGTCCGGGTAGTCCCGATCGCGGCCATCGTCGAGGCCAATCGGGAGCGCGGGGTCGTCTACGCCGTCAACGGGACCATAGCCGAACGCCGCGATGTCACCATCGCGTTCCTGTCCGGCAATCGGGTGGCCATTGCCGGCGGCCTCGACGGCGTCAGCAAAGTGGTTACCGAAGGCGCCGCCTACCTGAACAACGGCGAAACCGTGCGCGAGGTGGCGCCGTGAATCTGATCGAGCTGTCCGTCAAGCGCCCGTCGGTGACGGCGCTGCTGTTCCTCCTGATGGTAGCGTTAGGCCTGTCGGCCTGGACGACGATACCTCGGCAGGAGGACCCAAGCTTCCCGATCCCGATCTACACGGTGGTCGCTGCGCTGCCCGGGGCCACGCCGGTAGACCTGGAACGCCTGGTGGCCAAGCCGATCGAGGAGCGCCTGAGCGAGCTGGAATCGCTGGAGGAGATCAACACGCGCATTGCCGGAGACGTCGCGGTGGTTCGGGTCGAGTTCGAGGTCGGGGTCGACGCGGAACAGAAGTACGGCGAGGTGCAGCGCGAAGTCGACGCGATTCGGGGCGAACTGCCTGATCAGCTGGCCCTACTGGAAGTTCGCAAGGCGTCGACCTTCGATGTGAGCATCGTACAGCTCGCGCTGGTCTCGCCAACCGCAAGCGATGTCGAGCTCGACCGGATCGCGGAAGCGCTCGAAGACCGGATCAAGGCAGTCCCCGGTGTGCAGACCGCCGAGCGGTGGGGCGAAGCCACACGCCAGGTGCGCGTCGCCCTCGATGTGGGGCGGCTGACCCAGCAGGGCATTCCGATCGGCGTCGTCCTCCAGGCCATTGGAGGCGAGAGCCTCGACATTCCGGGTGGCGCCGTCGCCGCCGGGATGCGACAGCTGTCGGTCCGCACCAGCGGATCATACGGTTCGCCGGCCGAGGTAGCCGCCACCGTGATTTCGGGAAGTGGCGACGCCGTGGTGCGGGTCGGTGACGTCGCCACCGTCGAGTGGGCGTCGGCCGATCCGACCTACCAGACGCGCTACGACGGCCAGCGAGCGATTTTCGTCACTGCCAAGCAGTTGCCCGGGTGGAACATCGCCACCGTGCGGGACGGCATCTGGACCACGCTCGACACCTTCGAATCGGAGCTGCCAGATGGTGTGACCCTGAAACGGGGCTTCGACCAGGCCAAGAACGTCAGCGAGCGCCTGTCCCGCTTGGGCGCCGACTTCGCGATTGCCATCGGCCTGGTCATGATCACCCTGCTGCCGCTCGGCCTGCGCGCAGCTGGCGTCGTGATGGTGGCGATTCCGCTTTCGCTCGCACTCGGCATTGCCGCGCTCAACGTGCTGGGCTTCTCGCTCAACCAGCTCAGCATCGTGGGCTTCGTGATTGCGCTGGGTCTCCTGGTCGACGACTCGATCGTGGTGGTCGAGAACATCGCGCGGATGCTGCGATCGGGCATGTCACGCGTCGAAGCAGCCATTGCCGGGACCAGACAGATCGCCAAAGCCGTCGTAGGAGCCACGGCGGTGCTCGCGTTTGCCTTTCTGCCGCTGATGATGCTGCCCGGTCTTTCGGGTCGTTATATCCGTTCGCTGCCGGTGGCCGTCGTCGTCACGGTAGCTGCGTCGATGATCGTGGCATTCACGGTCATTCCGTGGCTGGCGAGCGTCCTGCTCTCGCGAGATGAGCATGCCGAGGGCAATCGGGTCTTCCGGGCGGTGACGAGCGCCATCAACAAGACGTATGGGCCGCTGCTCGACCGAGCCCTGGCGGCGCCGCGGGCCACGCTGGCGCTTTCTCTGGCAGTCGTCGTCGGCGTGATGAGCCTCATCCCTGTCGTCGGCTTCTCGCTGTTTCCCAAGGCCGAAACGCCCCAGTTTCGTATCGACGTGCGCCTGCCTGTCGGTGCATCGTTGGCCGCGACCGACAGTGCGGTGCGGTTTGCGGAGCGAACGGTCACGCGCCAGACCGGTATCCAGGCCGTCTTCAGCAACATCGGTCGCGACAATCCGATGGTCTACTACAACGTCTTTCCGAACGAGGAGGACGTTACCATCGGCCAGCTCTTCGTAACACTCGACCGGTATGATCCCACCATCACCCCGGCCATGCTCGACGCGATCCGCGCCGAGTTGGCCGAGTATCCCGGGGCACGGTTGGAGCTGCGGGAATTCGAGAACGGGCCGCCGATCGATGCGCCGATTGCCTTCCGGATCCAGGGGCCGGACTTGGACTCACTGGCGCGGATCGCAGCCGACGTCGAGTCCCTGCTCCGTAGCACGCCGGGGACCCGCTACGTCACCAACCCGGTTCGTTTGCCGCGCACCGACCTCCAGGTCGCGGTCGATCGCGGCAAGGCGGGGATGCTCGGTGTCTCCACGCTGGAGCTCGACCGCGCGGTCCGGCTCGGGATCGCCGGCCTGACGGCGGGTGAGGTGCGTGAAGCCGATGGCACCGTTCGCGACATCGTGGTCAGGCTGCCGCACGAAACCCTGCCCGGCCCCGACGCCCTGCAGCGGGTCTGGGTGCCGAGCCAGCGCGGCGGCGCGGTGCCGTTAGCCCAGCTTGCGAGCGTCGGATTCCGCACCTCGCCGGCGGAGATCCGCCGCTATCAGGAGCAGCGGACCGTCACGATCTCGAGCGACGTGGAGACCGGTCAGAATGTCGATCGGCTGACCCGCTCGTTGCTCACCTCCGTGGCGACCATCCCGGTACCGGCCGGGTATACCATCACCCCCGGAGGTGAAATCGAGAGCCGTGGCAAGTCGTTCGGTGGCCTGGGCGGCGCCGTGGTCGTGGCAACGTTCGGGATCCTGGCCATCCTGCTGCTCGAGTTCGGGACATTCAGGACCACCATGATCGTCGCATCCGTCATTCCGCTCGGCGCCATCGGCGGTATTCTGGCGTTGCTGCTGACCGGGAACACCTTCTCGTTCACGGCGATGATCGGATTCGTGGCGTTGATCGGCATCGAGATCAAGACGACGATTTTGCTGGTCGACTTCACCAACCACTTGCGGCAGGAGGGCGTGGAGCTCGTCGATGCGGTCCGCAAGGCGGGCGAAGTGAGGTTCCTCCCGATTCTGCTCACGGCATGCACGGCGATTTTCGGACTGCTGCCGGTGGCGTTACAGGGGACCGGGCTGTATGCGCCGTTGGCCTGGGTCATTATTGGTGGGCTAGTAACATCGACGTTCCTGGCAAGGATCGTGACGCCTGTGCTCTATGTGATGCTCAAACCTGATACATAAAGGCCGTTCTGTAAACGAACGTGTCGCGAATTCTAAATGGGAGGATAGCGGGAAAGGCATTTCATATCCCCGCACATGCTGGGAACGTATCTTCGGCACTCAGAAAGCCGAGCAGGTGCACGGTTTATCCCGCGTGCACGCGGGGAACGTGGGACCGAGATCGGCGTCCGGATTATGTACGTTGGCACATCCCCGCATGCGCGGGGAAACGTGGCCGCCCGGACGCGGTTGCAGAAGTCGATGACGGTTCATCCCCGCATGCGCGGGGAACGCTCCACCCCTTCAACGATGTCGGCAACCTCAGCCGGTTCATCCCCGCATGCGCGGGGAACGCTCGATCAGCGCGCCGCGGTTCAGGCCGTCGGACGGTTCATCCCCGCATGCGCGGGGAACGCCCCCCCACCATCGCTGCGACTGGGCGAGAAACCGGTTCATCCCCGCATGCGCGGGGAACGTGTCCCCTGCTCCCAGTCCGTCAGGGCCTGGAGCGGTTCATCCCCGCATGCGCGGGGAACGCTACTCCACCACGCACCCACCACGCACCTACAACGGTTCATCCCCGCATGCGCTGGGAACGCTTCCCGACGAGCCCGAGTTCGCGACGGGCTCACGGTTCATCCCCCCATGCGCGGGGAACGCATCGTGCGGGCGATTGCCGCCCAGCTCGCCTACGGTTCATCCCCGCATGCGCGGGGAACGCTCGCGACCTCATCGCCGCCCGTGACCGGCGGCAGGTTCATCCCCGCATGCGCGGGGAACGCAGTCACGCCACCGGCGGCAGAGTGGTGCGCAGCGGTTCATCCCCGCATGCGCGGGGAACGCTATCATGGTTTCAGGTTGTTGTGTTGCAATGACGGTTCATCCCCGCATGCGCGGGGAACGCCGTGGTCCGGCCCAGACGGCCAATGTTGTAGACGGTTCATCCCCGCATGCGCGGGGAACGCGTCTAGTCGCCCTGATCGACTGGGTTGGCGGACGGTTCATCCCCGCATGCGCGGGGAACGCAGCCGCGCCAGGACGGAATCGCGGGCGTGTTCCGGTTCATCCCCGCATGCGCGGGGAACGCCCCCCTAGTTCGGTACGTCCGCCGTGGTCCGGCGGTTCATCCCCGCATGCGCGGGGAACGCGGCAACGTGGACCCCTAGGTCCATGCCGTATCCGGTTCATCCCCGCATGCGCGGGGAACGCGAATACGAACCGGAAAGGAACCGTATTGTCGGCGGTTCATCCCCGCATGCGCGGGGAACGCCGAATTCTCGACGCACTGGCGTGGCTTGAGTCCAGGTTCATCCCCGCATGCGCGGGGACGCTGCATACGCTGATGCTCCCGATCGGCGGCCTGCGGTTCATCCCCGCATGCGCGGGGAACGCGCCCGACTGGCGTACTGCGGATCTAGATCAGCCCGGTTCATCCCCGCATGCGCGGGGAACGCCAGCCGCAGGGGGCGAGCCTCAAGCTCATCCCCGGTTCATCCCCGCATGCGCGGGGAACGCGAATCGCACGCCACGCTGCGGGACTACGACACCGGTTCATCCCCGCATGCGCGGGGAACGCCCAGGCGTTGTAGCGGATGCCACCGGCTGCCCCGGTTCATCCCCGCATGCGCGGGGAACGCCGGCTCGGCCGCGAGTGCGCACCGATCACGGCAGGTTCATCCCCGCATGCGCGGGGAACGCTCCGACGCGCAACGCACTGCCGATGCCGAGACCGGTTCATCCCCGCATGCGCGGGGAACGCCTTCATGATCCGGACCCGAGCTGGCCGGTCGGGGGTTCATCCCCGCATGCGCGGGGAACGCACACTTCGCCAGCCAATGCGCCGCCGAGAATACGGTTCATCCCCGCATGCGCGGGGAACGCGATGGTTTTCGATCCCGCCGGGGCTGCCACGCCGGTTCATCCCCGCATGCGCGGGGAACGCGGCTGGCGGCGGAACTCAAGGCGATTGACGACCGGTTCATCCCCGCATGCGCGGGGAACGCTTCTCAAGTCCTGCTCTTAGCTCTTGTGAGGGCGGTTCATCCCCGCATGCGCGGGGAACGCCGGCGGGTGTCTACCGTGCGTTGGAGTTTTGTCGGTTCATCCCCGCATGCGCGGGGAACGCACCCGTGCCGCCAGGTCAGCCGCTTCCGCCGCCGGTTCATCCCCGCATGCGCGGGGAACGCGGGGTCAGTCGTGACGCACAGCGGTGTGTCGTCGGTTCATCCCCGCATGCGCGGGGAACGCTGTTTGGGACGGGCTATCCGGTAGACGTATCCCGGTTCATCCCCGCATGCGCGGGGAACGCCTGCCGTCCGATTTGCACAGCCACGACGGGTACGGTTCATCCCCGCATGCGCGGGGAACGCGGCAAATCGCCCACGTCAATAACCAAAGGAAACGGTTCATCCCCGCATGCGCGGGGAACGCAAGACAATGCTCCGCTTCTACCGGTTTCCAGACGGTTCATCCCCGCATGCGCGGGGAACGCACGAGGGAGCACACCAGCAAGTGGAGCCCGGTCGGTTCATCCCCGCATGCGCGGGGAACGCTGGTAAGCGGGCGGGCTGGTGCACGTGTGCGTCGGTTCATCCCCGCATGCGCGGGGAACGCCGGCAGCAAGCCGATCCGGCCCTCGATCCGCCCGGTTCATCCCCGCATGCGCGGGGAACGCCAGCTCCTCGAGGCGCCGGCCCTCCCGGCCGACGGTTCATCCCCGCATGCGCGGGGAACGCGCGCGGTTTCGACGCCGAGCAGGGCCGTGTTGAGGTTCATCCCCGCATGCGCGGGGAACGCTTGTCTTCCGGCTCCGATGCGGCGGCCCGTCCCGGTTCATCCCCGCATGCGCGGGGAACGCGTGGCGTCCGCCGAAATCGAGGCGTGGGAGTGCGGTTCATCCCCGCATGCGCGGGGAACGCACTGCCCCCCGTGGCAATGTGCGGGCTGATCGAGGTTCATCCCCGCATGCGCGGGGAACGCGCGACGGATCAGCCTGCTGATTCCACCAGAGCAGGTTCATCCCCGCATGCGCGGGGAACGCGTGGTATTGAGGGCCCGTCCTCATGAGTGACACCGGTTCATCCCCGCATGCGCGGGGAACGCGGCCTGCATCAATGGCGATCCGTCAGCGCCTCCGGTTCATCCCCGCATGCGCGGGGAACGCCCCATGGCTAAGTCCGAGCCCGACGTTCAGATCGGTTCATCCCCGCATGCGCGGGGAACGCCCGAGCAGTGGGCACGGGTCGGCGAGGCCAGCCGGTTCATCCCCGCATGCGCGGGGAACGCATCGTTCTTTGACAATTGCCTTGCTTGGTTTGCGGTTCATCCCCGCATGCGCGGGGAACGCGCGGCACAGCGACCGCTCCTCCTCACGCTCGACGGTTCATCCCCGCATGCGCGGGGAACGCTGATTGCGCTTGGGTTCGGCTACAACGCGAGTCGGTTCATCCCCGCATGCGCGGGGAACGCGATAGTGAGCACCACGGGAAGATGATCGGCAACGGTTCATCCCCGCATGCGCGGGGAACGCAGCTACGCGCAATGCTGGCCGAGTGTCACGTGCGGTTCATCCCCGCATGCGCGGGGAACGCGGCCGAGTCTGGCGGCCGAGGGCAAGCTAGCGCGGTTCATCCCCGCATGCGCGGGGAACGCCGAAGAAAACAGGCCATCCCTGGTAGAAGGTGCGGTTCATCCCCGCATGCGCGGGGAACGCGAGCCCTGGCGGAGCTGGCTGCGCGACGGCGACGGTTCATCCCCGCATGCGCGGGGAACGCTCGCGGCCTAAACGCAACCGAATCCCTCGAGGCGGTTCATCCCCGCATGCGCGGGGAACGCCTTCGCGGTCGCCTCAAGCTTCCGAAACGATGCGGTTCATCCCCGCATGCGCGGGGAACGCCTTGGTAATCCGGCGCTTGCGGTCTTCATCGCCGGTTCATCCCCGCATGCGCGGGGAACGCGCCGCACGCTCCTGGCCGATTCGCTCTGCTCGCGGTTCATCCCCGCA
>JBBCJC010000002.1:0-1415449 GCA_037189525.1 Gemmatimonadales bacterium
TCGGTACCTCCAAGTGGGAATCGGAGTTCCGTCTGGTCCAAATATCTGCACTTGGCCGTCGCTAAGCATCGCTGCGACTGCAGCCCGGCAGTGGCCTAGCTCAGAAAAGAGTCCCGCGATCACGTTCAAGGGCAGATCGCCACCGCATAGTTGATCAAGTACTTCGAGCTCTGGCGATGTCATGTATGTTGCCGTCTAACGACTTTGGGTTTCAGCGGCGGCCGCTCTAGGAACTGAGCGGCCGCGCCAGCCTCCAATCAACATGGGGGCGCGGCCGCGACTTCGGAAGCGGACCCCCGCCCGGCCGCCCGCTGCAAACCCTTGTTAGGCGGGCCCGCCGGAAGGCGGGTCATCGAGACCAATCTCGCGATCGAGGCGGCCGCTCCACGAACGAATACGGCTACGCCCGAGGGAGTGCGGACTCGTAAGCTCTTCCACAAGGGCCTCATCTTCGTGCAGATCGAGAACCGTGGGGGTACCGTCGGCAATGCCGCCGACATCCGCACAGAGCACGAATCGATCGGCAAAGATTCCGGCAATCAGGTCGAGCAAGGCAGCAGACGCGGCTGCCTTCTCAAGGCCGGCCCCCCAAACGCTCTCATGGGTATGCCAAGCCCCAAACGCCACGCTCGGCTCATCGCTCTCGTCGATCCAGACAGTGAGCTCACTCCGCGGATCTCCACTGAACGCCGGCACCCGCACGACGAGGCGCCATGGCTCTCCTTCCCCGTGGCACGCCATAGTGGCCTGTCGTCGGAGCTCGGGAAACCGGGTAAAGAGCGCGACTCCGAAGCGTCGCGACACCGTCGTGACTCGCGCTTCATCATACGGCTCGATCTCACGAGAGTGCATTGCCCCGCCTAACGACTTTGGTGTTCAGCGGCAGGCGCCGCTTACGGAGCCGAGCGGCCGCGCCATCCTCCAATCAACATGGGGGCGCGGCCGCGACTCGGCAAACCGAAACCCCGCGCGCCTGCCCGCTGCAACACCTTGTTAGACGGCCATGGGCGTCGGAACTCATTTGCCATCTCACTACGAAAACCCCACCCGATGGCTCGCCTCTGTTGTTATCCTAATGAAGGAAGAGGTTCAGGACGAGGGGCCTGACGTGAAGCGAACGGAAGCCAAGACCTAAAACTCCATCACCTTGCTAGTATGGATCTCAACGACTCCAAGCTTAGAAAGCTCCAGCCCCACGACACCTTTGTCCAGTCGAAGAATCGCGACGACTTCGTCTACGGCGGCGCCTGAGACCTCAGGCGGGAGCTGGCGCCGGAAGAAGACCACGACGTCATCAAAGGTCCGGATCGCAGAGAACCGGAGCCGGCGTACGGAGTCGTCTCCTTCATTCCATACAGGATCGAGGCGGATATGAATGACGACCTCGTGGCGCGGCCCAATGTCGACCTGCAGGACAGCGCCGTCGTGATATTCATACGACAAAGGTAGACGGGGAGGTTGTTTCGTCATCGAGATCCAAGTGGCCGTCTAACGACTTTGGTGTTCAGCGGCAGGCGCACTCACGGAGCCGAGCGGCCGCGCCATCCTTCCAACCAACATGGGGGCGCGGCCGCGACTCTGCAAATCGGAGCCCCGCGCGCCTGCCCGCTGCAACACCTTGTTAGACAGCCCTTTCACGACAATTCATCTAGGGGCTGTTTAGCCAAGCGCGGTATCGTCGTTTCTACCAACGTTGTAACCTGTTCCTTGATCATAGCTAACTCGGATCGCGCAGCATCCCGCGTACAGCCATGCTTCGGCTCTATCAAGCAGTACGGGCACGTACTGGGAACCATCGTGCAGTTGGATAACTGGCGTTCAAGAGACTCAGCTACATCGTTGAAGAGCGCGGCAAACGCAATCGGCCCCTCCTGGGAAATCCGGGCTAGATCATCCTCAACCGGCTCGTCCGGTGGTACAAGGATTGTGTAGTCGTATCTATTGCGAAGACCGCGCATAGTGTCGCGGAAGAACCTTCGAGCTTTCTTTGTTGTTTGTGCCCACACCTTCTCGTGGAAGCCAGATGCCGCAGGGAGGAGTCCATCAAGATCCTTCATTCGGGCAAGCGTGAGCCCCGAGTAGTACAGCGCGCGGATCCCTTGCCCCCACATGTCACGAGCTTGGGCAAAGAGCAGAGTCGCAACCTGAGTAAACTCTGAGGTTCGCTGGAGGTATAGCAGCGCCGGACTACGGTGCGGAGAAACGATGGTGACATCGTCACCACACCCAAGCAGGAGCAGGGTGAAGCTTAGAAACAGGTACTTAAGCACTATCATGTATGACCGGGGCTGTCTAACTAGTGTATGGACCTGCAAGGCCCGCCGCAGATCTCCCAAACAAAGTACCGCCCGCCGTATAATCCGGAAAGACGGCGCTCAACCCTCCCCCAGTAGGTCCGCCGGGCTTCGCACACCCAGGCCACCACGGTTCAGTACATGAGTGTAGATCATCGTCGTCGAGACATCCCGGTGGCCGAGCAGTTCCTGCACCGTCCGAATGTCCGAACCACTCTCCAGCAAATGGGTCGCGAAACTATGCCGGAGGCTGTGACACGTCACCCGCTTCGGCAGGCCGATCCGCCGTGCCGCCACCGACACGGCCCGCTGCACGACCGTCGGATCCATGTGATGCCGGTACGGCACCCCGTTCGGCCCGCGCATACGCGCCAAGCGACCCGCCGGGAAAACCCATTGCCAAGCCCAAGCGCTTGCCGCGGAGCCGAACTTTCGATCGAGGGCCCCCGGCAACGCCACTCGCCCACCACCCAGATGCAGGTCGCGCTGATGAAGCTCGCGCACCGTCTCCAGATGGGCCGCCAATCGGGGCCGAATGGTCGCGGACAGCACCGTCACCCGATCCTTCCCACCCTTCCCTCGGCGCAGGCGGACCTCGAGGCGCTCGAGATCGAGATCCGCAAGGTGAGCGCCTCCATCAGCCGCAACCCGCTGCCATAGAGAATCCACGCCACCAATGATGCCGGCCCGCTGATCACCCGCAACACAGCGGCAACTTCCCGACGCGTCAGGACCACCGGCAGTCGCACCGGTCGCCGACCGACCGGCGGAACGGCCGGAAGGTCGATCTCGAGGACCTCACGATACAGGAAGAGCAAGGCCGCCCGAGCCTGGGCCACCGAGGCCCCCGCCAGCCGACCCGGCCCCGCCAGATCCGTCAGGAACGCCTGGACCTCGACGATGCCAAGCTCCCGCGGGTGCCGGTTGCCCGAGAAACGGACGTAGCGTCGGATCCAGGCGACATACGCAGCCTCGGTACGAGGTGAACTTTGCCGTAGTCGCAAGTTATTGCGGACGGCTTGCAGTAGTTTGGGCTTAGGCGGCGGCATGCGAGGGCGGCTCAAGGCAGAAGGCCCGAACAGCATATCACCGGAACCACCGAACAACATCACCCATTCTACGCAAAACTGCCGTGTTCTCCGCGGCCCGCATCAGTCCGTTCGCTGCACATCCTGCTCGAAGTGAACCAGGCCCAGGCTGCGCTCCTTCGCGAGAAGGCCAACCTGGTCGTGGCGCGTCCGCAACTTCGGGCGCAGCGGTAAGCGAGGAAGAAACGGCGCCCATCGCGGCCGACCATGGCGAGGGCAAGATCCCCTCGACCCGCCCAGAACATTCGCCCCCCAAAGCAGCCGGCTCCCGCCGATATACCAGTCAGATACCAAGGACCAAATCGCCCGAAACAAGCCAATCCCGCCTCCGATACCGCCCGCCCCCTTTATTTTCCGGGATCCCCTCCGCCGAGGCACCTGCCATGCCAGCCAATCGATCCGGTCTCGCCTCCCACTTCGCCATCGGCCTGGTCGCCCTCGCCGCTGGCGCCGGACTGACCTGGATGGTGACGAACAAGAAGACCGCCCCCCGACTCGATCAGGTCACCACCCACGGTGAATGGGTCTGGGCCAGAAAACCGACCGGCGACTCGGTCCGAGCCTACGTGGCCTACCCCGAACGCAACGACCCGACCCCCGCCATGATCGTGATCCACGAGATCTTTGGCCTGACCGATTGGGAACCGACCGTCGGCGACCGACTGGCAGCCAAAGGCTACATCGCCATCGTTCCCGATATGCTGTCCTCCCGGTTCGGTATCTCCCCGGCAAGCGGAGACTCGGGCCGGAAACTGATGGCCCAACTGACACCGGACGGCATTACCGCCGACCTCGACGCCGCGTTCGAATACGTGAACGCGCTGCCCAGCGTGAAGAAGGACCACATCGGAGCAATCGGGTTCTGCTGGGGCGGCGGACAGACCTTCCGCTATGCCACCCACAATCCGAAGCTGAAGGCAGGCGTGGTCTGCTACGGCCCCGCTCCCGACACCCTCGCCATGCCGAAGATCCAGGCCGCCATCCTGGGCGTCTATGGCGAGAACGATCACCGCATCAACAGCATGCTCCCAACCGTCGAACGGGTCATGCAACAGCTCGGCAAGCCGTTTACCGCGGATAGCTATCCCGGCACCGGCCACGGGTTCCTCAAGCCCGGACGCCGCGGCTTCGACACCGATCAGCCCGACAAAGCCTGGGCGACGATCGAAACGTTCCTCAAGACGAACCTGGATCGCTGATGACCTTCAGATGGCCGGGCCTGACCAGCGCCCTGATCCTCGCACTCGGCGCAACAACATCTCTTGCTGCGCAAGATCCGCTCGCGGCCCGCTACGACCGCGAGCGGATCGCGCACGACGCACGCCACTACGAGATCCAGGTCCGCCTGGCCGACTCGGGCAGCGTGTTCAATGCATCGGTCACCACCCACTGGCGACTGACCGATCGCTCGCCGATCCGCATCAACCTCGACTCGGCCTACCGGATCACGGCCCTGACCATCGACGGCCAGCCCGCCCGCTACCGGCGCGCCGAACCGGACCTGCTGCTGCTCGATCTTCCGGCCAACACCAACGACTCGGCCACCACGCGCATCGAATACCATGGCGCGCCGCCCAAGTTCCTCCGCCCTGGACGCAACCAAGGGCAGGACGACGGCCTGGTCCAACGCGGACACGGCGCCAACCGAAAGATCTTTGCCGATAACTGGCCCGATCGCGCCCGGCGCTGGCTCGCTGCGCAGGACCACCCCAGCGACAAGGCCACGGCCGGCTGGACGATCGAAGCGCCTAACGGCCTGACCGTGGTGGCCAATGGCACGCTCCAACGCACCGAGCCGGCCGGCCCGGGCCTGACCCGCTGGCGCTTCACGATCGACCAGCCGATTCCGGTCTACACCATGGTGCTGGGTGCTGCGCGGCTGGCAAAGACCGCCTTGCCTCCAGCGGCCTGCGCCGCCCGCTGCATCCCGGTATCGATCTATACCTATCCCGAAGACTCGGCCTTTGCCGTAACCGGTCCGTTCCGCCAAGCGCCGGAGATGATCGACTTCTTCAGCCGGATCTTCGGACCCTACCCGTACGGCGAACTCCGCCACGTTCAGAGCTCGACCATCTTCGGCGGCATGGAGAACTCGACGGTCATCTTCTACGACGAAGGCGCCTACAGCAGCCGCCGCATGACCGACGGCCTCGTCGCTCACGAAACGGCCCACCAGTGGTTCGGCAACTCGGCCACCGAAGCCGACTGGCACCATCTCTGGCTCTCGGAAGGGTTCGCAACCTACGCCGCCGCCCTCTGGGCCGGACACACCCGGGGCGACTCCGCGCTGCACAATACTATGATCAACAACCGCGAAGCGGTCCTCCGATCCGGAGCAAGCGATCGCCCGATCATCGACCCCGACGCCACCGATCTGCTGGGCCTACTCAACACCAATAACTACCCCAAGGGCGCCTGGGTGCTCCACACGCTGCGCAGCCTGGTGGGAGACTCGACCTTCTTCCGCGGTGTGCGACGGTACTACAGCACCTATATCCACAGCACGGCCCTGTCATCGGATTTTGCCCGGATCATGACAGAGGAATCCGGTCAGGATCTGACCTGGTACTTCACCCAGGCGCTGACCCAGCCGGGATTCCCCGTGTTCACCGTCACGACAGCGCTGAACAACGGTACGCTGACGATCACTCTGACCCAAACCCAGAAAGCAGCCTGGGGCCTCTTCCGCCTTCCGAACCTCGACGTCCAGCTCGGCGGACCTGGCGGCCGGCGGCTCCAGGCCAACATCACCGGACGCACCACCACGCTTCGCACCAACTGGACCGGCTCGACCGCACCGGCCGTTACCCTCGATCCCGACGGCCGCTGGCTGCTCGACACCGGAACACCATGACCCGTTTTCTGCTCGTTGCTGCACTCGCCGCAGCCGGTTGCATCACTCCGATCAGCAGCAAGATCGAAGTCGGAGATGAACCCTTTGCCCTGGTGGTCGGCGAAGGCAAGGACGGCTCGACCGACCTGTTTGCCGTCCCCGCAGCTGGCGGCACGTTCCAGCAGCTCACCTTTACGCGCGTAGCGGAAGGCCTGCCACGGGTTGCCCCGGCAGCCAACCTGATGGCGTTCACGCGACTGCGGGATTCCCTGACCAGCGAAGTCGTCGTGATGCACCTGCGACTCGGCACCGAACAGCGCGGTAGCCTGGACCACGACGCCGGCGCCATCGAAGCACTGGGCTGGTCCGCCGGCGGCGACTCCGTCATCGTGCGCACCGATCGCGGCGTTTGGTCGGCAGCCGTCGGCGCCAAGCTCACGTTCCACGCCGCCGGCTCCGACGACCGCGCTCGTCTCGACTCTCTGACCTATGAATGGGTCGGCGACGATCGATTCGGCACCATTCAGTCCTGCCAGAAGGGCGACCAACCCCTCCAGCCCTGCGTCATCACCGCACGCGGCGACTCGACACTCCTCGGCACCGACATCACCTCACCGATCCGCTGGGGCCACGACGCGATGGCGTACTTCCGCGGCAATATCTTCGAAGTACGCCCCCTGGCCGGCGGCCACGCCCGCAGACCGACCTGGGTTTCTCCACCAGGCAACCCTCGGCAGCCGACCCACCACCCCGGCGCCGCTCAACGCAGCATCCGGTAATTTTCCGACGCCGCAACGTCGAACGGTGTCCAACTACGCCTGACGATCGATATTGGAAATGGCACCCTGGAACCATGACGGGGTGAAGATTCGACATATTTTTCGGGCGATCGGCGTCATCGTCGCCCTTGCGGCTGCACCGGCTGCTGCGCAGAAAGCCCGCGCGACCTACGCTCCCATCGATCGGGGCTCCCGGCCGGCCTGATCGACGCCGTCGAGATCCCGTTCGAACCCCAATTGCCTCATCAGGTCTTTACCCGAAAATGACCCCGCCCCGAAAACCCGGATCCCCCGCCACTGGAGGTAAAACGGCGTTATTTTAGGGGGTTGGGACTCACTTAAATTCGGGGTTTGTTCGGATGAATATGCTCGTGCTTGGCGCCGGCCTTCAGGGGTGCGCGTGTGCCCACAATCTGCTCCAGGATCCCGCCGTCGAGCGGGTCACCCTCGCGGACCTCAAGACCGATCGCCTTCCTAGATTCCTGGCCCCGCTCGTCGGTGACCGCCTCAAAACCGTAACCCTCGATGCCAGCGATCTCCCGGCCGTCACGAAGCTGATGGCCGAGCACGACGCGGTGATGTGCGCCCTCCCCTATTACTTCAATGAGCCGATGACGCGGGCCGCCATCGAGGCCGGAGCGCACTTTGCCGATCTCGGCGGCAACACCGATATTGTCTTCCAGCAAAAGAAGCTCGACGAAGCCGCATTGGCCAAGAAGCTGTCCGTCATTCCGGACTGCGGCCTGGCCCCCGGCATGGTGAACATCCTGGCCGCCGAGGCCATTCGCCGCCTCGACCAGACGCAATCGGTCAAGATCTACGTCGGCGGCCTGCCGCAGCAGCCCGAGCCCCCGCTCAATTATCAGATCGTCTACTCGTTAGAAGGTGCGCTCGACTACTACACCACCCCGTCGTGGGTGCTGCGCAACGGCAAACCGGCGCAGGTCGACGCGTTGAGCGAACTCGAATCGCAGGAGTTTGCGGAGCCGGTTGGTACGCTCGAGGCCTTCCATACCGGCGGCGGGATCAGCACCATGCCGTTTGCCTTCGAAGGCAAGATCGAGACGATGGAATACAAGACGCTCCGCTATCCCGGCCACGTCGCGCTGATGCGGCCGATCCGGGAGCTGGGCCTGATCTCGAACGATCCGATTACGGTCAAAGGCACGTCGATCAGTCCGCGCGACGTCTTCATCGCGGCGGTGCAGCCCAAGTTGTTCAAGCCGGAAGGGCGCGACCTGGTGGCACTCCGCGTCGTGGCCAACGGACTTCGCGACGGGAAGGAACGCTCGGTGGTCTTCGAACTGCTCGACTACTACGACGAACAACTCGGCGTGAGCGCGATGATGCGCACCACGGGGTATTCTCTCGCCACCACCGGCCTGCTTCAGGCCAAGGGCGAGGTTACCAACCTGGGCGTCAAGACGCCCGACGAGGCGACGCCGTTCGAACCGTACGTCAAACGGCTGGCCGAGTTTGGAGTGATCATCAGGGAGTGCTGAACGGATGGGCAGGATCTGAGCGCAGCCACCGGGTTGCGCTCAGAATGTCCAGCCAGTCCCCATCGAGAAGTTGAAGCCGTTCGCCCCACCCGCGAAGTTTGCGGTCAGGATGGCCGAACGGAGTACGCGGACCGCGACACCACCCCCGCCGCCGAACTGACTGGTTCGATCGAAGGTAAGCGCCCTGCCATCGCGCGACTGCGCCCAGTCGGCAAACCCGAGCAACGTGACGGCGCCAAAGTCGCCGGCGTTGAGGAGATCGTGCCTGAGCTCGAGGCTCGCGAGCGTGAAGCGCGATCCTGCCAGCGCACCGAGCGGAAAGCTCCGATGCCCTTCCGCACCAGCCGTGGCGAGCTCCCGCTCCCAGCCGGGAATCGTGAACCGCGCACTGAGCGGCGCCTCGTCGTCGAGCGCGCGGAAGAGTACGCGCCCGGCCAGGACCGTCCCGTCGCGCGGCGACACATATCCGCGCAGGTGGGTGTAGAACAAACCGTACGACTGGGTTTCCCCGGCCTCTCCGAAGGTACCGCGCGACCCGCCGGTTCCGAGCCCACCGCCCACCTCCAGCAGCACGCCGTTGCCCGGTGTGAACTCGCGATCACGAGTATCGAGAACCAACGCTGGACGAACGAGCAGATTGCTGCGCTCGACCGCGCCGCCGAAATCGGTGCGAAAGCGGGAGTTCGTCGGTTCGAGCGGAAGGAGGTCGGTGTGATCGAACGAGGCTCCCAGCGCAAACCGGAGCGGCCCGGCGATTCGGCGGGTTACTTCGCCCTGCGCCAGGTAACGGACCCGGCGAATCCGAAACTCATCACTGTTCGGATTGGCGGCGGTCTCGGTCCGCTCGTAATCACCGCCAAAACCATAGTAACCGAACCGGGCATGGCGCTCGGCGGCCAGGTAGCCACGGAACCGCCAGCCGTCGACCACCGCCGGGCCACGAAACTCGACCCGCCCGAATCGGCTCCCGGAAGTCCCGATACCGGCCTCGATCGAAAACGCACCCCGAAACGTGACCGGATTGATCACGTCCCGATCATCGCTCTGCGAAATGAAATAGGGAGCGTTCTGGGTCCGCTGCCATCGGGCCACCAGCATGACGCCGTCGGCCGGATTCCCGATCACATAGGGGAAGTAACTGCTGCGATAGGGCTCCTGGGCAACTACAGGCGTTGCCAACAGACCCATGAGCCCGATGGCCACCAATCCGCACCAAGCAGACCGCGCCGGGTTCCGATCGCCCTCGCAATGACGAACCTGTAAATCGGTCACTCCGAACTCCCTGTCCAGCCCCCAGTACTCGGCGGCACACCCCGATTGCCACCCGATTTCCGGCAAGGAATAGGACGTGCCGAGCCCCATCTGTCAACTTGGTCCAACGTCCCGATCTGCCACACGCTGCCTTCCGCTCCACCGGCCAAACACGTAGCTTCGGGCAACTTTCGCCCATAGATCACTCAGATGACGTTCGGCCGCAACTTCCTTCCCGGACCGACGGGGGTTCACCCCGACCTGCTCACCGCGATGACGGCCCCGATGTTCGCGCACTATACCCCCGTGATGCGCCCCTTTCTGGAAGAGGTGCAGCCGGCCCTGCGCGAAATGTTCGGCACCCAGCGACCGGTCTTTTCAGTCACCTGTTCGGGCAGCGGACTGCTCGAATCGGCCATCCGGAACGGCGTTCGCGAACGGGTCCTGGTCATCGATAGCGGCTTCTTTGGCGGATATTTCGCCACCATCGCCGAGCGATGCGGCAAAGAGGTGATCAGGATCCACGTGCCGCTCGGCCAAACACTCGAGGCGGAGCAATTGGAGGCGCTGCTGGACGGACCGGAAGTCGACGCGGTGGCACTGGTTCATTCCGAATCGAGTGCCGGCAGCTTGGCACCGCTCGAAACGCTGGCCCCCGTGGTTCGCCGCCGACCCGACACGATGCTGCTGGTCGACGCCGTCAGCTCGGCCGCCGCGACCCCGATCGAGATGGACCGATTGGGCATCGACTTCGTCGTCGCCGGGTCGCAGAAAGCCATGGCGCTGCCACCGGGCCTGGCGTTCGGGGCCGCCAGCGAACGGCTCGAAGCCCGGGCCCGCACCCTGCCCAACGTCGGACACTATTTCAGCGTGCCACGCTGGGTCCGCATGGCCGCCGAGTATGATCTCTTCGAAACTCCGGCGCTGTCGCTGCACTTTGCGTTGCACCGGCAGATCCAGCGGATCGCCGAGAGCGGCGGATGGGCCGCCCGCTGGGCGCGGCATCAGGCCCTGGCCGGCCACTTTGCCGAATGGGCTGCGCAACAACCAGGGGTCGAATTATTGGCCCGCCCCGGCCGGCGCTCACCGGCGGTATCGGTCATCCGTCTCACCGCGGGGCAGAACCCCGAGTTGGTCGCCGGCCGGCTGGCCGAGGAGGGCTTCCTGGTGGGCAAGTCGATCGACCCCGCCCACGGCCCGCTGCTCCGCATCGGCCATATGGGCGACATCGAGCTGCACCACCTCGACCAGCTCCTCGCGCTGCTGACGCCCTTGCTCAGGCCAAGCTCGGGCGGCGATCATTGACCCGAACCTTTCGGAGTTGATGACATGACCGGATTCTCACCGCGGTGGCTGCTCGCACCGATGCTCGCAACGACCCTGGCCGCATCGGCGCATGCCCAAGCCCGGATGGAGTTTACGCCGTTCGTCGGCGCTTTCGTTCCGACCTCGAATCTCGCCACGGTCCCGATCACCAGCTCGGTCACGGCCCGCGGCAAGCTGGCGACGGCTCCAGCGTTCGGAGCCCGATTTTCGCTCATCGGCCAGAGCGGACTGGGCGTCGAAGCATCCTATTTCTACGCCGCGAGCAAGCTCAAACTCTCGACCGGGCCGCTGAGCCAATCGATCGACGGCCACACCGAAGGCGGCACGCTCAAGCTCGTCTTCCAACCGCGGCAGACCGGATCGGTCGGCTTCGCCTTTTCGGGCGGCGTGGGTGGCGTGAAGCACGCCGGTGACATCTTCGACGTGCTGAGCGATCAGTTCGACATCGGCGGCGTGCTGGGCGCGGGCGTCCGCATTCCGCTCTCACCCGGCATGATGGTGCGCATCGACGGCGAAGGATTCCTCTATAGTTGGAGCGCGGGCGAGCCCTTCAACTCCGCTTCACAGACCACGCTGCTCCTCTCGGCCGGTCTCGCCATCCGCCTCTGATGCGCCGGATTGCCAATTACTTCCTCCGCGGGCTCCTGATCACGGCGCCCGCGGCGCTCACGATCTACGTTTGCTGGGCAGCAATCAGCTGGGCCGACTCGCTGCTCGGCGTTCCGATTCCCGGCGCGGGACTGATTGCGGCCCTCGCCGTCATCACGGTGATCGGCGCCCTGGCCTCGAACTTCCTGACCCGATCACTGGTCTCGACTGCCGATCGCATCCTGGCCCGCCTGCCGCTGGTGCGGCTCCTCTATACCAGCATCAAAGATCTCCTCAACGCCTTCGTCGGAGAGCATCGGCGTTTCAACCGGCCGGTTCGGGCCCGGATCGGTGAAGGCAGCGCCGAGGTGTATGTGCTCGGCTTCGTGACGGCGGAATCGCTGTCGCATTTTGGTCTCGACGGCCATGTCGCCGTCTATGTTCCGTTTTCCTACAGTGTCGCAGGCCATGTGCTGATCCTCCCGGCCGACCGCGTCATTCCATTGGCGGTCGATGCAGCCGACACGATGGCATTTCTCGTCTCCGGCGGTGTGACGCGAACTGCAGCAGATCGGCAGACGACCCCACCGACGTAACCGCGCCACCCGCAACCGTGGCGCGATCGGACCGACACCACGGGAGCGGAAGATGACCACCAGACGGGCACTAGAGTTGAGCGCGATCCTCGCGCTTGGCGCGCTGATCGGATGCGACTCGGACAGTAACGGTCCCAGCGAGCCGAGCGATCCGGCCGAAGCCGCCGCGCTCAATCAGCATGTCGCGACACACACCGGCGAGGCCGCCGCACAAGACATCGAGATGATGGGCGCGCCAGGCGGGCAACTCGGCCTGGGTCTTTCCGCCGGCGGTGTGGGTACCGTCTACCGACCCTTCCGCTGCAGCTCGGGAGAAATCGACCTTCGCAACATCAGTCTGAGCTGGTCGTGCGTCTTCAAGGATGCCGCCGGCACCGTGCAGACCAGGTATGACGACCAAACCACCGAATCGGTGGAAACTCAGTTCAGCTTCTCCGCAGCCATCGAACGCCCCAATTGGAGCGCCTCGGTCGAGCGCGAGCGCGAGATTCGGGTCTCCGGACTCACCGGCAACGAAACGACCTGGACCTGGAACGGCTCGGGCTCGGGATCCTCGACGCGAGAACGCCATCGGGGCGAAACGACGCGCGAGTATTCGACGGAAGGCTCCTTCTCGATCGACGATGTCGTCGTTCCGGCGGTGCGGAGCGAGAGCAACTGGCCGACCTCGGGCACCATCAATGCCCAGATCACGGCCACCATCGTCGGCGGCCCCAATGACGGCGAACGTTATCAGCGCGACGTCACCGTCACATTCAACGGGACCAACCTGGTGCCCATCACGGTCAACGACACCGAATACACGTTCAACCTAGCCACGCGCCGTATCGTCGAGGAATAATTCCCGCGCCGTCCACGCCTGACCGCATCCCTGCAAGGCACTACCTTGCAGGGATGCGTGATCCGTTTGCCCTGTCCTTCGACAATCGGTTTGCCCGGCTGCATCCGGCCTTCTACGAGGTGATCGACCCCACCCCGTTGAATCAGCCCTACCTGGTGGCCTTCAATCCGGATGCGGCCCGGCTGATCGACCTTCCGCCAGCCGCCGCCGATCACCCCGATGCCGCCGCCTATCTGTCCGGCGCCAAGCGCATGCCCGGCGCCGAGCCGCTGGCGATGATCTACGCCGGCCACCAGTTCGGCGTCTGGGTGCCCCAGTTGGGCGACGGCCGCGCCATTCTGCTCGGGCAGGTCACCAATCAGCGCGGCGAACACTGGGACATCCAGCTCAAAGGGTCCGGGATGACCCGGTTCTCGCGCATGGGCGATGGGCGGGCCGTGCTTCGCTCAACCATTCGCGAATACCTGGCCTCCGAAGCCATGCACGGGCTCGGCATCCCGACCACCCGGGCATTGGCAATCGTCGGCAGCGACGATCCGGTCTATCGCGAGACACCGGAAACCGCAGCCACGTTGATACGTTTGGCGCCCAGTCACATCCGCTTCGGCAGCTTTCAGATTTTCGCCGCGCGCGGCCAGCCAGAGCGCAGCCGCGAACTGGCCGATCACGTCCTCGAATGGCACGAACCGGACCTGGTCGGTCGCCCCGATCGCTACGAACGCTGGCTGGAACGGGTGGTGGATCGCACTGCGCAGCTGATGGCCGCGTGGATGGCGGTCGGGTTTGCGCACGGCGTGATGAATACCGACAACATGTCGGTGCTGGGCCTGACGCTCGACTACGGCCCGTACGGCTTCATGGAAGCGTACGAGCCGGGGTTCATCTGCAATCACAGCGATCACGAGGGTCGCTACGCCTTCGACCGCCAGCCGGCCATCGGCCTGTGGAACCTGGCCCGCTTTGCCGAGTCGCTGCTCGAGCTGGTGTCCTTCGAGGCGGCCAACGCGGCGCTCAACCGCTACCCCACGGCATTCGACCAGCGCTACGGCGAGCTAATGCGCAGCAAGTTGGGCCTGGCGACTGCGGAAGCCGAAGACACAGCATTGATCGGAGAGCTGCTGTCGCTGATGGCCGCCAATCGGGTCGACTACACCAATTGGTTCCGCTCCTTGAGCGGGGTTCCGTCGGACGCTGCGGCCGCGCCCGAATCGCTGCGCAGCCGCGTGCACGACCTCGAACGTCTCGACGCGTGGATCGCGCGCTATGCGACGCGGCTCCGCAGCGAGCAGCGTCCAGACTCCGAACGGGCCGCCGGGATGAATCGGGTCAATCCCAAGTACGTGCTGCGAAATTATCTGGCACAAGGTGCCATCGATGCGGCGCTGCGGAAGGATTTCAGCGAGATCGAGTCGCTGCGGAGGGTGCTCGCCACGCCGTTCGACGAGCACCCCGATCAGATACGATATGCAGAGCCGGCCCCGCCCTGGGCGCGCGACCTAGTGGTGAGCTGCTCGTCCTAACGGGCGGCGAAGGTATCACACTGGTCGACCCGGCCGGACCGGAAGCCCCGGGTAAACCACTGCATCCGCTGTTCGGACGTCCCGTGCGTGAAAGCATCAGGATTGACGTACCCCTGTCCGGCTTTCTGGATCCGATCGTCGCCCACGGCGGCGGCAGCACCGAGTCCTTCCTCGATGTCGCCCTCGTCGAGCAGACCCATCCGGCTGGTGGCATGTCCCCAGACACCGGCCAGACAATCGGCCTGCAGTTCCATCCGCACCTGCACCTGGTTGGCCCCCGCCGGATTCGACTGCTGCATTTGGCGAACCCGCTGCTCCACACCCAACAGGGTCTGGACGTGGTGGCCGATTTCGTGGGCCAGCACGTACGCCTGGGCAAAGTCGCCCGGCGCGCCGAACCGGCGATCGAGGTCGTCGAAGAATCCGAGGTCGATATAGACCCGGTGGTCGCCAGGACAGTAGAAAGGTCCGATGGCCGACTGCGCCGCGCCGCAAGCCGATTGGACCGCGTCACGGAAGAGCACCAGCCGGGCACGACTGTATTGCGCACCCATTTCCGCGAAGGTCCGCTCCCAGAAGTTCTGGGTGCTGTCGAGCACGAACGACACGAACTGAACCTGCCGCTCTTCCTCCGGCGATGACGTGACCGGCCCCGCTTCGACCCCGGCAGCCGGCCCTCCCACTCCCGCGCCGCCCAACAGACTGAAAAAGTCCTGTTTGAAGACCACGCTCAGCACCAGGAGCAGCAGCAACCCGCCGACACCGAGGCCGCGACCGCCCCCCAGGCGCATCCCTCCGCCGCTGCCGCGCCGATCTTCGATATCGGAACTGGTCCTGCCCGGTTTCCATTTCATGATCGTGTCTCTTCTGCCAATGTTGCAGATGTTAGTGCCTGCCGAAAGGTAGCGCCTCGCACCGATACGGCGAGATCACCCACCCCGCTTGGCCGGCAGCCGGGCATCCCCCTAGCTTTCCCGGCTGTGCCGATGCGTTCTGGTGCCCAGCTGGTTGCGCGAGCCCTGGAGGTCGAGGGCGTTCGCCTGGTGTTCGGAAACCCCACCCCGAACGATATCGCCCTGTTCGATATCCTGGCCGAGTCCGGCCAGGTCAGGCCGGTCGTGGTATCGCAGGAGACCCATGCCGTCCGAATGGCCATCGGCGCCTGGCAGACCGGGCGGATCCCGGCATGCATCACCGTGTCCGGCGACGCCGGTATCACAGCTGCGATTCCCGGCCTGGCCGAGGCCAGCTCCTCAGGAATTCCCCTGCTGGCGCTGGCCATCGGTGCGAGCGACGCCGGCATCGGTCGGCTCGGCCCGTTCTGTTCCGCATCCCAATGTCCCAAGACCGGGACAGCAGTCTGTGACACCATCCGACACGCCGCCGATCAGGCCCGGCAGGTAGCAGGTCCGATTGCGATCGGCCTCCCAACCTCCCTGCTGGACACGAACTGGTCAAGCCACGAGATCGAAACCTCCGGCGCTCACCCGGCCCCATCAGCGCCCAAAACAGAGACCCGATCCGACCAACGCCCTGCCGCGCGGGAAGCTCTGCTCAGCCGCCTGGCCACCCGGCTCGGCCCGACCGCGCGCTTCATCGCGGATCCGGCCATCGGTGCGCGCACGCAGGAACAACTCGGCCTCGGCGCGGATCAGTATCTCACCCCCGCCGGCGCCATGCGCACCGGGAGCGCGATACCCGTCGCCATCGGTGCCAAGCTGGCGCAACCCGCCCTTCCGATCATCGCATTGGCCGACGAAGACGGCTTCCTGGCCAGCGGTACCGAGTTGCTCACCGCCGTCACGACAGGCGCGGCAGTCATCGTCGTGATCATGCGGACCAGGCGACACGACGACACGCTCCCGCGATTCGATGCCGGCAGCCTGGCCGACGCGATCGGGGTGGAATGGATCCGGCTCGATCGGGACGGCGCCGTCGGCGATGCGCTGGATTATCTGGCCTTCGTGACCGGACAGGGTCGCCCGATGGTGCTCGAAACGGTCATCGACGAGCCGGCCTCGGCTGCTCCCGGGCTCTCGATCGCGTCGTCCGCGTTCGGGAGTCGCCTGTCCCGACTGTTCGGCCAGCTCCGCCGCCGTCTCAGACCTTGAAGCCGCTCACGGCGCCGGTCAGACGCTCGCCGGCGCCCGCAAGCTGCGTAGCAGAAGCGGTGATCTCCTCGGTCGCCGCGTTGAGTTCCTGAGCCGCCGCGGCCATTTCCTGCGCCGAAGCGGCGTGCGACTCGACCCCAGCAGCCAACTCGCGACTGCGGCCGGCAATGGCTTCGATCAGGACCCGGACTTCGTTGGCCGCCCGTGACACACCGCGGGTCCAGTCGTCGATGCCTTCCGCTTCCTGCGTAACGTTCTTGAGCCCCTCGACCGCCGCCACCGCGGCTTCTCGCGCCTGGAGCCCGCCTCGGCCCAGCCGGTGCATCCGGTCGCGCGCGGCATCGACTCGGGCCAGGATCAGCCGGACCGTTTCGCTGGTGGCGCCGGCCGTCTGCGCAGCTTGAGAGGCCAGCTTGCGCACCTCGTCGGCCACGACGGAGAACCCTTCGCCCTGCTCGCCGGCTCGCGCCGCCTCGATCGAGGCATTGAGGGAGACCACCCGGGTCTGCTTGGCAATCGCGCGCGACTGCTCCAGCAGGCGCTGAATTTCCGTCGCCGCCTCCGCCAGCGCCTCCGCCTCTTCGCTGCCCTTGGTAACCTCGGCGGAGAACCCTTCCAACGCCGCCGCGCTCTGGCCCAAGCGCTCCTGATGGGTCCGGGCCAGCGCCACCAGTTCGGAGTTCCGTTCCGCGGTCCGATGCGCGGCAGCGGCCACTTCCTGCGCAATCGACAGGATCCGGCCGGCATCGTCCGCGACACTCCGGATCAGGGTCGCCTGGGCGATGGCCCGATCGGTCAGGTCCGAGGTCGTGGTCGCCACGCTCTCGGTCGTCCCCATGACCTGATGGACGGCCTGCGATATCTCGTCGGACAACTGGCTCGACTCCCGCGCCGAGGCGCGCACGGCGTCGGCCAACCGCCGCAACTCATGCACCATCAGGCGCAGCGAGTCGGTCAGCGGCCCACCGCCAACGGCCAGGATCTGGCCTTCGGTAACCCGCAAGTCGCCCTTGGAGACCCTGAGAGCCACCTTCTCGGTTGCCGACAACGGTTCGATCAGGACCCGGCGGAACCACTGGTCGACCAGCCAGATCGCCACCAGGGCGGAGACCAGAAAGACCAGCAGCGCAACCCAGGTGGGCCACGCGTCGCCGATTTCGAGCAGCAGCCAGACTACGGCCGCCAGCACGACCACCACGCCGAGCCCGGCCAGGCGGATCCGACGCGCCAAGGGATGAAGCGATGCCATAGGTGTAAGGTACGCCGGCCCCCCGCCCGGCTCCATCCTGTTGGCGGCGGCCCGGTTGGCGAACCTCCTTCCACCTGCCGGGCCATCCGTCTTTTATTCTGCCATGACCTACGCACCCGAAACGATCGAGCCCAAATGGCAGCGCCTCTGGGCCGAGCGCCGGACCAACGAACCGGACCTGGACCGGGCAGAACGCCCGTTCTTCAACCTGATGATGTTCCCCTACCCCTCGGCCGAGGGGCTCCATGTGGGGAATTTTTATGCCTTTACCGGCAGTGACGTCTACGGCCGCTTCATGCGGCTCCGGGGCCACGACGTCTTCGAACCGATCGGGTTCGACGCCTTCGGAATCCACAGCGAGAATTACGCCCTCAAGGTGGGAACCCATCCGGGCGTCCTGATTCCCAAGAACATCAAGAACTTCACCCGGCAGCTGACGGCGCTGGGGGGGATGTTCGACTGGTCGCACTCGCTCTCGACCACGGACCCCGATTACTACCGCTGGACCCAGTGGATCTTCCTGCAGCTGTTCCACGCCGGGAAGGCCTATAAAAAGGCGGGCGCGGTCAACTGGTGCCCCAACTGCAAGACGGTCCTGGCCAACGAACAGGTCGAGGGGGGCTTCTGCGAACGCTGCGGCACCGCCGTCGAGCAGCGCTTCCTGGAGCAGTGGTTCTTCCGGATCACGGATTACGCGGAACGGCTGCTCAACAACCTGGACGACCCGACCAAGATGGACTGGTCGGCCACCACCACGACCGCCCAGCGGAACTGGATCGGGCGGAGCACCGGCGCGGAAATCAACTTCGCGACGGAGGCCGGACCGCTCACGGTCTTCACCACCCGGCCGGATACGCTGTTCGGCGCCACCTTCATGGTGCTGGCTCCGGAGCATCCGCTGGTCGATGCGCTAACCACGGACGCGGAGCGCGCCACCGTTGATGCCTATCGCAAGGCAGCCGCTGCCAAAGACGTGGTCAGCCGCAAGGTGGGCGACAAGGACAAGACCGGGGCATTCACCGGCTCCTACGCTACCAACCCGGTCAACGGCCAGGCGATTCCGATTTGGATTGCCGACTACGTCCTGATGGAGTACGGCACCGGCGCCATCATGGCCGTCCCCGGACACGATCAGCGCGACTTCGAGTTTGCCCGGAAATTCGGCCTGTCGATCGTCCGCGTCATTGCGAGTGAAGGCGAGACCGCGGACACGCCGCTCGACGAGGCCCTGACCGTCACCGACGGCACTCGGCTGGTCAACTCCGGCAGCTTCGACGGGAAGTCCATTGCCGACGGCGGCGCCGCTATCGTCGCCTGGCTGGAGGAGCGCCAGCTGGGCAAGGGCGTAGTCAACTTCCGGCTGCACGACTGGTGCATCTCCCGGCAGCGCTACTGGGGTCCGCCGATCCCGATCATCTATTGCGACGACTGCGGCCCGGTCCCGGTACCTGAGAAAGACCTGCCGGTCCTGCTGCCCGAACTCGAGGACTTCCGCCCCGACGATTCGGGCGTCTCGCCGCTGGCGCGCCACAAGGAGTGGTACCACGCGCCCTGCCCCACCTGCGGCAAGGAAGGCCGGCGCGAAACCGACGTGTCCGACGTCTTCCTCGACTCGGCCTGGTACTACCTGCGCTACCTCTCGACCGACGTGGCCGACAAGCCGTTCCATCCGGAGCGGGTCCGCCGCTGGGCGCCGGTCGCCACGTATATCGGCGGGAACGAGCACGCGCTGCTCCACCTGCTCTACTCGCGCTTCATCGCAATGGTGCTGCACGACCAGGGGTTTCTGCATTTCGACGAACCGTTCCGGCGCTTCCGGGCCCATGGGCTCATCATCAAGGAAGGCGCCAAGATGTCGAAGTCGAAGGGGAATGTGGTCAACCCCGACGAGTACATCGCCAAGTGGGGGGTCGACACCCTCAGGCTCTTCCTGATGTTCCTGGGGCCTTTCGAGGAGGGCGGCGACTTCCGCGATGCCGGCCTGGCCGGGCCGCGCCGATTCCTGGAGCGGCTCTGGGACCTGGTCGGCCAGTCCGAAGGCAAGACGCTGGCCGGGGTCGAACTGCATCACGACGTCGTGATCAAGTGGCATGCGACCAAGAAAAAGGTCACGCAGGATCTCGAGACGCTGGGCTACAACACGGCGATTGCCGCGCTGATGGAGCTGCTCAATACCCTGCGGGAGACGAACTGCTCCGAACGGCAGATCGTCAAAGACATGGTCATCATGGTGGCGCCGTTTGCTCCGCATTTCGCGGAGGAGTGCTGGAGCCGGCTGGGCTATGACACCTCGGTGTTCGATGCCGCATGGCCGACCTGGGAAGAGGCGCTCACGATCGACTCCGTGGTGGCGATTGCGGTCCAGATCAACGGCAAGACGCGATCGACCGTTCGGGCCGGACGCGGGGCTTCCCAAGACGTGGTCTTGCAGCGAGTCAAAAACGACGATACCCTCAAGAAGTTCCTGGAGGGTAAAGAGGTGAAGAAGGTGATCTACGTTCCGGATCGCCTCATCAACGTCGTCGTGACATGATCAGCGCCATGACTATCATCCGCGAAGCCCGGCTGCGCCCGGAGTATTCACACCTCTATCCCGAGATCGAGGCGGGCACCTGGCTGCCCGCCTCGGAGGTGGGCGCCACGATCCTGATGACCCAGCTGCGCGCCGTGCATCCCAAGCGCCTGGGCGATCGCCTTCTGCCGGATCATCATTTCGATTTCCGGGGCGGCCAGATGCGCGGCGGCGCCACCGAACTCCGGACCCGCGACGGCGAATCCGGCTATTCCCTCGAGCACTGACCAGGTGAACCACTCCACCCGATCCGGGGAGCCGCAGTCCGACGGCTCCCCGAGCCTCACGCTGCGTCCGGCGCGCCCCGACGACGAGTCCTTTCTGCTGGGACTCACCTGGCGCCTGGCCGCCTTTCCGCTGCCCGGCTGGCGGACGGCCCGTGAAATCGACGTTGCCGATCATCCCGCCATCCTGGCCGCGCTCCGGCAGCCCGACCCGGGGACCCTACTCCTGGTGGCCGAAGCGGACCACGCCCCGCGCGGCTACATCTTCGTCACCAGCCGAGTCGATTTCTTCACGGCCGAACCACACGGTCACATCGAAGTGCTGGCGGTCGAGGTCGACGCCGCGGGCCGCGGCATCGGCAAAGCGCTCGTCGGCGCGGCGGAAAGCTGGGCAGCGTCGCGCGGCTACCGGTCGCTCACGCTCAACGTCTTTGCCGCGAACGAAGTCGCCCGCGCCGTGTACGACCGGCTCGGCTATCAGCCCGAGATGGTCCGATATCGCAAAGCTCTCGGCGACGAGCCCTGAGGCCAGGTCCGCAGCAACGGCACGCCCGGCAAAAATGAAGCGGCCGGCCCATCTGATGACGGGCCGGCCGCTTTCACCATGAAGCCGAGCGTCAGATCTTGGTGACGTTCTCGGCGGCCGGGCCCTTGGCGCCCTGGACGATGTCGAACTCCACCCGCTCACCTTCGGCGAGCGAACGGAACCCCTGCGACTGAATCGCCGAATGATGCACGAAGCAATCCTTCTGGCCGTTCTCGGGGGTGATGAAGCCAAAGCCCTTCGCGTCGTTGAACCACTTCACGGTGCCGGTCGTACGCATTTCCAAACCCTCATTGTTGTTGTAATCGGATGCGGACAAGCCGTACGAACCGACTACGTGTTGTTCGTGAGCAGTGCCTCACGATGCATTTACTGCCTGATTGGGACATGTTCCGAACGGAAACTTCCAGCTGCCTGTGCGACCAGCAAAACAAGGGGCTCAGCCTATCGGCCGCGCCCCTGCATCATGTTCGGCTTGGTTGTGGCATACATGCGGAAATGGTCGTACCGTGTCGCAACGGTACACAGTAACACCTAAGTGAGCAAAAATCAATAGTTTAGGTGTGATGACACCCATTGCGTAGCGGCCAGGGGTCCGCCAGCCGGGCCCCCGGATGTCACGAGCGGGCCGGCGCCGGGTTCCGTTCGATCCAGGCTGCGAAGGTGACGAGAAACTTGGTCAGGAAGGCGCGCGTCGAATCCTTGACCAGGGCCCCGGATTCGTCCAGGAGGTCGGCCACGCCGCCCAGATAGATCTCGGGCTGCGCCAGCGTCGACACATTGAGATGCGCGAGCACCTGCCGGAGGTGGTGATGCGCACCAAACCCGCCCACCGCACCAGGCGAGACACTGACGACCGCTCCGGGCTTACCGTCCCAGACACTCTTCTTGGACGGACGCGACCCGACATCGAGCGCATTCTTGAGCGGCGCCGGGATGGACCGATTGTATTCGGGAGTCACGAACAGGAGGGCATCGAGCGCCTTGACCCGGGAGCGAAAGGCCGTCCACGCAGCTGGCGGATCGTCTCCGTCGAGATCGGGATTGTAGAGCGGCAGCTGCCCGATCTCGATGATCTCCAACGACAAACTGCTCGGCGCCAGCTCCGCCAGCACATGGGCCACCTGGCGGGTATACGAACCGCGCCGCAAGCTGCCGACGAAGACACCAACCGACTGTGTCATTGCCGGGCCGGCACCACGGTCTGCACCGGACGCTCGGTGACCACCAGCGTCGACTGCGGTGTCAACCGTTCCGCCCCACCGACGACCACGCGGTCGCCGGCACTGATACCGGTCAGGATCTCCACCGACCCCGGCGACCGAACCCCGAGCGTCACCTCGCGTTGCTCGGGCTTGTCGCCGTTGATGACCCAGATGACGGTGCCGCGCGGCAACGCCAGGACGGCCTCCTCCGGCACCACCACGGCATTCTCGCGCCGAGTCGTCTCGAGCCGGACTTCGATGAACATGCCGGCCGCGAGCTCCCGCCGCGGGTTCGGCACGACCGCCTTGACGGTAATGGTCCGGGCCGGCAACTGAACCTGCGGATCGACGAAATCGACCCGGCCGGTGAACGCCCGGCCCTGGAGCGCGGCCACGTTGAACGTGACCGTCTGCCCGACCTTGAGCCGCTCGGCATACCGCTCCGGAATCTGAAAGGCGGCGCGCTGAGGCGAGATGGTCTGCAGGGTGATGAGACGGGAGCTCTGGGTGACATAGTCCCCGACGCTGACGAAACGCGCGCCCGCAATCCCTGCCCACGGGGCCCGAACCACGGTCCGATCGAGCCGGACCTTGAGCAATTCGAGTGCGGCCCGCGCGCTTCGCGCACTGGCCTCGGCGCGTTCGACGTCGGCCTGCGCAGCGGCCTTTTCGGTCAACAGCTGATTGGTCCGGGTCAGCGCCTGCTCCGCCAGGTCGCGATTGGCCTCGGCCTGGGCCACCTGCGCCTTGAGCTCGACGTCGTCGACCTTGAACAGCGGGGCGCCCGCAGCCACCGCGGCGCCTTCGTGGACGAAGATCTCGACCAGGCGTCCGTCGACATCGGGACGCAGCTCGATCGACTGCAACGCTTCGACCTGACCGGTCGCCGTGATGGCATCGATCACGGTTTCGGTCCGCGCGGGCACCACCTCGACCGGCACGGGACGCCCCGCTCCGGCTCTCGTCGCCGCGGGTGCTTCGTCCTTACAGCCCGCCGCGACCAGCGCCACGGGTAACAGCAGCCAATATGCTTTCACACTATTCCCCGATCTCGGTAAATCGACGGCCGATCAGCACTTCGAGCCCCGCCTGCGCCAGACGCGTCGCGTAGCGCGACTGCACCAGTTCCGCCTGAGCCTCGGTCAGCTGGCTCTGCGCATCGAGCAGGTCCAGAATGGTGCTGGCCCCGGCGCGGTAGCGCGCCTGCTGCACCCGGTAATTCTCCTCGGCCACCCGAACCCCTTGCTCCGCATAACGGCTCGCCACCCGGGCGGTCCGATGGGCCTCATAGGCTTCGGTAATGTCGGCCTCGGCGGCCCGCTCGAGGTCCTCGCGCACGGCACGGGCAATGTCCTGCGCGGCGCGGGCCCGGCGAATGTTGGTTTCCCGGTTCAGGTTGTCCCAGAGCGGCAGGGACACCTGCAGAGCAACCGAGGCCCGGTCGATACCCGTCGGCGGAAAGGCATCGCCAAACTTGGTGTACGACCCGATCAGATTGGCCTGCGGGAAGTAAGACGCGTTCCGGGCGCGCACCAGCGCCTCGGCTGCCCGCTCGTTCCCGCGCGCCATCCGATACTCCGGCCCCTGTTCCAAGGCCAGCGCCAGCGCGGACGATATCGTGAGCGGCAACTCCGAGGGCAGCGAGGCATCGAGCGGCGCCGCATCGACCGCACCCCGCTGTCCGATCCGCCGGCCGAGCTGCAAGCGGGCCACCACCAGATTGGCCTCTTCCCGCAGCAGCGCGACCTGGGCCCGGTTGACCTCGAGCAGGATCTGGAGCGAATCGGTCTGGACCACCGCGCCGCTGACGACCCGCGCGCGGGCCACCACCAGCTGTTCCTGCGCACGCGACAGACGCTGACGGGCCACATCCAGCAGCTCCCGTCCGCTCAGCACGGCGTAGTAGTCGCGCTCGGTGCCCAAGGCCGTGAGGAACAGCCGCTGCTGTTCGTTGGCCCGCGCCACATCGAGTTCGGCGCCGAGCCGGCGATAGTCCGCCGTCTTCCGGCCGCCGGTAAAGAGTTCGTAGCGGGCGTCGACCCGGGCATTGACGGTGGTCTTGGCCGGCCGGCCGATACC
Organism: Gemmatimonadales bacterium; assembly: GCA_037189525.1. GTDB lineage: Bacteria > Gemmatimonadota > Gemmatimonadetes > Gemmatimonadales > GWC2-71-9 > SHZU01. The sequence continues at coordinate 24,603 of JBBCJC010000002.1, forward strand.
GATATTGAACTGCTCCACCGAAAAGGTGGTCAGATCCGTAGCAACCGACAGCGACGGCGAGACGAACGTCGTGAATGCCGCCTTCCGGGCCCACTCCGCGGTGTTGACCTGACCGACCGCCGCCACATAGTTCGGATCGAGGCGGGTGGCGCGACGAATCGCCTCTGCCAGCGTTACGCTGGGCAGTGAATCGGCCGAGACGACTGCAAGGCCGAGCAGTACTGCTGCGATCATCGAGCCTCCCCGGACACTGCCGGAACCGGTTCGGCCGCGGGCTTCCGCGAACGGGCCAGGGCCTGATCGAGCAGCGAGTACACCACCGGCACGAGATAGAGCGTCAGCACCATCGAGAACATCACGCCGCCGACGATGGCATACCCGAGCGGCCGCCGGCTGGCGGCACCGGCGCCAAGGCCGAGTGCGATCGGAATCGCGCCGGCCGCCGCAGCAACCGACGTCATCAGAATCGGACGAAGACGGATGCGCGCCGACTCGAGCAGCGCCGCGCCGGTTGCAAGGCCCTGCTCCCGCAACTGATTGGTGTATTCCACCAGAAGAATCGAGTTCTTGGTCACGAGACCGATCAGCAGGATCATCCCGATCTGACTGTACAGATTGATCGTGGAGCCCGCGACGAAGAGAGTGAAGATGGCGCCGGTCACCGCCGGCGGCACGGCGAGCAGCACGGTAAAGGGATGGACCAGCGACTCGAACTGCGACGCCAGCACCATGAATACGATCACCAGCGACAGAATGAACACGAAGTAGAGCGCGCTGCCGCTCTCCTCGAGTTCGCGCGATTCCCCCGCCAGCGCCACCGACGAACCGGTCGGCAGTACCTCGGCGGCGAGGAGGCGCAGCGAGTCGAGCGCCTCACCGAGCGTGAAGTTGGGCGCCAGACTGGCCGTCATGGTGGCCGCCCGGACCCGATCGAAGTGGTTGAGCTGGCGCGGACCGACATTCTCGGCCACCCGGGCAACTTGGTCGAGCTTGATCAGCTGCCCGCCCCGACCACGCACCGTCAGATCCGACATCGCCGCCGGCGTAGCGCGCGCTTCCGGATCGAGCTGGATCATGACGTCGTACAACTTGTTGTTCATGGTGAAGGTGCTGATCCGCTGCCCACCGAGCAGCGCCTGCATCGTATTGGCCACGTCGCGCACCGGCACGCCGAGGTCTTCCATCCGGTCCCGCTCGTAGGACACGGTCAGCTCGGGCTTGTTGACCCGCAAGTCGGTATCGACGTTGATCAGCCCGCTGATCTGCCGCGCCCGCGTGAGCAGCGTATCCATCGCCACCACGAGCGAATCGAAATCGGGGTGACGCACCACGAACTGCACCGGCTGCCCCCACCCGCCGAAGGCGGGCGGATTACTGGCAAAGGCAAGCACCCCGGGCACCGCGCCCAGTTTGGGCTGCAGCTCCTGGATCACATCCTGCACGCTGCGCTCCCGATCCGACCAATCGGTAAAGCGCACGAACACCATCCCGGCGTTGACGCGTCCGCCACCACCGCCCCCGAACGCCACCATGCTGTTCATGGTCGACACCTCGGGAACCGCGCCGACGATCTGCTCCACCTGACGCTGATACTCATCGGTGTAATGGATCGACGACCCTTCCGGAGCCACGATATTGATCGTCATCATGCCGCGATCCTCCGGCGGCACGAACTCGGTCTTGAGACCGCGGAACACGAAGAACGCCAGCACCAGCGTGACCGCCACGCCGCCGAGCACGAGACTGCGGCGGCCCAGCGCAAACGCGAGCGTCCGCTGATAGCCGGCCGCGAGGCTGTTGAAGCCCCGCTCGAACGCCTGGAAGAGCGGGCCGTGATTGTGTTTGACCCGAAGGATCTTGGCGCAGAGCATCGGGGTCAGCGTCAGCGCGACGAACCCCGAGAACCCGACCGCGACGGCCACCGTGATACCGAACTCGTTGAAGAGCCGGCCCGTTGCCCCTTCCAGAAAGGCGAGCGGAGTAAATACGGCAATCAGCGATGCCGTCGTCGCGATGACGGCAAAGGCGATTTCGCGGGTGCCCTTCATGGCCGCGACATCCGGAGGTTCGTTGAGCTCCTCCTGGCGTCTGTATGCGTTCTCGAGCACGATGATCGCGTCGTCGACGACGATACCGATCGCCAGGATCATCGCGAGCAGCGTCAGATTGTTGATCGAGAAATCCAGGAAGTACATCACCGCAAAGGCGCCGATGATGGATGTCGGAATCGCGAGACCCGGAATGATGGTCGCCCGCAAGTTGCGCAGGAAGACGAAGATGATCAGGATCACGAGAACGCCCGTGATGACCAGAGTTTCCTGGGCTTCCAGAATCGAACGCTTGACGTAGATCGAGTTGTCGTAGCCGATGGTCAGCTCGATCCCGGGGGGCAAACGCGACTCGATCTCCGGAACCATGGCACGGACGCCGTCCGAGAGCTCGACCAGGTTGGATTTCGACTGGCGTACGATGGCGACCCCGACAGCCGGAGTGCCATTGAAGCGGAACCGGCTTCGGTCGTCCTCCGGCCCAAGTTCCACTCGCGCCACGTCGCCCAACTTGACCAGCTGGCCGTTCATGTTGGCCACGACGAGCCCGGCAAACTCCTCCGGCGTCTTGAGCTCACCCATCGACCGGATGCTGAATTCGCGCTGCTGCGACTCGATCCGGCCGGCCGGGATTTCCACGTTGCGGCTCTGGATCGCCGACATCACGTCGCTCGTAGTCAGCCCGCGCGCGGCCAGTTCCGACGCCTTGAGCCAGATCCGCATCGAGTACCGCCGCTCGCCGCGGATGTCGATCCGGCCGACGCCCGGCACGGTCTGCAGCGGCGTCTTGACATAGCGGTCCGCAATGTCGGTGAGCTGGAGCAGATTGTAATTCTCACCCCGGAGGGTGATGAACATGATCGGCCGCGAGTCGGAGTCCTGTTTCGACACCACCGGCTCGAGGATCTCTTCCGGCAGGCGCCCGCGCACTCGGGACACCAGGTCCCGGACGTCCTGGGCGGCCAGTTCGATATCGCGGCCGAGATTGAATTCGAGGGTGATGTTGGACTGCTGCTCGGAACTCACGCTGGTCATGGTCCGGAGCCCTTCGGCCGAGGACAACTGCTCCTCGAGCACGTCGGTCACGGCAGATTCCATGACCCGGGGATTGGCACCACGAAGCGTAACGTTGACCGAAACGATGGGCGGATCGACGTCCGGGTACTCCCGAACGCTCAGTTTCTGATACCCGATGACGCCAAACAGGACGAGCGCCAGACTCATCATGGTCGCGAGGACCGGGCGCTTGATGGAAAGATCGGAGAGGACCATCAGTTGTACCCGCACGCCGAAAAGATGAAACGCGAACCCCAAAACCCCGGGATCGCCCCACAGACCAGATTATCTAATACGCGCGCCCGGCACCCAACGTTGAGCCAAGGGTTAAGTTTCGGGCGAATTCAGTCACTGGACGGAACATGGCGGTCAAGCTCAGCTCCCGACAACTCGCCACCCTGGCCGTACTCGAGACCTTCCCCCCGAAATTCGATCAGATCCATCGCCTGATCGAAGAGCTGGCATCGCTCCGGATGGACGAATCTCAGACCCGCCGATTGGCTCGGATGCTCGATGAAATGAAAGCGGCCGCGCAGGGGGTGGGCGAATCCGGCGTCGCCGACTCACTCGGGGTGATGGCCACGCTGGCCCGCCGTTCGGGGGCAGTGCAGATGCGCGTTCGGGGCTTGCGCGAGGGATTCATGGCCCTCAAGACGAACCTCGAAGGCGCGCTCAAAGCCGCGAGGACGCCTGAAACCCCGGTGGACGAAGCCGAGGAACTGCCGTCTTAGGACTTTTCCTTGACCATCTTGTCGACGATGGGACCAGCCATCAGTGCAGCCATGGCGTGGACGAGCACCCCGACCAGCAGGGTGACGAAGGTCAGCGCGAAGAGGATGCCGGCGGCGCCCAGAAAGGCGAACACGCGTCCGATCGGTTCCAGCATAAGTCAGGTCCAAGTGCGGGACAGACTACCAAGTTAACCTGTAAGCCTTATAGTGGCAACCAGTTAGCCTGAACCGGCCCGGCTGGTCAGGCCGCCTTGATCTCGGTCCAGATCCGGTCCCAGAGCTCGACCCCCTCCCCCAGATCGCGCTGATACTCCAGTCGCTCCAGCTCCGCCGCCGAGGGATACGGCGGGGCGAGGCGGGTCAACGCCTGCGCCGCCTGGTTCGGCGTCCCGTATCCGGTCGCGTCCGCAATGGCCGCCGCCACTTCGGGCCGGAGGATGTAGTCGATGAAAGCGTGCGCAGCTCTCGGATGGGGCGCGGTCCGGAGCACCACCAGCGCATCCGCGAAGATCATGCTCCCCTCCTTCGGCACCACGAACCCGATCTCAGGTTGCTCGGCCATGGCCTGCGCGGCGTCACCGCTCCAGAGCTGAGCCAGCCAGATATCACCCGCGATGAGCTGGCTTTTGACCGGCGCCGAGGCATAGGCGCGGAGATTGGGCTTGGCCGCCAGCGCGTCCCGCTTGGCGTCGGCCAGTTCGCCCGGATCGACCGAGTTGATCGAGCGCCCGCGATAGCGGAGGAAGCAGCCGATCACGTCGCGCACGTCGTCGAGCATCGTCATCTTGCCGCGATAAGTGGCGTCGTGAAACACGCCCCAGCTGTCCGGCGCCGACGGGAGCCGGTCCTTGCGGTAGGCAATGCCGGTGGTTCCCCATCCCCAGGGAACGGAGTGCACCCCACCCGCGTCCCAGACCGGGTCGGCAAAGAGCGGCGCCAGATTGCCCAGGTTGCTCAGGTACCGCCGGTTGAGCGGCGCAATCAGGTCCCGACCGAGCAACAGCGGGAAGAGGTACGTGGCCGGAAGCGCCAGATCGTATCCCGTGGCTCCGGCCAGGAGTTTGGCCGCCAGCTCTTCGTTGCTTTCGTAGGTATCGAGCGACACTTCGACGCCATGCTCGGACTCGAACCGCGAAATCGTGTCGGGCGCCAGATAATCCGACCAGAGATAGAGATTGAGCCGTTTCTCGATCGGCCCCAGGTCGCCCGAGAAATCGCGGGGCGCCGCTTTCCCGCAAGCGCCTAACAATGCCGCCGCCGCGGACGACCCGAGAGCGGCTGCCGCGGCGCTCTGGAGGAAGTCGCGCCGTGGCAGGGTCCGGTCAGATCGATCGAAGAATGGCACGGGACTCCGTCAGCAGGCGGTCGATGTCTCGAGGGCGACTGTGCAGATGCGGCGCAACCCGGATCCCCGGCCCGCGGTGCGCTACGATCACCCCGCGCGCCACCAGGCCACGGGTCAAGGCCGTATCCCGATCCCGATCGCCAGTGGTCAGGCAGACCAGGGTCGAGCGGCTCTCGGGCGCCAGATTGGACAGGCATCGGAGACCGGTGTCCGGCAGCCCGGCAAGCAGGCGATCGAGCAGGCTCTTCACGTGCCGTTCGATGACCGGTACTCCGATTTCGAGCAGGAGCTCGACCGACTGATCGAGCGCCACGAGCGCGGGGTCAGCCTGCCCGCCCACCTGGAAACGGGATGCATCCGGCTTCCAGGCAATGGTCGGACGGCCGAAAACGGAGGTCGTCATGCTCATCCAGCCGGCGCGGTCGGGCCGGATGGTGGGCAACCGTTCCGGAGCCACATAGAGCACCGCGGCGCCTGGCATCCCCATCAGCCACTTGTAGCCGCCGGCCACGAGAATATCGACGCCGGCGGTACGGAGATCGATCGGTGTCGCCCCGACGCTCTGGATCGCATCGACGATCGACAGCGCTCCGGCAGCTCGGCAGGCGGAGCCCAGCTGTGCCAGATCTATCCGGTGGCCGTTCTGCCAATGGACATGGCTCACCAGGACCGCGCGGGTCCGTCCATCGATCTGCCCGAGCACCTGGCCGAGATCGAGATGCGTATCGACCGGGACCTGGCGCACCTCGACCCCACGCCGCGCCAGATCGAGCGCGGCGTAGATGACGCCCGGATAGTCATTGGCGGGGCAGACCACGTTGTCGCCGGGCTGCCAGTCGATCCCGTTGACGGCGGAGACGATCCCATCGCTGGTCGTCGGAACGAAGGTGAGCGACTCGACCGGCGCACCGAGCAGGCGGCTCAGCTTTTCCCGCAACGGAGTCGCGTCGTAGTCCTGTGCCCCGGCCTGGTAGAGCCGATGGACTTCCTGGCGGTTGGTCAGATAGGTCGAGACCGCGGCGGCGGAACGGCGCGGCAACGGTGAGGACGCCGCGTGGTTGAGATACGCCGCCTCTCTCACTCCGGGAAACTCGGCCGGCGCGAGGCCGCCGTCCTGTGCTGCCGCCAATCTGGGATCCAGCATTGCGCTCCACATCCCCAGGCCGACGCCGGCCTGGGCCATCCGGTCTACGAACGTCCGGCGAGGTATCGTCACAAACGGTCTCCGGACATCACGGGGTCTCTGGTCGCACGCGTCCGGACGCGCTCGGCAAGATAGAGCAGACCGGCCGTCGCCACCACGATGATGGTACTGACGGCGTTAATGGTCGGCTCGATGTTGCGCCGAGCCATGCCATAGATCACGACCGGGAGGGTGGACGACCCGGCCCCGGACACGAAAGAGGTGATGATATAGTCGTCGAACGACAGGGTAAACGCGAGCAGCGCGCCGGCAATGATGCCCGGCATCAGAGCCGGCAGGGTCACCCGCCGAAAGGCGGACCACTCGTCGGCCCCCAGCATCATCGCGGCCTCTTCGAGGTGGCGGTCCATTCCCCGGAGCCGGGCGCCAACCACGACTGCCACGAACGGTACGCAGAAGGTGATGTGCGCCACGGTGATGGTTCCGACACCGAGCGGTACGCCGGCAAAGGCAAAGAGACCGAGCAGCGCGATGCCCATGATGATCTCGGGCGTCACGAGCGGCAGATAGAGCAGACTTTCGGCGGCGCGACGGCCACGCCACCGATGACGCGCCAATGCCATGGCGAGCAACGTACCGAGCACAGTCGAGATGACCGTCGCCACCAGCGCGACCGCGACGCTGCGGCCGAGACCGGCAAGGATGTCGCCACGACCCAGCAGGTCGCGATACCAGGCCAGCGTAAAGCCGGTCCAGCTGGCGGAAAACTTCGAATCGTTGAACGAAAAGACGATCAGCGCGGCAAGCGGCGCGTGCAGAAAGACGAACCCGACCAGCGCGAGCGCCGAAACCCATCGGGGAATCCGCCGCTTCATGGCCCCACCGAAGGCACGGCATCGCGCCGGCGCAGATAGAGCACGACGGCGAGCAGGACCGCCAGCATCACGACCAGCGCCGCCGCGGAACCGAACGGCCAGTTTCTCGCGGCCCCGAACTGATTCTGGATCAGATTGCCGATCATGGCGTGCTTGGCGCCGCCCAGCAGGTCGGACGTCACGAACGACCCCAGCGCCGGAATGAAGGTCAGCAGACAGCCCGCAATCACCCCGGGCATCGAAAGCGGCAGCACGACGTGAAAGAACCGGGCCGCCGGACTCGCGCCCAGCGTTTCAGCAGCCTCGAGCAGCGTATCGTCGAGCTTTTCCAGCGAGGCGTAGATCGGCAGGACCATGAGCGGCAGGAAGCCGTAGACCAGCCCCGCCAGCACGGCTCCGGGTGTGTACAGGAGCGTCAGCGGCGTGTCGATCACACCAAGCGACAGCAGCACACCATTGATGAAGCCGGTGTCGCGCAACAGAAAAATCATCGCGAACATCCGGACCAGAAAGCTGGTCCAGAAGGGCAGGATGACGAGAAAGAGCAGCAGCCGGCGCCATCGGATTGCCCGCGCAATCACGAAGGCAATCGGATACCCGATCAGCAGCGACACGACGGTGCAGATCAAAGCCCACCAGATGGTCCGCCCGACGATACCGAGATAGAGCGGATCGACGAAGCGCCGATAGTGCTCCAGGGTAAAACCGGGTTCGACACCGCCGTAGAGACCGCGCTCCATCAGACTGAAGCCGACGATCAGAACGAGCGGCACCGCAAAGAAGATGGCCAGCCAGAGCAGGCCCGGTGTCGCCAGCAACGGACCGACTCGTTCGGGCCGGCGGGAAAGGCGCCCGAACAGCGTCACGCCGTGGACTCCAGCACCTGGCAATCGTCGGGACGCCAGGCCACCGCCACCCGTTGCCCCCGTTGCCAGGGAATTGGATTGCCCAGCTGGCCTTCGTTGCGGAGCGCGACCCGGACCGGTCGCCCGCCCTCCAGTGCCACCAGCACGTGGATCGTCTCGCCCAGATAGATCACCTCGGCGATGGTGCCGAGCAGGCGGTTCTCGCCCGGGGGCACGGCATCGGGCGGGAAGAGATCCATCCATTCCGGACGCACGGCGATCTCGATGGTATCACCCGGGCGCGCGTTGGCCGGTACCGGAACGATGAACGCGCCTTCGGAGCCCTCGACCTCGGCGCCGGCGCCGTTGAGCTGCCGGATCGCGCCCCGAACGAAGTTGGATTCGCCGATGAATGAGGCCACGAACGCGGTTCGCGGATTCTCGTAGACCTCCGCCGGCGTTCCCAACTGGGCCACCCGGGCGTGGTCCATCACCGCGATCCGATCGGACATCGCCAGCGCCTCTTCCTGGTCATGGGTCACGTAGACGAACGTGATGCCCAGCGAGCGATTGAGGGCTTTGAGTTCGAGTTGCATCTCTTTGCGCAGCTTGAGATCGAGCGCGCCGAGCGGCTCGTCGAGCAGCAGGATCCGAGGCTCGAGCACGAGCGCCCGGGCCAGCGCCACCCGCTGCCGCTGGCCGCCCGACAGCTCGGCCGGCCGGCGGCGGCGGTACCGTACCGGGTCGAGCCGGACCAGCTCGAGCGCCCGTCCGACCCGTTCGGCAATCGTGGCCGCGGCGACCTTCTGCTGGGTCAATCCGAAGCCGACGTTGCGTTCGACATCGAGATGCGGAAAGAGGGCGTAGGTCTGGAAGACCATCCCGATGCCGCGCTGATACGGGCGAAGGTCCGCAACCGAGCGGCCGGCAATCCGGATGTCACCGCCGCCCTGGTCGGGGGTTTCGAGCCCGGCAATCAGTCGGAGCGTCGTCGTCTTGCCGCAGCCCGAGGGACCCAGCATCGAAAAGAACTCGCCTTCTTCGATCCGGAGGTCGACCCCGTCGACGGCCGGGATGGCTCCATAGCTCTTGCGGACCCGGACGAGTTCGACCGCCGGTGGAGGGGAGGAGCCGGGCGCAATGGTCACAGGCAATGGACGCTCATCTGCACGGAGTCGAACGGGGTATCCAATCCAAGATCCGAAGTGTACGTTCCCGACTATCAGCCGCAAGCGCCAGCGTCATGTATTTCCCGTCCCCCGAAGCGCTGCTCACCATGGGTCACATCGCCGGCGCGGCGCTGGTGACGGGGCATGTGCTGCTCACCAAGAAAGAGGTGCGTGCCGCCATCGGGTGGACCGGTCTGGCCTGGCTGGCGCCGATGGTCGGGCCGATCATCTACCTCTTTTTCGGCATCAACCGGATCCACCGCGCAGCAGGCCGGATTCGTGAAGCCCGCGATCTCCACACCGCCGAGCGGCGCGCCATGGTGCTGTCACCGGGCGGCCGCGCCGTGCCGGCTCCGCTCCGCGCACCGGTACCGGCCCCGTGGCAACCCCTGGCGACCCTCACCGGCAACCTGGCGCCCGAGTCCCTGGTTGCCGGCAACGACATTGCAGCACTGGAGGATGGCGACCAGGCCTATCCCGCCATGCTCGCGGCGATCGACCAGGCGGAGCGAAGCATCGGGCTCGCCACTTACATCTTCGACCGCGGCCAGATCGGCGGCCGCTTCGTCGACGCGCTGGCGCGGGCGCACGAGCGCGGGGTCGACGTGCGGGTCCTGATCGACGGCGTGGGCGCCCGATACAGCCGACCCTCGATCGTCAAAGACCTCCGGCGCCGAGGCATCCGGGTCGCGCAGTTCCTGCCGCCGCTCCTCCCGCTGCCGAATCCGTACTTCAATTTGCGCAGCCACCGGAAGATCCTGACGATCGATGGCCGGGTCGGGTTTTCCGGCGGCATGAATATTCGCGACGCCTGCGTACTGGCCCTTCCTTCCGCGATGCCGACCCGGGATCTCCACTTCCGGCTGCAGGGTCCGATCGTGCATCAGCTCCAGGAAACTTTCACCTTCGACTGGCGTTTCACCACCGGCGAGCGGCTCGACGGCGCCGCCTGGTTCCCCGCATTGGAGGAACGGGGCAGCATCCTGGCACGGGGCCTGGCCACCGGCCCCGACGAGTCGGGGGACGCCCTGCTGCTCACGCTGCTTGGCGCGCTGGCGCAGGCCCGTCACCGCATCCGGATCGTCACCCCGTACTTTCTGCCGGACACCGCCATTCTCGACGCGCTGCAAGTCGCAGCGCTCCGCGGCGTCGACGTCGAAATCCTGCTACCGGAACGCAGCAACCTCCGGCTGGTCCAATGGGCGCAGGGTGCCCAGCTGCTCCGGGTCATCGAAGGGGGCTGTCGGGTGCTGCTGACCCCTGCCCCGTTCGATCATTCCAAGCTGATGGTGGTCGATGGCGGCTGGACTCTGATCGGATCGGCCAACTGGGACCCGCGGTCGCTGCGCCTCAATTTCGAGCAGGTGGTCGAGTGCTATTGCGAGCGCTTTGCCGCCGAGGCCGAGCGCATCGTCGCCGGGAAGCGAGCCGGCGCCCGGCATCTCGAAGCGGCGGAGATCCGGCAGCGCCCGCTGCCGATCCGGCTCCGGGACGGCGTTGCCTGGCTGGCACAACCGTACCTCTGACCTGCCTAACGAGTCGAGCCGCCCGCCCAGAACCTGGATACGAGGCGAATCAGCCAGGTACCGCTCACCAGCAGCACGACCCCCCAGAACAGCGCAGGTCCGGTCCGGCCGTAGAGCACGCTCCCGGTGCCGAACAGCGCCGCGTAGACTGCGGAGCAACCGAGCACCCAGCCGAGCAATGCCTGGGGCAGGCTGTCGCTCGCGGCCGGCACACCCGCCTGCGCTCTGATCCGGGCCCATCCTGGGCCACCGGGACGCGTGGTGCGATAGAACTGCTCGAGGGTGGCATCGTCGACCGGTTTGGTCAGGAACGTGGCCAGCACCCAGACCACCGTGGTGATGACGACGGTGGTGATCAGTCCGATGTGCGGCGCGACACCATGCCCCGCCTTGGCGGCAAGGAAGAATGCCAGCGAGACCACGAACGAGCTGACCATCGCCGCAATTTCGCTCCAGGCATTGATCCGCCACCAGAACCAGCGCAGCAGATAGAGCAATCCGGTACCCGCGCCGATCGACATCAGCAGTTCAAAGGTGGCTTTGGCTGAATCGAGCACCAGCGTAATCAGCGCGGCGACCACCATCAGCAGTGCGGTCGTCAGCCGGCTCACCGCGACATAGTGGCGTTCCGACTTGCCCGGCTGGAGGAAGCGTCGATAAAAGTCGTGGACCAGATACGAAGTGCCCCAGTTGAGCTGGGTCGTCAGGGTCGATACGTACGCAGCGAGCAGGCTCGCCACCATCAAACCGAGCACACCGGCCGGCAGAAAACGCAGCATGGCGGGATAGGCCATGTCATGGCCGAGCAGCTGCCGGTCGACGTGGGGAAAGACGCGAGCAATGTCGTCGAGCGTCGGATAGACCAGAATCGAAGCCAGCGCGACCAGGATCCAGGGCCACGACCGGATGGCGTAATGCGCGAGGTTGAAGAACAACGTGCCGGCCAGCGCGTCCCGCTCGCTGCGCGACGCCAGGATCCGCTGCGCCACGTAGCTGCCACCGCCCGGCTCCGAACCGGGATACCAGACCGACCACCACTGCACCGTGAGCGGAATCACCAGCACGGTCAGTGTGAGGCTCCAGTCGCCGAAGTCGGGGAGGAAGCTGAGCGTCTTCGGGTCGAGCCTGGTCACCAGACCGGCCAGGCCGCCGACTTCGGGCTGCTGGAGCGCGTAGTAGGCCGCCGCGACAGCTCCAACCATCGCGATCCCGAACTGGATCATGTCCGTCACCATGACGCCCCAGAGCCCGGCGGTCGCGGCAAACAGGATGTTGATGATGGCGCAGATCAGGAGCGTCTGGCCGATCGGCCAGCCGAGCAGGATGTTGGCGATCTTGACGGCCGCGAGGTTGACCGAGGCCATGATGACGCAGTTGAAGAAGAGGCCCAGATAGACGGCGCGGAAGCCGCGCACCATGACGGCGGCCTTCCCGGCATACCGCATCTCGTAGAACTCGAGATCGGTCAGCATGCCCGAGCGGCGCCAGAGCTTGGCGTAGAAGAACACCGTCAGCATGCCGGTCAGCAGAAAGGCCCACCAGACCCAGTTCGCGGCGACACCGTTCTCGCGGACCAGATTGGTCACGAGGTTCGGCGTATCGGTGCTGAAGGTGGTGGCGACCATCGAGACGCCGATGAGCCACCAGGGCGCCGCCCGCCCGGAAGCGAAGAACTCGGTCGTATCGGACCCGCCCCGTCGAGCCAGCACCAGGGCCGGCAGGAACGCCACGACGACCGAGAGTGCGACAATGATCCAATCGAGGGTCACGAGTTGCATGGGCCAGCGCTCCGATCCGAGTAAACGACCGAACCCGTCCGACTCCGCTGTGCCACCCGAGGTGGCCCAGGGCTACATTGTACGACATGAATCAGGCGACCCGAGACCTCGCCGGCCGCTTCGAGCTCGAACTCGCCGGCGCGACCTCGACCCCGGTGGTACTGCGGGTGCTCGATACGCCGATCGGTCCGCTGGTGGCGGCAACCGTCGACCAGGGACTGGTCCTGCTCGAGTTCGGCAACGAGCAGCGGATCGATCGTCAGTTGAGTCTGATTACCCGCGATTTCGGACCGGCTCGGCTCGATCAGCATCCGATCATCGCCGCCACCGAGCGCGAACTGCGCGAGTATTTCGCCGGAACCCGCCAGCAATTCACCGTTCCGCTCGAAACCCGCGGCACGCCCTTCCAGGAACGAGTCTGGGCAGCGCTGATGACGATTCCCTACGGCACGACGACGGCCTACGCCGACATCGCCGACCGGCTCGGGATCAGCAACGGACAGCGCGCCGTCGGTCTGGCCAACGGACAGAATCGGATCTCGATCATCATCCCGTGCCACCGGGTCATCGAGCGAGCCGGCGGACTGCGCGGCTACGGGGGCGGCCTCGATCGCAAGAAGTTCCTGCTCGAACTCGAGGCCCGCCATTCGGACCCGCTCGCGGGCACGCCGCTCGGCGAGCAGGCGAGTCGTCCAGCCTAGCCGACCCGCCTGCTGCGCTGATTACTCGGCCGCGCTCAGCGCGCGATCGAAGACGTCGAGGGCAAAGTCGACGTCGGCCGACGTGATGCACATCGGCGGCTTGATCCGGAGCACATTCCCGCCAAGGCCACCTTTCCCGACCAGCAGGCCCAGCTCCTTGGCCGCGTCCAGCACATCGAGCGTCTCCTGCGTAGCCGGCTCGCGGGTACCGCGGTCGCGCACGAGGTCGAGACCGAGCATGAGACCCTTGCCGCGCACCTCGCCGACCAGGCGATGGGTCGACACCAGCCGCTCGAGACCGGCCTTGAGCCTAGCGCCCTGGACCCGGGAGTTCTCCTGCAGACCGTCCTCGTCGATCACCTCCAGCACACCGAGCGCAGCCGCGGAGGATACCGGGTTGCCAGCAAAGGTATTGAGGTGGGTCCGCCGCGTCAGCGCCTGCGCGATCTCGGCCCGGGTGGTCACCGCGGCGATGGTCTGGCCGTTGCCGAGCCCCTTTGCCATGGTGACGATGTCCGGCACGACGCCGAAGCCCTCGAAGCCCCAGTAGTGCTCACCGGTGCGGCCGAAACCGGTCTGCACCTCGTCAGCCACGCAGAGGCCGCCATGCTCCCGCACGGCCGCATAAGCCTCCTTGAAGTAATTCGGCGCCGCGGAGGTCACGCCGCCGACGCCCATGATCGGTTCGCAGATGAAGGCGGCGATCTGTCCCGGCGTAGAGAAGCGGATCAGGTCGCGCAGCTCACGTACCGACTGGCTCGCGATCTCTTCCGGCGTGCCCTGGAAGAGGCTCCGGTACGGATCGGGATTGACGGTGTGGTGCACCCCGAAGCTCTGCGGTACCGGATGCTTCCAGGTGTGGTGCGACGTGAGCCCCGCGCTCGACGGCGAGCCGCCGTGATACGCGTTCCGCACCGCGACCACGTCGTAGTTACCCGTGTAGAGCCGCGCCATCGAGACGGCGAGGTCGTTGGCCTCGCTGCCGCTGTTGACGAAGTACGTGACGTCGAGCCCGGGCGGCATCTTCGACGCCAGCTTCTTGGCCAGCTGCGGCAGGTTCGGATGGAGATAGATCGTGGTCGTATGCTGGAGCGTGTCGACCTGATCCTTGATGCGCGCCGTGATCTTGGGATGGCAGTGGCCGCACGAGACGGTGACGATGCCCGCGAAGAAGTCGAGGTAGCGCTTGCCGGTCTCGTCCCAGACGTACTGCATGTGCCCCTCGACGACCATCAGGGGCTCACGGTAGAGCGTAAAGAGCGACGGGTGCAGGTACTGCTTCCGCATCGCCAGCACCTCGGCGCGCGAGGGTCCGTCATAGGGCCGCGGCCGGTGCGTGGTGGGCGGCAGGGTCAGCGGGGCAATGGCAGTCATGGTTATCTCTCAGCTCATCCAGTTGGTTCCAGCTTCGCGATGCCACTTGATGGTCGTCTTCCGGCTCTTGGTCCAGAACTCGATCGAGCCATGGCCGGTGATGTCGCCGACGCCAAACTTCGATTCGTTCCAGCCGCCGAACGAAAACGGCTCGCGCGGCACCGGCACGCCGACGTTGACACCGATCATGCCGGCGTGGGCCTTCGAGGCCACATATTTGGCGACACCACCGCTCTCCGTGTAGATCGAGGCGGCATTCCCATAGGGCGAAGCGTTCTCGACATCGAGCGCCTCGTCGACATTCTTGGCCCGGACGATGGCGAGCACCGGCCCGAAGACCTCTTCCTGGGCAATCCGCATGTCCGGCGTGACACGGTCGAGCACCGTGGGGCCGACGTAGAAGCCCCCTTCTTTGCCCGGCACCGAGACACCGCGACCATCGAGCAGGACTTGCGCACCTGCCGCTTCGGCCTCGGCGATGTACGCTTCGATGCGCCGCTTGGCTTCGGCGGAAATGACCGGGCCGAGCGTCTTGCCCGGTACCAGCGACTTAGCGACCTCGACCATGCGGGCAATCACCGGATCGGTATCCGCGACGGCCACCATGACCGACGCCGCCATGCAGCGCTGCCCGGCGCAACCCGCCATCGACGCGACGATGTTCCCGGCCGCCATTTCGCGATCCGCGTCCGGCATTACGATCAGATGATTCTTGGCACCGCCCAGCGCCAGCACCCGCTTGAGGTTCGCGGAGCCGCGCCGGTAGACGATCTTGGCCACGGCCGTGCTGCCGACGAAGCTGATCGCCTCGATGTCGGGATGATCGCAAATGCCCTCGACCACCTCACGGCCGCCCTGCACCACATTGAACACCCCGGCCGGCAGACCCGCTTCGGCCAGCAGCTCCGCGGTCCGGAGCGCGGACAACGGCACCACCTCGGAAGGTTTGAGGATCATCACGTTGCCGAGCGCCAATGCGTTAGGCACCGTCCAGTGCGGTACCATGCTCGGAAAGTTGAACGGCGTAATCGACGCGACCACACCCAGCGGCCAGCGATCGATCCGGCAGTCGACCCCTCGGCTGACTTCGAGGATTTCACCCGAGGCCAGCTGCGGCAGCGAACAGGCAAACTCCACGCACTCGATGGCCCGTTCCACCTCGGCCTTGGCCTCGGCGAAGACCTTGCCGTTCTCTTCGACGATCAGCGCCGCGAGCGACTCGATATCCCGTTCGAGCAACGCCTTGTACCGGAAAAAGACCTGGACCCGGTCCTTGATGGGCGTCGCCGACCACTTCCGGAACGCGACCTTGGCAGTCTGCACTGCGTGATCCAGTTCCGCCGCCGTCGACAGCGACACCTTGGAGATGACGGAACCGCTGCTGGGGTCGAGGACGTCGAGCAACGCCGCCGACGCGTCCGATGCCGCCCCACCGACATAATTTGTTATGACTGGGTATTTCATTTGCGCGGGAATGAGGAGATCTGTAATGTGCCTACCCTGAGCCTGGAATGCCAACGATGACCCACTTGGAGCACTCATGACCAGCCCTTGGAACCTGGCCTCGTCGACCTGGGACGACGTCCGAGCGAATCGCTACGAGGTTGCGGTACTCCCATGGGGGGCCACCGAAGCCCATAATCACCACCTCCCCTACGCGACCGACACGATCCAGTCCGATGCCATTGCCTTCGAGGCGGCCCGGAAGGCCTGGGCCAAAGGCGGGCGGGCGGTGGTATTGCCGGCCATCCCGTTCGGGGTCCAGACCGGGCAGTTGGACATTCCGCTCTGTATCAATCTCAATCCGAGCACCCAGGCCATCATCCTGGGCGACATCATCCGGAGCCTCGAACCGCACGGGATTCGGAAACTGGTCATCCTGAACGGCCACGGTGGCAACGACTTCAAGCAGATCATCCGGGAACTCCAGGCCGAAACGGAAATCTTCCTGAGCCAGGTCAACTGGTATGCGGTGGCCGATGGGCGGCAGTTCTTCGATGAGCCGGGCGACCACGCCGGAGAGCTCGAGACGAGCGTGATGCTCTCGATTGCGCCAACTCTGGTCCGACCGCTCGAGACGGCCGGCCCCGGCGCCGCCCGACCCTTTCGGATTCGCGCCTTTCAGGAGAAATGGGCCTGGACACCGCGGGAATGGACCAAGGTGACGGACGACACCGGCGTCGGCGACCCCAAGGCTGCTACGGGCGACAAGGGCCGCCGATTCGCGGAAGCGGTCACCGATCGGCTGGCGGAATTTCTGGTCGACCTGACGGCGCTGCCGGACACGGAGCAGCTCTACCAACGCTGAGGTGCGCAGCTGTCGAACCGCCCCGAGATATCGCTTGCTGCGCAATAACCGAGAATCCCGCCACCTCGCGAGCCGTGCCGCCGGCCGATCGGCCGAATTCCGCACCGCCCGGCTCCGACTTCCCCGGTCGGAATCACCCGGTCCGCCCCACCCGGGCGACAGCGCTCAACGCAAGGACCCGTTCGTTCGTAGTAGAATGCGTGATTGCGCCATAGTCCGAGTTTCCGCTCCGTTCATCGTCGTGGTACGTCCCGCTCGAGTCCCCTGGGAGACTCCCCATGTCTCGCACTGATCGAACCGCCCCGCGCCTCTGGTCGATCGCCGCGCTCTGCACTGCGCTGACCGTCGCCTCGCTCACCACCCTCCACGCCCAAGCCAAGCCCACCATCGGCCAGTTTCTGAGCCCCGGCTTTCCGCTCCAGCTGGTGTCCGCCCGGGATGTGGATCGGATCGCCTGGCTTGCCTACGAGGAGGGCCATCGGAACGTCTACACGGCGGCGGGCCCGAGCTTCAGGCCGGTCCGGCTGACGCGATTCACCGACGACGACGGCATCGTACTCACCGATCTCTCCATCTCGGCGGACGGCCGCACGGTCACCTTCATCCGGGGCAGCGCCCCCAACCGCGACGGCTGGGTGGCCGATCCGGCCAGCAACCCGACGGGCTCCGAGCGCGCCATCTGGGCGGCACGCACGGACGGGACCGGCGCCTGGCGCGTCGGCGAAGGCGCGCCGCCCGCGCTCTCGCCCGACGGCCGTACGGCCATCTTCGCGAAAGACGGCCAGATCTATCGCTACGACATCACCACCCGCGCGGCGGCGGCAGCGGCAGCCCAAGCTGCGCAGAAGCCGTGGATCCGGCTCTGGGGACGGAACGGCAACCCGGTCTGGTCGCCCGACGGATCCAAGGTGGCGCTGGTGAGCGATCGCGTCGATCACTCGTTCATCGCGGTCTACGACGTCAAGACCCGCAAAGTGACCTACCTGGCGCCGAGCGTGGATCGGGATGTCAGCCCGACGTGGTCGCCGGACAGCAAGCGCGTCGCGTTCATCCGCCGCCCGGGCCTGCCGTTCGGCCAGCAGGCGCACGGCGGCACCGGCTCGCTCGGCAATCCTGCCGGACCCGGGGCTGCGCGCGGTGGCCGCGCGGGAGAATCGTCCGACTCCCGCCCCGGGTTGATGCGGGCCACCTTCACCGGCGGCTACGTCCTCTCGTTCTGGGTGGCCGACGCCACCACCGGCGAAGGTCGCGAGTTCTGGCACCACGACCCCGCCGACTCGGCGTTTGCCGCGATCCGTTCGATCCGGTGGGCCGGCGACCATGTCGTGTTCCAGGCCGAGCCCGGCGAGTGGATTCGCGCCTACGCGGTGAGTGTCGAGAAAGGCGGCGCGCCGACCGAGCTGAGCCCCGGCGAAGGGATGCTCGAGACGTCCGCGTTCTCGCGCGATGGCCAGACGCTCTTTTACGGCTCCAACGTCGGCGACATCGACCGCCGCCACGTCTGGAAGGTCGGGACGGGTGGCGGGACCGCGACCCAGATCACCCGCGGCGACGAGATCGAGCTCGCACCGGCGCCACTCGCGTCGGGCCAGGGCGTCGCGGTGCTCACCGCATCGGCCACCCGTCCGCTGTCGATCGGCATCGTACCCTCGAACGGCGGAGCCACCCGCGTGATCTACCCCACGCTCCGTGCGGATTTCCCGACCGCCGCGCACGTGGTGCCCGAGAACGTCGTGCTCAAGGCCGAGGACGGCCTCGAGTTCCACAACCAGCTGTTCCTGCCCAAGGACTACAAGCCCGGCGAGCGGCGGCCGGCCATCATCTTCGTGCACGGCGGCCCGATCCGTCAGATGCTGCTGGGCTATCATTACATGGATTTCTACCACATCTCCTATGCCGCCAACCAGTGGCTGGCGAATCAGGGATACGTGGTGCTGTCGGTCAACTACCGGCTCGGCGTCGGATACGGCAAGTCGTTTCGGATGGCGCCCAACAGCGGCGCGCGCGGCAACGCCGAGTATCGCGATGTCCTGGCGGCGGGGAAGTATCTCCAGTCGCGCTCCGATGTCGACCCGCAGCGGGTGGGGATCTGGGGACTCTCGTACGGCGGCGTGCTGACGGCGCAGGCGCTGGCCCGCAACTCGGACATCTTCGCCGCCGGGGTGGACATGGCGGGCGTGCATCTCTGGGGCAACTCGCTTGCTCCGAACGACATGAGCTACCAGTCCTCGGCCATTGCGACGGTCGACAAGTGGACCTCGCCCGTGCTGCTCTGGCACGGCGACGACGACCGCAACGTCCAGTTCTCGCAGACGACCGGTCTGGTGCAGCTGCTCCGCGCCCACAAAGTGCCGTTCGAGCTGATCGTGCTGCCCGACGACACGCACGAGACGCTGATCCACGAACGCTGGATCTACACGTTCGATCGGATCCAGGATTTTCTGACGCGGAATCTCTGGAAACGGAAGGCGAGCACCGAGCCGTGAGGTAAGCGTTTCTAGCGGTATCCAGCGCCGGTTATCCATGCGCCGGCGCCCTCGATTCTGGGAGTTCGCACCATGTTCATCCTCCGTCGCTCGTTTCTCGTATTGCTGGCTGGATCCCTGATCGCCTCGTCGGCCCTCGCCCAGGCAAACCGCCAGCCGACCGACTACTCGGCGCCGGCCGACGCGCCGTATCGCGCCGAGCAGGTGACGATCCGGACGCCGATGGGTCATACGCTCGCAGGCACGCTCACCATTCCGAAGACCGCGAACCGGACCAATCCGGTCCCCGCCATCGTGACGATCAGCGGCACCGGCCCACAGGATCGCGACGAGTACCTGGGGTTCGGCGACTACCGCCCGTTCCGCCAGTTTGCCGACTCGCTGGGGCGACGCGGGATTGCCGTACTCCGGATGGACGATCGCGGCGTCGGCGCCTCGGGAGGCGTTTTCAAGGGGGCAACGCCGATCGACTTCGTGCAGGACATCCGCGCCGGGCTCGCCTACCTGCGCACGCGCCCCGAGATCGATGCGAACCGATTGGGCTTGCTGGGCCACAGCGAAGGCGCCATCGACGCCCCAATGGTTGCCATCGAGGAGCCGGCACTCAAGGCCCTGGTCCTGCTGGCCGGCCAGGCGCGCAGGCTCGGCGGCGCGGCAAAGTTCCAACTCGAGAACATGGTCCGGCGCGACACGACGCTCTCACCCGCCGAACGGGAGGCGCGGTTGGCGGGGGTGCCCGCCCTGATGGACTCCATCGCCGCGGCCGACCCCTACATGAAGTTCATGTTCGAGTACGATCCCGCCGCCGATGCCCGCAAGGTCAGCAAACCCGCCATCCTGATCCTGACCGGCGAGACCGATCGGCAGGCGGACGCCACCCAGGTCGATGAATGGGCGGCGCTGTTCAAGAGCGCCGGCAACAAGGACGTCACCGCCAAGGTCCTCCCGGGCCTCAACCACCTCTTCGTGCCCGACCCCGACGGATTCCCGGGAGGATATGCTTCGCTGCCGACGCCGCTCCGGGTCGAGCCCTCGGTCGTCGGCATGGTGGTCGACTGGCTGACTGCGAGGCTTCGCTAGGCTGGACGGTTCCAATCTCGACTCGTCCGGGATCCGAGCGGCAGATTCTCATCGGACCCGGTACGTCGGATGCGTGCGGGGCGAGGCGGCAACGTATGGGTACGTCGCCGCCCGGTCACCGACTACCTTCCAGAGCGCCCGACTGTGATCGGCGCGTCACGAGAGATTGGTACCTTACGGAGCGCATCGCGAAAGCATGAGCATTTACGACTTCACGGTCACGACGATCGACGGTCGCGAGCAGTCCATGGCGGAGTTTGCCGGGAAAGTGCTGCTGATCGTCAACGTGGCCAGCAAGTGCGGTTATACCAAACAGTACGCGGGCCTCGAGGCCCTCTATCGCAAGCACCAGGAAGAAGGCCTCGTCATCCTCGGCTTTCCCTGCGATCAGTTCGGGCATCAGGAGCCCGGCACCGAAGCGGAGATCGCCGAATTTTGCCGGGCCAAATACGATGTCACCTTCCCGATGTTCGCCAAGGTCAACGTCAACGGGAAAAATGCGCATCCGCTGTTTCAGTATCTCAAGGCCGCCAGAAAGGGGCTCCTGGGATCCGAACGGATCAAATGGAACTTCACCAAGTTTCTGGTCGGGCGCGACGGCACCGTGATGGAGCGCTACGCCTCCAGTGATACGCCCGAAGCGATCGAGCCGGACCTGTTCCTGGCTCTGCCCGATCCGTGAGCGCCGCCTGCACAGCAGGCGAACACACTTCAGTCCATCTATTGCGCACCAACCATTCCGTAACGGTGCGCCGCTGAAAACGACCGGGGCCTGACCAACCCAGGCCCCGGTCGCTCCGTACTGGACACCCTGACCACGAACG
This sequence comes from Gemmatimonadales bacterium, assembly GCA_037189525.1. Lineage (GTDB taxonomy): Bacteria > Gemmatimonadota > Gemmatimonadetes > Gemmatimonadales > GWC2-71-9 > SHZU01. Next base: position 45,893 of record JBBCJC010000002.1, read on the forward strand.
GTATCATAGAGTAGCCGCTGACACCCACCTTTCCGGAGGGATCTATGAGCTACGCAAGCGTTCGGATCTGCTACCTGCCGTGGGCTATCCTCGCTGTCACAGGGTGCAGCCAATCGCAAGGTGGGGGCGACGCCTGGCGCGCTGAGCGAACCACGGCCGATGGCGTCCAGATCGTCCGGACGCTGAGCGGCAGTACCTGGCAAGGCAGTCCGCAGCTCGTGGAAGAACTCACCTTCGGTGTCGTGGATGGCGCCCAGGAATACATGTTCGGGCAGATCAATCAGATCGCGCCGGACGGGCGGGGCGGAGCGTATGTCTTCGATGGGCAGGTCCCTGCACTCCGGCACTACGACTCCACCGGATCGTACACCAGGACGTTTGGCCGAGCTGGCGGCGGGCCGGGGGAATATCAGAGCCCAGCCATGGGACTTGCCGTTCTAAGCGACGGTCGAATCGTGCTCCTCGACCCGCAAAACGCGCGATTCAACGTATACGCACCTGACGGCACGGCACTCGAACACTGGCCACGACCCAGCGGATTGTTCACCAATCGCGCGATGTATGTCGATACCGGAGACCATATCTACACCCGAATCATGACCGGACTTGCGCAGCCCGGTGAGCCGATACCACCGGTCGGGTTGCTGCACCTCTCACCCCAAGGCGAGACCTTGGATACGATCCTTGCACCATCATTTCCGGGAGAACCCGATGGCAGACCAGGGATACTGGCCCCGGTGAAGATCTGGGACCTTCACAGGGATGGCTATCCTGTCGTCGGGGTCAGTGATCGTTACGCCATCGAGTTGCGGAAACCTGAGGGAACGGTCCGAATCGAAAAGGTGGCGGAGCGGATCCCGGTCAACCCGGAGGAGCAGGCGGAGCGTGAAGCGTATATTGCATATCTGATGAAACGCTCTGGCGGGCGTGGCCCATCGTTCAGCCCAGTCCCCAACATAAAGCCATACTTTCAGAGCATTTATGTCGGCGACGACGGCACCATCTGGGTGCGCACCCATCAGCCAGGTATCAGGCGGAATCGGCCGGTCGACGACGCCACGAGATCCGATGGGATGCCCCAGATCAGTTGGACCGAACCGACCGTGTTCGACGTCTTCGAGTCAGACGGGACCTATCTGGGCGAGGTCCACGTACCACAGGGCACTATCCTGTTCACCTACGCGCGCGACCGGGTCTGGGCCACCCGGGAAGGTGAGCAGGGAGAAACCCTGGTTACCCGACTCCGTCTGGTCGAACCAGAGCACTAGGCGCACAGAGACGCCGGCTGGAACGTTCAACGGCACCGAGAGCCACGAAGCGGATGGGGTCCGGCAGCCCGGTCAGCGTCACGCAGGTGGTCAGTCGGGCACTCGGCCGAACTCCACCAGATTGCTGCGGCCGTTGGAGGCCACGAGTGCCGTTGCGCGGCCGGTCCGGGACATCACGAAGCGCACCGTCATCCCTTCCGCGCGATAGCCGTGTTCGAACACGGGCTCGAGCTGGATCGGCGCAAGGCTTCGCTGCACCAGCCAGAGATGCTGGCCGCGCAGCTCGACCCACCAGGTCCGATCGAGTTCGCCGCTCCGATAGGCGCCGACGTACCGCGCCAATCGAGCCGGCTCCGATACCGGCGGCGCCCTGCGGACGTAGCGCGCACCCCCATCGGCCATGACCAGCGCCGCCGGGGTCCCCCCCGAGCCGCGCTCGATTTGTACCTCACGTTCTCCGACCAGAAGGCGATCGGGATCGAGCGCTGTGATCGTTCCCGAAACGCCACCGCCGAGCATGGTCGGCTGGCCATTCCGAAGGGTGACCCGGAGCAATCCGTCGTTACTGGGATCGAGATACGCGCCGACCAGCGCGGCGGCCTGCGCCGCAGCAAGCGGGCTCCCCTGCCGAGGTGCCGGGACCGGCCCCAGGCCGGTGATAATGCGATCGGCGACCTGCCGCGCCAACCGGTCGGGATCGGCGTTCGCCGCGTTGCACAGCACCGCGATGCCGACGCGATCGCCCGGGAACTGCAGCAGTTGGGAGCGGTATCCTCCGGTCGACCCGCTGTGCTGGATCAGGTCGACGCCCCGGTAGCGTTCGAGCGTGAGCCCCCATGCGTAGCTGACCGTATCGCCCGACGCGAGCACACCACGTTCACGCATCCGTTCGACGACGCGACGATTGCCGACCACCGGATTCCAGTAGTTACCGGTCCAGCGAGCCAGATCCTCGACCGTCGTCATGACCGCCGTCGAGCCCGTAATGGCGTGGTTGGACTGATTCAGTCGCCAGGTGCCCTCTCCTGCCGGGCTGTAGCTGAGCGCGCGTCCCTTGACGACGGCAAAGGGATTGCCGCGAATGGAGCTCCTGGTCATGCCGAGCGGTTGAAAGATCCGTTCCGCGGCAAAGGTCGCCCACGGCATCCCGCTCACGCGAGACACGATGGTGGCCAGCAGCATGTATCCGGTATTGCTGTAGAGATAGCTGGTGCCGGGCGCGAAGTTAAGCCGCCGTTGCCCGGCAAAGAGGGCCAAGACGCGCGACTCGTCGAACTGGTCTCCGGCGCGCCATCCCGTCATCGTCAACAGCGAGGCGTAGTCCCGGATTCCGCTGGTGTGATGGGCCAGGTGGCGAATCGTGATGGGGCCGCCCAGGTCGGGCAGCTCCGGCACGTAGCGGCGGACATCGTCATCCAGGTGAAGTTTGCCCTCGTCGGCCAGCATCTGGATTGCGTAGGTCACGAACTGCTTCGACGTCGACGCGATATTGAAGATGGTGACCGGACCAATCAGGGCGCCGGACTCGAGATCCGCCAAGCCATATCCACGCGCCAGCTCGATCCGTCCATCTCTCGAGATACCGACGGCGCAGCCGGGACCGGCAATCCCTTTCTGGGCCGAGAAGATCGAATCGACTGCCGCGGCATAGGCGGGCAGGGGCTGCGCCGAACCTGTACCTGCCAGGACAGTGGCCAGACCGAATCCGGCCAGCACGCCTCGCATCGAGATTTCCGGCATGATCACCCTCGGAGAATGGGACGAGTCAGGCAGGTCGCACCCCCCTCTGCCTTGAGCGAAAGCTCCGCACCGCGATATGCCGCGACTCGGCACCCGGCCGCTTCGAGCCGGGCTCGCGTTACCGGATTTCCCTCCAGCATGAGACACTCACGCGGCGCGAGCGCCAGCACGTTGGTCGCCATGGTCGCGAATTCCTGCTCCGGTACATCGATGAGGCGAATGCCCCGATCTTCGAGCAACTGGATGAAGGGAACCGGAATCAGCGCGGGATAGCCGACGGCGAGATCGGCATCCACCATGCTGATGAGCGACATCAGATGGAGGCAGGCTTCCGGTCCGGTAAAGTAGGGCAATTCGACCGGCACGACCTCGACCGAGGCGCCTAGCGCTGCCTGGATCTGGCGGGCACCCTCGCGGTTGGTCCGGAACCCGATCCCGACCGCCAGGGTGCGCTCACCGATCCACAGCAGGTCGCCACCCTCCGCCAGCGCGCTTCCATCGAGCCGGGCCAGGATGGGCACGCCGGCCTTTTCGAGAGCCGTGCCTAACGCCTCCTCTTCGCCGCGACGCAAGGCCTTTCCCATCCGCAGCAGGATGGTGCCCGCATCGGTGACCAGCGCCGGATCGTGACAGAAGATGGCATCGGCGTGATCCGGCAGCAGCTCGTCATGGTAAATGACTTCGGCGCCGCGCGCCGAGAGGATCGACACCAGAGCAGCGTGCTCATGGAGAGCGGCAGTGAGGTCGGGACGCGCGGTGTAGTGCCACACCGTCGGATCGGCGGCCCCGAAGGCCGCATCCGGCCGCCGCACCATGACGCGACGGAGTTGTCCCCACATGGTCTGACCACCATAGGTCTTCATCGGCAGTTGCCCCGAGCAATAGAGGATGAACGCCAAAGCTAATCGACCCGGTTGGGCTACCTCACGCGTCCCGGTATTTTCCTCTCGCGCGGTCGACTGACGCGCCAAGCCACTGCGTGGTCGTACCGTTTCCGGACTTCCCTCATGTCGTCGCCCCTTGCCGGCCTCACCGTTCTCGACTTCAGCCATGCGCTGGCCGGCCCCTACTGCACCATGCTGATGGCCCGCTACGGGGCCACCGTCATCAAGATCGAAGACACCGACACCGGAGACATGGGACGTTCCTGGGGACCGCCATTCCTGGGCGGCGAGGCCTCGTACTTTCTCGGGCTCAACAGCGGGAAGCGCGGCATTGCCATCGACCTCAAGGACCCGGAGGGCGCGGCACTCTGCAAGCAGCTGATCGAACGCGCCGACATCCTGCTCGAAAATTTTCGCCCCGGGACCATGGATCGGCTCGGCCTGGGCTATCCGGTTGCCAGGGAGCTCAATCACCGGCTGATCTATTGTTCGATCTCGGGGTACGGCCAGACCGGCCCCCGCCGCGACGATCCCGCCATGGACCTGATCCTGCAAGCCGCGAGCGGGCTGATCAGCGTCACCGGAACAGCGGAGGGAGAGACCGTCCGCTGCGGACATTCGGTAGCGGATATCACGGCCGGCATGTTCGCTCTGATCGGAACCATGTTCGCGCTCCGATCGCGGGAATCGACCGGTACCGGCCAGTACGTCGATGTCTCGATGCTCGACGGCATGATTTCGGCAATGGCGTCGAACTACGCCAACTTCTTCGGATCGGGGACGACACCGCATCCGTGGGGCACGGGATTCGGCACCATCGTTCCGTACACCTGCTTTCCCACGGCGGACCGCGAAATTGCGCTGGCCGTTGCGAGCGAAAAGCTGTGGCGATCATTCTGTCAGGGAGTGGACCGACACGAGTGGGCCGACCATGAGCGCTTCCGCACCAACGCCCTGCGCATCGCGCACCGGGCGGAGCTGGAACCGCTGATTGCCGCGGTCCTGGCCAGCAGGCCTTCCGCGGAATGGATCGAGATTTTCCGCCGAACGGGTGTGCCCGCAACCCTGGTCAACACCCTCGATGATGTCGCCAGGGACCCGCAATCCTCGGTGCGGGAAATGTTTCCCGTCGTCGACCATCCCACGGCGGGGCCGATCCGAGTGACCGGAGCGCCGCTCAAGCTGAGTGAGACCGAATGCACTCCTCTCCATCCGGCCCCATTTCATGGAGAGGACACCGGCGCCGTACTGACGGAACTACTCGGTCTGGCACCTCACGACCTCGACCGCCTCACGCAGCGGGGAACCATCCGCCAACCCACCTCGCACAGTTGACCACCGAACGGTGGTCGACATGACCGGCGAGGCGCTCGCTCGTCTCGATCGTTGCGCAGCTAGCTCGTTGAAGCGTGCAGACGTAACCGTGGTCGACAGGGTGCAGCTCGCGTCGATCAATACACACAACTTACGAGCTGAGCACTATAGGCGAACCTGCGCCGAGAAATAAGCGCGCGCTTTACGGATATCGGCAAGCACCGCCTCGCGCTCCGCGGGAGTGTTCCAGCCCTGATGCTCCTCGGCGACCCGGGCCAAGTGATCGAGCCATCCGACGAAATAACGAGCATCGTCGCTCGACCGAATCGGAGCACCGGCCACAGTGACATAGATCGGACTGGTCGTCGCAAAGGGATAGAGGTCGAGCGTCGGATGTCGCGCTTCCCGCGCAAAGGCCCGCAGGGTGTACCATCCGCTCTGCTTTACGGGAATCGCAACCCGGGCATCGGCGCGCTGCCCACCCTCGTCGAGTTCGATCGAATGAACGACTCGGCCGTTTCCAACGATCTGCAGCGAATCGACCGCGACGATCGAACGCAGCGCTACCGTGGCGTACAGGGTATCCGACTTCGCCAACACGATAGACGATCCGATGGCGCGCCCGCCGAGTGTGAACTGAAGGATGGGGCCGTTGGTCACGAAGGTTCGGCCGGCGCGGATGGCATCGAGCCAAGCCCGATATTCGAGCCGGCCGCTTTGCGCGTAGACTCGCCCCATCCCGATCGGTCCACGCAGCGAGGCAAAATTCGCCATCGCGTCGGTTCCGGCTCCGGCCGGCAACCGGACTCCCGTATTGAGGAGACGATACCAGACCGCAGCCGTTGCAAAGTGGTCGCTGAATCCGACCACTTCGAGATAATCGAGCCTGCCGAGCGCGGCATCGACGGGCAACGCCATCGTGGTCGGCTCGCCTCGATCGAAATCGGGGATCACGTCGAAGGGATGGACGTATCCGACCAGGGCGCCCTGGGCCCGCGCCAGCTCAAAGATGTGACTGTTGTGGGGAAAGAGACTCGCCGCGGCCGTGTTCACGTAGGCGGCGTAGTTCGGCATGATGAAGTGATCCCGCAAGCCAAGCAGACCTGTGTGTCCCCAGTAGCTGGTATGGAATTCCTCGTCGTGCTTGATGAGTACCCGGGCGGTAGAAGCCGGATCGAGCTTCGGACTGAAATACCCGATGTCCGGAATCCGGGCCTCCTTGTTGACGATCAGGTTTTCCACCACATGCAGATCCTCGGCCTCCGCCTGCCGCCGAAGCTGCCGAGGAGTGTTGCGATAGTGCCCGCCGTAGTTCATGTGGACGTGGAGATCGCCACTCCACCATCCGGCCGCCGGCAGATCGATCAGACGGCGCATCACGAGGCGGCGCGCGGCGGGACCGTTCGATACCGTGATAGTATCGACCCGCCTGGCATACTCGTATCCCTTGGTGGTCTCCACCAAGTAGCGGCCCGGCTCGAGGTCGAGACGCGCGGTGCCGGCAGTATGGAAATAGGTGAACTCAAATGGCCGTTCCGCCCGATCGAACCCGTCGTCGGCGTGCGCCCAGGCGTCCGCGGGAAACCGGCCGCGTCCCAGCGCATCGGTGACCGACAGCCGCGCAGCAATCGGGCGCCCCGCCGGATCGACGACCGTCAGCGTCAGCTGCTGCCGCGCCGTCGGCGCCTGGCGAACCCGCGGTGCGACTTCGACCACGCGACCACCCGGCACCGTCACGATACGCAGGCTGGTGTTGCCGCCCTCGTTGCTGATGAACGCGATCTGCCGCCCGTCCGGCGACCATCGCGGATTGGTGGCGTCGAAATCCCCGTAGGTGAGCTGGAACGGATCACCGCCTTCACTCGTCATCAGCCAGAGCTGATGCCACTGGCGACCCAGATAGGAACTGTAGACGACCCGTTTGCCGTCCGGAGCCCAATCGGGGCGCGCCTTCCAGGTCGTCTCCTCGTAGTAAATCTGCCGAGGAACCGCGCCGGGCCGGGCGTCCAAGCGCCAGAATCCGCCGCTGCCCCAGATCCGATCGGCGTTCGAAATCAGAATCAGTTCCCGGCCATCGGGCGACCAGGTTGGAGAGAGGAAGTGATCCCAGACGCTGTAGTAGTAGCGCGGAAGCGGGCTCCGACGGTCGGCGGTGATACGCACCGGCATGCCGACCGCTTCACCCTCTCGAACATCGAGCAGATACACGTGCCAGCGGCCTTCGTGCGCCGTCGACACGAAGGCCACCTTGTCACCGGCCGGGGCAAATCGGGGCTCGAGATTGACCGCCTGGTTGCTCACCAAGGGTCGATCGGCTCCGGTCGTCAGGTCGAGCAGCCGGAGACCGATGTCATCGTGCCGATACGAGGCGTAGACGATGTAGCGCCCATCGGGAGACCAATCCGGCTGGTAGTCATATCCCGGACCGTCGGTGAGCTGGCGCGTCGTATCGGTTCCCAGTACATGGCGCCAGAGCGATCCGGCCATCGAATACACGACGCTCTGCCCATCAGGCGACCACGCCACCGACGAGGGGCCGCTGGTCAGCTGCGGCAGGTACATCTCGCGATAGTAGTAGTTGTGCGGCACCGCAATCTGCCGCAGCACCGTTTCGCGCTGTGCTTCGAGGCTGCCGGCGCCCCAGAACAGTCCACAGAGGATCAGCGCGCCGCTGCGCACGGGAGCTACACGCCCTTGGCCAGATAGGTCCGGAGCGCCTGTACCGCGCGATCCACTTCGGCCGGACTGTTATAGAAGTGCGGCGAGAAGCGAATCCCCGGGCGATCCGTGCCGCCTCGGGTCGCCACCGCGATCCGATCCCGCTGATACAACGCGGCAGCCAGACGGGCGGGATCGAGACTGCCGGGCCGCAGCGCGACGACAGCGCCACTCCGGCCCGGCTCACGACTGGTCCACAACTCCACGCCGGGCAGCTCGGCCAACTGCTGGCGGAGCCGGTCGGCCAGCCCCAGGGCGCGCCGCTCGATCGCCGCCATGCCGATCTGCCGGTGGAAGGCTACCGGACGATCGAGCACCGCGAGGGCCGCTTCGTCACGCTGCCCCATTGCCTCGAGCGTCCGCGAGATCCCGACCTTACCTCCGTACAGACTGACGACCGACGGCGTGATCCGATCGTGGACAGCGCGATTGACGTACAGGATGCCCGTCTCTTTGGGACCGCAGAGCCACTTGTGGATCGAGGCGCTGTAGAAGTCGGGGCCGATGCGACTCAGATCGAGATCGAAGAGCCCGACGGTCTGCGCACCGTCGACCATCGAGAGCACGTTCCGCTCGCGAGCCAAACGACAGAGCGTTTCGGCAGGAAAGCGATCGCCGACGGTATTGGTCACATGGGTAAATGCCAGCACCCGGGTCCGCGGCGTCAAGGCGCGGGTGACGGCATCGAGATAGTGCGCATCGCCGGGGTGCGGGTTGACGACCGGCACGGTCACCACGGTAAAGCCGAACCGTGCCGCCTTGACCCGCCAGGCCGCTTCGTTGCTCGGATGGTTGTCGCTCAGCACGACGACTTCGTCGCCGCGCGACAGATTGAGACCACTCGACACCAGGTTATTGCTCTCACTGGTGTTCCTGGTCATCAGGATCTCATCCGCACTGACCGACAGGAAGTCGGCAATAGCCTGGCGAGACGCCTCACGGCGCTCGGCAAGCTTGGCGCGCATGGCCGGCGAGGGATCCGAATCGAGCTGACGGGAGGCTTCGATCAGCGCCTGGGCGCCGTCGAGCGACACCGGGCACAGATTGGCCGCATTCATGAACGCCATGTCGGCAGGCAACACCATGCGGCGGCGCACCTCGGCCCAATACGCTTCGTCCGGCTGGGCCGGCGCCGAGGGCAAGGGACGCTGTGCCGCGAGGAAATCGCGCTCGCTGCGGAAGGTGCTGCTCAGCCACGGCACCCCGGCAACGGCAGCCAGTCGGGTAAACGTCCTCCGCGATAACGTCATCGTCCAGGCTCCTCGAGAATCCGGCGATTCGTCCCTCAAATAGGCGGCTTCAGTATGCGCCTTCGGCCGCAAGCTCCCGATCCAGGCGGTTCAACGCTGCTTCGAGCCGAGCCAGCATCTCGGTCATCTCGTCGGCGGTCGTCACGAAGGGCGGGGCCAGACAGATGATATCTCCGTTGGTGCCGTCTGCCTGCCCGGCGCTGGGCCAGACCACGAGTCCCTCATCCAGCGCCAGCTCCGCCAACCGCTCGGCCACTCGCGCTGCTCTGGGGAAGGGCCGCTTGGCGGGCCGGTCGGCCACCAGCTCGATTCCAGCCAGCATGCCGCGGCCCCGCACGTCGCCAACCAGGGGATGGGCGCGGAACCGTTCCAGCATGGCATGGAGTTCGGCGCCTCGCGCCTGGCACCGCGCCAGCAGATCATGCTCGCGGATATACCGTACCACGGCAAGCCCGGCGGCGCACATCATCGGCGTGTGCGTAAAGGTCTGCGCATGCAGCACGCCCCCGGACCGGCGGGCAATCGGATCGAGCACCCGCTCCGGCGCCGCCACCGCAGCAAGCGGAGCGTAACCGCCGCTGATTCCCTTCCCCATCACCATCAGGTCCGGTACGACGCCGTACGGCTCCACCGCCGACCAGGTCCCGGTCCGGCCGGCGCCGACCAGGACCTCGTCGGCAATCCAAAGGATCCGATGCCGGTCGCAAATCTCACGAACGGTGGCCCAGTATTCGGGCCGAGGCACCGAGGCGCCGGTCGAGGACCCGCCAACCGTTTCACCGATGAATGCCGCAATCGTGTCAGCTCCTTCGCGCCGGATGACATCCTCCAGCAGGCGACCGGTACACCGGGGACAATCGGATGCGCCTCCGCACAGGCAGCGATAGGCGTAGGGCGCGGGCATCTGAATCACCGGCACCAGCCACTCCGAAAAGATGGTCCGGTAACTGGCCCGTGCCGACACGGACAGCGCGAGCAGGGTATTGCCGTGATACGCCGGCGCCAGCGCGATCACCTTGTGCTTGGTGCGGATGCCGGACTCGACCCAGTGCTGGCGGGCCAGCTTGAGCGCCGCCTCAACCGCGTCGGAACCGCTCGAAAGGAAAAACAACTTGCTCAGGTCGCCCGGCAGCAAGGCGGCCATTTCCGCAGCAAGCGACTCCGCCGCGTCGTTGGTGAACATCATCCCGCTGACATACGCCAACTGGCGGATCTGATCGGCAACGGCGTCGACCACGTCGGGAACACCATGCCCCAGATTGGCGACGTAGGCCCCGCCGGAGCCGTCGAGATAGTCCTTGCCGGTGTCGTCGTACAGCCGCGCTCCGGCCCCCCGCACGATCTTGGGAAAGCTGCGGTCGAAGCGCCGATACAGGAGCGCCGTTTCAGGGTAGCGATAACTCATGAGAATGGTCTAGCTTAACCTCGATTCCGCGGATCGGACAGCGGCCTGCGAGGAGCGGGTACCCATGCGAACACGCGTTGCACTGACCGGCCTGCTGCTCGCCGGACCCCCGGCCTGGGGCCAGGTCGTCGACTCCAATGTTGCCGTGCCGATGCGCGACGGTGTTGTCCTGCGAGCCACCGTCCTCAAACCCGCGGCGACGGGCCGATTTCCGGTGCTCGTCTACCGCTCACCGTACAACGCGGCTTCGGCCACCCGAACCTATACCACGTTCCGGCGGGCCGTGGAGCGGGGCTATGCCGTAGTCGCCCAGGATGTGCGGGGCCGCTACGCATCGGACGGCGAGTACCTTCCGTACCGGCAGGAGGGGCGGGATGGCTACGACACCATCGAATGGGCCGCGGTCCAACCATGGTCGACCGGAGAGGTCGGCACGTTCGGGCTGTCGTATCCCGGGGCGGTGCAGTGGCTCGCCGCCGTCGAAAATCCGCCGCACTTGAAGGCCATGGTGCCGGCCATGACGTTCTCGCGGCCGACCAACTTTTTCAGCGTGGCAGGACTCCCCGATCTCTCGTGGCCCACCTGGATCTGGACCAACATCGTTCCCGACGTTCACCGCAGAAAAGGTCTCCCTGCCCCCCACACCGGCCAGGAAGCCCGTGCCATGTGGGAGACACTCGGCCCGGACATCCTCTACCGGGTTCCGCTCGAGAACGTCCCGGAGATTTCGCGAGCCGCACCCTGGTATCTCGAATGGCTCCGGCACCCGCCCGAGGATCCCTGGTGGAGTTGGGCCGATCTCACCACCAAGTACCACCGCAATCCGGCCGCGGTGCTCAACATCAGCGGCTGGCATGATGAGAGCTACGGCCCGGAAGGGGCGCTCACCAACCATCGCGGACTGCTGGCGGCGCGCCAGGACCAGGCGGATCCGCGGAGCTACCTGATTCTGGGGCCTTGGGTCCACGGCACCAGCGGCATGAACAACCGGCAACCCGACGCTGCCGTCGGCGAACGACCGGTGACCGCCGCGGCCGGCATCGACTATGACGAAGAAATCCTGCGATTCATGGACCGCTACGTCCGGAACCTTCCGAACGGCGTCGAGCGGACCCCGAAAGTCCGGGTCTTCGTGATGGGAGAAAATGCCTGGCGGAGCGGCGACAGCTGGCCCCTTCCGGGCACGACACCCGTCACCTTCCACCTCAATCGGACCGGCACCGGACGCGGCAGCCTGGATCGCGACCCGAGCGGCGGCCCCGGACGCTGGGCCCTGGTGTCCGACCCTGACCGGCCCGTGATCGATCCGCATTTCGGGTCCTCGGGCGCCCATGACTACCGGGCCCTGGCCGACCAGGAGAACGTGCTCGTCTTCGAAACGGAGCCGCTTGCCGCGGACCTCCGTGTGGTCGGGAACATCACCGCTCGGCTCACCATCAGCAGCGACGCGCCCGATACCGACATCTGGGTCAAACTGCTCGACGTCGCCCCGGACGGCACCGCCTGGAATCTGATGAGCCCCGGGCTCGACGTGCAGCGGCTGAGCGCTCGGCCGGGGCACACGCCCCTGGTTGCGAACCAACCGACCGAGGTGATTCTCGATCAGCTGCTCACAGCCAACATGTTCAAACGAGGCCACCGGATCCGCATTGCCGTAATGACGAGCTTCATGCCGCATTTCAGCCGGAACCTGCATACCGGCAAGTCCGAGGTCACCTCGGCGGAAAAGCGGATTGCCCGGGTGAGCGTGCATTTCGGCCCGGGGCAGGCCTCGACGCTCGTCCTGCCGGTGATCCCCTGATCTCCACAATGCCGACGCGACCGACGCCAAAAGCCATGCGCCGCATGAGACCCGCCGTCATCCGATTCCTTCTCGGTGCGCTAGTGGTGGCAGGCGCCGGGTGCCGCCCCGCACGCCCGGCCGACCTGGTCCTTCGAAGTGTGGCAGTCTACACCATGGCTCTACCGGACACGGCGGAAGCAATCGCCGTTCGGGCAGGTAAAATCGTCTATGTCGGCGACAACGCGGGGGCCGACCGACTGATCGGCGATTCGACGGAGGTGCTCGATTTGGCGGGACGGATGGTCCTGCCCAGCTTCCGCGACATCCACGTCCATCCGCAGTCGGGCGTCGAATCGGGTGAGTGCCAGCTCGGCAGTCTGGGCACACCCGCCGCCATCGTGGACTCGCTGCGCAACTGCATCGCCGCGGTTCCGCCGGGCGGCTGGGTCCGGGGCCACGGCTGGCAGTTGCCCGTCTTTCCGAACGGGAACCCGCACAAGCGCCTGCTCGATTCGATTGCCCCCGATCATCCGGTCGTCGTCGTGGCCGCGGACGGACACTCCACCTGGGTCAATTCCCGGGCACTCGCCCTGGCCGGCATCGACCGGACCACCCCCGACCCCGTCGGAGGACGGATCGAACGGGACCCGTCGGGCGAACCGTCCGGCACCCTGCGTGAGAGTGCCGTCGACCTGGTCACGCGTCATTTGCCCAGGCGCACCGAGGCCGAACTCCGGGAAGGCATCCGGAAAGGACTGGCGCTGGCCAATCGCTTCGGCATCACGGCGGTCCACGACGCGTCGGTCGGTCCGGAAGCGCTCGCTGCGTATGCCACCCTCGATCGCGATGGCGAACTGACGGCGCGGGTCGTCGCCGCCCAGTATGTCGATCCCGACGCCGGCCTCGATCAGGTGGATTCCCTCATCGCCCGACGCAAGCGGTTTGCCGGCACCCGCTACTTTCGGCCCGACGCGGCCAAGTTCTTTGCCGACGGTGTCATCGAAGCGGGCACCGCAGCGCTGCTCGAGCCCTACACGGCCACCGCCAGCCGCGGTGCCGCGAACTTCCGGCAAGGACAACTCGATTCACTCGTGGCGGCGCTCGATCGGGCTCGGATTCAGATCCACATCCACGCCATCGGCGATCGCGCCATCCGAAGCAGCCTCGATGCGATCGAACGGGCGCGGGGTTCACGCCAGGCGCTGACACTACCACCGATCCTGGCCCACCTCCAGCTGATCGACTCTGCCGACATTCCCCGATTCGCCGCACTCGGCGTCGTGGCCGGGTTCCAACCGCTCTGGGCCTACGCGGACGAGTACATCACCGAGCTGACCGAACCCGTCTTGGGGCCTGCCCGGTCGCGCTGGTTGTATCCGATCGGATCAGTCGCCCGAACCGGGGCCATGATTGCGGCGGGCAGTGATTGGAGTGTCTCGTCGCTCGATCCGCTCGAGGCCATCCAGACGGCCTTGACCCGCCTCCCGCTCGAAGCCGGCGCAAGCGATGCTGCCTGGCTGCCGACCGAGCGCGTCGATCTCACCACCATGCTGCGCGCCTACACCATCAACGGCGCCCGCGCCGCAGGCGAAGAGAAACGGACCGGGTCGCTCACGGTGGGCAAGGCGGCGGACCTGATCGTGGTCGACCGTAACCTTTATCAAATACCGCCGGCCGAGATTCATCGGGCGCGGGTACTGCTGACGCTGCTCGATGGACAATCGGTCTTCCGCGATCGTGCGCTTCGGTAGCCCCGCACAACGAATCCCGAACCTGGTACGTTCACGATGATGGATCGACGAGATATCCTGACAGCCGCCGGCGCGGTTGTGCTGGCCGGCCTCACACCTTTGAATGCGACATCCCTTTCGGGAGGAACCATGTACGGCTTGATCGGCAAGATGAGCGCAGTCCCGGGCCAGCGAGATGCCCTGGCTGCCATTCTGCTCGAAGGCACCACCCGGATGCCCGGATGCCTGAGCTATGTGATTGCCACCGACCCCGCCGACGCCGACGCGCTCTGGATCACCGAAGTCTGGGACAGCCAGGAGAGTCATCAGGCGTCCCTGGCGCTTCCCGACGTGAAAGAGGCGATTGCCCGAGGCCGGCCGCTGATTGCCGGCTTCAGCAACCGGGTGGAGACCACGCCACTCGGCGGATACGGGCTCCGATAAACTGACCCGCTATTGACCGGGCCGCGGCCATGCCATAACGTGGAGGGTCGGAGACGCACCCGCTCCGGAGGTAGGGTGTGAAATACCCAACCCGTTCGATCGGTCTGGCCTGCGCGCTCAGCGTTGGAGGGTCCCTCCTTGCTGCGCCTATGTTGGCCCAGGACAGTGGCGTGATCAAGGGCGTAGTAGTCAACTACGACTCCCAACCTCTCGACCAAGCCAGCGTGGAAATCTTCGGTGCCAAGCTTACCCGGACGACCAACGCGGCCGGCGAGTTCCGCTTCGAGGGACTCGACGGTGGTTCCTATTGGCTTCGGGTTCGGCGTATCGGACACGCTCCGCTGACCTTCAGCATCACCCTGCCCAAGGGTGGCGAACGAGACCTCCGGGTAGAGTTGATGCCCGTCGCCTACGAGCTGCCGGAGATCTCGGTCTCAGGCGGTATGACCGACCGCCGGTTCCAGGAATTCCATTGGCGGCGGCGAGCGGGCTGGGGGCGGTTCTACACCTCGGATGAGTTCGCCCGGATGCGCGCGGTGGATTTGGTCGACGTGGTCCAGCGGGGCCTGCCGATGCACTCGCGCTTCGTGCTCGAACAGGCGGGGGGATTCAGCCACGACCAGTCACTCACCTACATGGGGTTCCCCGGCGTTTCATCGGGCGGACAGCTGTATCGACGGGCGTCCTTCGTCGGCCCCTCGTCGAATTGCGCGCCCGGCGTCTCGATCAACGGCAACACGGCCATGCCGGGCATCCCGCTTCGAAACATTCGACTGGATGATGTCGAGGCGATCGAGGTCTATCGCTCTCGTTGGGTTCCCGACCAGATGCGTAACCCCCAGACCACCTGCGGCCTGGTCGTCGTCTGGCTCAAGTAGCGCCACTACACCCGCCCTCGGCAGCTGCGGTATCGCGGGCATCGGGGGCGTGGTATTTTTTTGAGGGTGAGGATGCCTGCCCGGCAGACTCCTGGCGCCGGTATCAGCATTCCGAGCGTGTACCACAGCATCGAGAGGTCCAATCCGATGGATGAACATACCTTCCCGGCCCCGTTGACCCGTCGCACTGCCATCGTCCGCCTCGCCACGGGGCTGGCGGTGCTGACCGGATGGGCCCGGCTCGCCGAGGGACAGACCCAGGCCAAGACCCCGCTCGTCACCTACAAGGACGCCAACTGCGGCTGCTGCGGCGTCTGGATCGATCACATCAAGGCCAACGGCTTCGAGCCCTCCGTGACCGATGCCCCCGACATGCAGGCCATCAAGGCCCGCTACAAGGTCCCGGGCAACCTGGCGAGCTGCCACACCTCGGTGGTCGGAGGGTATGTCGTCGAGGGGCATGTCCCCGCCTCCGACATTCGCCGGCTGCTCAAGGAGAAGCCGCAGGGTATCGTCGGTCTCACCATCCCGGGCATGCCGGCCAGCGCGCCCGGCATGGACGTGAAGCCTTTCCAACCGTATGAGGTGCTTACCTTTACGGCCGACGGTAAGACGACGGTCTTCTCGAAACACACGAAGGCGTCGTAACCGCAACTACTACACCGGCTGTTGCCTCAGGCATCGGCCGGTGTTGCCCTTACTTACCATCCACAATCGCTCGTGCACGCTCGAAGATGGCGTGCCACATCGGTCGCGTCAGCCGGCCGGTATTGGTGTTCTGCCGGCTGGGATGGTAGGAGGCCAGCAACTGCTGGCCCGAGGGAAGCGTGGCCTCGACGCCGTGGCCGAAGCGGGGGCGCTCCGATGGGCGGAAATGGTCCCACCATCCGGAGGCCTTGAGGTAGGTGTCGTGCGCGATCCCGCCGAGGGTGACAATGACCGAGACCTCGGGGAGCAGGTCGATCTCCCGGATTAGATAGTCGCGGCAGTTCATCAGTTCCTCGGGTAGCGGCTTGTTATCCGGCGGGGCGCACCGGGCCGAAGCCGCAATCCAGCACTCGGACAGCTCCAATCCGTCATCCCGCCAGGTCGAGGTGGGCTGATTGGCGAAACCAAAGCGATGGAGCGCCTCGTATAACCAGTCACCGCTCGAGTCGCCCGTGAACATTCGTCCGGTGCGATTGGCTCCATGCGCGGCTGGGGCCAGGCCGACGATGAGGAGACGAGCATGGGAGTCGCCGAAGCCGGGCACGGGCTTGCCCCAGTACTCCTGGCTTCGAAACCTGGCCACTTTCGTCTCGGCCACCTGGGTGCAGTATTCCCGGAGCCGGACGCACCGGGTGCATCGGGTGATCGAACGATTGAGCTTGTCTAGTTGAGAAGCGGACATGAATGAGATGCTAGGGCACCCAGGGCAGTCGGGTCAAGCAGGTCTAACCCGAACCACGACAATCAATCCGGAGGCACCGTGAAGCAGATTCTCGCGATGCTGATTCCGATCATTGCGCTCTCGATCCCCATCGTCGCGATTGCGAGCAACGCCTGGCTCAAGGGGCTCAAGCTCAAGGCCGACGCGGCGCGTGACGGGTTGAGCCGCGGCGCGGACGACCGGCTCGCGGTGCTGGAAGACGAAGTGGCGCACCTCCGCCACGAACTGATGGAAGCGCAAGAGCGGATCGATTTCACCGAGCGGCTGCTTGCCAGGCGCAGCGACGAAGCTGCGCAGCTCAACCGCCCGGCGCCCTGACTCCCGCCGAGGCTCGGAACGCCCGAGCCTCGGTCATCCCAATCTCAAGCCGACGCCGCATCGCGAATACCGCGATCGACATCGACGCGTGAGAGGAGGATCGCACCGACCACGAAGAATACCAGCACCAGCGCGACACCCGCCCGCCGCGATCCGAATCCATCGGCCACGAAACCGAAGCCGACACCCAGCACACTGCCGAACCGCGCGAACATCCCCCAGAACCCGAACATCTGCGCCGAACGATCCTTGGGCGACAGGAGCCCGACGACGGTACGACTCGACGCCTGTGTCGCGCCGATCCCGGCGCCCGCAAAGAGTCCGAGACCGTAGAACAGCTTCTTGGCCTCGATACCCAGGATGCTGCTCAGCGTGCCCAGGAAGTAGATCCCCAGCACGCCGATGATCCACCAGAACAGCGTCATCATGACCGTCCGCTTAGGGCCAAGTACACCCTCGAGCATGCCGAACCCGACGGCGCCGGCCACCGCCGACAGTTGGAGAAAGAGGAAGAGCAGCACGAACTCGCCGCCGGTCAGACCGATCTCCTCCCGCGCGTAGATGCCGACGAACTTGACGATGGCGTCGAGCCCGGCCATGTAGACCATGAAGGCAATCAGGAACCGGAAGAGCACCTGATACTGACGCGCCACGGCAAAGGTGCTGCGCAGCTCGGCGAGTCCGGCGCGGAGCAGTGTGGCGGTCGAGGCGTGTTCGAATCCCGGGGCCGGTTTCGATCGGTTGCGCACCAGGAGAAAGGTGGGCAGCGCGGCGACCACGAAGAAAATCCCCGTTGCCACCATTGCGAGCTGGTTCTGGCTGACGTATCGGGCGGGATCAGTCGCTGGATCGGCGGTAATGATGACCTGCGAAGCCAGCACCACGCTGGCGAGCCCGCCGAGATAGCCGATTCCCCACCCCAGTCCGGAGATCTTCCCCATGTTGTCGCGGGTGGCGAGTTCCGGCAGGAAACTCGCGCAGAAAGCCTCGCTCAACATGAATCCGGTATTGCCGATGACGATGAGCCCGATGGCCAGCCAAACATTGCCCGGCTGCGCCAGGTACAACGCCGCGGTGCCCACCGCACAGATGAGACAGCTGGCCACGAGCCAGGCCTTCTTGCGGCCGCTCTTGTCGATGATCGCCCCGGTCAGCGGCGACAGCAGGATGGCCGAGACCATCGACAACAGGATGGCAATGGACCAGTACGAGTCGCGAGCGGTCGAATCGGGCGGAACGATATAGGACACGAAGAAAGCGCTGTACACCGCCGTGATGACGACCGTCGTGTACGACGAGTTGGCAAAGTCGAACATCGCCCAGCCGAAGATTTCGCGCCTGGCAACCGGCGGAGCGTCGGCAAGCACGTCGGACGGAGCCTCGTGCAGCGGGGCAGTCATGGAGTGGTCCGCGGAATGGATTCGGAAATCTCGGCGGAGGCGGGCGCACTGGCAATGCGGTGACGGCCTTGACCGCCGCCGATTCGCCCGTCAGCTTCGGGCACCATGCCAACCACACCCCTCCGTATTCTGCTCGCCGGCGACCACGTCTCCGGCCTTCGGGACGCTATCGTCGCGCACCGCCCCGACCTGCCACTCACCATGAAGCCCCTCGCCGAGATCGGGGTCGACGACCTGGCGCAGGCGGATGTCTATGTCGGGTTCCGGCGTCCGGCGGCGGGATGGGGACAGATCCGCTGGATCCACAGTATCGGCGCCGGCGTCGACGGCCTGCTGCGCGGCGAACCGCTGCCCGAGGGTGTACTGCTCACGAAGAGCAGCGAGGATTTCGGCCCGGCCATCGGGGAGTGGTGTCTGACGCGCGCCCTGTCGGTCAACCAGCACCTGGGTCTCCTGGCGCAGGACCAGGCGGAGCGGCGCTGGTGCCATGATGCCGATCGCAAGCCGGTCCTGCTGCGCGGCCAGCGTGTCGTCGTGTTCGGCACGGGCCAGGTCGGGCGCGGCATTGCCCGCTGCTTCCGTGCATTGGGGTGCCAGGTGACGGGCTTGTCGCGAAGCGGTACCGCGGCCGACGGGTTCGACGCGGTGCACCCGGCCGACGCATTCGAACGCATCATTCCGGAAACCCACTGGCTCATCCTCGCGGCGCCGCTCACCGCATTGACGCGCGACTTTCTCGATCGTGATCGGATGCAGGCGTGCGCCGGAGCGTATCTGATGAATGTCGGACGCGGGGCATTGCTCGACGAAGAGGCATTGCCCGAAGCGCTCGATCAGGGCTGGCTCAGCGGTGCGGCGCTCGACGTCTTTGCGCAGGAACCGCTTCCGGCCGACTCTCCGCTCTGGCGGCACTCCCGTGTCGTCATTTCACCCCATGTCAGCGGACCAAGCACGGTCGAGGGAACGGTGGCCGGCTTCCTCGAGGCGCTCGCGGCCGTCGAAGCGGGGAGCACGCCTCGCCTGGCGATCGACCCGAGTCGGGGGTACTGACGCGGATAAAACGATCGCCGCCGAGCGGAGTTGTCTTCCGCTCGGCGGCGATGCGCGATGGAACAGGTCGCGCGTTTGCTGCTAGAACGTTCCAGCCCGCGAGGTGAAGAGAACCTGGCCGGAGCTCGGGCAGGCACCGGTGACGTTCGCGCCGCCGCCCGATACGGTCCACGTCCCGGTCGATCCCGTCGCCGGGGCCCAGGCATTGTTCCACCCGGCCACGCCGGAGAAGTCGGGCGTGGTCAGGTCGACGGCCGTGCCCCCCAGGTACGCAGCGGATGCCATCAGCGATACCGCCTGGCTGCTACCGCCGACGGTGAGATACAGCGCCGTCGCTGAGGCCGTTGCTCCCGTCGGCAGCGTATACTGGAACCGGAAGCGCCGGTACGGGCCGCTTTCCGAACCCGGCGTGAGCGCCGCGATCGCGCCCGGCAGCGTCACGCTGGTAGCGGACAGCCCGCCCATGAAGACCGAGGCGCCCCGGGCCGTCCCGGCCTGTCCGCCACCCGGGAAGTTGCTGGCGGTCAGGAACAGAGAATGCCGGTCGGTCGGCCGCTGCTGCGCAGCAGGCACGCCGTAGATCGGGAACGACGCCGACGAGGCCTGGCCCAGACCGTACAGCATGTGGACGTTGCACCCGGTGCCGGTGTAGTACGCCATGGTGTGGATGACGGACTCGCCGCCCAGCAAGCCACCGTTGATCGTGGCCGTCGCAGACGCCGGCGCCACCGCTTCGGCAGCCCCGAAGTCCAGCGTCGGGCCGACCGACCCGCCGTTGGCAATTGCACCGGTATTGATGTCGCGCCGGATGATGATTCGGTCGTTCGAGCCCGGGCCTGCCACGAGATCACCCCGATAGGCGACCAGGTCGAAGGTGCCGTTTGCCACACCCTCGATCGACGCCAACGTCTGGGCGAAGTTTGCCGTACCAGTGCCGCCACCGATCGTGACCGTCGCCGAACTCGTGAACCCACCGAGACCGGCCGTCTGCGCCGTGAGCGTCTTCCCGCCCGTCTGGGTGTCGCCGCAGAGCTCGAGGGTGTGGATACCAAGCCATTCGGCCTGGCTGTAGTATTGGACTGCCACGGCGCTCGACCCCCCGGATCCCGTCACGAAAGCAACGGCGCCGCGGGATTCAGTGATGTTGAAGCTGTAGACCGTACCAGTCGGCACCACCTGAGTCCAAGGACCGTTGCCGTTCTGCGCCGCGACCCAAAGCGGCCGATCCGAGAGCGGGCAGGCTGCGACGTCAACGCTGACGTTGCCACCGCCGCCCGAGGCCGGCGCGACCTGAACGCCGACATTGAGCGTCTTGTTCGCCAATCCGGTCGCGGTACCGGTAACGGTGATCTGCTGCGCACCCGTCGCGGCGCCGGACGCGGCCTGAATCGTCAGCGTCGACGTGTTCCCCGCGGTGCTGGCGGGATTGAAGGTGGCCGTGAGGCCCGCCGGCAAGGTGCCGACCGAGAGCGCCACCGGCGCCGTCAGACCGCCGACGCGATCGATATTGACAGTAACGTTGACTGCGGCAGCACCAGCCTGGACGTTGACAGTGCCCGCCGGCGTGAGCGACAGCGAGTAGTCGGGTGCGGGACCCGTTACGGTCAAGGTGAGGGTCGCGGTCTTGGGATCGAAGCCCTCGGCCTCGCTCCGTACGACCAAGTCGTAGTTGCCGGGATTGACCGCGCCACCGACCTGCACCGAGAGGGTCGAGGTCGCGCCGGTCGTGGCCGGCGGTGCGAACGACGCCGTGATGCCCGCCGGAGGAGTACCCTGCAACGAGAGACTGACATTCCCGGTGAAATTGGTCCGGGTCAGGTTGACCGTCACTTGGCCGCTGGCCCCCTGAGCAAGCGACAACGTCGAGGCCGAGAGTCCCAGTGTATAGGATGACTGCGGCTGCGTGGCGGTGACCGTCAGCTGCACAACCGTAGTTGCCGCTGCAACGCCGGTGCCGGTCGCCCGGATCGTCAGCGGGTACGTACCGGCCGCCGCGGTCCCGCCACCGATCGTCAGGGTCGACGAGTTGGTCGTGACCGAGGCCGGGGCAAAGTTGGCCGTGAGACCGGCCGGCGCGCCTTCGACCGTCAGCGCCACTGCCTGGGTGTAGTTGGTTCGGGTCAGCTCGATCGCCACGGTGTTGGTGGCACCCTGCGCCACGGTCAGCGTGGTCGGGGTAGCCGCGACGGCGATGCTCGACGGAATGGCCGTGACCGTCAGCGTCACCGGGACCGTCACCGCCGTGACCCCGGAGCCGGAGGCCCGGACCGTCAGGTTGTAAGTGCCTGCAGCGACATTATTTGCGACAGTGACAGTGACCGTGCCGGTGGTCGTGCCGCCACTGGTCGTCACGTTGGACGCGGCAGCCGTCACGCCGGCCGGAGCCCCGGTGGTCTCGATCGTGACCGTTCCGGTAAAGCCCCCGCTGCGGGTGATCGTCGCGGTCAGGTTGTCCGAGCCGCCCTGGACCGCCGTGAGCGCCGTCTTACTGAGCGAAAGCGCGATCGCCGGGTTCCCCGGGCCCGATCCGCCATCACCACCATCAGAGCCGCACGCTCCAAGGCCGAGTGCGACCAGAGCCGCGCCAAACCAACGTGTCCACCTGCGCATGAGTTGTCCTCGTAATTGTTTTGACGGTTGTTCCGTATCAGTGCCAAAGTTTGCAGCAAAAATGATTCCAGGCCGTACAGGTACCGGAACGGCCGGCACTTATTCCGCGGCTACCGGTCGGGTTTCCGGTTGGCCGAGGGCTCTGTACCCGCCTATCGTTCCGAGCGGATCAGGAGCTACGCGGCTTCCGTCGACCAACGGGCCCTATCCCACGTCCGGGGGACTCTGATATATCGATGCACGATGATGCCGCCCTGATCGCCCACTGTCGCGCCGTGTTGTCGCGAGGTTCCGCCAGTTTTTCCCGGGCCGCCGGGCTGCTCGACCCCGCCACCCGCGAAGGGTGCTACCTGCTGTACACCTGGGGTCGTCATTGTGATGACGTGATCGACGGCCAGACGCTCGGCCATGGGCAGCAGCCGCTCGACCGCCCGACCTTGAGCGTCCGGCTGGCGGGGTTGCGGGATGAGACGGAGCGCGCCCTCAACGGCCAGGCGGCGGACCTTCCCTTTCAGGCGTTGGCGCTGCTGGCCCGACGTCATGACATCCCTTCGGAGCTGCCGCGCGCACTATTGGACGGGATGGCGATGGATGTGGAGGGCACCCGCTATCGAACTCTGGATGAGCTCGCCATCTACTGCTACCGTGTGGCGGGTGTGGTCGCCATCATGACCGGGCGAATCATGGGCCTGGTAGACTCCGCCCTACTCGAACGAATGGGACGGCTCGGCGAGGCGGTACAGCTTACCAATATCGCGCGCGACGTGATCGATGATGCGGGCGCCGGGAGGATCTACCTCCCGCTGGCGTGGCTCGAGGCCGCCGGCATTCCCGACGAAGAGATTGCCTCGCCCGACCATCGGATCGCCCTGGCCGGCGTTGTGGTACATCTGCTCGATGCAGCCGACGAGCGCTATGCGGAAGCCGACCCCGTCCTCGCGCACCTGCCGATGCGATCGGCTGCCGCGGTTGCGGTGGGACGGAGCCTATACGCAGCAATCGGCAACGTGATTCGACGACGAGGGCCGAGAGCTTGGGACCAGCGCGCAACCGTGACGGGGTTTCGTCGCGGCACCCTCACGGTATCCAGCCTGATCCAGACGATTGCCGGGCGGATTCGTCCGCACTCCTGAGCACACGCCGTTCATTCGGATACGATGAACAGCCTGACGTTTCCTGGACCAGAAATCTACCGAACGATCTCGACCCTCTGTAAAGCGATAGGTCGTCGCAGGGAGAGCAAGGTACTATCCGTCCCGACTTCGGTGAGATAAGGGAGCCACATGGGACTCGGCTGAACAGAGTGCGGAACATACAGGCCAAACCGATCGTTAGAACCGAATCCGGCTTGGGTATAGAGCACCTGAGTGGAAAACCGCTCACCTCCACTAGTCAGCTGAACGCTGACCGGACGCTCCAAGTGGAAGCGCCAATGGCGCCCTTGAGCTCCGCCACACATCGATAGCACCAAAAGACACCCCTCGACTTCAGGAACGCTATCGATTCTGGTTTGCGTGGTTTCGAATACCAACCGAGCCCCGAACTCGGCAGACAAGTCTACGTCACTGTCGAGCGGGAGGGGACGCTGGAAATGTTCTGTCCCGAACGGGTGTGGATACTCGATCGTTCCATCTCCGTGAAGGACTATCTCGGAACGAACATACATTTCGACCTCGACCTGACCCACCCCATCCTTGCTGCAGAACGTCACCAGATACGAGTCGCCCAGGCTGGTTGCGATGTATCGGGGCGGGTACGGAGCTGCCTCGAGAACACTATGGTTCGGAAGCACCGCACCACAGACCCGTATCTGCTCAAAATCGATTGGCGCTCCATGGCCCTCTTCGAGAAACTGCCGAGTCCCGCCGACGACGTGTGCGTTGGCGCGAACAACGGCAGTTGCCAGACGAATCGCATCGTCTCGACCAAGCTCATACTCATGTACGCGGTGCGGCTGCAAAAAACGGAAGCGACCGTCCGGACCAAGGTCAGACAATGCAGCCGCTGCTACCCACGCCCTCTCGACTCGGACCCGTGCGGGCTCACCAGGCTCGTAAGAACGGCAACCCGAGAGCCACGATCCAATGAAAGGTGTCGACACAAGGACCATCGCAGCTCGCAAGCGAACGATCCGGCGACGTCGAAGGCATAAGATGCTCGCCCGAGTTTGATGTACCATCGCGACCCGTTGGCAGAACCGACTACAACACGAGATGGTCTTCCCAGCAACCGAATGAGCGTCTTTCAATAAGTACGTATAGTATGGGGGTCCGATACCACGAAAATCACGGCACGATCCAATCCACCGGCGGGAGATCCACCCGAGCCGAGAAGCCGGTCGTGTCGCCGCGCTGAATGAAGCTGGCCAGCGCCACGGTGAACTCGGGCGAATGGCGCATCGCTTCACGCAACGCGCCGTGCGAGCCGCGTCCGACGGTCACGAAGGTATGCCGCTTGAAGCGTGGCGCGAGTTCGATGGCGTTCTCGATCGGGGTCGAGGTATCCCAGTCGCCCTGCACGATGACGGTCGGGATCTCGGTATCGAAACCGCGCCGAAACTCCTCGCCCAAATCGCTCGGCCAGAACGGACATCCCAGGCGATAGAAGCGGTTGATTTCGCCAAGCAGCGCGGCGGCGGTATCGGCCTCGATCAGCGCGCGACGCTCGGGACTGATCCCCGAACCACAATCCAGCATCATGAAGCTCGCCGTCGTCTGACCTTCGCCCCGCTGCACCACCGACGCCGCCGCACGATCGAATCGCCCGGCCGAGAGCGCCGCGATGTCCGCGGGCCACGAGGCCAGGCCGGTTCGGGCGCTGGCAGGACCGCTGAAGCCGTAGGACAGCGAACGCAGCCGGCGCGCATCGAATCGCACGGTCTCCTGCTGACCGGTCTTCGGGTTCCGGACCGCCACCAGGGTCGGGGCAGCCTCCGCGCGCGCAATGGCCGACCGGAAGGCCGTGAGCAGTCCTTCGCGCGGAAGCGTCCGCGCCAACGCGGGCGCTCGGGCCGCCTCATCCGCTACCCGCGCAAAGGCGTTGAGCACGCCGCTCGGCATGTCGTAGGTGTGATCGGAACCCTCCATGCCGCTCAGCACCGCGCGCTCGACGATGCCGGGATGATAGCGCATCACCGCCATGGCCCAATGCGACCCGAAACTGGTACCCTGCAGGACGATCTTCTCGTATCCCAGCGCCCGACGCACGTCATCGACATCCGCCGCCGCCTCGATGACGTTGAAGCCGGCCAGCGCGAATCCCTTCCCCTCCCAATACGCCTTACACGCTTCCATCACGGTGCGCAGCCTGGCCACCTCATCCGCCTCCACGATTTCCGCATCGAGCGGCATGGACGCGGGGCGTTCGCAGATGGTGTTGGGCGGCGACGATCCGATGCCGCGCTGGCCGATCATCAGGTAGTCAGCCATGTCGGTCCAGACCCGGATTTCGTTGTCGGCATAGCCGGGATTGGCGAGCAGGGATGCAAATCCCAGGTACCCGGGGCCACCCGGCAAGCGGAAGATCGGCGGTCCCGACGTGGGGGTAGTCGCCCGAAATCGGTAGAACTCGATTCCGACGGTCGGACCCGCGGGCCGCGAACGCTCGACCGGTACGAACAGCATGCCGCGCTCGGCCTCGAGCATGGTCCCGTCCTGCAGCGACACCCGTTCGGGGTACAGTACCAGCGTTCCCGCCTTGGGAAGCTGCAGCGCACCATCCCGAGCCGCCTGATTGGACGGCGTGGCGCCGCAGCCGACTCCGACGGCCACCGGAACGATCAATAATACGGCACGAGACAACCAGCGCTTACGATCGGTACGCATGACAGGCTCCTGATGAAAAACCTCGGCCGACCATTCTGGACCGGCCGTTTCTGCGACGAATCGAGGTTCTAAACTTCTGGTCCGCAGCTACCGCATGGCAATCGACGGCCTGGTGCGCGGCGGCGCGTCGGTCCGACCGCCAGGAGCGGGGGCGATGACACGCAGCGCGTCACGCCGCGGCAGCAGCCGCTCCAGACTGCGGCGATCCAGTTCGAAAATGAAGGGACTGCCGCGCATCGTCACCAGCGGTTCGCCGCGCTGACCCAGCCGCATGGCCAGCGCCACGAGGGTGTCGCCCCGCGCATCGAGCGCGACGAGTCCACGCCGGTCCGGCCCGTAGCCGGTACTGTCTCGCGAAAATCCGACGGCATACTGCCGACCAAGCGCGACCAGGAGATCGGTCACGACCTCGGGATTGGCCGGCTGCCCGTCCACGGTCCACTGGGGCTGACCGCGCCGCAGGCTGTAGGTGTCGTTCCCATGCCGAAGCACCACGGTTTCGACCGCCGCCGTATCGACCGCCAGGAGTGTCAGGTCCCGCCAGTACACCAGCGGCTGCCGCATCGCATCGAAGAACGTCCCTCTGACCAGGTAGACCTCGTCTGCCCCTGGAATCCGAACGTACCCGCTCGGTTGCTGCGGACCGGGGCGCCCGACGAACAGGCGGCTGCGGCTGCCGTCGGCGTGGACGACGGTGAGCGCATAGGTGCTGTCGTCCGCCACGCCGAGCCGGCGGTGATTGGCCGGATTCCGCACCGCGACCTCGAGAGGAACCGCACCGGTCAAATCGATCCAGAGCCGGCTGATCACCATCGTATCGGCGCGCAGGCCATTGACCTGCCATCCCTCGCTCGTCTTTTCCAGATCGTACGTCTCGCTCGGACCGGCGACCTGAAATCCCGTCACATCGCGGCCGTCGAGACCCGCCAGCAGCTGAGCAAGCGTGCTCGCCTCACCGCGCCCGGATGTCCGGCCGAGCCACTGCCGCACGCCGAACACGACCAGCGCAGCAACTAAAATGATCAGGACGACGCGAAGGGTACGTTCACTCATGCCGAGGGCACTTTCTCACCGCCACGGACGGGCCGCCACACGGCGGCGCCAGAGTACGCGAACCAAGCCAAAGAGGCCGACCAGGACCGGCACGCCGATCAGGTTGCCCCATTTGAAGAGGTCGCGCTTGAGCGGCGTGTCGAACACCAGGGGCGGCGGCGTCCGATCCTTGGACCTGATCCGGATCAGCCGTTCATCCTGGAGCAACCAGTCGATCGCATTGGTGGCGAAGATCAGGTTCTGCACGTTAGCCCGCACGAACCGATCCTCCAGGAAGTCCGCGTCTCCAACCACGACCAGCCGTCCGGCCGCTCCCGATTCGGGAACCGCAACCGCCATATTCTGCCGAGCAAGCGATGACGTGTCCGGATAGAACGGATAGTCCGGCGACACCGGCGAGGATGTCGCAGTATGGCGGCCGGCAGCCTCGGTCGTCGTCCAGAGCACTGGCGTCGCTACCGTGTCGGCCACCGCGAGCGCCGTCGGCCAGCCAAGCGTCAGCGACGAAAGCCCGGCGGTGGCGGGATGCGGCGCGGCCCGCAGCACATGCGGCCAGGGCGGAAACGGCGCCGAATAGGGCCGGCCGTCGCGCTCACCGCGCGATACGACTTCGTTCGACTTGAGATCGAACACGATTCCCGCCGCGAGGCCGATGCCGCGCGCCGAGAGGAGCGACTCGAAACCGGTGGTGAGCGGCTGTGCCAGCTGCGCAATATTGACGTTGGTTCGATCCAGCAGGAACAGCACCGGCCCGCCCGCATCGATGTACTCACCGACGCGGTCGACGACCACGGGCGGGATGGTCTGACGAGGTCCGGCCACGACGAGGACATCGATGGAATCGCGCCCGAGTGCCGGCATTGCCAGACTGTCGGCAAAGGCAGTGCCGACCCGGTACCGATTTTCGAGGACGTCGCGCCAGATATTGTAGCTGTACGGCGTCCGCGCCTCGAACCCGGCCAGGAAGGTGACCGACGGCCGTTTACCCGACGTCAGCGACGCGATACTGGCAATCAGACGGTATTCCAGGTCATCGGTCTGCTGCAGCACCGGAAAGGTCTGCTTCTCTTCCGCATACTGGATCACGATACCGAGCCAGCCGCGCCGTACCTGATACTCGTCGCCGCGGAGGCTGCTGAACTGGAGCGGTCGAAGGCCGTACGACACGGCTTCCTTTTCCGCCTCCGGATCGGTATCCGGCTTGAGCTCTTCGGTCCTGATCCGGCCTCCGCTGGCCGCGCGGAAATCGCCGAGCAGATCACGGATGTCCCGAACGGTGCGCTGCACATCCGGAGGCAATGCACGAGAGGCAAACAGCTTGATGGTAACCTGATCGTCGAGCGATCGGAGCACGTCACGCGTCGCGTCCGAAAGCGAATAGAGCCCCTGGGAGGTCAAATCGAATCGCTGCCGCACCCCGCTGCCGGCCGCATTGACGGCGATCACCGCCGCCACGATGGCCACCGTCCCCACCTGCAGCCGACGGTGTCCGCTACGCACTCGGCTCAGGCGGCGCCGGACCAGGATGCCATAGGCAAACGTCCCGAACAAGACCGCCGTCGAGACGAAATACAGGAGGTCGCGGACGTCGAGCGCGCCGCGCGCCACGGGCTCGAAGTGGGCCAGGATCGACAGATTGCCGGCCCACGCCGCCGCTCGATCCGGAAGAGCGCTCAGCAGCAGCGGCTCGCCCAGAAAGACGAGGCTCCAGCTCACCGCGAGACCCAGAATGAAGGCGGTAACCTGATTCCGGGTCGCGCTCGAGGCCCAGACGCCGATGGCCGTCATCTGCGCAGCGAGCAAGATTGCGCCGAGGTACTGCGCCAGCATGATGCCTGGATCGGCCTCCGACACCAGGAGCACCCCGATCGCCGTGGGCAGCGTACCGACCAGAGTGGTCAGCACGAAGAGCAGGTTGCCCAGCATCTTGCCGAGCAACAGTTCGAGTTCCGACAGCGGCTGCGAGGTCAGCCAATCTAAGGTTCCACTGCGGCGTTCTTCCGCAAACGACCGCATCGTCATCGCGGGGATGAAGATCGCGAACAGCCAGGGCAGCAGCAGGAAGACGGTCCGAAGCGATGCCGCCCCGGTGCCGTACAGGGTCCGGAACGCTACGAACAGCGCCAGCAACAGGAACGCAATCAGCAGGATGTACGCCGTGGGGTGGTCGAAATACCCCTTGACCTCCCGCCGGGCCACGCGCCAGATCTGTTTCATGGATGCTCACCTTCCGGGGCGTGGAGCACGCTCTCCCCATCGGACGTGAGCGTCTGAAAGAGTTGCTCGACGGTCGCCCGCTCGCGATAGAGCTCCCAGATGATCCAGCCGCGTTCGATAGCCGCGCGCGACAGCATCGGGCGCAGGTCGTCGGTCTGATCGGTGACCAGACGAATCCGGACGCGGTCCTCGACGGTTTCGATCGAGTGACCGACGAGTCCCGGAAGGCTTTCAACCAGCTGCGCAGGATCGGCGCCCGCCAGCTCCATCACGTAGCTGGCGCGCCCTCGCCCGGCCGCGAGCAGCTCGGCTACGCCACCATCGGCCACCAGGCGGCCGCGATGGATGACCAGGAGACGGCTGCAGGTCGCCTCGACCTCCTGCAGGACATGCGTACTGAGCAGCACGGTACGGTCGCGCCCCACGTCGCCGATCAGCTTGCGGATTTCGAGCCGCTGGTTGGGATCGAGCCCTTCGGTCGGTTCGTCGAGCACCAGGACATCCGGTCGGTGCAGCACCGCCGCCGCCAGCCCGACCCGCTGCCGATATCCCTTGGACAACTCGCTGATCGGACGATGATAGACGTCCTGGATTCCGGTCTGTTCGACCGCGTCACCCACCGCCGAGCGCGCCGCGGCGCCCTGCAGGTCACGGAGGGACGCGGCGTAACTCAAGAACTCGTGGACCATCATGTCGACATAGAGCGGATTCGATTCGGGCAGGAATCCGATCCGCCGTTTGGCGTCGATCAGGTCCTCACCGATCGAACGCCCGTCGAAACTGACGGAGCCCGCATCGGGCTGCAGCATGCCGGTCAGCATGCGCATCATGGTCGTCTTGCCAGCGCCGTTGGCGCCCAGAAAACCGACGACTTCGCCGCGGTCGATCCGAAAGCTGACGTCGTCGACGGCGTGAATGGCGCCGAAATACTTATGAACCGACTGGACGGCAATCATGATGGGCGGAGCCGTACCGGAACGGCGAGGTCGAATCCAGGCAAAGTCGTTCTCGCGGGACGGAGTTCTGGGATATCGCGAAACGTGATACGGGGCGCGATCGCAGGTCCGGGGAATTTAGTCCGTCCGGACCCAATCAGCGACCGTATCCCGGCCGTCGCAACCGCGCTCCCGGTCCATTAAGTTGAATTCGTGACCAGTGACTTGGCGATCCAGGGTTATTCGGTCGTCCCGAGTGGGGTGACGGCCGAGGTCGTAGCTGAGTTGCGTGCCCAGGTCGATCCGATCCTGGCCCGCCATGCCGAACGTGGCGGCGTCCGCGATCTGTTTCAACACCTTCCGTCGCTCGTCCCCCTCGCCGTCGGCCCCCTTCGAGACCTCGTTGCCCCCACCCTCGGCGCCGGCGCTGTGGCCGTTCGCGCCCTGCTGTTCGACAAGACGCCGGTGGCCAACTGGAAAGTCACCTGGCACCAGGATGTCACCATTTCGGTGTCCGAGTATGCCGATTGCCTCGGCTGGGGACCCTGGTCGCGGAAAGCGGGCGCGTGGCATGTCCATCCCCCGGCCGCGGTGCTGGACCGGATGCTGACTCTCAGGCTCCACCTGGATCCCTGCGGCCCCGACAATGGGCCGGTGCGGGTCATTCCGGGTTCGCATCTGGGCGGCCGATTCTCCGACTCCGAGGTGGAGCGGGTGGCCCGGAGCGCGGCACCGGTCGATTGCCTCGTCGCCGAAGGAGGCGTCCTCCTGATGCGCCCCCTGATCCTGCACGCCTCGGCGCCGGCTGCAGCGCCGAGCCACCGGCGGGTCATCCACATCGAGTACGCCTCCGCCGATCCGCTGCCGGACGGCTTCAACTGGGCCGAAGCCGTCAGCTGACCGACCGGCGCGACGATCCTCGCGCGACAAGCATCTCCTCTCCCTTCGGCCCTGACCGCCGGAGCGGATGGTATCTTGCAGCATCGTCCGCCTGGATCAACCTGGACACGGGAGTTCGGTCCTCATGGCCAATTTCAAACGCCGCCGCCCCAAGAATCGACGGGCCGGATGCCTGCTGTGCAAGCCCTGGAAGATGAACGGGTTTGCGCGGACCAAACGCACCGACGGCGAACGATTCGGCAGTCATCGGGCGCGATTCGGCGCCGAGGCTGCGCTCCACGAATTCCGGAGCGGCGCCACACCCGGCTGAGCCGGGACACCCTACCCTTCAAGACCTCAATTCCGAGGCACCCGATGGCTCACGCCCTGACGTCTCTGGGCCTCCTGGTCGCGACCGTCTTTCTGCCGGTCGCGTCGCTCGCTCAGACTCCCGCCCAACCCGGCCGCCGACCGCTCCAACTCGAAGACTTCTACCGCCTCCGGAGCATCGGATCGCCCGCGATCTCTCCCGACGGCCGGTGGGTCCTCTATACCATTTCGACCCCGGTCGAGGAGACGAACGGCAGCAGCGTCGAGACCTGGCTCGTCGCCACGGACGGCTCGACCCCGCCGACCCCGATCCGCCATCAGGGACAGAGCGTCACCGCACCTCGCTGGACCGATGACGGCCGGGTCCGCTATGCCGATCGGGATGCTCACTGGACCGTCGACCCCGCCCGGCTCAGCGTGGCGCCGGTCGCCAGCCAGGCAGACGAGCGGCTTGGGCTCCGGAGCCCGGATGGCCGATGGCTGGCCCGAACCCGTGCCGTCCCCGCGGCGTCGCGTCCGGCCCCGGCCATGACCGCGTTCGAGCAGCGCCACGAGACCCGTTTCAAGGGCACGGCGCTCGACTGGTATCCGTTCCTGCAGGACGGTCGCCCGTTTCCGGTTCCCAATCGGGCTACTGAGCCGAGCCTCGAAGTCGTCGTCACGCCTACCGACGGTTCCGGCTCCGAACGACAACTGACTCGGCTGGGCCTCGAGGCCGCCAATCTTCGCTGGACCGCCGACAGCCGCGCACTGCTGTTCACCGCCAACGCGAGCCGCGGTGATGAGCTCGCTTACGGGTCAGCGGACATCTTCCGCGTCGATCTCGACGAACGCGCGACCCGTCTGACCGAAGGCGGGTACAACCATTCGGGCGTCGAGGTATCGCCCGACGGCCGCTGGTACGCATATGTCCGCTCGCTGGGCACCGATCTGATCATCCGCCAGAAACTCGATCACGGCGGGGCGCAGGATCTCTTCGTCCAACCCGTGGCGGGAGGAACAGCCGTCAATCTGACCGAGCAGTGGGACCTGGATGCGGGCGCTCCCCGGTGGTCGCCGGACAGCCGGTATCTGTACTTCACGGCCGGCATCGGCGGCGCGGTCCATCTCTTCCGGGTGGCCGCAGCCGGCGGCGCAGTCGAACAGATCACCACCGGCCCTCGACGGATCGGCAATCTGAGCTTCGACCGTGCCTTCCGGCGGATCGCCTACACGGCAAGCGAGCTCGACCGGCCAGCCGACCTCTACGTCGCCGACATCGACGGGCGAAACGAACGCCGCCTGACCGACGCCAACCGCGATCTCTTCGCGACCGCCACGGTGGCCGAGCGCCCGTCGGAGCGGGTCACCTGGAAGAGCTACGACGGCACCGAGATCGAAGGCTTCCTGATTTTCCCCAGAGGATACGACCCCGGCCGCGGCCCCTATCCCCTGATCATCGTGAACCACGGCGGGCCGCACGCCGCCTCGGGATACGCCTTCGACTTCAAGCAGGCCTACTTCGCCGCCAACGGGTACCTGGTCTTCCTGCCCAATTTCCGCAGCTCGACCGGCTACGGCGATGCATTCAAGTGGGCGACCTGGGGCGGCTGGGGCAACAAAGACGGCGAAGACGTGCTATCGGGCGTCGACCACCTGGTCGCCAGGTACGCAGCCGACGGGAACCGGGTCGGGACCACCGGCCATTCCTATGGCGGCATCCTGACCAACTGGCTGATCACCAAATACCCCGACCGATTCCGGGCCGCCGTGTCCGGAGCCGGCGAATCCAACTGGACCAGCAACTTTGCTCTGTCGGATGTGGCCCGAACCAAGGAGACCGAGTTCTTCGGACCACCCTGGGATCCGCGCGCCCGCGCCATCATGATTGCCCAGTCGCCGCTGCTCAACGCGGCCGGCGTCAAAGCGGCCACGCTCTTCATCCACGGCGGCGTTGACTATCGGGTGCCGCTCCAAGGGGCAATCCAGCTCTATACGGCGCTCAAGAAGCAGCAGGTGCCGACCAAGCTGATCATCTACGAAGGGCAGGCGCACGGCATCACCGGTCATTGGAACAACATCCACCGGATCATGCACGAACTGCGATGGTGGGATACCTACCTGGCGCCGCCCTTGTCCGGAGCTGGCGGAGGCCGCTGACGAGGGGAGATCGGGGCGGCGCGTTGCGCCGCCCCGCTGCGTTCAGTCCCTGACTGCCGCCCGGTTCCAGCCGAACCCGTAGTAGAAAACCAGACCGACCGCGAGCAGGCCGATACCGATCAGCGTATCGAGGGGTTGCTCGATCGTGGTATTGATGATCAGGAACGCCGCAAATCCGGTAAAGACCAGCGGCGTGAAGGGATATCCCCAACTCCGATAGGGCCGCGGCAGATTCGGTTCGCGGCGGCGGAGGACCATCACCCCCACGGCCGACAACCCGTAGAACAGGAACGACGCAAAGACGACGTAGGTGGCGAGCTGATCGTACGTTCCCGACAGCGCCAGCAGCGACGACCAAACGCCCTGTACCAGGATCGAGGTGGTCGGCACCGCGTATCGCGGACTGACTCGGCCCGCCCAGGCGAAGAACTGTCCGTCGCGCGCCATGGCAAACGGAATCCGCGCCGCGGTAAAGACGATCCCGTTGTTCGAACCGAGCGTCGACACCAGCACCGTGAACGTCACGACCACGGCCCCTGCCGTGCCCAGTACGGCGGTCGCCGCATCGGCCGCGACCCGCGGCGACTGGCCCACGCCCTGATGACCGAGCACATAGGTAAACGCCACGGCCACGGTCACGTAGAGCAGCGCCACCAGTGCGGTCGACAGGATGATCGAGCGCGGCATGTCACGCGCCGGATTCCGCATCTCGCTCCCGACGTAGGTGATCTCGATCCATCCGTCATAGGCAAAGAGCGCAGCAACCAGCGCCAGGCCAAACGGCCCGATCAGACTGGTCCAGGACTCCGTCGGCCAGAAGGGCTGCAGATTTTCTGCCGAGCCACCGGGAAGCAGAAAACAGAGAGCTGCCAGACCGACGATGGCAACGATCTTGAGCACGGTGAGCACGTTCTGCAGAACGACGCCCAGGCGGAGGCCGAAGCAGTTCATGACCGACAGCCCCATGATCGACACCACGGCCGCCACTTTCACTCCGACCGACCCCATGGGAATCAGATGCGAGAGGTAGGTCGCGAAGCCGACCGCGATCGCCGCGATGGAACCGGGATTGATGATGACCGAACTGGCCCATCCGTACAGGTAGCCCCAGACCGGGCCATAGATCCGCTTCAGATAGACGAACTGACCGCCTGCCTTAGGCATGGCGGCTCCCAGCTCACCCAGGCAGAGCGCCCCAAACACCGAAATGATCCCGCCCACGATCCAGACCAGCAGACTCGGCGCAACGGATCTGAAGCTGAGGGCCACCACGGCCGGCATCAGGAAGATGGCCGACGCCACCATGGTGCCGACGTTGATGGTGATGGAATCGAAAAGCGTGAGCTCGGGCTTGAGCCCGTCGTCCGTCTGCGGAGCGGCGGTCATGGCATCCCTGGCAGAAGCTGGAAAATGGATGGCGCGGAAACGTCAGCCCGCAGGCTCCGCATCGCGCCAGCGACGGTACGACTCCTTGAGCAACTGCTGGAAATGATAGACGCCCGACTCCATCTCGACCGAGAAGCGCCCCCGGTCGTAGGCGCGTGATCGCAGGCCCATTTGCACCCGCTCGCAGATCTCGCGATCCTCGAGCTGCACCATGTCACTGTAGGCGACATCAGCGGCGATCTGGGCCTCCCGCCCCGCGGCGTCGGGGTCGTCGTAGTAATACCAGAAACGTACGACGCAGCGATCCGGCCCGTCCGGCAGCACCAGGTTGGCCTGCAGCCGGTCGCCGACCAGATTGAGCATGAAGTTGGGGTAGACCCAATAGTAAAACGCCTCCCCGCCCTGATCGCCAGTGTAGACGTTGTCCTCGATCAGCGGACTGTGCTGCAGCGAATACCAGGGCGCCAGCTCCGTAGTGTACTCGAGGTAGTCGAGCACTTTGTTCAGTTCGGGATGGACGTGGGGAACGTGATACCCCTCGAGATAGTTGTCGACGTACACCTTCCAGTTGGCGTCGACGTGATAATCGACCTGGTGCACCAGGCGCTTGGTCGCCAGCAGATTCGGATGGATCCGCTCGGCGATGCCGGCAACGACGGTCGAGAGCGTCGGGGTGTGCTCCGGTTCGAGGCAGACGAAGACGAGGCCTTCCCAGGTCTCGACCCGAACCGGTACCAGACCGTAGTCGCGCTTGTCGAACAGCTCCGTCCGATCGAACTGGGGCACGCCCCGCAGCGTCCCATCGAGACGATAGGTCCAGCCGTGGTACTTACAGGTCAGCGCCTTGACGCAGCCGCGTTCGTCCAGAGCAAGCGGACCGCCGCGATGGCGGCAGACGTTGTAGAAGGCCCGGAGCGTCCCGTCGCGATCCCGCACCACGATGATCGGATCGTCGGCCACCGTAGCGGTGAGATAGTCGCCCGGGTTGGCGAGCGTCCCGACGTGACCGACGAACTGCCAGGTGCGCGCGAAGATGGCATCCCGGTCGACCGCGTGAAATCCCGGATCGACATACCAGGCGGAGGGAACCGTCTGAGACCGCTCCACCGGCACGATTTCCAGGTCCGTATCGGACAACAAGGCCCGGACGTCCGACACATGGCGTGGTAACATCCTGGAAAGATGCGACCCGTTCCCGAGCAGGGGAAGCGCCCGCCGCAATCATAAGGAGACCTGACTGGCGGGCCGACGTGGAGATCGGTTAATTCCCGCGGTCTCTCCAACGCAATCGAGTATTCCATGGGCGTCCCGACTCGCTCTCCGCTGCGCCGCTGGGTGCGGCGTATCCTCAAGACCGTCGCCATTGTCCTCGTCCTGGCCGTGGTCGCGGGCGCCTTGTACGAGGTGTGGGCGCGGCGGCGCGCGGCCCAACAGTATCCGGCGCCGGGCGTGCTGGTCGACATCGGAACCCGGCGGATTCATCTCGATTGCCGAGGCCAGGGGGCGCCGGTCGTCGTGTTCGAAGCGGGCCTCGATACCTACGGATCGCTGAGCTGGCGACCGATCCACGACTCCGTGGCGGCAACGACTCGCGCCTGTGCCTACGATCGCGCCGGCGTCATGTGGAGCGACCCGTCGCCCGACCCGCGCAACGGCGTCACAGTCGCTCAGGACCTCCATGCGGCACTGGCAGCCGCGAATGAGACCGGACCGTTCGTCCTGGTCGGCCATTCTCTCGGCGGGCCGTATGCGATGACGTACACCAAGTACTTCCCCGACCAGGTGGCCGGCCTGGTGTTCGTCGACGCATCGCACCCCGATCAATTTCACCGCTTTGCCGAAATCACCGGCAAGGCGGTCGAGCCGCCGCTCGGCGCGCTACGCGTCTTGCGCGCCTTGACCCCGACGGGGCTGCCGCGTCTGCTCTCCGGCCTGACCCGGAACAAGAGCATCCCGGACGACGTCAACCGGGTTCTGGCGGCGTACTTCGCCACCTCGCTCGGTCCGATGATCGACGAGGCGGGGTCACTCTCGGCGTCACTCGTCGAAGCCGGCACCATTCGCACCCTGGGCAACCGGCCGCTGGTCGTTCTGACGGCGATGCAACCACTCGACAGCGCCGGGCTGGCATCGATGCAGATGACCGCCGAACAGGGCGTTCGGTTTCGCCAGGTCTGGCAGACCCTCCAGATCGATCAGGCGAGCTGGTCCACCACCAGCCGGCACGAGCAGTTCCCCGAGGCCGGGCACTACGTCCAGATCGATCGGCCGGACGCCGTGATCCGCGCCGTTCGCGACGTGGTCCAGTCCATACGAACGGGGGCACCACTGGCCCCTCCCTCAGCCGACAGCGGGACCACTGGCCACGCTCACTGATACAGGGCGATAGACCCATCTGAGATACGTGGACTTAAAACACTACATATCAACACAATACGATATTGACCGACCGGACGGTTAAGAATCGTTTCAAGGCATTCTTTTCGGAAACCAAGTCGACTGGAAGCAAGGAACCAGGAATGTGGGGTCGAGTAGCCTTCGCAATACGGCACTCTCCATGACAGGAAGCATGGGGTCTGCACCCTCCCTTACCTTGGCCCGAGGGGAGGACCGTAGCCGTCATACCACAGCATTCCATACAATGACAGGCGATCGAGGATCGACTATCCTTTTGCACCTCTTTGCCACCGTGGGCGTTCCGATGGCGGTGCCGCGGGTACCGTAGGGCGTCTCTCGATCGACGGGTTTGCGTCCCCGTTCCTCGAGCGAATCTCGACGCGACGGGTGTCTCCCCCATGACCAATGTGACCCCCCGAGCCAATCCGGAAGGGCCGGTTTCGGCCTTTGCCCGGCGACACTTTCGTCATTTCAACGCGGCGGTGCTGGTCGATGCCGCCGACGCCTACCGCCAGCACATCGACGCGGGCGGCAAGATGATGATCACCCTGGCCGGCGCCATGAGCACGGCCGAACTGGGTAAGTCGCTGGCCAATATGATCCGGGCCGGACTCGTGGACGCGATCTCCTGCACCGGTGCCAACCTGGAAGAGGATCTCTTCAACCTGGTGGCGCACGACTTCTACGAGCGCCTCCCCAACTGGCGCGACCTGACCCCGGCCGACGAGCAGGGCCTGCTCGATCGGCATCTCAACCGCGTCACCGACACCTGCATTCCCGAAATGGAGGCGATGCGCCGCCTCGAGACGGCCGTACTGGAGGAGTGGGTCGCGGCGGATCGCGCGGGGGAACGGTACTTCCCGCACGAGTTCATGTACCGGGTGATTCGGAGCGGACGCCTCCAGCAGTACCACCAGATCGATCCCAAGGATTCGTGGCTGATTGCCGCGGCCGAGCGGAATCTCCCGATGGTGGTGCCCGGTTGGGAGGACTCGACCCTGGGCAACATGTACGCGGGTCACTGCATCAGCGGCGACGTGAAGAACGTCCACACGGTGCGGACCGGCATCGAGTACATGACGTCGCTGGCGGAGTGGTACACCAACACGTCGGTCGACTCGTCCATCGGCTTCTTCCAGATCGGCGGCGGCATCGCGGGCGACTTCCCGATCTGTGTGGTCCCCATGCTCCATCAGGACCTGCAGCGCGACAACGTGCCGGTCTGGGGCTACTTCTGCCAGATCTCCGAGGCCACGACCAGTTACGGCGGATACTCGGGCGCCCCACCGAACGAGAAGATCACCTGGGGCAAACTTGCGGTCGACACCCCCAAGTTCATCGTCGAGAGCGACGCCACCATCGTGGCCCCTCTCATGTTCGCCCTGATTCTCGGCGAATAATGACACGGGCGGCAGCCGGACACTCGACCGGCTGCCGCGCCGCATTTCCGTACCCGGGAGATTCCGGCACGGGGAGTGCATTGTGATGTCACGGTGAACGCATTTCCGTCCCGATGGGGCGGGCGCGCGTTATTATCTGATTTCCTTACTCACGCGCTCGATCGGACCCGTGCCCGCACCACCTGACGAGGTTACCCGGCTACTCCGCCGATTTTCGGCCGGCGACGAGCTGGCCGCCGAGGCGCTGATTCCGCTGATCTATGCGGAACTGCATGACATTGCCGAACGGCAGATGCGGCACGAGCGCGGAGATCATACCCTGCAGCCCACCGCGCTCGTCAACGAGGCTTTTCTCCGATTGGCCGGCAACCACGACGCCGACTGGAAAAACCGACAGCACTTCCTGAGCCTTGCCGCTCAGGCCATGCGCCGCATCCTGGTCGACCACGCCCGCCGGCGCAACGCCCAGAAGCGCGGTGGGCGCCAGGACAAGCTCGAGCTCAACGACGCCCTCCAGCTGAGCAGCGACGACGAGCACGACACCATGGATCTCGAGTCGCTCGACGAGAGTCTCGAACAGCTGGCCGCGCTGGACCCGCGCCAGGCCAAGGTCGTCGAACTCCGCTTCTTCGGCGGGCTCTCGGTCGAAGAAACCGCCGAAGTGCTCGAGATCTCCACCGCCACGGTCAAACGCGACTGGGCCTTTGCCCGCGCCTGGCTCAAGCGCGCACTGAGCCGCGGCTCCTGATCCCCAGCCCGGTCGTTCGACGCGTCTCGAAGACCTCAACCGCCGGCCACTCGGTTCCATGGTAAGTAAAGATCGGTTCCAACAGCTTCGCGATCTTTTCGAGCAGGCGCTCGATCGGCCCGTGGCCGAACGGCGGGATTTCCTCACGGCTGCCGCAGGCGGTGATCTCACACTGGTCCACGAGGTCGAGGCGCTGCTGACCGAAGCGGCCGACCCCGATGATTCGTTCCTCGAGCCACCGACGAGCGCCCGGATTGCCCGGGTGTTCGAAGATGCGTCAGGTACGCTGATCGGCGACCGGATCGGACCCTACCAGCTCACCCGGCTCATCGGGTTCGGCGGCATGGGCGCGGTCTACGAAGCGCACCGAGCCGACGATCACTTCCGGAAACGGGTCGCGATCAAACTGGTCCGGCGCGGGCTCGAAACCGAGCTGGCGATGCGCAGGTTCCGACAGGAACGCCAGATCCTCGCCACGCTGGACCATCGCAACATTGCCGCCCTGCTCGACGGGGGCGTCACCGACGACGGCCGACCCTACTTCGTGATGGAGTACGTCGAAGGCCAGCCGATTACCCGCTACTGCGACGAACGCCACCTCACTCCGGAAGCCCGCCTCAAGCTGTTCCGCCAGGTGTGCACAGCGGTCGATCATGCCCACCGCAACCTGGTGGTACATCGCGACCTCAAGCCGGGCAACATCCTGGTGGCGAGCGACGGCACCGTCAAACTGCTCGACTTCGGGATTGCCAAGATCCTGGGCGATGAAGACGATCCGGACCAGGCGCCGATGACCCGCGGCGGCATGCGGGCATTGACGCCGGAATACGCCAGCCCGGAAATGATCGCGGGCCGCCCGCTCTCCGTCGCCACCGACATCTACTCTCTAGGTGTAGTGCTGTTCGAACTCCTGACCGGGCAGCGACCGTTCCGATTCGACGACCTGTCGCTGGCTGGGGTCGAACGAGTTATCATGGAATCCCCGGCGCCGGCGCCCAGCGCCACGGCCGGAGAAGCACACGCTGCGCATTCAGATCAGCGCAGCGTCGCCGCACTCCGCCGAAGCCTGCGCGGCGAAATCGACGCCATCG
Organism: Gemmatimonadales bacterium; assembly: GCA_037189525.1. Classification (GTDB taxonomy): domain Bacteria; phylum Gemmatimonadota; class Gemmatimonadetes; order Gemmatimonadales; family GWC2-71-9; genus SHZU01. Next base: position 86,513 of record JBBCJC010000002.1, read on the forward strand.
TACTGACCGCCCTCCGCAAGGAGCCGGAACGCCGCTATCGATCGGTCGACGCCCTCTCGGAAGACATCACGCGATTCCTGGATGGCCTCCCGGTCGCCGCGGAGCGTGACTGGATCGGTTACCGGGTCCGCAAGTTCGTAACACGGCACCGCGCTCCCGTAGCCATCGCCACGCTGCTGATCCTCTCGCTGATCGGGGGGATCGTCATCAGTACGATGCAGGCTCGACGGGCCGATCGGGAACGCCGGCGCGCCGAGTTGGTCTCCGGCTACCTGGGCTCGATGCTGGCCGCCCCCAACCCCGCCGTGCACGGCCGAGATATCACGGTCGCCGAGGTGCTCGATACGGCGGCTGCGCAGGCGCGACGCGAACTATCCGATGAGCCCGAAGTCGAGGCCCTGGTGCAAGCCACCCTGGGCCACACCTACCACAGTCTCGGCCGCTACGAAGCAAGCGAAGCAGCTTTTCAGGCGGCGCTGGATGCCCGGAAACGCGCGCGGAGCACCGACGAGCAGATCGCGTCGGCGCTGATGAACGTCGGCGCCGCGGCACTCCGCAATGCCCGGCTGGACCGGGCCGATTCGCTGCTCCGGCTGGCGCTGACGATCCACAACCGGAACCCTCGTGGCACCGACAGCACCCGCGCGGCAATCCTGGACAATCTGGGCGCCGTTGCCGAGGAAGCGGGACAGATCGACTCATCGGAACAGTATCACCGGGACGCCTTGGCAATCCGGCGCCGGATTTTTCCGGGCGATCACGACCTGGTCGCCCGCACCATCAACAACATCGCGGTGGCCGTCGGAATGCAGGGCCGGTTCGCGCCTGCGGAATCACTGCACCGTGAAGCGGCGGAAATGCTGGTCCGGGTTCATGGTGAGTATCACCCGTCGTCCGCGACCGGTCTCAACACGCTGGCGACCATTCTCGACTTCCAGGGCAAGGACGAGGCCGAGGCCCTGTACCGCAGGGTGATTGCGATCCGCGCGAAGGTGCTGGGCACCGACCATCCGGACTACGCCTGGACCCTGTCGAACTACTCCGCCTGGCTGCTCAACCATGACCGCCCGGGCGATGCGCTGCCACTGGCGCGTGAGATCGTCGCGCTGCGTGGCAGGAGCCTGGACGATACCCATCCCGTGCTGGCCAGCGCCTACATCTCGCTGGGACGATCTCTCTCGGGAATGGGCCAGCTCCGCGAAGCCGAAGAGGCCATCAAGGAGAGCATCGCGCTGCGACGCGCGAGCCTGCCGCCCGATCACTGGACCATCGCATCGAGCCAGGTGGCCCTCGCCGAAGTGTACCTCGCCGGACGGCGTACCAGGCTGGCGGAACCGCTGCTCAGCGGCGCCGTGACCCGCCTGCGTGAAACGGTCGGCCCCGACCATCCCCGCACCCGCACGGCGGAGCAACTGCTCAGCACGATCCGTTCGCCCGGGCAGTGAGCCGCTTCCGACCGATCCTGCGCGTTCCTGGAGTGACGAGGTCGCCGCATCCGAGCGACCGCCCCTCGCTTCGGAGACGCCATGGAGCGGATCGTACTGCGACATCTGACCGGATCACGAGCCGGTCGCGCGGAGGAGTATTGCCTCGACGGCGATCGCGACCTCGTCCTGGGTCGCGCGCCAACCGCCGCGGTGCGATTCGATCCGACGCGTGACGATGTCGTAGGCCGCCGTCATGCCCGGATTGCGCGACGGCTGGATCGATACGCCCTGATCGACTTGGACAGCAGGAACGGCACCTTTCTCAACCGGCAGCGGGTCCTCGGATCGGTTGCCATGACGCCGGGCGACACCATCCAGCTCGGCGCCGGGGGACCTTCCCTGCGTTTCGAAATTGCGCCACAAGATTGATTCCGCCGGCTCCGCAACCCCGGCCGTGAGACCCACCTCGCTGATCGGCGCCGTCGCGACCGATCGCGGCCTCATCCGGCCCACCAACCAGGACGTCATCGCCTTGGTCTGCCCGTCGGACCCGGCCGACCGGGAGCGCAACGGCGTCCTCCTCGTCGTCACCGACGGGATGGGCGGGCCCGCGGGAGGAGAGATCGCCAGTCGGATCGCGGTCGAGACAGTGACCGGCAGCTATGCATCCGACAACCACGACCCCGGCGCGGCCCTGGTCCGGGCGGTACACGCCGCCAACGCCGCGATCTACCGCGAGGGCATCCGGAACCCCCACTACCTCGGCATGGGAACGACCTGCACCGCGGTTCTGATCCGGCAGGGCTACGCGCACTGCGCCCATATTGGGGACAGCCGGCTCTATCTGATCCGGGACGGTATCGCCCTGCAGATGACCGACGACCACAACGCCGTGTTCGATCAGGTCAAACGGGGAACCCTCGATCGCGAGACCGCCCGGCACCACCCCGACCGGCACCTCCTGGTGCGGGCCCTGGGCACCCGAGCCACCACCCGAATCGATGCCTGGCCCCAACCCCTTTTCGTCCGATTCGACGACCGCTTCGTCGTGTCGTCGGACGGGCTCCACGACCTCGTCTCGGACGACGACCTGACCGCGACCGTTCTGAACGCCCAGCCCGATGCGGCCTGCCAGCGCCTGGTCGAGCTGGCTCTGGCTCGCGGCGGCCCCGACAACATCTCGGTCGGCGTGATCCACATCAATCGCTAGCTTGAACGACAAAAGGCGGACTGACCGTCCGGTCAGTCCGCCTCTCATACGCTTACCAATAAATAACTTACAGGATAACCATCAGTGTCTACTTCGATATTTCATACACGATCTCACCTGCGATGATCGTCATGAGATTGCGAGTGCCAAGAATCTCCTGTTCGGGAACGACCATGATGTCGCGATCGAGAATCGTCAGGTCGGCCCATTTCCCCGGAGTGATCGACCCGCGCTTGTCCTCCTCGAAGGCGGCATAGGCCGCATAGGTCGTGAACATTTTGAGCGCCTCTTCCCGGCTGACCTTCTGCTCCGGATGCCAGACCGAATCGGGACCCGCGTTGCCACGCACATCCCGCCGGACGACCGCCGCATAGAACTCGATCATCGGCTCGCCCCGTTCGACCGGAGCGTCCGACCCGCCGGCCACCGGAAGGCCGAGTTCGAGGAACGTCTTCCAGGCGTAAGCGCCGGTCAGGCGCCCACTGCCCAGCCGCGCCGGAACGAAGTAGAGGTCCCCGATGGCATGCGAAGGCTGCATCGAGGGAATCACACCCAACTCTTTGAAACGCGGGATATCGGCCGGGTCGACGATCTGCGCATGCTCGATCCGGAACCGGGGGTCCGCCACCTTGCGGTCGGCCGCGGGCACCGCAGCGAGGGCGTTGGCGTAGGCGTTCAGAACGAGGCGGTTGCCGCCGTCGCCGATTGCGTGGGTCTCGACCTGAACCCCCTGTCGCAAGGCCCGATCCAGCATGGTGCGGAAGGCGGCCGTGTCGGTGGTCAACAGCCCGCGTGTGGCGCGATCGTCGGTGTAGGGATCGAGCAGCAGCGCGCCCCTGGAGCCGAGCGCGCCGTCGACCGCCACTTTGATGGTGCGGACCGTGAGACGCCCCCCGAACTCGTCGATGCTCGCTCCCTTCTCCAGCAACGAATCCGCGTCCCGCCCGGGGCCTCGAATGGCGACATAGTTGCGCAGCTTGACCTGTCCGGCACCGTAGAGCGCCCGCATCCGCCCCAGCTCGGCCCACGAGACGCCGGCATCCTGCACCTGGGTCCAACCCAGTTCGACACTCCGCCGGGCGCCGATCGTGATGGCGGAGTCGAGGGCGGACGGATCCTCCGCGGGAACGACCCGGTAGACGAGCCGCTGCGCAGCGTCGATCAGCATGCCGGTCGGCTCACCGCGCGCATCCTTGTTGATGGCCCCTCCCGTCGGCGCAGCGGTGCTGCGCGTCACGCCCGCCAGCTCGAGCGCTTTGCTGTTGGCGACGGCTGCATGCCCATCGGCCCGGCTCAGAATCACGGGGTGATTGGGGGCGACGGCGTCGAGATCCTGCCGGCTGGGGAATACGGCCGGCTTCCAGAACGTCTCGATCCAACCGCGCCCGGTCACCCATTCTCCCGCGGGCGTCCGGTTGACCCGCTCTTTGACCTTGGCCAGGAACGCTTCCTTGGTATCGGTCCCCTCGAGGTTGAGGGTCATCTCGCGCTCGCCGACACCGCTCAGGTGATAGTGCGCGTCGGCCCACCCCGGAAATACCGCGGCGCCTCCGAGATCGACGACCCGCGTCGCCGAACCCTGATGCGCCCGGATTTCATCGGCCGTGCCTACCGCCAGGATCCGGTCACCCTTGATGGCTACCGCCTCGGCTCGAGGCGTCGTGGCGTCCAGCGTGTAGATCACGCCGTTGGTGAGCACGAGATCGGCCGGCTCAGCGGTCCGACAACCGGCCAGAACGGCCAGGAGCAGCAAGCGACGCATGTGCGAAATCCGGGCAGAAGGAGGAGTACGGCGAAGTATGTGACGAAAATCTGACCGGCAGGGGTGGACCGCAAGGTCTCTGTTCTTACGGCGGCCGAGGCGATACGATTGAAGGATGCGGCAAGGTTCAACCGTCCGGCAAGCGTGGTGGCTCGGCGTCTTTGTCTTGGTGGGCTGTGGCGGCGATCGCGTCATGGCGCCGCCGCCGGACGAGTTGTTCAGCGAGACCACCGTCGAAGCGCCGCCGCCGTTGCCGGCCACCATCGTCAACGTGCCCCTGCTGGTCGACCTCGAAACGGCAATCGACCTGCTCGAAGAGGCGCTGCCCACCCGGTTCGGCAACATCGACCGCAAGCAGCGGATCCCCGGCAACCGACGGGCCCACTTTGCCTTCGCGGTGCGGCGAGATCCGTTCCGGGTCAGCGTCAGCGGCGACACCTTCCATATCGCCACCACGATTCACTACCAGGGCCGAGGCTGGTACAAGCCGCCGATTGCTCCGGAGGTCAGCGGATCGTGCGGGATCGAGGGACAGCGCCCCCGCGCCCGTCTCACCATTTCGCTCCGGCCGGAAATCGATCGCGAGTGGAAGCTCAATGCGCGGCCCCGCCTCAGCTATCTCGGCCCCGCCACGCGCACCGAGCGGGATCAGTGCGAGGTCACCTTCCTCAAACTCGACGTGACGGGACGCGTCCTCGATGCCGCCCGAAGCGCGGTTCGTGCCCAGCTGCCCAAGGTCTCGGCCAAGCTGGCCACGCTCGACGTGCGCAGCGAGATCGAAAAAGTCTGGAACGAGATCCAGGAGCCGATCCGACTGACCGACAGCGTCTGGCTGCTGCTGCAACCCGATGCCGTCCGGCTGGGCCAGCTCACGGGCACCCAGCGCATTCTGGGCGGCACCATCGGGATCAGCGCGCATCCCAAAATCGAAACGGGCCCCAAACCGCCGGTCGCGCTCAAGCCGCTCCCCACACTGGGCGAGGCCGACTCGAGTACCGGGCTCAACCTGCTGGTGCAGGCCCGCTTCGACTACTCCCTGATCGGCAAGTCACTGACCGAGGAACTGGCGGGCACCAAAATCGACACTCCGGGCGGCACGGTTCAGCTCCAGGAACTTGCGGCGTTCGGCATCGGGAGCGGACGCCTGGCCCTCGGGGTCCGATTCGGTGGCACTACCTCAGGGCTGATCTATTTCGTGGGGACTCCGAAGTATGACCCTGGCACTGGACGCGTCTCGGTCCCGGACCTGGACTACGATGCTTCGACCACGCCGCTCCTGGTCAAGGGACTCGCCTGGCTCAAAGCCGACCAGATCCGCGACTACCTCCGGAGCAAAGCCACCTTCCCATCGGCCGACGCCATGCAGCGACTGTCCGATCTGGCCGAGCAGGGGATGAACCGGGAGCTGACGCAGGGCATTTTCCTCAACGCCACGCTCGCGTCGACCGAGGTGATCCGGATCCTGCCTCGGCGCGACGCATTGTATCTTCAGGGCCACGCAACCGGCCAGGCGGCGCTCCATATCACGGACCAGTTCTTCGCCAAGTTCGATGAGCGGGCCGACTCCGCAGCAAGCCAGGACTCGAGCGCCAAACCGTCACCGCCGGCCACGACCGGCGCCATGCCTTCAACCGTCGCACCCAGAACCCCATGACCGAGATCGTCCGCCGTTTCATGCTCCCGAGCGTGCTGGCCCTGGCGGCCGCGCCGCTCTCCGCCCAAACCGACGATGCGCGGGCCGCGGTCGTCGTCGTGGAAAAGATGTTCGACGCCCTGGCTCGCGGGGACACTGCGGGGATGCGCGCGACCTTCGTTCCGGAAGGGCGGATCGTCCAAACCGGCACGCGCGAAGGCAAGCCCTTCTATCGGGTCAACAGCATCGACGACTTCCTCCGGTCGATCGGATCGGCCGCCGGACGGAAGCTCGAGGAAAAGATCTTCGAAGTGGAATCGCGGGTCGAGGACAATCTCGCCGTGGTCTGGTCACGCTACGACTTTTTCGTCGACGGCACCAAATCCCACTGCGGCGTCGACAGCTATCAGTTGGTCCGGGTCGGCGCCGAGTGGAAGCTGCTCCACATCGTGGACACACAGCAGCGTCCCTGTCCCACGCCCTGACCGGTCAGAAGGTTCGACTGACGATCGTGACCGGTGAGGGATAGCTCATCGGTCCGATCGGGGTATCGATCGTCGGAACGGCGCGCAGGCTGACCTTGGCGGGGTCGGCCTGCTGCCCGGCAACCGATAGCGCGATATTGGCCAGCGACTGGGCCGAGCCGTCGAAGAATTTGAGCAGATCGAGCCGCATCGTCATCGGGATCACCCCCGGGCTGCCGGGGGCCAGGACGATAGTGGTGTCGAGCACGCCGGAGATCGTCTCGCGATCATCGAGGTGCAGGGACCACGCCAGCCGGATCATCCGGGCGGACACCGTGTTCTCGGCCGGGTTCAAGGCGCGCACGTTGACGAGGAACTCGAACGGCAACTCCCGCCGACCAAGCGCCAGCGCAATCCGGCCGGCATCGACCGCCGTCAGACTCGAGTAGTCTCGAATCCGCCCCAGGTCGACCCCCGCGAGGCGGCCGTTCTGGACGTTCGCAATGGAGAAATCCACGTTGCGAAGCGCTGCCAGCTGCTGCAGTGCCGCACACCCGGCCACGCCGATGAGCAGGCCGACGACGACGATGATCCGCTTCATGCCTGCGCTCCGAGTCAGGGCTACCCACAAGATACACTCGCCCGGCATCGGTTCGGCCTGGCGCTGCGAGACCGGCCGGACTTCGTTAGGATTCACCCTCTCCGACCTCCCAACACCGATGCGACTCACGTGATTCAAGGCATTCTCGATCTCGCCGGCCGCAATGGCGGCTTTCTCCGTCGCAAGGAGGACGGCTACCAGCCGACCAACCGCGACGTTTCCGTTTCCCATCAGATGATCCGCCGATTCGACCTTCGCCCGGGCGACGAGATCGCGGGCGAAGCGAGCAGCGGCGGGCGCCCGACACTGACCTCGGTCAGCACGGTCAATGGCCGGCCGGCCGAGGAAGCGGCGCAGCGTCCGCAATGGGATCGACTCACGGCCGTTCATCCCAATCAACTGTTGCGACTCGAGTGTCCGCTCCTGCGGCGCGGGCAACCCGACATGACCACCCGGGTCATCGACCTGCTGTCGCCGCTGGGGCTCGGCCAGCGCGCCCTGATCGTGGCGCCGGCCAAAGCCGGCAAGACGATGGTCCTGCAGGCCATCGCCCAGGGCGTCTCCGTCAATCATCCCTCCGCGACGCTGTTCATCCTCCTGGTGGACGAACGCCCCGAAGAGGTGTTCGAGATGGAGAGCACGGGTTACGGCGAAGTCATCGCCTCGACCTTCGACCATCCGCCGGCCCGGCATGTCGCCTGCGCCGAATTGATTCTGGAGCGGGCCCGCCGCCGGGTGGAGTTCGGCGAGGACGTGGTGCTGATCGTCGACTCCCTGACCCGCTTGGCGCGCGCCTACAACTCGGTCGTCAAAGGCAGCGGCCGCACCCTTTCAGGCGGCATGGGCGCCGAGTCGCTCGAGCGGCCGAAGCGCTTCCTGGGCAGCGCGCGTAACGTCGATCCGCGTCGTGGCGGCGGATCACTGACCATCATTGCGACGGCGTTGATCGATACGGGCAGCCGGATGGACCAGCTGATTTTCGAGGAGTTCAAGGGCACCGGCAACAGCGAACTGGTCCTGAACCGCGACCTGGCCGACCGTCGCGTCTATCCAGCCATCGATGTCATCGCGAGCGGGACCCGGCGGGAAGAACTGCTGCTGAGCGAAGACGGCCTGGCCGCCTCCAAAGCGTTGCGGCGGCAACTGGACGGGATGAGTCCGATTGCCGCCGCTGAAACGACGTTAAGCCTGATGCGTCGCTATCCCGATAACGCGTCGCTCATCGCGAGTTTGGTGCGCTGACCACCCCGCCCGCCGCCGGCTCCTCGAGCGTTTCGAGGAGCTGGCGCCAGGTGAACCAGTCCTTGCCGCGAATCCACTTCTCGAACCACTGAAACTCCGACACCGCCTTGACCAGCTGATTGCGCGGCGCGGTAATGCCGTGGGTGTCGCCCGGGTAGACGAAATACTCGACCGGCACGCCCAGCTGGCGGAGCGCCATGTGCAGCTCGTCCGACTGGGCCCGCGGTACCCGCGGATCGCCGTCGACGACGTGAATCATCGTCGGCGTCTTGGCATTCTTGATGTACCGGAGCGGTGAGACGACCCAATACGCGTCGAAGTTGTCATAGGGCAGATCGCCACCCATGTACCACTGGCGGTTACGCTGGACATCGCTCTGAGCATACATCGAGATCCAGTTCATGGTACCGGCGCCGCTGGAGATGGCCTTGAACCGGTTGGTCTGCGTCATGATCCAGTTGGAGTAGTGCCCGCCGGCGCTCCACCCCATCGCGCCCAGGCTGTCCGGATGCGCCACGCCCTGGGCAATCAGATAGTCGACCCCGGCCATAATGTCTTCATAGCCCCGACGGAAATAGCGACCGACGCCGGCCGTTTCCATACGATGCCGTTCGCCGTAATTGGTCGAGCCCCGGTAGTTGGGCAGCAGCACGGCATACCCGGCGCCGGCATAGACCTGCGAGCCGTACCCCGTGTTGAACCGGAGCAGGTCGGCTCCCGCCGGACCGCCGTGAATCTGCACCACGAGCGGGTAGCGGCGCCCTTCCTGGTAGCCCACCGGCTTGACGAGAACGCCACCGACCATCTTCCCGTCGCGTGACTTCCAGGTAATCTCTTCGGAGCTGCCGAGCGCCAGCGCTTCGAGATGGGGGTTCACGTCGGTGAGACGAACCCAGGCGTTGCGATTCCCCAGGTCCGCAATGGTCCGCGCCAGGTAAATGGAGGGTGCGGTCACCGGATCGGAGTAGTTGACGAGGAGCAGGCCGGAGGCGTCGTCGCGGGTGGCCATCGCCGTCGCCTGCCCCGTGGTGACCTGGGAGACGCGGCCCGACTCCACATCGACGGCAAAGGTGTGCATCGTGGCCTTGGCGCCGGTCGTGAAGTAGATCGACCGCCCGTCCGGTGCCCACCACCCCGCCGACACCGGGCCGTCGAACTCGGCGCCCAGCTTGCGCAGCGAGCCGCCGCGATCGGCGGTTCCGCGGAGGTACAGCTTGGCATCGCGGGAATAGACGAAGTCGTTAGGCGCCGAGAAGGCCATCCACCGGCTGTCCGGCGAGAAGAGAATGTTCGACTCGCCCGCCTCGGCGTTCTCGGTGATTCGTTCGACCCCGCCGCTGGCGACCTCAATCAGGTACAGGTCGTCGTACGTTCCGGTTTCAGTAACGGTCCGGCGATAGCGATCATCCGGCGACCCGCGAACGCCGGCCCACTTGCCGTCGGGCGAAACCGAGACGCTGGCTACGCTGAAGCTGCGCCCGCCCGTCAGCCGCCGTTCCTGGCCGCCTGCGAGATCGAAGACCCAGAGATGGCGAATGGCCGGGTTTTCGTTGCGGATCCGAACATCGAAGCGCTTTTCCATCCGCGCCTTGTTGTCCGCATCGACGGTGTCCGGCGCGACGAAGAAGATCTGGCGGCTGTCGTCGGCCACCTGCCACCACCCGATCGGGGTACTGTGCTTGGTCAGCTGAACCGGCTTGACCTCGCCGGCGGAGCCTACCGCGGCGACATCGAGCGACCAGAGCTGCCGTTCATCGGCCTTACCCGCCGCATAGACCAGCCGCTTGCCGTCCTTGGTGAAGGCAAACTGGCTGACACCGTCCTTGGCATCGGTAATCCGGCGCGCTTCACCGCCGTCGGCCCGCATCACATAGAGCTGCGCGGGAGCGGCGGCGCCGACCCCGTCACGATTGGAACTGAACACGAAGAACGAGCCATCCCGCGCCCACTGCGGATCGGTCTCGTTCTTGTCGCGCGTAAAGGTCAGCTGCCGGGCCGACGACGCTCCCGTCGCCGTCGACACGACCCAGATGTCGGTGAACCGCCGGGCCTCTTTCCAATCCGGCGTCGACAGGGTGTAGAGCATCCAGCGCCCATCGGGAGACAGGGCGGCATCGCCGACCTGATTCATCCGCTGGACGTCCATGAACGTCATCGGCCGCTTGGCCTGACCCGACAGGGCGCCGGCGGTCAGAACCGCGCCGACTACTCCGAGCGCCCATGAGGCGCGAGACCCGAACTCAGACACGACATCGACTCCAGACTATAGAGGGAGAAAGCTGAAACGACCGGCAGGGCCGGGTCACACGACAATCAGCGCACGGCACCGAATCGCCTGGTACGCATGTTGAAGTACAGCAATCGAAACGGCTCGAATGCCTGGTTCCCGACGACGCCGACGACCTCCGGCGCAATCACACCCGCTGGACCGCGTACCACATGGTACACCATTATCGGGCCTAACGAAACGGCACCGAACCGGACCGGGGCCGACGCCTGGGCGCCCACCAGCACCAGGCTGTCTCCGGTCGCCGGAAACGCGAGGCGACGATTGGTCGGTTCGTTCCCGGTGCGCCCGGTCAGCTGCCGCCAGACCTCCGGCGTGACGATGAGCGGCGCCAGACTGGACCCCGGATCGTACCAGAGCATACCCAGGCGATCGCCCTGCCAGACCAGAGGCAGGGCAATGCGACCCTGCTGATCTTCGATGGCGCCCCATTCCATCCGGTCCGTCAGAGCGGCCGGCAGGGTCTGACCGGTCCTGGGTGCCCCAATCCGCTGGCCCACCTGGTCGATCACCAGCCCGCGACTGCCGAAGTACAACAGGCCGACCGTGCCGAGCTGGTAGGTTCCGTCCGCCCCGGTCGAGTCGTCCCGATTGCCCAGCCGCCCCACCCGGGCGCGAAAGATCCGATCGGCGGCGGAGGGGTCGGTCGGCAGCGGCTCCATGGTGCGCAGCGGAATCCCGAACCGGCCCGTGGCCGAGAAGCCGGCATCGAGTTCCATCTGGACCGGGCCCAGGCTGTCGGCTGGGCCGGTGCGATTGACGAGGAGCGCCCGGTCGCTGGTTTCCACCAGCACGGCGGCGCGGGTCGCCACCTGCCGGCCGATGGTCAGTTCGGCCCACCGGAAGCGATGCCACTCCATGTCGATCGTCGGGGGCACCGTCACCGCCTGCCGCCCTCCGCAGGCAGCCGACAGCACGATGACGAGCCCCAGGATCAGGCGCATGCCGCTTCCTCCGTCGCTAGATGACGCGCTGCTTCCACCCTCCTCGTTTGAATATCATGGCACTGGCCAGGGCCAATGTCGAGAAGGCCACCGGAATGGCGATGAAGACGCCGGTCGGGCCCAAACCCGCCACCTTGGCCAGGGTGAACGCCAGAGGAATTTCCCAGAGCCAGAAGCACAGGAAGTTGAGCAGTGTCGGGGTCCGGGTGTCACCAGCGCCGTTGAAGGCGTTGGACACCACCATGCCGTAGGCATAGAACGGGAACCCGACGCTCACGATCCTGAGTCCGAGCACGGCGTACCGCGACACCTCGGGATCGCTGGTAAAGATCGCGACGATCGACGGCGCGGCAAAGACGAAGAGCGCGCCGACCGTGCCCAGGAACCACAGGTTGAGTCGCCCTGCGCGCCAAACGGCCTCCTCGGCGCGATCGGCCTTGCCCGCACCCAGAGACTGACCCACCATGGTGGCGGCCGCGTTGCTCAAGCCCCACGACGGCAGCAGCGCAAAGAGCACCACGCGAATCGCAATGGTGTACCCGGCAACCGCCTCCGCCCCGAACGTCGCCACGATGCGCACCAGGCCGATCCAGCTGGCCGTGCCGATCAGGATCTGACCGATACCCGTACTCGACAACCGGAACAGCCTGGCCATCAGCGCCGGGTCGATCCGCAGGTGACGCCGCTCGATCGTGAACCGGCGATCCGCTCCTCGTAACCGATGCAGCTGATAGAGCACCCCGATCCCGCGCCCGACCGTCGTGGCCACTGCAGCGCCCTCGACTCCCATTTCGGGAAACGGACCGATGCCGAAGATCAGCAGTGGATCGAGAATCAGATTGCACAGGTTGGCAATCCAGAGACAGCGCATCGCGACGGCCGCATCGCCGGCGCCGCGAAAAATGGCATTGATCAGGAAGAGCAGCAGGATGGCCGCGTTCCCGACGAACATGATCCGGGCAAAGCCGGTACCCTGCGCAGCGACTTCGGGGCTCGCGCCCATCAGCCGCAGCAGGTCGGTGGCAAAGATGCCGCCCACCACCGCGATCGGCACCGACACCAGCACGCCGATCAGAATCGCCTGGATGGCCGTGCGGGAGGCAGCCTCGGGGTCCTTCTCGCCGATCCGGCGCGCAACCATGGCCGTCGCGCCGATACCGAGTCCCATGCCCAGCGCGTAGATCACGCTCAGCATCGCCTCGGTCAGGCCGACGACGGCCACGGCCTCCGCACCAAGGCGGTTGACCCAGAACATGTTGACGACGGCAAAGATGGACTCGAGCGCTACTTCGAGTACCATCGGAATCGCCAGCAACAACAACGCGGGGCGAATCGGCCCCGAGGTGAAGTCTTTTCCTTCCGCCCCCGACAGAGCTTCGCGGACGGTGTGCCACCAGCCGGGTTTCTGATTCTCCGGCACGGGCGAAAGCGGGGTAGATGTCATACCAGATCCGATCGACGGTTGATGCCGTTCGGAGGGCCCGATCAGATCAGGAGGCGCTGACTTGGACGAATGAAGGGTCGCAAGGAATGCGGTCTCGAGCGCGGATCAGTCCCTCGATTGGGATTCGAGCGCTTCGAGACCATCCCCGGCAACGGGGACAGGACTGGAAGGCGCTCAGGGTACGAGAATTGGCGTCCGCATCGATCGACTCCTTGCTTTAAGACAGGGCCGGCATGAACCGGCCCCAGCCTTTCAACGTAACATCGGCCTCCGTCCGGCTCAAGCGACGGCTGGACTGGCCATCACGCCGTAGCTCCTCCGTCGACCACCATGATGTGACCGGTCACGAAAGACGCCTGATCGCTGGCCAGGTAGAGCGCGGCCGAACCGATCTCGTGGGGCTGACCCAGATGGGAGAGCGGCTGGTCGCCCGCCAACTCCTTGGCGCGATCGGCATCCCTCCAGTAGTACTCGCTGAAATCGGTCTGGATCAGCCCGGGACAGATGGCGTTGACACGAATCCCTTTGGGACCGAGTTCGCGTGCCCAACTGCGGGTCATCATGATGAGCCCTGCCTTGGTGAAGCTGTAGAGCATCCCGCCGGGCTGCGGCTTGAGTCCCGAGATCGAGGCGATGTTGATGATCGATCCCTGCGCACCGCGCGCAATCATCCGGGGCGCGACCAGATTGACGAGGCGGAACGCCGCCAGCACGTTGACCTCGACCATCTTGACCAGCATCTCATCGGTCAGCGCCAGAATGTCGTCGTTCTGGCCGATGTTGGTGGCGCTGTTGTTGACGAGGATATCGATCGGTCCGACCTGCGCTTCGGCGCCGGCCACCACGCGTTCGAGATCGTCCTTTTTGCCGACGTGGCAGACCATCGGGACGATCCGTCCCGGCAGGTGAGCCAGCGCAGCTGCCGTGGTCTCCAGGTTGTCCCGTTTGCGCGAAGCGATCACCACCGACGCTCCCGCGGCGGCCAACGCCTCGGTAATGGCGCGACCGATCCCGCGACCGCCACCGGTAACCAGGGCAGTGCGTCCAGCCAGAGAAATCGAAACGCTCATGAAGGTGCAGGCTCCGTTATTGATCGAGAGTGACCGTCGGTGATCCGCTGCAGCTCGGTCAGCAACAAGGCGGCGACATCATCCGGAGTGACCTGGCGTTCGCCTCGATGCCCGGCAAGCGGATCGCGTGCGACGGGTTCGGCGGGAGCCAGCGCCAGCGTCGTCAGGCCGCGGTCGCCGTAGCGCGTGCCCAGCCATCGGATCAGCGCAGCAACCGCATCACCCGAAACGGCCAGACTCGCGGGCATCCCGGCGGGCGCTCGCCAGGCATCCCATGCGGCAATGCTGATCAGGCATCCCTGCCCCCGCCGGATCATATCGGGCACCACGAGACGGGCCAGGCCGAGATAGGCCAGCACGCTGCCGTTCAGTCCGTCCTGCCAGGCCTCGTCGGGCAGTTCGAGTCCGCCGGGTTCGACGGCAGGGGCATTCCAGCAGACCAGGTCGATCGGTCCAACCCGCTGCTCGACATGGGCAATCAGCGCGGTGGCGTCGCGCGGCTCCCGCAGGTCGGACCGGAAGGCCATGCCACCGATTTCCGCGACCAGCGTGTCGATCCGCTCGCCGTCGAGGTCGGTGGCAACCAGGTGCGCGCCCTCGCGGGCAAGGCGCCGGCATACGGCCCGCCCCACCAGGGAGGCAGCACCCGTCACGAGGCAGACTCGATGAGCCAGATGCATGGGGAACGCTCAGAGTGAACAGGGACGCCGCCGCCGTCCGCAGCAATGTCGGGTCGATCGCAACCGACGCCGGCGTTAGTTTAGGCAAGTTTCGCGGTTCCTGCCATCTCCTTCGATACGAGTCGGCCCGTGGCCTTTTCGACCTATACCAGCTTTTCACGCGACGACTGGGCTGCGCTCAGGTTCAACACACCGATGACCCTCGCGGAGCCCGACCTGGCCGAGTTGCGGGGTACCAACGAGCACCTGTCGATGGTCGAGGTCGAAGAGGTATACCTCCCCCTCTCACGGTTCCTCAACCTGCACGTGGCCGCATCCCGCGACCTGGCGCGAGTCACCGATGTGTTTCTGGGGCGTACCGCCGGCAGGCCGCCCTACGTCATCGGCATCGCGGGCAGTGTTGCCGTGGGCAAGAGCACGACCGCCCGGGTGATGCGTGCGCTGCTGGCGCGGTGGCCTGACCATCCCAAAGTCGACCTCGTCACCACGGACGGGTTTCTCTACCCGAACGCGGTGCTCGAGGAACGGGGCCTGATGCACCGCAAGGGATTTCCCGAGAGCTACGATGTCCGGCGCCTGGTGCAGTTCGTGGCCGACGTCAAAGCCAGGGTCCGCAACGTCCCGGCGCCGGTCTACTCACATCTGGTCTACGACGTGGTCGATGGCGGAGTCCAGATCGTCGATCAGCCGGACGTGCTGATCCTCGAAGGGCTCAACGTCCTGCAAGGCGGCGACGGCCGCGGAACCGATCGGGATCGGCCGTTCGTCTCCGACTTCTTCGACTTCTCGATCTACGTCGATGCCGACGAGGACGCCATCCGCCAATGGTTTCTGGGCCGGTTCCGCCGCCTCCGGGAAACGGCGTTCCGCGACCCTAAGTCGTTCTTTCGACGCTATGCGGAGATGGCGGAGCCGGACGCGATTGCCTACGCCAACCGGGTCTGGGACGAGATCAACGGGCAAAACCTCCGGGACAACATCGAACCCACCAAGGAGCGCGCGCACCTGATCCTGGAGAAAGGGCCGTCCCACGAAGTGCGCGGGGTCAAGCTGCGCCAGCTGTAGTCCGGCGTCCCCTATGGCCGAAACCGGGGTGGGCAGCGTATCGTACGAGAAGAAATTCGAGACCCAATCCCCGGAAGGTAGCCCATGCGAAGCATTCTCTTCACAGCCGCCGTCATCGCGGCAAGCAGTATCGCGGTCCCGTCCCTCGGCGCGCAGTCGGCCACCGCGGCGACCACGGCCAGCAACCCGAAACTGGTCGGCACCTGGACCGGGAACTACACCACCGACGGACCTTCGGGCCCGATGTCGCTCACCATCAGCAAGCCGGCCGACTGGGCCGTCAAGGTCGAGCTGAGCGGTGACGTTCCCACCCCGGGCGAACCGTCGGACGTCTCGGTCGACGGCGACAAGCTGACCTGGCGGCAGACCTACGGTGAGTACGATGTCACCTTCGTGGCCACGATCAGCCAGGACGGCACCCAGCTGCTCGGCACGCTGGAAGCCAAGCAGGGCGGGGCATACGCAGCTGGCGGAAACTTTGCCCTGACGCGAAAGTAGACGACCAATCGGTCAGCGGGTCGAGAGCACCTCGACCCGCCGCATCACGTCGCCTTCCGCAATCCGGTCGACGACGTCCATCCCGTCCGCGACACGCCCCCAGACCGTATAGTTGAAATCGAGCCGAAGATTGTCGACCAGATTGACGAAGATCTGGGCGTCGCCGGTGTCGCGGCCGCGAGTCGAGATACCCAGGGTGCCGCGTTCGTGGGACACGGGGCCGACCTCGTCGCGCATGTAGGGGCCGTCACCGACATACTCGTTGGCTCCCGGACTGCCGCCCTGGATCACGAAGTTCGGCACGATCCGGTGGAACGTGAGACCGTCGTAGTACCCTTCGCGGGCGCGCGTCACGATGCGCAGCACCGTGGCCGGCGCGAGATCGGGATCGAGCGCAATCTCGAATTGGTCGGTGCGACCGGTGGATCCTTCCATGGTGATCCGCAGCCGGGCTCCACGCAGCGCATCGGCCGCCGCGACCGACACCGGCGCCGGCGGTACCCGGACCGGCTTCGCAGCAACCGCGTGCCCCGACCACCGCGTCAGGATGGCCGCCGCCCGCTCGGCGATGACCGAATCGAAGTCGGACAGGTAGGGTCGCACGCTCACGCTGTCCGACGGTTGTCCCAGTTCGTCCACCCGTTCGATCAGAGCCACCCGCGGATCCCGCGAGGTGTCCTTCCGTTCGGCCGAGATCCGGCCCAGCGCGGCAAGCGAGGCATCGACGGCCGCGCGCGGCGCCGGACTGGCAGCCAGGGCCCGGGCCGCCGTTTGCACCAGTTGGTAGTCGCGACGGCTCAGCTGAGCCCGGTAGATCGAATCGGCGGCGCGCCCTGACACGGTCACCAGGCCAGCCACCGCCGCTTCGCGAACGTTGTCGTGCTCATCGGCGGCGAGCGTTCGCAATAGCGCATCGTTGCCGAGGAGGGCCGCCGTCCGGGCGGCGTACATCCGCAGGTGCCAGCGGGATGAGCGCGCCACGGCAAGGGCGGCCCGACTCGCTCGGACCGTATCGAGCGTAGCGAGCGACAACAGGGCCCGCGCCCCGCGATGCCAGGCCAGCGGGCCTGCTCCGCGATCGGCGGTAACCAGCGAGTCGACCAGGATTCCGAGCACCTGCACCGCCGCCGCGCGATCGGGGCAGCTCGAATCGATGGCCCCGATGGCTTCGAGCGCAACCGGGAGTTCGGGATCGGCGGCGGCCGCGCGGAGCGGCGCGCAGTCGAGCGCGCGGCGCTGACGGCTCCAGCCGCGCACGGCCTCGATCCGAACCATGGCAGCCGGATCCGCCAGCAAACGCTGGAGTACACCACGCTGATCGTCGACGGCCGCACTGTCCGCGGCCCAGATGGCCGCGAGCCGCCGCACCCCGGGGTCGGCGTCGACGATGAGCAGGGAAAGCACGGTCGGGTTGCGCGCCCCGACATGGAGCAACGTCTGCGCAGCGGTGCGCCGGATCGCGGGCGCGGCAGGCGGACCGTGATAAGCCGTCAACGCTTCCAGCCGGGCAATCGTCTCCGGACGGCGCCCCGCCCCCCGCCCCGCCAGCCGGGCAAACGACTCGGCTGCCCGGGTCACCTCGAGTACGTAGTCGGCGGGGCCATCCTGGCGCAGCAGGCCGTCGAGGGCATCGGCCACTCGGCTCCGCAGCGCCGGATCACGCACCGGCAGGCGCGCCAGCGATCGGCCGAGTGCTGCCTGGATGGCCGGATCGGAACTCAGCGCCAGGCGATCGAGGAGGATGGTAGCCACGGTCGGTGCCGCGGCGCTGTCCTGGCCCAGTTGTCCCAAAGCCCAGATGGCTTCGACGCGGACCCGAGGGCGCCGATCGTCGAGCGCCGGAACCACGCGCGCCACCAGCGTGCCGCGTTCGAAGCGTCCCAGTCCGCGCAGGGCCGCGACCGCCACACCTTCCACCGGGCTCCGGATCCCGCTGAGCAGAGGCTCCAGATCGGCATCGGCCATGCTCCGGCGGTCTTCGGCCGTCAGCATCGCCTGCCGGGACGGCTCCTGCGCAGCGAGAGCAACCGGTTGCGCCAGCGCTGCGACCAGCAGGATGGCCCGGACGCCTGTCATCGCAGGCCGACCTGTCCGGCAACGGATGCGACCAGCTTGGCGCTGTCGTAGCCGACGCCGTCCCGAAAAACCCAGCGCACGCTGCCGAGGGCCGTCGGGTCGGTGACCGGGTTCCGATCCAGTACCACCAGGTCCGCACGTTTGCCGGCCTCGATCGTCCCGTACTGATCCGCTTCGCGGAGTACGGTGGCGCCGTTGGCGGACACGATGCGAATCGCCGTTTCGGGGGTGAACCCCGCTTCCACCAACAGTTCGAAGTTGCGATGGCTGCCATAGCCGGGAAGCATGCCGTTGCCCCAGGGGTCGACGCCGGCTGCCAGAAGTCCACCGGCCGCGACCCAGCGCCGCTCGAACTGCATCATCTTCTGGAACAGGAGCGGTGGTACGAAACCCTGCCCCGCGTTGACCTGCCGGATCGCCGCCTCTACTGAGTCGCGCACCCGGAGCGACAAGGCCGCCCGGGCCGGCGCGTGCATCCGGGCTCGGCCCGTGACAAACAACTCGTACACGGCAAGCGTCGAGGTGAGCGCCACTTTGTGGGCCAGGAGATCCCGGATGGTCGAATCGACGGCGGCGCCTTCGACGTCGACGTTGACCTGATATACCATGTTCTGCGCTGCGCAGCGATCCGGCTGCCGGCCCGGGACGTAGTCGCTGTTGGTGATGAAGCCGTGCTCCAGGTTGTCGATGCCGAGTGCGGCCGCTTCGCGGAAGCTCACGGAGCAGAGGTGGCCCGTCACACCCATGCCGTTGCGATGTGCCTCCTGGATGGCGGCGCCCAGGACCTCGCGCGACACATTCCCCGAGAACTTGAGCCAGGTGGCGCCTTCGGACGCCCAGTAGCTGATGACTCGTCGCGCTTCCTCCGCCGTTTCGAGCCGCCGGCTGCGCGCCGGCCCGTTCCCGGGCCCGTCGAGGTACGGCCCGCTGATGTGCATCCGCGGGCCGGGTGCCGCGCCGCGATCGATATCGCGTTTGGTATTGATCTCGTCGTAAGGCATCTGCCCGCCGGCGGTGCGGATCGTCGTAACGCCCAGGCCGAGATAGAGGCGCGGCGCCGAGACGGGCATCTGGGCGAGACCGGCGGAGGAATTGAAGTACTGGTGACCGTGCAGATCGACCAGACCCGGGATGACGGTCGCGCCGGCCAGGTCATGAACTTTCGCGCCGGACGGAATCGAGACTTCGCCATTCCGGCCGACCGCGACGATCCGCCCGTCCCGGATCAGGATGGTCTGATTGTCACGCGCGGGCGAACCGGTCCCGTCGATGACCCGCACACCCTGCAGGGCAATGACCGGAGCATCTTCGACGATGAACTCGCGCACCGCCGGCGAGAACGCGGGACGGGGTTGGGCGTGCGCCACGCCCGCAAGCACGGTGAGGCTGGCAATGAGACGGACAGCGAACATCGGAACCTTGGCTTTCGTGGAAGGCTGCTGACTACGCCGTCGCTACGCCGGCGGCTCGTTCGAGCGCGAGCTCGCGGATCGAGATCTCGCGCATCTCCACCTTACGGACTTTCCCGGTCACCGTCATGGGGAATCCGTCGGAGAATCGGATATACCGGGGAATCTTGAACGTCGCGATCTGCCCTTGGCAGAAGGCACGAATGTCATCGACGGTGACGTCCGCACCTGGCTTGAGAACGACCCAGGCGCAAAGCTCCTCACCGTACTTCTCATCCGGCACACCGATGACCTGGACGTCCTGGATCTTCGGGTGACGATAGAGAAACTCCTCGACTTCTCTCGGGAAGATATTCTCGCCCCCGCGAATCACCATGTCCTTGATGCGTCCGATGATATTGACGT
Source organism: Gemmatimonadales bacterium (assembly GCA_037189525.1). Classification (GTDB taxonomy): domain Bacteria; phylum Gemmatimonadota; class Gemmatimonadetes; order Gemmatimonadales; family GWC2-71-9; genus SHZU01. The sequence continues at coordinate 106,730 of JBBCJC010000002.1, forward strand.
AGCCGTCCTCACGCATCACGGCCAGGTCGCCGGTGTGCATCCACCCTGCGGCATCGATCGCCGCGCTGGTGGCGCCCTCATCGTCCCAGTACCCCAGCATGACGAGATAGCCACGGCTCAGCAGTTCACCGGCGTGTCCGCGCGGCACCGAGCGTCCGGTGTCGGGGTCGACCACCTTGCACTCGACGTGCGGATGCACCGCTCCGACCGTCCCAGTACGGCGGTCGAGATCGTCGCTCGCGAGGGTCTGGAACGAGACAGGCGAGGTTTCGGTCATACCGTAGCAGATGGTCACGTCGCGCATGTGCATCCGGCTGATGACCTGCTTCATCACCTCGACGGGACAGGGGGAGCCGGCCATGATCCCGGTACGCAAACTGGCGAGGTCGTAGCGCGCGAACTCCGGATGCTCGAGGGCGGCGATGAACATGGTCGGTACGCCATAGAGCGAGGTGCAGCGCTCGGCCTCGATCGCTTCGAGGGTGGCTACCGGATCGAAAGCGGCGGCGGGGTAGACGACCGAGGCGCCGTGCGTCAGCGCGGCCAGGTTCCCCATCACCATGCCGAAGCAATGGTAGAGCGGCACCGGCACGCAGATGCGGTCGCGCGCGGTGTACCCGCAGCCCTGACCGACGAAGTAGCCGTTGTTGAGGATGTTGTGATGCGACAGGGTCGCCCCTTTGGGAAACCCCGTCGTCCCCGAGGTGTACTGGATGTTGACCGGATCGTCGAAGTCGAGCTCGGCTTCCCGCCGGCGCAGGGAGTCGGTAAACCGGTCAGCGCCGAGCGCGAGGAACTCGTTCCATCCCTGCATACCCGAGGCGCCTTCGCCGATCAGGACGACTGAATCCATCCCCGGCAGTTCGGGCACGACGGAGCGCAGCAGTTCCAGGTAGTCGGTTTGGCGGAACGCCCGAGCGGCAACCAGGACCGACACCCCCGATTTCCCCAGGGCGTAGTGCAGTTCATGGCGACGATAGGCGGGATTCACATTGACGAGAATCGCGCCAACCCTTGCCGCCGCATACTGCACGACCAGCCACTCGATGCAGTTCCCCGACCAGATTCCGATGCGATCACCCTTGGCTACGCCCAGGGCCATGAATGCCCGGGCGGCCCGATCGGCGGCGTCTCGAAGCTCGGCATAGGAGAGACGGACCCCCTGATGTCGGCTCGCCACGGCCAGGGCATCGGGCATCTCGGTCGCCACGCGGTCGAGTTCCTCACCGATGGTTCGGCCCAGCAGCGGGACGGTCGAGGGACCGCTGACATACGAACGAAGCGACATCCTGAACCTCGTGATCGAGGGTTTCCCGGGGAGAATCTAGGTCTTTCCCTGGGAAAATCACCCCTGTCCCTATTGTTCTCCCGAGAGGGATTTCTTAGATTTTCCCTCGACAGACAGTCCCGCTGGACCTGTAGTAGACCAATTCTCCAAGGAGAAACTCGATGGCTGTAAAGAAGAAGGCTGCAAAGAAGGCGACGAAGAAGGTCGCCAAGAAGCCGGCCGCCAAAAAGGCAGCCAAGAAGCCGGCACCGAAGAAAGCCGCCAAGAAGCGGACCCCGTCTGCGGCCTTCATGAAAGCGTTGACCCCGTCGGCGGCGCTCGCTGCGGTGGTGGGCGACAAGGCGCTTCCGCGTACCGAAGTCACCAAGAAGCTCTGGGCGTACATCAAGAAGCACAAGCTCCAGGACGCCAAGAACAAGCGCAACATCAATGCGGATGCGAACCTGAAGGCCGTCTTCGGTGGCAAGGGCACGGTCAACATGTTCGAGATGACCAAGCTGGTCAACAAGCACCTGAAGTAAGCTCAGCAGTCCTGTACTGCACGAGAAGAGGCCGGACGTCTCCGGCCTCTTTGCTTTCCCCCCGGTCGACCATCACACTATCGCAAATCGACGACCCGTTTGGCTTTGCCCGCCGAGCGCGGAATGCCGCCGGGCGGTTCGTGCCGAATCGTGACCGATACGCCGACGAGCGTCTTGATCCGATGCACCAGCCGATGCGCAGCCTGCGCCATCGATTCCGTCGAGAGACTCGCCTCTCGCGGTTCGACGACGATAGCGAGCGTATCGAGACGACCGTCGCGCCGCAGCTCCAGCAGGTAGTGAGGCGCATAGACGCCCGCCTCGAGGATCAGCCCCTCGAGCTGCGAGGGAAACACGTTGACGCCGCGCACGATCAGCATGTCGTCCGAGCGGCCGCCGATGCGTCCCAGGCGGCGCATGCTGCGTGCGGTTCCGGGTAAGAGGACCGAGAGATCCCGGGTCCGGTAGCGCACCATCGGCATCGCTTCCTTGGTGAGCGAGGTAAAGACCAGCTCACCCGGCGTTCCGTCGGGAAGCACCGCGCCCGTGTCGGGATCGATGATCTCCGGATAAAAATGATCTTCCCAGATGACGAGACCGTCTTTGGTCTCGACACATTCCGACGCAACACCCGGACCCATCACCTCCGACAGACCGTAGATATCCAGCGCATCCATCCCGAAGTTCGCCTCGATCTCGCTGCGCATCGCCTCGGTCCACGGTTCGGCGCCATGGATGCCGACCGCGAGCGACGACGACGCGGGGTCGATGCCCAGCTTACGGAACTCGTCGGCGATCACCAGCGCGTACGACGGCGTACACATCAGGATGTCGGGCCGAATATCCCGGATGAACTGGACCTGCTTTTCGGTCTGTCCACCCGACATCGGCACCACGGTGCAGCCGAGCCGTTCGGCGCCGTAGTGCGCACCGAGCCCGCCCGTGAAGAGGCCGTATCCGTACGCCACGTGGACCAGATCGCCGGCACGACCGCCGGCCGCCCGAATCGAGCGGGCCACCAGGTCGGCCCAGTGCTCGAGGTCCCGCTGAGTGTATCCGACCACGGTGGGCTGGCCGGTGGTGCCGGACGAGGCGTGGAGCCGGGCGACCTGCTCCCGCGGTACGGCAAAGAGGCCGTAGGGAAAGGTTTCCCGCAGATCGGCCTTGGCGGTGAAGGGGAACCGGGCCAGGTCGTCCAGCGTGCGGCAGTCGGTCGGGTGAACGCCGGCCGCTTCACACTTGGCCCGGAAATGGGGGACCCGATCGTAGCTCCGCGTCAGCGTCCACTGCAGCCGTTCGAGCTGCAGCGCGGCGATCTCGTCGCGGCTGGCCAGTTCGATCCGGTCGAGCGCGTCGCGGGGAGGCGCGCCGCGGCGTGGCTTCGGAGCGCCGGGCGCCGTCACGCTTCCCCCCGCGCCAACGGTGGCAGGCGATCGAACCAGGGTCGAGCCTGTTCCAACTGGCCTGCCAGTCGAAACAGCACCTGCTCTTCACCGAGCCGAGCGACACACTGAATTCCGATCGGCAGCCCTTCATCGTTCCACGCGAGTGGTACGCTCATCCCGGGCTGTCCGGTCGCGTTGAATACGGGCGTGAACGGGATGGCGTCGAACACCTGCCCCGCCATCTGCTCCAGCAGGCCTGCCGCCCGAATCAGCCGGCCGGACCCCAACCTGCCGAGCAACTCCACCAGCGTCCGCTCCCAGGGCTTGGGCTGCAGCGCTCCAATCGGGAACGGAGGTACCGCCAGGGTCGGGGTCACCAGCACGTCGTACCGCTCGAAAAACCGCCCCACGGTTCTGGCCGTCGTGCCCAGGTATCGCAAAGCGCGGGACAACTGTTCGGCCGTCATCGCACCGCCGAGCAGTGTGATCGCCCAGGTTTCGGGCTCGAGATCGCCGGCCTTGGCCCGCCGTCCCAATTCGACTTCGGCCTCCCGCAACTCCGCCGCCGTCTCCGCCGCCACCATCGAAAGGAATGCCAACGAGAAGGCTCGGCCATCGATCTCCGGCGCATCCTCCGTCACATCGTGACCGAGATCGGCGAGCAGCGCCGCGGCATCCTCGAGCGCGGCCCGGCAATCGGGGTGAACCGACCCGCCGAGGAATGGGTGGGTCGTTACCGCAATGCGGAGCCGGCCGGGAGCGCGTGACACCTCATCCAGGAACGGCCGCTCGGGATCGGTGATGAGATACGGCGCGCCGGGATCGGCGCCGTGAATCGCGTCGAGAACGGCGGCGCTGTCACGCACCGAACGGGTCAGCACGTGTTCGACCACCGCGCCATGCCAGTATTCTCCCGCATCGGGACCGGTCGGGACGCGGCCCCGGGAGGGCTTGAGTCCGAACAGGCCGCAACACGACGCGGGAATCCGGATCGAGCCACCGCCATCACCACCACTCGCAATCGGGACGATCCCCGCCGCGACCGCAGCCGCAGAACCGCCACTCGAACCGCCGCTGGTGCGGGAGAGATCCCATGGATTCCGGGTCGGGCCGAACAGCGCCGGCTCGGTGTACGGCGTCAAACCGAATTCCGGCGTGTTGGTCTTACCGAAGGTGACGAAGCCGGCCCGACGGTAACGATGCATCAGTTCCGTGTCGTGATCGGACACATAATCAGCGAGAAACTTGCTCCCGGCACACATCGGTTCGCCGCGGACGGTTTGCCCCAGATCTTTGACCAGAAAGGGCACCCCGCCAAAGGGACCGTCGTGGTTCGGATCCGCCGCTTCCGCCCGCGCCGAACGCTCCATCCGATGGACTACCGCGTTGAGCATCGGATCGAGCGCATCGAGGCGCGACAACGCGAGTTCCAGCAATTCCCCGGAGGTCACCTGCCCCGAGCGTACCAACTGCGCCAGGCCAAGCCCATCGTGGGACAGGTATTCCGTCAGATTCATCCGTCCCGCCAGATCCTTCCGGTAGTCGTGCACGCGAGCCGCTCTGCCGACCCCATCGTTCAGTGTCCCGCGGCCATGCCGTCTTTGCGCGGATCCGATGCCGCGGCGTACCCCTTCTCGAGGCGAATGATGGCCTGCGCACCTCCCGCCGAACCCCGGACCAGGTCGATGACGTCGTGACCTCGCCGTTTGAGTTCGGCCCGGACCGACTCAGGGATAGGACCTTCCAGACCGACCCGCACGCCGGCGAAGTGCCGGAACCGGGCCTGATCGATCGCTTCCTGCAGATCCATCCCGAAGGTGAGCAGGTTGAGGAGGACCTGGACATGCCCCTGCGCCTGGATCGCGCCACCCATCACGCCGTAGCTCATCCACGGAGTCTCGGTTCCGTTCGCGCCAACCTTCGTCACGAAGGCGGGAATGATGGTATGGAACGGACGGACGTTCGGCGCCAGCGTGTTGGGGAATCCCTCCTCGAGCGTGAACCCGCCCCCGCGGTTGTGCAGGATGATGCCCGTCCCGGGGACGACCACACCGGAACCAAACTCGGAGTAGATGCTGTTGATGAACGACACCATGTTGCCGTCGCGATCGGCGGCGGTGAGATAAATCGTCTCACTCGAGGTCATCGCGGGGCCGGGATCGACCTGCGATGATGCGCGGGCCGGATCGAGCCGCGCCCGGCGTTGCGCAATGAATCCGTCCGACAGGAGATACTCGGCCGGCACCTTCATGGTCTTGGGATCGCCCACGAACTTCGCCAGGTCGGCATATGCCAGCTTCTTGGCTTCGATCAGGTGGTGGAGATAGTCGGCGGAGTTGTGCCCCATGGCCGCCAGATCGTACGGCTCGAGGATCCGCAGCATCTCGAGCGCGGCAATGCCTTGTCCGTTGGGAGGCAGCTCGTAGAGCCGATGCCCCTTGAACGGCACCGACATCGGCGTGACCCAGTCATTGGTATGGCGCTTCAGATCCTCGACCGTGATGAACCCGCCCAGTTCCTGCACCCGCCGAGCGATTTGCGCACCGAGCGAACCACCGTAGAAAACACCGATCCCTTCCTTGGCAATCTGACGGTAGCTGCGCGCCAAGTCAGGAAGGGTGACCCATTCGCCGGCTTTGGGAGCAACCCCGCGAGGCAGAAAGGCCGCGCGGCCCGCTTCATCGAGCGTGCTTGCCGACTCGGCCCAATCGTCGGCAATCACGGGCGTGACCGGAAAGCCCTGCTCGGCAATCCGAATCGCGGGCTCGAGCGCCTGCGCCAGCGTCAGCGTCCCATGCTTCGCGAGGAGGTCGTGCCAACCGGCCAGCGCGCCGGGAACGGTCACGAGTTCGGCACCGGTCGTCGGCATGGAGGTACGACCGCGGTCCAGCATCGTCTTTCGCGAGGCGAGCGACCCGGAACGGCCGCTGGCGTTGAGTCCGACGAGCCGACCTTCTTTGGCCGACCAGTACAGCGCAAACAGGTCGCCGCCTGCGCCAGTCATCATCGGCTCCACCACCGTGAGGACGGCGGCGGCCGTGACCGCGGCATCGATGGCGTTGCCACCACGTTCCAGGACGGCGAGCCCGGCCGTCGTAGCCAACGGATGACTGGTGGCCACGGCGCCGTTGGGAACGTAGACGGTTGATCGGCCAGCCATCGACGGCTTGCGGGCCTGGGCCGCGACATCGGTCGAGTCACCGAACAGCATGAGACCTCCCACCACGAGGCTGCAGAGAAATCGGACCTGACGCATGCAGTTCTCCTTGAAGTCCGTCCAATCTACATCGCGCCACGAGGGGCGACTATCGTTCCCGGATGACCGACGAGACCGCGCTCGAACGTGAGCTGTCAGACCCGACCCCGGAAGTGATCGACGCGATGCGTGGCATCCAGGGCGACATCCTCATCCTTGGCGCCGGCGGGAAGATGGGCCCGACCCTAGCGCAGCTGGCGGTGCGCGCCGGTGCCGCCGCGCAGAGTCCGCGGCAGGTCATCGCCGTGGCCCGGTTTGGCAATCCGCGCGCGCGTGCAGCGATCGAAGCCGCCGGTGCCCGATGCATCTCGGCCGACTTGCTCGATCTCGATCGGCTGGCCGACCTGCCCGATGCACCGAACGTGATCTTCATGGCGGGCCAGAAATTCGGGACGACCGGCGACTCGGCGGGCACCTGGGCCACCAACGCCCTGCTCCCCGGCCTGGTGACCCACCGGTACCGCACCGCCAGGTTCGTCGTCTTCTCGACCGGCAATGTCTATCCCTTCTGGCCCTCGACGAGCGAAGGCCCCACGGAACAGGACCCGGTCGGCCCCATCGGCGAGTATGCCCAGTCGGCGCTCGCGCGAGAGCGGATTTTCGAGTATGCTGGCGAGAGGTACGGCACCCGGAGCGCGATCCTCCGGGTGAACTATGCCATCGAACCCCGCTACGGCGTGCTGCGAGACATCGCCGACCGGGTCCGGCAGCGCGAACCGATCGACCTCGCCATGGGTCGGGTCAACCTGATCTGGCAGCGCGACGCCAACGCGATTGCCCTTCGCGCGCTCGAACACGCGGCGGCGCCGCCGTTCGTGCTCAACGTGACGGGGCCGGCAGTCTCGGTCCGCTCGCTGGCGGAACACTTCGGGGCCCGATGGAATATTGCCCCGCTATTTCGGGGCACTGAAGAGCCATCGGCACTGTTGTCGAATGCGACACTGATGGAACGTGTGTTCGGGCCGGCCCCGGTGAACGTCGAGACGATGATCGACCGGATCGTGGACTGGGTCGACGGAGGCGGGCGCTCGCTTGGCAAGCCGACCCGCTACGAAGAACGAAGGGGAGCATTTTGATGCGATGGGAATGTCAAACCAGGTGACCGCGCTTCGCACTGCCCTGCTCGAAGGTGGTGTGATTCCGGCCCATCCCCTGGCACTGACCAGGACCGGCAAGCTCGACGAGCGACACCAGCTGGCCTTGACCCGCTACTACGCTGACGCCGGTGTTGCAGGAGTCGCAGTCGGTGTCCACACTACACAATTCGCGATTCGCCGGCGCGGTATCGACCTCTACGGCCCCGTCCTCTCTCTGGCCGCCGATGTGATCCGTCGCCGGAAACAAACCGGCCGATTCATCGGCATTGCGGGCATCGTGGGCGATACCCGCCAAGCCGTCCACGAAGCGACCGTGGCCCGCACACTTGGCTATGACGCCGGCCTGCTCAGCTTGGGCGGGCTGGACGACTGGACCGACACCGCCCTCATCCGACATGCCCGCATCGTAGGGGAAGTGCTTCCGATCGTCGGCTTCTACCTGCAGCCGGCCGTCGGCGGACGCCAGCTGGGCTACGGGTTCTGGCGCCGGTTCGTGGAGCTCGAGGCGGTGGTTGCCATCAAAGTCGCCCCATTCGACCGGTACGCCACGATCGATGTGGTGCGTGCCGTGGCCGAATCGGGCCGAGCCGGCGAGATCGCGCTGTACACGGGCAACGACGACGCCATCATCTCCGATTTGACGACGCCGTTCTGGCTCCGGGACAACCGCGGCGAGTGGCAGACCATCCGCATGCGGGGAGGGCTGCTGGGGCATTGGGCCTACTGGACCCGCCGGGCGGTTGAGCTCGTCGATCGATGCCGCGAAGCGGTCGACCAGATCCCCGCCGACATTCTGGCGCTCAGCGCAGCCACGACCGATGCCAATGCAGCCATCTTCGATGCCGCCAACGGATATCGGGGGTGCATTCCGGGGATCCATGAGGTCCTGCGGCGGCAGGGACTCCTGGCGACCACGCGATGTCTCGATGCAGAGGAGCGTCTCTCACCCGGTCAGCGCCGCGAGATCGATCGCGTGCTGACCACATATCCGTTCCTGACCGACGATGCGTTCGTCGCGGAGCACCTCGATCGCTGGCTCGATCACTGACGCTGAAAGCGCCGAGCATTGCCTGCTTCGATGGCCTGGCGGACCTCGCGGGACGTCTCCAGCAGTTCGAGCTTGGCCACGCTCGACTCGGGAATCCTGAGCGGCATCCCGGTCCCGAAGCAGAATCGCTCCGCACCAACCGTGCGTACCAGGTGCTCGAGATCATCCTGGGGCGGCCCCCAGAGCCAGCAGATATCCCACAGCACCCGCGCCGCCTCGTCGGGGGTCGAACCGTAGTGGATCTGCTCGACACAGTCCCGGTCGGCGTGGGTCACGATGAAACGCGCGCGATCGTTTGACCGAACGAGTCCCCTGATCATGGCCGCCGTCAGGTCGGCACTCCCGTCGTTCGGATGGCGCTGTCGCCCATCCTCCAGCTTGACCGCCAGGATGATCGGCAGGCCGAGACGGCCGGCCTCCGCCGTAACGGCCGCAACCTCCCCACCAAGCGGCGACACACCATAGAATAGCGGATCGACTCGCACAGCGGGGGCTCCGCGATCGCAGGCCTCCGCCAGAATATCACGCCAGCCGTCGAGGCCGGGATGCACTGCCGGAACCGGCTTGAGACGATCGTGCGCCGCTGCGATCCGGTACAGCGTCTCGTTGCCTTCGGTAGGATCGCGCCAGAATACGGCGGGCAGGTTGCCCACCCAGGCCTCGTCGATTCCCGTGCGGTCCATGGCGCCGAGCAACTGCTCCGGCGCGCCACCTTCGATGCGCCGGAAGGGGTAGTGCCCGACGAAGGCATTGACGTCGATGCGCATGCGTCAGACTCCGAAGCTGCCGGGTGGAAAGATGCCGACCGCGTTCCGCCAGGCGACCTGCTCGAACTGATCGCCGGGCAGCAGGTGTTCGAGGTATCGCAGCTTGGCCCAGCCGGTACACAGGGTGAGATCCGCCCCCCAGAGCAGCCGGCCCGTGCCGACCGCCCGCACGCAAGCTTCGAGCATTCCGCCATCGACACCGCTACCGGACAGATCGACCATGATGTTGGGCACCGCCCGCACAGCGTGCAAGCTGTGCAGCCAGTCGCCGCCGCCACCGATGTGTGCCAGGATGAAGATGGCGCCGGGATGACGCCGAGCCAGGCGCGCGAGTTCGCTCGCGTCCGACGCCTCCTGGCCGGGCCAGTCACGCCGGCGATTCTGCCAGATGTGGTGGAGCACCGGCAAGCCACGGCGCGAGGCATCGGCCGCGATCGGATCGAGCAACGGGTCGTCGGCCCGCCGACTGGCCGCGAGTTTGACCCCGATCATGCCGGCAGCCGCGCATCGCTCGATGGCCGCCAGGGCGTGATCGGTATAGTTGGGATTGAGGCAGACGTACCCTTTGATCCTGGTCGGATGGGCTCGGGTCAGGTCGACCAGGAACTCGTTGGCGATATCGAGGTCACTCTTCGAGGGAAAATAGGTGGGCGATGTGTGCCCCCAGCTGCCCAACACGGACGCGACGTGCCAGCTCACTCCGATGCGGTCGCCGGCGGCCAGGCGACTCGCGTTACGCGCCGGACCGTCGAGGCGGCCCGACTCCCGGTGATAAAAGTGTGCGTGGACGTCAATCAACATGCTCGCCCTTTGGCTGCGTCGAGCGGTTCGCGGTCAGTTCGAACGTTCGTCCAGAATAGCCGATACGACCGCCAGACATCGGTCGATATCGGCCTCGGTATGCGCCAGCGTCACGAAATTGTAGGCGGTCCGTTTGAACAGTACGCCCCGTCGCGCGGCCTCGATGGCCACCTCCGCACCGACGGCGGGATCGTGCCAGGCGAGGTAACACATTTCCGGAATGCCGCGCACCTCAGCTACCAGACCGGGATACCGCGTCGCGATGGTCGCAAGCCCGTCATGGAGGCGCCGACCCAGCCGGCCGAGGATCGACGGTAGCCCGACGCGGACAGACTCGTCGAGGGCGGCTCCGCCGGCTGCGAGCGCAACGAACTCCGTAGCCAGCGTCGATGAGATCCAGGTGCGCCCGACCTGATCCATGACGCTTCGGACCCCTGCGACCGCAGCGAGGGGGAATCCGTTGCCGAGGGCTTTGCCATAGACTGCCAGGTCCGGGACGACTCCCCAGCGCTCGGCTGCCCCACCCAGCGCGACCCGAAATCCCGTTTTGATTTCGTCGAAGACGAGGACAGCTCCGACCCGAGCCGTTTCGTCTCGAAGGACCCGAAGCCATTCGACCGACGGAGCCCGATCCACGACCGGCTCGATGACCACCGCTGCCAGGACATCAGCACTCTCCCGGATGAAATGTCGCGCCGCCTCGGCGTCATCGAACGGCAAGCGCCGAAAATCACGCTGCACAGCAATCGGAACACCCGCCGCCTCGCTGGTCAGGTCGAGCCATCCGTGATAGCCGACCCCAAGCACCAGATCGCGCCCGGTGGCAGTGCGCGCCAGCCGCACGGCAGCGGCCACCGCCTCGGCCCCGGTCTTGAGGAAACGGACTCTTTCGAGCCAGGGAATCACCTCGACCAGCCGCGCGGCCAGCGCTTCCTCATCGTGCGGCGCCAGCGAGCCGACGGCGCCGCGCGAAATAGCTTCCTGCGCAGCTGCTACGACCGTGGGATGAGCATAGCCGAGCGTAACCGCGCCGAGTGCCGCAATGAAATCGAGATAGGCGCGGCCGTCCTCCGCAAACACCTGGGCCCCCTGACTGCGGACCATCCGGACCGGCACATCACCGGGAACCTCTGCTCCATAGAGCACGTCGGGCCGCTTGCTTCCCGTCGAGGTCCCGCCGGCAAGACGCGTCACGCCAGACTCAACAGACCCCACGAGGTGTCCGCGCGGCGGTCTCCACGCAGGTAAATCCATCCCCCCCCGCCGCCCCAGGCCAGCTGCCCTGCGCGCCTGACGCGGTCCTCGCGCATCTCGTTGATGCAGACGTCGAACGCAAGGGTGGAACGATCGGGAGCCGGGCTCAGTCCGTCGCAGGGCAGCGCGACGGTCACCACATAGCCGTCGTCGGTCCGCTCGGATGCGCCCGTCAGTTCAACCAGCTTCGTTGCGGAGCCGGGGATGGAACGCGCGATGACCCCGCCGGTCTCGGTCGGCCGGATCAGATAGGCCCGCGCCTCTCCGGTCGACGTCCGGTAGTACACCTGGATCCCGTCGGAGTGGATATCGTCCTGCTCATTGTCGAGATCGAGCGGCGGAGCGTCAGCACCTCGGACTAGAAAGTCCGGCTTAGTGACCACGACTGCGAGATACAAGTGCTGCAGATCCGAGTTCACGTATGCGGTCGCGCTGAACTGCCCGGGGTCCTGATAGGGCTCCTCGCTCCGCAGATAGTGCCCCTCATCGCCCATCTCGAGCGGGGCGCTGGTGTCGAAACCGTCCAGCGTGCCGTCGAGCGCCGGTGCGGCATCGATCTGGATCACATGCCCTTCCGCCCGAAGCGGCCGTTCGGCCATCAATCGCTTTGCCGGCGGCGTGGTAGATACGCTCCCGCCCAACGTGGTACCGCCCCCTGGAGATTCGATCGTGATCGCACCGGAAGCGAGTCGGATCGTGGTGGCCCCAGCGGGCTCGACCACGACCACACGGTCAGTTCCGACCCGGACTTCCTGCACCGTACCCTTCAGATCCAGCACTACCGCAAGCCGAGCATTGGCGCCACGAGCCCGAACCAGATAAAACAGCCGCTCCGCCTCACCTGGACGGCCGGGAGCCTTCGCCCTGACCACTTCGCCCCCGACCAGATGGAGCCGCAAGGTACGATTGCCCTGCGTAGCAGTGATCACGACATCGGTTCCCTTGGCCACGACCAGCCGCTCCGGGCTCCGCACGAACTCGTGCTGCCATTCGATCGGCTCCCACTGGCCGGGTGTCTCGATCGTGGTATCGCCACTCAGATGCCAGGGCAGCCAGAGATTCCGCTCCGCCGTTCCCTCCAGGTCGACCAGATCGAGCACCCAGGTCGGACCCGATACCACGGTCCGACGCAGGGAGCCGTACTCGGCCGCAATCCAGCCCCAGTCGCCCTTGTCTTCGAATGATGCGCAGCGAGCATCGCCCGGCGGCTGTGACACGCCATCCAGAAACGGCGCGTTATGCGCCAGCGTCGACCGATACCAGAACAGGTCTCGCGTCACATACGACCCGGTACCCGGATCGGCCAGCCAGTGCACCCCGTCGGCATGGAGGGTGAGATGAAGCCGGTCCGGATGATCATGACCTCCCGCGAACCGGCCGCACTCGAGCCCCAGATAGCGCGAACCGCGCCTGAGCACGGCGACGCCCTGCTGCTGGAGCAATGCGCTGCCGGACTCGAGCGCGTCCGGAGCTTCCGGCAGCGCGGGCGCCATACCCCACAACATCCACCACGACAGGTCGGCACGCCCCGTCCCGGCGCGCGCCGGCTCGCCGGCATCGTGCAGATACGCGTCGTAGGTGAGCGCCGGGCTGTGCGGCAAGCGGTAGAGCGTGGCAATCCAGGCCGGTAGCTCCTCCGGCGCGTCCTCACCAAGCAGGGCCAGTCCCATCTCCCAGCATTCGAGATATGCCGGATGCGCCAGCGATACCCCGAACCGCGAATCTTTGCGCGCGGGAAAGGTGAAATCGGGCAGTGCCGTGGCCACCGGCGCCATCAAGGCTCGGCCCAGCTGCCCCCGAAGCCTGGGATCCTCCAGGAGGTCAGCGCCGAGCACCTGCGCCCAGAAGAGTCCGGTCAGCAAGCCGCGCACGGCAAAGAGATGGTAGTTCTCTCCCTCGGCCCACATCCCGTCGTCACCGAATCCGTCGGTGAGATGGCCCAGAATGCCGGTACGACCGGCAATGGCCGACTGGGCCAGGTCTTCGTCTCCGAACCAGGCCGCAATGGCCACGAGAGCGGCGCTGTTCCAGACCTGCCGATTGCTCGTCCCTTCATCGAACTCGCCGATCAGCTGCGCGGCTTCATCGGCAATACTCCCGACCGCTTCGATCTCTTCCTCGCTGAGCCAGCCCTTTTCTCTGAGGATGAAGGCCGCGGCCAGATAGTTGAGGATCCAGATCGACTCGAGATAGGTCGAAAAGAAGAGATGACTCGGCCCCAGGACATTGTCGCGATTGGGAAACGCGTGGTACCGGTCGAAATAGAACGCGAGTAACTCTCGGGCCCGATCAGCGGCGCGCTCATCGTCCGTAAAGGCGGCGACCGTCGCGAGATGTGCCGCGCGCTCCGCCACCCAGAGGTGCTGCGCCCGAGCCCAGTGCGCGTAGTGCCGTTCTCCGGTAGCGACACGACCGGACCCGAAGGCCCGATGCTCGTTCGGACGATAGGGATCGAACTCGAGTTGCTCGCCGGTTTCCGGATGCACGCCACCCGAGACCGACATCGTCGCCTTGAGGTCCGGCAACGGCGGCAGGCGCTCGATCAGCGGTTCCGCCCGTTCGGCCAGCCGGGCCAACAGGGCGGCGAGGTCACCGGTCTCGGCCAGGGCGCGGCGCGCCTCGAGGGATTCGATCGTTACCACACGCGGACTCCTTCTGATGCCCAGCTGACGGGCAGATAGGCAACATCCCGAACCGAGGCGCGCGCGGATGCGGCTCGCGCCGGGTCGTCGAACACAAAGAACATCGTTCCTCCCGCACCCGACCCGGCGGCCTTGCCACCCAAAGCTCCCGCCTCTTTCATCGCCTGTTCCAGCGCAGCCATCGACGTGGTGCACATACCGTCATCCAGTTCCTGCTGCATGGCCCAATTGCGTTCTACCAATCGGGCAATCTCACCCACATCGCCGCGCTCCAGGGCCGGCACGAGGCGGTCGGCCAGATCGACCATCTCACGCAGCGCGCCGACGACCCGGGTGTCACCCGCTGCATAACGGGACATCACGCGCGCGATGGTCCGGCCGGATAGCCGGGATTCGTCGGTATGGCACAGCAGGATCGACTTTGCCAGGTGATCGGCAAATCCGGCCGGCAGCGCGATCGGCGCAGCTGTCACCTCGTCACCGCTGAAAGTCAGGTGATGAAAGCCGCCTAGGGCCGCCGCAAACTGATCCTGCTTCCCCCCCGGGATGCCCAGCTGCCGTACCTCCAGATCCCAGGCACGATGGGCCAACTCGGTCGCGGAGGGAAAACGGCCCAGCGCGCGTTCCAGCGCAGCCACCAGCGCCACATCCATGCCGCCGGAGCTGCCCAGGCCCAATCCCGACGGGGCATCGGAGCGGGTCAGCAAGCGGCAGGGGCCTGGCCGGTACATCCGCACGGCGGCTTTGAGCAGATCGAGATCGCCGTTGGGCGTCAGGGTTGCCATGTTGGGGATCTCGACCGACCGGCCCATCTCTTCCGATTCGAGCCGGAAACTCTCGCCGCCGAGTTGCAGCGTGACCTGGGCGCGAAGCTCGATGGCGGCGTTGACCACCGCGCCGCGCTCGTGATCGGTAAACGGCGCCACATCGGTCCAGCCGCCGGCAAAGTCGAGCCGTACCGGGGCCGAGCTTCGGATCATCATCGAATCCGCCATTGCATCAGGGTGGCGAGTTCACCTCGCAGGTCCATCCGCACTCCGGTAATCCGACGATTCATCCCCTGGACTCCGCGTGCATGATAGAGGAACGTGGCGGGCACCGAATCGCCGTATACGGGCAGCAGCGCGGCGCCGTCTCCCGTCGCGGTCACGCCGGACAGGTCGAGCAGCGATCGAAGGTAGCCCAGTTGCAGATCGCCGGAAATACCCATCATGGCGACATCGAAGTCACGCGCGCCCTGGACCCGTTCCAGAAAAGTCGCGAGTTCGAGTTGCCGAATGGTCACCTGGATATGGATGCGACCGAGTTGCTGCTGAATCAGCTGCTCCAGTGCCGCTTCGCCGCTGCCCACCGTCAACAGTTCGAAACGGAGCGAATCACCGAGCAGCACCCGAGACCGGCCTGGCGCATACAGCGCCGGAACCTGGTCCGGCTCGAGTTCCGGAGGCAGCGGCCCGGCCGCCGGACTCGCAAACCCGAAGGTATAGCCCGCCACGATGGCCATCCGATCGACGGCCATCGCGATCGCGCGCCGGACTTCGACCCGATCGAAGGGCGCTCGGCGCGCATTGAAGACCAGCGCCTGGCTGAACAGCAGCGGATAGTCCAGCACCTCGAGTTGCGGATCCCGCCGGACGAAGTCGGCATGCGCCGGCTGGATGCCGGCAAAATCCAACTCGGTCGAAGCGAGCGCCGCCAGCTTGGTCATCGGTTCGTCGACCACGGCCACCACCAGCCGGTCGATGCCCGGCCGGCCGCCGAGCGCTGGAGGAAATGCGGGATTGGCCTCGAAGACCCAGCGGCGGTTGGGCTCATGGCGTACGAAACGGAACGGCCCGTTCCCGACGGGCCACTGATTCCAGTCGGCTCGGCGCATCTCGGCGGGCAGGGTGCCGGACAGCAGATGTTCGGGTAGGATGGCCAGATCGGTCAGGACATCCGGGATCCGGCGCTGGGGCCGATGGAACTGCAGCGACAGGGTGGTATCATCGAGCGCCACGGCATCGATCAGGTCGCGGAGATCATTCCGCCGCGGATACCCCGTCGTCGAGTCCTGCGCCACCATGAGCGTAAATGCGGCATCGTTGGCCGTGGTCGGGCGCCCGTCGTGCCACTTGAGGTGGGGATAGAGGTACAGCGTCAGGATGGTCCCGCCGGCCGACCACTGCCAGCGCCGGGCCAGGTAGGGTTCGACCGCCATGGCGCTGTCATACCGGACCAGGGTGGTCAGCAGCGCGTATCGCTGCACCTGCTTGGCAAAGGGGTGGCTCGTCACCACCGCATTCATGCTCTGGAGGTCGGCGCCGGACGCCATGATGACGGTCCCCGGGCGGCGCGACTCCGACGATCCGCACCCCGCGAGGAGCAAGCCCCAAAGGGCAGCCGACAGCAGCAAGCGACTTGGCACGCCTTGAATTTAGATTCCTTCATGCCGCGAGGCTTCCAGTTCGGCATGATCCGCGCCCCGCTCGTCGTCCTGGGCGTCGTGACGCTGACGTTCGCCCTGCTCAGGGCCGCGCCGGGAGATCCGGTCGCCTACCTGCTCGGCCCCAACGCGACCCCGGCCGAGTTGGCGGCCGTGCGCAGTGCGATGGGGCTGGATCAACCGATCGGCGAGCAATACATCCGCTGGATCGGGCGGGCCGTTCGCGCCGATTTCGGGACCAGCCTCGCTACCGGCCGCCCGGTCGGCCGGATGATCTGGGAGGCCTGGCCGGCCACCGCCATCCTGGTCGGCCTTTCCATCCTGCTCAGCTACCTGATCGGCATTGCCGTCGCGGCCGTCCAGGCCACGACGACACGCCGCGCCGTCGACGGATTCTGGTCCGGCGTGTCGATCGTGCTGGCCGCGCTGCCCGGCTACTGGCTCGCGTTCGTGCTGATCATGGTCTTTACCTATGCGCTGGGCTGGCTCCCTGCCTTCGGGGCCGCGGGCCTCGATGCCGATTTTCTGTCGTCCGGTGCGCGCCTGGCCGATCGGCTGAATCATCTGGCCCTGCCGCTTGCCACGCTGACGCTGATCGGGATCGGCACCACGGCCCGCTATACCCGCGGCACCCTTCGGACCGTCGCGACCGAACCGTATCTCATGCTGGCCCGCGCCAAAGGCGCCGGATTCTGGCGCGTCTTGTTGCGACACCACCTGCGCAACGGACTGATCCCGGTCGTCACCCTGCTCGGCCTGTCCCTGCCGGCGCTGTTTTCGGGCGCCGTGTTCGTCGAAGGGGTCTTTGCCTGGCCCGGCATCGGATCGGTCCTGATCCAGGCCGTCCAGGCGCGCGACTATCCGGTCGTCATGGCGGCCACCACGATCAGCGCCATCATGGTGGTGCTGGGAAGTGTGGCCGCCGAGGTGCTGCTCCACCGGGTCGACCCGCGAGCCCGATCGTGACGACGGGCGCCCGGATCGGCACGGTCATCCTGGCCGTCTTCGCGGTCGGTGCGCTGCTAGCGCCCTGGCTGGCTCCGGTCGGTCCGTCCGACGTCACCGACGTGGTCGCCACCCGGTTCCTGGCACCATTGACCATCGACCAGTTCGGCGTCTTTCACTTGCTGGGCACCGACCGGCTCGGCCGCGACGTCTGGAGCCGCCTGGTCTACGGCGCCCGGATTTCCCTGCTGGTGGCGGCGCTGGCTACGGCAGTGTCGCTGGTGATTGGGATCATCATGGGCGGGCTTGCTGCGTTGTTGCGGGGTTGGCCGGCCAAGCTGGTCCTGGGCGTGACCGACTTTGCGCTGGCGCTGCCTCGCGTCGTCATTCTCCTGCTCCTCGCGGCTCTCTGGCAGCCCAGTGCCACGTTGGTCGTCGTCACCCTCGGCCTGACCGGCTGGATGCCGATTGCCCGGCTGACCTACAGCGAAGCGCTGGTCCAGCTCCAGCGCCCCTATACGGAAGGCGCCCGGGCACTCGGCGCCAGCCGCGCACGCGTCTTTGCCCGTCACGTCCTTCCGAACGCCGCCTCACCGCTACTGGCCGCCGCCACACTCGGCATCGGCAACGCCATCACGCTCGAAGCCGGGCTCTCGTTCCTGGGGCTCGGCGTGCAGCCACCGGTCAGTTCGTGGGGGACCCTGATTGCCTCGGGACGGGATACCATCGTCAACGCCCCGTGGGTTGGGCTGGTGCCCGGAATCGCCCTGGTGACCGTGGTAGTTGCGGCAACCATGGTGGCCAATTGGCTCGAACTGGATCGCACTCGAGCCGCGTCCTAATTAGGCAGCCTCCGTTGTGTTAGGCTGAAACCCCGAGGCGCCGCAAGCTGCGATCGGCATGCGGTCGGTGTCGAACCCAAGCGAGACATCGCGATCAGTGTCCGACATCAGGGCGATACGGGCCGCTCGCGAATCCGAACGAGGTCGACGATCGGCCCCACCATCCCGATCGAGACCATGTCATCCCGCTGGCGCCCCTCCGCTTCAACGGCCTTTCCGTCGACACGAAAGATGGCCGGGAGGTTGGTCGGGTTGTAGTTGGTCCCCTCGGCGCTGCTGATCACGTACAGGCCACCCTCCAAGTCCAGATGCCGGACCGTTCCGACGATCGTCACGGCCTGTCCGGTACCGTCCGGTGGCGGATCGATCACCACCCACTCCGCCAAGGGTGGCTTGGCACTGCAGCCAGCTATCAGAGCCGCCATCGCGAGGGCGGCGATGCCCATCCGGATCTGCTGCATCGTAGGTTCGATCCTTTCTATCGATTCGGCGGATGCGCACCGGCGCCGGCCCACGGCGGTTGGTCCGCAGGCACCAGGCGCATTTCGACCGGCTCCCCGGGATTGTGCATCCTGATCCGGAATTCGTCGTGCGAGAGGCCCAGCACGTCCGTCGGATAGTCGATCCCCTCTTCGACGATGATCAGACGATGCCCGTCCAACCGCCACTGCCCGAACGCCGGCGTGGCATTCGCCGAGGTCATGACCAAGGTGCCGTCACCGAGAAATACCCGTACCGAGCCAAGTGCCACCTGCTTCGACTCGGCCACCTGCCAGACCCGATTGATGAAGGAGGGCGACCCGGCGGGCTGAGTGGTCGGCGCAGCCGCAGCAACCGACCGGTCGATTTCCTGATCGGGCGTCCCGGCTGCGGAGCAACCGAAAGCGCCGGATAGAACGATCAGCATGCAACCCGTCGGGACAATACGCATCAGATCACTCCAGTGCCGGTCTGCCTGCAGGCCTCATCGCCTGCGGGCGCCAGCCTTCCCTTGGGATATCTCGCCATCACGGGTATTGCGCAAGGCACCGACGAGTTCCGGAGCCCGCTGTGCCGCATTCCGCGTCGCGACGGTGCATCCGGCTCGCACCATCGGCACACTGAATCCGCGGGTACCCCCGCCGGGCCTCGGACCTTCGACCCGCGCCACGACCGAATCGGCGCCAACCCTCCGATAGGCAATCCGCTGCGGAAAATCATGCTCGGGATTTTCGAAGACGAGCAACGTGTCCGACAGGTGTGCCGACGGAAAGGTCGTTTCACGCTGGCCTGACGGCGTGGCCACGTACAGCAACCGGGTGCCGTCAGCTCGAATCCGCAGATGTTCGAACGAGCGGGCAACACCGTCCACCACGGTCCGCCCGCCCCCGATCATGAGGCCGCCCGACGGCACCATCCAGGTTTCGGTGGTGACCCGGTTACCTGCCCGCGCTTCCCAACACCCGGCAAGCCATCCAAGCCGATCCAGCGGATCGGCTTGCGCATCCAGACGTCCGGCCGTCGAACCGACCACAACCACCATCGCCACTGCCCAACCAAGACGGTCAGTCATTGTCCACTCACATCGAAAGGTCGGGCATCATGGTATGACTCGAAACGGTCGCCGTCTTGCACAAACACGACATCACGATCGGTCTATCGGTCGTGCTCACCGATGAAAGAACGAGCCAGGTCCGATGCACCGCCGAAGAACTGCCGGGGAGACAGTCCGGCAAACCGGTGGAACTCGCGAATCAGGTGCGCCTGATCGTAGTAGCCACTCGCCGCAGCGATCCGACCGAAGCTGCCGTTCGCACCCTGCTGCAGCATCGCAAAGGCTCGCCGGAACCGAAGGACTCGCCGCAAGGGCGCCGGCGCCAGGCCCGTAGCACGCGCGAGCCGCCGTTCCAGGGTCCGCGGGCTGACACCCAGATTTCTGGCAAGCTGGGCAACGGTGGGCGCCCGGCTCTGATCGAGTGCCTGGATCGCCCCGGACGTCAACAGATCGGGCGTTACCCGCCAGGCGCGCACCAGGACCGCCGACAACGACGCGACCCGCGCATCCACATCCGAGGCGCCCTCCGCAGCAGCGGTCAATGCGGCGGCAAGGCGACGATCGCAATCGGTCAATGCCTCGACCCGATCGGTGAGTTCAGCCAGTGGAATCCGAAGGAACGTGGCCGCCGCGGCCGTCCGGAACCGGATGCCGACGACATCGACGACACCCGTCGATTGGAGATACAGCGGTGCCGTCATCTGCCCGGCAAGCAACGCGGACGCCTGACGCTCGACCGATCCGTCCGCCAGGCGTCGAAGAAAGGGGTCTGCGAGATGAAGGACGATTTCGAACCGCCCATCCGCCACCACGGGCTCAGGCAACCCATGACCGACCTCTCCGCGCAGGAACCAGAAGCAGCGGATCAAGCCGTCGAGCGGAGGCGGAGCGGGGCGTTCAGTATAGTCCATCGGCAGTGTACGCAGCAGGCGTTCGCATCGACTCGGCGCTATGATCCCGCACCTCGGGCCGTCCGATCCATCTTGTGCCTCCATTCGGCCGCCAGCGCGGGCTTACCCCAGGCCTGATACAGGTCGACGATGCGCTGCCGGACGTCGGCCACGACTGGAGCAGCCTCACCGCGCAGTTCGATCATTCGGCGTTCGCTTGCCAGCAAGAGTTGTTCGGCCTCGGCATACCTCCCCGCACGTCCGAGGTGCTCGCCCATGCTGCTTTCGCTCGACACGATCAGCCAGTGGCCCTCGGGAAGATGCGTTCTCCGGAGCGCCAGGCTCTCACGCAGCCAGCGCTCACCCGCCGCGAGCGAGTCGAGCCGGTCGAGCGCGCGCCCCAGAACGCCCATCGATGCCGCCACCATCGGGTGCGCATCGCCGAGCGACCGGTCGCGCAGGGCAATCACCTCGCGAGCGTGGGTGGCGGCTTCGGAATACCGCTCGGCGCGGAAGAGGAAATCGGCGTAGTTGTACAGCGTCCAGGCATACTCGGGGTGCTCGGTGCCAAGCAACTGGCGCCGCATCTCGAGCGTGGCACGAAACGTCGAATCGGCCAGCTCGAAGGACGCAGTCCGCTGCCGCAACGATGCCAGCGGAGACAGGATAGCCGCGACCAGCGGGTGGACCTCGCCATGGGCGCGACGGGCCGACTGGAGCGCCAGCACCAGCAGGCTTTCCGCCGGAGCGTCCTGCCCCACGTCGCCGGTGGCCACGCCCAGGTTGGCATAGGCATAGGCCAGAACGGAATCGTTGCCGGCGGCGTGGCGACGGTACAATTCGAGGGCCCGGGCCAGCAGGGGCACAGCCTGCTGCGCATCACCGATCCGCATCAGGAGCCGACCACGGCTGTCCGCGTAGTTCGCCGCGGCGATCCCGTCGTCTCGATCGAGCGGATACAACGCGAGGGCCTCCCGATGCATCGAGTCGGCCTCGCCATAGCGCCCCTGCAGCTCCAGGGCCGCGGCAACCTGGACCAGTGCCAGCGCGGTTTCACGGGGGTCGGCCGGCACCATCCGGCGGCGCGCAGCAAGCGCGTCGGCAAACTGCCGCTCGGCCGCCGTGAACTCGCCAAGACCGAGATAGGTGCCACCGATGATACTCCGGATCTCGGCTTCCAGTTCCGGCCGCTGCCGCAGCGTATCGGCACGAACGGCCGCGCTATCGAGCACCGCGCGCATCGTGACATCCCGCCCCAGCGAGGCCGGGTTCGCCGCCACGAGCATCGTGGTCAGGAAGCCCTTGACCTCCGTCACCAGCGCCCGCTCCCGCTCGGCTTCGCGCGCCTTGAGGGCGGTGGCAATCAAACCGCCGATCAGGAACACCCCCGCCAGCGCCAATGCCGCCGCCTCGGCGCGATGCCGGCGGATCAGCTTGCGAATCCGATAGCCGACCCCCTCCGGCCGCGCCGTGACCGGCAGGCCGTCGAGGTAGTGGCCGATGTCGCGCGCCAGATGTTCGACCGACCCGTAGCGGCGCTCGGGTTCCTTGCGCAGCGCCATCAGGACGATCGCATCCAGGTCGCCCTCGATCCGCGCCCGACCCCGGCGGGACGAACGCTCTCCCAGCAACTCGAACCGCGCATCGGTCAGCAGCGAACTCGGTTTCGCCGGTGCCGACTCCGAGATCAGCCGCTCCACCTCGATCGCACTCTTGCCGCGCAGGTCGAAGGGGCGGCTACCCGTCAGCTGCTCGAATAGCACCACGCCCAACGCATAGACGTCCGAACGGGTGCCGACCGGATGACCGAGCACTTGCTCCGGAGAGGCATAGTCGGGCGTATAGGCGCGGGTTTCGGCCACCGTCGCTGGAGACGTGTCGGTACCGACGTCGTTCGCCAGTAGCTTGGCAATGCCGAAGTCGAGCAGCTTGACCTGCCCTTCCTCGGACACCAGGATGTTGCCCGGCTTGAGATCCCGATGGACGACCAGACTCTGGTGGGCGTACTGCACCGCCCGGCAAACCTGGAGAAAGAGCAGCAGACGGTCCCGCACCGAAAGACGTCGCTGATCGGCCCACCGGCTGATCGGCTCGCCCTCGACGTACTCCATCACGATGTAGGGCTGCCCGTCTGGTGTGACACCGCCGTCGAGCAGGCTCGCGATATTGGGATGGTTCAGGTTGGCGAGAATCTGTCGCTCGGCCCGAAAGCGGCGCCGGATCCCATCGTCGTCGGTGTACCGATGCAGGAACTTGATCGCCACCCGCTTCTGGTACTCTTCGTCGGCGCGGGCCGCTTCATAGACACTGCCCATGCCACCCACTCCGATCCGCCGGACCACCTGATACACGCCCACGCGCGCACCGGCCCAGGGATCGGTCGACGCCGCCGCGGCTCGTCGCAGCGCCTCACCCGACTCCTGCGGATCGAGACCGGTCCGATCGTGCGCTTCCAGCAGTGACTGGACCTCCTCCGCCAGCTCGGCATCACCGGTACGCAGTTCGTCGAGTATCGCGGACCGTTGATCGGCGGGCAGGTCGACCACGCGCTCGAAGTGGTCTTTGATGACACGGAGACGGGCAGGGGTCAGGGGCACATCGGATGACATCCCGCCGGGACCTCGAAGGAAGAATCGGCCGCCTGCGACCGATGAATTGTAGCTGAGGGTCGAGCCAAGCTATGGCGCTTCGGAAAGACGGTCAAGACAGCGCGAGGCAACGCGCCCCGCCCCCCGCCTCAACGGAGGTCGTGACGCTGATCCCGACCGACGATGAGGTCCGCGCTGGAGAGCCGCTCCGAGCCGCGGGGCGGCCAGCACAACGCGCCGATCAGCGCGCCCGCGAGCAGACCGGCAACCGCCGTCATACCTGCGAGGTCGAGCGGGATCCACTCGGGCCAGAGCCCCAGGGCAAACCCGCCCACGCTCGAGAAAATGAGCCCGGTGATGCCCCCGACCAGCGCACCCGCTACACGGCTCCGGGTCCGGGGCCAGCTCCAGTGCAACAGCAGACCGCCGAGCAGGCCTCCGACCGCGACGACCACCGCATCGAGGATCAGCTGCGCCAGGACCGGACGCGTCGGCCCCCCGCGCGACGCAAACCAATAGCGGAGCGCCGCCAGACCGAGCAGCCCGCCCGTCGCCAGCAGAGACCGGAGAATCAGATTGGGCGCCTTTGCCATGCTCCCGTCTTTCCTCTGTCCCACCGAACTGCATCAGGCTCCGCCCAACGGAACCGGAAGGCTGCCTGTTCCATGTTGGCCGAAAATCGGGCCTTTCCCTCGTCAGTCGTCAACGATTTCGCGCCTCGGATCGTAGTAATTTGTATCGCCATTTCCAACCGGGCGCCTCACCCGGCGCCCGATTCCCATCGCACTACCGGTGTCCCGGAGTATCATGACTCGTTTGCCAATTCGCCCGTGGTCGGTTGCGGCCGCCGCAACGATCTTCGCCTCGTCCGTTGCCGCGCAGTCCGCGCCGCGCAAACCCGACCTGCCGCTCTCGGCGGCTCGCACCGCCGCGTTCACGGCGACCCAGGGATCCTGGATGTCGCTGGACGTGAGCCCGGACGGGCAGACCATCGTCTTCGACCTGCTGGGTGATCTCTACACCCTGCCGATTGCCGGCGGCAAAGCCACCCGCATCACCAGCGGACTGGCCTTCGATGCCCAGCCCCGGTTCAGCCCCGATGGGAAGCGGATCGCGTTCGTGTCGGATCGAAGCGGCGGTGACAACCTCTGGGTCATGTCGCTCGACCGCCGCGACACGGTCCAGGTGACCAAAGGCGACGCCAATACCTATCTCTCGCCCGAGTGGACACCCGACGGCAAGTACCTCGTCGCGTCGCGCACCAGCGGCGGGCCGGCCGGTCCGCCCAAGCTCTGGCTCTTCCACGTCGACGGTGGCACCGGCATTCCGCTCATCACGGCCCCGCAACCGCTCAAGACGGTCGGCGCCGCCTTCGGCAACGACGGACGGTACATCTGGTACGCCTCCCGCACCGGCGATTTCAGCTACAACGTGATCTTCCCTGCGTACCAACTGAGCGTCTACGATCGGGAAACCGGCAACCAGACCCGGATGAGTTCGCGCTACGGCTCGGCGTTCCGGCCGGCGCTGTCGTCGGACGGCAAGTGGCTGGTCTACGGCACCCGCGAAAAAACGGAAACCGGCCTGCGAATCCGCGACCTGGCCACCGGCGAAGAACGCTGGCTGGCCTATCCGGTGCAGCGCGACGAACAGGAATCGCGCGCCTCGCTCGACGTGCTGCCCGGCTACTCGTTTACCCCGGATAACCGCGCCGTGGTCCTCTCGTACGGCGGCGAGATCTGGCGGGTCGGCATCGACGGCGGGCCGGCCAGCAAGATTCCATTTACTGCTGACGTTTCAGTCGATGTCGGGCCCCACGTCAAGTTCACCAACCGGGTCGACACGACCACCACCTTCCACGCCCGGCAAATTCGGGACATCGCGCCGTCTCCCGACGGCAAGCGGATTGCCTTCACCGCCCTCGACCGGATTTACGTCGCCGATTATCCCGCCGGCACGCCGCAGCGGCTGACCGATCAGGAGATCGGTGAGAATTCGCCGGTCTGGGCGCCGGATGGCAGCGCGATTGCCTTCGCGACCTGGTCCGATGCAGCCGGTGGCCATCTGATGCGGGCGCCGGTGGTGCGCGGCGGCAAGGCCAAGGCGGTTCGCCTGAGCGACGTGCCGGGCAGCTACGATGAACTGGTCTGGGCGCCTAACGGTCGCATCGTGGCCGTTCAGCGCGCCACCCGCGACCTCCAGGACCTGGGCGCCTCGTCCTTCCTCGGTGCAAGCGGCGCCTCCAGTCTGATCTGGGTGCCCGCCACCGGCGGCGCGGTGACGCTGATCGCGCCGAGCGCCGGGCGAAGCCGGCCGCATTTTACCGGGGACGTGGAACGGATCTACGCCTACAGCCGCACCGACGGCCTGGTGTCCTTCCGCTGGGACGGCACCGATCAGCGGTCTCACCTCAAGGTGACCGCACCGACCGGACCTGTCGGCGCCGCGCCCGATTTCGAGTCGGTGCTGCGCATGGCCGGAAACCCGTCGGGCAATCCGTCGCCCGATGTTCCACAACTCGATATGCATCCCGATCCGACGGAAACCGGTGCGCCGGCTCCACCGGCCGGGCTCGTGATCATGGCTCCCTCCGGCGACCAGGCCTTGGCCTATGTCGGAATGGATGTCTATCTGGTGACTGTCCCGCAGGTCGGCGGCACCACACCGACCGTGTCACTGACGTCGCCGGACAACGCGGCAGTGCCCGTCAAGAAGCTCAACGATATCGGCGCGCAGTTCCCGACCTGGAACGCCGACGGCTCCGCGATCTTCTGGGCAATCGGCAACGCCGCGCTGCGCTACGACCTGGCCCGCGCCCGCGCCGTCGACGACAGCCTCAAGCGCGCCACTCGGCAAACGCCGGCCGATACCGCCGGCCGAGCCGACTCGACCAGGCGACAGGCTGCCACCAAGGCCGGCTATCGGCCGGATGAGCACCGCATCCGGGTCGCCATCACCCGCGATACCCCGCGTGGCGTCGCGGTGCTGCGCGGCGGCCGGGCCGTGACCATGAAGGGCAAGGAGATCATCGACAACGCGGACATCGTGGTGCGCGACAACCGAATCGGCGCCATCGGACCGCGCGGCCAGGTCACCATCCCTTCCGGCGCGCGCGAAATCGACGTGTCCGGCAAGACCATCATCCCCGGCTTCGTCGACATCCACTACCATCCGCAGTGGCTGGTGCCGAATGTGCACAGCAACCAGGTCTGGCAGTATCTCGCGACGCTGGCGTACGGCACCACCACCACCCGTGACCCGCAGACCGCCGTCACCGACGTGCTGACCTACCAAGACCGGGTTGAGACCGGCGAGATGATCGGACCGCGGATCTATCACACCGGCCCGGGCGTATTCAGCGCCGAACGGATCCGCGATCTGGATCATGCCCGCACCGTGCTGCGCAGGTATTCCGATTACTATGGCGTCACGACCATCAAGATGTACGGCGCCGGCAATCGGCGGCAGCGCCAGTGGATCATCATGGCCGCCAAGGAACTCGGCATCATGCCCACCACGGAAGGTTCGCTCGATATCCGAGCCAACCTGACGATGGCCATCGACGGCTACCCGGGCATCGAACACAATCTGCCGGTCGCGCCGCTGTTCAAGGATGTGGTAGAGCTGTTCAAGACGTCACAAACGACCAGCACGCCGACTTTGATCGTGACCTACGGCGGCCCCTGGGGCGAGCAGTACTTCTATACCAACGAGAAGCCGGGTGCCGATCCCAAGCTGCAGCGCTTTACGCCGCAGTCGGAACTCGACTACAAAGTCCGCCGGCGGGGCGCGGGCAACGGACCAGGCGCAGGCGGATGGTTCGACCCCGAGGAATACGTCATGCATCGGCATGGCGCCTTCATCAAGGATCTGGTGGAGAATGGTGCGCGCGCCGGTGTCGGCAGCCACGGCCAGCTCCAGGGCCTCGGCGTGCATTGGGAAATCTGGGCGATGCAGAAGGGCGGGCTCAGCAACCACGACATGCTCCGGGTCGCGACGATCTACGGCGCCGAAGCCATCGGAATGGAGATGGATGTCGGCACCCTCGAATCCGGAAAGCTGGCGGACATCCTGGTTCTGGACCGGAATCCGCTCGACGACATCCGGAACACCAACAGTATCCGCTACGTCATGAAAGATGGACGGCTCTATGAGGCGGACACCTTGAACGAGATCTACCCTCGGCAACGCGCGTTGCCGGCGCAGTGGTGGATGAACGGATCGCAGTCGCCGCGCAACACGCCGGGACTCCAGTAGCTCGAAGTATCCGGTACCGGTGGTGTCGCATGCGACCAACCACCGGTACCGGGCATCCCCAACCCGTCGGAACGACGACGTCACAGCTCTCTTTTCGGAACTCAGTGACCCGATGATCTCTCGCGCCCGTTTTCTCATCCTGGGCGCCGCGTTGGCCGCGGCCCCTCTGTTCGGCTCGACCCTCGCCGCGCAACGCCACTTCCCGTCCGACGCCGCCATTCGCGCCATTCTCGATGATCAGGTGACCAATAAGGGCACCGTCGGGCTCGTGCTCGGTGTGATGGAGGCCGACGGCAGCACCCGCATCTACACGGCCGGGCGGTCCGGCGGCGCCGCAGCACTCGATGGCAACACGGTGTTCGAAATCGGTTCGATCACCAAGGTGTTCACGACCAGCCTGCTCGCTGACATGGTGTCCCGCGGAGAGGTTGCCCTCGACGATCCGGTCCAGAAATATCTGCCGAGCGGCGTCACCGTACCGGCCCGCAACGGGAAGCAGATCACCCTGGCGAATCTGGCCGCGGTCAACTCTGGCTTGCCGCGCACTCCCACCAACTTCCGCCCGGCAGACCGCTCCAATCCGTTTGCGGACTACACGGTCGCCCAGCTGTACGAGTTTCTGAACGGATACACCCTGCCCCGCGACATCGGCGCCGAGTATGAGTACTCGAACGTTGGGATGGGCTTGCTGGGACATGCGCTGGCGCTGCGGCTGGGCAAGAGCTACATCGAAGCCGTCGACGAGCGGGTCCTCACCCCGCTCGGTA
Source organism: Gemmatimonadales bacterium (assembly GCA_037189525.1). Classification (GTDB taxonomy): domain Bacteria; phylum Gemmatimonadota; class Gemmatimonadetes; order Gemmatimonadales; family GWC2-71-9; genus SHZU01. Next base: position 135,037 of record JBBCJC010000002.1, read on the forward strand.
TGCAGCACACGGCAATCACCCTGACACCGTGGATGCAGCAGCACCTGGCTCCCGGGCACAACGCCGAGGGCGCCATCGTTCCCAACTGGGATATTCCGACGCTTGCCGGGACCGGGGCCATCCGGTCGAACGTGAACGACATGTTCAAGTTCCTGGCCGCCCATCTGAACCCGGACTCGAAACCACTCGGCCCCGTCCTGGCCATCACCCACGCGGCCCGCACCCAGACCAGCTCGCCCGCCATGTCGGTCGGACTGGCCTGGCACATTCGCAACACGCCGAGCGGCCCGATCGTCTGGCACAACGGCGGCACCGGAGGCTACCGGACATTCATGGGGTTCGATCCGGCGACGAAGGTAGGGGTCGTGCTGCTCACCAACACCCAGGTGTCGGCCGACAACATCGGGTTTCACCTGATCAAGCCGGAGATTCCGCTCACCGCAGGCCGGTAGCTCCCAGTCCTCCCCAGCACGCTACGGGCTCCGGGATTTCCGGGGCCCGTCGTGCGTTGGGGTGTGTAAGATTCGACCGGTAACTGCAACCTATCCTTCGACAGGGTCCGCAGTCGCGGGCCGAGCTGGTGGCCGGATTTACTCTCTCGACTGGTGGACGATGCCTCGCCTTGCTCCCACACGCTTTTCGCTGACTACGCTGGCCGCCATCCTTGGCGTCGCGGGCTCTCTCGAAGCCCAGCGCCATTTTCCGTCGGACGACGCCATTCAGGCCATCCTGAACGAGCAGGTTACCGCGAAGAAAACGACCGGCCTGGTGATCGGCCTGCTCGAGCCCGATGGCACCCGCCGGATCTTCACCGCCGGACGATCGGGCAATCCCTCGGTAGAGCTGAACAGCAAAACCGTCTTCGAGATCGGCTCGATCACCAAAGTGTTCACGACCGAACTCCTGGCCGAGATGGTGAGTCGCGGCGAGGTGGCGCTGAACGACCCGGTGCAGAAATACCTGCCGGCCGGTGTCACCATGCCATCCCGAAACGGGCGGCAGATCACGCTGCAGGATCTGGCCACCGTCAACTCGGGCCTGCCCGGCATGCCGAGCAACTTCAAGCCGGCCGACATGAGCAATCCGTACGCGGACTACACTGTCAAGGAGATGTACGAATTTCTGAGCGGCTACACGCTGCCCCGAGACATCGGTTCGCAGTACGAGTATTCGAATCTCGGCATGGGCCTGCTCGGCCATGTGCTGGGCTTGCGACTCGGCAAGAGTTACTTCGAGGCCATCGACGAACGGATCCTGCAGCCGCTTGGTATGCACGACACCCGGATCGACTTCAATCCGTCGATGCGGGCACGCCTCGCGCCCGGCCACAACCCCGGCGGAGCCGCGGTTTCCAACTGGGATATTCCCACGCTGGCGGGCGCCGGCGCACTGCGGTCGACGGTGGACGACATGCTCCTGTTCCTGGCCGCCAACGCCAATCCTGCGTCGACGCCGTTAGGCAAGATCTTCTCCGGCACACATGCGCCGCTGGCGTCGACCGGATCGCCGGCCATGTCGGTCGGTCTGGGCTGGCATCTCTTGAACCGGTCCGCCGGCCCGATCGTCTGGCACAATGGCGGCACCGGAGGCTACCGGGCGTTCCTCGGCTTCGACCCCGCCACCAAGGCCGGCGTGGTGCTGCTGACCAATTCGGCCATTACGGCCGACGACATCGGCTTTCATCTGATCGACCCGAAGTTCCCGCTGTCCAAGCCGCGGGTGGTTCGGACGGCCATCGCAGTCGATCCGGCCAGCCTGCCGCAGTACGTAGGGACCTATGCGGTGACCGGAGACTTCACTGTTGCCGTTACGGCGGAACAGGGCGCGCTCTGGCTCGAACCGACCGGCCAGTCCAAGTTCAAGGTCGCCGCGTCCGCCGAGAATGAGTTCTTCCTCAATGAAGCGGATCTGGTGATCCACTTCATCAAAGACAGCAGCGGTGCCGTGACCGGGCTTCGTCTGACGCAGGGCGGCGCGGTCACCCCGGCCAAGAAGATCAAATAGCCACACGGGAGCAACCATGATCGAGCGGGAGCAGGACGACGGGCAACCTCACGGACCACGCCGGATCGTCTCCCTGCTCCCGGCCGCAACCGAGATTCTCACCGTGCTGGGCTTGCGGGATCGGCTGGTCGGTGTGACTCACGAATGCGACTACCCGGCAAGCGTGTGCGAGCTGCCCAAGGTGACTCGCACCCTGATCCCGCCTGATGCATCGAGCCGGGAAGTCGACCAGCTGGTTCGTGACCGAATGGCCAGCCGGCAACCGCTCTACTCGCTCGACCTCGCCGTCCTTCGGGATTGCGCTCCCGACCTGATCGTCACGCAGGCCCTGTGCGACGTCTGCGCCGTCGCGGAGGCGGAGGTCGCGGCTGCCGCGTGCGCGTTGCCGGGCCGGCCGCCGGTCGTCAATCTCGAGCCTGAAACGTTGGGCGAGGTACTCGAGTCGATTCGAATCGTGGCGGCGGCGGCCGGCATTGCTGCGAAGGAGGCCGATGCGGTAATCGGCGGACTCGAGGCCCGCATCCGGGCGGTCGCCGACCGGTCCGGGCGCCTGACACCCGTCAGGATCGGCTTTCTGGAGTGGCTCGACCCGCCCTTTTCCTGCGGCCATTGGAGCCCTGAACTGGTCCGACTCGCGGGCGGTGTCGATGGCTTGAGCCGGGAGGGTGAGCGATCCCGCACGCTGCGATGGGAGGAAGTCATTGCCTGGCAGCCGGAGGTGCTGTTCATCGCTTGCTGCGGCTTCGATGTCGAGCGCACTCTCCGGGACCTGACCGCGACCAGCCGGATCCCGGGGTGGGAAACGATCCCCGCCGTACGGGCGGGCCGGATCTATGTCGTCGATGGATCGCATTACTTCAGCCGGCCGGGACCGCGACTGGTCGACAGTCTCGAAATCCTGGCCCATGCGCTCCACCCCGAGGTCCATCCGCTGCCAGCACACCTTCCGGCAGCGGTTTGCGCAGCGGCTACCCTTCAGTAACCTTCCTCATGGCGCTGGCGCCCGGCTTGCCGGCGTGCCAAAGCGATTTCCGAAGAAATCACCCGGGCGCCAGCTTGGCCGGACGGACGCATTCGCCACACGCTCGCCGACCCGGAACGCCACCTCCGCATACTTGGCGCCCGCTTCGTAGTGCATCGGCTGCGCCAGGTCGTCCTTGGGCGTATGGTAGATGGTGCCGAGCCAGTTCATCAGGACGGCGCCGCCATCGACGGTCGAATCGCTGCTGCGAGTGCCGTTGACGAAAAACAGGGCGGGAATCCCTTTCTTGACGAAGGGATACTGGTCACTTCGGATGAAGAAGGCCTGCTCGGGCATCAATTCGGTTTCGAGCTCGACGCCCGCTGCCTGCGCAGCAGCGGCGGCGTCATCCGCCAGCGTCGAATGTTCCGCGCCGAGTGCCACGATGCTCCGAGTCGGAAAGAGCATGTGGTTGCCGTCCATGTTGAGGTTGGCAACGATGGCATCGACCGGCACTGTCGCACGTTCGACGTAATACTCGGCGCCCAGCAGGCCCTTTTCTTCTGCAGCCGTGGCTACGAACAGAATCGACCGTTTGGGCCGCTCCTTCCGCTCCGAAAACGCCCGGGCAATTTCCAGCAGGGCCGCGATACCCGACGCATTATCGATGGCGCCATTGTAAATCGAGTCGCCCGCCATCGGCGCGCCGATGCCATCGTGGTCGAGATGCGCCGTATAGACGACATACTCTTCAGCCAGGGCAGGATCGGAGCCTGTCAGCTTGGCAACGACGTTGGGCGCGCTGAATTCGCGATGGATGCTCGCCTTGCGGACCTGAATCTCGCCGGGGAGAGCGAACGACTGCGGCTTTCCCTGGCGCGCCGTCTCGAGCACGCGGGCCCACGAGGTGGAAGCGCCAGCAAAGAGACGCGCCGATGCCGCCGGGCTCAGTACCACACCGCCCAGCATGCTGGACGATTCGGCCGGGAGCGACCCATCGGGCGCGAGCCAGACCATCCCGCTTCGATGCGACAGACGTTCCATGAACGTCCAGGGCGCGGTCCGCTCGGCCTCATCGGTCCAGAGGGTAATTACGCCGCGAGCCCCGCGGGCCGCCGCGGCCTTTGCCTTCTCGGCGCCCGAGAAATGCGCGCGCGGATTCGCGGGCAGCGACGCTGGCGCACCGAACAGCACGACGACGACTTTGTCCTTGACATCGATGTTGGCGTAGTCGTCATACTGGAACTCGGGCGCACTGACACCATACCCGGCGAACACGATCGGTCCGCCGAACGCCGTGACCGTATCGCGCGCATCGCTCGATGCAACGAAGTCGACGCCGGGTGTCAGCGTCATCGGGCGCGGGCCGCTTACCCGGACCGAGGCACTGCCGGGCACCAGACTGGTCTCCCGAAACAGCACCGGCTGGAAGTAGCCGCCGTCCGACATGCCTGGCGCGAGCCCGTATCGTTTGAATTGCTCCGCTACGTAGGCCGCCGCCTTGTCGTAGCCGCGCTGTCCGGTACCCCGCCCTTCGAGCGAATCGTGGGCCAGTACGGTGACATGCTGCCTGATCCCGTCGACGGAAATCACAGCGGTGTCAGAGCGGTTGCCCGGCGTGCAGGCAACGGCGAGCAATGCCCCCGACATCAGGGCGACGACGCGTCGATCGAGCATGGGCATGACCTTGGGAAGGAGCGCTAACGCTACGAACGGAGCAATCCGGCGACAAGGGGCGGGTACCAAATCGCGGTGAACCTCCTACTTTAGAGCCCCCAACGTCACCGAGAAGGCATGGCACGGCCCGAGCCGAAGCATCAGACAGAGCATATCCGACCAGGTTCGGTCGGGCCGTCGGTTGCCAGGCCGATCCATCAGGAAATTGCCTACGGCAGTGCCTGGAGCGCGGTACGCCGGCTGGCCGGCCAATCGGGGCTCGTCTTTCTCGACAGCGCCATGCTGCATCCGCACCTTGGCCGCTACAGCTTCGTCGCCGCCGACCCGGTCGCTACGACGTCGAGTCTGACGGAATTGCGCCAGGCGATGGCGCTGCTTGCGCTCCAGCACGTCGACGAGCTTCCGCCGTTTCAAGGTGGCGCCGCCGGCTATCTGAGCTACGAGGCCGCACGGTTTCTCGAGCCGCGGCTCGCCGAACGGATTCCGCCCGCGAACATTCCACCCATCGAGTTCCGTATCTACGATCGGGTCGTCGCCTTCGACCACCTGTACGAACGCGCTTTTGCAATCTCGACCGGCTACCCCGAGCAGCGCGAAGAGCCTCGCCTAACGCTGGCTTCGCAACGGCTGGGCGAACTGCTTCAACAGCTTGGGGAAGCCCCCGCAGCGCGACCGGGCCACCGGACGATTCGCGGCTGGCAGTCCAATGTTTCCCGGATCGACTACGAGGCTGCCATCCGCCGAACGGTCGACTACATCCTCGACGGCGACATCTTCCAGGCCAATATCACCCAACGTTTCTCGGCTCCGATTCCGCCCGGTTTCGATCCGCTCTTCTTTTACGAAATCCTCCGAGCCCGGAACGCTGCGCCGTTTGCCGCGTATCTCGATTTCGGTGACGTCGTCATCGCGTCGAGCTCGCCGGAACGCCTGGTCCACTTCGATGGCATGACGGCGGAGGCACGCCCGATCAAGGGCACGCGCCGCCGCGAAGCCGACCCGGCCAAGGACGCAGCCGAGCAGCACGCGCTCCTGTCCAGCCAAAAGGACCGGGCCGAGAACGTGATGATCGTCGACTTGCTGCGCAACGACCTGTCCCGGGTGTGCGACCCCGGGTCGATCGAGGTCCCCGTCCTGTGTGGACTCGAGTCCTACACCTCGGTCCACCACCTCACGTCAGTGGTCACCGGCCGGCTGGCATCGGAGTATGCGCCCATCGACTTGATCGGGGCCCTCTTTCCCGGCGGCTCGATCACTGGCGCCCCCAAGCTCCGCGCGATGGAGATCATTGCCGAGCTGGAACGGTCGCCCCGCAATGCCTACTGCGGCTCAGTCGGCTATCTCAGCTTCTCGGGCCGGATGGACCTCAACATCTGTATCCGGACCGCCTTATTTCACCAAGGTATTGCTACGGTCGAAACGGGTGGAGGAATTACTCGACGCTCGGAGCCCGCCGCGGAGTACGAGGAGTCGCTGATCAAAGTCGCGCCGATCCTCGAGGCGTTCGAGGAGCCATGATTCTCGTCGTCGACAACTACGACAGCTTCGTCCACAACGTCAGCCGCTATCTGCGCGAGCTGGGCGAAACCACCATCACGTTACGCAACGATGCGTTCGTCGACGTGCCGGACGGTACGACAGCCATCATTCTGTCACCCGGTCCCTGCACACCTGCCGATGCCGGCATCTCGCTCTACCTGGTCCGGCGGTTCTCGGGACGCCTTCCCATCCTCGGCATCTGCCTCGGTCATCAGTGCATCGGGCAGGCATTCGGAGGACGTGTCACCCGCGCGCAGGAGCCGCTCCACGGCGAAGCGACGCCGATCCGCCATACCGGCCGAGGCATCTTGCGCGGCTTGCCAGACCGATTCCAGGGTGGACGGTATCACTCACTGATCGTCGAGCTACCGGACCCGTCACCGCTCCACGTCACGGCCCGATCCGAACGCGGGGAGATCATGGCGGTCGAGCACCTCGAGCATCCGACCTATGGGGTTCAGTTTCATCCCGAATCCATCCTGACCGAGCATGGCCACGACCTGCTGCGCAACTTCCTGGCCCGTCGCCGATGAGCCACCTCGAAGACATGGCGAGCCCTCGTACCCGGTGAACGACTGCCCGCTACAAACCCTTGTTAGCTGTCAAATAGCATCGAGATAGTCAGTCACAAATGCCCGAGGTTTGATGACCGTAATGCCGCGCCAACCATTCACGCCCAGGAGATGCCGATCTCCGGATACGATCACCGATGTGTTGCTCGCTAATGCTGCCGCCAGAAACATGTCGTCGGCTGGGTCCGGGCTGACCGGCTCAGGCAGGGGTGGCGCCGCCACCATGAGCGCATGGGTGGCCAGCAACGTCAACGTCCTGGCAAGGGGTTCCTGAAGGCTCGGGTAGCGCCGGCTCAATTCCTCGCCTACGCGCGCTGGTACTCCTCGAACACGGCCGGTGATAGTACGAGGTCGAACGCTTGGGCCGCCCAGGCCGGAGAGGATCCGGCCCGGAACGCCGCCGAAGAAGATGCCCGACACGACCACGTTCGTATCGAGCATAACTCTCATCAGGCGCGGCGAACCTTTCGCACGGCTTTCCGGACATCGGCCGGCCGGAGACTGGTCCGCTTCGCCGCTCGGCGCGCCTCGCTCGCAAGCGCCTCGAACTCGTTCCGCGAGGGCGGTTCGAGCACTTTGAAAATGACGACGTCCCGATCGCCGACGACTACGAACTGGGCGCCGGGCTTCAGGCCGAGCCGAGTGCGGATCTCTTCCGGAATGACGACCTGCCCCTTGGAGGACAGGGTGGTGGTTGCGGTATCAGTCATGTTCCACTCCCGACATGTCTTACTGGTAAGATCACTGCCTTCCAGTACCAGGGCAAGAGGAGGGTAGGTTGACAGCCAACAGGCCAAAACCCAATCAGAACTTAGTGTTTGGGAGGATACACCGACTTCGGCCGGGCGAGGCGCTTGTTGTTGCCGTCGTGATTGGGAGCCCTCAGTCGGAGTCAGGGAGCTACTAGGACGAGGCAGTCGAGCGACCCTCGACCTGAGAGGTTTCAGTAGACGGAAACGAGCTGCGAAGCCAGCGAGTAACAGGCGCGCGGCGGGTCGGATTCGAACCAATCGCCAGCGATACGACATGGCGACCTTGCTCGGTCGCCTTCGGAGTCGGTAGCGTCCATCCGGCGTGGCCTCGTCGAGTGGTGAGGTCGTCCTTCGACAGCACGCCAACGGCCCGAAGCAGGGTGATCAGCACGTCACCCTCGTCGGTCAGTTCGTACTCGAAGAAACCAGGCAGGTCGAGACGAAACCCCGACCCCGGATCCGCCGGCGCGAGCCAGTCATGCGCCGGCGCGGTCGGGAGCCCGGTTTCACCAGGCCAGGACGTGTCGAGTTTGCCGGCGCCCCGCCGTTCCACGCCAAACGGTGACCCCGTCATCACCTCGCCTTCGATCGCAAGCGGCAGACGAATCCTCAACCGGACGTCGTGCGCCCAGTTGTCGAACTCGATCCGAAGCCGTATCGCCGCTTCGCCCGCATGGAGAGACAGCACCGTTCGCCCGTACACCATGCCACCGCTGGCGGGCTCGAAGGTCCAGGCCAGCTCGAGCGCACCTACCAGGGGCCCCGGCGCAAGCTGACATATGGTATGCACCCGCGAACTGCGCAGACCAGTCGGGTCGATATCCGGGGTGTAGAGGTCGCCCCGATCCGGCTCCGACTCGATTGCGCCGAGCCCGGCAATGCGGCGGCCGCTACGAAGATCACGAATCGCAAAGCGTCCATCGGGATCGACGACGACCTCGATCCGATCGTTCCGGAGCGAGCGCGAACCGACACGTACCGACCCCGTCGCACCAGGCTGACCCGACGCCAGCCCCGAACATACCTCGAACACAACCGGTCTGCCGCCGGGCAGATCGGAAGCGCGGAATGCGATCCACGCCTCGTCGACCAGATCGAGATCCGGGTAGTGTTCCGACGCGTCGACTCGCTCGGCCGACTCGGAAACCCGCAGCACCTGGACCGGTATCTGCACCCCATCGGCTGTCTGCAGATGGAACGGTCGGTATCCGGATCCTACCCGGGGCACGCGGTCGCCGGGCGGACCGACCAGCACGTCTCGCTTGAACCACGACGTCCGAGCAAGCACGACCCCGCTCCATGGTTCGGCATCGGCGTGCCACAGCACCAGCGTTGGGCGGAACCGATTGGGGTCTCGACGCGCGACGTTCGGATCGTAACCGACGAGCCGATCCAGTCCGACAGCCGTGAGTTCCCGAGCAATCGTGGTGGCCGCATCGAGGCGGACCTCCTGCTCCCGCGCCACGCCGTCCGCCGCGCACCCGGCAATCGTATCATGGAACTGCGACTGGACCAGCAAGCGCCACGCCTCATCGAGCAGGGCCGGCCGCTCCCCCACCGTCGCGACCAGCGGCTCGACCACATCGACCAACATCGACTCCGCCTCCGCGTGGCGCCGCTTCATACGCACGCGGGTCGAGTGGACCCCTTGCAGCGACCAGACGTACCCCGTCGAACTCCGGAGTTCGCCCTCCAGCAGTGGGACCGAAGGATTGGCGTCTTCGACGGCCCCAAAGAACTCATCGAAACTGCTGAAGCGAACCGCTGCTTCAGGCTCAAGGGCTGCAATCCGCTCGGCCAGGTACGGAAGCTCGGCCGAAGGTGCGTGATGATCCGCACCAACCAGGATGGCAACATGCTCGCACCCGGCGCGCGCCGTCATCCGACTTCGAACATCCCGCCATCGCGCCGGAAGGTCCGCACCGGCCGTGACGAGGTCGATGCCCATTTCGTACCCCTCGGGCGGGAGGTGATACACGAGCACCGAGCCTCCCTCCGGCCCAGTCCACCGATACAGATCATGCGAGCGCCAGCCCACCTGGCCGAGCCCACGCCAAAGCACCGCCCAGGGCAGCCCGAACTCCGCGGCGAGATCCGGCAATCCGGCGGGATGACCAAACGCATCCGGACTGTAGAGCACCCGCGAGGATCCACCCAGGGCCTGCGCGGACGCCATCCCGAGTTCGAGGTTCTTACGAAGCGAAGCGCCGCGGGGAATCAGCTCGTCGGCCAGCACATACCACGGACCGAGCGCGAGCTGCCCGCGCTCCACCAGACGTCGAATCTGATCCCTGCGCCCGGGCACGACCGCCAGGTAGTCCTCGGCGACGATGGTCTGGCCGTCGAGATGGAAACGGAGGGACGGATTGGCGTCGAGCAGATCGAGCACCCGGTCCAGCATCGGCACCAGGCGAGCCAGGAAGCCGTGCCGAGTCAGGTACCACTCCCGATCCCAGTGAACGTGCGGGATCAGATGGAACGTGAAGCTCATTCCGCCAGGATATCGAGGCTGGCGCGGCGCTCCGGCGGCACCGCGCTGGGCTTCCCGAGCACGCGGCGTACGAAGTCGTCCCACCAGTCCACTTGCGGCTCCCGCTGCCGGTACTGCGCCAGCGCCTCCCAGGTGCGCAGATGAATCACGGCGGCGCGCTTGGCCGCTTCCGCACCGTCAACGCCTTCATGTTTGAGCCAGCGCCGGCCGATCTGCGTATGCAACACCTCGTCGGCCCAGTCGAAATCGTGAAAGTGGGCCGACAGTTCGTCGCCGGCCTCGATGGCGGTCCGATACTCGAATCGCTTCCCGGTGTCGCCGGGCATCAGCGACTGCTCGATGGCAAAGAGGAGGATCTGGCGTTCGAGCGGCGTGGCGTGACGATTGAGGCGCAGACCAAAGCCGACATTGAGCGGAATGCTGGTCCAGTCGATACCCTTGGCTTCGAACGCCACGGTCCCCATCATCGCGTGGCGCGCCTCGTCCCAGAGCTGACGAGCATACTCCAGGTGAAACTCCCAGGGAAGATCGGTCCGCTCGACCAGTACAGACGCCATCATCTCCGGCACGTCCATTTCGAGCGTCCGCTTGGCGAGCAACGCGAGGTTGCGCTCATCGGCGGGCGCCGCGGGATCGTTATACACCGCGTGGGGCGGAAACTCGAAATTGTACTGTCCGGCAAACCGGGTATCCCGCACGGGAGTCTGGTCGGGCACGAACGGCGCCGTCGCACGAGCCGGAGGCAGAGTCCGCTCGGGCACCGGGTCGCTTCCCGACACCCACCCGGCAGCGGCGAGATACTCGCGCAGGTGGCGTCCCCACTCGGCCGCGCGCCCCGCATCGTCCGACGATCGCGCCGTCGTGATGGCAATGGCCTCTTCGCCCCAATGCAGCAGGTCTTCGAGTTCGAGCAGTGCATGGCGAACCACCCGGCGAGACGGATGATCCACCAGGAGATTGGCCTGACGAAGAAAGGCGCGATACTCCTCGACCAGCGCCCGGATCGTGACGTCGTAAATGCCCGTCAGGATCTCGATCGTGCCGGATGATCTTACCAGTTCGTCGACGAAGCGATCGAGCCGCTGGTCCGGCGTGGTATCGAGGGCCGGCACGGGATGGCGCATCTCTCCGATCCGCTGCCGGATCGCCTCGACGTGCTGGGCCGTGTACCACTGCGCCAGCGCCAGAGCGCATTTGACTTCCCACTCGGGCGTACCTGCAAGGTGCGCAAGAGCAGTTCGCATCACCGCGCGTTCGAGCCATTGGAACCGGAGCAAGCGCCGGACCGTGTCCTCGACCGAATAGCCGATTCGCGTCGCGTCCCGATAGCTGCCGAGTCCGGCCAGCTCCGGAATACCGATCGAGGGCGCGAACGACATGATATTAACCGGTCAGGTCGCGGGACCGAACTGCTGGGCGATCCACTCCATCCAGCGCTGGCGGACATCCCGCTGATGGACCGGATCGGGCGGGAAATGCCCGCCGGTCGGGTACGCGATGAACTGAACCGGCGTACCGTTGTCCTTGAGCGCATAGTACAGCTTGTACGACTGCGTCACCGTCACCCGCGGATCGCCGGTCGTCGACAGAATCAGCGTCGGCGTCTTGATCTTGTGGGCATAGGCCATTGGAGACTGGCGCCAGTAGTTGGCCGCGTTGTCGTTGAGCCAGGGGGACCCGCCCAGCCCGAAGCCCGACCAGGTGTTCATGTCGGCCAGCGTGTACCAGTCGAACCAGTCGGTCACCGCCGCGCCGGCAACGGCCGCCTTCCAAACCTGATAGTGCGCCGTCAGCCACGCAGTCATGTAGCCGCCATACGACCAGCCGGACACCGCCATCTTGGATTCATCGATCAGGCCGCGCTTCTTGAGCGCCTCGACCCCGGACATCACGTCCCGGCCCGGCCCCTCGCCCGCGTCGTTGATGACCGCGCCCTGGAACTTGTCGCCCTGGTTGTTGCTGCCACGATAGTTCGGGCTGAAGACGATCCATCCTTGCGCAGCCAGCAGCTGATTGGGCGCCGACCATCCCTCGGCCGACGTTCCCATCGGGCCGCCGTGGATGTTGAGCACCAGCGGATACTTGCGACCGCTGGTGTAGCCGGGCGGATAGGTAATGACGCCGTTCTGGGTGAACCCGTCCGGTCCCTGCCAGGTGATCGTTTCGATCCGCCCGGTCTCGAGCCCCGCGATCGCGCCGTTCAGATCGGTGATTCGCCGCGGCTTTTCCGTCAACGACGCGGCGTAGTAAATCTCGCTCGGCCGGTTGGGTTCGCGGCCGACAAAGGCCACCGCGCCCGACCGGCTCAGCGTCAGATCCGAGGCATCGAGGTTCCCCAGCTCCAGCTGACGAACCTTCCCATCGAGCGGCTGCACCCAGATCCGGTACCGTGTCAGATCGGGCCCGGTACCGACCACCGCCCGGCTGTCCGGCGTCCACTGGATGCCGCCGAAGTTCCGATCGAGCGCGGCGGTCACGTCCCGCGCCTCACCGCCCTCGAGCGGCGCGACCAGCACGCCCGACGTGCGGAATCCGATTTCCGGCCCCCGGCTGGCACTCCACGCCACCCACCGACCGTCCGGCGACACAGACCCGGCGACTCCGAATCCCTTTCGATCCGAAATGGTGCGCTCGGCCCCCGACCCTATGTCGCGAATGACCAACGTGCCGTTGATGGCCTCACCCGAGTGCGGCTTGGGCCAGACGCCCAGCACGACCCGACGCCCATCCGGGGTCCATGACACCGACGCGATGTGCCGCGTTCCCGACGTGATCCGCGTCGGTGCACCGCCGTCGGCCGAGACGGTCCAGAGATGCGTGGGCAGCGTGGCCGCCTGATCGAGATAGCTGCTGTTGCCCACCTCGAACGACTTGTTGTGCCGCTCCTCGCCGGTGCGCTCGGGCGCCTCATCCCGGGTCAGAATCGCGAACGACTGTCCGTCGGGCCGCCAGACGTAGCTGCCGACACCCTGCTTGACCGAGGTGATCCGGCGGGCCTCTCCGCCGCCCAGGGGCAGCACATAGAGCTGGGTTTCTTTCCCTTCCTCCCGGTCGAGGAAAGCCAGCCGATCGCCGCTCGGCGACCACTCGGCCGACCCGACGTTGCGGCGACCGGGGGCCAGTTCGCGCGAGGTGCCGGTGGCGGCATCGATCAGGACGAGGGACCGCTCGAACCGGTTGTCCGCATAGTTGGTCCGCGTCAGAACGGCGACCACCTGCCGGCCATCCGGCGAGAGCCGGACGCTCGAGACGCTCACCTCGCGACCGAGATCGTTGAGTTCGAACCGCCGCCCCTGCGCCGGCGTCTCGACGGTCCATGTCAGCAATAGAACTGCAAATGCTCCAGTTACGAAGCGCATCGGGTGATCTCCCCAGAAGGATGGCAGTATCAGATTGCAATCTATCGTCATCCGGACACCGGCGGGGTTAATGACGCCGGACAACGAGGCCTGCCCCGGTCCCGCCTATTCGTCCGTCGAACGACCCACCCGCCACAGCACAAAGGCATAATCGGTCGCGATTTCGCGCAGGCGATCGTACCGCCCCGACGCCCCCGAGTGCCCGGCATCGAGATTGGTGAGCAGCACCGCCGGACGCCGATCGGTATCGAGCATGCGCAGCTTAGCGACGTACTTGGCCGGCTCCCAGTACATCACTTGGCTGTCGTTCAGGGAGCTCCGGATCAGAAGGGCGGGATACGAACCGGGACGCAGATTGGTATACGGGCAGTAGCTCCGGATCCAACGAAACTGTTCCTCGAGTTCCGGATTGCCCCACTCCTCATACTCACCTACCGTGAGCGGGAGGGACGCATCGCGCATCGTATTGAGCACATCGACGAACGGCACCTGGAGAATGGCCGCGCCGGCCAGATCGGGACGCAGGTTGAGCACCGCCCCCATCAGCAGTCCGCCGGCGCTGCCGCCCTCGATCACCAGCTCCGCCGGCGTAGTCCGACCGGTGGCCGCGAGGTGATCCGCGCAGGCGATGAAATCGGTGAACGAGTTGCTCTTCTGACCCATCTTGCCGGCATCATGCCACGGTCGTCCCAACTCGCCGCCGCCACGCACATGCGCCACCGCGAACGCGACACCCCGATCGAGTAGGCTGAGACGATTGGAGGTGAACGAGACCGGATAGGGAATGCCGTAGGCCCCATACCCCGTCAGATACGTCGGGGTCGGCCGCGGCGGGCCGGCCAACCGCACCAGCGAAATCGGGATCCGGACACCGTCCGATGCCACGGCAAAGAGGCGCTCGCTCACGTACCGGGACGGGTCGTAGTCGCCCAGTACTTCCTTGCGCTTGAGCAACACGGACACGTGCGCCACCATATCGTACTCGTAGACCGACGACGAGGTCACGAACGATTCGTAACGATAGCGGAACCGGGTCGCGTCCCACTCGAGATTGGTCGTCGAACTGACGTCGTACACCTCCTCGGCGAAATCGATGAGGCGTCCGACCGGGCTCTCGATCGGGCCGACTCGGATCCGCGGCAAGCCTTCGCTTCGCTCCCAGGCGACCCAATGGCCGGCATAGCACTCGAACCCTTCGAGCATCACGCCGAGATGCGCCGGCAGGAATTCGGTCCAGTTCGCCTCGTCGGGCGAAGCCACCGGCGCGGTAACGATCCGAAACGTCGGCGCTGTATCGTTGACGCGGATGAAGAAACGATCGCCGTGATGATCGATGTCGTACTCGCGGTCCTGCTGCCGAGGCGCAACGATACGCCAGGCGCCATCGGGTGCGGCCGCTTGGAGCACACGCGCTTCGGTCGTGACGTGGCTTGCCGCGTACATCACCAGATACTGCCGGCTCCGGGTCCGGGTCACGAAGACCCGGAAGCGTTCATCCTCCTCTTCGTACACCAGCCGCACCGGGGCGCCGTCGATGCCGGCCGCGTACATCCGGTACTCGCGCTTGGTGACGGGATCGTCCACCGTATAAAAGAACGACCGGCTGTCCGCCGCCCATGCGAAGGAACCGACCCGCTCGACGGGCACGATCCGGGCTTCGCCGGTCGTGAGGTCCTTGATGTGCAGGGTGTATTCGCGAAACCCTGTCGTATCGAGCGCGTAGGCAAGCAGCCGGGCATCGGGACTGACGGCATAGACGCCCAGGCCCATGAACGCGTGCCCTTGGGCCAGCGCATTCAGATCGAGCAGGACTTCCTCGGGCGCCTCCATACTGCCCTGCCGGCGGGCATAGATCGAATACTGCTGACCTTCGACCGTGCGCGAGTAGTACCAGTATTCTCCGTCGCGGTACGGCACGCTGAGATCCGTCTGCCTGATCCGCGCCAGCATCTCCTCATACAGCCTCGACTCCAACCCGGCCAGCGGCGCCAGTACCTCCTGGCCGTACGCATTCTCGGCCTCGAGATAGGCACGCACTTCGGGATCGTCCCGCCGGCGCATCCAGGCATAATCGTCGTGGAATGTCTCTCCGTGCATCGAGAAGGTGGTCGGCTCACACCGCGCCACCGGCGGTAATTGCGTCGTCATGCAGAGACCTCAGATTTCGGCGTGGGGCCAGGCCTGCCGGATCAGATCCGGCAGCACCGTTCCCGCCGGACCGATCAGATGATGGATACTCGCCCCGCTGCGTTGACCGTCTGTCGCCGTGTTCACGACCACCACGACCGCGCCGGCCGCCGCTGCCAGCCAGGGGAGTGATGCCGCCGGTTCGACGACGTTCGAAGTGCCGACGGACAGGAACAGATCCGCCGACTCTGCCGCTCTCTGCGCACGGCGCAGCGCTTGCGCAGGCAGCATCTCGCCGAACCAGACGACATCCGGCCGGAGCCATCCGCCGCAGTCGGCGCACGACGGCACCCGGTCGGTATCCGCAAACTCCGTGACGTGTCGTCCGCAATCGAAGCATTTAATCCGGGCAATGTTGCCGTGCAGCTCGACCGGATCCCGGCTGCCGGCCCTGCGATGCAGTCCATCGACGTTCTGGGTGATCAACGTGACATCCGGCGCCAGCCGTTCCAGCGCAGCGAGCGCACGGTGGCCCGGGTTCGGCTCCGCGTTGGCCACGGCCAGGCGGCGTGACCGATACCAGCTCCACACCAGGTCCGGATTCCGCCGAAACCCCTCGGGCGTCGCCAGTTCCTCCGGCGAATAGTCGGCCCACAGCCCCGTCAACGCGTCACGAAAGGTCGGGATGCCGCTTTCCGCCGAGATACCGGCGCCCGTCAGCACGGCAACGCGCTGCGCACGCCGGAGCACCTCAACGACCAAGTCTCGCCTCCAGCTTTGCCTTGGCTTCGGGCCACTCGGTGGCCAGGATGCTGTAGTAGACGGTATCCCGGTAGACGCCGTCCCACCGCAAACTGTGGTGACGAAGGACCCCTTCACGCACCCCACCGATCCGCTCGATGGCCTGCTGGGACTGCTGATTTCGGCCATCTGTCTTGAACTGGA
The DNA here is from genome assembly GCA_037189525.1 of Gemmatimonadales bacterium. GTDB lineage: Bacteria > Gemmatimonadota > Gemmatimonadetes > Gemmatimonadales > GWC2-71-9 > SHZU01. The sequence continues at coordinate 151,464 of JBBCJC010000002.1, forward strand.
TTCTGAGCGCCCCCAGATCCTCGATGGCATGGCGAAGCAGGAGATATTTGCACTCGGTGTTAATCGGCGTCCGCTGCGCGGCAAGGCTCAGCCAGGTCCAGCCGATTTCGAGCGCGCGATCGCCGTGGCGGATTTCCAGGAACCGGGTCGACCCGATGGCGCGATCGGCGCGGGCATCGATAATGGCAAAGGGGACTTCGCTCCTGTCCGCGGCGGCCCGCCAGGCCCGGTCGATGATGGCAATCATCGCCTCGCGATCACGGGGACGAGGCGTCGGCATATAGCGCCAGATCAGATCATCGGCGCCGGCCTCGATCAGCTGGTCGGCATGGTCGTGGTCGAGCGGCTCGAGGCGAACATGCTCGCCGTAGAGCACCACGGGCGTCGGATTCATCGATGGCTCGGTCGTCGGGAGTGAAGGCGGTGCAATCTATCACGCCCCCCTCATCCGAAGTACAACAGGACTTGTCACCGATGCCCGGTCTGCCGACCCTTCACCCGATGAGTACGGACCTGTTGTTCGAACGCGCGGCGCGGTTCGGCGCCCGGACCGCCATCGTGGACCCGACCGGCGCGTACAGCTACGACACGCTGGCGGCCCGCACCGATGCCGTGGCCGCCGGCTTGGTCGAACGCGGGGTCCGGCCGGGTGACCGGGTCGCCTATCTGATCGAGCCCGGCTTCGACCATGTCGCCGTCCAGTGGGGAGTCTGGCGGGCGGGCGCCATTGCCGTGCCGCTCGCGACCTCGCATCCCGAACGGGAACTGGCCCACGTCCTCGACGATGCGACGCCGTCGGCCGTCGTCGCCGGTAGAGGAGAGTATCTCGATCGGGTCGCCGGGTTGGCCGGAGAACGCCGCATCCCGGTCTCGACCCCAGGCGATCTCCAGCCCGACGACGTACCCACCTTGCCGCAGGTCCGCGCCGAACATCCGGCGTTGGTGATTTACACCAGCGGAACGACGGGTCGTCCGAAAGGTGTCGTCACTACGCACGCCAATCTGCGAGCCCAGATCACGACGCTGGTGGCCGCGTGGGAATGGCGGGACACCGATCGGAGCCTGCACGTCCTGCCGCTCCATCATATCCACGGCGTCATCAACGCCCTGTCCTCGGCGCTGTGGTGCGGAGCCGCCGTCGAGTTCCTCACGCCCTTCGATGCGCTCCAGGCGTGGGCGCGGCTCGGTTCGGGCGAGATCACCTTCTTCACGGCGGTCCCGACCGTCTACGCTCGGCTGATCGGCGCCTGGGACGCGAGCGATCCGGCCCTCCGGCGATACTGGCGGCGCGGCCTCGACCGGGTTCGCGTGATGTGCTCCGGATCGGCGGCATTGCCGGTGTCGACCCTCGAGCATTGGGAGACCATGACGGGCCACCGCCTGCTCGAGCGCTACGGCATGACGGAAATCGGAATGGCGCTTGGCAACCCGCTCCACGGCCAGCGACGCGCCGGCACCGTGGGAGTTCCGTTTCCCGATGTGGCGCTCCGCCTGGTCGACGAAACGGGCCAGGTCGTGCCGGACGGCGTGGTGGGAGAAATCGAAGTCCAGAGCGCGCAAGTGTTCCGCGAATACTGGCAGCGCCCCGAAGAAACGGCCAAGGCGTTCCGCAACGACTGGTTCATTACCGGCGACGTGGGCATCCGCGAAGACGGCTACTATCGCCTGCTGGGCAGACGCAGCGTCGATATCATCAAATCAGCCGGCTACAAACTCTCCGCGCTCGAAATCGAGGAGGCCATCCGGGAACACCCGGAGGTGGCCGACTGCGCCGTGGTCGGGCTGGAGGATGCGGACCTGGGCGAAAAAGTAGCGGCGCTGATCGTCTGTCGCGGCTCCGCATCGGTCGAACCCGATCCGTTCCGCGCCTGGCTCAAGACCCGCATGGCGGCCTACAAGGTCCCCCGGATCATCGCCTTTGCCAACGAGTTGCCGCGCAACGCGATGGGCAAGGTGACCAAGACCGCGGTACGCGACGCGCTCCGAAGCTAGCGAGGTTCGGCCGGCGCCTCTTGGATCCTGGCGGTGCGCGCGCGACGGAACAGGATGGCAATACCCGCCAGACACGACACCGTCATCAGCATGAACGCCACCATGCGAATGGTACGGGCAATCGCCTGATCACTGCCGAGCAGGTCGAATTCCGCCAGCAGATAGGTCCAATCGTGCTCCCCGCCGCCGACCAGCGGCAGTTCCTGCGCACGGGCATCCGCGACGTACCGCGCAATGTTCCAACCGTTCTGGCCGAGCCACCAGATCGACACGGTGACGGCGTGCCAATCGCGCTGCCGGGCAAAGTACACTGCAAAGACGAGCGGAAAGATCAGCTGCAGCAAGGTCCCGCCGAACGCGGCCAGGCGCTCTCCACCCCACCCGAAGAGGAGGTGGCCCGTCTCGTGGATTGCGAGGTCGACATCGTCGAGCCAGGTGTAACTGTCTGGGCTCCGCATGATCCAGAGCCCGAAGATGAACAGCAGAATCGTGACCCCGACCCGCAGGGCCTCTTCGTTCCGACTCGACATCGCGGTCTCGGATAGCGGAAACCAGCAATTTACCAGGACGGCGGCTCACCCTCGCGCATCCCGACGCCAGGTACCTACTTTTCCCGACCCATGCGCATTCCCTCTCGACGCCGGACCTTCTGGCGGGTACTCGCTTTCGGCTTCGTCTGCTCCCTCGTCGGATTCGGCTCGATCATCCTGACGCGGCGGCCATCCAACCGGCGCCCGTGGATTGCCGATCATGCCCGCGCACCGGAGGTCGTCTTCTCCGATTCGCTGGTCCGGATTGCCAACCTGCGCAATTTTCATCCGGTCGGGGTCGACTCGTTCATCCCGGCCTATGAGACGCGCACCTACGACCTCCGGCGCCTCAATTCGGCATGGTTCGTCCTGGCGCCGTTTTCCAAAGCGTGGCGCGGGCCGGCGCACGGGTTCGTCAGCTTCGGGTTCGACGACTCCACCTATGTGACGATTTCCGTCGAAGCCAGGCGCGAAGTGGGCGAGACGTACGGCGTCCTGGCCGGACTGGGGCGCAACTTCGAACTGATTTATGTGGTGGGAGACGAACGGGACGTGATCGGCCGGCGCGCGGCATTCGGCGACGTGGACGTCTATCTGTATCCGATCCGGACCACCCCGGAGCGGGCGCGGGCCGTCTTCGTCGACATGCTCCGGCGCGCCGATGCACTGAGCGCAACGCCCGAATTCTATCATACGGTGCGCAACAACTGCATGTCGAATCTGGTGGCCAGCGTCAACCGGGTGGTCCCGAATCGGATCGACGCCGGGCTCCGTCTCCTCCTGCCCGGCTACGCCGACGAGATCGCCCGCTCACTGGGTTTGCTGGAGGAGGGCGTGCCGATCGACCAGATCCGCACCCGCTATCGTATCAATGAGGCCGCCGCTCGCTACCTCGACAGCGCGGACTTCTCTCGGCGGATTCGTTCGTGAGCATTTTTGTCCCCCCTTCCGCATTCCACGAATCGGGCGCATAATAGGTCCGTCGAACCTCCCCACACCTAACGGACTTCGGACCCACGCGCCCATGGCGACACGTCGACTATCGACCAAATCCAAGGCCCCGGCAGCTCGATCCCGCGCAACGGCCAAGGTTCCCGGCATCTCGCGGATCGACCAGGCCAGTACCCGGACCTTCGGTTGGTTCTGTCGCGTAGGGTACCGCCCAACTCCGACCGGTACACGGCCCAAGTTCACGGCCTTCTTCGGCGACGCCAGCAACGGCGGCAAGAAGAAAGCCTACGACCGCGCCGTACTCTGGCTCAAAACGGTCGAACGAACCGGTAAAGCTCCCAAGAAGAAGTGACGCGACCGAGCACGACCGCGCCCGCATGAAGGCGTGGGTTCGCGGTTCGCTGGCGGCCGCCGCTGTACTCGTCCTCGCGGCCGCCGCGCTCGAGTTATACTGGCAATCGCTTCCGCCGCGCGGGCAGGCGATCACGCTGGACGCGCCGGATGGCCGGCCCCCGTCCGAGGGGATCGCGATACCCCGGCTGCGCACCGTGGCCGCCGCCGATGACGCCCTCTATGCCATCGAAGACCACGCCCTCTACGAAAGCCGGGACGGGGGCGCCTCATTTCGCTTGCTGGGCACATTGCCCAAACCGGAACGGGGCCTCGGTGCGCAGCTGCGAAACGCCGTCGCGCGGCTCCAGCTCATCCGGCGGATCCGGCTCAATCGCGGACCCGGGACCGTGGTCCGCCTGTCGACCGGGACGCTGCTCGTCTTCTACGACCGTATCTACCGGACGACCGACCAGGGCCGCTCGTTCGATGTCCTGGGCCCGTTTCCCGGAGGGTTTCCGACCGGCGGCGTTGCCGTCGGCGCCGGCGATACGGTGCTCTTCGGCGAATACCGGGCCGATCCCCGGCCCCATCCGGTCCGCCTCGTTCGCGGCACCGACGACGGCCGCCAGTGGGAGGTAATCGAGCAGTTTGCCTCGGGGGTCACCTTCCACGTCCATTCCGTGACCTGGGACCCCTATCGGCGCACCTACTGGATTGCCACCGGCGACCGGGGCGACGAGGTCATGCTGCTCTCCGCCGATGCCGGCCTCAGCCGGATCGACACCCTGCTCCGAGGCACCCAGGACGCCCGGATCGTGTCGATGATCGTGACCGACAGCGCCCTCTTCTGGGGGAGTGACAACGACGAGGCCGCCTCCTCGATCTTCCGCTTCGACCCCGCCAGCCGGGCGCTGACCCGCTTGCAGGACATCGGTAATCCGAGCTACGCCTCGGCCCGCCTTGCCGACGGCACCCTGATCATCACGACGACGTTCGAACCTGGCTCGCGCTTTACCCGGGAAACCAGCGCCTCCATGAGTTACACCAGCCTCTGGGCGTCGCGCACCGGCGAGCAATGGACCGAGATTCTTCGCCTGCCTGCGGATACCGCAGCCGCGTGGGCCGGCCGGCGAGCCCAGATTCAATTGCCGGCCACTCAGGTGCCACTTCCGCAGCTGGTCATGACGCCTTTCTGGACCATCCAGCATGACTTTTCGACTCTGATTCTTCCTTCGCCACCGCTCCCCTGACCGAACTCCAGACCTCGGCGCCGGAGTCTTTGGCGCCTCCTCATTTCAACGCTACCTTTCGCGCTGATCCATCAGTGGGCGGAACCATGATTCGGAAGATTCTCGTCGTCGTCATCATCCTGCTAGTCGTGACTTTGGGTGCGGCCGCGTACGGATATTCCCAGGGCGCCATCGTGCCGGGCCTGGGCGCCAAAGATCTGGAGCAGGTGATCGATCGGCCGGCCACCGGAGATTCGATCGAACTGGCCAATTTCGCGAAGAACCGCTGCCGGTTGGCGGGCACCGGCAAGCAGGCCTGCTACGAAGAGATCTTTCTCGAACTGACGGAGCGCGGTCAGGTCCGCCTGGCCATGGATGCGCTTTCGGTCTTGAGCCGAATCGACCCGGCCTCGAATCGCTATGGCCACGACCTGACGCACGTCGTCGGCATCAACGCCTGGACCCCGGGCAAGGATGTCGGGACCGTGTACGAGTCCTGCACCGGTCTCTACCAGTCGGGATGCTACCACGGCGTGGTGCAGGCCTACCTCGATGCGCAGGGGACGGACAGCACTACGGTCTACGGCCTCTGCAATGACATGCCGGTGACGGTGGCCAATCTCTGGCTCCGCTTTCAGTGCGTACACGGCATCGGTCACGGGCTGATCCAGAACACCGGCTTGCATCTGCCCAAGGCCCTGGCCGGCTGCGACTGGCTGGTCAACAGCTGGGATGCCCAGTCCTGCTACGGCGGGGCGTTCATGGAATTCATCGTGGCGGGGCGCGGCCAGTCGCACCATCCGCACAAGAAGGCCGGCCAGGCCGATGGCCATGGCGACCACGACACCCAGGTAAGTCATGACTCGACCGGTCATGACATGGCCAGCCACGACATGACGAGCCACGATCACGCCGCCATGGTGGCCGCCGCCGATACCTTTGCGATCCGGAACCCGAACGATCCGCTCTATCCCTGTTCCGCCATCGACACCAAGTACCAGCCCTCGTGTTACGGCATGCAGGCCGGGATCATCATCGAGACGGTCGGGGCCGACTGGGGCAAGATTGCCGCGGCGTGCGACGGCGCGCCCGTGGCCATGCAGCCGTCCTGCTATCAGGGCATCGGGACGTACGTGGCGGGCTACACGGTGCTCGACTTGGACAAGTCCATCGAGAATTGCGCCCGCGGCCACGATGCGCTGCAAGCGTGGTGCTACGTCGGCGCCGTCAAGAACTTCATCGACGTGTCCTCGATCCCCGCGGACGGCTTTCCCTTCTGCGCCAAGCTGACCGATCGACGCTATGCAGTTGCGTGTTACAACGCGATCGGTGAACAGACCAGCGTGCTGATCCGGACCCCCGCCGATCGGGAGCCCGTCTGTGCCCAGGTACCGTCCGGCTACGTCGAAGCCTGCCGATACGGCGCCGGCCTGCCGGCCCCGCGCCCGCCGGAACTGACCCCGTTCCATCCCTCTGCGTGAGCGAAGACTCGGCGATGCTGGGCCGGATGATCGACCACCTCGCTTGGGCGGATGAGCGGGTCATCGAGGCGCTCGCAGCGGCCGAGTCGGTCCCCACCGCCACGTTGACGCTGCTGGCCCACCTGGCGGCAGCCGAGCACATCTGGTATGCCCGGCTGACGGGCGCCACGCCGGCGCACCCGGTCTGGCCCGCGCTGAGCCTTTCCGAGGCCGCGGCGCTGAGTCGAAAAACCATCGAGGGTTTCCGGACCTTGGTGGCGTCGATGAGTCCCGACCACCTGCGCCGAGATGTGAGCTACGCCAACAGCGCCGGGACCCGCTTCACCACGCCGGCAATCGACATCCTGATTCATGTCTGCCTGCATGGCGCGTATCATCGCGGCCAGATTGCCACCACCGTGCGGCAGGCCGGTGGGGTTCCGGTTTCCACCGATTACATCCAGTTCGTTCGCGACCCCGCCACCACCCCGCTCCCGCGCTGAGTCGGCGCCCGCGGCGAAACGAAAACTCCCGCCCCGGCACTTGCGCCGAGACGGGAGTCATCCGATTGAAGACAGCCGGTATCAGCGCCGGACTTCGAATTCCTTCTCGCTGACCGCGATCCCGTTCAGGCTGATCGACACCTTGTACTTGCCGGTCGGCCACGCCGAAGCCTTCATGATGCTGAACTGAGTGTTGGCCGGGCCGGTCGGCTGAATCTGGACCGTGGTCGAGTCGACCAGCTGACCGTCGCCGAAGGTCCAGACGGCGCCCAGCGCCGCGGAAGAGGCGACCCCCGTAGTGGCCACGGAGGCATAGATCGTGTCGCGAAGCCCGAACACGTCCGTCGGGGCCACCACACGCATCGACGCGTCGACGCTCTTACCGAGTTCGAGCCCGGCAAACGCCAGCGGCGGCGGGGCCGGCACCTCGGGCGGCGGCGGAGGCGGCGCCTTCTTGCAGGCCGCGAGCGACGTCAGGGCAAGTCCCGCGAACAGAACCGCACGGGTCATCATCTTCATCAGGACGCTCCTTCCAATTCCGGGATGGTCAGCACCTGCCCGGGCTTGATGAGGTTCGGATTGGGGCCTACCACCGCCTGGTTGGCATCGAAAATCACCTTCCAGCTGTTGGCATTGCCATAGAACTTTTTCGCGATCTTGGAAAGGCTGTCACCCGCAACCACGGTGTAGGTCCGCGGAGCTGGCTTGGGCGTTTCCTGGATCGGCGCCGTCGAGTCTACCCTGCTCGTGACATCCGAAAAATCCGGCTTCTCGTTCGCCATCGATTCCTCCTCTAGGCGTTCAGGACGAACGTGACCTTCATGATCACGCGATACTGGACAATCTTTCCGTTCTCGACTTCCACCTTCATCGACTTGACCCACGCCCCCTGGACGTCATCGAGGGTTTTGCTGGCGCGGGCAATGCCCGCATTGATGGCGTCCTCGAAGCTCGTCTTCGACGTCGCCATGATTTCCACGACCTTGGCTACCGACATGATTCCCCCTTTGGTGATGGTCTCGCGTGAGACTGGTGACGGCCTTCGCGTCCGGTGGCCACACCCCGGGTAACGATCATCCGGTAGCCCGAACGCCTCGCCGACCCGACGAGACCCCGAAACCTGCAACACGACCTGCTACTGGATGTCGTCGGTATCTACTTGACCCGAGATGCGGCGACTCAAATGCGACCAGCTCATACCCAAAGTCAGGACGACTGCCAGGGCCACCAGGACCACATGAGCAATGGCTCGGCTGCTGTGGGCCTCGAGGATTCGCCAGTCGATCAGGGCCCAAACCAGCGCGCCCAGAATGGCCGCCACGAGGATGGCGCCTTTGACCCCGATGGCCCGGCGGGTCACTTGTAACAGAAAGACCCAAAGTCCCACCAGCAGCAGTCCGACCAGCAGTTTGATGGGGAGGCCCTCCCGAGCCGCTGCTGCCGGCCCGTCGACGAGGGGCTTGAGCGCCCAATGAAAGAACGAGTACCCTTCCGGATTGAAGGTTCCGTAGACCAGCACGACCGCCGCCAGGAATCGGCCGAGGACTCCCGTGGCAGAGATGGATTCGGATTGCATGACACTCCGCGATGATGCGAATGAGGGACTCGGAATAAAGTAGCGCGGCGAGCGAACCGCGGCCAGCGAACCGCTCGGGGCGTAGCAAGGATCTCGTCCTACGCCCGGATTGCTCGCGCCCGGGCACGATTCGGCGCTACCTTTGGGATGACCCCCTGGAACCTACGACAGCCGGACCTCATGCCTTCGTCTCCGTTACCAGCGGTCTGCGACAGCACCCGGTTATGAAACCCAACCCCAAGAACGTCGCGTTGATCGCGCCGGTCCGCGCGGCCCTCATGCGTGCCGGCAACGCGACCCGGGCCAAGGGCGCCCAGGCGTACATGAAGTCGACCATGCCGTATCACGGCGTGGCGGTTCCCGAGATGCGCCGCCTGGTGCGGGAGATCTTCGACACCTACCCGATCGGCATGGCCGCCGATTGGCGTCAGGCCGTCGGCGACCTCTGGGATCAGGCGACCCATCGGGAAGAGCGGTACGCCGCCATCGAACTCGCGGCGCATCCGCCCTATCAACGGTTCATCTCGCTCGCCGTGCTGCCGCTCTATCGGCGGATGATCCAGGAAGGGGCCTGGTGGGATCTGGTCGACGGCCTGGCCGCGCGGGTGGCCGTCCTGCTCGCCACCTATCCCGATCGCCTCAAGCCCACCTTGCGCGCCTGGGCCCGAAACGAGAACCTTTGGCTCCGCCGAGTGGCCATCATCAGCCAGATCTCGTTCCGGGAAGCGACCGACAGCCAGTTGCTCTGGGACGTGATCGCCCCATCGCTCGGTTCGTCGGAGTTCTTCCTGCGCAAGGCGATCGGCTGGGCGTTGCGGGAACATGCCAAAGCCCGTCCGGAGGAAGTGGCCGACTACCTCGCCCGCCATGGCACCGAGCTCTCGCCGCTCTCTCGTCGTGAAGCCATGAAGGGGCTCGCGCATTTCAAACAGCGCGGCCCGACCCGCCAATCCTCGCGGAGGAAGAGATGAAACGCCGCCAGTTCATCGGAGCAACCGTCGCCACCGGACTCTCCGCGTCGATCGCGCCGAGTACCGCCCGAGCGGCCCGGCCGGAAGGTCGCACCATGGTGGCGGACGACTTCGAACTCAACGAACTGACCGTTGCAGAGCTGCAGAACGGAATGCAGTCGGGCCGCTGGACCGCGCGCCGCCTGGTCGAACTGTACCGCGGGCGGATCGACGCGATCGACAAACGCGGCCCCGCGATCAACGCCGTCATCGAACTCAACCCCGATGCCCTCGCCATTGCCGACGGCCTCGATGCCGAGCGACGCGCCGGCAAGGTTCGCGGGCCGCTGCATGGCATTCCGGTTTTGATCAAAGACAATATCGATACGGGCGACAAGATGCAGACGACGGCCGGCGCCCTGGCACTGGCCGGATCGATTGCTCCGCGCGACGCGTTCATCGTCGAACGGCTGCGCGCAGCAGGCGCCGTGCTGCTCGGCAAGACCAACCTGAGCGAGTGGGCCAACTTCCGGTCGCGACCGTCATCCAGCGGCTGGAGCGGGCGGGGGGGCCAGACCCGGAACCCCTACGCCCTCAACCGCTCGCCCTGCGGATCGAGTTCCGGCTCGGGGTCGGCCGGCGCTGCGAACCTGGCGGCCATCACCATCGGGACCGAGACGGACGGATCGATCCTCTGCCCCTCCTCGATCAACGGCCTGGTCGGCATCAAACCGACGGTCGGCCTCTGGAGCCGCTCCGGGATCATTCCGATTTCCCACTCGCAGGACACGGCCGGACCGATGTGCCGCACCGTGGCCGACGCCGCCATCTTGCTTGGTGCGCTAACAGGTGTCGACCCGCGCGACCCCGTCACGGACGCCAGCCGAGGCAAGGCGCTGAGCGACTATCGCCCCGCGCTCGATCCCAACGCGCTCCGCGGCGCCCGGATCGGCGTGGTTCGCCGTCACATCAACGTCGCCGCCAAGGGCAACGCCGTCTTCGACACGGCGATTGCTGCGCTCAAGCAGGCCGGCGCCGACCTGGTCGACCCCACCGACTTCGAAGCCCCCGCGGCGCTCGGCGCTGCCGAAGGTACCGTGCTGCACTACGAGTTCAAGGCGGGCGTCGAGGCCTATCTCGCCACGCTGGGCGGGCGAGTGCCGCATCGGACGCTGGCCGACATCATTGCCTTCAACAAGGCCAACGCCGCGCGGGAAGGATCGCCCTTCGGCCAGGAAAGCCTCGAACGCGCCGCGGCCCTGGGCGACCTCTCGAGTCAGGAGTATCGCGACGCGCTGGCCACCTCCCGCCGCTTGAGCCAGGCGGAAGGTATCGACGCCCTGCTTGCTCGGCACAAGGTAACGGCCCTGGTGGCGATCTCGACCGGTCCCTCCTGGCCGATCGATCACGTCAGCGGCGATCGCTTCGGAGGCGGCAGCTCGACCTGGGCCGCCGTGGCCGGCTATCCGGCCATCACCGTACCGATGGGGATGGTCCAGGGCCTGCCGATCGGCCTCACGTTCATGGGCCCGGCCTGGAGCGAGGCGCATCTGATCGGGCTGGCGTACGCCTTCGAACAAGCGACCAAGGCGCGCCGCCCACCCACCTTTCAACCGGTCATCTAAACACCGATTCCAACGACCCGAACCGACCCGAGTCCCGCGGGACGCGTGTTATCACAGGTGTGAGTGATTCTCCACCGCGATAGCGGGATTTGATCGGGTTTTGTGCAGGAAAAGCGTGAAGGGCGAGTCCTCCTTCTATCATCGCGCACGCGGTGGCTCATACCGCCCTGTACCTGCAGGGAACCCGAATGAGATGAAGTGGAGGACCCTATGCCTCGCGAACTACTTCGGGTCATGTACGTCGATGATTTGCTGCACCTCTGGAGCGCGGAGAAGGGCCTGGTGGTGCCGATGTCACGCATGGCCCGCACCGCCACGTCCCCGTTCCTCAGACAAATCCTGATCAATCACGCCCGATTGATCGACTTCCACGCGCAGCGGCTCGAGTGGATGTGCGAAGGCTTGGGCGTGCGCGCGCGCGACCGGACCAGACGGTGCGCCGGGATGGATGGCCTGATCGCCCAGGCATACACCGTCATGAGCGGCGAGTACCGCGAAGACGTGTTGGACGCCGCCCTTGCCGCAACGGCCCAACGAATCACGCTGTACAAGGTGGTGCGCTACGGCACCGCCCGCTCGCGTGCGGCCCAGCTCGGCTACCGGGACCAGGTCTCTCTCCTGGACAACACGCAAAGCGAAGAGACGATCGTACTCGAAACACTCGAGGCCATGGGCGAAGCGCTGGCAGGACCCTACGCAGCGGCAACGTCGGACCGTTCGAGTTCCTTCGACCTCACGATGTCCTCTGACAGCACCTCACAACATCGGCGAGATGACGGCGCGATCGATTTCGCCGAGACCGGCCAGGGATAAGGGAGGGAGCCGACGCCTCGACGCGCAGCAAGCGAGGCGTCGGCTCCCTTCGTTTGGTGCGTATGCCTTCGATCGACTGGCAAAGCATGTTCGTGCCGAGTGTCGACCTCCTCAGCCTGATCATCCGCACCACGCTGGTATTTGTGGCACTGCTGGCCGGTCTCCGCATCCTCCACCGCGATGCGGGACAGATGTCGCCGACGGACCTGCTCGTCATCATCTTCGTCGGGGATATCGCGGTCTTTGCGATGGACGTCGAGGCCAATTCCGTTACCGAAGCAGTGGTGATGCTGGGAACGGTGTTCACGGCCAACTATCTGCTCGATTGGCTAGCATCCCGTTTTCCCTGGGCCCACCGCCTGCTCCATGCGCCCCCGTTACCCCTGATTCGGAACGGGGTGGTCCAGCGGAAGAACCTCCGGCGTGAATTGATGACGATCGACGATCTGCGCTCGCAGCTGCGAGAGCACGGCGTGGAGGACTTCGGGAACGTGAAGAAGTGCTTCCTGGAGCCGGACGGCAAGATCAGCGTCGTCACCGATGAGCCTGGCGGATCCGCCTCCGAGAGCTGAGGCCTCGGCTTCCCCTCCCTTCCACAATCGCCCAAATTGGGGGTATGACGATCGCGCGGAAGGCCAGGATCTTCTGGCCGGTTTTCCTGCTGCTGTTCCTGGCCGATTGTACCACCAAGGACCTGGCCGAAACCCACCTGGCATGGTCGGTCCCGGAATCGGTCATCGGCGACTTTTTCCGCCTGACCCTGGGCTACAACCCTGGCGCCGCTCTGGGCATCTCTATCGGAGAGCACTCCCGGATCTTCTTCAGCCTGACCGCGGCCATCATCGTGATTGCGTTGACCCACATCTATCGCCGAGCCGAGCCGAAAAGCACCATCGTGGGGTTATCGGTGGGCCTGCTGATCGGCGGCGCCCTGGGCAATCTCTACGATCGGCTGCGCTCGCCACGCGGGGTCGTCGACTTCATCGATATCGGGGTCGGTGACGTGCGATTCTGGACCTTCAACGTCGCGGACATCGGCATCTGTATCGGGGGCGTCCTGCTGGCTTGGCACCTGTCCACCATGCCCGAATCGAAACCGACATGATGAGAATCAACATCACACTGATTGCCGCGGCCCTGTTTGGGATGGCCCCGGCGCTGACGGCCCAGAGCAATCCCGAGCCGGGCAAGCTCTCCATGGCGGGCGTGATGCGCGGCAGCGCCATGGTCGATTCGGTCTTCGTCGACCGCACCCTTCCCGCCGGGAAGATCGAAGGGGGCGACTGGGCCTCCTATCTGCTCGCCCGCCTGGGCGCCGGGCCGATGCCCGATGGCCTCGGCATCATCGTCAACGTGGACACGAGCCATATCGATGTCCGGGGCCGGTTACAGGATCTGCCGCTCGAGGCGCGTGCCCTCCTCGGCCCCATTGCGACCATGGTCGACTCGAGCACCATGATCTCGGCCGCCGTCCTGATGCAGCGGACCGGTCCCGAAGTGCTCCGCTTCTGGCTCAGGAGCATCACCGTCAACGGCATGGCGCTCCCGGAATTCATCCTGGGGCAGATGATGGCCTCGGTAGGTCGGCAGTATCCCGCCCTGACCAGGACCGGACGCGATCTCTACATCCAGGTTCCGCGGGACGGCATCGTCCGCCTGGGCTCCCGGGCGGTCCATCTCGGCATCGACCCCACGCCGCCGGCCCCGTCGCCCTGACGGAAACGTCCCCTCCGCGCCCGACGCGGCCCTCACTCGGCCGGCCTCTGCTCCTGGCCGGCATCGCGGGCACACTGGCCGGCCCGCTCCTCCCGCATGTCGTCGAGGTGGAGCGCCTCCGCCAGGTGGGCATTGCGTGGCTGGGCGTCACGATCCTCACCACGACCGCCGTGATCGGCCTGCTCTATCGCCGGCTGGGCGTCGCGGGGCTCGCGTTGGGAGTCGGCACGCTGGCCGTCGGCTTTGCCATTCTCGGCGGAGACTGGTCCGGATCGCTGGGCACCCGGCTCCCCTGTCGCCACAACTGGCGCATCGCCGATGCGTACCTGCCGCGGGCCAGCCCGCTCCGTTCGATCACCTTCGACCTGGGAGCCACCCGCGTCAAAATCTGCTACGGCGCCCCGGCCACGCGCGGCAAACGGCGCCTGGGTAGTCCGGACATCCCGTACGGCCACCTCTGGCGTACCGGCGCCAACGAGCCGACCACGATTCGGAGCAGCGGGCCGATTGCCATTGCGGGCATTCCGGTAACCCAGGGCAATGTCTCCCTCTATACCGTCCCCGGTCCGGAAACCTGGGAAATCGTCGTCAACCGGGCGACCAAGCAGTGGGGCCGGGAAGAGGACTACACCGAGGCGATTGCCCGGCAGGAAGTCGGCCGGACCATCGTCCCGGCAGCCGCCCTGCCGGAGCCCCAGGAGCGGCTCGCCTTCGCGTTCGAAAACGCCGATGACGGCTCAGACTCGGGAACCCTGATTCTCCGCTGGGAAAGCACCGAAGTTCGACTTCCGATCCGATCGGACGCCACCCCGTAGGGACCCGCCGCGCCCCGAAAAGGGCCGCAAAATCCAATACCGACGAGCAAGCTACCAAAACCCGGATCGAGGCCAATCCTGCCGGCTGGACCTCTTTTCATGTTTATCGCCGTGTACTAATGGTACAGCTCGTAGTCGATATGGGGGCGACAATGACACTATATCAGTCACGACAACTCGTTGATAATGAATGAGATGGATAACAAACAGCCAACGACTACAGCTTGGGAGTAGTCCCAAGGCATACTGTATGACTATTGCACTATCAAATTGACATAACTCTGACCTCACAACCCAGGCAATCACGGCGGCCGGAAAACAAGCCCGACTTATGCACCAACGGGCAGGGCTAGCAGCCATACGTCCGTCAGGGATCGATTGCGCCATGGCCCAGGACAGTTCCAATTCGACTCGTGAATCGCGGCCCACGACGCCGCCGCGTTCGCGCATCCGGTCGCCGGGCCGCCCGAAGCTGACCAGCCTCCGGGCGCGCGTCACGCTGGGCGCCGTGATCGGAGCGCTGGTCCTCGCGGCCGCCGGCACCCTGGTGGTACTGCGGGCTGCTGGGGCCGTCCGCTCTCTCGAACGGACCCGGTACATCGGTCTTGCGACCGACGCCCGCAATCGCCTCGATCAACTGGAAGGCCGGGATCGCACCCGGCTGATGGAGATTGCCTTTTCGGACGGGCTCTATGCCCTGGCCGAGAAGGGGCCGGCACCGTCGGACTCATTTATCCGGCCGACCTTTGCCGACCGTTTTCTGACCCAACACGGCGACCCCTATCTCGGGATCTATGACCCGAGTGGGAAGCGCATCTTTGCCGCAGACCGCTCGGCCGGCGGCGACCTGGCCCAGATCGCCGGGAGCAATGTCTTCTTCCGGATGCTGGACAACCGGTCGCCGGAGATCGGCCTGATCCGGCAGGGCAACCGGCTCTATTGGATCGGCGGGGCGCCGATCCTTCCCACGACCTATACGGATGCGAGCCGCCCGATTCGTGGCTACCTGGTCGTGGTTCGCCCGTTCGACCCGGCCACACTGACCTCGGGCGCCGATCGGACCGGCACGCCAACCGTCGAGCCGCTGACACCCACGCGTCCCGCCTTTCAACCCCGGGTCGACACCGACGGACGCGACAGCGCCCGGATCCAGTTTGCCCTGACCGACATCTTTGCGCAGCAGACGAGCCTGGCCACCGTAACGGCCAGCCGCGCCGACTATCTCGCCGCCGAGCGGCGAGTGGCTTTTGCCGCGGCGTTAGGCCTGATCCTGATCCTCCTGGCCGTGGCGGCCGCATGGGTCGCGATCATGCGGTGGCTGGTCACGCCCGCCGCGTCGCTGGCTCGGAGCGTCGGCGGCCACGCCGGAGGCTCGCCCGGTTCCCTGATTACCGCGCCGTCGAACGCCGCCGAGTGGCGACTGGTCACCGGCGCCGTCAATCGCGTCATCTCACAGCATCGCGCCGGCCTCGAGCGATTCGACCGGCTGACGCGCGCGGGCCGAGACGGCCTCTGGGAGCGCGACCTCACCTCCGGCGAGTGGACTACCACCGCCCGATTCCACGAACTGCTCGGCTATCAGGACGGCGACATCGTATCGCCGCTGACGGCGCTGACGAACCGACTCCATCCAGACGATGCGGGTCCGATCCTGGCCTGGCTGGCCGCGGAACGGCCGACGCCCGCGACGTGGGCCAGCGATGCCCGAGCCCGCCGTGGTCCGCAGGAGTGGTTCCCGGTGCGCATCGAAGCGACCGTGAGCGCCAATGCCGTGACCGGCCGCCTGATCGACCTGACCGGGCAGCGCGCCGCCGAACTGGCCATTGCCGATGCGGAAGCCCGGAGCGAACAGCGCCAGGAAAGCCTGGGCCACCTGCTGCAGGGTGTCGCTGCCCAGCTGCCGTCCGGGACGCAGACCCTGGCCATCCGCCATCGGCTCGAGCTGGTGGGCGCTGGGCTCAACGGGAGCCTCAAAGGCACCGCGGCGCCGTTCGACTTCTACACCTTCCTGCAGGAGACGGCGCAGAGCCTGAATGCGGAGCTGGCGGTGGCGCCCGGCGTACCCGACTGGGTCGAAGGCGATCGCAGCCTGCTCCGGACCGCCCTCGACTGCCTCGCGACCGATACCAGTGGCGGACGCCTTTCGCTGCGGGTGGAACTCGAGGACCGCCGCACGCCGGACCGGATCCTCTTTACGCTCGAATGCCGAGGCACCGCCTTTACCGACGCGCGGACCAGCGCGATCCGAAGCACGCTCGAGACCGGCGAGCCGGGTTTTCCCGAGCCGTTCCTCGAGTGGCGCGCCGCGCATCACATTGCCCGAGCACTCGGCGGAACGGCCGTCTTCGACAACGATGGCCCCGATTCTCGGCGGCGGCTCGCACTGCCGCTGGCCGCGGCGAGCAACCCGTTTGTCGGCGCGGTGCCTGATGCCGACTGGGACACCGCCGCGCCGGCCGACGCCACCTTCGGCGTGGAAGCCCCCGAGCCGGTCGTCGCGGCAAGCGCAGGCCCAGCAAGCGCTCCGGTGGAACTGGTGGCCGACGCAACGGTCACGATCAACCTCGATGACGGACCGACGGCGCGCCCCGGTTCCGACGCTCCTGCGGAGCCGGCGATCGATTCGGCGACTCTGGAACAGATCTCCGCGTCGCTCACGAGCGGATCGGGGCTGGGCAGCCAGCTGATCACGCTGTTCCGGACCGAGGCGCCGGGTCGAGTCGAGGCCATCGAAGAGGCGGCCGGCACCGGCGACTGGGCCGCGCTCCGGATGCGCGCCAACGACCTCAAGGGTATGTGCGCCCTGATCGGGGCGAGCCCGCTCGCGGCACGCTGTGTCGCGCTGGCGAACACCACCGGCCCGGCCGCGCACGATGCCGCGCGCGCCGTTCGGACGGAATGGGAACGAGTCGAAGTGTTACTGGACGGACTGGCCGGCGCCCAAGCTGGCGCCTAACGGAGTGAGTCAATGAGCCTCTACGAGCACGAGACGCAACCATCGGACCTTCAGGGGAACGACACGCTGTCACTTCCCGAGATGAGCGAATATCTGCTCGCCATGCGACACGAACTGCGAGCGCCGCTCAACGCCATCATCGGCATGTCGGCCCTGCTGCTCGACGATGATGTCACGCTCCGCCAGGCGCAGTACGTCAAGAGCGTCCACGCGGCCGGCGAGAGCCTGTCCGTCATCCTGAACGACGTGCTCGACCTCGCCAGTGTCGCGGCCAACCGGCTGGCCATCGAACCGATTCCGTTCGACCTCAAGTCGATGATCGAAGAGACGGCCAGCGCGCTGGCGCCGAAGGCCAACGAGCGCGGCCTGGCGTTGCGGGTCGACTGGCGTCCGGAGCTGCCCCGCTACCTGGTGGGCGACCCGGGCCGGACCCGACAGGTCATCGGCAACCTGGTCGGTTACGCCGTCAACGGCACCACCCACGGTGAGGTCGTCATCCGCGTCACGCCGGACGGCGAGCGGAGCGGCATCCCGGCGATCCGGTTCTCGGTGGAGGACACCGGCATCGGCATTGCCCCGAATCGCTTGGCGCGCATCTTCGACGAGTATGTGCCGCTCGACGCGTCGCCCTACCGCTCGTTCGGCGTCACCGGCCTCGGACTTCGTCTTTCGGCCGAATTGGTTCGGCTGATGAACGGGGTGATCCACGCCGAGAGCGAGCCGGGCCGCGGCAACCGCCTCTGGTTTTCGATTCCGATGCCCACGGCGGCACAGTACGAAACCGGCGTCGGCACGGAGCCGGCTCTGACGGGAGGCGGCCGCGCCCTGATCGTCGAAGCTGACTTCTCCAACCGCTCCCGCTTCGCGCAGCAGTTCCAGGACGCCGGCTGGCGGGTCGAGTTCACCGACGACATCGACTCGGTCGGTGCGCAACTCCGGCAGGCCATTACCGAGGGCGACCCGTATCGGACCTGCATCATCTCGCACTATGCGGTCCGGCCGATCCACATGGAACTCGCGCGCGACCTCAAGGCCGATAGCCTGCTCGCGCCGGTGGCGCTGGTGATGGTCACGGCCGTTGGCAGCCCGGGCGATGGACAGAAACTCTGGAGCGCGGGTTTCGCCGCCTATCTGCGGAAGCCGGTGCCGGCAGAAGAGATTCGCGAGTCGCTGGAGGCTTTATCGCGCTTGGGGCCGACCGGAAAGGGCAACTCCCTGATTACCCGCCACTCGCTGGCGGAAATCCGGAATGCGCAATCGTTCGAGGTCGAGGGCATCGATGAGATGCTCGCGAGCCTGACCGCCCCGGAGGAATCGACCACCGCATCGTCCGCAGCTACCGCGCCGAGCGATGTCTCCGCGCAGCTGGACGACGCGGCAATCCAGGCGTCGGCTGCGGAGCCGACTGCCGAATTCACTGCCGAGCCGGTCGAGTCTTCGAACGAAGCGGGCAACGAGGCGAGTGAGGTCAGTGCCGACGCCAATGCGTCCACATCGCTGCCGCCGGCGCTCGGCGCCCTGCTGGCGCTTCCGGTGCCTGAAGTCCAGGAAGAGCAGCCCTTGGCGGTCGACGTGACCGCCGTCGAATCTGATGCTTCTGAGGCGCTGCCCGACGCGGCCACGTCCAAAGCCAGCCTCTCTGTACCCGAAGCCCTCGATGCGGACTCGAGCACAGAGGCCCTCGTCGAATCGGCAACGAGTCTGTCGGCCGCGCCCGAAGTCGAGTTCGAGATCGAGGCCGAAGCGGAGCCTGCCCGGCAATCGGAGCCGCTCCTGCTCGCGGCACCCCAGGATGTATCGCAGGACGTACCGAGCGAGCCGGCAGCCCTGTTCGGACCAGCCGTCCCACCGATCGTCGAGTCGAGCGCATCCGCGCCGACGCTCTTCCACGCTGAGCTCGATATCCTTGCTCCGCCCGCGATTGCGCCGACTCCGGAACCTGTCGAAGCGGCAGTGGTAGCGCCGGACACCAGCGCGGCCGAGGCTACGATCGCAATCGAGATCAGTGCCAATGTCAGTGAGGATGCCGTTGTGGCCTCCTCGGAGATCACCGGTGTCGACGCGGACATCACGATCGAAGCCACCATTGCCGAGCAAGACTCGACCGGCGAAGCCGCGATCGATGAACCGACAGCGCAGCTTCCGGCTTCACTGATCGACGGGCACCAGGATGCGCTCTGGGAATCCGAACCGATCGTCCCGACGCTCGAGGGGCTGGTGACCCAGGCGGACGAGGCGATCGACGCTCCGAGCGCGGTGATCGAGTCGGTCACCCTGACCTCGCCCGGAGACTACCTGGTCGACCATCCGTCGGAGCCCGTCGCGATCGAATCCGCAGCTGCCGAGCCCGCACCGGCCATCGATCAGATTGCGGCAGCTGAGCAAACGGAGATCGAGCAAGCAGAGATCGAACAAGCGCCGGTCGAAGTTGCCTCGCTGATCGAGCAGTCTGTGAGTATCGAGTCCTCGGATGCCATCGACGCGACGGTCACGGTGGAACCCACCTCACTAGTCGAGTCCGAATCGGCCGTCGACGCGGATACCTTCTTGGCCATCGAGCACGGCGCAACCGAGACCATCGAATCGACTGAAACCGTCGTCGAGACGCCCGACGCGCCGATCGAGTCGATCCTCGACAGCAACGATACCGACGGCTTTGCCGCCACAACCTCCGAGCCTGCGGACGCAGACCCGGACCTCGAACCGGAACAGGACATCGACGTCTCGACGTTCGACGTCGTGAGTCCGCAGCTGCTCGATCAGCTCTCCACCGGCGGCGGCTTCTTCACCCAGCACGTGGTCACCACGTTCCTGCGGGATGGAGGCGCCCAAGTCGAGCATCTCGCCACGGCGCGCGACGCGCAGCTGGCGGAATCGCTCGACAAGCTGGCCCATGCGGCCGAGTGGGTTGGCGCGGCACGACTGTCGGCCCTGGTTGCCGATGCTGCGGCTCGCTTCGAGCGGACCGGACGGGTCAGCCCGACCGCACGGATCGCGGCCGCGCTGGCCGAGGCACGCACTACTCTCGATTTCGCGAGTCCGCAGGGCCTTCCGGCCGAGCTGCCCGCCATCGGGGCGACCTTTGCCGAGCAGTTGTCGCCGTCGCAGGAAGGGTCGGGCCGTCTGCTGGCCGTCACGCTGGCAAACAGCTTCGTGTCGGAAGCCCCGGTCCGTGCATCCGAGCTGCGCGATGCCGTCGCGCAGGGCAACACCGATGCAGCCCAGCGGCTGGCTCAGACGCTCAAGGGCATGTGCGGCCTGATCGGCGCCGAGCCGCTTGCCAAGCTGGCGGCACTCGTCGAGGCGGATGCCCGTCTCAAGCGGCTCGGCCAGACCGAGCGCTATCTGACACACATCGACCTCGAGCTGGAACGAGTTCGTGCCTTTCTCGATCAGGCCCGCGCCTAGTCTGCCTGCTTTCGCGCCTCGGGCTTCGGAACCGATTTCCGGAGCCTGAGGCGCGCGCGTTGGGCCGGGGCTGGCCGCCCGGAATCCCTCGACAATACCTTTAGACATCCATGCTGCCCGAGGGGGCCCGCGTGTACCGATCCTCCAACTTCGACTTTTCCGATCAACGGATCCCGGCCCGGTACGACGAGCGTCTCGTCCCGGTGCTGTTCGCGCCGTGGGGTGAAGGGTTGGTTGGTCATGCCAAGCCGTCGCTGGGGATTCGGGCGTTGGACGTCGCGACCGGACCTGGTACGGTCGCACGGATCCTGGCCCGGAAGATCGGAGCGAAGGGGATGGTCGCGGGGTGTGACGCGTCACCGGCCATGATCACACGGGCGCAGTCCAAACCCGAGCGCACCGAGTACGCGCCGACGGCCTATACGGTCTGTCCGGCGGCGCCGCTGCCCTATCCGGATGCGGCCTTTGACCTGGTCACCTGCCAGCAGGGGCTCCAGTTTTTCCCCGACGGCGCCAGTGCACTGTCCGAGATGCGGCGGACCCTGGTGCGGGGAGGACGGCTGGCGGCGAGCGTGTGGTGCCAACCGGAGGACTGCACCATTTTCTTTGCCTATCAGCAGGCGCTGCGTCGTGCCGGACAATCGGAGCTGGCCGACCTGATGCGCATTCCGTTTCCGCACTGGACCGCCGAAGACATCCGCGCCCGTGTTGCCGCCAGCGGCTTTTCCTCCGTCCAGGTGGGCGACGAAACGCGGGACCTCGTTTTCGACGGCGGCTTGCAGCAGGCCCTGGCCGCCTTTGCGGCCACACCGATCGGCCCGGCCGTCGATGCCCTTCCCGATACCGACCGGGCCGCCATTGCCGATGCCGCTCGCCACACCTTTGCGCCCTGGACCGTCGACGGCGTGATTCGCGGCCCGATGCGGTCGTGGATCATCCTGGCCACGACCTGACATGCTCCGTCGCATTGCCGTCATCGCCGGCCAGGCGGAATTGGTCAGTCCCGACGAGATCGCGGCCGCCCTGCAGGTCGGACGCCTCCTGGGCGAGAACGCCGTAACGCTGGTCTTCGATAGCGCAGCAACCGGCATGATCGAAACCGTGGCCGACACCGCCATCCAGAGCGGCGGGCGCCTGCTGGGCATTCGGCTCGACGGCCAGACCGCGGGGCGATCCGACCTGGCGGAGGACCGCATCGCGGCCTCGCGCGGCGAATGGTGCGAGGAGGTCGGCCGGCTGTCCGATGCGTTCCTGGGTCTTCCGGGGGGATTCGCGTCGCTGGGCGAAGCGTTTGCCATTTGGGACTGGGGCGGCGGCAGTATCGATCGTCCATTGGGACTGCTCGATCAGGGCGGGTACTACAGCACGCTGCTCAAGGAAGGATCCGACGATGTGGTCGACCGCTTCGTCATCGAATCTCAGCGCGGACAGCTGATCGTCGGCACGAGCGCGGCCGAACTGCTGCGTCGCCTGGCCGACTACCGGGCGCCCGAAGGCCGGCGGGAGTAGCGACCAAGGCTACTCGGTGTCGCCCTTCGTCTTGCGCACCTTGCGGTTGAAGACATTGTCGAGCGGAACGCCGAGCACCAGCACCACGATGCAGAGGCCGAGCGCCAGCAACGCGGTGCGCCAGAGGCCGACTCCCGCGGCCACACCGAGCGCGGCCGCCACCCAGATCGACGATGCCGTCGTGATCCCCTTGACCTCGGTATCGCGATGGCGCTGCAGAATGGCGCCCGCGCCGATGAAGCCCACCCCCGCAACGACACCCTGGATCACCCGGCTCAACGCATCACCCGCAATCGGCGTCCCGGGCGCCAGCGCCACGAGCGGGACCAGGACGAAGAGCGCCGAGCCTAACGCCACCATCGCGTGGGTGCGGAGCCCGGCGGGCTTCCGGTGAATTTCACGGTCCAGGCCGACCGCCGCGCCCAGTCCGACCGCACCAACCAGCCTGAGCGCGACATCGAGCCAATCGTCGGGGATACGAACCGATTCGATCATGTTCCGGGGACGACGGCTGGAGCCGAAACGCACACGCCGGCATCCTGGGACGCCGGCGTGGCGGGAACGAACATGGCGGGAACCCGCTCCGTCTACTCCCCGTCCGGAGCAGCCGATCGGGCCCACGGTTCGGTCGGCTGCACTATCTCATAGTCGACCGGCGGCGTGACACCCATCAGGTGCTGGACGAAGTAGTCCCAGCGCCGGCGAACGACATACGGCTCGTTGAGTCCGTGCGCCCGGTTGGGCAGCACCAGGAAGTCGAAGGTCTTGTTGGCCTTGATGAGCAGATCAGCCACCTGGAGCGTCATCGCGGGATGCACGTTGTCGTCCATGTCACCGGTCATCAGGAACAGCTTGCCCTTCAGATTCTTGGCATACGCTCCCGTAGCCGACGACGCAAAGTTGTCGGTCTTCCTGACCGTGTCACGAACCATCTGGCCCTGATACTTCTCGGCCCAATAGATGTTGTAGCTCCGATTATCGTGGTTGCCGGCAGTCGAGACGGCCACCTTGAAGAAATCGGGGAAGCGGAGAATCGCATCGGTCGAGGCAAAACCGCCGCCCGAGTGTCCGAAGATGCCGACGCGATCGACATCGAGCCCCGGATAACGAGCAGCCAACTGCTTGACCGCTTCGATCTGGTCCGGCAAGCCGTTGTCGATGAAGTTGGCGTAGTAGTTGTCGTGGAACGCCTTGGAGCGCAACGGCGTGCCCATCGCATCGAGCTGGATGACCACAAAGCCGAGCTGGGCCAGTGCAAACGCCTCGGCGCCCGACCGGAAGTTCCAGGCGCGCACGCTGCCGATCTGCGGTCCCGGATAGATCTCGACGATGATCGGGTAGCTCCCGGTGCTGTCGAACGCCGGCGGGAAGAAAATCAGGCCGTTGAGATCGGTGACGCCGTCACGCGCCTTGGTCGTGAAGACCTGGGCCGGCCGCCACCCCACTTCGCGGAGCCGCGACACGTCGGCCGTTTCGAGCGTCCGAATGATTCGTCCGTCCACCGCGGACCGCAGTACCGTCACGGTCGGCGTTTCGATCCGCGAGTAGCTATCGATGAAATACCGGCCGCTCGGCGCGAACTGGACCTCGTGCGTGGCATCTTCCGGCGTCAGCAGGGTCAGCCCGGAGCCGTCGAAGTTGACCCGGTACAGCTTGGCATAGTACCAGAAGTGGCCGGCCTCACGACCACGCGCCGTGAAGTAGATCTGCTTGGCCGTCTCGTCGACATGCTGAATGGCGCTTGCAAACCAGGCGCCTTCGGTCAGCCGGTTGCGGATCGAGCCGTCCGGCGCCAGGCGATAGAAATGCGCCCAGCCGTCCCGCTCCGACCACCAGAACGTGTCCTGTCCGTCGCGCGTGACGTACCAGGTCTGCGGCTCGTTAGGCGGAGCCAGCTCGACGTAGGTCTTGGAGCTGTCGGCCGCGCGGAGACGGACCGTGCCGGTGGCGGCATCGACCTCGTGGAGCGTGGCCCGCTGCGAGCCGCGACCCAGAGCGCTGACGTACACCTTATCGCTGCCGTCGCTCCAGACCGAGTCGCGCGCCGATCCGCTGAGCGTGATCTGCACCGGCTGCGGAGCGATGCGAACTTCCCGGTTGGACTTGCTGGCAACATCGATGATGTGCAAGGTCGGCACCGGGATGATCGAGTCGCCCGGCAACGCATACGGCTGGCTGTAGTGCTTGGGCCGCTGGTGCGTCATCGAGATGTAGTGCATGTGCGCCACCTGGCGCTCGTCCTGGCGGCTCACCACCAGCTTCTTCGAGTCGGGCGACCAGCGGATCATCGGCGCCCGCGGCTGGGGCCGGACCACCTGGTTGGGACGCGGCGCGGTGAGCCCATAGCCCCAGTGCTCGACCCCGTCGGTCGTCAGCTGGGTCGAATCTTTGCCGCCCCGCGAACGAACCCAGACGTTGTGCCCGGAGATGAAGGCTTCCTGGCGCTTGTCCGGCGACAGGATATACGGCACCTCACTCGGCAGCGTGTCGGACACTGCGCAGCGATAGGCCACGATGTCGCAGACGAAGCGCTTCCGGTTGGCGTTGAATTCGATTTCCCGCTCGTTCTGGCCATCGTTGGTAAACCGGAACCGGGCAAACGGCAGCCGGGCAGGATCATAGGCCGAGTCGCGCGCGACACTCATCGCGGCTGCCAGCTTTGCGGTCTCGAACACCAGCCCGCGGGTGTTTCGCACCGGATCGACCAGGACGAACTCGGCGCCGGCCGCCGTCTTGTTGCGGTACCAGAACCGATTGCCATCCGGATACCACTCGGCCCGAACCGAGTCGCCCGTGACCAGCCGGGCCGTGTGCCAGGGGAGGAGCCGTTCGGCTCGGGCATAGTCGACCTGGGCCAGGAGGGGCGCGGTCGAGCCTAACGAGAGCGGAAGCGCCAGCAGCAGGGCGCGCACCGTTCGAGGTGTCATGGAAGCTTCCCGTACGCAGATGGGGTGTGTTGTGGCGAACCCTGGCAATTTCTCCACCCCGCGCGCCTGCCGCCAGCCCCGGGAAACTGCCGGGACTTGACTTCCCGGCTCGCGGGCCCATTGTGCGGAGATTCGGACGGACGCCACTCGAGGCCCCGTCACGCCATGACCCGGACCCAGGGCCACCCGTGCGCCGTCGCTTCGCGTTTTCGATCGTCCTTCTCGTCCTCATCCTCGCCATTTCGATTCCGGGGCTGAGCAGCGTCCTCATCGACTGGTGGTGGTTCCGCGAAATCGGTTTCGCGATTGTCTTTACCCGCCAGCTGGCGACCAAGATCGCCCTGTTCTTTGGCGTGGGCGTCGCCACGTTCGGCCTGGTCTATCTCAACCTCCGGATGGCCCAGCGCGGCATCGTGCCGGACCCGATCGTCTTCCAGTTTCAGCCGGCCAGCCAGCGGGTCGACCTCACCGGCATGCTGCGCCGGATGAGCTTCCCGGTGGCGCTCGCGCTGGGCCTCTTGACCGGCCTCGGCGCGACGCCGGCGTGGAGCCTGATCCTGCAGGCCATCCACGGTACCCCGTTCGGCATCACCGACCCGGTCTTCGGTCGGGACATCGGGTTCTACGTCTTCTCGCTGCCGGCGTGGTCGGTCGCGCTCGGGCTCCTGACCAGCATACTGACCCTGACCCTGCTGCTGATCACGCCGATCTACTGGCTCCGCGGCGACATCATCCTGCGTCCTCGTCAGCTGCGGATCGAGCCGTCGGCCGGCCTGCATCTGGGCATGCTGATCGCCGCCAACCTGCTGCTCGCGGCGGCGCGACACTGGATCATCGACGCCTCCGGCCTGCTCTATTCCACTACCGGACCGCTGGTCGGCGCCAGCTACACCGATCTCAATGCCACTCTGCCCGCCATTCGGGTGAGTTCGGTCGTAGCCCTGATCGCCGCGGCGGGTGTCCTCTTCGGCGCGGCGCGCGGCAAGCTGGCGTGGTATGGTCTCTGGTCCGTCGGCAGCTACCTGATCGTGTCGTTCGTGGGCAAGAGCCTGGCGCCCTGGGCCATGCAGAAGTTCATCGTGGCGCCCACCGAATTGACCAAGGAAGCGCCGCAACTCGTCTCGCACATCGCAGCCACGCGGCACGCATGGGGTCTCGACAGCGTCGAGATCCGCGACCTGGACGGCGAATCCGAACTGACCCAGGAAACCATCCGGGCCAACGCGGCAACCATCGAGAACGTCCGGCTCTGGGACGGTGAGCCCTTGCTCCGCACGCTGGGGCAGCTCCAGGAAATCCGCACCTACTACGACTTCGTTTCGGTCGACGACGATCGCTACTGGATCGACGGCAAGTATCGCCAGGTCCTGCTGGCGCCGCGCGAACTCAATCCCGGCGCGCTGCCGACTCGGACCTTCATCAACGAGCACCTGACCTTCACCCACGGCATGGGGCTCACCATGAGCCCGGTCAACCAGGTCACCACCCAGGGCCTGCCGGTGCTGTTCATTCAGGATCTGCCGCCCCGGTCGACGGTGTCGCTCGAGATTGCCCGGCCGCAGATCTACTACGGCGAGATGGCGGATCGCTACGTCTTCGTCAACACCCTGCAGCGGGAGTTCGATCATCCGGCCGGCGAGACCAACATATACCGTTCCTACACGGGTACCGGCGGGATTCCGATCGGCAGCTCGCTTCGACGGCTGCTCTTCTCGATCCATTACGGCTCGACCAAGATCCTCCTTTCCGGCGACATCAGTAACGAGAGCAAGATCCTCTATCGTCGCAACATCGTCGAACGGGGACGCGAAGCACTTCCCTTCCTGAGTTTCGATCGCGATCCCTATCTGGTGATCGGCACCGATGGCACGCTCAAGTGGGTCCTCGATGCGTACACCACCTCGGATCGGTATCCGTACGCGGCGCGCTTCGGACAAACCAGCACCAACTACATGCGCAACAGCGTCAAGGTGGTGATCGACGCCTATGACGGTTCGGTCGGCGCTTACGTCAGCGACCCGAACGATCCGATCATCACCACCTGGGGCGCCATCCTGCCGGGCATTTTCCGTCCGCTCGACCAGCTGCCGGCCGGACTGGAAGCCCATTTGCGCTACCCGGACGATCTCTACCGGGCCCAGACCGCGCTGTACACGACGTATCACATGACCGAGCCGGAGGAGTTCTACCACCGCGAAGACCAGTGGCAGATTCCCGTCGTCGCCAAGAGCGACGGATCGGTGCCGTTCATGCGCCGGATCGTGATGCGCCTGCCCGAGGAAACCGCGGCGGAGTTCATCTACATGGTGCCGTTCACCCCTCGCGGCAAGGACAACCTGGCCGCCTGGATGGTGGCGCGCAGCGACGGCGAGGACTACGGCAAGCTGCGCGTCTATCGGCTGCCCCGCCAAAGCCTGGTCTTCGGTCCGCAGCAGATCGAGAACCGGATCAATCAGGATACCGAGATTGCCCGGCAGGTGTCGCTTTGGGATCAGCGGGGCACCCGCGTCATTCGCGGCGACCTGCTGGTCATCCCGATCGAGGAAGCGTTGCTCTACGTCCAGCCGCTGTATCTCCAAGCGGAGGGCGGCCGGATTCCGGAACTCAAGCGAGTGGTCGTGGCGTATCGCAATCAGGTCGTGATGGAGGAGACGCTCGAAGCCGGCCTGGCCGTGCTGTTCGGCGGCGGCACCGGTCCGGCTCGACCCACGACGGCAACGGCCGACCAGCCGGCCGCATCCACCGGCACCCCCTCGAGCGCGGTCCAGCAGCTCTCGGCCGAGGCGCGCCGGCGCTACCAGGCGGCACTCGATGCCCAGCGAGCGGGCGACTGGAGCCGCTATGGCGAGGAAATCCGGCGTCTCGGTGAACTGCTCGAGCAGCTCGCCGCGGCATCCGCTCCTCGGGAGTAAGACGCGCGCCCCTCGGACTGGCGCTGGATGCAATCCAGGATACAATCATGGCGGCGCACGGAGGATCTCTCCCTGCGCCGTCGTCCGTTTCCCGGAGAAACTCTGATGCGGTTCGTCACGCTCGGTGGCCTCATCGCCGCCACCCTGATGGCTCGCCCGGCCCAGGCCCAGGGGGTCGAGGCCGAGATCGAGGCCATGCTGAACGGGCTCAAGGCCAAATCCTCGCTCTACGCCAAGCACATTCCCTCGGGTCGGACCATCGCGATCCGCGCCGATGTCCCGATGAACACCCTGAGCGTGATCAAGATCCCGGTCATGATCCAGGTCTTTCGTGACGTCGAGGCCGGCCGGCTCAAGCTGACCGACCGATACACCATCCGCCCCGAAGACCTGCGGCGCGGCAGCGGGCTGATCCAGCGCTTCGACGTCGGCCTGTCGCCGACGATTCGCGACCTGATCGATCAGATGATCATCACGAGCGACAACACCGCCACCGACATCCTGATTGCCAAGGTCGGGCGCGACCGGGTCAACCAGATGCTGGCGTCGTTCGGCTTTACCCAGACCCGGCTCGAGCGTACCACCGGCGATCTCTTCCGCGAGGTCTGGATCCGTTCCGACCCCAAGTTCGCGACCCTCACCGATCGCGAAGTGTACCAGCGCGGCTTTCCGAACGACGCGCAGTCGTCGGCCCGGTCGTTTGCCCTCGAAGGCGATTCGACCCGCTGGCTGGGCAGGACGACGGCCCGCGAGATGTCCGTCCTGCTCGAAGGGATTCGCGACGGGAAGTACGCTTCGGCCGAGCACAGCCGGATGATGATGTCGATGTTGTACGGGCAGTTCTACGCCTCGCGGCTGCCCCAGCGGCTGATGTGGAAGCCGGGTATTGCCGTGGCCCACAAAACGGGTGACTGGCCGCCCATTGCCGGCAACGATGTCGGCATCATTACCTATCCCGGCGGTCCGCTGGTAATTTCGATCTTCACCAATCAGAACACCGGGGACTTTTTCGAGCTCGAGGCCGTCGAAGGTCGCATTGCCGAGCGGCTCGTCAATACCTGGAAGTAACATCACCACGGGCGCGCATCGCCCAATCGATGACCCCGCACCACGACCGATGCGGGAGCCGCTTCTCAGGCTCCCGCACGTTTCACCCCCTCGGAGTCAGCATGCGCTTCAGATCAGTTCTCGGCCTTACCCTGCTGGTTGGCATGACCTCGTCCGCGGCCGGACAGGACGCCTCGTCGCAACCGGCGTGGGACGTGACCCAGCCCCGCGGCACTACCCGTGAGATCAGCTTCACGACTACGGAAGGCACCTGGATGTCGGTCGATCAGAGCCCCGACGGGCGCTGGCTGACCTTCGACCTCCTGGGCCACATCTACCGGATCGACGCGGCGGGCGGTACGGCCACCGCGCTGACCCAGTCGAGCGGGATTGCCATCAATTCCCATCCCAGGATTTCGCCGGACGGCAAGTCGATCGCGTTCATCTCGGACCGGAAGGGACAGATGAACCTCTGGGTCATGGATGCGGATGGGTCCAATCCGCGCGCCGTCTTCACCGAGAACTACGTCCGCGCCTCGATGCCGGCCTGGACGCCGGACGGCAATTACATCGTGGTGGTTCGCCAGCAGCTGCCCAGCGGGATGGGTGGCGGCGGGGGCGGCAGCGGGATCTGGATGTATCACAAGGACGGCGGTAGCGGGGTCGAACTCGTGCCCGGCAACCGTCAGCCGGGCGCCAGCTGGCCCAGCATCTCGCGAGACGGCCGGTATCTCTACTTCCAGGTCCGGGCGGGCTCGGGGCAACCCGGCTACGGCGGACGCACCGAGTTCCTCACCGGCTCCGCCCAGGTTCGGCGGATCGACCTCCAGACCTCTGAGATCGTCGCGATCTCGTTTGGTGAGCAGAGCCAGCAGGTACAGACCTCGAGCGGCGGTATGGCGGCGCCGGAAATCTCACCGGACGGCCGCTGGCTCGCCTTCGTGCGGCGGATTCCCGACGGGACGATTTCCTGGCGCGGCCACACCTTCGGCCCGCGCTCGGCGCTCTGGCTCCGCGACTTACAGACCGGCAGCGAACGCCTGCTGATGGACCCGGTGGAACAGGACATGGTCGAAGCAGGCAAAGTCCTGCGACCCTTCCCCGGCTACTCCTGGAGCGCCGACGGCCGGTCGATCGTGATCACCCAGGGTGGCCTGCTCCACCGCGTCGACGTCCCCACCGGACGGGTCACGCCGATTCCATTCAGCGCCCCGGTCAAGCGGACCATTTCGGAACTGGTGAATCACCAGGATCGGATCACGGATGAGCCGTTCGAGAGTCGCTTCATCCGCTGGCAGACCGCGTCACCCGATGGCAAGCGGCTCGCCTTCCAGTCGGTGGGCAGGATCTGGATCCAGGATCTGCCGAACGGCACGCCCCGCCGCCTGACGCCGGCCTCGTTCGAACCGTTCGAGTATGCCCCGTCGTGGTCGCCGGACGGGCAGTGGATTGCTTTCACCAGCTGGGCAGACTCGGTGGCGGGCCATGTCTTCCGGATTCGCGTCGCGGGCGGCGCGCCGGAGCAGCTGACCCGGGACGCCGGCGAGTATACCCACCCCGTCTGGCGGCCCGACGGCGGTGAGCTGGTGGTGTCGCGCGGCGCCGGGGAAAGCCGGCACGGCCGCGGTATCGTCTGGAACCCGTACTGGGATCTGGTTCGCCTTCCCGCTACGGGGGGCGCCACCACACCGATCGTCCGGGTCACCGTCTCACCAGACGGCACCGCGGGCGCGGTCTTCAACAGCATCCGGAATCAGATCGTGCGGGCCAGCTGGGGTCCGGACGGCCGGATCTTCTATCCGCACCTGACGATCGGCGCCACCGGTCTCGAAACTACGTTCTACTCGATTCGCCCCGACGGGTCGGATCGGCGTGCGCACTTGACGTTCCCGTTTGCGGACGAGGTCGTCACCTCGCCCGACGGCAAGTGGGTCGCGTTCCAGGAGTCCGACAACGTCTGGGTCGCGCCGTTTCCCTACGCCGGCCACGGCTCGGCGCCGGTCCAGGTCACCAAGCTGCGTGGCAAGCTGCCGACCACGCGGGTGACCACGACGGGCGGGCTCTTTCCCCGCTGGCGCGACAATGAAACGGTGGAGCTGGGAAGCGGCAACCGCTATTTCCGCTACTCGGTGGCGACCAAGAAAACCGACACCGTCACGGTCCGTCTCCGGGTTCCGCGCGACATCCCGAACGGCAGTGTCGTCTTCACCAATGCCAGGATCGTCACGCTCAACAAGCGGCAGGTAATCGAAGGTTCGCTGGTAGTGACCGGCAGCCGGATTGCCTGTGTCGGCAGCTGCACCGCGCCCGCGGGCGCTCGCATCTTCGACGCGGCGGGTAAGACCATCGTGCCCGGCTTCATCGATGTCCATTCGCACAACTATCGCGAGCATCGGGGCATCATTCCGCAGCGGAACACCGAGGGCGCCATTTTCCTGGCCTACGGTGTGACGACGACGATGGATCCGTCGATGTGGTCGCACAACATCTTCCCGACGGCCGAGATGGTCGATGCCGGGCTGGTGGTCGGCTCCCGGGTCTACTCTACCGGCGATCCGCTCTACGCCGGCGACGGGTCCCGCCAGGAGAATTTCACATCCTACGCAGCAGCCGAAGCCGGGATTGCCAAGCTGAAGGACTGGGGCGCGGTGTCGCTCAAGCAGTATCTCCAGCCCCGTCGCGACCAGCGGCAGTGGGTGTCCGAAGCCGCCCGGAAGCTGGGCATCCAGCTGACCGCCGAGAATGGCGATCTCGAATTCAATCTCGGCCTGCTGATGGACGGGCACACCGGCTTCGAGCACCCGCTCAGCTATCTCCCGCTCTACCGCGACTTCACCCAGTTCATGGGGCGGACCCAGGGCACCTATTCGCCCACCTTCATGGTCGGCGGCGCCGGCCCGTGGAACGAAGATTACTGGTTCCAGGAATCCGACACCTGGAAAGATCCCAAGACCCGCCGGTTCATGTCATGGCTGCAGTTCATTCCGCAGACCCGCCGCCGGGTGCTGGTGCCGGAAACGGATTACAGTTTCCCCTGGATTGCCCAGGGCCTGGCCGACATCATCGAGGCCGGCGGTTTCGGCGCGATCGGTGCGCACGGCCAGCACAACGGTC
The DNA here is from genome assembly GCA_037189525.1 of Gemmatimonadales bacterium. Classification (GTDB taxonomy): domain Bacteria; phylum Gemmatimonadota; class Gemmatimonadetes; order Gemmatimonadales; family GWC2-71-9; genus SHZU01. Next base: position 183,830 of record JBBCJC010000002.1, read on the forward strand.
TGGGATCACATTGGGAGGTCTGGATGGCCGCATCGGCGCTGGGTCCGATGGGCGCGCTCGAAATCGCGAGCCTGCATGGGGCGCGATTCATTGGGAAGGAGCGGGATCTGGGGTCGATCGAGGTGGGCAAGCTGGCCGACTTCATGATCCTCAACTCGGATCCGCTCGCCAACATCCGGAATACGACCGATATCCAGTACGTCGTGAAGGGCGGCGTGGTCTATGACGACGAGACCCTCGACGAAGTCTGGCCGCGGCAGCGCCGCTATGGCACCGGGCAGTGGGTCATTCCGGAGGCCCTCAAGCAGGACGACAAGCCGATTCGTCCCTGAGAATCGGCTGGTCGCTCGCTTCGCATCCGGTCGTCAGCGCAGGCGGCCGGATGCCATTCCCGACGGTTCGTGGTCATCCGCAGCCGGCGGGCGGTAGGTCGGATCGGGAGCTGCACCCAGCGGCTCCCGCGCCATGCCCCGCCGGAGCGCCGGATGCTTCCGGACCAGATACCACGCCATCACCGCGGCCGCCAGCGTGTTGGCCGCCAAGACCGACCACATCGGGAAAAGCCCTTCCGTGCCCCGGAAGAACATGTTGAGGAGTCCGTAGAAGAACACTTCGAACGCGATGAACCCCATCAACAGCACGAACCGGAAGATGCCATGCCGATCCGCCAGAAACACGAGCTGCGTGGCAACCGCGCCGATGACCAGGAAGGCCGCCACATGGAGCGCGGAATACGCCGCCACCGCCGACCACTGAACCGTTTCCGTCACAGGCGTGGTCTGACCGAAGAGAATTACCTGACCCAGGATGCTCGGCGTCACGAAGGGCCGGCCCGCCAGCGTGTCGACCACCAGGAACCAGAGCGCGACGGCGCCGGCGCCAAGCAATCCGGTCACCAGGCTCTCACCGCCAATCGAGTGATGGTGTTTCATCATCGGAATTCCGCCTTTCTTCCGTAACAGATCCTCTCGGAAACTCGGGGAGGCCGCCCGGCATGGATGCTGGCCCGTTTCAATGCTAGCATTGATTCGGACTCGACATAACCCGGCCACGTCAGTGGCGTATTTTCAATCACTTCGCCTGATCTCAGTGCCTGACCCGTTCCTCCATCTAGGGGTGACGGGGCGGCCTGATCCGATCGCACACCCATGGAGGCCCGGTATGCGCCGTTCCCGTCTCATCGCTTTCGCGCTGGCAGCCTGGTGCGGAGCCGATGCTGCCGCTCTCAACGCCCAGGCTTCGGCACCCAAGCCGGAGATCATTCGGACCGCGTACGGCGTGCCGCACATCTATGCGGACAATCTCTGGGCCGCCGGCTACGGACTCGGCTGGGTCCAGGCGGAAGACTATGGCACCCGCGTCGTGCATGGCCTGGTCAGCGGTCGCGGCCAGATGGGCCGAACCTTCGGTCGCGACAGCCTCGACGGCGACTTCGGACGGCGACCGATCCACGCCGAGGCTATCCGCCGCTGGCCGACCCTGGAACGGGCAACGCAGGACGTCTATGACGGCTTTGCCGTGGCGATCAACGATTTCATCCGCGCCAACCGGGGCCGCTTCAACCCCGCGATCGAGCCCGATTTTACCGGGTGGGACGTGCTGGCCCGGGAGATGGGCGGCGGCGGCAACCCCATGACTGCCCGGCGGCTGGTGCAGCGAGCGCTCGGCCGATCGGGATCTAGCGGCGGGTCCGGGTCCGGCGGTCCCTCCGGCGAGGCCCTCAGTGGCTTCCCAACAGGCTGGGAAGGGCCGGTCGACGGCTCCAACGCCTGGGCCGTGGCGCCGAGCCGGACGGCGTCGGGCCGGGCGATCCTGCTCCGCAATCCGCACCTGGCGTGGACCGCCGGGTACTACGAGGCGCACGTCGTGGTGCCGGGCCGCTTCGACTTCTACGGCGACTTCCGGATCGGGAGTCCGTTCGGCGTGGTCGGCGGCTTCAATCGGGATCTCGGCTGGGCCACGACCAACAACAACGTGGATACGGACGAGCTCTACGCGGTGCCGCTTGCGCCGGGACTGGTCGACCACATCCTGATCGATGACCGCCCGGTGCCGCTCGAACCGGTCGACGTGACGGTCGAGTACCGGAACGGGCCCGGATTCTCGTCGGAAACCCGTCGGAGCTGGACCTCGCCGTTCGGGCCGGTGGTGGAGCGCGCCGGTGGTCAGGCGTTCATCCTCAAAGCGGCGGGCGCCGGAGAACACCGCGGCGGCGAGCAGTTCCTCAGGATGATGCACGCCAAGACGCTCGCCGAGTGGGAGGCCGCGGTGGCGATGCGGGCGCGGGCGAGCTCCAACTTCACCTATGCGGACCGAGCGGGGAACATCTTCTACGTCTGGAACGGATCGCTGCCTGCGCTGCCGCATCCCTCCGGCGGCGATTCCACGGTCGTCGCGGTCACGTCGAGCCGGCAGATCTGGTCGCAGCTGGTGCCGTACGATTCGCTGCCCAAGGTCAAGAACCCGCCGGGCGGCTACGTCCATCAGGAGAACTCGTCGCCGCACTTCACCAACCTGCTGGCGCCGCTCGACCCGGCAAACTACCCGCCGAACATCGAGGCGCCCAGCCTGAGCCTCAGGAGCCAGCTCGGCGCGGACCTGATCGGCACGCAGGGCCGCAAGCTGACGCTGGAGAATGTGCTCCAGCTCAAGAACAGCACCCGGATGCTGCTCGCCGAGCGGATCAAACCCGACCTGCTCCGCGCGGCGGCAGCTGCGTCGAACGGCAAAATTCGTGAAGCGACCGCCCTGCTCGAACAGTGGGACAACACCACCGACCCCGACAAGCGCGGGGGCGTCCTCTTCGAGATGTGGTGGCGGCTCTACTCCCGCTCCACGCGGCAGCCGTTTGCTACGCAGTGGGCCATCACCGAACCGACCACGACGCCACGCGGGCTGGCCAATCCGACCGCGGCGGTCGAAGCGCTGGCGCAGGCGGTCGACTCGGTCACGACCCGGTGGGGCCGCATCGACGTGCCCTGGGGTGAGGTCCATCGCGTCCGCATTGCCAACCACGATGTGCCGGTCGGCGGCTGTCTCGGTGTGATGGGATGTTTCCGGACCCTGGCCTTCCAGGACGACCCCGACGGCAAACGGCGGGTGTCCGGCGGCGACGGCTGGATCCTCGCGGTGGAGTTCGGCGCCACGCCCCGCGCGTACTCGGTGCTCGCGTACGGGCAGAGCAACGATCCGTCGTCACCCTACTACGGCGACCAGGCGCCGATGTTTGCGCGCGGCGAGTTCAAGCCGATTGCGTACACGCGGGCCGACGTCGAGAAGCAGGCCATCCGGCGCTACCGGCCAGGCCAGTAACTCCGGACCGATCGAGCAAGCGATGTCACGAGCATTCGTCAAAGAAGACAGCGATGGGGCCGCGCCGCGATACTCGCTGCCGGCCCCCGACGATCCGGCCTACCCGATGGCCGCCGCGCGGGCCTTGCTGACCGGCGCCAACGCTGGCGATACGGGGAGCGCCGAAGCCGCCACCGGGTACCTCTGGGGCGACCCGCGCCTGGTCGACGAGTTCCGCCAGCTGCGCCTGGAAGCCATCGAGCGCCGCGACGACCGCGCGGAAACGCTGGCCGAGCGGTACCTGCGCAATGCTGGAGTCGTTATCGAGGACTGAATCTTTGTTCTGTCGGGAGGGACGAGGGGGCGCGGCGCTGCCAGCGCGTCAGTCGCACGGTACCCGGTCTGTGATCCCACCGATCGAGTGCGACTGCAGCGCCAAGCGCCGCGCCCCGCCCCGCGCCCCCTCGTCCCTCCCGACGCTACGTTCCGTGAGTCAAGGCAGGTCGACCTTGTACTCGACGACCCCGCCACGTGTGCTGAGCAACCGAACGGTCAGGGAACGATCCGCGGTCTCGGCGCCCGCTTTGATCCGGAGTCGGATCGTTTTGGTCTCGTTGCCACCCATCCAGAACTCCGGCGCTCTGCCGACCGTCCGGCTCTTGCTTCCTTTGGCAAACTCGGCCACGAGCCGGTCGGGCCGCACAATCTTGACCTTTTTGGCTTGATCCAGCGCGGTCGGCAAGCGGCCGGCGTTGCGGACCGTTACGACCAGTTCATGGGTGGCCGAGTCGGCGGCGGCGCGGGTCAGGCGGGAGGCCTTGACCGAAGGGATCGACAGCTGCGGAAGGGATTTGGCCATGTACAGATTGAACATGGCCTGTTTGCGGGCCCACTCCTCCAGCACCTCCGGCGGGCCATTCTGCGAGAAGAACTTCGGGTTGAAGCCGCCGATTTCGACCTTGCCGAGCTGCGGGTGATCGAACGGAGTCCACGGCTTGAAGCAGGTCCCGTTGAAGCGCTCGTCGCACCAGCGGAGCACCTCCCATTCGTCGATATCGCCGTCCCCGTCGTAGTCCTTTTCGCGGCCGCCGTGCCAGATCTCGTCTCCGTACCAGACGGCGCCGAAATCGGCGTAGCCCCAGTCCGGGCCATGGCCGAACAGCGGCGAGGGACGCGTCGAATCGCCGGTGAACGGGTTGATGGCGCGGCGGGTGGCGTAGGTCCGGTAGACGTCGCCCGCCCACGGATAGCCGGTGAAACTGAGCCCGGCCGAATCCATGTGGTGATAGATGACGAGGTCGGACGGCATGATGCACTCGGTTTCTTCGCAGACCGAGGGACCGCGTAAATGCATCGGCACCGCCGTGTCCATCGAGTTGACCACGCCGACGTGCGGATGGCGCAGCAACCAGAGCACCAGCGAACGCGTCTCCGGCTCCGATAACGGATGCTCGCCCGCGCCCAACTGGGTCCAGCCTCGCCCCGTGACGTCGCTCCCCGGTTCGGGCCGCCAATTGGACGGGTAGTTGCGGTGGAGGTCGAGCCCGCCGATCCCGTCCTCGTTGTAGCGGCCGTCGCCGTCGTTGTCGATCCCTTCGCTCCAGACCTTCCAATCGCCGGTGCCGGTTCGCACCCGCTTCATCGCGCGGCCCGAGGGATCCTTGGGATCCTGGATGTAGTCGCCCTTGCCCATCTCGACCCGCTGGCGCATCTGGCGGATATACCCGTCGCTATCGAGGTCCTCTCCCGGGTCTTCGTCGAGCAAGCCGTCCCCATCCGAGTCGTGCGGTCGGACACTGCTGCGATTGGTTTGCGCGGTGAGCCGGTAGAGGTCCGAGCCATCCGGATTGTTGAGTGGTCGGACGTAAATGGCCTTCTGATCGAGCAGGGCCGTGATCTCCGGATCCTTGCCGTAGTTCTCGAGCAGGTACCAGGCGAGGTAGAGCGCCGATTCCGTGCTGGAAATCTCGCCCGAGTGCCGCCCCGCATCGAACAGGGCGGCGGGCTTATCGGTGTGCTTGCCGGTCTTCTTGTTGGTGAGCGTGAGTTGCCAGAGGGTCCGACCGCCAAAACTCTCACCCACTTCGTAGAGGTCCACCAGCTCCGGATACCGTTTGGCCCACTCGTGCATCCACCATTCCACCTCGACCGAGGTATGGTAGTGCTTGAAATCCATCTGTCCCTCGACCAGCGGTTTGGTCTCGGGATAGCTGGTCAGCGGAAAGATGCTGGGTCCGTGGCGCAGTCCAGGTACGGCCAGGACTTTCGGCGTCGAGTCGCGTGTGGACGGGCGGTCTTGCCCTATCAGCGGGACAATCGCAACAAGCGGAAGTGCCGCAACGAGAAAGGCGCGGAGAGCCATGAGAACCGGTCACGGAAGGGGGACTCACTAAGATAGCGCTCCGCTTGGAGTAACGCGGAGCGCTTTATAAGCGGACCTACGCCCGACAGGCTATTGCGCGGGGATCGTGGTCCATGCCGAGAGCACCTCTCCCGTGGGTTGGACATAGCGCGCCCAAACGGTGTCTCCCGCCTGTACCTGCAGTCGGTAGTCACCGGGCACCCCCGAACCTCCTACCGCCGCGACTGCAAAGTCACCGTACTGTCCCGCCGGAACGGGGCCCCAAGCCCTACGATAGCTATTCTCGACCCAGTCGACCGAAGACCATCGCGAAATGATCTTGGCGGCCTCTTTCCAACCCAATGGGCCTACGACCCGAATGTGGATTGCCCGACCCTGAAGAAGCGAGGTCACGAACTGAGCATGGATTCCGGGCAAAAGCTGAACTACTTCGTCTATACTATGACCATTCTTGATGCCAATCAGAAGCTCGGTTGGAGGAGCACGAAGCACCTCACGATCTCCGCGCGACGTTTCGAAGATGATCTCATGTCGTTCGTGCTCGAGAAGCTCGGGATCGCCAACCGGATAGTAAATCCACGAGAAAACCATCTCGTGGCTTCGGACCGCCGATGCGTCGACCTCGATCCGAGCGACCCTCCGATTGATGACAACTTCCCACTCCGATGGATTTGTCGAGCAAGCAATCAGCCATACGCAGCTCCCAATAACGATTGGGCGAAGCATCCCAAAGACCCCAGGTAACAGAGACGTGTAGAAAATTCTCATCCTAGAACCTGACTCAACAGATCGCGAAACCACCAATCATCTGGATATTGCTTGTTGTACGACCCGCGGATGTGACCGTCACTCGTAAAACGAACTGATCGCTCAAGCTCGTATACTCACTATAGGTCGACGAGTTGGACCCAACGGAGACCCAAGTCGGACTGCATGCATCCCGACGCTCCCACGCGTAGTTGATCGTACCAACGCCGTTCGTTACGTCTGCAGTCCAAACATCTAGCCCGCCCGTAGGAAAGCTCGGACCGTTAATATACGCGCCTAGAGAGCCCAAAACGGCAAGTAACGCTTGAACGCGTCCATACCCGAAACTATCATCGCGACCAGGCGACCCGAAATCGGCAGCGGTTGAGGTTAGGCGACCAAGAACTTGTGACGATGTGAATCCTGGATTGTATGCCCAAACTAAAGCAGCTACACCTGCAACATGCGGTGAAGCCATAGAAGTACCGCACAGGGAGAAGTACGCCCCATTGGCGATCATGTTAGTGGCTTCAAACGGCGCGGAGATATCAACACCAGGACCATAGTTCGACTTGTGGTACGTGAAATCGCTACAAAACACATTCGAGGCGAACCCGTCAGCCGATGTCGTTCCGGAGACCGACAGGACGGACGTATATCGTGCCGGGTAGCAGTCGACACCCGCACTGACGCCAGAGCCTCCGCACTCGTGGTTATTACCCGCAGCGCCAACAATAACATTTCCTGCTGCTGCGCTAGCCGCCAACGCGATCGAAAGCGGTGTATGAGCACCGTTCCTCGTCAGGCTGAGGTTGACTACATGACGAGGAATACTGCTCGTAGTCGTCCAGTCAATCGCACCGATAAGCGCAGCATCTGAACACCCCGAGGGACCACAGGCTCTGATAGAGTTCACGTTGGCATCGCTAGCAACCCCAACATAGCCGATACTGTTGTCCCGAGCTGCAGCAATGCCCGCAACATGAACCCCGTGATTTGAGGAGGAGTGATAGCAGCTGGTAACGTTCGGCGGATCACTCGCGTACAAGCATTGCAGATTGAATATCGAGTTCGCAGGGCCATCACCTGATACGATATGCACGCTATCCAAGCCGTAATCGATGACCGTAATTGTCGCGCCACTACCCGAAGTGTATGCCCAGGTATTTGAAGCACCGATCTTGGTCATTCCCCAGTCGATTGTCTGACTGAACAACGCGCTACTGCCAGCAGAGGCTCCCTGAGAATAATTTCCAGATTCCACTACGTAGTCAACAAAAGGCAACTCTCGCAAGGCTAGAGCCGCACTGGGATCAATCGTTCCTGCAGCGGCGGGGAAACTCGCAAAGGTCCGAACTATGCGTAGCCCTCGCGACTCAAGCTCGCCAATCGCATCGATAACTTCCGCTCTAGATACACTCGACGTTACACCGGACAGTCGACTCAGTGGAGCATCGATTGCCTTGATCCCCACAATAACGCCGCCGTTCGACTCGTTAATCCGACTCAACAATTCCGCGTCGGACAGTTCTTCGCCGACGTCGTATCGAATGGATGGAAATCGGGCCGGCATCTCCGGAAACGTTGGGATAGCGCCCTGGGCATCCTTGGATCCGATCGCCCAAGAAGGCGTCAATCCCCGACCCTGTTTACTATCAGGAGAATTTTGAGTCGGGTCATCCGACTCAATGCAAGCAGTGACCGCCGACGCCAACAGTAACGGAAGAACGATTACACGGATGGGGGACATGCGAAGCATTGGTCACTCCTTCAAAGAGGCGCTCTCTAGCGTACCTACCAATCCCAAGCTAGAATCTCCATCCATGCCATACAATACGGCCATTCGGCCCTGAAACAAACACCGAAGCAACACTGCTAGCGTCCGACGACCTTGATCTCCATCCGACCTCATCAGTGGCAGTGCCGCGGCGAGGAGAGCGCGGAGTGACATGAACGACCGGTTGCGAACGGGTGAACGACTAAGATAGCACCGGCGTCCAATCCTCTGTGGCCCCGGGTGTGATCCGCTCGGCCACGATGCCGATCCTCGACTGCGCTGTCATTGGCTTTCGTGGACGGGCTCCGCAGGCTGACCGCTCTTGATCTACGCCCGGTCGGAGCCGGAACGGAGGTCGGAGGACCACCCTCACTCGGCGCGGATCGCTACCAGCGGATCGGCCCGCGCCGCGCGGCGCGCGGGAATCCAACTCGCAAGCAATGCCACCACACCAAGCGCGATCGGTACCGTGATGAACGTCGGGAGATCGCTCGCCTGCACTCCGAACAGCAGGCTCTCCAACCAGCGGCTGGCGACGAACGCCACCCCCAGCCGATGGCGATGCCGAGCCCGGCCAGCACGACACCCTGGCCCAGCACCAGTCGGGAGAGATCGCCGGCCGTGGCGCCGATGGCAGCGCGAATGCCTAACTCACGGGCCCGCTGCGCAACACCATACGAGACCACGCCGTAGATTCCCAGCGCGGCGAGCACCAGCGCCATCGTCGCGAAGAGACCGACCACCTGGCCCTGGAGCCGCTGGCGCCAGAACGCCCGCGAGACCGTCTGCTCAAAGGTCCCCACCTCGTAGAGCGGTACCTCGGCATCCAGTTCCCGCACCACTCGGCGCACCTCGGGGATCAGGGCGATCGGATCGTCGAGGGTGGTGCGGATCGCGAGCGCCTGGTTCCGGCGCGGCGAGGCGAAAAGGGGAAATAGATCGCCGGCCCCATCGGCTCCGGAAGGCGAAAGTGCTGGAACTCGCCGACGACGCCCACGATGGTGATCCAGGGCTCGCTCGAGGTGTGGTCGCCGAACTTGATCCGCTTGCCCACTGGATCCTCGTTCGGAAATTCGCGGCGGGCCAGCACTTCGTTGACGATCCCGACGCGGCCCCGCGGCTGCCACGATCCGGTGTCCCCAACGGTGCCCACGTCGGTCTGATCGACCCAGCGGCCGCCGAGCAGCGGAACACCGATGGCCCGGAAATACTCGGGCGAGACCGACAGGAAGTGCATGTCGAGCGGATCGTGCGGGGGGCGCGGCGGCTTGCCCTCGATCGACATCCCGGCTTTCACGTCCCAACCACTGAACGGCAGGCCGTCGGCCGATCCGACGGCTTCGACACCGGGCAGCGCGGCCAGTCGCTCGAGCAGGGTCGCGAAGAACGTCCCCCGCTCCGTCGGGGTCTGATATCGGGCTGTGGGAAGCGTGATGCGCACCGACAGCATACCCTGCTGGTCGAATCCCAGATCGGAGGTGGTGTAGGCGCGGTACGACTTGAGGAGCAGCATCGCCCCGATCACCAGCGTGGCCGAGAGGCCGACCTCGAGCACCACGAGCCCGGACCGAAGCCGTCCGGCGTGCCGAGACCGGAGGGAACCCGCGGCACGCTCCCGGAACGCACCGGCAAGGTCCAGCTTGGTGGCCCTGAGCGCCGGGATCACCCCCACCACGAGCCCGGTCAGCACCGTAATGCCCGCGGTGATCGCGAGACTCGCCGGGTCGAGCCGGAGGGTGAGGTCGAACGGGAGACCACCGGGGAACGCGAGCGCGAAGAGCCGGATCCCGCCGGCCGCGACGCCGAGGCCCACGAGCCCGCCTAACATCGCGAGCGCCAGGCTCTCCACCACCAGCTGGCGCACCAAGCGGCGGCGGCCGGCGCCGATCGCGGCCCGAACCGCCATCTCGCGTTCCCGGGCCGCACCGCGCACCAGAAGCAGGTTCGCGATGTTGGCGCAGACGATCAGCAGCACGCACCCCACCGCCGCGAGGAACACCTGGAGCGGGCGACGGAGGTCTCCCACCCGGTCGTCGCGAAGCGACATCAGGTCGGCGCGCCAACCGAGGTTCTGGTCGGGCAGCTCGCGCTCGAGCCGCTGCATGATCACATCCAGGTCGGCCTGGGCCGCCGCCAACGTGACCCCAAGCCGGAGCCGTCCGAGCGCGCCGGCATTGCCCCGGTTGCCATGCCCGTCGTTCGGGTCGGGAATGAAGGGAACCCAGGCCCGCTCCCGATCGGGAAAGGCGAAGCCCCTCGGCATGACCCCGACGACAACGTGCGGCATCCCGTCCACTTGGACGGCTCGGCCCACGACACTCGAGTCCCCGCCGAAGCGCTGGGTCCAGAGTCCGTGGCCGAGCAGCACCACGCGCTCCGCGCCGGAGCGTTCCTCGTCCGCCGTGAAGGTGCGGCCGAGTATCGGACGCGCGCCGAGCAACGGGAAGAGATTGGCGGTGACCGCCGCGGCGTCGACTCGCTCCGCATCGCCGGCGCCGTCGGTGAACGCGAGCGTCCACCAGGTGTACATCCCCAGCGATGCGAAGGTGCGGTTGTGATCCCGCCAGTCGGCGTACGAGATGTTCGAGGCGCGGATACCGCGCTCAGGCGCTTTGGAGTACACTGCGACCAGCTCTTCCGGCCGGTCGTACGGCAGCGGGCGGACGAGGATGGCGTGGGCGACGCTCAGGATCGTCGCGGTAACGCCGATCCCGAGCCCCATGCAGGCGACGGCGAGCAGCGTGAAGCCCAGGCTACTACGCAGCAGTCGGGCGGCGAAACGCAGGTCGGCCAGGAAGTCGCCGACCCGTTCCCGACGACGGCGGCGCTGGCGCTGGGCGCCGTCGATCACGAGGCAGTCCTGCCGAACCTCCCACCGATCCGAATCGGCGGAGCGCTTCCGCCCGTGCTTGTTCGGCCGGCATCCCTCTGGCCTCCAACTCCCGCGCGAGTTCCTCGACGTGGAACTGCAGCTCGGTATCGACTTCCGCGGGAAGGTCAGGCCGCAGAATACGCCGCACCCGGCGCCAGCCGCCGTCGGTCATGAGGCCGGCTGCTGGTTGGCCTTGAGCACCTTGCCCACCGCGTTCACAAATCCCGACCACTCGGCAGACTCCTCGCGCAGCGCCTTGCGACCCCGAACCGTGAGCCGGTAAAAGCGCGCTTTGCGATTGCGCTCCGAGACCCGCCACTCGGACGCAATCGCGCCGCGGGCCTCGAGCCGGTGCAAAGCCGGATAGAGCGAGCCTTCACCGACGGTGAGGGCCTGGTCGGTGAGTTGCTCGATCCAGCGGGCAATGGCATAGCCGTGGGCGGGACCCCAGCTGAGGGCCTTGAGGATCAGGAGATCGAGCGTACCCTGAAGAAGGTCGAGAGGCATGGGCGGGCGACCGGACGACAAGGGTTACGGATGACAGCGGAGGCAACGACAAACACCCCACTTATACAATGAACATCGATGCATCGAATGTCAATGAGAATGATTTCCTCCACCGCCGTCGCCGTCGTTGTCGATCCATCACTCCAGACCTTCCAGTCGCCTGCGCCATCCTGAACCCGCTTCATGCTCCGACCCAACACCTCTCCACGGGCAGCACCCCGCAATCCATCACGCCTCGACCGCCGTTCGAAGTCGAGTTAGCATTCTGATGTCCGACCTGCTGACGAGGCAGCACGGCAGGGGTTTACCACAGCCAACACGCCGACTTAACCGGAGGCAGTATGACGGACGACACGGCGAAACATGTCGGGCCCGGCGGGACCTCGGGCGGCTTGGGCGAATTCTTCATCGGCCTGGCTCTGGTCATCGGCGGCGGCTACCTGGTCCTGAACCAGGTCACCGTCCATACCGGTGTCTGGCAGATCTGGGGCTACAGCGGCTTTGGTCTGTCGCTGATCCCGCTCCTCATCGGGATCGGAATGCTCTTTTTCAACGGCCGTTCGCCCTGGGGCTGGTTGCTGACCGCCGCCGGCGGGTTGATCATCCTGCTCGGCATCATCGTCAACCTGCGGATCTTCTTCCAACCCACGTCCCTCTTCAACACGCTCCTGATGCTCGGAGCACTCGCAGCGGGTATCGGGCTGATTGCCCGCTCGCTGCGGAGTCACTGACCGCCGCCGATCATGCGCGCCGTCCACCAGGTGGTGAGCCGCGCGCCCGATATTCGGCGAGGGACGCCCGTCTTTGCGGGCACGAAGATCCCCGTTCAGCAGCTGATTGACCACCTCGACCGGGGCGGGACACTCGAAACCTTCCATGAACGCCATCGCCAGCTGCCGCTCGATCAGTTGACGGCCGCCTGCGCCCTGGGCCTCGAACTGCTGGTCGGCACCGTGCCGATCGAGCCGGTGGCGCCGCAGGGATCATTACTCCCACGCGCCGACGCGAACGGCATCATCCTCAACGCCGAAGAACTGCGCGCCGACCAGGTGGTCGGCCGGCAAGTGCGCTGTCCGGCCTGCCGCGAACTCGTCTTCAAGTCGTGGCCGGAAGGATGGGACGGCCATGCCGCCACCCGGTGCCGCGGTCTCGCCGGACGCCAGCCGGGCACGCGTAAAGCGGAGTTCAAGCGCCGATTCGACCACCTGTTCCGATCCTGATACCGGGCTCGGAACGACGCACCTGAGGGAGGAGCGCGGGTGGGGCTCACCTGGATTGCCGCCCTGTTACTGCTGCAGGAGCCGATCGACCTTCGCCGGCTGGTGGAGCCGGGTGACACGCCGGCCGAGCGGCGGGGCGTAGCTGCGCAAGCCTCCTTCGAGCGGGACCGACGATTTCGCCTGCCGGCGACCGGGGGCGGCGGCGGACGCTGCGACGAGCGAATCGGCCGCTTCTGTTACTGGTACGACGACCGGGATACCACACTTCCCTCGGAATCGCTCTCGCTGCTCGAACGGCGGATGCGGTTGCTGAGCACGCTCCGCGAGACGACCGCCGAGCAGCCGGAAAGCATCTGGTTGTCGGGCCAGCTGGTCCGGTATCTGGTCGAGCATGGCGAACGGGATTCCGCGCTGGCCGCTGCTGCCAGATGCGGCGCCAGCGCCTGGTGGTGCGAGGCCATCCGCGGCTTCGCGCTGCACGTGTTCGAACGTGACGAGGACGCCGACGCCGCCTTCCGCCGGGCAATTGGCGCCATGCCCGGCACACTCCGCTGCGACTGGACCGACTGGACCAAGGTGTTGGAACCGGCCTTGGCAGCCCGTTTCGAAGCGCTCGACTGCGATGCCCGCCTGGCGCTGGGCGATACCGTCCTCTGGCTGGCCAAGCCGTTGCTGAGCCGTCCGGGAAACGTGATCCGGTCCGAGCTCCTGTCGCGACGGGTGGTCGCGGCGTTAGGCGGTGTGAGCCGGTCGCCCTACGCGATTGCCTGGGGACGGGACATGGAGGAACTGGTGCTCCGCTACGGCTGGTCGCGCCGGTTCTCGATCGTGGACCATCGCTTCCGATCGCCCGAAGGGCCATCGGTCGTCGGCCATCAGCGCGCGCCGGCCTATCCGTTTCTTCCGGATCTCGCCCGCGAGGACGACGACCCTCCCTGGATCGATGTGCTGGAGGCGGACCGCCCGCGTTCCCGCTTCAGTCCCGGTTACATCGACCGGTTCGAATCGACCGATGCGTTCCAGCTGGCCCGGTTTCCCCGCGGCGATTCCTCGATCGTAGTCGGATCCATCGACCCCGGGACCAAGTTCGGTCGAAGTGGCCCGTTCGACATCGCCCTGGCCGTCGGAGCGGGGCCCGATGACGTCGCAGTCGATCGGCGAGACTCGACCACGAGTCTGTCCGGCCTCCGGGTCGCCATCGCGGGAGAGGTCCTGGCCGCCAGCATCGAACTCGCCGGCCTGGGCGGACGCCAGTATCTCCGGGGCCGAGCGTATCTTGCTCCCATCGACCGCAGCGCCCCGATCATCCTGTCCGACCTGTTACTCTTTGCCCCCGGCGATGAGCTGCCGACGACCCTCGAGGCGGCGGCGACCACTGCCTTGCCCAGCAACCAGGTGTCGCGCCGGACTCCGGTCGGGATCTACTGGGAAACCACCAGCGCCGCCAGCGACTCGGTCATCGTGGCTGTCTCCGTCTCTCCGGTCCGCCGCGGTTTGCTGGGGCGACTGGGCCAGGGCCTCAGCGTGGTACGAAAGGACGCTCCGATCACGCTCGAATGGACCGGCTCGCCGTCGGCCGGCGCCACCGTGGGACGGGCCTTCGAACTCGACCTCGAGCGACTGGGGCCGGGCCGCTACCTGATCGTCCTCGAAATTCGGAGCGGCGCCGAGTCCGCCACGACACACCGGGCCGTCCGGCTGACCCACTGACGCGTTCGGCGCCAGCGCGTCCGGCCGCGACCCTAACGCCCGCCGGCCGGGATGATATCTTGAATCAGCACGTGCCGGATCGTGTCCCGGAGTCTGCCTCAACCCAAGCCCGTCGTCCCGGAGTCATCGTGTTCTCGAAACCGATTGCGGTTGCCGCCGCACTGTTGTTGACCATTGCTCGCCCCTCCCTGGCCCAGTTGCCGTCCGATACGGCCGCGCAGGTCGATCGGATCTTTGCCGCCATGAATCGGACCGACACGCCGGGGTGCGTGCTCGGTGTCGACCGCAACGGCAACGAGCTCTATCGCAAGGGGTACGGCATGGCGAGCATCGAGCTCGGCGCGCCGCTCACCCCGTTCTCGGTGCTCGAATCCGGTTCGGTCGCGAAGCAGTTCACCGCCGGTGTCATCAACAAGCTTGCACTCGAGGGCAAGCTCGACCTGGACGCCCCGGTCCGGACATATATCCCCGAGCTGCCCGACTACGGCGCGCCGGTCACGGTCCGGATGCTGATTCACCATACCAGCGGGATCCGTGACATGTGGACCCTGTTCAATCTCTCGGGTGAAACCGTCGGCGAGAATCTCTTCACGATGGATCGGTCCCTGGCGATGATCTATCGCCAGCGTGAACTGAACTTTCCGCCGAACTCCCAGTTTCTCTACAGTAATTCCGGCTACCTGCTGCTGGCCGACCTGGTCCAGCGGGTGACCGGACGGACGCTGGATGAGTATTCGTCCACGGAAATCTTCCAGCCGCTGGGCATGACCCGCACCCGCTGGCGCAGCGACTGGAACCGGGTCGTGGCCGGCCGCGCCGGCGCGTACGAACCGGTCGACGGCGGCTTTGCCATTGCCGCGCCGTTCATGCACGTCTACGGAGCCGGCGGCCTCCTGACCACCGTCGGCGACCTGCTGATCTGGAACCGTGAAATGGATCGAGGCAGCGTGGCGGGTCCGCGGTGGATCGAAGCGATGCACGCCAAGCAGAAGCTGACCACCGGCACGGAAATCGACTACTCCTCGGGGTTGATGATCGGCACCCATCGCGGTCAGCGCGAAGTCCAGCACAGCGGAGCAACCGGCGGGTACCGGACCTTCCTGGCGCGCTATCCCGATGCGAACCTGTCGATCGCGGTCCTCTGCAACGTGGCCAACGCCAATCCGGTCGCGCTCGGTCGGCAGGTTGCCGGCGTGCTGCTCCGGCTTCCGGAGCAGGCGGCCCAGGCGCAGCAGGGCGGCGGCCCCGGACAAGGCCGGCCGGCCGCCGCAGGCGAGGGCAGGATCACGACCGCGCTCGCGACCTTTGCCGGTTCCTATTACAGCGACGAACTCGACGCGACCTATCTGGTCACCGTTCAGGACACTGCCCTTGCCATTCAGGTGCGGGGCGGACCGAAGATGACACTGACACGGTCGGCCGACGACACCTTCGTTCGGCGCGGCGCCGGTTCACTCCGCTTTACCAAAGGGCGCAACGGCCGGATCGACGGATTCGTGATGTCGGCCGGACGGGTACAGAACCTCAAATTCATCAAGAGGACGTCATGACCGCTCCGCGTTACGATCGCCCGGAGGCAGACGAGTACGCGCCGTTCTACGAGCGCTATGTCGCCCAGGTCGGCAGCGGCGACCTGGCCTTCCTCCTGGGCGGTCAGATGACGGAGGTCAATGCCCTGCTGCAAGACGTTTCGGAGGAGCGGGCCGCCACCGCCTACGCACCTGGCAAGTGGACCATCAAGGAAGTGCTCGGTCACCTGATCGACGCCGAGCGAGTGTTCAGCTATCGGGCGCTCAGTTTCGCCCGGCTCGACCCGAACCCGTTGCCCAGCTTCGACGAAAATGCCTGGGTACCTGCCGGCCACTTCAATGCACGGCTCTTCGTGACGCTGGTCGACGAGTGGCTCACGGTGCGAAACGCGACCACGACCCTGTTCACCGGACTGCCTGACGACGCGCCCACCCGCCGCGGCACGGCGAGCGGGCACGAGATCTCCGTCCGCGCCCTGGGCTACATCATCTATGGGCATGTCGCCCACCACCTCGACATCCTCAGAACCCGCTATTTGAGCCCGTCCGCCTGACCCTGCGGCGAATGGGGAGCGGGCCGGTCACGGTTATGTGACCGGCCCGCTTTTGGTTCCGATTTCGGCCTTCGTGGCCTATCATTGAGGGGTCTCCTTCCCTGGATGTCATGCAGCGTCTGCGCCGGATCAGTCGTCTGGCCCTCTCGATAGTTGCCGGTACCGCCCTTCAGGCCTGTACCCCTTCTCAGTCGGTTCCCGCACCGGCGGTACGACCCAGCCTGGTCGTGTTCATCACCGTCGATCAGATGCAGCCCTCGTACTTTACCCGCTACGCATCGCAATTGCAGGGCGGATTTACGCGGCTGCTCGAGGGCGGAGCCGTCTTTACCAATGCCCATCACGATCACGGTATCACCGAGACGGCGCCGGGACATGCCAGCCTGATGTCGGGGCGCTTTCCGCGCAGTACGGGGATTACCCGAAACCTCCGCGGCGTCAACGATACCAGTGTTCGTCTGATCGGGGCCCGCGATCTGGCCGCGTCGCCGTTCCGCTTCCGCGGCACGACCCTGACCGACTGGATCACGGCCGTCGAGCCCGACATGCGCGTCCTGTCCGTCTCGGCCAAAGATCGTGGTGCGATTCTCCCGATCGGGCGCTCGCGGCAGAACGTGTACTGGTTTGCCAACAACGGCATCTTCACGACCAGTACCTGGTATCGCGACACACTGCCGTCCTGGGTGCGCGCCTTCAATGCCCGCCGGATTCCGCAGAGCTACCTGGGCAAGGCGTGGATGCCGCTACTCGATCGCTCGGCGTATCCGGAGCCGGACACCGTGATGTTCGAGTTCCCCACCACCAAGGAATTCGCGTTCCCGCACTGGATTCCTGCGCACGACACGGTGGTGGCGATGAACCTCTACCGTTATTCGCCACTGATGGACGAGATCACCGCGGCCTTTGCGCTCGAAGGCCTCCGGAACCTCGACATCGGCCGCGGACCGACAACCGATATCCTGGCGGTTTCGTTCTCGGCAACCGACTATGTCGGCCACCGGTACGGTCCGGAATCGGTGGAACAGCGAGATCAGATCATTCGTCTCGATCGAGTCCTGGGCGCGTTCATCGACACGCTGTACCAACTCCGCGATTCGAGCCGCATCATCTTTGCACTGAGCGCAGATCACGGCGGCAGTCCGATTCCCGAACTGCACGGCCGTGTGCGCGTCCGTATTCGGCCCGCCATGGCCGCGGCCCGAGCGGTGGTGGCCCAGGCCGGGGGCGACACGACGGCCCTCGATGTCGAAAGCGGCGCGTTCTTCGTCGATTCGGTGAAACTCGGCACCAACGCCATTTCGGTGGATTCGATCGTGGCCGCCTTCATGGCCGCCGCCATCAAGATTCCGGGTGTCGAACGGGTCGATCGGTTCCGTGATCTGCGGCAGCGCAATCTCGAGCGCGATTACGTAGCCCGCAGATGGCTCCAGATGTTCCCCGCCGATATGGAACCCGCGGCCGTCGTCACCCTCGGCCGAGGAAACATGTATGACTACGGCGTGGCCGCTACGCACGGATCGCCGCACATGCAGGATTCCCACGTTCCGATGATCTTCTACGGGCCGCCCTTCGTGCCTGGGCGGTACAACCAGTTCGTCCGGACCGTCGACATCGGTCCGACCCTGGCGCGCGCGCTCGGCGTGACACCGACCGAGCCGCTGGACGGTCGCCCGCTCACCGACGCACTGCGACGGGCGCGATAGCCTCCCACTCTTCACCTCCGCGATCCATGAACCGTCTCTGCGTACTGCTGGCCCTTCTGGTTCCTTCTCTCGCCGCTGCCCAGGCGCGTGCTCCCGAGCATGGAGCGCGTCCCGCTGGACGTCTGGCCATTCGAAATGCGCTGGTGGTCCAGGGTAACGGCACGCCGGCGGAAGGTCCGTACGACATCGTGGTCGAGGGTAGCCGGATCGTCGACATGGTACCGCTCGATCCGGTGGCCTTGAGCCGCGGGTCTGCCCGGCGGCCAGCTGCGGATCGGGAAATCGACGCGACGGGCAAATATGTGTTGCCCGGGCTCATCAACCTGCACGGCCATCTGCAGGACGAGCGGGGCGGAATTCCGCAACCGTTCGCCTATCAGCTCAAGCTCTGGCTCGCATCCGGCGTCACCACGGTGCGCGACGTCAGCTCGGGCGGGAATCTGGCCCAGTTCCGTACGCTCAAGGAACAGAGCGCCGCCGGCCAACTCGAGGCCCCGCGTCTCGTCCTCTACTCGGGCTACACCCGCGGCCCGGCGATTCGGACGGTCGAGCAGGCGCGCGCCCGGGTGCGCGAGGTCAAGGCGGGCGGCGCGGACGGGATCAAGATCGGCGGGATGGAGCGCGATCTGATGGCGGCCATGCAGGAGGAGGCCCGCAAGGTGGGCTTGCCGATTGCGCATCACGTCGGCGTCGAAGAAACCACCGCGTGGGACGACATCAACATGGGCACCCGCAGCATCGAGCACTGGTATGGCGTGCCGGATGCGGCATTTGCGGACGGGGTCCAGCATTTCCCGTCGAGCTACAACTACAACGACGAAGTCGACCGGTTCCGCTACGCCGGCCGGATCTGGCGCGAAGCGGATCAGACCAAGCTGGGCCAGGTGCTCCAGGCCATGGTCGACAGCAACGTGGCGTGGAACCCCACGCTCGTCATCTACGAAGCAAGCAGAGATCTCCAGCGGGCGCAGACCCAACCCTGGTTCAAGGACTACCTCCACCCCACGCTGGATGAGTACTTCCGCCCCAACCCAGCCAATCACGGCTCCTACTTCATCGGCTGGTCGTCGACCGACGAGGCGTATTGGAAGGAGAACTATCGGATCTGGATGCAGGCCCTCCGCGACTTCGGCCGGCGCGGCGGTCTGATCGGGGTGGGCGAGGACGCCGGCTTCATCTACCAGATGTACGGCTTCGGCGTGATCCGCGAAATGGAGCTGCACCAGGAAGCGGGCTTCCATCCGCTCAAAGTGATTCAGCACGCCACCGCCAACAATGCCAAGATCATGGGCCGGGAGTCGGAACTCGGCCGAGTGCGCGTCGGGTATCTCGCCGACCTGATCGTGGTCAACGGCAACCCGCTCGAAGATCTGAAGGTGCTCTATCCCACCGGCACGACGGCCATCATCGACGGCAAGGAAGTGCCAGCCGGCGGCATCGAGTGGACCGTCAAAGACGGCATTCCATACCACGGGCCGCGCCTGATGCGCGAGGTGAAGGAGCTGGTGGCCCAGGCACGAGCGGCTACGACCAAGCGATAACCCCGCCTGCACCGCGATCCGGAGCCCTACTCCGGATCGCGGCTACTTGAGGAACGCGAGCAGTTCGGCGGCGGTTGCCCCCGGCAGTTCCTCGGCCAGATAGTGGCCGCACTCCAGCGCCCGCCCGGTTACCGACGTTGCGTGTTCCCGCCAGTCATCGAGTGGTTCGAAGCAGGTTTCCACCACGCCATGCTTGCCCCAGAGCACCAACAGTGGTGCGCGAATCCGCCGACCGAGATCGGCTTCATCGTGTTCGAGATCGATGGTAGCAGCGGCGCGATAATCTTCGCAGCTGGCGTATATCGTGGCCGGGTTCCGAAACGCGCGGAGATACTGGGACAGGGCTTCGGGGTCGAAGGCCGCCAATCCGCCGTGCCGGCTCCCGAGATGGCGGGTCAGGAAGAAATCCGGATCGGCGCCGATCAGCCGCTCCGGCAGCGGCGCCGGCTGAATCAGGAAAAACCAGTGGTAATAGGCCTCGGCAAAGCGCCGATCGGTGCTGCGGTACATCGTCAGCGTGGGCACCACATCAAGCACCGACCAGCGGCGAATCCGGCTTTCATGGTCGAGCAGCATCCGGTGCGCCACCCGGGCACCGCGATCGTGTCCCACCACGTCGAACTTCTCGTAGCCGAGCGATCCCATGACCCGGACCTGGTCGGCGGCCATTTCCCGCTTGGAATAGGCCCAGTGCGGCGGCGACACCCCGCCATCCGGCTTGCCGCTGGCCCCGTATCCACGCAGGTCGGTCGCGACGACGGTAAAGTGCTCCGCGAGCTGCGGCGCCACCTTGTGCCACATCGCATGGGTCTGCGGATATCCGTGCAGCAGGAGCAGCGGCGGCCCGGAGCCCCCGACCACTCCATGAATCACCACGTCACCGACGTCGAACCAGCGCGGTTCGAATCCGGGGAAAAGCATCATGTCGACAGTCCTCGATCGACCCTATTCCGCCGATCCGCCCCTGCGGATCGCGGCCCGACAGCCAGCCTAACGACATTGCGCCGCGCCCGCCAGGTGTAACACGGGGGCAGTGGCAGCCCCAGAGCCACCCTGCCCCCGCAAGAATGTCGCCGCGCCCAGGCCTCGGGCGCGACGCCATTGGTCCAGCCTAACGCCGCGGATCGAAGATCTGTTCGATCTGCGCCAAGGCATCCTCCAGGTGCGCCCGGGTCGCCCGATCGGCCGTCCGCGGTAAAGCGCGGCGGATGGCGCCCTCGAGCGTCCGAAGCTCGGCGCCGAACGCGGACCGGATGTCGCTGGTTGCGCGCGCGGGCGCAAACTGCTGAGCAAAGACCGCCGGCAGCCCGGCCGGAAGCTGTACCGGCTGCGGATGGATCTTGTTGCGCGCCTGCGTCAGGTAACTCCGCTGCAGCTCGCGGCGGAAGGCGTCGATCGACACCGACCCGGAGGACAGTTCGCTCCAGACCCCGCCCCGTACGTCGGCCAGCATCTCGGTCAGCGCATAGGCGTCACGCGGCGACGAGGCCAGGGCTTCGAACTCGACCACCCGCTCCAGACGCCGATCGTTGAACAGCGCAGCGAGCACGCCGGCCTGCGCCGCATTGATACGCCGGAGCGCGCCCTCGACCTCGATGTTGCGGAGCACATCGTCGACCAGGAAGAAGGTCGGCGTGGCAAAGGCATTGGCATTGAGGAACTGTACCGCTTCCCGCTGCCGGGATCGCGACCAGGGCTTATAGCGATGATCGGCGTTCTGGCCGCCATAGGCCTCCTGCGCATCGGCGCCGCCAACCATGATGGCCACGTGCCGCAACTCGGTGGCCCACTGCCCAATCAGACGATCGTAGAGCAAGCGCAGGTCATCGTAGTCCTGTCCGGGCCGTACCGCGGCCGGAATCAGCAGCGGGACGATCTGCTTGATGCTCTTGATGCCCCACCCGGTCGCCTTGACGGGATCGGCATCACCGACGGCCTCGCTGTGGTCGCCCGGATCGGCGCCGCGCGAATCCGACATATTGAACCGGTACCACGGAATCGAATCCTGCTCCCGCGACCAGCGATCCAGCGTCGGCCACTCATCATCCGGCGTCCTGGCCGACGCGATCGGCGTGTAGCCCCAGCGCGTGATGTAGAGATCCCACGGGCCGATCTTCGGCACCAGATCCTCGAGCGGGATCTTGTCCTCCGGCTGCGCCACATAATTGAACCGGGAGTAATCCATGATCGACGGCGAGTGTCCCATCCGCCGGATCCAGCTCGCGCTGCGCAGCGAGTCGACCGGATAGGTGGAGCTGCCCTTCTGATCGTGCTGGTAGCCCAGCGTATGCCCCACCTCGTGCGCCACCACGAACTCCACCAGACGACCCATCAGCGAGTCCGGATACGGCCACATCCGCGCCCGCGGGTCGAGATGCGCAACCTGCGAGAAGTACCAGGTCCGCTGCAGCGTCATGATGTTGTGATACATGTAAATGTCGGACTCGAGAATTTCACCGGTCCGCGGGTCGTGTACGTTGGGACCCTGGGCATTCTCGATCGTCGACGGCAGCCAGCGCACCACCGAGTAACGCGCATCCTCCGGCGCCCAATCCGGATCTTCCGCGGGCGTCGGCGCGTCCTTGGCGACGATGGCGCGCCGGAACCCGGCCGCCTCGAACGCCACCTGCCACTGCTCCACTCCACGCCGGACGTACGGCTTGAGCCAGTCGGGGGTCGCGGGATCGATGTAGTACGTGATCGGCTTGACCGGTTCCGACATCGCCGCGTTAGGATCTTTCTTCTCGAGCCGCCAGCGCACCAGGTACTCGCGCGTCTGCGACCGCTGCTCCGGACGACCGTAGTCGATCTGCTGCAGGGTAAAGAAACCGATCCGCTTATCGGCGAGCCGAGGCATCATCGGGTTCTCGGGCAGCTTGACCATGCTCCAGTACATGCTCACCGACGCCGTTCCGGTGGCGGCCGGCGCAAACGGATTGGCCGGCGCCGCGCCCGGCAGCTGCGGAGGCGGCGGAAAGGTGATGGTCGCCTGGACGTCGACGTTGGTCGGGAAGGCCAGCACCCGTTCGATGAACGAGCGATTCGGATCGGGCGTGCCGCGATACTGAGGCGCCCCCGGCCCGAACTCCGGCGGCGGCGCGGTGTACAGCCGCGAGACATCGACCACCGGCGCGCTGTCCGGACCGAACGCTTCGATGTTGAACGCGGCGACCACGACGTCGTTGTTGGAGTTGCGCACCGCCTGGTACATCGGATTCAGCGAATCGGCGACCGTCGCATACGACACCGAACGGAGCAGGACGCGATTGTCCCGCTGCTCCCAGCGCAGCACATAGGATCGGCCGAGTTGCTGGCCGCCGTAGCCGACGTTGAGGGGCGTCCGGGCCGCGCGGCTCACCAGCAACAGCTCCTGGCCCAGCTCACGGCGCGGAATCTCGAAGTAGAGCCGGCTCCCGACCCGGTGAGTCTTGAAGAGACCATCACGGGTGGTGGCCTGCGGGGTAATGACGGAGCGGTACGGCCGAGGAGCCGGATCGCCACCGGGCGGCTGCGGAGCGGCCCGCCGGGTCGTGTCCTGCCCCGGGGCTGGAGCGGCAGCAGCCTGATTCGGACGCCCTGCCTGCTGGTTCGGTGTCGGGACCGCCGCCGGCGCGGCGGGACGACACGCGGCCCCCAGCACGACCGTCGCCACCAGGGCCATCATGGCCCCCGGGACGGATGGCAGGGACCGAGCTTTGGGACGATCGACGTCGGTTGGTACAATCATGGAGATACCTCGGCGGCAAACCCGCGAAAACGAGCAAATTGTGACGGAGATCCCGGTCGGGATGGATTGAGACCGGACCATCTGAATTATACGCTTCGGTGTGCAGAAATGTTGAGCCACCCGGCGCCAACGCCGCTCGAGGCGGTATCTTGCCCCGTAACGACCGCCAGGACAGTCTCCTGCCATGAAGCTCAGCCCTGACGGCAATCTCGTCTTCTCACCGAGCGACTTGATCGTCTTTCTCGAGGGAGACTTTGCCTCATGGATGGACCGGGCCCGTCTCGAGGCGGGACGGGGTGTCGCCATCCCGGCGCACATTGCGGCGGCCGCCGCGGATGAGCCATCGGACGAGACCGCGCTCTTTGCGCGCCTGGGCGATGCCCACGAACGCGCGGTGCTCGAACGGCTGCATGGCGTCGATGGCCCGATCGTCACGATCGATCGCGACAACCAGTCTCGCGAACGAACGCTCGAAGCCCTGACCCTGGCCCAAGCAACCATCTTTCAGGGTCACCTTGCCGACCCGCCATTCGAAGGCTACGCCGACTTCCTGCGCCGCGTTACCCATGAGAACGGGACCGCATTCGAGCCGTGGGACAGCAAGCTGGCACGATCGACCCGGCCGTATTTCCTGGTTCAGCTCTGTTGCTACGCAGCCATGCTGGCCCGTGTCCAGGGTCACTTGCCGGCACGGCTCGGCGTGATTCTGGGCACCGGTGATGAGCTGACCTATCCGACGACGGATTTCATCCACTACTATCGCCACCTGCGGCGGCGTTTTCTCGCCTTTCAGGATCGCTTCGACCCGTCGGTCATGCCCGACCCCGCCCTCGAGCGTGGCTTGGGCAGCTGGAGTGATTTCGCCCGGCAGGAGTTGATCCGGCGTGACGACCTTCGCCTCCTGGCCGGGGTGACCAGAAGCCAGATTGCCCGGCTCCGTGAATGCGGTATCCAAACCCTGGCCGCGCTGGCCACCGGCACGCGTCCGCCGGACCTCCGCATCAAGCAGGGCATCTTCGACCGTTTACAGGAACAGGCCCGTCTCCAGATCACCTCGCGGGGCCAGGAACGGCCTGTTTGGATCGTGGTGCCGCCGCCGGAGGAACGGCCCGGTCGCGGTCTGGGCGGCTTGCCACCGGCCACGCCCTATGACGTCTATCTCGATTTCGAGGGCTACCCGCTGCTCGGCAAGGACGGGTTGGAATACTTGGTAGGCGCCGTCACGATCGAGAGCGGATCGCCCGAGTTTCACGATTGGTGGGCTCACGATTCGCTGAGCGAGCGGCGCGCCTTCGAAGCGGTGGTCGACTGGCTCTGGTCGCGCTGGCGAGCCCAACCGGCGCTGCACATCTATCACTACGCGCCCTACGAAAAGACCGCGCTCCGGCGGCTGGCCGCCAAGTACGCAACCCGCGAAGACGAGCTCGACGACCTGCTGCGCAACGAGGTGCTGGTCGATCTCTACCCCATCGTTCGGCAAGGTATGGTGGTGGGGACGGAGAGTTACTCGCTCAAGGACATCGAGCGGCTCTATCGAGGACGTCGCGAAGGCACGGTCACGGCCGCCGGCGGATCGATGGTGGCCTATCAGAACTGGATCGACAGCGGCGAGCCCGGCGATTGGCGCGCATCACCCAGGCTGGCCGCGATTCGGGATTACAATCGCGACGACTGCGTCTCCACCTGGGAACTCGCCGAGTGGCTCCGCAAGAGGCAGACCGAGGCTGGCATCCCGTGGGCGCCGATCAAAGCCGCCGACGCCCAGAAGCCGCCGAGCGACAAGGAGCTCGAACGCCGGGCCAGGGTAGAGCCGCTGGAGCAGGAACTGCTGCGCCGCGCCGAGACTGCTACCGACCCGGAGTCCGGGCGGGTGACCGTCTTGCTTGCTCACCTGCTGCAATTTCATCGGCGTGAAGCGCGGCCGGTCTGGTGGGAGCTGTTCGATCGCGCTGCCAGGCCGGACGACGAGCTCGTCCATGACCATCGCTGCCTGGTCGGCATGGAGCGGACCTCGCGCCCGCCCTTTTCGATCAAGCGTTCATTCGGATACGAGTATCGGTTCGATACCGAACAGGATTTTCATATCCATGCCGGCGACACCGGCCGCCTGCCACACGACCTCGACATCAAAGCATCGATCGAGAGCATCGACCCCGACGCCGGACTCGTCGTCATCAAGACGACCGCCGGGAAGTTGCCCAAGACCGCGACATTCATCGAGCATCGGTTCTTTTCGGCGGATGCGATTGCCGACAGCATCTTTCGTTTCGTGACCCGCTGGTCTCAGCGTACGCTCTCCGACCGCAATGCCGTGATCGACGTACTGCATCGGCGCGCGCCGCGACGAAAGTCCACTGCATCCGGCCCGCTCATTCCCGGCGACACGACCGATTTCCTCGCCGACCTGATTCGCGTCGTGGCCGACCTCGACGACAGCTCGCTCTGCATCCAGGGTCCGCCCGGTACCGGGAAGACCTGGAGCACCGCCCAGGTCATCCTGGCGCTGGTCAACGCCGGCCATCGCGTCGGTGTCGCGTCCAACAGTCACTCGGCCATCCGGAATTTGATGGTGACGGTGGCTGAGCACGCCGCACGTCGCGGGACACCGGTTCGTCTGGTCAAAGCCGGTCAGGATGACGACGGGCTCGAGGCGCTCGCGGCTCACGGAATCACGCAGATCGAGTCGGGGGATGCCGCCGGCGCCTGCGAAGCTGGCCCGCTCGTGCTGGGTGGGACAGCGTGGGTCTTCTCGCGGGAGGATATGCAGGAACCGACGCCGCGACTCGACTATCTCTTCGTCGATGAAGCCGGGCAGGTCTCACTCGCCAATCTGGTCGGTATGGGCAGCGCCGCGCGCAATCTCGTCCTGATCGGCGACCAGATGCAGTTGGCGCAACCGGTCAAAGGCAGCCATCCCGACGAGAGTGGCGACTCCTGCCTGGAGTACGCGCTACAGGGTCACGCCACCGTTCCACCCGATCGCGGCGTCTTCCTGCCGACGACCTGGCGGATGCATCCGGACATCTGCGAGTTCGTTTCGGCGGCGGTCTACGAGCACCGCCTGCACGGCGCACCGATTACCCGAACCCATCGGCTGGAGCTGTCGAAGCCGGGGCCGATCGATCGCGGGACCGGTATCGTACTGATTGATGTCGACCACGACGGGAACACTCAGGACAGCGAAGAGGAAGTCGCAGCCATCGGCGCGATCGTCGACCAGCTCGAGGGTGGAACCGTCGAAATCGAGGGGACCCAACGGCCGTTCGATCGGACCCGTGATATCCTGATCGTGGCTCCGTACAACCTGCAGGTCCATCGCCTGCGTCAGGCCCTTCCGGATCTCCAGATCGGGACGGTCGACAAATTCCAGGGGCTCGAAGCGCCGGTGGTCATCGTCTCGATGTGCGCCTCTTCGCTGGAGGATGCCCCGCGCGGCGCTGCATTCCTGCTCAACCCGAATCGCCTCAATGTCGCGATTTCGCGGGCGCAGTGCCTTGCCGTGGTGGTCGGATCGCCCGACCTGACGATGACGCGCTGCACCAGCGTCGCGGAGATGAAGCTGGTCAACCTCTACTGTCACCTCCGCGACTACGCGACTGGAGCGTTAGCGGAGTAACTCCTCCAGTTTGACGGAGGCATCGGTCTTCTCGTCACGGTATTTGACGATGACCGGCGCGTAGAGCGCAATGCCCAGCGCAGCACCCACTCCATACTTGACCGGCCGCGACCCGGGTACCACGACGGCGCCAGCCGGGATCTCGAGCGGACGATCGCCGTCTCGGCGCAGCAAGCGGTCGTGCACCAGATCGACCACGACGGTCCCGCCCGTCAGGATCGTCCCTGGCGCCAACACCGCACGCTCCCGAACGATGGTACCCTCGTAGATGCCGGTGTTACCACCCACCAGGACATCGTCTTCGACTACCACTGGCAACGCCCCGGCCGGCTCCAAGACGCCCCCGATTTGCGCACCTGCCGAAATGTGGACCCGCTTCCCGATCTGGGCGCACGATCCGACCAGCGCATGCGAATCGATCATGGTACCATCGTCGACGTAGGCGCCGGCATTGACGTACATCGGCGGCATGCAGACCACGCCCCGGCCGAGATAGGCGCCTTCGCGCACCGAAGAACCACCCGGTACGACGCGAACGCCATCGTCTGCTCCGAAGCGGCGGATGCCGTAGGTGTCCTTATCCGCGAACGGGAGGTTGCCCGGGCCTGCAAGCTCGACCACGACACCCAGTCGGAAGCCAAGCAGGATCCCGCTCTTGACCCAGGTATTGGCCTGCCAGGTACCGTCTGCCGCGCGTGTTGCTGCGCGCACCGTCCCCGCCTGCAGCGCCAGTTTGAGATCGCCGAATGCCTGCCGCGCCTCCGCTTCGGCGCCTGCCGGCACGCCCGCAGCAAAGCGCTCGATCCGCTCCTGCAACCCTGCTCCACCTGCCGTCATGCCACTGCCTCCACCGCGAAATCGCGAAGTACATTCTCGAGCACAGCCCGAGAGCTTGCCGATACCGGCACCAATGGTAATCGCAGCACGTTGGAAATCTTACCCATCATGGCCAGCGCACACTTGGCCGGCGCGGGATTGGTTTCGATGAAGTTGGCGTCGATCAGCGGCAGGAGACGATAGTGCAACTCGCGGGCTTCGACCAACCGGCCATCGAGGGACAACCGGGCCAAGCGTGCCATCAGCCCGGGTACCTCGTTCGAGATGACGGAGATGATCCCGTCGCCGCCGATCGCAATCAGCGGGAGTGTCATGCCGTCATCCCCAGACAGCACCAGGAACCCGTCGGGACGATCCTTGATGATTCGCATCATCTGATTGAGGTCGCCGCTGGCTTCCTTGACAGCCACGATCCGTGGATGCGCGGCCAGTTCGAGAATGGTGGCCGGCGCCATGTTGACCGCGGTCCGGCCCGGCACGTTGTAGAGGATCACCGGCCGAGTGCTGGCCTCCGCCACTGCCTCGAAATGCCGGAGCATTCCGGTTTGGGTCGGCTTGTTGTAGTACGGCGCCGCGCTCAGAATGCCGTCGACGCCAGCTTCGCACATGGCGCGCGTCTCGGCCACGGCCCGCGCCGTATCGTTGCTGGTGGCTCCTGCCACCACGGGGACCCGTCCGCGGGCGGCTTCGACCACGGTACGCGCCACGGTGAGCCGTTCGTCGTCGCTCAGCGTCTGGGCTTCACCGGTCGAGCCACACGCCACCAGGAAGTCGATCCCATCGGCGATCTGCCAGTCGACCAATCGGCGGAGTGCCGCCAGGTCGAGGGAACCGTCCGACTCGAATGGGGTTACCAGCGCGGTACCACAACCGCGAAATGCGCTCATCGTTCGTCTCCAAAGAGGACTTGTTCGAATCGATAGATTCCGATATGACCCGGCAGCCACTCGGCCGCCGTGACCGCGCCGACCGCAAACACGGCGCGATTGCGCGCACTGTGGGTCAGCGTGATGGTTTCGTGTTCGCCGTCGATTTCCAACCGATGCAGCCCGGGAATCGAGCCCAACCGTTCTGACGTGATCGGATACGGACGTCCGGGATCGCCGGCCCGAGCCGCGGCCTGCAGCGCAAGCCCGGTCCCCGACGGCGCATCCAGCTTGTGGCGATGATGCTGCTCGAAGATCGCCGCATCGAACTCGGGCCGGCCGGCCAGCGCCCGCCCCAGTTCGCGCGCGGCCCGGAACATCAGATGCGCACCGATCGAGAAGTTCGCGGCGTGGAGGAGCGCACCGCGCCGCGCCGCGACCAGCGCTTCCAGCGCAGGCAACTCTTCGCGCCACCCGGTGGTCCCGGTCACCACCGGCACGCCCAACTCGATCAACCGATGCAGGTTGGCCACCGCGGCCGCCGGCTGGGTGAACTCGACCGCCACCTCGGCGCCGTGCAGCGTCGCCGCCGACAGGCCTGCTCCGTCGACATTGTCGGCCTCGCCGATCCGCGCCACCACCTGATGCCCTCGACGCTCGGCTTCGGCAATGACGGCCTGTCCCATGCGCCCGAGACCGATCACGGCAATCCTCATGCGGCCACCTCCGGAAAGAACTCGCGATGGAGCAGTTGAACCGCGCCGACGGCCTGATCCTCGCGAATCACGAAGGTCATGTTGATGGCCGAGGCACCCTGCGAGATGACTTCGATGTTGATGGGATTGACAGCGGAGAAGATGCGGCCGGCGATACCGGGTTCGGTCCGAAGCCCGATACCTACGACGGCCACGATGGCTCGGCCCCCAGCCGTGGTCACGTCGCCTAACGTCCCGAGATCGCGACAGAGCATCTCGAGGCGGGCCGGATCGTCGATGGTGAGCGAGACGCTGACCTCGCTCGTCGCCACCACGTCGACGGAGATCCCGTGCCGTTCGACCACTTCGAACAGTTTGCGCAGGAATCCGACGGCATCGAGCATCCCGGTCGCACGCACGTTGATCAGCGTGATCCCCTTCTTCCAGGCAATCGACCGGACCGGCGACCCCTCGATCGGCTGAACCGAGGCCCCGGCCAGGATGGTCGTTCCCGGCCGCCCCGGGGCAAAGGAGTTGAGGATGACACAGGGAATGCGAGCGTGGATCAGCGGAGCGTACGTGGAGGGGTGAAGCACCTTGGCGCCGAAGGTCGCGAGCTCGGCAGCTTCGTGGTGGCTCGCGACCTCGATCAATCTGGCGTCCGGT
Source organism: Gemmatimonadales bacterium (assembly GCA_037189525.1). Taxonomy (GTDB): domain Bacteria; phylum Gemmatimonadota; class Gemmatimonadetes; order Gemmatimonadales; family GWC2-71-9; genus SHZU01. The sequence goes on from JBBCJC010000002.1 coordinate 214,050, forward strand.
ACCACGCGCGGGTCGGCGGTCATCAGTCCGTCGACATCGGTCCAGATCTCGACCCGTTCAGCACCGAGCGCGGCGCCCAGCAGCGACGCCGAGTAATCCGAGCCCCCTCGACCCAACGTCGTCGGGCGGCTATCGGCGGTCGCGCCAAGAAATCCCTGGGTGACGGGAACGATCCCGGCATCGAGGATCGGGCCGAACACCGCGGGGGCCGCCTGATCCAGTACCTGCCGGTCGACGACGGCCCGCCCGAAACGCGCATCGGTACGCATCACCGTCCGGACATCGACCCACCGGGAGGCAATATCGGCCACCGCCGTCAGCGCCGCCGCCACCAGATGGGAACTCCAGAGCTCGCCGAACGAGACGACCGCATCGCGCACCGCCTCGGGTGCTCCACCGTCCCGCAGGCTGTCGAGCCGCGCCTCGATCAGAGCGACATCGGCCGCGAGAACCTCGTCGAGCGCGCCGGAGACGCCCAGCTCTTCCGCCGTTGCCCGATGGCGAGCCACGATCTCGCCCAACCGCACACGGGCGCCATCCCTATCGCCGGCCTCGGTCTGATCGACCAGGCCAAGCAGGGCATTGGTCACCCCCGACATCGCCGACACGACGACCAGTGGGCGGCTGGTCAGTCTCCCTTTGACGATCCCGGCGAGTCGTTCGATCGCTGCGCAATCACCCACGGACGTCCCGCCGAACTTACAAACGATCATAAAACAAAAAACCCGCCACACGATATCGTGCGGCGGGGCTCCGGTGGTCAGAACTACGTTTGACTACGCCGAATGCCCTCCGCACGGGCTGCACTTGAGCCCGCGCTTCTTCGCCCCGGCCTTAGTGGCCGACGTGAGAGCAGCGATGCGGTGCGCCTTAGCGGAAAGCGAGGTCATGTTTGAAGCTTAGTGGGCTGATTTCTACAACACAAGCGGTTGAGACCTTGGAAGCAAATCATGCACTCGGCAGCGTACAACGCCGGGTTGATTCCCTGCGAGCCGCCAATGGCCGGCTGCACACGTCGGTTGGTGTCCTCGACGCACCAGGATCACGCCCAACTCGTCACCCGGCAAGTTGTTTGGGTTCCTCCCTCGCCCTTACTGCGGCATTGACGGCGGAATTGCCCTATCAGCGGACGAACTAACTGGTACATGTGGCCGTGATCAGCATCACGGACAAATGGAGAGAACGCGGAATACCTTAGCCGGATGCGATACCTTTCCGTGGTGGGGACCCTCGTTCTCCTCGCTGGCGCGCCTCCTCTCGCGCTTCACGCCCAGGAGCGCGGTCACGCCGCGTCTGCTGCGCTCCGGGTCGGGGGCGCGCCGGATAACGGCGGCACAGCCTCACTCGGCTTCGAGTTCCGCAGCCCGGCTGCCGGGCGAATCGCGCTCAGTGCAGGCGTCGACCGCTGGTTTCGGGCGGTTGGTTGCGACGCCGCCATCGGGGCACCAAGTGATGGTGGCGCGTGGGCTGCGGAAGCCGGTCTGATACTCCATTTGGCCCCAGCGACACGGGCTATGATTCCCTACGCTGCAGCGAGGCTCGGTCGCCTGTTTCCAGACAACTCCGCTGAGGAGCCTGGGTGGAATCCAAGCCTCAGCGTCGGCTTCGCTGCTCGCGCACAGTCGACCGTGGGATTCGTCTTTGAGGTCAAGTACAGTGCACTGATCGGTGAGGAGCCTATACCCTCGAAATATGCAGATCGGAGCGATCGGGTTTTCGTTCAGGGGGGAGTCAGGCTTTCCTTCTAGTGACTGGCTAACGCCTAAGCCCTGTGAATTCGGCCGCTGGCTTCATGACCTGCCAACGGCCGGTTCAGTTTCACCTGGTATCCTCACCTCACATTGAGGTACCGATACAGTTGGTTGGGTCTGGCAGTGGCTGCAGTCACGCGACGCATTGCCCTGCTTAACGTACTCCTGCTCGCGTTCTCAAAAGCATGAGCTTCACTGCACTAACCCGCGACCTCCCCATCGTGGCGCACCCCTTGGGGGGCATTGGGGGCGGGTTCGGGGCGGCGCCGCCAGCGCGTCAGTCGGCGCCCCCGCCATGCCACCATCTCAACATCATCCGCGCGACTGCAGCGCCAGGCACCGCCCCGAACCCGCCCCCAATGCCCCGACCCGGATCCTAACGAACCACGTCGTTCCAGTTGAGCAATGTGTTGAAGACCATGCCAAACTCCCCGTGGTTCTGCCAGCGATAGATCGGGTTGTTCGAGAAGAGAACGACGCGGCCGTTGCCGTACCGTGCGCGCGGAATGTCGACGACGAACGGGCGTCCCTTGAGCGAATCGGCGCCGATCATCAGACCGGACAAGACCGAGGCGTCGCCGCCGACGTAGCGCGCGACCACATTGTCCTCGTGCGCGACGCCGACCCGGAACGGCTGACCGCCCACGTACTTGACCGGGATGGTCTTGCCGGCATAGCCATAAAAGATCGGGTGATCGGTGCGCACGATCTCGCCCTGGATCAGCGGGCGGCGCGTCGTAAGGCCAGGCACGGTCACTCGCTCGACCGTACCGGCCCAGCCGAATTCGATCGGGAGGCGTGCCGCATCGCCGATGGCAATCAGCGTCCCGCCCGCTTCGAGAAAGGCCGCGAAGGCATCGACGCCGGCCTGGCCGAAGCCGCCGGTGATATCGGGAGACTCACCGTACATGCCGAGGAACTGGTACTTGTCGCTCTTCTGGTAGGGAACCGGCTTTTCGTTCGGGAGCCGCATCACCGCCGTCCGGCTGAGATCCTGTTCCGCCGTGAAGATGACGTCGTACTTGGCGCGCAGGTTCCCCTGGACCACTTGCTCCTTGTAGATCAGATCGAAGGGAATCTCGAAATTGTCGAACGTCAGCCGGTACCAGCCGAGATTCTGAGTTCCGGTCCACTGCGAGTAGACCGCGATCCGCGGCAAATCCGCCTCATGCGTCGGCACGTCCGGCATGCTCGACAGAGCTGCTGCCGTGAGGCCGAGCGATTCGACCGCCGTCCGCACCGCCGCGGCATGCGTGGCCCCGGTCACCAGGAACGACCCCGCTGGAAACTCGACACCGTCCACCTTGAAGGCGCGCTGCGCCACCTTCATCGGGACGTCGCGAAGACGATAGCGGAGGGTGACCATGTGGTTGGAACCCAAGTGCGCGATCGCGATGCCTGCCGAGCCGCTGCCGGTTACCGTTCCTTTGAGCGTGACGGTCGTGACCAGCGTGGTCGATACTTTGAGAATCGACGCATCGGCCACTTCGACGACGTCGAGACCCATGGCATAGCCCATGGTCCAGCCGCTGTCGTCATAGGTGTTGAGCCGGGCATCGGGGAACTGCTGCTTTTCGAGCAGGTTCTTGGCCAGCCGGCCGTAGGGCTGATCCCGCTTGATCACGTACGACCCGGCCGGATAACTCACCGAATCGATCTTGAAGGCCTGCCGCGCAACCCCGACCTCGATTCGCTGGCTCCGCAGGATGTTGACGAGTTCCGCCGCGCGGGTCATGTCCCGCTGGACCGGAATCACATAGCCGAAGGGCGCCTTGGTCTTCCCTTCCTCGATCGAGTTCTTCGTCTTGACGTAGAAGTTCTCGAGGATGGTGGCCGGGAACATGGCGGCGAGCTGCAGCGCGGAGAGCACCCCCGTCTGCATATAGTTGGCATTGGCGCGGCGGGTGAAGTTGGCCGAATCCTCCGGACCAATCGGAATGCCGCGGTACCATTCGCGATCCTGCGCCCCGCCCCGACCGGTCGGGATTCCTCCCGGTCCGGCACCGGTCGCCGGCCGTGCCGCACCCGCACGGCCGCGGGCCGAGTCAGCCTTCGTGGAATCGGGACGCGGCGCGACGCGCTCGACATTATCGAGGTCGCGACCTGACTGCGTCTCGTACATCTTCATCAGGCCGTTGTGATTGTAGGCCACCGACCCCAAATACCCGGGCGACCACCCGTCCATGAACGCATGAGTGTAGACGCCAGGCATGCCGTACTTGGTCATCTGGGCCATTTCCCAGTTGGCAAACCACGGCAGCTCCGCAAACAGGAGCGGATCGAGATTCGGATTCTGCGGCGCGGCACCGCTGTAGCTGTACAGGAGCGGCAAAGATTCGTGCAGGTCGTGCATGATCGGCGGATAGGCGGTGAAGTACCAGTCCACCAGGGAACGCATCTGGATCAGTGACAGGTTGATGTCACGATTGTTGTCGTGATAAGCATAACGCCCCCAGTACGGCACGTTGGGAGTGATCCGCCGCGCCAGCTGACGCACACTATCCCGTACGGCTTCGCTGGCCCGCGTCGTATCAGGCGGCGGCGGCCGGAGCGGATTGTTCAATCCGGCTTCGAGGTTGCGATGGAACCAGTCGACGTTACGATCTCGGCCATCCGCATCAGCCGCCGGCGTGATGGAGACGATCAGATTCTCGCGGATCTGCGAGATGATCGGCGAGGTTTCCGTCGCGAGCCGGTAGACCAGCTCCATCAGCATCTCGGACGGACCCGTTTCACCGCTGTGCAATCCGCCCATCAGGTGATAGTGCGGCTTGGTCTGCTTGATCAACGCGGCGATGTCGGCGTCGGTTTTGCCGCGCGGGTCGGCAATGGTCGCCAGGTTGCGCTTGTTGGCGTCCAGCGTCTTCATATTCTCTTCCGACGTGACCCAGACGACCACCAGCTCGCGCCCCTCGTCCGACCGGCCGATCGTCTCGATTCGGACCCGCGGCGTTGCCGCAGCCAGCGCGCGGTAGTAACGAAGCTGGTCCGCATAGTACGTCAGCCGCTTCGGAATCCCGATGTGGTACCCCAGGATGTCACGGGGCGTCGGAATCCCGGCAACCAGCGGAAGGTGGTCGACCAGCGGGCTACCGAGCCGCGGATTGGGCAGCCATTCCCGATAGCTCTTTTCGAACGTCGGATCCTGCTTCTGATTGGGATCACGAGTCGCGGTAGAGGTCTGCTGGGCGGCGAGAGACGACGCGAGGAGCGTACAGGCAAAAGCCGCCGCTCCGGCAGTCGCGCGGACCGATCGGAGGTTCATGGGTGTATTCCCGGAGGATGTGACGTCGACGAACTACTGAATAATACGCGCGACCGCACAGGGATGCTGACAAATCCGCGGATTGTCTCAGCGCGCGCCGCCGGTCGCGATGACGCGGCCGTCGACCGCATCTATATAGAGGTCCGCGGTGCCGGCCGCATCGGCAAACCCGACGCGCCAGGCCAGCCGATGAGCAGGATCGGCCAGCTCGGTCGGGCGAACATAGCAGAGCGCCGGAGTACCGGGCATCATCTCGGAGTCGAGCTCCCGCTCGGTCCGAGCAGCGAGCGCCAGCCGCAGCGCCTCCTCCGCATCCAATTCCGCCCCGGTGCGCGGCAGCAACGACTGTGCCCATCGCGTCCTCACGCCGACCAAACGCCCCGACTCGGCGTGGACCTCCACCTGATGGAAGTCGCCTGCGACCGGGATATCATTGGACAGGTGGAGCCATGTCACCCGCCAGGTCCGCACTGGATCACTCCGACCGACCCGGCCGGCCGTGGGATTGCTGGCGCCTTCGGGAGGCGGTGCGGTACGGGTCGCTGCCGCGATGAGCGCCGCCACCGGCAGCGAACGCCGCGCCGGCGGATCGGCCAGGCGGGCTAGCGACCATCCGGCCACGGGACCACCCGGACCGTCGACCTCGACCGTCGCCGCCGACCAGTGACGCCAGGTTGCCAAGCGCACCTGACGTCCACCGCCGTAGCCTTCGACGTTCTCGAGCGCAAGCACGACATACCGATGCGCCGGTTTCGGCCGAATTCCCGCGCGACGGAGGCGGGCTTCGAACAAATCGAGCATCGCCAGGCGCGCACGATACTCGATGGCGCCGTCCGAGACGTCGAATGCCCGGCCGCTCAGCACCTGAATCGCCCGATGGGTTGCGGGGTCGGCCCAGACCCGTACCGCGCCAACCTGGCCTCGGATCGAGGTTCGAATCCGGACCTCGTAGGTCCAGCCGAGCGGATCGAGAAAGACCGCTCGCTGCTCGCGCACCTCCGCACCAACCAGGGCGAGCTCCGCCACGACCGCCTGCCCGACCTCTGGACCAGGCGCCGGCGGCCGAACCGCGGCGCCGAGCCGGCCGTCGTCCCGCCAACCGACCAGGCCGTCTTCCCGATCGAAGAAAACCACCACATCGGGACCCGCTGCCAGCACCGACAGGTCGACCCGCCGAACCGGCGCCAGCGAGGGATGCAGGCTCGACTCCTCCGTCTCGTACGCGAGGATTCGCCGACCGGTCGGCCGGCCCTCGGGTAGCCGCTCTTCGATCAGCCGCTCGGCCCGAGCCCAGTCGGGATCCGGACCGGCACGCGAACCGCTGGACGGAGGCGGTTCAGCCAAGAGCGGCCTCGCCGTGATCGGGCGGTAACGGATCGAACCCCATGCGTTCGTCTATCGACCGGAGCCGAGGTTCGTAATACACCGGGTCGCCGGTCCGTGCCAGCTCCGCATATACCTCGACGAACCGGTAGGGGTCCCACTCATCCTGACCCATGTCGACCCCGGTTTCCTTGATCCAGCGTCGAAAGAGCCGGCTCGCAAAGGATGCGTTGACCTGGCCGTCGACCGAATACACCCAACCATGGGTGTAACAGGTTCCGTTCGTTGCGTACCAGCCGATCAGCCCGTCGCTCACTGCGGTTCGGCAACCGCCCACGTAATGCAGGAACCGCGGCACCGCGTCCGCCTCGATACTGAGGGCGCCTTCCGCCAGCTGTCGATTCGCGCCACGAGTACCGACCTGGACGTAGTCGTCGTCAGTCGCCTGGCGATTGTGACGATTCATCAGCATCACACCGCTTCCCACCATCGGAATGGTCCGATACGGACCCGGGTTGCCACAGCCGAGTTGAATCGGCCAGGCATACTCGGCGTGATGCTCGACCGCCTCCGCTTCTGCTTCGGGACTTAGGTATCGATCGGGGCAGACCAGCCCGTCAGGCGGAAAACCCGAATGGGGGTGATCGATCGGCTGATTGTTGCGAGTCGGGTGATCGGCATGCCAGCAATCGCCGTATGCATGACCGATATGTACCACGATGTACCGGTTGCGCGTCTGGCGATGATACTCCGCCGGCGTCGTCATCGGGCTCGTCAGGACCGTGGCGTGAAAGTACTTTGAGTGCCGGTTCATGACCTCGCCGATTTCCCGAATCGCCGGCACCCGATAAGGGTTGTCTCGCGAGGCCGCATACAACAGGCACATGAAGCGCATGTGGAGAGCATCGCGCTCGTGGGCGAGGTAATCCCGTTCAGTCACCGGTATCCAACGGTCGCTCTGGCCGACCTGAATCCAGAGGGCGTAGAAGTTGTTCCCGGGATACTTCCAGTGCTCGGCATGATTGCCGAAGATCACCTTCGGGTTGCGTCCGCTCACCTTGACGTTGCCGCCACGCACGGTGCCCGGCTCGATCCCTGGCTGCGCAGATGCGTCCCGGCCGGAAAAGTCGTAGAGGCGGTCGTGCGCCGGGGCCTCGATCTCGACGATGCGCGTCACGGCGAATCGGATCGGTGTATCGTCCGGGACGTTCTTGAGCCTCAGGTCGATTTCCGTGTCACCGCGCGCCGGCTCGTCTGGATCGCCGGCAGGCAACACCGACCGACTGGCCCAGCGCGCCCGCACTACGATGTCGATCGGCACCATGACCGCATCGTGGGACACCGTACCTTCGTCGTCGGGCCCCGGCGGTTCGTCGGCATCCCGATTCCAGACCTCGAGCCGCACCCAGACCGGCGCATCCAGCGCGGAGATCCGTCCGCCGCCCGCCAGATCTCCCGACCAGCGCCGCTCCTCAACCAGCGTGTGCGCACCGTGGATCAATTCGTCGGACTGCAGGGCAATGGTGTGTAGTGCGGTGGGTTCGGGGTCGCCGTCGGGGAGGGCCAGCTGCTCGCCGATCTCCGCGCCGATTGCCGGCCCCGTATCGGCCGACTCGGTGGTGTCGTCGCCACCCGAATCGTCCGCTGTATCGGCATCGTCACGCGTTTCTTCTCGAGGGGGAGACCGATAGAAACTCAAACGCCCGCGCCGGATCTGGGCATTGGGATCGAATACCCGATAACTGAGCAACAGACGATCGGTCGAAGGATCCCAGCGCGGCGGTCCGCTCAGTTCGGCAACCGAAAAGCCGGCGACGCGAATTTCGGTTTCACGGCCGGTTCGGACGTCATCGGTCAAGACTGGTGCAGCTTCGTCGGAGGGCTCTGTCATCGCCGAGCTCGATCGGGAATGGCGGTGAATCGGGCCATGCCACCGCTGCGCGCCAAGCCCTCGAAACGAACCCGACCCTCACGGTCGGTGCGCCCTTCCAGCGTTTCACCGGTATCCAGTTCGATCCGCACATCCTGGTCGGGCACCGGGTCGCCCGCGTCGTCCCGGAGAACGACGCCAAGCCAGGTGTCCTGCGGATCATCCGGGAGGACCGGCCCCGGTTCGGTTGCCGGACGCGGCCCGGTACGGCACGGTGCGCAGGCCGATCCGCCGCCGGGCGGAGCAAGCGCGTCCGCCTGCGCCTGGGAAACTCGAAGCGTCATCGGATGGCCCCGCCGAGTGAAGCGTGCTGCTCGCCGATGCGCCGCCAGAGGAGTTCACAGGAACCATCCGGACGACCAACAGCGAATGCGTCGACCGGGCCGAAGAAATCGGGCAGGTCGACATCCGGCGCGGTGAGATAGCGGGACAACACTCGGGGATCGTAATAGCGGAAGTACCACGATTCGCCCGCCGGACTCTCGACGATGAGGAACTGCCGGAAGTGGCGATACAGCGCTTCGAAACCGGCGCCGGACAGCACCAGCACACCCCACGGCTCGTGCCACACCGTGTCCCGCAGCCACGCGAGCGTGTCGGCATCGACCCGAAACAGATACGGCGCAATGGCCCAGAGTTCTTCCTCGGCGCGCCCGCGATAGAGCGACCGCGCGCGGCCGGGATTAGAGGCTCGGCACCGGACCGGAACCGCGGGCTGATCGCAGGCATCGACGAGCGCATAGAGGCGGCCGGCATCGGACCATCGGGTGATGGTTGCCGGGGCAACATCGGTGCGTTGAAGCGAGGTCACCCGGAAAATATGGGTCAGCGGCGGCCGGAGCGGCAACGTCGCATTCAATCAGGCTCCGTTGCGATTGGGAAATCGGTCCGGTACCTTCCGTCCTATTGAACATCTATAGGTGAACATGGCCGCAGACAAACTCGACCTGCTGCAAGGCACTCTGGATCTCATCGTGCTCAAATTATTGCAGGGCGGTCCGGCCAATGGCTGGCAGCTGACGCAGACGATTCAGGTCGTGTCGCGCGGTATCCTCGACGTCAATTACGGCTCGCTCTATCCGGCGCTGCGCCGACTCGAGGCCAAGGGTATGGTGAGCGCCGAATGGGGGCCGTCAGAAAACAACCGCCGAGCCCGATTCTACAAACTGACGACCGTCGGCCGCAAACAACTGACCAAAGAGCGCGCCGACTGGGAGCGCTTCACCAGCGCACTCGGCCTGATCCTCGCCACCGAATAGTCGGCAGCCGGTCAGACCACACCGAACAAGGCGCTGAGCTTCTCGACGTCCTCCGGATCGAAGAGACGCCAACCCTGCGCCGAGAATCGCAGCAGCTCGTCTTCGGTGGGATAACTGAAGTATGCGCCGGAGCCGGCATCCTGCGGTTCGGTGGCGATCTCCTCTGCCCGCTCGATCCGCAGGACGGCGTCCTCGATCAACCGTATCCCCAAAGGATAGAGTGACAGGATGTGCCACAGGAGCGATCGGCTGCGATCGACCGGCTGGCGCGCCGTCGCGATGATTCCGCCGCGATCGATTGCCGGGCTGTCGATCCAATGGAGGGTACAGCCCACATGCGTATCGCCCGCCACCAATGCACGGAAGCTCGCGAGAATTCCTCGGTAGGCAGGCAAGAGGCCCGAGTGCAGATTGAGCACCCCGCGTGGCGGGATGGCAATCGCGTCGTCGCCCAGGATGTGGCCAAACCGGATCGACACGAAGAGATCAGCACCTGCAGCCCGCAGCGCCTCGAGCCCTTCGGGGCTCCGTGCAGACTGGAGACTCTGCACCGGGAGCGAAAACCGTCGCGCGAACTCCGCGAAGCCGACCAGGCGATCGTCGGTGGTACTGCGACTGTCCGCGAGGGGAAACACCAGACGGTTGAACAGAGTTTGCTCGACGAAACTCAACTGGCTGAGTGCCCGGGCGCGTCCCACAGCGGTCGACCCGACCCGTTCTGACAGGAACACGGCAACGAGGCGGTCACCCAGCAGCGGGCGGAGCAGGTTGAGCGCGAGGCAGCTTTCGATGTCGCGATTGAGCAGCAGCGCAATGCGTAGCTGTCGGCCAGGTGGCTCGACCGACATGGATTCGGTTGCCATGGAACTCACGTCTTGGGCAGCCGGGGCTCGATCCACCACTTGAGGTCCGCCATCACGACGTCGCGTCCGAAATCGTTGAGCAGGTCGTGTGCGTGCCCCTCGTAGAGCTTGAGCGTTTTGTCACTCGACCCTGCCGTATCGAAGAAGAACTGGCTGCCGCTGGGTTTCGTCACCTTATCGGCCGTGCCGTGCAGAATCAGGATCGGAAGCGTGATCTGGGGAAACTCGTCTTTGAGGCGTTCATCCGCGCGCACCATCTCTGCCACGGTTTGCGTCGGCTGAACTTCCTCCTCGATCAGCGGGTCCGTGTTCATCAGATCGACGAATGCCTGATCCCGCGAGAAGTCCTCGTTCTTGAGACGAAGGACATGAAGGTGGGGCGTGACATGACTCAGGCCCTTGAGCAACGCCAGCGCCACATCGGGGGCCGGCACCTGATGTGCGAAGCTTTCGCAGATGAGTCCTGCCACCTCGCCCGGGTGATCCAGGGTGTAGACACAGGCAACGACGCCCCCCGCGCTGTGGCCCAGCAAAAACAGGGGCAGGCCGGGATGGCGGGTCTTCGCGGCCTGCACCGCGGCGTCGACATCACTGACGTAATCGGAAAAGCGCTCGACGTAGAATCGCTCGCCGTCTGAATGCCCTCGGCCCCGGAGGTCCACGGCATAGACAGCCAGATGTGCCAAGGCCAGCTGCTCGCCGGCCCACAGATAATGCCCGCTATGGGAATTGAACCCCGGCACGATCACCACGACCCCGCGCGCGGTCCCCTCGGTGGGCCACGATCGGAGATGGAGCTGACCGCCCGTTCCCTGAATTTTTTCTTCCCGCATGAGCTCACCTCCAGCGATAGGGGTGGCGGAGATGGAGCCACGACCGAGAGGCCAGCCAGATTTGGCAATATGAAGGGGAAATCCGACCGCGGAAAGGGAGGTTCGTCGGATCGGCCAGCCCGTCAAAGCTTCCGGATTCGTGACGGCGGTCACGGCGCTGCCGACCAAACGGCGTTACCGTTAGGGACGGGCCGTGAGATCTCTCCAGGCCGTCTTAGGGAAGATACTATGACCAGTCAGCGGTTCCGACATCTTGTAGCCGTCATGGCAGCAGCCATGGCGTCATCTGCTTGCGGGGGCGGATCCGGGCCGGATCCCATCGATCGGCCCGATCCTCCGGACCCGCTTCGGATCGAAGCCATCTCCCCGACCTACGCCACCTCGCCACCGCGCAGTCGTGTCCTGCCAATACCCGTGGTACGAGTGCGCAACTCCAAGGGACCACGCGAACATGTTCCGGTAGCATTCCATTACAGTTCCGGCGCAACGGACTCGGTCCGCACCAACACTGCGGGTGAAGCGCGGATCGAACAGTGGATTGCTCCGGACGCTGGTCAACACCGGCTCGTGGCCAAAGTAAGCGCCACTGATTCTGTCGTTTTCATTGCCGATGTCGTGCCAGCCGTACCTGCCCACATCCTGTTCGAGGAAGCTCCGGGGCCTACCCCTGTCGGCACCGTGACATCGGATGTCGTGGTATGGATCGTCGACACCGAGATGCGACCGGCCGCAGGCCTCGAGGTTCACTTTACGGTCGAAAGTGGCGGCGGTACCCTGACGGGCGCGGTCGCGACCACCAACATCCTCGGTCGCGCCCGTTTGGGTTCGTGGACGCTCGGCCCGAGCGCCGCACTACAACAGCTGCGCGCCTCGGCCGCGGGCCTCACCAACGTGTTCGACGTGTACGGCGCTCCTGCCCGATTCGAAGCCGCCTCGGATACCGTGCAACGAGGTCATACCGGGAAGCCGGCGCCAGTCGCGCCGGCCGTACGGGCAATCGATGCACTGGGGCAGCCGATGCCCGACGTGCCCGTCGCATTCGTCCAACCTCCCACTGTTTCGGGGCATCCCTCGTTCCGCACCGGTGCCGATGGCATCGTGCGCTTCACCGATTGGGTTGCCGCGTTCGAACCCGGCGACAATCTGGTAGCCGCGGAAACCTTCGGATGGCCGTCGAGAATCGAGTTTCGATTGATCGGTGTCGTGCCAGGTCCGGCGCGGGTCGAAATCCTGAGCGGCGGGAACCAGCGCGGCTACGTCGGTAACTTCCTGGGACCGCGACCGGCGGTACGCTTCTTCGATTCGACCGATGTTCCGATTCGGCTTCTGCCCACGACATGGACTACGACGGGGGGCACCACGCTTCAGCATCAGTCCGTCGCCACCGACTACGCCGGAATCAGCGCCGCCGAAGGCTGGCGCCTAGGCCCGACACCCGGGCCGGTATCCGTGACCGTGTCTGCCGACGGCATCGCACCCGTCACCTGGACCGCCGAGGCTGAGCCCCTCCCGGCGGGTCGTTTCGACATCGACATTCGGATTATCGACACCCCCGGCCTGACCGCCGAAGACAGCGCGGAAGTCCTGACAAGCTCCGCCCGGTGGACGAAAGTTCTGCGCACCGACCTGCCTCCCGTCACGATTACCGAAACGGACTCCGTCGTATGCGGCGACCGCATCACAGGCACGATCGACGATTTGCTGATCAATGTCATCATCCAGCATATCGACGGCCCCGGGAACATCATCGGGAGCGCTGCCCCCTGCGTCATCCGAGCCGCATCGATGCTGCCCGCGGTGGGATTGGTCACTCTCGATGCCGCAGACTTCGTCGGCATCAGACCCGGGCTGCTCGGCGATGCCATGGCACACCAGATTGGGCACATTCTAGGCATCGGAACACTTTGGACGGCGAAGGGCCTCATCAACGGCGTATACACCGGGCCTTTTGCCCGTACGGCGTACCACGGTCTCGCCCCGTCCGGCGAAACATTCTTTTCGCACCCGAGCATCCCCATCAGCGGCGGCGACGTTCCCGGCAACGGTCCGTTCTCGAGAACCGTCGGCCATTGGGTCGGAGTCGGCGCAGAAATGATGGGCATGTCCGTTGAACGCGGCATTGCACTGAGCGCCATTTCCATTGCCGGTCTCCGCGATCTCGGCTATACGGCAAGCGACGCCGAAGCCGAGCCGCTCAACTTTCCGTCGTTGTTGCGAAGTCTGATGGGCAGCCCGACCGTAGCGGGGTACGAAGTCATGCCGAACTCCGGGCTGTGGGTCGTCGATCAGAGCAGCCGACTGTGGCGCGTACCCTCGACCGGAGGGGTATCGCGATAAGACGGCGGACCGGAACCGGAACTCCCGGATCCGGTCCGCGGCACTACCTTTCCGCACCATCTCCCACACCGGAGCCGTGTGATGTCACCCTTTCTCCCCCGCCGGGGATACCTCGGCGCGTCCCTGATCGCGTTGATTGCCGTCATGGGATCGCATCCGCTTGGCGCGCAAACCAAGCCGGACAGCGCCTGGTCGATCGAAACGATTCACGGTCCCGGCGTTCCATTTGCCGTGACCCTCGACGAGGGCACCTGGATGTCCCTCGATCTGTCCCCCGACGGACGAACCATCGTCTTCGACCTCCTGGGCGACCTCTACACCATGCCCGTTACCGGCGGCACGGCGACCCGGATCACGCAGGGCCCGGCCTTCGATCAGCAGCCGCGCTTTTCCCCCGACGGCAAGCGGATCGTCTTCGTGTCCGATCGCTCCGGCTCCTCCAATCTCTGGTTCGTGAATCCCGACGGCTCGAATCCCAAGGCCCTGACGACCGATCGCGCCTGGGGGTTCACGTCACCGGTGTTCACACCGGACGGCGACTACGTCATCACCCGCCGCTCGTCGCTCAATGAACAGGGCTCCGGTATCACGCTGTTCATGTATCACGTGGACGGCGACGGCAGCGGGGTCGAACTGGTCAAAGGGGAGAATGCGCCGGCAGGACCATCGCTCTCACGTGACGGCCGCTGGCTCTATTTCTCCACCCGGCAGCCCTTCGATCGGGGCGGCGCCATCATCAAGCGCTTCGACCGGCACACCGGACGTATCCTGCCCCTCACGGCGGGGTACGGCGGCGCGGTCCGTCCAGCGGTGAGCCCCGACGGCAAGACGCTCGCCTTCGGGCGCCGCATCGATGCGCAACAGGTGCTCGTGCTGCGCGACCTCGAAACTGGCGCTGAACGAGTCGTCTATCGCGGCTTGGACCGAGACGAGCAGGAAACCACCGGCTCCGCCGATCTGCTGCCGGGCTATGCCTTCACGCCCGACGGCTCGCAGATCATCGTCTCCGCTCGCGGCAAGTTCCGCCGTATCACTCTCACCACCGGCGCCGAGCAGATCATCCCCTTCTCGGCGCGCTTCGAACAGACGCTGACCGAGCGGGTGACCGTCTCGTCGCGACTCGATGACGGGCCGGTTTCCCTCAAACTGCTCCGCTGGCACCACGCCTCTCCCGACGGACGACGGATTGCCTTCAGCGCGGCAGGACAGAACTTCCTCTATGACGTTGCCAGCAAACAGACCCGCCAGCTCGGCAGCGGACCGGGGCATCAGTTCTCACCGGCTATCTCGCCGGACGGCCGCTGGGTAGCCTGGGTCGACTGGCGCGACTCGACCGGTGGACATGTCTACAAGGCGCCGATCGACGGCGGCGCACCCGTGCGCCTGACCCAGCGCGCGGCTCACTACGTCAATCCCGCCTGGTCCGCAGACGGGCGCAAACTGGTGGTCCTGCAGGGATCGGGCGGCGAGTTCCGCGGCGACCGCGCCACCGAAACCCTTTACTACGAAGTCCGGTGGCTCGATGCGACCACCGCGGGTCCGGCTCATCTGGTCACCGCCTTTCCCATGCGCGGCATCCGGCGCCAGATCGTGCGCCCCAAGTTCGATCCCACCGGCAGCCGGATCTACTTCTCCGAGAGCGAGGGCGGCTCGAGCCTGATTCCCCGATCGACCGACCTGGTCTCGGTGGCGCTCGACGGCACCGACCGGCGGATCCATCTGCGTTTCCGCTTTGCCGACGACCTGATTCCCTCGCCCGATGGCAAGTGGGTCGCCTTTACCGAACAGCACAACGTCTACGTCGTCCCGCTACCGGTTGCGGGCGCCACACCGGTCGAGGTCCGGCTCGATGGCAGCGTCCTGCCGGTACGCCGCCTGAGCCAGGAGGGCGGCGCCTGGGTCGACTGGGCCGCCGACGGCAACAGCGTCACCTGGGGCTGGGGACCGAACTTCTATCGCGTCCCGCTCGAACGTGCGCGCCAAGCCAAAGGCCCCACTCCAGCCGATACGGTTCATATCGCCCTCACGGCGCCGCGGGTCTTCCCCAACGGGCAGGTCGTGCTCCGCAACGCGCGCATCATCACCATGGGCGCGGCAGGCATCATCGAACGCGGCGACATCGTCGTCGACGGAGGCCGGATCCGCGCCATCGGCGCCGCCGGTTCGGTTGCCATTCCGACCGGTGCCACCGTCCTCGACATGAGCGGCAAAACCATCATGCCGGGCATGATCGACCTCCATGCGCACTACTACGACGAGGATACAGAGCTCCTGCCCGAACGGGACTGGGCCCTGGCCATCCAGCTGGCGTATGGCGTCACCACCATCCGCGACGTCTCGGTCCGCAGCCAGACCATCTTTACTCTGGGTGAGATGGTCGAAACCGGACGGATGATCGGGCCGAGAATCTTCAGCACCGGCGACATCATCTGGGGATGGAACGCGCCCTTCGCGAGCCCGGTCGCCAATCTGGAGGATGCCCGCCGCCAGGTGCGCCGACTCAAGGCGTTAGGCGCCACGCTGATCAAGCAGTACATGCAGCAGCGGCGCGACCAGCGGCAGTGGGTCGTGCAAGCGGCGCGAGAGGAAGGACTGATCGTCACGCCCGAAGGCGGCGGCCAGACCTTTTTCGATCTCACCATGGTCATGGACGGACACAGCGGCCTCGAGCACGCCATACCCACGGCGCCGCTCTATCGCGACGTAATCTCGCTCTTTGCCGCCGCGAAGACGGACTATGTGCCGACTCTGATCGTGGCCTACGGCGGCCCGACCGCGGAGACCTACTTCCATCAGAAGTACGATGTTCACGACGACGTCAAGCTGCGCCGCTTCACGCCGCACCTCTTTCTCGATGAAAAGGCCCGGCGCCGAGCCCTGCTGCCGGAGGAGGATTACCATTTCCTCGAGGTGGCCAAGGCGGCCGCGCAGATCCTCAAGGCCGGAGGCAACATCGGCCTCGGTGCGCACGGCAACCGGCAGGGACTCGGCACTCACTGGGAGCTCTGGGGCCTGGCACTCGGCGGGCTGACGCCGCTCGAAGCGCTGCGCACCGCCACCACCATTCCCGCCGCGGCCATGGGCCTCGAACGCGATCTGGGTTCGCTCGAAGCCGGCAAGATGGCCGATCTCGTCGTTCTGGACGCCAATCCGATCGACGACATCCGGAACACCGAAAAGATCAGTCATGTCATGAAGGCGGGAGTGCTGCGCGACGGCAATACGCTGGATGAAGTCTGGCCGGCACGCCGGCCGTTCGGGACGTTTTACTGGCAGGGATACGGCGTCCCGTTGCGCTGAGGAATCACAGGGGGCGGCTGCACTGGTGGCAGCCGCCCCGCTCAGTCGGGCTCGGTGACGTAGCAGGGATAGGCAGTCTTCTGTCGCCGGGCGGCGTCTGCGTCCAACTCCACCACAACGAGCGGCTGTTCCGACGTCGTCTCCGCGAGAAGGGAGCCGTCTGGCGCAAAGGCAAACCCCTTGCCTCCGAACTCCACCCCGCCCTCACCCGAGCCGACCCGATTCGAACTCACCACATAAGCGCCGGACACGATCGCGGCCATCGCGCCCGCCGTGAGCCATTTGGCGTGTGAGGTGCCCGCCGCCCGCGGCACCGCAATCAGGTCCGCGCCCGAACGGCCATACCAGCGGGCCTGTTCGTTGAACATCAGGTCGGTACACAAGAGCACACCGACCGTGAGTCCGCCGACCCGACGAACCGGTGACTGGGTCCGACCCGACTCGAACCAGGTCGCCTCGTACCAACCCGGCTCCTCCGGGAAGGAACGCTTGCGGTGGAGCGGCCGCATCTCTCCCGCTTCGAGGGCAAACGCCTCATTGGCCAGACGCGCGCCGGCACGAACCGGTCGCGACGAAATGATGGCGGGCACCTCGAGCGAGGCGAGCGCATCGAGGCCACGCTCGTGCCGTTCCACCGCCCCGAGCGCGATCTCGGCGTCGACCCGGGCTTCGGCCGCCATCCAGGCACCGAACGGCATTTCGTTCGTGATCAGCAAATCGGGCTCTGCCGTCTCGACCGCTCGGCGGATCGTTTCCCATGCAGAGCCACCCGGCTCCAGCCCGTCGGGCCACTCCACCAGCGCACACCGCACACGCATGTAACCTCCCTATGAACCGGGCAAACACCGGCACCCGCACTGTTGCCGCCAGCGAGTATATTCCGGTTTCGCGTCCGATCCCAGCCCCACTGAACGGCAGACCATGTTCCGACTCCGGATCGTTCCCCATGACGTGGCGCGATGGCTTGGCGCCTGCTGCCTGTCAGGACTGGTAGTTTCGACTACCTCTGCACAGCAAACGACCGGCCCCACCGGTTTAACCCGCGAGGCAGTCGTCGCGGGCATCGCAGACCTGCGCAAGATCACGACGCCGAACGGCATCGAGACACTGGAAGAACTGGAGATCGACGGTACCCGCCAGTGGATCTCGATCCGCGGCCGCGACCGCGCCAATCCGGTGCTCCTGATGATCCACGGCGGTCCCGGCAGCCCCACGATGCCCGTCAGCTGGGCATTCCAGGGTCCCTGGGAAGACTACTTCACCGTGGTGCAGTGGGATCAGCGCGGCGTCGGCAAGAACGCGCGTACCGCCGACCATGCCGCCCTCACGCCGACCCTCACCGTCGAACGCTCAGTCACGGACGCCGAGGCGGTCGTGGCGCACCTGCGCCGGCGGTTGGGTCAGGACCGGGTGGTGGTGATGGGTTATTCCTGGGGCTCGATCGTCGGGATCCTGCTGGCCCAGAAGCGGCCGGAATGGCTGCACGCCTATGTCGGGCTCGGCCAGGCCAGTCCCAAAGGCGATGACTATCTCTACACTCGGCTGATCGAACTGGCCACCGCGTCCGACAACCGCGAGGCCCTGGCGGAGCTGCGAGCCATCGCGCCGTATCCGAATGGCGTGCCACCTGCGCAGAGCGTGATCACCTCGCGGAAATGGGCCCGACACTTCGGCGGCGCCTGGTATGGTCGCACCGACTTCGGACCCTATATGGCGAGCACGGCGTGGGCGCCGGAGTACAGCGAAGCCGAGCTCGAAGCGATGGATAAGGCCTCGGGATGGGCCACGCTGACGCTGCTCGCCCCGATGTTCAGCCAGCGGCTCGACACGCTTCCCGCCTTCAAGGTGCCAGTCGTGTTCCTGATGGGACGCCACGACCTCCACACCCCGTATCCGCCGGCCCGTGCGCTGTTCGACCGGATTGCTGTGCCCCGCAAGCGGTTCGTCACGTTCGAGAATTCGGCGCACGTACCGATGATGGAGGAGCCGGGTCGCTTCCTTGCGGCATTGATCGACGAGGTACTGCCCCTGACCGGGAGGGCGGCTCGTAAGCCCGATCGCTGATTGCGATCACACCTCTGATTTGGGAGTTTCGCCGGCTTCAACCGGTGGGGGCGGGGGCGGTGTCGGCCCCGCACCGCCCGAACACCCCGCACCAACCAGCAACGATAGAACGAACGGACCGAGTTAGGTGTTGTCCTTGATCGTGGTAGACGTGCCGTTGGTCTTGACCGAACTGATTCCGCCTTCACACGAATCGGCGGAGGCATACATCTGACTGGTACCGATCACCTGGGAATTGGCAGCCTTCAAGTTGAAGTAAAACTTGCCGTTGGAGGCCGTGTTGCGCTCGTAACGCTCATCGGCGCCACAGTTGGACTGCACCGACGCAATCCCGTTTTGCGCCGACGCCTTGGCCTTGTACAGCTCGCTGTTGAGGATGACCTCGCCGTTTCCGGCCTTCAAGACGAACTTGAATTGTCCATCGGCACTCGTTGCCAATTCATACCATCCAGCCATCATTTGCCTCCTCTGGGTCGATTAGCACCTGCTGTAGATATCGGCACATCATGGCTCACGCCAGGCAAGCCGGTACCGATGTGATAGGATAGCCCCCAATCATAGTCACCTCGAAGCCGCCGAGCCTGTATCTTACGAGCCCCGCGACTTCACTCGAGCCCAATCCAGGTCAGAAGATGCCCATCTTCCCTTTGCTCATTGCCCTGTCTGCCACACTCGGCGCAGGAACGCCGCCGTCAGCCCCGATGGTTCCCGTCTCCGTCGGCTGGCACGATCCGGCAGTCTCCCCTGATGGAACCCGGATTGCCGCAGCGCTGTCGGGCCGGATCTGGATGGTCCCGATCGCAGGCGGCAAGGCCGAGCCGGTCACGAGCGGATCGGGCTGGGATCAGCATCCGGCCTGGTCGCCGGACGGACGGTTCCTCGCCTATGCGCACCAGCGTCCCGGCCGCGCCGAGTTGATCGTGCGGACCCTGGAAACGGGAGCGGAACGGACTGTCTACTCGACCGAGAACGGCCGCATCGTGGGCCAGATCGCCTGGCGCGGCGTCGACGGCGAACTGGTCTTCGTCCTCGAAACCCACCAATTCATGGCCCACCTCTGGTCGATCTCGCTGCGCGCCGACAGCAAGCCCAAGCAGATCACCCACGGCACCGGGCAGGCCGAGTGGTCGTTTGCGTTGTCGCCGGACGGGAAAGAAGCGGTGGTGGAGTGGGTGCAGTACGGACCAACCGACCTCTTCAAGGTCACCCTCGACAGCGCCCGATCGACCCGGATTACCGAAACGACGGGTGAAGAGTTCACGCCCACCTGGACCCGTGACGGCCGGCAGCTCGTCTACATCCGGCGCGATGACGGCGTCGACAAAGTCATCATGCGCGACGTGGCCGACGGCACCGAGCGGATCGTGTTCGAGAGCCCCTTCGACGGCAAACAGCTCTCGCTCCTCCCCGACGGCCGCTCGGCCGTGATGGTAGCGGGGCGACGGTTGCATCGCCTCGATCTGACCACCGGCAAAGCAACACCGATCGCCGCCGACGCATCGCTGCCGGCCGCGCCGACGCCGGGTGACCTGCTGCTCACCAACGTCAGGCTGTGGGACGGCACCGGCGCCCCGGTGCGCAACGACGCCTGGGTGCAAGTCACAGCAGGGCGCATCACCGCGGTAGGATCGGGACCTGCGCCAGCTGCGGACGGCGTACCTTCGATCGACGGCGGCGGCAAGTTCCTGATGCCCGGACTCGTCGACAACCATTTCCACTATTGGCGTCACTGGCTCTTCGACGGCGCCCGCCGGCTGGCCCAGGGCATCACCACCGCGCGCGACCCGGGTACCGAGCTGTCGGAGGCGCTCAACATTCGTGATGCGATCCGGCAGGGCGTGCTGGTCGGGCCCGACATGTTCACCACCGGTCCGTTGATCGACGGACTCTGCGGTTTTCACCCGATGGTCGACGTGCTGATCGACAGCCCCGCGGCAGGACCGGCATTGGTCCGGGCCCTCAAGGCCGCGGGCGTCGATGCCATCAAGGTGTATCACTGCCTCTCGCCCGAGGTGCTCGAGCCGATCGTCAAGGAAGCCCGCCGGCTGGGCCTGCCCGTCACCGGCGATCTCGGCAATCGGACCCACTGGAACACGGCCATCGCCGCCGGTGTCACCGGACTCAACCACGCCTACACCTATCGTGGCGCGTATCTCGACCCGCGCTATCAGGTCTTCCAGACGGGTGACCTCTCGCAGATCATGTTCGCCCGCTTCCGTCTGCAGGGGAACATTCCGATCGATCCCGATCGGCCCGAGGTCGATTCGGTCCTGGCCACCATGGTCCGCAACGGCGTCGCCTTCGATCCCACCATCAATGTCTTTGCCGTCAGCGACTCGGCGCGGCGCGCGCTTGGTGTGGAGGAAGGGATCCGCGCCGATCAGCGCTGGCAGAACATGGCGCGGTTCGTCAAGAAAGCGGTCGATGCGGGAGTGATGCTGATGGCCGGGACGGATGCGAACTCGCTCAGCGCCGAGCTGGAACACTACGAGAAGATCGGAGTGCCACGCACCATCATCTTGCAGTCGGCGACGGTCAATGGCGCCAAGTGGCTGGGCAAGGAAGCGGATTTCGGGACCATCGCACCCGGGCGTAAGGCGCACCTCCTCCTCGTCGACGGCGATCCGCTCACGGCCATCAAAGCAATCCGCGATGTCGAGTTGGTGGTGAAAGACGGCCGGGTGGCCTTCCGACGCCAGTAGGTTCGATACAATACCGGGAAAATACCGCACGGCAAGCGGAATTTTCCCGGTACTCTGTTGTGCCAACCGACTGCCACCGCTGGATTTCCCGCCACCCTTACCGACGCGGACGGCTCAGGCCAAGCAGGACATTTCGCGTCGATAGCGCGCCGGCGTCACGCCGAGGGCGGCGCGAAAGTGTCGGCTCAGGTGGCTCTGATCGACGAAGCCGACCAGGTAGGCCGTGGCCGAGGGTGTTCGTCCCTCAGCAAGCAGCGCCTTGGCCCGCTCGATGCGGAGATGCGTCTGGTACGCATGAGGCGGCAGTCCCACCGAGCGGCGGAACGTGCGATTGAGATAGGCGGGGTGGAGGTCGACCAGCGCGGCAAGCGCTTCGAGTGAGACGTTCTCGCGCAGGTGCGACTCCAGGTACGCCTTGGCCCTTTGCACGGCGCGCGGCTCCCGTCCGGTGCCGCCATCGCTACCGAAGCACAGATGGCGTCCCTCCAGGAGCTCGAGCAACGTGAGCACGGCCTGCTCTCGTTCGAGCCGGGATGCGGCGCTCTCGATGCCGTCACAGATGCATTGCACCGCCCGGACCGCCTCGGCGTCCGATGCGACGTGGCGGATCAGACGGAGCCTGCTCAGGTCGGCGCCATAGACCGCCGCGATGAGACGCGCTTCGAGATACAGCATTCGATATCGCACCGCTGTGCCCGAGGCGAGGTATCCGGTGTGCGCCTGTCCCGGCCCGATCAGGGTGAGCGAGCCCGGTCCCGCAAAGTGGATTGCTCCTTGGCACCAAAAGGCGCCATCCCCCTGATCCACGATACCGATCGACAGCGAATCGTGGGCGTGGCGGCCATAGACGTGGGACACCAGCACGGCGTCCATCATCTCGAGATGCTCAACGTCGGGTACCCGCCGGATGGTGAACTGCTCGCGAATCGTCACGGAGGTAGGATAGCACGCGCCGCCGTCGTTCCGCCATTGCCGGCGGCGGCGCGGAGATGCTACGGAGCCCCGAGTTCGATGACGGGAAAGATGATGCGCGATAGGCGCCGCCGGTCGTGATAGATCGTCTGCTCGGCAACGCGCCAGACGGTGTCCGTGGCAATCGGATTGCCGGTATTCTGATTCGGATTGAAGAACGGCGCGGCGCTGCTCGTCACCTCCAGTCGGATTCGGTGACCCGGCTCGAACGCGTGCGCGAGATCGGAAATCTCGATCCGATAGCGTTCCACCTGGTTCGGGGTGAGCAGCACCTCACGATCGAGGCCGTTCCGATAGCGGGCGCGAATGATGGCGACGGGATTGACACCCAGCTTGAGCGCTCGGCCATCCGGCTGAACGTCGAGCAGTTTCACCACGAAATCGGTATCACGGCCGTCGCTCGCGGCAAAGAGTTCCACCGCAACGGTTCCCGCGATCGCCACCCGCTCGGTGAGCACCTCGCTGCTGTAGACGAGCACGTCGTGCCGATACTGCCCCGGTCGGTGGTCGCCGGTGCGAAGTAGCAAGGTGTCGGGGAAGTCGAGACGGACGGGATTCCGCGGATCGTAGCGGAAGCGGTCCGGGCGCTCGTCGGCAGGCCGATCCCACGACAGCACGCCGTCACCCTCCACCGTATTCGCGCGCCCGCCGCTCCGCAGGTAGAGCGATCGTTCGCGCGATTCGACCGGCGGATAGGCGCCGAAGGTCTGCCATCGATTGGCGCCCATCACGTAGGTACGCGCGCGTGGCCAGTCGGGCGCCGGCGCCGTCCCCTTGAGGCACCAATCGAAGAAGGTCCGATGAATGGCCTTGTTGTCGATCCTCGAATCCGCGGTGAACTCGAAGCCCGCCTCCCGGAGTGCGCCCCCGGAGAAGGTTTGGCTGTGATTCCACGGCCCGGCAATCAGGAAGTGATGATCGGGGCGAGGATTGTGTGCCTGGATGCCGCGCCAATAGAAAAGCGCGCCGGCCTGATCACCGTCGAACCATCCCGTCGTTGTGAGAGTCGGAATCGTGATGCCGGCGAAGTCGGCCGGAGTAAAGAGGATTCGCTGCCAGTAGGCGTCGCGTGTCGGGTGGTTGAGAAACTCACGAAAGAGTCGAATCGGGCGGCCCGTGAGCACCGAGTCCATGGTCAGAAGCGGACGATGGGAGAACACGGTTTCCCAATCGACTCCCGCGAGATTGCCCTGCTCCTGCCGCAGCGAGCGGCCATAGAGCCAATTCAACGCCCATTGCAGACCGAAGGCGCCGCCCACGGCGGGGAGTTCGTCGAGATACCGGCCGGCCGGCGCGGTCGGCGCGATGCAGCGGAGGTGCGGCGGATGCGCCCGGGCGGCGAGCCACTGGACCGTGCCCATGTAGGAAACGCCCATCATGCCGATCCGTCCGTCGGACCAGGACTGCTGCGCCAGCCACTCGATGCTGTCGTAGCCGTCGTGTTCTTCCTGGAAAAAGAAGTCGAAATCGCCGTCGGAGTCTCCTCTGCCACGGACATCCTGGATCGCAAAGGCGTAACCGGCGGCGGTGAAGTACGCCGCAAGCTGGGTGGTCATCTCGTTCAGGTTGGCCCGGCCGTAGGGCGTCCGAATCAGGATCAGCGGGTGCTGCCCGCGGTCAGCCGGCAGCCAGACGTCGGAGACGAGGGTAACCCCGTCGCGCATCGGCGTTCGGAGACCCAGCAGGCGGCTCGTCTGGGCCGCCCCGGTCGAGGTCACGGTCAGGCAGAGCAGAAGAAAGCAGGCCCATAGAGCGCGAGGGTGAATCCGCATCGGTCCAACATCCCGGCTCGGGGCCAAGGGCGTCTAGGATGTTCTTGACCTTCCCCTCCGGGATGGCGCGATACAGCTACTTTTCGTTCTCACTGCTCCCGATTGCGCTCTCTGATGCGATGAGCCCTCTCGACCGCGTTCCCGCCTCCCTCGCCGAAGCGGACGGCTCGCTGCTCGGTCACCGGGTCGGCGCCTATCGCATCGTCCGCGAGATCGGCTCCGGCGGAATGGGGTCAGTCTACGAAGGCATCCGCGACGACGACCAGTTTCAGCACCGTGTCGCCATCAAGGTGATCCGCCGCGGAATGGATACCGGTCGCACCCTGCAGCGCTTCCGCCAGGAACGCCAGATTCTCGCCAGACTGCAGCACCCGAACATCGCGGCGTTACTGGACGGCGGTGTCACCGACGACAGACGCCCCTACTTCGTGATCGAGTACGTCGAAGGCGCGCCGTTGCTCGAGTATTGCGATCAGCGCCGGCTCGGCATTCGTGAGCGAATCGGCCTGCTCCGCCAGTTGGCGTCAGCCGTGCAGAGCGCGCATCAGAATCTGGTCGTTCATCGCGACCTCAAACCCGGCAACATCCTGGTGACCGCCGCGGGCGATGTCAAACTGCTCGACTTCGGCATTGCCAGGCTGCTGGGTGACTCGACCGAGAGCGGAACGCAGACAGATCTCGGCTCGCGCGTCTACACGCCGGAATACGCCAGCCCCGAGCTGATCCGCGGCGAACCGGTCAGCGTCGCAGTCGACGTCTATGCCATGGGAGTGCTCAGCTACGAGCTGCTGACGGGAACCCGCCCCTTCCTGCGTGGCGAGCGTGGTCTGGCCGCGCTCGAGCGAGCCATTCTGGAGGACGAGCCTCGCCGGCCTAGTACTGCCGTCGATGCGCCGGCCGCGGCCGCGCGCGGCGAATCGCTCGCGAGCCTGCGCCGCCGTCTAACCGGTGAACTCGACAACCTGGTGCTGATGGCGCTCCGGAAGGACCCGTCCCGGCGCTATCCGTCCGTCGCCGCGCTGAGCGACGACCTGCGGCGGTATCTCGACGGCCTTCCCGTCGCTGCGCAGCCGGATCGCCTGGGCTACCGTGTCCGGAAGTTCATCGGGCGACACCGCACTGTGGTCGGACTGTCGGCGGTCGTCGTCCTGGCACTGATCGGCGCCATCGTTGTCACCACCGACCAGGCCCGCCGCGCCGATGCCGCGGCACAAACCGCTGAACGGGAGCGTACCCGCACCGCCGCCGTGAATCGGTTCGTGGTCGAGATGCTGGCCGAGGCGGACCCGGGAACAGCCCGGAGCGCAGTGACGGTAACCGAGGTACTCGATCGCGCCGCGCACGACGCCGGACGGCAGCTGGCCGCGGAGCCCGAACTGGAGCGCGCCGTCCGCGCCACCTTGGGACAAACCTATCTCAGCCTGGGCCGGTACGACGAAGCCAAGCGGGAGTTTACCCGCGCGCTCGAACTGGCCACCGCTCGCGACGCGGCAACCGGCGCTCCGATCAGCGACGACGCGGTTGTCGCCCGCAACAACATCGGGACGGTGTTGCAGCAAGCGGGCGATTGGCGTGGCGCCGACAGCGTTTGGCAGGAGGTCGTCCACGAACTGCAACGGCAGGATCGGCGCGACAGTCTCTATGCTTCCGTGCTCGGCAACCTGGGCACCGCCCGCAGTCAGCTGGGTCGCGTCGCCGAGGGCGAATCGCTGCAACGTGACGGCGTGGCCATCTGGCGTTCCCTGTCTGGCCGGCACACCGATGAGCTGGTCACCGCGCTCAACAATCTCGGCGTGAGTCTCGGCCGCCAGCAGCGCTGGACCGCGGCGGAGTCGCTGCACCGGGAGGCGTACGACATTGCCCGGACCCGATTGGGTCGCCGCCATGTGCTGACCGCGGCTGCGCTGAATGGGATGGCCGGAGCGCTCGACCTCCAGGACCGTCTGGCCGAGGCCGATACCGCCTACCGGGAGGTCCTGGCTATCCGCCGCGAGCTGCTCGGTGTGGATCACCCCGAGTATCTCTTCACCCTGTTCAATTTCGCGGCCTTTCTGACGGTGCAGAATCGCTGCGCCGAAGCCATCGTCGTTGCCCGCGACGTGCTGGGCAACCGGGGGAAATCGCTCGCCGAAAGTCATCCGGCGGTTGCCGGCAGCTTGCAGACCGTCGGGCGCTGTCTCGATCGTCTGCCGGACGGGAATCGAGCCGAGGCCGGGCGGGCGCTGCTCGAAAGCCTCGAACTCCGACGACGCCATCTCCCCGAAGGTCATTGGCTCATTCGCGTCTCGGAGAGCGTCTACGCCGAGCACCTCGGACTGGTGGGCCGTTTTCGCGAAGGGGAACCGCTCATCGTCGCTGCGTACCAGGCGCTCCTCGATCAGCTGGGCGCCGAGTCGCCCCGCACGATCGATGCACGGGCCCGCGTCGTCACGTTTTACCAGCGGGCCGGACGCCCGGATCGAGCGCGCTCCTTCCGAGGACCGCTGCAGTAAGATTTCGGCGGTGCTAGCCTTCCGTTCGACCACCCGATGCGTCGGCTCGGTGCGTGGTATCGAAAACGAGCCGGCTCGCACCCTCACCGTCACTCACCCGTTTGCAGCGGCCGAGCCAGAGGAGCGACCGGCCGCCAAGCCATCGGGTGTGCTGGAACGCCCGCTCCACCAACACGCCGTCCCGCGGCACTTCCCCGTCTTCGATCCGAAGCGGCGGCTCGCGGGTCACGTCGCCCGCCGGATCACTGCGTAGCAACTGGCCACGCGGATGGATCAATTCGGGATCGTCCTGGCCTTCGACGAAGCGGAGGAGCGCGCGCCGCTCCAGTTGCACCGCTCCCGAGCCCGCCGTGCCGCCGGCCGGTACCGCCACGAACGGGATCCAGTGGCGCGGCACCGGTGACGCCAGTCGATAGCTGAGCAATGCCTCGGCCGGCGCATCCGGCATGACCTGGCGGAGCGGGTCCTGATTCGGCTCCCGATAGCGATCGAGCCTATCACCCGAGACACCCTGGACCACGCGCTCCACTCCCCAGACGACGTTGGCCATCTCGTCACGAAAGAGCGCCACCGCTTCGACCGGTGCGCCCATCTCGACCCGGGGTAAAGCCGGTGGCAGGAACAGCAGATCGCGCAGATAGGCCGGCGCCCCGGGTTCGGTGGCCAGTTCGAACATGGACCAGCGCGACCCGTCCGGATTGCGGGACGGCCCGACCGTGATGATCTCGCCGAAGGTGTCGCGTACCGTACAGGAGCGGACCCGCGTGACCGTACCGACCGGCAGATCGACGGGGACGAGAAACCAGTCATCGCCGTAGGCCAGGCCAAACTCCACCAGCAGGAGCCGCGTGAGATCGGTGCGGCTGGCCTCGAGCTGCGCCAGGTTGACGCGGGTATCCTCGAACTCCCAGAACCGGCTGGCCGGCATGCCCGGGTAGCGCACGGCCGACGGCAGCATGGCCGGCTGGGGAGGCCGCGTCGATTCCGGCGGTGTCGCCGCGCGCCCCAGATCGGGCCCGGCCGCGGCGCGGAAACTGTACCAGTCGAGGCGACCATCGGTGTATTCGTCCGCCACGAGGGTGACCGGCCCCGCCTCCATATGCGCACCGAGCGCCAGGCCGTACTCCAGCCGCGCAGGGTTCCAGGCGCCGGTATCCTCGGCGGGATCGGTCAATCCACCGTCGTACCACGCCAGCCACCGCATCGCGGCCCGGATCACGGCCGCCCGCCGCGCCGCCGGGATGGCCGGGGCAGCGGGCAAGGTCCCGATGGTGCCGTCCGCCCGAACCCGCGATCGGAACGACCGGGCCAACGCCGCCCCGTCGAGCACACCGGCGCCGGTCAGTTCGGCCAGCGCCGCACCCTCGGGGTCGGCCGCCGCATCGGCAGGCCGCTCGATCCGCATCAGGAAGGGTTCGTGCTCCAAATAGCGCGCCGCCATCGCTCCAGCTTGCTCGGCATCGAGGCAGGACAGAAAATGGAGTCCTGCCTCGACCCGCAGACGCGGGTGGCTCCGCCGCACCGGCTCCTGTTCGATCATGACCTCGAGCGGCAGGTCGAGCGTCGCGTAGTCGACGGCCGCGGCCGCGGCATCGCGGGCGGGCGGCACACCCGCGTGATAGCGCTCGATCGGCGCCGCCTCGACATCCACCCGGACGTCGATCGGACTCCCGCCGTCTTCACCGGCCAACTCGAGCATCTGCCACTGTCGCCCGATCAACCAAAGCGGGTCCGCCAGCTGCGCCTGAAGACCGGGACCGAGATCGGGCGTGGCCGGCACTACCTCGAGCCGCGACCAGGTGGTGATCGAAGGCCGTCCTTGCAGCAGCTCCGCAGCGAGGGTCGCGCCCCGGACGACGAAACTCATGTGATCCCCTTCCCCATGACCGCAGTGGCGGGGAGCGCCTGCGTCAGTCCGGCAACGAGGTCCCGGAAATCGAACGAGGGCACGTCACGCTGGAAGTTGTGGGACAGGTACGTCATCGGGAGGAACTGACCGAGTCCCTGGAGATCGGCAGGACCGACCATGCGCAGCTGGGCGAGAGTCCCCGCTTCGCGCACCACCTCGATCAGCTCGTCGGTCGACCAAGCCGGCGCCGCCCCATTGCCTGGTACCGCGAGGAGGACCGCCTGGGAGGCGCGGCTCCCCGGCGCGTCGTAGTGGAACGCCAGACCGGTGGTCTCGGTTGCCCCAGGAATCGTTTCGACCCACTCATCAGCCACGATACCCGCCAGGTCCGCATCGAGATCGGCGCCGGCGGGCGCATACGCCACAATAGCCAGCCGCGCCTCACGCGGTTTCGAACCTCCGTCCGGCAGCCCCATCCAGGGCGTACCGTCCCGATGCGGGAGCTGCCAGGCCCGGAACCGCGCTGCCGGCACCACGCCGCGAACCAGCTCCTGCCCGGTGAGCAGCCGCTGCACCGGCTCGACGCCGGGTCGAACCATGCCCATCCGCTGAATCCATTCCCGAATGACGAGCCCATCGCCCACCAGCGCGGCGCGATCGTCGTCGCTGGCCGAGAGCTCGCTCGAACCGGTTCGGAAGGCGGGCAATACGGGGAAGGCTTCGCCCAGCACAGTCCGGATCCGGGCGACATGATCCGGTTCGCCCTCGGTATCCTCCAGCTGATCCAGCGCCGCGACCGCGGGTCCCAGCACCGCGAGGGCAGCGACAGCAATCGGACGTAGCTCCGCCGCTGCACTGGGAAGAGGCGGCGGATCGAATCCGGCAGCCTTGGCCTTGGTGATGGCGCGCCGGAGCGCGGCGGCCGTGGGATTACGCGCGGCAACCACGTCCTCGAGCGCCTCGAACGCGGCGCGCGCCGCGGCCGCGATCCGATCGGCGCGGGTTCGCAGTTCGGCCACCCGAATGCCCTCCTCGGCCGGTTGCTCTGGCAACGCGAGGTCCGTCGCCGTTGCCGTCCGGCGGCCTTGGAGTAATGCGGCCGCCCGTTGCAGCAACAGTTCGGTCGAACGGAATCCCAAGGTGCCGGCTGCTGCCCCCGTCGGCGGCCCGGCCAGCACCTCCAGCGTGGCGCCCTCACCCGCCTCGGCGAGATGTCCGGCCCAATGCTCCCGCAACGCCGTCTCGAGCCCGCTCTGCCCGCCGGCACCCGGACTGCTCGCAGTAACCAGAAGCGAGATCGGCGACCGCTCGAGATCGGTTACAACCGCCGAGAGTTTGGTAAGCTCCGCACCGGCCCGAACGATGCGACCGGCAAAGCGGATCTTTGCCGGCGCGCCCAGCAGCCCCGCAACCCACGCATTGACGCGTGGCTCCGCCTGCGCCCGGGCATCCCGGAGCGCGCGCCAGCCGGCACCTTCGTCGGTCGCGGAGAGGAGGAGCAGCAGGCGGTACTGGCAATCCGATCCGCTCCGAGTGGTCCGCGCCACAGCCAGATCGACCGCGCGCTCCTGCCGATCGAGTATCGCCAGAGCCGCCCGCGCTCCCGCTGGGCGGCCCAACACCATCTGATGCACCGATTCCGCCACGACCAGGTCACTCACGGCATCGAAGCCGTCGTCGATGGCTGTCAGCTCCGCAGTGAGCCCGTTCCGGTCGGCCGGGGTGCTCGCGCCGAGCTTGGTCAGGACGGCCGCGGGATTGCGCCGCCACTGCTCGAGCAGGGCGACGCCATCCACCACGTCGCGCGCTGCACTCTGTTCGACCGGTCCGGTCGGCGGCGGCTCGCCGGGACTGCGAAACGGCGCCAGCTGCCGGAGCGGATAGATGAAACGCGCCAGGCGGGCATCGCGATCGCGCAACCCGCGTTCCAGCCGGTAACCGAGCAACGCCGCAAGCGATTGCCCGCGCGCAACCCCTTCGAGCAGCGTCAGACCGCGCCGAACCCGGGTCGAGGTCAGATCGATGTTGAGGAGTTCCCGCTTCCCGTCCTCGTCATGCCGGTGCGCCAGATGGCCGCTCCGCAGGATGGCGAGCGTTTTGGCCTGCTCCAGCGACGGCGCATGGAGGTACCCCAGACTTTCCGGCTCTCGGTCGGGCCGGACATCGAAGACCCATCCGTACCCGCCGAGGTGAACCCCATCAGCCCGCTCCTTCCGCAACTCCTTGAGCCGCAGCGTGGCAAGCGACGTCACCCAGGCATCGAGACGGGTGGAAAATCCGTCCAGCACACCCCGGAACGCCCACTCCACCTCGGCTGCGGGGCGCGTCGCGAGCGCTTCCAGTGCCGATACGAACCCTGCCAGCTGGGCAACGTCCGGGTCCGCGCGCCGGCCCCGCTCGTTCAGACGGTGCGCCACATGTTCGGCGACAGTGCGCTGCCCGGTCGTTGCGGGGATGACGAGATTGGCCAGTTGATGTGGCGTCGAGACCGTGACGGCATCCCCCTGCCCGGCCGGCGCGGCGGTGAGAAACATCATCTCACCGGCACGGAGGGCGGCCCGGGTCGGCGCGGCCGTGCCTCGACGCGCCTGGTCCGCAGCAACCACGCGCGCCGCCGCCCGATCGATTTCCAGCACGGCGGCGTGAGCAACCAGCGCTTCCAGCAGGGTCGGCGCGTTCTGCCGATTCGATAGCTGCGCTCTGCCATCGGGCGCCCGAACCAGCGCCGCGATCTCGGCCAGATAGGCGAGCGGCGCGTCGTCAGGATGATCGGCCGGACGGGTCCACGGCACCGCGAGTGGGAACGACCGGGGATCGGTGGTAAAGTGCTGCAACCGCACCGGCGCCGAAAAGCCGCCCAACTGGCGTCCCACCATGCCGGCCAGCACCTGCTGCGCCGTCGCGTGAGCTTCGAGCCCGGTCACGTTGGTCTGCATCTCGGGCCCGTAGACGTGCCGGAACCGCGCCCGGCTCGCCACCGGCGCCTGCTGGAGAATCCGCGCCAGCTCCGTATCGGGGTCGCGGTCGGGCCCGAGCCGAGGCACGGCGGGAAGCGCGGCATTCCAGGCAGCGCGGAGGCGCTGCAGGAGCTGATGCAGACCGCTTTCAAAAGGATCGCCGGTTTGCGAGACAAATTGACCTCGCGCCATAATGGGCAGCACCCCGTACGGTTGCGGCCCCGTCCGGAACGCCGGAATCGGCCCGCCGGGTCGCACATGCTGGAGCACGTGGCCGCGGGCCTGCGCGACCGTAGCGTCATCGAGCAGCGGGTCCATCAGCTGATCGAGATAGTAACCCGCGGTGGCCTCCCAGACCGCCGTGAGCACGAGGCCGGCGGTGGCCTCTTCGCTCGATGACGCGCGTGTGGCGTGCTCGAGCCCGGCCTTACCTGCCGGCAATCCCAGAGCGGTTTCGAGCACCCGCGCTGCCGAGCTGGCGCCCAGCTTGGGCAAAGGCGCCGCCGGATCGAACGCAGCCGTCAGGTCGGCATCTTCCGGGGACCCGGCCCGCGCCGCTTCGGTCGAGTTGGTTGGCGTCCCGGCCGCCGGAAAACCGAACCCATCGGCATGTACGTGTCCGCGGAAGAGATCGGCCAGGTCGGTTGCAGCCTGCTCCGGTGTTTGCGTCCAGTCCACCCCGACCACCAGCAGCTGATCGAAACCGAGTTGCAGGGGTCGGCTGTCGAGCATATCAGCCGCTTCAATCGTGACGGCGAGCCCCTGCGCAACGGCAGCGGCGTAATCCACCATCCAGCGAGCCGCAGGATCGAGCGGCAGACCCTCGTCTGGAGTGACGGCCTCCTCGGTGTCGTCCGAGTCAGCCACCGGATCGACAGCCAGACCGACAGCGACCGAATCGGGCACATGCTCGCCCCATTTCCGGGCCGCCACCTTGACGCCGCGTAGACCGACGATCAGCCATCGATCCGGCAGCGCACGAGCATGGGCACCCTCGCGCCAGGCCGCGTCGCGCAGCGTCGGATCAGGAAACGCCGGCTCCGCAGACGTACCAGCCGCCTCCTGGTTCGTCGGCGCCGTCGCATCGGCGACCCAGCGCGCTCGCCGCGGACCGAGCATGCGGGCCAGTTCCTGCCACGCCGCCGTCGTTCGGTCCCTTTCGCCGGCCCAACGCTGAGTCCAGTACCATCGCCCCGCGTCCACTTCGGCCTGGGTCAGCGCGGGCTCATGCTGATCGACATGAATCTGATCAGGAAAGATCCGGACCCGGAGCGCCTTTCGGTCGGCGGTGAATCGGGTCTCCAGTCGCACCGGCAGGAGCGCGATCGGATAGCCGGCTGCGAGCCCCGCCACCAGTTCGTCGGCGCCGCGGTCGCCCTCCATTTCGTTACTGAGTTCGCGAATCCTGTCGCGGATCGCATCGAGCCGGCTCCGTCGGGTGACCACGTCGCGCGCGAGCGTCGCCACTCGGGACGGGGCCGCCGAGCGCTCGGCCGCGCTCAGAAGCCGCGCCGCGCGGGCCAGCGCCGCTTCCGCGTCGGCCAGGTCGGCGCGGGCCCGCTCGAGTTTGGTGAGTCGCGAGTCGGGCATCGTCAGCCGATCAGGTGTGAGGCGTGGATGGCCACCCGGGCCGGCTGCTGCAGCATCAGCGCCGCCTGGTGCGCAGCGTTCTGCCCGAACTGCGCCGTGCCCGCCGTATGACCCTGCAACGGGTTCTGGTCGAGCACCAGATAGCGACCGGGTCCGGTGCCGGCATCGAGCCACGTCGCGCCGCGCCATTCCGCGGGCAGCGCGGCAATCGCTCGGGGTCCCGGTTCATCGAATCCGAACCGCGGTTCGGTAGGCTGCTCCTGGATCACGAAGAAGAACCCATCACCCGCCACCGCCTCTTCGTCCGTCAGGTCGAAGCCCGCAAACGCGAGATCGGGTTCCAGCCGGCCGGTGAAGACGGGAGCCCGCAGGTCGTCGCCCGTCGGGTTCCGCTTGAGCCGGCCCGCCGCGGCGCGCCAGGCGTAGAGCACGGCATTCGGATACCGCGACAGGAGCCGGCCGCGCACCAGCAGCACCAGCTGCCCGCCAACCGACACGCCGCTATGACTGCCTAACACAGAGTTGTCTCGCCAGCGATGGATCGGTTCGATATCGGGCCGGCCGTCGATGCGGTCCCAGAAGTACCGGAGCGCGGTAGCTCGGCCATCACTCGGGAAGCGGCGCCAGAGCAGCTCGCCATTGAGCTCGGTGTTTGCGCCGGCAAGGAATGCCTCGATGAACCGCGGATTGGTTTCGAGCAGCGTGATGGCGTTCGGCGGAATCCCGTCCGCCCCCGGCAGGAACCGGTTCCGATCGGTCTCGGCCAACAGCCGATAGAGCGGCGTCTCGATCACCGGCGCGGCCATCACCCGGTCGAGCGTCTCCGGCACCCGGATGGCCTCCATCCCGGCAAGATCGAGTTGCCCGGCAACCGAGACCATGGCCCGGATCCGCTTCGGCACCGTCACCGCGGGATCCGTCGCCGATCGGACATCCGCAGCCAGCGCTGAGAGCTCGAGCGGCACCAGCGGCGCCCGGGGCGTCGCGACATCGACATGGAGCACCTCGAACGTCTGCGCCCGCGCCGTCTCGAACCGCCGCACTGCGGCCGCAGCCTTCACCAGCCCCTCGACCGGAGCAGTGGTCCGACCGAGTCGTCCGCCACGCGCTACCCGGAACGGGCCACCGGAGGTCGTACCGGTCGTCCGCGTCAGGATCACGGTCCCATCGGTGCGGAGCGCGGCATCGAGCGCAGCCCGGGTAACCACACCCTCGGCGCCAAGATCGCTGCGTGCGGCCAGGACGGGATTCTGTGCCCGCGTACCGGTCAGCGCTCGCGCCGACGTGCGCAGCAAGGCAAGCTCGTCCCGGTCGACCTCCAACGCGAGCCCAAACGCGGCGAGCGACACCTTCGAGGTTCCCATCGGCTCCGGCACGGCGGCATTCAGCGCGACGCTGCCCAGGATACCATCGGGCACGAACCCCGCCGGATCGACACCGCTCCAGCCGGCGGCAAACATGGCAACCATCTTGGTCCGCGCCGGCGCTCGGCTGCCGGTGCGCCGAGCCAGGCGTTTCAGAATCGGACTCTGGCCGCTGGTGAGGCGCCGCATGGCCGCCCCGACCGCCGCATCGGGCACGCTGCTGCCCGCGATACGCCGTCGCGCAACCGCCCCCGCCGATCGCACCCGATCGAGCAGTGGCGCCGCAACCGTCGCGAGTCGATCCGGATCCAGCGGCGCCAAATGCCGTGTGTGCAGCTTGCGCAACCCTTCGAATGCCAGTCGTCCGCGGCTCAGGAGTTCGTTGGCCTTCAGGATATCGCCGACCTGATCCCAGCAGACCCGCATGAAGTCTTCCTGATACGTCCGCACCACCTGCGCACCGAGGCCCGCTGCCACCCGGGCCCGCGGATCGAGATTGAGTGCGCGGAACCAGGGCGGCGCGTCATCCGGCACCAGATAGCGCCGAGCATGCTCCGCCGCGTAGAGCGGGGGCGCCAGCGCTCGGGTACGCGCCTCGCCGTCATCGGCGGCGCGCAGCCGTTCCGGCGCCTCGACGATGTCCCGGAGCCAGGTCTGGAACGCTTCCGCAATCTCCTCCAGCGCCGGCGGCCGGCCGCTCGGCGCCCGCAGTACGCCGTCGAGCGTGGTCATCGCGTCGGCCGGCGTCAGGGTGAGCCCCGGCACGTCCGGCGCCGCAGCGCCCAAATACATCGGCTCCGCACCAACCGTGGCGGGGTCAGATTGCATCGGCCGAAGTTCCCGCGCCAGCGACTCGAAGTCTCCGCCGGGACCGGTCGCAAACTCCCAGTGGTAGTACACCGGCAGCACCAGATCGCTGGACTGGTTCGCGTCCCACGCCGGGGCCAACGTGGCGTTGGCATCGGGAGGATTACCCACGCCGCGCAGCCGTCCCACCTCGAACGCCGGAACCAGACACGCGGCATACCGCCGCCCGGCCACGAGTCGGCGCGGGCAGACCAGTCGCGACACGTTCCGCTCCGGCCGCTCGGCCAATTCGCCGGCGAGTGCCGCGGGCGCCGTCGCCTCGGTCAGCAGCTGCGCATGGGCCCAGGCCCAGCTTTCGGCCAGATCCGGCAGTTCCGTGGCGACCGCCTCGCGAGGCACGATCACGATCGGGAGCGGCGCCCCCCGCGGCAACGTCGGCGCAGCGACCACCTCCAAATCGACCACGACCAGCACACACCAAGGCTTCAGTTGCTCCGAGCCGTCCGGTCGCGCCGGCGTGAACAACCAGGGAAAGTCCGGCGGATCGAACTCGATCGCCGCGCAGTAGTTGGGTTCGGCGTCCGTACTCCCCCGCGCCGGGTCGGTGCGCACGATGAGCCGGGGATCGACGCCCAGCACGTCACCGGGGCCGATGAGTTCCAGGTTGATCTGATGCTCGCCGAGATTGGAGACGGTGAGCGCTACCCCCACGCGAGCCCGGGCCGGCAGCGGCGTGGTACCGTCGTCGACAGCCTCGACCTCCGCGACCAGGCCGCGTCGGGTCCAGGGCAGAAATCGATAGGCATCGGCCATGGTCAGGCCTCCTCCTGCTGCTCGACGACACGGAGCGCCGCCCGATCGGCCCGCGCACCGAGCGCAGCCTGCGCCAGGCTCACCGACCGGATCCCTGCATCGGACAGCACCACGGCCTCGGCCGGCGCATTGAGAGTCTCCGCCGACACCACCGCGAGCGCCGGTGCCGTCACCGCGAGGCGGGGGGCAACCGCCGGACCGCCGAGCTCGCTTCGGATCGGCGAACGCGCCACGGCGCCCGCTTTGGCCTGCCAGTTCACCGTCGCCGTCGACAAGGCGCCAAGCTCTGCCAGCTCCGCACGCAGCCAGGCCCTCGGCCGAGTCGGCTCCTGGACGCCGGAGAGATCGAGATAGAACGTTTCGTAGTCGAGGTCGCCCGACACGGCGGGACCGGCCGAGAATCCCGGGCTGCCCACCGCGACACCCGCCGGGAGCGGTTCGAACGACGGCAGAGACAATTGTTCCTCGGGCGAAACATCGAAGAAGTGGCTCCGCGCAAACGACTCGGTCACCACCGGCGGTTCCTGCAGCACTCGGCTCCCGATTCGCAACCCGGCCAGATCGAACCGATTGGCGCCCTGGACGGCAGTTTCGCCGAATCGCTGAAGCGTCAGGTTGAACGGCACCACGCGCTGGGTGAACGACAGCGCGGCAAGCGGATGCGCCGGCACGGCATCGGGCGTCGCCCCGCTCGCGAGCGTCGCCAGCTCATCGGCGCCCGCGGGAAGCGCGGCCCGCCAGTTTCCGGGATCCCGTAACGACTCGGCCAGCAGCCCAGCCACGTCCGTACTCCCGTCGAGCGCCGGGGGCGCCGCCTCGCCCCAGTCGATGTCGAACGATTTACTAATGTCCCACCAGAGGATCTCGAACGTCGCCGTGCCCCAGAGCCGCCAGTAGCCGGGGCCCTGCAGCGTAGCCGCGACGTCGACCCCGGCGAGTGAACGCCCTTTATAGGTGACCCGCGCCACGATCACGACCTTGAGCACGAACATGTCGCGGGTGAACAGACCATCGACCTCGAGCTTGCCCTCGAGTCCCACCGGACCAAGCTTGGCCTTGGCCGACCCCTTGAAACCGATCTGGAACGAGTTGGAGGTGACGGCCAGGTAACCCGAGATCTCGATCGTGAATCCGCCCCGCTTGATGGGCGAGATGCCGAGCCGGGCCAGCGACGACGGCATCCCGGGCGGGAGATCCTTGAAGTCGGGATGGAAGCCGCCGAACGCGAGCAGGAACGCGCTCGTTTCGCCCCAGTCGATGCGCAGCAGGAAGGAGCCCTGGAGACTGAGCCCGCCGATCTTCGAGTCGCGCAACTGGGCCAGGAGCCCGAACTGCTTCGCCACCAGATCGAGGTGGCCGAGCACGTCGACCTTGAGCTGCAGGATCGGCTTGGCGGGCGGCTCCGGCTTCACCACACTCACCGTGCCGAAGAGGACGAGCCGCGCCAGTTTGATCTCCTGCTCACCTGGCAGAGCCCCGTCGATCTGCGCAATGATGCCGAGCCGGGCCGTCACCAGCTTCTTCGAGAGATAGCGAATCTCCACGAACGGCCCGACCGTGAGGCTTTCCGCGCTCACCGGGAACGCCGTTCGGAGCCGCGGCAGGATCCGGGGCGCGTCGGCCACCGGATCTTTCGGGAAGAGAATGTCGTCCAGTACCCCGCTCTTGAGACCGGCCTGGAGCGCGGGAACGTCCGCGCCGTGATTCAGACCGATCATCCCGCCCACGCCGTTCAGCGTGAGCCCCCAGAAGAGGGGATATCCCTTATCCCACTGTACGAAGAGGAGAAACAGCACCGACCATGTAGTGCGCTCCTCACCAACCGGCGCCTTGGTCGAAATGATGACCAGCGCCTTGAGCTGCGGCTTGACGAACTTGATGTCGAGCACGCCCGCGTACTCGCCCGCTGCGGGATCCCACCAGAGGAAGCCGCCGCCCTTGATCGGTCCCTTGGTAATCGAGAGCCCAAGTCCTTTGGGCGACAGGAACCCGGCATCGTAGCCGAGCCCACCGATCCGATGCGCGGGCGTCTCGTCGTCCTCGTCGCCGATCAGCGCGAGGTCGAGGCGGAAGCCGGCCCGGTCCACCACCGCGGTGAACGGACCAAGCGGGAAGGCGATCCCCGCCGCCAGCGTCAGGGCCAGGCTCCTGGGCCCCTTTCCCTTTTCGAGGCCGAGTTCGAGATAATGGAGACTGAACCGCCCCTTCGAGGTGGCGACCGGCAGCCGCACCACGAAGCGAGTTCCACCCTCCAGATGCACACCGGTCGACGAGTCCAGCACCAGCGCCGTCGAGAATGTGCTCCGCACTTCGGCGCCCGACAGGTTCTTGAGCAGGCCGTCACTCTCGCCGAAAGCCAGCACCAGGGTCGCTTCTTCCGCACCGAGGCGGAGGCGCGCACCGTCGGAACTGGCCTCACTGGCGACGCTGAGCCGGTTGATCTCGATCCGGCTCCCGGTCTTCGAACCGATCCGGAAAGCTTTGTCCCGTCCTTGGCTCCAACGAACGCGAAGCTGCGCCTGCGGATTGGTCCCGGCCCGAAAGCCGACTGGCGACACCAGCAGATTGAGGGCGTCGGCCAGCGCCGTCTGCACCACGAACCGATGCTCGCCGGTGCCGACGTCGAACCCGACGCTCCCGCTCAGCGAAACGACCGCGCCTCCGCCATGACTGCCGGGAATGGGCACGATCGTGAGGCCGACGGCCAGTTCCGGATTGTCCAGGTCGTGCAGCACGAGGGTCCCGGCTCGGCCGGTGGCCAGATCCGCGAGTGGCGTGGGCGAGTCGGGCTCGGGATCCCACCCGTAGTGAACCCGGAGCCCCAGACCGAGCTTCTTGAGCGGCTCCTCGAACCGCGGCGCAAGCTTCCACAGCCCGATGCCCGTCAGGGCTGCCCACCAGTCGAGACGAGGGCTGTCGCTTTCCACATCCGTGAACGCGGTGAGCAGCCGGTTGAGCGCCAGCTGCTTTACGGCTTCGGGGTCTTCCGTCAGGACACCGAGCGCCCGCCCCGCCGCCGCAACGCGCGGGGCATGCAGCTCCAGCAGCTCCGCAGAGGAAGTTTCCGCGATGATGTGGAAGACATCCCAGCCGCTCAGGTTGCCGCGGGCCAAACCCCCGCACACGGCGACCAGCGTCTGCCCCACCATCAGCAGGTCGTCGAGCACCGCCTCGGTCTTTTCCCGGCTCCGCGCCAGCACCTGCCGCTGCTCGTCCGTCAGCTTCGCACCGGTCTTGAGGCCGAGCTCGGTTTGGACCCGAATCTGCTCGGGGGAGTCGCCCAGATACTGCTCCAGCCAGAGCCCCATCCGATCGACCAGGGTCTTGATCCACTCGAGCAGACCGGTGTCCTTGTCCTCAGCCATGGGTCAGCTCCGGATGCTCCGGTGCGCGTGCGAGCGGAAGGACATGTACGGTGACGTCGATCGGCAGCGCGGAAGCCCGATCCTCCGCGGACTTGAGCGTATGGGTCACCACAATCTCGTCCGTCGCTCCGGTGAACCCGACGAGGCCGATGTTCGACTCGAAGATGATCATCCGGGTGTGCTCGATGAACGTGAGCGCGGTGGTGGAGTGCCGAGCCGCTACCCGCGCATATTCTTCGAGCAGCGGATCGGGGTCGGTGTCGCCCGCGGTAATCGTCAGCTCGCCGCCCACCAGTTTTGCCGGCTGGATCGAGAGGTCCAGATCTTCACGCGGCCTGGGGTCCCGTGCCGGTGTGATCTGCCAGGCCCAATCCGGCTTTTTGTCTGCAGGAATCGAGGTGCCCGCCGGCCAGCCGTCGGCCGGCACGATCGACGGCCGCTGCTTCATGCGCACCAGGCGACCGATCCCCGGAGCCGCGCCGCCGGGTACCACGATCGGCGACAGCCCTTCCCAGCCCAGCCTGACTCGGCTGGGTATGGGCAGCACGCCCTGCAGCAGCCCGTGGGTTCGCACGATCGGCAGAAAACTCTTGGCCGCGGGGTTATGGAGCGCGCTCGCCGTGAGCTGCACGATCCGTGATGCCGCTTCGTCCTTGCCGCCCTTCCAGTAGTCGAGTGACAGACTGGTCCCGTAGTGCACGTCGCCCGACAGGATCACCACTCGCGGGTGCGTGGCCACCCGCGCGATGAACTCTTCGAACGCCAGTTCATTGGCCGCCCACGACTCGACGTCGTTGACGAACCGGCCTTCGATCTGCCCCGTCGGGTTGCACTCGGAGTAGTCGAGTCTGGCGGCCGAGAGCTTCACGTCGTGGACCGCATCGGCCAGTGGCTGCGCAATCTGCTCGATGATGCTGGGGCCCAGCACCGGTACCGGCGAGACGAGGAGCAGCAGTTCGCGCTCCGGCGGCGCCGAGGTGCCCGCCGGCAGCTGGGTCTTGAGACTCTCGCCCAGCAGACTGGCCGGCGTCGGCAGCGCGTTGGGAAAGCCGCGCCGAGTCCTGGTGTCGAGCACGACGGTATGGTGCTTGATGCCTGGTAACTGATAGTGCCACTTGATCTGCTTGGTGGCGTCGGGTTCCGCGCCCAGACCCAGGCACTGATCCAGCGCCGCGGTGTCGGCAGCGGGGACGTGGTGATTCGGCGCGAGGACCTTGGCGGCCTCGGTCAGGAATGCGGCATTGTCGCCGCTGGCTGCGAAGGTATCGGGATCGTTGCCCCAGCCCTGGAAAATCCCATACGCCAGGAGCCCGTTCCGCAGAATAGCACGGCCGAACGCACTCCGGTTCACATTGGTGATCCAGTCGCGGCTGATGTTCCAGTCGTCGGTCACCTCGTGATCGTCGAAGATCATGTAGGTGGGCACGTTGGCGAGCGCCCGCGCCACCTTGGGCACCGTCGACCGGAAGTTCATCACCTCTTTCCACTGCCTGGCGAGTTTCGGCGCCTCGTCCCGGGTCCAGGCGACCACGCTCGGATGATCGCTGCACAGCTCGGGCTGGGTCAGCACGTCGGGTCGTGCCGTATCGGGGCCGAGAGCGCCGAGCATCTCCGTCACGCCGAGCTTACAGATCGGACCACTGCCGGGGCGCGCCGGTTTGGGACCGGGGCTCAGGCAAAGCTCCTCCGACCAGGGGCGGTCATCGGGTGACCAACCGCACTCACCGCACAGGACCACCGGCAGCGGCCGCCAAACACGCGGGCTCCATACGGCCAGATACATCGCCGCGTACTCCCGAAACGTCAGGAGATGATTCTCCGCGTCGCTGGTCGTGAACTTCGCATCGGACTGCAGCACCTTCGCACGCCGCGCAACCGGGAAATTCGCGATGTGCGCATCGATATCCTGACCTGGCGATGTCGGGGTCCCACCGAGGGTCAGCCG
This sequence comes from Gemmatimonadales bacterium, assembly GCA_037189525.1. Classification (GTDB taxonomy): domain Bacteria; phylum Gemmatimonadota; class Gemmatimonadetes; order Gemmatimonadales; family GWC2-71-9; genus SHZU01. The sequence goes on from JBBCJC010000002.1 coordinate 255,603, forward strand.
CTCGTGCACGACCGCGGCGTCGACATCGGTGCCGTTTTGCAGATCCGTCCCCAGCCCGCTGAGCATTTGGAGCAGGGCGCCCGCCACGTCGTCCGCATAGATCTGGTCGCCGGTGAGGAAAAGCTGCTGCGGACGCGAGAGCGGATCGCCTCGCGTCCGGCCGATCTCATCGTCGAGCCAGGCCAGGGCGTCGGGGCCGTACGCATGCGGCTTCCGGCAGCTCCCGTGCACCAGCTTGAGGCCGGCGATCGTTTCCGCCGAGAGCACGAACGACGGCAGCTGGCCATCGTTGTCGTAGCCCAGGCGTTTGGTGAGCGGGGCCATCGGGTGGACCCCCGGTAGCCGACTGTCAGGTTTTTCGTCAGTGAGCAGACCGGCGGTCCGCAGATCGCTCGGGACCCCGTCGCCCTCGAACCCGAGCCCATAGGAGTAGATAACCCCGGCCCGAAGTGGCGCCGCTTCCGCCTTGGCCGTTACCACCGCCACATGCAGCGCGCGCCCGAAGGCGACGGTCTGGAGCGACCCGGTGGCGACCGGTTCCTCTCCGGACTCGACTGAATTGGCGGTGTCACCCGCCTGTTGTTGATTGAGCCAGACCTTGAGGGTGACGGTGGCCGGAACCGAGAGGGCAATCCACACCGACACCCGCCGGGGATCGACCCGTCGAAGGATGGGACCCGCCAGGACGAACGGAAGTTGCGCCGGCATCTCTCCCGCACTGCTAAGCGAGCGTCAAGATTCTGACCAGCGAGATCAGGCTACTATGATCGCGCCGATGACGAAGAACCGCCAGATGGCGAAATTCGGTCGCGCCGCGTTGCGGCAGGTTTGGGGCGGCGCTAGGCTTCCGGCCGATTAACCCCAGCTGCGAGCCATCAGACCATGACGTCCCCGACTCCATCGATCACGTCTGTTCCTTCCCAACCGCTCCGCGTGGCCATCCTGGGCTTCGGCACGGTGGGGTCATCGGTGGCCCGGATCCTGGTCGAGCGTCCCGACCTGGCCGATCGGCTCCAGCTCACCCACGTCTATAACCGCGGCATCGATCGCAAGCGGGTCGACTGGCTCCCGTCCGTTACCTGGACCGACGACCTGGATGTGATCTTTGCGGCCAAGCCCGATGTCATCGTCGAAGTTGCTGGTGGTGTCGACCCGGCCGGTTCATGGGTCCGCCGCGCGCTCAGCCAGGGCGCGTCGGTGGTCACCGCCAACAAGCTCATGGTTGCTGCGCACGGACCGGAGTTGTTGCGCCTGGCGGTCGACCATCATGCCCAGCTGCGCTTCGAAGCGGCGGTAGGCGGCGGCATCCCGCTGATCCACGGCATCAAAGAGGGGCTCGCGGGCGATCGGCTCTCTCGGGTGACGGGGATTCTCAATGGCACCTGCAACTACATCCTGAGCCGGATGGCCGCGACCGGCGAACCGATGGACGCCGTGCTGGTCGATGCCCGCCGGCTGGGTTATGCCGAAGCGGATCCGAGTGCGGACCTGGACGGCCTCGACGCAGGGGCCAAGATCGTCGTGCTGGCGGGGATTGCCTTTCACCGGCACCTCCCGCTCGACGAGGTGCCGCGCCGGTCGATCCGGCCGATCAGCAGCGACGACTTCCGCTATGCCGCGCGGCTGGGTTGCACCATTCGTCAGCTGGCATCGGTGGAAGCGGCTGGACCCGACACGTTCCACGCCTTTGTCGGTCCGGCGCTGGTACCTGCGCATTCGAGTCTGGGGCGTAACGATGGCGCCGACAACTTCGTGACGGTGACCGGGCAGTTTCTGGGCGTGAGCAGTTTCAGCGGACCTGGCGCCGGCGGCTCGGCGACTGCGGTGGCAGTCGTGTCGGATCTTCTCTCGCTTGCCGCGCGGCCTGGTCGCGACGTCCGCGAGGAGTGGCAGCCGGCGGCGATCGTGCCGCCGCCGTTGCGGCCGTACTATGTGCGGTTCGTGGTGCGGGATCGACCTGGCATTATCACCACCATCGCGGCCGCGTTCGAGCGGCACGGGATCGACATCGATGCGGTGCTCCAGGAGCCGGGGTATCCCAAGGATGCGTTGCCGTTCGTGATCACGGTGGAGCCGTGCGAGCAAGCTGCTCTCGAGGCGGCGCTGGCAGACTTTGCGGGCGCGGATTTTCTGGCGGCGATGCCGGTGGTGCTTCCGATCGTCCTCACCTGAGACAGTTCGCCAGGTTAGGCCCCCGGGGACTGCCGTTGCCTCGCGAGTATCGCCCCTCCTCATTGGTCACTACTATGTGATGCTAAGCTCGGTAGTCGACGCCAGGTGTGCCGTGCAGGACACATTCCTGAAGGCATGGCGGCACTGGGATTCCATCCACGCCAATCTTTGGAGCGCACCTGGCTTTATCGGATTGCCGCCAACGTCTGCCTTGGCATGCCGAACCGGGCGAATCGCCGCCGTCACCGCCCGGTCGACACCATAGCTAACCCAGCAACGGTGCGCGACGACAGGACCCTCGATCAATAACTGGCTGAGCACTGGGTCGAACCTATCTCGGACGCGCTGGTGCCCTAGGCGAGGATCCGGCGGATCCCGAAACGCCCGCCATCCCTAAAAGGGAATATTCGGATCGCATTCGTGGCCGCGCTGCAGTACCTGCCACCCTGGCAGCGCGCTGTATCCCTCCACACCCCAGTCCCCAACTGGTGCACCGTCCCCGTGCTCAGCTAAGGACGACGTGATCATACTCATATGCTGACAATGCTGATCCTTACAGATCTTTGCCATATGTAACAGCCCATCCGCAACGATCAGGCGCAGCGGCGGGCCGTCCATGATCGAAGGACCGCCCGATGGCGAAGCCGGCTGAAGTACCTAATACGCAAAACTGTGAGCGACCAGCGGTGAACCGCAAGGAGTTCCTCGGGGGATGAGGGACTCCTGAACAAGAGGAGACTGGCATGGGCAGCAGCGCTGCGTAGGCATCACACTAGGGCCGAATGGCCCTCACAAGAACTAGACAGTGACCTGTATCACTGCGCTAGCCGCGTTGACGCTTCAAGTTGACCTACTAGCTTCGGTCCCGAGAAGACAGCGATTGAGTACAAAAATGAGACGCGGAATGATCGCGCCCATCCGAAGGATGCCCCTTGCCAGTAGGCATCCAGATGTCGGGGCATAGTCTGACGCAGGAATGCACCGATAGCTACAGAGCGAACGAGCGCTAGATGAAGAGATCCCAGGTCATGAGGGTTCTCGACGGTGCTTGCACGTCTCGTGACGGGGAAGGCATGGCGTGCAAGGGTTGGCTCGGCGCTGTAACGAACCTCTCCATTTCCTTGTCTCGTGCAAATTCTTGCGCCCCTTATAACGGGATATGCGGCTAAAAGCATGTTCGCATGTGACCTCCGTCACTTATGCTATGCGTGCTCGATCCCCATGTTGAAGACCATCCAAGTTGGTGTGTATCCAGTACCGAGATACCGTAGACCGGCATTATGAGCAATCAAGCACAGGGTACGTCGCTGGCGCCTCATCAGCAGGTCGACCGCCTGGTACGGGATTTGGCGGAAACACCCTATCCAATCCTGATCCTTGGCCCGACGGGTTCCGGGAAGAGTACGCTTGCCAGGTACATTCACTCGATATCGCCTCGCGCCGTCCACCCATTTGTGGAGTGTGCGGTCACATCGATTCCGGATGAACTCAGGCAGGCGGAACTACTCGGCTCTATGAAAGGGGCCTATACAGGTGCCTATCACGATCGCGTTGGCTTTGTCGAACAAGCGCACACCGGCACATTGTTTCTCGACGAGCTTGGGCACGCGTCGCTTCGCTTTCAACAAACACTCCTTGGCATTCTCGAGACTGGCCTCGTTCGACGAATCGGCAGCAGCTATCAGCGCACAGTTGATGTCCGAATCATCTGCGCGACATCTGTGAATTTGGCAGCTCGTTCGCAGGAAGGCCTGTTCCTCGAAGAGCTACTCTATCGGGTGGACTGCCTCACGGTTTCTTTACCATCACTTCGTGAGCGTCGTCAGGAGATTGTACCACTTGCAACTCGATACTTGCAGGAGGCGTTTGTAGAGCTGGGTCGTGACTTTGTTCCTGTGTTGTCTGATGATGCGGCGGTGATTCTTCGCAATGCACCGTGGCCCGGAAACATGAGGCAGCTCCGGTCAGTTTGCCAGTACATTGCCAGCAGACTGCGGAGCCCACGTCCTGTTCAACCGACTGATATTCCCGAACAGATCCGCGGAATGACAAAAGGGCATCAAACGAAACACGAAGAAGCTCAAGCGTTGTTAGACGCCACACGGGGCAACAAATCCGAGACTGCGCGCCTGATGGGTATCTCGCGACCGTCGCTCTACAAGCTCCTGGCCGAAGCATCTACGACGGTCCGTAAAGATTGACAGCAACTATCCAAACACAAGTGTAAAACTCTACAACTCCGGCCCTGCGCCCCCGGCGCTAACGCGTTGTCATACAACAGCGTTGCCGTTTGGTCGTTGCTGGCCCACCGCCTGCACTACAACAGGTGAGGCCCGCCTCGAGGCGAACCATGTCCATGCCTACGTTGCGTACACGTCTTGCCCTGCACGACATGTTTCGGCAGGAGTACCTCGCTTACTACAAGGTACTCCCCCTAGAGGTCGTGGACGGACAGGTTCGCGTGGCGGTATCGGGCGATCCCGAACCGAACGTCCTCGAGGATCTCGGTAAGACGTTCGACGCCGAAGTCGAGCCGATCCAAACAGATCCGGAGCAGCTGCTCGACGGTATTCGCTCGGCGTTCGCGACTGCGGAATCGGTGTCACATATGTTTGCGGGAAGTCTCGCGGCTGAAGCCAATGAGGCTGTCCCGCGAATCTCATCAGTTGCGGACGCCCGAGATCAGGCAAACCAGGCCCCGGTCATTCGCTATGTCAACTTGGCGATCCGCGACGCGTTCGAGTCGGGTGCAAGTGACATCCATCTCGATACGACACGCGGGGGCCTTAGAGTCCGGCTCCGTATCGATGGCGTGCTCTTCGATTACCAACCCCCTCCACCGGGTATACAGATCCCGATCCTGTCACGGATCAAGTTATTGGCCGAACTGGACATCGCAGAACGGCGCGTACCACAAGATGGCCGGGTCCGGGTGCGGTTGGACAACCAGGAGCTCGACCTTCGTGTTGCTGTTGTTCCCGCGCTTCATGGAGAATCTGTCGTAATACGGCTGTTGGATGGCGGAGCGGTCAATGTCGATCTCAAGGGTCTTGGTATGGATCCGGAAACGTTCGCTGCCGTTTCCACCCTAACCCAAAAGGCGAATGGCGTTGTGCTCACGACGGGCCCTACGGGGAGTGGGAAAACGACGACGCTATACGGCATGCTCGGACAACGGCGCGTTGTGGAGGAAAAGCTCATCACGATCGAGGATCCAATCGAGTACTACTTGGACGGTGTCACGCAAATACCGATCCGAAATGGAAGCGGGCTCGGATTTGTCGACGTCTTGCGCAGCATCCTGCGCCACGATCCGGATGTAATCATGGTCGGTGAAATGCGGGATGCCGCTACGGCTGCCGTTGCGGTCCAGGCAGCCCTGACCGGGCACCTGGTGCTCTCTTCTCTCCACACTAATAACGCGGCCGCGGCAGTAACTCGTCTGATCGACCTTGGTGTCGACCCGTATATCCTAGCCGCCACGTTGGAGGGCGTCGTCGCCCAAAGGCTGGTGCGACGGATCTGTCGCCACTGCTCAGCACGCTATTGGCCCGGAGCAGCCACCGTTTCGGTTGCTGCGGGGAGATCGATCGACGGCGTCGCTCTGTACCGTGGAATCGGATGCTCCGAGTGCCGGAATACTGGCTACCGAGGACGGATCGGAATCTTTGAAGTCCTTGTCTTAGATGAGGCGCTCAAGCGACAGCTCACGAGTGGTCACGAAGTAGACACCATACGACACGCCGCAGTAGAAGGGGGAATGCGTACCTTACGTCAGGATGCCTGGAATAAGGTGTTGACAGGAGCAACTACAGTCGAGGAGGTCATTCGTGTACTCGGGGCTTGATTCCAATAGGAGTCGCGCATCGCTGTCGAGGCGGGGCTTTACCCTACTCGAGATTATGGTCAGCATCACGATCATCGCCATTCTGGCGGGGTTGGTGGTCCCGATGGTCTTTCAGCATGTTGGCGATGCCAAACGGGCAGCTGCGGAAGCCGATATCGAAGCGCTCGGCCTGGCACTCGATTCATACGCGCTTGCCGTGGGGCGATATCCAACGACGGATCAGGGTCTCGCGGCACTGGTCACCCGGCCGGAGCCAGTGGCCAGCGGATGGCGCGGCCCATATCTGAAGCGCGGTGTTCCGAAAGATCCTTGGGGCAACGACTACCAGTATACGAGCCCGGGGACTGTGAATTCGACCAGCTACGACCTGGTGAGCTATGGACGAGACGGGCAAGCCGGTGGCCTCGGCGATGACGCGGATATTCGCTCGTGGGAACGGGCATCCCAATGAAGCGCTATCGCTACCACGGCGTTTCCACGAGCGGCGCGCGGACATCCGGCACCATCGTGGGCAACACATCACAGGAGGTCGATGCCGTCCTCGCCGAGCGCGGCGTGCATACCCTGGCCGTCGTACTGGATTCACAGAGTCCAAACCGTGTTTCGCGGCAACAACTGGCCATCGTATTCCGGTCAATCGCCACGTTGTCGGGAGCCGGGTGCACGCTTCCACAAGCAATTGCGACAACGGAGCATCAGGTGGCAACCAAACGTCTCAAGCCCGGACTGGCCGACACGCTGCGCCTAGTACTCCAGGGAGAGTCGTTGGCCGATGCCTTGGAGTGCACCCTCTCTCCCCCGCCGAGCGTCATCGGCCTCATTCGGTTTGGTGAATCGAGCGGGCAGCTGGAAATGGCCTTGGCCGAAGCCGCATCGCAGCTCGAAACGGAGGCATCTGCCGTGGCAAGTATCCGAAAGGCGATGGCTTATCCGGCGGTGTTGGGTGTAGCTGGCAGCGCATCGATGCTCGCAATCGTCTATTGGGTGCTGCCCCGTTTCACAGCATTGCTGATCGATTCAGGGCAGCCGTTGCCAGCCGCAACGGGATTCGTACTGGGCGGCGCGGCGTTGTTGCGCAAATACGGCTTACTCACCTTTTTCGTCATCCTCCTTTCCGCTGTCGGATTGGTGCAGTGGGTTCGTGCGACGAATCGGATCGAACGCGTTTATGCCGTTTTCCTCGAGATCCCGCTACTCGGTCCCACCCGATCAACCTGGATCGCGGCACGGTTGAGTAGAGTGCTTGGTACGCAACTCTGCTCCGGCCTACCCCTTCTCAAGGCGCTCGACATCACGCACGCCGGTATCCGTGACCCTTGTATCGCTGCGAGACTCCGCCAGGCAATCGATGAGATCAGCAAAGGTATCGGCGTTGCGTCGGCGTTCGGAACAGCGCGCCTCCTGCCCGTGTCGATCCTACCGCTGGTTGCCATCGGCGAGTCGAGCGGAAACCTCGGCACCATGCTGTTACGGAGCAGCGAGATCTGCTCGAAAGAGGTCGACCAGCGCGTTAGCGTGATGATTGGCATGCTCGAGCCAGGTCTCGTGATCGCCCTGGGTGGAGGTGTGGCGGTGCTGGCAGCTGCCATGTTGCAAGCGGTCTATGCATTGCGGCCGTAGACCCGACCGTCACAGAGGACAAGGCTTCACGCTCGTCGAGCTTCTCGTTGTCGTTGTGATCATCTCAATTGCCGTTGGTGGAGCCGCTATGAGCCTGACTGCCATAACCTCCGAGGCTTCGCCCACGATAACACCGGCCCTATGCCGCTCCGATGCAGTCAGGCGGCGTCAGGACGTACGTGCAGATTGGAATGGCCAGACGCTTCTCTGTCTCCCGGACGGCCGTGTCATCGGCCTCGGTGCGCGAGAGCTGGAAGGAGAATGATCTGGTGCCGCCGCGAACTAACGCCGGATTCTCACTGTTAGAGGTGTTGATTGCGCTGTCGATCGTGAGTATTGCGGGCCTAGCAGCGATATCCAAAGTAGGCGCCGCTGGTACCACACTGCGCGAGGTTGCCAGACGCGAAGCAGAAATGGAAGCCGCGCACAACCTGTTGGCAACGGCCATGACCTGGTCCCGCCGTGAACTCGACCAACGACTCGGCTCGACCCGATCTGGGGCTTTCGTCCTGAGTGTGAGTCGACCTCGATCCGGACTGTACCGCCTGGCCGTTCGCTCCGACCACGATCTGCTCGTGACAGTCGTCCACGTGGAGGCACCGTAGCTTGTCATGGCCAGCCGCCGGGGATTCACCCTATTGGAGGTACTCGTTGCGCTGACCGTCTCCGGTGTGGTGCTGCTGACGGTTCATCAACTGGTCGTTGCAATGACGAGCTACCTGGACGACGTTCGCCGCTCATCCAGGACCCACAGCGCCGAGATGAACGGCCGCCGCTGGCTCCGATCGGCCTTGGCATCGACTATGTCGCCGACCGATTCATTCCCATTCGCCGGGACGAACGTATCCCTCACCTTTTCAGCTCGAGTACGGCAAGCAGGTGGCTGGTATGAGCTGGAGCGAATTCTGATTGATCTACAGGGCCGTGACCTCGTCGTGCAACGATCGTTGAGTGGGCGGCTGGTCCTGGCATCGCAGATCGAATCGATGACAATCGACTATTGGCTCGATGGCGAGTCGAGTCGGCCATGGCTCCGAGGATGGTTGTCATACGGGACCATGCCTCACTTCGTCCGGTTCCGACTCAAACGCATCGATCGTTCGACGGTCGACACGTTGGTCTTGATGATTCGAGGCCGCCAATGAATCGAAACGGATCAGCCATGCTTGCTGCGCTATGGCTCCTGGCGCTTCTCGCTGCGATTGGGCATTGGGGCTTTCGAGAACTTGAGGACGACATCCGTGCTGCCATGAACCGAATCAATCTGACGAAGGCTGCTTGGGCACGTGACGCCTGCCTGGAAATTGCCAAGGGCGACTTTCGCGACCTCTGGGCGTCGACCATGCGCAATGGTACCGATGAGCCACGTCAACTGACGATGACACAGCTTCGGCAGCTTGACCAGGACTCGATTGCGCTGGCGGAGGGAGTCTGGTGCCGAATGATTTTCACCGATGTCAATGCCCGGCTCAATCCCAACATGATCGACTCCTCTACGGTCAATTGCCTCGTGGAAGAGGATGATCTCGTGTCACGCTGGATAAATCATCGCCCTCATGCATCCGTCGAAGCGCTCGCACAGACCCTTGCACTTGATTCGGCCCGTGTCATCGGGCTTCGTGATGTCGTTTCGGTATACAGTACCGGCTCCCTCAATGTGAATACGGCATCTGCTCAAGCCCTCGCGTGCGCCATTGGTGTGTCGGAGGCATCCGTAAGGGCAGTAATCCACGCCCGGGAACAGTATCGGGGGTTTGTCACGGTAGAAGACGCACTCGCTGCGATCCCGATCGCCGACCGACCCCTGCATACCGCTATCGTCGTTCCACTGACGACATCCGTGATTCGCTTCGTCGTGAACGTTTCCGGCACGGCAGGGCAACCCCCTGTCCATGCCACGGCAACGGTCCAAGGCACCACATCGGACCACCGGATGCTCATTTTTCAGAGAGAGGCCGAATGAAAGGCCCCATCCGCCTGCGAATCGCCTCCGCTCCGACTCCCGGCAGCGCAATCGATGATCTCCTTCAGTCAGTGGGGTCGGCGCCACGACGTGTGGTCGTGGTACTTGGCGATGCGTTGGTACAGCGCCGCCGCCTCACCGATCTGCCGCCGGCACGTCGATCGACTACCCGGCGGCTGGCTCAACGACACAGCACACGGTACTTCCGCATTCGAGATGGGGGCGTCCTTGTCGATCTCGTGCCGGAGATGCCGTCAGGTCGGGAAAAGGCGTGGCTGGCCGCCGCCGCCCCAGGCGAACTCGTCGATTCGCTCCTGGCAGCGGCCACTCGCCTCGGCTACTTCATCGAGGATGTCATACCGGATACCAGAGCAGGGTGGTCCGGCCTCAGCTTCCTTCCCGCCTCCGAGCAGTGGAGGCGACTGAAGCAGCATTGGAAGAACACGGCACATATCGCTCTTGGGGTGTTGTTGATCGTCGCGATGGCGTGGACCGCTTCATTTGTAATGCGGTGGCGCATCGTTCGGCAGTTGGACTCCGGATTAGCGAGTGTCGATAGTGTGGTGGCTGCCGTAAGCGAAGCCCGTGCAGCGTACGGCATGCTGCACGAGTTGACGACAACGATGCAGCAAGCCCAAGGCGACCGCAACAAGCTCAGTGCCCTGATGACGGCTGTTGTCCGCGCGCTCCCCGATTCTGTGGTTTTAACCACAATGTCTCTCGATCTCTCGGGGACTGGTCGGCTCGCCGGGTTTGCTGAAGAGGCGCTCGCCGTCAACGCCGCACTTCACCAGGTGCCCGGTCTCGTGAACCTTCAGCTAGAGGGCGTACCAGTCGTAGACGCAACCGGTGGGCGCAGCTGGATGCGTTTTGCCCTTCGCTCGGTACAACCGTGACTCCGATTCGTCTTCACAGTCGTGTCGCTGGCCTCCTCGGTTTGGGCGTAGTTCTCGTGCTCGGCACCCGCGGAGTGTCCCACGCCGAGCGGACCTTGCAGACGCGCCGAGAGGTTGCCGAACTGCGAATTGCTCGCCAGCACCTTGCACTTCGTACGCTGAGCGAGATCGAAGCAGGTCGGGGTCGGACGGATTCACTCGTCCAGGCGTTTCAGGAGGCTGTCATACCAGCTGCAGAGTGGGAGTCTGGCGCTGCAGAGCTGGGAACTCTCGTACGGGAAGCATTGATGCGATTCGGTGCTGTGATCGAGTCTATATCTCCGGTGCCTCGGGACACGACATTAGGGTCTGTTGTGAAGCCTGTATCAATCCGTGTGGTATTTCAATCGGAATTGCAGGGCGTGGTCGACCTGTTCGCTTATGTCAACCGCGCTCGGACAATACTCGTTCCTCGATCGATTCAGATTGTGTCGACCGACGCATTTGCAGAATCGAGTGTACCCGAGGTGCTCAAGGTTGAGCTTGTTATCACCGGATGGTACATCAACCGATGAGAACGCTGATGATACTCTCCTACGTTGTGAGAGGATGTTTGATCCTTGGCTGCATCGTATCGATTGTCAAGGTTGCGACGCTAGGCCGGGATGTGCGGACCGCATCCGCGACGGCCCACAATGCAGATGCCATGTCTGACAGCCCTACCCCAGGCGCGGACAGTCTTTCGCTGGTCATCGTGAGTCAGCGAGCACCATTTCGCGTCAACCGGTTCGTACCAGCCACTGTGCCGCCGGTCGGTACCCCAAGCCAAGCTAGCCAGACTGATGATGTGGCTGCAGCACGTATAACCGGCTTTGTGATGGGCCCCCGGGTCATGGCAGTCATCGAGGGCATTCCTGGCATTTCCCCATCTGTGGCCGTCCGCGCGGGCGACAAGGTCGGTAACTGGTTAGTTCGCGGCATCTCGAAGAGCGGGGTCGTGCTCGAACGATCCGGACGGGTCGTTCGACTGACGCTGCCCGAGCTTACACGGGGGAAAGGCCAATGAGATCTGTGCTGCATGTCTGGGTAGCGCTGGCGTGTTTGCATCCGGGTCTCGGTTATGGCCAGGACAGCACTAGTGTCCGGATCTCCGGCGACAGCATCGTCGTTCGAATGATCGACACCGACCTGCGAGCGGCGGTTCAAGCGATGGGGGCACTTCTCGATAAACCGCTCATCGTCGGCATGTTGGAGCCGTCCACTCGAATCAGCTTTGAAACGCCGCATCCGGTTCCGCGATCCCAGCTTCCCGCGCTGCTACGAGGGCTCGTCGAGACCAGAGGCCTGCAATGGTCCGAGGACTCGCTATTCTATCGAGTCGTTCAACCCAATCCTGGTGGACAGGCCGATCAGCGCTCGGAGCCTGTTGCCCGCGGAAGTACCCAGCTCTTTGTGATACGCCTTCGCCATGCCAGAGCGACGGATGTGGCCGCGACAGTCAATCTGCTTTTCGGCGGACTCGGTGAGTTCAGTGGACAACGGGGGTTGTCGACTGGCACGCTCTCCGAGCAACTGAATCGTGCAGCCGCCCCACCAAACCAGGCCGAAGGCGTCAGACCAGGCGTGCCACCGCAAGGGCGCGCTGAGCTCGCGGGCTCTGTGACACTGGTACCGGACGAGATCACCAATTCGCTGCTAATCCGGGCAACCGAGTCAGACTTTCAGGTGATCAGCGAGGCCGTGAAGCAGCTCGATATCCGCCCGCTCCAAGTATTGATCGAGGTATTGATCGTCGAGTTGAGAAAGGACCGGAGCTTTAGCTTTGGTACGACGGCCGACTGGAGTCGTGACAACGGAGCATCGTCGTATGAGGCCGGGTTTGGTAATGCGATGGCCGGGGACATCGTCGTACGGTTCATGCGAATGGCACGCAGCGATGTAAGTGCACTCATCGGCGCAGCACAATCCCGCGGCGATGTCGACATCGTCTCCCGACCTGTCGTCCTAGCGTCGAACAACACGGAGTCACATTTCATGGTAGGGTCGCAGCGCCCGTTCGTGCAAGTGAGCCGGTCCCTGCCCACCGATGTCCCCAGTCGTGATCAGGTGGTGCAGTACCGCGACGTCGGTACCAAGCTGACCGTTCGGCCGACCATCAACGATGACGGGTACGTCTCCTTGCTCCTGCAACAGGAGATCAGTGGTGCTACCGATGAAAGCCAGTTTGGAGCGCCGATACTCTCGACCAGAGAGGCCAGAACCCAGGTCCTGGTCAAGGATGGGCAAACCATCGTGATCGGCGGGCTACGCGATCGGCAGCGAGACCGGACCAGCTCTGGTATTCCGATTCTTTCATCACTCCCGCTCGTTGGCGGCCTGTTCGGCGGGACACGCCGTCGGTCGATTGAGACGGAACTCTTCCTATTTCTAACGCCGACCATCATCAGAAGCGACGACGATGTAGACACGATCACCACACCACGAATTCCTGAACTGATCAAGAAGCAGTGAACGCCACGTCTGGAACGGATCATCATGACAATGTTTCACGTTCCCGGGCCGCGACCTGCTGCCCGTGATGCAGAGATCTCGCGCGACCTTATCGCCGAAACAGCCGAAACATCCATACTAGGAACCTCACCCGAGATACGGTATGCTGTCGCAACTGCGAGGCGCCTTGCCAAAGGCGACTTACCAATCCTACTCATCGGCGCGACAGGAACCGGGAAAGAACTGTTCGCAAGGGAAATCCATCGATGGAGTGGACGGTCGGGCGCTCTCGTCGATGTGAATTGTGCGGCCATTCCCCGCGAACTCGTCGAAGGCACCTTGTATGGTCATCGGAAGGGGGCGTTCAGCGGTGCCATTGAAAGTGTCTCAGGTCTGATCGAGGACGCGAACGACGGCACATTATTTCTCGATGAGCTTTGCAGTATGCCCTATGAGTCGCAGGGCAAGCTCCTTCGAGTCCTAGACAGCAAGGATTTCCGCCGAGTCGGCGAGACGAATAAGCGGAAAAGCCGCTTTCGCGTCGTGGCGGCAGTCCAGGAGAATGTGGGTGACAAGGTCGCCGATGGCTCGGTCCGGTATGACCTGATCCAGCGAGTGGCTGGCGCGGTGCTTACGCTACCACCTCTCGACCAGCGTCGAGGCGATGTCGTACTATTGGCCCGCTATTTCGCCGCCCGGGCCGGTGTCGAACTCGCACAGAGTGCCGAACCAGTCCTGCTCGGCTACCCGTGGCCTGGGAACGTGCGTGAACTACGGAGCGCCATCGAGCGCGCTGTCTTTCTCATCGATGAGAGCGTGCTCGATGGTCGGGCTATGGCCGAATCGCTTGGGCTTGGAACGGCAATACTCCACATGCCGAACGGCGGAGCACCCCGGCAAACGGCGATACCTGTTACAGTGCGGGATCGCCTCCTCGACGTATGCGCGGCCAACGATTGGAATGCGGAGCGCGCGGCGGTAGCGCTGGGCCTTGGCCGGACCACTTTCTTCAAGCAGCTGCAACTGCACGGGATCTCACTCAGGAAGGAACGGTCATCCATCGAGCATAGGGCCTTGAGCGATCATGAGCCCAAACGATGAGGACAAGATCAACCAGAAGGTTTCACGCAGTGAGGCGTACTTCACGCCTTATGCGGCCATTTTGCCCCGTACGAGTTTTCGAGGGAGCGTGGCCGGGCACCTTCGGGCTCGCAGCGTCCCGACCGAGACCACGCCGCGGCGAGACATCGAATAGCCACCTGGCAATGGAGTACTGTTACCCAATCTAGGGGCCAGGATCATCGCCGAGGTCATTGAGCGTCTCGTACTGCAAGATCTCCACCCGAACATCGGCGAATGAGCGAGTAACCCCCACAGCATTGACCGTAGTCAGTGTTCCCCAGCTGGGAAACTGTAGACCGGTGTACACTTCGAAGTACTCCCGGACACATTTGACAGGTAGTCGCTTCGACGGTTGCCCCACAGAGTGGGCCGGGCACTCAAATGCAAGACGCTCCCCTTCCGCAAGGTAGTGCCACTTATCCCCGTCATCCAAACTTAGAACGCTTCGAAGCTTCTGACCCTTCTCGTAGATGTGGAATTGCCGTCGCAGCTCACGCGCTGTTACGGCGATTCCGCGGCAACCCTCGGCCCGACTTATGGCAAGCGTATTCACATTACAGTTCTCGTCCTTCATATCGGTCAGAATTAGGGACCAGGCGCCGAAGTCAACAACGGCATAGGTCGTCGGAAACGACTTGACCGGACTGAGGTGTGCGGCAAGAGCGGTGAGGCCGCAGAGCGGTGCTTCATGTACCGGGCCAAAGCGTCGGAGTGACTCGGCCAGAGCCTTCGTTGCCATGTCAGCGGGTAGATCCACCGACGCAAATCCAGCAAACTGCTGAGTAAGTCGAACACGCTCGCTCACCAAGTCGCTCCCGCATGAAGTCGAGGCTAATTAGGATAGGACGCCCGGCACGTTTCATGGCCACAGGATAATGAAAGCGTTTCGCGCGTTGGGTTCGCTTCGGTTCACGATGGCGCGATGACGAGCACTCGCCGCAGCACTGTTGCTGTTCCGACTGAGTGGTCCCTGTACGCCGTACGTCGTTTAGAGAGCCGCCGCACATCCGACTGGCGAGGTCAACAATGTTGTTGATGAAGGCACCAAACTGCTTGGTAGTCCGAACCCCGAGAGACCCCAAAATCCCCTCGCTCCAAGACATGTTGACGAATGGGTGCCCAACCGCGATACGTCCGAGCTTACGTGATCCGACGATCGTTCCAATGTGGTCGCGGCCAAGCCGATGCGGCTGATCTCTCGCCGGTCAGCAGGTCGTGGCCTAGCAACGCACCCACGATGTCTATAGGGTCCCCAGCAACCGGAATGAATCCAAAGCCGATCGCAGACGCATCGAACACGGTCGCCCACTGATGACCTCGGGACACATCCCAAAACGGGGCAGAGAAGTTGGCGGGGTTCCGTTGACGAAGGCGTAGAGGTTGAGCCCGCCGGCGGCGAGGCCGATTGGGCATTTCTGCGTGAACCACCTGAGGCTAGACCGCCCGACCGATCTTATTACGAGAGAGTCCAAGCCTATGGGCCAGGACTCTCTCGCACCCTTCACCATACGGCAAGCGGCTTATTCTCACCGGAAAGGAAGTGCGCCCACTCCCCACCACGCTGGTCATTCGGCCCCAAGGGAATGACCAACCGATCCCCGGAACTGAAGTCGACCTCAATAGCTGCTGCACCAGCCACGGCGCGTGCTACGCGACTTCCGATCAGTTCGCAGAGCGCGTCGCGGGACCCCCCTGCCGGGAACCTGATTTCGCGAGCGCCTCGTCGAATGAGCGGGTGTGCGATACACCGGAGGATCCGCCCGTGAAAATGGATCTCTACGTAGTCCATCACGAAGCTCACAGCGCTTACCTCTTCCCCCAGCAGCTCGTCCAGCGGGTTCTTCTCAGTCATTCCCCCCTCCCAGCAATTGCCCGTTTCGTCATGGAAGGTAGATGTGAGCTGTGGGGTCGTCTGGCCGAAGTGTCCGCCCAGTCGTGGGACTGACAGTCTGACCGCTCTTATTCATGTAGATCACACGACGCCGATGATGAGCCGTCTCATCCATGACCCTCACTCCTGTAACGCGAGCATCCATGCCCTTTCCTCCCTGCCCACCTAAGAACTGGACTCCCGGCGCCCGAGTAGCATGAGGACCTGTCGCGCCAGTGGGAACGGGAATTGAGGTCCCTTTTGACGTGACGAGGAAGTCTACTGCCCGTTCACCTCCGCGAGCCACATCTGCAACGTCATCAGCCGCTCCGAGGGCTCTGCGTAGGACGCCCACTGATGGTACGCCGGGTAGGGCACCTGCAACGTCTAGCGCCGCATCAATTGCCGTACCGACCGACGGGGCCGCGATGAACTTCGCGACACTGACCACCGCCATCCCGACATCAAGGCAGTTCGAAGGCGGGATGGGACAGAGCCCGAAGGGGTCGCTGAAGTTAACTGGATCGCCAGCAGCGAAGCCGTAGAGATTCAGCCCACCGGCCAGCCCGATCGGATCTTCCTGGGTAAACCGCCCCGTCCGCGCATCATAGTACCGATTCCGCCGGTAGTCCAATCCCCCCGCCCCGTCGCGCTTGCCCTCGAGCAGCGACCCGTGCCATGCGTACCGGGTTTGATTCCCATGCTGCTGGTCGTACGCCGTGCGAGACCCAAACCACGAAATGATATAGCACCGATTCGCCCCCGTCCCCAGCGCGACACAGGGGAGCGCCCCGTTATACGCTGTATCTACGACACCACTCCCGAACGCTCCCAGCGGCGCCGTCCCCTGAGCATTCCAGAACGGCACGATCGTCTTGGTGCCCGTCCATGTCACCGGGGTAGCGACCGGCGTGTCCGTGTAATTAAAACGGATGACACTGAGCGGCGCATCGATGATCGGGCCCGGCGTGTACAACACCTGCCCATAGAATCGATTGGGATCCGGCACTCCCGGCGTATTGCTATGCGTCACGCTGTAAGGCCCCGAGTCCTGTTCCCACTGCGCACTGGCAGCAGCCGTCCCCGGCGCCTGGATCTCTGCCAACTCCTGCGTCCCATCCCACACGGTCCGCCGGATAAAATCCGAGTAGCATTCCGGCTGAACCGAGTTCACACACGGACTCTGCATCCAAGTCCAGACGCGGCGCCCTAAGGCATCATACCGATACTCCTCGTTGTAATGCTCGACCCACGGCGTGAAGCTCGCCGGCGTCACCCAGGTATCGAGCGCCACCAACCGGTTGTCGAGCCCATAGATCGACACCCGCTCGCGGTCAGTCCCGGAAAAGTAGGACGTTTCGCGATCGTAGTCAGTGTTCCCTGCGGCATCGTACGTGTACACTGAGGCACCCGATTGCGTCCCGGACTTCGTAATGCCCGTTAACCGCCCTGTGCTGGCCTGGTACGCATAGGCTTTGTTCGCAGTGAAGTAGACGACTGAGGCGCCCGCCTTCGTCGAGTCGAAGCGACTGCTGGTGTAGAGGTTCCCCATTGGGTCGTGCGCGAGCGTCTCAGCCGACCCGAACTCGGTCGTGCTTCCGAACGGATTGCGCCACGTACTCCGCGTCCCGAGCGTCGCCACAGCCCCCAGGCCGCCGTACGTCGCCTGCGTTCGGTTGTTATAAAACGCCCCATCGCCCGAGCGCAGCAGTTTGCTCCTGGCGTCGTACCGCATCGTGTCGATGTTGCGAATCGGGTTGTGCGGCCAGCGACCCCCCGTCGTCCCGCCATCATTGTTGATACGATCCCGAACCAGCCGGCCATCGGCATCCCAGCTCATGCGGCGCGTGTAGGACCCGGGGTAGACGATCGTACTGTCTTCGCCGCGGACGGTCTGCTGGAAGGAAAAGACTGCGCCGGAGGCATCCCGGACCTGGACGAGATCGCCCGTAACCGCGTGGTAGGCGTACTTGATCGAATCCCCCGCCGCCGTCGCGAAGATCGACGGGGCACGCACGCGGCGCCGCCGCCCATTCCGGTCGTAGCTGTACTGAATCGTGTAGCTATGCCCGCTGAAGGTCGTGTCCACCCGGGCAATTTGTTGGGTCTCGGTCTCGAGCAGGCCGTGCGGATAGTACGTCCGCGTCACGCGGGCATACCGATTGTTGGCTGTGGCGAGCTGGCCATCTGGCGCATAGCTATAGGTCTGACTATCCCGCGGGACCACGTACGGATACGGGAAGCCGGCGGAAGCCCCTCCATGTTTCGCCAGATAGAGCCAGGTCGGCTGCGCGCGGCTCACGGAGGGGATGACGCGGATGACGACCCGGTTGAGCGCATCGTATGTCGAGGTGATCACCGGTCCGGAGGGGAACCGGCGTCCGACCTGGACGGTGGGGTTCCCCGCGTGATCGACGACGACACTGTCGATGCCGCCATCGGGCGCCTGCTCCGCAATCTGCCGCCCGGCCTGGTCGTAGCGCCACTGCGTAGTGAGCGTATTGATCCCGTTCGGATTTGGCCTCATCCACCGCATGGTCGACAAACGCTGACTATTGTTGTTGTAGGTATGCCGGACAAAGGTCGACTCCTGCGGTGCGCCCCCGCCGAACGCGGTCACGAGACTCGTGTCGTCCGTGATCCGGTCGAGCAGGTCATAGGTCAATCGCTGCTCGACTTTCTGGTTCTGCGCGGTGTCGATCGGTGAGATGGTTTTGATCAGGCGGCCAATCACGTCGTTGGTATAGGTCGTGACGTATTGCTTCGGGGTCTTGACCGTCTCGGTGTTTCCCCTCGCATCATAGGTATACGTGTAGGTGGCCGTCTGTCCGTTGACCTTCGGCAGAACGATCGTCAGCAATCGCTTCGACGTCGCATGGTAGGTGAAGTTGACGCGGCGCGAGGTATCCGACGCGGGCGTCCCGGACTGCTGCCAGAGCCGCTTCCCATCAGTCGCGTCGAGCTGGAACACCGTCGTATCTTTCTCGGGCCGAATGATCATCGCCAGCTGATCGAACTTCGTGTTCCAGACGTACCGCGTCGTATCCCGCACGCCCGGGGTACTGGTGACGGAGTCGATGACGTGCGTCGGGTTCCCGACCCCCAAGTCGTACACGAGGTGCTGCACACGGCCCGTCGGCGTCTGAATCCGCACCGGTGACCATCCGCAGGTCTGGGGCCACGGCGGCACACACATCTTATGTTGCACGCGCGTCGTATTCCCGTACGCATCGGTCAGCTTCCGGGCTGGGCCAAAGCGCGACTGCATGATGACCGTCGTATCGCCCACGTCGGTACGGGGTCCGTTGATGAACGTCGTCACGTCGCTGGTATCGACCGCCGTCGGAGCGCGCCCGCGACTTTCGGAGGCGATCAGACTCACGACGATATCGTTGGTGGGATTGCTCATCTTGATACGAGAGGAGATCAGCCGCTTCCCAGTGTCATACCCAAAGGTGTCCACGACTGCCATTCGATCGGTGCGCTTCGCCATGAGATTCGAGTCGGCCGCACCAGTCCGATATGCAAAATTGACGGCGGCCGCCCCGGGGTTGGTGATTGCGGTGACCAAGCCACCAGGATTCGTCACGGTCGTGACCCGCGACGTGCCACCTATCGGCGGGGCAATGACCGACGTGAGCCGATTCGACGGGTGAAGAAACGTGTACTGCTGCCCAGCCGGTGGGAGCGTAATGATGAGCGAACCGGCGCTGTGCGTGAAGGTCGTGGTATGGCCGAACCGATTGACCGTTTCCACATGCTGTCCATTGGCATCGAACTGAATCCGGACGCCTTCCGCGCCGACACGGGTCCATGGCTTCAATGGTGTCCCGGGATTGTAGATGAGGGTGTCGACGCGAGCGTACGCCGAAGTAGTCCACCGATTGGTCGCGTTGGGCAAGAACTGCCGAGCGCTGCCATCCCCATCGACCCAAACGATAACCTGGTGTGCCGGGTTCGGCGCCAGCAGTTGCTCGAGGCCGGCCAGCCACCATCCGGCTCCGAACCGACTGTTCTTCCGGTTGACGATCGGCATAATTCCCGTGACCGGAGGCCCGGCGATCGGGACGCCCCCATAGATATTGGCGACCTCGTACTTGTAGTTGTAGAACCCGGTAGTGTCGTTGAAGGCGTTATAGACGAACGCCAGTCGCCGTATTGAACCGGGGGTCCACTGATTCCCCGGCCACCGCTGCGTTTGTGCCGGCTGGTCGACCCCATTGATGACGAGCCAGAACCTGACCTGGACACTGTCGGGAATCGTCGTCGTGATCGATTGCAACACCCGGATCGCGATGATCGGATAGGGATGGGCAAACTCGCTGTTGTATAAGAGCGTCGGCGTGCGCTGCGTATCAAAGGTCCGCGTGCTGGGCAGCTGATGCACGATCCGGAGGTTCCCGCATTCGGCTGCCGCCGATGGCCCGACCGCGATTGTCAGACAGGCGCTACGTTCGACCGGATAGCCCGAGTTGTCGATATCCACCCCGGCCGCAGGTGCTTGCTGCGTGGCCATGATACGGTTGATGGTACGCGCGAGCCACGACGGCGTATCGCGCGAGAGGGTGCTGATCGGCAGGATGGCCACGGCCATCATCGCGGGCAGAAAGGCACGAACACGCATGCGCGCTCCAAGAAACGGGTCGATCCCGTGCAGAGCATGCGCTGCGCCATGATCCCGGTCACCGTAACAGCTGCAATGATATGGATTTAGAAATTATCCTCGATCCTACCCGCAACCGGGATCGAACCACGCCCGAACGCTGCCGAACGCCCAAGGACGCGCCGGGCAGGAATTCACATCAATCGCTTGATTAGTATTAGGAGCCGAAAGAGGATGCTGGCGTCGAGAAGGGCAGGCGAGAAATTCTGCCGGGCACAAGGCACGGCTTTCCTGTTCAATCCTGGTTAATCCAAGGTTCTTCCGAAGGACCCGCGCGCCGAAATATGTCGCCCTGCTTTCCAGAAGAAACCGATCTTGTCATTCCCACCTTGCGGCAAGATCGGAGGCACACGTGGCCCGTGTGCCCCCGTTGAACCCCGCTATCAACAGATCGGAAACCCACCAATGAGCATCATATCAGTCGCCGTCCTGCCCACGGACGTTACGGTGACCCTCAAGCGGAACTGATCCGTGGGGGAAGCCATTTCCTGATAAACATTTGAGTTGGAGCCTACAGGCTGCCAAACATTACTACAATCCAGTCGCTCCCACGCATAGGAGTTGTTAAATCCGTTCGTCGACATCGCAGTCCAGGTATCGAGCCCACCCGTTGGAGTACTGGGCCCAACGATCCAAGTGGCGAGTTTACCGTAGACGGCCTGCGGTGCATCGACCCGACCATAACCATAGTACGCATCATGGCCGGCCGCACCCCTGTCGATGGCATTCGAGGTCAACCGAGACCGTACCTGAGCCGCCGTCAGCGTCGGATGCTTCGTCCAAACTAGCGCCGCAACACCGGCGACAACAGGTGCCGACAGGGATGTTCCACACGAGCTCCCATGGGATCCATTGTCCACCATGTTGGTTGCCCAGAATGGGGCGGCCAGTTCAGCCTCATTACCATAAGTCGAATAAGTCGAACCGTAGGGGCATTTTCCGGAAAATGCAAAACTGTCGCTTGGGGTCGTTCCAGTCACCGCAATGACTTGGGCGTGTCGGGCGGGATACGTAATTGTATTCGCCGTGTTATTGCCGGCACCTGCGACGAGAAGGTGCCCAGCGTTAGACGCCCCAATCACGGCTTGATGCCTCCACCAATCGTTGACAGGGTCGCCGAAACTCATATTGATGATCTCGCGTGATCCGCCGTTGTTCTCAAGCCAGTTGAGCGCTGCGATTTGGGAGCCAACGGGACAATTAGATTTTGAGATCCCATAATCGAAATAACAGATACGAATGGAACGAAAGTGCTTTGGCTTCGGGCTAATGCCAACATACCCGAAGCTGTTCATTCGGGCGGAAGCAACCCCGGCAACACGACTGCCATGCACCAGATCCCACGGCTGATAGCAGCGTTCGACAAGTCCGGCGATGTATATGTACGAACACGCAGATGATGCGTGTCCAGGTCCATCATAGGACCATACGTCGTAGTGCACCGAATCGATCCCGCTATCAATCACGGTCACAATGGCACTGTCCCCATAGTTGCCCTCGGCTGCCCAAACATGATGCGCTCCGACCTTCTGAAGGCCCCAATCCTGGGCCTCGGAGAACATTACCGCGGCCGCTCCAGCGCCAGCACTCGAAAGCTCGCTGCTCCCGGCAGCTCCGATCTCGTCAACGATGTCGAGCTTTCGAAGGACCGGAGCCATCTGAGGATCGATGGTTGCTTGAAAGAAAGGAAGGCTTCGATAGGTCCGTACAACCTGAACGCCAAGGCGCTCGAGCTCTGCTCGCCCCTCCTGATAGGTTGTCTTCGTGATAGCCGGCGTATAGCCCATCTCCCGCGTTCGGCGATCACCTGGCGCTTTGAGAGCAATAAAAGCGCTACCCCGAGTGACCGCGATCGCCGCAACGAGTTCCTCGTCCGACAGCTCAGGCGGGAGGCCTTCCGTGACAGGGATACTGCGGATGTAGTCCAATGGTTCGGGAAACGTCGGAATGGCGCCTGGCGGGTCGACGTGTGTCACACGACCCTCGATCCGTGGTTGTGCACCAGGTCCCTGTGGTTCTGCCAGATCATCGACTGTGCAGCTCGCCGCCAATAGTGCCAGCCCAGCCAGGATCAGTCGTCCCTGTTGCCGTCGCATAGCTCCTCCTCACGCAGACTGTGGATAGGTCGTATGAAGCGGAGCGCGACCTCGGCACGTCCGCTGGTGAGCAGCATGACCGAGCGCCCTATTTCCGGAGTGCCTTGGTTCGGACACCATCACGGATACCGGTAGCGCCCATTCCTGCAAGGTCCGCAGATGCGCACGACCCCGATGTCGGCTGGGTCATCGTATACATCCATATTCTCGAGACGCCATTGTCTGTCATCATCGGATCAGGAAATGGACCGCAGTCGACCTCCGTCCCGCGGCTCATCGTGGTCAAGCGCACATCGGTGAAGTACGGCACGACCGTCGTAGCACTCGACCGAAGGACGGCTTGAACGGATGCGGTGGACTGATCCACCACGATCATCCATTCGATGACATCGGCAGGCGGACCAGACGTAGACTGCAGGATGGGAGTATGGGATGGCATGGGGAGTTGCGATCGAGGAGTGCCCTGAAGAAGGAAGAGCTGCCCGATGCCCAACGCGCCCATTGCCGCAACGATGAGGGGTGTACGCATTTTCCTATAGCCTCGCCGGAAGGGGTTGGCTTCGTACTCTCTCAAGTTATGAGCCAGCCTCCTGTCATACGGTTACATGTTGTGAGAACGCGACTTACGGAGGTTACATACAACGCCTCGCGAACGCCGCCGGACGCGCCCTGACCTGGCGCGGTCAATCGCGAACGGACGATCCGTACGATCTCGCCGCTGTGCAAGCGGCGGAGAAAGACGTCGACAAGTCATGAGCAAGTTGACGAGAACCGGGAGCGGACCTGATGCTCTAGCCGGTGTCCCGCCGCCCGAACAGGAAGCAGGACGCACGAGTAATTCGTTCAGCCCATCAGGGCCGCCACCATGGCTGGTACGCAGCGGACGACGACACGACCGTCTCCCCGCTGCCGTCGAGGTTGCTGATGATGATTCTGATCGACCCGCCGTACGGGCGTGGAACGGCAACCCGCATCCCGTCCAGGGAGAAGGAGGAGAACGGGCTTTCGAAGTCGAGCACAGGCGTCTGATAGGTGCTCAGGATCGTCCCGTCCAGCCGGGTAACCCGGATCGCGCCCGGCACCGAGTAAATCACCTCGGTCCCTGTCGGAGACCAGCGAAGAAATCCTGGCACGTCGGACTCGGTCAGACTCCGAATCGAACCGCTATCCGGATCCGCGATCCAGACGCGGTCGGTATCGTCGTACGTCAGCCATTTCCCGTCGGGCAACCACGCAGGATTCCGTGAAGACAGGCCCGTTGACACTCGCTGAGCCCCTCGCAAATCTGCTCGCATCCACCACACCTCAACTCGGCCGTCGCCCAGGTTCGTGAGGAACGTGAGGCGGTGCCCATCCGGCGACCATTTCGGCACCAGCTCGTTCCCGAGCGGGGCGTTGGCCCATTGCAGGTCCGATCCATCGATAACGCACTCAGACTACCGCAAGCGCTTCGAACCCAGCAAACTGTGCTGCACGACGGTCCGAGGTTTGACCTCCTCGTGCGGAACCGTGAAGACCAGCCGCCGAGTCCAGCCCAACTCCAGCTCGACGACCGTCCCGAAGGCATCGCGCGCCGTCCGCCACCGTTTGGCTTTCGGCAATGCACCGCCCGTCGCGGTGAGCGATGCTTGAATCAGATCGTCACCCGGCTGCGCGGTCTCTTCCAGGCGAGCGCAGGTGACGCAGCGGCTACTCACGACGTCACGCATGCACACCTGTCGCGCACATGACGAGCAGGCAACCCGGTGTTTCTCGCAGGCCAGATTCGCGCATGCCGGACACGGTCGGGTGCCCGTCAGCGAGTAGGCAACTCCGTCGACATGACACGTGGTCCGGTGCGCCTCGCAGCCCCATCGACCGGGCTGGTCGGCCAGCGGCAACAGGTGCGAAGTACAATGCCGCTCACCATCCTCTGCACACGAACCGCCGTGCTGATCGCAAATATTCTTTCCGCAGGTGGCACAGGGGCTCACCTCGTCACTGGCCAGGTTAGAACCAGGCTCATCCTCACAGGAGGATCGATGTTGTTCACAACTCAGGCGACCCGAGCGATCCGAGCGGCGGAGATGACCAGAGCAATGCACCTGCCCATCGACTGCGCAGACCGTTTGGTGGTGTTCGCAGACGTATCGCTCGCATGATGCGCACCTGACTGCTTCATCGCGGCCCACCGGCTCCGCCTGGCTCCCCTCGCACAGCACGACGCACCCGTCGCAGAGCCATCGCGTTCCTCTGGGCGACGACGACGCAGTTTCGACCGCATGCGCGCGACAGAGTCCACGATCACAGATCGCGCACGATACCGCACACTCGGGGCAGACGCGGTGGTCACCGGCACTGCACTGGACGGCGTGCTGCCCGCAATGCACTCGACCGCAGGGCCGACAGACCGAGGCATGATCGGCACAGACCGGATGGCTCCCGATCGCGCATTCGCGCAGACCATGCTCGGCACAGCTTACCTCCCCGCACACACCACACCGGGCGCTGCACGAGGAACAGCTCGCATGGCCATGCCGACACACCCGTACGACGGCCGGCACTCCGCCACATGTCGGGCAGCTGTAGTCCCAGACGGCTTCGCCACTCAGAAGCCGAGTCGCCAAGAAGGAGGCGCCGACCCCGGCAGGCGTGCGCATCGACCAGGTCACCTGCTGCGCCAGGACCGACCATTCGATCAGCTGCAGCGGATGCACCGTAATCGTGGTGCGATAGCGGTCTTCCTCCTCGCCGCGCCGCCGAGCGTGTTCCGCCTGGACTTGCCGTTTGCCCTGCGCGGCATCCGGCGGCGCATCGGCCTCGATGTCCGCAATCAGCGTCGTATAGTAGCGCTCCAGCCGCGCCAGCTCCTGGGCCAGAGCCTGATCCGCATCACGGCCGATGGTCGCCAGCTGATCGCGCAGGATCTCCTCGAGTTCGTCGAACGCCAGCGGCAGGAGCTGATCCATTCCCTTGGCGGCGACCGCCACGGCATTCTCAGGTAGCTGCGCCACACCGTGGGCCGGCACCGATGCGCCAGACAAGAGCTCCGCCAGGCCGCCAGGTGCGCGCACCCCGGTCGACAGATCGAGCGGCGGCGACTCCACTAGTCGCTCATCGATGAGTGCGCCCGCTTTGATCGACACCCGGGCGACGAGCCGCCCGATGGGCAGCATCGAGAGTTCGGCCCGGCTCCCCTCGACCGCTGCACCCTCCACCTCGACCGGGAAGGCCACCTCTCCTTCGTCCGGATCACGACTCGGCACGAGCAGTCCCCGGTGCTCGCGATGCCCCCGTGCCCGGACAGCCGTTACCAGCCGTTCGAACACCGGGCTTCCGATACCCAACAGCTCCGCATCAGGATCGACATTCAGCGCATCGGGTGTCAGCGCTACCGTAACCGACGTGCGTCCATCCCAAAGCTGCTGCTCAGCCGGCGGGATCTCGAACTCGATCAACCCGTTACCCGTATCGAGGGGAAGTGCGCCGATCAACGAGGTATACCGCTCGAGCAGCTGCCGGGGACGAGGATCGATCGGCGCCGGATGATGCTCAGGTGGCATTGCAGACTCCGTCATACCACGAGCGGCGCTTCGGCATCGCCACCGATAGCCGTGACCGTGATCGGCAGCCGATCGGCCTGCGCCAACAGCCAGACCTCCCGTCCCCGTCCGGTCAGACCGACGATCCGATAGACCGGCCCGTAGTCCGGATGCATGCCCGCGGGCTCCACCACGGGGCCCATGCTCAGCATCTCCAATACCTCGGCCACTGCGATACCCAACTGGTGCCGCGTCCCGTCGACGCCCGGTGCCAGCGTCATGTGCACGGTTCCATAACCGAGCCGGAGCCGGGCCGGCACGGTGAGACTGGTGAACTCGTCCTTGAGCCGCTGCGCCGCATCCGCCGCGGCGATGACCGAGCTGCGCTCCTCTTCCTCGAGCGCTGCCGTCCGCTCCGCCGCAACCTTGTCACCCAGCTCCTCGATCTTCTCCCCGAATGTGTCATCGGTTTCCGCCGCGAGCCAGAGCTGACCCAAGTGGCCCTCGAAGCTTTCCCCGCCATCGTCGTCCATCCGCTCGAGGATCAGGTCCAACTCACCCACCACCAGTTCGAACAGCCGGATCTTCGTGTGCAGCAAGCGAAGGATGTGCGCTTCGATCGTGTCTTTCGCTGCGTAGTTGTACAGTTCGACCTCGCGCTGCTGGCCGAACCGGTGAACTCGGCCGATCCGCTGCTCGACGACCATCGGATTCCAGGGCAGTTCGTAGTTGACGAGCTGGTGACAGAATTGAAGATTCAGGCCTTCCGTGCCGGCCCGGGTGCTGACCAGTACACCCTTCGGCTCGCGCCTGAATCGGGTCAGCGCCCGGTGCCGGTCGGCACGATTCAGGCTACCCTGAAATACGATTGCCGGGCGGCCGAGTTCCTTTACGCGCTGATTGATCAGGTCGATCGTGGGCAGGTGCTCGCTGAACACTACGGCCCGATCCTCCGATCGCGCCAGCATCGCCGAAAGCTCCTCGAGCTTCGCATGGGTGCCGACCGCGGCCGCTTCGTCTGCCAGCAACTGCGCCCGGCGGCGGAACGCGGGCACGATCAACTCGCCCTGGCCGAGATGCGCCATCGATGATGCCAGAGCCGGCGACGACGAACAGAGCCGCTGCGCCAGCCGGAGACACTCCAGAAAGAAGATCCCGCGCCCCGTCCTGGCCCGCCGGCGCCGCCGGTCAGCTCGTTCTTCCTCTTCAGTCGTCGCCCGGAATCCGTCGCGATAGAGGTCGCGCAGGAACCGCGCTGTCCCGGCATAGAGCCCTGCCTCAGCAGGCGTCAGAATCACGTCGGGGTGCCGGGGACGTCGTGCCGGCAACGACATGATATGCGCCACACTCGAGCGCCTGGTCCGGATCATCACCCGGCTGGTGAGGTCGCGCAGCGCCGCGGCCTGACGGACTTCCCGCCCGGTCCGGTCGGCAACGTAGATCTGCTTGAATTCCTTCCAGGTGCCGAGATGCCCCGGTCGCAGCAACGTCACGAGGTTATAGAGCTCGCGGAGATCGTTCTGAATCGGGGTCGCGGTGAGCAGCAGGAGGTAGTTGCGACGGATCTGCTGGATCAGCTGATAGCGGGCCGACTCGTGGTTCTTGCACTTGTGTGCCTCATCCACGATCACCAGGTCCCAGCGGTGCTTGAGTAGTTCCTCAGCATGCCGCCGGTGCCTGGCGCGGTCGTACGACGCAATCGCCCGAGGCGAGCGGGCCCACTGATCGGGAGATTCGATTGGTTCGAACGTTTCGAGGAACTTGTCCTCCAGCTCCTCGACCCACTGGGTCACCAGACTCGCGGGGGTCAGGATCAGGATTCGGCGGGCGAGTCCGCGTACCTCCAGCTCTTTCAGGATGATGCCGGCTTCGATGGTTTTACCGAGACCGACTTCGTCCGCCAGAATGACGCGCCCGCTCATCGGCGGCTGCAGGGCTTGCAGCGCAACATTGATCTGATGCGGCAGTTCGTCGATCCGGTTCATGTCGAGGGTGATCAGGCGGTCGAACGCCGGCAGGAGGGCGAGTTCCTCCGCCATCCGGCGTACACGCAACCATGCAGCGCCGGAGGCCGGCGCGCGGAGGCCCAGGCTGAAGGTTGCCAGGGAATCCTGGTCGACCTCCCACAGGGGCGTGGAGGTTCCTGCCGTTGGTTTCGCGGTCACCGAATCTCCACGTCAATCGACCCGTACCCCAAGCGCTCGCCAGAAGGCCACCTCGGCGAGGACTCGAGTACCGTACTCGCGAGCCTTCTTGGCTTTCGAGGATGCCGAGCTTGGATCAGCCACCACCAGAATGTCGAGCTTCTTCGTCACCCGCGGAAGCACCACGAGACCCGCACTACCTGCCAGCTCCTGAGCCCGCTCGCGCGTCATCGGCACACCGTTCTCGCTGCAGAGCGATGTACCCGTGAAGCACACGGACTTTCCGACCAGGCTTTCGGACTCCTGAATCTGTGGAGAGACCGGCAGGCGCTCATACTCCTCATTGAGGAGCGCCTGAAGACCGGCTGGCGGCAGCCCCAGAAGTTCCCGAACCGTCTCAAGATCGGATCGCTCAGGTACGGTCACGACCCCATCGGCGCGCGCCTCTCCAACGAGCGCTCGAAGATATCGACCATGCGCTGCGATGACGTCGACTCGAGACATGCCCCAGTCCAGCGCCACGTCGATCAACGCCTCGGCTTCGTCGCGCGTTACGGCACGGTCTTCGAGAACACGGTCGAGCACAGACAAGTACTCCGCCTCGACCGCCGACGTTGCTTCGTCACCGGGGAGCGCGTCGACGAGTCGGGCAAGGTACGCCCGGCTTTCCCGATGCAGCTCGCGGGCACGCGAACGTCCCATGGAACGGCCCGATGGCGACAGACCGTGCCACGACCTCGCAGGTGGCGCTCCGTGGTAGAAATCAATGTCGAGCGGTGCCGGACTGGGTAGGCCACCGCGTCGCGCAAGAGCAGCCAAGAGGGAAGCCGTTGCCTGGGCATCTCCCAACGCATCGTGAGCGGGAGTGAGTTCGATGCCAAGCTCTTTGCAGCAGGCGGCGAGTTTCCGGGTTGGCGCGTCTGTCAGATCCCGATAGGCCAGCGCGAGCGTACAGAGGGAAGGCAATGGCGGCATCATGACGTCGGCTCGGCGGAACTCCGACGCCAGGAAGCCCAGGTCAAAACGCAGGTTATGACCGACGACTACGGTATTACTGAGTCGTGACGCGATATCGCCCGCAGTTTCCGTAAACGGTGGGGCATGGACGACGTCCGATGCCATGATTCCATGGATGTCGGAGCGACCGACGTCCCGATTGGGATTGACGAGGGTCACGAACTCATCGACCACATGGAAATCGGGATGCATGCGGACGATCGCGATCTCGATGACACGGTCGGCGCCGCGGTAGTTGAACCCGGTTGTTTCGACATCGATCGCGGCAAAGCACAAGGGCTGAGATTGCATATCACATTCCCGCGAGTATAGTGCTGAGATTGCTCGGCTTACGTTGATAGCCTAATTCATCAAACCCAAGCAGTTCGACGACGGTTAGCTTGACTACCAAGAGAATGCCTATGCTTAAGATCCCTCTTAGGTTACCCCGTCAGGGCCTACCCACAACTCGACTCGCTCGATCGATCCGTCGTGACCTGCAATTGCGTTCCTTCCCGCATCTTTGGCAAATCGTTTCGCCTCAGCCGCAATTGATAGTGCCTCGTCCTCAGTCATTGATGATCCAGAAGGTAGCTCACAGACCCCCATCGATATCGTCGGCCGCTCGTTAAGTTGGTGATACTCCGCTGACGCTAATGATGACCGAACCCGAAGCAGCAACGGAAGCACGACAGATTTGGGTGAATTTGGCAAAAGAGCAACAAACTCATCCCCACCGAATCGATAGACCACCCCATGGCCGAAAAAACCCGATTCTATGATCCGCATTAGTTTAGGCAAAATCACTCGGTCAACGACGGGTTCCGTAAGGGCCGAGTTGAAGAGTTTGAAATTGTCGACATCGATGAACACAACAGAGACAGGTAAACGTCTGCTATCACAATCATCCCTAAGCAAGGGGAGATCTACCCAGAGCTGTGACGGTGCCAAGAAAATGCCGTGCTTTGGATCGTATGCCTTGACAACAGATGTGCCAACTGGGGTACTGGCACTCAGGCACTGCGCCGTGAGATAATCTTGAGCACGAGGGATACGAACTGAGAGGGCAGTTGTAAACCATTCTTGACGCGAGAAATAGCGGAATGGTTCCAACCGTTCATCGAGTGCCGTAAGCATCTCTGGATGCTGCGTGTTTCGTCGATACCCGTCAACTTGCCTCGCGATAAGGCGCCGCTCATACAGGATAACCGTCTTTAGAACACTCACCATGCCTTGCGGTAAGGCGAGATCGCCACTAGAAGTCCTTCCTCGGTTCACTGTATCCGCGAGCTGAATCAACAAATCTGAAAGGAAAGAGGCATCCGCAGGTTGGGGAGTACCGCTACCCAGAGCTTCTGACAGCCGATGCTGAAGGAAGCCAAGTTCCTGATTCAGCGAGGAAGCCGCATTGACAACCAGATCGAAGTACTGCCTTGGAATGGCTATGACCTCCATACGACCCCCATCAATCGAGAACAAGGACCGATGCTCTCAGCGACATATCGACCCGCACCCTCGATCGAAAGCACCGATAACCCTCTGTCTGTATTTATAACGACCGACTCGATCGACAGCTCCATTTAGTAACCAGGACGAGCCGGACGCACCTGACCCACAACGCCATCAAGTAGCGCCCCGACCTCCTTGCGCAGCTGTATAGCGCGCCGCGACCGCCGGTGTTGAAGCTTTGCGAAGATCTCAGCTAACATGAGGCGTTTCGAACGATTCGCGAAAACCATCTCTTCAAGTTCGTAGATGGTATGCTCGATATAGGTCGCACCATGAAAGCCTCTTCGTCATGTCAGATCCCATGATGAACCGATTCCACCAGGACCGAGCCGGGTGGACAAGGTTCATATGACCAATCTACTCGCTCTCGAACTCATGGCTCGTGAACTTGAGCGTCCGGCTGTTCTCCGTGACCACACGGATAGTCTGTTCGCTCGCCCCGTTCGGGAGGCGAGCTTCGATTTCTAGCGTCACCGACACCTCTGCTCCTGGTTGGCCAGCCATGACGAGGGTGTCCCGAAGGCCCCGTACGCCACGAAGGGCGAACCGCAACTCCGCGTTCGCCCTTCGTCGTTTCGCCCCTGCCAGGGCGCGGGCCCCCGATCCGGCCGGTCCACAGAACTATCGGGGGGTCGTCAGGGAATCGAAACGCGGGTGTCCATGCAGCGGCAGGAAGACCGGATCGAACCGGAGCGCCGGCGCGCCGATGATCCAGGATTGCGGCCGCCCATATGTTTCGACCAGCAGATCGATGGCCTCCGACGGCTTTCCCGCCAGCACGGCAATCCGCGCCCGGATCAGCGCGATGTAGTCCCCCATGACGAGGTCTTCTGTCGCGGTCAACCGGGGAGCCGCCTCGATGACCCGGATCGCCTCGCTCCGACGCCCGACATAAGCCAGGGCCAGAGCCTGCAGCGCCCGAAACTGAGGATCGGTACTGGCCCGGTCCGCCCGAACGGCAAAATGGCGCGCCGCCTCCGCAGCCCACCGGACCACGGCTGCGCTGTCACGCCGCTGCGCGAAGATCTCCGCAAACGCCAGCGCCCGACTGCCCGAGTCGTTGTCGAACAGCGCCACCGGCGCCGTCATGACCGTGTCCTGCTGCCCGGGCGTGAGCACCCAGTAGAGATCGTCGTACATCGCAAGCTGCGCGAACAGGAGTTGCCGATCCGTGTCCGGCGGCGCATCGGCCACCACCTGCCGCGCCTGCTCGAGGTCGCCCAGACCAAGATGGGATCGGACGAGATACTGGAGCACCTCGCCGTTCGACGGCGCCACCAGTTGGGCTCGGCGGAGGATCCGCAGCGCGTCCGCGGGACGGCGCAGCGCGAAATACAGTGTGGCAAGACTGCGAGCGCTCCGGACGGACCGCGGATCGAGCAGATGGGCCCGCTCCGCCATCGCCAACCCTTCCTCGGCCCGCCCCGCATTGAAGAGGATCCTGCCCGCCAACCGAAGGAAATCGGCGTCGGCGCCGTGCCGGATCATCCCCTCCTTCACGATCTCCGTCGCGGCAGCGTAGTCCAGACGGCTGTTCATATCGGCCAGTCGGGCGCGATAGGTCAGCGAACTGGTGGGCGCAAAGCGCATCGCCCGAGCCAGCGCATCCCGAATCTTGGCCGAATCCTCTCCCTGCACCTCCAGCGGGTACAGCGCCAGGATCCGGAACGCCAGCGCGGCCCAGGCCTCGCCGAACGTACTGTCTCGGGCCACCGCCTGGCGGTAGTACTCGATCGATCGCTGAATACTCGACCAATCGTTCCCGATGATGGCGCCCCCCTTGAGGTACAGGTCGTACGCCGCTAGATCCGCAGTCGGCTGCACGACCAGCTCTCTCTGCTCGGCCGTACTCAAGGCCAGGTGCAGCGCCTCGGCCACCCGCCCCGCGATCTCGCCCTGGACCTGGAAGACATCCGTGAGCGGCGCGTCGAAGGGCTGCTGCCAGCGGCTCCGATCCCGGCCGTCGGCAATCTCGATCAGCTCGGGATTGACCTGGACACGACTGCTGCCGTCCGGCTGGCGTGCCCACCTGACGGTACCGGTGAGGAGAAAATCGACGTCGAGCTCCTCGGCAATCTGTTTGGGTGACAGGACAACCGCCTGGTACTGCGAGCTGGCCCTGGCAATCACTTCCAGCCCGACGAATCCGATCAGCTTGCCGCGGATCGCATCCGACACACCCTCGGCAAAGTAGGCATCGGACGGCTCGCCCTGATTCTCGAAGGGAAGCACGGCAATCCGCAGGCTCCGCTCCGCTGCCGGCGTCGGCGCCCCGCCGCCGCGCAGACCACGTACGAACACCGCGCCGAGCGCCAGCACGGCCACGAACCCCGCGCCGACGGCAAACCGGAACATCCGCTTGCTGCGCAATGATGCTCCGGACGCCCGGACTGTCGCGCCGGGCGCCTCCACCGCACCCTGGAGGGCGCGGGCCAGCTCGCCCGTCGTGGCAAACCGGTCGGCCGGAACCGGGGCCAGCCCCCGCTCGATCAGCGCCTCGAGCGCCGGTGGCACGCTGGGCCGCACCTCGCGGATCCGCGGCGCGTTGCCTTGGAACCGCTTGGCGATGACGGCCTGCGCCGTCGGGCCAGTGAACGGCGGCTCGCCGGCCAGGAGTTCGTAAAGCACGGCGGTGAGGCTGTACACGTCCGTGCGCGGATCGAGCGCCGCCTCGCCGCTCGCTTGCTCGGGACTCATGTAGGCCGGCGTCCCGATCGCGAGGCCGGTGCCGGTGACCCGGTCGTCCGCCCCGGTCAGGGCGCGGGCAATCCCGAAGTCCGCGACGAGGGTGTCGCCCTCCGTCGTGAGGAGGATGTTCTCCGGCTTGATGTCCCGGTGAACTACCCCTTCCCGGTGGGCATGATCCAGCGCCCGGGCCGCCTCGGTCACGATGCGCACCGCGTCGGCCACCGGAAGCTGCCGCTCGCGCTCCAGCCGGGCACGGAGCGATTGCCCCTCGATGTAGGGCATCGTGAACCAGAGCAGCCCGCCGGCGTCGCCCGAATCGTGGACCGTCAGGATGTGGGGATGCTGCAACCGCGCGGCGAGCCGGATCTCCCGCTGGAACCGCTCGACGCCGAGCGCTTGCGCCAGCTCCGCATGGAGCACCTTGAGCGCCACGGGTCGCTCGTGCTTGAGGTCGCGGACCAGATAGACCGTGGCCATGCCGCCCCGGCCGAGCTCGCGCTCGATCCGGTAGCGGTCCTGGAGGGCTTGGACGAGGATTGCCGGGAAATCAGCCACGAGCCCAAATATGAGACCGGGACGGATGAGCCGGAAGGGCATGCCCGGACAGCTCGAGCCCTTCCGTTATCACCGGCACCAAGCCGCTTTACTCCGTCGCCTGTTCGAGGTCAGACGTCATCGGTCCCTTCGAGTCGAACCTTCCGAACAGTTGCCGTCAGACTAGCCGAGTGCAGCGCGTACGGCCACCGACACCGGGGTCGTCGGGTGACCGATCAGCGCCGAAAGCTGTCGGCTCTCGTCGAAGAGCGCGCCGTTCGCGGTCGCAACGTCCCACCCCGCAATCACCCCCGCGAAACCCTCCGGCACCCCATGACTCGCCAGCGCCGCAGCATAGTCGGCTGCGGACAGGTTCCGATAGGGAATTTCTTTGCCCACCTGACGGGAGATCTCTGCCGCCAGATCCGCAAGCGTATAGGCGGTGTCGCCGGCCAGCTCGTAGGTTTTGCCCTCGTGCCCCGCACCCGTCAGCACGGCTACCGCCGCATCGGCATAGTCGGCCCGTGCCGCGGAGGCAATCTTCCCGTTGCCCGCGCTGCCGATCAGCGCCCCGCCCGCCACCGCGCCGGCAATCGACCCGGCGTAGTTCTCATGATACCAGCCGTTCCGGAGAATGGTGAACGGAATCCCAGACGCTTTGAGGATCTGCTCGGTCTCCCGATGCTCAACCGCCAGGTCGAGTGGTGAGGTGTCGGCATGAAGCAGGCTGGTGTAGACGATCCACCGGACACCCGCCTGCTTCGCAGCCGCGACCACGTTGCGGTGCTGCGGCAGCCGCTGCCCGAATTCGCTCGACGAGATGAGCAGCAGCGTGTCCACCCCCGCCAGCGCCGCCCCCAGCGTCTCGGTGCGCGCATAATCGGCCGCGCGGACCGGGACGCCCAGATCGGCCCCCTTCTCCGGCGACCGGGCCAGCGCCACGATATCGGACGCCGGCAGCTTCCCTTTCAGTTTATCGATGACGAGGCGACCCAGCTGGCCGGTGGCCCCGGTGACGGCGATGGTCATGCGTTCCTCCCTGAGTTCACAGTTGACGACACGACCAATGGATAAGAGATTTACTTACCTTTCGTAAGTACGCACAAATTTGTTAGTGGTGTCGCCATGTCGCCTCAAACAACCGACGCCGATCCACCCGTCGGCATCTCAATCCGGATGGCCCGCGGCGATGTCCTGGCCGCCGCCTGCCCCTCCCGAGTCGTACTCCGGCACCTGACCAGTCGTTGGGGCGTCCTGGTACTGATCGCGCTGCAGTCGGGAACCCACCGATTCAGTGATTTGCGCCGGAAGATCGGCGGCGTCAGTGAGCGGATGCTGGCCCAAACCCTCCAGTTCCTGGAAGCTGACGGCATCATCGACCGCCGAGATTATCAGGCCGTGCCGCCACGAGTGGAGTACACCCTCACGCCGCTTGGTGTGGAGGCGGCCGACAAGGTGGCTGCACTAGCCGATTGGATCGAGGTCAATTTGCCGCGCATCACCGGATTGCAGGAGACGAATCTGCCAGCTGCCAAGGGTGAAGTAGCGGTCCGCAGCTGATCCCGACTACCGATTGGCGCAACCGACGACCGAGGCGCATATTCCGGCATCTCCGGCTCGGTCATCCCGCGTGGATCCTTCCAGCAGAGCCCCCGCAGCGCCCCGCCCGCCCTACCATGCCGTAGGGTTGAGCAAGTTCGCGGTGCTCAGCGTCGCCAGCTTCGGATTCTATCTCCTCTACTGGTTCTACCAGCAGTGGCAGCACGAACGCGCCCGAACCGGCGAAGACCTCTGGCCGTTCGTCCGCGCGTTCTTCTCGGTCATCTTCGCTTACTCGCTGTTCAGCCGGGTGCGCGACTACGGCGAGTTCGCCCGGGTCACACCGCTGCGAGGCGCCAGTATCCTGGCGCTCGGCTACTTCACCTTCAGCGTGCTCTGGAACCTGCCGGCCCCGTACTTCCTCGTGGGGACCATCGCCGCCATCATCCCGCTGCCTGTGCAGGCAGCCATCAACCGGATCAATCACGCCGTCGCACCCGGCGCCGATCCCAATCGCCGCTACTCGGCGTGGAACGGCGCACTCATCATGGTGGGGGTGCTCGTGTACAGCCTCCTGATCGTGGGTGTGTTCATGACGCCCGAGGTCACCACCGAACCAACCGTCGTCGTCGCCTCCGACCAGCAGAGCCAGCTGACTGTCCCCGCCGGCTGGGTCATCGATGCGGACCTGCATGACGACGCCGAAATCGAAGTCGCCGATCTGAAGGGGGGCGCCTTCCTGCTCGTGCTCACCGAGGCCAAGAGCGACTACGCCGACGACCTCGACTACCGCGATCACAGCCGCCTGACGCTCGAATCGATCCTGGAAGACTCGGATGACGGTGAGCCTATTGCCGGGCCCGTCGATCTGACCATCAACGGGCGCCGCGCCGTGCAGTACGAGTTCGTGGTGACCTCCGACCGTCTTCGCATCGCCTACCTGCACACCACGATCGACGGGACGGAGTCCTTCTATCAGATCGTCGCATGGTCGGTCCGATCGGCCTTTGACGCCAACCGGGAGGCGCTCCAGGAGATCATCCGAAGCTTCGCGGAAACGGGCAAAGGCTCCCCGGTCCGGGTCCGGTCGTCCGCCCTGCCATGGCGGCCCGAGTCGACGCCAGTTCCATCGCTTATATCAGCGGCATCCCACACCGCTCTTCATGGCGAGGGCTACAGCGGATCGGTACCCTCGCTCAGCGTCGCGAGGTAGCGATCGTAGACAAAAAGCCGGTTCCGCCGTTGACCGGTGCGCTCGCGCGCAATACCCAACTCTTCCAGCAGTTTCATCGCCGAAGCAACGGCCGGGAATGAAAGTCCGGTTGCTACGCTTACTCCCGACAGTGTACCGATTGGACGTGCTTTGAGTGCGTCATGCACCCGGAGCGCGGAATTCGCCCGCCGACCCTGTTGTTCGACCCGCTCGCGATCATCACGGAACATGCTATCCAAGCGCTGTGCCGTTTCAACCGCACTCTCCGCGGTGACCCGAACACCCTCCAGGAAGAAGGTGAGCCAAGCCTCCCAATCGCCATCCTGACGGACCAGATCGAGAAGTCGGTAGTAGTCCGCACGATGTTGCTTGAAGTACAAACTGAGGTACAGCAATGGCTCACGAAGGACGCCTGCATGACAGAGAAGCAACGGGATCAGCAACCGGCCCACACGACCATTGCCGTCCAGAAACGGATGGATCGTCTCGAACTGCACATGCACAAGCCCGATTTGCACCAGAACCGGCAGATCCTCGCCCTCACCGTGCATGAATCGCTCGAGGGCCGCCATAGCCCCCTCGACTTCAGTATGAGGAGGCGGGACAAACACTGCGTTCCCGGGCTGACTCCCGCCGATCCAGTTCTGAGAGCGGCGAAACTCACCCGGCAGTTTGCCGCTACCCCGACCGCGCGAGAGAAGCACACCGTGTATCTCACGAATCAGACGATTGGAAACCGGGAATCCATCCCGCAAACGCGCCAGCCCGTGATCCAGGGCCGCAACGTAGTTCGAAACCTCGACGACGTCGTCGAGCGGAACCCCTGGCGCCTCGTCCAACTCATGCAAGAGGAGATCAGACAGCGAGGATTGGGTTCCTTCGATCTGAGAAGAAAGGACCGCTTCTTTACGAACGTAGGTGTAAAGAAAGAGCGACTTATTCGGGAGTAAGGTCGATACCCCGTCGAGCCGACCAGTAGCCAGAACGGCCGACTCGAGCGCGCGTTGGAGTTCGGAACCGATAACGAGAGACGGCACCGGCGGCAGGGGCGCCGGAATGAACGCCCGATAGGATTCGCCACCGATCGTAGCAGCCTCGTACCGACCCGTTTCACCGCGCTTCATCGTACTCCCTTGTTAAGTGTTGCTGAATACGGCTCAACACTATTAATACTTAGACATCAAAATATCAATAACACGAACATGAGCGATAGATAAATTATTGATCAAGATATATTATTTATATGAGATATATTATATATACACGTACGATACATATCCTTTCTGCCACGACCGCCTGGTGAAATTCGCATGAACGAGCCAACGGAACTTCACTTTGCCGATGACCTCCGCCAGTCGACCATCGACTTCCTCTGGCGTCAGTGGCACACCGTCGGCGCCACCACGACCGGGGGCGCGCCGACTCGAGCCATCATCGACCCCGAAGCCCTGATCCTGATGTCACTCTGGATGATGGAGTACGAACGCCGCCTGGCGGACCTCGTTACCTCCTGGGTCCATCACAACTCGGCACTCATCAGCATCCAGCGCCTCGGCAACCTGCGCAGCGAGCTGCCTCCGATCGTCGCGCGCCGGCTGGCCGGGCTGGCTGCCCAGCGAACCGACGAGGCCAAGGACATCCGATGGCGTTCGCTGCGCATGGACGACGCCGAAGACCTCGGCCCGCGCGGCAACAAAATCCGCGCCGTCACGCCTCGCCTGACCTCGTGGGCGACCTTGATGATTCAGCTCCGGATGGGAATGGGCGTCGGTGCCAAAGCCGACGTCCTCACCTTCGTGCTCGGCCTCAACCTCCATCCACTCGAGTGGGCCAGCGTAGCCACGATCGCCGATGCCGTGGGCTATACGCCCGCTGCCGTTCGGCGCGTTGCCGACGACCTGGCCGGTGCCCGATTCATCCGCGCACTGGAAACCGCCAATTCAGATCAGGGAACCCGAATGTTCAGCGGCACTCCCGCCACCTGGGCAGGTACCCTCGGTATCAGCCACGTCACACCGGGGTGGGGCTACTGGCGGGAACGCTACCGGTTCATCATCGACGTGCTTTCCTGGCACGATCGGGAGCGCAATGACCCAACCACCGCCTACGCCAGGGATGTCGCGGCTCGTGAGATCCTCCTGCGCCATCGGACGGCACTACGGAAGGACTGGATCACCGAACCCCTCGACGCACAGGGTGCCGAACTGAATCTCCAGTATCTGGAGTCTGCCTCGAGAGCGCTCGTCGTCTTCTGGAAGAATCAGGGCTAAGGGGTCATCGATCTGAGCCGAGGCACGCCAGAGCAAGTCGTTTGCTTACAACGACTTGCTGTGGTGAGACTCGCCTCGGAACCCTCGATCATTTCAATCCGGTCGATAGCACCCCGGGCGGCACCACCGCCCAACTTTGCCAGAGTTTTACTGGTTCACGCCTCAGCTGGTAAAAACACCCACCGGCCGGAGATGGCCGGAATGCCCGATGGCGTTACACTTCGCGAGCCCCCATGCGGAGGATCCGACCGTGACCGGCCCCACGCCCTTTACTCGCGTCAAACGCCTCCCCGACCGCGGCCACTATGACCGCGCCTCGCTCGACGCCATTCTCGATGCCGGGTTCATCTGCCACGTGGGCTACCTGGTCGACGGCCGCCCCGTCGTCACCCCCACCTCCTACTGGCGCGACGGCAACCACGTCTACTTCCACGGTTCTTCCGCGAGCCGCATGCTGCGCACACTGGGCGCCGGCGCCCTCGAGTGTTGCCTCACCGTCACCCATACCGACGGACTGGTACTGGCACGCTCGGCCTTCCACCATTCGATCAACTACCGCTCCGCCATGCTGTTCGGCACCGCCCGCCGGGTCGATGACGATGCGGAGCTGGCCCATGCTCTCGAACGCTTCGTCGAACACTTGATTCCCGGTCGCTGGGCCACCCTCCGACCGATGACGGCGCAGGAACAGAAAGCCACCACCGTGCTCCGCCTCGAGATCGATGAGGCATCGGCCAAGATCCGCATCGGCCCGCCCAAGGACGACGAGGAGGACTACGCTCTACCGATCTGGGCCGGGGTCATCCCCCTCGCCGTCACGGCGGGGACCCCGCTGTCCGACCCCCGGCTCGATCCCGGAGTCGAGGCGCCGGACCATGTGACTCGCTGGACCGTGCCCGGCCCGGCACCGGCCTGATTGGACATCCCCACCAACCAGGCCGGCCTCGGTCCTTCGTTCACAACATCCCGCTAAAACGTCCCGCGCTGATCGGCCGACACGATCCGACCATCCGGCTGGCAGAGATTGGCACCGGTGTAGTTGGAACCGTTACCCTGCGCAGCCCACGACCCCGTCGCCGAGGTCGGTGGTGCCCAGCTGTCGTTCCAGCCGGCCACGCCGCTGAAGTCCGGCATCGCCATCGTGGCCGACGTGCCGCCGACCCACCCAGCCGTCGCGGACATGACCACCGTCCGGATCGGACTGGTCGAGGAATACAGGAACGAGGTGCCGCTGGTAAACACATCCGGCAACTGATAGACCCCCTGAAGCCGTTTGTAGGCACCCGGCAGCGTCGTGATTACCGGCACGCCTAACGGCGGCGGCAAGGTCATGGTCCGGTTGGCCAGCGCCCCGAAGTTTTCCTGCACCAGACGCGCAGCCGTTGCCAGCGGACTCCCCGTTACCGCAGTGATGCTCAGCTGGTGACTGTCCGCCGACCGCTGGACCGCGGCCGGGATACCATCGACCTGGACTGGACTGGTGGCCTGGCCGAGCGGTGCGATCTGATAGAGGCTCGCATAAGTACAGGCCGGCCCGGTCCGATACGACATGGTGAGCGCGAGGGACTCGCCCGCCGCAAAGTTCGGTACCGTAAAGCTCGCCGTCCCGGCGGCAAACGACTCAGTCGCGCCGAAGTCGATCACCGGAATAGTCGATGCATTGGCCACGTCCAGATCGCGCCGGATCACCCCGCGACTCGGATTGGGCGACACGGCCAGATTGCTCTTCCGGAACGCCACCAGGTCGAACGTCCCGTTGAGAATCCCGACGATCGAGAAGACCTGATTCGACGAACGTGAGACCGTCGCGCCACCCAGGGACATATGGGCCACGTCGCCGGTCGAGAGGCCGGTCACGCTGCCGTTGATGAACTTCGACCCACTGGGCACCGTGGCGCAGTAGTCTTGCGGAGCAGCCGTCATTTCCGCGCGGGTCATCCGGATGATCGATACCATGGCCTGCGTACCCGACGCCGTCGCGAACGCGAAGGCGCCGCGCGCGGAACTGACGCTGAAGTTGTAGGCCCCCTGCGCGGTTCCGGTCACCTGGGTCCAGGCTCCGTCTCCATCCTGATAGGCCGCCCAGACCGGACTGAGGCAGCCGATCACGAACGACGCGCCGGTACCGCCGCCAGCTGCGGTCACCGTGAGCTGGATCGGCACGGTGCGCTCGGGCTGGCCCTCGGCGGTGCCGCGTACGGTCAAGGTGCTCGTCCCGATCGCTGCGCCGGCGCTCGCGTTGATCGTGAGCGTCGACGTGGTGCCGGTGGTGCTGGTGGGGTTGAGCGTGGCGGTCACCCCGGACGGCGCGCCCTGCACGGCAAGCGTAACGTTTCCGGTAAAACTGCCCAGCCGCCCGACCGCGATCGCCACGGTGCTGCCGGCCCCGCGCGCCAGCGTCAGCGTATTGGGGTTGGCAGTCAGGCCGAAGCTGCCGCCGGCGGCCACCGTCAGGGAAAACGTCGCCGTGGCATCGGACACACCCGAACCGCTGGCCCGCACCGTCAGCGGATAGGTCCCGCCGGGCGTGGCCACCGAGGTCTGCACCGTCACGGTCGCCGTGGTGGTGTTCCCGCTGGTCTGGACGTTGGCGACGGAACCGGTCACCCCTGCCGGGGCGCCGACCACCGTGAAGGTCACGGTCCCGTTATACCCGCCGCGACGAGTCAGGGTGGCGGTCACCGGGACCAGGCCGCCGGGCGCGACCGTCGCCCCCGACATGCTGAGCGCCACGGAAATCGACGGGGGGTCGGGATCCGGGTCCGGATCGGGATCAGGACCGGACCCGCCCGAGCTGCACCCGCCTGCCAGCACTGCCACCAGAGAAACGACTGCAAGACTGCCGTGAACCTGCCGGATCGACCGCCACATGAGGGCTCCAGGACGCAAGGGTGCCTGACAACGGGACATTGCCTGGCACATTGCGTAGTCTGCCCCCGCGGACCGTCACGGCCCGATCGGACAGACTCGCCGGGCGTATCGTATATTGCGCATCCGGATTCTTTACTCTCGTCTCCCCAACCGCGAGGTCTTTCGCGATGACCGCTCCAAACTCCCTGACCCACGACCTCGCTGCCCAGCTCCAGGGCGCGCCGCTTCAGCAGATCGCCCAACAGCTCGGGATCGGACAATCAGAGGCCAACGCCGCCGTTGGCGCCGCCCTGCCCCTCCTGCTCGGCGCCCTCGGCCGGAATGCCAGCGAACCCCAGGGGGCTCAGGCCCTCCTCGGCGCCCTCGAAAAGGATCACGCCGGCGGCGGCGACCTGACCAATCTGCTCGGCAGCATCCTGGGCGGCGCCCAGACCCGGCAGACCAACGGCGCCGGCATCCTGGGCCACATCTTCGGCGCCCGCCAGGACCGCGCCGAGGCCGGACTCAGCCAGGCTGCCGGCTTGAGCAGCGACAAGTCGGGTCAGTTGCTCCGCATGCTCGCCCCGATCGTGCTCGGCTTCCTGGCCAAGCAGATGCTTCAGGGCAAGAACAACGCGGCGCAAGCCGCTCCCAGCGCCGACATCCTGGGCTCCATGCTGGGCCGAGAACAGCAGCAGGTCCGCCAGCAGGGCGGGATCGGTGGCGGTCTGCTCGCCGCCGTGCTCGACCAGGACGGTGACGGCCAGCTCGGCATCGGCGACATCATGAAACTGGGTGGCAACCTTTTCGGCGGCAGCCGGAGCTAGCCCACCGTCCGGGCTGCACCGAAGGCCGGGGAGGTGGGAGGTGAGGGGTGCCTCGGGGTCCGCCGCCAGTGCGT
This sequence comes from Gemmatimonadales bacterium, assembly GCA_037189525.1. Classification (GTDB taxonomy): domain Bacteria; phylum Gemmatimonadota; class Gemmatimonadetes; order Gemmatimonadales; family GWC2-71-9; genus SHZU01. The sequence goes on from JBBCJC010000002.1 coordinate 298,486, forward strand.
CGGTCGGCGCCCCCGCCCTTCCACCATCTTTCCCCGACACGCGCGACCGCAGCGCCAGGCGGACCCCGGGGCACCCCTCACCTCCCACATCAGACCACGACCCATGCGCCTGGCCCCAATCGCATTCGCCAGCCTGCTGATCGGTTGCACCACCTCGACCCCAACCCCGACACCCGGTCCGAATCCGGTCGTCTATCCCAGCGCCGACTGGGCCACTGTCGATCCCGCGAGCGCCGGCTGGAACACCACCGGTCTCGACTCCGTCCGCGCGGCCATCAGCCGGATGAACTCGAGCGCAATGGTCATCGTCGACGGCGGCCGAGTCGTGATGAGCTACGGCGACCTGACAGAACAGAGTTATCTGGCCTCGGTGCGCAAGAGCGTACTCTCGATGCTCTACGGGATCGAAGTCGCACGCGGACGGGTCGACACCAGCAAAAGCCTGGCTCGGCTCGGTATCGACGACCGGCAGGCGCTGTCGGCTGCGGAGCGTGAAGCCACGGTACAGGATCTCCTCGCGGCGCGGTCCGGGGTCTATCACCCGGCGTCCAATCCGGGTGACAACCTGGCCGACGCACCGCGACGCGGCTCCCAGCGTCATGGCGCCTATCAGCTCTACAGCAACTGGGACTTCAACGCGTTAGGCACCATCTTCGAGCAGGAAACCGGTCGCAACATCTACGATGCCGTCGAGGCCGAGCTGGCGATTCCGCTCGAGATGCAGGATTGGCGGCGCGATCTGCAGCGCAAGTCGGGAGACACCACCCGATCGCGTCACCTCGCCTATCACATGCACTTCTCGACCCGCGACATGGCGCGGATCGGCTATCTGATGCTGCGCAACGGCCGCTGGCAGGATCGCCAGATCGTCCCGGCCGACTGGGTTCGTTTGAGCACCAGCGCCATCACCCCGCTCGAGGAGATGAACCCCGCGGCCACTCGGCGCGGCCGATTCGGCTACGGATATCTCTGGTGGGCCTATGACGGCGCGTGGAGCGGCGGTGTCTACGAAGGGGCCTATTCCGGCGTCGGCGCAGTGGGGCAGTACATCACCGTAATCCCCAGGCTCGATCTGGTCATCACCCACAAAACCGTGCCGAGAGCCGGCAACCCCGGCGTCCGTCACAACGACTACTGGGCCCTGGTCGACAAAATCGTTGCGGCCAAGACGGGCACCGTTCCGACTCCCGGACCGAGCTCCATCAAGCCGTACGATGTGCTGGTCCGCGGCGGCACCGTGGTCGACGGCTCGGGCGCGCCCCGCTATCGCGCCGATGTCGCCATTGTCGGGAACCGGATCGTGCGTGTCGAACCAGGTGGTCTCGACTCTGCGCTAGCTGTGCGCGTCATCGATGCGGGTGGTCTCGTGGTTGCGCCCGGCTTCATCGACATGCATGCTCACATCGAGCCGTTGCTGGATCTGCCAGATGCGCAGAGTCATGTGCGCCAGGGCGTCACGCTGGCGCTTGGCGGGCCGGATGGCAGCGGACCGTTTCCGCTGGCTGCCTATCTCGATCAGGCCGACCGCGCACCGCTGGGAATGAATGTCGCCTACCTGACCGGACACAACACGATTCGGCGTGAGGTCATGGGCACCGAGAACCGGGCGCCGACCGCCGGTGAGCAGGCACGGATGGAATCGCTCGTTGCGCAGGAGATGCAGGCCGGCGCGTTCGGTCTGAGCACCGGACTGCGCTACGTGCCCGGCTACTACGCGAATACGGACGAGGTGGTGGGCCTGTCTGCCGTAGCAGCCAAGGCAGGCGGCATTTACACCTCACACCTGCGCGAGGAAGGCGTCGGTTTGATCGAGGGCGTGGCAGAGGCGCTCGAGATCGGTCGTCGTGCCGCCATTCCGATCGTCCTCACGCATCACAAGGCGGTCGGTCGCCACGGCTGGGGCAAGAGTGCGGTGACGCTGGCCATGGTCGATTCAGCTCGCAAGGCGGGCACGGATGTAATGATCGACCAGTATCCCTACACTGCCAGCTTCACCGGCCTCTCGGTCCTGGTGCCACCCTGGGCCCTGGCCGGAGGGACCGACCAGCTGCGCAAGCGGCTGAGCGATCCCGTCCTCCGCGACAGCATTACCCGCGGCGTGATCGATCTGATCATCAACGACCGGGGCGGGAACGACCTGCGCCGGGTGCAGTTTGCCCTCGTCACCTGGGATCGCACGCTGCAGGGCAAGACGCTGCACGACTGGGCCGAACAGCGGAAGCTGCCCAGCAATCCGGCGACGGGAGCGCAGCTGGTCCTGGAAGGCGTGCTGAAGGGCAACGCCGGCATGGTCTATCACGTCATGGACGAGGCCGACATCCGCCGGATCATGGCACACCCCGAAACCATGATCGCGAGCGATGGACGGATCACCGCCCTCGGCGACGGCGTGCCGCACCCGCGGAACTACGGGACCTTTCCGCGGGTGCTCGGGCGCTACGTGCGGGAAGAACGCGTCCTGACGCTGGAGCAGGCGGTCCACAAAATGTCGGGTAAGCCGGCTGCCCGACTCGGACTCAGCAACTACGGCTGCATTCGGAACGGCTGTGTTGCGGACCTGGCGCTGTTCGATCCCGAGACCGTCTCGGATCCCGCCACCTTTACCGACCCGCATCACTATCCGGTCGGAATCCCGTGGGTACTGGTCAACGGTGAGCCGGTCATTGCCAACGGCCAGCTCACGGACGCGCGACCTGGCCGGGTGGTCCGCCGGCCCTAGGGTGTGCTCAACGCATCCAGAGGGCAATGGTGCCGCACTCCGATCCGATACCGGCAAACTGGGGCGGGGTCGATGCCACCCCGACATAGACCTCAATGGCCTCGAGCGTCTGGAGATGGAATTGATCGAGATTGACGGGATCGCCATCGCCCGGCTTCCAGTATGGCATACCGTCAACGAAGACCGAAAGCAGACACGCCTGGATCTGGGTCGTAGACTCCTGGCAGGATATCGGCATTCGTCCAGCCCCTCGCCGGTTCGATCCCGGCGTGTAGCCGGTACAAGGAGGCGGCATCGGAACCATGATGAGTCCGGGAATGCGTCGTATCACGTCGGTTACTCGGGATTCTGCCCGGCGCTCCATCTCGTCACGCATCACGAAGCGCCCGGCTCCCGTGCGACGTCGCAATTCGAGATCGGCCATCCGGACCGAGGTTCGCACCGATGGACCCGCGACCTTCGCCTCCACGTTGGCGAGGTGCTGAGCGACCCGCTCCAGGCCGATGCTGACATCGGCGCCGGCATTGTCGCCCACCTCGACCGGCATCGTCGCGATCTGATATCCGAGCGCCCGCACATCGACGAGATACCGGCCTGGAGCGATCTGACCGAGTGTCGCACGCCCATCCTGATTGGTCCGCACCGTGTCGCCCAGCGGATGCAGCCGGATCAGCGCTTCGGCCACAGGAGCTGATCCGGCCTGCACGACGACCTGCACCGGACGCCCTTCGGCCTCTCGTACGGGGCCGCGCAGAACGAGATCATGCGTGGTCACACTCCCGGCCGGCATCGATACCCAATGGGGCGATACGACCTGCAGCCCAGTCCCCCTGAACCAGACATCGCTGTCGGACGGCAAGCCGCAGACCCGGTAACGCCCATCGCTATCGGTCCGGGCAATCAACCGGCGGGCCGCATTCGCACCCCATGAGAGCTCGAGGCGAGCCCCCGGAACACCGGCACCGACACTATCCCGGACGACACCGCTCAGCATCGTCTTCGAGGTCGAATCGATCGTGGTTGCCGCGCACGACTGCAGTAACGTGGCGGCGGACGGGGTAGCAATGTTTGCGGTAGCCGTCCGACCCCGGGTCAGCGAGGCCGATCCCTTGGGTTCGATCCCGAGCGATGCAAAGCGCGGATGTGAAGTCGTGATCAGAAAACTGCCCTGCGTCGTCGTCTCGATCTGGTAGACACCGGCAGAATCGGTGGTGGCGCGATAGGCGCTGCCGCCCAGCGAGACCTCGACACCCGGCAGCGGCGCCCCGAGAATCGAGTCATATACCACGCCGGCAACGATCGCCCGGTTGGTCGGCGCGAGATCGAGCAGTTGCGCCGTTCCCCCGGTTTCACGGAAGCCGACCACGGGATCAGAGCCCGCAAAAGCGGTATTGCCGCGTCGCTCGACCAGAACCGGCATCCGGATCACCCAATCGCTCACGATCCAGCCGCCGCCCGGTAGCCGGGCAAACTCGATCCGCCCTCCTTCGTGACCGGTACGCCCACTGAAGTTGACGAACTGGAATTCGAGCAAGCGGAGTTCCGAACTTTCCCGATGCAGCCACAGTACCCCGGTTATTTCCGGAACCCGCCGGCCGCGGGTCGGCTCGAATGCGAGCCCGACCAGTCCGTCGCCTGCCGTGCGGCTCGGCACCGCCCGGAAGCAATGCGTCTCCATGAACTCATCGGATAAGAGCAGCGGCGCATCAGGACCCATGAACCAGGTCGTGGCCTCCTGCTTGACCACGAATCCGTCTTTGATCAGCTGCGCCGGTTCGACCGACACGAACGGACGCGTGGCCCGGGTTTGCTGTTTGGTCGATCGCTCGGCCCGGATCTGCAGTTCGGGATTGAGATCGCGTTCGAAGCGGGTGAGTTCGAGCAGCGGCTCGAGCGAGGTGCGGGTCACCTCGGTGCGCTGAAGCACCTTGGCTACCTCCGCCCAGAGCACCGCCAGCTGCGAACTCTGCTCTCGATCGAGCCGGCAGACGGATGAGCCGGCGGCAACCGAGATGTCCGGGAGCAGGACACGGTCGCTGGGCATCTCGACCGTGACCGACGCCGTATCGGTGCCGCGCACCTCGAACCCGATCCCGGTGATCCCCGCGTAGCCGATCCGGTCGGCACGCAACTCGAAGCGCCCCGAGCGGGGTAACGGCAAGAGCGTGCGCCCGCCCTCGTCGGTCAGCGCTCGCGCGATAGTGGCATCGCCATGGCGGACGGAAATCAAGGCGCCAACGACCGCGCGACCTCCTTCCGTCGCACGAACTTGTACGGCTTGAGCAGCAAGATCGGAGGCCGCAAGCACGGTAGCGCTCAGCAGCAGGGAGAGCCAGGGTCGTTTGTCGATCATTGGATCTGCCTCCGATCGCGCAGCTCGACGATGGGGGCCGCACACGGCGTCGACACGCGGTCGACGCCGGCCTCCGATGCATCAGCGCGCGCCGAGTCCCGTCAGCCGTTCACTGACCTGCTTGAGCTTGGCACGCGCCTCGGCGTCGTACGCCTGCGCGTGCGCTTTGCCCAGCTCCATACTGTTGTAAAACTTCCCGGTCCCCACGTCCTCGAGCACCAGCTGTAACACGGCACGAGTACCGTCATCGATCGTCGAGCGCGGGGCGTAGCCGCCACGGGCCACCATCCCGGTGGGCATCAGCGTGGCGGGGTGCAATGCATTGACCGTCACACCCTTTCCGTCCAACTCGGCCGCCAGGTCGATGGTAAACATGATCTGCGCCAGTTTGCTCTGACCGTACGCGCGGCGACCGGTGAAGTCCCGCTCGATCATCACGTCGTCGAAATCGATCGGCGCGGCCGAGAGCGAGGACACGTTGACGATCCGGGACGGGGCGCTTGCCACCAGGCGCGGCAACAGGATCCGGGTCAGCAGAAACCCGGAGAGGTAGTTGACCTGAAAGCGCGATTCATACCCATCGGCCGTCACGTCCCGCACATCGGGTGCGGTACCGATTCCGGCGTTGTTGATCAGCACGTCGAGGCGGTCGTAGTCCGCCAGGATCGTTTCCCCAAAGCGACGCACGTCGGCCGTGACCGACAGGTCCGCAGTATAGAACCGCGCGCTGCCTTTGCCCGCCGTCTGGATTTCCCGCAACACCTCGGCGCCCCGGGCCGAGTCGCGGCCATGGAGGATGACGTGCGCTCCGCCGGCGGCAAGCCGGAGCGCGACCTCGCGACCGAGGCCGCTGGTCGCCCCGGTCACCAGGATCACCTTTTGACCGGGGGACGGCCTGGCAACCTGCGCCTGGAGCACCGAACCGAAACCGACGAACAGCACGAGCAGCGGGGCGACGACGCGCCGGAGAATCAGCGAAAATGGCAGCATTTAGCGAAACTATCGCCCTGCACTCCCCTGAGCCAGTCCACAGACTGGATGGGAGGGGGTACTCCCACGGCCAGTGCCTGCATTTGGGGCATATGCCCGGGTTAGAAACCCCTCACCCCATCCCGGACGTATCTTCCATATTGAGGTCAGCTCGGGGCCAACCAGTGGGGTCGGCCCCTCGGGACCGGAAACGATGTCGACGGGTGGTCATGCTCAGATTCCTGCTCCTTTCGTTGCTCCTGGCCGCCAGCGCCACCGCGCAGGCCGTCCCCAAGCGGACCGAGGCGCCGCCGCTGCCGCTCGACTCCGCGGTGGTGACCGGTACGTTGCCCAACGGTCTCCGCTATTTCGTCCGCAAAAACAGCCGGCCGGCCGCTCGGGCAGAGCTGCGGCTGGTCGTCAACGCCGGCTCGCTGCTGGAAGATGACGATCAGCTGGGCCTGGCCCATTTCGCCGAGCACATGGCGTTCAATGGGACGGCCAACTTCGAAAAGCACGAGCTGATCGACTATATCGAACGGATCGGGATGCGTTTCGGGGCCGACCTCAACGCCAGCACCTCGTTCGACGAGACCATCTACCAGCTCCAGGTCCCGACCGACAGCGCGCATCTGCTCAACACCGCGATGCAGATCCTGGAGGACTGGGCCCACGGTGTCACCTTCGATACGGCCGAGATCCGCAAGGAGCGCGGCGTGGTGATCGAAGAGTGGCGACTCGACCAGGATGCCTCGAATCGGATGTTCCGGCAGCAGTTCCCCGTCCTGTTTCGCGGCTCGCGTTATCGGGACCGCCTGCCGATCGGCACCAAGGAGTCACTCGAAGAGTTCGCACCTGGCGCGCTGACCCGCTACTACCGCGACTGGTATCGCCCCGACCTGATGGCCGTGGTGGCCGTGGGCGACTTCGACGTGGCGGCGGTAACCGCGCTGATCAAGACCCACTTCAGCAAGATTCGGAGTCCGCGGACCAAGCGTCCCCGGGTCGACTATCGGATTCCGCTGCGTGATTCGACCGCCGTCGCGATTGCCACGGACCCCGAAGCCACCAGCACCAGCATCAGCGTTTACTACCTCGAACCCGGCGACGTCGATCCCTCCGAGGCCGCCTATCGCGGCTCTCTGGTCGATGCGCTGTATGCGATGATGTTCAACGCCCGGCTCGACGAACTGACCCAGCGCCCCAACCCGCCCTTCCTGGGTGCGGGTGGAGGTGCCAGCCGGCTGGTACGAGGCACCCGCGCCTTCTTCCTGGGTGCGGCCGTATCCGACACCGGAATTGCCCGGGGCTTCGAGGCGGTCCTGACCGAGGCAGAGCGGGTCGAACGACACGGCTTTACCCCGACCGAGCTCGACCGCGCCAAGCAGGATCTACTGCGCAGCTACGAACGCGCCTACGCCGAGCGTGCCAACACGGAGTCGGCGCGCTACGCAGACGAGTATGTGCGACACTATCTGACCACCGAAGCGATTCCCGGCATCGGCTACGAGTTGGGCCTGGTCAAACGGCTCCTGCCGACCATCGATCTCGCCGAGGTGAACCGCTCGGCGCGCACCTGGCTCGATGGCAAAGATCGCGTCCTTCTGGTCAACGCACCGGACAAGGCCGCGGCCTCGATCCCCGATGCCGCGGCATTGCTGGCCCTGTTCGATCGGGTCCAGCGCGCCGACGTCGCCGCGTACGAAGAGAATGTGTCAGACGAGCCGCTGGTGACCGCAAGCCTGGCGCCGCGCGCCATTACCCAGACCACCACCGACTCCGCCCTTGGTGTTACGACCTGGACCCTTCCCAATGGCGTCCGGGTGATCCTCAAACCGACCGACTTCAAAGCCGACGAAGTACTGCTGACCGCCTCGAGCCCGGGCGGGACCTCGGTCGTACCTGACAGCCTCTACACCGCCGCCGCGTTTGCGACGCAGCTGATCGGCCTGGGCGGGTTGGGGGAATTTTCGGCCATCGATCTACAGAAGAAGCTCGCAGGCAAGGCGGTGTCCGTCTCGCCCTATATCGGGAACTACTACGAAGGGCTGCAGGGCCAGGCCTCGCCGCAGGACCTGGAAACGCTCTTTCAGTTGATCTATCTGCAGTTCACCGCGCCGAGGCAGGATCGCGACGCGTTTGAAGCGTTCAAGACCAATGCTCGCGCCGCGCTGGCCAATCGCAGCGCCAACCCGGCAACGGCGTTCCGCGACACGCTGACCGTCGTGCTCACCCAGCACCATCCGCGCACCCGGCCGATCAACGCCGCCATCGTCGACTCCTTCGACCTCGACCGATCGCTGCGCGTCTACCGCGACCGCTTCGGAGACGCCGGCGACTTCACCTTCGTCATCGTCGGCGCCTTCGCACTCGACGCCATCCGGCCGCTGGTCGAGACCTATCTCGGCAATCTCCCCGCACGCCAGCGCAACGAGCAGTGGCGTGACGTGGGTATCCGCGCGCCAACCGGTGTGGTCGAGCGTCAGGTCGTTCGCGGCCTCGAACCGCGCAGCCAGACGCAGATGGTTTTCTCGGGCGCCTTCCCGTATTCGCGGGAAGAGCGGTTCGTGATTCGCAGCCTGGCGGACGTTCTGGATATCCGATTGCGCGAACGGCTGCGCGAAGATCTGGGCGGAACTTACGGTGCGTCGGTCAGCGCGTCGCCCACCAAAGTGCCGCGCGAGGAGTACTCGATCAGCGTCGGCTTCGGCTCCGCACCCGATCGGGTCGATGAGCTGGTGGCCGCTGTGTGGGCCGAGATCGATGCGCTCCGCAGTTCGGGTGCGACAGCCGACGAACTCGTCAAACTGCGCGAGTCGACCGTTCGTACCCGCGAAACCAGCCTGCGCGAAAACGGATTCTGGCTCGGCCAGCTGTCCGGATACCAGCAGACGGGTGAAAGTTTCCGGGGAATCCTGGACACGGCGGATCTGTTGCCGCTGCTCACGTCCGAGCGGATCAAAGAAGCCGCCATTCGTTACCTCGACCGCAGCAACTACGTCAAGGTGACACTGATGCCGGAAACCGGCCGAACGCCCTGACGTCACTGGACGCAAAGAGGGCCGACACTGTGCCGGCCCTCCGCCCTGCAATCCATCGAATGTCCCGACCGCACGCTCCGTAGGTCGAGAGGATACGCTCCGTCAGTTCGGCGTGAAGGCCGGGCACGCTAGCGCTGCGTTGCCGGTTTGCTCCCGCGCCAAGCACTCAGCCTGGGGAACCACCTGATTATTGGTAAGGGCAAAGTTGACGCCCGAAAGCGGCAACGTCGTCAGTCGCCCGAATCGGCGGATATCAACCCAGCGATGGCCCTGCAGCAAAAGCGACAGCCGGCGCTGTGTCAGTAGTTCGGTGACGAAATCATCGGCCGATGTGAACGCACCCCGCGACGCCAGATTTCCGCTGACGGTCCGAATCGCGTTGATGTCCGCCAGCGCGCCGTCCGCGTCACCCGTGAAGTACCGGGCCTCGGCGCGCAGCAGAATCAGCTCCTCGTTATCGATGATCGGGATACCGGTCGTAAGCGCGGGATAGACCTGAAAGCGCAGGTCGGTCGGGGTGTTCGATTCCGCCGGAACGCGGAGCGGCTGGCCGGTCAGGATCTTACCGGTGTACCGACGATCCGTCACACTCACCGTTCCGTCGTCACGAATCGACGGATGGGCGTACAGGTTGGCATTGTTGGGTGTCAACCCGTTGGCCGCATCGGTGCCGGAGTTCCCGAAGAAATACTGCGGGCCGAGTTTGAGGTTGCTCCTGTCGGCAGCAAGCGGCGCCAGGAAAGAACTCGACAGTGCCGTTAGCACCCCCTGATAGAGCGCCTGATTACGGTCGCCCAAGGAGGCCCGGTAGGCTTCGACCCGTGCCTTGAGAGCGCGGTTGAAACGTCCAAACCCTGCGGGCGTGTCGAAGCCGCCGAAGCCGATCCCGGCACCGGTCGGCAGGCTAAAAGGAAAGGCTGTGGTCCCAGCCGTCTGCAGTTGTGCATAACCGACATCGAGCTGCGCCGTGATATATCGATAGACCGAATCGCGCGGTACGAACGGCGCGAGATCATTGGCATCGTCACGAATCTCGATGACGGCGCCGAGGTTGTGCCGAGTGGCGATTACATAGAGCAATTCGAGCGCTTCGAGCGTACGCGCGAACCCGATGGCGCCCGCTTTCTGGCCCGGACTGAGGGCCGATCCGTTCTCCGCGGCGAGGCGGAAGGTCCGGATGTTTCTGAGCGTGGCATACCGATCGCCCCAGCCGCCGGTGGACTGCCCGGCCGGGTCGCTGAAGTTCTGGTAGAACGACGTGACCGATCGGCTTTCCGTTGGCGAGATACTGAAGACTTCGCGGCCGAACTGACCGGTTCCTGTGATGAATGCGCTGATCGAGGAGCGCTCAGATGCAATGATCCCGGTCGCCGCGAGGCGGAGCGCCTGCACCGGATCACTGGCCAGCGCGTCCGGGGTCGGCCGGTTCGGATTGGACACACCGTCGACATCGCACGCTGAAGCACTCAGACTGAGGACGGCCGCGCCGATGAGGCGCCACTGAAAGCTGCGTAAGAACAAGGATGAGTGTTTCATAATCAGTACGTCAGATTGAGGGACAGCGCGAACGACCGGGCGCCCGGATAGGGAGCGGTGTCCACGAACCGGTTCAGGTTCTGGTTGCCGAAGTTGTTGAACTCGGGATCATATCCCCAGTAACCCGTCCATAGCGCAACATTGCGTGCTTCGAGACCAACCCGAAGAGCCGAAGCGCGGAATGCGCGCGCGACCGAACGAGGCGCGTTGAAATTGACCGCCACCTCGCGAAGTCGAAGGTAGGTTCCGTCTTGGAGATAGATCCGGGCATCGGAACCGCCGCTCCACGCCTGGAACCGGAAGTCGCCGAGCCCCAGCACCGCGGCGGGGATGCTCCCGATCGTCTCGGTCGGGACACCACGGGGTGCGTTCTCGGGCGTGACCGCAGTGGTGAAGTCGCGACTGGTACCGCCTTCGTCGTACAGCTTCGTGGTAGTGTTGGCCACATCACCACCGCTGCGCCAATCCAGCGTAAAGGCGAAGCTAAGTCGCTTCCAGTTGACCGTGTTCTCGAAGAAGACCTGGAAGTCCGGGTTCGAGTTCCCGATCAGCGTATCGACACGTCCGGCAACCAGACCGGGGTTCGTGACGTACGACCCCACGGGCAGCACATTACCCGCGGCATCAACGGGGACGTTCCCCCAGATGTCACTGGTTTCACCACCGCCGGTGACCCGATTACGTCCGAAGGAGGCGCCAAAACTGTTCGGTGCCGCAAAGGGCGGCACCGATGCCGGAAGGTCGACGACGCGCTCGCGTTTCTTCTGGAACGTCGCCCGCGAAACGACCGACCAGTCGCGGCTCTGGACCGGCACGACGGTGAGCCCCGCCTCGATGCCCTGGTTGCGCAGCTTCCCGGCATTGATGACCAAGGTACTGAAGCCGGTCGATGGCGCAGCCGACGGTTGGAGCAGCAAGTCGGTAATCGTACGGCGGTAGAGCGAGACCTCGAGCCCGACCCGGTCCTTGAACGCCGACAGATCGAAGCCGCCACTCACTTCGGTTAGCGTCTCCGGCTTGATCGAGGGGTTGCCGACCACCGACGACGTCTGAACGCTGGGCTGTCCCTGGACCACACCGCCAGCACTCAACGTGATATCGCGATCCCCGTAGCGCGGCCGATTGCCAGTCTGACCCCAGCCGCCCCGGACTTTGATCTCATCGATCGGCCCACCCGGCGTGACGATCCGATACGCAGCAGAAAGGCGTGGGAAGGTGTAGAACGTGGCCCGGTCGCCATTCGCACTCGATCGATCCGCGCGCACGCCTGCATTGATCACCAGACGATCGTCGAAGGCCGTTACCTGCTCGCTCACGAACACGGCCTGGTCATGAAACTCCGTCAGCGACTGCGACGCAGTGACGGTACCCTGAGCAGCGAGCTCCGACCCCGGCACCAAGCCTCGGCCGATGATGGCGTAGTTGTTGACGGACTGCCGCTCGATGCTGGCCCCGACGCTGGTCGTGAAGGTCAGACCGCGTCCAAAGACACGGGTCCATGTCGCGGTGGGCTGCAGGTTGTAGTTCAACCCGTCGACAGTGGCCTGTTCCGATGTACCAAAGAGACCATTCCGACCCTCATACTGGAGGAACCCGGGAGAGTAGAGGTCACCTGACTGCTGGTAACGGTCAAAGCCGCCCAGGAGGGTGATCGCAAGGCGATTGGCCGCCGTTTGGATCGGCGTATAGGTGGCTGTGACGCTGCCAAGCTGACGCCAGACGTCCTGTCCATAGTGGAGGTACTCATAGGTCTCGAACGGATTCGACGCCGAGAACCCGCCGCCGAAGATCGGATTGCGAACGTAGTTGCCGTTGGCATCGCGCTCCCGGAGATCGAATACCGCCGGGGTGTAGGCAAACGCGTAAACCGGACTGGTGAACGAGTTGTCGTTGTTGGCCAACCCGCGCTCGAGGTAATTCCGGATCGCATTCAGGTTGACCGAGGCCGTCAGCTGAGGCGAAATAGTCTGGTCGATATTGAGCCGGAGGGATTGGAGTCGCGCCGAGTTGTTCCGGGCAATCCCTTCCTCGCGCCGCTGGGTCACCGAAGCAAAGTACCGGGTTGCCTGGGTACCGCCGGAGAGGGAAGCCGATGTTTCGTACGCGGGCCGGCGGTTACTGAAGAACTCCCGCTCGAGATCGATATTCGCCGCCTCAGGGATGTTGCCGTCAGGGAAGCGCTGCTCCAGATAAGCGCGCGCAGCCGCGTTGCCGGTTGCGCCATACCGCAGCGCGAGCACCTCGGCTACGGTCGAGAACTTTCGGTACCCTACATATCGCAGCGGCTCGGCATACCCGAGACGCTGGGTCACACTGAACTGGTTGGCGCCGGTACGGCCGCGCTTGGTCCGAATGACGACGACCCCATTGCTGGCCCGCGACCCGTACACCGCCGTTGCCGACGCATCCTTGACGATCTCGATACTCTCGATCTCGGCCGGATTGAGATCGGCCAATCGGTTGACGTTCTGATCCTGAGAGGTGCCGCCGCGGGTGACCGTGGATGCGCCCGCCGAGAATGCGTCGTTCGATGCGATCAAGCCGTCGATGACGACCAGCGGCTCACCGTTACCCAGGATCGACGTCGTTCCGCGAACCTGGATCTGGCCGCCGCCACCCGGAGCGCCGGTGTTCATATTGATACTGGCCCCGAGGATCTTACCCTGCAACGCCTGTTCGATCGACTGGGCCGGTGCACGGACCAGTTGGTCGGCAACGACCTCGGCGGTAGCAGTTGTGGCACGCTGGCGCCGGAGTTCCGAACCGCCTCCCGCAATCGTGATCTCGCCAAGCGTATATGGCTGCGGCTCGAGCACGAACGCCACGGTGGTTGCCGTTGTGTCGATCCGGATCTCGCGCGGCGTGTAGCCGATGGCCCGGGCCGTCAGGCTCCGCGTCGTGCCCGGCACGGCAATGGTGAACACCCCCTGGTCGTTAACCCGTACGGCGCCAACCCCGACGGTCGAGATCAGCGCATATGGAATCGGACGCCCGTCTTGTTCCTTTACGGTGCCCGTGATCTGTCGTGTGGCAGGTACCTGACCTGCGGCCTCTCCACCCGAAATGAGGGCGAGCACTGCAACCGCCGTCACCCACCTCAACCTACTGCTCATGTACGTTCATCTCCTCGACTTGCATGTTTCGCCACCCTCATCGCGGCGCCGAGTCGTTCGGCTGCCGATCGGTGGGACCTGCCGACTACAACGATTGGATCACTCGGTACGATCGCCATCACGAAAGAGGCCCGCTCCGGAACCGGGGCGGGCCTCGTCATAGACGTCGGTCAAGTCGACCCGACATTCATCCGGACCTTTCGGCGCCCCCAGAGCCCTCCCACGGTTGGGGTGGACAGCACATCACCCACCGACGACACATCCGTCGGCGACCATATCCCATGAACCCGCCCGCGCGGCGCATCATGGCGTCAGTGCCCGCTTGGGCTCGAGCTTGGCGGCCCACAAGCCCGAGTTCCAGTCGGTAAACAACACACGCCCTTTCCACGGCATGGCGTTCATCACCATCGGCGCATTTGCGGTGAATCCCTGGGGATCGAACGGTTTGTAGACGGCAATCTCACGTCCCTGATCGAAGAGATTACCGAGCAGCAAGCCCGAGACATCGACGATTCGAACGCCGCCCTCGTAGTACCCCTGATAGAGCACGTCATCCTCAATGATGATGTCGTGCGAGCCGAAGTCATCGATCTGGTATCGCCCCACTTTGCGCGGGTTCTTGGGATCGGTAAAGTCGACGATGTGGGTATACCCACCCATGGTCTGGGCAATACCACCTTTGATCGGTTTGCCATCCGGACCTGGCGCATTGGTCCAGGTCGTCCCTTCCCAGGCACGCCCGGTCCGCCCTTCCTCGTCACCGAGGAAGAGGTAGACCTTCCCCGTTGCTTTCTGGAAGTACGGGAAGATTTCGTGACCGCTATTGATCCTGAAAGTATTGATCAGCTTGGGCTTCTCGATGGTGCCGCCATACGCGCCGTTGCCGACATCGACCACAACCGCGCCGACCCCACCTTGCGCTGAGTAGGCAATACCATCGTGAACCCAGAGATCATGGATGCGGGCGTTCGGATGCCGGTACTCGCTCACGTACTTGGGGTTGGCGAGGTCGCGGACATCGATGATGACGTATTTGGCACCTCCCGAGACGGCAAAGAGGTGGTCGTTAGTGGCGAACATGTTGTGCACGCCCCCAGTCAGTTCCTCGCTGAAGGTGGACGCGATGCGCGGATGCCGTGGTGTGGAGAGATCGAGAATGACAACCCCGTTGACACGATTGGATGCGCCCTCACGGGACAGAGCGGCGTACCGTCCGTCCGGTGACACCGTGACATCGTTGATGGTGCGCGCGTCGACCTGGATCGAGTCCACCCGGACGAGATTGCTCGGATCCGTGATATCAAATACCAAAACCCAGCCGTCGCCTCCCCAAGTGCCGACGAGGCAGTAGTCACGACCGTCGGTTCCGGTCCAGGGCCAGAGATCGGAGGTGTGGGTATTGGTGATACTGCCACGACCGGTGACACTGATCCGCCGACGGACGTCCCGCGGCACGACTTCGAGCACGACCCGCGCTCCGGCTGTCCCCGACTGAGCCAGCAAAGTGTACCGGCCGGGATAATTACCGGCGAACAAGCCTGCATCGATGATTCCGGGCCCACCCGGGGCCGCGATGGAATCATCGGGTGTGTAGAGATAGCTCCAGGTGATCGGCGCATCGGTCACGATACTCCCATCGGCACGCCGAGCGGTCGCCAGCAGCGGAATCGCATCGCCGGTTCGAAGGATCTGCTCCTGCACACCGAGCTCGAGCACCGTCACCGGATTGGTCGCGACCGTGTACTGGCGACTTCCGGTTACCCCCTCATGGTCCGCGATGATCGTGACACGTCCCGCCCTCAGGGCAGAGACGTTGCCGAATCGATCGACTGACGCCACCGAGGGATCGCTGCTCCGCCAGCTCGGCACCAGCCCGGTTCGTTCGGTACTGTCGGCATGCCAGCCGCGGGCACGATGGGCAATGGTGACGTTGGTGTACAATCGCCCCGGCTCGGCCGGCTCCACCTCGAGCCGGGTCAAGGCGGGCCACTGCACCTCGACCGGAATGGTCAGGCGCGCCGCTGGCGATGCCGATCGCCCGCCGACGCTGGCCCACACTTCGAATACGCCGGCCTTGAACGCGGTTACGCGCCCGGACACGTGATCGTATCGGACGACACCACGGGCACCGCTTACCCGAATCGGCGCGTCGGCAACCTGGTTTCCCGAGCTGTCGTACGCCAGGATCTCGAGCGGAGCCGACTCACCGGCGCGCAGAACCAGCTTGGCGGGCTCGGCCACCAACCGCACGACGACCGGCGCTCGCTCCTGCGCAAAACTTTGTCCCGCCAGGCCGACCAGCAGACCAGACCATGTCGCGGCGGTCCGTAACAGGGACCTGAACCCCTCATACTGCCATTTCATGCGCCCTCTCTTCTCGACGCGGCGTTGATGCAGCATCGGCCAACGAAAAAACCCGCCTCCGGTCATCGGAAGCGGGTCTGTGCAATCGTCCACGTAGAACGACGTTAGTCCGGCGTCACCAGACTACTGCATTACCTGCCTCCCGGATGGATGCACGCGCCACACATGCGACAACAGCACATGTGATATCCGACGGTTGCGGGAGCGCGCATCATTCCAGGATCGAACTTTCGAGTTGAGTGTCACCGCCATTACCCTGAATGGCGGGGATGCAATCTCGGCAGCCTCGTCGAACAAAGTCAAGGGCAAAGGCCCAGGCCCCAAACCAACCCCCTCGTGCCGTTGAGGACGCGGTTCTACTTTCCAGCGTCCACCGAGATCACTTCCGCCTCTCTCTGCCAACCGGATCCCATGCCAGCTCGGCGCACACGGACCTTCACCGAATCCGTCATTCGCGGAATGACCCGGCTCGCGACCCAGCACGGCGCGATCAATCTTGCCCAGGGATTCCCAAACTTCCCGACTCCCGATGTCCTCAAGGAGGCGGCGGCCAAAGCCATCCGCGACGACATCAACCAGTACGCCATCACCTGGGGCTCCAAGCGGCTTCGCGATGCGCTGGTCCGGAAGTACGCCGACTGGTACGGCATGACGGTCGACTCCGAGACCGAGATCACCGTTACCTGCGGAGCCACGGAGGCGATGGCCGCCGTGATGCTGGCGCTGGTCGACCCGGGCGAAGAAGTGATCGTGATGGAGCCGTTCTATGAGAACTACGGCCCCGACGCCATTCTCTGCGAAGCGACGCCCGTCTTCGTTCCGATGATGCCGGGGCAGCCGCTCGACCTGGATCGCCTGGCCCGGGCGTTCTCATCGAAGACCCGCGCGATCATCGTCAACACACCCGGCAACCCGTCGGGGCGCGTGTTGACGCGGGCCGAGTTGACGGCCATCGCGGAACTCTGCCAGAAACACGATGTCTGGGCGATCACGGACGAGATCTACGAGCATATTTACTACGAAGGGGAGCACATCCCGGTCGCCACGCTGCCCGGCATGCGGGACCGAACGATTACCATCAGCGGCGCATCCAAGACGTACAGTATCACGGGTTGGCGGATCGGGACCATCATCTCGCCCGCGAGTGTCACCGACGCCATCAGGAAGGTGCACGACTTTCTCACCGTCGGCGCTCCCGCACCGCTGCAGGAAGCCTTGGCGGTCGCCATGGAAACGCTGGGTCGCGACTACTACACCGGGCTCGAACGCGACTACCGGGCTCGGCGTGATCTGCTCGTCGGTGCGCTGAATCAAGCCGGATTCACGTGCGAGGCACCGCAAGGTGCGTACTACATCCTCGCCGACTTTACGGCCATCAAGAGGCTTCGCTCTGACGAGTTTGCCAAATGGCTCACCATCGAGGGCGGCGTGGCGACCGTGCCGGGCACCAGCTTCTTCTCGGACCCGGAGATGGGGCGGAACTACACCCGGTTCGCCTTCTGCAAAACGGAGGATCTGCTGCACGAGGCGGTGGAGCGCCTGCAGCGCTTGTAACACATCGGGTTCAAAACTAGTCCGCCAAAGGACGATCACCCGACAAGCACCTCACGTTAAGAACGACTGGGCCGATGCGTGAGCCCAGCCCTCGCAGGGCGACAGAAATCACACGTCGCCCCGCGAGGCTACAACCGATGCCGCGGCCGTTTCAATCGATCCGGAAACTCATCACCTGCCGCACCAGCTGACGCACCGGGCGGTTGCGCACCAGCGCCGGACGATATCGTGCGTTCATCAACGCCGTCACCACGCTCGCGCTGAACCCCTCGGCGGACGATTCCAACACCACGATCGATCCGCGTTCGACCCGCCCCGTGGTGTCCACCACGAACTCGACCGAGACCCGTCCCGAAACCCCGGCAGCCTTGAGCGCCGCAGGGTACAGCGGATCCGGCGCGACCACGACGTCCACCGGTTGGTCCACCGTATGGGCCTCGAGAATGCCATCGAGCCCGCTCGCGCCCGCCGTACAGGTCGTACAGGCCACCGGCGCCGGTCCGACGACGAAGCGGCGGGGATCGATCGATTCGCCTGCTTCGATAGGAGGGATCGCGGACTCGAGCCCGGTCGGTACGGCGATCGTGAGCACATCCGGCGGCAAGGTCGGCACGGCATGACTCTGCTGCACCCCCGACGCTCCGCTATTCGAAGCCGGCGCGGACGGCGCCGGCGCGACGTGGTACGTCTCCGCATGAACGTAAGGACGGTTGGCGTCGGCCGTAGCAATCCGTTTCGTCGCACCGATGACGACCAGCGCAATCACCACGTGAAGCCCGAACGACATCGCGCCCTGCAGTAGCGGACGTTGCCGCTGCCGTTCAGATTCGACCAATCGAGTAAACACAGGCCACCTCGCAGTTGGGTCCCTTTCAAGGTGCGAAGTGGAGATGGCCAGGGCCTGACCGGCAGATGGCGTTTCGATGACAGCGACGTGTGGGGATGGCGTCGCCCGGATGTGCGTCGGATTGTGCGGCCAATATCTCGTTCCGTCAACGCTTTAGTACCCCGACACTTCCGGAGCGACCGCAATGCGCAAACAGCTTGGCACCGCGTGGCAGGTCCTCAAACGATCCCTGACCATCTGGTCGGAACGGAACGCGGTCCAGGCCGCCGGGGCCCTCGCGTTTTACACCCTGTTCTCGATGGCGCCGCTCCTGATCGTCGCGATTACCATTACCGGCGCATTCTTTGGGGAGGACGCGGCCCAAGGCCGTATCTCGGATCAGATCCAGGCGCTGGTGGGCGAACGGGCTGCGGTAACCGTGGAACAGGCGGTCGAACGATCGCGGATCGAGCAGGCGGGACTGCTGCCGACCGTGCTAGGCATCGCGGCCATGCTACTCGGTGCCACTACGGTCTTTGCCCAGATGCAGACCTCGCTGAATGCGATCTGGGACGTGAAAGCCAAGCCGTCGCGGAAGGGCATCGTCGCCTTCCTGTTCACGCGACTGGTTTCGTTCGGGATGGTGCTCGCGATCGGCTTCGTGATGCTCACTTCGTTCCTGGTGACCGTCGCGCTGGCGGCCGTGATCAGGTTCGCCGAGCACTGGATTCCGATTCCCGCGGTACTCCTTTCGGGGATCGACCTCGTCATCTCGGTCGGGGTCGTAACCCTGCTGTTCATGCTGATCTTTCGGATTCTGCCCGATGTCCACCTGACGTGGCGACAGACCCGTCAGGGCGCCATCATCACCGCGCTGCTGTTCGTGGCCGGACAGTTCGTCATTTCACTCTACCTGACCCGGGCCGGCCCGGCCTCCGCATACGGCGCAGCTGGCGCGCTCGTGGTCGTGCTGATGTGGGTCTACTACTCCGCGCAGATCATCCTGCTCGGCGCCGCCATTACGCGCGCCCTGATCGAGCAGCAGGGCGGCGACATCATTCCCTCGCGGGGCGCGGTCGAAGTCCGCACCGAAGTCATCGAGGCGCCAGGCGGCCCGGCCTGACTGGTCCCGTTCGCCTCCGATCCGGAGTTAGGGCGGAACTATACGCGTTCGCGTTCTGTAAGACGGAGGATTCTGCGGCCGCAGCGGTGGAGCGGCTACAGCGGCTGCAGGACGAAACCCTCGATCGTCGCAGACTGATTCCAGTCAGGAACGCTTCGGGAAGAAGCGAACGTTCGGTAGGTGCGCAAAATCGGCGTCCATCGTCCACACTGTAGCTTCATACCGCATGGCCGTGGCATAAATGATACTGTCCGCGAGCGGCAGCTTGTGGAAGACCCCGAGTTGGGCGGCACTAATCGCCAAGGCGGCGTCCATCGGTACCGTCATACCCTGGTGAAGTACGGCGGCAACCTGCAACATATCGCTCGATCCCCGCTGTTGTAAAACTCGGCGGCACACCTCCGTCAGGACCACCGTGGGTACGACGAGACGGTCGACATCTTCGATTGCAGCTGCAAACTTCCCGGCATGGGAACTATCCGCAAAGTACTCCAGCCATGCCGACGAGTCGACCAGGTTCACACGCGGTCTTTCTCTCGACGCACGGCGGTATCGATTCCCTTCAGCGCACCCCGCATTTCTCGCATCGATCGAATCGGAATGAACTCGATTCGGTTCTCGTACTGAAGTACTTGCACCTTTTGCCCTGGCTCGAGGCCAAGTGACTCCCGGATCTCCCGTGGAATGACCACTTGATACTTCGGCGAGACCGTTACAATCGACATGACGTCCTCCATCGATAGCATGCTCGTAATACGATACGGCGATCGATTGCCCTTGGCAAGCCGTGAGGGCAATGCACGTATCGATCCCTTCACGTGCCCTGCCGATCCGACAGCGGCACCGTTCGTCAATCGCCCCCTCGCTCGCTACGGACAGGCGCGCCGGGCGACACTGCCACTCGCCACTCGCGCCACTCCACCTGCCGTGCCGTGATCACCTCACGCAGCTGTCGCTCCCGCCGGGTCAGTGTTGCGTCGCCGGTTTTGACCTCCACGAAGACGACCCGCTCGAGCTGGCCGCTCGACAGACCGTCGAACACCACCAGATCAACCGGCGATCCCAGAAACCGGACATCCTTCGGATTGAACTCGAAGCCCGGGAGATAGGGGAGCAGCTGTTCGGTCACCTTCCCGGTGACCACGGCCTGACTTCGCTGAATCGCGTCGCGCCGGACCTCCCGTTCATGACTGGAGCGTCCCAGCCATAGCAGACCGAGCCCCAACAGGACCCCGATCGCCAGCCCGACGACCAAACCCAACCCAAGATCTGACATTCAGTTACCTCTCCAAGGTCTGCGGTCCGCGAAGGGCGGCGAAATTTCCCTGCAAGAAACCCGCACAAATCCCGAAAAACCACCCTGGCAGCCGTTCCTATTGACAGAGCCTGTCGACTTTCTCATTTTAACTACACGATTTAACTAGATAGTTAAAAACACTATGGAAACAGAAAGCGCTACCCGAGAGCAAATCCTGACTGCCGCCCACACGGTTTTCCTCCGGCGCGGCACCTCGGGCGCCCGGATGCAGGAAATCGCCAAGGAAGCGGGCGTCAATCAGGCGTTGCTCCACTACTACTTCGGCACCAAGCAGGCGCTGGCCGACGCCGTCTTTCGGGCCGCGGCTTCCAACCTGCTGCCCGGCGTCTTCGAGGTGGTCGGCTCCGCGCTTCCTCTCGATCAGAAGATCCAAACCGTCGTCGACCGGTATATCGGGTTCCTGCGAACCCGGCCTTATCTCCCGGGCTACCTGGTCAGTGAACTCCACGCCGACCCCGACCGGGCAGCGCTGCTGTTGCCCCGGCCCGGAGTGGCAGCGCTTGCTGCGTTACAGCAGCAGCTCGATGCCGGCGCCGAGAACGGCACCCTGCAACCGATCCGCGCCGAGCACTTTCTGATCAACATGGTGTCGATGATCATCTTCCCGTTCCTGATCCGGCCCATGCTCGATGTGATCTTCGGGATCAGCAGCGATCAGTTCGACGCCTACCTCACCGAGCGACAACGCAGTCTGCCCGGTTTCATCCGGAGCGCACTCCGACCATGATCCTCCTTGCCACGCTCTCCCTGCTGAGCGTCACGGCGGCCGGTCCGGTTCAGGACACGCTCCGCCTGGAGACGCTTCACGCCGCCGCGCGCGATCGCGATCCCCGAGCGCGGCAGTTGGACCTGCTGGAGACCCAGACCGCCCTGCGTCTCCGGAACTTGCGCACCGAGCGCCTGCCGCGACTGACCCTCGCCGGCGAGGGGACGGCGCAATCCGACATCACCCACATTCGGTTGGACGGCTCACCGATTCAACCACCCATACCGCCCAAGGAACAATGGATGGCCACGATCCAGGCCGACCAGCTGCTCTATGACGGCGGTGTGATCGGCGCGCGCCAGGCGGTGGAACAGGCCAGGCTGGCCGAGTCGAAGGAATCGGTCCGTACCGCACAGTACCGACTGCGTGACGAGGTGAACACCGCGTTCTTCACCGCCTTTCTGCTGCAGGAACGGGATGCGGAGCTGGCAACCGTCGCCGGCGACCTGGAAGGCCGCCTGGTGGTGATCCGGACCCGGCTCCGCGAAGGCGCCGCCGTGGCCGCCGATACCGCATCGCTCGCGGCTGAGCAGCTCCGGATCAGACAGGCTCGCCTCGAAGCACGGACATCGCGGGATGCCGCCCTGGCGGTGCTCGCCCGCCTTACCGATCGCGACATCAGCGACTCGGCCGTTCTGGTCCTTCCCGAGTTGGCCGGAACGACCGCCAGCACGGCCGCGCGGGATGCGGTCCAGGAACGTCCCGAGTTTGCGCAGTTCACCCGGACCCGAGACCGAATTACCAGCGAAGCGGCAGTGCTCGATGCGGAGCGCCGGCCGCGCATCGTCGCGTTCGGTACCGGCGGCTACGGCCATCCGGGCCTCAATCAGTTCAGCCCCGATGCCGACGCGTTCTGGCGAGCAGGCGTCCGATTCGAATGGCGCCCCTGGAACTGGGGCACGACCGCCCGTCAAAAGGACGTCCTCGAGCTGCAGCGCAACATCGTCGAAACCGAGCGGGCCGCCTTTGCCCGAAGCCTGGATCGCGCGGTCCAGCACGATCTGGCCACGATGACCCGGCTCGAAGCGACCCTGCAGGCCGATCAGCAGATCGTCGCGCTGCAGGAGCAGGTCGAACAGCGGGCCCGGATTCAGCTGGACGAAGGCGTCATCACCGCCGTCGACTATATCGACGCCCGCAGCAATGTCCTGCAAGCCCGACTTGCTGCGCAGCGGCACCGCGTCGAACTGGCGCAGGCCCGTGCTCGTTATCTGACCACCCTTGGCATCGAAACCCGGTGACCGCCATGAACCCTCTCCAGGCTACGACGCTCGTTCTGTCCACCGTACTGGTCCTTGCCAGTTGCCGGTCGGACCAGCCCGATGCGTACGGCACCTTCGAAGCCGACGAAGTCGTCGTTGCATCCGAAGCAACCGGTCGGCTGCTGCGCTTCGACGTGCGCGAAGGCGATCAGCTTACCCCCGGCGCCTCGCTCGGCCAGGTGGACACGGTGCCCCTTTCGCTCGAACGGCGGGAACTGACGGCTCGGCTCGCGGCAGCCCGATCCCGGACCACCGAGGTCGGGGCACAGATCACCCTGCTGTCGTCGCAACAAAGCGTTGCGGAGCGTGAACTGGCGCGCACCAGGCGGCTGGCCGCAGCCCAGGCCGCCACGGCCCAGCAGCTCGATCGCGCCGAGCGCGACTATCGGACGCTCACCGACCAGATCGCGGCGACCCGCACCTCCTTCGGCACCACTCGAGGGGAGATCGACGCGATCGAAGCCCGGGTGGCGATCCTAGACGATCGGATCAGCCGGAGCACCGTCTCGAGCCCGATCGACGGCACTGTCCTGACCACCTATGCCGAGCCGGGTGAAACGGTGCAGGCCGGCCAGCCGCTCTACAAGGTGGCCCGTCTCGACACCCTGACGCTCCGCGCCTTCGTCAGCGGCGACCAGCTCGCTGCCGTGCGCTTAGGCGAAACCGTGTCGGTCCGGTTCGACCATGGCCAGCAATCGCTGAGCGAACGGGCGGGCCAGGTCACCTGGATTTCGCCACGCGCCGAGTTCACGCCGACACCGATTCAGACGCGGCGGGAACGGGTCGATCTCGTCTACGCGGTCAAAGTCCGCGTCCCCAATCCCGATGGCAGCCTCAAGATCGGGATGCCCGGCGAGTTGGTCCTCCCCGGCGTCGTGGCCGCGACAAACCCCGATCGGTAATGGCTGCGCCGACCCGTTCCGACGGCCCGGCCGTCGAGATTCGCGACCTGGTGAAGCGCTACGGCCAGTACACCGCCGTGCGCGACGTGAGTGTGTCGGTCGAACCCGGCGAGCTGTTCGGCTTCATCGGTCCCGATGGTGCCGGTAAGACGACGCTCTTCCGAATCCTCGCGACCTTGCTCGTGCCGGACGCCGGATCGGCCCGTGTGCTGGGACTCGATGTGGTCGACGACCTCTGGGCCTTGCGCCGCCGGATCGGCTATATGCCGGGACGGTTCTCGCTCTACCCCGATCTGACGGTCGAAGAGAATCTCGACTTCTTTGCCGCGGTGTTCGGAACGACGGTCGCTGCGCAATATGAGGCCATCGCGCCGATCTACCGGCAGATCGAACCTTTCCGCACCAGGCGGGCGGGCGCGCTGTCGGGCGGGATGAAGCAGAAGCTTGCGCTCTCCTGCGCGCTGGTGCATCGGCCCGATATCCTACTCCTCGACGAACCGACCACCGGCGTCGACGCCGTGTCCCGCCGCGAGTTCTGGGACTTGCTCGATGACCTCAAAGCCTCGGGCATGACCATCGTCGTCTCGACCCCGTACATGGACGAGGCCGATCGCTGCGACCGGGTCGCGCTGATCCAGAAGGGGCGGATCCTGATGGTCGAAGCCCCCGGTAGGATCGGCGCACAGTATCCCCTGCCCCTCCTGGCCATTCGTGATCCGCGGCGCGTCCCGCTCATCGATGCCCTGCGAGAATTTCCGCACGTGCGCAGCGTCTACCCCTTCGGCGAGGAACTGCACTACACCGATGCGCGTCCCGATGCTCCGGCCGATCAAATCCATGCGGAGCTTACGGAATACCTGTCGGGCCGCGGACTCGATGGTGTCGCCATCGAAGCCATTCCGGCCGGGATCGAAGACAGCTTCATGGAACTGATGGGCGAACCCGAAGGGGTGGCGCCATGACCTCGCCGGCGATCGAGACGGTCGATCTGACCCGGAAGTTCGGCAGCTTCACCGCCGTCGACGCCATTTCGTTCTCGGTGGGCCGAGGCGAGGTGTTCGGGTTTCTGGGCGCCAACGGAGCCGGCAAAACCACGGCGATCCGGATGTTGATCGGCCTGCTCGCACCGACCTCGGGCCAGGCACGGGTGGCCGGGTTCGACGTCTACAAGGAAACCGAGCAGATCCGGCGCAGTATCGGATACATGAGCCAGCGCTTCTCGCTCTACGAAGACCTGACCGTCCGCGAGAACATCCAGTTGTACGGCGGCATCTACGGACTCTCGGACGCCGTGATCCGCGAGCGGTCCGAGGAGATGCTCACGACCCTGGAGCTCGGTCACGCCGCCCGCGAGTTGGTCGGCGCCATTCCGCTGGGCTGGAAACAGAAGCTGGCCTTCTCGGTCGCGCTGCTCCATCGGCCGCAGATCGTGTTCCTCGACGAGCCCACCGGCGGCGTGGATCCGATTACTCGGCGGCAGTTCTGGCAGTCGATCTATCAGACAGCGGCAGCCGGCACGACCGTGCTGGTCACCACGCATTACATGGACGAGGCCGAGTACTGCGATCGGATCTCGATCATGGTGGACGGCCGGATCGGCGCGATGGGCAGGCCGGCCGACTTGAAGCATGAGTTTGGGGTCGGCTCGGTCGACGAACTGTTCGTGCGCCTGGCGCGGCCAACGGAGAGCACGGTATGAGCGCGCTGCGTGGCTTCGTCCGAAAAGAAACCTGGCATCTGCTTCGCGATCGCCAGACGCTCGGC
Organism: Gemmatimonadales bacterium; assembly: GCA_037189525.1. Lineage (GTDB taxonomy): Bacteria > Gemmatimonadota > Gemmatimonadetes > Gemmatimonadales > GWC2-71-9 > SHZU01. Next base: position 324,096 of record JBBCJC010000002.1, read on the forward strand.
ATTCTGATTTTGATGCCGTTGATCCAGGTTCTGCTCTTCGGTTTTGCGGTGCGCACGGAAGTCGACAACATTCGCCTCGCCATCGTCGACCCGACGCCGGACTATCGGAGCGTAGAACTCCGAAGCCGCTTTGGCGCCACGTCGAACTTTCGGATCGTCGGAGCCGTCGGCAGCACTGCCGAGCTGCAGCCGCTGTTCGAGAGCGGACAGGTTCGCCAGGCAGTGGTCTTCGAACCGAGGTTTGCGGAACGGATCGGCCGCGGCGAGGCGGTTGCTATTCAACTCATCACCGACGCCACCGATCCGAATACCGGTAGCATCATGCAAGCGTACGCGATGTCGGTGATTCGCCAATACGAGGCCGAGCTGGCTCGGACGGCGCCGCGCGTGCGGATCGTGCCGCAGGTTCAGATGCGGTTCAACCCGACGCTCGAGAGCGTCAACCTCTTCGTGCCCGGCCTGATTGCCTTCGTGCTAACGCTCACCTCGGCGCTGATGACGGCCATCTCGATCACACGCGAGAAAGAGATGGGCACCATGGAAGTGCTGCTCGTCTCGCCGCTCCGTCCCTGGCAGATCGTGGTGGGCAAGGTGATCCCGTACATCGCGCTCGGTTTCGGGAATGTTCTGCTCGTACTGACGGCGGCTCGGGTGGTCTTCGGCGTTCCGATCAATGGCAACCCCGCGCTGCTTCTGGCGGAGAGCCTGCTCTATATCGTGGTCGCCCTCGCGCTCGGTGTGCTGATCTCGACCGTGGCGCCCTCGCAGCGGGTGGCCATGATGGCGGCGCTGGCCGGGTTGATGCTGCCGACCATGATGCTCTCGGGATTCATCTTCCCGATCGAGAGCATGCCGGCACCGCTCCGTGCGCTCTCCAACATCGTTCCGGCGCGCTGGTTCGTCATCGTCGTGCGCGGCATCATGATCAAGGGCATCGGCATCGAACATCTCTGGCGCGAAACGCTCGTCCTCGTCGGCATGGCCACCACGCTGCTGACCTTGAGCGCCCGGCGGCTCGCCGTCCGGCTGGGATAACCCATGCGCACCCTGCTCTTCCTGATTCGGAAAGAATACCTCCAGATTTTCCGCGATCGGGCCACGGTCTTCCAGATCTTCTTCATTCCGATCGTGCAGCTCCTGCTGCTCTCGAACGCGGCGACCTTCGGAATCACCAACGCGCGGATGCACGTCGTCGATCTCGACCGGAGCACGATGTCACGTGGTCTGGTGGAGCACCTCGTTGCATCGGGCCGGTTCGTGGTATCGTCGGCGGTGCCGTCGCAGGAGGCCGCCAATCAGAGCCTGCTCGATCGCGAGGCCACCGTGATCCTGACCATTCCGTCCCGCTTCGAGCGCGACCTGGTCCGCCAGGGCACCGCCCCGGTGCAGCTCGTTCTCAACGCGGAGGAGGGAGCGGCCGCGGGGATCGTTCAGGCCTATGCGCTGCAGATCATCGGCGACTATGGTCGCCAGCTTGGCATCGAACTGCGCCCCCAAACGGACCCGCGGATCGATCCGGCCCCGAGGGCGGCCACGGCGGCGTTCGACGTTCGTGCCCGCAGCTGGTTCAACCCGACGCTCAACTACAAGCACTACATGGTGCCGGGCATCCTCGTCTCCCTCGTCACGATCATCGGGATGCTGCTCACCGCGCAGAACATTGCCCGGGAAAAGGAGGCCGGCACGCTCGAGCAGCTCAATGTCACCCCGATCACCAAGGGGCAGTTCATCGCGGGAAAGCTGCTGCCCTTCTGGCTGCTGGCGCTGGTGATGTTCAGCCTCGGTCTGATCGCCGGTAAGCTGGCGTTCGGAATTCCGATGCGCGGCAACCTGCTGCTCGTCTTCTTCTCGGCGGCGGTATATCTGACCGTGGCCCTGGGGACCGGCCTCTGGATCGCCACCATCGCGTCGACCCAGCAGCAGACCATGTTCGTCTCGTTCTTTGTGCTGGTGATTTACCTGCTGATGAGCGGTCTCTTCACACCGATCGACAGCATGCCCACCTGGGCGCAGTGGATGGCCGAGCTGAATCCGGTCAAGCATTTCGTGGTCATCATGCGTGCCGTGCTGGTGCGAGGCGCCGATCTGAGCGGTATCGCCGTACCGCTCGGCGCGCTGGCGACGCTCGGCCTGCTGGTGTTGACGGCTGCAGTCCGCCAGTATTCCAAGACTCACGGCTGACCTATCAGACCGCGCATGCTCCGCGTCCTGATTGCCCTATGCCTGGCTGGCCCCCTGGCGGCGTCAACGGCGCGATCTACTAGTTGGCGCGCTCAATCAGGCCGGGTTCCAATGCAAGCCACCGCAAGGCGCGCACCATATCCTGGCGGATTTACGGCAATCCGCCGAGTGGCTGACTATCGAGGGCGGCGTGGCGACGGTGCCGGGCACCAGCTTCTTTTCCGATTCCCAGATGGGGCGGGACTACACACGATTCGCGTTCTGTAGGACGGAGGATCCGCTGCACGCGGCGGTGGAGCGGCGGCGGCGGTTGTAAAGCCTGGCTGCGAGCCACCGACCGGAGCAGCTGAGGTGGCGGACAGTCCCGTTCGCGATTGGTCACCTAAGGCCAGTTGTTCGTCCGGCTGCGTTCATGTGAGCTTCCACATGATCCGCATAAGTTGCGTATCTACAACATGTTACAGGATGACAGAACCTGGCTCATAACTTGAGATAGCATCACGCCAACCCCTTCCGGCGAGGCTACGGGCAATGCATGCACCCTTCATCGTTGGGGCGATCGGGGGGGCGATCAGCTCTTCCTCCTTCAAGAGCACTCCCCAGTTGCAGCAGACCACGTCGTCCGATACCTGGTCCTGCAGTCCACCTCGGGGCCGCCAACTAATGTCATCGAACGAACGGCAGCAGTTGCTCAACCGACTGCTACCCGTTCACGTCGTCCTGATGCTAGCATGCATTGAATGTCTACAAGCTTTGCGAGATATGTAGATGGGAAACGCTGGCACCGCACAAGTATACATCCGGAACGGCATCTATTTCGTGACGATCGACGGTGAGGGCATCGTTATGGACCTTCCGGGTGATCGGTACTATGGCCTTAGTGAGTTCGGTGCTATGGTCTGGCAAGCGATTGAACAAGGTCACACGGCTGCTGTGCCATTCCCTGAAAACCAATTTGCCCAGCAAGTGGACGAATGGGTACGGCTCGGCTTGATGACATTTCACGATCGGCCCCAAGTAGAGATACCTATACGAAAGGAAGCCGGTACGCCTGCCATTAAGGCGTTTGATGATACTGTAGCACTGCAAGCCTCCTTTTCATGGACAGTGCTATGTCGCCTGTTTCTCTCTACGTGGCGGGTCAACCGAATACTCCGTCATCAAGGGATATGCGTTGCGTTGAAGCAAATTCAAGAGATTGCCATCGTCGACGAACTTAAAACGGACCATTGCGAACGACAACTTGGCAAGATCATCCGTACCTATCGCCTAGGGCGGCGCGTACTTAGCCAAGGTCAGGAAGATTGCTTGCCCCGCTCGCTGGCCCTGGCATATGTCCTCCGTCATGCTGGCATCGAAGCCGAAGTGTGCTTCGGAGTACGGCAGTTCCCGTTCTATGCGCATGCGTGGGTGGAAGCTAATGGAAGAGTTCTTAACGATGAGATCACAACGATCGGCTCCTACGCGGTTCTAGCACGATTCTGACAGCCTCACTAGGAGTAACGCGTGCATGGTTTTGTTGTGCGGTATATGAAAGCGATTGATGAACAGCAACCGCCAGTGCTTGACGTTTGCCAGGATGACAGGATTGGCCTAGCTGCAGGAAGGCGCTTCCGACTGCTAGTGCGGCCACTCCCGACAACACCAGAAGCAGAAGCCGAACGTCAACCGTATGTATTCGGGCACACCGTCGCTGTGTATCAGGGCCGGATAGACAATCGGCGTGAGATCATCGATCGAATTGGAGACTCACTGCTTGAGCAGGTCGGGGACAGCGAGCTTATTGCACGTGCCTATTCTAAGTGGGGGGCCAACTTCCCTGCTATAGTACTGGGGGAGTACTCATTTGCGTTGATCAACCAGCATACAGAACAACTTATTGCCGGAAGAGACAGCCTTGGTATCGGTCATTTGTTCCAATATCAAGATACGAGCGCTGTCTGGGTCGCATCAAACCTGGAGATTCTGCTCGCCGCACTTCCGAGTCGCCCCTCATTTGACCGTAGTGCGCTGGCTGAATATATCGCCACCGGCGGCTTACTCGTATCCGGTCGAACTATCTATACTGGGATCGATGAAGTTCCAGCCGCACATGTTCTAGTTCAGAGTGGAGCTGCCGTTACCGTTACGCGATACTGGGAGCCTGTTCCGGAATCACAGGCTCGTCTTCGCGGACCTGACGAATATGATGAAGAATTCAGGTCAATCCTATCGGCAGCCGTGAAGGCGGCTCTCCGATCCAATACACCAGTATGGTCGGACCTTTCGGGTGGACTCGATTCATCTACAGTGACCGCGCTCGCTGCGTCGCTTGATTGCAGTGGTAACGACGGTATAACAGCATTCTCGATGTCAGCATCGATGACAGCACTAAGCAACGAGAGCCCCTTTCAGGATGATTTCATTGCCCGTTACCCTATTCAACAACATCGCCTCGACATTGATGACTATTTGAGCTTTGGGACACCCGAACCGCCATCATGCCACCCGTCTAAAGCGATCATTTATCGGCCGATTCGTCAGGCTACCGCCGAACTTTTTGCTCAGCATGGCGCGCAGACTCACCTCACTGGCCGTGGTGGCGACAACATCTTTTGCGGCGATGAGTTTCCACCAAGATACCTTGCCGGGTTGTTACGTGGACTCAAACTGCGCCAATGGATCCGAGAGATAAACGATTGGGCACGTCAAGGAAAACGGAGTCTATGGAATCTTGTGTGGCATTGTAGTCGGTCGAGCTTAACGGACTTGTACGCCGGCGAAGCAGACCGCGGAATCGTTCCGACTTGGTTGATCGCTCCGTTTCGTGACCAGGTAACCCAGATAGATGAAGGTCAGTGGACGTCAGGATACCGATTGTACAGCGACCCGGGTCGAGAACTTCAGTATCGCTCAATACAAATGACGTCAAGGGTTGTCCGCTTCATGCCTGTTGGCGATGAGCGGCACCCGTTGCTATACCGGCCCCTTGTAGAATTTGTTCTCGATCTTCCCTGGGAGCACCTCCTTCGACCAGATGAGAACCGCATTATCCAGCGACGCGCTCTACGCAACGTCCTTCCAGAAAGCATCCGTCTTCGGACCTCAAAGACCAGTGCGACCCCCGTGTTTCTACGTGGGTTGCGCCGCCACTGGACAACTGTACGACACTATACCGAGGGACGGCGCCTAGCGGAGCTTGACATCCTTGACCCTATCCCTTTTCACGCCGCGTGCGAGCGCCTTCGGCATGGGCTGCTAGCAAAGCAGTTTCGCTACCTAGTTGGTGCCTTGACCCTCGAAATCTGGCTGGAGGCGAACTCCAATCCAGTGCGTGACCAAGCTACAGCCGGATTCTTCGCCGCCGACCACAGCATAGGCCAAATGAAGTGCATGAACTAAATGACTTGCTCAGCCGGATGCCAGCTCCCCACGGTTCGAGCATTTCTTTATCGGGAGCATTTCTCAAGACGAGGTGTATCATGGAACGGAAGCAGAGCGCCCTCAGGCAGATCAACAGCACTGGTGGCAAGACCGAGTTCACGCCGACGCCGCTCGGCACTGTGTCCGGCACGAGGGTCCTGGGCCTGGATCGCCTCACGGGTACGATTCCTGGTTGTACCGCGTGCGACTTTAACACAGACTACGCGAAGGGTGTGTTCGGCTGAAAATCGCTGAACCATACACCTGCAACAAAGGATGACAACGGTGTGCACCCGTTCACTAGCCTCAAGCTAGCCTAGTACACGGAACGGGTGCCACCAATGTCAGCCGAACCTGTCGCTGCCAGTGTAGGTCTGCACCGGAGACAAGATGGTTTATCGTAAGAATCCTCACGAGACTGTTGGCTTGGTGTTGATCGCTTCTTGCGACGTTGATCCCTTACGCCAGGCCCTTCAGGTGGCTCTAGCACAGCGTGGAATCCGCTGCATCGTCGAGACGGCTACGTGGGCCGCAGTGCAACCGGTCGACATGGCTACAAATCCCGAAGTACTACTACTACTCCCTTGGGATCTTGTCGCTGATCTTTCCTGGTGTCGCGGTGTCCCAGCCGATCCACCAGACCTCAGACAGCTTGAGTTGCGAATGGAAGAAGTCATCCAGTGGCTCGCAACACGGCACAACACCACGTTCGCGTATCTCCCTGCACCAATCCCACCGATTTGCGGCCGGGGACGCGACAATCGAATCCTAGCAAATACTCTCGTACGCGCCGTCAGCCGACTTTCGCCTATCGTATTGCCGTCAGAGATGTTCTCCTGCACCAGCTTATTCGATCATGGGTGCGCTATCGCCGATACAGCCCTTAGCACAGCCGCTGAGATACTCATTCGGACTGCAATGGCTGAATCGACAACTACGGCTAAGGTCCTTGTAACGGACTGTGATCATGTGCTGTGGAGTGGGGTAGTGGCGGAAGATGGTGTCGAAGGCATTTCATTTGGTCCTTGTGGGCAAGGATATCCCCATTTTGCCTACCAACGACTGCTAGTTCGACTGAAGCGTGACGGGATATTGCTCGCCGCGGTAACACGGAATGATCCCGAGGTAGTCGGTCCATTACTCGCAAGCGGTCGGTTGCAGCTCAACGACGGGGATTTTGTAGCAGGGATCGCCAGCCACGATGCTAAATCAGCACAGATCCGGCAGTTATCGGAACAGCTCGGACTGTCCTTGGATTCTTTTGTATTCGTCGACGATAATCCAGTGGAGCTGGCTGAAGTTGCCAGTGCACTTCCCAAGGTTCGGTGTCTTCAGTTCCCCGAGGACGTGCGCAACTTCCCCTCGTTTCTCGAGGAACTGGCTGGGCTATTCCCCAGAGGAATCAGGACCGCAGAGGATCGCGACCGAACCGCATACTACCGCCAGCGATTGGAGGGTGTACAACCGAGTCAACTGTCGGGGGCGGATCTCAGCCAATTTCTGCGGGGCTTGGAAATGCGACTAACCGTCGAGAATCGAACGCACAGTGATTCCACAAGGGCGCTACAGCTCATCAATAAGACCAACGTATTCAACTTGAACGGCCATCGTTTTTCCGATCGCGAGATAACAGAGCTGCTTGTCAACGGAGGCCAGCTATGGACGGCAACGCTCGAGGACCGGACCGGCAATCACGGTGAAGTATTGGCATGCTTAACCGATGGGGACAATGTGGTACGGTCTTTTGCAATGTCGTGTCGTGTTCTTCAGCGGCGAGTTGAGTATGCTTTCCTTGTCTGGTTCACGCGCCTTTCGAACGCACCCCAGAAATGGCAGTTTGTTCCTACCGACCGGAACGAACCAATGCGGCGCTTCTTCGCTGACCCTGCCTTTAGGTCGTTAGGACCCGACGAGCCAATGCGGCTCGACACCAAAGCTTTTGCGACTACACACGCTGACGACCTAAGTTTATTCGATCTTCGTACCGTAGGAGTATGAACTCATGAACTAGTCCATCCGCTAAAGCAGCAATCGAGTAAGCAATGAAAAAAAACTTGTCACTTGATGCCATACGCGAATGGAACAGCATCTACTGGCCGACTCTGTCGCCCGATGGACAGTGGTTCGCTTGCTGCGTTGCACACGGCTCCGGCCTTACAACGTTGCTCGTTACAGGAACATCTACTCAATACAAATGGCGTCTCTCACTTAGCCTCAAGATCCCGAAGGCAGACCTCAAGACAGCGCCATTCAGCTTCTCGATGGACTCCCGCTGGCTCGTTGCAATTCACGCAGGTGGCGCCAAACTCATATCGATTAGCTCTGGCATCGTCCGTCAAATTGACGGTGCGACAAAAGTTGCTTTCAATAGTCCTTTATCGAGTTGGATTGCCGTAGAATACCGCAGCACTGTGAACGGCAAATGTTCTCTGCTGCTATACAACCTCAGTACAGGCCATACCGTACGTATCGCAGAGGGGGTACGCGACTGGACTTTTAGGCCCGATGGCAGAGTGATCGCTTGGATTAAGAATTCCGAATCCGGTGCGGATCAGCTCATATGTCATAGCATGGGTACCGGCATCGAACAGGTTTTGTACCGAAGCACCCATGGCGAGCTCACAAATCTTGGTTGGTCAACACTAGGGGAAAACGCTCTGATCGCGGTATCTCTGGGTCGGAGTACCGACCCAGGCCATGTCGTGGTCGCTAAGCGGATTCCACTTAGAGCGTCGGACCCATCGGCTATCGTGTGTGTGGTACCGATTCCAGACGGAAAAATTGTTCCGACCCGCGACCTAATTGGACCACGCTTGGCCGCTGATGGTAAGCGGCTCATTATTCCATTGGCAACGCAAAACAGAACGTCTGACCGACAATCCCAACAGACCGAAAGGGTCGGAACCGGCGGGGTTACCTCCGATAAAAACCCTATTGTCTGGCATTGGCGAGACCGTCAGTTACCCTCCCGACGCTGTAAAACACCGCCGGTACCGGATGTCATAGCGATCGTCTCGATCGAGGACGGTGTGACAGTATCGATCGAAGTTGGCACAGGGGCCGACCTCGTTTTGTTATCGGATGACAGGTATGCGATCTACAGCGATCACAGACCGTACGAACGGGAAACCAGTATGTGTGGGCTCGTCTATCGAGACCTCTATATTGTTAACACACACACAGGTGACCGCCGACGCATCGAAACCCGGCTGCCTAATGTAGCCCATTGTGATACAGATCTCCCCTCGCCCGACGGTCGGCTCTTTCTGTACTGGAATGGTGCGACCGGTGAGTACATCGTGCTCGACGCGGCCACGGGTAGCGTTCGCGATATCACTCGCGGAATGTCCGTGAGTTTCGTAGACGATGATTGCGACTACAACGTCCCCTTTCCACCGATTCCGCCCGTGGGCTGGTGCACGAATAGTCGAGCGGTTGTGCTATGTGACGGATGGGACCTTTGGATTGTACCGATCGGCGAAGGAAAGCCAAGTCGGCTGACACCATCCGGACGAGAGACGAGTATCAGGTATCGTCGTGTCACACAGGCGGGCCAAAGCCGAGGCAACATCGATCTGAATCGGGACGTCTTTGTCCATATGTATGGGGAGCAGTCGAAACGCGAGGGGATTGCCCGGATTACTTGCAATAGTGACAATGGATTTCACGTCTTGCTCTGGGACAATGCGAAAATTTGGTGGACACACGCACTACAGGCCGAGACTTTAGCGTATAGCCGCCAAACGTTTGTATGCTGTCCAGACTGGTTCGTTGTCGGCACAGATCATCGTTTGACGAATATCAATCCACAGCAAGCAGACTACAACTGGTCCCCTGGAACTCGGCTGATCAACTATACGGATGCCTACGGAAAACACCTTCAAGCGGCTCTCTTCTTACCAAGCAACTATCAAGCCGGTGCAAAGTACCCTACTATTGTCTCCATATACGAGAAGCTATCGGGAACGTTGCACCGCTATGAACCACCAGACCTAGCTCGCATCGTCAATACCAGCATCTACACCAGTTGCGGCTATGCAGTCCTTCACCCCGATATCCGTTATATCATTGGTGAGCCTGGGCTCTCTGCAACCGAATGTGTGGTACGAGGGACTGAGGCCGCGATACAAACTGGAATCGTCGACCCAGACCGGATCGGCCTCTTCGGTCATTGCTGGGGCGGTTACCAAGCCGCAGCGATTGCGGCCAACTCCTCGTTATTCAGAGCGGTTGCCGTTAGCGGCGGTATTACAGATCTGGTGACAATGTACTATTCTGTATACTGGAAAACTGGTGAGTCAAACCAGGCTCTTATGTTGGCCAATCAAGGACGAATGGCGGGACCGTTTTTCGAGCATCCGAGCGCCTTTGTCCGTAATTCGCCACTGTTTGTTGCCGATCGCATCAATTCACCGATGTTGATTCTTCATGGCGACAACGATGACGTAGTAGATTTTAACCAAGCGGTTACACTGTACAATGCGTTGCGGCAGTTGGGGCGTCAGGTCGTACTGATACAGTATCCTGATGAAGGGCACTCGTTGCGATACCCACGAAACCAACACGACGCCATAGGCCGAGTCCGAGATTTCTTTGATTCGATGCTACAAGATACCACACCGCCCACATGGCTCGACGTAGGGGTTTCTCGCTAAATTGCCGCACGGTGGCAGAGGATCGAGGATCCAATGATCTCCCTAGTGCATGACGTCCGTCAGGCAGTTCGCAACATCCGCAATCACCCCGGCTTCGCGAGTCTAGCCGTTCTGGCTCTCGCACTCGGTATAGGCGCTGCTACGACTATCTTCAGCGTCCTCCAGCATGTCCTTTTCAAGCCATTCCCCTATACTGATGCAGAACGTATAGTCGTTGTTCAAGTCCGGCGGTCAGATGCCGATCGTCGCAGCTGGCGCTCAGCCTTTCCGATCGCGGAGTTCCGCGAGTATGCCACACAGAGCGCCGTCTTCGCTGAGGTCGCAGCCGATGCTGTGGATGAGGTGCTGTTTGATACGTCGGAAGGCATAGAGCATCTGCGTGGTGCGCTCGTGTCTGGCAACCTGTTTGCTTTTCTCGGCGTCCATCCTGTCCTAGGTAGGGGCATAGCGCCAGATGATGCGGCACCCGGGGCACCGGCTGTTTTCGTCATTAGCAATCGAATGTGGCGGGCACGGTTTGGCTCCGACCCTTCGGTCGTCGGGCAAACCTATGCGCTAAACGGAATGCCGACGGTACTGGTCGGCATCATGCCACCTCAATTCGCTCACCTGGACGCAGACCTCTGGCGGCCGGTGTCGCTCGATCAGCCGAGCCGTGATGCAGGTAGTCGTTTCTACAATCTGAAGGCGCGCCTCGCTCCCGGAGTAAGCACTACTGCTGCCGAGGCCCACCTGCAGTCGATCGCCACCAGAATCGCACCAGTCTTTCCGAGAATCTATCCGGAAGGCTATCGTGTGCACGTCGTCCGGTGGATCGACAGCGTAGTAGGCCCATTTCGCGCTACACTCTACATACTTGCTGCCGCCGTTGCAGTCCTCCTATTGATTGCCTGTGCCAACGTCGCCAATATGCTCTTAGCGCGTGCCAGTACGCGCGAAGGCGAACTGGCTATACGCGCCTCTCTCGGCGCCAGCCGGAGCGCTCTCGTCAGACAGCTCCTGATCGAGAGCTCGCTGTTGGCTGCGGCTGGAGCCCTCATCGGCGTCCTGGCAGCGGTCTTGGGTGTTACCTTCCTGGTGCGCATCCTTCCCGATCAGCTAATCCCTCCCGAGGCAACTATACGGATCAATCTCCCGGTGCTTGTCTTTGGCATCGTGCTCGCCTTCAGCACAGTACTCATCTTCGGCCTAGTACCCGCGTTACGGACCGCACATCGCGATCTCGTTTCATCCGTCCCGTCGGCAGCGCGCAGCACCAGTACAAAGAGCCAGACCACGCTCAGCAGTATGCTCGTAGTCGCCCAAGTTGCGTTAGCGCTCGTTCTTGCAGTCGGGGCCGGTCTTCTCATCCGTACGTTTGTCAATGTACGAAACGTTCAGCTCGGCTTCGACCCAGCAAACACGTTGGCACTAACAGTTCGTTTGCCGTCGAATGGCTCACCACTATCCGGTTCGCTGCTTGTCGGTCAAATTCTTGACAGATTACGGACTGTTCCCGCTGTGACGGCAGCGACAGTCACAAACGGGATCCCCGGATACGGCGGTCTGCGGACTGAGGTCGAAGTTCCAGGCCAGCCCACGGTTGAGCCAGGTACCATGTCACTCGTTCAATTCTCAAGCGAGGATCTCGCCAGCGTGCTTCGCCTCCCGATCCTGCGAGGTCGTTTTTTGTCACGAGACGATATCACCGCTGGTCGGCGGGTAGCCGTTGTCAACGAGGCACTGGCACAACGGTATTTTGGTCATACGGACATCGTTGGGCGCTCGGTGCGCTTGAACATACTCGCGCTCCTGGCTGGCAATGCGGCGGACACGACAAGTTTCGAAGTGGTCGGCATTACCGCAGATGCTAAGAATCACGGGATCCAAGAGCCGGCAATTCCGGAGTCGTTCGTTCCATACTCACTCGCAAGCCTACCAAATTATGTACTGCTGATCCGAACTTCTGGATCACAGTTGGCGCCGTTTGACATCACCCGACAGCTGCGAACTGTCGACCGCGGCATCGTAGTCACTGAGAACCGGCGGCTTATCGAGTACCTACAAAAGTTCTCGTACTCCGAACCTCGTTTCGGCGTCGCCGTCCTCGGTATGTTTGCTAGTACTGCCCTTATCCTGGTGGCTCTTGGAGTGTATGGCGTGGTTGGGTATACGACCTCACGCCGAACTCGAGAATTCGGCATCCGGCTTGCTCTTGGTGCGACGCCGGCGACCATTCAAAGACATGTGATCGGCCGTTCCCTCCGCCTAGTTGGGTTTGGTCTCGTATTCGGGCTAATCGCCGCATTTGCAGTTACCCAACTCATCAGAAGTCAACTCTGGGGTGTACCGCCACGGGATCCCATGACCTTAGCCATTGCCGTCAGCGTGGTACTCATCGTGGGAATTGTAGCATGCTGGGCCCCCGCACGCCGGGCAACAAGTATTGATCCGACCGTTACGATGCGGAGCGAATAAATCTTCGGTCGTGCGGATCATCACTATTGTCAACGAAAATTCATCGGGCCTTGTGGCCTGGCCCGACCGTAGCTCGATGTTCGATCGACGATCGCTCCTTTCGAAGCGAGATTCCGTAACGCTGTAGCTCCTTGAAGAAGGTCGTACGGCCCAAGCCGAGAGCTAGTGCCGTACGCTCAGCATTCCAACTATTTGCAGCACAAAAGTCAAGAAGGCGGCCCCGCATCGTAACAGGTAGTGGTGTTTGTCGAGGCGCAACGCCACTTGGCATGTGAATTACCGCTGTCCCAAGTCCGAGGGATTCGGCCACGACCCGACCATCGAGAACTCTCTCATCGGCGAGAAAGACAGCCCGCTCGATCGTACTCCAGAGTTCGCGCACGTTCCCTGGCCACCGGTGCCCGAGCAACACAGGTTCTGCACTTGGCGCCAGCTCGGCACCAGCCGGCGTAGCGAAATAACGGGCCAACAATATGACATCGCCCCAACGCTGGTCGAGAGGCAGCAGCGTAAGTACCGCACCAACTACCCGCTGCATCAGATCATATCGGACCAACCCATCGGCGACCTTATTACCCACATTCTCCTGGACTGCTGCGATGACGCGGAAGCGGCTTTGCCGCTTGGTTGTCTCGCCGACTCTACGGAAATTCTTGTTGTCCAAGACTCGAAGAAGCTTGCCCTGCGATTCATAAGGCATACTGCAAAGCTCATCGAGAAACAGGGTACCATTGTTCGCATCCTCGATCAAGCCAGATACACTTTCGATTGCACCGCTGAACGCCCCTTTGCGATGACCATATAGGGTGCCCTCGACAAGTTCGCGCGGGATGGCCGCGCAGTTCACATCAACGAGAGCGCCAGGCCGCCCACTCCATTGATGGATTTCCCTTGCAAACAACTCTTTCCCTGTTCCTGTAGCGCCGATGAGCAGAATCGGCAGGTCGCTTTTGGCAAAGCGTCTCGCATTTGCGACAGCATGTCGTATTTCTGGGGACGTTCCGAGTATCGTCGTTTCGGCAACTTCCCCGGCAACCTCGCCCGAAATCTCTACATCGCGAGCAGCATGCCGCAACCTGGAACGTTTTCTTGACGACCGTTCCAGACATGGCGCTCATCACTTTTTGACTAACTCGGGAGGTTGCGGTTCGGTGATCGTTTCCACATCGTCGTCCCTTCTGATGATGGTCGGCGCCAGAAAAAAATACGAACGTTGTCTCGATCGACCGACTGTGTATGCCACCGAGCTACGCCCCTCTCGTTGGTAGGAAATGGGGAAACACCTAGTGGTCGGTCAGGACGACTTGGGCCGCGACGGCATCCTACGTTATGATTCCGTCTGGATCATAGCGTAGGACGCTGTACAACATATCGACGGACCTGAGCCCACCTCCACTTCGACCAGTATTTGTGTTACCTAGTCTAGGTGGTATTCAATCCGTAGACTTTGTCTGGATCGCATCCTCGATGGCTTTCCCCCGCGACGAGTCGTCTTCCCACTCTCCGCGAGACCTTCTAGTAGGCGAGATACTCCTGCCGGAAAATGTCGTGCAGGCAAGACGTACATAACGCGTAAGACATGGGTTTTACTCGAGGGAACCCCAAAGACTGGAGTGCGGGTGGCGGGCCAGTGACGAAAGCACCAAACGCCATTGTACGACAACGGGTTAGCTCGCGGGGTGCGAGACTTAAAGTTGTAAATGGTTTCACTTATGCTAGAGCAGTCGCTATCGATCTTTACGGACGTCCGTGGGCGCTTCGGCGAGGAGCTTGTAAAGCGACGGTCGCGAGATACCCATCAGGCGCCCAGCCTTGGCTTTGTTGCCATCTGTGGAGCGCATCATCTCTTGGGCTTCCTGGTGCTTGGTTTGACGCGCCTTCGCTTGTACTCAAATCGGCTTGGGAATATCGGATACTTGGATGGGACGTGGACTCCGCAGTCTGCTAGCGATGTACTGACAAACTGACCGGAGTTGTCTCATGTTTCCGGGCCACGGCGCTGTGCCAAGGATCGCAGCAGCAGCAGCAGCAGACAGTACCGGCACAAAGTCGCGCCCCAGCTCGACGAATGCCTCCTGCAAGTACGCTGTCGCGAGTGGGTACTATTTCCCGATGGCGGTCACGCAGCGACGGCAGGGAACTGTAAGGCACTCCGCACGATAGAACAGTTCTTCGAAAAACAGGCCTTCTGGGAACGGGCTGCCAGATCCACCGAGGTCGCGCAGATGATTCGGACATCAACTTTGCGCGGATGGCTATCGCCGATTCGTCGAATGAAGCCGGTCTCGAGAATGCCAAGGAGAGTTTGTTGAAAGCGATGTGATGCGTGTCCCAGCTCATCGAGGAGCAACGTCCCGGTATGTGCCTGTTCGACTAGGCCAACACGATCGTGATGGGCGCCTGTATATGCCCCTTTCGTTGAGCCGAGCAACTCTGCTTGCCGAAGTTCATCCGGAATGGACGTGACCGAAAGTTCCACAAAAGGGCTCGCCACGCGGGGTGATATCCGGTGTATATACCTCGCAAGCGTACTCTTCCCGGTACCCGTCGGACCAAGAATGAGTATTGGATAGGGTGTTTCCGCCAGATCCCTCACAAGGTGGTCAACCGTTGGGTGGGGTACAAGCTTCGCCTGTGTGCTCATGATACCAGCTTCCACGTCTTGATATGGGTACACACCAACCGGGATGGCTTGTCACAATATCAACATCGCGACGCACCTAGCGGGTGTGATGGGAGTCACATCCAACGTACATCCCTAGCGCCTTCCTGTGATGGGGTGCAAGAATTTACACAAAACGGCCGGCAACGTTTGGGAAACGCGTGTCGAGCAACAATTGCACTCTATGCCTCGCTGGTACGTAGCTCTTTCGCCTCCCCCCGCATCCGCCGGATGGAATTGACCTGACTCCTTCTTGTAGGACAAAGGATCGCAGTAGTGTTGGTGCTGTTGTGGCCCTTCCTAAGCAATGATCGGCGATAGGTGAATCAATGTAGCCGTGTCGAGTCAGGAACGGTGTAAGACCAAGAAAACTGTCGATAGGTACGCAAGGATCGTGTCCACACGGTAGCTACGTATTACTGGCCACGGCATCACACGCGGTCATTCTCGCGACGCACGGATGTATCGATCCCTTTCAGCGTGCCCCTGCAAGCAGCAACTCGACGACGGCGCCCAAACGGCACCCTGCGCCCGATCCGCGCCGAATACTTTTTGATCAACATGGTGTCGATAATCATCTTCCCGTTCCTGATCCGCCCCATGCCCGACGTGATCTTCGGCATCGGCGGCGATCGGTTCGACGCCTACCTCACCGAGCGGCAACAGAGCCTGCCCGGATTCATCCGAAGCGCATTCCGACCATGATGTTCCTTTATCACACTCGCGCTGCTGAGCGCAGCTATTACCGCTCCGGCGCAGGACACGCTCCGACTGGAGGCGCTCCACGCCGCCACGCGGGATCGCGACCCGCGGGCGCGCCAGCTGCGGGCGGCGCTGGTGCGCGGTGCCGATCTCAGCGGTATCGCGGCACCGCTCGGCGCACTGGCGCTACTCGGCCTGCTGGTGTTAACGATCGCGGTCCGCCAGTATTCCAAGACGCACGGTTAGCGGCCTCCGAGGAGACTCCATGATTCGCGTCCTGCTGGCTTTCTGTATTGCAGCGCCCCTCACGGCACAATCGGATCTCCGCTCGTTCCTTGAGACCTACCAACAGGACCGTGGCGCGCTGCTCCGCCGCTGGGACGCGGAGTACTCTCCCGCGCGTCGAGCACGCCTGGTCCGTTTCTACCAGGAGACCCAGCAGGCCCTTCGCGCCACCGATTTCAACGCTTTGGACCGAGAAGGGAAGGCGGACTACGTCCTCCTCGACCACCGTCTGATCTACGAACGGGCCCTGCTGGACCTGGAAGCGCGACGCGCCCGCGACATGGCGCAGCTGGTCCCCTTTGCGCCCGCCGTCTTTCAGCTGCACGAGGCCCGGCGCGACCTGATCCCCGTCGATGGACGAATCGCCGCGGATTCACTGGTGGCCATTGCCCGCCAGGCCGATGTGGCCCGGGCCGGACTCACCCGGCTCGACTCGCTGAACCGTCCCTCGCGCGTCACGGGCCTCCGGACCATCGAGGCCATCGACGGCTTCCGCACCCTGCTCCGCAACTGGTTCCGATTCTCCGAAGGCTACGACCCGATTTTCACCTGGTGGACCCAGGAACCCTACGGACGCGCCGACAGCGCGCTCGCCCGCTACCAGCGGGCCCTGCGCATCGAACTGGTTGGCCAGGCCCCTGGTGCGCCCGAACCGATCGTGGGCGACCCCATCGGCGTCGAAGGGATGCGTGCGGACCTGGCGCACGAGATGATTCCCTATTCGCCCGAGGAGCTGATCGCGATTGGTGAGCGGGAGTACGCCGTAGCCCTGAAGGAAATAATTCGCGCATCACGTGAACTCGGCTTCGGCGACGACTGGCGCCGCGCCGTGGAGCGCGTCAAAACGCTGCACCTTCCGCCAGGTGGGCAGACGGCACTGAGCACCGAACTGGCGCGCGAAGCAGAGACCTGGGTGCTGGAACGCGATCTTGTCACCATTCCGCCGCTGGCGCGGGAAATCTGGCGGATGGAGATGCTCTCCCCCGAGCGGCAGCGGGTCGCCCCGTTCTACCTGGGCGGTGAGACGATCCTCGTGGCATTCCCGACCGACGGAATGACCCACGAAGAGAAGTTGATGTCGATGCGCGGCAACAACCCGCATTTCACCCGCGCGGTGGTCCATCACGAATTGATCCCCGGACACCATCTCCAGGGGTTCATGACGGCGCGCCACTTCCCCTATCGCAGCATGTTCAACACCCCGTTCTGGGGCGAGGGATGGGCACTCTATTGGGAGTTCCGCCTCTACGACCTGGGCTTCCCGCGATCGGCCGAGGATCGGGTCGGGATGCTGTTCTGGCGGATGCATCGCGCCGCGCGGATCATCTTTTCGCTCAAGTTCCATCTCAACCAGATGACGCCCGAGCAGGCCATCGACTTCCTGGTCGATCAGGTGGGCCATGAACGTGCCAACGCCGAAGCGGAGGTGCGCCGCTCGTTCAACGGAACCTATCCGCCGCTCTACCAAGCCGGCTATATGCTGGGAGGCCTCCAGCTGCGCACACTGCACCAGGAATTGGTCGGGTCCGGCAAGATGACAGAACGGGCCTTCCATGATGCAGTGCTGACGGGCGGGCGAATGCCGATTGCGATGGTGCGCGCCCGGCTTGCGGGGCAGTCGTTCGATCGCTCGGGTCCCGCGCCCTGGCGGTTCTGACCCGGGAGTTTGGTCGTAACAAAAAACTGACGGTCCGGTCGGCAAGCCGAGACCGGACCGTCAGTTGTCGCGCAAAACCCGGCGCTACTGCGGGCGATCGAGCCAGTCGCGCTGGATGTCGCGGGCCCGGGCTCGCGGATGTCGTTTGAGATAGTCCCGAACGTAGCCCCGTTCGACACCATGGCGCCGGAGGTCCATCATGCCGGGCACATCGGCGGCATCGAGACCCAGTGTCACCATGTCGTCGATCCACGAGAAATCGATACTTCCTGCGACAGCCCCACCAACCGACGCTCCTATCCGGGCCCCTTCGAGGCCCAGACGCGTCACATCACCGATGAACTGCGGGTTCACCACGCTCAGCGACTGTGAGATGATCCCGCCGATGTCGATCGCGTCGAGCACGCGCATGGCGGTCGTGACGCCGACCTGCGCACCATGCGTCGCCTGCTCGACGATTGCCGCCACATCCGGGATATCGCCCTCGGCGACATCGAGATCATATCCGGCGTAGCGCCGCCCTTCGCCGCGAGTCTTGCTGCCGACGGCCAGCGACAGCAGCTCGACCGGCGAAGGCTTCGGCCGACCGGCCCGGGTGGCGCGCTCGACATACGCCGGATCGGCGGCGAACCCGAAGCGACCATCGCCCCAGCCCGCTTCGATCTCACCTTCGAAGGTGATCGTCCCGCTTTCGCGGGTCAGCTCGAACCGGAGCGGTCGGCCGGTAAAGCCGGTACTGGTAGCCGGGAGTCCACTCAACCCGGCTACCGGTACCGACAGGGACCAGCGGGATGCGTTCCGCCCGGCTCCCTCAACCAACCGAAGATCGAGACACAATACCCGGCGCGCGACGGCAGGATCGCAGTGCGCCCTGACCAACTCTCCCGTCCAGCGACCGTCGAGATCGGCGACCCGGTCGGAACCGACCGGAACCATCGCCAGGGTCGCACTAGCTAAGACAAAGCCCAACTTCAACATGGAAACCTCCCAACCGGGGGAGCTGGCTGCGATCGAACCTGGATTGTGAACCCGATACTCAATGAGACACGCCGGCACCCAAAAGTGTTGCACTCACGATCAGACTGCCAGGCCGGTCCATCCACAACGAAGCCGGGCACAGATTGTTTCAGGTGGAAACCTCAGCCAACCGGTCGCCCTTCCTCCCGATCGGCGGTGACCAGGAGACCGTGCAACAACTCCTCATACCGATTGGCCAGAAACGAGTGGCAGCCCTCCTGAGCTGACACCCGCGCCTCGGATCGTTCGAGCGCCCGGGAAAGCCAAAGCCCCGCGGCCCCGCCCGCCGTCTCCGCCGGCCCGAACCAGAGATTCATGACCATGGGAACCTGGCGGGGCAGGAAGCCCCAGTCGCCATACACGGCGCGGAGATCCTCGATTGCCCCTTCCGGCCCACGCCGGAACGCTTCGCGCACCACGCTCCGGTAGTGTTCCCGCCAATCGGGATCGCGGACGACGGACCGATCCGGCTCGTCCACCACTCCCAACAGCCGATCGATGGTGCGATCGGGGTCGGCGACAATCGCCGATGAGACCGCGCGAACCCATCGGGCCACCCACCACGGGAAGTAGCGGGCCGACAGGCGACGGAGCTGCTCCCCGATCCCGCCTCCCGTGACGATCGCCCGATCCGGCGAGGCAATACCCGACACGATCCCGACCGCGCGAAGGCGGTGCGCCGCCCGGAGCGCCGAGGCCATCACGAACGGTGAGGCGCCGCCCCAACCGATCAGCGAGAACCGAGACAGCCCGACCGCTTCGGCAAACCCGATCAGATCGACCGGCCAGTCCAGTACGGTGCGCCCGGGTTTGGGATCGGACAGGCCAATCCCCGGCCGGTCCGGAGCTAGCAGGCGCACTCCCATACGGCGCGCGGCCCGGTCGATGGCGGGCGTCGCAATCTCGAGGCGGCACCCCAGGACCCCATGGACATGCACCACCGGGATGCCCTCCGGATCGCCCGCCTCGGCGTAGCTCACGAGTCGACCGTCACCCAGGGTGACCCGGTGCTCGACCACCGTCGCCGAAGTCGTCATCGTGCCGTCATCATCTTGCCACCTTCGGGAAACCAGCCTGCCATTCGACTATCCTAACCTAGCTGCAATCCCCAGCCTCGAGGACGAACCATGCCCACCTCATGTCCCGGTCCAGAAACACGCTCGCCACCGAGATGAACGTCCTGCCATTGATCGATGTGCTGCTGGTGCTCGTGGTCGCCTTCTTCATGGTGCAGCAGGTCCGCATGGTCACGGAGATTCAGCTGCCCGCCGCGAGCCAGGCACAGGGCAATCCCTATCAGATCGTCCTGGCCATCGCCGCCGACGGGACGTTCACCCTGAACGGGCACGCCGTCCCGGACGCCGACCTGGAGCGCACCCTCACGGCAATTTACCGCGATCGGCCGTCCAAGGTTCTGTTCATCAAAGCCGCCGGGGAGCGATCGTACCAGGACGTGGTCCGGGTCATCGACCGGGCCAAAGGCGCCGGCGTCCAGATCGTGGCCATCGTCCCGCGAGGCCGCTGACCCGCACCTCGCGCCAACGGGGCGACGTCCATTACGATTTGACTGTCCTTCGCTCTCCGCAAGTGAGGTTCCGATGAAGTTTTTCCGCGTCGCGGCCCTGGCATTGCTGCTGCCCCTCGCCCTGGCCGGCCAGACCAAACCGCGCGCCCGTCAGCTGGGCATCCCGCTCGACGGGCGCCCCGGCCCCCTCAACGCCATTACCGACGTCGCCGGGATCGAGGTCGGGATGACGACGCTGATCTCGGGCAACGGCCCACTGGTCCGCGGCAAAGGACCGATCCGCACCGGCGTCACGGCCATCCTGCCCCGCGGCAAGCAGGGCAGCCAACCGGTCTACGGTGCCTGGTTCACCCTGAACGGCAACGGCGAGATGACCGGGACGACCTGGCTCGAGGAGTCGGGCTTGCTGAGCGGACCGGTCATGATCACCAACACCCACAGCGTCGGCGCGGTGCACGAAGGGACGATCGACTGGTCCGTCAATCGCGACCGGCCCTACGCCTGGCTCCTGCCGGTCGTCGCCGAGACGTACGACGGCGGCCTCAACGACATCAACGGCTTCCATGTCACCAAGGCGCACGCGATAGCCGCGCTCGATGCCGCCAAGCCGGGCCCGGTGGCCGAAGGTAACGTGGGCGGCGGGACCGGCATGACCTGTCACCAGTTCAAGGCCGGCACCGGCACGTCATCGCGCCGGATCAGCGTGCTCGACCAGGAGTACACCGTCGGCGTGCTGGTGCAGTGCAATTACGGGGGACGGGCGCGGTTCAGCGTCGCCGGGGCGCCGGTGGGTCAGGAGATCACCGACCTGCTGCCCTGCTACACCATTGCGGCGCCGGCCGGCACGCGCACCCGCCCGATGTGCGACGCCGGCGGCGGCGAAGACCAGGGCGACACCGGCTCGATCATCGTCGTGGTGGCCACCGACGTGCCACTCCTGCCGCACCAGCTCAAGCGGGTGATCAAGCGCGCCTCGCTGGGCATCGGCCGGATGGGCGGCATCGGCGGCGACTCCTCGGGCGACATCTTCGTCGCCTTCTCGACTGCGAATGCCGGCGCTGGCGCCTCCGATCGCCTCGTGACCGTGCAGACCATCCCGAACGACGCGATCAACCCGGTCTTCGAAGCCACCATCGACGCGACGGCCGAAGCGATCCTGAACGCGATGCTGGCGGCCGAGACGATGACGGGCGCGAACGGTTACCGGGTCCATGCCCTGCCGCACGATCGGCTGGTTGCTGCGCTCAAGAAGTACGGACGGATGTAGCGCGACGCCGATTCAGACGCTCCGGCCCAATCCGGCCGGAGCGCGCGCCCGCCCGACGACGCCGGTCAGCGCTACCAGCGCCAGAAGATACGGCAACATCAGGAAGACCTGATACGGTACGGCAAGGCCCATGGCCTGAAAGGCGAACTGCAGCGCGGTCGCCGCGCCGAAGCACCCGGCCGCCACGAGCGCACCAAGCGGATGCCATCGGCCGAGTACCACGATAGCAATCGCGATGAAGCCGCGCCCGGCGGTCATCCGCTCCGTGAAGGCTCCGACCTGTGCCAGCACCAGCGTGGCCCCACCGATCCCTGCGAATACGCCGCCGATGATGACGGCCGCCGTTTGTCGCCAGCGGACCGCCACGCCGGCCGCGCGCGCCGCCGAGGCGAGCTCGCCGACCGCGCGGAGCCGGAGCCCCGAGGTGGTACGGAAGAGGTACCAGGCCATTCCGAGCGCAGCTAGCATGGCCAGATAGGTGAGCCACGGTTGCCGGAACAGCGCAGGCCCGAGCCCGGGAATGGCTTCGAGGCCGGGAACATTCGCCGGGGAAAAGGTGGGCACCGACAGCCCGCCCGTCGTGCCATGCGCCGCCTGACGGTACCACATCCCGGTCAGCCCGATCGACGCCAGCGTCACCGCCGTACCCGCAATGATCTGATCGGTCCGCGCCCAGATCGCAATCGCGGCAAAGGCAGCGGCCACCGCGCCACCAGCCAGCATCGCAGCGGCCACACCCGCCCAGGGATCACCGGTCGACGAGGCCACGAGCGCTGCGGCCAGACAGCCGGCGAGCATCGCACCCTCAACGGACAGGTTGATCACCCCGGCGCGCTCCGCCAGCACTTCGCCCAGCGCCGCCCAGGTGAGCGGTGTCGCGATCCGAATGGCCGCCGCCACGAAACCGATGATCGGATCCATCTCAACCACCCGCGTCCGCGCGTAGCAAGCGAGCGCGACTGACACTGAGTAACGCCACGACGATGATGACGGCCTGGACCACGTAGACCGCGACCGCCGGGACGCCCGCCTCACGCTGCATCCCCGCCGCCCCGGCCTCGAGCGCCCCGAAGCCGAGTCCGGCCACGATGACACCGAGCGGATGTAACCGCGCAATCAGCGCCACCGCAATCGCCGTGAACCCGTACCCCGGCGACAGGTTCGCATAGAGCGCATAGGTCACGCCCGAGACCTCGAAGGCGCCGGCGAGTCCGGCCAGTCCGCCGGAGATCGCCAGCGCGAGGGCCAGCACCCGAGGCGCGTCGATCCGGCCCGATACCCACGACGCGCGGGGCGATTCGCCGACCGCGCGGAGACGGAAACCCCAGGCGCTTCGGGTGAACAGAATCCAGAAGATCAGCCCCAGCACCAGGACGACGAGCAGCCCCAGATGCAGCCGCGAGCCCGGCAGCACCGGCAGGCGCGCAGCGGCGGGGATTGGATCACTTTGCGGATAGATCCGGCTGGCTTCCTGGAGCGGTCCGTGCACCATGAAACTGACCACCGCCTCCGCGACGAAGTTGAGCAACAGGGTGCTGATCACTTCGAGCACGCCGAACCGGAGGCGCAACCAGATCGGGACCGCAATCCAGATCACGCCAGCCAGGCAGCCGGTCAGCGCCACGGCAACGATGGCGACGGGGCCGGGCCAGCCGCCGACCTGCATCGCCATCCAGGTCGCCCCCACCGCCCCGACCGTAAACTGCCCCTCGGCGCCGATGTTGAGCCCGCCGGCTCGAAAGGCCACCGCGAGACCGAGTCCGATGAGGATCAAGGGAACGGCCCGGACCAGGGTCGCCGACCCGAACGCATACCATGACCCGAAGGCGCCCCGCCAGAGCGCACCGAGCGCGAGGGGCGCGTCGTATCCGAGAACGGCAAGGCCCAGCATCAGCAGGAGCAGCCCGGCCAGCACCGCGGCAATCGGAACGAGGAGCGGACGCAGGTACCTCACCCTGCCCCCTCGAGCATCAGCCGTCCCAGCTGCTCTCGCGTCGTTGCTTCGGGAACCGGCAGCACCACGCCACGATGCACGACCACGATCCGGCTGGCGAGTTCGAGAACTTCGTCCAGGTCGGTCGAATAGACCAGGACGCCGGCGCCCTCGGCAGCTGCGCTCCGCAATCGCGCGTGGACGGCCGCAGCCGCTTGAAAGTCCAGACCCCGGGTCGGATTCTCCGCAACGACCACTCGGGGAGCCAGATCGAGCGCCCGGGCCAGGATCAGTTTCTGCTGGTTGCCCCCCGACAGGGTTCGGGCCGGAACATCCGCGCCCGGCGCCCGCACATCATGCGCACCAAGCAGATACTCGGTGCGCTCGGCCGCACCCCGCCAGTCGATCCAGCCTCGCCGAGTCCACCGCCCGAGCTGGCCCAGCACGAGGTTCTCGGTCAGGCTGAAGCCCGGTATCAAGCCCTCGGTGGTTCGATCACCCGGAATGAAGGCCACCGGCGGCATCACGACGTCGGCAGCGGCTCGGGGCACCACGCCCGCGATGCGCCGGAGCAGTTCCCATTCTCCGTTGCCCTCGACCGCCGCGACACCGACGATCTCGCCGGCGCGAACGGCGACACCGGACACCTGCACGACGATGTCGCCAGTCTGAGCCGATACCTCGGACCGCTCCTCGAGACCGGCCCCGGAGCCGAGCATTGCCGCGGCCAGGGTGGAGGCGGTCTGTTCCGCGACCGCACCCGACCAGACCACCTCGCCCCGCCGCAGTACCGTGACCCGGTCCGCCACTGCCAACGCCTCGGCCAGCTTATGGGTAATCAGGACCACCGCCCCGCCCTGGTCGGCGAACTCGCGGAGCAGTTGAAGCAACTCCGTGCTTTCCTCGTGGGTTAGCAGCCCGGTAGGCTCGTCGAGCAGGAGCACGCTGGCATCGGTCGCCAACGCCTGCAGGATCTCCAGACGCTGCTTACCGCCGACGCCCAGATCCTCGGCGCGCACAGCCGGATCGAGTCCCTGCCAAAGCCTAGCCCGGGTGCGGTCGAGGCGATCGGAGGTCGAGGCCGAGGCGGGCGGGCTACCGACGGGATGGCGGACCTGGCCGGCAGCCAGCCAGAGGTTCTCCCGGACCGTCATGGCCGGCACAGACGTGAAGTGCTGGTGGACCATCCCCAGGCCACGCGCCTTGGCATCGCGCGGACCGGCGAGACGCACGGTCTCCCCGCGAATCCGAATCGTTCCGCTGTCGGGCATGACCAGGCCGAACGCTATCTGCATCAGCGTCGATTTCCCCGCCCCGTTTTCGCCGAGCAAAGCATGGATTTCTCCGGGCGCCAGAACGAAATCGGCCCCGTCCAGAGCCTGAACGGAGCCGTACCGCTTGCCGATGCCGGCGAGTTCGAGAACGGGAGTCACAGTCCGGTGGGATGGTGATGAAACTCCCAGGGCAGATCGAACCGCTCCGCCAGGTGGGCAGCGAGCGCTTTGACCCCGACCTGCTCGGTTGCGTAGTGACCGGCAAAGATCGCATTCACCCCGAACTCGGTAGCATCGAAGTAGGTGTAGTGCGCCCCTTCGCCGGTGATGAAGAGATCGAGTCCCGCATCCCGGGCCGCGCCGATCCGCCCCCCCGCTCCGCCCGTGATGATACCGACCCGCCGAACCCGTTCCGGACCGCCCGGAATGAGTCGGGCATCGGTATCCAGCAACTGATTGAGGCGCCCCACCAGATCCTCCCGCGCCGTCGGCTCGGCCAGCGTGCCCTGAACTCCCATCGGGATGCCCTTGTAGCTGTCGAAGGTCTCGAGCTGTTGGAGACCGAGCAGCTGCGCCAGAACAGCGTTGTTGCCGACTTCCGGATGGACATCGAGCGGGATGTGCGCCGAATAGAGCGGGATATCATGCCTCATCAGAGCAGACAGGCGACGATAACGGCGCCCGGTAACCGGCAGATTGCCGTCCCAGAACAAGCCATGATGGACCAGCACGAGAGGCGGAGCCTCGAATCGCGCGGCGGCGGCGACCACACCGTCGATCGTGGCCTGACTGGCATCGACCGCTGCAATGATCCCGCCCACCCAGCCGGAGCTGGCCACCTGCAGTCCGTTGACCGCGCCATTTTCGTCGGGCACTTCCCGAATCCGCAGGTAGCGGTCGAGATAGTCCGTCAGCGTCTCGAGGGCAATCCGCGCCATGGTCAGTTGGCCGGTACCGGCGTCAACGTGCCGGCGATGATGGAATCGGCTGCGGCCCGAACCCGCGCTTCCAGGTCCGCGGGCACTGCTCCGGTGCGAGCTGGATTGGGAACGTATCGGATCACACCGCTCGCCAACCCGAAGGATTCGACTTTCGGCACGAACGCGCCGGTGGCTACCTCCCGCGCCACTGCGAGGAGGGCGCGGGGCAGATCGAGGATGACGGAGCCCTGGACTCGCTCCGGGGCGAGGTCGGCCTGATCGGCGTTGGCGCCGAAGACAAAGACATCGTTGCTCTCCCGCGCCGCCTGGAAGACGCCCTTGGCGGCTTCATCGGCGTTGTGATGGAGCATGTCGACGCCGAGTCGAATCATCGCGAGCGCGGCCTCGCGACCGGCGGCCGCGTCATCGAAGGTGTTGAGATAGGTCACCCGCGATTCGACCGCGGGATTGATGCGCTGCGCACCGTGCAGCCACCCCCGGTAGCCGCGCTGGATCGGCGGCAACTCGATTCCACCGACGAATCCGATGCGGCCGGTTCGGGAAAGGCCGGCCGCGTACATCCCGGCCAGGAAGGTGCCCTCTTCGATCCGGAACACCAGCGGCGCCACATTGCCTTCGACCCGTTCCCCCGAGGTCACGACGAAGATCGTGCCGGGATATTCGCGGCTGACCCGTTCGGCCGGCTGCTGGAACTCGAACCCGTGACCGAAGACGATGCGATACCCGGACGCGGCATAGGCCCGGAGCGCCTCCTCCTGCGCACCTGGCGTTCTGGCTTCCTGGTGGCTGATCGACGCCTGCAGCGAATCGCGGATCCACTGGAGCCCCTGATAGGCGCCGGCATTCCAGGAGGCGTCCGCGACCGACCCGGGCGTGACCAGCGCAACGGTCAATCCGTCGCCGGTCGTCGCGCGGCCGCAGCCGACGAGCAGCGCGATTGCTCCGAACGTGAGGCTACGCATTACCGGCGGTCGCCGCGGTTTCCATTCGGATGCCGCCATTGATGCACCCGCCTTCCTGAATCAGCAGTCGCGGCGCCACGATATCACCGTGGATCTGCGCCGTGGCCTGGACTTCGACCCGCTCGGCTGCGATGACCGGGCCCAGGACCGTACCGGCAATCACCGCTTCCCGGGTCTCCAGGCCGCCCTCGACCACCCCTCCTTTGGAGACGAGGACCTGATGGCCGGCAATCACGTTGCCGGCCACACGGCCTTCGACGCGAATCACGCCCTCGGATCGCAGGTCACCGGTGATGACGAGATCACTTGCAACGATAGAAAAGGTGGCAGATTCCGCGCGACGACGCGAGGTGCCAGGGTCGGTTCCATTGGAGGAAAACATCCCCATGGTCAGCGTCCTTCCCGAATCAGAGTCAGCGGATCGACCGAGGTGCCTTCGCGGCGGATCTCGAGGTGGAGGTGCGGCGCCGAGGATCGCCCGGTGTTGCCACTGCGGCCGATCACTTCCCCGGCGGGGACCTGTCGCCCGACGGCCGTGGTGATCCGAGACATGTGTCCATACATCGATTCGTACCCGTCCGGATGCTCGATCAGCACGAACAGGCCGTAGTGAGGGTCATCGCCGGTCTGCCGAACGGTTCCCCCGCCGACCGCCCGAACCAGCGTCCCGACCGGCACCGCGAGATCGATGCCGGGATGAGCTTCGTCCTGGGCTCCGGCCGGCACCTGGCCGCGAGTGAGATATCCGGCCTCGTCGAACGGCCAGTGCGCTGGCACCGAGGGACCGGGTTGGAAGCGGCGCCGCGGTCCGCCGACCGTCACCTCGATGGCCGGTGCCACCAGGATCGCGCCGACGAAGCCGACCGGATCGGGAATCCTGTCGGCGCCAACCATGCTGCGCAGCTTGCCGTAGCTCCCTTCCATCGATTCGAGCGCCGCGGCCAGCTCGCGAATCCGCCCCGTTTCGAGCGTCAGCCGGCCGATCTCGCGTTCGAGACCGGGCACCCGTGACGCTTGGCGCGCAATCGGAGCGTAGAGCGCAATGCCGAGTACCAGGATGACGCCCACCGCAATCACCCCGGCGATGACGGCCCGGAATGCCACCGCCGACAGGCGGTATGTCGTGGACGTGAGGTCGCCATCGCGAACGACGCTGACCGTCACCCCACGGCGGGGCCCCTTCATCCGCCGAACGGCTCGCCCAGAATCTTTTCGAGCACCCGTGCGAGATCGTCGTTGGAGAAGTAACTGATGGTGACGAAGCCGCGCCCTTTGCGTCGGGCGGTGACCCGGACCTCGGTCTGCAGTCGATCCCGCAGCACTTCCTCGACGCGTCGCGTCTCGGCCGACTGGGTTCGTTCCGGCGTCTTGGTGGTTCGCTTCCGCCCGCCCGGCACCTCGCCGCGCACCCGGCTTTCGAGGTCGCGCACCGACCAGCCGCCTTGGACCGCCGCCTGGCCCAGGCGGGCCATCTGGCGCTCGTCCGCCAGGCCAAGCAGGGCGCGGGCGTGACCTTCGCTGAGCACCTTGCGCTGCACCAGCGCCTGAATCTCGGCCGGCAATTTGAGGAGACGGAGCGAGTTGGCAATGGTGGCCCGGTTCTTCCCCACCAAGCGCGCGATCTCGGCCTGGCCCAGATCAAACTCACGAACCAGTCGTTCGTAGCCCACCGCTTCGTCGATCGCGGAGAGATCGTCGCGCTGGAGGTTCTCGATCAGCGCCAGCGTGAGGAGGGCCTGGTTGTCGACCTCCTTCACCACCGCGGGCACCTTCTGCCAACCGAGCCGCTGCACCGCGCGCCATCGCCGCTCACCGGCAATCAATTCAAAGCGGCCGCCGGGTTTCGAGCGAACCACGATCGGCTGCAGGAGCCCCGAGGCATCGATCGAATCGGAGAGTTCCTGAATGGCTTCCGGCGTGAAGATCCGGCGGGGCTGGTAGGGATTGGGCTCGATCACGCCGACGGGCAATTCGCGCAGCGCGCCCTCCGCCTGCGCTTCTTCTTTCGAGATCGGGCCGAGCAGGGCCTCGAGCCCGCGACCCAGACGACGACCTGGCGTTTCGCTCATACGTCCTCCCGAGCGCCCGCCGCGCCACGCGCGCGTTTGAGCAGCTCCTGCGCAACGGCGAGATAACTCTTCGCACCAACCGACTGCACGTCGTACATCAGAATGGGTTTACCGAAGCTGGGGGCCTCCGCGAGACGGACATTCCGCGGAATCACGGTCTTGAACATCTTGGCGCCGAAGTACTCTTTCGCCTCGTCGGCGACCTGGCGGCACAGATTGAGGCGCGCATCGTACATGGTGAGCAACACCCCTTCGATCGCCAGGTCCGGATTGAAGTTCTGCTGGACCAGGCGGACCGTGTTGAGCAGCTGCGAGATTCCTTCGAGCGCGTAGTACTCGCACTGGATCGGGATCAGCACGCCGTCCGCCGCGGTCAGCACGTTGAGGGTGATCAGTCCGAGCGACGGCGGACAGTCGATCAGGACAAAATCGAAGTCATCCGCTACCTGCGCAAGCGCGCCGCGCAACCGGGTTTCCCGCCGCGGCAGGCCAACCAACTCCAATTCGGCGCCTACCAGTTCCTGGTTCGACGGGATGGTCGCGAGATAGGGGAGTTCGCCGTCGCGCACGATCGCATCGATTGCGGGCCGCTCCTCGACCAGGAGGTCATACAGGGAGGGCCGATCGGCGTTTTTGTCGAGGCCGACGCCGCTGGTGGCGTTGGCCTGCGGATCGGCATCGATCAGGAGCGTCCGCTGCTCAGCAATCGCAAGAGAGGCCGCGAGATTGACCGCCGTGGTCGTCTTGCCGACGCCACCTTTTTGGTTCGCGACCGCGATGATCCGCGCCATAAACCTCTCAAGTTGTTGCCATTAAACGACTTACAGGACAACCCACCAAACAGGCACCCCACGGGGGACACCGAATATACGCCGCACCTGGCAATCCGTAAATGCAGCAGGCGCACGAAGTTCCGTCAGGTGGGTTCTTCAGAACGCGGCATCACCAAAGGCCGTGTATTCAGAGCACAGGCAACCACGATGAAGACATACACCTGCATCCGCATTCCTGTTGATAGCACCGAAGGCCCGCGATTACCCCGATCACCATCCCCATCCACCCCGGATCGACGTGAGCGAAGGATACCCCTGCCCTCTGCGGGTTAGAGGCGGCACGTCTTTAGAGTGATTGGCCTCTGGGCGCCGTATATCGACAATGAGCAATACGAATGACCCCAACAGCACATGGGTCCAGCACAAGGACTCAAGGCGCTGAACGGTACCAACCTCATGCCAGCGTTGAACTAGACGGCACTCAGGAATCGGGGTCATCTACGACGTGAAGGGACATCCTAGTCAATGCAGACACCGGTGCACGAGCTCGGCGTATCGGACGGAACGACGATCCCCACAGCACATCTCGCCTCCAGATCAACTGGCGACCTTAGCAAACACGGAGTGGGTTCGCTCTTACCTTGAGAGGCGAACGGAGAGAACGCGCCGTCACGCGTGTCTTCTACACTAAAAGCGGTAAACGTCGTAGCGCGACGTATGGGGGGGGAACGAAAGAACCTTCATTACGACGCCATTGGATGTAAGGGACAGGGGTTTCGATTTTCTCAGCCCAGAGAGAGTGAGAGACCACGGGGAAAAGGGCAACGACCATACACGAAAGCACCAACGCCCTTCCGACATCTACCAAATCGACACCTCTCCCGTGGCTAACCGGCTTCGGCCCTGTTCTACCATTACCAAGATCCAGGCACGTACTCCGAACCACACGGTTCGGTCGGGATAGCAGGTCGCCTCGATTCCGGCACGAAACAACCAGGCCTACCCGACGTAGCCGATCTGTTTCACGTGAAACATCCGATATCCAGATGGCGTCCCCAGGACGGAAAGCGGGATCGCGTGTTTCACGTGAAGCAGCTTCGGAAGAACCGGCCAACGAGCGTCGCACCTCAGAAGTGCCCCCCCATGAGTCGACTATCGCTTGTTAGTCGATCAGGATGCCCACCCAATACTTCTGACCAAGCCGGCACAACTTGGTCCTGTCTCCTGAGACCAGCGCCGCGAGTTCGCTGTTCAACGAGCGATCAGAGTGGGATGGAAGCCTGGATTCTGGCGTGGGAACGGGAATGGAGGACCATGGAGAACTGAACAGTCAGCGGGGACCTGTAGGACTGAGTTGGCTGACTTGGTGTTTCACGTGAAACCTTCGCCTGCCGGTTTACCGGAGAAAGTGAACCGATCATATGAGATCGGGGGATTCTACGAGCTCCTACGACGCTTCGTCACCTCCATCGCTACGGAATGAAGGTCGCTCGGAGAAATACCAGGAATCCGCGACGCCTGCCCCAGCGTCGAAGGGCGCCGATCCGAAAGTTTTTCCCTGGCCTCAAAGGAAACCGAGGCAAAGGCCCGGTACTCGATGTCGTCCGGAAGCTCGAACGACTCGAGTTCCGAAAGCTTGCTCGCCATCTCGCGCTCCCGCTCGAGATAGCCACCGTACCGGAGCTCGATCTGGGCCCACTCGGCCTCATCGGCGTCATGCTGCACGCCCGCGAGCGCCAGAAGCTCCACCAGCGGCACCCCGGGACGCTTGACCAAATCAGAAATCCTCGTTGCCTCCGTGATCGTCCGCTCACCAATTCCGGCAAGGACTGAATTTGCTCCATCAGGCTGAACGTTCGTTGCCATCGCACTGGCCAGCACTCGCTCTTCCGCTTCGAGCCTGCTCTCAGCCCCGCGACGCTCCTCGTCCGTCAGCAGCCCCAGCCGAGTCGCCACAGGCAAGAGCCGACGAAGCGCATTGTCCTGTCGGAGCAGCAGCCGGAACTCCGATCGGGAGGTGAAGAGCCGGTACGGTTCATCGACGCCGCGGGTGACGAGATCGTCGACCAGCACCCCGATGAACCCGTCCTGCCGGCCAAAGGTCACCGGGTCGCGATCGAGGGAGTACAGACCGGCATTGAGACCCGCGACGATTCCCTGGCCTGCCGCCTCCTCGTACCCCGTTGTTCCGTTGATCTGTCCCGCAAAGTAGAGCCCCGCGATCGACCGCACCGCCAGGGTCCGATCGAGCTGGGTCGGCGGGTAGTAGTCGTACTCGATCGCGTAGCCCGGCCGGGTCATCTCCACCCGCTCGAGGCCCCGGATGCTGCGCAGAAACTCGAGCTGGACCGGCGCCGGCAACGAGGTCGAGAGCCCGTTGACATACATCTCGTGCGTGTCGTGCCCCTCGGGCTCGAGAAAGACCTGATGCCGAGCGGCGTCGGGAAAGCGCTGGATCTTGTCCTCGATCGAGGGACAGTACCGCGGCCCCCGGCCGCTGATCGCCCCGCCGTAGAGGGCCGACTGCATCAGCTGCGCAGTGATGATCTCCTTGAGCCGGTCACCGGTATGCGCCAGATAGCACGGCAGCTGTGCAGGATGCGGGTGCCGGACATGATACGAAAACCAGTACGGCGCCCGATCGCTGTCCTGTCGCTCGAAGGCGCTCAGGTCGATCGAACGACCGTCGATCCGGGGAGGCGTCCCCGTTTTGAAGCGTTCGACCGTAAGTCCATGATCCTCAATGTCTTGCGCAACGTCTACCGCGGGCGGTTCCCCCGCCCTTCCGGCCGGAATCTGGGTCTCGAGACCCATGAAGATCCGGCCCCTGAGAAAGGTGCCCGCCGTCAGAACGACCGCCCGGGCCCGATACTCGCGCCCATCGGTGGTGACCACACCCGTCACCCGGTCGCGCACCACCAGCAGGCGCGCCACCGTCCCCTGGGCAAACCGCAAACCGGGCAGCCGCTCGAGCTCGCTCCGCACCGCGCGCCGATAGAGGCCCCGGTCGCATTGCGCCCGAGGCGACCAGACCGCCGGCCCCTTCGACTTGTTGAGCATCCGGAACTGGATCCGCGCCCGGTCGGTTGCCCGGCCCATCACCCCGCCCAGCGCGTCGACCTCACGAACCACCGTTCCCTTGGCGATCCCGCCGATGGCCGGATTACATGACATCTGGCCGATGGTCTCGAGATTCTGGGTCAGCAGGAGCGTCCTGGCACCCAGGCGCGCCGCCATCGCAGCCGCCTCGGCCCCAGCATGCCCACCGCCGATCACCAGAACGTCGAACGTATCCATCCGGGAAAAACTAGGGGCGCCCTCCCAAAACAGAAGGGCGCCCCCCGAATTGTCCGGATCCCGGTCGCAACCGGCCAGCCGTGCTCAGATCATCAGCTGGCAGGCTTGATCAGCCGTTTGGCCAGCCAGTCCGCCACCAGGCCTAACGTCTCCTTGTCGACCGCAAATGACGGCAGCTGAGTATACCGGCCCGGGAAGCCGTCCGGATCATAGACGAAGAGGTGATTCAAGTTCGGGAGGATCTTCGCCGTGACATCGCGATTGCCCGCTTCCTTGAATGCCTTCTCGAGCAGCGGCACGTGATCGACCGTCACCTGCTGATCCGTTGCCCCGTTCAAAATCAGCACCGGCGTCGTGACCTTGCGCGCGGTCGCACTCGGATCGTACTCGATGAAGTATCGCATCCACGGCGACGTCGCCGCTGCGGAGTCGATGATCGCGGATACGCCCGCGAGCGCCGAATCGCGTCGCGCCGGCGTCAGTGACGTGTCGTTCTTGATGTTGTTCGACAACTGGAAGGTCAGGATCGACCGCCCCTCGTACGCCGTACCCGCGAGCAGCACGATCCCGGCCAACGCCGGTTCCTCCGCTGCAACCTTGGGCGCAATGAGCCCGCCCTCGCTGTGACCAACCAGCGCCAGCTTGGTCGGATCGATCTCCGGCCGGGTCCGAAGGTACGCAAGCCCAGCCTGGATGTCCTTTGCGAAGTCGGCGGAGGTCGACGTAGCTGCATTGCCGCCCGACCCGCCATAGCCCCGGTCATCCATCCGCAACACCGCAATGCCCCGGCGGCCCAGCGTATCCGCAATTTCGCGGAAGAGCTGATAACCCTTGAACAACGCGATCGCTTCATCCCGATCCTGCGACCCCGAGCCCGTGATAGTGACGATGGCCGGTACCCGGGCCCGCGCACTCGCTCCCTTGGGAATCGTGATCGTCCCAGCCAGCGTATGCCCCATTGGCGTAGGAATCACGATGTCTTCCGCCGTATACGGTGCACCCGCCGGCGCCGAATAGTCCGGCTTCTCCACCGCGAGCTGACTGGCCTGCGCCCGAACCCGTTCAATGGTCAGACGTTGCACCGGGATGTTCCCGCCCAGGATCCGCCCCTGCGGATCGACTCGGAGTCGCACGTCGCCGCCGGCCATCGAAACCAACACCGAATCCGCACCCTGCCGCTTGACCGTGATCGGGAGCGTCTGGCCGCCCGCCACCATGAACCCCGGATACTCGGCCGAGTCGGTGGCCGCACGCCGAAAGCGCTCGAGTATCAGCTCGAAGAGCGAGAACGTCGGGTTGACCAGCGGGAGCGCCCCGGCCCGGGTGGCGAGCCGTTGCTGTTGCTTCTGCTCGCCCGACGCCAGGTCCGCAATGACCGAGTCGCCCTGGAAGGTGAGCACGGCAGTCTGGCGGGCGGGCGCGTCCGCCGCATCGGTGGCACTCCACGCCCGGTTGGTCAGCGTCCGGACCGAACCATCCGCACCCAGGACGGCCGACAGCCCGAAGCGAACGCCCATTGCCTTGACCAGCACATCCGCGTCCACGCCCTTTGCAGTCCGGGTGAACTGCTCGACGGCAATCGTGTCGGAACCGCTCCGAAGCACGAAGGCATCGCGCTGGGCCGCGACCGGCGACGCCGCTACCACGAACAACAGAGCACTGCAGAGAAAACGTGTCGACACGGCCCCATCCTCAGAATGACGTGAACAGCATCCGGATGAGGGGCCGCCGAGATCGACGAACCCCTGCACCGGTATCTCCTGCCTTGCCTAGCCCTGCATCAAGCCGTCCGGATCCAGCGCCACATATCCTTGAGCGACGCCTGCTTGCCGTACATCAGGATGCCGACCCGATAGATCCGGGACGTCAGCCACACGATCAGGACCAGCCCCGCCACCATCGCGAGGATGTAGAGCAAGAGCTCCGGCAGCGGAATCCGCGCAATCGAATACCGCACCGGTACCACGAACGGCGCCAGCGGCGGAATCAGGCTCGCCACCTGCGCATAGGTGCTGGTCGGATCACGCAGCAACGCAAAGCCGCTGAACCAGCCGGCCAGGGTCAGGACGACCACCGGGGTCTGCAGCTGCTGCGCTTCCTGTACCGTGTTGACCATCGAACCGATCGCGGCGTACGCCGACGAGTAGAACAGGAAACCCAGCACGAAGAAGAGCAGGAAGACGACGATGAGCATCGGATCCATCGACGGGAGCATCGACGCCATCCCGCCACCGGAAGCCGCGCTCACGCCGAAGAGTCCCACGATCTGCGCCTGATATTTCTGGAAGACGAAGAGCGCGCTGACCCAGATCCCCAGCTGCAGCAGGCTGACGAGACCGACACCGAGCACCTTGCCCAGCATCATCTGGAAGGGGGTCAAACTCGACACCAGCACTTCGACGATCCGATTCGACTTCTCCTCGATCACCGAGGTCATGACCTGGGTGCCGTAGAGCACCAGCGCCATGTACAGGATGATGCCCATGGCATACGCGAGGATGAAGGTCGAAGCGCCGCTCTCTTCCGTCAGCCGGCCTTCCGTCACCTTCCGGGTCTCGAGGTTGACGGGCGTCGAGGCCTTCATCGCCACGCCGGGATCGACCCCGACGGCGCTGAGCCGCTCCGACACCAGGACCGGCGTCAGGTTGGTGCGCAGCTCGCGCATGTCCTCCATGCTGCCGACGTTTTTACCGAAGTACCGGAGCTTCCCGGTCGTCACGGCGCCTTCATCGAGGATCAGCAGCCCGTCCAACGCGTTGGCATTCTGCTTTTTGGACACGCCGGTGAGCGGCACCAGTGAGTCGACCACGTCCTGGACCCGGCCAGAGGCCGCAATCCGGATCGGGGCGTAGGTCGCCTCCTGGGACTGCCGGTTCTGCGCCGCAGCCAGGACCTGCTCGACGCGCGCTCCGAAGTCGCCGGGCGCGCCGTCGACGACGACGATGCGCTGGCCACTGCTCTGCCGAGTCAGGATCAGCGACGGCAGGATGGCGAGGGCGCCGAAAAACACCGGCCCCAGAATCGTACCGAGAATGAACGCCTTGGTCCGGACCCGCTCCACGAACTCCCGGCGTACGACAGCGAGAATCTTTCCCATATCGATTCCTCAGCTTTCCTCGGTAACGGCGTAGGGACGGGCGCCATCGGCCCCGACTTTGGCGATGAAGATGGATTGCAGCGACGCCTCGGCGACCTCGAACCGGGAAAGCCCCACCCCGGCCCGCACCAGCTCGGCGAGCAGCGCATCGGGATCTCCACCCGGCGCCAGCTCGACTTCGGCGCTTGCCCCCCGATCTTCGACCCGGCCCACCAACCGCCGGTCGGCCAGCACCGGCGCTGCCCGATCGCCATCCCGGCTGAAGGTCAGGTTGACGTGCTTGCCGCCGAACTCACGCTTGATCTCGGCCAGACCGCCATCGACCACTTTCTTTCCGTGCGCGATGATGGCAATCCGGTCGCACATCTGTTCCGCGTGCTCCATGATGTGGGTCGAGAAGAGCACCGTCCGTCCCGTCCGCGCGACCTCCACGACCACCTCTCGCATCACCCGGCTGTTGACGGGATCGAGGCCGCTGAACGGCTCGTCCAGAATCACCAGCTCGGGATCGTGGAGCAGGGTGCCGATGAACTGGACCTTCTGCTGCATGCCCTTCGACAGATCTTCGACCTTTTTATTGGTCCAGTCCGACAGATCCAGCCGCCGGAGCCACTCGACCGCCTTGTCCCGTCCGGCGCGGCGCGACAGCCCCTTGGTTTCCGCCAGGAAGATCAGGTGATCGAGCACCTTCATCTTCTTGTAGAGTCCACGCTCCTCGGGCAGGAATCCGATCCGACCCGATTGATCCCGGGCGCCCGCCTTACTGCCGAACAGGTCGACTCGACCTTCGTCCGGAACGATGATGTTCATGATCATCCGGATGGTCGTACTCTTCCCCGCGCCATTCGGACCCAGCAAACCGAAGATCCCGCCCCTCGGTATGCTGAGCGAAAGGTCCTGAACCGCCACATGACCGGAGAACCGTTTGGTCACTCCGTTGACGGAAATCACCGTCTCGGCCATCGACCCGTCCTTCCCTGATAGGGTTCCAACCACACTACGCACTCGTCACATCGCCATGATCCCCCGGCGGTCCGTTGCCGTTGGGGTCGAAGATTGCCTCGATCGGATGCCCGAAGACCCGGGCGATCCCGAACGCGAGCGGCAGACTCGGGTCGTACTTCCCGGTCTCGATCGCGTTGACGGTCTGGCGCGAGACGCCGAGCCGTTCCGCCAGCTCCGCTTGCGACCAGCCCCGCTCGGCGCGCAATACCCGGAGTCGATTGATCACCGGTACTTGCGCCGCACGGCCAGGAATCCGAGATACCAGAACCCGAACATGCCAAGCCACACATAAGGAAAAGCGTCGGTCACCCGGAAATCGGGGAGGACCCCGAGCCGCGCCAGCATGCCATAGGACATCACCGCAATCCCGGTGAGCGCGAACTGCACCATCAGCGCCTCGAGATGAATCATCCGCTCCAACTCGTCGATCTCCTTGAGCCAGCGGCTGATCCCCAAGTACCAGAACACGAGTGGGATGTTCGGGACGAGACCCGCGACCGCCCGCAACTCGCGCGGGATGAGCCCGGCCCGGCCGAGCATGGCCACGGCCGTGATCAGCACCGCCGAAAGCACCGCGAAACCGATCGTTCGGACCGCGAAATCGGTGTTACGCCTGGTCATGCCGAACCCGAGCCTCTCCTCGAGACGTAAAGGATCATTTACGATGTGTCAATTTTACTTGACACATCACATCGCGCAATACCCGCCGACAACCAACATTAGTAGTTGCTATTCATACTTCTATAGAATCAGAAGGGATCGAAGGGGCGAGCGGGTCAGGGTACCGAAGGCGGGAGGAGATGGAGGGAACATCGGCCTGCCCTTCTCAGGACAGACCGATGCAAACGACACTTCAGAGATCGGAAAATCGGGCGATGTCGCCGGCTTCCCCTTCAGGAACGACCATGGTGCGCTGTTCGATTCGAACCCCGAACTTCCGCTGCCGCTCGAGCCAGGCCGCGAGCGACAGGTCGGACGTCGCCGGATCGTGAATACCGACGTCCCTCAGCACCACCCCGGAGGGACGGCGCTCGTGGTAGCGGCCCAGGTAGGTCTTTCCCGAGGCGCCACTCACCGTGACGGTGACCCCGTGGAGCTCCTCATGACCCGGATGGAAGACGTGCCCGCTCATGACTACGAGGCGCAGTGCTGATCGAACGCCGCCTTGAGGTCGGCCGCGATCGCGTCCGGGCCTCGGCCTTCGATCTGATAGCGATGCATGAAGTAGACGACCTCGCCGTCCTTGAGCAGGGCCATCGATGGCGAACTCGGCTGATAGTCGGCAAAGTAGCTGCGCACCCGGGCCGTGGCGTCGACATCCTGGCCGGCAAAGACGGTCAGCGTCTCTCCGGGAAGCACGTCGTGCTGGAGCGCGCGCGCCAGACCTGGACGCGCGGCACCGGCAGCACAACCGCAGACGGAATTGACAAAGAGGAGCTGTGTCCCCTTCGGATCGCCCAGCGCCGCGTCGACATCCGCCACCGTGCGGAGTTCCTTGACGTTGAGTTGCGTCACTTCGGCGCGCATCGGCGCCACCAAACGTTCATCGTACGGCATATTCGCTCAGATACCTTTCAGGTTCGTTGGATCCGTCTGTCCCTCGGCCGCGGCGGGCTCGATCGCCTTGAGCATGGTGTGCCAGGCCAGCGTCGCGCATTTGACCCGAATCGGAAACGCCGCCACCCCCGCAAAAGCGCCCAGGCTGCCGAGCGGTAGCCGTCCACCGCCCGCGTCGGCCGGCGTCGCGCTCTGGGCGGAGCCGCCGGTCACCAACCCGTGAAAGCGATCGAACAGCGCCCTGGCTTCCGTCAGCGTCTTGCCCTTGATGGACGTCGTCATCACCGACGCCGACGCCTTCGAAATCGCGCACCCCTGGCCCAGGAACGACACGTCGGCCACCACACCATCCTTGACGTCGACCCAGACTTCGAAGCTATCGCCACAGAGCGGATTGCGTCCTTCGGCATGTCCCGACGACTCGGTCAGCGCCCGGAAATTCCTGGGCGACCGATTGTGATCGAGGATCACACTCTGATAGAGCTCGTCCAGTTCGCTCATTGCCCGAAGACCTTCCTGGCCCGTTCGACGCCGGCCACCAGGGCATCGACCTCATCGCGGGTGTTGTACGGCGCAAACGAGGCTCGCACCGTCGCCGGCACCCCGAGCCGCACCATCAACGGCTGGGCGCAGTGATGACCCGCGCGCACCGCGACACCGCCCGCGTCGAGCGCGGTGCCGACATCGTGCGGATGCACCCCGTCGACCGTGAACGTAACCAGACCGACCTTGGTTCGGCTGCGCCCGTGAATCACGACACCAGGAATGGCTTCCAGGCGTTCCGTCGCATACCGGACCAGGTCACGCTCGTGCCGTTCCGCGGCGCTCCGATCCCAGCCGGCCAAATAGTCGATCACCGCGCCCAGGCCAAAGACCTCCGCGATGGGCGGGGTACCCGCCTCGAAACGGGCCGGCGCGGGCAGGAAGGTCGACCGTTCGATCTCGACTTTGGCAATCATACCGCCGCCACCCATCCAGGGCGGCATCCGCTCGAACAATGCCCGTCGGCCCCACAGCACGCCGAGTCCGGTTGGTCCGAACAGCTTGTGAACGGACAGGACATAGAAGTCACAGCCCAACGCCTGGAGATCGACCGCCAGGTGCGGTGCCGCCTGAGCGCCGTCGACGACGCACACCGCCCCCATGGCATGCGCCAGCTTCGCAACCTGCGCGATCGGCACGACGGTGCCCAGTACGTTGGAGACGTGGCAGACCGCCACCACCTTGGTGCGATCGGTCAGGTGCCGCTCCAGCCAGGCCAGATCGAGGTCGCCTGCATCGGTAATCGGGATGCCCCGTACCCGCGCCCCCGTCTGCTCGGCAATCAGCTGCCACGGCACCAGATTGGAGTGGTGCTCCATCTCGGACACCAGGATTTCGTCGCCCGGCCTGAGCACCGAACGGCCATATGACTGGGCAATCAGATTGATCCCGGCCGTGGTGCCCGGCGTAAAGACCACCTCATCGGCGGCGCCGGCATTGAGGAAACCGGCCGTCTGTTCGCGCACGGCCTCGTAGCGAGCCGTCGCTTCCTGGCTCGCGGTGTGAACGCCGCGCGAGACATTGGCCGTGACGTCCCGATAGTATCGCACCATCTCGTCGATCACCGACTGCGGCGTCAGGCCGGTGGCGGCGTTGTCGAGATACGCCAACGGGGCGCCACGGATCTGCCGCGCGAGCATCGGGAAATCCGGTCGGATCGCTTCGGGATTCCAGGTGCCTACTGGCACGAACGCCCCCGTCGAGTCGGGGGCGCCGCTGGTCATCGTCTCACTGGCCACCACTCCTCCTTCAGCGCACCGTGCCGAGCCTGGCGTGCACCAGGATATCGAGCGCGTCGCGCACCGGGGCGGACGAAATTTCTTCGAGCACTTCCGCCGCAAATGCGTAGGTCTGAATCCGCTTGGCCATCTCCGCCGGAACTCCTCGGCTCTGAAGATAAAATCCCGAGAGCGGATCGAGGTTGCCGACCGTGGCACCGTGAGTGCATTTCACGTCGTCGGCAAAGATCTCGAGCTGCGGCTTGGTGTCGATCTTGGCCGTATCCGACAGCAGCAGGGTCCGATTGGTCTGCTTGGCGTCGGTCTTCTGCGCAATCGGCTGCACGAAAATCTTGCCGTTGAAGACGCCGTGCGACCGATCGTCCAAGATCGCCTTGTAGACTTCCCAGCTGCGGCAGTCGGGCTGATCGTGGAAGACCACCGTGTGGTTGTCGATCAGCTGATCGCCGTGCGCCAGCGAGAGGCCGTACAAGAGCGCCTCGGTGTTGGGCGCGTTGAGCCGGGTGTGCAGATTGTGCCGAGCAATCGCGCCGCCCATGGCGAGCGAGAACGAACGGTAGTGACTGTCGCGCCACTGATTGACCTGGGTGAAGCCGGTGTGGAACGCGGCTTCACTCTCCCGCTGAATCCGGCTGTGCTCGATCCAGGACCCTTCGGCCATCGAAATCTCGCAGACCGGGTTGGTCCAGTACCGGGCGCCCGGCGCCAGTGTCACATAGCTCTCAACCAGCTGCGCCCGCGCCTCGCGTTCGACCAGGACGAGTGCGCGCGGGTGGATGGCCACGCCATCGGCTTCGGCGGTGCTGACGAAGACCAGGTGAATCGGGGTTTCGATCTCCGCGCGCGCCGCGATGCGCACCAGGGCTCCGTCGCGCGACAGGGCGGTATTGAGCGCCGTGAAAGGCGTCGCGTCGGGCGAGACGTGCTGGCCCAGATGACGCTCCAGGATTTCCGGCTCCGCAGCAAGCGCCACGGCCAGGGTCGTCGCGGTCAGTCCTTCCGTCGCCGGGCTGCTGGAGAGCTCGGGCGCGAACAGGCCGTTGACGAAGACGAGCCGGGTCCACTCCGGATGGCCGAAGAGAAACGGCTCCAGATCGGCGGCCGTGACCGTCGCCGTGCCACCCGCGGCGGCAAACTCCACCCCCGCGATGGGCGCGACCGGGGTGAAGCGCCATTCTTCATCCTTGGCCGTCGGGAACCCGGCCTGCTGGAAGCCATCAATGGCCGAGCGGCGGAGCCGCTGGAGCCAGGGAGGCAAGCCGGCGGCATCGGCGCTCTGCGCTTCGTACTGCCGGAGGTACGTCTCGATCACGCGCTGGCCTCCACCGCCCCGGTCAGCCATTCGTAGCCCTTGGCTTCGAGTTCGAGGGCCAGCTCCTTGCCGCCGGACCGGACGATCTGCCCATCGGCCAGCACGTGCACGAAATCGGGCACGATATGGTTGAGGAGGCGCTGGTAGTGCGTCACCACGACATAGGCGTTGTCGGGGCGCCGGAGCGCATTGACGCCGTTGGCCACGATGCGGAGCGCATCGATGTCCAGCCCGGAGTCGGTTTCGTCGAGCAG
Organism: Gemmatimonadales bacterium; assembly: GCA_037189525.1. Taxonomy (GTDB): domain Bacteria; phylum Gemmatimonadota; class Gemmatimonadetes; order Gemmatimonadales; family GWC2-71-9; genus SHZU01. Next base: position 366,161 of record JBBCJC010000002.1, read on the forward strand.
AGCCAGCTTGGGCTCGAGAATCGCCATCTGCAGGATCTCGTTCCGCTTCTTCTCACCGCCGGAGAAGCCCGCGTTGACCGCCCGCTGCACGATCTCCGGACCCCATTCGACCAGATCCAGCTTCGACTCGAGCAGGTCGAGGAAGTCGATCGGATCGAGCTCCTCCTGGCCGCGCGCCTTGCGGATTTCGTTGTAGGCGGCGCGGAGGAAGTAGGCGTTGGTCACGCCGGGAATTTCGACGGGATACTGGAAGGCCAGGAAGATGCCGGCCTGCGCCCGCTCCTCCGGTTCGAGTTCCGCCAGATCCTCGCCCTGATAGATGATCTCGCCGCCCGTGATCTCGTAGGCGGGATGTCCGGCAATGACCTGCGCCAGGGTGCTCTTGCCCGAACCGTTCGGGCCCATGATCGCATGCACCTCACCCGCATTGACGGTCAGGAAGAGACCCTTGAGGATCTCCTTGTCGCCCGCGCGGGCGCGGAGGTCTTTGATTTCCAGTAACGGCGCCACGTGTGCACTTACTCCGTAGTTATCCGACGCTGCCTTCGAGACTGATGCCCAAGAGCTTCTGCGCTTCGACCGCGAACTCCATCGGGAGTTCCCGGAAGACTTCCTTGCAGAAGCCGTTCACCACGACCGAGATGGCGTGTTCCGTGTTGAGGCCACGCTGCTTCAGGTAGAAGATCTGATCCTCACCGATCTTCGAGGTCGACGCTTCGTGCTCCAGTGCCGCCGAGCGATTCTGGACGTCGATATAGGGGAAGGTGTGTGCGCCACACCGGTTCCCGATCAGCATCGAGTCGCACTGGGTGTAGTTCCGCGCGCCATGCGCACGCGGCATGATCTTGACCAGGCCGCGGTAGCTGTTCTGACCCTGGCCCGCGGAGATGCCCTTCGACACGATGGTGCTCTTCGTGCCGCGGCCGATATGGATCATCTTGGTGCCGGTGTCGGCCTGCTGCCGTCCGTTGGCCACGGCCACCGAGTAGAACTCGCCGATCGACTCGTCGCCCTGCAGGATGACGCTGGGATATTTCCAGGTGATGGCGGACCCGGTCTCGACCTGGGTCCAGGAAATCTTGGAGCGGGCGCCGGCGCACTTGCCGCGCTTGGTCACGAAGTTGAAGATCCCGCCCTTACCCTCGTCGTCGCCGGCGTACCAGTTCTGCACGGTCGAGTACTTGATGGTCGCCCCTTCCAGCGCCACCAGCTCGACCACGGCGGCATGGAGCTGGTTTTCGTCGCGCTTGGGCGCGGTACATCCCTCCAAGTAACTCACCGTCGCCCCTTCATCGGCGATGATGAGGGTCCGCTCGAACTGCCCGGTGTTCTGGGCGTTGATCCGGAAATAGGTGGAGAGATCCATCGGACAGCGCACGCCCTTCGGCACATACACGAAGGAGCCGTCGCTGAAGACCGCGGAATTGAGCGCCGCGAAGAAGTTGTCGCTGGCGGGAACCACCGAGCCCAGGTACCGCTGCACCAGCTCCGGATGCTCCCGAACCGCTTCGGAGAAGGAGCAGAAGATGATGCCCATCTCGCCCAGCTGCTTCTTGTAGCTGGTGCCGACCGAGACGCTGTCGAACACGGCGTCGACCGCGACACCGGAGAGGATCTTCTGCTCGGTGAGCGGAATGCCCAGCTTGGTGTAGGTCTCCAGCAGCTTGGGATCGACCTCGTCGAGGCTGCCGAGCGGCTTCTGCGTTTTCGGCGCGGAGTAATAGACGATCGACTGATAGTCGATCGGGGGATATTTGACGTTGGGCCAGTGCGGCTCGGTCATCTTGAGCCAGCTGCGATACGCCTTGAGCCGCCACTCGAGCAGAAAGGCCGGTTCACCCTTCTTTTCCGAGATGAAGCGCACCACATCCTCGGACAACCCGGGCGGAATCGTGTCCGACTCGATGTCGGTGACGAAGCCCCATTTGTACTCGCGGTTGACCAGCGTCTCGACTGAATCGCTCATTGCCCATCCTCGTTCATTGCGCCGCACCCAGGGACGCAACTCGCAATCCTAAGTGAAATAGTCGGAATTGTCAAATGAGAATGGCTGAAATGTAACCCGTTGTGAAACGGGCACTTCGACATCGTGAAATGCGGATGATTCTCATTTTAAATTGCCGTACCCCACTCCACCTCGCTTAGGAGTATGCTGTAATACTCCGCTTGAAATCCCGGTTACCACTTGCCGCCATACCAGAACATACAAGATTAGGGGGATGGCCGTCCATCGTATTCGAAGCCTCGGCGACCCCGTCCTCCGGACCAAATGCGAACCCGTCGCCAAGCCCAGCTCGGCCGCCGTGCGCATGGTCATCGACGACATGCGGGAAACCCTGCGAGACTGGCAGTCCCGATTTGCCACCGGACGGGCGATTGCCGCCCCCCAAATCGGCGCGCCGATCCGGATCATCTATGTCGAGATGGACCAGCCCTGGGCGCTGATCAACCCCGAGATCATCGACATCGGCACCGAGGACTTCACGGTGTGGGATGACTGTTTTTCGTTCCCGAATCTGATGGTCCGGGTCCAACGCGCTTACCGGATCCGGGTCCGCTACCAGGACCCCAAGGGGGCAACCCACGAGGTCGACCTCGAGGGCGATCGGGCCGAACTGCTGCAGCACGAGATCGACCACCTGGACGGTGTCCTCTCGATCGATCGCGCCCATGGCGCGGACGCCTTTTGTCTGCGGGAGGAGTGGACCCGCTGGTACACCTCCACCGACCGCTACGGCGACCCGGAGCCCCGGCACATCCAGCTCGCCGCGCCGCTCCTCTAGGCATTTAGTACTTCGAGACCTGCGCATCGGACCCGGTGGCGCGAGGTACTTATGTTTCCTCCTCAATTCCCAACCGCGCGGGAGGACCCATGGGCACCATCGTGAGCTATCCGGCCAACGGACACACTACCTCCGGCTATCTGGCGCTTCCGGAGAGTGGGACCGGCCCGGGGATCCTCGTCATCCAGGAATGGTGGGGACTGGTCGATCACATCAAAGACCTGGCCGACCGCTTCGCGCGCGCCGGGTTCGTGGCCCTGGCTCCCGACTTCTACCACGGCGAAACGACCAAGAGTCCCGACGAGGCCGCCAAGCTTTTCATGGCCATCAACATCGACCGGGTCGGCGCCGACCTGAACGGCTCGGCTGCGTACCTGCTGAGTCGCGCCGAGGTAACCTCGAAGCGGGTGGGCGCCGTGGGGTTTTGTATGGGAGGCCAGTTGGCCCTCTATGCCGGAATGCAGTATCCGGAGTCGATCGGCGCCGTGGTCGATTTCTACGGTATTCACCCTAAGGTGGCGATCGACCCGGCCCGGCTCACGATCCCGGTCCAGGGGCACTTCGGCCAACGGGACGGATCGATTCCCGCCGAAACGGTCGAGCGCCTGGCCGAGGGGGTTCGCCAGGCGGGCGGGACCTTCGAGGTCCACTGGTACGACGCCGACCACGCCTTCGTCAACGATACCAGGCCGGCCGTGTATCATCAGGCCAACGCCGACCTGGCGTGGGACCGGACCTTGCAGTTCTTCCGACAACACCTGGCCTGAGCCGACCGGGCTGGGGCCGGGGGCCCTTGCGCGGTTGTCGTCCACCTCATACTGTGTCCGCTCGACCAGTGCAGTTCATCTTGGAGGACTTGTGGCGTACGTAATCACGGAAGCATGCATCGGCGTCAAGGACAGGGCCTGCGTCGACGTGTGTCCGGTCGACTGCATCTACGAAGGCGCCGACCAACTCTACATCCATCCGGACGAGTGCATCGACTGCGGTGCCTGCGAGCCGGAATGCCCCGTCAGCGCGATCTACCCTGAAGAGGAAGTGCCTGAAAATCTGGCCTCCTACGTGGCCAAGAACCGGGATTCGTTCTCGAGTCCGACGCCGCCGGGGCGGCCGCAGCGCTAGTCGTCCGCTCGGTTTCAGGACCTGCGTCGCGTCGGGCGGCTTCTTCCAGGAAGCCGCCTTCGTCGTATTCGGGGGTGCCACAATGAGGTGAGCCCCAAGGGTGGAACCGCCACCCTTGGGGCCCGGGATTGGAGGAACTACGGGGCGGAGACTCGGGGAAAGTGAGTCAGGCCGCCTTACTTACTTAGACGCCCGAGCCCCCCAGATGGTTTCACAACCTATGAATTCCGGTCGCTTCCTGTACGAAAAAGTTGAAACTCCTCAGCTGACCGAAAATCATCCGGACGATTCGCGGAGCTGCCGGCGGCGCGGGCCAGGCAGCTGCTAACGAAGCGTTTGCAGGAACTTGAGAATCGCGCGGGTGGTCGGCACCGGTTGTTCGACACAGGGCAGATGACCGGCCCCGGGCACCTCCACCAGCCGGGCATCGGGAATCACGCCGGCCATGGCCTGGGCAATGGCCGGCGGAGTGATGACGTCTTCGTCGCCCACCATGACCAGCGTCGGAACGCCGACCAGCGTCGACAGCAGTGAGGTGCTGTCGGGACGGTCCCGCATCGAGGTGAGCGCGCCGACGATACCGGACACCGGGGTGCGGACGATCATGTCGCGCACCAACTGGATGATCTCCGGGGGCACGCTTGCTGTGAAAAAGCGCGGCAGCATCGCTTCGGCGGCCGCGAGCGCCCCCTGATCCCGCACTCGGGTCACCAACTGATCGCGGGCTTTGCGTCCCTCGGCGCTGTCGGCCTCGGGGCGGGTATCCATCAGCACCAGGCCACCCACGCGGGCCCGGTATCGCCGCAGAAATTCGAACGCGATGTAGCCGCCCATCGAGTGCCCGATCAGGACGACCCGATCCTCGCCCAGGACATCGATCAGCGCGGCGAGATCATCGGCATAGGTCGCCATGGAGTAGCCGAGATCCGGCGCATCGGACTGGCCCATACCGCGGAGATCGGGAGCGATCCGGCGAAACCCGGTGAGCGAATCGATCTGATGGCGGAAGATGGTCCGATCGAGCGGAAAGCCATGCACGAAGACGAGCGCGGGCCCCGAGCCGCGAATCTCGACGGCCAGGCTCACTCCGTTGACGGTCAGGCGATCGAGCATTTCGGCGTTCGGACGAGTGTTGAAGAATCGGGCGACTTCATCGGGAACCGGCTGCGGTTTGCCCTGGCGATCCACACAAACAAAGACGAACTCCGCCGTCGCAATCGCACCGTCGTCGGTGGCCCGCCGCGCATGCTGCCGGAGGGTGAAACTGGTCCGGCCCAGATGGGTCAACGTCTGGCCGAACCGCAGCACGTCTGCCGCGTGGACCGGGGCATGACAGTCGAGCACGTTGCGACGAACCACCGGCGCCAGTCCGTGCCGACCGAAGACATCCACGCCGGGTCCCCGCGCGAACTGGTCCCAACGGGCCCGTTCGAACAGCCGCAACAGCGCCGCATGGCTGATCGAGCCGGCGGCATCACAATCGTCAGGCACCACGACGAACTCGACTTCGGCCTCGCGCATCACGATTCGCTCGCTGTTTCGAACTGGTTGCCAATCAGAAACTACGCCAGAGGGCGTCGCCGTCGCTACCTTTCGGGCGTTCACCACCGGTCGCGACCCCATCCGGAGCAGGCACCATGCCGCCCCAGACTGATTACATCCGACACGCCGCCCGGCTGGCCCGGAAAATCCACGCCGACGCCGCGCTGGGCGGTACTCCGCAGCTCGATGCCGACTTTTTCAAGACCCTGGCCAAGGCGCTGGACGAAATCGCCGCCGGTCTGGAACAATCGAGCCGCCGCGAGTGACTGCTGATCCCGTTCGCCTCGTTACCACCCCCGACGAGTTCAGCCGCCTGATCGAACAGTGGGGGGACGAACCGGTCGTGGGAATCGACACGGAAGCCGCCAGCTTCCATAAGTACCGCGATCGCGTCTACCTGCTGCAGCTGTCGACGGCCACCGACACCGCCGTGATCGACCCGCTCGGTACGCAGGGCATCACCCTGCTGCGGGACTGGCTCGCCGCCGGGCGGACCGAGTTCATCTTTCATGATGCCGACTACGACGTTCGCCTGATGCATCGCGAAGCCGGTCTCCGGGTGCACCGGCTCTTCGACACCCGGGTAGCCGCCCAGTTCCTCAACCTGCCGAACATCGGGCTCGCCGCCCTGCTCTCGGAACGGTTCGGCGTGGCCACCGACAAACGGTTTCAGCGCGCCGATTGGTCCGCACGACCGCTCTCGCCCGAGATGGTGGTCTATGCCGCTACCGACACCCGCTATCTGCCCGAACTCCGCAGCCAGCTGCTCAACGAACTGACCCGGGCGGGCCGCGCCAGCTGGGCAGCTGAGGAGTGCGAGCTCCTGTCCCGGGTGGAGTGGCCGGTGCCCGACCCGCCCGAGGAGGCCTTCCTGCGGATGAAGGGCGCCCGGGACCTCGACCGGCGCGGGCTGGCCGTGTTGCGGGAGCTCTTCGTCTGGCGGGACCGGACGGCGGCCCGATTGGACCGGGCCCTCTTCCGCGTGCTCGGCAACGAGCCGCTGCTCACCCTGTCAGCTGCGCAGCCGCAGTCACTCGAAGCGCTCGGCAAGATTCCGGGAGTCGGCGCCGAGAATGCGGCGCGGCGCGGCCAGGAAATTCTCGACGCGATTGCGCGCGGGCTGGCCGTTCCCGACCGGGAGTTGCCGGCATTCGAGCGACGCCCGCGGCATCGTCCTGATCCCGCATTCGACGCGCGGGTCGAGCGACTCAAGGCGTGGCGCGTCGGCCTGGCGGAGCGCTATCAGTTGTCTCCCGGACTCCTGGCGCCCAACGGGATGCTGGAAGCCGTGGCCCGTGCCGTACCAACGACCGTGGACGAGCTGATGAAGGTACCGGGCGTGCGGCGCTGGCAGGCACAGGAGTTCGGCGCCGAACTCCTGAAGGTGCTCGGGACCCGCGGGGCATAGGACCGCCCCGGGTCCCGGAAAGGCCGGTATATCGCTCGACCGCCCGGCGGACTGCGGCTCAGACCTGAGCCGAGCGACTACCCCAGAAAGGCGCGGACCCGCGGATCCATCTTGTCCGGGGTCCAGTACGGCTCCCACACCAACTCGATCGATGCGCTGTTGACACCCTCCATCTGCTCGGCAACCAGCCGGGCATCTTCGAGCATCTCGGGCCCGGAGGGACACCCGGGCGAGGTCAGCGTCATCTTGATATGCACATCATTGGCCTCCGACACCTCGATATCGTAGACCAGACCGATGTCGACGATGTTGAGTCCCAGCTCCGGGTCTTTCACGGCCCGGAGCGCTTTTCGTACGGTTTCTGACGTCACCATTTCCATCGCTCCCGAATCGAACCACCCCGGGAAGCTAATCGGGTGGCCGGAAGCCGGGTCAACCGACCGGCTCGGGCTACGGAATCCGAAGCGGCCCCGGCGGGAGCGTGTAGAGCAGCACGATGGAGGCGCGATCCCGTCCGGACGGACCGGCAACCTGGACGGTCGGATACATCACGTCGCGCCGGTCGGCCGAATGCGGTAAACCCAGCACGTGTCCCAACTCGTGCACAGCAACCGCCTGGAGTTCCTCGCGCTCCAGCACGCGGGTCTGATGGAGCCGTGCCAGCGTCACGACGGCGCTGACGATGACGCCACGGCCATCGCCCGTCATTTCCGCCCAGCCGGTGCGGGAAACGCCCGACCGCGCGCTATCGGCCGGCTCCGGCTCGAAACGTTCGACCCACCGAATCCGGAGATCGGCCGAGGCGGTGTCGGGCACGGTGACGAACCGGATGCCCACGCCGAGGTTCTCCCAGCTGCGCATGGCCGCCTCGACTGCGGCGATCCGCTCGGAGCCCGTACTGTCCGGAGCAATCGCGACCCGGATCGTGGCGTCGTCGGGCCAGCGGCGGATGACCGAGTCGGGCGAGGCAAAGACGGAATCGAGGTAGGTCGCGCGCACCGAGTACTGGAACCGCCGGCGCGCCTCGAGCAGCGCGCGCTGGGCGAGCACCGGGGTGCGGAGTTGGGGACTGGTTTCGCTGGCCAGCGGGAGCGGGGTCGCAGGAATAACCGGTGGCACAGCGGCAGGCACTGGTACCGAGCCGACCGCGGCACCAGCATGCGAGGTAGCTTCAGCAACTACGGTTGGTTCCTCAACAGGAGCCGCTGCCGGACGCCGAGTCCAGCGGGCGCCGGCCAGCAGCGCGAGGCAGGCCACCACGAGGGCCAGGAAAACACGACTCATCGACCCCGCGAGCCGCAAGATGGACGCCCGGGCTCGCTTCGGCTGGCCAGCACCCGGGGGCCCCCTTACATTTGCCCCGGTTCGATACCGTCAGGACCGAGGCTAACTAGTTGTCGTACGAACAGATGGAGCGTTGGTGATCCTGGCGTCCCTGGCTCGAGCCCTGGTTCGATGGCGAGCCTTCGTCATCGCCGTCTGGGTCATCCTGGGCGCGTTTGCCTTCACTCAAGCCCCCAAGACGCCCGAACGCCTGGCGCTTCGAGGCGGCAGCGAGCATCCCTCCGAGGCCCGGATCGCCGACCGGATGCTCACCGAGCGGTTTGCCCGCCCCTTCGGTGAGTTCTTTGCCGTCACCATTGAAGGTCCGAGTTCATTCCGGACCGGGCCGGCCCGCGACGCACTCGATTCGCTGACCAAAGCCGCCGGGCGCCTGCCGTATGTCCAGACCGTCGTATCCCATCTGACCCAGGCAGACTCGACTTTCCTCTCCGCCGACGAGCGCTCGACCTTTTTCCTGGTCTCGTTCGAGGCCAGCAGCGACAGCATCGGCAATCTGGTCCAGCCATTCCGCGCCGAGATGCAGCGGGTGCTGGATCACATTCCCAATCGACCCGCCTATGCCCTTCTCGTGACCGGCCGCTCGGCGCTCGACCTCGACATTCGCAACGTCAGCGCAGCCGACGGCAAGCGGTTCGAGTTGATGCTGATGCCGATCACGCTCGTGATCCTGGTTCTGGCCTTTGGGGCGCTGGTAGCCGCGCTCCTGCCGCTGACCATCGGCGTCCTGGCCATTGCCGTGTCGTTGACGGCCATCGGGATCATGGCTGAGTTCACCCCGATGTCGGTCTTCGTGCTCAACCTGACCACGATGATCGGCCTGGGTGTCGGGATCGACTACTCCCTATTGATGGTGACTCGGTTCCGCGAAGAAATGGCGCGCGGCCTGCGCCGGCGGGAGGCGGCCGAACGTACCGTCCTCACGGCCGGCGTTGCGGTCTTCCATTCGGGCGTCACGGTCGTGGTGGGATTCGGGGCGCTCCTACTCACGCCGATGGTGGAGACCCGGAGCGTGGGCATCGGCGGGCTGCTGGTGGTGAGCACCGCCGTACTGCTCTGCCTGACCCTGCTCCCGGCCCTGCTCGCTGCGCTGGGCCCGAGTATCGACCGGCCCCGCTGGCTGGCCCGCCGGCTGACCTGGTATCACGCGCCGCAGATCTGGGAAAAGTGGGCCCGGTCGCTGGCTCGGCATCCGGTCCGCGCCATGATCCTGGGCGGCGCCACCATGGCCGTGCTCACCTTGCCGCTCCTCTGGATCAAGATCGGTTTGCCGGCGCGGCACTGGTGGCCCAGCGCCACGGAGGCCGGCGCCGGGGTCGACGCGCTCGCCCGGATGGGCGTCTCCGGCTACATCACGCCGGTCCGGATCATGGTCGAGTTTCCCGAAGACCAGCCGGCCACCCAGGCCGTGTCGCTCCGCGGTCTCCGGGCGCTGTCCGATTCGATGCGGGCCGATCCGCGGGTGCGCGACGTGCGCAGCATGGTCGACCTCCAGCCCGGGATGTCGATCCTCGCCTACTCGATGCTCTACGCCGACATCGACTCGGCCCGAGCCGGCCAGCGCGAGTTTCTCGACGCCTACCTGAGCCGCGACGGCCGCGTGGCCCTGGTCGACGTGGTCCTGCAGGACACCACCTCGCTCACCTCGGCCATGGATGTGGTGGCCCGGGCACGCACCCTGGCGGCCTCCGACAGCATTCGCCAGCTGCGCAACGCCGAGGTGCGGGTCGGCGGGTACATCGCGGGGAGCGTGGATCTGCAGGAGGAGATGCTGGATATCTTCCCGCGCCTGATCGCACTGGTCCTGACCGCCACCGCGATCATGCTGGCGCTGGCCTTCCGATCGATCCTGGTACCGCTCAAAGCGGTTCTGATGAACTCGCTCTCGGTGGCGGCGACCTTCGGCCTGATCGTGCTGGTGTTCCAGAAGGGGTACGGCGGGAGTCTCTTCCACCTGTCCGGACCAACCGAAGCGATCTTCGTGCTGATTCCGGTGCTCGTCTTTGCGGTGGTGTTCGGATTGAGTATGGACTATGAGGTCTTCCTGCTCAGCCGCATCAAAGAGGCCTTCGACCGGACCGGGCGCAACAGCGAAGCGACGATGGAGGGCCTGAGCGCCACCGCGTCGGTGATCACCTCCGCGGCGCTGATCATGATCTTCGTCTTTGGCGCCTTTGCCTTTGCGCGGGTCATCGTGATGCAGCTGCTCGGCTTCGGCCTAGCCGTGGCGGTGCTGCTCGATGCGACCATCATCCGGATGGTTCTGGTGCCCGCCTTCATGCATCTGATGGGGCGCTGGAACTGGTGGCCGGGGGCGCGCCGCATCACACCCCGGGCTCGCTGAGACGTATTACCGCTTGGCGTCGAGCCAGTTCGGGCCCACTCCGATATCGACGACCAGCGGCACCGACAGCTCCGCAACCCCTTCCATACAGGTACGGACCAGACTCGCGACCGCGTCGACCTCGCCCGCGGGAGCTTCCACCACCAATTCGTCGTGGACCTGCACCAGCAGCCGCGCCTCGTGCCCGGCCGCGCGCAGCGCGCCGTGCAGCCGCACCATGGCAATCTTGATCAGATCGGCGGCCGATCCCTGCAGCGGCGAGTTCTGGCTCAACCGCTCTCCGAAGGCGCGGGTGTTGAAGTTCCGGTCCTTGATCTCGGGAATGTACCGGCGCCGCTTGAACAGGGTCTCGACATAACCCTGTGATCGGGCCAACTCCACCTGTCGGTTCAGATAGGCGCGCACGCCGGCAAACCGGGTAAAGTAGGACTCGATGAAGCCCCGGGCCTCCTCCATCGAAATCTTGAGCTGCTTGCTGAGCGCAAAGGCCCCCTGGCCGTAGATCGTCCCGAAATTGATCGTCTTGGCCCGGCCGCGCATCTCGCTGCTGACCAGGTCGGGCGACACCCCGAAAATCAGCGACGCCGTCTGCCGGTGGATGTCCTCCCCGCTCCGGAACGCGGCCACGAAGGCGGGGTCGCCGGAGAAGTGCGCCATCAGCCGCAGTTCGATCTGGGAATAGTCGGCCACCACGAACTGCCAGCCGCTGGTCGGAACGAAGCCGCGCCGGATTTCTTCGCCTCGCTTGGTCCGGATCGGAATGTTCTGGAGATTCGGATCGGACGACGACAACCGCCCGGTCGCAGCGCCGGTCTGGTTGTAGCGGGTGTGGATCCGGCCGGTCCGGCGATTGACACGGGCGGGCAGTACATCGACATAGGTCGATTTGAGTTTCTGAAGCTCGCGATACTCGAGCAAGAGACGCGGCACCTCATGCCCCTGCTCGGCCAGCTGCTCCAGCACGTCGGCGTCGGTCGAGGGGCCGGTCTTGGTCTTTTTGAGTACCGGCAGGCCCAGCTTGTCGAAGAGAACGGCGGCCAGCTGCTTGGGGCTGTTGAGATTGAGCGTGGCCCCGGCCGACTCCGCAATGGCCCCTTCGAGCCGGACCAGATCGGTGGTCAGTTCGCGCGACAGTCGTTCGAAGACCGTCGCGTCGATGGCAATGCCGGTCCACTCCATGTCGGTCAGGACCCCGACCAGCGGCATTTCGATCTCGTCCAGAAGCGGCACCAGCGACGCCTCGGACAGCCTCGGCGCGAAGTTGGTGTCGAGCGCCAGCACGGTGGAGGCAATGGCCGCGCCAAATCGCGCCGCCGCGTCGACCTCGACTTCGGCAAAGGGGATCTGATGGCGGCCGCTCTTGGTCAGATCCGTTACCGACGGAAGCGGACGATCCAGATAGTCGAGACTGAGAATGTCGAGCGCCGTGGACCGCCGCCCGGGATCGATCACGAAACTCGCAATCATCGGGTCGAATCGTCCGCCGGCCAGCTCCACCCCGGCGCGTCGCAAGAGCTGCCACTGCAACTTGAGATCGTGCGCGGCTTTCGGAACCGAGGCATCCTCGAGGAGAGCAACCAGTGGGGCACATGCCGCGTCGGCAAGCGCCGGCAGGTTCTGAACCGGCGCCGGCGCGGCCAGCGCGCCATCGGCGGGACGGTGCCCGAGCGGCAGGTACCAGGCCTCGGCCGGGCTCACGGCCAGGCTGATGCCGATCAGCTCGGCGTCATGCGGTTCGGCGCCGTCGCCCCGGACATCGAGCGCCACGAGCGGCGCCTGGCGAAGCCGCGCCACCAGCGCCGGGAGATCGCCCGCGTCCGACACGACGATAGGCGCCGAGGTCAGCGTCGGCGCGGTGGACGCGGCCGGGCCGGCAGGCGTCTCGGCCGCCTCGCCCAGATCGAGACGATTGACCAGGGAATGGAACTCGAGCCGGGTCAGGATCTTGCGCAGCTGCTCGGGATCGGGATCCACCGAGACAGCCGTGGCCAGCTCGAGCGCGACCGGAACATCGGTTTGGATCGTCACCAGCTGGCGCGACAGCCGCGCAGCATCGGCTTCGGCGAGCAGCGCTTCACGAGGGCGCTTGGCCTTGATCTCACCCGCCTTGCTCAGGATCGTATCGAGGCTTCCGTAGTCCTGCAGCAGCTGGGCAGCGGTTTTGTCGCCCACACCGCGCACTCCGGGCACGTTGTCGGAGGTGTCGCCGACCAGGGCGAGAAAGTCGATTACCTGGCGGGGCGGCACGCCGAGCCGTTCGGTGGCGTTCCGTTCGTCGACCCAGAGTTCGTCGACGCCCGCGGGGCCGCCGCGGCCCGGGTTGAGCAGGGCAACCTGCGGACCGATCAACTGATAAAAGTCCTTGTCGCCCGAGACGATCACGACCTGGAGCCCCTGCTCCGACTCGCGCCGCGCCAGCGTGCCGATCACGTCATCGGCCTCGTAGCCCTCGAGCGCCACGCGCGGAATGCGGAACGCTTCCAGGATGTCGCGGACATGCTCCAGCGCCAGGTCGAAATCCTGTTGCAGCTCGACGTCGAGCTTCTGGCGGGTCGACTTGTACTCGGGAAAGAGCTGGGTGCGAAACGAATCGCCCTTGTCGAGCACCCAGACGAGGTAGTCGGGCTGGTATTTGGATTTGAGCCGGAGCAGGAAGTTGACGACGCCCCAGGCCGCCGAGGTGTTCTCGCCGCGGGAGGTACGAAGAGGACGACTGATGAGCGCGAAGAACGCGCGGTAGATCAGGGCGTGGCCGTCGACCAGGAAGAGCTGCGGCGGATCATGATGAGCCATTCCGGTAAGTTAGCCGGACGAGCGGCGCCGCGCGGGCGCCGCCTGGATCAGCGAGCGCTCCGCGGGCTCCGTGGAATCATGGCGCGCGCGCGGCTGAATTCCGAGCGCGACTGCGGGGTGAGACGGAGCCGGGAAAAACCCAGCGTCCCTTCGAAGTCGATGACCGCGCGATACTCGCTGTAGACCCAGCGGACGAAGCGGCGATCGGCTGCCAGCGAGTTCTCATAGACCTGGTCCGGCTCGCCCAGCGTGATGAAGACCTCGCCGCGATCGGTGCGCCAGCCTTCCCCGCCCTCTTCGCGGAACCGCTCGTTGGCAATGGCCAGGCGGGTGAAGTAGCGATCCAGCGCCTCGTTTTCCGGGGTGGCCGGGATCGGGTCGGTCGCCACCCAGAATTTGCGCCAGAGCTGGGCCCGATCGGCCGGCTTGGCATTGCGGAGATCGTCGAGCATGCCCGGCTCGTACGGGAAGTACCGCATCAGGCTGAGCAGGTTTTCGTAGTTGGTGACCACCCAGCCGCGGGCAAACGAGACCAGCGCCTGGACCTTCTGCGCGGACGGCCCTTCGCCGACTTCGATGGTCAGCTCACCAAGCGGCGGCGTGTCCGAGCTGAGCCGGACGATCCGGCCTTCGACGCTGCGTCCTCCGGCAAACCGGACGTCGCTGCGATAGACCACGCTGTCCCGGTCGTCCCGCACCACGACCGGCACGGTGGCGGGCCCCGAAAAGCGGTAGCCCTCGACGTAGATGAACAAGGTATCGCTGCCACCGTGGGCCACGGTGCCGCGGGAATTGAGCACGATGTCGATCGGCTCGTTGGTCGAGGTCCGGCTGCGCACCTCGTAGACCAGGACCGGCGGCGCAATCGACCCCGCATCGAAGCGCGGCACCGTGAGCGGACGTTCGACACGGCTCGCGCCGTTCGACGACGGGTCGCGCATCACGACCGACAGGGTGTAGTCACCCGGGCGGATCAGAAAGCCCTGCTGGAAGAAGATGCTCTCGTCACTCCGCTGGGTTTCGCCAAAGGTGTTGACCCGGACCACCTTGGTTTCGCTGGCCGTGATCGGCTCACCGCCGCCTTGGGGCGTCAGCGTCAGATCGACGCGATAGCTGCCCGTGAAGCTGCCCTGATCGCGCTGGAACGAAATGGAGCGGTTACTGAAGGAGAGCCCGATGTCGACCAGCGTCGAGTCGCCGGGGCCCGCGAGGGTCGCGACCGTGCCGACGAACGGGACCTGCCCGCCGGCGGCGAGGCGGCCGAGACGTTGATAGACGGAGGTCAGACTGAAGAGTTCGCTCAGGGTCTGATCGGTCATGGTCGACGGCGCACCGGGACCGTTGCTGCGACCCGAGGAACAGGCTCCGAGCAACCCGACGACTGGGATCAGCGTGAGCGCAAAACGCCCCAAGAATCCGCGCATGCTGCTTCCTCGCACAACGTGGAAAGCCCGCGACCGGCAGCGGGAGTGTGCTATCTTGCTTAAGCCCGGCAGCGGCGTGTAGCTTGAACCGATCCCATGAGCCAAGATAACCTCGTCGGCCGCACGGTGGCCGGGTACACGCTCCTCGAGTACGTCGGCGAGGGCGGCACCGCCACCGTTTATCGCGCAACGCACCCAGAACGGGGCGTTGCCGCGGTCAAGATTCTGCGCATTCGCATGTCGCAGGATCCGGTCGCCGTCAAACGTTTTCTCCGCGAAGCCGAGTTCGGGGCCCGCCTCGATCATCCCAATATCGTCCGCACCTACGAGTATGGTGAAGCGGAGGATATGTACTACCTCGCGCTCGAGTGGGCTGCCGGAGAACCGCTTGCCAATTTTCTGACAGCGTCGGGGCCGCTGGCCCCTGACGTGGTGGCCAAAATCGTCGCCCAGTTGGCGGCGGCGCTGACGGTTGCGCATCGAGCCGGGATCATCCACCGTGATCTCAAGCCCGCCAACATCATGTACGACCCCGCCACGCAGACGGCCCGTCTGCTGGACTTCGGGATCGCGCGGGATCAGGAGGACGACCCCAACCAGCGGCTCACCAAGGCGGGGTTCTTCGTCGGGACGCTCCAATATGTCGCGCCCGAGGCGTTGAGCGGCGAACTGGTGAAAGAGCAGGCCGACGTCTACAGCTTGGCTACGATTGCGTACCATCTGCTAACCGGGCAGCTCCCGTACCCCGGGAAGAACCCAAGGGAGTTGTTCCAGCAACTCCTCTCCAAGCCGCCCATTCCGCTCAGCCAGGCGGCGCGCAACCTCAAGTTCTCGTCGGAGCTCGAAGCCGCCGTGATGCGCGGCCTCAACCGCGACTTGGGCGAGCGCTGGAAAACGGTCGGCGAGTTTGCCGAGGCCTTTTGCGCCGCGGCAACTCAGGAAGACAAGAACAAAGGCGGATTTCTCTCCTCGCTCTTCCGAAAGCGGCCGTCATGAGCAACCTCCAGGCCCTCGAATCTCTGCTCCTGGCCCGCTCGCTGGCGTTCGGCGATTTCACCCTCTCCTCCGGTCAACGGTCTTCGTACTACATCGACGCCCGCAAGACGACCATGTCGGCCGAGGGGTTGGAGCTGATCGGCCGGTTGGGACTGGACCTGATTCGTGGCTGTGGCTGGGCGCCGCGGTCGGTCGGGGGCCTCACCATGGGCGCCGATCCGGTCGCGTATGCCGTGGCCCTGGCCAGTCGCCAGAGCCCGCCGATCCTGGACGGGTTCAGCGTCCGGAAGGCGACCAAGGAGCATGGCACCAAGCGCCGAGTCGAGGGGAACTTCGACGCCGGTGATCAGGTGGTGATCGTCGAGGACGTCCTGACTTCAGGCGGGTCGGCCATTCAGGCGGTCGACGCCGTTCGGGCCGAAGGCGGCATCGTGCTGGGTGTGCTTGCGGTCGTCGACCGGGAACAGGGCGGGCGGCAGGCGATCGAGTCCAAGCAAATAGAGGTTGTAACTATTACTACTATTTCCCGCCTGGGCATCGACCCCACTTCGGGCAAGCGAATCGGCTGACCCGTAAAGACCTCGCGACAACGACAACCAATGCGATGCCCATCCCGTTCAGGCGGGAGTCGTTCCGGTGTGCCCATCCGTCGGCCGGCGCCGCTCGAGCAGCTTGGACCAGGTATCGGGCCGAGCCTCGGCCGGCACCGCAACGCCGACCAGGTCGGGGGCCGGGCTCCGGTGAACGCCGTGCTTCGGGGGGCGACCCGGACGCCCGGCCACCAGCGGGTGGAATGCCATCCATTGGCGAACAAAAGGGACGATCAGCAGGGCAACGAAACGATCGATCGCACTGTCGAACGTAAAGCGGCGGCGGAACTCGCTGGCAGTAATCCCGAGCATGGCACGGAGATGCCGTCCGAGACTCTGGGGTGACGAGTAGACCAGGCGGTATGCAACGTCGGCGACCGACAACGCATCGTTCTCGAAGTACTGCGCTGCGTAAAGCAGGCGGATGGCGGCCATGTAGGTTTTGGGCGAGGGCAGGTTGGCGCGCTGAAACCGCGACATCAGGGTGCTGGGCCGCATCCGTGCCTGACCGGCCAGGTGACGGGCAACCGGGGTAGTGGGAGCCACGCGAATCATGATTTCGAGGAAGAGCCTCGTATCGGCGGGCAGCTCGGGGAGCGCGGACAACACGCGCGCCGTAATCCGCGCCGCCGCCCGCGAGGCCGGCTCGGCCACGATTCGCCGGAGCCGCGACCAGCCCGCCGGGCCGGTCACGTCGACCACGTGCCGAACCCCGGTGGCGCCCAACCGGAGCAGGGCTTCCGGGGCGTTGGGGTCCTGCCGGGTCAGGAGTGCCACGGTCGGGATGTCAGGGAATCGGCGGACCAGCTTGTCGATATCCTGGACCTCCGTACCTTGACAATCATGGATCGAGAAGACGATCGCGTCGACGGGTCGTTCCCGCACCGCTCGCAACGCATCCGGCAGCGAGGGGCGGTGGACCACGGAAAAGCAGCCGAGACCGGCCGCTTCGAGGCTCGCGCGTTCCTGGACCGACACCACCGCCGCGACGGTGACACCCGCTTGGTGCAGCAGACTCATGGATTGCCCGACCTGGATAGGTCGAGGCAACGTCGCGAGACTGGCTCAACCTGGCGTCAACCGGCGGCCGAGACCGAAGCAACGCGAATGGGGAGCCTGGGCACACGATCATGACCGCGGGACCGACCATGCCTCCGTCCGGTTTCGGCGACGCCTTCGAGCGCGCGCTGGGTCATCAGTACCGGATCGAACGCGAGATCGGGCGCGGTGGCATGGGCATCGTCTATCGCGCCCGCGACCTGACGCTCGATCGCCTGGTCGCCATCAAGGTGGTCCATCCGGAACTGGCCGCGAATCCCACCATCGCGAGCCGCTTCCTGGCCGAGGCTCGGACCGTAGCCAAGCTGCGCCACCCGCACATCGTGACGATTCACGCCGCCGGCGCCGTCGACGGATACCTGTACTATGTGATGGATCACCACGAAGGCGAGACGCTGCGCCAGCGCTTGGTGCGCGAAGGACGGCTGACCCCGGAGTTGGCCATCCGTATTGCCGCCGACATCGCCGCCGCGCTGGATGCCGCCAGCAGCGCCGGCGTGGTCCACCGCGATCTCAAACCCGAGAACATCCTGCTCGAAGGTCCGAGCGCCGGGCCGCATGCGCTGCTGGCGGATTTCGGGATTGCGCACCTGGTGGACGGCGCCAGCCACGACACCGCGCCCGGCGGAGTGATGGGCACGCCGTCGTACATGAGTCCGGAGCAAGCGGCAGGGGAGTCGCTCGACGGGCGCAGCGATCTCTATTCGCTGGGCATCGTGACCTACGAGATGCTGACCGGCAAACCGCCGTTCGTCGGCAACCACCGCGTCGTCCTCTCGAAGCAGATCCTCGACCAGCCTACGCCGATCGACGCCGTGCGCACCGATCTACCCATGGGACTCGGTCCCGTGATCATGCGCGCACTGGAGAAGGTCCCGGACGCTCGGTGGGCAAACGGCAAGGCGTATCGGCGGGCGCTCACCGGCGAAGATGTCACCCCCACGCCGATACCGGCGCTGTCGCGCCCGCGTCGCCGGCGGCGGTGGGCAGCCATTGCCGCAGCGGTCGTTGCCGTGATGCTCGGCATAAGGGCATGGCTGCCCGGGCCGGCCGGTCCACCACCGGGCGTGAATCCGGATCATTCGGTGCTGGTCCTGCCGTTCGACAATACCCGCGCCGAGCCGGCGTATGATTGGCTCCGCGACGGTAGCGTCAACATGCTGTCGCTCACCATGTCGCAGTGGCACGACCTGACGGTGATCGATCAGGACCGGGTCCACGACCTGTTGGCGCGGGTGGGCCGTACCGAGGGACCGATCGGGCTCGAACTGGCCCGCCAGCTGGCTAGGCAGAGCGGGGTCTGGACCGTGGTGCTGGGTGACTACGCCCGGGTGGGTGACTCGCTCCGTTTGAACGCGCGCCGGTACGATGTCGCCACGGGGCGGCGGATCGACGTGGTGGAGGTGACCGGACCCGCGACCGAAGACGTGCGGCCGCTCTTCGATGAACTGGCCACCCGGCTGCTCGACCTGACCGGCGCCCCCAAAGATGATCGCGCTTCGCTTGCCGCGGTCACGACGAGTTCGCTCGAAGCGTATCGCAGCTACCTGCGCGGGGTCGAGGCGCTCAACCAGTGGCGGCTGACCGAAGCAAGCGAGGCGCTGACGGCCGCGGTTCGGCTGGACAGCACCTTTGCGCTCGCGAACTACCGGCTGGCCATTGCGCGCGGCTGGGTCAGCCCGGAGGACACGGTCGGGATGGCCGCCATCCGGCGCGCCGCGCGGACGGCCAGCCGCCTGCCGCCTCGCAAACGCGCGCTGATCGACGGCTATCGCACCTTCATCGAGGGCGACTACGATCGGGCCCTCGAAACCTATGCCACGCTGCTCCGCACCGACTCGCTCGACATCGAGGCCTGGTACGGGAGCGCCGATGCCGCCTTTCACGCCGGCTACGACCGCGGCGACCTGGCGCTGCTCAACCGGTCGATGCGCGGCTTTCGCCGGGTCATCGCGCTCGACTCCGCGTTCGGCCTGGCCTATGAGCACATCGGCTCGACCCTGATCGATGCCGCGCGATCCGGCAACCGGATCCTGCTCGACATCGGCGACTCGCTCGTACCGCTCGGCCGTGATCCCGACTCGGTCCTAGTGGCGCGAGCCCGGGCGCGCGCGATCGATCGCGCGGTGACGTTGGCGGAAGCGTGGGCCCGTCGCCAGCCGAACACGGCGCGCGCCCATTACAACCTCTACAAGTCGTACCTGGCGGGGAACCGCACCGTCGAGGCCCGCCGGACCCTGAGCCGCCTGCGGCAGATGCACCCCGATTCGTCGCAGGGATTCTTCGGTCTGCTCGAAGCCCGGACCCAGTTCGTCGCCGGCGACATCCGGGGCTCGGCGCAAACGGTACGCCGCACCCTGCCGCAGTTGCGTCCCGCCGCCTTCGGCGATCTCGACCTGGATTTGAGTTCGCTGCTCGACATGATGACGGGCGTCGAAGCGCTCGGCTACGTCGGCGACCTCGAAGGGGCCGCGGAAATGATCCGGCTGGGCCGGAGCATGCGGAGCGAGCGGATCGACCAGCGCGATTCGGTCGAGCGGGTCCGGGAAGACGA
The DNA here is from genome assembly GCA_037189525.1 of Gemmatimonadales bacterium. Classification (GTDB taxonomy): domain Bacteria; phylum Gemmatimonadota; class Gemmatimonadetes; order Gemmatimonadales; family GWC2-71-9; genus SHZU01. The sequence continues at coordinate 386,117 of JBBCJC010000002.1, forward strand.
TCTCTGGGAGATGTCGCGCCTGGGCGTCCTCTACGGAGCAAGCGGCAGCCGGCCGGAACGGCTCCGCAGCTTGTGGACCCGGAGCCTGTCGCTGGTGCGGCGATCGACCGACGAGAAATCGACGGCCGACCTGACCATCATCACGCCGATTGCGGTGGCACTGCTGACGGGGCCGACCAGTGATCCGTCGGGGATCCTCGAACTGGAGCGGCTGACCGGCCGGAAGAGCCCGCCCGTGCTGCGCGCGCTGATCGCGGCCAGGGCAGGGGACAGCGCCACGGCCGCCGCGCTCCTGGCACAAGCACCCACCGTGGATACCCCGGCGCCGGGCACCTTCAACTGGCGCCGCGCCATGGGCGACCCCCGCCCGATCGTGGCCGAGACCTACTTCGAACTGGGCGACGCCGCGGCGGTCGTCCAGGTCCTGCGCACCTTCCAGCCCAACGAGTTCTCGACCGGGTCCTTCGATCCGCGCTGGATCCTCCTGCCGCGGGTTCGGCTCCTGCGCGGCCAGGCGCTGGAACGGCTGGGCCGCGCCGCCGAAGCGGGCGCCGAATACGAGGCGGTCGTGGCGCAGTGGGGTGGGGCGGACGAGGAACTGCTCCCGACGGTCCAGGTGGCGCGAAATCGGTTGGCCCGCCTGGCTGGTGCGCGCGAGGGCGTCTGATCCCGTTAAATTGATAGGGTTGGGGTAGGGCGGGATGGTCGCGGGCCGGGCAACCGGTTCGAGGAAAGTCCGAGCTCCACCGGGTAGACTGCCAGGTAACGCCTGGGCGCCGTAAGGCGACGGACAGGGCCACAGAAAAGACACCGCCAACCGGGTTCGCTCGGTCGGTAAGGGTGAAATGGTGGGGTAAGAGCCCACCGCGCGGGCGGCAACGTCAGCGGCACGGCAACCCCCAGTCGGAGCAAGGCCAAATAGGCGGCAAGGTGCGGCCCGCACCGACCACGTCCCTCGGGACGAAGCCGCGGGTAGGCTGCTCGAGGTGGTTGGCGACAACCATCCCAGAGAGATGACCATCCGGGTCGCTTCGGCGATCCGAACAGAACTCGGCTTACGGCCCCACCTCACCCCCCCGGCGTCCGTTCGGCATGCCGGGGGCGATTTGTCCCGGCCCATGGCGGTCGGTTCGGCTTGCTACGCACGAGGAGGTTGTCATGCGATCATTCGGTTGGTTTGCTGCAATGGGCCCGCTTGCTCTGCTCGGCCTCTGGGCCACTGACCATGGCGCTCCCTCCACCACGCGGTATCGGATCGAGTCCAAGATGCACCAGGAGGTCGATCTGAGCAGCGTCCAGCAGCCGAATCAGGTCACCAATACGGTCCAGGTCGCGATCATCTCGGTGACACTCACCGACACGGTCGGTGGCAAGACGCTCCATGTCGTGGTCGACAGTCTGACCACGGATTTGCCGATTCCCGGCGCGGCTGAGGTGGTTCAGAAGGCGAAGAACGCCTGGCTCCATGGCCTGGTCGACAACTGGGGCCGCACCAAGATCGTCAAAACCTCGGCCGACTCGAACGAGATCGTCGGTCAGCTCAAGGCCTCGCTGCAGCGCTTTTTCCCGGTGGTCAAACCGGGCGGCAAGCAGGGTGACAGCTGGATCGACACCACGCACGTCGATTCCAAGACGCCGGCGCAGGCGGTCAAGTCGACCACGGTCACCACTTATACGTTGGGCGGTGCGGCAGAGTACGGCGGCGCGGCAGCGACCAAGATCGACGCCGTGTCGACGACGACCGGCGCCGGCACGATCGAGAACCCGATGGCCGGACCCATGGAACTCTCGCTGACCGACCAGGCCACCGAGGTCTTCTACGTCGGCGGCAACGGTCTTTTCCTGGGCGGAACCTCCCAGTCCTCGGTCAAGAGTTTCGTGACCATGGCCATGGTACCCAATCCGATTCCGGTGACGGCCACCCGCAGCACTACGGTGACCGTCCACAAGTGAATCGGCCGGTCCGAGCCGCGTGACCCGAACCAGAGGCGTCCGATCCCGGGGTCGGACGCCTCACTGATTTGGCAGCCATGACCTTACCCTCAGCCACGCCGACGTCGCCGGGTCCGAAAAAGCGGTCGTTCCTGCGCTGGATCATGCTGGGAACCGCAGGAGCCGTCGGGCTCTTTCTGCTGTGGTTGGTTGCGGTCTGGCCGCCCCCGCTCTGGTACCGCTGGTTCTGGCCGCGGGAAACCGCCTTCATGGCCATGCGGGCCAAGCAGGCCGACAGCCTGGCCAATCACGCGCAGCGACGCAGGCAAGCCGAGAACGGGGAGCTTCCGCGCCTCTATCAGCCGGTTCCGTTCGAGCAGATCACACCGAGTATGGCGCGGGCGGTAATGATCGCCGAGGATCATCGGTTCCTCGATCACGGTGGGATCGACTATCAGGCCATCCGCGAGGCGATGGGATACCGGCGCGCCGACTTCGAGTGGGATAACGAGCGCGACCGCGCCGAGTTGCAGCGGGTCCTGAGTCACGCGTGGGAACGCCGTGACCGGATCCGCGGGGCCAGTACCATTACCCAGCAACTGGCCAAGAATCTCTACCTCTCACCCTCCCGGAATCCGCTCCGGAAGGTCAAAGAGGCCGTCACGGCGTATCGGATCGAAGCTGCGATGGACAAGACCCGGATCCTGGAACTCTATCTCAACGTGGTCGAATTCGGGCCCGAGATCTGGGGTGTGGAGGCTGCGTCGCAGGCCTATTTCGGTCGTCCGGCGGCGCGGTTGACGACAGAGCAGGCTGCCCAGCTTGCCGGAACCCTTCCGTTTCCGCTGCGGTCGAATCCGGCCTATCGACCGGGACGGATGCGCTGGCGGCAGCAATGGGTATTGCGCCGGATTCGCGGTGAGCGGGTGGTCATCCCGTCTCAGGACGATACCACCGAGGCGCGGGATTCGGTGCCGCCCCAGGATTCGACCCCGTAGTCTGGAGCAGTGAAAACGGACGAGCGGCCGGCGGGAGACTCCCGACCGGCCGCTCGTGTAATCCGTCTTCCGAAATCCGTCAGTCCAGCAGGCGAAGCGGCATGACCAGGGTCAGGTAGCTCGCCGGGTCATCCCAACCCACCGGTTCGCAGGTCGTGGCCCGTTCGGGGGTCTTGAAGCTCATCCGGACCTCGTCGGTCGGCATGTACTTGAGAACCTCCAGGAGGTACGACGCGTTAAAGGCAATCTCGAGCGGATCGCCGTCGTAGGCGACCGTGATCTCTTCCTGCGCTTCACCCAGGTCGGGAGTGGTGACGGAGAGTTTGCACCCGCCATTGGCAAAGGCGAGCCGGATCCGATGGGTCTGGTCGCTCGCCACGATGCTCATGCGACGAATGGCGGACGACAGCGCGGCCTTGTCGGCCGTCATCAGCTTGTCGTTCTCGCGCGGGATGACCTGCTCGTAGTTGGGATACGGTCCCTCGATCAGACGGGTGAAGACCTGGGTCCCCGCCGACCGGAAGCCCAAGTGGTTGTCGCTCCGGGCAATCTCGATTTCATCATCGGGATTGTAGAGGCGACGAATCTGCTCGAGCGCCTTGGGCGGCACGATCAGATCGGCCTGCCCGCCCGATCCGGTCAGGGGAACATCCATCCGGGCCAGCCGATGACCATTGGTGGCCACCATCCGCATCCGGTCGCTCCTCAGCTCCCACAGGACGCCGTTGAGGATCGGACGGCTCTCCTCAGTACTCGCAGCAAATGCGACGTGGCTGATGAGCTTCTGGAGGTCTTTGGCGGCGACTTTCCAGGCTCCATCGAACTTGACGGCCGGGAAGGCCGGGAACTCGTCGCGGGAAAGACCCAGCAACTTGAACCGCGAGCGCCCGCACTCGATCTGGACTCGCTGCTCACCGGAGCCGGTGAAGCGGATTGCCGCGCTGGGAAGCTCGCGAACGATCTCGACCAGCTTCCGAGCTGGCAGCGTGGTGGCACCTTCCTGGTCGACCTGCGCCGGGATGATGGTGCTGACCGCGATATCGAGATCGGTTCCGGAGAGCCGGAGCCCGTCCTTGGTTGCTTCGACGAGGATGTTCGACAGCACGGGCAGCGTCGTCTTCGACGGAACGCTCGCAGCCACGGCGCCAAGTCCTTCGTGAAGTTTTTCTCGCGTTATGGTGAACTTCATCGGATCACTCTCCCGACCAACACCAGGTTTTCACCACGGGATATTAGAAAACTATCCTGTATTTAGAAAACAAGTAGTCGTAGTAGAGAGGGAAAGATGTGGACGCGGCCACCAACTGGCGACACCACATCACTTTCCACTCCTCATCGACCTCATTTGCGATGTGTACGGTGCGGATTGCGGGGTAAAGTCGAGCGGAATATCCCCGGCCATCCACACCTCGCACATCATACCCACACTACGATGCGGTTAACTCTGCTCGCGCCGAGTCGACCCGTTCACGAAAAGCGCGATCGCGCGCCAGTTGGCGCTGCACCTTGTCCACGCTGTGAATCACCGTCGAATGATCGCGCCCTCCGAAGGCCTGGCCAATCTCGACGAGCTGCATGTTGAGCACTTCGCGAGCCAGAAACATCGCGATCTGTCGCGGCACCGTGAGACTCTTGATGCGCGCTTTGGAGCGCAGGCCTTCGGGCGTCACGCCCCAGCGGCGCGCCACCACGTCCTGGACCCGATCGATCGACGGCAACGCCTTCGGACGCTCGGTCGTGGCCGCCTGGTTCGGACGAATCCGGTCGGCGAGGGCTTCGCGGGCCAGGTCGACGGAGATTTCCCGATGCCGCAACGACGCATAGAGCAACAACTTGATGATCGAGCCTTCGAGCTCGCGCACGTTGGAATACACGTGCTCGGCAATGAAGGTCAGGACATCGTCCGGGATCGTCGTTTCGAGGTGATCCTGCTGCTGCTTCTTGCGCAGGATCGCAATCCGATGTTCCAGATCGGGCAGGCCGACGTCGACGACCATGCCCCAGCTGAAGCGGCTGACCAGGCGATCTTCGAGTCCCGGCATTTCTTTGGGCGGACGGTCCGAGGTCAGCACGATCTGTTTCTGCGCGTCGAACAAGGCGTTGAAGGTGTGGAAGAACTCTTCCTGGGTGGCTTCCTTGCCTTCGAGGAAATGCACATCGTCGACCAGGAACAGGTCGATCCCGGTCCGGTAGCGGCGGCGGAGCTCGGGCATGGTCCGCCCGTGGATCCCCTCGATCACCTCATTGATGAAATGCTCGGCGCCCATGTAGGCCACCCGGGTGGTCGGGTCCTTCCGGAGGACCGAGTGGGCCACGGCCTGCATCAGGTGGGTTTTGCCGAGTCCGGTGCCGCCGTAAATGAAGAGCGGGTTGTAGGTCCGCCCGGGCGCTTCGGCCACGGCATACGTGGCCGCGGCGGCCAGTTCGTTCGATTTGCCGATCACGAAGGCATCGAACGTATACCGCTCATTGAGCGGTAAGTGGGACGGGGTGGTGTCCCGCTTGGGAGTTGTCTGTGCTACTCCGACATGGCCGGTTGGCTCTACTGCCGGTCCCGCCGAACTGGAGGCGAAAATATCCATCTGGGGACGCTGGAGCCGTTCCTCGGGGACCCGGAAGACCACCTCGGTTTCGGTCCCGAGCGCCTGACTGGCGAGCCGGGACAGGACCTTGGCGTGCTTGGCCTGGTTCCATTTGACGGCGAACTCGTCCGGAAGGCCGAGAATCAGTCTCCCGTCCTCCAGTTCGAGCGCTTCTGCCGGAACGAGCCAGGTTTTGACGGCTTGCTCCGTCAATTCCTGACGCGCCTCGTCAAGAATCCGCTTCCACGCGTCCTTAGGGGACCACTGCTGCATCTCGCCTCGATAATACGATGGGGCGTCTCGAAGGGGCGACGATACTACGCCGCGGATGTGGAAAAGTCAACCTTGACCGAATCAGCCCCTGGCAGGTAGCTTTCTGGGCTTACTTTGGCACTAGCTTTGGTTCAAGGATTGGCTTCAAATGCAACCGACATATCGCCCGCGCAACCGGAAACGGGTCAATCGGCATGGATTCCGTGCCCGGATGGCCACCCGCTGGGGGCGGGAAACGCTGGCGCGTCGCCGTAAGAAGGGCCGCCGGCAGCTGACGGTCCGGATCGCCTCGAAGCACGGGGGACGCTGACGTCATCCGAGCGGCTCGGTCGGGCACAGCGCCTGACGGCGTCGGATGACATACGGCGGGTGCTGGGCCGGGGTGCGCGACATCGGTCGCCTCACCTCGAGATAACGTGGCTGGTCAACGACGTGGGTCGCCCCCGACTGGGCGTGATCGTTCCGAAGCGCCAGTCGACTGCGGTGGCCCGCAATCGTTTACGGCGGCAGTTGAAGGAATGGATGCGGCGGGAGGCGTTACCGCGACTGAGTCCGGTGGATGTGATCATCCGGGCGCGGTTCCAGGCCTACGACGTCGAGAGCAAGGTGCTCCGGTCGGAGTTGGGCGACTGGCTCGCGCGACGAGCGCCGACTTCCCGATGACCGGCGTCCGACAGTGGCCGCGACGGGTGGGCATGGGCCTGATTCGTGGTTATCAGCGGTACATCTCCCCGGCGCTCCCGCCCCGCTGTCGATTCTCGCCCAGCTGCTCGCAATACACTCTGGAGGCGGTGGATCGGTATGGCCTGGTACGCGGTAGCTGGATGGGTCTCAAGCGTATTGCCCGGTGCCACCCGTTTCATCCCGGTGGCTACGATCCCGTTCCATAACGTCTGACGGACACAAGCCTCATCATGGATCGTCGATTCATTCTGGCCATCCTGTTGATGATGGTCGTGCTGGTGGTCCCGTCCTTCTTCATGAAGAAGCCGGCGCGGCCCGCTCCTCAGGTCGCAGCGCCGGTCGTCTCGGTCGACTCCCTGCAGAACCCCGCTGTGATCGATGCGCCGCCCGGCAGCACGCCGAGCCCGCTGACCGTCGAATCGGATGCGCCGGCTGCGGATGACTCGGTCACCGTGTCGTCGCCGCTTTACCGCTACACCTTCTCGACCCGCGGCGGGCGGATGGTGGCTGCGGAGCTGCTGAACTACAAGTCGATGCGGAAGGACGAGCCTGGCCAGCAGGCCCAGATCTTCGCACGCGACGGTGATTTCCTGACCTTGGGTCTCCTGGTCGGGCGCGACACCATCCCGCTCCGCAATCTGGCCTTTCGTCCGACGACCACGGCGCTCGACGTGGTGGCCGGTGCCCCGGCACGCCTGGGTCTGACGGCGGCGCTCGACTCGACCGTAGGGATCGATCTCGAGTACACCTTTCTGCCCGACGATTACCGGATCGGCGTGAGCGGCCGGGTGCGCGGACTCGGCGCGGCGGGTGCCACGGTGCTGATCGGCTTGGGCCCCGGTCTTCGCAATACGGAGTCGGACAGCGTCGAACACGGCCGCGAAGTCAGCGTCGTGACCAAGCACACCAAGTCGAGCCTCAAGCGCTTTTCCGATCTCGACGTCGGGGTGACCGAGACGCTCCCGGGACCGTTCGAGTGGGTCGGCGTCAAGTCGAAGTACTTCGTCGCGGCGGTGCTGGCGCTCGACAGTGCGCGCATCGGGCAGGGCCGGCTGGGTGGCGTCCAGGCCACGGCGACCGATCGGCTCCATCGCAAACCGGAACAGGCGGACGTCTGGACCAGCCTGAGCGTCGGGGCGGATGGCGCGATGGCGTTCACGCTCTACGTCGGGCCGATGGAATATCCGCGGCTCCGGAGCATCGGGCACGATTTCGACGACATCAATCCGTACGGCTGGGCCTGGCTCCGCCCGGTGATTCGTCCGGTGGCCGTCGGTGCCCGCGCATTGCTCGTCTGGATGCACGAGAGCCTGGGCCTGGCTTACGGGCTTGGCCTGGTGGTCTTCGGCATTCTGGTGCGGGTGGTGCTCTGGCCGCTCAACCAGAAGGCCATGCGCGCCGGCATGGCGATGCAGGCCGTGCAGCCGATCCTCAAGGACATCCAGGAACGCTACAAAAACGATCCGCAGAAGCTGCAGCAGGAGACCTTCCGGGTCTATCGTGAGCACAAGGTCAATCCGTTCGGCGGATGCTGGCCGATTCTGCTGCCGTGGCCGATCCTGATTGCCCTGTTCTTCGTGTTCCAGAATACGATCGAACTGCGGGGTCAGTCGTTCCTGTGGGTGCCCGATCTCTCCCGGGCGGATCCGACGTTCATCATCCCCGTCATCATGGCGGTGTCGATGTTCGGGGTCACCAAAGTCGGGCAGATCGGATTGCCGCCCAATCCGCAGATGAAGATGATGCTCTACGTCATGCCGGTCATGATGCTGGTGCTCTTCTTCAATTTTGCCTCGGGCTTGAACCTCTACTATGCGGTGCAGAACATCGCGAGTATTCCGCAGCAGTGGTTGATTGCCAAGGAGCGGATGCGGAACGCGCCGGCCACGACGGCGCAGGTGATTCCGCCGGCGCCGCCGAAGAAGCCCAAGAAGAAGCAGCAGGGGTAACAGTCCCGCGCTGGGCGGCGGGACGGGAGAACTCGCCATGCTGTCCGATCTGATCACCGCGATTGCCACGGCGCCCGGCCGAGGGGCGCTCGCGGTGATCCGCGTTTCGGGCCAGGGGGCCTTCGAAACGGTGCGGCGCCTGCTGGGCTGGACAGACGACCAGCCGATCGTGCCGCGCCAGGCCATCCTCGCCACCTTTCACGAAACCGACGGGACGCCTTTCGATCGCGGCCTGGTCACCTTCTTTCCGGCCCCCGCGAGTTACACCGGCGAGGACGTGGTCGAGTTGTCCTGCCACGGCGGCGCGCTGGTGCCCGCGCAGCTGCTGGCGGCGCTCCAGGCGCTCGGTGCCCGGCTGGCGTGGCCCGGCGAATTCACTCGGCGCGCGGTTCAGAACGGCAAGCTCGATCTGCTGCAGGCGGAGGCGGTCGGCGATCTGATCGATGCGACGACGCGCGCGCAGGGCCGGGGCGCGCTGCGGCAACTCGATGGCGGTCTCTCGCGCCGGCTGGACGAACTCCGGTACGATCTGCTCGACTTGACGGCCCTCCTCAGCTACGAAATCGATTTTCCGGAAGAAGACGACGGACCGATCAGCCCCGAAACGATTCGGGCCGGGCTCGCGACGAGCCGCGAGGGGGTCGCGGCCCTGTTGCGGACCGCGCCGCTTGGCGAGCGGGTCCGGCGGGGCGCTCTGGTGGTGCTGGCAGGCCGTCCCAATGCCGGCAAGTCCTCACTGTTCAACGCGTTGCTCGGTACCGAGCGGGCGCTGGTGACGGAAATTCCCGGCACCACCCGTGATGCCATCGAAGCTGACCTCGATCTCGATGGCTGGCCGGTCCGCCTGGCCGATACCGCCGGGTTGCGCGAAGCGACCGACCGGATCGAGCGTCTGGGCATCGAAGTGAGCCAGCGCTACCTCGCGGCGGCCGACCTGGTCCTCCTCTGCGTCGAAGCCGGGAGCCGGCTCACCGATGAGGAACGCGCCTTGGCCGGCGAGGCAACCACCGTGCTGGTGCGCACCAAGTCAGATTTGGCGACCACCGGCGACGACGGTGGCCTGGCGGTGTCCGCAACCACCGGTGATGGTCTTGCGGCGCTGGCCACTGCGCTGGTCGACGGTTTATTCGGAGAGGTGGAGCAGTTTGCGGACGTCGAGCCGCTTCTGACGCGCGACCGGCATCGCCTGGCGCTCGAACGCGCCGCGGCGGCGTTGGCGGACGCGGAGCCGCACCTGGGACAGCGAGGAGACGCGGTGCTGGCGGCCCATCACGTCCGCCGGGCCATCACGGCGCTCGACGAATTGATCGGTGTGGTCGACGTCGAAGATGTCCTGGGTGCGATCTTCGAACGGTTTTGTGTCGGGAAGTAAGCGGACGTACCGGCGTGCCTACGCCGTGCGGATATCCCGGACGGTGTCTTCCAGCGCCTCGAACTCCGTCGCATTGGCCCGCAGAGCGGCCGGCAGTCCCTGATCGGCAATCAGCCCCTCGACCATACGGTAGCCGAGATAGTAGCCGGAGCGTTCGGGCAGAACGCGACCGAGCGCCAGCCGGGAGGACGGGCTCAGGCCTGCCGACAGAAAGCGGAGCCGGAGGCCGATCCCCGACCGTTCCAGATCGTGGTGGGCGGCCCGGCGGAGGAACGCTTCCGATTCGCGCATCCGTTGAAACACCCGTTTCGGATATCCGAAGTAATCGGCGACATCGTGACCCGGCGCCACCAGCTGCGCGGCGTGGACCGCGAGGCCTTCGTTGACGAGCAACTCCCGGAGCGTGGCCCGCGCGGCCGTGGTCCAGTAGTTGTAGTTCCCGCCGTTTTCATCCACCAGCCGGCGCAGGTCGCTGCGGCTGTCGGGAGAGGTATAGCGCACCGTGTGAGCCAGTTCGTGCGCGACCCAGAGCGGAATCAGCTCGGGTGAGAGGCCGAGTCCGAAGGTGGTCGGGTTGACCTTGCCGGTGAAGTGCTCGATACAGATGAAGCCGACACCGCGTCCATTGACGACGAGTTCCCCGGCGTTGGCTGCACCGACCCCGGCCATGAGGTAGATGTCGGTCGGTCGATCGATCTGGAGCAGGTCGGTGGCGCGGGTGATGGCGTCGTCGACCATCTCGGAGACACGGACGTTCTGGAGCAGTGCCTTCAGGTCACTTCGATCGGCGCGGAGCGTCGTCGCAATGACCTCGGCGGCGTGCGGACTCTCGAGATCCAAGACATAATTGCCCCAATACTGCTCGAGCACGGCGCGATGCGTTTCGAGATACCGGTAATACGCGGCTTCTCGATTGGCTGAACCGAGGATGTCGAGGAATTCCGGGAGCAGATTGATGAGCACGGGACAAAATGCGGCTGTCCCGTGATGAAAAGCAAGATGTCCAACTTTTTCGCAGGGATTTTCTTCAGGTCTGCTCGCGCCGCTTGCGCTCCGACGCTTCGCTCAGCACCCGACGTTCGTGCAGACTCAGGCTGTCGATGCCGAATTGCGCGATCTTGTCCAGCACGCGGTCGACTTCGGCGTTGGAGTCTTCGGGCGGCAGCTCGGTACGAGGGACGATGGCCTGTTTGCGCTCGAGCACGGATTCCTGCGCGCGCATCGGCGTGACGACGGGACGCCGGACCGGCGGCACCGGACGGATCGGCTGTTCGCGCGCCGTCAGCGACTGCAGGCGGAAGTAGAGATAGCCGGACAGAATGCCGCCCAGCGGGACCAGACGGGCAAGGCCGTCGCCGGCCCAGAGTCCCAGCACCAGGTCGAGCGCGATAAAGGTGATGAACAGCGCGCGCGCGCTGATGCCGGCTTCGGGGCCGGTGTGGAGTTCGAGCGGCGCCCGGGTAAGAACAAAGGCGAGGCCCAGTCCGTAGATCGCGCCGGCGGGTCCGTAGACGGCCCCGATGTCGAAGACCGATCCCAAACCCAGCCCGATCAGGGCGGCGCCGACACCGCAGTAGACGTAGTACAGCAGGAACCGCTTGCTGCCCATCCGCCGCTCGACGGTCGGTCCGAAGAGCGCGAGCATGGCCGAGTGAAATGCGAAGGCCAGCAGGCTGGCGGGAACGAACATGGCCGTCAGCACGGCCCAGGGCTGTTTGCCGAACCGGGCGGGGTCGAGCACCAGCGATTCCACGAATCGCGGCGCCGTGAACACGGTCGTGAGCAACAGCAGGACCGCCCCGTTGATCATGATCAACCGGATGACCCACGGGGTCAGTTGCGGTGCACGACGTGTGGCGGCCATACGCGTCAATACCTTACTGTACCTTACCACCGGTCCGAGCCGTCAAGCAAATCCGTTCGCACAGCTCAGGGAACTCGATTCCCGCCGCCCGTGCCGATTGAGGCATCAGGCTGGTCGAAGTCAATCCAGGCAGCGTATTGACCTCGAGACAACTCAACTCGCCGGCCGGGGTCAGCCGAAAATCGACCCGGCTGTAGTTCCCCAGCTTGAGGGCCTGATGTGCCTTCTTCGCCAGGTCCCGGCACGCGGCAGTCACGGCTTCCGGGAGGTCGGCGGGGAAAATCTCGACCGCCATGCCCGGGGTATACTTGCATTCGTAGTCGAAAATCTCGTGCCGGGGAATAATCTCGCCGACCGCCAGCGCGGTTCCGTCCAGGATTCCCACGGTCAGCTCTCGGCCGGGAACGAATCCTTCGATCATGATCTCGTCGTCGAAATCGGCGGCGTAGCGAATTGCGTCACCGAGATCGGGCTGGCTTCGGACCAGGCGAAGTCCAACCGTCGAGCCCTGTTTGCTCGGTTTGACGATGACCGGAAACTCCGGCATGGTCGGAACCGGGCTGTCGCGCGTCACCATGGTCCAGTCCGGCGTCGGCACGCCGGCGGCTCGGAACAGGTGTTTGGACACATCCTTGTCCATGGCCAGACCGCTGCCCAATGCACCGCTGCCGGTGTAAGGCACGTGCAGCAGATCGAGAACGGCCTGCAGAGTGCCATCCTCGCCGCGTCCTCCGTGGAGCGCGAGGAACACGGCGTCGGCCTGGGTCACGTCGGGCAGGGCCGCGAGGCCGGTCAGCAGGAAATCGCGCTCACGCTCGATCAGGTGGTCGATCGACGGCGGTGCGACACCAACGGCGACCCCGATCAATTCGGCTTCCCGGTCGCGGGGAATCGGTCCGCCGGCGATATCGATGACCGAGACCGAATGGCCGCGAGACCGGAGCGCCGCCACCACCTGTCCGGCCGAGGCGAGAGCAACGTCGCGCTCTGCGGAGCTACCGCCAGTCAGGACGGCGACTTTCATCGGGTCCCGATCAGTTGCTGCAGCAGATCGTAGCGGCTCACGATGCCCACCAGTTTGCCCTCTTTCAGGACCAGGGTCGCGGGATTTTCGCGGGTCAGCATCGGTGGGAGCCGATCGACTGGAAAGTTGGCGTCCACGACGGGAAAGGGCGGATCCATGACCTCGCGGACCGGCCGATCGAGTAACGACGGCTGACTCAGCGCGCGGGTCATCAGGGTCGGCTCGATCAGACCGCCGATGCACTCATCGTTTTCGATGACCGGGATCTGACTGACACCCCAGGTGCTCATCAGATTGAGCGCCTGTCGCACCTGCGCCGCGCCGGTCAGGCTCACCAGTTCCGGCGCGCCTTTGCTCCGCCGGCTGATCAGTTCGGCCACCGTCAGGCGCGGTACGTCGAGCAGCTGGTTCTCCTGCATCCACTCGTCGTTGAAGATCTTGGACAAGTAGCGCTCGCCGGTGTCGCACAATATGGTGACGATGCAGGCTTCGGGATCATCCACTTCGCGGGCGAGTTCCAGAGCCAACTGGACGTTGAGACCCGCGCTCCCGCCGACCAGCATCCCTTCTTCACGCGCCAGACGCCGGGCCATGCCGAGTGCATCCCGATCGGACGCCTGGCGAAACTCGTCGATATAGTCCCACCAGACCGTGGTCGGGATCTTGTCGCCGCCGATGCCTTCGACTTTGTAGGGACGTCCCTCGGCCTTGGTCCCGGTCTTGTGTCCGGTATAGATGGAACCGATCGGGTCGCCGGCAATGATGCGGATGGCGGGATTCTTTTCTTTGAGAAACTTGCCCACACCGCTCACCGTGCCGCCCGTGCCCGCGCCCGCGACGAAATGGGTGACACGTCCCTGGGTCTGTTCCCAGATCTCGGGACCGGTGGTGCGGTAGTGCGACTCCGGATTGCTCTGGTTGTAGAACTGATTGGCCAGCACGGCGCCCGCGGTGTCGCGGGTGATCTGCTTGGCCTTGTTGATGTAGTGATCGGGATGATCGGGTGGCACGGCGGTCGGTGTAATCACGACATCGGCGCCAAAGGCTTTGAGCAGCCGGACTTTTTCCTGCGACATCTTATCCGGCATGGTAAAAACGCAGTGATACCCCTTGAGCGCCGCCGCGATGGCGAGTCCGACGCCGGTGTTACCGGAGGTGCCCTCCACCACGGTACCGCCTGGCCGGAGTTCACCGCTGGCTTCGGCCGCCGTGATGATATCGAGGCCGATCCGATCTTTGACGGACCCGCCCGGGTTGGCGTACTCCGCTTTGCCGTAGATGGGCGTTCTGGTGCCCTGGCCGATGCGGCCGAGCCGGATCAGGGGCGTCCATCCGATGGTGTCGAGGACCGAATCGTATGGGGTGCGATGTTGGGGCGAGTTCATGGGACAGGGCCTCCGGTCGCGGGCGCTCGGAAATTGATCGGCTGGAGAAAGCGAGTGGCGGTCGGGCTGCCGTCGCGGAGTGCCGGGGCGAAGCGCAGCTTGCCGGCGGCGGCGAGCGCGGCCGAATCGAGAGCGGGATACCCGCTCGACTCGTAGATCGCCGTCGATTCCGCGACGATCCGTCCCGCTGAGTCGGCAAAGAGCCGGAGCATCACGGTGCCGCCGATCCGCTGGGATGCCGGGCCCTCCGGGTAGACGATTGCCGGGTTGGCATCGAGGGGAACCGGCGGTTCATCCCGCCGGGTTGCACTCGGTGGGTCCGCAGGAAGCGTCAGGCTAGGCTCGGCCTCGCGCCGGCACGCGACACCCGCTGCCAGCAGGGCAATGCCAAGCCAGCGGATGGCGCGGAGGCGCATGGCCCGGGGGCACACGGTTAGGAGGCCTCCGAACCGAGTTGTCGCTTGAGTTCGGCGAGCCGGTTGAGCGCTTCGAGCGGGGTCAAGGCATCGAGATCGAGGGTTTCGATGGCGCGCCGAATCGGATCGGTCGGGGCGGGCGCTGCGGACTTTGCGGCGCTCCGCTTGCGCTTGGTCCCGGCTTCCCCAAACAAGCCAAGCTGGCCTTCATCGATCCGCGCCGCCTCGCCGGGGACCATCCGGTGCTCGCTTTCCAGCGTGAGCAGCACCTCGCCGGCTCGGGCGACGACGGCGTCGGGAAGCCCCGCAAGCTGCGCAACGTGGATCCCGTAGGAGCGATCGGTGCCGCCGGCTTCGAGCCGGTGCAGGAAGACCACGGTGTCGCCCGTTTCCTTGACGGCCACGTTCATGTTGCGGGCGTGGGCCAGGCGTTCGGGGAGCTGCATCAGTTCGTGATAATGAGTCGCGAACATGGTTTTGCAGCCGACCCGGTCGTGCAGATGCTCCGTCACCGCCCACGCGATGGCCACGCCGTCGTAGGTCGAAGTGCCGCGGCCGATCTCGTCCAGCAACACCAGGCTCTGGGCGGTGGCGCTGTGCAGGATGGCGCTGGTTTCGCTCATCTCGACCATGAAGGTCGACTGGCCGCGGGCCAGATTGTCGCTGGCCCCGACTCGGGTGAACAGCCGGTCGATGGTCCCGATGCTTGCTGCGGTGGCCGGCACGAAGGAGCCGAGCTGGGCCATCACGACGACCAGGCCGATCTGGCGCAGGATGGTCGACTTACCCGCCATGTTGGGACCGGTCACCAGTTGGACCCGGCTGGCGGCATCGAGATGGACATCGTTCGGAATGAAGGATTCCCGCGGCATCAGACGTTCGATGACCGGATGCCGGCTGGCGGTCAGGGTCAGATCGAACCCCTCGTCGACCACCGGACGCACATAACGATACTGGACCGCCAACTCGGCCAACCCGGTCCAGACGTCGAGATGCGCGAGGACTCCGGCGGTGCGCTGGATCCGCGCAATGGCGGCCCCCACCTGGCTGCGCAGCGCGCCGAACAACTCGGCCTCGCGCGCGACCATTCGCTCTTCCGCGCCGAGCACCTTGGCTTCGTACTCTTTGAGTTCCGGGGTGACGTAACGCTCCGCGGTGGCCAGGGTCTGGCGGCGTTCGTAGTCCGGCGGAATCCGGGCCGAGTGGGTCCGGGTGACCTCGATGAAGTAGCCGAAGACTTTGTTGTAGCCGATTTTGAGCGACCCGATGCCGGTCCGGTCCCGCTCCCGCTGCTGAATCGAGGCGATGTACTGCTTGCCGCCGTCGCGCAGCTCACGCGACTCGTCCAGCTCGGCGTCGAACCCGGCGCGGATCACGCCGCCATCGGCCGGGTTGACCGGCGGGCGGTCTTCCAGGGCCGCCTCGAGTTCGGTGGTCAGATCTTCGAGCAGGTCGAGATCGCCGGTTAGCGTGGTGTACGGGTGCGCTGCGGGGCTGCCGGGTGGGATCAGCTGGGCCAGCGCCGCCGCAATGCGTGGCAAGCGCCTGAACGAATCACGCAGGGCGCCGAGTTCGCGGGGGTTGGCGCGTCCCGCGGCGGCGCGACCGGCCAGGCGTTCCAGGTCGCGGACCCCGTCGAGCGCTTCCCGGGCCTCGGCGCGGGCGTTCGGCAGCCGCACGCCGCTTTCCACCGCATCGAGCCGGCGGTTGATCTCGGCGCTGTCTCGAAGGGGCGAGAGAATCCACTGGCGCAGCAACCGGGCCCCCATCGGAGTCATCGTCGCGTCGAGCGTTTCGAGCAACGTGACGCCTTTGGTGCCGGCCCGGAGCGGTTCGACCAGTTCCAGATTGCGGCGGGTCATCTCGTCGAGCCAGAGGTAGCGATCGGAGCGCCGGATGATGGGGCGTCGCAGATGGGCAAAGCCGCCGGGCTGGAGCTCGCCCAGATAGCGCAGCAGCGCGCCCGAGGCGCCGACAGCCGGGCCGTCGTCCGCCTCGATGCCGAGACCATCGAGCGAGGCCAGGCCGAAGCGCCGAGTCAGCTCCTCGCTCGCAAGCTCCGCATCGAACTCCCAGGCGTCGCGGAGCGTCTGCATCACATCGGTCGCGCCGAGCGCCTCGGCGACCGTGACGACTTCGGCGGGGGCCAGGCGGCCCAGGGCCTCGTCGATGCGGGCTCGGGGAATCGTCTCGAGCAGGAACTCGCCGGTCGAGAGGTCGATCGCGGCCAGGCCCGCGGGGCCATCGGGCCGATGCCGATCGCCGGGGTGGAGGGCGACCAGGAAGTTGTTACGCCCGCCGGGAAGCCAGTCCTCTTCGAGCAGCGCACCTGGCGTGACCGTCTCGACCACTTCACGACGGACGATGCCCTTGGCCTTCTTGGGATCCTCGACCTGCTCGCAGATGGCCACCCGATGTCCGGCGGCCACCAGCTGCCGGAGATAGTCGGCGGCGGCTTTGACCGGCACCCCGGCGAGCGGGACGCCGTCGCCGCGGGCGGTCAGCGTGATGTTGAGGAGACGCGCCGCAAGCTCGGCATCGTCGAAGAACATTTCGTAGAAGTCGCCCATCCGGAAAAAGAGAATCTTGTCGCGGTGGCGCGACTTGATCTCCTGGTACTGCCGGAGGAGCGGGGTCCCATCGGTCAGCGACGCGGTCACTGGTCCGCAACGATGAAGGGCTGCCCGCCGAGCTGAGAGCGGATCTTCGCCAGAGCCTGATTGGCCAGGGCGCGGGTGGCGAACGGTCCGGCTCGCACTTTGAAGAAGCCCCCTTCGCGTACCACGGTTGCTTCGTAGCCGATGCCTTTGAGCCGGGTGACCTGGCGATTGGCTGCCGTCTGATCCGGCGCGGCAATGACCTGGACCCGGAAACCGCCGCGAGCCGGTGCCGCCGCGGGAGCGGGTGCGGGAGGCGGTGCCGGCGTGGCTCGATTGGCGGCGGTCGACTCGGCCGGCGCCGCGGGATCGACGCCCTGGGCCTGGATCGATCCGCAGCGCTGTTTCTGGAACTCGAGCTGGTTGCGGAGTTCGATGTCATCGGGTCGCGCGGCCAGGCCTGCGTCGGCCAGGCGGCAGGCTTCGACGCCGTTGCGCAGATCGCCGGCGGCACGGGCACCCCAGAACGCTCCGACCGCGCGGAGCGGGCTCGACGGATAGTCGGCCAGCAGGCGGGTGATTTGGGAGACCGACGCGCCCGGGTTGCCGCTGGCGTATTCGACCTGGGCCAGCAACAGGAGGGCGTCGTCGGCCCATTCGGAGGTCGAGTACTCCACGATGACGCGGCGCAGCGCAATCCGCCGGTCGAACTCGGTGGCGGCGACGAGGCCGGACGTATAGAGCGCTTCCGCATAGAGGTTGTCGCCCGGATCGGTCCGATCGAGCAGCGCCCGCACTGCGGCACGCGCGGAATCGGCGTGTCCGTCCTGGGCCAGCTGGACGGCGGATACCAGCTGCGGATTGGTCTGAGCGTTCGCGGCAATCGGCATCACGATTGCGAACATCAATGCGAGAATGCCGAGCGGCATCAGGCGGCGCGTTGCCATGGCACGGACATCTCCATCACGAGGTCGAACAGAATGGCGCCTTCGTCGGACACGGCGGTGTTCTTGAGCCGTTCGTCGGCCCGGCGGAGCGCAGCTAGCGCACGCTCGATCCGCTGGCGGCTCCAATCGGGTGCGAGCCGGCTCCACTGCGCCGACGCCGCGTCATAGGAAACCCGGGCCGGGCGGGCGCGAAAGAGCGACCCTTTGACGGCCTGGACCAGCGTGGACGAGCGCGCCCCGCGATCGTAGTGCGCGCGCGCGAGTCCCACGCCGACTACGCTGGTGCCCAGCAGGCTCACGAGGGAAACCCCCGACACCCCCGACTGCGCCAGCAGGTGCGGAATCATGGCGGCGGCCGCGCCGGCTTCGCTGCGCAGCACGGCGTCGCGCCAGTCGTACTGGGTTTCACCGTGCCGCACGCCCAGAAAATCCGAGACCCGCTCGACCGTCAGCGGACCGGCGTTACTGAGTCCGGCGAGTTTGTCCAGCTCGCTCCGCAGCGCTGCCAGGCTGGCGTCGGTGACGCGCACCATGTGGAGCGCGGCGTCATCGTCGATGCTGAGGCCGAGGCGTTCGGCCTGCAGCAACAACCATTTCTTGGCGCGTTCGGGCGGGAGCGGGTCGGCCGACACCGTCGTGGTCCGCTTGGCCAGCTCCGCATCGGCGTCCGGGTCGGCCGAGCCCTGGACCAGGACCAGCACCGTTTCGGCGGCCGGGCGTTCCAGGTACTTGAGCACGGCCGTCTTGGCTTTGGCGCGTTTGGCCCAGCTTTCGACGTCGCGGATGATCACCACCCGCCGGTCGGACATCATCGGCAGGGTGTTGCAGAGCGTTTCGGCGTCTTCGGGGTCGAGGGTCGCGGCCGACCGCTGATCGAAATTGAAGTCCTTGAGCGACGGATCGAGGGCGCGGGACACCAGTTCCCCGATGGCCTCTTCCTTGAGCACGTCTTCGGTGCCGTGGAGGTAGAGGGCCGTCGGGAACTCTCCCTTTCGGAGTGCCTTGAAGAGTTGATCGAACCCCTGGGTTGCCATGAACCGTTTCCCGCGCGTGCGTGCCCGACAGATCGACGCCGCAATCTAAGCCCGATCCGAGCGCGGGACGAGGCGACCCGCGCGGCTCAGACGCGCAGGAAGCTCTGCACGAACATCAAGGCGGTCAACGACTTGGCATCGCAGATCTCGCGGCGGCGAATCATCTGGCCGATCGCGGACCAGCGGAACTCGTGCACCGTGATGAACTCGTCGGCTTCGGGGGCCGCCTGGGCCGGGACGAGGTCGGTGGCCAGGTAGAGATGGATCGACTCATCGGTAAAACCGGGAGCGGTGAAAATCGCGGTGAGATGGGTCAGGGTACCGGCCTGATAACCGGCCTCCTCGATCAGTTCGCGATGGGCGCAGGCCTCGGGTTGCTCGCCGGGGGACAGGGTGCCGGCCGGGATCTCCCAGATGTAGCCGTCCGTCGCGTGGCGGAACTGCCGGATCAGGAGAATCCTCGGATCTGGATCGCTGACCGGGTCCAGCATTGGGATGACGGCTGCGGCACCCGGGTGCCGGATCATGTCGAGGGTTCCCCTGGTCCCGTTTGGAAACTCGACCTGGTCGACATCGACGGCAATGACTCGTCCGGTATGGACGCGGGAGGACTTGATCAGCATAGGCGTAGTACTTGATACTACTCTGTTAGAGGATGGTACGAAGCCAGATATACGGAATTTTGAGCGTTTCGAGCAGGAGGTAGCGAATCTCTCCGGCGCTGCCCGGGATGATCGGGCTCCGGGTGACCGGGGAGGTATAGGCGGTCAGCCCGACCCGATAGGCCTCCAGCCGCAGCCGGCCCAGGTGAAACCCATCGCTCACCAGGAGGACCGAACTGATCCCGGCCTGGTCGGCCCAATCGCCGAGGGCCCGGATCGATGCTTCGGTCGACTGCCCCTGAGGCAGTTCGACGATGGCCGATTCCGGAATGCCGGCCGCCATCAGCGAGCGGCGCTGCACCCGCGCTTCGCTCTCGCTGTCGCCGGGGTGGGTTCCTCCGGTAACGACGATCGACGGCGCCAGGCCTTCGCCGAAGAGCATGTGGGCGTGGTCGATCCGCGCCTGCAGCACCGGCGACGGGCGCCCGTTGTAGTGGGCCGCGCCCAGCACGACGATGGCGCCGGCTGCGCGGCGCTGGTCGACTCGGCTGGCGCGCCAGACCCATGTGAAGATGCCCAGGTAGCAGACGCCGGCGACCAGGATTGCGCGCCAGACCCAGCGGAGTGGCGACCGGCGGCGACGGCTCACAGCACGAACGACTCGCCCAGGCGGGGGATGGTGACCTCACCGACGCCGTTCTCGAGCAGCAAGGTGCGCATGGCCTCCGCGGCGTCCGGCTCGCCGTGGACCACGAAGGCGCGTTTGACCGGACCACCCAGGGCCTTGACCCAATCGCGCAGTTCGTTGCGATCGGCGTGGGCGGAGTAACCTCCGATGGTCTCGACTTCGGCGCGTCGGGCCACGGTTTCGCCGAAGATTTTGACCTCGGTCGCCCCGTCCTGAAGCCGCCGGCCCAGCGTGTGCTCGGCCTGAAAGCCGATGAACAGCACCAGGTTGCGGTGGTCGCCGAGGTGGTTGCCCAGGTGATGGAGAATCCGTCCAGCCTCCGCCATGCCGGACGCCGAGATGATGATGGCGGGGCCGGTGAGGCTGTTGAGCCGCTTCGAGTCGTTCACGTCGCGGATGTACTGGAGCAGCGGGAAATCGAAAATGCTGTCCATCCGCTCGATCAGCTTTTCCCGCCGATCGAATACCTCGGGGTGCATCCGAAATACCGTCGTGGCGTCGACGGCCAGCGGACTGTCGACGAAGACGGGTATGCTCGGAATGGCGCCCGCGCGATAGAGCTGATGGATCGAGTAGACGACTTCCTGGGTGCGGCCGACGGCAAAGGCCGGAATCAGGATCTTGCCGCCGCGGGCCGCTACGCGCCGGATGGTCTCGCCCAGATGCTGCTCCGCCTGGTCCGTAGACTCGTGATCGCGGTTGGCGTAGGTCGACTCGATGATCAGCGTATCGACCGGGCCGACCGGCGGATCGGGATCCCGGATGATGGGTAGGTTTTTGCGGCCGATGTCACCCGAAAAGACGATCCGGTGCCCGCCCTCTTCGGTGACGCGGATGTTGACGGACGCGGAGCCCAGGATGTGTCCGGCGTCCGTGAACTCGAAGGCGAGGTGTTTCCGGAGATGGTTGACCCGCCGATAGGGCTGGCCGACGATCAGATCCTGCACGGCAACCGCATCGGCCAGATTGTAGAGCGGCTGGCTCTCGGCGCCGAGCGTCTTGCCGTGGCGCGCCAGGTACTCGGCATCCTTCATCTGGATATGGGCCGAGTCGGGCAGCATGATGGCGCAGAGATCCCGCGAGGCGGGGGTGGTGTAGATCGGGCCGTGAAAGCCGTGGCGAACCAGGAGCGGCAGGCGGCCGGCATGATCGATGTGGGCGTGGCTCAGGATGATGGCGTCGATCCGTCGCGGATCGAACGGCAGCTCCGCATTTTTCTTGGCGGCTTCGGCGCGGCGTCCCTGGAACAGCCCCGCATCGAGGAGAAAACGGCCGCCGGCCGCTTCGAGAAGGTGCATCGAGCCGGTCACCTCACCGGCGGCGCCCCAGAACGTCAGGCGAATCCCACTCACTCGCTACCTCGCGTCGTCAGAAAAAATCACGTCATGACCCGATCAACGGGTCCCGAACAACCGATCGCCGACATCACCCAGCCCAGGCAGGATGTACGCCATCTGGTTGAGCTTGCGATCGAGCGCTGCCGTATACACCGCGACATCCGGATGCGCAGCGCCGAGTGCCTGCACGCCTTCGGGAGCGGCCACCAGGCAGAGTAATCGGATTCGGGTGGCGCCGCTTCGTTTGAGTTGCGTGACGGCCGCAATCGCCGACCCGCCGGTGGCCAGCATCGGGTCGAGGACATAGATATCGCGCGTCTCGTCCGCGGGCCCCTTGAAATAGTAGCTCACCGGCTCGAGCGTATCGTGATCCCGATAGAGTCCGATGTGCCCAACCCGGGCCGACGGGATCAGCTGCAAGATTCCGTCCACCATCCCGAGCCCCGCGCGGAGAATGGGCACCAGCATGAGCTTCTTGCCGGCCACGCGGGTTCCGGTCATCGACTCCAGGGGCGTGGTGACCTCGACGGGCTCGGTGGGTAAATCGCGGGTGACCTCATAGGTCATCAGCATCGCGATCTCCCCCAGGAGCTGCCGAAAGTTCTTGGTCGCGGTGGATCGGTCCCGCATGATCGTCAGTTTATGCCGGATCAGGGGGTGGTCCAGGACGGTCAGATTGGGATGGTCGGGATGGGGCATTCGGGGAATATACCGGTGCTTTCTGGCGATGGTGTGACGCGCCCCGGAGCCCGGCCCGGCCGGCGTGGCGCAAATCTGGCGGGGTGGCGCGTCGTAGTGTTTGGATCCAACTTCGAAGATTCAGTCCTGTCCATGCCCAGGCCAAAGGAGGCTCAGATCATGGTTCCTCGTCTCGTCGCCGTCCTGCTGATCGGGGCGGTGCTGCCGGTGGCGGCGCAGCCCAATCCCTTCAAGATTCCCGCGAACCGCGTCACCGCCACGATTGCGTATCAGCTGGGGGGCGATCAGACCGGCACCGCCCAGGTCGCGATCGACGGCGCCCGGTTCATGAGCCGATCCGAGGCTACCATGAAGATGATGGGCCGGTCGGACAAGTCGACGACGTGGTCGCTGATGACGGCCGATTCGCTGTACACCGCCGACCTCCAAAAGCAGGAAGGCTATGTCGGTCCGAATCTGCTGCCGTACTACGCCAAAGCGTACGATGCGCTCGACGGGGCGGGCAAGCGGCGCTTCCACGACAACGTCGGGGAAATGGGCGCCATGATGTCGAAAGTGTTCGACATGAAAACGTTCGGCTCCGTGGGTGAGAAGCGCGGCGAGCAGACCATTGCCGGCGAGGTGTGCGAGAACCACGAGTTCGGTGGCTTCGTGATCTGTTCGATGAAGAAGGCGCCGCAGATCGCGCTGCACACCAAGGGGAGCGTGGTCTGTTTCGAGATGGAGCAAACGGCGACGTCGGTCTCGCTGGCAGCACCGGCGGGGGATGCCTTTGCCGTGCCGGCCGGGATTCGCTTCAAACCGATGCCGGGAACGGAGAACCCGGATTCCGCGGCCCGCGGCCTGGTGGGATATCTGGCGAGCGAACAACTGGCCGATTCGATTCAGGCGGCCAAGGCCGAGCTGGAAAAGGCAAAGACGGATGCCGCGGCCAAGGGGCAGCCGACGGAAATGACACCCGAGCAGCAGGCGCAGATGAAGCAGGCCTGTGAGTTCATCAAGAATGTCGACGTGGGTCAGGTCATGGCCAACGCCTTGAGCTCGTTCGCGGATGAACTCAAGCAGGAGGCGGTCAATGCGGCCAAGGACGCGGCCAACAGCGCCGCGAGCGATGCCAAGGCAGATGCCAAACGCCGGGTGCGGGGGTTGATCCGACGCCCGCGGATACCCTGAGCGGGTCGATGACCGGGCGGCACCTCTGGATCGTGGCGCTGCTGGCGCTCGGTGCGGACGATGCCGCCGCCCAGTGGCGTTCGCGGTGGCGTGTCGAGCCCGAGCCGAACATCGGTTACGACGGTCGTTACACTTTCGTGCGGCTCCGCTACGGGCCCAACGGCCCGCCGGGCTGGTCCTTCGACTACCCGGCCATGGAACGCAACTTCATGACCATCCTGGCCGACCTCACCACGGCCAATCCGCATCTGCGGCGCAGCAATGTGCTCGACATGGACGACCCCGAGCTGTTCAAGTACTCGGTGGCCTACCTTTCGGAACCCGGATATTGGGTGCCGACCGATTCCGAAGCCGCCGGCCTCCGCGAGTGGCTGGGCAAGGGCGGATTTCTCATCGTCGATGATTTTCTGCTGGGGCAGTGGGCCAACTTCGAGCGCTCGATGCGGCGGGTGCTCCCGTTTGCGCAGCTGGTGCCGCTCGAGGTCTCGCATCCGATCTTCAACGCCTTCTTCCGGATCGAGACGCTGGACGGGATGACCCACCCGTCCAGCCGGTCTGCCAAGGCGCAGTATCTCGGCATTTACGAGAACAACGATCCGTCCCGCCGGCTGCTCGCGATCATCAATTACAACAACGACATCGGCGACTATATGGAGTGGTCGGGCGAGGGATGGTACCCGGTCAACCTGTCCAACGACGCCTACAAGCTGGCCACCAACTACATCGTCTACGCGCTGACCCACTGACGGGGTTCAGCGAAGCACGGCGCGGACCGAATCGAGCGCGCCGTCGTTCGGCGCGGGCTGCACGTCGAGGAGGCGGGCCACCAGCGCATAGACGTGCACGCTTTGGAACGGCGGAACGGTGAGCTCCGATCGAAAGGACGGGCCCGCTCCAATGAAGATCCCCGCCATCGAGGGGAGCAGGTTGTCATAGCCGTGATTGCCGCGATTGGTCACCGGTCTGGTCTTCCAGCGCTCCCGGGTTCCGATGGTCCAGCCCTCGTCGGCAATGGCAACGAGAGGACTGATCCGCGGATGGGCCCGAAAGCGAAATCGCTCCGGCACGTCCTCCCGCCGATAGACCTTCAGCTTCGGATGCGCGTTCTGCAGGGCGCGATACACGGTGTCGCGTCGTGCCGGCACCGGATCGAGGGTCGTGACCGGTTCCAGATCGACGATCTCGGACGGCGCCAATGCCACGTAGTCGTCGAGGTAGATGACGCGATCGGGCGCGATCCCCGTCATCCCATGATCCGAGACGATCACCAGATCCGTGTGTTCGGCCAGGCCGCGCGCGGTCAGACCGTCGAGCAGCGTACCGACCGCCGCGTCGAGCGCGGCAGCCGCGGAATCCACGGCCGGATGGTCGGGGCCATGGCGATGGCCGACCACGTCGACGCCGTTGAGGTACAGGGTGACGAGGTGCGGGCGCTGGTCGGGTGGGAGATCGAGCCATGCGAGAACCTGAGCCACCCGCTCCTGCTCGGTGACCCGCGGGTTGAAGTCGCGCCAGTATGTGGGACGTTGCCCGTCGTAGGCAATCTCGGAGCCGACCCAGAACATCGTCGCTGCCCGCCGCCCCTGGCGCTCCGCCGTGATCCAGATCGGCTCCGCCGCGCTCCACCATCCCGGTTTTCGGTTGATCGCCGTATCGGTCGCCGTGAAGCGGCCCAACTGCGGATCGATCATGACGCTGCCCACGATGCCGTGGTGCTCGGGATAGAGCCCGGTCGCAATCGTGAACAGATTGGGGAAGGTCTTGGTGGGAAAGGCCGGAATCAACCGTTCGCTGCGCACTCCGTGCGCAGCAAGGTTGCGGAGACGGACCACGCCCGGCCGATCGAGATCGTTGGGATGAAAGCCGTCGAGCGCGATCATCAGGACGAGTCGTTCGCCGGGCTCCGGTGTGACGGAGCGAGCGACGGACCGGGTGCACCCCGCTGCCAGCGCGGTCAGGACGAACAGCAGCAATGATCGCATCGGCAACAAGATGACGTCCATCATCGTGGCGGGCCAGTCCCGGTCGCATAGCCGTGACGGGCATGTTGCCGTATTGTTCAGGGTCCGCCTCTCATCCAGACTCATCCGTTCTCGAGGATCGAACCCGATGGCTTCACTCGCCACTCGATTGACGTTGTCTCTCGCTATTGCCGGCTCCCTGGTTGCGGGCTGCGCGCGGGCGCCGCAGTACGATATCGTGCTCAAAGGGGGGCGCGTGCTGGATCCGGCCTCCGGCCTCGACGCCGTCCGGGACGTCGGCATCTCGGGCGACTCGATCGCCGCGATTTCCGAGAAGCCGCTCCAGGGCACGACGGTGGTCGACGTCAGCGGCCTGGTGGTGGCCCCCGGATTCATCGACCTCCACGCCCACGGCCAGACGCCGGGCGACATGGCCTTTCAGGCGCAGGATGGCGTGACCACGGCCATCGACATGGAGACCGGCGCGTATCCGGTGGCCGGCTGGTACAAGTCGATGGAAGGACGGGCTCGCCTCAACTACGGCGCCACGGTCGGTCATATCCCGGCGCGTTTCGCGGTGCTCAACGGGATCGAGATCGGTCATTGGCCCACCAATCCCGGGCCGGCAGTCGCACTCGGCCCCAACCCCGCCGGCGCCAACCGCGCGACGACGCCCGCCGAGTTGGAGCAGCTGGCCGAGGCGCTGAAGCGTGGCCTCGACGAAGGTGCGTTAGGCATCGGGTTCGGGATCAACTACACCCCGGCCGCGTCGCGGGCGGAGATCACGCGCTTGTTCCGGGTCGGCGCCGAACGGAAGGCGCCGGTGTTCGTGCATACCCGCGCCTTCGGATTCGGCGCGATTCGTGAGGCGGTCGAAAGTGCGCGAGAAGCAGGCGCATCGCTTCACATCGTCCATATCGGCAGCAGCGCGTCGACGGAGGTACCGGTTGCGCTGGCACTGATCGACTCGGCGAAGGCGGCGGGCCAGGAGGTCACCACCGAGGTCTATCCGTACACGGCGGGCTCGACGCTCATCGAGTCGGCCCTGTTCAATCCCGGCTGGCAGCGGAATCTGAAAATCGACTACGGCGATCTCGCCTGGGCGGCTACCGGCGAACGCCTCACCAAGGCCAGCTTCGACAAGTACCGGGCCCAGGGCGGCTGGGTCATTCTCCACATGATGAAAGAAGAGAACATCGAGCAGGCCATCCGGCATCCCGGTGTGATGATCGCGAGCGATGGGGTGCCGTTCATCAATGGAGCAGGCCATCCGCGCGGCGCCGGGACCTTTGCGCGCGTCCTGGGCCACTACTCGCGCGAACGCCAGGTCCTGCCCCTGATGGAGGCGGTGCGGAAGATGACGCTCCTGCCTGCGCAGCGGCTCGAGGGGTACGTTCCTGCCATGAAATCGAAGGGACGGATCGCGGTCGGCGCCGATGCCGATATCACCGTCTTCGATGCCGCCAAGGTGATCGATCGCGCGACCTTCACCGAGCCGACCGTGACCTCGGCCGGGATTCCGTTCGTGCTGGTCAACGGCGCCTTCGTGGTGCGGGACGGGGCGCTGGTACCCGACGTGACGCCGGGGCGGCCGGTCCTCGCCAAGCCCTGAATTCGTCGCAAGAACGACAACGCCCGCCCGGCGCACCAAGCAGCCGGGCGGGCGTTGTGTTTTTGGCGACGGGTCTCGGTCAGCGCCGCTCGAATCGGATCCGGAGCATCCGTCCCGCGCTGATATCGAATCCGTCGATGCGTCCGCCGCTGCGGGTAAAGCGAACCAGGTTGCCCCGCGCCGTGAAGGCATCGGCGAAGGCCGGCCGGAAGGTCAACTGGCCCAGGCCCCGCGGCTTGCTGACCAGAGCGTCACCGTCGACCGTCAGGGTCCAGGTCGTGGCAAGTTCCGGACTGTAGTAGGTCCCGGCGTAGGCGGCCAGGCCCGCAGTGCCTGGCGCCGGCGCCGCCGCCGCCACGCGATCATAAGCGCCGCGGTCGTCCTCGCCGGCCATCAGCCGGAGTTGCGGTGCCGGATTGGCGTCCTCGGGAAAGACCAGGGTCGAATTGCGAACCGCGAGGCGGCCGGGCCCCGCGGCGCGCGCCGGGGCGCTGAACCCGCCGTTGGTCGACGCGACGAGCGTGTCGTTGCGCAGCGCCAGGGTCAGGACACTCTCGTGCCGCGGCGAGTAGTAGCTGCCGAGGTAGCGTGCGGCGGCGGTGCCGAGGATCGGGGGCTGGGGTGCGGCCGCGGTATCGGCTTGACGGGGCGCCAGCGCTTCGTGGAGCACGGCGTCCGTCACGGCCTCTGCCAGCTGGCTGGTATTGGCGCTCCCGACGTTGCAGGTAATTCCGATGCCGGTGTGGTACTCCGGAAAGCGCGCGTACATGGCGCGGTAGCCGCCCCACGACCCGCCGTGCGACACGCGCTTAAGTCCCCGATAGGTATCGACCGACAGCCCGCGCGCATAGCCGTGGGCTTTGCCGTCGTTGAGGAGTCCGACCTCCACCATCTGATCCAGAAACGCCGGTCCGCCGACCTTCGGATCGGCAAAATTGCCGTCCCAGCGGGCCAGCTCCTCGACATTCGACTGGACCTGTCCGTCGCCGGTCTGCTCCCAGTTCGAGACGTCGAGGACGTACTGCGCCGAGTCGACTTCCTCGTAGGCCAGCGCGCGGCCCGGCACCAGGGCCACGTGGCTGTTACGGAAATGGGTGTGTTGCATACCAAGCGGATTGAAGATCCGCTCCTTGGCAAAGTCCTTGAGGTTCTTTCCCGAAGCGCGCTCGACGATGATCGACATCAGGAAGTAACCGGAATTGCTGTAGAGCCACTGGCTGCCGGGCGCGAAATTCAGATTCCGCTGGCGGACGATCGCGGCCAGCGCGTCGGCGTCGTCGGTCACGTCGTCGGTCCGGAAGCCGCCCAGCGTCATCAGGCCGATGTAGTCGCGGAGGCCGCTGGTGTGGCGGATCAGATGATCGACGGTGATCGGTCCGCCCGGATACTCCGGCAGTTCCGGGACAAATTTTCGCACGTCGTCGGTCAGGGCGAGTTTGCCGTCCTGGGCCAGGAGGAGAATGCTCGCCGCGGCAAACTGCTTCGAGGTCGAGCCCAGGTCGAACATCGTCGACGGTCGAATCGGTACGTGGCGTTCCAGGTCGGCCATCCCGTAGCCCTTGGCAAACCGGATGACGCCATCCTGATATACCGCAACCGCGCACCCCGGCGACGTGGCCCGGTCGAACGGCCGGAAGGCGGCGTCGATGGCTGCTACCTGTGCATTGGTGAGGCTGTTGCCGCGATCGGTACATGCGGCAGTACCGAGGAGCGGAAGGACGAGACCGAAGGCGATGACGACCGGACGAGGGAACATGGCTCTCCGCCGTAGAGTGAGAAGGTTGAAGGACCCTGGACCGAGCCCGTCAGAAAGAAGCATAACCGAACCACGAAGTCGATGATCCGAAGGGAGTCATTCGGCGGCCGATCCGCTCGGGCGTTCGCCGATCCGCCGGTCGCTGGTTTCCCGGCGCGCCGTGGTCAGAAAGGTGGTGAACTCGGTACCACCGGTGCCGAGCGCTCCGGCGACATCTTTGGCCTGCCGGGTAATGTAGCGCGCCGCGATCTCGAGATGACGCTTCCGGAAGAGATCGAGGGCATCGATGCAGCGATCGTAGCGGGCGGCGAGGGTCGGGACCGTCGCGCGCTTGGCGTCGACGAAGGTCCGAATCGAGGGCCTCGCTTCGAGGCGTTCCAGAAACGCGTGGTGGGGACGCGGCATGTATTCGCGCATGGCGGCCAGGAACGGTTGGCTGGCCGGATGGGTGTGGACCACATCCAAGCCGGCGTCGAGCGCCTGAATCAGGGTGCTCTGCGCCGCGCTGCCGCCGGTCAGGACCCGAGGCGGGCCGGTCACGCCGTCGAATGCGACCCCCGGTTCGACCCAGCTCGCCAGGTAGGGACGGACCCGGAGGAAAAATCCGCGCGGATCGCACCGCTCGTACATCCGTTCGAGGACTTGGGTGATAGCCGCGATGGCCCGGGCCATGGCGTCGAGCGCATCGGCCACCTCGGCGTCGGCGTTGCGGGCCACCGCGTCCTGTCCCTGCACGATGGCCGTGAGGGCAGGGGCTCCGGTGGCTTCGATGGCAACGGTGACCAGAATGAACCATTGCTCGTCGAGGCCGCCCAGAAAGGTGCGCTGGCAGGCCAGGTTGCCGAGCGCGACCGGGCCGTCCGGATCGATCCGCCGCCAGTTGGTGAGCACGTAGGACGGATGCGCGATGATGCTGGGCCTGCCCAGCCGGCGCGCGACGGCATTCCATGGTTCGGCGAGCGCCCGCGGTAGCCGCGTAGCAGGAGCCTGGTCCTCGGCATGGACATAGGCCGAGCCCAGGAAGGACAGCGTCTGCATGGCGCGCTCGAGCGGAGCGCCATCCGCCAACGGGGCGGGGTCCAGCAAGGGCAATCGATCGGCGACGCTGCGATAGCAACCGGCGGCCAGCAGCGGTGAGAGCTGGTCTGCCAGCCGTTCCCACGGCTCGAACTCGGCGGGGAGCCGGTCGAGCGGGTCCGCATCCGGCAGAAAGCCGCGTGTCGGTGAAACGGCGTAGGCAGTCAGATCGATCACGAATCACCTGCAACGGGAGTACGGTCAACGGCGAGCGGGCCCGTCCCACGCCACGGCGCAAAGATCGGCAGCAGCGCAAGGCCGGGCACCGCGGCGAGCACGGTCACCAGAAAGAAGGTCGACCACCCCATCTGTTGCACCATCCATCCGGCGGGAGCGACCAGCACATCCCGGCTGGCGCCCATCAGGCTGGTGAGCAGGGCGAACTGGGTGGCCGAGAAGCGCGGGCTGCAGAGGCTCATCAGAAAAGCAATGAAGCCTGCCGTGACCAGACCGGTGCAGAAGTTCTCGACCACGATCGTGGCGACCAGAACGGAGTACTTGCGGCCGACCAGAGCCAATCCCCAGTAGGCGAGGTTGCTCACGGCCTGCAGGATCCCGATGATCCAGAGTGAGCGATTGATGCCCAGCTTGGCCACCAGCGCGCCACTGGCCAACGCGCCGACGATCGTGGCTGCGATACCCAGACCGCCCTGAATGGCCCCGATGTCGGTTTGCGAGAAGTCGAGGTCGAGGAGGAACGGCGTGGCAATCGAGGCGGCGAGGTAATCGGGCAGTTTGTAGAGGACCACGAAACCCAGCACCAGAACTGCGTTCCGCACCCCGGCGCGACGAAAGAAGTCCTGAAACGGGAGCACCACCGCGTCGCGAAAAGTCTGGGGCGGTTGCCCGCCCGTGGCGGGTTCCTCGCCCAGCAGGGCGGCCAGAATCCCGATGCCGACCAGCGCCGACAGCAGCAGATACACCATCGGCCACGGCATCCGGTCGGCCAGCACGAACGCCAGCGCCCCCGTGGCGAGCAATGCGACCCGATAGCCGACCACCCAGATGGCCGCGCCGGCTCCCATTTCCCGCTCCGACAGGATGTCCGCTCGGTACGCATCGACGACCACGTCGAGCGAGGCACTGAAGAAGGCGATGAAGATCGCGTTGATGGCCAGTAACTTGAGGCCCTGGCGCGGATCGGCCAGTGCCATGGCGGCAATGGCCAGCACCAGCCCGATCTGAATCAGGACCAGCCAGCCTCGACGCCGGCCGAGGATGGGCGGGATATAGCGGTCGATGACCGGAGCCCAGAGCCACTTGAGCGAGTAGGGAAGCGCCACCAGGCTGAAGAGCCCGATGGTGGTGAGGTCGACGCCCTCCGTGCGGAGCCAGGCTTGCAGGGTCCGGCTGGTCAGATAGAGCGGCAGCCCCGAGGCGAAGCCGAGCATCGCCAGGACCACCATTTTCTTCTGGCCCCAGACGCCTGATCGGGATGAGGTTGGGGCCGGTGTCGACATCCCGTAATCTATCGCGACGCCGATTTCCTGGTACGTTTCGGCCCGCACTCATCCATAGACTTTCATTCGATTGGCATGCTT
The DNA here is from genome assembly GCA_037189525.1 of Gemmatimonadales bacterium. GTDB lineage: Bacteria > Gemmatimonadota > Gemmatimonadetes > Gemmatimonadales > GWC2-71-9 > SHZU01. Next base: position 417,620 of record JBBCJC010000002.1, read on the forward strand.
CGAGGCACGACCATGACTTACGCTCGAACTTTCGGTGTATTTGCCCTCGCCTTCGTGGCCGCCTGTGCCCAACCGGCACAGTACGACATCGTAATCCAGGGCGGTCGCGTGATCGACCCGGAAACCGGCCTCGATGCCGTTCGCAACGTCGGGATCACCGGCGACCGGATCTCGGCGGTGTCCGACAAAGCGCTCGAGGGTGCCCGGACGATCGACGCGGCTGGCCTGGTCGTGGCGCCGGGCTTCATCGATCTCCATCAGCATGGTCACGACGACGCGTCGTATCGCCTGAAGGCGCTCGATGGGGTCACGATGGCGCTCGAAATGGAAATGGGCGTTCCGGACTATGCCGCATTTCTCGCGGCTCGCGCCAACGGCACGGTGGTGCACTACGGGGCCACCGTCAGCCACGAGGCGGCCCGGGTCGTGACGTGGGGATATCCGCTCGAGCCCAGCCAGGGCGGCCCAGCGGCGGCCATCGACGACCCGGCCACGGGCCCGGTGACCGAAGAGGCAGCGACACCCGAACGGCTCGACGCGCTCCTGGCCTTTGCCAAAAAAGGGCTCGATGAGGGGGCGCTCGGCATCGGGATGGGGCTCGAGTACACGCCGGGCGCGACGCGTTGGGAAGTGATCCGCCACTTCCAGCTGGCGGCGGAGCGCCAGGTCCCGATCTATGTCCACATCCGGAGTTCGGGCGCGCTCGAGCCGGGGTCCAGCATCGAGTCGGTCGGTGAGATGCTCGGCGCCGCGGCCGCGACCGGCGCAAGCGTACACATCGTCCACATCAACAGCAGCTGCATGAGCTTTTCCTTCGACTGTATCAGCATGATCGAAGGTGCGCAGCGTCGCGGGCTCGATGTCACGACCGAGGCCTATCCCTACGGCGCCGGGATGACGAGCATTGCCTCGGCCCTCTACAACCCCGGCTGGCGGGAGCGTCGCAAGGTGGACTACGGCGATATCGAACTGCCCACCACCGGCGCCCGCCTCACCAAGGCGACATTCGATGCACTGCGCAACTCGGGGAAGCCGGAGTACGTGCTGATGCACATGAACCCGGACTCGGTGGTCGACCGGATCATCGTGCATCCGCTCACCATGATCGCGAGCGACGGGTTGAAGAGCCATCCGCGGGGAGCCGGTACCTACGCGCGGGTCCTGGCGCGCCACGTCCGGGAGCAGAAGGCGCTCACGCTGCTCCAGGCGATCGACAAGATGTCCCTGATGCCCGCCAAGCGGCTCGAAGGGGTGACCGCGGCGGCCAAACGGAAGGGGCGGGTTCAGGTCGGCGCCGATGCGGACCTGGCGATTTTCGATCCGGAAACGGTCGCAGACAAGGCCACCTATCGCGATCAGCGGGCAGCGAGCGTCGGGATGCAGTACGTCCTGGTGGCGGGTGTGCCGGTCGTCTCGGAGGGCCAGCTCGTCGAAGGGGTCGCGCCGGGCCGGGCATTGGTCGCCGACAAGCGCTGAGGCCCGTTCTCCCCAGGCGCAGCACCGGTCGCTGCGCCTGGGGGAGTCAGGATCAGGGCTTGTACTTTGTGGCCCCCGGGTCCGGCGTCCACGGGTGGTTCGGTTCGAAGTGTCGCCAGAGCAGCGCCGAAATCCGTTGCATCAAGACGCCCGATTCGCTGTTCGTTCCCAATCCGTCGTCGGCGGTCTTCCAGATACTCACGGTAAAGACGTAGTCTCCCGACGGCGCATTGACGACGGCCGTTTCGGAGCGCTGTCCGCGAACCCACCCCTGCTTCGAGGCGACCTGCACCCAGGGCGGGATCGCAGCAAGCGCAGCTCCGTTCCAGTAGACCCGGGTCAAGGCGCGGTACATCTCCTCGCTGGCTGCCTGGCTGACGGCCTTCCCGTCGCGGATCATCAGCATCAGGCGCGACATCTCGCGTGGCGTAGTCTGCCCCCAACCGTACCGCTTCTGATTTTCCTCGCGTCCCGGCGTTCTCGAATTGACGCGGGTCTGCTCGAAGCCATGCGCAGCCAGCCAGGCGTTGATGGTCGTCCCGGTGCCGGCCAGGTGTTGCAGCCAGAGCGAGCCGGTGTTGTCGCTGGTGGTGATCATCAGCATGGCCACCTGGCCCAGGGCGATGGTGGCGCTGTCTTTGAGCCCACCGATGATGTCGGCGCCGCGATAGAGCAGGGAATCGGTATAGACGAGGCGGGTTCGGTAGTCGAGCACGCCGCGATGGATCGCATCGAAGGTGCCTACCAGGATCGGCACTTTGACTACGCTCTGGGTCGGGAAGGTGCTGTCGGCGTTGATGGCCGCCGTCTGTCCGGTGCGCAGGTGGTGAACATAGAGCCCGACCTCGCCCTTGAAGCCCCGGACCAGCGCCTCGAGCTCGGCTTGCAATGCCCGGTCGGTCCGTTCGGGGGCGGGCGTCGTCGTGACGGATGCAGACGGGCCGCACCCTGCCAGTAGTGCGATAGCCAGCAGGCTGGGGAGGCGAGAACGGATCATGGTCGCCGGATCAAAAGGTATGCGGTGCACTCGGCCGGGATGACCGAACGGCGGCGGTAACGATATGACGATACAGCGCACGGCGGCGGTTCGAAAGGCGCGGTGGTGGGCGCCGTCGCGAGAGACGGCCACCGACGATTGCCTCGGCCGGGCCGGCGGGCGATCTTCCGACTGATCCCATCCCACAGCCCATGGCGCTCACCATCGTCGTTACCGCGGTCGTCACCCTGCTGCTGGCCGTCGTGGCCATGAACTTTGCCACGTCGGAAAAGCAGCTCGAGCGGAAGATCGACCATCGGCACCCGATCCGGGATCCGCAGTTCCGGCGCGAGATGTCGGTGATGATGGGTCCCTCGATTCTGCCCGGCAACCGCGTGACGGCATTGCAGAACGGAGTGGAAATCTTTCCGGCCATGCTCCGGGCCATCCGCTCGGCCCGGGTGTCGGTCACCTTCGAAACGTACATCTACTGGTCCGGCGAGATCGGTCGCGAGTTCAGCGACGCGCTCTGCGAACGGGCGCAGGCCGGCATACCGGTGAATGTCACGGTCGACTGGGTCGGCAGCCTCAAGATGGACCAGGCGCTGCTCGATCGGATGGAGGCAGCCGGGGTGCGCTTGCGGCGCTACCGGCCGCTCCACTGGTACAACCTCGGGCGGATGAACAATCGGACCCATCGCAAGCTGCTGGTCGTCGACGGCCGGATCGGCTTTACCGGCGGGGTCGGCATTGCCGACCAGTGGCAGGGTCAGGGTGAAAATCCCGATCACTGGCGGGACATGCACTTCGAAATCGAAGGTCCCGTCGTGGCGCAACTGCAGGCGGCGTTCAACGACAACTGGATCAAGACGACCGGCACCGTGCTGCGCGGTCCCGAATACTTTCCGGCTCTGACCTCGGCCGGGCCGATGGATGCGCACCTGTTCATCGCTTCGCCGCCGGGCGGGAGCGAGAGCATGCACCTGATGTACCTGATGGCGATCGGGGCCGCCGAGGCGTCGATCGACCTGGCGGCGTCCTACTTCGTGCCGGACGAACTGACGTTGAAGGCGCTGGTGGCGGCGAGCCGGCGCGGGGTGAGCGTTCGCTTGCTGGTACCGGGTCAGCATATCGACTCGGAAGCCGTGCGGCTCAGTTCGAAGGCAAGCTGGGGCGCCTTGCTCGAGGCCGGAGTCGCGATCGCCGAGTATCAACCGACCATGCTGCACACCAAGCTGCTGATCATCGATAACCACTTCACGTCGGTGGGGTCGACCAACTTCGATGCGCGGTCGTTTCGCCTCAATGACGAGGCCAGTCTCAACATCTATGACACGGACTTTGCCGTCCGGATGACGGCTACCTTCGAACAGGACCTGGACCAGGCCAAGCCGTACACCTACGAGATGTGGCGGACCAGGCCGCTCCGTGCGCGGCTTGCGGAAGCGTTGCTCTGGCCGATCCGGTCGCAGCTCTGAGGTTCAGGGCCGGGCAAACACGGCGCCGTGAGGGACGCCGGGGGCATCGGTCCCGTGGGGCCAGCGCACGTTGGTCATCGAGAAGCCGGCTGGCCCGTCATCGGTATTTCTAAAAGTCGTGTCCAGCGTGAGCGCGCCGGTGGCGGGGTCGAAGCGGGCCAGCACGATGCGATGGTCCATCCCAACATATCCGGTGATCACGACACGCTGCTGATCGGGCGATACGGCCAGCCAGTGGGGCACATCGTCCGCACCAAGCGTCAGGCGGCCGACGGCTTAGCCGAGGTCGGATATCGAACGGGCGCCACCCTGCAGCGCCCGTTCGATTGATGCGGACTAATGCGTAACTACTGGATCATCAGCACATTGAACTCGCTATTCACCGGGGTTCCCGCGGTGTTGTAGCAGAAGATCGAAACGGTGGTGCTGCCCCACGAACCGATCCGGCACCGGCGGTCGTTGCCTCCGTATGCCGTGACGATCACGGTTTCTGCTGCTCCCGGTGTACGGACAAAGTTCGGGAATGTGACCACGTACGCCCCCAGGCCGGATTGGGTGATCTGATTGACGCCTCCGGTCGAGTTGAAGCTGTAGTTCGCATTTGGGGTATAGGGTCCGGCCACACCCGCCTGATCGGCCCAGGCGAAGGCTGCTTGGGCCCCAGCGCGGCCCTTTTCGAGTATCAGCACGCTGAACTTGGTATCGATGGATGCACCGGCCGCATTGACGCAGGCGATATCGGTGGAGAACGACGAGAAGCTCCAGACTTCGACCCAGCATCGCTCACCCGCGGTGCCGACGGCCGTTACGAACACCTGATCAGGGCCGTCGGTTGCGGTACGATTGAGCCTGGCGAAGGTGGCCCGGTAGTGTCCCGGGGACACACGGGTGATGGTGACCGGCCCGGCACGGGAGTTCCGCGCTTGCTGCGGAACATAGGCGGCGGTCGCTGCCTCGTCATGCGCCAACGCAAAGCCGAGTCGGCCTTCCAACGCGGTACCGCCGGTGGCCAGCAGCGTGAAGCGGGCGTCGGCAGGGGCGCCTGCGGCGTTGAAACACCGCACGTTGGCTACCAGGTCCGCCCCCGAGTTCTGCCAGCCGCTAAGCTGGCAATAGGCGTTGTCCGTGTTGTAGGCGGACACCTGGACATTGGTGCGCTGGCCTGCGCCCGCCGCAAGACCCGTCATAGTCACTGCGTACTGCCCGGTCCCGGCTCGCGTGATGCTGGCCTTGGCGCCGGAACTCAGATACTCATAGCCGTTGGTGACCGTGTAACTCTCCGAGGCCTGGTCGCTGGCCCAGACGTACCCGAATCGATCATCCCGAACGACGGTCACGGAGGCCGTACCGGTCCGTCCGCTCACCGTGGCCGAGATGGTTGCCTGGCCAGTGGCGACGGCGACCACGCCACCGGTGCCGGTGATGTTGGCGGCCGCTCCCGAGATTGCCCAGGTGACGGACTGCCCTGTCATCACGGTCCCGTTCTGGTCCTTCACCGTGGCGGTGGCGACCGTCGTGTCTCCCGGGAGCAGGGTGCCGGACGCCAGGGCAACGTCGACGGTGGTCACCACCGGGGTTGGCGGCGGTGGAGGGGGCGGCGGCGTCACCGGTCCTGTGTCACCTCCGCAGCCGGACAGAACCACCGAGATCGCAATACCGACCTGCATCATACGACCCGTCATGAGTGCCCTCGTCGAGTGTCCAGGATTCAGCCATTTGGATGCGCACCGATTGGTTAGCCCTTGTCGGGCCAAGTGTTCGGTGTCATCTGTCGGCGGCAGGCGGCGGGTCGAAATCGGTCGACCCGCTCATCGGAGGGTTTGGCCGGCAAGGTCGGGGCCAGCCGTAACTTCGGGAAGATTCAGAGCCGAAACAGGTAGCTTGCTTTCGCAAAGAACCCGTCGACTCGACGTTCGAGTTCCCGGAAACGGAACTCCCGCGGTTCTTCGAGGGTCGAGCCATATCCTACATAGAAGAGCGTACCCGGGGTGGGCCGGTAGCTGAACAGCCAGTCCATCCGGAACTCGTTGCGCGTCTCGGCCTGTGCCGGCAGCCGATCGACGTAGATCTGTTGTCCTTCGCGCGTTGCGAGCCCGGCTTGCTTGCGGGCCGTGTACTCGCCGATCAGCCGGAAGAACACCGCCCGGTTGAGCTGGTACTCGAGCTTGACCCGCGGAATCGTTTCGGTGGAGAAGCGGCTGCCGTCACGCTGGCGGTCGAGGGTCAGCCGGGTGATCTGCATCGTCGTCCGGACCGCTGAGGTGGGCCGGAGGTCCACGACCGCATTGAGCTGGAGGCTCCGCCCGCGGCTGGCTTCTCGGAAGATCGGGATCTCGCCGTATGCCACGCTGGCCGTTGCGCTCACCTGCCGGAACGTTGGCGTGGTGACCGAGAGCGAGCCGGACCAGAGATTCCGCTCCGGCCCGGGAAGCGGAAACGGCTGGAAGTTGGGCAGGTTGAGCGAAGGGCCCAGCACTTCGTATCCGGCATAGTCGGCGGCGTCATAGGCGTACAGGTTCCGCGCCAGGGAGGTGCCGACCTGCCAGCCGCCGCGCAGGGTGGCGCTTGGTGAGATACTCTCCCGTCCTTCGATCAGGCCGTCGCCAAGTTGATCGTAGGCCCACATCCGCCCCACGCTCAAGAACCCGCCGATCGTCTGGACCAGTGCGCCCGGGGCGCCGTAGAAGCTCAACCGGTTGGAGAACGAGGCCTCGACCACGCCAGTCCGATTGACGAACCCCGCCGCGGCATCGAAATCCGGATCGATCGCTTCGATGCTGTGATGGAAGCCCCAGCGGCGACCGGTCCGGTCCCAGTCGACCTTGAACAGATTGCCGCTGCTACTGGTGCCGTTCCGGTCGGCGAAGGATTGCGCCGTCTGAACCTCGACATAGTACAGTCGCGAATGGTAGATCCGGGCGTCGGCGCCGATCAGCCGGGAATAGTCGCCGCCGTCTTCACGGGTGGTCAGCACTCCGCCGATGGTGCCGGTGCGACCCAGGTCCTGTCGCAGACGGGTGATACCGAAGATCGGCGCCTGGCCGCCATTCCACGACATAGCGCGATCGTCGGCCGCGAGCATGGTGGCCAGGGTGAGGTTGCCCACCTTGCCGGCCAGCTTGAGGCCCGCCGAAGGGGCTGCGATCCGCCGAGTGTAGATCAGTCGGCTCGGGGTGTCGAAGAGCTCGAGGCCGTCGAGGAAGAAAGGCCGCTTTTCCGGATAGAAGAGGGCAAACCGCTCGTTGAGCAGAACCTGGCCCACGTCGGCTTCGACCTGGGAAAAATCCGGATTGACGGTGGCGTTGAGGGTGAGGCTCTGGTTGATGGCCCAGCGAGCGTCGCCCCCCACGTCACCGGTTTCGTCGTACTGCCAGGCGCCGGCCGCCGTGCGGGCACCGTCGAGTCGACCCGTGACGGTCGGGGTGACCTCGAGTACCAGCCCGGGCCGCATGTCGTGGAGTCCCTGGAGCGTGCCACCCTGCGCCAGAAAGTTCGAGTTGGCGCGCACCGCCGGGGTCCAGGTGTCCTGATAGCCGGTGTGCTGCACCCGGCGGAGGACTTGAATGCCCCAGTCCTGTACCGACTTCGACTGATACCGGAGACTCTTGAAGGGAATCCGGATCTCGACCACATAGCCGTCGGGGACCACGTGGCCGCGCGATTCGAAAACGTAGTCCGGATTGAGGTCGACGTTGCCGTCGAGAAAATTGCCGCCGCCGAATCCGCCGCCGGTGGCCGAGGAGCCGCCGGCACCGCCACCCCATTGAGAGGAGCGGGTGCCGTCCTGTTGCACACCGAGCGGATTGACGCCGAAGAGATACGCCAGCCGGCGATCGTTATGCGTATCGAGCAGGATCTGGATGTGATCTTCGCTGCCGATGTTATCCCGGTTGGCGCGCGTGGCACGGACCACGTCGCCGTGAATTTCCCGGGCCCGGATTCCGAAGTGGATCGCGTGCGCCGAGTACCAGACCAGCACCTCGGTCGGTTCCTCGGCAGAGCGGCCGTCGACGGGTTGGTACTGGGAAAAGTCGGTCAGGCGCGCCGCCTGCGACCAGACCGCCTCGTCGAGCACGCCATCGATCGTGATCTCGGCTTCGATCCGGGGAATCGGCACGTTGAGGCGCTGGGCACGGCCGCTGAAGGTCAAGGTATCGGAGACGGCCGTCAACAGGAGCAGAGCAATCGGAAACATCTAGGAAAGATAGTCGAGTACGGTGGACGATCCTCCGTGCGCGGGACCTCGCTGGGGACCGGAATGTTCCGCCGTCTTTGGACAGAACATCCCGGTATTGGTCGCGTCAGCGATTCAAGATGAACGTCCCAGGTCCGGTTCGGCAGCATCGTGTCGCCGAGCGAACCGTGCGTTTGGCGACGCTGATGCCGACGGAAAGGGTGGTCATCATCCCGCCCAGATGCATCAGCTCGGCTTCGACGACCACGGGCCAGTCATCGCGCGGGTCGGTGAGAAAGAGGCCGCTGCCCACCGCGAGCCCGGCGCCGACTCGGATGCCCGAACAGGAGTAGTCCAGTGGGTCGGATCGGCGGGCGCAGTCGTTGAACCCGCTGAGGTGGACCGTCGGCCCCAGAAACCAGTATGGCAGTCGTCCGGGATCCGGTGTGATCGGTAGCGACAGCCCCGCGCCAATGGTGAGGCTGACCACACTTCCGCTGCCTCCGCCGACATACTGACCGCGAGTGGACATCCGCAGACTCGCACCCTCTGGTCGTGGCCGGATCCCGGTAAAGTGCGCGTACACACCAAGCGGGAACGGAGGCGTCGATCCGCCCAGTTGCTCCGGCCCCCTCAGCGGCTTGACGACGCCGGCACCGAACAGGGCATAGGATGGAACCGGCGGCTCCTGGGCCTGCGCACCCGAGCTGAGCCCCGCGACCGCCAGGATCGCGAGCGTCCACCGCATCGGGCGGGGTCTCACCGCTGGAATGGAATCGCTCTCGGCAACCGTCATCGGTCCCGCGCTGCGTGCGTATCTCACCAATATATGGAATTGGCCGGCACGCCGGTGCAGACTTGCCCCCGCTGCGATTCGGCACGATACTTTGGTGTCCAGATTTGTATACAAATCTGACGACACGACCGAGTCATCCTCTTCACACGAGCTTCCCATGTCCAAGTCGTTCTGGCGATCGTCTTCGCTCGTCCTGGTCTGCTGCGCAACCGTGATCTCCGGCGTGTCGGCGCAACGCGCGGCACAGCGCGCACCGCTCGACGGATTCGATCAGTATGTCACCAACGCCATTCGTGAACTCGAACACGCCGGCATTGCGATTGCCGTCGTGAAGAACGACTCGATCGTCTACGCCAAGGGATTCGGAGTGCGCGCGGTCGGCAAGCCCGAGCCGGTCGATGCGCACACCATCTTTGCCATCGGTTCCTCGACCAAAGCGTTTGCCGGTTTGTCGGTGGCCATGCTGGTCGACGAAGGCAAGATGAAGTGGGACGAGCCGGTAGCGACGTACCTGCCCGGCTTCCGGCTCTATGATCCGTATGTCTCGCAGGAAATCTCGATGCGTGACGCGCTGACCCATCGGAGCGGCCTGGCGCGCACCGACCTGGTCTGGATCAGCGGACAGTTTACCAGCGAGGAGCTGATTCGCCGGCTCCGCTTCGTCAAACCGGCCGGGCCCTTCCGGCAGGAATACGGTTACCAGAATCTGATGTACCTCGCGGCCGGGATGGCCGTAGCCAAAGTGGCCGGAACCCCGACGTGGTCTGACTTTGCCGCGCAGCGGATTCTGGCGCCGCTCGGCATGCGCGAGTCGAGCTTGTCGGTCAAGGATCTGGCCGGCAAGACCAACGTCGCGCTGCCGCACGCCCGCATCAACGACACGCTGCGGGTCGTCGCGGCGCGCGACATCGACCACGTCGCGCCGGCCGGATCGATCAACTCGAATGTGCTGGACATGGCGCAGTGGCTTCGCTTCCAGCTCAATGGCGGCAAAGTCAACGGCAAGGCGCTGCTCGGCCAGCGCGCCTTCGACGAAACCCGTACGCCGCAGTTCGCCATGCGCCGCGGGGGCGGCGGTGGTGCGCAGGGCGCCGAGCGGGACGGGTACTTCTCCGCCTATGGCATGGGCTGGTTCCTGCAGGACTACAAGGGCCGCTTCGTGGTGCATCACGGTGGCAACATCGACGGAATGACGGCCCTGGTGGCCATGTTACCCGACGAGCAGTTGGGCGTGGTCGCCCTCACCAACATGAACGGCTCGCCGCTCCCGACCGCGCTGGCGTACACCATCTTCGATCGGTTTCTTGGCTTGCCCGCCAAAGATCGTGTGGCGGAGATCAAGCAGGCGCAGGGCCGAGCCGCGACCCGCGCTGCGCAGCAGGCAGCAGAAGCGGAGGCCAAGCGGGTCAAGAACACCTCGCCGACCCTGGCGCTCGACAAGTATGTCGGCACCTACGCCGACAGCGCCAACGGCGATTTCAAGGTCAGCCAGGAAAACGGTAAGCTGGTGGTGCGTTACGGCACCCAATTCACCGGTGATCTCGAGCACTGGAACTACGATACGTTCCGGGCCGTCTGGCGGAATTCGGCGCTCTTCACGCAGAGCATGGTGAACTTCACCATCGGCCGTGACGGCACGCCGTCCACCGTGACGATCGACATGTTTGGCGAGTTCGGACGCCGGCCCTGAGTTCCGGAGCGGCGGCTCGGCCTCCGACTCAGACGGGGTCGAGGCCGAGTCGCCAATGCCACCAGCTGCGCAGTCTGGGCCTGGTCAGCACGACGTGCGCCAGCAGCGCAACCCCCGCCAAGATCGCGACGTACCACGGCTTCCCAAGTAGCGTCCTCCCATACTCGAGCCCGTTCCCGCGCGCGGCAGGTGCCAGGAGACGCGTTGTCAGCATGGCGTGCGCGGTGACGGTCAGCAACGCCAGGCGGATCAGATGGCGGGGCGCCCGCCAGAGCATCGACCGGCCCAGCCGATGATCGAGCCTGCTCGTGAAATAGAGGGCAATGAGACCGACCAGGCCGCCGAGTATTGCCATGGCGGTTCGGGCATTCGAGCCCGCCGTCTCGAACGCGACCTCGAGCATGCCATAGACGAAGCCTGTCACCACGAACGCCAGCGCAACGGCCAGCGGATAGAGGAACGGCCACGTGACCAGAGCGAGCATCGGTGCCCCCGCCGCACCATAATCCGGCGGTGAGGTCGCCGGGGTGCTGCTCGGCTCGTAAGAGCTCCCGCGCCAGAGGGCCGGGTCGTTCAGCCCGGGGGACGGCACCGAAAACGGCGGTGGTGGCGGCGGCGGGCGATTGGCGCCGGTTGCGTTGTCCCACTGCTCCTGGCGGACCCGCTCTCGATGAGCCCAGGCGTCGTAGCTTTCCGGTTCGCGCACGCGGCGCCCTCGATGGAGGAGGTTGAATACTGCAGCGGGAATCGATCGGTCGCCAGTCATGCTCGGGACGAACGGAACTCCGGGCCGCATCGCGACCCTGAGAACGCCTCGCGCATCGTGAGGGAAGCACATCGTCCACACATCGGAGACACCCATGCCCCTGTCACTCGGGGAGTTCCGTTATGCGGGGCGTCGCCTCATGCGCGCCCCGATGTTTACCCTGATTGCCGTCATCACCCTGGGCGTCGGGATCGGCGCCAACACGGCCATCTTCAGCGTCGTCAATGGCGTGCTGCTCAAGCCGCTGCCCTATCACGACGCCGACCGCCTGGTGCAGGTCAGCCATGTCGCGCCGAACCTGGGCGGCACGGGTCAGAACCTGCCGCTCTCCGACGCGCTCTACTTCACCTATCGTGGCGACAACCGCGTCTTCGACGAGATCGGCTTGATCTCCGATGGCGACGCGACGATCACGGGCGGATCGTCACCCGAGCGGGTTCGTTCTCTGACGGTCACCGACGGAACCCTATCGCTGCTCGGTGCCCAGCCGACGCTCGGACGCCGCTTCACGGCCGACGACGACCAGGCGGGAGCGCCGCCCACCGTGATGCTGAGCTATGCCTACTGGCAGCGTCATTTCGGGGGTGATCGCCAGGTGTTGGAACAGATGCTGCCGATCGACGGGGTGCCGCATCAGATCATCGGCGTGTTGCCGCGCGATTTCCGGGTGCTCGAATACGACCCGACGATCTATCAGCCGGCGCGGCTCGATCCGGCTCGTGCGCAGCTGATGGCGATCCGCTTTCCCGCGCTGGCGCGGCTCAAGCCCGGCGTCGACATCGCCCAGGCCAATGCCGATCTGACCCGGCTCCTTCCGCTGGCGTTCGAACGCTACCCCGGCGGGATGCCCTATGATCGCTTCCGACAGACCGGCTTTGCCCCGGCGCTCGAGCCGCTGAAACAGGCCGTCGTCGGCGACGTGAGCACGGTGCTCTGGGTTCTGCTTGGTACGGTTGGCCTGGTGTTGTTGCTGGCCTGTGCCAACGTGGCGAATCTGTTCCTGGTCCGGGCCGAGTCGCGCGAACGGGAAGTCGCGGTGCGGACCGCGCTGGGCGCCGGCCGAGACCGGATCGTCGGCGGGTTCCTGACGGAGAGCGTGCTGCTTGGCGCGATGGCGGGGGCATTGGGTCTGGCGCTCGCCTATGGCGGCCTCCAGTTGCTGCGCGCCATCGGTCCCGAGAGCCTGCCGCGGATGAGCGCTATCGGGTTGGATCTCAAAGTGCTTGGCTTTACCGCCGTGATCTCGCTGGCGGCCGGGCTGTTGTTCGGCCTGTTGCCCGCGCTCAAGTATGGTCGTCCCGACCTATTACGCGCTCTCAAGGAGGGGAGTCGGGGTGGCGGCGGTGACCGGGCCCGATTCCGGACGCGCAACGGTCTGGTGGTGGTTCAGGTGGCGCTCGCGCTGGTGCTGCTGATCGGGTCGGGGCTGATGGTGCGGAGCGTTCAATCGCTCCAGGCCATCGACCCCGGATTCCGGAGTCCCGAGCAGGTGCTCACCTTCCGCCTCTTCGTTCCGGAGGCGGAAGTGCCCGATCCGGCGCGCGTGATCGAGCTCGAGCGCCAGATCCTGGCCGGCATTGCGCAGCTTCCGGCCGTATCGGGTGTCGGCGCCTCCTGGAGCGTACCGATGTTCCCGCGGCGGATGGACGCTCCCATCAGCGTCGAGGGTGTCGAGGCCGATCCCAACACGCTCCAGCCGCCTCGGCGTCACAACACGATTGCGCCGGGGTACGCCGAAACGCTGCAGAACCCGATTCGGGCGGGGCGCACCATCACGTGGGACGATATCGACAACCGCGCCAAGGTCGTGCTGATCACCGAGAATGTGGCCCGTGCCTATTGGTCCAGCGCCTCGGACGCCATCGGGAAGCGGATCAGTCTGGGGATTGGTGGCGACTGGCATGAGATCGTCGGGGTGCTGGCCGATACCCGCTCCGACGGCGTCAGCCAGGAAGCGCCGGCAACGGTGCTCTGGCCGTTGTCACCGGACCGGTTTGGCGGCCAGCCGATTCGTTCGATGTCGTTCCTGGTGCGCACCACCGGCGATCCGCGCGGCTTGCAACGGAGCATCGAGCAGGCGGTTTGGGCCGTGAACCCGAGCCTGCCGCTGGCTGATGTGCGGACCCTGGCCGACCTGCAGGCGCAGTCGATGGCGCGCGCGGCATTCGCCATGGTCATGCTATCGATTGCTGCGGTCGTGGCCCTGGTCCTGGGTCTGGTCGGGATCTATGGGGTGATCTCGTACGTGGTGGCACAGCGGACCCGGGAAATTGGGGTCCGGATCGCGCTCGGCGCGCAGCCCGGCGACGTCCGGCGGATGGTGCTGGGCCAGGCGGCGCTGGTGACGGCCACCGGTGTCGTGATCGGGCTGGTGACGGCGGCCTTGCTGACGCGGATGCTGACGGGTCTGTTGCATGGGGTCAAAGCGGTCGACCCGCTCACCTATGCTGCGACGGCGGTGGCCATCGGCCTGGTGGCGTTGGCGGCGAGTTATATCCCGACCCGTCGCGCCGTGGCGATCGACCCCGCGACGGCGCTCAGAGCGGATGGCTGAAACCGATGGCGTGGTTCCGAACTGCTCAGCTGCGAGGATCTCGGGCCAGCTCCGCACGGAACCACGCCGCCTGTTCCTCGCCCGCCACGGCGGCGAGGTGATCGAGCAACGGCGCCGTGGTGTGAATACCCTGCACCAGATACCCATCGAGGAAGCGGCCGAATTGCTCCGGGCCGATGCGGTCCTCCAGCCGGGCGAGCAACAGCGGCCCGCGCCGATAGGCGACCTGGCTCGATTGCCGCTCGGTCATCGCCGGGGTCCAGACCGGCCCCGCTGAGCGCCCGCCTTCCTCCCAGATCGCGCGCCGGCCGTCGAAGGCGGCCTGACTCTCGCGCTCGCGGAGATACATCGCAGCCGCGTACTCCGCCATCGTCTCGCTCAGCCAGTAATCAGCGGTCATCGCGGCCGTCAGACTGGTCCAGTAGTGCGAGATCTCGTGACAGGCAAAGTTGTGGAGTGACCTGGTGCTATCGAGTCCGGCGTCGCTCAACACGATGTAGTTCTTGCGAGCGTATCCGGTTCCGGGCCGGTCGGCGATCACGACCTGTCCGCCCGGAAACGGATTGCGAGAACCGAAACGCGCATCGAGATACGCGACGCAACTCTCGACCGCATCGAGCGTGGCGGCGACGGTACGATCCGCGGCCCGGTTGTAGAAGACCGTAAAGCGCTTGCCTTTGGCCTGTCGGAGTTCGGTCGTGGCGAAAAACGCGACGTCGATCTGCGGCACCTCGGTGCGGATGACCTGGTCGTTCCCGTCGGGGCGGACGGTGCCACCCGACGCGACCACCTGCCAACCTTGCGGCAGGCGGACGCGGAGTTCGCCCTCGAGTTCGTGATCGAGGCGCGCGGGAGTCGGAAACCACTGCGAGTCGAGGCCGAGTTCGACGCGGTTGGGCAGTACGCCATTGCTGCCGTTGGGTGGCAGGTCGAGCCGGCCGCCGTACCTGATCTGCACGGTACGCGTTGTTCCCGGAGCCACGGGTTCGTCCAATCCGATCGCGATCCGGTTCCAGCTGGGTACCAGATCGAACGGTGCCGCGTGATGGGATCCCACACCCTTGCCGGAGAGTTCGCGGATCGTCAACCCCCGATTGAGCAACAGGTGAATGGTATCGCGCGCGGCTGCGTGCGCCGGCAGGTGAAGCGTCGCGGCGACTTCGATCGTGCCGGCAGCGACGTCGATACGCGCGTCGGCCTGATAGCGGACGCGCGGAGATTGCGCGCTGCCCGCCGAGGCCAGGTTCAACGCGACCGCGACCGCCACCGCTGCGACCCGGATCATCATGGTGCGGCGAGCTTGCCGGCCAGTTCGATGAAACGCGGGTCGCGTGATACCAGATAAGCGGTTCCCGGAACCTGATCGACCGCCGCCGTTCCGGTACCTGCGCTGGTCGAGTGCATCGAACCGACATTGGCGACCACCGCAACCACCACGTCAGCGCCTTCGATCCAGTAGAGCGAACCGGTAAAGCCGAGCACGTCGCCGTCGTGCCCGATAAGGGCGACACCGCTCGGATAGGTCCGGCGGAAGACGTTGTGTCCGACCTGCGAGTTGTCGCTGACAGTGAACCACTGGGTCAGGAACTTCATGCTCTCCGGTTTGAGGAGCTTGCCGTCCCGAAGCGCCGCCCCATACCGCGCCAGGTCGCGCGCCGTGGCAATCATTCCACCCGCGGTCCACTCGACGGACAGGTTCGACCCGGTCGCGTCGATCAGCCCGGGCCGCGGTTCGCTGAAGGCGGCATTGATGCCGGCGCTTTCCCGGAAAGTCGGTGTCGCCCAATGGTATCGATGGGGAATTCGCTCGCTGGGCACTGGTTCGAATCCTTCGAGGCGGATATCGGCGAGCCCGAGCGGATCGAGGATGCGGCGATGGATTTCGGCCACGGCATCGTTGCCGGTGATCTTCTCGATGACCATGCCGAGCAGCGTATAGTTGCTATTGGAGTAGCTGTATTTGGTGCCGGGATCGAAGAGCGGCTGGTGACCCGTGATGTAGGGGAGCGCCTCGGTCTTGCCCCAGATGCGGGCCGGGTTGAGCCGATCGCCGCGGCCCTCCCGGATCCACTTCGGATCGTCTTCCCAACTCGGCACCCCGCCGGTGTGATTCAGCAGCTGCGCAATGGTCGCCTTGTCGGCATTGGGAATACCGGCGACCGCCGCGCCCAGGATACTGGCGCTGGTGGCATCGAGGTCCAGTCGCCCTTCCTCGGCCAGTTGCAACACCACCACCGCCGCAAAGGTTTTGGTGATGCTTCCGATGCCGAACAGCATGTCGGGGCTGATGGGCGTCTTGGCGACGATATCGGCCTGTCCGGCGACACCGGTCCAGATCACCCCGGTGCTGTCGGCCACCGCGGCCGAGACGCCTGGGAGGCCTTTGGCGACGGCCTCATCCAGCAGGGATTGCAGTTCCATGGCGGCTCCCACGGTCGGGGGCGATTCGGCGGCGGGTTTGCAGGCCCCGGCAACGAGGGCGAGAGCGACGAGGAGTCGCGAATGCATGGGTACTCCGGTCGAGAGGGAGAGTCGACGAATAGCGGCTCACCAAAGATGGTGCCCTCGAGCCGGGATGAGTAGCGTCTGTCGCCCGAGCCGTCTGGATTTGCGAAACCAGGCTGCCGCGGTTGTCGTAGGCACTGGTCTCGATCCGGCATTCGTCTCGAACTCACGGTCTCCCGATGATCCGTCTCCTGCTCTCGTCCGTGCTGGTTGCCTCGCTGCTGCCATGTGCCAAGGTCTCGGCGCAGAGCGATGTCGTCATTTCCCGAGTGACGGTCGTCGATATTGAACGGGGGCGGCTGATTCCTGATCAGACCGTCGTGATATCCGGCGGGCGGATCATTGCTGTGGAGCCAGCCGGCCGTGCCCGGCCGTCGCCGGATGCTCGTACGGTCGACGGTAGAGGCAAGTATCTGATGCCCGGTCTGCTCGACATGCACGTCCATCTGACGGCGAGCGGCAACGCCACCGGCATCGAAATGCCGTTGTTCATTGCCAATGGCGTTACCGGGGTTCGGGTCATGAATGCCGATCGCCCCAACGCCAATCCGACTGCGACGCCGGGCCTCGATACCCATCGCGGATGGCAGCGCCAGATCGAGGCCGGGACGCTGACCGGTCCGCGCCTGCTTTCGCTCGCTACCTGGGCAGTCAACGGCGGCGCCGGGATGCCCGCCGGCATGCCCGATTTCTATCGTGCCAGCACCCGGGAGGAAGGGGAGCAGCTGGCCCGGCACTTCAAGGAGCGGGGCTTCGATTTCATCAAGATCTATAACAACGTCTCGCGCGACGGCTATTTCGGATTGACGGATGAAGCGCGGCGGCTCGGGCTGCCGTTTGCCGGGCATGAGCCGGGTGCCGTGAGTGCAATCGAGATTTCGAATGCGGGGCAGGGAAGCCTCGAGCACTCGCGGATCTTTCTTTTCAACTGTTTTGCCGGCGCCGACTCGATGCAGAAGCGTCTGCTCAAGCTGACCTCCACGGCACTCCGCCGTCGGATGCTCGACGAGTATGATCCGACCCGTTGTGCCGAGGTTTTTCGGGTCTTTGCAAAGAACCGAACCTACCTCACGCCAACGCTGGGGACCCGGCAGATGGACGCGATGGCGCACGATTCGGCATATCGGAACGATGCCAGGATGAAGTACATCCCGCTGCCGGCGCAGCTGGCGTGGAATGCCGACGCCGACGGTATGGTCGCCGGCGATCCGTCACCGGAGGGACGCCGGTCGTATCTCGACTTCTATCATCGGAGTCGCGCGCTGACGCGGGATGCGTACCGTGCCGGAGTGCCGATCATGGTCGGGACCGATGCGGGCGATTCCTTCGTCTTTCCCGGATCCAGCATGCACAGTGAGCTGGAAGAGCTCGTGGCGGCGGGTTTCTCGCCAGCCGAAGCGCTGCGTGCGGCGACGCTGGGTGGCGCGGAGTATTTGAAGCGGACCGCGGATCTGGGCACGGTCCAGTCCGGCCGTTATGCGGACCTGGTGCTACTCGATGCCGATCCTCTCGCCGATGTGGCCAATGTGCGGCGGATTTATGCCGTGTTGATGAATGGTCGTGTTTACGACCGCGCCGCGCTCGATGCGATGCTTGCGGGAGTGGAGGTGGCTGCGCGGCCCAGTGCGCAACTCCGTCTCTGGGCTGGTGCTGCGATGGGAGACACGGCGGCAATGGCGGCTGGGCTTGCGGCCGGCGCCAAGATCGACTCGCTCGACACCGGGCGGGCTTCGTCGGGCCGCCGGGCGCTCAACTACGCAGCGCTCGGCAACCGCGCTCTGGCGATTCGGTTCCTGCTGGCGCGGGGCGCGTCGATCGACCTGGCCAACGGCACAGGGTTCGCGGCCGTGCATCATGCCGTCGAGGCCGGCGCGCTGGAGGCGCTCGATGTCCTGATCGAGGCGGGCGCCGATCTGACCCTCGCCACGTCGAGCGGCATGACACCTCTCACGATGGCCCAGCGTCGCGAATCGAAAGCCCTCGTTGCGCGTCTGGAGGCCGGGCGAAGCACTCGCTAGCAGGATCGAGCGGGCGCTTGCCGGCGTCAGGCGAATCCGACCGTCGTGACGTGCGCGATCAGGTGTGCCAGCACCAGATACTCATATCCGTAGCGAGCGTAAAGCCAGCCGAACGCGACTCCGGCCAGACCATTGCCGACCGTGGCGACCAGGATGATGGTCGCCTCCTGCCCACCGAGACTCGTCAGATGAAACCCGATGTACGCGAGCGTGGCGATGACGATTCCCGCGGTCGTGCTACGCGTCGCCGCCACCACGCCGCTCATGATGGCGAGATGTAACACGGCTTCCAGCGTCACGGCTGCAAAGACGGCGGAGCCGGCCCGGACCGCAAACGAGGCCGGGCTCGACGGCAGGTCGAACATGGCAAAGAGTGCGAGCCCGAACAAACCGATCCCCAGCCCGACTGCAATAGCCGGTAGAAGCCCCGGGGTAGCACTCGGCGGACGGTTCCCGGATTCGAAAGCGCGCAGGACCGGCATCGGGAGACCGGCGCGATCTGCCCAGCCCAGGCCGAGCCAGGTGGCAATCGCGGCAATGCCGGTCGCGACGGCGATGAAGATCGCGGCCGCCGCCGTCGAAATCGCCGTGGGTGCGCCGGCGCGCAGGAACGGTACGAACAGGATCGCACCGAGCGCGGCAAGCGCGATGAGGAGGATAGCGCGTCGGTGACGTGTCATGGCATACATGGTCTACTGGTTGGGCATGCGCTTGCCGATTTCCTCGCTCAAACGGCGACCGAAGAGAGCCTGTCGTTCTGTCATGATCGCCTCGCCGACCTTTGCGCCCTCCCGGGTCAACGTCGCCTGCGCAGCAAGGAGCCGTTGTCCGAACGGTGTGGCCTGCAGCTCGACCAGGCGTTTCAAATCGTCGGTGGAATAGGTTTTGACATAGAGCGGAATCATCGCGTCGACCCAGACGGATTGTGGGGTGACCTCCGCCATCACGTCGCGCACGATGACGTTGAGAATGCTGTCCTGTGCCTGGGTCATGCGCTGACCGCCGGATTCGAACATGCCTTTCATCATCAGCAGGGCGGTGTTCGCGGCAAGATCCATGGCGGCATCGTACATGCCGCTGCTGTACACCTGGGTAACGGCTTGGCGGGCCAGCGACGTTTTGGTGGGGTCGCCTTCGGCATCCAACGCCATCGGACCTGCAGTGACTAATACTGCCATGGACATCGCGACACGCCGAAACCATGCACCCGTCATCTCCAGCCCCCACTCGTCATAGGTGGCACCGCCTGCGTTCGTTTATGCAGCGTCGTCCAAGAATGTAGTGCTTTGCGTCGGTCCTGTAGTGCATCCTGCTTGAATGCCCTGTCCCCGTTTGGCGATATAGCCGCTACATTCCGATCCGTCCTCAAACCCACCGGTCCCATGCATCGTTCACTTCGCCTGCTTCCGCTCGGCGCCGTGCTGACTGCGGCTGCCTGCAGCACACCCGCCGCCAAACCCGCCGAGAGCGCCGCGGCCCCCGCTGTTCCGTCCGGCGCGCCCTGGACGCTCCAGGCCGCCCGTCCCGATACCAGCGATGGCGTCCGGATCCTGGTCCTCCACGACATGGAAGGCCTCTCCGGCCAGAGCGATCCGTCCTCCTTCAATTACGGCAGCGCGCTCTACCCCAAGGGACAGGAGATGCTGGTCGCCGACATCAACGCGGTGGTCGACGGTCTCTATCAGGGCGGTGCCACCGAGGTCATCATCGTCGACGGCCACGGCAGCGGAAACCCCGGCCCCGATGTCCGACGTGATCTCCTCGATCCGCGTGCCAAGCAGATCCTCCGCGACGAATCGTTCGACGGTTACTTCGACACTCCCAACTTCGAGAAATTCGACGGCGTGGCCGTAGTGGGGATGCACGCCAAGACCGGATCGCGCGGTTTTGCGTCCCACACCTTCACGCTCGGGATCGGGATCGCCATCAACGGTCATTTCATCACCGAAACCGAGCTGGTCGGTCTATCATGGGGACGGAACGGCACGCCGGTGATCTTCGGTTCCGGCGATGACCGCCTCGCCGCCGACCTGGCCGGTCCGATGCCCTGGATCGAGTTTGTCACCGTGAAGAAGGCCACCGCCGCCGACAGCGCTGAGCCTCGGCCCGTGGAGGAGGCGCGGGCGGAACTGACGGCAAAGGCCAAACTCGCGGTCGAGAACCTGAAGGCTGGGAAGGCCCAGGTGATGAAGGCGCCGGCGCCGCTCCGGGTCGGGCTCCGCGCCGTGCCGCCCGCCAATATCGCCGTGCTCGATGGGTTTCCGGGTGTGACCTACGCCGACAGCACCGCCACGATCACCGCGGACAGTCTGCGCGCCGGGTACGATGCGTTGATCAAGATGGTGGGGATTGCCACCGGCGCGTACACCGGCCAGCTGGTCAGGATCGTGGCGTCGCGGCCGGATGGACAGCAGATCATGCGCACCTACCGAGATCAGCTGGGTAAGGTCTGGTTCGATTACGAATCGGGTCGCTGGCAGGCTCCTCCGGCGCCGGCGCCCGATACCGGCCGGAAGTACCACGGCTATCGCTAGCTGCGTATTTGATCCGCCCCGCCGGTCCGCTTTCGGGCCGGCGCCACGGCGGGCGATGGTACAGCTGCTGTAGTTATTCGATCGGGTCAAACACGAGACTGTCCACTCTTGTCTCGGCGACGACTTTCCCGTTTTCCGCGAACCGTGCAACCACGAATG
The DNA here is from genome assembly GCA_037189525.1 of Gemmatimonadales bacterium. Taxonomy (GTDB): domain Bacteria; phylum Gemmatimonadota; class Gemmatimonadetes; order Gemmatimonadales; family GWC2-71-9; genus SHZU01. The sequence goes on from JBBCJC010000002.1 coordinate 438,746, forward strand.
CCCGTCCAGACGGAGATGCGCACACGCGCGGGTTGGGCTGTCCGAAGGTGCGGAGTTCGACCGTTGCCGTGTCGGGAGGGATCCGGCGCGGAGAACTCAGAGGCTCTATCCAGCTCAAGGTCAGAGTGAATGCTCCGGTGTGGTCCGTCCGCACCGTCGACGAACCGTACGGTCCCACGAAACTTGGTCCGGAACACCCGTCGCCGCGAATCGGTTTCTCGACGAGCCGCTGACCATTCTGCCAGGCGACCCCGCGAACGATCGCGCAACCGATCGGACCGAATTCCCCGGTCGGGATCGGACAAGAGAGCGTGTCCGGGTCCGGATCCGAGTCCGTCGCAGTCGTAGAGCATCCGAGCGTCATAGCCAGGAGCAACCAAACGACACGCCGGCCGATCTTTCCATCTGTAGCGGGCATTTCGTGTCTCCCCCCCGCACCTACCGTACGACCGTCCGACCACTTGCGCAACACCGCGATCTTCGTGACCACAGCCCACCGATATCGGGCCTTCCAGATGTCTCGATCTTCTGAAGCGGATTGAAAGTCTGTGCGTGAGCCTATGATGGGGTGGCTTGGCTCGACGTCTCGTCTTGAAACAAAGCCCCAACGCCCGCCGTAAGCCGATTCCGGGAGACCATCTCCCGAAAGCGACCCATAAACACCGGCCGTTCATGTCACCACGGTATTCTCCACGCGAGAATCCGCGTCGGGGTGCGCGCCGCCCCGTCCTGGTCCTCGCCGCACTGTTCGCCCTTGCCGGCTGCCACCCCGGCAACGAAGAGGCGAAAGAGCTCCGCGATGCCTGCGCCCAAGGCACCGCCGCTGCGTGCAACGACTTCGGACAGCGGCTCCTGACCGGCCGCTACGTCCTCCGCGACGAGGCCGGCGCCGCCCGCTCATTCGAGCAGGCCTGCGCCGGCGGGGTCGGCGACGGCTGCGCCAGCCTCGGCGTGATCTATCAGACCACTCGGATCATGACGCGCGACTCAGCCCGGGCTCAAAGGCTCTTTCGTCAGGCCTGCGACGGGGGCGCGATGGAAGGGTGCACCCGACTGGGCCTGCTGCATCGCGCCGGCGCTGGTGTGACCCACGATGCGACGCTCGCGGCCGGGCTCTTCCGCCAGGCCTGCGACGGCGGCGACCTGACCGGCTGCGCCAACCTGGCGGCCCTCGAAGCCGCCGGCGAGGGCGTGCCGCAGGACTACGCAGCTGCCGCGGACCTCTTCCGTCGCGCCTGCGATGCCAAGGAGTCGATGGGCTGCGTCGGGCTCGGCCGGCTCCGGGCCGCCGGCAACGGCGTCGAGCGGAACGATTCCCTGGCGGCGGCGCTCTTCAAGTCGGCGTGTGATGAATCCGATCAGTCCGGTTGCTTCGAACTCGCCGTGCTCAACGAAAACGGACAGGGCCTGCCCCAGAACTACCAGCGCGCCGCCCATCTGTATGAACGGGCCTGCGACCAACGTTATGCCGCGGCCTGCTACAACCTGGCCGGCCTGCATCAGAAGGGCGCCGGGACCTATCGCTCGCCGCAGCGCGCGATGGCCCTGACCCGCCGCGCTTGTGACCTGGGCCACGCCGAGGCATGCCCTCGGATCAAAGGATCATGATGTCGAACGGTCAGCCCCTTCTCGCGGCCGAGCGACTCGGCAAGCGATACGGTAGCGTCGTGGCGCTCGACGACGTGTCGTTTACTATCGGCGACGGGATCACCGGAATCCTCGGTGAGAACGGCGCCGGGAAGAGCACCGCCATCAAAATCTTCATGGGCCTCCTCGAGCCCACGGCGGGCAAAGCTACCGTGCTTGGTGAGGATGCCTCGAAGAGCCTGAACGTCCGCGGCCGCTTGGGCTACATGCCCGAGCACGACTGCCTGCCGAGCCAGGTGAGCGCCGCCGAGTTCCTGACCCACATGGCCGAAGTGAGCGGTCTGCCGCCTTCGACGGCGCGGACCCGTGCCGCGGACACGCTCCGGCACACTGGCCTGTTCGAGGAACGCTATCGCCCGATCGGCGGGTACTCCACCGGGATGAAGCAGCGCGTCAAGTTGAGTCAGGCGCTGGTCCACGACCCGGCCTTCGTCTTCCTCGACGAGCCGACGGCCGGACTCGATCCGCTCGGTCGGGAGGAGATGCTCGACCTGGTGCGCAAAACCCATCGCGACTTCGGGATCAGCATCCTCTTCTCGTCGCATCTGATGGCCGATGTCGAACGGACCTGTGACCGGATCATCGTCTTCCAGGCCGGCCGGCTGATCCATTCGGGGGAGGTCGAGCAGTTCACCCGGGAGACGGAAACCGTGTTCATCGAAGTCGATACCAATCGCGATGGCCTGATTGCTGCGCTCGAGCGGCGCGGCGTGCTGGTGACCGTCGACGGCGCCGGCCTGGCCTTGCAAGGCCCCGACGAAACGGTGTACGACCTGGTCCGGGATGCGTTGGTCGAAGCCGAGGCGCCGCTCCGGCGGATGGGCCCGCAGCGACGCGCCCTGACCGAGCTGTTCGAGCGAGGTGCCGCATGAGTCAGCAAGGCACTGTTTTCGATATCGGCTATCAAGGGTATACCGGCGCGCGCGAAGGCCGCGGCCGTGCGCGGCTGGCGGTGTTCAAGGACGGCCTGCGCGCCGCGCTCGGCTTGGGCCGCGGCGGCCGGGCCAAGATCCTGCCCTGGTTCTTCATCGGTCTCCTATGCGCCATCGGCAGCATCATGGCGCTGGTGGCCGGCGCGGCGGAACGGCTGGGCGGTCCCGGGGCGGCGGAGCGCGCCAACCTGCCGTCGCACGTCGACTTCTATGGTGCGGCCTCGATCATCCTCTTCGTTTTCGCGGCGCTGGTTGGTCCGGAACTGCTCTGTCGCGACCGGAAGGAAGGGACCATCCACCTCTATCTGGTCCGGCCCCTCACCGGCACCGACTACCTCGCCGCCCGGTGGCTTGCCTTCCTGGTGGTGATACTCGGTGCGGCCTGGCTACCGCAGCTGATCCTGTTCCTGGGGCTCGCCGCCGGCGATCCGCAGCCGCTCGAGTACCTCCGCAAGCACTGGCTCGATCTGCCCAAGTTTCTCCTGTCCGGTCTGGTCATGTCGGTCTACGCGACGACGCTTGCGCTGCTGACGGCTTCGTTCACGAAGAGCCGAGCGTATGCGGCGGTGTTTCTGGTTGGCCTCTTCACCATCACGACGCCATTCACGGCAGGACTCGCGTCGGAGATGGACAACCTGGCTGGTCAATGGATCTCGATGTTCAACCTGACCAACATCCCGGTTCACGTGAATGACGTGGTCTTCGGCGAGTTCAGCATGGTGACGGAGGAGGCGCCAGCTCGGCATTTCCCGGCCTGGGGCCGGGTCGGCTGGTTCCTGATCTGGACCGTCGTGCCTGGCGCGATCCTCTGGGGCCGCTATCGGAGGCTCACACCATGAACGATCTTCGTCCCGTCATCCAGGTCGATCGGGTCTCCCGCTGGTTCGGGAGCGTGGTGGCCGTGAGCGAAATGACGTTCGATGTGATGCCCGGCATCACCGGGCTCCTGGGACCGAACGGCGCCGGCAAGACCACCTTGCTGCGCATGATGACCGGCCTGGCCGCGACCTCCACCGGCCAGGTGACCGTCTTCGGTGAACCGGTCCGCGACAATCCGCCGCTCTATCGCCGGCTCGGCGTAATGTCCGAGCACGAGACGGTGTACGGATTCATGAAGGGTCGCGAGTTCGTCACCATGATGGGCCAGTTGCGCGGGGTGGAGCGGCTGGAGGAAGCGGTCGACCGCGCCATCGAACGGGTCGATCTGATCGAGGCGCAGCACCGTCCCATGGGAACCTATTCGCGCGGCATGCGCCAGCGGATGCGGCTCGCGGCGACGCTGGTCCACGATCCGGAAATCCTGATTCTGGACGAACCCCTGAACGGCGCCGACCCCCGGCAGCGGGTGCATTTCCAGCGCCTGCTCCGCGATCTGGCGCGCGAGGGGCGGACCATCGTGCTCTCGTCGCACATCCTCGAAGAAGTCGAACAGCTGGCCGAGACGGTGCTGCTGGTCGTCAACGGCAAGCTGGCGGCGTCGGGAGGGTTCCGGGCCATTCGCGCGGCCCTCGATCAGCGGCCCTATCACGTGCGGGTCACCTGCGATGCGCCGCGCCAGCTGGCGGCGCTCGCGGTCGGGATCGGCTCGGTCGAAGCGGTCAACCTCGATCCCGATGGCGGGCTGGTCATCCTGAGCCGGCGCGTGCTGGATCTCCAGCTCGAGTTGCCGCGCCTGGCGCAATCGGCCGGGATCCGACTGCGACGAGTCGAGCCGTTGGACGATTCGCTCGAGAGCGTCTTCGGCTATCTGGTGGAGGGCTGAATCATGGGCACTGTATATCGGCTGACCCTCCGCCAGCTCGCCGGGCGTTGGCGGCTGGTGATCATGACGCTGCTGGCGGTACTTCCCGTTATCACGGCCGTGATGACCCTCCGCTCGAGTAACGGGCCCTCGATTGCCGAGTTCGAGGCCGCGGCGTTGAGTGCGCTGCTGGCGGGGTCGATCCTGCCGCTGGTCGTGCTGGCCATCGCGGCGGCGGCCTTTGCCAGCGAGGTCGAGGATCGGACGCTGGCCAACCTCACGCTGTCGCCGCTGCCCAGGTGGCAGATCGCGGTACCCAAGCTGCTGGCGGTGCTGACGATTGCGTTGCCGTTTGCCGCGGTCAGCGCTTTTGCGACCGGCTACGTGGCCTTCCTGGCCGATCCGCGAGCGACCATCGCGATTACGGTGGCGGCGGTGGTGGCCGTGGCGCTCTATGGCTCGGCGTTCACCTGGTTGGGGTTGGTGACGACGCAGGCGATCGGCGTCGGGCTCCTCTATGTCGTGCTGTGGGAGGGATTTTTCTCGGGCTTCGTGTCGGGGGTGCGCCTGCTGAGCATCAGGCACTACGCGCTGGCCTGGATGCACGGGTTGGACCCGCGGCGGTTTGCCGGGCTCGATCATCTGGGATTGCCGGCGGTCATCATCGTGTCGGTGGTGGTCTTTGGCGGGTTCCTCTGGTTATCGGTGCGGCGCCTCCGGCGGATGGACGTGCCCTAGAGCGACAGGAAACGGACAGGCCTGCGTATCAAATGTCCAATCGGGGGCTCGATTCGATGCGGGTCAGACCAATCGTGTTGGACCAGCGCATCCAATGAGAGGCCAGCGGCATCCGCTAGGATCCCCAGTTCTCGACCCGTTTGATTCGATCGGTTGAGCCAGCAGGTCGGGTATCCGAACTACTTCGCGCCGGCGACATCCCAACCGGCAAATGCCACGAAGAGGATCCCCTCCTTGAGGAGCCGGAGTTGCTCGACGCCGAGTTGATAGGCACGCGGATCGGGCTTGCAGGGGCGGATCGAACCCCGGCAAATCCCGGCGGACCTGCTAGCTGGGCCGATCCCGTGTGATGTTCCGGAACGTGGCCGTAACCTCACGGCCACTTCGGTAGGCGCGGATCCCATAGGTCGCGTTATTGAGGAGCAGCAGCGCATCAGCTCGGCCGTACTGTTTCATCAGGTCGAGCATCATCGGTTCTTCGCCGTCCCAGGGGAACGCGAAGACCATATCGAAGTCGTCCAGCGAACGCCCCAATTCTGCATAGGCAGACGGGCCGGTTCCGAGGGTACCGGTGCGGATGTCGCCGTCGCGGGACCGCCAGCGATAGCCGGTGGGAAGGAAGCTTCCCGCAGCAAAGCGGGCCTTGGAATCGAATTGCCGCGCCAGGTCGTGCGCCGTTGCGTTGAGACTGGAGTCGATCTCGATGCCGCAGGCGTCGAAACCGAGCATGTCGGCCATGATGGTGATGACGCCCGTGGCCGAGCCCCATTCGAGGAATCGCAGGCCCTGGCGGCGAAACGGCCAGAGCGCTTCAGCGACCGCCTCGTAGTCCGCCGCCACGAAAGGGTGGAACGGCCGTTCCATGATGTTTTCGGCAAAGCGATCCCAGACGGCCCATCCCGCGGTGCAAAGCGCCGCCAGCCGGGCCCGCAGGGCCTCGTCATCGGATGCGAGGGGGCCCTGCGTGGAGGATTGCGAATTGGACGGAGTCGCGGCCATCCGGGGAACCTAAACTGACACGCCGCGACTTTCTCGTGCTGGCGCGGCGGCGGTCCCCGATTGCCGCCGCGCCGAGGACAATCAGACCCTAGCTGCGCGCCTTCCAGGCGGCGAGCAGCTTGGCTTCCGCCTCCATCTGGCTGGCCAGCGAGGCGGGTCCGCCGCCGAGCGCCGGAGGGTGCCGGAGCCCGGATCGCATCGCGTTGCGGCGCTCTTCGGGCAGGCTGTCCCACCATGTCAGGGTGTCTCGGGCCGTCTCCTCGAACGGCCGGTAGGTGAGACCCGCCGCCACGGCGCGCGCATTGCTGACCGTGTGCAGCTGCGCAAACGGCCCCGTCGTCGGATTCCAGATCGGGAACATGGCCTTCTGCTCCGCCAGCCACGCGGCGTCGACCCAGGTAAAGGTGGCATCGGAGTTGGTCACCGCCTTGAGCCGGTCGAGCACCTCGCCCGTCGGCATCGGCTTGGCCGGGCCGACGGCGTTGAACGTGCCGGTGGTGCCCTGCTCGATCAGGTGGACAGTGAACGCGGCCAGATCCCGGGCATCGATGAACGACATCGGATCATTCGACGTCCCCGGGGCGAGGACCTCGCCGCCGCGCGCCACGCGAACCGGCCAGTAGGTCCAGCGATCGGTGCTGTCACCCGGGCCGACGATATAGCCGGGCCGGACGATGATGCTGCCGGTCGGGAACGCCTCGCGCACCGCCTGCTCAGCCAGCACTTTGAGAGGACCGTAGGTCTCGCCGGTGATCTGTTCGACGGTCGGGTCCTTCATGGTCCCGCCCGGATAGTCTTCGGTGATGCCGGGCTGGTTGAAATCGGCATAGACCGAAATCGTCGAGATGAACAGGTAGTGGCGGGCGGCGTCTTTGAGGAGATTGGCCGAGTCGCGCACGTGGCGGGGGATGTAGCCGGAGGTGTCGATCACGGCGTCCCACTGCCGGCCCTTGAGGGCGTCGAGCTGGCCATCCCGGTCGCCGATCAGGGTCTCGAGATCAGGGAACAGGTCGTCATTGCTGCGGCCCCGGTTGAACAGGGTGATGGTGTGGCCTCGTTCCCGCGCACGCCGCACCATGTGCGGTCCGATGAATCCGGTGCCGCCGAGCACCAGGATGCGGAGAGGCTTCGGCGGGGCCGCCGCGGCGGCCGCCTCCGCGTTCGTCTCTCCTTTGGCGCACCCTTGAAGACCGATGGCCAGCGCGCCCGCGCCGACGGCTCCGGCTTTGATGAAATCGCGTCGTGTCTGATGCATGTCGGGTCCCCGAATTGTCCGATGAAGTGGGATCAGGCGTCGATGCGATCATCGCGCATCGTACTCGCACCCAACATCGGGTCGAAGCGCGGAACTGTCAAACAGCACACTCGGGCCTCATGTCGCGGTCGACGCTCAGGCTCGAAGCTGCTCGAGTCTGAGCGCCGCCGCGCGCCGGTGCCCTTCCATACCCTCGGTGGCGCTCTGGCGCGTGGCAGGGGGCGCCACCGCAGCGACACCGCGTTCGTCCAGCCACTGGTGGGTGCAGACCTTCAGATAGGACCCGACCCAGAGTCCGCCGGTATAACGGCCCGCCGCCATGGTGGGCAGGGTATGATTGGTACCGCAGCATTTATCGGAGTAGACCACGCTCGCAAGCGGGCCGATGAAGAGCGAACCGTAGTTGCGGAGTTTACGCGCCGTGGCGTGGGGATCGCGGGTGTGGACCTGGAGATGTTCCGCGGCAATGAAGTCGGAGTAGGCGATCATGGTGGCCTCGTCGGCGCAAATCGCAATCTCTCCTGCGGTGGCCCACGACGCGCCGGCCACGTCGGCAGTGGGGAGGGTGGCGAGCTGGCGCACGATCTCGAGGAGAGTTGCTTCCGCCAACGATCGGTCGGTGGTGATCAGACCGACTCGAGTGCGCGGATCGTGCTCCGCTTGCGCCAGCAGATCGGTCACGATCATGGCCGGATCGCCGGTTTCATCGGCCACCACATAGATCTCGCTCGGTCCCGCGAGTTGATCGATGCCCACGGTACCGAATACCTGACGCTTCGCTTCGTTGACGTAGGCATTGCCGGGGCCGACGATTTTGTCGACCGCCGGGATTGTCTCCGTTCCGAATGCCATGGCCGCGATGGCCTGCGCCCCACCCACGCGGAAAATTCGATCGGCGCCGGAAAGATGACAGCCGGCGATCATGGCCTGGTGCGCATTTGGCGGAAGGCAGGCAATCACCTCGTCGCAGCCGGCCACCTTGGCGGGCACCAGTGTCATCACCGGTCCGGACAGAATCGGATAACGACCGCCCGGGACATATGCACCCACCCGCTCGATCGGAATGACGCGATGTCCCAAATGAAGTCCCGGGAGCGTCTCGACTTCGAGTGGCAGAATCGTGGCAAGTTGCGCTTCGGCAAACGCGCGAACCCGTTCGATGGCGAATTCGGTATCCTTCCGGGTCTCTGTCGCGAGCCTGCGAACCGCCTCGGCGCGTTCGTCGGCCGAGACTTCGATCCGGTCGATGCTGACGTGGTCGAACGCGCGAGAGTATCGTCGCAGGGCATTGTCGCCGTCGGTGCGAACGGCGGCCAGGATCTCGCGAACCGTCGCTTCGACGGCTGCATTGTCCGCCGCGGTATCGCGGGTCGGGGCTTTGAGGTGCTCGAGAGAGTCCGCCGGGAACGCACGACGATCAACAGACATCAAACCTCCGAAGTCGGGGGAAGCGGCTGTCCAGAGATGGTAAAGTAGCCTTCCCGGGGTCCTGGCTCTTCATCTGGACGGGCGCCACGCTGGAACATCGTTGCGATTGCGCGGCGGCATGTAAGGATCGGGCGATTCGAGGGACTACCTCTGCGACGCCCCCGTCATCTGTCCGGGCAACGACCACCGTTTCAAGGAGCCTTCGATGATCAACCGGCTTCGGGCCGTAGCGACGGCGATGCTGTTGGCACTCGTGACGCTGAGCGCGTCAGCCGATTCCGTGGCGGCTCAGCCTCGCGCCGATACGGCGCAGGTCGAGCTGATGTATGGCATCCGGGTGCCGATGAAGGACGGCGTTACGCTGAGCGCAACGATCTACAAGCCCAAGAACCAGGCGGCGCCGCTGCCGGTCATCTTCTGGATGACGCCGTACATCGCCGACCTCTCGCACGCGCGCGGGATGTACTTCGCTCGGAACGGCTATGTCTTTGCCGTGGTCGACACCCGTGGTCGCGGCAGTTCAGGCGGAACGTTCGAGCCTTTCGCAAACGAGTGGTCCGACGGGCCGGACCTGGTTCGCTGGTTTGCGCGGCAACCGTGGTCCAACGGCAAGGTCGGACTGTGGGGCGGCTCGTACGGCGGTTTCTACCAGTGGGCCATCGCCAAGAACCGTCCGGCTGAGTTGGTGTCGATGGCGCCGGTGGCATCGGCGCATCCGGGCGTGGATTTTCCTCAGCTGCGCAACATTTTCCGCTCCTATGCCATTCAGTGGCTCACCTATACCAGTGGCGCCGCGCCGCAGGCCAATCTCTTCGGCGACGGGTCGTTCTGGATCTCGAAGTACGGCGAGCGATTCCTGCAGCACAAAGCGTTTGCGTCACTCGACACCATCGTCGGCAACCTGACCACCTACTATCAGAAGTGGATGCAGCACCCGACCGAGGACGCATATTGGCAGGCCATGACGCCGACCCGGGAGGAATACGCCAAGCTCGACCTTCCGGTCCTCACCATCACCGGCTACTTCGACGGCGACCAGATCGGCGCGATGACCTACTATCGGCGCCATCTCGCTGCCGCGCCGCCTGCTGCGCGCGATCGGCACTATCTGATTCTCGGCCCGTGGGATCATCCCGGCACTCGCACTCCGGTGCCGTCGATCGGCGGCTTGACCTTTGGCGCCGCGAGTGTGCTCGACATGAATCAGTTGCACCGCGAGTGGTACGACTGGACCATCAAGAGCGGCCCCAAGCCGGCCTTCCTCAAGAAGCGGGTTGCCTACTGGGTCATGGGTGCTGGACCATCGGACGGCGAGTGGAAGTATGCCGACAACCTCGATGCCATATCCGATTCGACGCAGACGTTCTATCTCGATGCTGCCGACGGGGGTAACGACGTGCTGCACTCGGGCAAACTCACGGCCGCCCGCGCTCCGGCGGCCCGGAAACCCGGGCAGTGGACCTATGACCCGCTCGACGTGCGCGGGTACGCCATCGAGACGAAAGCTCCGCCCGCCGACTACTACAAGATGCAGGCGCCGGTGTTCAACCTGTTCGGAAACGGACTGGTCTATCACACGGAACCGTTTGCGGAGGCGACGGAGATCAGCGGATACCCGAAGCTGACTGCCTACATCGAGATGGATGTGCCGGATACGGATTTTGAAGTCACGCTCTACGAGGTGCTGCCCGACGGGAGCGCCATCTACCTTGCCGATGACGCTCTGCGCGCGCGCTATCGTGAGTCGGCGTCGGTGGCCAAGCTCGTCACGCCCGGCGAGGTCACGCGTTACCGGTTCGAACAGTTCACCTTTTTCTCGCGCGTGATCGGGAAGGGGAGCCGGCTCCGGCTGGTGATTCGTTCGATCAACTCGCTTGCCTGGGAAAAGAACTACAACTCGGGCGGGGTGGTGAATCGGGAGACCGGACGGGATGCGCGGACCGCCCGTGTCCGCCTCCACAACGACAGTCGGTACCCGAGCGCGCTCGAACTCCCGGTAGTTCGGCCCGGGCGCAATCGGGCCGACTAGCGGGCGGTCCTTCCGGCCAGACGGCGGAGTGGTAAGTTCCCGGTCATCGCATGCCCGGTGAAATCGCGTTATGCCCGTATCGCCCTCCACCCGGAAGCGTCCTGCCCTCATGCTCGTGCTCGGCGTCGGCGCCGCCGTCCTGCTGGCAGTGCTCCTGATCGGTGGGTCTTTCCTCACCGTCAAGACCACGGGGGCGCCCTGGGGTTCTTCGGTGCGCAGCGGCGACGCCATCGTCACCATGATGACTCGGCTCGAGCCCTATATGCCCGGGCTGCACCGGAATCCGGCCAACGACCGCTATACCGTCGGACTCCTGGTCCATTCCGCCAGTGACGGCGCGCGCGGGCGGTTCGTCGAACTCGCCTCGGGCCAGCGTCCGTCCGACCTCAAGGCCAAGCTCGGTCCGGTGGACGGCAGCCGAGTCTGGTTCGTGGCAGGAACCCCCGGGGTATACGACGTGCGGAGCGAGCGAGTCGACCGACGGCCCGACGGGCAGCCTCCGTCGCGTCCCTTCACACCTGCGGACCTGGCGACCGGTCGCGATGCACTCCGCCTGATGCTAGTCGATCCCGGGTCGCCGCCCAGGATTGGAAGTGTTGCGCTGCCGGGCGGGGAAGGGATGTACCAGACTGGATTCCTGCGTACTGAGCCTCAGGGTGAGATCCTGCGCCTTGCCGGCGACAATGTGCTGCTCCTGTTCGAGTCGAAGCCCTATCGCGCCGGGACCGTGATGGTGGCGCGGGTTGGATCCGACGGCTCGATGCAATGGACGCTCGATACCGGCATCGGCGAGCTGCGCGAGGTGTTTCCCGACCCCGCGTTCCCGGCGCTGATCGGCGACCGGCCTCGTGAGCCCGGCAAGGTCCCCGAACCGATCCTGGTCACCGTCGATGTCGGCGCCGGTCGAGTCACGACCCGTACGCTCTGGCTCGACTGAGGCGCCATGAAGACCCGACTGGCTGGACTGGTTCTGATCATACTCGGCGTGCTTTCGGCGGTGTTCTTCGTCTACCTGCCGATGCTGGGCGATGACGTGGGCCCTCTCAGTCGCACGCGCACCAAGGCGCTGGTGTTCGTTCCGCTCATGATTGTGACGGGGCTGGCCTTTGCGATCGGCGGGCCTCCGGCCCTGGAGGCCTTCCAGGCGCGGCCCAAGTCACGGGGGCAGTTGGCCTTTGTGCTCGGGATCATCATCGGATCCGACCTCCTCACCGGACTCGGCTACTGGCAGCTGAAGCAGCGCGCTCCCCGCCCGCCCGAACCGGAAGTGATCCTGGACGTCCGGCCCCAGGTACCGCAGGTGGCCAACCCGCAATTCAATCCGAAGTAAATGTTGGCGATGCCACCGACCGCACTGATGGGCGACAGAAGCCCCACGTTGGCGCCGCGCGGCAACGTGATGCGCGCCAAGCATTGTTGTGCTCGGGTCGACTAGATGGTCGGCAGGATGGTGCGCACGTGAGAGGCAAACGCGCGAACCACCGCGGATGGTTGCTCGCTGTCGATCGTGAGCGCGATCCCGACGTTCGGCAGCGGCGGCAAACCGGACTCGGCAGTTAGAATGCGCAGATCGTCCGGAACGGCGGTCCGGGTCAGCACGGCGATGGCCTGACCCGAGCGAACCACCGCGATCAATCCCGTCAGACTGGCGCTGGCGTAGGCGACTCGATAGGCGCGCCTCGCGGCGTCGAGTCCCCGCCGCGCCGCGCGATGATCGAGCGTATCGGAGTCGGAGAGCGCCAGCCGGAGCGGACGGCGATTCGGCGCGTTCGATCCGACGGCGCTGACCCAGACCAGTGGCTCGCGCCGGATCACGGCGACACCCTGGGCGTCCTCCGCAAACGAGGTCAGGGCCAGATCGAGTTGATGGCGCTCCAGGCGTTCGAGCAGGCGCGGGGTGTGGGCGCAATGCACTTCGACCAGGACCTTCGGGTGTTCCCGCGCAAAGCCGCGCAGCAGCTGCGGCAGCATCGTCACCGCGTAGTCGTCCGGACAGCCGAATCGAATGGTGCCCGTCAGGCCCTTGCCCGAAAGCTCCGCAAGGGCTTCGTCGTGATACTGGAGGAGCCGCTGCGCATGAGCCAGCAGCCGGATGCCGTGCGGGGTCAGCAGCACCCCTCGGCCGGTCCGCTCCAGCAGGACCTGGCCGGCAGTTCGCTCCAGTTTCTTCACCTGCAGGCTGATGGCCGCTTGGGTCCGGCCGACGCGGGCTGCCGCGCGGCTCAGCGCACCGGTTTCCGCGATCGCGATGAAGGTGCGTAGCAGATCGAGGTCGAGGCCGTCATTCATCTCATAAGTTTAGCTAATATCTCTGATAACATCTATTAGGTGGGATTGCGGCTAGCGAGAGGTGCGGAGTAGTGTCCCTTTGTCCCTGACCCGAGCCAGCCGTGTCGCGCAATGCCGATCCCCGATTCTGGAACGCAGCCAACGCCCACCTGATCCGATACGGCGGCCGCTTCGAGCCGATGATCATCGAGCGGGCCGAAGGCAGCTTCGTCTACGATGCGGATGGGCGGGCCATCCTCGACTTCACCTCGGGGCAGATGAGTTCGCTGCTGGGGCATGGCCATCCCGAGATCGCCGAGGTCGTAGCCGATCATGCGCGCCGACTGGACCATCTGTTCAGCGGGATGCTTTCATGGCCGGTGGTCGAGTTGGCGAAGGCGCTGGCGGAGGTCACACCGGCCGGCCTCGATCGCGCCATGCTGCTTAGCACCGGGGGCGAGTCGAACGAAGCGGCGATCAAGATGGCCAAGCTCTACACCGGCGGCTATGAAGTCGTCGGCTTTGCGCAATCGTGGCACGGCATGACGGGCGGAGCGGCATCCGCCACCTACTCCGCGGGCCGGCGCGGTTACGGACCTACCGCGGTCGGATCGCTCGCGATTCCGGCGCCGAGCAGCTATCGACCCCGGTTCGAGCGGGGCGGTCAGGCGGATTGGCGCGCCGAACTCGACTACGGGTTCGATTTGATCGACCGCCAGTCGAGCGGCAACCTGGCAGCGTTCATCGCCGAGCCGATTCTCAGTTCGGGCGGCATCATCGATCTGCCGGTCGGATACCTCACTGCGCTCAAAGAGAAGTGCGTCGAGCGTGGCATGCTGCTGATCGTCGATGAAGCGCAGACCGCGTTAGGCAGGACTGGCCTGATGTTCGCCTTCGAACGCGACGGCGTGGTGCCTGACATCCTGACGCTTTCCAAGACGCTAGGCGCCGGTCTTCCGCTTTCGGCGGTAGTCTGCTCGGCCGAAATCGAGCAGCGCTGCCATGAGCGCGGCTTCCTGTTTTACACCACGCACGTTTCCGATCCATTGCCGGCCGCGGTCGGGCTCAAGGTGCTGGAGGTGGTGCGCCGCGACAACCTGGCCGAACGCGCCAAGCTGGCCGGTGCGCGGCTAACGGACGGTCTCCGAAAGCTGCAGGACCGGTTCGAGTGCATCGGCGATCTGCGCGGTCGCGGCCTGCTGCTGGGTGTGGAGATCGTCTCCGATCGCGCCAGCCGGACGCCGGCGCCCGAGTTGGGCAGCGCGATCAGCCAAACCTGCATGGAACTGGGCCTCAGCATGAACATCGTGCAGCTGCCCGGGATGGGTGGCGTCTTCCGGATCGCGCCGCCGCTGACCGTCTCCGATGCCGAGATCGACTTGGGCCTCGATCTGCTCGGCCGCGCCATCGAACGCGTGACGGGCTGACTCCCACGCGATCGTCGATATCGGGGAGGCGCCGTAAATGCCGCAGCGACTCCGAGTGGAGCGGAGTCGCTGAGGCCGCTGTCGAGGACTACCGCAAGCTGCGCTGGAGGCCACTGACTAGAACGTGACGTCGAACGCGCCCTCGGTCACGACTTTGTTGCCGGTAGCTCCGGTGCCCGCGAGGGGACCCGCCGTGAACTGAAAAGTTCCCTTGGCTCCCGTGGCCGAGATCGAGGTCACCGTGAAGCTGCCGCTGCCGGTCGTGATTGCGGCCTGCCAGCCGGCGGAACCGGTCGTGACGGAGAAGTTGGTCGGGTTGGTGGCTCCGACCGTGAAGGTGCCTGGAGCCGCGACTTGGCCTCCGAGCCCGATGGTTCGTCCCTGGCCGTCGGTGCCGGCGATGGCGAGGATGCCGCCCGAGTAGGTCGCGGCGATCGCAACGCTTGCATTGAAGTTCGATCCATCGATTTTGGCGCTCATCGATCCGTTGGCGAGTCCGGGCCCGGCTGGGTCGGACCCGCATCCGGCCATCGTCGCTGCCAGTACCAGACCCGCCAGACCCGCGAACATTGCCCGCATGGGAGAACTCCTCGTACGTAGAACGTTGAACCCGCCTCTCGACGGGACTCTGTCACCCGACTACCGTTATTCCTGGCTTCATTCGGAGCCGTCGTATCTCCCATTGCGTCGCCGGGCGGGAAAACCGTCATGACCTCGAATAGTCCTCCCGACCGGGAGGCCGTGGATCGACTCTTCAGCGCCGCGTATGAGGAACTCCGCCGCCTGGCAGGGATCGTCCGTCGGGGTGACCGAGGCGTCACCTTGAGCCCGACGGCCCTGGTTAACGAGGCTTGGCTCAAACTGGTCGCCTCGCCCCCCGCCAACATCGAATCGGTTCTCCATTTCAAACGGGTCGCCGCGCGGGCCATGCGCCAGGTGCTGGTCGAAGCCGCCCGCCGCCGGACGGCGGACAAGCGGGGCGGTCCGGACCTCGCCCTGGTGACGTTCGACGAATCGCTCGAGTTGGCGCCGGCCTCGGGCAGCGACCTGCTCGAACTCGACTCCGCACTCGAGGCCCTCGCTCGGTTGAGCGCCCGGCAGGCGGCGCTGGTCGAACTGCGCTGCTTCGGCGGTTTCGATATTCCCGAATGCGCGGCGATGCTCGAGGTCTCTGAAGCAACGCTCTCCCGCGACTGGCGATCGGCCCGGGCCTGGCTGGCCGTCGAACTCGAACGCGGACGGTAACTGCCATGAACCCCGAACGGTGGGAACGGAAACGCCGAAACGGCCTCCGCGGAAACGATGCTCAGCAGGGCGCTGGTCAGTCTGGAGTGCTACGATGAGGTCTATCACGACAAGCCCTATCAGAGCTGACGGCTCAATCCCGCTGACCGCACCTCGGGTGCGAGGTCGCGGCTAGTTCGTTCCCGTGGCCGTGGCCTCGATGACCCGCGCGTTCTCAGCGCAACGCGAGGTGTTCACGTTCCCTCCGGTCGCCACGATGGTCCACGGCGTCGTCAGGGCTGCCCCAGGGCCCCAGATATCCGACCATCCGGCCAGCGTGGAGAAGTCCGGCATCGCGAGTACCGCGGTGGCGCCGCCGATCCACGCCGGCGTGGCGATCAACTCGACGAATCGCGGTGTCCCGGTGGTCTGACGGTACCGGAACAGCACCGGCGCATCATATTCGAGCGACATCCCGAAGGACGCTTGGAGTCGCTTGTAGTTGCCGCCGAGTGAAGTGATGACCGGATTCCCGATCTCGGCGCCGAACGTCACCGTTCGGGGTGCCAGGGTGTGGAACGATTCGGTCACCGTCCGGCTCATCGGTCCGGAGGCCGTCACGATGCGGAGCTGGTGGTAGTCGTCCGGCCGTTGCTGGGCCGCCGCGACTCCGAACATCGTCGTCGTGGGTGTGGCGGGCGCCTGGTTGATCATGCCCCGATCGCAAGTCGACCGCGCCAGGTAGTACATCTCCTGGAGCAAGCCGTGTCCGGCCGTGGCGCCCACGATGGTCAAGGGGGCGGTTGCCGGAGCGACCGACTCGGTCGCGCTGAAGTCGAGCGCGGGCATCGTGGTACCGTCCGCGAAGTTCTGGTCGCGCCGGATGATGATCCGGTCGGTGGCTGCCGGTAGCCCCGCAAAACGGTATGCCACCAGATCGCGATCGCCGCTGGGCACGCCGGCCATCGTGAAGGTCGGAAACAGGGCCGACGGCGCCCCGATGGCCCCGCCGAGATTGAGGAGCACCGCCTGTTGCCCGGTGAGACCGGTGACCGATCCGTTGATGATTTTGATGTTGACCGGCAGCGGTGGACAGGCCACGATCTGAGCGGCAGTCATCTCTGCCCGGGTCATGAACTGGATGTTCGTGGTGGTCGACGAGCCGGCGCTTTGCCGGGCAACGTGCGCAAACGCAGCAAGCGGCGAGTCGACGGTGAACCGGAACACGCCGCCGGTGGCAGTTACCGGGGTCCACGGACCGTCGCCGTCGCGATAGGCGCCCCAGATAGCGTACGGACTGCCGCAACCACTGAAGTCGAATACCGCGTTGCCGGTTCCCGTAACCGCAGTCACCGAGACTTGAACACTGGTGACTTTGTCCGGCAGGCCGGCGGCGGTGCCGCGGATCGTCAGGGTATAGGTACCGGCTGCAAGTCCCGCCGCTGCAATGATCGTGAGCGACGAGGTGGTTCCCGTGGCGGCTGCGGGATTGAAGGACGTGGTCAGACCGGCCGGGGCGCCTTCGACGGTCAGCTGGACGGTCCCGGCAAACCCGGCGGTCCGCGCGATGTTCACGGTCACCTGGCGGTCGCTGCCTTGGGGGACCGAGAGCGGCGAGCCGGTCACGGTCAGTTCATACGTCGGGGTGGGTGCGGCCGTGACCGTGAGGGAAAACGAGCCGGTCGCATCGTTGACGCCGCTCCCCCGGGCCCGAAGGGTCAGATTGGTCAGGCCGGGTGCTGCCGCCATGGTGGCTGCGAACGTCACCGTGATCGTAGTGATCGTTCCGGAGGTCGACTCGTTCGATTGGGTCGCCGTGACTCCGGTGGGGAGTCCTTCGACTGCCAGGGTGACGGCGCCGGTGAAGTTGCCGGCCCGGGTGACGAGCACGGTGATCGCGAAGCTCGCCCCCTGCTGAATGGTGGTGTTCCCCACATTCATCGCCAGCGAGATGATGCCGGCCGGGGGTGGGGGCGGGGGCGGCGGTGGTGGCGGCGCGGGAGGGTTAGGTGTCGTGGAGCCTCCGCAACCGATCACGATTGCGAGGATTCCCAGGCCAATCATCTTCCGCATAGCGTCTCCGACCGTTCCGCCGACAATGGTGATGTGAGTTCGGGCACATACCATTGCGCGGTGCGATCGGAAAAACGGTCACGGCATGGTCAGGTCAGGCGGGCCAGCAGCGGCGTCTGCCACAACCGTCCCTCGAAGAACAGGCCTTCACGTCGATCCCAGGTGCGTTGCCCGGAAGGCCGTGGAGAACTTGAGGCCAAAGCCCAGCGCGCGGTCCATTCCGATGTGCGCGAGCCAGATGAGCGCGAGGGGCCACGCCGCCTGGACCTGGCCGAAGTAGCCGACTGCCGCGAGCGCCGCGGGGCCGAGGTAGAGATGCAACGCGTTGTAGGTCATGGCGCCGACGCGCGGTCCGGCTGCGTACCCGATCATCCCCAGGTCCGGAGCAAGGAGCAGGAGCGCAAACATCGCCCACGAACCGCCGATGGCGTAATAAGCGACTACCGCAACGACGAGAAGCGTCATCCCTTCGATGCGCAGCAACAGGCGTGGTGTTCCCGATACGGGCGTGTCCATCATCGATCCTCGGGATCAGAACTGTATGGTCCTCGGCGGGCTCGAGGCGGGAATGTCCCGCCTCGCGACGGGGCGTCGCTGCTCACCGAGCTACGACGTCGGATGGTTGAGTACCCAATGTGAGACTTCGGGATAGACCTGCGCGGTGCGCATCGGATAGTCCCGGACCATCCGACGGGCCGCGTCCTCGAATCCGCGCTGCATGGCGCCGGATGCGGGAGTGCGCGGTGCCGTCAAACCCAGTGTCGCCGTCAGGTCGACGTCGGGTGGCACGGGAATGTCCGTTCGTGGCACCGACCGCGAGAGGGTATCGGCGACACTCCGTATGCCCGCGTGCTTTCGTTCCTGGACCCGCGCATTGAACCCATCGGCCGGGTCGAACTTGTCGGCCAGGAGTTGCAGGAACGAGGTATGGTCCAGCAACTCCTGATAGGGGACACCGCGTTCGACCAGCGGTGAGACGATCAAGCTCGGTACGCGAACCCCGAGGGTGCTGAACGGGCGGGTGAAGACCGCGTTCGGTCCGGGAACGAAGGGTATCGGAGGCGGGGCCACATGATCGAAGAAGCCGCCGTGCTCGTCGTACGTGATGACCCACAGCGTGCGTGCCCAGCGCGCCGGATTGACCGTCAACGCCTGATAGGTACGCAGCAACAGGGCCTCGCCCGGGGCCATGGGCAGCGGCGGATGATTGTCATTCGGTACGATGCCTCCGATTTGCGGGGCATCGGCATATGAAGGCTCGATGATGATGACGCTTGGGAAGTCTCCCGGTTGTTCGTTGGCGACATCGGCGGCCAGACGTTCGAGGCGACGGAAGTTGGGGCCGAAGATTTCCAGCCGTCCGAGGAGCGCGAAAAACGAAATACCGGCGTGGTAGACACGCCAGCGGACCTGCCGCTGATCGAGCCAGTCGAACACCATCTGATCGACGGGCGGAAAGATGCCTTTGGTCTCGTCGACCCGGGTGGCGCCGCACAGGCTCATGATCCGGTTGGGCTGCGTACTGGTCGGAAGCGACGCGTGCCACTGGTCGCACACGGCGAATTCGTCGGCCAGGAACCGGGTAATCGGCACGTCCTTCGCCGTGAGGATGCCGAGTGGATCTGGTGTGGTGGTATCCGTCAGGGTCTGGTGCTGAAAGTATTCGCGCGCAAAGCCGTTCATCAGATAGCGACCCTGCGCCTCGTTCCAGCCCAGCTGCCGCTCGATCTCATCTCGGGTATGCGGAAGGTCGACGCTCAGCAGGCCGTCCCGCATCAGGAACGGAGAATAGGTCTCGCCCTGGTAGCGATTGCGGTACGCTGCTTGTGACAGCGGCGAGCTGAGCCCGTTGACCACGGCGCGCGCTCCGGAGCCGGGCAGCGACATGTGACCGAGCACATGATCGAACGAACGGTTCTCGAGCATCAGGAACACGATGGTATCCACGTTGTCGAGAACACTCATCGGCAGACCTCGATCGACAGGTCCAGGTGGGCTGGCGGCGCCTGTTCCGCGCTACCCGCCGATTCGCCGGGCAGGAACGCGGCGCGCAGGTCCCAATCTCCCGCGATCGGGAGGCCGTTCCAATCGCGGAATGTCGTCGGACCGGATGGAATCACGGTCGAGCGATCTCCGCGGCGCAGCTGTACGGGGCGATCGAAGTTGGTGCGGATGGTCCCGATGACGACATCATCATTCCATCGTGGCGGGCCGAGGGGTTCTCCGGCGACGATCGAATCGCGCGTTGCCGAAAGCCGCGTATCGAATGACAGGGCAATCGGTGTCGTCGACGGTAACGTCACGACGTCCTTCCGGGCCCAGGTGCGCTTGCTGCCCTTGGCAGCCTGGAGTGTATAGGTCGTCGTGTCGGCCTCTGCGGTACCCCGCCGCGTTACAACCAGGGATGGGGTGCCGCGGACCCGGTGGGCGATGGCCACCGAGTCGCCTGCGCACACACGCATTGGTGAGACGTCGAAGTGGTGGATTTTCGGTCCACACCCGGCCAGCAACAGCAAGCAGGGTGCGGACCAAGAGACGCACACGATCGATCGCATAGGATGTCCGTCGGGAAACGGAAGACGAACATTATCGATTCGATGGGTCGGGCGGTAGGTCGGCTCGCCAGCCCGAGGTAATGTCGACCCATCCTTGGGAGCCACTCAGCTGCTCGAGGTCGGCGAGTGTGAGGCCGATGGCCGAGTTGGGACTGCCCGCGGCGGGATAGACGACCTCGAACCGGCGAAGGGACTCATCCAGAAAGACCCGGGTTCCCGGTGGGTTGGCAAAGGGACAGACGCCACCGACCGGATGGCCCGTGAGTGGCTCGACCTGCTCGGCCGACAACATGCGAGGCTTCGCGCCAAAGCGACGTTTGAACGAGCCGTTGTGCAACTTGGCGTCGCCGGCGGTGACGATGAGCAGGGCTTTGGCGGGATCCTCCGGGTCGCCCACGGCAAGCGTTTTCGCAATTCGCTCGGGCTCGGTTCCCACTTCGGCCGCCGCCAGCGCAACCGTCGCGCTCGATGCGGCGAACTCGAGGATATCATCGGCGCGGCCAAAGGGACGCAGATACTCGCGGACGTGGACGACGGTCACGTGGCGTCGCTCCTGATCAGTTTGATGCTTTCGAGCGGCGCGGCCGGGGGAAGGCCCGTGACGCCGAGGATCTCTTTCTCGCCCAGGGTTTCCCGCTCCAGCAGCGCGCCGACCAGCGCATCGAGCTGGTGACGATAGATCCGGATCAGGCGGCGGGCCTCTGCGTAGCTTTCAGAGATGATCCTGAGCACTTCGGCATCGACGATCTTGGCCGTTTCCTCGCTGAACGATTTCGACGTGCCCATCGCGTTGCCGCCCAGGAACGGGTTCTGGCGGTCGGAGAGCTGCACCATGCCGAGCCGGTCGCTCATCCCCCAACGGGTCACCATCGACCGCGCCAGGTTGGTGGCCTGTTCGATGTCGTTCTCGGCGCCGGTCGTTTTGGTGCCGTAGACCTCTTCTTCTGCCGCGCGGCCGCCCAGAATGCCGACGATCCTTGCGCGCAAGTACGCTTCGGGATAGTTGTAGCGATCGGCATCGGGACGCTGGTAGGTCACGCCGAGCGCCTGACCTCGCGGCACGATGCTGACGCGATGGACCGGATCGGCGCCGGGAACGACGAGGCCGAGTATGGCGTGGCCACCTTCGTGATAGGCAATCCGTTCGCGATCCTGGTAGCTCAGCAGGAGCGGCCGTTCGGGCCCCAGGATGATCTTCTCCAGCGCGTCCATGAAATCGACCTGCATTACCTGATTGCGATTGCGTCGCGCGGCCAGGAGGGCGGCTTCGTTGACCAGGTTGCGCAGATCCGCGCCGGACAGGCCGGGCGTGGCGGCGGCGATTTCCGTCAGACTCGCATCCGGAGCAAGCGGCACCGCGCGGGTATGGACCTTGAGGATCGCCTCCCGTCCCGCCTTATCCGGCAGATTGACCACCACTCGGCGATCGAAACGGCCGGGGCGGAGCAGGGCTTTGTCGAGCACGTCCGGCTGGTTGGTCGCGGCGAGCACGATGATGCCCTGCCGGCTCGAGAAGCCGTCCATCTCCGTCAGGATCTGGTTGAGCGTCTGTTCCTGTTCGCTCGAGCCACCGATGGCCACCTGCCCGCGGGCGCGACCGATCGAATCGAGTTCGTCGATGAAGATGATGGCCGGGGCGTTCTCGCGGGCCTGCTTGAACAGATCGCGGACCCGTGCCGCGCCGACGCCGACGATCATCTCGACAAATTCGGAGCCGCTCATCGAGAAGAACGGCACCCCGGCCTCACCGGCCACCGCCTTGGCCAGCAGGGTTTTGCCGGTGCCGGGCGCGCCGACCAGCAGCACGCCTTTTGGCGCAGTGCCGCCGAGCCTGGTGTATTTGCCCGGGTCCTTGAGGAAGTCGACGATTTCGACCAGCTCGTTCTCGGCTTCGTCGATTCCGGCCACGTCCTCGAAGGTCACCCGTCCGTCGGCCTGTTGATCGAAGCGCCGAGCTCCGGCTTTGCCCAGTCCGCCCAACATCCCGGCGCCCATGCCGCCGCCTTGCTTGGCGGCGCGGCGAAAGAGCCAGACGTAAAAGGCGATCAGCAGCGCGGCCGGTCCGAACCCGAAGAGCATCGTCATCCACGGGCTGCCTTCGCGAATCGGCTCGGCGCTGATTTCGACGCCGTGCTCGATCAGCAGCGCCTCGAGGCCGGGATCGACGAAGGCCGGGAGCGTGGTCGCGAAGGTGGTGACGGCTTGTGGATCGATGTCTGCCACCGTGTCGCGCTCGGCGGGATACATCACCGGCGCGATGAACTTGCCGGTCAGACTTTCGCCCCGGCTGTAGATCCGCTCGACGTTCTGCTTGACGATTTCCTGCTTGAAGAGCGTATAGGGAACTTTGGTCGACGGCTCCGTACCCGGGAAGAGGAACCGAACCAGCAGGAAATTGGCTGCCAGAATCGCCAGGAAGGTGAGCCAGGCGTTGCGCGGCGGCATGGCGCCCGCTCCGCCCGGCTTCCCCCCGTTGGGCGGTCGGGTCTGATTCGGTCCCTGGCCTGGAACGTCGTTCCGGCGGGATCGATCGAGCGGCGGTTGCGGATTGGCCATGGCCCACGTCCTTGGGAGAGCGGCGAAGGGAGCAGGTTAATCCGAGCTACCGGCCCTGTCGACTCCCGCCAGCACCCCGATCGGTCTCCCCTTGAAACTCTAGGGGGCCGCGCTACGTTTCCCTAGAATACCATAGGGAGAGCCCGGGATGGCGGATTCATCGGTCGAGTTGCTGCGGGGGAGTCTGGATCTCCTGATCCTCCGGTCGCTGGTGCAGCGGCCGCTGCATGGATACGCCGTGATGCGTTGGATCGAGCAGGCCACCGACGGGACGTTATCGATCGAAGAGGGGTCGCTCTACCCGGCGCTCTACCGTCTGGTCGACCGCGGCTGGCTCGAATCGGATTGGGGTGTGTCCGAAAACAACCGTCGGGCCCGGTACTACACGCTGACGCCGAAGGGGCGGGCTCGGCTCAAGGTCGAGGTCCGCGACTTTACCCGGTTTGCGGAGGCGATGTTTCAGGCCATTGCCGGGACACCGGCGGTCAAGGAGTCGACATGAAGGCGGATCCGTGGTGGCGCCGGTACTGGCGCTCGCTGGGCTTCGGGCCGGAGGTGGCGGAGGAGCTGGAGTTCCACATCGAGATGTTGACCCGCCAGTTGATTGAGCAGGGCATGTCCCCGGAGGCGGCGCGCGCGGAGGCGACCCGGCGGTTCGGTGACCGCGGGCAGGTCCAGGCGCAACTGGAAACCATCGAGCGGCGCCGCGGTCGTCGGCTGCGGATCGGAGTGCGCCTGGAGGAGTGGTGGGCCGATGTTCGGTATGCGGCCCGCGGCCTGTTGAAACGCCCGGCGTACACGATCGCTGCGGTGCTGTCGCTCGCGCTGGGCATCGGGACCGCGACGGTGGTCTTCGCGATCGTCGACGCCTGGATGTTCCGTCCGCTGCCGGTCGATCGCCCCGACCGGCTGGTCGTCGTCGGCGCAACCTATCCCGCGGTTGGCGGGATCGTGATTCCGAATATCTCGCTCCACGCCGTTCGTGAACTTCGCGAACGCTCCGACCTCTTTGATGATGTCGCGGCCTGGCGGATTCAGGTCGTGACCGCGCGCCAGGGCGGAAGCGAACGCGGAGCCGTGGGGTTCATGCTGAGCACGACGGGGAACTACTTCGAGTTGCTAGGCGTCAAGGCTTCGCTGGGTAGGGTGTATGCGGAGGCTGACGCCGTGGAGCGCTCATCGGTCGTGGTTCTCGATCACGACTATTGGCGTCGGCGGCTGGGTAGCGATCCGGGCATTCTCGGGAAAACGATGCTGCTGAACGGGAAATCCTTTACCGTCATCGGTGTCGCCGAGCCGCGGTTTCGCGGGACGGAGCATCTGGTGGCGATCGAGGGATACATTACGACGGGTTCCGAGGGCGTCATGGATCCCGCGATGGCTGCGGTCGATACGGATCCCTCCATGGGCTATTTCCAGATCATCGCGCGGCGGCGATCGGACGTCACCATGGCGTCCCTGCGTGCCGCGCTGAATACATATGGTACGCAGCTGGCCGCTACCTATCCGGTGCTTCCCTCGGGGTATCAGATTCACGCTGTCCCGGAGCAGGATGCCCGTCCGACCATCAGCGCGGCCGGCCGGACCGCGCCGGCAGGGATTGCGCTGCTGGCGCTCGCGGCCCTGATTCTGGCCACGGCGGCCGTCAATGTGACCAACCTGATCCTGACGCGGGCCAGTAGCCGCCAGGAAGAGATCGCGGTGCGGCTCGCGCTGGGGGCGTCCCGCTGGCGCGTGGCTCGACAACTGCTCACGGAGAGCGCGCTGCTTGGTCTGGCCGGGTTCGGGGCGGCGTGGGGACTTGCGCAGCTTGCGGTGAGCACGCTCGAGCGTCTGGCGCTGGTCTCCACCGTTCCGCTGCGATTGAGCTTTGCCATCGATGGGCGCGTGCTGATCGTCAGCGCCGCGGTAGCGCTCGGCGCGGGCCTGCTGAGCGGAATCGGTCCTGCCGTCGTGGCGTCGAAAGGTGTGCAACACACCCTCCGCCGCGCGGGTCGCAACGGCCTGGGCGGTTTGGGCGGCCGATTCCGCGCCGGGCTGGTGGTGGTCCAGGTGTCCGCGTCGTTCGTGGTGCTGGTGGCCGCCGGACTCTTCGTCGAGAGCGTCCGGCGGATGGCGACCGTTCCGCTTGGTATGCAGCCAACCCGCGTCCTCACGGGCGGATTCCAGGCCGGGTCGACACCGGCTACGGCCCCGGTTGCCTTCGAGCGAATCGCCGCGCTGCTGCGCGAGACGCCGGGGATCGAGGGCGTGGCCCTCGCGACGTCCGTGCCGCTCACCACGACCGGTGGGGATATCCTCGATGTCTATCCGGCGGACACGCCTCCGGAGGCCGACGCCAAGGGTGCCGTGGGCGCCATGCGGGCGGAGGTCGACCCTGCCTATTTCGATGTGATGGGTACCCCGGTCATCAAGGGTCGCGCGTTTACGCTGCGCGATGACAGCCTGGCCCCGCCGGTCGCGATCGTCAATGAGGAAGCGGCGCGTCGCTGGTGGCCGGGCGTCGATCCGATCGGGCGGCAGCTCCGGTTCGATCCGGACGGCCCGGCGGTCGAAGTCGTGGGGGTGGTGCCGACCGGTCGCTACCTGGTAATCACCGAAGCGCCGCGTGCGTTCGTTATGACCCCCCTCGCGCAGCGTCCGGCGTTCACCTTCGGCGTCGTGCTGATCAAAAGCCGACTGTCGCCGGCTGCGGCGGAAGATGCGTTGCGGAACGCCGCGGCGGCAGTCGATCCGGACCTGGCGCCGTATGCCGTGGCCACGATGGAGAACACGATCAAGAACGGGGTCAATGGCTTGCTCCCGCTCCGGTTCGGGTCAATGATGACCATGGTCATCGGGGCCTTGGGTCTGCTGTTGACCGTGGTCGGTCTCTACGGCGTCCTGGCATACACCGTGAGCCGGGAAACGCGGGAGATCGGCGTTCGCATGGCGCTGGGTGCGGATCGCAGCGCGATCGTCGGGCGCGTGCTGAAACGTGGCGGTCGGTTGCTGGGTATCGGGGTGGTGCTCGGCGCTCTCGTCGCGCTCGCGGGCACTCGGCTGCTGGCGAACTTGTTGGCCGGTGTCAGCACCAGCGATGCGGGGATCTACCTGATGGTTGGCGCGCTTCTGCTGGTCGTCGGGGCCGGTGCGGCGTACCTGCCGGCTCGGCGGGCCGCGCGCCTCGATCCTGTCAGGGCTCTGCGAGAATAGGCCGGTCGGCTTGGCGATCGGCCTCTCTGTGATCCTCGTCACGGCGGTTCCAGCCGAAGGCTGCTACCGTCCGATGAGGGGGATCGGTCCGGTGGCGTCGATCTGCGCCAATGCCACCCGCATCGCGATCTGAATAGATGCCTGGCCGCGTTCGTTGCGAGGGTGTCAGCCAGTGATCATGGATCCCCAGGCCACGGAGGGTTTCATAGCTGTGATACGTTGCTGGACTACAGCCGGACTGCTGTTTGCAGGTCTTGTCGGATGTGGAACGGAGCCCGAAGAACTGCCGCTCCCGCCGCCGCCGGGGAACCTCATGTTCCCGAATCCGTATGTCGTGCCCAGTGACACCTCCATATCCCCGGGCGATTCGCTGCAATTTCGTGTCGCCAACACGATCATCGCGGATTCTCTCTGGCGTTGGAGTGTCGATGATACGTCGATTGCCACGATCGACGAGCGATCTGGGGCTGCCCGCGCACGACTGCCGGGTAAGACTCGGGTCCAGACCTGCACTGCGCGCCCTCCCGGTCCGATCTGTTACGGAGCGTCGCTCACGGTCCAGTAGGTCGGCAGAAACCGGACTGCGTACCTCACCCCGTGGCGAGTTGCTCGCGCACCGCCTCGAGATGCCTCGGATCACCGCTTTCCAGTGCGAACAGGGCATACTTGAGGGGAGCAGTTGCCGTACGCTCGGTGATATGATGGATCATTGCCGGCCAACTGCGGCCGCCCGCGCGCTGGTAACCCGCTACCAACTGCTCGAGCCCCGCGGGTCCGAATGCCGTGAGATGTCCGCAGAAATCGATCGACGGGTCGTCCACCGCCGCTTCGGTCCAATCGATCATCCCGGTCACCTGATCATCCGCACCGACCAGGATGTGGCCCGCGTAGAGGTCGCCGTGGATTACGGTGGCGAAATCGGGCCACGATGTGTCGTCGTCGAGCCAGGTCTCCCAACGGCGGCGGAGTGATGGGCCAATCACAAATTCTTGCGCAACGCGATCCAGGTCCCGATATAAGGCCTGCCGCGCCTGCGCAGCCGTCGAATGAGGCAGCCCTGCTTCGATGGCGTCGGGGATCGATAGGCTATGCAGGGCGGCCAGCGCCTCTGCGAGGCTCGCGGGGAAGCGGGGCGACGCCGAATCGATCTGCCAGGCCGGTGTCCAAGTGGCGCCGTCGACCACCATTGCGGTGCGGTGGTCGAGTCGCGGATAGGCGACCAGGTCCGGTGCCGCCACACGCCAATCCGGCACCGCAAAGGGAACCCGCGGCGCCAGGAAACGAAGTGTACGTGCCTCGCGCTCGATCTTGGGTACGACATCGCCCCGCCGAGGCATGCGCAACATCCATCGCTGCCCGGTTCGGTCGGTTGCTGTTGCGACCCGGAAATCGAGGCCCAGTTCGTTGATATCGAGGATCTCGATGAGGTCGAGCCCATGACGCCGTGCCAGGACAAGTATGTCCTGGGGTTGGCCGGGCGGTTCGGGTGTCGAGGTTGGCGTTGTCATGGCTGCAACGGGATCAGAGCAGTTTCGCGCCGAGTGGCACGTTCTGGTCGGGAATACAGAGGACGACGTCGCCGTGCTCGTTGTGAAATCCGGTGACCAGGCACTCGGAACGGATCGGGCCGATCTGCTTGGTCGGGAAGTTGATCACCCCGACGACCAGCTTGCCGATCAGCTCTTCACGCCGGTACACCCGGGTAATCTGCGCGCTCGACTTCTTGATACCGATATCCGGGCCGAAGTCGACGTGCAGGATGTAGGCCGGTTTCCGTGCTTCGGGAAACTCCGCCGCTTCGACGACTCGGCCCACTCGAATTTCGACCTTTTCGAAATCGCCCCACGAAATCGTTTCCATCGGTTCGCTCATCTGGAGAGTAGGCGGAGCCGGTGCAGCTCCCGGACCTCGCGGTCGGAAAATAGCTGGATCGGCTCAGCACCAACGAAAAAGCACGCCCCGAGGGAGCGTGCTTGGTTCGAACCGTATCGGTCGCCCGATCAGCGCACGCTCAGCTCCCGCACCACGCGCGACAGGGCGCGGACCCGGGCGGGGTCGCCCGAGCCGGCCGCTTCGCGATCGAGGTCGACCGCCAGCTTCGTGAGCGCCGTCCGCTGGGCAGCGCCGGCCAGGCGTTCCGTGCGGGTGAGTTCGGCGGCCAGCTGCGTCGTCCGAGTGCGCGGCAGACCGGATCCACGCACCAGCTGATCGAGGTAGGCGCGGGCCACGTTGAAGCTCGGCGTCCAGACGATCTTCGGCTGCAGCTGGGCGTTGAACTCCGCCACCCGCACTTCTTTGGCCGCATTGATTTCGTGCTGGCTCAGGTGTTCGGTGGGCACCAGCTCGAGCACGTCGAGCCCGCGGGCGATTTCCGAACCGTAGATGTACCCGTTGTACCAGTAGGCCGACCAGTGCCCGGCCTGGATCAGTCGGTCATTCGACATCGGGCCGCGATCGAAGAACGCGATCTCGACCGGCTTGGTCGGATCGGTAAAGTCGATGATCGAGATACCGCCCTGATACCACGACTGGACGAACAGATCGCGTCCCGGGACGGGAATCAGCGACCCGTTGTGCGCGACGCAGTTCTCCTGCTCCGTCTGCGCAGCAGGAATCTTGAAGAAGCTGGCCGGGGTCAGCTTGCCATTGTCGAGACGATAGATCGCGTTCGCGCCCCACTCCGCCCGGTCCGTCGCGCGGCATCGTGGCGCGCTGCCGCCGCCCCATTCGTCGGTGAACAGGAGCGACGTGCCGTCGTTGTTGAACGTGGCGGAATGCCAATACGCGAAGTTCGGGTCGCTGACCTCACTGATCCGGACCGGATTGGACGGATCGCGGATGTCGAGCAGAATCCCGTTGCCCGAGCAGGCGCCGGCGGCCAGGCCCAGGTCCGGATACGCGGTAATGTCGTGGCACATGTTGGTCTCGCGGGTATTCTGCGTCCCGGTCCCGTGGTCGCCGCCGCGCCACAGACCGGCCACATTACCCGACGCATCGGCGAAGAGCCGCGGAGCATTGACGATCCGCGCGTTCTCGGGAGCGGACAGCGGGACTTGGATGATCTCGATCCGGAAGAGCGAGGTGTTGGGATCTTCCTCGGGCCGCGCGCCCGAGCAACCGGCGAGTTCCTGGCCCGAGCGGACCGCGCTGGTGCCCGAGACGTACACGTAGATGTTCTCGTGGTCGCCGGGGCGCGTCACCAGCGTGTGCGTGTGCGACCCGCGGCAGGTCTGGACCGAGGCGACCACCTTGGGGTTCGCGATGTCGCTGATGTCGTAGATCCGGACTCCGCGGAATCGTTCCGTGCTCACGGTGTCGACCACGCCCTGGTCGCCACAATCGAGCCGGGCGCTGGTGGCCTGGATCGAGATGAAGAGCAGATTGCCGTAGACCGACGGGTCGCCCTGGTTCCCGGGGCACAGAATCGAATTCCGCATCACCGGCTTGGCCGGGTTCGACACGTCCCAGAACTTGAACCCGGCGTAGTTGCCCTGAATGACGTAGTTCCCCTGGAATGCCAGATCGGAGTTGCCGAAGCCCGGCTGCGTACCAGACGGGTCGAACCCGGCGGGACGGGGATGCGTGGCAACGAGCTTGAGACCGCGGGCGGCTTGCCCGGCATCGTGGATTCCGGCTTTGAGGCCGACTCGAGGGTCGGCAGCTTGCGCCGATGCGACGGCGGGAAGCGCAAGCGACAAGAGGAGCGCGGCGTGGGTGACTTTCATCATCGGGTCTCGGCGGAGGAGAGGTTCTTGAGGAGGTTTTGCATCCGTTGGATTTCGGCGCGCTGGTCGGCTTCGATGTCCGCGGCGAGCCGGAAGATTTCCGTTTCCTGGCCGGAGGCGGGGGTGCCGAACAGCGTTTTGACCATGGTGATGGCGCCCTCGTGGTGGCGAATCATCAACTCGAGGAAGAGGCGATCGAACGCGGTCCCGTGCAGCGTCGCGAGCCGGTCCAGCTCATCCTGCGTCAGCATCCCGGCCATGAGCGTGGCGCCGTGATGGTGGTGACTGGACGAGGTCGAGTCGGGAAGGGCCTCCTTGCGATCGAGGAGCCACTGCCGCATCAGCGCGATCTCGTCTTTCTGCGAGACGTCGATCCGCTCGGCGAGCATCCGGACCGGGGTGAACTGACTGCGATCGGGAACCAGGCGGGACATGACGACCGCCTGGCCATGGTGGGCGATCATCCCGCGCATGAACTCCGCGTCCGCGGCGGTGTGACGAATCTGGGCATCGGCCGGCCGGATGATCAGAAGCGCCAACAGGATCGCGGCGAGCAGCGACGCCGGGCGTCGAAAATCGTTCGGTTGCATCCAGGGAAATTACCGCCCAAACCGGCCGATCGGAATCGTGGCGTTGCCGGTGGTGCGTGGGGCAGGCTGGAGATATTCTGAGGGGTTCGCGTACCCTCGCCTCGACCATAGAGGACTCTCTGCTACTCTTCTCGCTCCGCCTGATTCGTCCCTACCGCGGATGGCTGCTGATCGTGGCCGTGGCCTTGTTGGTCGAGACGGCCACCAGTCTGGCCTCCCCCTGGCCGCTCAAGATCGTGCTGGATTCCGTGCTCGATGGGCGCCCCGTGCCGGCCTCCTGGCATTGGATCACGGGTCCTGAACCGAGCCGGCTGTTGTTGCTCAATCTGGCGGCGGGGGCCACGGTCGTGATCGCCCTGCTCCAGGCGGGCAGCGCCTACGTCGCGGCCTACTATACGGTCAGCATCGGCCAGTGGATTGCCCATGATCTCCGCCAGAGCGTCTATGCCCACCTGCAGCGCCTCTCGATGTCCTATCACGAGCGGCAGAAGCAGGGTCCGCTGATCAGTACGATCACCGACGATATCAATGCGGTCCAGAACTTTGCCTCGACCTCGCTGCTCGATCTGCTGATCGACACGTTGACGGTGGTCGGCATGCTGGCCATCATGTTTGCGATCAACTGGCGCTTTACCCTGGTGGCCCTGGCGGTGACGCCGCTCGTGGCCCTGTTCGTGATCCGTTTGCGCGGGGCGGTCCGGGAAGCAACCCACGACGTGCGGCGTCGCCAGAGTGAGATCGTCTCGGTGGTCCAGGAAGGACTGGGCGCGATTCGCGTGGTCAAAGCGTTTGCGCAGGGAGCGTTCGAACGGCAGCGGCTCGAGGTCAAGAGCCGAGAGAGCGTCGAAGCGGCCCTGCATGCCCGGCGAGTGCGGTCGTTGCTGGGGCCGGTGGTGACCTCGTTGACGGCGCTTGGCACGGCGGCGGTACTCTGGTTTGGCGCGAGGGAAGTGCTGGCGGGGGCCATGACGGCCGGGGCGCTGGTGATCTTCATCAACTATCTCGGTCGATTGTTCCGGCCCATCCAGGCAATTGCCCGGGCCAGTACCGATATTGCGCAGGCGGCGGTCGGGCTCGAGCGGGTGCGGGCGGTCCTCGATGCCGACGACCGTCTCCCTCGCGCGCCGAACGCGCGGCAGCTCGATCGGGTGGCGGGGCGCGTGGAGTTTCGGAATGTCACCTTCGGCTATGATCCCGAGCGGCCGGTGCTCGAAGAGATCAACCTCGATGTGCAGCCCGGACAGTTGATCGGCCTGGTGGGCAAGAGCGGTAGCGGGAAATCCACGCTGGCCAGTCTGATTCCCCGGTTCTATGACCCCACTTCCGGTGTCGTCGCCATCGACGGTGAGGATATCCGTCAGGTCGGCATTCGGTCGCTCCGGCGCCAGATCGGATTCGTGCTGCAGGAAACCCAACTCTTCCACGCGCCGGTCTGGCAGAACATTGCGTACGGAAAACCGGACGCGACGCGAGAGGAAATCGTCAACGCTGCCACGCTGGCACAGGCGCATCAGTTCATCGAGGCGCTTCCCGAGGGCTACGATACGATCGTCGGGCAGGGGGGACAGCCCCTCTCGGGCGGCCAGCGGCAGCGGCTCGGCATAGCCCGCGCGATGGTGCGGGGCGCGCCGATCCTGATCCTGGACGAGCCGACCTCCGGCCTGGACCTGGAGAGCGAGCGGCTGGTCTTCGAGGGGCTCAACCGGCTGCGAGCCGGCCGCACCACGTTCGTGATTGCGCACCGACTGGCCACGATTCGCAACGCCGATCAGATCGTCGTGCTCGAGGCCGGCCGGATTGCCGAACGCGGACGACATGATGAACTGATCGCGGCCAACGGCATCTACGCTGCGTTGTACGCATCGCAAGCCGCCGTTGCGCCGGGAACGCTGCTATGATCGAAAACGCCTCGATCGGATAGAGACGCCATGAATGCCTCGACGACCGCACCGTACTGCGTCGTGCAGACCACCGTAGCCGACCCCGAGCAGGCCGAAGCGCTCGCGCGCGCCATCGTCGACGCCAAACTCGGCGCCTGCGTCCAGGTCCAGCCGATCCGGAGTTACTACACCTGGGAGGGCGCGGCGCGCGCCGATGACGAACAGCTCCTGACCATCAAAACGCGCGGAGCCTGCTATCAGGCGCTCGAATCGCTGCTGCTGGCCCGTCACCCCTACGAGGTACCCGAGATCATCGCACTCCCGATGACCGAAGGATCGGCCGCCTATCTCGCCTGGATCGACGAGGTGACCGCGCACTGATCATATCCGGGTCTACCATCGCGCGCCGTGTTCCGTTTTCTTCCGTTGCCCTCGTCATGAAACGGAGCAGGACATGGTGCGACGCGGAGCGACCCTGGCGATGGCCGTCCTGAGCGCGACGGCTCCGCTTGCAGCGCAGAACGATGCGGACGACAAGAGTGAATCACTCGCGGTCAACTTCGGGATCGTCAACGCGGCGGGCAACACGAGTTCGACGATCATCAATGTCGGGAACCGCTTCGTGGTCGATCCCCGGGAATCGAAGTTCAAGTTCACCCAGACCTTCAACGCCGTGAAGAGCGCGGCGGGTAACACGGCCTCGGCCGCCAACTATCGGGCCCAGCTCCGGTTCGATCGCGGCCTGGGCGAGCGCTTCTATCTCTTTGCCATGACGGGGTGGGAGCGCAATGTCCCGGCGGGTCTGGGCCGTCGATTCGAGGAAACGGTCGGGCTGGCCTATCAGGTGCTGTCGACCAAGACCGACCGACTCGGTGTGGAAAGCGGAATCTCCTTCTACCAGCAGAGCACCATCGAAGCAGGGCGCGAGGAACCGGTCGATGACGAGTATGTGGCCGGTCGTCTCGCAGGCCGGTACCGCCGCGCGCTGGTCGGCGCCGCATTTCTGCTGCAGGAGGTGGAGTTCATTCCGAACTTCGAAGTTCACCATGACTTCCGCATCAATACCGAGACGGCGCTGGTTGCCCCGATTTCGGGCACCCTCGGCCTCAAACTGGGCTATACATTTCGCTACGACAACATGCCCGGGCAACTCGCCACGCCGCATGAATCCGGAAACCGTCTCCGGAAATCGGATCGATTGCTCACGGCGGGGTTGCGGTTGACGTACTAGCCGCACGGAGGGCGCGGGGCTGGACTATTGACGGATCCGCGTTCGGGGGCGAAGCTCAGGTAGCGAACCCCGAGCTGAAGGAGCCGCCCCTATGTGCCGGTATGCTCTGATTGCCGTTGCTGCCCTGGCAGGCGCTGATGTGATGGAGGCGCAGGCGCCACGCGTGGCTGCCGCCGTGGATCTTCGCAGTCTCTCGAACGGAATGGATCCCTCGGTCGGCGTCATGGTCCAGGCCGCGCTGGTACGCGCTCGCAACGAGCGTGGATCCATTGCGCTAGGTCCGGAGGTGATTTTCCACTATCAAGGCGTCGACCGCGGCGCGCCGTGTTCCACCGATCGGACGGTGGCGTGTGAACGCCTGCTCGAGTCGATGGCGGGCGGAGTGGGCCTCCGCGCAGAGTACCGGGGCCGTCTCGGCGGACTCCGGACCTATGGGTTCGTCGTACCGGGGCTGGGATTGGCCTTTCGTCGCCGCGATTTGAACTTCGACGACTGTCCGCGGCCGCCGATGGCGCCGCTCAGGGGAATGCCGGGCATCTGTATGGGACGAGGGCTGGTCGAGGAACGGACTCTCGCCGGCAGCATCATGATGGGCGGCGGTGCAGGCGTCGAAGTCGATCTCGGAAAGCCGCTGATGTTCATCGAAAGCGGATTCCGCGCATCGGCGGGGAACATCAAGTCGCTCTGGACCCCGATTGCCATAGGGGTCCGCTGGTAGTCGTCGCCCTGCCATCGCGCAGGACGATCGAGCGCCAGGCACGCATAATCGGACCGCCGGACCAACCGGACATGATGGCAGGCGGGCTGCCTCGATCGCGGACCGATCGAACGTCGCCGCCGGATGCTGTATACCCGATGCAATAACATTAGGAGGAGACATGACCGGAGCCTACAAACCGAGCGGTTATCCCTCGGTCGCGCCGTACCTGATCGTCGACGGCGCGGCAGCGACGATCGATTTCCTGATCGGCGCGCTCGATGCCGTGGCAATCCGGCAGTTTGCTGCGCCCGACGGTCGGATCATGCATGCGGAAGTCCGCATCGATGATACCGTCGTGATGGTTGCTGACAGCGCTCCAGGTTGGCCGGCCATGGCGGCCCATGTGCATGTGTACGTGAAGGACGTCGATACGACCTATCGGCGCGCCCTGACCGCCGGGGCGACCTCGGTGCAGGAGCCGGTCAAGAAGGAAGATGAAGACAAGCGAGGCGGGGTGCGGGATAGCGGAGGAACCACCTGGTGGATCGCGACCCGAATCGGCTGACGTCCCGGTAACGCACCGCGGGCGGGGGCCTCGCTACCAACTCCCCTTGCTTACCGAGATGAAGAATCGTAGCTTGGATCATCATCTCGGTTACCGTGGGGAGTCGCGCGATGAGTCGTCCCGCCGATCTGGTGCAGGGCACCCTGGACCTCCTGATCCTCAAGTTGCTGGCGCTCGAGCCGCTCAACGGCTGGTCGATCAGCCTGCGACTCAAGCAACTCTCGTCCGATGTGTTGCAGGTCAGCGACGGCTCGCTCTATCCCGCACTGCATAAACTGGAACAACAGGGCTGGATCAAAGCCGAGTGGCGTGTCACGGAAAACAATCGCCGAGCGCGGTTCTATTCGTTGACGCGGCCGGGGCGACGCCGGCTCGAGCAGGAACGGCAGCAGTGGGAGCGGTTGTCGGGCGCCATCCACGCCGTCGTCTCGTTGCGGGAGGCATGAGTGCTCGCCGAACTGGAGCGCCGGCTCCGCGTCGCGGGTTTGCGCCTCCGGTCGATTTGGCGCGGCAAGCGGTACGATGGCGAACTCGACGACGAGCTGCACGAACACATCGAGCGACTCACCGAACAGTATCGTGAACGCGGCATCCCGTCCGCCGAGGCCAGGCGTCGCGCCCGGGCGGCGATGGGCGGGGTGACGCGGCAGCGGGAAGAAATGCGTGATGCCCGCGGCTTTCGGCCGCTGGCCGACCTGGGTCGTGATCTCCGCTACGCCTTCCGATCGCTGCGACGCACTCCCGGGTTCACGACGGTTGCCATCGGAACTCTGAGTGTCGGTATCGCCGCGGCGGCAACCATCTTCAGCCTGGTCGATGCGGCGCTCTTCCGTCCTCCGCCGTTTTCCGGTGCCGATCGGCTCATGATCCTCAATGTGACGCAGCAGCCGGCGACCGGAGGACTCTGGCGGATGCGCTGGTCGTGGCCTCGGCTGCGTCTGCTCATGGAGGAGGCCAAGTCCTTCCAGGCCATCGCCTCGAGTTCCAACGTGGTCGTCACTCTGACCGGCGGCGACGAACCCGAACCGCTGGATCTGGAGATCGTCTCGTCCCGCTACTTCGACGTGATGGGCGCTCCGCTGGCGCGGGGGCGGGGCTTCAGCCGGACCGACGACGATCCCTCCTCCGCGGCGCCGATCGTCGTGCTGGGCCATCGCTACTGGCGCGATCGCCTCGAGAGCCGAGCCGACCTGATCGGCAGCACGGTGCAGCTCAACGGGATTGCGGTCGTGGTCGTCGGGGTTGCCGCGCCCGGATTTGCTGGTCTGTCCGGACAGGCGCATGCCTGGCTTCCGGTTGGCCTCGCGCCGCTCGTGTCGTATGCCGACTACCTCGACACCAATCAGAATTTCATTACGGCCATCGGACGGCTGCGTCCCGGCGTTCGATACGCCGAGGCTGATGCCGAGCTGGCGGTACTCGGTCGGCGGATCCATGAGCGGATTCCCAGTGAGGCCGACAGTCCGGACGATCGCTTTGCCGCCTCGGCGATGTCGCTCAATCAGGCGCGGGTCGACGGCGACACGGCGCGCGCACTGCTGTTGCTGGCCGGCGCGGCCGGAGTCCTCCTGCTGATTGCCTGCGCCAATGTCGCCAGCTTGTTGCTTGGACGTGCAGCAACCAGACGGCGCGAAATCGGAATTCGTCTTGCCATCGGAGCCGACCGGCGCCGTGTGGTCCGGCAGCTCCTCGCCGAGAGTGGTGTGCTCGCCGTGGCGGCGGGGGGACTGGGTCTCGGTTTGGCCGCGGGCGCCATGTCGGTGCTGCGTATCCCCGCCACGGCCGCGAGCTGGAGCAATTCGTTCGGCGCCATCGGCGAGTTTGCGACGCCCGCACTCGATTGGCGGGTAGTGCTGTTCGGGATCATCGTCAGCGCAACTACCGTGTTCCTGGTCGGCCTGGTTCCGGCCTATCGCGCCACGCGTACCGATGTCGTCACCGACCTCACGCTTACGCCCCGTACCGGGTTTGCCGGCCGGCGGCTCGGCCTGCGGGAAGCGATGGTGGCGCTGCAGCTGGGCATGGCGATCGTGCTTCTGGTCGGCTGCGGACTCCTGCTGGCCAGTTACGCGCGTGTGAGGGATACGCCGGTAGGTTTCGATCCGGCTCGGCTGCTGACGTTCATGATCCGCCCCTCGGAAGTCCAGTATCCCCCCGAGGCGGCGGGGGCTTTGATCGATCGC
Organism: Gemmatimonadales bacterium; assembly: GCA_037189525.1. Lineage (GTDB taxonomy): Bacteria > Gemmatimonadota > Gemmatimonadetes > Gemmatimonadales > GWC2-71-9 > SHZU01. The sequence goes on from JBBCJC010000002.1 coordinate 475,687, forward strand.
GTCCTCGAGGAGGTCGGTCGTGTCCCCGGCGTCGAGGCGGCGTCGGTCGACGGCTGCGCTCCGCTCGCTTCGCAATGCGCCAGCGCGCTGCTGCGCATCGTGGGACAGGAAAATGCCGCGAATCCGCCCGGCGTCTTCCGACACTATGTCGGTCCCGATCATTTCCGGACCCTCGGCATCCCGGTCGAAGAGGGACGAGCGTTGCTGCCGACCGATCGTGCCGGAACGCCGCCCGTAGTCGTGATCAATCGAGCCGCCGCCGATCGGTTCTGGCCGGGGCGCAGTCCGATCGGCCAGCGGGTCTGGTTCGACGGAGCGGCATCGTATGGTCGGCCGGAGCTGAGCGCCGAAGTCGTGGGTGTGGTTGCCGACGTCGCGTACCGGCCCGTCGATCAGGGCCCGCCGCCACCCAGTTTCTTCACCCCGTATTCCCAATTCACCTACGCCCATCGCATGGTGCTGGTTCGCGCTGCGGGCGATCCGCGCGCGCTCGTTCCCGCCATTGGGCAAGCGGTGCGGCGCGCCGATCCCTCCCTGGCGCTGTTCGATGTGCGGACCATGGATGAGCGGGCCCGTTCTGCCTGGTCCAAGCGATCGTTCCAGACGATGGTGCTGGGCGCGGTGGCGTCGATTGCCCTGCTATTGTCGGTCGCGGGAGTGTACGCGGTTACGACCTACTTCGTTGCCAGCCGGCGTCGGGAGATCGGGATGCATCTGGCGTTGGGGGCGTCCCGTGCGCAGGTAACGCGTGCATCGTTGGGGCAAACCATCAGACTTGGGGTGGCCGGCATCGGGCTCGGGTTGATTGGGGCCGTCATCGTGGCGCAACTGATGCGCGCCTGGCTCTATCAGACTCCGGTCTTCGACCCCTTGGTGTTCGGAGCCGTGGTATTGGTACTCCTGATCGCGCTCGTCGTGGCAACACTCGGCCCGGTGCGGCGTGCGCTGCGCGTGGACCCGATGGAGGTGCTGCGTTGCGACTGAGCATCCCGAATGATCTGCTCGATGCCGTCAGAGCTGATGATGACGGCTACGTTCGTGACCGGGTGCGTGCCGATTCCGCCCTCGTCCACGCAACCGATGACCATGCCAAGACGTTGTTGCACTGGGCGGCGGAGTTTGATCGAGCGGCGCTCGCAGCGGTTCTGCTCGATGCCGGAGCGGATCTGGAAGCCAGGACTTCCTGGGGCGCCACTCCGTTCGATTGGGCGGCGACGATGGGTTCCGGCCATGTGGCCGACCTGCTGCTCGACCGCGGCGCGACCGGACTGTCGCTGGTGACGGCCGCGGCGTTAGGCAGGCTGGGGTATGTTCGCGAGGTCGTCGAAGGGGGCGCTGATCTGTCGATGCACCGCCGGCGTGGCGCACCCGATGGACCCACGAGTGAGTGGCCCGCCGACACGGCCTGGGCTCGGGGCGATGTGCTCTCGGATGCACTTCATGCCGCGACCCGGAACGGCCAGACGGCGGTCGTGGAATACCTCGCCGATCGCGGCGCCGACATCGATGCGACGGGCTTCTTCGGCGCGACGGGCCTGCATTGGGCCGCGATTCGCGGTCATCGCGACACGGTGGCGTTCCTGCTGGCTCGAGGCGCCGTCCTCGACCGCCGCGATGCCCGATTTGGCGCGACGGCCGAAGGCTGGGCACGGGAAGGCGGACACGACGCGATCGCCGAGATACTCGGTAGCCACGGCACCCGAGAGTAGCTTAGGCGCCCGTAGCTGGATCGCGTTCTCACCCCGGTCCGCTCGTCACCTCTTCGTAGGCTACCGTCAAAGCATCCCGAGGGTTCGCCGAGCCGAACGGCCCGAACGCTTCGAACCCGGCCAGCGGCTCCCGCAGCGCGAGGACCTCGGTGCGTGACTTGCCGGCCTTGACCTGGGTGCGCACGAATTCGAGCAGCGCGGTGAGATAGTTGCGGAACTGTCCCAACTCCGCCTGACTGCCGGTGACCGGCAGATCCGATCGGGCATGGCCGAAGATGTAGATCGTATCCGAGGCATGGTCCCCGGGTACCCGCTCGAGCATCGCGATCCAGTTGGCGATGCTCGCCCCGGCGCCGCGGTCGACGACCGGATGCCGGCCGTTGAAGAGCAGATCGCCCATGTGCGCCACGTTGGCGCGTTCGAACGTGATGACGGCGTCGCCGCTGGTGTGCGCGCGCCCGTAGTGGCGGGCGATGATGCGCTCGTCGCCCACGTCGGTGCGCCAGCTGTCACTGAACGTCGTGTCCGGAAACAGCGCTTCGGCTGGCACCTGCCCACCAGGCGGCTGGCGCATGTGCTCATCCGCTTTGGCGTGGGCAACCACGCGTTTGGCGGCGCCCTTGAAGGAAATGTTCCCGCCGCTGTGGTCGCCGTGATGATGGGTATTGATCAGGACGTCGATGGCCCGACCGTTCGACCGTTGATTGAGCCCCTCGAGACACGCCTTGGCCTCGGCGGGAAACTGGCTGTCGACCACGGCCACGGCTGCCGGGTCGATCAGGTAGCCGATCGTGCCGCCCCGCATCGTGAAATAGCCGACGTTCCGGCGGAGGGCTGTGAACACCGGTTGTGCCGGCGGCGGCTGTATCATCCGGGCAAACCCCGGCCGAGCGATGGCGCTCGCGGCGGCCGCCGCGGCGGAACTCGCCAGAAAATCGCGACGGGACATCGGCATACGGGCCTCCTGACACGTGGGACGTGGGCGAGCCGGCGTTACGGGGATTGGCAGGGCCGGTAGAGGAACGCTAGGGCGTGATTCTGTTGCGGGCAAGATGGGCCCAGGGGGCGCCTCCAGACGGTCTGGACCGGTTGCCGCCGATGCGGACGCGTTGAATCCGGAGCCAGATCCTGTTCGTATGACGACAACACACCTGATCGGCTTCCCCGGTGGCGCGGCGACCAGCGAGAGCGATATCATCGCTACGCGGACCATGGGCGGATCGCGGAGGGCACTCGATGGAGATACGGGTCGAACCGGCTGACCTCGTAGTGATCGGCGAGCTTCGGGATGCCTATCGACGTGAGATGGCCTGCCAGATCATTCACGATTCGATCCACCAGCGGCACGGCTGGACCGTCGAGTACGCCATTTGGACCGGCGAAACCTTGGTCGGATACGGTTCCGTCGCGGTCGCCGGCCCGTGGGCGGATGACCCCGTTGTCTACGAGTACTACCTGACCCCCTCCGCGCGGATGGATGCGTTCCGTCTGTTCGAATGTTTCCTTCGGGCAGCACGGGTCCGCGCCATCGAGATGCAGAGCAACGATGTCCTAGGCACGGCCATGCTGTACGCCTTTGCCGAAGGAGTATTTTCCGAGTCGGTGCTGTTCGAGGACGGCATCACCACCAGTTGGGCGCCCGAGGGAGCGATATTCCGGCATCCCACAGCCGCTGAAGAGCCGGATTTGTCGGCGGATGTCCGACGCTGGCGCGGCGTGGTCGAACTGGGTGGGGTCGTCGCGGCAACCGGAGGCGTGCTGTTCCACTACAATCCGCCGTACGGCGACGTCTACATGGACGTCGCCGAAGGATACCGACGGCTGGGGCTTGGGACGTTTCTGGTGCAGGAACTCAAGCGACTCTGCCATCAGAGCGGACGGATCCCTGGAGCGCGATGTCGAATCGCCAACGTCGCGTCGCGCGGCACGCTGCAGAAGGCGGGGTTTGTTCCCTGCGGCCACTTGCTGCGCGGCGTGATCCGGAATGGGCCGACCTGATTCGCAACGATTCCGTACGCGCGGGTGTCTCATTGACCGAACCGCCGGTCCGCCGTTTCGTCCCGACCATTTTGAGGAGTCATCCATGAGTTCAGCGCTTGCCGCGCTCGTTCGCCGGTCTCTCGCTACCGTGCTGGTTGCCGTCGCAGCCGGGGTGGCGCCGCTATGTGCGCAGGAGGATGTCGCTGCCATCATCGCCCGGATCGAAGCAGCCCAGGTCCCCAATCGGCAGGGATTCGACGGGCTCACCATCGAGGAAATGATGACGCGGTTCCGGGTGCCGGGGATGAGCATTGCCGTCATCAAGGATTTCAAGGTGCACTGGGCCAAGGGGTACGGCGTGGCCGATATGGCGACCGGGCGGCGGGTCGACACCAATACGCCGTTCCAGGCCGCGTCGATCAGTAAGCCCGTGACGGCCATGGCGGTGGTCCGTTTGGCCCAGGACGGCAAGCTGTCGCTCGATCAGGACATCAACGCATTGCTGACGTCCTGGCGCGTGCCGGAGAGCGAATTCACCCGTGCGCAGCCCGTCACCCCGCGGTCGCTGCTCAGTCATACCTCGGGGGCCGACGACGGCTTCGGGTTCCCCGGCTACAAACCCGATGCGCCGCGCCCGACGCTGGTGCAACTCCTCAACGGCGACAAGCCGTCGAATGTCGGCCCGGTCCGGTTTGCCCGCCCGGTGTACGCGGGATACAAGTATTCGGGTGGTGGAACCGAAATTATCCAGCTGATGCTGGCGGATCTGACGAAGCGGCCATTTGCGCAGCTGATGCAGGAGACCGTGCTGGGTCCGATCGGGATGACGGGCAGTTCATTCGAACAGCCGCCGACGGGTGAGCTGGCGGAGCGGACCGCGCGAGCACATAGCCCGGGTGGAACGGCCATGGACGTCAAGTGGCATGTCTATGCCGAGCAGGCGGCGGCGGGGTTGTGGACGACGCCGACGGATCTGGTGCGCTTCGCGATCGAGGTCCAGACGGCCTATCGCGGCCCTGCCGGCAAAGTTCTCTCACAGGCCTCGGCGCGGGAGATGGTCGCGCCCACGGGAGCGGGGCCGTTTGCGGTGGGGCTGATGGTCGAGAAGCGCGGCGAAGGCTGGTACTTCATGCACAGCGGCGGCAACTGGGGATTTTCGTGCAACATGATCGCCCACGTGCGCAAGGGTTACGGGGTCGTGATCATGCTGAATGGTGGCGGGGGCCCGCTGATCCGTGAAGTCGAGGAGCGGGTCGCGGCGGCCTACGGCTGGGACAACCTGGATAAGGCGATTCCGCGCTGATCGTCGAACATCAAAATTGCTACGTACGCCGGGCCGGATAATCGGGCCCGGCGTACGTAGCGCCGTTCACGGCGTCTGACCGCGATACTTCGCGAACCAGCCTTCCAGGGTGGTGATCTTCGATGCCAGATGGCTGGGCCGGCGCCGGATCCCGTGCGGTTCCTCCGGCACCCGGACCAGCACCGTTTCCACGCCGAGCATGTGCAGCGCTTTGTAGTACTGCTCCGATTCGGACATCGGCGTGCGATAGTCCTCTTCGCCCGTCATGATCAGGGTCGGAGTTTTGACGTTCTTCACGACCGAGAGCAGTGACCGCTTGGCATAATTCTCGGCGTGGTCCCAGGGAAATCCGGGGAACCAGTTGTTCACCGACGCCGGCGCCATGTCGGCGGTGAGCGAGAAACTCTCCCAGTTGATGACCGGATAGAATGCCAGCGCCGCCTTGAAGCGGTTGGTATTGCCGATCATCCATGCGGTCAGCACGCCCCCGCCGCTTCCGCCGGTGACGAAGAGATTGTTGGGATCGACGTAGCCCTTGGCGATCACGGCATCGACACCCGAGTCGAGGTCGTAGAAGTCGTCGCCGGGATAGGTATGATGGATCAGGTTACCAAACTCTTCGCCGTAGCTGGTGCTGCCCCGCGGATTGGGGTAAAAGACGACGTATCCGGCCGCCGCCATCAGTTGCTTCTCTTCATCGAACCGATCGCCGTAGTTGGCGAACGGCCCGCCGTGGATCTCCAGGATCAACGGATACTTGCGCGATGGATCGAAGCCGGGCGGCTTGATGATCCAGCCGTGGATGTCGCGCTGATCCTTGGATGACTTCCACCAGATCTCCTCGACCTGACCCAGAACCCGATCGCCCAGGACATCGTTGTTGAGGTCGGTCAGCATCCGGACCGGGCTGCCGGGAGCGGTGCGCGTCAACGCGATGTCCGAAATGACGCTGGGGGTGCTCAGCGTGTACGCGATGCTGCCATCGCGTGACACGGAATAGCTGCCGCCGCTATATGCTGAGCTGCCGGAGCCCAGATTGTGCGCCACGATGCGGTACGATCCGTCGAGCGACACGAGGGCGACTTTGGTGTTGCCCTTTTCATCGAACGCGACATAGACGCCTTTGCCGTCCGCGGTCCAGACCGGGCTCCGCACGCTCTGATCGATGCGCGAAGACAGCACCCGCTTACCGGAGCCGTCGCGATTCATCAGGTACAGCAGCGTATTCTGGTAGCCCACCTTGCGATCATCATATCCGGTATAGGCAATCAGGCGCCCATCGGGAGAAACTTCCGGGCTCTGATCCGGCCCGAATCGTTCGGTCAGCTGGCGCAGGGTCCCATCCTTGACCGACACGGCAAAGAGCTCGGATTCGCGGGAGTTCCACTCGGGCCGCTCGCCACGCCGCGCGGCGAGGATCAGTTCGGTGCCGTCCGGTGTCCAGGCGAGTGATCCTCCACCGAAGGGCATCCCGCCGTAGTGGTAGTCGCCCTTGGTGATCTGCCGCGCGGTACCCCCTTCGGCCGGCACGACGAACGCATGCATGTAGCCGGGCGGGACTTCGCCGGCTCCGTCGAAACGGAAGACGAGCCGGTCGGTATACTTGGGCGGTTCTGCCCAGGTAGCGCCAGACGGTGCGGTCAGCAACTGGCCGACGACGAGCGGGCGTTCCCGAACCTGGGCGACGAAGCCGATCTGCCTGCCATCCGGTGACCAGGTTACGCCGCTAGGCGGGGTGGCCAGGCTGGTGATTGCGTAGGCCATGCCCGTGTCCAGGTACCGGACATGGATCTGGGCCGATCCGTCCCGGTTGGTGACGTAGGCAAGGCGCTTCCCGTCCGGCGACCAGCGCGGCGCGCTTTCGGAGAACTTGCCCGTCGTCAGCGGACGGTTGTCGCTCCCGTCCGCTTTGACGAGCCAGATGTTGGAGTAGCGCCGATCGGTCATGACGTCCTGCCACTGGCGGACATAGGCAACCCACTGTCCGTCGGGCGAGATCTGCGGGTCGGCGGCGTACTCGAACTTGAACAGGTCGGCCGGGGTGAGCTTCTGCTGGGCCGCGGCAGCGACAGGGGCTGCTCCGGCGAGCAGCCAGATCAGCAGGGCACGGGGTCGCATAGGGACTCCCTGAGAATTGATGGAGATAACCGAACGAGCCACGATGTTAGCGCAAGTCGGCGGACCGTGCCAGCCGCGGCTCTGTTCCGGTCGCGATCATGATGGCAAATTGGAGGATTCCCCCACTTCGGAGCCCTCGTGTCGCGACGATCTGCCGCCATCGCGCTGTTCATCGCCGTCTGGCTGTCCGGGTGTGGTCGGGCTTCACCAGCGGCCGATCCCGCCGCGTGGCCGACGACCTCACCAGCAGCGGCCTCCGTCAACGGCGCGGTTCTCGACAGCATCGATAGCGAGATTGCCCGTGGCGACTACGGCTATGTCGACCGGATGCTGGTGATCCGGGGCGGCAAGATCGTCTTCGACAAGAGCTATCACCACGACTACGATGCCGCTTACGGCGACTCGGCCAAAGTGCCGAGTGCCCTCAATGCGTCGGACCCGACGGGGTCCTATAACTACTTCAATCCCTGGTGGCACCCGTTCTACCGGCGTGGCGATCTGCACAGCTTGCAGTCGGTCACCAAGACTATCGCGTCGGTCGTCATCGGCGCCGCAGTCTACCGGGGCGACTTTCCCTCGATCGATACCCCAATCCTGACCTTCTTCGACACCACCAAGGTCGCCAACATCGACGCCCGGAAACGGCAGGTGACGGTCCGTCATCTGCTGACCATGACGGGCGGCTTCGATTGGAACGAGTCGTTGCCCTATATCGATCCTCGCAACAATGCCGTTGCCATGGAGGCCAGTCGCGACTGGGTCGAATACGTGATCAATCGCCCGATGGCGCGGACGCCTGGTGCGGAGTTCAACTACAGCAGCGGCGAGACGGAGCTGCTGGCCCACATCTTTCAACGAGCAACCGGCCTCGACATCGAGGAGTATGCCGCCCGCCACCTCTTTGCGCCGTTAGGCATCGAACGGTGGTTCTGGAAGCGGATTCCGACCGGGTTGATCGATACCGAAGGTGGGCTCTACCTCGAGGCGCGCGACCTGGCGCGGATCTGGCAACTGTTCCTCGACGGCGGATCCTGGCGCGGAACGCAGATCGTGTCGAAGGAATGGGTCGAGGAATCGGTCAAGCCCGCCGTCCGCGCCGGCAATCGAGCCGGGACGCCGTGGTACGGGCTCAAGTGGTGGCTCTATCCCAATCCCTCCGATACGACCAAGCTGATCTGGACCGGGTCCGGGTTCGGCGGACAATTCCCGATGGTCCTTCCGGAGCGGAATCTCGTAATCGTGTTCAACGGGTGGAACATCCTGCCCGGCGGGAAGAACTTCCCCCGCGCCAATATCCTTGCGCGGCTGGTTGCCGCCGTACCGGAGAACTGAGACCGATCCGTTTGCCGGTTGGAGAGGTGATGCATTACGACATGGAGCGGCCCGGACAGCCCGGACCGCTCGATAGATTGGATCAGAAGGACACGCGGGTCGCTGTACTCGAGAGTGTGAACGTGGTTGCCAGCGTACCTGGCGTATAGATCCCTCCCTGGTAGAGACCATCGGCCAGCGTGCCCGTTGCGGAGCCGCCGAAGTAGACCCGGTAGCTGGTTCCCGTCGCGAACACCGGCGACGAAATCGCGATCGACTGATAGGCACGGGCGGGAACGAAGTCGATCACGTCTTTGCCGTCGGCCGAGCTGATGTGGACCAGCGTTCCGGCCGCGCGGGACGAGAAGGACAGCAGCGCCGAAGGCTGGCTTGATGCTGCGGACGTGGCCTGGGCCATTCCCGAGCTCCCCGCAGCAACCAGGAACCCGCCTGTCATTCGGAAGGTCCCGTCGTAATCGACCGCTGCGTTGTTGTTGGCCGATGGCCCATGGACGATGACGCAGCCACCGGTCATCACGATCGATCCGTTCACATCGACGCCGTCGCCGGTTGCGTTGCTGACGATGTAACCTCCGTTGATGTAGAGGTAGTAGGTCGTCGACGACTGGACCATGTCACCGGCACCCGCCACGTTGATCCCATCATCGCTCGAGACGACGCGGATACGTCCGCCGTTGATCGTCATGTCGGCCTCGGCGTTCTCGATCCCTTCGTAGCTCTTGGTTACGTCGATGTCGCCGCCGTTGATCACGAGTTCCGCGTCGGCGTGGACGGCGTCGTCGCCGCTTGCGATCTCGATCTGTCCGCCGTTGATCACCAGTTCACCGTCCGAGTGCAGGCCGTCGTCGGCCGTGTCGAGCTTGATCGTCCCCCCATCCACGACTACGAGCAGTCCTTTGATGCCCTTGGCCGAGAGGTCGTCGGAGAGGACAACGTTGCTGCCGCCCCCGGCGGTGATGGTGAGCGTTCCATCGGTGACGAGAGCGTCGGTCTCGGCCTGGACACCGTCGCCGCTGGCCCGGATCGTTATGGTTCCGCCAGCCACGAGGACGTAGCCCTGGGTCACGTCGCCGTCTTCATCCGACTTGAGGCCGTCACCGCCCGAGGTGATGTCGAGCGTACCGTTCCGAACTACCAGGTAGTCTTTCCCTCGGATCCCGTCGTCTGCCGCGGTAACGGAGATCGTCCCGCCTGCGATGACGAGACCGTCCTTGCTGGTGATGCCATCGTTATATCGCGCCGTCACGATCAAGGAGCCGGCGCCGCCGATCGACAGATTGTCCTCGCTGTAGATCGCAGCGTTCTGATCGACGCCGCTCGGATAGATTGCGCCGTCGGTGACCCGGTTAACCGAGTTGTCGGCCAGGATCAGGACGGTCTTCGCAGCTTTGGTGACGATGAGCGGCGCATCGGCCGAGTTGTTGAGCGTTACGCCATCCAGGACGAGGCGTACCAGCGCGCCGGCGGCATTGACGACGACCTGCCCGTCATCGAGCGTGCCTGTCAAACGATAGGTGCCAGCTGCGCTGATCGTCACCTTGGTTCCGCTGACGCTGGCGCCGTCCCCACCGACCGAGATCGATGTTCCACTCAGTGTGATAGGGATGGCCTCTGCCGTGTTCCAGACATAGTCCGAGGCCACCTCGTGATCGGCGGCGTTGGCCGACAGGGCGCTGGTGACCGTGAACGGACTGCTGTCGACTCCGCTTTCCTGGCATGCGAGCGTCTGAATCTGAATGGTGCTCAGGTCCGTGTCACCGTCCGAATCATCGGTTCCGGTGACGCTACCGTCGCTGCATCCCAACGCTGCGCAGAGTGCGCCGAAGGCGAATGCTCGCCGCATCGCCGCAGATGGTGTGATAGCCATGCCGTGTCTCCTCGTATCGCCGATTTCCGGTCGGCAGTGTCGACCCGTGATCGCCGCGGCGTCCGCGACGTCTGAGTGGCCGGGGGACACGAGATGCACGTCGAGGCCCCTATCACTGCGATAGTCGCGGGTCCGCCTGCGAAATTCGCCGGAACGGTGATGGTCGAGCAGATACGAGGGTGAAACGGGAGTGTATCGAGGGCGGAGGTCGGCGGCGCCTGCCGATCATGCATTCGGATGATGAGCGGAAAGGGGCGGACCCACTCGAATGAGTCCACCCCTTCCTGCTTGGCGTTACCAGGAGATTGCGAGGCCCAGGCCTATGGTGAGCGACGAGATGTCCCGGATGGCGTTGTCGAGCGGCACGCGTACGGTCAGCGAGGGACGAACCGCGCCGGGCCGCAGCTGAATCTGGCTGACGATCGAATGGAAGCTCCGATCATCGAAGGCCAGGTCGCTCTCGGTCAGCACGGCGCGACCGGTGACGCCGATGGTGGCGAGGTACCCCGCGCTCTCATGACCTGCTCGGACGCCGTAGTCCGCAATGAACTCCGGATCGACATCGTTGCCCCCTGCGTCCATCAGAAAGGCGCCGCCGACTCGGAAGCCGAGGAGAAAGCCGTTGTCGTTGCGGGTGATGAACTCGCCACCGCCGCGAAAGGTCATGCGTTCCGGAATGAAGGCTTCCAGGCGATCGAGATCGGAAACCCCGCCGGCTGCGTACGCTGCGAGACTGCCCAGGTCCTCGGGCTCCTGAGCCAGCGGCAATCGAAGACCGGCATGCCCGACGAAAGAACCGCTCGCATTGGGAAAGCGGAGACCGACGTACGGATTGCCCGCCAGCGTGGTCGATCCGAGGGGCTCATCGAGACTGCTCAGGCCGATCGGCAGCTCCGCTTCGAGCAGCATGCGGTCGCCGATTCGAGTGCCGGCGGAAAGAAAGAGCGCGCCGGTAAAGAATTTGCTGCCCTCCTCCTGGAAAATCGGCCGATAGCCTTCGAGCCCCACGGTCCAGCGGCTAATGGGTGGCGTATACCAATATTCCTGGGCAGCGAGCGGTGCGCCAGCTGCGCCAATCAGGAGAATGAACGAAATTCGGGCACGAAATGACATGTAGTGGCTCCACGAAGTGGTGGTGTAGATGTGAGACGTCTCATCACCCGAGCCCGTTCACATCGACACCACCAGTGGAGCAACCGAGACTAGTCGGCTTGTGGCCGCTTTACGACGCTGAGCCGAATCGACGACGGATACCGGCGGCTGTGGTGGACTTTGTTGTTGGCGACGATGCCGGTCTTCTCATCGAAGTTTCGTCCGCCGGTATTCATGTTCCGATCGAATCGAGGAAAGTTGCTGCTCGACACCTCGATCCGAATCCGATGACCCGGTTTGAAGTAGTTACTCGTGGTCATCGGTTGCAGGTCGACGCGATACACCTGTCCCGGGACCATCCGAGTTTCCGGCTTGTCGTAGCCCTCGCGATACCGCACCCGCTGAATGGTTTCATCAAGATTGTAGGCGCGTCCATCGGGATAGACGTCCAGCACCTTGACCGTGAAGTCGGTGTCGGTGACATCGGAGGACACGAACAGCGAGACCTCGATCGGTCCGCTCACCTCTATCCCTTCCGTGAGCGGCTCGGATGAATAGACGAGAATGTCGTCTCGCTCTTCCATCTTTCGCTGGTCGAACGAGCCTCCTTGAACGGCGTTGCCCGTGCAGCAGACGTTTCCGCCGTAGGAGGGGACCGGCTTCATCGGATTGTATCGGAACCCGTCGGGTCGATCCACGGAGGACGGACGCAGCGTGAGGACGCCGTCACCGTTGGCCGAATTGGCCTTGCCGTTGCTGCTGAGATAGTAGGTCAGCGGGCCGGCGCCCGCGGGTGGCCAGGTATCGGAACTCTGCCACTGGTTGAGGCCCATGGTGAAATAGCGCACCTTGGGCAGTGTATCGAGCAGTTTCGACGACTCGCCTTTGAGGAAGATGTCGAACCAGCCATAGGTCAACGCATCGTAGTCGAGCCGAACGTCGCCCATGTTGCGCTCACCCACAACCACGTTCTCGCTGTTGGTGCGCTTGTAGGCACAGTGGAGCACCGGCGCGATCACGGCGTACTGCTGGTCAGCAATCTCGGGCCGCGCCGTCTTTCGAACGTGGTTGTACACGGCCAGATTCGGACCGACCGAGACGTCGTACCAGGACATGAACCACAGGCCCGGAACGTTGATCGGCATATTGTCGTGCCAGAGTCCTCCCCGGTACCAGGCCGGATCGTTCGGGGTCCGCTGGATCATGCGTCCACCGGTCGGAACCGGCATCGAATCGGCAAAGATGCCCATGGGCCCGTCGACCGCTTTGTGGATATCCATGACGGGAAGGTGTGCCAGCGCCTTGGACCAGTCGACCGGAGGCATCTGCGGAGCCAGGTCGAACATCTTTGAGGCGTTGATCAGGTCGGCCTGCGTAGCCGTGGGAGGAAACATCGGGCGGACCTGATTGACCTGTCCGTACAACCAGGCGATGAACAGCATCTGGACCGCGCCGCCCCGATACCAGTTGCCCTGCTCATAATACGGCCCGACTCGGCCGACACCGGCGCCGAAGCCCTGAGGAATCATCGCCGCGAAGGCCGGGTTGCCGTGCGAAGCAACTGCCATCTGCCATTCGGCGGTCGAGGAGCAGCCGATCGTACCGACCTTGCCGTTGGACCACGGCTGCGCGGCAATCCACGAGATGGCGTCGTCGCCGTCGGTCGTCGGCGGGCCGAGAATGTCGTAGTTGCCTTCCGAGAAGAAATGTCCCCGTTCGTTCATGTCGACCCAGGCGTAGCCGCGTTTGACGGCATCGAGGATCGTACTCATGTCGCGGGGGGCGCCCGTCCGAACGTCCCAGAAATTGAAGTTGTAGGGGGTCCGGACGAAAATCGTCGGGTGTTTTCGGGAAGCGTCCTTCGGGCGGTAGAGGTCGGCGGCCATTCTGGCGCCGTCTCGCATGCGGACCATCAGCTTCCGCTCGATGACCGCGACATCCTCCAGTTGTTTCTCGATGGTCCAGCGGGCGGCACGGAGCGAGTCGGGGTTGGAGGCATTCGGTGGCTGCGCATGGGCCACCGATGCAATGCATCCCGCCGTCGCCACGGCGAGACAGATGATGCGATGATACATAATGTTCCTCGGACCTGAGGGGAGTCCGAAGAATGCCTGACTTGGCCGCAGCCGTCCAGTGGGGAGGCTAAAAAAAGGGGACACCAAAGGGGGTGATTCACTCCCCCCTTGGGCGTCCGCCGGTTAGCGCTGCATCGACACCAGGGCAAAGCCCGCGCCCTGCGGGTCCTCACACTGGACCACCCAGGCATCGCCCGGGACGGACATCGGGCCGAAGATGACGCGTCCGCCCCGTGAGGTCACCGCGTCGATGGCCCGGTCGAGTGCCGGGACGCTGAAGTAGTACAGCCAGAACGGTGCGGGGGCTTCGGGCGGCTTGTTCATCATGCCACCTAACGGTTCGCCGCCCGATGCGAAGAGCTGGTAGGTGCCCATCTCTCCCATGTCCATCGCCTCGCCCTTGGTCCAGCCGAACTGCGCAGCGTAAAAGTCGAACGCGCTCGACCAGTCGGTTGTCATCAGTTCGTGCCAGGCGCCGAACCCGTCCGTCATCGGTGGAACCGCCGCTTCCTCCGTACCTGGCAGCGGCGTGAACAAGGTAAAGATCGCGCCCTGCGGGTCCGCGACGATAGAGAAGCGCCCGACGGTCGGAATGTCTTCGGGCTGGCGGTGGACCGTTCCGCCGGCCGCGGCAACCTTCGAAGTGGCCGCATCGACATCGTCCGTACCGATGTACCCCATCCAGGCAGGCAGGCCGCCGGCATCCAACGCTTCCTGGGGAAGCGGCATGAGGCCGGCCACACTTTTCCCGTTGGCCGAGAGGATCGTGTAGGGGAAGGGGCCGGTGGTGAACTCCTGCGCCGACCATCCGATCACGCCGCGATAGAACTCTTGCGCAGCTTTCGTATCGGTGGTAGCGAGCTCGTACCAGACGAAGGGGCTTCCTTGGATGGGCATGAGATGCTCCTTTCGGTTCGGACGGGACGGACGCGTGTATCGTCCCGGAAGTTACGGGTCCGGAAACAGATCAGGAACCGGGTGTCGTGGTCGCCGCCGGGGTCGGGCCTGGACGACGGTACCCTTGCCGCCACCCGGCCCAGTGTCCCAGAATCAGCGCGGCGATGACGGCGATACCGATCCACGGCCGCCGGGCCACCACTTCACGGTTGACGGACCAGAAGGCGACGGCGCACACGAGCATCGGCAACACGAGGCCGGGGAGCCACGCCAGACGCAACGGGCCCGGGTTGTCCGCCTGAATGGCGGCGAGGATCCAGTTGAAGGTCTGGAGTGAAATGACGCCAAGGATGATGTGTAAGGTGATGACGGTAAGGACCTGGCCGACGCGTCCTCCCGGTAGCCACGCAAAATGGCCGCGTACCGCGCCGGCAGCCAGCGGTCCCGCCAGTGCGAGCCAGCGGATCATCATCAGAATGATCACCCCGCCGAATCCCGCCAGCGAACTCTTGTCCCCGCCCAGCGGATAGCTGGCAGCCTCCGCCCAGGCGAGAGCGAGCTGCACGCTCATAAAGGCGCCGAAGAGGAGCGAGACGTTGAGGAGGAAGGTGCCCATGGTACGAAACGGGTAAGGGCCGGCGTTGCCACCGGCCCTGATGAAGTTACCAGCGATCGATTGCTGCGGTGATCAGGCCCACTTGAGTCCGGCCTTGGACAGCGGAAGCGATCGGATCCGCTTCCCCGATGCCGCGAAGATCGCGTTGCACAAGGCGGGCACCACCGGCGGAAGGGCCGGCTCTCCGATCCCGGTCGGTGAGTGGTCGCTGACCAGGAAATGGACTTCCACCGGCGGCGATTGCGTCAGCCGGATGATGGGGAAGTCGTGATAGTTGCTTTCCTTGGCTCGGCCCTTGTCGATCGTGATCTCCTGCGCAAACGCTTCGCTCAACCCGTCGAGCACCGATCCCTCGACCTGGTTGATGGCGCCGCTCGGATTGATGATCTGTCGGCCGATGTCGCCCGCCACCCAGACTTTGTTGACCCGGAACGTGTCCGGAGTCTTCATGGTGACCTCGACCACTTCGGCAAAGTAGCCGCGATGGCTGTAATGGAACGCGACTCCGCGCCCGGTACCCTGCGGCAGCGGCGTCTTACCCCATCCGGACTTCTCGGCCACCAGCTCGAGCACGCCGCGCATCCGGGCGGCGTCGTAGCCGCCCGGGCCTTCGCCGACCATGCGGGGATCGCCCAACAACTCGAGCCGTACTTCGACCGGATCGCGCCCGGCCGCATGTGCCAGCTCATCGATGAACGAGTGGTAGACGAAGGCGAGCGCGTTGCTGCCCGGCGCCCGAAGCGGACCGGTGGGCACGCCGAGCGGCATGACCGACGAGGCCAACTCGAAGTTGGGAATGAAGCGCGACGGAAACTCGGTCGGGGCCACACCGGCGCTCGGTGCGAAGCGTTCGCCCTCTCCGAAGCTGACGAAATGATTCTGCCACGCCGAGATCTTTCCGTTCCGGTCGACGCCGCCCTTGAGGAAGTGGAACCCCGCCGGGCGATAGAAGCCGTGCTGGGTATCGTCCTCACGGGTCCAGAGCAGTTTGACCGGCGTGCCCGCCATTTCCTTGGCGATCCACGCGGCCTCGACCATGAAATCGTTGATCAGACGGCGTCCGAAACCGCCGCCACCGCGAACCAGGTGGATGGTGATGGCCCCTTTATCGATACCCAGCGTCGAGGCCACCAGGTCGCGGCCCGGTTCGGGGTTCTGGGTCGGCGCCCAGATTTCCATGGCGCCGTCTTTGAAATGCGCGGTGCAGTTCTGCGGTTCGAGCGCGGCGTGATGCAGGAACGGGTAGTAGTACTCCGCTTCGACCACTTTGGCCGCGCTACGCAGCGCGGCGTCGACGTCGCCCTCACGATGCAGGACCCGCTGCGGTGTTTGCTTACCTAGCGTAGCGGCCGTGGCCGCAAAGCCGGCGCTCGACTGCTCGGCGGTCGGTCCTTCGTTCCAGGTCACCTCGAGTTTGCGGCGAGCCCGGATCGTGTCCCACCAGGTGTCCGCCACGATGGCCACGCCGCCGAGCAAGCCGGTCAGCGCCGTTCCGCCTTCGACGACGAACGCTTTCCGGATTCCGGGCATGGTGCGGATGACATCGAGGTTGGCCGTCGCGACCTTGCCGGCGAACACCGGGCATTTGACGAAGACGGCGTGCACCATACCGGGCACCTTCACGTCGATGCCGAACAACGGTTTGCCGGTCGTGATCTTCTTGTTGTCGACGCCGGACAGCGGCTGGCCGATGATCTTGAAGTCCTTCGGATCCTTGACCCGGACGGTGGCCAGATCGGGCGCCGGCATGGTTGCCGCCTTGGCCGCCAGCTCGCCATAGCTCAGCTTGCGGTGCGTCTTGTGGTGATGGACCGCGTTGCCGCCGGTGCCCAGTTCACTCTCCGGCACGCCCAGCGTCGCGGCGGCCGCGGCAATCAGCATCTGCCGACCTGCCGCGCCCAGTTTGCGGAGCTCGTCGTAGTTCATCGGAGTAGCCGTGCTGCCGCCGGCAAACTGGCGTCCGTACTTGGCGGCATCCGCATCGGCCTGCTCGATCGTCACCGTCTTCCAGTCGACATCCAGTTCCTCGGCCACCAGCATCGGCAGCATGGTGCGCACACCCTGGCCGACTTCCGGGTTCTTGGCGATGATGGTGACGACGCCCTTGGGGTCGATCCGGATGAAGTGATTCGGGGTGAAGGCGGCGGCGCTCTTGGCTCCGGCGGTCAGCGGCTCGAGATACGAACCCAGCAACAATCCGCCGCCTGCGAGCGCGGTGACCTTGAGAAACGCGCGGCGATCTACCAGGGAGGCAGTCATCGGATTCTCCTAACGGTCGTGGCGCTCGGTCTGGCCGAGGCGGGTCGAAGTCGCGGAGGTCGGCGCCGCACCGGCTTTGAGGTCGGCGGCGCGATGGACGGCTTTACGGATGCGCAGATAGGTTGCGCAGCGACAGAGATTACCGTTCATGGCGGCATCGATTTCGGCGTCGGTCGGTTTGCCGGTTCGTTCGAGCAGCGCGGCGGCGGTCATGATCTGACCGGCCTGGCAGTAGCCGCATTGCGGTACGTCGAGTTCGTCCCAGGCCAGCTGCAGCGGATGCGAGCCGTCGGGAGAAAGGCCTTCGATCGTCGTAATGTCGCCGTCGCGCACCGCGGAGACGGGAATCGAGCAGGAGCGCACGGGGGCGCCGCGCAGGTGGACGGTGCAGGCGCCGCACAGCGCGGAGCCGCATCCATACTTGGCGCCCACCAGATCGAGGTGTTCGCGCAGGACCCACAGCAGAGGGGTGTCGGGGGCCACATCGACGGTCCGAACCTGTCCGTTGACCTTGAGGGAGATCGCCATGCCAGTCCTCCTGCAGATTCAGGGGTAACCCCTAACGATACACCGCTCCGGGAACCGCGCCACTTCCCGATACCCGACTCCGAGAGTCACGTTTCCCTGGCGGTGAGCAGTTGTCGTCCTATCTTCTGACGAGACCTTACGGAGAACTCATGATGCGTGTTGGCGCGGGATTGTTGCTCCTCGTTTTGGCCTGTCGGAGCGCCGAGCAGCCGGTGGCCGGTCCGGTGCAGACCTTCTGGGCCGACTTGGAGCGGCTCTGCGGCAAAGCATATGGTGGACGTCTGGTCGAAGCGCCGCCGGGCGATTCCACGTTTGCCGGGCAGGCGCTGGTCATGCAGGTCCGAACCTGCAGCCCGGATGAAATCCGGATTCCCTTCCATGTCGGCGAGGACCGGTCGCGCACCTGGGTGCTCACGCGGGTGGGCGAAGGCGTGCGGCTCAAGCACGATCATCGGCATCAGGACGGGAGTGAGGACGCGGTCACCCAGTACGGCGGCGATGCGCGGTTACCGGGCCAGCCCACCCAGTTCGACTTTCCGGCCGACTCTGCCACGATCGCGATGATTCCGGCGGCGGCCACGAATGTCTGGACGGTCATCGTGGAGCCGGGTCGGTTCGTCTATGCGCTGGTCCGGGAAGGGACCGACCGCCGTTTCCGGATCGAGTTCGATCTGACCCGTGAGGTCGAGGCGCCGCCCGCTCCCTGGGGGCACTAACCGCGGAGCAAGATCAAGGGGCCACCGCTCATTTTGGCGGTAACGCCTTGTCGGGCAGAGTTTTAGCCCCTTGGCAGATGGCTGGATATTGGCAGATGGGGCCGGGCTGGTCTATATTGGTCCGCCCTACGGCTAGGTAGCTCAGGTGGTAGAGCAGCGGACTGAAAATCCGCGTGTCGGGGGTTCGACTCCCTCCCTAGCCATTGCTGGACGAGATCGCGGTGTGCCGAACAGTCCCAGTGCCTGCTCGCAATGAGCGGGCACTTTGCTTTTGCGGGTTACGCGTCCGTTCAGCTCTACTAGGATCGGACGAACGATCGGAGCGACTGGTACTCGCCGTTGTCCGCTTGTCGTAGCGCCGCGATATAGTTTGTCCGCGCTGTCCCGGCAGTATCGATACTTGCCGAACCCCACGAAAAACGATCGCTTCCCACCTCTGCCAGCAAGGCATCCGTCATCGCGCGTGCATGTCGACCGTTGCCGTTGGGAAACGGATGGATTCTCACGAGGAGATGGTGAAATCTGAGGGCGATCTCGTCGGTTGCAAGGGATCCAGATTGGATTTGCTGCTTAGTGTTCTCCAATAATGTCACGAGTTGCTCCGGTACCTGAGAAGGGGTGACGCCAATGGTCTTTTCCGTCTTTCGGAAATGACCCGCCCATGCCCAGGTACCGTCAAACATGCGCCTATGGAGTTCCCTGAGGAACTCCAGTGTAAGGACGGATTGTGCCAAGCGACGGCGAGTCAGCCATGCTTCGGCTCTGGCGATGTTGGCCTGCTCCCATTCGTTCAACTCCTGCCGTGTCTCGATGTGAATCGGGATCAGGCCTTCCGCCTCGTCCGGATCCAGGGGAGTCGCGCCCTGAGGTTCTGCTCCACCGTCTCTCATTCCTGCGGCGCTCGCTTCGACCCTCGCTGTTGTGGAAGACGCCAGAGCTGACGTTCATTGAGCAGGAGTTCCTCGACGCGCGCGCGCAGCAATGCCTGCAGCGCGTCCGGTTCCGTCGCCTGGTCCTCGAGCCGCATCGAGTGTGCAACGGCACCCAGCTCCTGAACCGCTGCTTGGTACGCTTGGTCTTCCATCGTCTTCGTCAGATCTTTTCTCGGAACGAGCGCATACACCAGGTCACAGTGCATTTCCTCGGCGGCCTTCTGAAGTGCCGCCAGCGTCGCGGTGCCCGCTCGCTCCCGGGTTTCCAGGTCCGCAACGGCCTGTCGACTGATTCCCATTCGGGCGGCAAGTTGAGCGGCGCTCATCCCGAGGGCCTCCCTCAGGGTTCTCACCCAACCGGCGGCGGGCTTCCTTCGCTCCAGGGCGTACCAGGGCTTCAGGCGGCGCTCGATCTGAGTTCTCAAAAGTTGGCGCGTCGTCATGGAATACTGTTCCGTGCGATAGGAGTGGATCCTTTCGCTGGCCCGTCCTCGCTAAGCGACAAACTATAGATAGCAACTAAAAGTTATTTAGTCAAATTATAGCTTGTCAATTTATCAGATAAAGACAAGCTATAATTTGTCAAATATATCTCATTTCATATGTAATCCATTGATTATCAGCAGGTTACGTATGGCAATATGAACGCATTACGCTCCATCGATATTATTCCCTAAGTCATTGATTCAATCAACGATTGAGGTAATTTGATGAATGTCTGAGACCAAGATGGACCTACTGCTCGGGACCCTCGATCTCCTGGTGCTGCGGGCGTTGTCGTTCGGACCATCACACGGCTACGCCGTCGCGCGATTCATTCGGCAGGGATCCGGGGAAACGTTCCGAATCCTGGATGGCGCGTTGTACACGTCGCTTCACCGGCTGGAAAGCCGAGGCGCCGTGACCTCCTACTGGGGTCTCTCGGATCGCGGCAAGCGCGCCAAGTTTTACGAGCTCACGGTACTGGGCAAGAAAGAACTGGGTGACCAAGCAGCGTCCTGGGCTCGATACACCGCTGCGGTCGGCAGGGTGCTGCACGCAACGCCCCAACCGTCATAGAGGTCACCATGTCCGATCCGGCCGAACCGATCTGGCGTCGCTACCTCCGATTCTTCGGACCGGACCTGCGTAAGGACATCGACGACGAGATCGCGTTCCACCTGGATGAGCGAATCGAGGATCTGCGGCAGCAGGGACTCGATGCGGAAAGCGCACGCCGGATCGCGCTCGAAGAATTCGGTAATCTTGCCTCCGTTCGGGGCGCTCTCGAACGAATCGATCGTCAAACGGCCAATCGACGCCGCCGCCGATCCCGCATCCGGGCCGTCTGGGATGGGATATGGTCGGATCTGCGATTCGCAGTACGCAGCTTACGCAATGTTCCGGGCCTGACCGCGGCGGCAGCCGGCTCGATTGCGCTGGCAATCGCTGTTAACATGACGATGTTTGCCAGCGTGGATATGATCCTGCGGCCCTTTTCCGTAGCGGAGCCCGACAGGTTGGTGCGGATCTGGTCGTCTCAGTTGCAACACGGTTGGGATCGAGTGCAAACCTCTCTGCTCGATTTCTATGAATGGCGCGATCGCCTGACCTCGGTCGACGTCGGTGCCAGCCGAGGGATCGCCTACAACTGGGCCGATGGTGATGACGCCGAGCGAATCTATGGTGTAGAAATCACGGCGGGATACCTGGCGCTGCATGCGGTGCCTGTCCTGCTTGGTCGGGAGTTCGATCGGTCCGACGAAACCGCCGCAGTCCCCGTCGCGATGATAGGAGAGCGATTCTGGAGGGATCGATTTGGGGCGGATCGGAACGTCCTGGGCCGCGCCATACGACTCGATGGTCAGCCCTACGCCGTCGTTGGAGTCGTGTCGGGGCGGTACGACCTTCCGGGTCGGCTCCCCGGTGACGATGTCTGGGTTCCGCTGGCTCTCTCGCCAGAGGAAACCCGGGCCAGCCGAAGTGCCACCGTGCTCGGCCGGTTGCGTCCCGGCGCCACGCTCGAGATGGTCCGGTCCGAACTCATGACGTTGGTAAAGCAGCAGGAGCTGGAGTATCCCGCCACCAATCAGGGGGTCGGCGTCCTGGTGAGCAGCGTGTGGGATGACGAAGTCAGTCCCGAAGCCCGGAGGATGGCGTTGGCGCTGCTCGTGGCCGTCGCGTTGGTTTTGCTGATTGCCTGCACCAATGTGACGAATCTCCTCCTGGCGCGGACCGTCGAGCGCCATCAGGAGCTCACGATTCGCTCCGCGCTGGGCGCTGCACAGGGTCGCATCGTGCGCCTGATACTGACCGAAGGCGTGGTGATCGCGGCCGCGGGTGGAGCGTTGGGCTTCGTCTTTGCGGCTGCGGGCCTGGCCTGGCTGAGTCGTGTCAGCGGGACCAATGAACTCGGCCATGGGTTCGTCTTCGCGTTCTCGCCTCGCCTCGTTGTCTACGGACTTGCGGTTACCGTCGGCGCGGCGCTGCTGG
The DNA here is from genome assembly GCA_037189525.1 of Gemmatimonadales bacterium. Taxonomy (GTDB): domain Bacteria; phylum Gemmatimonadota; class Gemmatimonadetes; order Gemmatimonadales; family GWC2-71-9; genus SHZU01. The sequence goes on from JBBCJC010000002.1 coordinate 497,583, forward strand.
TCGGTATCTTACCTGCTCGGCGCCGAGCCTCCCATCTCCCCAGTCAACTGCAGGTCAGTCACCGCACTCAGAGCGCCGGTCGCCATCGCGGGAGACTCCGCAGCGTGCTGGTCGGCAGTCAGGTTGCGATGGCCGCGGTGCTGCTGACCGTTGCCGGGCTCGCCATCAAGTCGAATCTCCGGTTGCTCCGAACCGAGACGGGCGTTGCACCGAATGCCGGAGTCACCTTCTCGACGGTGCTATCGACCCGGGAGTTTCCCGATTCGGTCCGAGTCGTCGCCCTCGCTGAGGCTATCGGGGAACGCCTGCGTACGATTCCCGGTGTCGAGATTGTGGGGATCGGGTCGACACTTCCGATCCGGCCCTCAGTCGCCGGGGTGTACTTCACAACTGACGTGCATCCGGATCTCCCGGCGCAGAACCGACCGGTGGCGCAACTGAATGCGGTTGACGACGACTACTTTCGCAGCTGGGGCATTCGGCTCGTCGCTGGTCGTTTCCTGGCACCGAGTGACCGATTCGAGTCGGCCCGGGTGGTCGTGGTGAACGAACAGTTGGCGAAGCAACACTGGCCTAGCGATGATCCGATCGGCCGAAAGTTGCGTTTTGCCGGCGGCGACTGGCTGGTCGTGGGTGTGGCTGCCGACGTTCGTCAGCTGGGCATTCAACGCCCCGCCCCGCAGGCGGTGTACGTACCGATGGCGCAGAGGCCAAGTCGGACCATCCACTATACGCTGATCAGTACCGCCCCGATCGACCAGCTCACTCGGCAGGTACGTATGGCAGTGGCAGCGGTGGCGCCGGGGCAGCCAATCATCAAACTCGAGGCGCTCGATGCGCATGTCGCGCGCGTCCTTCGTGAACCGCGTCTCATTGCCGAGTTGTTCGGGTTGTTGGGCATCGTCGGCGTAGTGCTGGCGGTGTTGGGGGTCTACGCGATGACGGCCTTCATGGTCAGCCAGCGGACTTCCGAAATCGGCGTCCGGCGCGCCCTTGGTGCCGGGACTCGGGAAGTGATGATCGCCGTGCTTCTAACCGGGGCGGGCACGCTTCTGATTGGCGGAGGGATTGGCATCGGACTCGCCTTGGTACTGACCCGATTCCTTGCGACACTCCTGTACGGCACTAACCCGCACGACCCTGCGGTCTTCCTGGGCGTGATTGGTGTGCTGTCGGGCGCGGCCATCCTGGCGATGCTGATACCCGCCCGGCGTGCTGTTCGGATCGACCCGGTTGTCGCGCTCCGTCAGGAATAGGCACCGGTTTCGTGCGAAGAAATCACGAACCGATACGGCGGAAGCGCGTCTGGCGTGACCGAACTTTCCCTGCCGCAACGACTCCCGGTGTCACGCCGCAGGAGCGAACTCGTCAGCGACCGCGCACGAACCAGGTCGCTTCCTGGGCCGCGGCCCGAAACAGTCCGCGCGCCGCCAGTACCAGCGGCGACCCTCCGCTGAATGCCGCCGCAATCGCGCGGAGCGAGCCGACCGAAAACCGCGGCTCATTGCTGACGGCGTAGACGGGATCCCATCGTTCGGGGTCGAATTTGGCCTTGAAGGCGTCGAGCCCATCGAAGTTGTAAAAACGGCGCCCATGCGCGCGCGCCCAGGCGGTTGCTGCGGACCATAACCACCCCTTCGGTTGGTCGTGGGATGGCGCGCGGCGTGACAGCGGTGCCAGACCGAGCGTCAGATACTGGGCGCCTTCCTGCGCCAGTGCCCGGACCGCCCCGTCGATGACGAGTTCCACACAGCCGTTCGGCGCGGCCGGATCCCGGATGAACTGCTCGATCAGCCACCCGGATCGGGTCGGCACCGGCGACGCCACCACGAAACTCAGCGGGACTCCTGCGCGCTCGGCCACGAAGATGCGTCGGTCTTCCAGGTGGGCCAGCGTTTCAGGCTCGACCAGAAAGTGAAGCGGTGGCAATCCTCTCGTCGCCAGCCACCGCTCGAGGCAGCGCGCCAGGGCGGGATGGTTCTCCGCCACCTGCGGCGGCCATTCCCGAACCGTGATGCCCTTGTTCCGGGCCCGGTGCAACTGCGCACGTAGCGAGCTGTGCCCGTCCAGTCGCTCCGCCCACCGCCCGGGTTGCCACGAGGGACTGGCGCCCAGCGGGAGGAAGGCGTGGTGCGGGTCGTCGCGGTAGAGCGACTCGATCCGTCCCTCCGCTCCGAAATAACAGACACGCTGGCCTCGAGCCCGCGCATCCGCTTCGAACTCGGCGGCGACATTGGCCAGGTCCGCGTGTGGGCAGATGGGCGCCCCCGCGACGACACGAGTACCCGCGGCCGTTACATAGCCGATCACGCCCGGTGCGATAGACGGGAACCAGTGCCGGATGCCGGGGTTCAGAATCTGGTACGCCGTACTGGTCCACCCATACTGAAGGACCAGTTCACGAGCCCGGGGCAAGGTCGACATTTCATGGATGGAAGTCGCCATCTCGCGAGGAAGGTAGCCGGTTGCAGTGGGAGCGAGAGAGGTGCGCGAAACACTTCAGGCAACGTCCGGCCGAGTGCGGCCCCAATCCTGCTGGGTGTGACTGCGCTCGTGTTCGATCGTCCGAGCAAGGAAGTACTTCCTCGCCATAGCGGATCGGCGCTGACACTGCGTATCGAGCGGAATGCTCACGGGATAGATGATCAGGCGTAGTCGACCTAACGTGATACAGACGCAATTCCGGACCTGGAGCGCGGCGGCGGGTCTCGGAGCGCTGTTGCTTGCAGGATGCGACATCCCCACCGCGGCCCCCATCATTGATTCGCAATGGGTCGTCCCCATCCGGGCCGACAGCGTCACGGTGGTCGAACTGCTGCCCGACGGTGTCACGAGCGACGGAGTCGGCTTCCAGATCCGGGGCGAGCAGGCCGGTCAAGACCAGACCTTGCGTCAGCTCTGCCCGTCCTGTCCGGCCGGCTTGGCGCCGAAGCCGGCCTTCGAAGGTACCGTGACTGCCCGCACCGCCCTGCCAGCGGATGTGGTCCGTGCGACCCTGCTTGCCGGCGGCCACATCGACTTTTCCGTTCGGCACGATCTCGGCTTCGATCCGCTCCGGCCCTCTCCGACTGCGCGAGGCCGGATCACAATCACGGTCCGCTCCGGCGCTGCGGTGATTGCCACATCCGTCATCGACGGCACCGAGACGGCGCTTCCGGCGGGAACCATGTACCAGCGAATCGTATCGATTCCGGGTGGTGCCGTGATCGAGAACGATGTCGTGATCGAGGTTCGGATCGTGTCACCGGCGGGAGGAATCACGCGTCTCGATCCGAATCAGCGGGTGACGGTCTCCGCCTTGCCCGTCGCGATCCGGGCGTCATCGGCCGTAGTGCGAGTGGAATCACAGCCGGTGTCGCCGATGGTGACCGAGGTGGACCTGGCAGGTGTCAGCGACGATGTCCGATCGCGGGTGCGTGGCGCGACCCTGCGGCTCCGGGTCGCCAATCCGCTCGCCGTCGGCGGCACCTTCAACATCCGGTTTCTGAATCGGGGTGCGCCCCTGATTCCGGCCCGTTCCGCGCTGGTAACCGGTGGCGACGAAACCATCGATATCGATCTCTCCCAGGCAGAGATCGATGCCATTCTGGCGGCAGACCGAGTGCAGGTCGAAGTCGGCGGCTCCGTCAGCGGGTCGACGGCGGGCCGCCTGGTCACCGTCACGCCGCGCGATGTCGTTCGGATCACGCCGCGGATCATCCTCGACGCGAGGATCGGCGAATGACGATACGTGCTTGGTGGGCAATGATCGGCGCTCTGCTGATGTGGCCGAGTGTCATCGTAGCACAGCACACCGCGGGAAGCGCCCGGGCTCGGGGCATGGCCGATGCCTTCGGCGCGGCCGCACGCGGGGCCGAAGCGGTGACCTACAATCCCGCCAACCTGGGTCTGCGCAGCAATCCAAAGTTCAGCCTCGCACTGCCCGCCGCCGTAGTCGGGTACGGTACGGCTCCGATTCCGCTGGCCGACCTCGATCGCTATGGCGGCCAGGTCGTTCCTGAGCAGGTCAAGGCTGCGTGGCTGGCAGCCATTCCCGAAGGTGGCGCCTTTCGCGGGACGGTCAATGCCAATCTGACGGGCGTGGGCGTGTCGGTGGGTCGATTCGGTTTTGCCGTGGGTGGCGTCGGTCACGCGTCGATGGCGCTGCCTCGATCGGCTGCCGAACTACTGCTATACGGCAATGCCGACTTCGACGGCTCGTTCAGCGGCGGGTCCGGGCGCTACTTCGCGACCAGCTTCGTGTCGGCGGGCGGCGGGTTTCCCCTTGCGCGGCTGGCGGATGGTGTGTTGGCCATCGGTGGCTCGATCAAGTACGTCCAGGGCCACGCCTTCGGATCGATCTGGAACTTGGCTGGATCGGTGTCGGGTGGCGATGCGACGACGGACATTCGTTTTCCCGCCGTGACGGTGGGCGGCGGGAATCGGGGAATCGGCGCCGATCTCGGCATCGCGTGGGAAAGCGATCGTCTCTCGCTCGGCGTCGCGATCTCCGATCTGGTCAATACCCTGGCGTGGTCGAGCCGTGACGCGCGTGTCCGGGATGGCCGCGCCTTGATCACCGCCGATACGATTCGGATGGACTTCGATGATCTTGCCCTCGACGACCCGGCCCTGCCGTCGGCACTCGCTCTCGATGCCCGGACTCGGCTCGAGGCGGCGCAGATCAGTCCCACGGTGCGCCTGTCAGGTGCGTACAGAGGCACGCGGGTGCTGCTGACCGCGGATCTCCTACATTATGGGGGCGACCAGGCCGCGCTCCGCTCGAGCCAAGGAACCGAGATCGGCGTGGGCGGCGAGTATCTGCCGGTCTCGTTCCTGCGCCTTCGGGCCGGGGCGGGCATCGGCGACGGCGGGGGACGCTGGACCGTAGGCACCGGCGTCCTGCTCAACGCATTCGCACTCGAGGCCGCCTACGGCCGTCACCGCCTCGAGGGCGAGACGCTGTCGTTGCTGTCGCTCGGTCTGACCATCGGCCTCCGTTAGGCAACCGCCCCACTCGATCTGCGGGCGACGCACCTGCCGCCCGCAGCAGCTGTCCTGCAAGGGTCTATCGCGTAATCGGTACTTCCAACACGCTCGGATACTTGGGATCGTGGTGCAATGTGATGCGGGCGGTGCGCGCATCCTTGCCCGATTCGTTCGCCACCACACCGCCGCCATTGTAATTCTTCTGCAGCGCGATGGTATTCGGCGAGCGAACGAACAAGCGGAGCCGGCTCCCCTTGGTGAAGCGCCGTGCAAAGAAGGGGAAGTGCTCGAATCGATACGGCAGCACTACGCCCGGCGTCACCAGCTTTTCCTGTCGCAACGACTCCCGATATCGCGCCCGCAGGAGTGAGCTCGTCAGCTGGCGGGTTTGCCCATCGGGCAGCACCTCGTAGAGGGTGACCCAGAGATCGGTATCGGGTACGTCCATCGAAAGCCATGCCGTGAACTTGATCTGACCGGCCACCTCGATGTCTTCCGGGAACGGCTCCGAGTGATAGATCAGCCCGTTGCCGCCGGTCTGATAGACCGGGGTCGGATCGACGAACGACATGGCCCACGGGTTGGTGGCCGACTCCATGTACGGAACCGAGTCGAGCGGATTGTAGACGTAGCGATCGGGCGTCGAGGCGACCGGTGACGCCGTCGAGAGCGTGCCGCTCGCGAAAACGTCGTTGGCTCGTCCATTGGTGGAGTGCAGGTAGTAGCGCCGGACCTCGTTCGCGATCGCTTCGAGGCTGTCTGCGTACTTCCAGACGTCGCTCCCGGCGACGTAGTAGGCCACCGGCTTCTTGAGGAACGACGGTCGCGGTCCGTCTTTCATGGTCCAGTCGTACCACTCCTTGTGGAGCTGCGCGATGTCGACCATGCTGTTGTCGCCGAACTCGATGCCGTTGACGTTGCGGGTCGGCGTTCTCGTCCCGCCGTGATCCCACGGGCCCATCACCATGAACATCTGCTTCCGCGCTTCCGGCGTGGCGTGCTCGAGGAAGCGGTGATAGTGCATCAGCGTGCCGAGCTGATCGCCGTCGTAGTGACCGGTGATGGTGAGGATGGGTTGGGTGATCCTGCGATACTGCTCGGGTGTCGGGGCCACGCCGTCCCAGTAGGCATCCGGTGCGGGATGCTGGAGCCATTTCTGGAACATGGTGGATGTGTTGCCTGCCAAGCTATCGAGCACTCGGAACGGCAAGTGGTTGCGATGCAGCGTGCGCGCCACCGAGGCCCAGTGCGCCATGTCGCCGAAGATGCCGGCCTGGGCGGTGGCGCCGCTCGTGAACGTGAGCCACTGGATCACGTAGGTGTTGAAGATGTTGCCGTCGAAGGGGAAGTCATGCCCGACATAGGCCGGCGCCACCGGGACGATGGTGGTCAGGTGCGGTGGCATCTCTTTGATGGTGGCCCACTGGTCGGTGCCGCCGTAGGACCCGCCCCACATTGCGGTCTTGCCGTTGGACCAGGGCTGCTTGGCCATCCACTCGACAATATCGTGCCCGTCTTTGGCTTCGTTGACGAAGGGCTCGAACCGGCCTTCGGAGTTCCCGCGTCCGCGGACGTCGACCGCGACGAAGACGTAGCCGTCCCGCGCGCTGCGCACCCCGAAGCGGTGATAGGTGTCGCTGATGTATGGTGTCTGCGTGAACACCACCGGTAGCGGCGCCGTCTGGCCGCGCACCCGATAGACCGTGGCGTTGAGACGAACTCCGTCGCGCATCGGGATCTTCTGGCCCCAGAGGATTTCGATGTCCTGCGGAACCGGCGTGGTCTGGGGCTGCGCGGCCACCGAGGCGACGAGGCCCGCCAGGAGGACGGCGGTGAGGGCCCATTTCGTCATCATGCTCTCCGACGTTGGGATACGGCTGGGATGACTGGTGAATTTTTGACGTGAATTTCAACAGTATGTCCTAAAAACAGTGCACGGCCGGAGCCGATCCGTCAAGGTCTGAAACGTCTTTGCCCGGGGACGGGACTGGTCAGGACATCGGATCGTCTCCACCATTGAAGAGGCGATCGGGATCATCGAGGTCTCGGTCGCGTTCAAACCCGTGAGGGCGGACCGGTATCCAATCTTCGTGACCGCGATTCTGGCCTTGTCGCACCCTCTACCCGAGCTCGCCGCGTCGGATCCCGCGGACGATCGGGCCGCCGGCGAGCAGCTGGTGGCCCAGGCCTGCCGCGGGGACGAAGGGGCGTTCGAGCGACTCTACCGGACCCATGTCGGTCGGGTCCACGCGCTGACCCTGCGCCTCACCGACGACGCCAGGCACGCCGAGGAGTTGACTCAGGACGTGTTTGTTCGGGCCTGGGAGCGACTGGCCTCGTTTCGGGGAGAGAGTGCCTTCGGGACGTGGCTCCATCGCCTGGCGGTCAACGTCGTACTGGGCGACCGGCGGAGCGCCTGGCGCCGGGTCCGCCGAGTCACCCCGGCGGGCGACCTGTTGGAATTGGAGGCCGAGGTGCGGTCGGTGGCGCCGGGCCTCCGCCTGGATCTGGACACCGCGATTGCCGGCTTGCCACCCGGGGCCCGAACCGTCTTCGTGCTCCATGACATCGAGGGATACGATCACGGCGAGATCGCCGTCCTGACAGGCATCGCCGTGGGCACCTCGAAAGCCCAACTGTTTCGCGCGCGTCGCCTGCTACGAGAGGCGCTGGACCGATGACCTGCTCCGAAGTGCACGACTGCCTGGAGGCGTATCTCGACCGATCACTCGATCGTGCGCAGCGCGCTGGAGTCGATGCGCACCTTACCACGTGTGCCGACTGTCGCGCGGCCTGCGAAACGGCCAGCTGGCTCCGGCAGCGCACCGCCGCACTGCCTCGGCAGGTGGCTCCGTCTCGCGATCTCTGGGACGGCATCGCGCCGCGTCTGGCCCGGCGGCAGCGGCGGTACGCCATACCCCTTTCCGGACTGGTGGCGGCCGCGCTGCTGCTGGTGGCATCGAGCGCCACGATCACACTTTGGCTAACCCGTTCCTCCTCTCCCGCGGTGTCCGCCTTTGCCAGTACCGAGGCAGGCTATCTCTCGGCCACTCTGGAGCTGACCGAACTCTATGCCCGCGCCCGGGAAACTATGACGCCCGAGACGCGCGCGGTGCTGGAGCGCAATCTCGAAGTGATCGAGCGGGCGTTAGGCGAGGCCCGAGCCGCGCTGCGGAGCGACCCCGCCGATCGGGCGCTCGAAGCCATCGTCGCCACGGCCTACCGCCGAAAGATCGAGTTTCTGGAACGCGCCACTCTGCTGGATCGGGACGGCTGATGTACCGCACTGCCCTGGTCCTCGGTATGGCGCTGCTGGTGTCGAGCGCAGCGCCGTCTGCTGCGCAGGAGCGGGTCGAGCGCGGTTACTCGGCCACGTCCGACGTGGTGCTGCGGATCTTCAATATGGCCGGCAGTACTCGGATCACCGCGTGGGACCACGACTCGGTCCGGGTGACGGGAACGGTCGCCGCCGGCGGCCGCTTCTTCGGAGGCGGCGACCGCCGGATGGCAAAGCTCGGCGTCGAGGATCCGGCGGGCCGCCAGCCGCCGGGGGTGCTGGAAATCCAGGTGCCGCGCCGCGCCCGGGTCTGGGTCAAGAGCGCGTCGGCCGATGTCGCGCTGTCCGGCGTGGCGGGCGAGGTGGAGGTGATGAGCGTGACCGGCACGATCCGGCTCGACGGCGCGCCGCGGGTGGCGACGCTGGAGTCGATCGAGGGAGACGTGACGGTGATGGGCGCGGCGACGGTGCTACGAGTCCGGACCGGTGGCGGCTCGGTCCGCATCGACGAGGTGCGCGGCGATGTCTCGGTCGTCACGGTTGCGGGGTCGATCGCGATTGTGTCGCCCGAAGTATTGTCGGCTCGACTGGAAACGGCGTCGGGAGCCGTGACGTTCCGGAGCGGGGTGGGGCCGGACGGGCGGCTCGAGGTGGATACCCACGACGGCACCGTCGACCTGATCCTACCGTCCTCGATCGATGGGCGCTTCGATCTCTCGACCGTCAAAGGCAAGCTGACGGTCGGTCTGCCCGGCTACCGTCCCAAGGCAGGCCAAGATCGCTCCGCCACCTTTGCCACGGGAAAACGCTCGGCGGCCGGCGGGGGCATTGCGGTCACGGTGCGGACTTTTTCAGGCCAGGTGCGCATCGGTTCAAACCCCGGCGCCACGGGAGGCATCTGACAGATACCTTCAACCGTGGAGTCGTCTCATGTTTGCTCGTCGATTGCTGCTCTCGACCCTGTTGGTGACTGGTCTTGCCGCGCCGCTCCTGGCTGGTCCGCCCTGGATCAGCATCGAACTCCCGCCCAGTCCGTTCGATGCCGCGAGCCGCAACGCGGTCCTCCTGGTCCATGCCTTTCACTATCGCCAGAATGCCAATGAAGGTGTGACCGGCCGGGCGGTCGGCATCGTCAATGGCGTGCGTCGGACGATGACGCTCCAACTCGATCGCACTTCCCGTCCCGGTGTCTTTGCGCTCAGGAATACCTGGGGCGCCACGGGTGACTGGACCCTGATCCTGTCGGCAACCCAGGAGCATGGGCATGCGGCCGAGGTCATGGTTAAAATGACGGGCGCGCGGGTGGTGGCGGTCGAAGCGGCGACCGAGCCCAGCCAACATGCGGAGCTGCCGATCATGCCGCGACGCTTTACCGATGCCGAGATCGAGGCATCGCTCAGACGCTAGGAGGGATATGGGACTGGCCGAGGGATTGGTGCGGGGTGAGGACGGACAGGTCCGGTGCTGGTGGGGGACGTCGGCGCCGGATTACGCGGCCTATCACGATACCGAGTGGGGCTGGCCGGTTCACGACGATCGGCGGTTGTTCGAGAAGATCTGCCTCGAGGGATTTCAGTCGGGCCTGAGCTGGCTCACCATCCTTCGCAAGCGGGAGAACTTCCGCCGCGCGTTTCGCGACTTCGACGTGCACGCCATCGCGCGGTTTGGCGCGCGCGATGTGTCCCGGTTGCTGGGCGACGCCGGCATCGTTCGTCATCGGGGCAAGATCGAATCGACGATCAACAACGCGAAGCAAGCCAAACTGATTGAGAATGAGTTTGGTTCGCTTGCTTCCTACTTCTGGAGCTTCGAGCCCGCGCCGGCCTCGCGTCCGCGGAAGATGACCCGTGGCGCGGTGGTCTCGACCAGTCCGGAGTCGATCGCCCTGTCGCGCGACCTCAAGAAGCGCGGCTGGAGCTTCGTTGGACCGACCACCATATACGCATTCATGCAGGCCATGGGGCTCGTCAACGACCATCTCGACGGCTGCCACGTTCGGGGCCCCGCCCTTGCGGTACGCCAAGGGATGGATTGAGATTTCAGGTCGGCCGCCGGGATGGGGCCGAATCTGGATCATTCAAGTCGTTGCAGGGGCTACGTTTAGCCTCCAGGGGCCTCGCGGGGTTGGCGTCGGGGCGTTAACTTTCCTCCGTCTCAACTAACTAACGAACTGATGAGCACCAAGGACATTGTCAGCAACAAGTGGCGAGAACTCGTCATCAAGTATCAGCAGCCCAGCACCAAGTCTGCCGTTACCCAGATCCTGACCACCTTCATTCCGCTGGTGGCCGGCCTGGTCCTGATGGCCATGGCCATGAAGGTGCATTACGGTCTCGTCCTCTTACTGGCGATTCCGACTGGTGGCCTGCTGGTCCGGATCTTCATCGTCATGCATGACTGTGGACACGGGTCGTTTTTCCGGTCTCGCCGGCTCAACGACATCTTCGGGTTCATCACCGGCTGCATGACCTTTACGCCCTACATCCAGTGGCGGCGGGACCACGCGGTGCATCACGCCTCGTCGGGCAATCTCGAAAAGCGCGGCGTCGGTGATATTGCGACCCTGACGGTCAAGGAATACGAAGCCTTGTCGCCGTGGGGGCGGTTCAAGTACCGGATCTACCGGAACCCGCTCATTCTGCTGCTTTTCGGTCCGGTCTGGCTGGTCATCAAGCATCGGCTGCCGACCCCGGGTGTCCATACCACCAAGAAGGAAAAGCTCAACGTCTGGCTGACCAATGCGACCCTGGTGGCCGTGGGGATCGTGCTGGCGATGTTCGGCGTTCTGGGCCAGGCTGCGGCGATCTACCTGCCCGCCTTTCTGGTGGCCGGATCGGCCGGTGTCTGGCTCTTCTATGTCCAGCATCAGTTCGAGGACACCTACTGGCGGCCCGCCGCCGAGTGGGATTATGCCACCTCGGCGCTCAAGGGCAGCAGCTACCTCAAGCTGCCCAAGGTGCTCCAGTGGTTTTCCGGTAACATCGGACTCCATCACGTGCACCACCTGAGCCCGCGGATTCCCAACTACCGGCTCCAGCAGGCGCACGACGAGCAGCCCGAGTTGCAGGACGTGCCGACCATCTCGGCCTGGGACGGGCTCAAGGCGCTTCGGCTCCGGCTCTGGGACGAGGAGAACATGCGTCTGATCGGGTTCCGCGAGTTTCGGCAGCAGCGGGCGCTCCGGTCCAACTGATCGGACGGAGTTTGCGACATCGGCGGGGCGGCACGGGGTGCCGCCCCGTTTCGTTTCCGGCAGTTCGGCGCTACGTTGGCGCGACGAGGTTTCTGACCCCACTCGAGCGAAGGTGATCGTCCCATGCGAAATCGGATCGGTCGATTGACCGTCATCGCGGCCACGCTGGGTGCCGCGCCCGCCCTGGCCCAAACTGCCGCGCAGCTGTCTCAAGCCTCGCGGGCTTTCGTGGCGGTCGATGCGCCGGTCGTGGCATTGACGCGCGTCCGGGTCGTCGATGGCACCGGCGCCGCTCCTCGGGAGGATCAGACGATCCTGCTGTCCGACGGGAAGATCACCTGGGTCGGGCCGGCCGGTGCCGCGAAGATCCCCGCCGGCGCCCGCGTGATCGAGTTGAACGGCCACACGGTGATTCCGGGGATGGTCGGCCTCCACAACCATACCTTCTACTACACCGCCGCTCCGCGAGCGGCGCAGGCCAACTACACCGCGCCGCTGCTCTATCTCGGAGCGGGCGTCACGACCATCCGCACCACCGGCAGCACCTCGCCCTACGCGGAACTCAATCTCAAAGCCAACATCGATCGCGGCATTCAGGTCGGGCCGCGCGTGTTCGTGGCCGGTCCCTACCTGATGGGTCCCGGGCCCGACATGCGGCTCAACCTGCTCGGCATGCACGAACTCAAGGACCCGGACGCCGCGCGGAAGACAGTGGACTACTGGGCCGAGGAAGGCGTGACCTGGCTCAAGGTGTACACCCAGATCGATCGGGCGACGTTAGGCGCGGTGGTCGACCAGGCCCACAAGCGTGGCCTCAAGGTCACCGGGCATCTCTGCTCCATCGGCTATCAGGAGGCCGTGGCACTCGGCATGGATGCGCTCGAGCATGGCATGCTGGCCAACTCGGAGTACTTCGCCGGGAAGCAGCCCGATGTCTGTCCTGCCGGGTTCCGCGACGGGTTCGGCAGTCTCGACATCGCCAATGATCCGCGCGTCCAGAAGACGATTCGCATGATGCTCGACCGGAAGGTTGCGCTGACGTCCACGCTGGCTGTGTACGAGGCAGGCGCGCCCGGCCGTTGGTTCCTCGATCCTCGGCTCTGGGACGTCCTCTCGCCCGATGCGCGCGCCGAGGAGGAGCAGCGGCGGGATGCGATGGCAAAGCTGGCGAACCGGTCCGCCTTTGCCGCCGTGCAGAAGAGCATGGAGTTCGAAGTGGCTTTCTTCCGGGCGGGAGGTGTGCTGGCTGCCGGTGTCGACCCGGCCTTCAACACCCCGGCCGGCCTGGGCGATCATCGGAACTACGAGTTGTTGCGGGAGGCCGGGCTGACCGGTCCCGAAGCGGTCCAGGTCATGACGCTGAACGGCGCCAAGGTGCTGGGGATTGATGGCGAAACCGGGTCGATCGCTGCCGGGAAGGCTGCCGACCTGGCGGTGATCCGCGGCGACCCGGTGGCCACGCCGAGTGAGATCCGCAACGTCACGCTCGTGTTCCGGAACGGGATCGGGTATGACAGCGGCAAGATGCTGGCAGCGGTCAAGGGGCTGGTCGGCCTTCGTTAGGCGTTGCTTGGGTTTGTGGTTGGTTGGTGGGATCGGAGGCGGGGTGTCGCGCGGGCGGCGCCTGGCGCTGCAGTCGCGCCGGTGCGGTGGAGATGATCGTATGGCGGGGGCGCCGACTGACGCGCTGGCGGCACCGCCCGCGCGACACCCCGCCTCCGATCGCGAAGCGCTCGGTCGGCTTGGGGTGAGGTGCTGGTGTCTATGATCGTGCGGGCGCTCGTGGTGACGCACCCTGGGCTCGAGTCTGTGCTCGCGACCGAGTTGGCGGGACTCGGGCTCAGCGGCGAGATGATCCCGGGCGGGGTCGAGCTCGAGGCGACCCTGCTCGACGTGGCGCGAGCCAACCTGATGCTGCGCACCGCCGGACGGATCCTGGTCCGGGTCGACAGCTTTCGGGCCCGAACCTTTCCGGAGTTGGAACGGCACGCTGCCAAGCTGCCGTGGACCCGTTTTCTCTCTCCCGGCATGCCGGTCCATTTCCGGGTCACCGCCAAGAAATCTCGGCTCTCGCACGAACGCGCCATTGCGGAACGATTGGTGCGCGCGCTGCAAACCGTGGCGCCTACGGTGGAGGTCGTAGCGGGCCGCGCGGAGGCCGACTCCGACGCCGACGTCCAGCGCTTCGTCGTGCGCTTCCATCGCGACGTCTGTACCGTCAGCGCCGACAGCTCGGGTGCGCCGCTCCATCGTCGCGGTTATCGTCTGGATAGCGGCAAGGCGCCGCTTCGGGAAACGCTCGCGGCCGGTCTGCTGCTCAGCTCGGGATGGGATGGCACCGCGCCGCTGTTCGATCCGTTCTGCGGCTCGGGGGTGATTCCGATCGAAGCGGCGTTGCTGGCGCGGCGGATTCCGCCGGGTCGCAACCGTCATTTTGCCCTGGAGCGATGGCCGGGCTTCGATCGCGAAGCCTTTCTGGCCGCGCGCGCCGCCTGTGATGCGGCCATACTGGCCTCGGCTCCGGTTACGATCCGCGGTGCAGATCGCGATGCCGGCGCCATTCGCGGAGCTGCAGCCAACGCCGAGCGGGCCGGTGTCGCTGCGGACGTCGAGTGGCTGCAGCAGCCCCTTTCCGCGATGGCGCTTGCCGGGCATCCGGGCGCGATCGTCACCAATCCTCCCTACGGCGCCCGGATCGGCGAGCGCGGTGCGTTGCGAGATCTGTACGCGCAGCTTGGCAATCTGCTCCGGCGCCAGGGTACCGGATGGAATGTGACGCTGGTCTCGGCGGATCGCCGGTTGGATGGCCAAGTCGGCGTTCCGTGGGAAGAGCTCATCCGGACCGAGAATGGTGGCCTGCCGGTGCGCTTCGTCCGTACCCGGCTGCCTGGACCGTGAGCGACCGGCTCCCCGTCGAAGTGGTCGTTCCGGAGCTGGCGGCCGCGCTCGACAACATCGGTTCCGCCGTTTTGGTGGCTGAGCCGGGCGCGGGTAAGACGACCGTGGTGCCGTGGCGGCTTCTGGATGCGCCCTGGCTCGCGGGTCGTAAGATCGTCATGCTGGAGCCGCGACGGGTGGCGGCGCGCGCGGCGGCTGCGCGGCTTGCCTGGCATCTCGACGAGGCCGTGGGTGAGACGGTGGGATACCGGATCCGTTTCGATACCAAAGTTTCCGCCAGGACCCGGATCGAAGTCGTCACCGAAGGCGTGCTGGCGCGGATGATCGACGACGATCCGGCGCTGGAAGCGTACGGGCTCGTCATCTTCGACGAGTTCCACGAACGCAGCCTGCCCGGGGATCTCGGCCTGGCGCTCGCCCTGCAGAGCCGAGCTATCCTTCGCCCCGATCTGCGCCTGCTGGTAATGTCGGCGACGCTCGATGCGGCGGCGGTATCCCGGTTGCTGGGCAATGCGCCGGTGCTCGACGCGCCCGGACGGGTCTTTCCCGTCGAAACCCGCTACCGGCCTGCGCGCCCCGAAGCCCGGTTCGAGGCTCACGTTGCTACGGTCGTTCGCGAAGCGCTGGCGGAAGAGGCGGGCGACATCCTCGTTTTCCTGCCGGGCATCGGCGAGATCCGGCGGGTGGAGACAATCCTGCAGGAAGGGGACGTCGGCCGCCACGGGGACGTCGCCGTGATGCCGTTACACGGCACCCTGCCCGCCGCTGCGCAGGATGCGGCCCTGCGTCCCGGGACCACGCGTCGTGTCATCCTGGCCACCAGTATCGCGGAAACCAGCCTCACCGTGCCGGGTGTGCGGGTCGTGATCGATGGTGGACGGATTCGGGTGCCCCGATTCTCTCCCCGTACCGGCATGAGCCGTCTCGAAACCGTGCCGGTGACGCGCGACTCGGCCGATCAGCGTCGCGGTCGCGCGGGGCGCACCGAGCCTGGGGTGTGCTATCGGCTGTGGTCGCCGGTGGAGGAACTGAGCTTTGCCGAGCATCGGACGCCGGAGATCCTCTCGGCGGACTTAGCACCGCTGGCGCTCGATCTCGCGGCCGCCGGAGTTGCCGACGTGGCGGAGCTGTCATGGTTGGATCGTCCGCCGACAGCGGCGCTGGCCCAGGCGCGTGCGCTGCTCTCGCTGTTGGGCGCGGTCGACGATGCGCATCATATCACGCCGGTTGGCCGGTCCATGGTGTCGATGGCGGTCCATCCGCGGCTGGCGCGGATGATCGTCTCGGCACGGGAGGGCGGAGTTGCGGAGCACGCCCTTGCCATCGAATTGGCCACGCTGTTGTCCGATCGCGATCCGGTTCGCCGGACCGACCCGCGAGAACTACCGGACGTGGACCTGCGATTGCGAGTCGACGCCGTGACCACCGGCAGAACGCCGGCCGGTCTCCAGATCGATCATGGGGCGAAGTCGCGATTGCAGAGTGACATCCGCGAATGGCGGAAGCGAGCCGGGATCGCTCGGGAGGTCCGGTCCGACACGGAACAGGTCGGGCGGCTCCTGGCAGCTGCGTATCCCGATCGGGTTGCCCAGCGACGAGCGGGGCAGGTCGGGCGGTTCTTGCTTCGGAATGGCCGAGGTGTTGCCGTGCCCCCTGATCAGCCGCTGGCGCGTGCCGACTACATCGTCGCCGCGGATCTGGACGATACCGGTGCCGAGAGCCGGGTTTTGCTCGCGGCTCCGCTTGGCGCCGATGTGGTCGATGCGCTGGTCCAGCAGCACGGCGAGCGGCGCGTGGCCGTCGAATGGGATCCGGCTCGGCGGTCGATGCGGCTTTTCGAACGCCTGCAGCTGGGTGAGATCGTCGTGACGGAACGACAGCTGGCTGATCCCGATCCCGACCGGATTCGCGAAGGTGTCCTCGCCGTGATCCGGGCCGAGGGGCTTGAGCTGCTGCGCTGGTCGGAGGCGGCCGTGCGTTTGCGGGAACGGCTGGCAACGCTCCATCACGCCGATCCAACCGGGTGGCCCGACGTGTCCGATACGGCGCTGCTCGAATCGATCGACGGATGGCTGGCATCGGCCGTGGTGTCGGGCGCCGTCGATGCCATCGATCTCACGTCCGCCCTGCGCAGCTTGTTGAGCCATGAGCAGCAGCGCCAGCTCGATCGGATGGCGCCGGAACACTATGAGGTGCCGACCGGCTCCCGCATCCGGATCGACTACAGTGACCCCGCGGCGCCGGTCCTTCCGGTTCGGCTGCAGGAAATGTTCGGCGAGCAGGTGACGCCGCGGATCGCGAACGGAACCATTCCGCTCACGGTCCATCTCCTGTCGCCGGCGGGGCGACCGATTCAGGTCACGCGCGACCTGGCCGGGTTCTGGCGTACCAGCTATTTCGATGTGCGGAAAGACATGCGCGGGCGCTATCCCAAGCACGACTGGCCCGAGAACCCGCTCGACGCGACACCCACCCGTCGCGCCAAGCGGAAATCCTGAGGCTCAGGCAGGGTACAGCGAGCGATCGTCCCGGGCGAGGTCGCGGAGTAGCGCCGGCGGCCTGAACCGCTCGCCGAAGCGATCGGCCAGCGCATCGCACTCGTCCGCCAGGCGCCGAGTCCCGATCCGGTCGATGTACGACGCGACACCGCCGTGAAAGGGGCAGAAACCCCATCCGAGAATCGAACCGACGTCCGCGTCCTCCGGCCGGGATACAATCCCTTCCTCCATACAGCGGAGCGTCTCGATCGCCTGAATGTGCAGCAGACGCTGTTGCACCAGTTCGACCGACGGTTGGATAGCTGCTTTGGGGTAATGCGTCTCGAGCAGCGGCCAGAGCGTGGCGTCGCGCTCGTGGTAGTCGAAGAACCCGGCCTTGACCTTCTGTCCGTATCGCCCCTGCTGGACCATGAACTCGATGATCGGATCGGCCGGATGTGGTGCGTAGCTGGCGCCGAGATCCGCTTCGGTCTGCAGGCGGATCTTGTGAGACAGATCGAGGTTGACCATGTCGGCCACGGTCAGCGGTCCCATCGGCATTCCGGCCAGCCGGCCCGCGTGATCGATCAGCGCCGCGCCCGTGCCTTCCCCCAGCATCGCGACACCTTCCGTCAGGTACGTGCCGAAAACGCGGCTCGTGAAGAAGCCGCGCCCGTCCTGGACCACGACCGGTGTCTTGCCGATGGCCTGGACGAAGTCGAGCGCCTGGGCCAGCGTCGTATCCGACGTATGCGCACCAAGAATGACCTCGACCAGAGCCATCTTCTCCACCGGGCTGAAGAAGTGGAGACCGATGAATTGCTCCGGGCGGACGCTGGTCTCCGCCAGTCCGGACACCGGCAGCGTCGAGGTATTGGTGCCCATGATTGCCTCGGGTCCAATCACCGCTTCGGCCTGACGAGTGACCTCGGCCTTGAGGTCTCGCCGCTCGAACACGGCTTCGATCACGAGGGATGATCCCGCCAGGTCGGCAAAATCGGCGGTTGGGCGGATGCGGTCGAGTGTTGCGGCCGCCTTCTCCTCGGTGAGCCGGCCTTTCTTGACCGCATCGGCGAGGATGGCTCCGACCCGCTCCTTACCGCGTTCGGCGGCGGCACGATCGACATCCAGCAGCACGACATCGATGCCATTGAGGGCGGCGGCGTGGGCAATCCCGTGGCCCATCAGCCCCGCGCCGAGAATGCCGACTTGGCGGTAGGATGCCTTGGGAATTCCGGCGGGGCGGTGTTCGAGCCGCTTGGCGCTGCCCATGCTGAAGAACAGGGTACGCACCATGTTGCGGGTCGACGGGTGGAACACCAGTTCCACGAAGCCTCGCGCTTCGATCTTGAGTCCCTGATCGATCGGCAGTTGAAGGCCGTGATAGATCGCGTAGGTCGCCAGGCGCGGGGCTGGATAGTTCCCCCACGTTTCTCTGGTGATCATCGCATTGGTGCCGACGAAGGTCTCGAGCCCCGCCGGCGAATGCACCTCGCCGCCCGGGATCCGATATCCCTTCTTGTCCCACGGCTGGATGGGCTCGATGCTGCGGACCAGTGCGCGGGCGCGATCGAGCAGTGCGTCGCGCGCGACCACTTCGGTGACAAAACCGAGTTCGAGCGCTTTGCGAGGCGGAACCGTTTTCCCCTGGGTGATCAAGCCGATCGCTTCGCGGGCGCCGATCAGGCGGGGCAGGCGCTGGGTGCCGCCGCCTCCCGGGAGCAGACCAAGCGACACCTCCGGCAGCCCGATCCGAATCGCCGGATCGTCCGCCACCACGCGAGCATGACAGGCCAGGGCAAGCTCGAATCCGCCGCCTAAAGCGGTGCCGTTGAGCGCGGCCACGACCGGTTTGCCGCCCGTTTCCAGCGTCCGCGTGAGTTGCTGCAGGCTCCGCACCCGTTCCAGAAACTCGGCCCGGGTCATCTGTGCCGCTGCCAGCAGCATCTTGAGGTCGGCCCCAACCAGGAAGTCCGGCTTTGCGGACGTCAGGATGATGCCGGTCACGGCGGGGTCGTGGATCAGGCTGCCGACGGCATCGCGCAGCTCGGCGAGAGACTCCTCGGACAACACGTTGGGCGCTTTCCCGGGCGAGTCGAACGTCAGGATCGCGATCCCGTCGGCATCGGTTTGGACGGTGAGATGGGTAGGCATGGCGTCAGATCCGCTCGATCACGGTGGCTACCGACATTCCGCCGGCAATGCAGAGGGTCGCGACGCCCAGGGTCTGGTCGCGCCGCTCCAGTTCGTCGAGCAGGGTACCCAGGATGATGGCACCCGTGGCGCCCAGCGGGTGGCCCATCGCGATGGCGCCACCGTTGACGTTGACGTTGTCCGGCGTCAGGCCCATCTCGTCGAGGAAGAAGAGCACGACCGATGCAAAGGCCTCGTTGATCTCCCAGAGATCGATGTCGCTGGCCGACAGCCCCGCCTTCTTAAGAGCAATGCGGCACCCGGCGGCCGGCGCGGTCAGCATGATGGTCGGATCTGCTGCCACCGCGGCCGTCGAGCGGATCCGCGCCCGTGGACGAATACCCGTCCGGGCAGCGCCTTCGCGGCTACCGAGCAGCACGGCGGCTGCACCGTCGACGATCCCGCTCGAGTTGCCGGCATGATGGAAGTACTGGAGCCGCTCGATTTCCGGGTAGCGATGCAGCACCACCCGATCGAACCCGGCCATGGCGCCGAGTTTGGCAAAGGACGGCTGCAGCGCAGCGAGACTTTCCACGGTTGTCTCGGGGCGGAGGTGCTCGTCCCGATCGAGGATGACGAGTCCGTTCCGGTCGACCACCGGCACTACCGCATTGGCAAAGTATCCCTCGTCCCAGGCCCGCTTGGCGCGCTGCTGCGACAGCACGGCGTACCCATCGAGCTGGGATCGGGTGTAGCCGGCTCGCGTGGCAATCAGGTCGGCCGAGATGCCCTGCGGCACGAAATGAAAATCGGCGGCGAGCATGGGGTCCGTTCCGGGCGCGAACCCGGAAGAGAGCATGGGAACCCGAGACATGTGCTCGACTCCGCCACCAATCCCTACGTCGATTAGCCCGCCCATCAGCTTTGCAGCGATCAGGTTGACCGCCTCGAGGCCGGAGCCGCAGTACCGGTTGATCACCGTGGCAGGCACGCGTTCATCGTAGCCGGCCGCGAGCACGGCCCAGCGTCCGACCCCGGCTTCGTCTTTGATCGCGTCGACGCAGCCGAGCACCACGTCTTCGACCTGGCTGGTATCGAGGGCGTGTCGAGCCCGGAGGGCGCGGAGCGGCGTCGCGGCCAGCTCGATCGGGGCAACTTCATGAAGGCCGCCGTCCGGTTTGCCGCGACCACGCGGTGTGCGGACGGCGTCGAGAATGTATGCATCAGCCATGGGCCAGCGCCTGTCGGAAAAGCGGCCGTGAAGGAATCGGGTAATCAAGCATAATACAACGATCGTTATATTCGCGTTGATTGTCTGCGGTGGGCGCGGCTCGTACTTTCAGCCGTTCCCCTAATGTCCTGATGAGGTACCGATGTCCGCACTGCAGTTTGGCATGGTGCTCTTTCCCGATCTCACGCACCTGGACCTGGCCGGGCCATTCGAAGTCTTCGGACGAGTGCCGGGGGCGACTGTGCGAGCGGTAGCCGCGACCCGCGATCCGGTGCGGAGCGACACGGGGCTTGCTTGGCTGCCAGATCTGACCTTCGATGAGGCGCCGGCTTTCGATGTGATCTGCGTCCCCGGTGGTCCCGGCGTCAATCCGGCCATGGAGAACGAAGCCCTCCTCGACTGGTTGCGCCGGCAAGCGTCTGGCGCGCGCTTCGTAACCTCGGTCTGCACCGGATCACTGGTGCTCGGCGCAGCCGGCCTTCTACGTGGCTATCGGGCGACCACGCATTGGATGTCCCATCCGTTGCTGGCGCACTTCGGCGCCATTCCGATCGCGGAACGCGTTGTGGTCGACCGCAACCGGATCACCGGCGGCGGAGTGACGGCAGGCATCGACTTCGGCCTCACGGTAGCTGCGGAACTGGCCGGTGAGGCGGCCGCCAAGCAGATCCAGTTGATGCTGGAGTACGACCCCGCGCCCCCGTTCGATGCCGGCTCTCCGGCGCGGGCCGAGCCCGAAACCGTGGCGGCGGTGCAGGCCGGCGCCGCACCCTACTTCAGCCGGCGGCAGGCGATCGTGACTCGCGCGGCAAGCCGGCTCGGTCTTCCCGCGTCAGACGCGTAGTCACGGCAGGAAGCGGTGTCGGGCCTCGGCCGGCGGTAAGGGACAACTGTCGTAGCGGCCAAAGAGCCGGTAGCGCCAGTGGGCCACGATGTCGTAGAGGGAGTCGCGGATTTCGCGCGGGATCAGATACCCGATCAGCAGCAGTTTCCAGCCCTTGCCCAGGTAGCGGAAGATCCGAAGCACGGCGGTGGATCGTGTCGTGATGTGGTCGCCCTCGACCAGGACGATCGAGGCGGGGGTCGCCACGTCGGGATGCGCAGCGAGAAGGGCCTGGCCGTACTCGCTGGTCAGGGCCGCAAACCGAAGCGGCCCTTGGCGATCGACCCGGAGCAGAAACCGCACCCACCCGTTGCAGAGGGCACAGTGCCCGTCGTAGAGGAGGACCGGTCCCGGCTCAGACGAGGCCGGCTTCGCGGAGTTCCTCTTCGAAGTCGGGAGCGGGTACCTGTGGTCGGCGGAAGTACCACCACTGTTCCGAGGGCTCGTAGCCATTCTCCCTCGCATGACGTTCGCCCCAGATCGGCGGACATTCCACCGTCAGGTCTTTGAACCGCTGGTCGAGCGCTGCGAGTTTCGGCTCGGCGGCGGCGCGGTCGTCGTTGGCGGCGATTTCCAGGGCCCCCTGCAAGACGTCGCGGAGGTCCATGTCGTTCTGGTAGTCGCCGAAGGTGAGGTCATACCCCTCCTCCACGGCGTCGACCAGACTGGCCCAGTGGGAAATCAGGCCGTCGAGGCCCCCCTTCACGACGCTCGCTGAGCAGCCTCGGCGTCGGAGATACTGGCGTACGCGATCAGGTTGTTGCGTCATCATTCCTACCCCCGTCGAACTTGGCGCCGGAAGTATGCCTCGCCGTCGATCGGCTGGAAAAAGGTCCGTATCAGGCCATCGGTCGCCGCTGGCCGCGGCGGCAGGTTCCACACCCGACCGCGATAGAATGTCAGCATCACGGCCAATGGTCAACCGCCAGCGCCCCGCTTTGGCAAGATCAGCGCCGTCGTCCCTCGTACCAGCCCCGAATCGGACGGGGGGTGTAGGGCGCCTCGAGCGCGGCGACCTCGTCGTCGGTCAGGCGGAGGGCCACCCCCCGAACCGCCGACTCCAGATGCTCCAGCTTGGTCGCCCCGATGATCGGCGCGGTCACCCCCGGCCTCGAGGCCAGCCACGCCAGCGCCGTCTCCGCGGGACTCACCCCGCGCGCGGCGGCCACTTTGGCGTTGGCCTCGAGAATGGCGCCGTCGCCCGGGTGGTCATAGAGCTGCCCGATCTGTCCCTTGTCCGTCGCCCCTCGGCTGGTGGTGGTCAGGTCGAGGGAACTCCGGGCCAGGAGACCGCGCGCCAGCGGCGACCACGGGATTACCCCGAGCCCCTGGTCGAGGCAGAGCGGGATCATCTCCCGCTCCTCCTCGCGATACAACAGGTTGTAGTGATTTTGCATCGACACGAACCGGGCCATCCCCAGCCGGTCGGCCGTGCCCAGCGCCTTCATCAGCTTCCAGGCGAAGGTCGTGCTGGCGCCGATGTAGCGAACCTTGCCCTGCTGCACCAAGAGGTCGAGGGCGGCCACCGTCTCCTCGATCGGCGTTTCGGGGTCGAATCGATGCACCTGATAGAGGTCGATCGTTTCGACGCCGAGTCGCTTGAGGCTGGCCTCGCAGGCCTGGACGATATGCTTCCGGGAGAGCCCGACCATGTTCGGCCCGCCGGGGCGCATCTCGAAGAACACTTTGGTCGCGATGACCACCTCGTCCAGCCGGGCGTAGTCGCGGAGCAACCGACCGGTGACCTCCTCGCTCCGGCCCAGCGAGTACATATCAGCCGTATCGAAGAAGTTGATGCCGAGTTCGACGGCGCGCCGGAAAAACGGGCGGGCGGCCTCCTCATCCAGGACCCAGGATCGCCAGCCAGGGTTGCCATAGCTCATACAGCCGAGACAAACGCGGGAGACGACGAGGCCGCTGGTGCCGAGACGGGAATATTCCATCCACGGGAAATAGCCGGACGACCGGCCCCCGACAAGACGGGCCGTCGGCACAGGTGCTGGGTCGACCCGGCACCGCCGGCGCACGGGTACGCCCGCCCGCGTTGCGCGGGAAGGGGACCCGGGTTTTTTTCTGGCGTTGCCATCACCGGATGCGGGAGAGACCGATGTCGCAAATTCGAACAGTCGCAGCTACCGTCCTGTTGGGCGTAGCCGCCGTGGCCCCGCTTCTCGCGCAGGAGGCGCCGGTCAAGACCCGCTCCTTCTCGGCCGACTTCGGTTTCGTCAGTGCGGCGGGCAATACCAACGTCACCACCTTGAACTTCGGCGACCGCCTGGTGCTCAACACGGCGGACAAGAAGCTGATCTTTACACAGACCTTCAACGCGGTGCGGAGCGAAGCCGATGGTTCCCGCACGGCCGAGAACTATCGTACCCAGATGCGTCTGGACCGGGGGCTGGGACACAGCTTCTATGCCTTCGTGCTGGGTGGCTGGGAGCGGAACGTCCCGGCCGGCGTGGCGCGGCGATTCGAAGAGACCGCCGGTATTGCGTACCAGGCCATTGCGACCGAGCGGGACCAGTTGAACGTCGAGATCGGTCTCTCGTTCTTTCAGCAGCGCAACGTCGAAGCGCAGCTTGGACAGAGCCTGGACGACAACTACACGGCCGGTCGCGCCGCCGCGTTCTATAAGCGCGTGCTCCGGGGCCCCGCGTTCTTGTCGCAGCACCTCGAGTTCATTCCCAATTTCGACGACCAGAACGACTTCCGGATCAACACGGAAACCGCGTTGGTGGCTCCCCTGTCGACGGCGATCGGGGTCAAGCTGGGCTATGTCATTCGGTACGACAATTTCCCGGGCCTCCTGCCGGATCCGAACCCGAACCAGGAGCGGCTGCGCAAGGCCGACCGCTTCCTGACCGCGGGTCTCACGATCTCCTACTGAGCCGCTTCCCATGCTGATCGATTCGAGGGGCGGCCCGGTGGGTCGCCCTTCGGGAGGTGCTTGCCGGTGATGACGACGATCCTGGCCTCATTGGCCCTGTTCGGGGCGCCTCAGGCGGCTACCCTCCAGCGGATTCCGCAGGATTCGACGGCCAAAGCGGTCGCGGCAGCCCTGCAGGCGCAGTGGACGGCCCAGGTTGTGCGGGATACGGCGGCACTTCGCAACCTTTTGGGCGACGACCTCGTCTATATCCACTCGAACGCGTTGGTGGAGGACAAGGCCGGGTTCATCCGGACGGTGGCGACCGGGACGATCGTGTACCATGACGTCTCGCCCCTGGAGATGACGTATAGAGTGATGGGGGCGACCGTGGTGGGGAACGGGCGGGTCCGGGTACGGGTCGAACTGGGTGGGCGGGATCTCACCCTGGAACTGTTGGTGACGACCGTTCATGTCCGTCGGGACGGTCGGTGGCAGCTGGCGGCCTGGCAGTCGACCAGGGTCCAGTAGACGGCGGGTTACAGTGTATCTTTCGCTTTGTCCATCATTCAGGAGATCGTATGCGGAAACTGGTTGCAGCGGCTGGGGTTGTGATCGCGGCGTTTGCGTTTGCGCCGCGGGCGGAGGCTCAGGCCTTCGGTGCGAACCTGTCGTGGGGTGACGACACCGACTTCGGCCTCGGCGCCCGTGTCGCGTTCCCGATCGGTGGCAGCGTCGGGCAGAAGGGCATCAAGGGTCTGGCGACGTTCGATTATTTCTTCCCGGACGGGTTCGATTTCTGGGAGATCACCGGTAACGGTGTGTACGACATCTCCAGCTCCGGTTCCGCGACCCCGTACGTCGGCGCGGGTATCACCTTCGCGCGCGCTTCGTATGATGTAGGCCCCGGTTTCAACGGGAGCAATTCGGAGGTTGGTCTCAACCTGTTGGGCGGCGCTCGCTTCAAGCCGACCGGCAATGTCCAGCCGTTCGTCGAGGCGCGCTTCCAGATCCGTGACGGCAGTCAGTTCGTGCTCTCCGGCGGCGTTTTCTTCGGCAAGCTGTAATCGATCGGAACCGATCGATCCCAGGCGGGCGGCTTCGGCCGCCCGCTTTGTCGTTTTCGGATCCCGACTGTGCGCAGCTTGCGTAGTTCTCCAGGTATCGAACGGATCTGCTTGACGGGATTTCGGCCGCCTCGTAGCTTGGCCCATCCGCGTCGATTCTTTCCCCAGCGATGGATGGCAGGGTGATGGCTGACCCCGCACCGACATGGCACGTCATCAGCGATGACTGGCAGACGATAGCCGGTGACCGTCTCGAACGCTGCAAGGCTGTCATTCGGAACCGGCTGCCCAGTCTGTCGGTGCACATCGACGCCGAGTCGGTCGTCGCGCAAGCGCTGGTCCTCCCGTTCTATGACCGGGTCGTCGACGGTGCGTCCCGGCAGATCGAGCTCTGCCAGATCGATCTGCCCGTGCTCGAACGCGAGGGACGCTGGCTCCGCCGCTGGTTGCTGATCCTGTGGGACGGCGCCGAGGACGCGTGGGCAATCGACGGCAGCTCCCGGGTGCTCCACGATCTCAACGAGCGGATCGGTCTCGACTTCGGAGCCGAGGGAACCGATCAGCATACGGCCCGCCTCCAGGCGTATGTCCGGTTCTTCTGCGCCGTGATTGCCGGTGACGAGGGCACTTTCCCCATCATCGAACACCCCGCGGATCTGGGCTGGGATCCGGCTAATCCGGCGCTGTCGCTGGTCGGCGATGCGCCGCACGATCCCGATGCTCCCGGTCTCGACGGCACGCTGGCGCCGCTCCGCTTCGAGAGCGCCGCCGCAGCCGGCGACTCGGCCCGGGTGTACCGGAGCCCGACGGTGCATTCGGTCGACTCGGTGGTGATGTGTTACGGCACAGACATCTTCCGGGTCCAGATCGAACTCCATCTCGCTGATCGCAAGGAAGACGGGCGCTGGTATACCGGCCGGGTCGAGATGATCGGCGACAGCGGGCCTATCGCGCTCAGCCGGTTGCCTCGGCCGCTGTTGATCCGGACCTGGGCCGCCGGCTTCGCAAGTTTGGCCGCGTGGGACGGTGAGCACCAGACGGTCTCGCTCGCTTCGGACGATTTTGCCTCGCTGCTTCATCACCCCCGGCTCGATGCTGCGCAGCGAGGGCGGCTGGATCCGGCACCGGCCGTCGAGTCGTCATCCGACGGCGGAACCGACGCGGCGCTCTGGTCGCTCGTCCTGCGATACTGGGGCGTGCCGGACGAACAACCTATCGTGGTCAACGGCGACGTCATTCTGCGGTCCGACGCCGGCGGCGCCGGTGATCGCCTCGCGCTGGATGTGCCGGTCGTCGTCAGCGGCGACCTCATCTTCCCCGCCGGAACCGAATTCGCGCATCCGATCCGGTTTGCGCAATGGCGGGTCGAAGGCCGGTTGCAGGCCCGAGGCGCCAGGTTCGCTGCGCAGGTTGAACTGGCCGACTTTACGGTCCACAATCGGCTGCCCAAGGCGGTCGGCGCCGACGGCGGTCCGCGTGATCCGTTTGCGCAGCGGCCGGTCCAGTTTCATGAAACGGCCGTCGACCTGGACGAGGTTCGGGTGGCGGGCGCGCTGGATCTGCGTCGGCTCACGGCCGCGGGCGAGTTCTCGATTCGGGGCGGCCGCGTCGACGGCGATATGGTGTTCGACGAGGTTTTGCTCAAGCCCAGATCCTCGGCTTTCGACCGGCCGATTCTCAACGCCGAGCGCCTCAATGTCGCGGGTTCGGCGCGATGCCGGCGCCTCTCGGCCACGGGACTCGTCGTGCTCGACAACATCCGGGTCGAGGGAACGCTCGATCTGAGCGGCACCGTCATTCACGGGGCCGGATACCCCCTGTCGGGGCTGCGGATCGATCGCGCCACGGTTGGCGGTGATCTCCTAATCAACGAACGGGGCTGGAGTCGCGAGCTCGACGCCACGCTGGCGACGATCGTATCCGGCGATCTCAGCGTCGTGTCGGCCGATGTCGGCGGCAACATCGAGATCGCGGCGACCTGTGTGTTGGGATCGCTCAATTTGCCCTCGAGCCGGGTCGGCGGACGGATCGCGATCGGTGTCGCGGGCATGGCATCGCCGCCGGACGATGCGCCGGTCCACCTGCTCGGAAGCTACGTAGAAGAGATGGTCGATCTGGACCATGTACAGGTCGGCCAGATGATCTACTTCGACGGCGTGGTCATCGACCAGTATCTCGCGATGGCCGGGATGCGCAGTGACGGGATCCGGGTGGCGAGCGGTATTGCCGGTCCGGGGCTGGTCGTGCGGGGGCAGGATACCTACGGACGCAGCGTCCGGCTCTTCGGCGCCTCGGTTGGTGCGCTCGAACTCGAAGGGCTCCAACTGGGCGGCTCCTGCTGGATGGTCGGCCTGACGGTCGGGCCGCGATTCCGGCTCATGCCGGCGCATCTCCCCGCCGGCCGCTACGACACCGAGCACGCGATCCGCGAGCAGGCATCCCGGGCCCGTCGTTTCGGCTCGGGCGACACCTGGCGGTCGGTCCATGACCAGTTCATTGCCGATGCCGTGGCCATTGCCGCCGCGGCGCCCCGGGAATCCGAGCCGATCGTGATGCCGCCGAAGATGTCGAGCGTGATGATGTACGAATCCCGCTGCGCCGGGAACTTCGAGCTTTGGGGCATTACGCTCGATGCCCCGGCCGCGTCGACGCCGACCGGCGCTCCCGATCGCGCGCTTCACCTTCGGAACACCATGATCGACGGCAGTCTCTCGCTCCGGGAGCCGACCCAGGTGCCGGCCGCCGCCGATGATGCCGACACTCCGCCGATCGGCCTGATCGTCGGCGATATCCTGGTGGAGGGCGGCCGGGTTGGCGGTACCGCGGATCTTTCGGCCTGCCGGATTATCGGTGACGTGGAGTTGCGCAACATCGAACTGCATGGCGGCTTGCAGGTGGTCGATACCACGCTGATCCCGGCCGGAGAGGCGCGCGGGGGCTGTCTCTCGGTGGTGAATGTCCGAAGCGCGGCCGACCTGCTTTTGAGTGGCACCATGGGCCGTAACTGCCTGGTGCGCAACTCCCGGATCGAGGGTGATCTCGAAATCTCCCATCGCACCGTTCTCGGCGCTCCGCCTGCCCGCGCTCACTTCGCCTCGCTCGAAGCGACCGGCAACGTGATCGAAGGCCGGATCCTGCTCCAGCATCTCGATGTGACCGGCCCGATCGACCTGTCCGATACCCGTGCCGCGCGCGGACTCACCATCGGAGCGGAGTCCTCATGACGCGCGACGATCGGAGTGTCTCGGCAGCCCATCTCAATCTGACCCGCTTCCGGACCGAGTCGGACGTGCATCTGGGCGGCCTGCAACTCGGCCCCGAACGAGATGCCAATCCGGCCTCGAGCGCAGCTACCGATTCCACCGGCCGCTCCGTTACGAAGCGGATCATCACCCGTCTCGGCGCCAGCTGGCGACGCTTCCGGCGCGACGTCTTTGGCCCCGCGGCGGCGTCGGACCGGTCCGTCCCGGGTTCGCTGGTGGCGCGCCACGCGGAAATCGGCGGCGAGCTTCGGTTGCCGCGCAATGTCATCGGATCGGCCGACCTGGCCTTCCTGACCGCCGACAAGCTCGACATCTCCGGCAGCGCCTTTCCGCCGTCCTCCGGCTCGGAGCTCGATGAAGGTGTTGCGCTCAGGCTGAGCAGCAGCCGGCTCGACTCGGTCGAGTTGCGCGCCCCGCTGCCGCACCGGGTCGATCTGCAGAACTCGGCGGCCCGGCACTGGGAAATCCTGGCGGAGGCTCGGAGCGGGGAAGGGGCGCTGGCTGCGGACGCGCACGGCCGCTATCTCGAGCTGCTCGACCGGTCGTCGCCGTTTGCGCGCGATGCCTATGCCCGGCTCGAGCAGGACTTCCGCGCGGTCGGTCAGCATCATATTGCCGACAAGATCCTGACGCGGATGGGCTGGCGATCCTGGCGGCTCGCCAATCTGCGCGGGGCATGGGAAACGGCGCCCGCGCGAATGCTCACGACCCTGTTGGGGGTCGGTGTCGTGGTGGGCCTGTTCGGACTGGCGGCCGGCCCGATGGCGGGAGTCTCGCTCCCGGGGTGGTTGCGGTTGGTGGTGCTGCTGCTGGTCGTCGGAATCGGGGTGGCCGGTTTGTTCCTCTATGCGCCGCGGCGCGCGTTGCAGTTCTGGTTTGGGCTGGTCGTGCTGTGGCCGTTTCAGGTGCTCTACGGTTTCGGGGTGCGTTGGTGGCTTCCGCTGGCGCTGTCGGCGCTCACGCTCGGCGCCGTCACCATGCCGATGATGAGCGATTGCCGTAACCTGATCGTACCGACGGCCGAGCGCACCTGGGTTGCTGAGCAATTGGCGGGGCGATCGATCGGTGATCGCCTGGGCCGAGCGGCCCCGATCGGACCGGTCTGGTACGGTCGCTGTACTCTGGGATACGAGCGCGACGGCAGCAGCGGAACGGTACCCTGGTCGCTGGCCGACGCGTTCTGGCTCGCGCTTCGGTATCACCTCCCGATCGTGCCGCTGGACGCCTTCTTCGATGGCGAGCGGTCGGAAGATGCCAGGCCTTCGCCCGATCATTTGCTGTTGTGGGATCGCGCGACGAGCCCGGTTCCGGCCGCAGCCGAGACCGATGGTGGCGGGGTGATCCGGCGCCTGTTTGGCAGCGCGGGCACCTATGCCCGAACCATCTATCTGCTCAGCTGGATGGTGGTACCGTTCTCACTGATCTTTGCGGCGGGCAGAATCCAGCGGAAGTATCGGCTTCAATAGCGAGACGCGTGATCCGATGGGGTCGGTGCGCTACACATGCGCACCGACCCCTCGTGTTTCGAGCTAGCGGGCTCGGCCGAATCGGCGGCCGCCCAGCGCCACGGCTTCGACCCGACCCGACGCACCGATGGCAAAGTTCACGGTCTGCTCACCGCGCCACTCGAGGTCCGGCTTGGCGCGGAAGGTATCGAGATGCCAGTGCGACAGCACCGAGCGCAGCTGCGAGCCCTGCTTCAGAACCAGCACGCCGTTCTCCAGGGTCACGTCGACCTGACCCGCCAACGAATCCCGGTAGACGCCGGTGTACGCGTCGAGTGCCAGTGACGGTTTGGTGCCCTGGATCCGCTGCCGTTCGAACCGCGCGCGGGCGCTGTCGCCCCGGGCCGCGGCATCGTTGAAGATCGGCAGCATCTCGGCGCTCCAGTCGCGGAGCGGGTTGCCGACCCAGGTGTCGACGGCGCGATAGAGCAGCGGGTGCCGCACTTCGACGTGGTCGAGGTTGCCCAGAACAAAGACGCCCATGTTGGCTTCACGAACCAGGCCGACGATGGCGATCATCCCGTCGATGCTGCCGGTATGGAGCTGGAGCGGCCGCCCCTGGTAGTCGGTCTGGAACCAGCCGAGTCCGTAGGTAATCCAGTTCGGCTTGGTCAGCGCCGCGGTCGGATAGAAGCTGCTCGGCCGGATGATCGTCTGCGGCGCAAAGAGCTCGGCCCAGGTGCCCGGCTTGAGCAGGCGCTTACCGCCGACCTTGGCGCTGTCGAGCACGAAGTTCATCCATTTGGTCATGTCATCGATGCTTGCCCAGACCGACCCGGCGGCGGCGACCGCATCGACGGCTGCGTTGTTGATGACGCGAACGGTTCCGTTGACCCGATCGTGCGGGCTCGCGACGTTAGGCCGTCCCTTGGTGCCCGCCAGCGTCGTCACGGAATTGGTCATGCCGAGCGGCTGGAAGATCCGGGTTTCGATGAATCGTTCCCACGGCATCCCGCTCACGGCCGCGACCACGGCTCCCGCCGCGCCGTACGCCACGTTCTGATAGATGTATCCCGAGCGCATCGAGTAGGCGATCGGGATGAAGCGAGCCCGATACAGGACTTCATCCAGGGTCGCGTCGGTCCGGTACCAGGTCACGTCGCCGTTGCCGAGACCGGCGCGATGCGTCAGCAGGTCGCGGACGGTAATTTCGCGCGTGATGTACGGATCGCTCAGCTCAAAGCTGGGAAGATGCTTGGTGACCGGGTCATCCCAGGCCACCTTGCCCTCGTCGACCAGCATGCCTAACGCGAGGGCCGTCATGGCTTTGGTGGTCGAGCCGATGGCAAACATGGTGTTGGCGTCGACCGGATCGGGCTTGCCGAGTTCCCGGACACCGAAGCCTTTGGCGTAAACGGTCCGGCCATCTTTGACGACGGCAACGGCCAGGCCCACGGCGTTCCAGTCCTTGACGGCTTTGGCGACATAGGCGTCGAATCCGGCAACGCGCGGATCGGGCCGTTGGGCCGGCAGGGTGGACGGGAGCATCGCGAGCAACGCGAGCGGGGCCAGGCGAGCGATCGAGGGCATGGGCATAGGATGTGAGGGAGAGGAAGCCTGAAATGTACACCGGATTGCGTCGGGTCGGATCACCTGCGCTGCGATCATGAACCGGTCCCGCTACCTTTTTCGGGTGAATTGCCTGTCGGAGGGGTCTCTGGCGATGCATTCGGAATCCGGTCCTGTCGCGCGCGACTTGCAAGCACGCCTCTGCACCGTCCTGTTGCTGATGGTGCTGGCCTGGACCGGCTCCCTCCATGCGCAGCTTGCGCCGAGACCGGAGCCGAAGCGCTGGTCGTCGGGGGGAGCGCTCACGCCCGAGCAGGCGGCGTACGACGTCCGATTCTATCAGTTGCGCTTTGCCGTCGACCCCGCCGATTCGTCCGTCGCCGGCGATGCGACCGTCCACGCCCGGGTGCTGGCCCCGCTCGACTGGATCGTCCTGGATCTCGATTCCGCCTGGACGGTCCGCTCGGTCGGCAGCGCCGATGGCGCCCAGCTTCGATTCGAACGCCGCGGCCTGACGCTTTGGATTCGGCCTGCCGCGCCCCTGGCGCCGGGCGATCAGTTTGCAGTTCGGATTCGCTATGATGGAAAGCCGCGGATCGCGCCGAGGCCGCCATGGATCGGCGGGTTCCAATGGGCTCGGACGCCGAGTGGCGCCCCGTGGATTGCGACGACGGCGGTCAACGAGGGAGCCGATCTCTTCTGGCCGGTCAAAGATCATCCGTCCGACAAGGCCGATTCCATCGCGATCGACATCACGGTGCCCCGCGGTCTGGTGGCCGCTTCGAATGGACGGTCCCGGGGCTCGCGGGACAACGGCGACGGTACCGTCACCTGGCAGTGGTTCGTGTCGACGCCGATCAGCAACTACAATGTCGCGCTCAACATCGCGCCGTATCGGACCCTCGAGCGGCGCTATTTGAGCGTCTCCGGCGACACCATTCCGGTGACGTACTGGGTTCTCCCGGAAAATCTCGCCAAGGGAGAACGCCTGATCGACGAGATGCTCGAGCATCTCCGCTTCTACGAGTCGCTGCTTGGTCCGTATCCCTTCCGAGCCGACAAGTACGGCGTGGTGGAAACGCCGCATCTCGGCATGGAACATCAGACCATCATTGCCTACGGCAACGAGTATCGGGCCAATCCGTACGGATATGACGAACTGCACCAGCATGAACTGGCACACGAATGGTTCGGTAACCTGACCACGGCCAGCGACTGGAGCGACTACTGGCTGCACGAAAGTTTCGGAACCTACATGCAACCGCTCTACACCGAGCGATTGCGGGGCTCGGCTGCGTATCGAGAGGTGATCCTGGGCCAGTGGCGTGCGGCAAAGAACCGGCGCGCCATTGCCGAACCGGGTCCGCTCACGGCGGCCGAAGTCTACTTCAATCCGCCGGACTACCTGCAGGGTGATGGCGATATCTACGGCAAGGGATCGGTGGTTCTCCATACCCTGCGCTATCTGCTGGGTGATGCCACCTTCTTTCCGATGCTGCGCCGATGGGTGTATCCGTCCGATTCCCTCGAACAGATCACCGATGGACGCCAGGTCCGGTTCGTCACCACCGATGAGCTGGTGACTTTTGTTTCCGCCGTCGCTGGCAGGGACCTGAGTTGGTTTTTCGACGTCTATGTGCGAGCGCCGGCATTGCCGCGCCTGATCGAGACGCGAACCGACAGCACGCTGACCCTGCGCTGGGTCACCGCGGGACAGCGGCCGTTCCCGATGCCGGTCGATATCGAAGTCGATGGGGTCCGGCGCCGATATCCGTTCGAGCGCGGGGTCGAGGTGCTTCGGGTCCGGCGGAATGCGCGGGTGCGAATCGACCCCGATTTCTGGGTCTTCCGGCAGCTGTCAGACTCTCTTTGACCATCGCGGTCGGTCACCACAGCCGTTTTTTGCTCGAGGCAGGCCGATAATCCGCCAAGTGGCATGGCTTCGCACGGCGATTGCAGAACGGCACCTACTCACCCGGCCGTCGGGGTTCGGGGTAATACCGGGGCCCATTAGGTTTCCAGACAGTGCATAACCACTTCCCGCGCAGGATGACACGACGCTCGATCCGCGCCGCCGGTCAGCTACTGGCGGCGCTCGTCATGGCAGCCGGTATCGGCGGAGCGACGCCGGTCGCGGCGCAGGATACCGGGACCCTCTTCGTGACCGTCCGCCAGCCCGATTCCAGCGCCCTGCCCGGCGCGTTCGTGCGATCGGATCGGATCGGTAGCGCAGCCAAC
The DNA here is from genome assembly GCA_037189525.1 of Gemmatimonadales bacterium. Lineage (GTDB taxonomy): Bacteria > Gemmatimonadota > Gemmatimonadetes > Gemmatimonadales > GWC2-71-9 > SHZU01. The sequence goes on from JBBCJC010000002.1 coordinate 531,091, forward strand.
GACTCCGGAATTGCCCGGCTCGAACTGCCCGCCCGCCTGGTCTCGGTCGCCGTCTCACATCCCGGTTTCGAGTCGCGGGTGTTCGAGATCACCATCATCGAGGGCGTCGCGCAGCGGTTCGAGTTGATTCTGGCACATCGCTCGGCGGAGCCTGCCGCGGCACTCGTCCATGCGCCGCGAACCGAGCGGCGCCTGGCCGACGAGCCGATGCCTGTGGTAGTGGTAGACGAAGCGGAAATGGCGGTACGGCAGCTGGCGCATCCGGTCGACCTCCGCGAACTCTTTGCCGGCCAGGGTCCGATTCGCGCCGAGGGGATCGGTGGCGTGCTCGACGCGGTGCGATTCCGCTCGGCCGGTCTCCGGGGGCAGTATACCGGCATCATGATCGACGGGATGCCGTTGCTGGGCAGTCATCCTGACGCCTTTGCCCTGGCGCAGCTGTCGCCGTTCGAGTTCGGTCAGGCCGAGTGGATTCGGGGGTCGACCACGGCGTTGCACGGGCCGATCGGATCAGGGGGCGTCGTCAACCTGATCTCCCGCGCTCCCGAGCGCGACCAGGTGCGGGCCGCCGCCAGCCAGTCGTCGGAAAAGGGCGGCGGCGTCATGTTCTGGGGCTCGCGCCGCTTCGGCGCCGACCTGGGCGGTACCCTGTTCGGTGAGTTCCACCAGCAACGTCTGGTCGATTCGGATGATGACGGCTGGGGCGAGTTTCCCCGCGCCATTCGAATCGCCATCCGGCCCCGCTTGCACTACGATGCGCCCAACGGCGATGGTCTGACCCTCGCGGCCGGCGCCATGTCCGAAGAGCGGACCGGGGGCTATCTCTTGGGCACGACCCCGGGTGAGCCCTTCCGCCACGAACGACGCACCCAGCGCTTCGATGCCGCCGCGACCGGACGACGTTTGCTGGGCAATAACGGGGTCCTGCGGCTCAAGCTGGCCGGGGCGTTCCGGGCCATCTCGCACCGGTATGACGAAGTCCGCGAGCGCGATCGCCGCGCCACCCTCTTCGGCGAGCTGCACTATCAGGGAAGTTTCGGCCCCACCGTGGTGCTGGCGGGCATCGGGTATCAGCGCGATGCGCTCCGTCACCGGGATTTCCCGACCTTCGATTACACCCACAGTTTGCCCAACGGGTTCGTATCCGTAACCCGCCAGCTGGGCACTTCGCTGACCGCGACCGTGGCCGGCCGCTGCGATCAGCACAGCGTTCACGGCCTGCAGTGCATGCCGCGCGCCGATGTCCTGATGCGACCCGCCGATTCGATCGAAGCTCGGGCCTACGCCGCGCTGGGCTACTCGGCCCCCAGCACCCTGGCCGACGAAGCGGAGCTGCTTGGTGCGCGGACCATGGTGCAGGTCAATGCCCGGGCCGAACGTCTGACCACGGCCGGCGGCGATCTGCGCTGGCACCGGAACGGCCTCGAACTGAGCGGTGCGGTCGGGTTCACCCGCGTGTCCGATCCCGTCCGCGTCGTCCCGGTCACCGCGGCCGACCCGGCGAGTCCGCTCCGGCTCCTCAATGTCGATCAGCCGACCCGGATCACCGCCATCGATCTGGCCGGAACCTATCGCCGCGGCGCGATGATCTACGGAGCATTCTACGGATTCCGCACCGGCAGCGAGGGCATTCCCGGTACACCGGGCCAGCGCCGGCCGGCGACCTATCTGTCACAGCATACGGCCGGAGCGCACATCGGCTGGCGGGCGCCCGCGACGGTGGGCGTGGCCGTCGATCTGCACGCCCGCTACCTGGGCAGCCAGCAGATCTCCGACAACCCGTTCCGCACCGAAGCTCCGGGGTACGGGCTGATCAATGGACTGGTGTCGCAACGCTCCGGACGCGCCCGCCTGTTCTTGAGCGCCGAGAACCTCCTCGACATCAAGCTCGCAAATTACGAATCGATCGTGATCGACCCGCCGGCGCGGGGCGAACGTCTCACCAATGTGCCGTGGATGCCGCTCCGGGGGCGGGTGCTGAGCCTCGGAGCAATGGTCGAGTGGTAGGTCAGGTGCGGCGGTCGAGCTCGCGCTTGGCTTCGGCGTGACCGGCCTCCGCCGCCAGGCGGAGCCAGCGTAGGCCCTCACTGTCGGATCGCGGCACGCCTCGGCCGCGGAAATAAAACTGCGCCATCTGATACTGCGCTCCCGCATGACCGCGGTCCGCCGCCCGGCGGTACCAGGTGACTGCCTCGGTCTCGCTGCGCGCGACGCCCTGGCCCTGCAGATACATCTCTCCCAAACGGATCAGGCTCGGGACGTCGCCGGCCTGGCCGGCGCGCTCGGACCACTTGGCGGCTGCTTCGAAGTTCCGCGCGGTACCGATCCCCTCGTACAGACGTCCAGCAATCAGCGGAAAGGCCGCTTCGTACCCGTTGTTGGCCGCCGCGAGATACATGGCCGTCGCGTGTGACGGATCGGTCCGCTCGCTCCGCCGGGCCACCAGGAACTGGGCCTGCCCGTCGCCGCCCAGGGCGGCCTGCTCGTAGAACGCCGCGGCGCGGGCCTCGTCGACCGACACACCGCCCCGTCCCTGCGCCAGGATGTCGGCGGCCAGCCGGGCCGCGCGCGCGTTGCCGCCTTCGGCCTCTTCGATACACTGGGCCGCGGCCCGCTCCCACTCCCGGCGATCGACCAGCGCCACGCAACTCAGCGTGGGAGCCGGAGGCGGCGCGACCGCCGTCGACACGGTATCGGGCCGCGTCGAGGGCGGGGTCACGCCAGGCCGAGGAGTGGTGTCGGGCCGCTGCGTGGCTACTGGAGGCGGCGGGGTCGGCTGTTGCGGCAGTTGCTCCGCCGGTCGCGGATCTGCCGGCGGCGTCTCGCTCGGCGGCGCAATGATGCGAACCGTGTCGACCGGCACCGGCGCCAGCGACTCGGATGCCGGCGGGCGCCAGATCTGCGCAGCAATCATCACGGTTGCGGCTGCCACGGCGGCGGTGCCGATCCAGGGCGCCCAGCGCCGGAAATCGGACCTGGGCGACGTTGCTCGCAGCGATGCGGGGTTCCGGTAGTCGGGGTCCTGCAAGGCCCGCGCAAACGCTTTGACGTCCTTGAACCGGTCGTGCGGATTCTTCTGCATCGCGCGATGCAGCGCCGCCGCGATGTGGAGCGGCAGGTTCTCGACCAGGCCCGCCAGGGCGGGCGGCTGATCCAGCAACTGCTTGGTCATGATGGCCCGCGCGGTTTCGCCTTCGAACGGTGCGCGCCCCGAGAGCATCTGATAGGCGACCACCGCGAGCGAGTACTGGTCGCTGCGCTGGTCGATGGCCGGCTCACCGGTGGCCTGCTCGGGACTCATGTACTGCGGCGTGCCCACGATCACGCCGGTCCCCGTCAGCTCCTTGTCGCCCGAGTCGACCGCCTTGGCAATCCCGAAGTCCATCAGACGGACGTGCCGGTCGGGCCCCTCCAGCATGATGTTTTCGGGCTTGATGTCGCGATGGACGATCCCCGCATCATGCGCAGCAGCCAGGGCATTAGCCGCTTCGAGCACGATCCGCTGCACCTCGTCGAGTGGCAGGCGTCCCTGGCGGGTCAGCAGCGCCTTGAGACTCTCACCACGGACCAGAGGCATCAGGATGTAACAGACGCCCTCGCGTTCTCCGACGTCGAAGACCGGTACGATGGCGGGATGCTGCAGCGCAGCGACCGCGAGGGCTTCCCGGCGGAATCGGGCCAGCAGCGATGGGGTGACGATCAGGTCGGGTCGCAGGACCTTGATGGCCAGTTCGCGCTGGAGTTTACGGTCGTAGACCGAGAAGACTTCGGCGTACCCGCCCCGCCCGATCAGCCGGCCCAGGTCGAACTGGGGGCCCAGGACCTGTTGCAGCCGCTCCGGCTCGGCTTCGTAGCTGGCATCCGTTTGGGGCGCGCCGTTCGGTTCACCGATGATCTGGGTATGCGTAGGCGACCCGCATTGCACGCAATACGCGGCATCGACGGGCAGCCGGCTGTCACAGGTGGGACACGCGCGGGTGGCGACGGACGGATCTTGGGCCATGATGAGCCCGGGGAATCTCACGCCCCGGGTCGCGACGGGTCAAGGACGGCGGGGTTTAGGGACGCTGGCGCTTTTCCAGCTCCTTGGACGCTTCGGTGTGCCCCTGGCGGGCCGCCCGTTCGAGCCACTGGACCCCCACTGCCTCATCTTTGGCCAACCCGCCTCGGCCGCGGATGTACATCATGCCCAGTTCATACTCGGCGCCCGGGTGATCCTGCTCGGCGGCGCGACTGAACCAGACGGCGGCATCCTGGTCGCTGCGGGACACCCCGCGCCCCCGCAGGTACATCTGTCCCAGGTTGAACTGCGCGGCGCGATTGCCGGCCTCGGCCGAGCGCCGGTACCAGAACGAGGCTTCCTGCTCGTTGCGCCGGGTGCCCAGACCCTGTTCGTAGCGCTCGGCCAGTACCGGCCAGGCCTCGGCAACGTTGGCGTCGGAGGCGCGGCGGAGCAGGGACGTGGCTTCCACGTCGTTCTGCGTGACGCCGACGCCGTTGGCGTACATCACGCCCAGCCGGAACCCCGACTGAGCGTCGCCGGCTGCGAAGGCGGCGCGGTACCACACCGCTGCCAGCGAGTCCGACTGCGCCACGCCGACGCCGCGGGTATACATCGAGGCCAGCCGCCGGCTCGCGGTGGCGCTGCCGCTTCCCGCCTCCGTGGTGCACGCCCTGGCCGCCTCGGTCCAGCGTTCGGCCGTGTACGCCGACTGGCAGGTGACCGCCGGAACCGCCGGACTTGCGGGGCCGGGAGCAGGCGCGGGCGGTGTCCCGGTTGTCGCGCTGGCCGCGGTTTGCGCAGCTGACGAATCGGCAGGTGCGCTCGCCACGCTGGCTGTAGCTGAATCGGTAACGGCGGCGCTGTCTGGCGCGGCAACAGCCGGGCTTTCCGGACGCGTCTGCCAGTAGGCAATTCCGGATGCGACCACGGCCACCGTGGCGATGGCCGCCACCGGAAGCCATCGGCGTCGCGGTGTTCCGGGACTGGTCGGGACGCCTGCCGTGGGCCGCGATTGTTCGAGGGAAGGCGCCGCCGTGATCGAGTCGAGCGTGCTGGCGCCGAGGGGCCAGGCATCCGGTCCGGCAATGGCCTCGGCAAAGGCGGCCATCGAGGGAAAACGGTCCTTGGGTTCCTTGGACAGCGCGCGATCGATCGCGAAGGCGACCGCGGCGGGAACGTCCGGGACCATGTCCCGCAAGCTCTTCGGGACGCCCACCATCTGCTGAAACAGAACCGCCCGAGTCGAGTCGCCGTCGAAGGGCAGCGAGCCCGTGATCATCTGATAGCCGACCACCGCGAGGGAATACTGATCGCTGCGATGATCCAGGTGCGGTTCGCCCGCCGCTTGCTCGGGACTCATGTAGTGCGGCGTGCCGACCAGCATGCCCGTGCTGGTGAGCCCGGGGCCTGAATCGCTGGTGTCGATGGCTTTGGCAATGCCGAAGTCCATCAGCTGCGCACGACGTCCCTTGCCCTCGAGCATGATGTTCTCGGGCTTGATGTCGCGATGGATGACACCGGCGTCGTGGGCGGCGTCGAGCGCGTCGGCCGCTTCGAGCAGGATCCGGCAGGCTTCCCGAACCGGACGCGGTCCCTCCCGGGAGAGCAGTGCGCGGAGACTCTCGCCCTGGATGTACGGCATGATCAGGTAGCCGATGCCGTCGGCCTCACCGATATCGTAGATCGGGACGATGTGCGGGTGCCGCAGGGCGGCCACGGTCTCCGCCTCACGCCGGAATCGTTGCAGCAGATGATCGGAGATGACCAGGTCGGGGCGGAGGGCCTTGAGGGCCAGATCCCGCTTGAGTCGCCGATCATGTACGATGTAGACCTCGGCAAACCCGCCGCGACCGATCAGCCGGCCCAACTCGTAATTGCTTCCGAGCGACCGCTGGAGGCGCGACTTGTCCGGCGAGGCGATCCGGTCACCGGTCGCGGCGCGGATTTCCCCGGTAGCTTTGTCGATCGCCTGCGGAGTTGCGGCTCCGCACATCATGCAGAAAGCAGCGTCGATTGGAAGCGTCTGCGCGCAGGAGGGGCACGCTTTGGTGACTGTCGACACCCTTCAAGTTTCCCCTCAAGTCTCGAGATAGGCAAGGGATGGAATCGGATTTGCTTCCCGGCCGACCCGGAAAGCCTCGCTCCTATTGTATATCTATAGGTCGCTGAGGTACTCTTACCTATTGTATGACAATAGGTCAGCGGTTCCCACGGGGTAGCGAGACGAGAGGCGGTTCGTCGTGATGGGTCTCTTGCGGAAACTCGGCGCTCTGGTCGCGCGCCGTCGGTACGAGGCCGAGTTGGATGAGGAACTGCGCTATCACGTCGAACGGGAGGCGGAACGGAATCGGGCCGGCGGCATGGACCCGGTGGCGGCCCGAGTGGCGGCTCGCCGATCGCTTGGCAATGTCACGTTGGCGCGCGAGTCGATCCGATCGACCTGGGGCTGGCCTCGTCTCGGGGAACTTCGTCAGGACCTGGTATTTGCGTTTCGGAGTTTCCGGCGCGAGCCCGCGCTCGTGGCCACCGTCGTCCTGACGATCGGACTCGGCGTCGGGCTCAACACCGCCTTCTTCACCATCTTCAATGCGTACGTGCTGCGCCCGTTTCCGGTCGCTGATCCGTCCTCGCTCTATCAGGTTCGCTGGCATACCCGGGATCAGGCCGGCTACGGATTCAGCTGGCAGCAGTATCTCGATCTGAGTCAGCAGCCGGTCGTGCGGGAACAGTTGGGCTACCGCTATCTGGTGACGCGGATCGACGGGCAGTCCACCCGGGTCATGATGACGACCGGGAACTACTTCGGCATGCTCGGTGTCGGTGCGGCGCTCGGTCGGGTGCTTGGCCCGGCCGACACCGAGGGCGGAGGAACGTCCACGGGTGTCTTGAGTCACGATACCTGGCGCCAGCGCTTTGGCGCCGATCCCGGGATCATCGGCCGGACCGTCCTGGTGCGGGGTCAGCCGGTGGAAATCGTCGGGGTGGCCCGGGCCGGATTCGACGGGATCGACGACAATTCGCCCGACCTCTGGGTCCCGATCACGATGGTGGCTCGGCTGGAAAACCATCTGGCGCCTTTCGGGGTCGGTGATGGTGACCTGGTGCAGGTCATCCTTCGCTTTCGTCCCGGGATCGCGACCGAAGCCGCGCGTGTGGCGCTGAGCGATTGGCTCGTGCGGGATACCGGGCCGCGTCCCGAACCGGATCGTGTCATTGCGGCGCAGCTGGTATCGAAGGCAACCGCGCAACCGTTGACGCCATCGGTGTTGCTGACGGTCGCTCCGATTTTTCTGGCGTTCGGCCTGGTGTTGCTGGCGGCATGTGCCAACGTGGCCAGCGCGATGATTGCGCGCGGCATTGCGCGGCGCGATGAAATCGGAGTTCGTCTGGCGCTTGGTGCGGGGCGGGCACGCGTGGTTCGCCAGCTCCTAACCGAGAGTATCCTCTTGGCCGTGCCGGCTGCGCTTGCCGGGCTGGCGATTTCGCGCATGGTGCTGGCCGGAGTGACCTGGTTCATTGCCGCGACGGTGCCCGAGGCGTTCAAATCGTTCGTCGAGCTCGCGCCCGTCGACCCCGACTACCGGGTGCTCCTCTTTGCTATCGGGAGCGCGGTGCTCTGCGCGGTCGGCTTCGGGCTCATCCCTGCGCTGCAAGCGACCCGTCCGAATACGGTGCGCTCGCCGGTGGGCATGGTATCGTCGGGGGCGCGGCCGTCGCGGCTTCGGCAGGGGCTCCTGGTGGCGCAGATCGCGATTGCGACGCTGCTTCTGATCGTGACCGGGATTCTGTTAGGCGGAACCCAGCGGATTCCGGCGCGCGACATGGGCATCGATCCGTCGGGCGTCGTCGTGATCGACCTCGATGATCGTTTCCGGGCGGCAGCGCTGGCCCGCCTTCGCGATGATCCTTCGGTCCGGGCCATTGCCGCGACCGATCGGGTGCCACTCGAGTCGGCGTTCCGGCGGGTCGGCCTCACCGGACCGGACCGGGCCATCGTCAACGCAGGCGCGGCCGAGGTATCCGGTGGCTTCTTCGAGGCGCTGTCCCATCGGGTGCTGGCGGGCCGGACCTTTCTCGACGACGAATCGCGGAACGGAGCGCCGGTGGTCATCGTCAACGAGTCGGCAGCCCGGGCACTGTGGGGCACCGGCAATGTGCTCGATCGAACCCTTCGTATCGTCGGCCCCGGCGGGGATGGTGGGGCCGCCGATCAGCCGGAACTGCGGGTCATCGGCGTGGTTCGCGATGCCGTCACCGGGTGGATCGGAGACCCGCCGGGCCAGGCGGCCATCTACCGGCCCCTCGATCTCGAGCGCTCCGGGCGGCTCCTCATTCGGGTCGACGGTCCGGGCAGCCGGGCGGCGCTCGCCTGGGAGCAGACGTTGACGGCCATCGACCAGGCGGCGCCGGCCTGGGTCCACCCGTTGGAGGATTCGGTCGCAGTGTCCCTCTGGCCGCTCCGGGCCGCCTACTGGGTCGGGGCCATGATCGGGCTGGTGGCGCTGGCGCTGACCTTGAGCGGGGTCTACGGCGTGCTGGCCTTTACGGTGGCGGTACGGACCCGGGAACTCGGCGTGCGGGCGGCTTTGGGCGCCAGCCGGAGGAATGTGGTCGGCCTGATCGTCGGCGAGAGCGTCACGCTGGGCGCGGTCGGCGTGGCCGTCGGTGCAGTGGTGGCGGTCGGGATTGCCCGATTCACGGCCGCCCATGTCGAGGGGGTCGAGGTGCTCGAACCGCTGGCGTATCTGGGCGGGGCCGCCGCGGTGCTCCTCGCCTGCCTGGCCGGGGCCGTCCTGCCTTCCCGCCGGGCGGCTCGGGTGGAACCGCTGACCGCGCTTCGGGCGGACTGACCGGTCTCCCCTGTCATCTGGCGGGTGGCCCGCCCCCCCGCTTCCGATGGTCGAGACTGGCCGATTTCCGGTCTCCCTCCAGTTGGTCAACTTGAGCCCCGCGGGATATATTAGAGGGCTGTACCATTCGGGACCCCGCCGAGCGCGGGGCATCAGCTACGCTCATCAGGCGGTTCGGGTTCATGGCAATTGTTGCAAGCAGCATGCGGCGCGGCATGGCGATCATGCATAACGGCGAGCCCTGTCGGGTTCTCGATTTTCATCACCACACGCCGGGCAACCTCCGGGCGCTGGTGCAGGCCAAGTTGCGCCGGATCAAAACCGGGGTCCAGTTCGAGCATCGGTTCCGGGCCACCGACAGCCTCGAGCTTGCGCAGCTCTCGACCCAGGAACTCGACTTCCTGTACAAGAGCGGCTCCACGTACCACTTCATGAACGCCGAGACCTTCGATCAGCTCGAAGTCGAAGAGGACGATCTGGGCGACAGTGCCAAGTGGATGACGGACGGAATGCGAATCATCGCCGAGTTCTATGAAGGTCGGCCGATCGGGGTGCAGCTGCCCAACTCCCTCACCTTCGAGGTGGTGGAAACGGCTCCGGTCATGAAGACGGCGACCAAGAACGCGTCGAGCAAGCCGGCCGTGCTCAACAACGGCACCACGGTCAACGTGCCCGAGTTCATTCAGATCGGTGAACGGATCCGCGTCAATCCCGAGTCGGGCGAATACCTGGACCGCGCCAAGGACTGATCGTCGATCGCTCCGCACGAAAATACGAGGGCCGGCACCGCACGACGCGATGCCGGCCCTCGGTGCATTGCGGGGTCGAGGTTTAGAACTCGACGTCGAAGCTGCCGTTGGTCACCGCCTTGGTGCCCGTGGCACTCGTGCCGGGCGAGGCGATGCCCGTGAACGAGAAAGTGCCCTTCGCACCGTTGGCATCGAGTTCGGTCACCGTGACCGTGCCGGTGCCGCCGACCATCGACGTGGTCCATGCCTGGGTGGTGCCGATCACCACCTGCGCAATGCCGCCCTGGCCCGCGCCCAGCGTGAACGTGCCCGGTGCGCTCACGCCGGGAATCGTGATCATGACCTGCTGCTGCGCATTGTTGACCCCGCCGATGGCGAGCACGTTGCTGCTGTGGGTGGCCTGCACCGCGAGCGAACCGTTCCAGGACTGGCCATCGATGGTCGCAGTGATCGCGCCACCGTTCGGACCGGTACCTTCGTCTCCTCCACAGGCGGCCGCAAACACGATCGATGCCACCAACAACGGGCGAACCAAGGCAATCACGAGAACTCCTTGCGAATTGATAGAGTAAGCATGTCGACGACCGGCATGCGGAACGCCGGGTAGGCACGAGTCGGGCCACTCCGCATTCGGCGACGTATGGTCCGCCACCGCTTCGACGGATTTGCGCGAGGTTCGGGAGCGGGTCTATACTATGACTGTCTAGGTAATGAGCCGATATGTCCGCTTCACCGACGGAATTTCTCCAGGGGACGCTCGAAGTCCTCATTCTCAAGACCCTGTCCTGGGGGCCGCGGCACGGGTACGGGATTGCCCAGTGGCTCGAGGACCGGACCGACCAGGCGCTGGTGATCGAGGAGGGGTCACTCTATCCGGCGCTCTATCGGATGGAGCGAAAGGGCTGGATCGAGGCGGAGTGGGGCACCTCTGAGCTGGGGCGTAAGGCCAAGTTCTACGCGCTGACGCCAGGTGGCCGAACCCGGTTGCGGGCCGACACGGCCGCGTGGCGGGCTTTCAGCTCTGCCGTGGCCAGAGTCCTGGATCCCGCGGAATCGAACTGAGGCGGTCATGTCCCGATTCCAGTTTGGTCGCCGGCTGCGGTCGGTTTGGTGGCGGCCTCCGGTGGAAACCGAGGTCGACGACGAAATGGCGTTCCATCTCGCCATGCGGGTCCGCGACCTGGTCGACAGCGGGATGTCCGAAGCAGAGGCTCGGCAGGAAGCGCTCCGCCGCCTCGGCGATCCGGCCGAGTTGCGGCGCCGTCTGACACGACTGGGTAAGGCACGGGATCATTCGATGCAACGCACGGAATGGTGGGCCAGTCTGGTGCAGGATCTCCGGCAGGCCGTTCGCTCGCTGCGCAAACAGCCGGGCTTCACGGCGGCCGCGGCGCTGACGCTGGCGGTCGGCGTGGGCGCCACGACGGCCATCTTCAGCGTCCTCTACTCGGTCGTGCTCAGGCCGCTGCCGATTCCGGAGCCGGATCGGTTGGTCTGGATCTCCCGGACCTGGGAAGGGCGTCCCGGTGGAACCCTCTCGGTCGGTAACTACGCTGATTTGCTAGCTGGGCAGAATACATTGGCATCCTACACGGCCGGCTACTCCGCTCCGTTCATTCTTGGTTCGGGTGAGCAGCCCGAGTCGGTGCGCGGCGCTCGGGTGACCTCGTCGTTCTTTACCGTGCTCGGCGTTGCCCCGGCTCTCGGGCGGGTCTTTGCCGCTGCGGAAGACGAACCCGGCGCGGGCTCGGTCGTCGTGCTCAGCCATCGGCTCTGGACCCGGCGCTTTGGGGCGGATCCGGCCGTGGTCGGCCAGAGCATCCTCCTCAATGCTGTACCGCACATCGTGCTCGGCGTGATGCCGGCGCGGTTCGACTTCTTCGAGAACTGGGACGAACTCTGGGCGCCTGCCGGATTCAGTACGCGGCAGGCAGCGGACTACGACGGGAGCTATCTGTTCCATGTCTACGGCCGGCTCCGCCCGGGCGCCACGGCGGAACAGACCAAGGCCGCCATGGCGCCGACCGTGGCACGGCTCCGGGAACAGTATCCCGATTTCAACTCGTCGCTCGAAGTTCACGTCGAGCCTCTGATGCGCGCCGTCCTGAATAATGCGGTCGCGGATCGGATCTGGGTGCTGTTCGGAGCGGTGGGCCTGGTGCTGCTGATCGGGTGCGTCAACGTCGCCAATCTGCTGTTGGCGCGCGGCGTCGGTCGAGCCCGCGAGTTGGCGGTCCGGGCCGCACTCGGCGCCGGGCGCGGACGGATCATCCGTCAGCTGGTGACGGAGAATCTGGTCCTGGCCGCGCTTGCCGGGCTGCTCGGCCTTGGCGTGGCGCATCTCGGAATCAAGCTGATTCTGGCCGGTGCGCCTCCGAACCTGGCGCGGCTCGACCAGGCGGGCCTCGATCTGGCCACCGCCACGTTTGCCGTAGCCGTGGCATTCGGAAGCGTGCTCCTGTTCGGTGTCCTTCCGGCTGCGCGGGTGGCGGCAATGGGCATTGCGAGCGCGTTGCGCGACGGTTCGCGCGCAGTAGCCGGCGGCGGGGAATGGCTCCGACGCGGGTTGGTGGCGACCGAGGTCGGTCTGGCCCTGGTGCTCCTGGTCGGCGCGGGGCTTTTGATCCGCACGGCTATCCATCTCGGGCGTGTCGACCCCGGGTTCGATCCGGGGCCCGTGTTGTCGGGGCGAATCAGTTTGCCGCGCGTCGGATACGAGAGCTGGGAACGCGTCACCCAGACCTATACGCGGATCAGCGAGGAACTGGCGCAGACGCCGGGTATCGAAGCGGCGGCGCTGGTTTCGCAGGTACCGATGGGGCCGGGCGGGAATACCAATGGTCTGATCCCCGAGGGGCGTCCGATCGAGGGGCGGAGCGCCATCATGGCGCGGCTCCGCCTGGTGACGCCCGATTACTTCGACGTGATGCGGATTCCGCTGCGTTCCGGCCGCGCCTTCACCGACGATGACCGGATCGGCACGACACGGGTGATGATCGTGAGCGAAGGATTTGCTCGTGAGGCGTGGCCCGGTCAGGATCCCATCGGCAAGCGGGTCGCCTGTTGTGAGCAGGCTCCCGACCACGGGCCGATGTGGAAGGAGGTCATCGGCGTGGCCGGTGATGTCCGCACCAACGGGCCCGCCGAGCGGGCTGAGTTGGAGTACTATTTGCCGATCACTCAGACGCCGGCTGGCGCATGGGAGTGGCTGGGTCGGACCATGACGTTCGTCGTGCGCGGCCCCCAAGCACCGGCTGCGCTGGGGACGGCCGTCCGCAGTGCCATTGCCACGGTCGATCCGGCGGTGCCCGTGTTCCAGATCGCCACCATGAGTGAGCGCCTGGAGCGCACCGGCGCCGAGGCCAGGTTCAACACCCGGTTGCTCAGCATCCTCGGCGCGATCGGATTGGGGCTCGCGATCGGCGGGATCTACAGCGTGATCGCCTTCTTCGTCAACCGGCGCACCCGCGAACTCGGGGTTCGGATGGCGCTCGGTGCCTCCGCAGCGGACATTCGGCGCCTGGTGCTGCGGCAGGGGCTTGGCCCCGTCGTCGTGGGCATCGGGGTGGGCCTGGTCGGGTCGATCGCCCTGACACGCTTGCTGTCCGGTCAGCTTCGCGGCGTCAGCGCGACCGATCCGATCACGCTGGCCGGAGTCACGCTCCTGCTCCTCCTCGTGGCAGCAGCAGCGACGGTGCTACCGGCGCGCCGGGCCACTCGCATCGACGCCACCGTGGCGATGCGGGAAGAGTAGTAGTCGGCGCGGCGCTACTTCCGCCGGACCGACCAGGTGCCGCTGACGCGCCGCGACGACTGGACCAGATACGACGTGAACGTGCCGCGCAGTTCGTTGCCCTGAATGACGCCGTCGAACGCCGTCCGGACCTGCTCACCGGTGTCCGGATCAGGGTACGGGTCGATCCAGCCCGTGATCTCGTTTCCTTCGCATCGTACGAAGCTGATGCGGAGCACCTGCGGTCCAGGCCGGTCGATCCGGGCGTTCGGAGTTACTTGCGGATTCCGGGCGTAGTCGGCGGGCATCATGACGACGTCACCCCAGGCCGTATCGGCGCCAGCGGACAGGGTGAAGACGATCGAACCGTCCCGTCCGGTGTCGGGACTGCGATACTCACCGACCCAATGGCCGACCAGCGGTTCGACCGGCCCCTGGACCGGGATCGGCATGCCCGGACCTGCGCATCCCGCTGCCATCAGCACTGCCGCGCCCAGCGCCCATCCTCGTGTCATTGCTGCCTCGCCCTCGTGTCTGACCTGATCTTAGGTCGGCGACCATGAAGGGGCCGTGAAATCCGAGCGAAACACGCGGTGGCGCGGGCTCTGGTCGGAGCGGGCCCGTGAGGTTAGCATGAGGCATGTTGGTTTTGCTTCTGGCGCTGCAGATTGCAGTCCCGCGGCCCGCCGTACCTGCGCGTGATTCGATTCCGTTTGCCCGGACTATTTCGGAAATCTCCGAGTCGGGCGGCTACTTCGATACCGACAATCTGATCTCGAACGAGTCATCCTACCTGCACATTGCCGGGGTGTTGCGAAGCGAGGCGCCCAAGGGAGGCGCTTACATCGGCGTCGGTCCGGATCAGAACTATTCCTATATCGCGGCGGTGCGTCCGTCGATTGCCTTCATCGTCGACTTGCGGCGAGACAATCAGCTGTTGCATCTGCTCTATAAGGCATTGTTCGAGACCTCGCGCAATCGGCTGGATTTCCTGTGTCTGCTGTTCGGGCGGACGCCTCCGGACGATCTCAACGTCTGGAACACCCGCTCGCTGAGCGAGTTGCTCGACGCGGTGGGCAAGCTGCCGGCCGATACGGGCCGCCATCGTCGAACCCATGCGGCATTGCTCGAGCGGATTCGCGGGTACGGCGTTCCGCTTGCTGCGGTGGATGTGTCGACCCTGCGCCGTTTCCACGATGAGTTCCTTCGCTCCGGACTGGAACTCCGCTTTGCGACCTACGGGCGCGGTCCCCGCTCGTACTATCCGACCATTCGCCAGCTCTATCTCGAGAAGGATCTGGCCGGTCGGGAGGCGAGTTATCTGGCGCGGGAAGATGACTTCCGCTTCGTGCAGACCTTGCAGCGACGTGGTCGAGTGTTGCCGATCGTTGGGGATTTCGGAGGCACCCACGCTTTCCGGGAAATTGGAAAGCTGCTCAGTGAGCGCGGCTTGAAGATGTCACTCTTCTATACTTCGAATGTCGAGTTCTATCTGTTCCGGCAGCAGACCTTCCGGCGCTATGTCGACAACGTGCGCGCGCTGCCCTGGGATGCCAAGGGCCTGATTGCGCGAAGCTACTTCGGCGGGGTCATGGGTCAATCGCACCCGCAGGCTCGGCCGGGCTACGCCAGTGTCCAGCTGCTGCAGACCGCGGCGAGTTTTCGGGAGCGGACCATGCAGCCGGAGCGGGTGTCGTACTGGCAGCTGGTGACGGAGGACGCGCTCCCCGTCAAATGAGCGCGTCCCGGCAGGCGAAGGTGTTGCTCAGCGAGGGATGGTAAAGAGCCGACCCCACCGCACGTTGGAGAGGATCGGAAGCGGCTTGTAGGTCTCGGGGTCGTAGCTGTAGTACACGATGATCGGCGAGCCCTCGACGTTAGCCCGTGGCAGGAACCCCCAGTAACGCCCGTCGTACGACTCGCTCCGGTTGTCTCCCATCACGAAGTACGTCTCCGCCGGCACCACGATGGGACCCCAGTCGTTGGGCGTTGGTACGTACGTCGCGGTGTCCGCACCGACCAGGTAGCGCACCTGCCAGCGCCGGATCTGCGCGTCGCCGGCCGGATCGGACGGCATCAGCCGCGGGCCGGTGGGTACCCACGGTTCCTCGATGGTTGCCCCGTTCCGGACCAGAATCCCGTTCTGCATGGCAAGGGTGTCGCCGGTCATGCCCACGATCCGTTTGACGACGGTCAGGTCCGGCGTCTCGACTGACTCGAAGACGACGATGTCGCCCAGTTTGGGTTGCCGGATGGCCGGTAGCCGGGCATTGGTCAGCGGAATCCGGGGGCCGTAGAGCAGTTTATTGACGAAGAGGACGTCACCGACGAGGAGCGTGTTCTCCATGCTCGACGAGGTGATCCGGAAGGCCTTGAACAGGAAGGAACTGACCAGGAACCAGATGGCCAGTGCGACCACGATGGTCTTGGCCCAGCTCAAGAGCCATCCGCCGGCGCCGGTGGGCGCCGCTTTCGCGTTTTTGGCCATGCTCAGATCCCTTCCGTGCCGGTCGTCAGATCTTGAGGATCCAGCCCCGTCGTTCGAGGCCGAGCAGGATCAGGTACCAGACCAGCACGAAGCTGAGCGCGTAGGCGAGTGACGCCGGTTGGGGAGGAAGCCATGCCTCGAATGTAGTCTGGTAGATGGCTCGTTGGAGCGGGATCGACTGCCCGTCCACGGGGACCCGAATCAGGCTCCCCATCAGCTTGGCCATCAGCCCCGATCCCGCAAATGCCACCATTGGATTGAGTCCATAGGTCACCAGTGGCCGAGCCCAGCGGTGATGGCCGCGGACGTCGACCACCCAGCTGACGGTGGCGAGGGTCAAGGCGGCCAGCCCGGCCGAGAGAAGGACGTAGGAACTGGTCCAGAGGCTCTTATTGATCGGGAAGACCCATCCCCAGACCGCCCCGCCCACGGCCGCAAGCGCGCCGCCGGCAAACAGCCCGTTGAGTCGCTCGGCCAGCGGCAGCTCGCGCTGCATCCATCGACCGGTCAGCACACCGAGCAGGGTGGTGCCGATGGCGGGAAAGGTCGAGAGGATGCCCTCGGGGTCCCAGGTGCGCGACTGCGACCACAGGTGCCCGTCGAGTACGGCCCGGTCGAGCCATGCGGCCAGAGTCGCTTCGGGCGGATCGAGCGTCGCCGGTCCGATTCCTGGTACCGGAACCAGCGTCATCGCGGCCCAATAGCCAAGCAGCAACGCGGCAATCGTCAGGGCCACGGTACGGCTCGGCCGGCGCCAGGCCAGCAGCGCAGCTGCCGCGTAGCAGACCCCGATCCGTTGCAGCACCCCGGGAATGCGCAGCGTCTCCAAGCGCTCCAGCGGAAAGAACGGAAAGGCCGCCAGCCCCAGGCCGATCAGGGCGATCAAGCCGCCGCGGCGCAGCACCTGGCGGCGGATGGCTCCGTCGGATGCCCCGGCTGACGCGCGTCGGCCGAGTGAGAGTTCGGTGGTGATGCCGACGATGAACAGGAAGAAGGGAAAGACGAGGTCGGTGGGTGTCCAGCCGTGCCAGACGGCGTGGCGCAGCGGCGGATAGATCGCTGCCCAGGTGCCGGGGTTGTTGACCAGCAGCATGCCGGCGACGGTTGCGCCGCGCACGATGTCGAGGGAGAGCCAGCGACCGCGCTGTGTCTGATGGCCAGCGATCGGGGTCATCGAGCGGATACCTCGGCGGGTTAGCGAGGGACCGACCTGCCTGTCCCGGAATGATAACGGGAGCCTGGTCCGAAGGTTGCCGGAAGAGTTGGGGTTTGGGCGGGTAGGGGTGGCCGCGCGCCGCGCTGTCGTGATAGAAGGATCCAGCAGCGTTCCGTTTCAGGAGATGGAGTGTTTCCGATGGGTAGAGCCGGATTGATCTGGGTGCTCGGGGTGGCTGCGCTCGCGGGATGCGGTGAGTCGGATCCGACGGCGCCGACGGAACCGAACACGGTCCTGGTGACCACGAATCAGTTTACGCCGTCACAGCTGTCGGTCACGCCGGGAACGACGGTGACCTGGCGTTGGCAGAGCGGCGAGCACGATCTGACGTTCGAGGACGGGGTCGGTAACGTTGCGGCGAAGAGCAGCGGCAGCAGTACCAGAAACTTCGGCACGAGCGGCAGCTTTCGGTATCGCTGCGTGATTCATTCGTCGAGTTATACTGTCGGGATGGTGGGGTCGGTCCAGGTGCAGTAGGACCATCCGACGCAAACGCACACCGGCCGGAGCTGATCGCTCCGGCCGGCGCGTACTCCCACTGCCAAAATACTTCTAGTAGCGATAGTGGTCCGGCTTGTACGGCCCCGCAACATCAACGCCGATGTACTTCGCTTGCTCGGCAGACAGGGTCGTCAGTTTGACACCCAGCTTGTCGAGGTGCAGGCGCGCGACCTTCTCGTCGAGCTTCTTGGGCAGCACGTAGACCTTCTTCTCGTACTTGGCCGCGTGCTGGTGCAGCTCGATCTGCGCCATCACCTGGTTGGTGAAGCTGGCTGACATCACGAAGCTCGGGTGTCCGGTGGCGCATCCTAGGTTCATCAGGCGGCCTTCGGCCAGAATCATCACGCTGTGCCCATCGGGGAAGGCCCACTCGTCGTACTGCGGCTTGATGTTGATTCGCTGGATGCCCTTGATCTTCTTGAGGCCGGCCATGTCGATCTCGTTGTCGAAGTGGCCGATGTTGCCGACGATCGCCTTGTCCTTCATCCCTGCCATGTGCTCGGCGGTGATGATGTTGAAGTTGCCGGTGGCGGTGATGAAGATGTCAGCGGTGCCCAGCACGTCCTCGAGCGTGACGATCTGGTAACCTTCCATGGCCGCTTGCAGCGCACAGATCGGATCGATCTCGGTGATGACCACGCGGGCGCCCTGGCCGCGCAGCGCCTGAGCGCACCCTTTGCCGACCTCGCCGTAGCCGCAGACCACCGCCAGCTTGCCCGAGAGCATCACGTCGGTGGCGCGGTTGAGACCGTCGAGTACCGAGTGACGGCAGCCGTAGATATTGTCAAACTTCGACTTGGTGACCGAGTCGTTGACGTTGATGGCCGGGAAGAGCAGCGTGCCCGCCTTCATCATCTCATAGAGGCGATGCACCCCGGTCGTGGTCTCTTCCGAGACGCCGCGGATGTCTGCTGCAACCTTGCTCCAGCGTCCGGCGCCCTTCTTGGCTTCGGCATGCAATAGATCCAGGATGACGCCCCACTCCTCCGGCTCGGTGGCCTCGTCGTAGACCGGCACGGCCCCGAGCTTCTCGAACTCGGCGCCTTTGTGGATCAGCAGGGTGGCGTCGCCGCCATCGTCGAGCAGCAGGTTCGGGCCCGCGCCGTCCGGCCACATCAGGGCCTGATCGGTGCACCACCAGTACTCTTCCAGCGTTTCACCCTTCCAGGCAAACACCGGGGTGCCGCGAGGGTTGTCGACGGTGCCGTCTTTGCCGACGACGACGCCGGCCGCGGCGTGATCCTGGGTCGAGAAGATGTTGCACGAGACCCAGCGGACATCCGCACCAAGCTCGGTGAGCGTCTCGATCAGCACGGCGGTCTGAATCGTCATGTGGAGCGATCCCATGATCCGCGCGCCCGCGAGCGGCTTCTGGCCCCGGTACTCTTCGCGAATGGCCATCAGGCCGGGCATTTCCTGCTCAGCCAGCCGAATCTCCTTGCGGCCAAACTCGGCCTGGCTCAGGTCGGCCACCTTGAACGGTTCGCGGCCCGCGGCCTTGGCGGCGTCGAACGGATGCAGATCCAGCGATGCGCTAGTCACGATATCTCCCCCTCGATGAGCTTCTCGGCCGTTGCGACGAAGAGCAGCGGGCCTTTGGTGGTTGCGTGCGGTGGTAGTGAACGATAGGTGGTCCGGCCGAATCCAGCGGCCTGGCACCAGCTCCGGATCGTCTCGGCATCGAAGCCGAGCCACTGGTGACCCATGGTTTCGCGATAGGCCGCCTGTTCGTGCGGCATCATGTCGACCACGATGAGCTTGCCGCGGTTGCGCAGGATTCGAAACGCTTCCTGCGTAGCGCGCGCCGGTTCGGGAAGGTGGTGCAGGACCAGCGACATCACGGCGAGGTCGGCCGATCCGGGTTCGAGCGGCAGCGCTTCCAGCGTGCCGTGGCGGCAGTCGACGTTGGCGAGGTCGCGGCAGCGCTCCGCAGCAACCTGCAGCATCGCATCGGATTCATCGATGGCGACCACGCGGTGGACCAGCGGCGCCAGCCCCGCAGTCAGCTGCCCGCTGCCACATCCCAGATCGGCGATGGTCCATTCCGGGTCGAGGAGTCCGCCTAGGCAGAGCCATTCGGCGGCAGGACCGAACAGTTCGGTTCGGAGCTTGTCCCATTCGCCGGCGCTACTCGAGAAAAAAGCCTGGCTCCGGACCCGGCGTTCGGCCAGGATCGTGGCCAGGCGCGCGGCGTCGCGGATTGCCGGGGGTGTGCCCGCCAACTGTCCGCGGACGACCGACCAGAGCTGGCGTGCCCCGTCGTCCAGAGTGGGGACAGCCAGCCGGTACCAGTTGCTGGTTCCGTCGGCACGACTGGTAATCCACCCCTCATCGGCCAACACCTTCAGATGGCGGCTGACGGTCGACTGGGGAAGCTGCAGGATGGCTCTAAGTTCATTGACGACAAGATCTTGCCGCTCCAGCGCCAGCAGGATGCGGCACCGGATCGGGTCCGAGAGAGCGGCCAGGCGATCGAAGACGGCTAATTGTGTCATCCGTATATCCGGATGATATGTTAAAGCTAACAGCATTGTGCGTCAAGACACGTTCCGGATTTAACCATCAAACAAAAAGGGAGCTCTTCGACTCCCCCGTGCTAGGCCTACCCACACGCATGATGGTGGAGCTCTGGTGACGCAACGACTTCTGCGAAGCTGCCCAATGTCGAAATGGTTGTACACACACTTGGTAGACAAGACCTATTAGAGTTTCAGTACGCGCTGTCGATGGACCACCCTTTTATGGCGTTTTCATGAAGTTATCGTCATGTGACAACGAAGAGCATCGCAAGCTGCCTAGGAACTATTGACAAAGTCACCACTAAATCGTACCGTGGTTTTGTTCACTGTGTAACAGCCTTTTCGGTTCGCGGTTGGTCAGCACCGAGGTCTGATACGCATGATGAAAGCATGCGCCGAGATCCCCAAGCAACTTCCTACCGGGCTTTGTCAACAAAGCCTCCACACCCGTACGGTCGCGATTCACCGACGGGTCTTTGAAATAAAATTCGTGTCTGCTGCGTTGATCATATTTGCGATCGTACCAGTGGTCTCTTGCATTAGCGGGGGCAATGATCCGACTAGATTTGATGGTACTTGGACTCCTACCCGCTCAGTCTCCGACGGTGGGACGGCTCAGCTTTCCCTTAAGCAGATACAGACACTTGGCTCGGCCGATGGTCCAATAGTATTCGGCCGTATTGGTCGCGGCGCGATTAGTGGTGACAGCATTCTTGTTGTCAATGATATGGTAGCCTGTGATGTCGTCTTTATTCGTCCGGTCTCGCGCACTCTGCTGGGTCGGTTCGGCCAGTGTGCTTCTGGGCCGGGAGGATTTCGCGCTATCTCATCGCTCCAATTCTATGGTGACACTCTAGTCGTATTCGATGGGGGGGTGCGCCAGCTCATCTTTGTGGAGCCTCCGGGGCGTGAGATATATCGCGTAACTATCGATCCAACCGCAAGTATTTTGTCACCTGTCGAAGTGTATGTCGTTGACGACTCATCACTCGTCGTGGTGGCTTCTGTGCGTTCTGGTACGGAAGATGATGCGGGCGGGTTTTTACTATCTCTGGTCGACCGTCGAAACGGTAAAACGATCCGACAGGTGCTACGTCCTCCTCCAGTTGGACGGGGCGCTCTTACCCCCACATTCAGTAATGTTACGGCTTGCGTGGCATCGCCAAACGATGATCGTCGCATATTTGTTGCCAATCAGTGGAAGTTTCAGGTGGTCAGTTTAGGACTGCCTGAACTACGCAATGGAACATCGTTTGAGAGGCCGGTCTCGTGGGTCCGACCTGTCTCCCACCCCAACAATCCCAATTCACTGCTTCCATCTACTGGTGTGTTCGGCGTTGCTTGCGCGTCAACTTTCTTTGCTGTGTGGTATTCAGGGCGGATGGGACGTCATCCCTCCGCTAAGTTTCCCTATGCGCACCTTGCTATTTGGGATTATACAGGGAATTTAGTTTTTGAATCGGATAAGCGGGAGGACAGCGGTATTTCGTTAGAACGCGTGCTGGTTGCTACTGAAAATCGGCTGTTCTTCAGAGGGGAGGATAGCCGAGGGATACCCATTGTCGTTGAGTATGGTTTTCGAGATAGTGACAGTGAGATCTTTCGTGCTGGCCACCGGTAATGTAGTCCTGTAATCGGAATGAGGGCTATAGCGATGACATCTCCAACGCCGCCCTTTATACGACTAGTCTTGATAGCGGCGATCTTATCCAACATGGGTCTTGCGTGGCGCAGCATCCATGTAGAACGAAAGATCACGAACCGCCTCCAAAGCGCAGATTCGCTAGTGGGTGCACTGTCGGCTGATAAGAAAACTGCTGCCTACGAGCGTGCAGCCCTCATACGATCGTTGGGCAGAATGCCATTGAGTCAGCCATTTCTTTCTGGAATACCATCGTTTGATTCCACGACTAGGATAACCTACGAACCCGCGGACGGCGTCTACTACCTAATCTCTCCAACGTGTCGCGCTTGCGATATCAACTACCCGTTTTTGGATTCACTGGCGCGCCATACCCGGCTTCGTGTTGTCGCCATCTCTCGCGATGCCTCGCCGTCTGACTTATATCGATACGTTGAGGACCGCAAGTTCACCTTCCCACTCCTTGCCGCCCCTGCGGGCTATGTCGAGCATATAACACCACAATGGGCAACCCCATTATCTGTCATAGTCCTCGGAGGAAAGCTGCACTCTATAGTTGCGGGCCGCCTCGACGATAACACCCAGCGTGATCTTTTTGCCCTGGAGCCCCAAGTGACGGAGTCGAATGGAAGGAAATGATTTTCTGATGTTCGCGTCGTGATCTTTTCTCAAAGGAGAGGAAAATGATACGTATTCATGCTCGTACATGGCCCAAGAAGCTAGCATTGGTTTTTGCTCTTCTTGTTCCTCCTCTGGCCGTCACTTTTTTCCCTCGGGATGCTCAGGCGCAATTTTGGGATTTCTGCGACTACACCACTCATGGGGTATGTTGTGAGTGTATCTATGGGATGGGGCATCCCGATGACATCAGTGACTGCGCATTTGGGGCGATTATTGGTAAGGAGACGTGTAATGCCTATTCGAACATTTGTGTCGGATATTGCCAAGTGGGTTAGTGTGTGGGAACTGAAGGCTTGTTAGGCTCCAGCTCTTTAGCGTCAAAGGTTGTTCGAGGTGATCGATTAAAGAAATGGCGGGGAAGTCAATGAGACTTCCCCGCCATTTTCTTGTCCTAGCAGACTGTCAGATTAGTGATCAGCCGGGTCCGAGGTTCGGATTGTTATCACGCTCGGTCCGCGGAATCGGGAAGCAGGTCTGGTCGCTGACCGGGGCAAAGCCCGGCTTCCAGTACGTGCTGCCCGGCACCGGAACATTCCGTACCGCAGCGCCGTTGCGGCGGAGATCACCCAGCCGCTTGCCTTCCAGGTAGAACTCGACGGCGCGCTGATCTTCGAACTCGGCCAGCACCGCGGCATCGCCCGTATCTCCGCTGTATGCCGGCTGGTCGTTGGCTGCACGGCGAGCCTGGATCAGGTCGAGCATGGCTGCAGTGCCCTGCGCCTCCGCTGCGATGTAGTCGGCCTCGAGCTTCGAAGCCAATCGGATCGGCGTCGCGAACCCGGTGTACTTGTTCTGGATCGCGTACGGTATGCCGCGCTGGGTGGCGTAGGCCGCATCCTGTGGCAGCAGGTTGGACGGCGCGATGCGCCACGGTAACCGCGGATCGTCGATCCGGTACGCCGGGGGGA
Organism: Gemmatimonadales bacterium; assembly: GCA_037189525.1. Lineage (GTDB taxonomy): Bacteria > Gemmatimonadota > Gemmatimonadetes > Gemmatimonadales > GWC2-71-9 > SHZU01. The sequence continues at coordinate 554,381 of JBBCJC010000002.1, forward strand.
CGGCGTTGGAACCGCGATCGGCGATGAACTGCCAGATCCGGTTGCCGAGACGGGCACGCTGAGCGAGATCGTCGAAGGTGGTGACATTGTAGACGAAACCCGCCGGCACGGCATTGGCATCCGTGAGCGCGTTCGGCTTTCGGCCGGCCTGGAGGTGCGCACGAGCCCGTCCAACCAGCGCCGCACGAGCAATCGAGAGACCCTCCGCGTTGTTGAGCGCGGTGCCCTGCGTGTTGGCTGCCGTGAAATGGGCGACGGCGGAGTCGAGCAACTGAGCAGTCGACAACTCGGGACCGCTCACCACCGTGCCCGAGCAGAATTGCTCGGCCAGGTTGAGGAATGCCCAGCCCAGGGTGTGGTGCGACCGGATGTACGCGACGTTCGATGCCGCATTCGGAAGCTCGATACCCAGGACGAGGTACGCCTGGGCAATGCCCTGGTGGACCGGGAACCAAACCTCGTCACGATGGCTGGTATTGGTCGGGTCGACTGCGCGCCGGCCGAACTCGTTCCGGGTCGGGAACGTTTCCGACACGTCCGACTCTCCGGTGAACCAGCCGGAGTACATGATCAGCCAGCCGTATGCCGCCGAGAAGGACTGCGAGGCCGAGGCCGCCAGAACGGGTGCGTCTTCAGGCGGATTGGTGACTTTGACGTCGACCACCGTCGGGTTGGTCACCTGTAGCCACTCGGTGCAACCGCCCAGGCCGAGCCCGAGCGAGGCGATGGCGAGGGCCCGGGAGAGCGTGTTAGTGCGAATCATGGTAAGTACGTCTCCCTTGTTAGAACTGCGCGTTGAGGCGAACGATGAACCGGCGCGGCGTCGGCAGCGTCAGGAAGTCCGTCCGCGTGAACGCGTTGAGACCGGTGGCCGCGATGTTTGAGATCACCTCGGGATCGAAGCCCGAGTAATTGGTCCACGTCGCCAGATTCTGCCCGGCGAGCGTGATACTGGCGCCCGATGCCCGGAAGGCAGAGGCCAAACCGGTCGGCAGCGTATAGGTGACTGAGACCTCGCGCAGCTTGAGGAAGTCGCCCTTCTCGACGAACGCGTCACGGACCTCGTTGACCGTAGCGGTGGTCGGGAAGCCCGACACGAGGCGTTCCCGCACGAAAGCGGGCTGCCCTGCGGTCGGATTGCCGTACCGGCGCAGTCGCTCGAGACGGGACAGCTTGTCCGGGTCGAGCCGGTTGTCGCTGCGGACCGACTGCGTTTCCCGGAAGAAGGCGGTGTTGTTGTAGATGTAGAAATCGCCCTTGCCGTCGAGCGACGCATAGAGCCGGAGGTTCCGGAACAGCGTCAGGTTCGTAGAAAAGTTGCCTTCGTACGCCGGGTTGAGGTTGCCGATCGGCTCGAGGTCGTCGGATACGGTCACGATACCGGTTGTCTCGTCGATGCTGCGGATCCGGTTGCCGACGAAAACGCCCGGCTGCTGTCCCTCCATGAACCGGTTGGTCGTGCCGAAGGGGAGGATCCCACCCATATCCGTGATCTTGCTGTCGAGCGTCGAGAAGCCGACGCGGAAATCCCAACCCAGGTTCTGGGACGAGATCGGCTGCGCCGTGAAGGCCACTTCGAGGCCCTTGTTCTTCAGCTCGCCGATGTTGACGAACGGATTGAACGAGTAGCCCTCGGAACCGGGCAACGGCCGCTCCAGCAGCAGGTCTTTCGAGGTCTTGACGTAGTACGTCATTTCGAGGCCGACGCGGTCGTTGAGGAACCCGGCGTCGAACCCGAACTCGATCTCTTCGCCCCGCTCGGCTTTGAGGCTGTCATTCCCCGGGTTCCGGAGAATAGCGCCCTGTTGCACAGCGCCGCCCAGCATATAGGGGGTCGCGGTGAGCGTATTCAGGGACGCCCCCGGGCTCGGGGATCGACCAGAGACGCCATACGCCGCCCGCAAGCGGAAGGTGTTGATGAGGCCGAGGTTCCACCACGGCTCCTGCGAGATCACGTACGAAATACCAGCCTTGGGCAGGAAGAACCACTCGGACGTGTTACCGAACGAGGAGTTGGCATCCATACGGGCGCCGACGTTGACCGTAAGCCGGTCGTTGAGCGTCGTCTGCCACTGGCCGAAGAAGCCGACCGACTTGGTCCGGGCGTAGTTCTGACTCGCGCTGCGGCTTGCGGCCCCGCCGATCGTGTTGTTGCTGTTGACGGCCAAACCAAGTCCGCTTGAAGAGATCTGGTCGAAACGATGGTCTACCAGCTGGGCGCCGAGCGAGAGGTTGTGCGCCAGGTTTTCGCCCGTCGTGAGCCGCATGTCGCTCAGATAGTCGACGGTGTATCGCTCTTCGCCGTTGCGAAGCTCATCGATCGCGCCCGTATTGGTAGTACCCTGATACGAGCCGAGCGAGTTTCTCGGATAGAAGGTCCGCGCCTCGTCCTTGATCCAGTCGGCGCCGACCGTGAACCGGTTGCTCCACCAGGAGGTCGGCACGAAGTTGGCCTGGAACGAGGCGATGGTCCGGTGCGTCTGCCGGCCGTTCTCGATGGCGGCGATCGCTGCGACCTGGCGTGCGAAGCCGAACCAGCCGTCCTCGCTGCGATCCGGACCGACCGAGTCGTTGCGCGTGAGCGGCGTGCCGAGATGGCTTCCGCCCAGCCAGCCGTAGACGTTGTTGTCGTTCTGCGGCAGAGCGAAGTTTGCGCGGTTCATGCCGAAGCTGGCGTTCAACGTCAGCTTGGACGAAGGTGTCCAGTTGAGGTTGGCACGCCCGTTCCGACGGTCGAACTCGTTGTTGAGCGTGGTGCCGCGCTCGGTCTCGTAGCCGCCGTGCAGGAAGTACCCGAAGTTGGTCCCGTTACCGCCGGTCCCGCTCCAGGAAAGGCCCTTGGTATCGCCGGTGCGCAGCGCGTTGGTTCGCTTGAGCGGGTTGTCGCTCACGAGCGTTCCCGCCGCCTGCCCGCGGCAGAGGGGATTCGGGCTCGACGGCGCGACCAGGGCCGGGGTGCAGTTCCCGAAGTTGTCGAGCGGCTCGAAATTGGCGTCGATCGAGTGATACTCCAGCCCGATGTCCTGCGAGAACCGGTTGTTTCCGATCCGGCCGCGCTTGGTAATGATCTGGATCACGCCGGCCGCGGCATCGGCACCGTACAGCGCGCTCGCTGCGGGACCTTTGACGACCTCGATCGATTCGATCTCCTTCGGGTTGAGCTCGCTCAAGCGCGACGTGGTCTGGCCGCCGGCACCATACTGCGACGGATTGTTGGCTGCCATCAGGATGCCGTCGATGACGACGAGCGGCTCGTTGGAAAGCGAGAGCGACGCATTCCCCCGGATCCGGATCTGCGACGCGGCGCCGGACGTGCCCGATCCCACGCTGACCTGTACGCCCGGAACCCGCGACTGCAGGATCTCAGCGAAGGTGCGCACCGGTGCGGTCCGTACGATGTCGGTGACGCCGATTTCGGCGACGCTCGCCGCCTGTGCACTGCGACGGGTGTCGCCGGCCGTGCCGGATACGATCACTTCGTCGAGCGTGACGACCGATGCGGTCAGCGTGAAATTGGCGGTGGCAGTGCCGCCGGCCGCTAGCGTGACCGTCTGATCGCCACCGCGATAACCGATCCGCCGGACTGAAAGCGTAACCTGCCCGGCCGGCACGTTGACCAGGCGATAGTTGCCGCGCGGGTCCGAGGTGGTCTGAAGTACCGACCCGGCAACGCTGATCCGCGCGTCAGACAGCGGTTGCCCGGTCGCCTGGTCGGTCACAGTTCCGGTAATCGTACCGGAATTCTGACCGACGAGTGGCGGTGCGACCGCCGCCAGAGCGATCAACGCTCCGACCCAACGTAGTTTTCCCCTCATTGTCCAATCCCTTGTGCTGAAGGTGGTCCACCCCCCGCCGGTGACGACAAGCCGTCACACGAGGTCAAACGCCAGTTGCGGCGCAAGCCTCTCCATGCGGGTTTTAGAATCCCGACCATGAGAGTCGCGATTCCTAGCGGCTTCGCGGTTCGAAGCCGAATTTCAATTGTCGTGTTTAGACGTGTGAGAGCAAACGTCTGCGGCCTGTTCGGTCCCGTCGGACCAGCCGCTTGACGACTTAAGCTAACACTTGGCGCGAAACTGCGGAAGAGTCCAAATGGACTAACTCATTGTATACAAATTGATTACCGGGCCAATTGGGCAGCTGGCGCAGGCCAGGCGGTATGCCAGGCCGTCACGCGCTGGTAGGCAGCACCCAGGCCCAGAACCATGGGATCCCGACCCCACCCGCCGATCAGTTGCAACCCGATCGGCAGCCCGGACCGGGTTATGCCGCACGGCAGGGCCAGGGCCGGGACGCCCGTCAGGTTCTGTGGGGCGTTGTACCGGCAGAACCCCTCGGCCAGGGAGACGCGAGTGCGACCCAGCTTCAGGGTGGTACTGGAGAGGCGCGGCGCTTCGACCGGGAGCACGGCGCCCACCAGCGCGTCGACCTCGCCAAAAACACTGTTATACGCCGAGATCAGTTCGAGCCGGACGGCCTCGGCCTGTACCAATTCGAGCCCGCTGACCCGATAACCGCCTTTCAGCCGCGAAAGAACGTTAGGCCCGTAGCCCTTGGGGTTTTTCCGAATCATCGCATCGTGATAACTGATGGCTTCGGCAAGGACGATGACCCGAGAGGCTTCGAGCGCGGGCTCGAGTTCGGGAATATCGACGGCGACGAGACGGGCCCCCAGTCGTTCGAATTCCTTGAGCGCCGCCTCGATGGCCCGGGCAACCTCACGATCGACGTCCCGCAAGAAAAACTCGGAGACACCGATCCGCGGCCGGCGGGGGGTCCGATCGACCGCGCGGAGCACTTCCGCGAGCCGGGCGCGTCCGCCAGCCATCACACCGAACATCACCGCCGCATCCTCGACCGAGCGCGTGATCGGCCCGACGTGATCAAGCGACGCCGCCAGCGGAAAGACCCCGTCCGACGAGACCGCACCGTAGGTCGGCTTGAACCCGACGACTCCGCAGCAGGCCGCCGGAATCCGGATCGAGCCGCGGGTGTCGGTGCCGACCGAGCCCAGTCCCATCCCGACCGCAACCGCGACCGCCGACCCGCCGCTCGATCCGCCCGCGATCCGCGCCGGGTCCCACGGATTGCGCGCAGGGCCGAAATGCTCGTTGACGGTGGTGACCCCCAGCGCCACTTCGTGGAGATTGGCCTTGCCGATGATGGCTGCCCCGGCCCGCCGGAGTCGGGCAACCACCGGCGCATCGGCTGCCGCCGGCAGACCGTCGGGTACGATCCGGGAGCCCAGCGTGGTCACCGCATCGCGGGTCAGGATCAGGTCTTTGACCGAGATCGGGACGCCGGCCAGAGGACCGACCACGCGCTTGGCCATGACCGTGCGCTCGACCCTACGGGCCGAGGCCAGCGCGGAGTCGACCGACAGACTGAGCAACGCATTGAGTTTGGGATTGGTGGCTCCGACCCGGGCCAGGGCGGCCTCGACCAGTTCGACCGGGGAAACCTGCCGGCGGGACACGGCGCGGGCGGCGGCCCGAAGCCCAAGCTGCATCAGATCGGTCATGAGGCGTGTATCATAGGTCAGGGAGGCGAATAGTAATCCCGCCCGCGCGGCCGTAGGGGGAGGGGCGTCCCCTCATGTCATATTTCCGGCAGGGGCACGGCGGCCCGTCCGTTCAATGGAGTGGAGTGAGGAGACTATGCAGAAGGTCTGGACGATCGGCTTGGCGCTTGGACTGGTCACCGGTGTGGCGTCGCAGGTGGCCGCCCAGGAGGAACCGCCCCGCGAGCGGCGGCGCGAGGAACAGAAGCCCAAGGACGTCAAACTGAAGCTGCGCCTGGACCAGAAGCTCAAGTTCATGGCCGGCTGCTGGGAAGGCACGATGGGCAAGGATCAGATCGTCGAAGAGATCTGGACCAACCCGTCCGAAAACCTGATGACGTCGACCACGCGCTATCTCAACAAGGGCCGGGCCGTCTCGTACGAGTTCAGTCGGATCGTGTCGACCGATACATCGGTGACCTTCTCGGCGTCAACCGAAGGCAAGCCGTTCGATTCGTACGAAATGGTCCAGCAGGTCGATGACTACGTCGTCTTCGAGAACAAGGCCAAGTCGTTTCCGCAGCGGATCATCTACCGCAAGGCCGCGGACGGCAGCCTGATTCCCCGCAACGAGGGCGAAGGGCAAACCAGCATCGAAGTTCGCCTCAGCAAAGTGAAGTGCCCCGGTACCTGAGCACTACTGCCATCGGAAGATCTTGAGGGCCAGGCCCAGCGTGATCACGAGCCACGCCGCCAGCACGGCCAGCTCGTGGCCCAGCGATGCCAGGCCCGCCCCTTCGAGCATGGTAGCGCGTAGTGCATCGTTGGCGGCGGTGAGCGGCAGCAGCTTGATGAAGGGCTGCATCGCGTCGGGGAAGTTGCCCGACGAGAAAAAGACGCCCGACAACACCCACATCGGCAGCATGGTCAGGTTCATCAGCCCCGAGGCCGCTTCGATCGTTTTGGGGCGCGCGGCTACCAGCAGGCCCATCCCGCTGAACGCCATCGATCCCAGCAGCGCCACCACGGTGAGCGTGGCGAGCGAGCCCCGGAACGGCACTCCGAACACCAGCATGCCCATCCCGACCAGAAAACCAACCTCGATGGCCAGGAGCGATAGCCGGCTCAGTACGAAAGCGCCGAGATAGTCGAGCCGGCGCATCGGCGTGGCGACGAAGCGCTTGAGCAGCTTCTTGCGGCGCTGGTCGACCACCGTAAACCCGATGCCCCACATGCTGCTGGCCATCAGGTTCATGCCCAGCAAGCCGGGGATGAGAAAGTCGATATAACGCGATCCCGGTTCACGCACCAGCGCGTCGGTCGTGGCGACGAGGTCGGTCCGGCCGGCCGCCCGTTGCAGCGCATCGTCGGCGAGGCGGCGGGCGGACGCTCCTTCGGCGCGGGTATCGTCGAAGCGATATTCGACCGTTCCCGACGGCTCCGGCACCACGACCAGGGCGACTTTGCCGGTGCGCAGTTCGCGAGCCGCGGTACTATCGTCCTGGAAGGTACGCAGGTCGATCTGGGTGCTCTGTCTGAGTCCCTCGATCGTAGCGGCGCTTCCCGCGCGCTCGATCACGCCGATCTTGACCACCTCGGGTGGCCGGCTCCGGAACGCGATGCCCAGTGCCCCCGCCATGATGAGCGGAAAGATGAAGGTCCAGAAGACCGCTTCGGGTTCCCGATAGAACTCGCGATAGCGGGCCAGCGTGAGTTGTACCAGCGCGCGGTCACGCCAGCGGCGGGGTGCGGAGCCGTCAGCCATCGCGCAGGTGCCTTCCGGTCAGGTGGACGAACACGTCTTCCAGTGTCGCGCTGTGTGTTGCAAGGTCGGTCAGGGTCGCGCCGCGCCGTTCGAGCAGCGCCAGGAGCGCGGGAACGGCCTCGTGAATCAGCGTTACATCGAGCTGCCGGCGACCGTCCGTGGCCCGCGCAGCGGTAACGCCCGGGAGGGCCGTCAGCTCCGCATCGGCCGGCATGGTTGCCGCGTCTTCGAGTCCGAACTCGACCACGTGCTCGGTGCCCAGCAAGCCGATTAGTTCGCGCGGCGTACCGAGTGCGATGATCCGCCCGTGGTCGACGATGCCGACCCGGTCGCAGAGGTGTTCGGCCTCGTCCATATAGTGGGTCGTGATGATGACGGTCCGCCCTTCGGCCTTGAATTGCTCGATCAGGCTCCAGAGCTGGCGGCGCGACTGCGGATCGAGCCCGGTCGTGGGTTCGTCGAGAAAGAAGAGCTCGGGGTCGCCGACCAGCGCACAGGCAATGGCCAGACGCTGTTTCTGTCCGCCCGACAGTCCGCCGACCCGCGCATTGCGCTTTTCGCCGAGTTGAACCGCGGCGAGAACTTCCTCGACTGCCCGCCGTTTGGGATAGAGACTATGGAACAGCTCCAGCGTCTCGATCACCGTCAGCTTCTCGGCCAGCTGGGTTTCCTGCAGCGAGATACCGATCGCGGCGCGAATGGCTCGTGGCTGTTCGCGGTGGGTCATGCCCAGCACGCGAACCTCGCCTTCGTCGGGCTCGTTCAGGCCTTCGCAGATTTCGATCGTGGTCGTCTTGCCGGCGCCGTTAGGCCCGAGCAGACCGAAGCACTCGCCTCGGGGCACCTCGAGGTCGAGGCCCGCCACGGCAACGACATCGCGATATCGCTTGACGAGACCGCGAATCGATAACGCGGGCCCGGAACTCGGAGACACCATGAGCAGTTGCGCCGGTCAAACGGGCATGAACGGTAATCGGGAGGCCGGATGTAGGCTATTACACACCCGGCCTTCTGCCACTATTGGAGCGGAACCGCCTGACGATCCGACGCCGTTGGCCGATGCTGCGCCAGCAAACGCTCGGTGAAGTCGAGCCGATTCTCGAGTTCGGCCACCCGGCTGTGCAGCAGATCGACATCGGCCAGCCGCTCGTCGAGTTCATGGCGCAGGCTGGTGATCTCGCGCTGCGACCGATCGAGCGCCGAGTTGGCGAGGCCGAGTTCGCGCTTGACGCCGCGGCCGCTGCCTCGGATCGAGGGGAGCACCACGAAGAAGAACACCATCAGCCAGAACCAGGGGATCCCTGAAAAATCGATGCTCATCGCCCGCCTCCGGTCGAGGTGCGCTCCCATTCCGCTTCGATGTCACGCGCCGCCTGGTTCAGGATCTCGACGATCCGCTGGACCGACGGGTGATCCGGTCCCAGTCGCCAGGCGCGTTTGTAGGTCAGGGCTGCAAGCTTCGCGAAAGCCTGGTTGAGGTCGGCCATATGGCCGCCCGCGAAGTCGCGCACGGTGTCGCGGACCCGGTCGAAGATGTCGTCGAGCACGCCCTGGTTCTCATCCAGGAACCGCTCGCCCTCGGGGGTGATGTGATAGACCTTCTTGCCGCTCTCCTCGACCGCGCGGACGTAGCCCTGGTCTTCCAGGAGCTGCAGGGTCGGATAGACCGTACCAGCGGATGGGGTATAGCACCCGGCCAGTCGCTCTTCCAGGGCCTTGATGATCTCGTAGCCGTGACGCGGCTTTTCCCGGATCAGCCGGAGGATCACGAACTTCACCTCGCCGGATTCGAAGATCTGGCGCCGGCGCCGGCCCTTGGAACCGCCGGTCCCGAACCGGAACTCGAACTGGCCCGGATCGAACGAAAACCCGAACAGGTTACCTAAACCCCAGTCATCATTACGCTTGGACATACCAGGTCTCCTTCGAATCCCCAACAAAGATCCTCTGTGTTTCATATCGTACGACATATCGTACGATAGGGTTTCGTGGTTGTCAAGATATATCGTCAGACATGTCTGCGTTCCATGCCGAAACTTGGCGCGATCCGTTGCGTATACATGCAGCAAAACAGCTCTATCACTGATTTACTGGTCGGCTCTCCGTCAACGAGGGAGGCGTGCGTGCGGCTCGAGGAGCAAGACCTGGTCATCAAGACCAGTGGGCTCAGGAAATCGTTCAAAAACGTCAATGTGCTGCAGGGGCTGGATCTGGAGGTCCGACGCAACTCGATCTTCGGCTTTCTGGGCCCGAACGGCGCCGGCAAGACCACGACGATCAAGCTGCTGCTCGGTCTGGCGCGGCCGACCGATGGTGCGGCCACGCTGTTCGGGTTCGACAGCCAGCGGGATACTCTCGAAGTGCGGCGCCGGATCGGGTACCTGGCCCAGGATCCGCGCTTCTACGATTACATGACCGCGCGCGAGACGCTCCGGTTCACGGCGCGTTTCTTCTTCCAGCCGGCGGGGCTCGAACGGCACATCGACGAGACGCTCGAACTGGTGGGGCTGACCGACAAAGCGGACCGTCCCATCCGCGGCTTTTCCGGCGGTGAACGCCAGCGGCTCGGCATTGCCCAGGCGCAGATCAGCAAGCCGGAGTTGCTGATCCTCGACGAGCCGGCGGCGTCGCTTGATCCGATGGGCCGTCGCGACGTGCTGGAGGTGATGGGGCGGCTTCGGCAGCACACCACGATTTTCTACTCGACCCACATTCTCGAAGACGTCCAGCGGATCAGCGATACCGCCGCGATTCTCCACCACGGCAAGCTGCTCGCGCACGCGTCGATGGGTGACTTGCTGACCGATCAATCCGGCGGCACCTACCTGGTCGATCTGGTCGGCGCCACCGATGCGACCCGTCACCGGGTCGCGGGCCTGCCGTGGGTGACGGGCCTCGAAGAAACGACCAGCTCTGACGGTACCCACTGGCGCGTCTCGACCGGTGACGCCTCGGCCGCCGAGTCGGACTTGCTGCGCACGATCCTGGCCGACGACTCGGTTCGGGTCCGGAGCTTCGGGCGCCGCCGCCATCGGCTGGAGGACGTGTTCGTCACGATGATCGAAGGGGGAACTGCCTGATGAGCCTCGTACCTGCGGTGTCGTCCGGCTGGTCCGCCGGTTTCGCCAACCTGCTCGGCAAGGAACTCGGCGCTTGGTGGGCAACTCGGCGCTGGGTGATTCATCTGTTGCTCTGGCTCGGCGCGATTGCCGGGTTCATCCTGATGGGCACGCTGGCCCAGTATCGGACCTCGACCAACCCGGCCGGCGATATCGAGGAACTGATCGAGATGTTCTTCCATCTGGGCGGATTCTTCGGGCTGATCGGCGCCGTGCTGGTGACCCAGGGCGCGGTGGTGGGCGAGCGCGAGTCGGGAACGGCGGCCTGGGTGCTCACCAAGCCGACGACGCGTTCCGCCTTCATCCTGTCGAAGTTTGCCGCGATTGCGCCGACCTTTCTGCTGCTCTCGCTGGTGCTGCCGGCCGTGGCCACAATGGTCATCCTCACGGTGTTCTGGGGCAGCGCGCCTCCGTTGGCGCACTTTGCGGAGGCCGTAGGCATCCTGGCGGTGCATCAGACGTTCTACATCGCGCTGACGCTGATGCTCGGTACCCTGTTCCACTCCCGGGTCCCGGTGGGCGGGGTGGCCCTCGGCTTCTGGATTTCCGGTTTCATCCTGCCGAACGTCAAGTTCTTCGCGAGCCTGACGCCGTATCTGCCGTGGCCGCTGACCGATGCCGCGGCCAGGATCGCGCTGTGGCAGTCGTTGCGGTATCAGGTCTGGGTGCCGGTCGTGTCGACCGCCGTTCTGATCGTGGTCTTTCTGGCCGTGGCGCTCTGGGCCTTCGAACGCGAGGAACTCTGACGGCCGAGTCGGGCGTTACGCGACGGTGACGGCGATCACGCTGGTGTGTGATGCATGGCCGGCATCTTACTCCGCAGCAATCTCGAGATGACATAACGACCCCTCGATCCGGAGTAACTGGCCGGATCGGGGGCGTCGGCCATTCAGGAGCAGGGTCGCTGCGTGTCGCGGTGTTTTTTCGCACGGACGTTGCATAGCGATGTCTACCCACATACTCTGCTCAGTGTACTTTCCTAGAAATAGACCGACTTTTAGCCCGCATCGTTTGCGCGCCGGCTTTGCTCCATGGCCGGTAAGCGAACGATCGGCGTGGAAGTGCTTCGGTCTGCTGCGCAGAAGCGCGCCGAGGCGACCTCGATCCGTGCCACGGCCGCTGAGATCGGCATGAGCTACACGGGCTTCCGGGCGTTTCTCCAGGGCGGGAAACCGCATCGGGAGACCCGCCGTCGGCTGGCGGCCTGGTATGCGATCATGCAGAGTCGGTCCGGTACCGGAATCGGCGCGGAGGATGTTGCGGCAGCCGCCGAAGTCTTCGCGGCCTACTTGCGGCAAGCGGGTACACCCAAGCTGGTGCGAGAGCGCATTGCCGTCCTGGTCGACTCTCTGGTCGGGGAGTTCGACACGACCGGCCGGCAAACCATTGTGCCGCAGCTGGTGCAGGATCTCACCTCTATCCTCGATCGTCACGATAGCTGACCGGCGGTGTGCCGGATCAGGTACTCGTTTTCGGCCCCATCGATCAACGAAGCTGGCGGGCCACGGCACTCACGAAATTTTCTACTCCGGACACCGGGCCGAAATCGGTATCGCTTCGGCTTCCGTCCGCCGAACGTCCGACCATCGTGGTGCGACCCGGGGTTAGTGCCAGTTCCAATGTGAAGTACCGCCCGGGCATGGCCTGCCCGTCTGCCGCCTGGGTGATCGCTACCATATACGCATCGGGTGCGATTTTCGGCGGCGGCATGACCATCGTGTGAATGACGTGCTTGTCGATTCGGCAGGTGCTGCAGGAGATGGTATCGCCCTCTCCGTCCCCATAGGGCCGCATCAGCGGCTCCAGCTCGTCCTCGCTCAGCAGACGGTGATCCAGGCAGCGCAGGCGCACCGCCGAGAGGAGCGCTTGCAGCTCACGGCGCCGGACGGACGAATCGGTGTCGAAGAGACGCGCGATTCGGTCCGGGCTGTGGAAAACGACATCCGGCAGCACTACGTGCTCAAAGACGTATCGTACCATGTTCTGCATTGCCCTCGCGCGGCTGGTCGGATGCCGTGGGCTATTAGATGGGCTATTCTTCTCCGTGGATTGTACTCGATCCTGCCCAGGCGTCAACCGGGGAGGGCCGCTAGCCGAGCGGGCCGAAAAGTGGACACGGGCCTACTTGCGAAGTTGATGGCTGGGCCGGAGATTCGAGCATTCCCGCACCTCCCTGCCATCAAGTGAGCCCCCTGTGAAGTTGGATACACTTTTGCGTCCAGTCCGCGTCCTCGTGGCGTTGGCCGTGGTCGTCCTCGTCGCGACCGGTCCCCTCGCAGCCCAGGTCCGATCCGACTATACCAAACGGACCGAGATGGTCCGGATGCGTGATGGTGTCTCGCTCTATACCGAAATCTGGACCCCGGTGACCCGATCCGGCCCGCTGCCGATCGTGATGGAACGGACGCCCTACAACGCGGCGAACATCGCCCCCCGGATGTCGAACCGGTACCAGCTGCTGGCCGACGAGGGATACATCTTCGTGTTCCAGGATGTCCGCGGAAAGTACCAGTCCGAGGGCACCTTCATGATCATCCGGCCGCCCCGAGACACGACGCGCGGCGAACTGGTCGACGAAACGACCGATGCCAACGACACGATCGACTGGCTGCTGGCCCATGTCGAGGGGCACAACGGTCGGGTCGGCATGCTCGGGATTTCCTACGGCGGCTGGCTCACCATGATGGCGCTGATCGATCCGCACCCGGCGCTCAAGGCGACCTCACCGCAGGCGTCGCCCGACGACATGTTCCAGGGCGACGATTTCCGCCACAACGGCGCCTTCCGTTTGAGCTACGGGTTCGAGTACGTCGCCAACCTCGAGGCCGGACGGGTCAGCGAACCGTTTCGCTTCGATCGGGCCGATACCTTCGAATGGTTCCTCAGGCTGGGCGGTCTTGCCAACGTTGACGCCAAGCACTTTCACAAGAAGCGTCCGACCTGGACCGACTTTGCCTCCCACCCGAACTTCGACGAATACTGGCGCCGCCGGAAGGTGAGCCCCGTGTTTGCCGGCAAGCCGGTGACCGTACCGACGCTTACGGTGGCCGGCTGGTGGGACCAGGAAGATTTCTACGGTCCGCTGACGATCTACGACGCGCTGGAGAAGAACGACTCGAAGGGGATCAACTATCTCGTCGTCGGCCCCTGGAACCACGGTGGCTGGGCACGAGGCGACGGCAACAGTTTGGGACCGATCCAATTCGGCTCCAACACGTCCGTGCTGTTCCGCGAACAGATCGAGGCGCCGTGGTTTGCGTACTGGCTCAAGGATAAAGGCACGCTCGACCTGCCCGAGGCCATGACCTTCCGTCCGGGTGCGAATACCTGGCAGCGTCACGATGCCTGGCCGCCGGTGCGCAATGTGGCGCCCCAGTCGCTCTACTTCCATGCCGGTGGACGGCTCAGCTTCGAGAAGCCGTCCGCGGCTGCCGGGTTTGACAGCTATGTATCCGATCCGGCGCGTCCGGTTCCGTATCGCCAGCGGCCGATCAATCCGCTCTATGGCGGTGCGGTTCCGTCGACCTGGCCGATCTGGCTGGTCGACGACCAGCGCCATTCCCATCTCCGTCCCGATGTGCTGACCTATGAAACCGAGGTGCTCACTGAAGACGTGACCATTTCGGGCCGGGTCCTGGCGCGCCTCTTTGCCTCGACGACGGGCACCGATGCGGACTGGGTCGTGAAACTGATCGACGCGTACCCGGAGTCGTATCCCGATGACCCGAAGATGGCGGGTTACCAGCTGATGGTCGTCAACGATGTCTTTCGGGCCCGCTTCCGCAACGGTTTCGAGAAGCCGGTGCCTGTCGTGCCCAACCAGGTGACACCGTACGCCATCAGCTTGCTTGCTGCGGATTATACCTTCAAAGCCGGCCACAAGATCATGGTGCAGGTGCAGAGCACCTGGTTCCCGCTGATCGATCGCAACCCACAGAAGTTCGTGCCGAACATTTTCGAGGCGCGCGACGCCGACTACATCAAAGCGACGCAGCGCATCTATCGATCGGCGACCCAACCGAGTCGGATCGATGTCTCGGTGGTGACGCGCTGATGGACTGAGCCGGGCGGAGAGTACACTCCGCCCGGTGTCGTTTCCGGATTGTTCCTTCGCTCTCGTTTTCGGAGTGTTCATGATGCGATCCAACTTGTGGCTTCTGATGTTGGTGCCCTCGCTGGCGTCTGCGCAGACAGCGGCCCCGTCCGGGCAAAGCGCGGCGCTGCGGCGGCTCGTCCCCACCGACTTCTACCGGATCAAGAACGTCGGCGCGCCGAAGATCTCGCCTGACGGGCAGTGGGTGGCCTATACGATGTCGACCCCGGACTCGGTCAAGGACCGGTCCAATACCGATATTTACATGGTGAGTTGGGACGGCATGCGACGCGTTCAGCTGACGTCGTCGCCGGATGGGGAATCGAGCCCGGAGTGGAGCCCGGACAATCGCTACCTGAGCTTCCTCAGTTCGCGCGGCGGTGACAGTCGCGGTTCGCAGTTGTGGCTGATGGATCGCCTTGGCGGTGAAGGCCTCAAGGTGACGGATGTGCGTGGCGGCATCGACGACTATGCCTGGTCGCCCGACGGAAGTCGTCTGGCCTTCGTGATTCAGGATCCCGATCCGGATACCACCAAGACCGACGATGAGAAGCCGCCGAAGGCAATCGAAATCGACCGGTGGAACTTCAAGCGCGACTATGTCGGATATCTCGATCGCCGGCGGACGCATCTGTATCTCTTCGATCTGGCGAGCCGGAAACTGACTCAGCTGACCTCGGGCGATTTCGACGATTCGGGGCCGGCGTGGTCACCCGACGGGAAGGCAATCGCGTTTACGTCCAAGCGGGCTCCCGGCGCCGAACGGACCGATAACTGGGACCTCTACGTCATCGAGGCGCGCGAGGGGGCCGAACCGCGCGCGCTGACCACCGCGGTGAACAACGAAGGGCGCGGCGCGACATACAGCCCGGACGGTAAGTGGATTGCCTTCCTGCAGGGCGGCGATCCCAAGTACTGGGCCTATGACAATTCCCGGGTGGCTGTGGTGCCGTCCAGTGGAGGTCCGGTTCGGGCGCTGACCGACGCCCTCGACCGGAATGTGTCGGAGCCGACCTGGTCGCAGGATGGCAAGCATATCTACTTCGTGTTCGATGATGATCGTAAGGGCGTCCTGGGCCGAGTCAGTCTCGCGGGAGGCGCCATCGAGCGGGTCAGTGATGCGGAGCAGGACCTGTCGGGGATCAACATCGTCGGGGATCGGATTGCGTTGAGCGTCTCGACCGATACCCACCCCACCGAGGCCGCGGTGCTGGAGCGCGGCGCGCTCCGCCGAATCACGGCGCACAATGATTCACTCATGAACGTGATCGATCTCGGTCGCGCCGAGCGGTTTACTTCGACCAGCAAAGACGGCACGGTGGTCGGGAGTATGCTCTACCTTCCGCCCGACTATCGAGCCGGGCAACGGTATCCGCTTGCTCTGCACATCCATGGCGGCCCGTTTGGCCAGGACGGCCACGGCTTCGACTTCATGCGCCGTGTCTTTGCGGCGCGGGGATATGCGGTGCTCGCCGTCAACTATCGGGGCAGCTCGGGCCGCGGAGAAGCGTTCAGCACCGCCATCTTTGCCGACTGGGGCAACAAGGAGGTCGTCGACCTGCTCGGCGCGGTCGATCAAGCGGTGGCGCGTGGCGTTGCCGACCCCGATCGCCTGGTGCTCGGCGGGTGGAGCTACGGTGGCATTCTCACCAACTACACCATCGCGACCGACACGCGATTCAAAGCGGGCGTGAGCGGAGCGGGCAGTTCACTGCAGCTCACGATGTACGGCACCGACCAGTACGTCTACCAGTACGAGCAGGAACTGGGGCCGCCCTGGAAGAACATCGAGCCGTGGCTCAAAGTCTCGTATCCGTTCCTCAAGGCCGATCGTATCGTCACGCCGACCATGTTCATGGGTGGCGAGCGCGACTTCAACGTCCCGATCACCGGCTCGGAGCAGATGTATCAGGCGCTGCAGAGCAATAACGTGGAGAGTCGTCTGGTGGTATGGCCGGGCATGTTTCACGGGCCCCGCACGCCGGGTCAGCGGATCGACATCATCAATCGGTATCTCGGCTGGTGGGAGCGATACGTGAAACCTGCGGTGCCTTGAGATCCGGCTTCGATTGTTTGGGATCGGTGAGGGGAGGGGAGGTGGGGTGTCGCTCGGGGGACGCGCTGCGCTGAGGTCGCGCGTGTAGGTTTGAGATGATCGCACGGCGGGGGCGCCGACCACGCACGACGCGCGCCCCCCGAGCGACACCCCACCTCCCCTCCGCGGTGTTCGGCTCTTTAATCCGTAGGAGAAGTTAGCATCGCAGATACGTAGCCCCAGCCGCTGCGTGCTAAAATCGCGTAGAGCCTCAGATCGTTGGCGAGGGATCGGGCAGGAGACGCCGCCAGCGCGTCAGTCGGCGCCCCGGCCCTGCGATCATCTCCGCCGTACCGGCGCGACTGCAGCGCCAGGCGTCTCCTGCCCGACCCCTCGCCTCCCCATGCTCAGAGATCCTAACCGACCGATCGACGCCTCACGGACGAGCGGGCTCCGACGGCACGGCCGCCAAGGCGGACAGGGCCGGTCCTAACTGCTGGAAGATGTGAGCCGGTAGCGAGCTGGTGAAGCTGAAGTCGTCGGCCTCCGCACCAAGCACGAACGCCGTCAGCACGCCGTAGAAGCGGTCGCCCACGAAGAAGACCAGGGTCGAGGTCCGATTGAGCGCGCGGTCCTCGACGACGCGGCCTCCCTGTCCGAAGACCCGGAACCGGTTGTTCCCCGTTCCGGTCTTGGCACCGATCGGCAGAGGCTTTCCGTCCGGGGCTTTCACGGTCCCCAATGCGCGGCGACCGGTACCGCGTTCCACCACATCGATCATGGTCCGACGCACCACTGCCGTGAGCTCGGGGGAGAGCAGTCGTTCGCCGGGCGCCGCGGGTCGCCGCAGCACGGTGGCGAACGGTGTGTCGTCGGCCAGGCGAAGTTCCACGACCCGGGTCGATGCCTGCCGCACGCCGTCGTTGATCAGGATGCCGACCAGTTCGGCGAGCTGATCGGGGCGATCTGCCGAGCTACCGATGGCGGTCGCGTACGACGGGACCAGCGACGCAAACGGATATCCCAGCCGCTTCCAGCGGGCGTGCACTTCGAAAAATGCCTCGATTTCGAGAATCGATCGGATCCGCTGATCCTGGGCCTGGGTACGCCGGGTCGAGAAGAGCCACTGGTACACGTCCTGGCGAACGGTACGGCTCGAGTCCATCACCTCGGTGCGGGTGGCGTCGGGGTGCCGGAGTTTGAACTCCACCAGCCAGAGTTCGAGCGGGTGGATCCCCGCCAGGAAGCTGCGATCGACCAGCGAGAAGCTGGCGGGGTTGGCCCGGTCGAACACTTCCCGGATATGCGCCGGCGAGAGACGCATCTCCTCGCCGAGCGTGGCCTGGAGAAAGCGGGTAAAGGCCGAAACGTCTTCGGCGGGAGCCACGACGCGGAAAATCCAGGCCAGCCGCTGTGGAGACAGGGAGCGGTTCTGAACCAGGCCTGCCAGGGCGGAGTCGCGGGTCGTCCAGTCGTGTTTGCGCAGGAACTGATCGAGAAACTGGCGTCCTTCGCGATCGGCGAATCGGGCCAGATACTCCTGGCGTCGCGGATCGGATCGATCGCTCAGGACGCCGGGGGCCGGATGACCCGGTAACCGGTTCATGTGATACTGGACGATGTCTCGCATCATCCGGATGAACGGCAGGTTGATCGAATGCCGGAACGCCTCGCGGACCGTGACGGCCTGGTTGTCGAAGGTCGACTCGAAATTCCGAAAGGTGTGGAGACCCCCGCCAGTCATGAAACGCTCTCGCGGGCTCGCCGAATAACGCCGATCCATCGCGGCTTCGAGCAACTCGGGCACGGTTGCCTTGGGCCGGGCGGCCACGAACTGGCGGACCCAGACGGTCAGCGGATCGCCCGGGCGATGCGTAGCCGTGCGCGCCGAGTCGGAGGTGAGGTCGGCGTGGAGGAGCTCGATGGTTTCGAGATAGGTGATCAAGGTGCGCAGCTTGGCGGTCGACCCCAGCTCGAGCTTGGCGCCTTCGATCGGGCTGAACGGGCCGTCGACGTTGTCGGCCTGAATCCGGACCACATTGCCGTTGGGCGTTCGTTCGTAGAGCAGGAAGGCGTAGTGCACCTTGGCCGGGTCGCCGCGCTGCAGCAGCCGGTATCCGGAGAGCCCGGCGGACGCGATGTAGGCGCTGTCCTGGAGCTTGAGCAACATGTCCGTGACGGCCGTCTGCGCCGCGCCGTCGAAGGTGGTCCGGGCTGTGGCGTCGTAGCGATCGAGCTGATAGAACGCAGGGACTCGGCCGGTGGTGAGCAGTTCCGTGCGAACCGCGTTGACGGCTTTGCGTTCGATGAAGGACGGCGTCTGCCGCTCCGGCGCCCGGAGATTCGGGCGTGTCGCGCCTTCGCGCGCGGCATCCCGGAGCGCGGACGAGATGACCCCTTCGCGAGCCAGCAGATCCAGATAGCGATCTGCGCGCCTTTCGAGCGCGTCGATGCCCGCATCGTCGGTCAGGAAATATGACGGGCGCTGCACGGCCATGATCAGGTTCAGCACATGGCGATAGGCTCGGCCGTGTCGTGCCGGATGCGGCGCGATGGTCGAATCCGCCGCTTCGCGCAGGTACCGATTGATGTCTTCGAAGTTGGCGCCGAACCAGGCCCAGAGTCCGTCGCCCAGACCGGTGACTTCGCCGTAGCCCGCGATACCGGCGAGCGGCATCGAGTTGAGATAGCTGGTGACGATTTCCTGGCGGGCTTTCATCGTGTTGGTGCCGTCCAGATACGCCCGGTAGGACGCGGACTCCATCTGCAGCAGCTTGTCGGTCGGCGATAGAGTCCGCCCCTCCGACGCATGACGGAACTTCTCGAGTTGCGTGGCCAGCGTACTGGCGCCGGCGACCGAACCGTCGCGCCCCAGCCGTCGGCCACCGAGACCGGCGGCGGCGCGAATTAGCCGCTGCCAATCGACCGCAGGATTCCGCTGCGGAGTGGCGGAGTCGAGCAGGGTACGATTTTCGACGAAGAGCAGCGTTCGCCAGACCAGGTCGGGGATCGAATCGAAGTCGGGGTAGCCGCGGTCGGGGTAGCGTCCGTCGAACATGACGAGACCGCTCCGATCGAGGATACGAAGCCCGGCCTGATCCTTGGCGTGATAGATGGGTGAGAGACCGCGATCCATCAGGGAGGCGAATCGCTCGGTCACCCGTGCCTGGCTGTCGATCGCAAAACCGGAGGCTACGAACGCTTCGGTCAGCTCGGGGATTTTGCTGTAACCGTAGCGGAGATCGTACGGACCCTGGCCGGGAAACCGGATGGACGGGCTGGGCCCCGCGTCCATCGCAAACCCCAGTTCCCGCCCGCGCTCGGCAAAGAACCGGGACTGGAAGAACGAGGTCCGAAACTCGATTGCAGCCACGATGCCGCCGAGCAGGAACAGCACTGCTATGATGGCAATGGCGTACCAGAGCCATCGCCGGCGGGCAGGCTTGGTGCGTGTGGCGTTCATGCGGCGACGAGTTCTCTGGTGCGCACGTGAGCGATTGGCGGAACCTAACAGCGAACCGATGTTGCTAGAAGGGTGCCGGAAATGTGAAGAGCGGCTCCGTCAGGTCTGCTGACGGGGCCGCTCTTCATGTGATGCGGATTGGATTGGTGTCGCTAGCCGGCGAACGGCGTATCAGGCTGCGGAAACCGCCACCGTTCGCCGCGTTCCAGGGCATCCAGTTGCAGAAAGAAGGTGCCGACGCCTGCCGCGCCCTGCATGAATCCGGTTTGCGCAACCAGATTCTCCGGTTGTGTCCGATTCTCGGCCTGAATCCAGTACAAGCCGGCATCGTCGGTGCGACCGGCGCGACGCATCGTGTCATCGACCAGACGCTTCATGAAGGCGCTGGCCGTCGGGGTGCGATGGTATCGCGCCAGATCGATGCAGTACTGTGCAACACCGATGTGGCCGCAGCACTGGCTGATGTTATTCCAGTATCCGGTGGTACGCTGTTCCGGAATGCCCGAGACCATGACGCCTTTGGTCAACCCATCGATCCAACCGGTCCATCGCGGATCGGGCGCCGCCTGGTTGAGCTGATAAAACAGCCGCGCCGTTCCGGTCGGACCGTGGCACCAGCTCAGGTAGTAGCGGTCCTGTCCCCCGTTTTCGTTGTGAAAGATCAGGGTGGCGCCATCCCGGCGGGTTGCAATGGCATCGAGGTAGCGAACGCCCTCGAGTGCTGCATTCAGAAAGGCGCGCTCTCCGGTGTGACGGTAGAGTGAGGCAAGGAAGTAGGCCACACCCGCGGTGCCGTGCGAAAAGTTCGGGAAGTTGACGCGGCGCGAGTCGCTCATGTGCCACATCCGGCCGCCCTCCGCGGGCACCCCGGCTGCAATCAGGCGATGGCCGGCTTTGGCCGCGAGCGCCACCAGGGCAGGATCGTTCCAGGCCCGGCCGGCTTCGAGCAGAAAGAGCCCGGTGCCGGCGCCGCCACCGACGATGTCATGGACATCGGACCATTCGACTCCACCGTTCGCCTGTCGCGCGGTCCGGGCCAGCAATGCAGCTGCTTGCCGCGCATGGGCGGCGTAGCGTTCGCCGCCGCCGGCCCGGGCCACCGTATCGAAGGTGTAGCCCAGCCCGGCGAGTCCGACGTAGAGGCCGGCGCCCAGGTCGTCGGGGTTGCGAGCCATCTGGTGCGCCAGATAATCGCCGCCGCCGCGGGCACGCTCGAGCCAGCGGGCGTCTCCGGACGCGGCATGAAGCGCGGCGTAGAACGCCACGACACCCGGCATCCCGTTATAGAAGTCGGTGCTGACCGATTCAGGCTTGAGCGGATCGGCCGGCCAGGCCAGACCATGTTCGGTCGTCTGGGTGCTGCGATCGATCCAGCGGGCGCATTGCACCGCGAGGTCGAGATAGGGTTGCGCCGAGCGCCCGCGGCGAAGCCGAATCTCGGCCACGGCAGACGCGGGCAGCCCCAGCGTGGCAGCGGCCAGCGCACCACGCGACAGGAATTCGCGACGATCGAACGACATCGGGGTCTCCTCGCTCTTCCGCAATTTCAGGGTCAGGGCCGGTAACCAGGGCCGCGCAAGACTCGGCCCGGCTTGGCACCGGTGAACTTACCCTGCTCGAATACTACCTGCCCGTTCACGATGACCTGGCCAATCCCTTCCGACGGCAGCATCGGCTCGGCAAAGGTGGCGCGATCCCGGATCGTGTTGGGATTGAACACGACGATATCGGCGGCCAGACCAGGCGCCAGCCGCCCGCGATCGTAGGCCATCACCTGATTCGCAGCGACCGCCGTCATCTTCTGGATCGCGCTTTCCAGCGACAGCGCGCCCAACTCACGGACGTAGCGTGCAATGACGCGGGGAAAGGCGCCATGGCCGCGCGGGTGGGTCGAATGCCCGGCCGCCGCGGGGCCGGCGTCGGTGTCGAACGAGGTGAACTCCTCCTGCATGGCCTTGATCTTGTTGGCTTCCGACATGCTCTGCGGCATCGCGGCTGCATTGCTCTTGGCCAACTCGAAGAACACGACCCAGGGATCCTTGTTGACGGCCCGGGCAATCGCAGCAAGCGACTGGCCGTTGTGCGCCTCGTAGCCGGGCAGATTGATCCGCGAGACGACGATCCGGTCCCAATCCTTCCCGGCATGGGCAAACCAGTTCTCCCAGCCGCCTAACGACTCCATCTCGCGCCGGATCTCCGCCTGCATGGCCGGGTCGTCCAGCTTCTTGAGCAGTGCGGCCTGGCCTTCGGCCGCATGCCGCGGATGGATCAGCGCCCGAATGCCGAGACCGTTGTTGATATAGGGATAGACGTCGACCGCGACATGCTGGCCGCCGGCGCGCGCCGCTTTGATCCGGGCCAGAGCCAAATCCATCTTGCCCCAGTTGGCCTGACCGGCGGTCTTGAGGTGATAGATATGGACCGGCGTGCCCGCGGCCTGGCCGATGCGCAGCGCCTCGTCGATCGCCTCGAGCAACTGGTCGCCCTCGTTCCGCATGTGGGTGAAGTAACGACCACCGTACTCCCCGGCGACCTTGGTGAGTTCGGCAATTTCCTGTTCCGACGCATAGATGGCCGGCGGATAGATCAGCGAGGTGGAGACGCCGATGGCGCCGGCTTCCATGGCTTCCCGCACCATACCGCGCATCCGGTCCAGCTCGGGTTGGGTCGCCTGCCGGTCGGTGTCGCCGAGGACGATACGACGGATCTGGGTATGGCCGACCGTCTGTACCATGTTGATCGGCATCCCGGTCTGTTCGAGCCGGGTGAAGAACTGCCGCATGGTTTGCCAGCCGCGCGCTTTGGCGGCTTCCTCACCGAGCGGTGCATCGCTGGCGCCTTCGCCGGCGTTGATCGTGGTGATGCCTTGCGAGAGCAGGTTGAACGCCGAGCCGGCGTCCTGAATGAAGGGCGCGGCGGTCTGGCCCATCATGTCGATGAACCCGGGGGTGACGACCTGGCCCGTGGCGTCGATGGCCCGCCGTCCGTCGCTCGGTGCGATCCGGCCGATCGCGGCGATCTTGCCGTCCTTGATGGCCAGGTCACCCCAGTACCATGGCGCGCCGGTGCCGTCGATGATCCGCCCGCCGTGAATCACGATATCGTAGCGCGGATTTTGCGCAGCCAGCGACGAGTGGGCGGCGGCCGCCAGCAGGCCGGCCAGCGCGATGCGTCGAATCAATTCCATTGCATTCCCCGGATCTGGTCGAGATTGAGATTGCCGCCGCTCAGCACGCACGCCACGCGCGAGCCGGCCGGCAGTTTGACGAGTCCCTGCAGTACCGCGCCGACGGAGGCGGCCGCGGCGGCTTCCGGCACCACCTTGCAGCGTTCCATCAGCCAGATCATGGCCTCGAAGATCTGCTGATCGGGCAGCGTGACGATTTCGTCGACGAAGCGCTGGCAGACCGAGAAGGTGTGGACCCCGACCCGCTTGACGCGCAGGCCGTCGATGACGGTGCGGCAATCGATGGTGACGAGTTCTCCGGCTTCGAGGCTCTTCTGCATGGCCGGGCCGTCGGACGATTCGACGCCGATGACGCGAATCTTCGGATTGTGACTCTTCGCGGCCATGGCCACGCCCGAGATCAGGCCACCGCCGCCGATCGGTACCACGATCGTATCGAGTTCGGGCCAGTCGGTTACGACCTCGAGGCCCAACGTGCCCTGACCCGCGATCAGATCCGGATCGTCGAACGGACTGATGTACGTCAAACCTTCCCGTTCGACCAGTTCGAGCGCCTTTTCATTGGCTTCATCCCAGATCTTGCCGTGCAGCACCACCTCGGCGCCATACCCCTTCGTGGCCGCGATCTTGGCCGGCGTGGCATTCTCGGCCATGCATACGACGGCCCGGAGGCCATGCACCTTCGCAGCGAGCGCAACGCCCTGCGCGTGGTTGCCGGCCGACGAACAGACCACGCCGCGGCGCTTCTGCTCGTCGGTCAGGAAGGTGAACTTGTTGAGCGGTCCCCGAATCTTGTAGGCGCCGACCCGTTGAAACATCTCGGCCTTGAGCCGGATCTCGTAGCCCGAGAGTTCGGACAGCTGGCGCGAGCCGAGCAGCGGGGTGTGATAGATATGGGGGGCGATCCGCGCGCGGGCCGCTTTGAAGTCATCGAGCGTCAGGGTGAGTCGAGACTGGTCGTGGGCAGACATCGTCGGGGGCTGTGGCTCCGAATGGAAGTGCGGGCGAGCGAAGCAATAGTCGAGGCTATCAATCTGATGCTACCTGCAACCGGAGGCTACCCTCGCCGGGGGCGAAGCCGGCTTTGGGACAATCGGTTTCGCGTTTCCGCCACCAGAGTCTGCACGATCGTGGCGGCGGGCGCCGTCTCCCGAATCAGGCCGACGCTCTGGCCGGCGTAGAGCGCGAGGTCGGCCGCGTTGCCCGTGGTGGCAGGCCGAGGAATGGTGTCCTCGTAGCGTTGCACCGGTTTCCCGTCGGTCTGGGCAATGATCTCTCCCTCACCGGGGCGATGGGGCGCCAGAGGCCGGCCCGCCGCTTCCCACCGCGCGACGGTTTCATTGCGGAGAGTCCGGTGCGGCGCGTCGGGCCAGCCGATATCGAACAGGCTCGAGTAGACCGTATCCGTTTCGGCGGCGGCCAGAATCCGATCGCGATAGATCGGATGGATCTCGGCCTCGTCGGCCGCCAGGAATCGGGTGCCGAGCCATCCCGCCTGCGCACCGAGCGTAATCGCCGCCGCGAGACCGCGTCCGTCGGCAATACCCCCGGCGGCCACGACCGGCGTCGGGCCGATCGCATCGACCACCGCCGGTACCAGGATCATGGTCGACACCTCACCGCAGACGTGGCCGCCGGCTTCCCAGCCTTGGGCCACGATGGCGTCGGCGCCCGCATCGCGGGCCTGAACGGCGCCGGCCACCGATCCGACGGTGCAGAGGACCATGGCGTTGGAGCGTTGGGCGACCGTGATATATGGTACGGGGTCGCCCCAAGCCAGTGAAATGATCCGGATCTTTTCTTCGAGGACCACGGCCAGGCGCTCCTGCTGATCCCAGGCCAGGACGAGATTGACGCCGAAGGGCCGCCGGGTCAGGCGGCGGGTGGCCCGGATCAGGGTCCGGATCTGGTCGGGCGACCGCCAGCTCAGGGCCAGCATGCCGAGCCCGCCGGCATTCGACACGGCCGCGGCGAGCGCCGGGGTGGTGGCGCTCCCGATCGGCGCCTGGATGATCGGGTACGAAATGCGTAATTGGCGACAGAGGGGCGTTCGCATGATTCGGGGGAATCTACGTCGGGCGGTCACGGCCCGTACCCCGGACCGCGCCGTCGTTCCGGGTTTGCGTCGTCCCGGTGCGTCCCCTACTATCCCGCGACGTCCGTAATCCGCTGGAAACCGGCGCCAGGAAGCGCCCGGTCGAGCCGGCGGACTGATCGGACCCGTGTCCGACGCCGATGTTTCATCCGCCTGGGGAGGTCGTAATGCGCGCGATTCAGGTGCACGAGTTCGGGGATCCATCCGTGCTCAAACTGGTCGACGTGCCCACTCCGGTGCCCGGACCGGGCCAGGTGCTGGTGGCCGTCCAGGCGATCGGCGTGAATCCCGCGGAGACCTACATGCGGAGCGGGCGGTATGCGCTGCTGCCGGCGCTGCCCTACACGCCGGGATCGGACGGTGCCGGCATCATCCGGCAGGTCGGCCCCGGGGTGACCGAATGGAAGGAGAACGACCGGGTCTTCTTTCACGGCACGGCGGCAGGGCGGTCGTTTGGTGCGTACGCGGAAATGGCGGTCTGCGAGGCTTATCAGGTCTTTCGGTTGCCGGCCAACATCGGCTTTTCCGAAGGCGCGGCCATCCCGATTCCCTATGCGACGGCGTATCGGGCTCTCTTCGGCAAGGCCGCTGCGCAGCCCGGCGAGATCGTGCTGATCCACGGCGCCAGCGGTGGGGTCGGCATTGCCGCCGTGCAACTGGCCCGCTGGAAACAGCTGCGGGTCATCGGTACGGCGGGCACGTCCGAAGGCCTCGATCTGGTGCGGGCCAACGGTGCGCACCTTGCGGTGAGCCACAAGGGCGCGCTCTATCTGGATCAGGTGCGGGACGCGGCCAACCAGGGGCGCGGGCCGGACGTGATCCTCGAGATGCTCGCCAACGTCAATCTCGATCACGATCTCGATGTCCTCGCGCCGAAGGGGCGGATCGTCATCATCGGGAATCGCGGCCGGATCGAGATCGATCCGCGCAAGATCATGTCGAAGGACGCGGCCGTGCTCGGCGTGATGCTCTGGAACGACTCGCCGGAGGCGCTGGCGCCGGTCTTTCGGGATCTGATTCGCGGGCTGGAAGAGGGGGTGCTGGTGCCGGTGGTCGGGCGGGAAATCCCGTTGGCGGAAGCGGCGCGCGCCCACGATGCCGTGCTCGAGCCCGGGGCCTACGGCAAGATCGTGCTGATTCCGTAAAAACAGCGACGCGCCGGACCGGGGGATCCGACGCGTCGCCAGGGAAGTTGGGCTCGGCCCTGGGGGGACAGGGACGCACCCGGGAAGGTGAGCGCCGGGTCAACGAACCGCCGCTCGCCCCTCACAAAGGCAAGCGATGTGCCGATGTCTCCCTTCGAATCACGATTTCATAAATCATTTCGTCGCAATAAGTTAATGAGTTCATAGCGCGGGCGCCCGTGCCCGGCCTGCCGAGGTTGTCGCTGTGCTCACGCCATGGTGTGGCTCAGATTCGACGCCGGTACACGCGAGGGGGATACATGATCGGTCGCTGGATGCTGGGGATCCTGCTTGTCGGCGTCGGCGGGGCGGAGTTGTCGGGTCAGGGCGCGAGACCGCGGGCGCGCGAGCTCGGAGTCGCCCCGGGCATCTTTGCGCCGGGTGCGCTCAACGCGATTACCGATGTAGGCGGGGTGCGGGTTGGCCAGGTCACCGTGATCGAGGGCGACTCGGTGCGCACCGGAATCACCGCCATCCTGCCGCACGAGGGCAATGTCTTTCTCGATCGCGTGCCCGCCGCGATCGCGGTCGGAAACGGGTACGGCAAGCTGCTCGGCGTGACCCAGGTCGCGGAGTTGGGTGAGATCGAAACCCCGATTCTGCTGACCTGCACGCTCTGCGTCTGGAAGGCGGCCGATGCCATGGTGGCGTGGCTGCTCGAACAGCCGGGGATGGAAGACGTGGGTTCCATCAATGCGCTGGTGGGCGAAACCAACGATGGCGGCCTCAACGCCATTCGTCTCCGGCCGATCAGCCCGGCCCAGGTGCGCACGGCGCTGACGTCCGCCCGGAGCGGACCGGTCGAGGAGGGGGCCGTGGGTGCCGGCGCCGGTACCGTGGCATTTGGATGGAAGGGCGGCATCGGGACCTCCTCCCGCCGACTGCCGGCCTCACTCGGCGGCTGGACCGTGGGTGTGCTGGTGCAGAGCAACTATGGCGGCGTCTTCCAGGTGATGGGCGTGCCCATCGGGCGCGAGTTGGGCCAGTACTCCTACCGGCGGAACGTGGAGGAACGGTCCGGTGACGGATCGATCATGATCGTGGTGGCGACCGATGCGCCGGTCGACGATCGCAGCTTGCGGCGGATCGCCAGCCGCGCATTGCTGGGGCTGGGCAATACGGGCAGTTCGATGAGCAACGGCTCGGGCGACTACGTGATTGCCTTTGCAACGCATCCGTCGGTTCGTCGCGGCCATCCCGACCGGGCTGCGCGGCGGGATTCGATCGAAACCGGCCGTCGTCTGCTCACCAACCCGGAACTGTCACCGCTCTTTGCCGCAACCGCGGAAGCGACCGAAGAGGCGATCTACAACTCCCTCTTCAAGGCTGTCACCGTCACCACTCGGAAAGGTACGGTCGAAGCCCTGCCGATCGACCGGGTGCGCGAGTTGTTGTCGCGCTATGGCGCGGCCAAACGCTGAGACCCGCCCAGAGCAAATCCGGCGGCGGTCGCCCCCAGGCTCAGGAGCACGCTGGCCACGACATAGAACGCCGCGCTGCTCCAGGCCCCGGTGCGCAGCAGCTCGAGCGTTTCGGCGCTGAAGGCCGAGAATGTGGTGTAGCCGCCGCAGAGGCCCACCGTCAGAAACACCCGGGCTTCCGCGCTCAGGCCCGGTGAACCCACGGCATATCGGAGTATCAAACCGATCAGGAAGGACCCGGTCACGTTGACGACCAGGGTACCGAGGGGAAAGGAACTGCCGGTCATGCGCTGGACGCCCGTGGTCACCAGATACCGGGCCAGACCGCCGAGACCGCTGCCGATCAGGACGTAGAGCCACATCCCTCAAGTGTAACCCGGGTGACGGGCTACGACACGGGTCGGCGGCTAGAGCTTGAAGGTTTGGGGCGGCGGGCCGGCGAGGATCTGATGGATGGCTGCAATGACGCTGTCGTCGTCGCTCAGCAGCACCAGCTCGGCGCCGCGCGCGGTGGAGCGCACGGTACAGCGGAGCGCTCCCCGGTTTCCTGCCAGCACCTGCACGGCCGCTCCCTCGTTCGGGATGAAACGAACGTTGCGATAGTCGCCACGGCGGATGGCTGCCGCACTTTCGATCAGATGAGCCCGAAGCCCCTCGAGGCCGGCGGAGTCCGGACGCTGCAGGGACAGGGCAATCCGTCCCCCACTTTCATTCGCGGTGTATTCGACCACGGGGGCGGGCCGCGCAGTCGCTGCCAGGGCAACGGTTTGGGCGGCGCCCGGACGCGCGGTCTGGAGCAGCATCAGCGCGGCGACGATGCCGGACCAGCGGATGATGCCGGCCCGGGGTGCGGGTGCGGAATGGGATTTTGATCGGGTCGTCATCTGAGTCACACCTCTTGGCCGACGGGACGCAGCGCAAGAGGGGTGCCATCAGAGTCAGTCGCGGTTAGGAGCCAACGAGAGCGGTCAGTGACCTGCGAAGGCGCGGGAGGCCGCCACCAGTTCGTCGAACAGGCGGCCGGTCCTGGGGTCCTTGGTTTCCAGCGTTTCCGGGTGCCATTGGACGCCCACCACGAAGGGCGGGGCGTCCAGCTCCACCGCCTCCACCGTGCCGTCCGGCGCCCGGGCGGAGGCCACCAGATCGCGCCCAAGGCGATTGACCCCCTGGTGATGCATGCTGTTGACCGCAATCGAGGGCGCCTCGAAAATGCGGGCCAGCCGAGTACCGGCCTCGAGGGTCACATCGTGGGCCAGGTGGTCGCGTGCGAACCCGGCGGTCGGGAAATAGTCGTGCTTGATCGCGTCGGGCACCAGTGCTTCCAGATCCTGAAAGAGCGATCCGCCCTGCGCGACGTTGATGATCTGATGGCCGCGACAGAGCCCCAGCACCGGTTTGCCGTCGGCAATGGCCCACCGCGCCAGAGTCAGTTCGACGGTATCGCGCGCCGGATCGATGTTGCCCAGCTTAGGGTGCGGTGTTTCACCGTAGGTAGCCGGATCCAAGTCGACGCCGCCGGCAATCAGCAGTCCGTCGAGCCGCTGGTAGATGCAGCGCAGCGTATCGAGGTCGTCGTGCAGCAGCGGCACCATCCAGGGCACCGCCCCCGATTCGGTTGCTGCGTAGTAGTAGCGCTGATTCATGACCCAGGACGCCGGCAGGCCTTCGGGAATGCCATCGATGGCGTGTAGCGTCTGGGTCGGAATGCCGATTGTCGGTCGGTAGCTCATAGCCGGATAAAATAACGGTGTCGTGAAAGCGTTCCTGTCAGGGGGCGGTCCGCGATAATCGGGCCACGAGCCGCCCGGCTTACGGAATCACACCCTCGGCCGTCTCGCGGATCAGGTGGTCGACAACGGCCTTGTAGTCGCCGCCGGAGGCCTCGAATACCGCCAGTTGCCGGTCGGCACTGGTGCCCTCCTCCAGGATCTTGTAAGCGTACTCGACTTCCTTGCGGCTGCCCAGCTCGTCGACCACGTCGCCGATGAACCACTCGAGCAGCTCGCGGATCAACTCGCGAGCGGGAAGCTGTTTGCTCTTGCCGAAGTCGATCAGCTGCCCGTCCAGTCCGTAGCGGCAGGCGCGCCACTTGTTCTCTTCGATGAACGCGGCGGGATACTGGCGCCAGCTGAGATTGTCTCTGCGCAGCTTCCAGACCTTGGCAACGATGGCCTGAAAGACGGCGGCGATACAGACGGCTTCGTCGACCCGGGTGCAGACGTCGCAGATCCGCATCTCGAGGGTCGGATAGGTCCAACTGGGGCGGACATCCCACCAGAGTTTCGAGGCGTTGGGAATGCTGCCGGTGTCGACCAGCGTATTGACCACGGCCTCGAACTCATCCCAGTTGGACAGGCCGCGCGGGATGCCGGTGCGCGGGAAGCTGCGGAAAATGATGCTGCGGTACGACTTGAGCCCCGTCTTCCTGCCCAGCCAGAAGGGAGAACTGGTGGAGAGGCAGAGGAGATGGGGCATCATGTAGCGCGCGGCGTTCATCGCTTCGATGCGGAACTCCTGGTCCTCGATCCCGACATGCACGTGGGTGCCGAAGATCAGGAGCCGCTGTGCCAGCTCCTGCAGATCCTGCTTGACGCCCATGTAGCGGTCGAGCGGGGTGATTTCCTGGTCGAGCCAGTTCGAGAAGGGATGACTGCCGGCAGCCACCACCTTGAGTCCTCGGCGGGCCGCGAGGTCGATCACCAGGCGGCGCAGGCGAATCAATTCCTGCTTGGCTTCGGCCGGCGTGTGGCAGACCTTGGTGCCGACCTCGACCATCGACTGATGGAGCTCGGGTTTGATCTCGCCCAAGATCACCGATTCCTCGGTCAGGATCTCGGTGATGTACGACCGGAGTTCGCGGGTCTCCGGGTCGATGATCTGGTACTCCTCTTCGATGCCGACGGTCAGGCTGGGCGCTTTCATACGTCGATTGCTCGGCAGAGGTTCAGCTGCGTGGGTCCACGACGAAGGTAGGCACGGTCGAGCCGCCCCCCGCCGTGACATTGACGAGGGATGCGGACGAAATACGGGACAGACAGCCGTCGACGATGGCGCCGTCGAAACAGTAGGGCGCGGTATCGGTGATCCGGTCGGCGTAGACGACGCCACCGTCGACGTAACTCGGATACGGTTCCGAGGGCAATGCGATTCGCTGCTGCACGATGTGGGGATGCTCGAGCGCGCGTTGAATGGTCGCCTGCCAGACCTCGGGCGTTGCCTCCCAGCCCAGCACGACCCCGGCGCCGCCGTAGTCGTCGTTAGGCTTGAGCACGAACTCGTCTTTCCTGTCGGCGATGTAGGGAACCAGATCGACCGACTTCCCCTCGTGCGTCGTGGTGCGCTCTTCGACCACCCGGGTCCACGGAACGTGCGCCGCAATAGCCTCGCGCTGGCCGGCCGAGAAGAGATGAGCGTTTCGCTCGTCGGAGAGCACGGCCAGACTGGCCTTCTTGTGAAGGACCTTGCACCGGAACGGGTTGACCATGCAGACCGCGCGGTCGCGCACGGCGCGGACGATCGGGTGGTCCAGACCGCCGCGCTCGACCAGTTCGCTGATCAGGACGCGCTTGTAGATCAGATCGATGGCAACCCCGTCGACGTACAACCGTCCGTTCCGGTACTCGGCGTGGCGCGGGTCGCCGATGATGCACTTGTAGCCTAACGACGAGAAGTAGTCCTGAAAGAGCAGGAACTCGCTCATGGTCGGGACCTCGTTCCAGTCGAGGATCCCGATGGTCGGCTTGGCCCAGGTTCCGGCAAATTGCTGATAGGCGTCGAGCAGCGAATGCAGGGTATTGGCCCGCGCCGGCAACGGCGTCAGGGTAAACCGATGACGGAAGCTCCGCACGACCGGGAGCGCCAGAAACAGTTTGGTCAGCGCATCGTTGTACGCGGGACCGGCCGGACACTCACCGTTGTACTCGGTGACCCGGAGCGCGCCGTCACCGGGCGAGAAAAACGCGTCGAGCCGCGTGAGCGGCGTAGCGTTGATGCCCGGATCCTCGAGCGCCAGGGTGCGCTCCCAGGGCTCGAGCCGGAACTGATCGAGCACGGCCGGGTCGGCCAGCGCCGCGTCGAGCGCGGCGCCAAGCGCACCAAGCAGGATGGGAATCCGCTCGGCAATGACGGCGTGCTGGGCCCGGCTCAGGAACCGTGGGCGAATCACGCTGCAGAGCGCGCGGTCGCCGAAGAAGAGTCCTCGCTTGCGCAGCTCCTCGTGCAGCCACTCCCCGGACTCGGCTCCGAGTCCCGGTGTCAGCGCCTCGTGCCACGCCGCAATGGCGGTTTCGGTCATCGCGGACCCGGGCGAACCGGACGTCCTTGCAGAAACTGCTCCCAACTCGGACGCCCCGGCGGCGTCGGCGCCTTCGCGAGCCGAATGGTCAGATCGGCCATGGCGCTCACGACCCATTCGAAGTGGGTCGGGGTGAGCGAATAGATGTCCATGTCGGGTGCCGGATTCATGAAGTCGATGGCGTAGGGAATTCCGTCCCGGATGGCCCATTCCATCGAGTTCATGTCGTAACCGAGGGCGCGGACCAGCCGGAGCGAGTCGGCGACGACGCGGTCATGCACGGCCTGCGGCAGGAAGTCGAGTTCCTGGTGATACTTGCGTTCCTTGGGATCGTACTTGATCGGATAGATCACTTCCTGCCCGATAGCCAGGCAGCGCACGAACTCGTCCCACTCGATGAACTCCTGCACGATCATGGTGAGCAGGCCCGAGCGATCGTAGTGGTAGAGCAGTTCTTCCAGGCTTCGGCAGATGTAGACATCCCGCCACCCGCCGCCATGCGCGTCCTTGAGGACACAGGGGAGCCCGACGTAGTCGACGATGGCCTGCCAATCGAGCGGGAAGGCCAGGTTACGGAGGCTCTCGGTGTGCACGATGCCCGGCACATACTCCTTGTTGGGCAGCACCACCGTTTTGGGACTGGCCAGGCCCAGTGATGTCGCCAGGCTGGCGCCGAAGAACTTATCGTCGGCGGTCCACATGAACGGGTTATTGATGACCGTGGCGCCCTGGAGGACGGCGTACTTGAGGTACGTCCGATAGAACGGCACTTCGTGAGAAATGCGGTCGATGATGACCTGGTAGGGCACCGGTCCGTCCATCCGAGGGGCATCCAGCGTGACGAACTCCGCCACGACGCCCTGGTCCCGATTGTTGACTTCCTCGATGAAGGCGGGCGGCCAGCTCCATTCGCGGCCGACGATCAGGCCGATCTTCTTGGGATCCGACGACATGCGATTGTGGTCCTGTGGGATGAGAGACAGGGGATAGAGCGAATGTACGGTGCTTCCCGGCAACCGGGAAGTCGGGTCGCGTCAATTCACCAGGGCCCGTTCCAGCGCGGCGACGACCGGCTCGATGTCTTCGGTGGCCACCCGCCACACGATATCAGGGTCGACGTCATCGTACCCGTGCACGATCCGGTTGCGCATCCCGATCATCTCGCCCCAGGGAAACTCGGGATGGTCGGCCCGGAAGTCTGCCGAGAGCCGGCTGGCGGCCTCGCCGAGCCGCTGGATGAGATGGAGCAACGCGAGCTGACGGAGCACATCGGTCGCGAACGCCTCGGGGGTGTGCCCGCGTACCAGGCTGCGAATCTGGCGTGCCGTGTCGAGCATCTGCTCCAGTGTGGCCCGGTCATCCCGCGGCATAGAGCAGCCTCGCCGATGCCAGCACATGCCCTCGGACTCGCGGTGACAGCCCGCGGCGGGTCACCAGGTCGACTCGCCGGCCGCCAAATACGTTACCCAGCGCCTCGGCGACCCGCACGATCCCGAACCCGGGTGTCTTTCCCGGCGCGAAGTCCACGATCACGTCCACGTCGCTGTCCGGGCGCGCCATGCCCCGTGCCTGGGAGCCGAACAGCGCTAGCCAGGTAATGTGGTGGCGACGACATGCCGCAGCCAGGGCATCGTGATCCAGGGCACTCACGAGGGGTACCGGGAGTTCGGGATCTGCCAGGTATGGAGGAGAGGCCGGTTCCCGGACCATCTGACCCGCCGGCGGGGGAACATCGTCGCGGGCGGCGTCATCCAGGATCGAGAGCAGCTCGCCGTTCAGGCTTCGACGATTGGCTGCGGCGCGGGCACGGAGTCGCTGCAGAGCGGCGTCCGGTACGCCCCGGATGGTCAGGGTACGTAAGGCCATGACTGCAATATGACTTTATATTGCCTGCATCACAACTCTCCGACTCACGAGCAGTGCCGTTACAAGTCCTGATGGTAGGAGAGCGGCAGCGCGGCGACCACATCGCGGTAGTTCCGCAGCCCGGGCTCAGGACGCGATGTGCGCGCCTATCGGAAAGGCGGGTGCCTCGTGAGCGAAGGACAGGGCTGGCCGGCGTTGATGCTCTAAGCCGATATATGACAATATTTTGCGGATCCGTACGGCGCCGGGAGAGGCGTGACCGGTCTGCCTGGCGCCTCGCTGCCGGGGCCGATATCATCCTACGCACCTAATCCATGCCGATTTCGGCGCACCGAATCATATCCCGCGAAGGTTTTTCTCTATGCGGACGTGCATACTGGCCGGCCGAGTCATCCTCGGTCTCGTGGCGTTCCTTTCCGTGTCGGCACTCGATGCGCAGCAGGCTCCGGCGAGCTGGATGCGCTATCCCGCCATCTCGCCCGATGGTCGGACCATTGCCTTCGTCTACAAAGGCGATCTGTACCGGGTACCGGCTGCGGGCGGCACGGCGACGCAGCTGACGACGCACCCGGCGCACGATTTCATGCCGGTTTGGGGCCGGGACGGCCGCCAGCTTGCGTTCGCCAGCGATCGCTACGGCAACTTCGACATCTTCGTGATCCCGGCCGAGGGCGGCGAAGCCAAACGGCTGACCTTCCACTCCGCCGCCGAATACCCGTATGCGTTCAGTCACGACGGGCAGCAGGTGCTCTTCGGCGCCGTCCGGTTGGACGATCGTGCCAGTCGTCATCACCCGGGTGGGTCGCAAGGCGAGCTCTATCAGGTTCCGGTTGCGGGCGGGCGTCCGGTGCAGCTCCTGACGACGCCGGCGGAGGCGGTCTCGGTCAGCCGGGATGGCCGCCGGCTGCTGTACATGGACATGAAAGTCGGCGAGGACCGGTGGCGGAAGCACCAGGTGTCCGCTGCGGCGCGGGATATCTGGATTCACGATCGCGAGGGTGGCTCGCACCGGCGGATCACCACGTTCGAAGGCGAGGACCAGCTACCGGTCTTCACGCCGGACGAACGCGCGTTTGTTTACCTCAGCGAAACGAGCGGATCGTTCAACGTCCATCGGATGAGCCTGGACGGTGGCGCATCGCAGCAGCTTACCCGGTTCACCGGCTATCCGGTCCGGTTCCTGACCGGGGCGGAGGACGGCACGTTGGCCTTCGGATACGACGGCCGGATTTACACGCTGGCGCCGGGCGGCGAGCCCAGGCAGGTGCCCGTGACCATCGTGACCGACGCGCATGCCAACAACACGCGGGTAATCCCCGTGACCGGCGGAGCCGGGGAACTCGCCGTCGCGCCGAGCGGCAAGGAGGTCGCCTTCGTCTTCCGCGGCGACGTGTTCGTGACCAGCGTTGAAGGCGGGGTGACCAAACAGATCACCCGCACGCCCGAGACCGAGACCAACGTCGGCTTTTCTCCGGACGGTAAAGCGATCGTCTACGCGTCGGAGCGCGGCGGCCGATGGGGCATCTACGAAGCGCGCCGGGTGCGCGATACGGAGCCGCACTTTTACGCCTCGACGCTGATTCGGGAAACGCCGCTCATCGTCGATGAGCGCCAGAACTTCCAGCCCGCCTATTCGCCCGACGGAACCGAGCTCGCCTACATCGAGGACGGTAACACGCTGCGCGTGCGCACGCTCGCGACCCGGCAGACGCGGACTCTGCTAACCGACCGCCACATCTTTTCGACGGGACCGAACCATCACTTCCAGTGGAGCCCGGACGGGAAGTGGATCCTGTTCGACTACAACAAGCCGGGGATCGCACCATCCGACGTCGGTATCGTAGCAACGGACGGCAAGAGCGCGCCGGTCAATCTGACGCGAAGCGGGTTCAACAACGGCACCGCCACCTGGATTCTCGGCGGGACGGCGATGCTCTGGCGCAGCAACCGAGACGGGCTCAAGTCGCTGGCGATGGGCGGCGGCACCCAGTCCGACGCCTACGCGATGTTCTTTACCCAGGCGGCGTGGGACCGGCACAACCTGACCAAGGAGGAGTTCGCCCTGGTCAAAGAGGCCGAAGAGCAGGCAGAGAAGAGCCGGCCCAAGGCGGATACGGCAAGCCCGCGACCCGTGGCGCCCGTCGCGCTCGACCTGGACGGCGCGTCCGACCGGCGGGCCCGGCTGACGATCCATTCGTCGGCCCTAGGCGACGCGCTCGTGAGCAAGGACGGCGAGACGCTTTACTACCTGGCCCGCTTCGAACGCGGACTCAATCTCTGGGCCACGACCCTGCGCACCCGTGAGACCCGCCAGCTCGTGGCGCTCGCCGCCAACAACGGCCGGATGGTGTGGGACAAGGAGCAGAAGCACATCTTCCTGCTCGCCGACGGAGCGATTTCGCGGATCGATCCAGCCACCGGCAAGCGGGACAACGTCACGATTCGCGGCGAGATGACAGCCGATGGAGCGGCGGAGCGCACGGCGATGTTCGACCAGGTGTGGCGCCGGACGCGGGACACCTACTACACGCGCAGCTTTCACGGGGCCGACTGGAACGGTCTCCGGTCCCAGTACGAGAAGTACCTGCCGCACATCGGGAACAACTACGAGTTCGTCGAGCTCCTGAGCGAGTTGCTGGGTGAGCTCAACGTCAGCCACAGCGGAGCGCGATACACCACCTCCTCGCCGGGCGACGACGCCACGGCGTCGCTGGGCATCTTCTACGACCAGTCGGCGGCACGAGCCGGGATCACGATCACCGAAGTGCTGCGCGGCGGGCCACTCGACAAGGCTGGCATGAACGTCACCCCGGGTACGGTCATCGAGGCCATTGACGGCGAAGAGATCCCGGCGAACCGCGACCTGGCCGAGTTCCTGAACCGGAAAGCTGATCGCAACGTGCATCTCCGGCTTCGCACCGGGACGACCACGCGCGAGATCGTCGCCAAGCCGGTGACGCTGGCGGTGGAATCCCGTCTCCGGTATCAGCGGTGGGTCCGCATCAACCAGGAAGAAGTGGACCGGCTGAGCAAAGGACGACTCGGCTACATCCATGTGCCCGGGATGAACGACGGCGCCTATCGCAACGCCTTCGAAGAGGTGCTCGGCAAGTTCCCCGATCGGGAGGGTCTGGTGGTCGACACCCGCTTCAACGGCGGCGGCGATCTGGTGGCCGATCTGGAGATGTTCCTGACCGGGGTCCGCTTCTTCGACTATTCCACCGACACGCGGAGCCGCGGGTTCGAGCCCAACTTCCGCTGGACCAAACCAAGCGTGGCGCTAGCCAATGAAGGCAACTACAGCGACGGGCACTGCTTTGCGTGGACCTATCAGACGTTGAAGATCGGTCCCCTGATCGGGATGCCGGTACCCGGTACCTGCACCTTCTCCGGCGGCGGGCCGCTGCTCGACGGGCTCCGCTTCGGCGTGCCGGGGATGGGCGTCAAGGACGCCACCACGGGGCGGTATCTGGAAAACTGGCAGACGGAGCCCGATATCCGCGTGGCGAACGATCCCCACGTGGTCATTACGGGGCGGGACCAGCAGTTGGAGGCGGCGGTGCGGACGTTGCTGGAGCTCGTGGATCAGCGCCGGTAGCAGCGAACGCTTCCGATTGCGGGGCGCCGGTCGGCCCGGTGGAGAGCCTTCGGCAGGACGGCTGAGCTTCTACCTGGGAACTTCGATCAACCCGGGCCGGTTCGGCGCATCCGTTCCCAGCAGGAACGGTAAGGCCTGACTGACCCGGGCGCCCCAGGTGGCCTCATTGTGCCGTCCGGCGGCATCCTCCACATAGTAGAACTCGGTGTCCGACATGGATCCGTACCGGTAGATCAGATCCCGCAGCAGGCGGACATCCTCGATGGCCGACTCCGGCTCTTTGAGGCCGATATCGAGATACAGATTACCAACCGCCAGGTCCGCATGCTCCTCGACATAGCGAAGGATCGCGCGGTTGGCAAACCAGAGTGACGGGCTCAACGCCGCGGCGCCCCCGAACACGTCCGCGTACCGATAGAGCGCGTACAGGCTGATCAAGCCGCCCATCGAGGACCCGGCAATGAAGGTCTGCTGGCGCTCCGGCCGGGTGCGGAAGCTGCGGTCGACCAGCGGTTTGAGGGTCTCCGCCACGAATGCGAGGTATCGGTCGCCGGCCCCGCCGCCTCGGCCGGGATGCTGGAAGGGGCTGTACTCGTCGAGGCGATGCTTGCCGCCGTTGGCAATCCCGACCACGATCGCTTCCGTGCCTTCCCGGCTCAGCTCGGCCAGGGTTTGGCTGAGCCGCCAGTCTCCCGCATAGCTCGTGGCGGGGTCGAACAGGTTCTGCCCATCCTGCATGTACACGACCGGATAGCTCCGCTCCGGATCCGTCTGGTACGACAGCGGCAGTGCAGCGACCACGTCCCGGTAGTTCCGCAGCCCCGGGCTCAGTACCTGACGCCGGATCACGAGGGGAACCCCCTTCGGGTCCTCGGTCGGGTAAGGTTCCCACGGAGTGTCTTCGATCGCAGAAAGGGTCATGGTAATATGCGCGGCCGCGCGTGGTCGAGCATCGACGGCCCGCTTCCGTCTACCGGGCTAGCGGAACGCGGACCACCCGCACGCGACTCTCGGCCGTGGATGCGCCGGGGTCGGCCCAGGTCAGATAGAGGTCATCGCCCGCCAGCGCGGTACGTGCGAACCCGGCGCGGCGGCCGCGGTCCGTGGTGGCGATACGAAACGACGGCTCCGCCGCGTTCCCAGCGGTGACTCGTCGCAGACGCCAGGTGGCAAGGCTGTCGCCGTCTTCGAGCCAGACGGCCACCGCGCGCGTCGGCGCCGTGAGCTGGAGGTGGACTCGGCCGAGCGGTTTGCCGTCGTCGAGCACCACGGGCGCATCGAAGCTGGCGCCGCCGTCCCGCGAGAAGGCCAGCCGGACTCGCGGCGTATCGTTGGCGCCCGTGTACCAACCGACCGCAACAGCCTCGCCGTCGGCAGCGATCGATGGTCCGTTGACGGGACAGGCACGGATGGCCCAGCCGTCGTCGGCAACACGAACGGGCGTGGACCAGGCGCCGTTGATCTGACGGACCACGGCGATGTCGCGCACCTCGGCGTCGGAGCGATCACGATACGCAGCAACCAGGCCGCCGGCCGCCCGGGCCATCGAGACCTGGCAGCACTCGCAGGTGCGCGGGTCGAGCACCTGCTCATCGATGGTCGTTCCGCCGGCCGTGAAGGTGGCGTTGCGCACCGTCATGCTTCCCCCGGAGTCGACCATGCGGCCCCCGTCGAGCCAGGTGACGGCCACGCCGTCCGTCGCGTCCGGGATCATCGCGACGAAGCCGTGTTCGGTTGGACTCAGATCCTGGTGCGCCACCACCGGCGCCGACCAGGTCCGGCCGCCATCTTCGGATCGGGTCAGCATGACGTGATAGGCGTAGGTCGAGGCCGCCGTCTTTTCGAGCCAGTGGACCACCCACGCCCCGGTGCTCGTTTCGACCGCCGACGGAAAATCGGCCCAATTGACGAAGAACGGCCGATGCGAAGCTACCGTAGCCGGGGTCGACCATCCCGACGGATCGCGCCGGGCAATCCGCAGGGCAAAGGCGCTGTCACCTTCGGGCTCGAACCAGGTGAGCAGGAGGCCCCCGTCGGCGGTCGGCGTCAGGAAGGGCGTCCGGCTGCCGGCCGGTCCCGTCCAATCGTCGATCGGCGCGAGGCCGGGCGTCGTCGGGGTACACGCAGCAACCAGGGCGGTGAGGAGCAGAGCTCGGAGGGCGCGCATCCCGGGAATATGGCCCGGGTCCAGCGATGCCGCCACACGCCCGCGCGTGAGGCGCCCCGGGGTCGTGATCCCGGTCAATTGCCGCCGTTGCGGAACACGAAATAGGCGGCGGCCACCAGACAGAGCGCGGCCCACAGGTAATCGAGCTTGAGAGGCTCGCGCATGTAGAAGATGGCAAAGGGAACGAACACGCCGAGCGTAATGACTTCCTGCAGGATCTTGAGCTGGCCCAGGTTCATCGCAGTGTAGCCGATCCGGTTGGCCGGCACCTGGATCAGATATTCGAACAGGGCAATGCCCCAGCTGACCAGCGCCGCGATATACCAGGGGCGCTGGTTCATGTTCCGGAGATGTGCGTACCAGGCGAACGTCATGAAGACGTTCGAGAGAATGAGCAGGCCGGTTGCCCGCGCAATCACGGGGATGTTCATGGAAGGTTCGCGGTCAGGCGTGGTCTGCCGAACGGGCAAAGTCCGCAAAGATCTCGGCCACCGGCTCGATCCGATCGATGGTGGCGACACTTTTTCCGGCCTGCCAGACGGCGCGAGCGGGGTCGTCGGCGCGGGCCTCGCCGGCAATCGAGGTTTTCTTGAGTTGGTAGAAGCCGCGCAGACCGTACCAGGCCCGGATCCATTTCTTGGTCCGCCTGCCCCGGAAGAGCCGGCGCGCAATCGGGCCGATCCGGGTGCCGATCCGTTCGATGTACGGCGTGCGAATCACCGCAACCGGCACGCCGCTCAGCCGCTCGGTGTGCACGATGTCGTCCTCACGCGCGGCCAGGATGGCCTGTTTGTAGGCATCGCTTGCCGTGCACTCGGGAGTGGCGATCAGCCGGGTGCCGAGCTGGACGCCGGCGTATCCCATCCGGAGCGCGGCGGCGAACTCGGGGCCGGACCCGATCCCGCCCGCGCACACCACCGGCAAACCGAGGTCCTGCAATTCGGCCAGCAGCGCCTCGGGCGACCGCTCGCCCGAGTGGCCCCCGGCGCGCCGATTGACGGCGATCAATCCGTGGACGCCGCCGTCACGTCCCTTGAGCGCCCATTTGCGCTCGGTGACGTCGTGATAGACGATCCCGCCGAACGGGGTCACGGCCTTGACCACCCAGCGGGGATTGCCGAGTGATGTCACGAAGAATCGCACGCCCTCTTCCAGTGCCACGTTGACCCAGGTCACCATCCGTTCATGGTAGGACCGGGACGACGCTTCGATCAGCGCATTCAAACCGAACGGCTTGGTCGTGAGCGCCCGGATGGCGCGGAGCCCCGCCCGGTACTCGTGTCCATGGACATAGGTCAGGGAAATGGGCTGGACGATCCCGGTCCCGCCGGCCTCGGAGACGGCGGCAACCAGTTCGGCGTTGCTGCATGGATACATGGCTCCGCCGATGATGGGGAGCGCAATCCCGGCGTGCCGGGTCAGCGGCGTTTCGAGCGTCATGAGCTGAATAAACTACCGGAGTCGGACCCCGAAGGGATGGCCTCGGGGTCCGGCAGGCTCACGGTCAATGGCGGTCGACCGTCCGGCGCAAAGCAATCCGCACGCCGCCGTTGACGGAACGGCCCTCGAGCAGGCTCCAGACATCGGTCGTCCACCGGCCCCCCTCGCCGCGGGTGGGGAGGACCAACGGATGAACCCGGGTCTGGCGAACGTTGGCCAGGTTCTCGCCGTTGATGAAAACACGAACCGAACCGAACTGCTGCTCAGCAAGCAATCCGACCACCAGATAGGGGCGGCTTTCCCGGCGATAGGGGTTCTGCTCGAGCGCCTGCTTCCCGGTGTAGTACAGCTCCAGGCCGATTCGGCTTTTCCCTTCGTCCTCCACACTCGCGACCATGCCGACCGCGTGGCGTGGCGTGAGCGGGGTGACTCGGCGAAGACAGCTGCCGCTGCCGGCGCCGGGATCGCATTCGGTGCCCCGCAGATGGGTGTAGGTCGCGGTGATGCGAAGCGCGCGACCGCCATGGTGATCCGGCTCGGCGTCGGCATGCTCATCGCCCTCGTCGTCGTCGCCGTCCAACTGATGGACCAGCCTGACCAGGACTTCGCCGCCCCACATCCTGGTCGGTTCGCTCGCGTTGACCAGCTGCAGACGGCCGGCGCCGCCGGGCGCCGTGCCGATCGCCTCCTCGACCTGAACCGGATGGCGCACCTGCGAGGCGAACAGGGTGCCGTTGAGTTCGAGTCTGCCCAGCGCCGTCGCGACCGGCCCCCCGATATCGAGCGACAGATTGCGAGCCCGTTCGGCAACGAGACCCTCGGGCGGAAGCAGCGGCGTCAAGCCGGTGACTTCGGTCACCTCCGTGAACGGCGTCGGGGCAAACGCACCCGTCCCGCCCGACAGTCGGGCCGTCCATCCTGCCCAGGCCGCGTCTTCGGTCGGCCGGCGCAACAGCAGCGAGACCCGCGGATTGAGAAACGTGCCGTACACGTTGTGCCGGTCGACGCGGCCGCTGGCCGACAGCGCAAGCCACGGAGCCGGGTCGAGGTCCACCTGCGCAAATGCCGCGGGAATAGTATGGGTGTAGTCGAAGGCGGGGACGTCGCTGGCCCGATACGCATCGCTCTGGACGGCCGCGCCGGCGACATAGGTGACCGGCCCTCGCGGAACGGTAATCGCTGCCTCCGTAAAGAAGGTCCGATGCCGGTCGTCTTCGCCGATGACGCCGAAGCGATGGGCATGCCGCTGCTCCATGGCTGAGCCGCGGACCGACACGATGGAGCCCTCCAGGGCGCCGGCCGGTACGACCCACCGGGCCAGGCCGCCCAGGTCGGCACGGTAGGTCCGCAGCGACTCCACGAAGGCCTGTCCGTCGGGCGCGGTCCGTCCCGTCAGCGTGCCGCCGTCGCGCTGTTCGGCGGTGAAGCCCGCGGTAATGAAGGCGCTCCGTCCGCGGTCGTCGCTGAAGTAGAAGCGGGGACGAACCACGGCGCGTCGATAGCCGGGCATGTCGGTCCAGCCGTCGGCGTCGAGGTCGTTGCGCGCCTGCCGATGGGCGCCGGCGAGCAGCGAGTAGCCCCAGCGCGAGGATAGGGGTGCCGCGCTGTAGAAGACCGCATCGGAGCCGCCCCGCGACGTCTGATTGAGGATCAGGGTGGCTTCCGGGTCGGTTCCGGGACGGCGTGAGATCAGGTTGACGACGCCCCCCAGCGCCGCGCTGCCGTAGAGCGCCGAGACCGAACCTTTGATGATCTCGACTCGACCCAGGTCGACGGGCGGAATCTGCAGCAGGCCGAGCCCGCCTGCCTGGCCCCCGTAGAGGGGGAGTCCGTCAGCGAGCAGCAGCGAGTAGCGGCCTGACAGTCCCTGGATTCGGACGTTGGCTCCGCCCAACGAAGGCGACGTGGTCTGAACCCGGAGTCCGGCGGTTTCGTTGAGCATCATGGCGATGTCGCCGGGCGTCATCGCGATCTTCTCGCCGATCTCTTCCTCGTCGATGACCTCGACGCGGAGCGGCGTATCCTCGACCCGCCGCTCGCTGCGCGTGGCGCTGACGACGAGTTCGTCGAGTTCGGCCTGCAGGGTCTCGAGTGCGATGGTGAACGTCGTATCCTGTCCGCTCCGAAGCACGATGCTCGACGTGTCCGGCCGGAACCCGATGCGTGATACCATGACCGTGTGGTGCCCGGCAGGCAGGCGCAGTATCGCCCTGCCGTCCGCGTCGGTCTGGTGGACCTGGCGACCACTCCGTACCACGGCCGCCTCGACCGGACGGGCGTCATGTTCGATCCGGATGTGGGCGGTTGCGAGCGAGTCGACGCTCTGGGCGGACAGCAGTGTCGGAATCGCTGAGGAGAGGATCAGTGTGAGGCAGCCCAATCTCACGATTGTCTCCGGGCCAACCGCCACACGGTATGTACCCGGCACACTACGTTGCCCGCGGCGCTGAAGGCCGTCGGATCGGCGCCCGGAGATCCGGGCCGCATGGAATCGTGTCCTGCCATCGTAGAGGTCCCTGAAGTCGAAGGCCGAACGCTAAACCCTGAAGCAGGTGCAGGGTCAAGCGTTGCGGGGCTGGCGTCGGTGATTACTGTCTCGACGCGGATCTCGATTGGATCGGCCCCGACTTCCGGAACCGTGACGCGCGCCTGCGCGGTCAGCGTGCCGCGGGCTTTCTTGAGGTAGACGGCTCCGATCTCCGTTACGAT
Source organism: Gemmatimonadales bacterium (assembly GCA_037189525.1). Taxonomy (GTDB): domain Bacteria; phylum Gemmatimonadota; class Gemmatimonadetes; order Gemmatimonadales; family GWC2-71-9; genus SHZU01. The sequence goes on from JBBCJC010000002.1 coordinate 598,317, forward strand.
GCCGCGGATGTCATCAGGCAGTGCCATCGTCATTGCCAGACCGCTCGTCAACTCACCCAGGTTGACCAGGGCAATGGCGTGAATTGAATCGAGGTGGTTGCGGACCCGTCGACGATCCCGCAGCGTGGTTCGACAGTAGCCGGGCTCCAGCGCCCGAATCACGGCGCCGACTGATCCCGAGTACGGCACGAATCGACCGAAGAGACGACTGAATAACCAGGGCCCGCCGGGCAGCGGAGCGAGCTTGTGCCAGAGGTTACTCAGGGTTCGGGAAGTGGAGGACATGAGGTAAAGATATGACGGCGTTACGCCGGGTCGTCGTTCGTCTGGGTTTTCCCTGGAATCGGCGCTATCCTTCAGGCAATCCGCCAGGGGTATCCCGCATCCGCGGGATTGAGAGAGTCCCTTGGAACCTGACCCGGTTGAGACCGGCGTAGGGAGGCGGCGAGGGGGTGGTCTCGCGTCGTCCTGCCCGGTCCGATGAGGAGATCGCCATGGCTACGCCCACCGTTTCCGAACCCCTGTCCACCGACTACGGAACTGCGTTTCCCAATTCCCGCCGTGTCTATCTGGAAGGCACGCGAGGTATTCGGGTACCGGTGCGCGAAATCGGTCTTTCCGGCGGCGAACCGCCGATTCGGGTCTACGATCCGAGCGGCCCGCATGGCCTGCCGGTGGAGACCGGACTTCCGCCGATTCGCCAGCCCTGGATCGTCGAACGGACCGTGGCGGAGGTCGAGGGACGGGACCAGGCGTTAGGCATCCCGATGCCGGCCGGACTGACCCGCAAAGTCCTGCGCGGTAGTGGTCCGGTCACCCAACTGTACTACGCCCGCCGGAACGAAATCACGCCGGAAATGGAGTTCGTGGCGCTGCGCGAGGGGATGACGCCCGAGTTCGTTCGCAGTGAGGTGGCCCGCGGCCGAGCCATCATTCCCGCCAATATCAATCATCCCGAACTCGAGCCGATGGTCATCGGCCGCGCGTTCCACGTCAAGATCAACGCCAATATCGGCAACTCGGCGGTCAAGAGTTCGATTGCCGACGAGGTCGAGAAGTTGCGGTGGGCGACTCTCTGGGGCGCCGATACGGTCATGGATCTGTCGACCGGCAAAGACATCCATGAGACCCGCCAGTGGATCATTCGGAATTCGGCCGTCCCGATCGGAACGGTGCCCATCTACCAGGCGCTGGAAAAGGTCGACGGTGTACCGGAAGACCTGACCTGGGAGATCTATCGCGATACCCTGATCGAACAGGCGGAGCAGGGGGTCGACTACTTCACCGTCCACGCCGGCGTGTTGCTGCGCTACGTGCCGCTCACCGCCAATCGTGTCACGGGTATCGTCAGTCGCGGCGGGTCGATCATGGCCAAGTGGTGCCTGGCCCACCACAAAGAGAACTTTCTCTACACCCGCTTCGACGAAATCTGCGAGATCATGGCGGCGTATGACGTCTCGTTCTCGCTGGGCGACGGGCTCCGGCCCGGCAGCATTGCCGATGCCAACGATGCGGCGCAGTTCGCCGAACTCGAGACGCAGGGTGAACTCAATCGGATTGCCTGGCGACACGACGTGCAGGTGATGAACGAAGGACCCGGACACGTGCCCATGCATCTCATCAAGGAGAACATGGAGAAGCAGCTGGAATGGTGCCAGGAGGCGCCGTTCTACACGCTGGGTCCGCTCACTACCGACATCGCGCCGGGGTACGATCACATCACCAGCGCCATCGGCGCTGCGATGATCGGGTGGTTCGGCACGGCCATGCTCTGCTACGTCACCCCGAAAGAACATCTCGGCCTTCCCAACCGCGACGACGTCAAGGCCGGGGTGATTGCGTACAAGATTGCTGCGCACGCGGCCGATCTGGCCAAGGGGCATCCCCGGGCGCGCGAATGGGACGATGCGCTGTCCAAGGCGCGTTTCGAGTTTCGGTGGGAGGACCAGTTCAACCTGGCGCTCGATCCCGTCACGGCCCGCGCCTTTCATGACGAAACCCTGCCTGCGCAGGGAGCCAAAGTAGCGCACTTCTGTTCGATGTGCGGACCGAAGTTCTGCTCGATGAAGATCACGCAGGATGTACGCGCCGAGGCCAAGCGGCAGGCGGAGCTCGATCGCAAGGCGGAGGAGTTCCGCGGCGCGGGCGGGGAGATTTACCTGCCGTCCTGACGACGCCCCCGCTTTTGAGTCACGGCCGGCGGGACTAATTTCCGGCCAATGGATGTCCTCCTCGCTCCCGCCGGCATCCGCCTCATCGGCGTCATCGTCCAGTTCGTTGCCGTCGTGCTCGTCGGCGTTCTGGTCATGGGATTACAACACCGGGCGGGAGACCGGGGTTACCTCCCGTGGTGGAACCGGGCCCTCGTGGCACTGCTGGTTTCCCTCCTCGCCATGGGGCTTCGCTACGGGCTCGAGTTCGGGCTGTCCAGCGGCGACGAATCACTGACTTCCGTCGTCGGCTTTCTGCCCACCGCCATCCATCACGTTGCGAAGCTGTTGTTCGTCGGCTGGGTAGCCCTCGGCGTCATCATCCTGGCCCGCGAACACCCGGCCACCCGGATCGAGCGTTCGGTCGTTCCGGCGGTCGCGACCGTGATCGGGATCGCCGTGGCCGCGTTCAGCGATCGCTTCCAACCGTTCGTGATAGCCCAGGCGGCTGTGGCGGTACCCGCCGCGGGATTTGCTGCCTGGCGCTTGCTGGGGATCAAGGAGTCCAAGCGGGGTCTCGGAACGACCATCCTGCTGCTGGCGCTCGGCTGGATGGTGCTGTCGTATGGATTCTACTGGGCCGGGATCGTCGTGGCGGACGGTCCGGCGGGCAGGATGGGCGGGTGGCTTGGCGTCCTCCTTTCGTACAGCGCGTTCATCGATACAGCCCAGGTAGCGGCCCTGGGCGTCGGGATGGCGCTGACGCTGGTCGAACAAGGCCACCGCGAGGAGAAGGAGACCGAGCAGGAGCGCGTGACCGATGCCACCACGGAGCAGGAGCGGATCACCGAAGTGCTGCGGGCGGCGCACGACGGTATCGTCACGCTTCGCGCCGATCGGACGATCGATCTCATGAATCGTGCGGCCGAAGCAATGCTCGGCGTCGAGGCGACTCAGGTGCGCGGCCAGCCATTCGATCAGTTTCTCAAAATCGAGGCCGGCCGGCAGTCGCTCTGGAACCAGATGGCGGTCCGGACCCGGCGGTCCGAGGCCAACCCCGATGTGGCGGTCCGGCACGAATGCATCGGCTGGCGCGCAAACGGGGACGAGTTTCCCCTCGAAGTGGCTGCTTCCACCTTCGGTGACGGCGCCGGCCGAGGCTGGGTGTTGGTCCTGCGCGACCTGACCGAACAGATCCGGGCCCGGCACGAGTATCATCGCATGCAGGACGAGCTGGCCCAGGCGGCCCGTCTCGAGGCGGTGGGGCGGATGGTCTCGGGTGTTGCCCACGAACTCAACAATCCGCTGACCGCGATCATTGCCTTTTCGCAGGACCTGATGGCCACCGCTCAATCCGAGGAGGATCGCGAAGCTGTTACCACGATCAACCAGCAGGCGGAGCGCTGCCGGGTCATCGTGAGCGACCTGCTCGTCTTTGCGCGCAGCAGGCGGGAGGAGCGGCGGCGAATCGACCCCGCGGAGCTGGTGGCCCGCGTGACCCGGGTCTTCGAGCGCGAAGCGGCAGCTCGGCAGATCGAACTCGACGTCGCCATTGCGCCGGACCTGCCCTCGATCGAGGTCGACGTTACCGGCATCGAGCAGGTGCTCACCAACCTGCTGACCAACGCGTTGCAGGCCTCGCCCGCGGGCGACACCGTCGGGGTCGGCGTGTTTACCCGGGACAGCCGAGTGGTTTTCCAGGTGGATGATGCCGGGCCGGGTATTGCGCCCGAGATCATGCTGCGTCTCTTCGAGCCGTTCTTTACCACGAAACCCGAGGGTTACGGGACCGGACTGGGCCTTTCGGTGTCGCACGCCATCGTCGACCAGCACGGCGGCACCATTACGGCAGAGAACCGCCCGACCGGAGGTGCCCGATTCACGATCGAACTTCCGATGGTCGACCGTCGCCTGCCGCCATTGCTCCTGACGGCTCAGGAGGCCGAAATTCAGAACGCGTTGGCTGCCGAGCAACCGGGGCGGGTGCTGATCGTCGACGACGAGTCCTCGATTCGGAGCGCAATGCGCCGCGCGTTCGAGCGGCGGGGCTGGCTGGTCGACGAAGCTGCGGACGGCGGAGAGGCCTGGCTTCGAATCGAAGTGGGGGGCCGCGCGGTCGACTACGATGCCGTGGTGACCGACCTCCGGATGCCGGGTGTTTCAGGGATGGAGCTGTACGACAAGCTGCGGGCCCTCTATCCCGAGCTTGCCGCGCGAACCATCGTGATCACGGGAGACACCACCTCGCCCGGCGTGGTCGAGTTTCTCGAGCGGCTGGAAGCGCCGGTGCTGCAAAAGCCGTTCGACCTCCGTCGGCTGATCGATCTGGTGGGGCGGGGCCGGCAGGAGCGCCGGCGTGAGACGGATTTCGAGTGAGGCGCGCAGAGGCGCCTCCGACTAGACTACGGGTGCAATGACGCTTCTGGGTGGTGTGCTGGCGGGTCTGATCGGGATGGTCCTGGGTATTCTCGGGGCGGGCGGCGCCATTCTGACCGTCCCCGTGCTCGTCTATGTGCTCCATTACGACATCAAGGCCGCCGTGCCGATGAGCCTGCTGATCGTGGGCGTCGCCAGCATCGTCGGCCTGATTGCCTACCAGCGGATGCAGGCCGTGCGCTGGAATGCCGTCGTGGCGTTTGCCCCTTCGGCCATGGCCGGCGCGTTCGGCGGCGGCATGGCCGCTGCGCATATTTCGTCGCGTACGCAGATGATCGTGTTCGGGGCGCTCCTGCTTGGTGCGTCGATTGCGATGCTGGCGGGGCCGACCCCCGTTTCGGTCGAGACCGAACTGGCCGGGCCGCGGCGTTCATGGTGGCTGATTGCCGTGCTGGGCGCCGCGGTCGGTTTTCTGACGGGCCTGGTCGGCGTCGGGGGCGGCTTCCTCTATGTGCCGGTGCTGACCTTGCTGGGCGGTCTGGCGATCCGTCACGCGGTCGGCACCAGCCTCGCCCTCATCGTCGTGAGCTGTACCGTGGGTCTCATTACCCATCTTCGTCATGCGGCGCTCGATTTGAGCGCCGCTTTGCTTTTCATGATTCCGATGGTGCTAGGTGCGCTGATCGGGACGCGCCTGGCCCCGCGCGTCTCGCAGCTCGTGCTGCGGCGGGCGTTTGCAGGGCTCCTCGTCACCATTGGTCTCATCGTTCTCGTCACTGTCGGCAGGTAGGTATCACATGTTCTTTCGACGGATTGCCAACGACCATCTCTTTCAGTCCGGGTATCTGATCGGATGCCAGGCCAACGGAACCGCGCTGGTCGTCGATCCGACGCGGGTGATCGAACCCTATCTGGACGTTGCGCGCCAGGAGGGTCTCCAGATCGTCGCGATTGCGGACACCCATATCCACGCCGACTATGTCTCCGGGATGCGGGAACTGGCGGCGGCCACGGGCGCCCGGATGTACCTCACGGGCGCCGGGCCGTCGGACTGGCAGTACGGTTTCCGCGATGAAAGCAACGTCACCGTGATCGGCGACGGCGATACCATCACGATCGGGAATATCCGTGTCGTGGCGAAGCACACGCCGGGTCACACGCCCGAACATCTCAGCTTCCTGGTGACCGACGGCGCGGCCGCCGAGGAGCCGATGGGGATCGTGACCGGTGATTTCGTCTTCGTCGGCGATGTGGGCCGTCCGGACCTGCTGGAGCGCGCCGCGCACATTGCCGACACGGCGGAAGCCGGTGCGAGACAGTTGTTCCGCAGCCTGCAGTGGTTCAAGACGCTGCCGGATCATCTGCAGGTCTGGCCCGGCCACGGCGCCGGCTCCGCCTGCGGCAAAGGCCTCGGTGCGGTGCCGCAGAGTACGGTCGGTTACGAACGGCGCTACAACTGGGCGCTCGGTACGGACGATGAGGAGATGTTCGTGCGTCAGGTGCTTGCGGGTCAGCCCGAGCCGCCCGGCTATTTCGGCCGCATGAAGGTGGTCAACCGTGACGGGCCTCGCGTGCTGGGCCGGCTGCCCGAGCCCGTGCTGGTGACAGCCGATACCATTGCAGATACGGCCGCCGCTCGGAAGGGCGTGGTGGTAGACACTCGGCCCGCCACCCACTTTGCCGCCGGACACATTCCGGGGTCGCTCAATCTGCCTTTGACCAAGAGCTTCACGTCCTACGCAGGGTCGGTGCTGCCGTATGACCGGCCGCTCTATTTCATCCTTCCTGACGTCGGCGCTGAGGCGGTCCGGACGCTGGTCGAGTCACTGGTGGTGATCGGTTTCGAACAGCTGGTCGGCGTGGCTGACGACAGTGTGGTGGCCGAGTGGGCGTCGCACCGCGGTAGCCTGGCAACCGCGCCGTCGCAGGAGATCGAAACCCTTCGAAGCAAGCAGGACGGGGAGGTTCTGGTCCTCGATGTTCGGAACCGGCCGGAGTGGGACGCCGGGCATATTCCCGGGGCGCGTTTGATTCCCCTACCCGAACTGACGAGCCGGCTCGATGAGCTGCCGAAGGATGCCCCGATCCGAGTGCATTGCCAGGGCGGAGCGCGGTCGGCTGTTGCGGCCAGCGTGTTGCGAGCCAACGGCTTTACCGATGTCACGGATCTGAGCGGTGGCTTCGCATCGTGGATGGGACGTGGCGGCGCCGTGGAGCGCGGTCGAGGCGACGGGTAACCTGCGCAGAAGCCGAGCGGCGGCGAACCGCCGACGCTCGGTCAGTTCCCGGTCGGGTACCAGGCCCCGGGCCGCCCGACCAGCGCGGCGGCCGCCAGTGTCCGAGCCGTGTCTCGTACGCCGTGGATGCGAAGATAGTCGACGCTCCATCCCGCCAGACTCTGGCCGAGCGCCATCGTCTCGATTTCCCGATCGGATGGATCCCAGCAGGGATCGCCCTCGCGCTCGGCAAACAGGGTTTTCAGGAAGGATTTGCGCGAGTGGCCCACCAACAGGCGGACGCCCAGCTGGCGGAGTTCGCCCACCCGTGAAAGCAGCTGGACGGTCTGCTGCGCAGTTTTCCCGAATCCGATGCCCGGGTCGATGATGATTCGATGGAGCGGAATGCCGGCCTGAACCAGTCGTTCGATCCGTGCATCGGCCCAGCGGAGAATCGAATCGACCGGGTCCCGATCCGTCGGTAGCACCAGATCCGGCCGGGGCGGGACGGACAGGCTGTGCATCACGACCAGGTCGCCGTCGAAGTCCCGCACCGCGTCGAGCATCGCGGGGTCATCGAATCCGCTGACATCATTGATCCAATCGGCTCCCGCCTCGACGGCGCGCCGTGCCGTGACGGCGTGGCGAGTATCGATCGAGAGCAGCGGCCCGGCGCCGCGGCTCCATCGCTGCCTCAAGCCGGCGATGACTGGTTCGAGGCGGTGCCACTCCAGGTCGGGATCGACCGGCGCGGCGCCCGGGCGGGTCGACTCCGCTCCGAGGTCGATGACGGAGGCGCCATCGGCAACCAGTTGCTCCGCATGGCTGGTGGCTGCGGACGGTTCGATCCAGCGTCCCCCGTCGGAAAACGAATCGCCGGTGATGTTGAGGATCCCGACCAGTTCGGTGAGGTATCGCGCCACCCGGCGGGTCCGAAACGGCACCGCGCCCGGATCTGCGCGCCAAGGGCGGGCCAGTTCTGCCGCCGTCACGGGCCTGCCGCCGGGTTCTGCCGAGAAGCTCCAGTCGGGCGCAATATCCGCGACGGGAAGGAGCACGAAGGGTCGCCGCCCCGCCTCGCGATGCGGCAACGTCAGGCGCGGTACCGCGAGGTCGACACCCTCGATGGCCAGCAGATCCAGGTCGATCCGTCGCGGCGACCAGCGCGGCCCACTTCCTCGGCCCAGTTGCAGTTCGATCTGTTTGAGCCAGTCGAGCAGATCGAGTGGCGCCGTTCTCGTCGTGCCCAGGACGGCAAGATTGAGATAGGGGATGTTCCATTCCGGCGGGGCATCGTCCGGCAGGAGCGCATCCGATTCATAGATCGGCGAGATGCCAAGCAACCGAAAGCGATCGTCGGAGGCCTGGCCCAAGGCCCGTACGGCCCGGCGGAGATGGCCGATCCGATCGGGCACGTTCGAGCCCAATCCCAGCAGGACCCGCTGCGTCATGGCGCGATGGTGCGCCGGAGCGTGACCGACGCGCCGCCCTCGACGGCCGGAATCGGCGGCCGTTCCTTGGTGACCACCAGTGTCAGGGCGCTCCCGTCGGGTAGCAAATCGCCGAGTTCGTCGGCGATGGCCCCGGCGAGCCGCTCGATCAGTTTGAACGATCGCCCCGTGACGAGATGCTCGATCCGTTCGCAGACGGCGCCGTAGTCGACGGTGTCGTCGAGTGCATCGGTATGCACCGCGGCCGGCGTCGTGGGGAGGTCGATCGTCAGGTCGAAGCGAATCGTCTGGGGTATGGCGCGCTCGGCGTCGGTCCAGCCGATCGAGACAGGCAGCCGAAGGCCGTGAACGGCAATAGTGAAAGGCATGGCGGCTCTAAAATAGCGCCGGAGTGCCCTCGACTACGCTCGGTGCGCATCAGGCCGGCGTCGGATGCGCGCGAAGACGGCTCAGGGCGCGGCGCGTGGCACCAGGCCGATGACCCGAACCGGGCCTCCCGACCCCTTGGCAATCTTCATCGGGAGCGCGATGAGCGTCGCGCCGACCGGGGGAAGGCCGTTGAGTCCGGCCAGATTTTCGAGCGCGATCCCGTTTTGGGCGCTCAGGATCCGATGAACCTGAAAATCAGCCGACGGGCCGTAGTCGATCGAGGGAGAATCGATTCCGAGCCCGGTGACCTGGCGCTCTTCGACCAGCAGCCGGGCGGCGTCGGCGCCGAATCCGGGAAAATGCAGCTTCGAGGCATCGCCAGGCGTGGTGTCGCCGAAGTAGGCCATCCGGTTGCCCCAATGACGATCCCACCCGGTCTTGAGCAGGACGAAGGCTCCGGCTGGAATCCGGCCATGCTGCTCCTCGAAGGCGGTTACCTCCTCGACCGACAGCCGCGCATCACGATCCTCGGCCGCTCGAGCCGAGAGGTCGATCACCACGGCTTTGCTGACGAGCTGTTCGAGCGGAATCTGGTCGGCGGTGCGGCCGCCCTCGTGGAAATGAATGGGTGCGTCGAGGTGAGTGCCACCGTGCTCGGGCGCGGCAAACGCGTAGGACGAGTAGAACCATCCGCCCGGCGTCGGCCCGTAGGCCAGCTCATCGAGACGAAACCCCGATGGCGAGGTCGGCCAGTACAACGTTTCGGGAGTAAATGCATGGGTCAGGTCGACCAGCGCAAAGCGGGAGACATCGAACTCGGCCGCGGGAGTCGACGGGCCGCAGCCGGCCAGCGCCGCGACCGACAGCAATAGTGTAGTGCGTTTCGTTGTCATGGGATTGTCCCGCGCCCGGAGCGCGCCAACGGCGTTGTGCCAACAGGAATCCCAAGTATCTACCGCACCAGCGGGTCGGGCGGAAGATGGTCCGGTGGGTCAGTCCAGGAATTTGGGGACCGGGATATCGAGCCCCTTTCCCGGAAGCACCATCAGGGTCGACGCACCTCTCGCCAGCAGCCTCCCGTCCTCCGACCTGACCGTCGCCTCGGCGTAGGACACGGTCCGGCCACTGCGGACCAGGACCCCCTCGGCCACCAGGCGTCCCGGGTGCCCCGCCTCGAGATAGTTGAGTTTGAGGTCCACGTTGACGAGTCCGGCATCGGCCGGAATCGGGCCGAATGCTGCCCAGAAGGTCGCGGTGTCGACCAGGGTGGCAATCACGCCCCCGTGAACGATGCCGAACGGCTGGAGGTGCTCGGTCGCGGCATCCAGTTCGATCCGGCACCGGTCCATTTCGATGTCGACCAAGCGCATCGAGATATGGTGCGGAAACGGGGCGGATTGAACCCGGGTGAACAGGGCGGTCAGGTAGGCCGGATTGAGACGTCGCATCCCTGAAATTAAGTCAGAATGATCCTGTCTCCACCTCGTATGCCTCTCACGATAGCAATTTCGGCCACAATGGCAGTGCCGGTCTTAGTAGAAAGCGGCTGTGCTGTCATTGTGGCCGGTTTTGGTGGGCACGCCAGGTGCATTTGGTCCTGGCAGTCGTGAGGCCGCATGTCTCACGGATCCAGAACAACCATCTCTGAGGAGGGATGATCCGATGTTGGTTCGATGGATGGAGCGCCCGGCAGAGTCTCGGCGCGCGTGGCGCGAGGTGAATCGTCTGTTCGATGAGACCTTCGGGTTGGCAAACGGCAACGGCGCGCAGAACGGGAACGGGTGGTTTCCGGCGGTAGACGTGACCGAGGATGCCCAGGCGTACCGGGTGGCGCTCGAGTTACCCGGCGTGAAGGCGGCGGACGTCAAAGTCGAAGTGGACGGCAACCGATTGACGGTCAGCGGCGACAAGAAAGTCGAAGTCGATACCCCGACCCGATCCGAGCGGCGGTACGGCAGCTTCAGCCGAGTCTTCACGCTGCCAGAGACGGTCGACACCAATGGGATCGATGCGCGTTCGCAGGATGGGGTGCTGACCATCACGCTCCCCAAGGTCGAGAAGGCCAAGCCGCGGCAGATTGCCGTAACGGCGAGCTAAGGACCCCCCGAGGCTTCTGCCTCACCACCGCCGCCGTGCGCACCCGGACCGGGTGATGTGCGGCGGCGGTTTGGCGTCGAGATCGGAAAACACCCTGGACGCCGCTTCGACCGCTGGCGATCTTGTTCGGGCACCCCCTGACCAGCACGAGGTTTTCCATGTCGACGTCCCGTCGCCAGTTTCTTCGGCGTGTTTCCGCCAGCGTGGCCGCGATGCCGTTCGTGTCGGGCCGAGGGCTCGAGGCGGGGTGGGGTGAACCGAATCGGATCCGCGTGGCGGACCCCGCGAGTCTGATCTCTCTCGACAGCAACGAGAACCCCACCGGGCCGTCGTCCCGCGCCATGGCGGCCATTCGAGACGCCGTCGCCGAGGGAAACCGGTATCCCTATGAACTGGTAGCCGCCCTGCGCGAAAAGGCGGCAGCGTTCCATGGGGTGACTACCAAAGAGATCCTGCTGGGGTGCGGTTCGACCGAGCATCTTCGGATGATCGTCGACGCCTTTGCCACCCGAGGTTCCGGCCTCGTCGCGGCCACGCCCACCTATGAGGCGCCACTCAGTGCAGCACGGCGCCGCGGCATCCCGGTCGCGGCCCCGCCGCTCACTGCGGATCTTCGCCTCGATCTGGACGCCATGCTGAACGCGGCGGCCGGAGCAGGCCTCGTCTACCTCTGTAACCCGAACAATCCGACCGGAACCATCCGCAGCAAGAGCGACATCGAGGGATTCATTCGGGCCGTCCTGGCCAAATCACCCAAAGCCACCATCGTCGTCGATGAAGCGTACTTCGAGTACGTCGACGACCCGGCCTACGACACCGTGGTTCCGCTGGCGCTGGCCGATCCGCGGGTGCTCGTGCTCCGGACCATGAGCAAGGTCTACGGGATGGCGGGGCTTCGAATCGGCTACGCGGTCGGTCACGCCGATACCATCGCGGCGCTTGGTGCGCACAGTCTGAATCTCAATATCAATACGGTCGGCGCCGCCGGAGCCATTGCCAGTCTCGGCGACCAGGACCATGTGCGCAAGGAGCGGAAGCGGAACGGTGAGCTGCGCGCGTCGACCCGGGCGTTCTTCGAAAAGGCCGGCTATCAGGTCGCCGTGTCGCAGACCAACTTTCTCCTGGTCGACGTCCGTCAGCCGATTGCCGATTTCCGGAAGGCCTGCCAGGATCGAGGGGTGCTGATCGGCCGCCGCTTCGCTCCGCTCGAGACGCATGCGCGCATCACGATCGGAACGAAGGACGAGATGAAGAAGGCCGTGAAGGTCTTTGCCGACGTGCTCGGCGTCAGCGCCCAGGCGGGGTGACCTGCCACGACAGCAACATCAGCTGCAGCAGCAGGTACAGCGCCAGGAGCGGCATCAGCGCCGGCAGCAGCGGATGGGTACGACGGGAACGGTAGCGCATCATTCCCAAGGTATCACTGCCCCGCCGTTCCGTCCACGCGACCCTTCAGGTGCTCGTCGTACCACGCCACGATCCGGCGATGGAAGTCCAGGAAGTCGTTCCGGTCGTTCATCGGCGTCCCATGTCCCCCGTTCATGTAGTTGACCCAGGTGACCGGTTTGCCCAGCCGGCGGAGGGCGTAGTACATCTCCCGCGTGTTGCCCGCCGGCACGTTCGAATCCTGCTCGCCGGTGATGAGGAGGAGCGGCGTCGTGATCCGGTCCGCGAACATCACCGCCGAGTGAGCGACATACTTCTGCGGCTGCTCCCACAGGGTTGCCCCGATCCGGTCCTGGCTCTTCTCGGCCGCGTGGATGTTGCGCACGCCAAGCCGCGGCGAATCGGTGTAGAAGCTGATGATGTCGACTTTGCCGGAGATGTTGATCGCCGCTTTGAACCGCTTGGTCTGCGTCACCACCAGATTGGTGGCGTAACCGCCGTAGCTGATGCCCTGCAGGCCCAGCCGTGACGAATCGGCCACGCCACGCTCGATCAGATGATTAGCCGCGGCGGTGACGCCCTTGAGCCAGCCCTCGCCCGGGAAGCCCGTCTCCAGCGCCACCGATGGCTGCACCACCACGTAGCCGTTGGCCGTCAGCGTCGCGATGATCGACTCGAAACGTTCGTCGAAGAACGACTCGTAGACGTAGAAGATGGTTGGATAGGGTTTACCGCTTTGATAGTCGGCCGGATAGTAGACTACGCCGAGCTGGCGCTGGCCGTCGACGTCGAGATAGTTGATCAGCTCGGTCTTGCCCACAGCGACTGCGTCGAACTGGGGGTTGGTGGCGACGAGCCGGCGTGGCGCGCTCAGGTCCGCGCCGGCTACGTAGAGATCGCCGGGCCTGGCGCCTTGGGAGACGGTAAACACCGCCGTCTGCCCGTTCCGGGAGAATTGCGGCGTGCTGTAGAGGCGGGTATCGCGTACGGCCGACGTGAGCGCGCCTGCGCGCCGATCGTAGCGCGCGAAGCCGCGTTCCCACTGCCGCCGGGCGGACACGGAGAGCTGCACCGTCTGGCGATCCTCGCTCCAGCCCACCACGGTGTAACGGGGCTGGGCAATCGAATCGTCGGTGGCCAGGAACTTCGACCGCGCGCCGGTGGCGGCGTCGATGAACCAGAGCCCTTCCGAATTGCTGGCGATCAGCTCGAGCCCGTCGGTGCTCACCCGGATTGGGGTGAAGCGTTCTTTGGCCAGGCTGTCGCGCGCGGCTTTGGTCGTGTCGCCCGGCGCGGGGGGCTTGAGCGAACCCGCGATCTGTTTGGGCGTCGAGTCGGTGACGCTGCCCACCCAGAGCTTGCCGTCCTTGGCGTAGGCGTACCGCAAGCCGTCGCGCGACCAGAGCGGCCGGATCCCTTTCGTCGACGGGACCACGACCCGGTCGGTGCGTCCCTGCCGCGCCAGCACACGCGACTCCGCGCCGAAGATCACATCGTAATCCGTCTTGGGTGTAGCGTCCGCAGCGTAGACGATCGTTGAATCATCCTCCGCGACGTGCCACTCGTTGATCATGCCTTCGGGCACCAGCTCCTCGAGTTTCTCGGTGGCGACATCATACGTCACGATGGCGCGCTGGTTCCCGCGGCGGCGAAGCTCATCCCAGGCCAGGAAGGGGTCTTTGCTCGACTGTACGAACACCGGCCCCTGGGTCATCTCGGCGAACCGTGCCTGTGTGGCCGTCTTCCAGGCGCGGCTTCGGACTGCGAACACGAGCCGAGTGCCCTGCCGGTTCCAGCGCAGCGTGCTGTTCTCCGCGACATATTTGTCGGCGGGGAGCCGGAGCGTGCGAGTGCGACCCGTGGTTCGATCCCACACGATCGGGACCAGTTCGTCGCCCTCGGTCCGCACCACCAGCGCCGCCAGGTAGCGGGCATCCGGCGTCCATGCCGCCGCGCGAACGGTGCGCGACGTGGGGAACACGGCCGTGGCGTTGCCGGTGGCCGTATTGATCGCCCAGAGCCGCGCGGGCGCCGGCCGGAGGTAGGTCGGGTCCATGTCGCGCCGGTAGTCGACGTCCAGGAGGTCCGCTCGGCTGCTGGAGAGCGCCGCCACCCAGGCGCCATCCTCGCTGATGTCCTGGATGCTGTAGGTCACCACCTCGAGCGCGTGCTCGGGAGTGAAACGGACCTGCTGTGCCGCGGCCGGTCCGGCGGCGACGACGATCGAGAGAGCGAGGCAGAGCGCGCGCATGGGCCAATCCTGATTCGAGTCGAATGCGAGTAAGATACAGGCGGCGCGGTGTTGCGGAGGAGCGGCGCCGTCGCGACCCACCCGGGAGGCAGCGTGATTGGCATCATTGGAGGTAGCGGGCTTTACCGGATCGACGGCCTGGACGATCCGGTCTGGCGGAAGGTATCGACCGCGTGGGGCGAACCCTCCGACGAGCTCCTGACCGGCCGCCTCGATGGACATGACGTCGTCTTCCTGCCTCGGCACGGTCGCGGTCACAGTATCTCGCCGACTGACCTCAATTCCCGCGCGAATATTGCCGCACTCAAAGAGCTGGGCGTGACCGATGTCATCTCGCTGAGTGCCGTCGGTTCCCTGCGTGAGGATCTCCCGCCCGGTACCTTCGTGATCGTCGATCAGTTCGTCGATCGCACCTTTGCCCGCACCAAGAGTTTCTTCGGCAGCGGGCTGGTCGGGCATGTCTCGATGGCCGATCCGGTCTGCTCGCGCATCGGCGACGCCCTCGAAGGGGCGGCCCGGTCGCTCGATCTCCCCGTCGTGCGCGGCGGGACCTATCTCGTGATGGAAGGGCCGCAGTTCTCGACCAGAGCCGAGTCCGAGCTCTACCGGAGCTGGGGTATGAGCGTGATCGGCATGACCAATATGCCGGAAGCGAAGCTGGCGCGGGAAGCGGAGCTGTGCTATGCCACCGTGGCCATGGTCACCGATTTCGATTGCTGGCATCCCGATCATGCGGACGTGACGGTCGACCAGGTAGTCCGCGTCGTCCAGGAAAATGCGGACGCCGCGCGGCGGTTGGTGCGGAGTGCGATTCCACGTCTGGCTGCGCATCCCGATCCCTGCCCGAGCCGCTGCGACCGCGCCCTCGACCACGCCATCATGACCGCCCCGTCAGCCCGGGATCAAGAAGTCGTCAAATGGATGCGGAGCATCGCGGGGCGGGTCTTGTGACCGATCTGCGCCAGTTGATTCGTTCGATTCCGGATTATCCGAAGCCCGGGATCCTGTTCCGCGACATCACGACCTTGCTGGCCGACGCCGCGGGGTTTCGCGAAACCATTCGACGCCTGACCGCCAGGTACGAAGGGCAGGGCATCGCCAAGGTCGCCGCGATCGAGGCGCGCGGGTTCATCCCGGGGGGCGGGTTGGCCGAGCGGATCGGGGCGGGGTTCGTTCCGCTGCGCAAGCGGGGCAAGCTTCCGGGTGCGTCGGTCGGATTCGACTACCAGCTCGAATACGGCACCGATCGAATGGAAATCCATCGGGATGCCATTACCGCCGGAGAACGGGTCGTGCTCGTGGATGACCTGATCGCGACCGGTGGCACGGCGCTGGCCGGTCTACATCTACTGCGGTCGCTCGGTGCGCAGGTTGTCGAAGCCTGTTTCATCATCGATCTGCCCGATCTGGGCGGCCGGCGCCGGCTCGAAGAGGCCGGCTGCCCGGCGTTCTGTCTGATGGAGTTCGAGGGGCACTGATGCGAGTCGCCGGAGAGTGGCATCGCACCATCGGCCTGAGCGCCGACGGATGGTCGGTCTCACTGATCGATCAGACAGTTCTGCCGGATCGCTTCCAGGTGATCCTGGTCACCGATGTCGAGCAGATGGCCGAGGCGATCCGGACCATGCGGGTGCGGGGTGCGCCGCTGATCGGGGTTGCCGCGGCGTTCGGCATGGCGCTGGCCATGCGTCACGATGCGTCCGACGCGGGTCTCGAGCGCGCTTCCCGGTTGCTCGATGCCACTCGGCCCACGGCCGTCAATCTGCGCTGGGCGCTCGACCAGGTCGGGGCGGCACTGAGGCCGCTCGCGGTTGCCGATCGCCCGGCGCGTGCCTATCAAGTGGCTGAGCAACTGGCCGACGCGGACGTCGCGACCTGCCAGCAGATCGGAGCTCACGGGGCGTTGTTGCTTCGGTCCGCCTGGGAGGCTATCGATCGGGCCCGGCCGGTCGAGATCATGACGCACTGCAATGCCGGGTGGTTGGCCACGGTCGACTGGGGCACCGCGATGGCGCCGGTGTATCATGCCCACGATGCGGGCGTCCCGCTCCACGTCTGGGTTTCGGAAACCCGGCCTCGCAACCAGGGCCTGCTGACGGCGTGGGAACTGGGCCAGCACGGGGTGCCGTACACCATCATCACAGACAACGCTGCCGGCCATCTCATGCGACGAGGCCGGGTCGACCTCTGCATCGTCGGCACCGATCGCGTTGCACAAAACGGCAATGTCGCCAATAAGGTCGGAACCTATCTCAAAGCGCTGGCGGCCTCCGACACCGGCGTGCCTTTCTATGTCGCGGCGCCGTCGGCCAGCATCGATTGGTCGGCACCGACCGGCGACCAGATCCCGATCGAAGAGCGAGCGGGGATCGAGCTCGGACACGGGAAGTTGCCGGTGGCCAACCCTGCCTTCGACATCACGCCGGCCCGGTTGGTCACCGCGCTGCTGACCGAGCGGGGCGTGACCGAGGCATCCGCTACCGGGCTGAGACGGCTCTTTCCCGAGCGAACGGAATGATCTACCGCGCGGAGCGTGATCAGGTGCTGGAGGCCGCTCGGCGGTGTGTCGCCCGGGGGCTGACGCACGGGACCTCGGGAAATGTGAGCATCCGGCTTGCAAGCGGCTTTGCGGTGACCCCGACCGGCCTCGATTGTACCGAGGCCGAGCGCGAAGATATCGTGGTGCTCGACGCTGAAGGAGTGCCGCTTGCTGGGGAGCGACGGGTGCCGTCGAGCGAGTGGCCGATGCATGCGAGGATTTATCAGGCCCGCCCCGAAGTGCGCGCGGTCGTGCACGGGCACAGTCCGTCCGCAACCGCGCTCGCCTGCCTGGGGCGGGAGATTCCGCCGATCCACTATATGATTGCGATTGCCGGCGGCGATTCGATTCGCTGCGCACCGTACCGGCCGTTCGGCACTGATGAGCTGGCCGCTGTCGCGGTCGACGCGCTGGCCGGCCGCAAAGCCTGCCTGCTGGCCCATCACGGGTTTCTGGCCGTGGGCGAGTCGTTGCCGGAAGCGTTGTCGGTAGCTGGGGAAACGGAATTTTTGGCGGATCTATACTTGCGGCTGCTCCCCCTGGGTGAGCCGCCCCTCCTTTCGCGCGAGGCCATTGCGGACGCCCTCGCGCGATTTTCGACCTACGGCCAGCCTCGTACCTTGCCGTCCTGAGCGTCAGTCGCGCGCCAGCATCATGATGAGCCGCGAGATCCGATAGGCCACGATACCGTCCGGCGCGCGGTAGCGAACCCGGACGCCGTTGACCCGCTCCATCCCCGGGACGAACATCGCGGCATCGGCGTGGCTCGCGCTGGCCAGTTCGACCTCGAGAACGATCGGCGTGGTGAGCGATATCGGCCGGATGGTCGCGCGACGGCTCAGGCCCGCTTTGACGCCGTCCCCAATCCGCTGCCGTGCCGTGGCGGGACTCAAGGTCTTGGCGGCCATGAAGCCGAGCCCCTCTTTTACCGCGAGCGCTTCCACCCCAGGGAAGAACTCCCGCGCCACCTCCGCAAACGCCTGGTCGCCCGAGACAAAGACGACCGGAACGCGATGATGGCCGGCCACCATGCCGGCCGTGCCGTACTCGCCGACTTCGGTGCCGTTGATCAGAATGTGGCGGAGGGCATGGCTGTAGGTATGGCCCAGGACCGCGTTGGTTTGCGCGGCATGGCCATGGTAGCCGATGAAGATCACGGCGTCGAAGCTGCCGTCGAGCCCTTCGATCATGCCGAGTGGTTTGGATCGGCCGCTGATCAGCTGGGCGCGCGGATCGAGCTGATCGGCCCGAAGGTTGGTGTGGGACCCGTGGGCGTCGTTGACGACGACTTCCGTGGCCCCCGCCTCGAACGCGGCGACGATGGCGGCATTGACCTCGCCGAGCATCAGCGGGCGGGCCCATTCGTAGTCGGATCCGCCGGCTTGAGCGGCGGTCACGACGCCGGCAACACCCTCCATGTCGGCGCTGATGTACACCTTGAGCTTCGATTGGGCCGACAATCCGGCCACCGAGAGATGGAGCACGGCCAGCAGGCCGACGAGGGTGCGAACGATACCCGTCATGATTTGAGACTCGATCGAGAAGGAAGGACCGGAAAGTAGGGCGGGGCGCCGGGTGGTGCCAGACGCAGGGCTTGCCAATGGTGGCGCGGTGGCGGCATCATTGCTTCCCCCTCATTCCGCCGACCAGACCAATGCGCCATCTCATTCCGCTCCTTGCCCTGCTCGGCGCCGCCTGCGCCGGCGCGACCGATACGCCATCCGGCACCACGATCACCAACGTGCAGATCGTCGACGGAACCGGAGCCCCGAGCCGGTCCGGCGCGGTTCGCATCGTCGGCGATACCATCGTTGCCGTGGGTGACGTGAAGCCCGCGCGGGGCGATTCCGTCGTCGACGGCGGCGGGCTCACGCTGGCGCCGGGCTTCATCGATACGCACAGCCATCACGACGGCGGGCTCACCCGGACGCCCGAAGCGGTGGCCGCGGTCAGTCAGGGTATCACGACGATCATCGCCGGGCAGGACGGGGGACACCGCATCCCGCTGACCCGGAGCATCGATACGCTCACCAAGGCTCCGCCCAGCGTCAACGTCGCGTTCTACGCGGGGCACGGGTCGATTCGCGCCGCCGTCATGGGCGAGGACTTCAAGCGTCCCGCCACACCGGTCGAGCTCGATTCGATGACCGCGATCCTGACCCGCGAGCTGGAGGCCGGCGCCCTGGGGCTCTCTACCGGGCTCGAGTACGACCCCGGCATCAACTCGGCGCGCTCCGAGGTAATCGCGCTCGCCAAGGTCACGGCGGCCGCGGGTGGCCGCTATATCAGCCACATCCGCAGCGAGGACCGCTGGTTCTGGGACGCGATCGACGAGATCATCACGATCGGCCGCGAAGCGAAGCTGCCGGTGCAGGTAAGTCACGTGAAGCTGGCGATGGTGCCGCTCTGGGGCAAAGCCGACAGCCTGATCGGCATCCTGAACGCGGCGCGGGCCAGCGGCGTCGACATCACGGCCGACATCTATCCCTATCCGTACTGGCAGTCGACGCTGCAGGTGCTCTTCCCCGAGCGGAACTTCAACGACCGCCGCGAATCCGAGAAGGTGCTGCGGGAGATTGCGCCGGCCGAAGGTCTCCTGCTCGGCGATTTCGCGGCGAATCCGAGCTATGCGGGCAAGACGGTGGCGGAGATCGCCGTGCTGCGCAAGGAGCCGCCCGCCGTGACACTGCTCAACCTGATCAAGGAATCGATTGCGTGGGCCAAGGCTAACCCCGGGGGACGCGGTGGTGAGAGCGTGGTCGGCACCAGCATGTCGGAGCCGGATATTGCCAAGCTGATGGCCTGGGAGCATACCAATATCTGTTCGGACGGGTCGCTCTCGGGTGCGCATCCGCGCGGGTTTGGCACCTATACCCGGGTGCTGGGCCGGTACGTGCGCGAACAGAAGGTGCTGACCCTCGAGGACGCGATCCGGAAGATGACCAGCCTGGCTGCGCAGCATGTCGGTCTGAGTCGTCGCGGGACCATTGCCGCGGGTCAGTTTGCCGATCTCGTCCTGTTCGATCCGGGCACCGTGATCGACAACGCCACCCCGGCCGATCCGCACCAGGTGTCGACCGGGATCGAGCGGGTTTGGGTCAACGGACAGACCGTCTGGTCGGCAGGAGCGACAACTGCGCACCGACCGGGTCGGGTCCTGCTTCGCCAGGCCCAATGAACCTCGTTGACCGGATCGGGGCTGCCGACGGCCGGATCCGTCCGCATGCGCGGGAAACGCCGCTGCTCTGGTCGCCCGCTCTGTCGGATCGGGCGGGCACCCGGATTTTCCTCAAGCTCGAGAACCTCCAGCACACCGGCTCGTTCAAGCTGCGCGGCGCACTCAACCGGATGCTGACGCTGAGCGAGGGGGAGCGCGCCTGCGGCATCGTTACGGCGTCGACCGGGAACCACGGCGCCGCGTGCGCGTACGCCGGACAGATGAGCGGCGTCGCACCTACCGTCTTCGTGCCGACGGGTGCTGCGCCAAGCAAGGTGGCGCGGATCGAGCGTCTGGGCGGGCAGGTGCGGTATCATGGCGTCGATTCCGGCGAAACCGAGCGGGAAGCGCGCCGGCAGGCCGAAATCGGCGGGCAGTATTTCCTGTCGCCCTACAACGACGAAGAGGTCATGGCCGGCCAGGGCACCGTCGCTGCCGAGCTACTGCGCCAGCTGCCCGATATCGGTGCGGTCGTGGTTGCCGTCGGTGGCGGCGGATTGATCGGGGGTATTGCGACCCTGCTCAAGGAAACCCGGCCCGGTACGTTCGTGATCGGCGCCTCGCCGCGCAACTCGGCCGTCATGGTGGCGTCGGTGGATGCGGGACGGATCCTGGATTTACCGTCCGAGCCGACCCTGTCGGATGGGACGGCCGGGGGAGTCGAGGCCGATACGGTCACGTTCGAGCCGTGCCGCCGGTATGTCGATCGTTATGACCTGGTGCAGGAGGACGAAATCCGCGATGCCATGCGGCTCGTCTATGAGGCGGAAGGGCTGATCGTCGAAGGAGCCGCCGGAGTGGCCGTTGCGTCCGCGTTGCGCCTGGCTCCGGAGCTGGCGGGGCGGGACGTGGTGGTCGTCGTCTGTGGTGGCAATATCGGGCGGGGCGTATGGAGCGAAGCGCTGGAGACGGGAACCACGCCGTCTCCAGCCTGATGCGTGGCTATCGTGGTGGAATGCGCAGCGTGACCTCGTCGCCGGGCGATACGGTTATTTCATCCGAGACCGGCGTCCGGTCGCTTCCTACCGGATCGGCAAGAAAACGCAGCGGCGTCAACGACTTCACCAGGTATGCTGGCAGCCGGAACCGGGTCTGGGTATTGCCGTTGGCCAGGCCGAGTCGAATCCGTCGCCCGCCTTCCAGGACGAAGATCGTCATGTCGGAAAAGCCCTGGTTGTCGACCACGACGGTCGTGGGTGCATTCGGGTCGAGATCCGTCACCGGGCGGTTGCGATTGCAGCCGAGCAGGACCGAGGTAGCGAGAGCCAGCAGGCCGAGCGTGATGGTGCGTGTCATATCCGTCCTCCTTAACAGTGGTCCGGTTGAGCCATGTCCCCCGTCCCCGTTTGGTGACACCAGATGGTCATTCTACCCTGATCGAGATTCTACCAGAAACGTCGCATGACCGATTTACCGCCAACCCTGCCGGCCATCGATGCCGCCGCTGCCCGCCTGGCCCCGTTCGTTCGCGAAACCCCGATCTGGGAGTGGCGCGACGACCTGGTGCAGGGCCCGAGATCCGTGGTCCTCAAACTCGAGCTCTTTCAGTACTCGGGCTCCTTCAAGGTCCGCGGCGCCCTGATGAATATGCTCGCGCTGTCTCCCGACCAGGTCAAGCGCGGCGTCACGGCCGTCAGCGCCGGCAACCATGCCGCTGCCGTATCCTACGCAGCGCGGACCTTGGGGACATCGGCCAAAGTGGTGATGCCCAAGACCGCCAGCCCCGCCCGGGTTGCGTTGAGTCAGCGGCTGGGCGCCGAAGTTGTGTTGGCGGAGGATGTCGCCGAGGCGTTCGCGCGGGTCAAAGCCATCGAAGCAAGCGAAGGGCGCGCCTTCATTCATCCGTTCGAAGGGCTGGGCACGGCAACCGGCACGGCGACCCTGGGGCTCGAACTGTGTCGCCAGGTCGATGATCTGGATGCCGTCATCGTCCCGGTTGGCGGGGGCGGATTGATTGCCGGGATTGCGGCCGCCGTCAAACAGTTCAAACCGGGGTGTCTCGTCTTCGGTGTTGAGCCCGAAGGGAACGATGTCATCAAGCGGAGTCTCGGGTCGGGTCAGCCGGAGCAGGCCAGCAGTCCCAAGACGATTGCGGACAGCCTGAGTCCGCCGTTTGCGATGCCGTACAGCCTGGGGTTGATTCGCCGCTTCGTCGACGACATCGTGCTGATCAGCGATGAGGCGCTGACCGAAGCGATGTACCTGCTGTTCGATCGGCAGAAGCTGGCGGTCGAGCCGGCCGGCGCCGCGACCACCGCGGCGCTGCTTGGTCCGCTGGCGGCGCAGTTGCGTGGCTTGCGGGTCGGTCTGATCGTGTGCGGCGCCAACATCGACCCGGCCCGATTCGGCGACTATCTGGCCCGCGGTGAGGCCCGGTGGAAGGCGCGCGCGTGAGCGCTTTCGGCGTCGGCCGCAACGGGGCGGGAGGGTCACCATGATTGCGATGGTGCTCTATGCCATCATCCTGGGCGGCCTGTCGGTCCTCTTCCTGGGGGCGATCAGCGCGCTCCGGGACGCGGTACGCCAGCGGGCTCGCCTGCGCGGGTTTCTGGCGGCAATCGGTGTCGCCGTGTTGTCCCTGGCCGGCATCTTTGCCATGTTAGTCTGATGTCCTCGCCGCGTCCGTTCCAGGACCATTTCTCGGCCGGTTCGTCCGGCTATGCAGCGTTCCGGCCGCGCTATCCGGAGGCATTGTTTCGTTGGATCGCCGATCAGTCTCCTGCGCGCGACCTGGCGTGGGATTGCGCTACCGGCAGCGGGCAGGCTGCGGTGGGTCTGGCGCCCCTGTTCCGGCGCGTGATCGCAACCGATGCGAGTGATGCCCAGCTGGCGCAAGCGGAGGGTCGCTCCAATCTCGAATATCGCCAGGCATCGGCCGAGGTGTCGGGCTTATCCGATCGATCGGTCGATGCCGTGACGGTAGCGCAGGCGCTCCACTGGTTCGATCGTCCGGCCTTCTTTGCCGAAGTGGCGCGGGTTGCCAAACCGGGTGCGTTGCTGGCGGTGTGGACCTACAACCTGGTGCGCGGTGACGCAGCACTCGACCGCGTCATCGATCGGCTCTACAGCGATGTTCTTGGCAGCTATTGGCCCGCCGATCGCGCGCTGGTGGAAACCGGATATCGCGACATCGAGATCCCGTTTGCCGAGCTGGCGACACCGTCATTCGAGATGACCGCGGACTGGGCGCTCGCGCAGTTGGTGGGGTACTTGCGGACCTGGTCGTCGGCCATCCGGTATCAGGCACAGCATGGCGCCGATCCGGTGCAGGCGGTGGCCGATGAGCTGCAGGCCGCCTGGGGCGATCCATCCCGGGTTCGCCAACTCGGCTGGCCGCTGGCCGTGCGGGCGGCGCACGTCGGTTAGATCGGAAACACCATCCGCGGCTCGCGCGTAGATTGAAGAGGCGCGCGCCCCGAATCGTACTCAGGAGACCATACCATGCTTGCCCTTTTGACCGTTCTCGCGACGGCCGTCGGCGGCGGGAACGACCCGTCCTCGCAGCAGCCGACCTACGCCATCGTCAACGTCTCGGTGATTCCCATGGACCGGGAACGAGTCCTGACTGAGCAGACCGTGGTGGTGCGGGGCGACAAGATCGTTGCCATGGGTCCGGCGCGGTCGACGCAGGTGCCGGCCGGTGCGGTCCGCATCGAGGGCAAAGGCAAATATCTGATTCCGGGGTTGGCTGAAATGCATGGCCACACTCCCCCGGGCCAGGCCTTTTCCGATTCGACCATGGAGCGGATTCTCGCGCTCTTTGCGTTGAACGGCGTGACCACGGTGCGCGGCATGCTGGGCGATCCGCGCCACCTGCCCTATCGCGACAAGGCGGCGCGCGGCGAGATCCTCAGTCCGACCATCTATTTGTCGGGGCCGTCGCTCAACGGCAACTCGGTCAAGACCGGCCGCGATGCGATCGATTCCGTCACCAAGTACGCTCAGGCGGGATACGATCTGCTCAAGATCCATCCGGGCATCAAGCGTGGGGTGTTCGATACCCTCGCGGCGACCGCCAAGGCAGTGGGGATTCGCTTTGCCGGCCATGTGCCGCTCGATGTGGGGATCGAGCGAGCCATCGAGGCCGGGTATTGGACGGTCGACCACTTCGACGGATACATCGAAAATCTGGCGTCGCCGTCCGCAACGCTGACTCCGCAGGAAGTCGGATTCTTCGGGCTGGGCCTGATGGACCGGGTCGACGAGAGCCGTCTTGCACAGCTTGCGGCAAAGACCAAAGCCCAGGGCGTCTGGATGGTGCCGACCGAAACGCTGATGCGGTATGTCACCGGCGGCTACACCATCGACGAGCTGCGGAGCTGGCCGGAGATGAAGTACTGGTCCAAGGCGGGGCTCGATGCCTGGGCCAGGCAGACGGCTTCATTTAAAGGTGCGAATGAGCCGCCCAAGGCCGTCCGGGACCGGTACATCGCGCTTCGGCGGAAGATCATTACGACCTTCCACAAGGCCGGCGTCGGTTTTCTGCTGGGGTCGGACGCGCCGCAGATCTGGAACGTGCCCGGTTTCTCGATTTTCCGGGAGCTCGAGTATCTCGTCGATGCAGGGCTGACGCCCTATCAGGCCCTGGAGAGCGGCACCCGCAACGTGGCGGTGCATTTCGGCACGGAAGCAGAGCGGGGTACCGTGGCAACCGGCAAGCGTGCCGATCTGATTTTGCTCGATGGCAACCCGCTTACCGCCATCAGCAACGTGCGGAAGCAGGCCGGCGTGATGGTCGGTGGCCGCTGGCTGCCGGCCTCAGAGATTGCGCAGCGACTGACGCAGTTGGAAGCCAAGTAGCCGTCGATGTTCAAGTCGGGCATACGGCACGGCGTGGGCGTGCGGGGTTTCTGACGACGAGACGGGAGCCTGCTCCAGCGCGGAAATGACGAGTACGATGTGGGTTGAGTTGTTTCTGACTGCGATGGGCGTGCTGACCGTGACGCTCAGCGTTCTTCTGGCGACGGCCTTGCTGGTTGGTCGGCCGGGAGCCCCGCGAGCGGATCGATTCCTGGCCGGCTTCCTGCTGCTGTCGGCGGTGGATCTGGCGGGCTGGACGGCCGCGCTGATGCCGACGGCAGTCCAGTCCCTTCTCGTCTTTCGTCTGCCGGTCGGTTTTCTGCAGATGCCCTGGCTTCTGGCCTATGTGTTGACGCTCAGCGAACCGAAGACGGATTGCCGTCCTCACCTGTGGGCGGGCGGGGCGCTCGCCGCCGTGTCGCTGCTGAGCCTGACGCCACGGGCCCTGAGCATGGCTGGTGTCGATTTCCTGTCCCGGCAGGTTTCGATCGACGCCGATCTGTTAGGCAACGAGGCCGTGCTTCACCTCCAGTTCTATGTCTATGCTTTCCTGATCGGCGCGAGGGTATTCTCACGCAGCGAACCGATCCCGGATCAGCGGATGCGGCGCTGGTTGAAGACGCTGCTGGCAGTCTCGCTGTCGGCCCACACCCTGGTTCTGGCGAAGAGCGTGGCCGCGGCGGCGGGAGCGGCGCGATCATACGCCGCGCTGAATCTGGCCGTCAGCGTGAATGCGGCGGCGGTGCTGGCCGCTCTCCTGCTGCTGGTTCTCCTGAAGGGCGGCGTCGTGGCGCCCACCACGACCGCTCGGCGGCATCGTGCCTCCAACCTTGCCGACGAGGCCGAGATGGCTCGCCTTCGTGAGGTCATGTCGCGCACTCAGCCCTATCTGGATCCCCAACTCAGCCTTCGGAGCCTGGCGCGTCGAGTCGGTCTGCCCGGCCGCGAAGTGTCGCGCTTGATCAATATCTGCGGAGGCACCCACTTCTTCGACTTCGTCAATCAGTACCGGACGGGCAGGGCCGCCGAACTGCTGGCCGATCCAAGCTGGGCCGGCCGCTCCATCCTGGAGATCGCCTATGAAGTGGGCTTCAATTCCAAGTCCTCCTTCAACGCCGCGTTCCGCAAGCATCAGGGGGTGACGCCGTCGTCGATTCGCCGCGACCCGGCGGATGACGACGCCCTCGCGACGACCGACTTCGCGTAGTCGGTCGAGACGGGGCGAGGTCCGGTGTAGCCGTTGGGCATCATGAACCGCCGGATGTCATCCATGCGCTTGCTGCTGCTTTCCGCCGCTCTTGGCCTGTCCCTCTCCCTCACGCTTGCGCCCGCCGCCGCGCAGGTTTCGCCGCAGGACGACCGGGCCGCCGCTGTTTCGAAATTGCTTCACTCGGTGGCCGGACCAGACCACCCCGGACTGGCGGTGGCGGTGCTGATGGACGGGGGCGTGGCGGTCCGCGCCGTCGCGGGCCTGGCCGACCTCGAACAGGCCACCGCCATCACTGACACGACGGTGTTCCACGCCGCGTCGCTGTCCAAGCAGTTCACCGCCTTCGCGGTGCTTCTGTTGGAGCGAGACGGCAAGCTGTCCATCGACGATCCGGTTTCAACCTATCTGCCGGACACGGGGCGATGGCCGCCGATCACCCTGCGCCGCCTGATGGACCACACCAACGGCCTGCGCGATCTCGGGGTACTGCTGGCCATGGCGGGCTGGCGGTCCGAGGACCTGATCACGGACCAGCAGGCGCTGGACATGGTCATGGCTCAGAACGGCCTGAACTTCCAACCGGGCGCCGCCTTCCAGTACAACAATTCCGGCTATGTTCTGCTGGCCGAAGTCGTGCGTCGCGTTTCGGGCCAGAGCCTGGCCGCCTTCTGTCAGGAGCGGATATTTGGGCCGCTGGGGATGACGCGCACGCGTTTTCAGGACGACGTAGCCATGATCGAGGCCGGGCGCGCCCAGTCCTACGCTCCGATCCGCGGCGGATTTTCGCGCCAGGTCCTGAACTACGCCTATATCGGGCCGACGGGGCTGCAGACCACGGCTGAGGATCTGCTGCGCTGGGCGGCCAACTTCGAGAGCGGCAACGTGGGTGGCCCGGCGGTGTTCCGGCGGATGGAAGCCGTGGGTCGGCTGAACGACGGGACCGAGAGCTTCTATCCTTATGCGCTCGCTCAGGAGCGCCATGTGCGAAACGGTCGGTTGGTGTGGAGCCACGGCGGCCGGGACGCCGGCTTCCGCAGCTTCCTGTTGCGGGCGCCTGGCGAACGTCTGGCCGTGTCGGTGCTGTCCAACCGGAGCGATGTCGATGCCTCCGCCCTGGCTTATCGCATCGCGGACATCTATCTGCCGCCGTCCACGTCCCCGACAGAACCCGCGCAAATTCCCACGCCGGGCGACCTCGTCGCCTATGCCGGCGATTATGAATTATTTCCCGGCCTGATCTTACATTTCTCCACGGACGGAGACCGGCTTTTCGTCTCCGTGGGCGGGCAGGAACGGGCCGCCCTGCCGCCTTTGTCGGGGCGGCGATTCGAGCTGGACGCGCGAGCCGCCATATCGGTGGTGTTCGATCCGCCGTCGGCCGGAAAAAGCCCGGGCCTCAAGTATGTGCTGGGGCTCAATGGTGCCCTGTCGGCGGCGCGTGTCGATCTGGCGCCCTTCTCCCCCGAAACGGTGCGGCCTGAGGACTATGTGGGGCGATATCACAGTGAAGAGCTGAGCACGGACTATGTCTTCGAAATCGACGAAGGCGAGTTGGTCGCGCGCCATCCCCGCCGGCCGCCGATCCGGATGCGCGCCTATCAGCCGGACACCTTTTCCGGAGGGGGCGGGCCTCTTTCGCGCGTGCGGTTCCAGAGGGACGGAGGAGGCCGCGTGACGGGTTTCGAACTCTCTGGACCCGTGGCCGAAGGGGTCGCCTTCACGCGGGTGAGCGACATCCCCCGCCGGGATTGAGCGCGTCGCGGGCCTGGCCCGCGCCGCGCGCCGACTCGAGTGAAGACAGCCTTGGCCTCAACGCCCGGCCGTTGGACGGGGTAAGCAACCATAAGATGAGTGTCGAGTTCTCACTTCGTTGCGCTGCCCTCCTGTTCGATCTCGACGGCGTTCTCGTCGATTCGGCCGCATGCATCGAGCGCATCTGGTATCGGTGGTCTGTCGATCATGGACTCGATCTTGCCGCCTTACATGTTGGTCTATCCGATAGAGCATTGTTGGAAATCAGAGGCGTACCCGCCTCAATAGGAGTTATGCCGTCGGCGCGGATCAGTAGTGATAGCGGGCCTGCAGAAACTCCACTCGATCGTCAAACACTTCATAGACGAGGCGGTCCGCTTCGTTGATCCGGCGTGACCAGACATTGCCGCCAAGATGTTTGAGCGGTTTCGGCTTTCCAATACCGGCGAAGGGATCCCGCAAGACTGCCTCCAGTAGATCGAATACGCGCAGGGCCGTTTTGCGGTTGGTGTCCACCCAGTAGCGGAGGTCCTCCAGGCATTCATCCTGGAGGACGGCCCGCCGCGAGCGGCGGGTCAGGATGCCTCGCTCAGTCCGAGGTCCTGTCGGAGAGTCGCGAGGTCGCTCGCTTTGGTCCGGCCGCGTCGGCCGCGGGTCAACGCGGCGAGCAACCGGGCCGCGTTCTGGGGCGATCGCAAGAGATAGGCAGTCTCCCGGAGGCTGGCCAGTTCGTCGGCCGGAATGAGCGCCATGTCCTCGTGGCCGCGGCGTTGAATGACGGCGGGTTCTCGGGAGCTCTCGACTTCGTCCCAGAGGGACGCGAGGTTCTCGCGGGCGTGGCTGTAGCTGGTTTTGACGGCCATGGGACATCTCCTGTCTTGTACAGGACTATTGTACAATGGAATAGGATTGTCAAGGGCAGCATAACAGGGGCCCCACCGCGCAGGGCGCGATGTGGTACTACTACTTCTATTATCTCGCGGGAGCGTGCGGGCGCCTCGAGGACGGCCTGACGGCGACAAGCGGGTTGATCACCCGTGATGAACTGTCGCCGTACCTGCACGGCATGTTCGCGATTTTGCTCACGAGCCGCCGGGATCCGCACGCGCCCGAGTCGGCCATGCGGGCAACCGGCCTCGAGAGTCTTCCCTCCGAGCGTACGATGCCATTCACCTTTGCACACCCAGCGCCGGTTAACACAGGTTTGCAGCGTGTGTGGGGCGGCCGGGTGCCACATGTCGGGCGTCGAGTCCTACTATGCCGCGTGTAAAGCTCGCGGTGTCTCATTCGCGCTGGAGCTCGGGGAACGGCCGTGGGGGATGATGGATTTTCGAGTCACAGATCCCGACGGCAATCGGATTGGCTTTGGATCGCAGTTGTAAGCGCGCCGGGACCCCACTGTCGTCGTCCGTGCCGCACCGTCAGTACCACGCTGTCGCGGGATGGGACTCCTCTTCCGGAATCGCGGCTACGACTCCATGTTGGTTAGAGGACGGCGCGGCCGCTCGAGGCTGCCGCTGAAACCCACAGTCCACCAGCGGCAATGGAGGCGGGGGTGATTGCGGAATTGCTTGCGGGTGTCGTCCTCGGTTGTGGCGGCGCCCCGATGGAGCAGCAGATACCGGTGAGCCGAGGCCGGCAGGTGGTCCGGACGATCGACACGCTCGGTATGCAGACCTTCGTTCCGGTCGGTCCCGCGGATGTCTGGAAGACGTTGCCGGCCGTCTATAACGAGCTGGGTCTCGAGGTGAACTTTCAGGAGTCCGCCGGTTGGAGACTCGGTACCTGCTACCAGCGGCTCCGGCTCCGGCTCGGCGGACGCAATCTTTCGACCCTGCTCGATTGTGGCGACCAGCGCGGACTGCCCAACGCCGATCGGTACGATGTGGGGTTGACGGTCCTGACCACGTTGATGCCGTCGACCGAAAACACGTCCATCTTATACATCTTCGTACTGGGCGTTGGCCTCAATGCTTCGGGCGCTGCCGGCGACCGGATCTGGTGCTATTCGAAGGGGGTCATCGAAGAGCAGATTCGAGAGGGCGTCGAGCGCCTGAGCCGGGCCTGACGCGCTCCGGCAGGCTACGGAACCTGGCAATTGTATCCCGGACTGGATACCATTGCGGGTGTGCCGAAACCTCGGCCGCCCATTCCCGTATCACAACGATAGCCCATGATCGACGGACTGGTTCCGACCGCGGAACTGTTTGCGCTCCATACCAGGCTCTTCATCAATTCCATCGTCGATCTCGATGACGGCGCTGCCGCCATGCGCCCCAACGACCGAACCAACAGCATGGCGTTCATCGGCGGTCACCTGGTCGAAACACGGGCGTGGACGGCGCGGCTCTTAGGGCTCGATATCCCGGCGCCCTTCGGCGGCCAGTTGGAACACCAGACGGGTATCGAGGAGATCGCCGTGCTGCCGTCCGTTGCCGCCATTCGAGAGCAATGGAGCGAGGTCAGCCGCCGGATCGAGGCCCGATTCGACGGGATCACCGCAGCCGAACTGGCCGCGCCATCGGGGCAGCGCTTCCCGGTCGTGGCCGGCACCTTGCTCGGCGCGCTGACGTTTCTGATGCACCACGAGGCGTATCACATCGGGCAGCTGGGATACTTGCGGAAGTTTGTCGGCTTACCGCCGATGTCATATCGATAAGGAATCATCTTCCAAGGGAAAGGCAGTCTCGGATGGGCTTCGTCAGGGTGGTGGCGCTCGGCGTCGTGGCGGGCGCGGCAGCAGGCGCGTCAGCGTGCGCGGGTAGCGGAAGTGGCGGTACCGGCAGCGGCGGGAGCAGTGGCGCAACGGGCGGACCGCATGCCGCTCTGGTCGCCCGGATCGATTCCATCATCGAGGCGCCGATCAAGGCCGGGAAGGTGGTTGGCGCGTCCGTGGCGGTGGTGAAGGGACGCGATACGATCCTGGCCAAGGCATACGGTCTCGCCAATCTCGAGCTCGACGTGCCGACTCCGCCTAACGCCATCTATGAAATCGGCTCGGTCACCAAGCAGTTCACCGGCGCCGCGATCATGCAGCTGGTGGAGCAGGGCAAGATCAGCCTCGACGATGACATCAAGAAATACCTGCCGACGTACAACACGCAGGGACGCAAGATCGTCATCCGGCAGCTGCTCGATCATACCTCGGGTATCAAGGGCTACACCGAGATCCCGGAGTTCCGGCAGTTCGGAGCCTATCGCCTGTCGCGCGATACGCTGCTCAATCTCTTTTCCAAGAAGCCCTTCGACTTCGAACCCGGTGACGAAGAGATCTACAACAACTCGGCGTTCTACCTTGCCGGGCTGATCATCGAAAAGGTGAGCGACCAGTCCTACGAAGACTATGTCCAGAAGAATCTCTTCGATCGGGCCGGGATGACGCACTCGCATTACTGCAGCGAATCGAAAGTCTACAAGAACAAGGTGTCGGGTTACGACAGCGACTCCGCCGGCCCGGTACTCAAGGGGCCGCTCAGCCATATCTGGCCCTATGCCGCCGGATCGCTCTGCGCTTCGGCGCTGGATCTGGTTCGCTGGAACGAAGCGCTCCATCGTGAGGGCAAGATCCTCGGGGCGGCTGCGTATCAGACCTTCATCACGCCCGACAAGTTGAACGACGGCACCACGCTCGGGTACGCCAAGGGGATTGCGACCTACGACCGTCTGGGTCGCCGGGCGCTCCACCATGGTGGCGGGATCAATGGATTCCTCTCGCAGAACACCTATTTCCCCAACGACTCCCTGAGCGTCGTGGTCCTGTTCAATACGGCAGGGCCCGGCAGTCCGGACGCCGCCGCGCAGAAGATCGCAGAAGTGGTGCTGGGTGCGCCCGCGTCGTCGGCCAAGTCGATCGACGGTGACGCCACCCGCTTTGCCGGGACCTATACCGGCCGGGGCCGCGGCCGACCGATGGAACTCACGGTTTCGGTGGATGGCAGCAATGTGAAGGTCCGATTTCCGGGAGCCGATTCGGCTGAGACCCTGACCTATCTCGGTGACAACGTCTTCGTGCGGGACGAGGCGCGCCTGATCTTTGTCGATCAGGGCGGCAAGATCGCCAAACTTCGGCTCGATGCCGGGTACGCCAACAACGTCCTGACGCGGAAATAGCATCCGAGCGACTTCGTCCGGCCGGGCTTCGAGAGGTTTCTCGGGGTCCGGCCGGTCGTGCTTCCGGGCCGGTTTTGGGCGATGCCCGGATCGGAAACTTTACCCGGAGGCCAGGCGTCGATTATAGATAGATATGTCGGTCGACCTCCCGACCTCTCCCGGGTCGGTGAGCGGAGCGCCGCGAGGATCGCTCGGTGGCCTGGTCCCCTCTGTCGGTGCCCGAGTTGCTGGTCAAATACCCTGCTCGTGTCTTCGAGCAGGGCGTGCTGGTGTGGCAGCATGCCGGGTGGCTTCGGGTGCTTGCTCCGGTCACGCTGGTGCTCATCGCGGTCACCATTCTGGGGTACCTGCGGGCCAGCCGCGCCGGGAGGGTCGATCGTGCCGTGCTGGCAACGGTGCGCAGCCTGGCCTTGATCCTCCTGGCGCTCTGCCTCCTTCGTCCCGCCCTCTTGGTCTCGACTTCGCTTCCTCAGCAGAACATTCTCGGCATCGTCCTCGACGACTCGAAGAGCATGCAGATCCGGGATGCTGACGCCGGGACCAGGCTGGAGCTGGTTCGGCAGCTGTTCGGGGATTCCAGCGGGTCGCTGGTTCCGAGGCTGGCGGAACGATTCGCGCTTCGATTCTATCGCTTTTCCGAGGCGCTCGAACGAGTCGACGGCCCGGCGGCGCTGCGAGGCTCGGGAAGTCGGACCGATCTGGCCACGGCGCTGGACGATGCCCGTCGCGACTTTGCCGGCGCTCCGCTTGCCGGGCTGATCGTGGTAACCGACGGCGCCGACAATGCCGGACAGGCCATCGGCGACGCGGTGCTCGGTCTCCAGGCCGCCAAGGTTCCGGTTTATACGGTGGGCATCGGGGCCGAGCGCTTTGCGCGCGATGTCGCGGTGGATCGGATCGAGTTGCCGCATTCGACCCTCAAAGGCGCGGTGCTGGTCGGATCGGTGGCGATCCGGGCCCGCGGGGTCGCAGGAACGTCGCTGGCGCTCGTGGTCGAAGACGGCAGTAAGATCGTCGCCAACCAGGACGTGACGGTGCCGCGAGGTACGGATGTCGTCACGGTGCCGATCCGGGTGCCGCCGCTCGAAGCAGGGGTGCGTGACATCCGCGTGTCGGTGCGCCCGGTCGATGGCGAGATCCTGTCGCAGAATAACAGTCAGAGCGCCCGGGTCGAGGTTCGGGATCGGCGGGAAAAGATCCTGTACGTCGAAGGCGGCATCCGTCCCGAGTTTGCATTTCTTCGCCGCGCTGCGCAGAGCGACAGTAACCTGCAGGTCGTGGGCCTGCAGCGTACGGCCAAGGACAAATACCTCCGGCTTGGCGTCGACGACAGCCTCGAGCTCATCAACGGATTTCCGACCACGCGGGCCGAGCTGTTCCGATATCGGGCGTTGATCCTGGGAAGCATCGAGGCGGCTGCCTTCAGCGCCGACCAGCTCCGCATGATTGGTGAGTATGTCAGCGATCGGGGTGGCAGCCTGCTGGCGTTGGGAGGCCGGGCCGCGCTGGGCGAAGGAGCGTTCGAGGGCACCGCGCTGGCCGATGCCCTTCCCCTCACCTTCGTCAATCGCACGGCCGACTCGGCCGAGAGCCCGATCGAACTGCAGATTCGACCGACGCCGGCCGGGTTCGGCAACGCGGCCTTGCTGCTGGCTGAGCAGCCCGAGGCGAATCAGTCCCGATGGGATTCGCTGCCGGCACTGACCAGTGTGAATCGGACCACGGGTCTCAAGCCCGGCGCTACCGCGTTGCTCGATGGCCGGACCGGCGACGGCGAAACCGTGCCCGTGCTTGCCTGGCATCGGTATGGCCGCGGACGCGCGCTGGCGTTTCCGATTCAGGACAGCTGGTTGTGGCAGATGCACGCCTCGATTTCAGTCGAGGATCAGACCCACGAAACCCTGTGGCGCCAGCTGCTGCGTTGGATGCTGGAAGAGGTTCCCGATCGGACCGACCTGGTCGTCAGCCCGAACTACCCGGCGCCGGGCGAACGAACCACCTTACAGCTGGAACTGACCGATTCCGCCTTTCGGCGCGTCAATGATGCCCAGGTGGCGGTCGATGTGGTGAGTCCGGATGGGGCGACCCGACAGGTGCCGCTGGAATGGACGCTTGGTCGGGACGGCCAGTATGCCGGAACCTTCGTGCCGACGGAAGAAGGCGAGTACCTCCTGAGCGGCCAGGCGATTATCGGGAGCGATACCGTTCGGTTGACCACGACATCGCTGGGCGTCGCCGACCGGGGTGCTGACTTCATCAACGCCGAGATGCGCAGCGTCCTGCTGCAGCGGGTGGCGCGCGAAACGGGCGGGCGTTTCTACACGCCCGCTACGGTGGGGTCGCTGCCGGACGACGTAGTATTTACCGAGAGCGGTGTCACGGTACGTGAGGCGCTCGATCTGTGGGACATGCCGATCGTGCTGTTCGGGTTGCTCGGCCTGTTGGGCTTCGAATGGGTCTACCGCCGGTATCGGGGGCTGATATGACGCATCTGATGCTGGCTCTGATGATGGGGATGTCTCAGCCGTCGAGCGAGGTAACCCAACTCCTGGTCGTGACCGGGTTGTCGGGCGAGCCGTCGTATGCTGCGACGTTGACCACGATCGGGCGCACCGTGGTCGCCGCGGCCAAAGAGCGTTGGGGTCTGGCCGATTCCAATATCATCTACCTGGCCGAACAGCACAGCGCTACGGCCGGTACGGCCGGCCGCTCCGATCGCGACGCGGTCGTGGCCGCAATCACTCGTCTGGCGGCATCCGGCGGTGGCAATGGAGCGGTGGTGGTTTTGCTTGCCGGGCACGGGAGTGAGCAGGCAGGCGTTGCGCGCCTCAATTTGCCCGGTCCGGACCTCACCGCGCCGGACCTGGCGATGGCGTTGCAGGCATTCGGCCGTCGTACCGTCGTCCTGGTCAATGCGGCCAGCGCCAGCGGCGGGTTCCTCGAACCTCTGGCCGCGCCGACACGAATCGTCATCACGGCGACCAAGACTGCCCTCGAACGCAACGCGACCCGGTTCGGCGAGTACTTTGCCAAAGGGCTCACGAGCGACGAAGCGGATGCCGACAAGAATGGCCGGGTGTCACTGGCCGAAGCCTATCGGTATGCGCGGCAAGAGGTAGTTCGATCGTATCAGTCGGCCCGCCGGCTGCTGACCGAGCATTCGCAGATCGACGACGAAGGAAAAGGTACCGGTACGGCCGAGCTTGCTGCGGGGAGTGGCGCACGCGCGGCCTCGATCAGCGTGCCGCTCAAGCCGGAAGAGCGCAGTACCGATCCGCGGGTTGCGCCGCTGCTTGCCGAGCGGCAGAGGCTCGAAGCGGCGATTGCCACGCTGCGCAGCCGGAAAGCAGCGATGGATTCGGTGGCCTATGAGCGAGAACTGGAGCGGCTGGTGGTATCGCTCGCCGAGACCAATCAGTCGATCCGTGCTATTCGAGGCACCCCATGATGGCGACGCGCGGACTCCGGATCGCCGCCGGGATGGTGATGCTCGCGCTGGGCGTGACGACCTGCGCCGGTAACCGAAACCCGGCTCAGCGCTCTCCGCGCTGGCTGCTCGACCGGGGCGATGCTGAAGCCGTGATCCAGCAGGCATCCAATGATCCGCGTGGCCAGTTCTGGATGGCCGAAGCCATGGCGCTGCGGGGGCGCCTGAGCGAGGCCGAACGGCAGTTTGCCGAAGTCGCCGGTGGTGGTGGTCCGGATGCGGCGCTGGCTGCTGCGCGCCAGGCGGAGGTCATGGCTCGCGCCGGCCGTCGGCGTGACGCATTGCAGCAGGCGGATCGCCTGGCCACTGCCCTCGAGGGCCGGCGCGACCTGACGCCGCAGGAGTGGCTGGCGCTCGGCTTGGCGTATCAGTTGCTGGGCAGTGAAGAACCGGCCCAGTTCCGCGATGCGCTGGCCGCGCTCGATCGCGCCATCGCAGCCGATTCGACGCTGCTCGAAGCGCAACTCAGGCTGGGTGATCTGTTTCTCGACAAGTACAATTTTCCCGATGCGCGACGGAGCTATCAGCAGGTTCTGGTTCGGGACCCCGATAATCCGCGTGCGCAGCTCGGCTTGGCTCTGGTCGGGCAGTTGGACGGGAATCCCGGTAGCGGCGCGATGCTCGAACAATCGGTGCGAAACGGGCCAGGTCTGGCGCGGGCTCACGCTGCACTCGCCCGCCTCGATCTCGATGCCGAGTCGTTCGATTCCGCGCGGACACGCGCCGATCGCGCCATCGCGCTCGACTCTGCCGAACAGTTGGCATGGGCCGTTCGGGCCGCGACCCAGCTCGTCCGTGGCGACTCGGCCGGCTTTGTCGCGACCGAAACGCAACTGCGGGCGCGACATGCCGCGCCTGCCGATTTTTATGCCGAGACAGGCGAGGCGCTGGCCAGGCAGCGGCGCTATCGCGAAGCGGCGGATCTGGCGCGGCGGGGTGTGGTCCTCGACCCCGACCATCCCGCCGCGCTCACCACGCTTGGGACAAACGAACTCCGGCTCGGCCGGATCGATACGGCCAGGACGCATCTCGATCATGCGTTCCGCCGCGATCCGTATCATCTGTGGAACAAGAACACGCTGGACCTGCTCGATCGATTGGCCACCTTCCGCACCATCGGCTCAAATCGGATTCAGATCGTCGCGCCGGCGGACCAGGCAGAACTGCTGGCGCTCTACCTCGTGCCGTTGCTCGAATCGGCGTACGATACGCTGGCTGCGCGCTACCGGCACAGCCCGCCGGTGCCGATCCGCCTCGAATTGTACGGGAGCCACGCCGACTTCTCGGTGCGGACCGTCGGACTTGCCGGTATCGGCGCGCTCGGCGTGAGCTTCGGCTCGGTGCTGGCCATGGATGCCCCGTCTGCTCGGGATGCGGGAGAGTTTAATTGGGCATCGACCGCATGGCACGAAATGGTTCATGCCTTCACGCTGGGCGCCACCGATCATCGGGTACCCCGATGGTTGTCGGAAGGGCTTTCGGTCCTCGAGGAACGCCGGGCGCGCGCGGGGTGGGGAGCGCAGGCCAGCCCTGCATACCTTGCAGCACTCAAGGGCGGACGGCTCCGATCGGTTGCTACGCTGAACGATGGGTTCGTTCGTCCCAGGTACCCGGCCGAGATTGGGTTGTCGTACTATCACGCCTCGCTGCTGTGCGAGTATCTGGAGACGACCTTCGGGTTCGACGCCATCCTGAGCTTGCTGGATGGCTACCGCCGTGGTCTGGTCTCGGCCGATGCCCTTCGTGGGGCGACCGGAATTTCAGTCGAAGATCTCGACCGGCGCTTCAATGAATGGCTGGCGCAACGATTTGCGACGCCGCTCAAGAGCGTCGCCGCCGCGCGCGATTCCATGGCCGTTCCGGGAGAACTCGAGACGCTGGTGGCGAGTGGCATCCGTCTTCGGGCCGCCGGACAGCTCGACCAGGCCGTGACCACACTGGAGCGCGCCGACCGCATGTTCCCGGATATGGGCGTCGAGGATGGCCCCGCCTGGCATCTGGCTGAGATCCATCGCGCCCGGGGTGACACGGCCCGCGCCATCGAGTACCTGAGCCGGGTAACGCGCTACAACGAGAGCCACTACGAGGCCAATCGTCGCGAGGCAGAGCTTCGAGCCGGGCAGGGAGATCCCGCCGGAGCCCTTGCTGCGCTCGAGCGCGCGATCTACATCCACCCGTACGACCAGGCCGTACTCGGTCAGGCCGCTGAGCTTGCCGCGGCTGCAAAGGATTACGGGCGTGAAGTCCGGGAACGACGCGCCATCGTTGCGCTGATGCCGACCGACCGGGCGGGCGCATACTACGCCTTGGCTGTCGCCTATCGGAATGCGGGCCACACCGCGGCCGCGCGACGTGAGGTACTCCGGGCGCTCGAGGAAGCGCCTTCGTTCGAACCGGCGCAGCAACTGCTGCTCGAACTGCGGGGTGGTGCCCGATGAGGCGAATCCTGCGAGTCGTGGCCGGCCTTGCTGCCGCGGTACTGGTGCTGGCAACGGCTGAAGCCCAGCGGCGACGAGGCGGAGAGAGCGGAGCGGACGAGTATCCGCCGAACGTACCGTACGACGGTCGCTTCACCTTCGTGCGAATCAAGTACCAGGCCCGTAGTGGCTTCGGTGACTTCGGCTTCGGTCGCGGCGACCCGCGCTGGAATCATGATTATCCGCGCGCGGAGCAGCATTTTACCCGAATCCTGGCCGAACTGACCACGGTGCGGCCGCGGATCGACGCATCGAACATCATAACGCTCGATGATCCGGACCTGTTCAAGTACCCGGTCGCGTACCTCTGTGAACCGGGATTCTGGGCGCCGACGGAGGTCGAGGTCGCAGCCCTCAAGGCGTACATTGCCAAGGGTGGGTTCCTGATCATCGACGACTTCGCGGGTCGCCAGATCTTCAACCTGCAGGAGCAGCTTCGGCGGGTGCTTCCGGAGGCGCGGATGCAGCCGATTCCGGTCGAACATCCGATCTTCGACTCCTTTTACCGGATTCGATCGTTCGATCAATACGTGCACCCGTACCAGCGGGTCCCAACCGAATTCCTCGGCATTTTCGAGGACAACGATCCCACCAAGCGCCTGATGGTGGCGATCAACTACAACGGCGACATCGCCGAGTATTGGGAATATTCCGACACCGACTGGTTTTCCATCGACCTGTCGAACGATGCCTACAAGCTTGGCGTCAACTACATCGTCTATGCGCTCACCCGCTGATCGAGGTCTCGCGTGACCCTGACAACATCATCCATCGGATCCGATGCCGACGACCGCATCGTCGCAGATCGCCTGCACGCCGCTGCCGGGCGCATCAAGGCGGAAATCGCGAAGAAGATCATCGGGCAGGAGCCGATCATCGAGCAGTGCCTGATTGCGCTCCTGTCCGGCGGCAACTGCCTGCTGGTCGGCGTTCCCGGCCTGGCCAAGACGCTGCTGGTGCAAACGCTGGCGGAAGTGCTGGATCTGTCGTTCCAGCGGATTCAGTTCACGCCCGACCTGATGCCGTCGGACGTGACGGGAACGGATGTGATCCAGGATGATCCCGCCACCGGGCAGCGCCGCCTGGTCTTCATGCGCGGGCCGGTGTTCGCCAACGTGGTGCTGGCCGACGAGATCAACCGGACCCCTCCGAAAACCCAGGCGGCGCTGTTGGAAGCGATGCAGGAACGCCGAGTCACGGTCCAGGGAAAGACCTATCCGCTCGAGCCGCCGTTTCATGTCTTTGCAACCCAGAACCCGATCGAGCTCGAAGGGACCTATCCGCTGCCGGAAGCGCAGCTCGATCGCTTCCTCTTCGAAGTCGTGCTCGATCATCTCCCCGAGGCTGATGAGATCCGGGTTGCCCGGCAGACGACCGGAGTACAGGGGGGAGCGCTCGAGCGCGTCGTGTCGGGTGCGGACCTGGTGCAATTCCAGCACCTGGTACGTCGGGTGCCGGTTGCCGACCCGGTGGTCGAATACGCGGTACGCTTGGTCCGGATGAGCCGACCGGCGGCGCCGGATTCGCCGGCGTTCATCCGGCAGTGGGTTTCCTATGGCGCAAGCGTGCGAGCAGCCCAGGCGTTGCTGCTCGGCGCCAAGTCGAAGGCTCTGCTCGACGGACGGGCGCACGTCGGTTTCGAAGACATTCGTTTCCTGGCTGCGCCCGTCTTGCGGCATCGCCTGCTGCTCAACTTCCAGGCGCGGGCCGAGCGGATCACGACCGACAGTATCATCGAGCAACTGGTGGCGGCCGTTCCGGTTCCGCGTTCAGGGATGGCCTGATGGCTCCGTCGCCCAGCTTGCTCGATCCCGTCGTCCTGGCCCGCATCGGCGATCTCTCGCTGATTGCGCGGACCATCGTCGACGGGTTCATGCACGGCTTGCATCGCGCGCCGAGGCTGGGCCACTCGACCGAGTTTGCGGAGCATCGATCGTATCAGCCGGGAGATGATCTGCGCCGGCTCGACTGGCGGGTCTATGGCCGGACCGATCGCTACTATATCAAGGAGTACGAGGCCGATACCAACGTCTCGGTCCTGCTGGCACTCGATGTGTCGAAGTCGATGGAGTTCGGTACCGCCGGTGTGACCAAGCTCACGTATGCCAAGATGCTGATCGCTGCGCTGGCCTGGTTTTCACAGCGGCAGGGCGACCGGATCGGGCTGGTCTTGTATGCCGACCGTGTGCTCCGATACGTGCCACCATCGACTCGTCATCTGTGGTTGGTCTTGCACGAGCTTGCCAACGCGTCGGCCTCGGGGTCGGGTGGAGGCATCGAGGCTAATCCGGCCATCAACGAACTGCTCGATCGCGGCGGCATCACCATCTTCGTATCCGACTGGTACGCACCGCCCGAGGCCGTTACGAACGCGCTCGGCCAGGTGCGGGTACGCGGGCATGATGTGATTGCCTTTCATGTCGTCGACCCTGCTGAGCAGACCTTTCCCTATAGCGATGCGGCGAGTTTCGAAGACCTCGAAACGGGGGAGCGGATCTCCCTGGCTCCGGAACGTCTCCGTCCGGCGTACCGGGCGGCCTACGACGAGCATCTCGCGCAGCTGGCGTCGCTGCTGTCCCGATCGAGTGTCGACTATGAGCGGGTAGTGACATCGGATCCGCTCGATCGCGCGCTGTACCGATATCTCCACCAGCGCGAAGCGCTGGCGCGGGTACGCTGATCATGGGACTCGGCTGGCTGGTGCCGGCGTTGCTGGCGGGGTTGGCAGCCATCGTGGTGCCGATCCTGGTACACTTGCGGCAACGCGAACGGCGTGACCCGGTCGCCTTTCCGTCCCTGATGTTCCTTCGCCGGATTCCGAGCCGTACGGCGGAACGTCGCCGGATTACCCACCCGCTGTTGCTCCTGCTTCGTGCCATTGCCGTGGCGGCTCTGGTTGCCGCGTTTGCCCGACCATTTTGGCGTCAGGCCGATCCGAGTCCTGCGGCTGGTGACGTGCGTCGGACCCTGATCGTGGCCGTCGATCGCTCGCTCAGCATGGGGTATCGCGGAGTGTGGGAGCGCGCCAGAGATTCGATCGATGCCGTGCTCGGCACGCTCGGGTCGGGCGACCATGCCGCGCTGATTGCTTTCGACGACGCGGCCGAGATTCTGGCGCGGTCGAGTGCCGACCTGGCGAGCGTTCGAACGGTGCTCGGGTCGCTCTCGCCCGGCTCGGCCGGGAGCCGGATTGCTCCCGCCATCCGGGTTGCACGAGATCTGGCCGCCGAGGCGCGGGGCACTGCGATCGAGGTCGTGATCGTATCTGATCTTCAGCGGCATGCGCTGACCGGTCTCGAATCGGTCGAGCGTATTCCCGGGGCGACCATGCGGTTCGTCTCGGTCGCGGAGCCCGATCCCGCCAATGCCAGGGTGGTGCAGGTCGACGTCGATCGGCGGACCGAGGGGCGGCGGACCCGTCTGGCGGTTAGCGCACCGATCGCGTCGAAGGGAGCAGCCGGGCGCGACACGCGTGTCAGCCTGTTGGTCAATGGCCGTGAGCTTGCCACGACTCGGGTCACCTTGAGCGCCTCCGGCATGACGACGGCCAGCTTCGACCCTGTCTGGATTGCGGAGGGCGATGGCGTCGCAGCCGTGGCGCTGGAGCCCGATGCGTTGGCGGCCGACGACACGCTTCGGTTCTCACTCTCCGCGGCCGCGGGTGTACCGGTATTGTTGCTCGTACCACCGGGAACCTCGCAGGACGAAGCCGTATTCCTCGAACGTGCGTTAGCCATCAATCGTTCACCGGCTCTCGCAGTAACGGTCCGTCGCAGTGCCGGGCCTTCGGCTGCGGATCTCGGCCAGACTCGTGTGGTGGTCGCGGCAAATGCGGGCGCGGTATCGACGGCAGGGATGACGGCGCTGCGCAGCTTCGTCGAGCGAGGTGGTGGAGTCGTCTTCCTGGCCGGACCGGCGGCGTTCGGTGCCAACGCTGCCTGGCTACCAGCCACCATCGGAGGCGTGATCGATCGGATCAGCGACCGGGGTGGTCGCCTGGGACAGCTCGACGGCGATCATCCCGTCTTCGAACCGTTCAAGGAAGCGCTTGCCCGGGATTTCGGTACCGCGCGCTTCTTCCGCTATCGCGATCTGACCGCCGATTCGTCGGCGCAAGTCGCCGCGCGCTTCGATGACGGCCGCCCCGCCTTGATCGACGCCAGCGCGAGCGGTGGCCGAGTGGTCGTATCGGCGCTGGCAGTGGGGACGCTCTGGTCGGACTTCGCGTTGCAGCCGGTCTTCCTGCCGTTGATGCAGCAACTGGTGGCCCATGTCGGACAACTGCGGGACGAGAAGCGCTGGTATGCCGCGGGTGAGGCGGCTGCAATGCCTCAGGGTGCCGGGGCCCTCACGCTGATCGACCCCGCCGGTGGAAGCCAGCGGATTGCGGCCGATAGCGCCCGAACTGTCGCGCTGCCCGCCGTCGGCGTCTACCAGCTGCGGAGCGATTTGGCGTCGGCGCCTATTGCCCAGCTTGCGGTCAACCCCGCGCCCGTCGAATCCGACCTCACGGCCGTGACCCCGGCCGATGCACTGACCCAGCTCCGGGCTCCAGCGGACTCGGCCACCGCGCCGACGGTGGCGCCGCTCACCGCCGTCGAGCAGGAGAGGCGCCAGTCGTGGTGGAGCATTCTCCTCATCCTGGCGCTTTTGGCGCTGGGAGCCGAAACTCTGTATACGGCCCGCCTTGCCCGGCGGGTGCGGGAGACGGGAGGCAGCGTATGACCGACCGAGATCATATCCACGCGGCGCTCGACCAGATCCGGGCGCGCTGGCGTCGCCGTCTGGCGCTCGAGTCGGTGGTGGTGCTGGCCGTCGTGATGGTGGGGCTGGTCGTCGTCGCCGGTCTGGTGTGGGGACTGATCCGCGAGCGCGATACCACGATCAGTGCCGCGCGCTGGATCGCCGGGCTGGCGGTTGTGATCACGGCGCTGGTCCTGGTTCGGCGCTGGTCGCAGCGCCGTCCCTCGTCTGCGCAGGTAGCTTTGTATGTCGAAGAGCGATCTCCCGACCTTCGGGCCGCGTTGCTCAGCTCGGTTACCGTCGAGACCGACCCGAATGCGTCTGCGGGGCTGGCGGAGCGGGTCTTTGCGGTGGCACGGCGTGGATTGGCCTCGATCGACGATGGCCGCCATCTGGAACGCGATCGGGTCCGCCGCGCCGCCGGACGGTTTGGCGGATTGATCCTGGCGTCCGGCGCGCTACTGGCCTTTGGACCTGCCGGGTTCCGCGATGCGACACTGAGCCTGATCAACCCGTGGCGGCCGGTTGCGCGCGCGCCGGTTTTCTCGGTGGACGTCCTGCCCGGTAATGCCGAAGTGCCCAGGGGTGGAGCCGTCGACGTTGCTGCCCAGCTGGCAGGATTCACCAGCCCAGCCGCCGAGCTGGTCTTTCGGACCGACTCCACCGCCGAGTGGGAGCGGCTTCCCATGGCGCAGGATACGGTACTGGGTCGGTTCACGTCGCGCCTGTTCGATGTTGCCGCCGCGGTCGATTACTTCGTCGAATCGGAGGGAGTGCGTTCCCCCGCCTTCCGGCTCACCGTGGTCGATCTTCCCGCAGTGCGCAGCGTCTCGGCCACAATCGAGCCGCCTCGATATACCGGTCTGCCGGTCGAGTCGGTCGAAGCTGCTGGAGACCTGGCGGTACTGACCGGCAGTCTGGTCCGCCTCAGTGCGCAGCCGACCCGATCCGCCCAGGCGGCCTTTCTCGTGGTCGAGGGACGGCCACCTGAGGTCATGACGATCGGGCCGGCCGGTGCCTGGAGCGCGTCGGTGCGGGTCGGTAGTGATCTCTTCTGGCGGATCGATCTCGTGGCCGATGACGGTCGCAGGGTAACCGGTTTGCAGTACGCAATCGATGCCCTGGAGGATGCGGCGCCGACGGTCCGGTTTTCCGCGCCGGGCCGGGATACCAAGCCCACCTCCATCGAAGAGGTCACGGCACAGGTCGAGGCGTTCGATGACTTCGGAGTCCGCCGCCTGCTCCTGCATGTCAGCGTCAACGGCGCGGCTCCGACGACCCACACCCTGACCGACACCACGGCGCGGGTGCTCCGGGACGTGGCTGCTGCGCACACCTTCTTTCTGGAGGAATGGTCGCTCAAGCCGGGCGACCTCGTCTCCTATCATGCGGAGGCCATCGACGGCGCCGGGCAGTCCGGTGTCAGCGACATGTACTTCCTGGAAATTCGCCCCTTCGATCGGACCTATCGGGAAGCGGAACAAGGCGGGGGTGGCGGCGGAGGGGGAGGCGGTGAGGAACCCGATGGATTGGCCGAGCGCCAGCGCCTCATCGTGGTTGGAACTTTCAACGTCACCCGTGACAGCGCCGGCGATGCGCGGAGCTACCGGGAGAACATCACCACATTGGCCATCGGCGAAGGCCGGCTCCGCGAGGATGTCGCGGAACTCCGCCGCCGCATGGCGCAGCGCGGAATGGTGCAGGTGGACTCGACGTTCGTGGTCATCGGTGAGGCGCTCGATTCTGCCGCCATCCATCTGCAGGAGGCGGAGGAACGTCTCGGTCGCCAGAATCCCCGGGCCGCATTGCCGGCGGCGCAGCAGGCGTTGACCCATCTCCAACGGGCCGAGGCTGCGTACCGTGAGGTGCAGGTGGCGCGGGGGAATCAGCAGGGCGGGGGTGGAGGCGGAGGGCAGCAGCGGAACGCCGAGGAACTGGCCGATCTGTTCGAGCTGGAAACGGATCGATTGCAGAACCAGTACGAGTCGATGCCGCGCGATCAGGGCGCCGAGGCCGA
Organism: Gemmatimonadales bacterium; assembly: GCA_037189525.1. GTDB lineage: Bacteria > Gemmatimonadota > Gemmatimonadetes > Gemmatimonadales > GWC2-71-9 > SHZU01. The sequence goes on from JBBCJC010000002.1 coordinate 642,965, forward strand.
GCGAAACCTCGACGAAACGGCGGAACGGCTCCGGCGGCTGGCGGCGCGACAGCAGCAGGAAAACGAGCGGATGTCGCGGATGGCGGATGCGTTGCGCAATCGCTCGTCGCAGGGGGGTGGTGGCGGGAGCAATGCGCAGCGCCAGCTGGCGGACGAAACGGCGGACGCAGCCCGACAACTCGAGCGGCTGGCGCGGGAACGCCAGGACCAGGGGATGGCGGACGCGGCGCGCCGGCTCCGTGAGGCAGCCGATCGGATGCGCCGCGCGGCCGGCACCGATCCGCAGTCGGCGCCGGGCCAGGGCAACGAGGCGCTGGAGCAGTTGCGTGACGCGGCGCGGCAGCTCGAACGCTCGCGATCCGAGAGCCGGCAGGACGAGATTCGTCGGCTCGAGGCGCGAGCTGAGGGGTTACGCCAGCGCCAGCGTGAAACGGCCGAGCAGGCTACGTCGCTCCCCGCCGATCCGACGGAACGCCGTCGCCGTGCCGCCGCGCTGGCTGAGCGGAAGGAAGAGATGGCGCGGGACGCAGAGCAGCTTGCTGCGGATACGGATCGGTTGTCGCGAGACGCCGCCCGCGAGCAGCCGGCTGCCGCTCGGAAACTTGCCGAAGCGGCCGAAGGAATGCGTACCGACCGGATCGGCGACAAGCTTCGGTTCTCGCAGAGCCTGCTGCAGCGCGGATCGCAGGAGTACGTGCGACAGTTCGAGGATCAGATCGCCGAGAATCTGGCTGAGGCCGCGGGGCGGCTCCGAGAAGCATCGCGAAGTCTGAGTCAGGCGGAAGGCAGCCGAGAGAATCGGGCCATGGAGCGGGCCCGGGATCTGGTTCGCGGGCTCGAGTCGCTCAACGAGCGTGCCCGGGCCGAGCAGCGCCGCAATCAGGGAGGGCAGGCGCCGGGGTCTCAGGCTCCGGGAGAAACCCGCGACCCCAGTTCGAGTGAGGCCGCTCCGCCTGCCGGCAGTACGCGGAATGGCGCACCGGAAGGGGCCGATGCCCGGCCGGGCCGGCAGTTTTCCCGGGAGTTCCGAATCCGCCGTCAGGCGGCGGAGTCACTGCGGGCGGATCTCCGCGCACTCGGCGAGGAGACGGCGCCGCTCGATCGCGTCTTGCAGCAATTCCGCCAGCTCGACGATCAGCGCACCTTTGAGAATCCGGCGGCGCTGGATCGCCTGGAGCGGGATCTGATCGCGGGCCTCAAGGAGATCGAATTTGCGCTCTGGCGTCGATTTGGCGACGACAACGGACAGCGCCCTGCGGCCGGAGCGACGGCTCGAGTCCCGCCCAGGTATCGGGAACTGGTAGAGGAATACTACCGGGCGCTAGCCAGGCAGCGTCCCCCGCCTGCAGTTCCGTAGGCTGCCGGGAAACCGTTCCGACCTCGTCGGCGTAGGGAGAAGTCTCTTCGGCGGGGTCGACAACCCGATCATCGAATTTCGTGAGATCATGAAGAATCTGAAGCGTCTGCTCTGGTCGGGTCTCCTGATGACCGCCGCAGTTGCCGGGGGCATCAGCACGCTCTCGGCGCAGTCCGCCGCACCGGTTTCCGCGATCGAGTACCAGTTGACCTTCACCCGTGCTTCCGCGGCGACCCGATCGATCGATGTCGCGATGCGGTTCACCGCCGGAGCGGCCGGACCGGTCGAACTGTCGTTACCCGCCTGGACGCCAGGCGCGTATGAACTCAGCTTTTTCGCCAAACGCGTGCTCGACTTCCGAGCCGTGCAAGGTGCGCAACAGCTGCGCTGGGACAAGCGCGACTACGATACCTGGCGGGTCCAGGTCGGCAGCCCGGGTCCGGTCGAGGTCCGCTTTCGTTTCCTGGCGGACACGCTCGACAACGCCATGGCGTGGGCGCGTGAGGACTTTGCCTTCGTCAATGGGACCAATGTCTTTCTCTATCCCGAAGGCTCAGATCTCGCCTTCCCGGCGACGGTCCGGGTCGAAACCGAGGCGGACTGGCAGGTGGCGACCGGGATGAATATCGCGGGTGCCCGCCGCTTTGATGCGCAGAACTATCACGATCTGGTCGACATGCCCTTCTTCGTCGGCCGAATCGAGTTGGATTCGCTGCAGGTCGAAGGTCGGTGGCATCGGCTCGCAACGTATCCCGTCGGGGCTTTGGCGGGGCCGAATCGGCAGACCCTCTGGCGCCAGATCCAAACCATGGTCCCCACCATGTCACGGGTCTTCGGAGAAACGCCCTGGCAGCACTACACCACCATGCTGGTGTTCGACTCCGGGTACGGCGGCGGCAGCGCGCTCGAACACCAGAACTCGCATGTCGGGATCTATCATCCCGGATTTGCGGGGTCGGAGGTGCTCGCGTCGATCACGGCGCACGAGATCTTCCATGCCTGGAACGTCAAGCTGCTGCGGCCGGCCGATCTGGTGCCCTACCGGTACGACCGGGCCCAGCCGACCACCCTGCTCTGGGTCAGTGAGGGCATTACCGACTACTATGCCGACCTGGCGTTGGTGCGTGCTGGTATCATCGACTCCACGGTCTTCCTCAATGTGACCGGAGGCAAACAACAGGAAGTCGATGCGCTGCCGCCCGTTGCGCTGGAGGATGCGTCCCTCTCGACCTGGATCCAGCCGAGTGACGGCACCGGGACGATTTACTATCCCAAGGGTTCGTTGGCGGGATTGCTGCTCGACATCATGATTCGCGACGCCAGCGACAACAAGGCCTCGCTCGACGACGTGATGCGCTCGCTGTACCGATCGACGGCCAAGGCGGGTGGTCGCGGCTTTACCACCGACGACTGGTGGCGGGCCGTCAGTGCCGCCGCGGGCCGGCCCGACTTCACCGACTTTGCGGCCAGGTACATCGACGGACGTGATCCGTTTCCGTGGGCATCGGTTGGTCCGCTAGCCGGGATCAGAATCGTCGTCGACAGCGTTCTGGAACCCAGGATCGGGGTCGCGACCCATACCGGCGCCGACGGGCGGGAGGTGATCACCCAGGTTGCGCCTGGGTCGGCCGCTGCGGGAGCAGGGCTCCGCGACGGCGATGAACTCGTTCGGGTGGGAGACATCGCGGTCGATGCCGATTTCGGCGCGCTGTTCCGCATGCGTTATCGCCGCCGGATCGGAGAAGCCATTCCGGTGGTGGTTCGCAGGGAAGGCAAGGAACTCACCGTTTCACTCGTGGTGCGCGGCGAGCAGCGGGTTGAACGACGGCTCGAGTACGATCGTCGCGCCTCGCTCAAGGCGGCACGGATTCGGAGCGGGATCCTTCGGGGATCTACTGGATAAGACGGAACCCCCGGGGAAAAAGAAAGGGCCGGCAGATGCCGGCCCTTCTCATTTCCAGTGGCAGACCAGCTCAGGGCTTGGTCACCTCCATCGGCGGGACCTGCGCCAGCAGTTGCCGCTGGGTCGGGCTCCGCTTCAGGTACTCCATGGCCGTCTGCAGCTGGCGATCGTACTTGATCGACCGCCGGAACCAGGCCGAGTCACCGAAGGCCAGACGCGAAGTCCACCGCTCGAGTTCGCGGTCGACCAGGGCCGAGCCGTTGTCGAACTGATCGCGGGTCACCGGCACTTTGGCGGCCTGCAGCTTCTTCCAGACCGTTTCCCGCCAGGCGGGCTGCACCGCAAAATCCGGCTTGACCGAACCCTTGAGGTCGAGACTGGTCGAATAAAGGGCGATGTACCACTGCGACTGATGCGTACCAAACGCCCGCGCCAGATTCCGCTCCGGATCGGTCAGCGTATCCGACTGGACCACCACGTCCGGCGTGATGCCGCCGCCGCCGAGAATCGAGCGTCCGGCGTCGGACTTGAAGACCGGGCGCTGCCGAGTCGAGTCGGTCTGTCCCGGTTCCTCGGCGTACTCGACGAAGCGCTCATCGCCCAGGCGATCGTGGTCGGCCTGAATCGACCGTCCGCTCGGCGTGTACCACTTGCCGGTGGTGATCTTCATGGCCCAGCCGCCGTCGAGCGGATAGAGCGTCTGCACCAGCCCTTTGCCGAACGAGGTCGTGCCGACGACCAGCGCGCGGTCGTGGTCCTGCAGGCTGCCCGCTACGATCTCCGAAGCCGAGGCGCTGTAGCCGTCGACCAGCACGGCGACCGGCATCGAGTCGACCACCGAGGTTCGGGTTGCTCGGTAGACCTCGGGCGTCCGTCCGCGATGCCGCACGCTCGCCAGTTCCTGGCCGGGGCGGAAGAAGAGATTGCCGATTTCGAGGGCCTGTTCCAGGCTGCCACCGCCGTTGCCGCGCACGTCGATGATGAAGGCGCGGGCGCCCTGCTGCTTCAGGGTCTGCAGCGACCGTTCGACATCCTGGGCGGCCGACTCATTGAAGCTCTGGAGCGGGATGTAGCCGACGCCGCCGTCGAGTACCAGCGAATACGGCACGGCTGGTACCCGCACCACCGCGCGCTTGAAGGTGGTGTGAATCGGCTCGGGCTGGCCGGGCCGCTGGAAGATCACTTTGACTTCGGTGCCCGGCGTGCCCAGCAAGCGCTGCGAGACCTGTTCGAGCCGGAGACCGGTAACCGGAACCGAATCGACGCTGACGATCCGGTCGCCGGCGAGCACGCCGCCTTTTTCGCTCGGTGCGTTGGGGAAGACCCGCGCCACGATGATGGCGCCGTCCTGGCTTTCGATCTGCATTCCGACGCCCGCGTAGTTGTTGCGCAGGGTCTGGCGCTGGAACGAGGCCAGTTCTTCGGGAGAATAGAGATCGGCGTACGGATCGTTCAGCTGCTTGACGAGGCCGCGCGCTGCCCGTTCGAAAATCGCAGCACGGGCCAGTGAATCGACGGCACTTTCTTCGATCCGCTGGATTACCTGTGAAAAGAGCCGAGCCCCGTCGCCGGCAGATTGACTCTGCTGAACGAACGCGCCGATCCCCAGGGGAAGGCTCAGGACAACGGCTGCGGCCAGCCAATGGCGACGTCGCATGTTTCGAATCGCTCCCATCCAGGACAAAAAAGCGCCGGAGCGGCGCTCACTGTTATTAACCGTGCATCCTTCGGGCCACCCTGACACGGTAAATCCTACGAACTAACTAACCAGAAAATCGGGCGTTCGACAACCCGTGACCGACCGGCGGGAAGGGAAAGAGCCGGAGGGGGATCGGTGGTGCATGATCCCCCTCTCGATACTCTACGGATGACGGCGGGAAAATGTTCGGGAATGGAGCTCAGGGCTTGGTCAGGATGTCCTCGAACAAGGCCAGTGCTCGCGGGTCGTCCGACTGACCGAGCCAGAACATTGCCTTCCGCCGGACCTCCGGGTTCGGATTGGATCGGGCGACCCGGAGCAGAATGGGAACTCCTTGGTCCTTCGGCAGTTGCGAGATGGCAAAGACGGCGTGTTCCCGGACATCGCGGTCGTCGCCCTCGTCCGTGGCGATCCGTTCGAGGCCTTCTGCCGCCTTGTCGCCCGCGGCCTGACTGAGCCAGAACACGGCATTTTTTCGGCTCGAAGACGCCACCTGCCGGTCTTTGGCCAGGTCGAGCAATTCCGGCCACAACGTCACGCTGTCGGCGAGGGTGGCCGGGAAGATCAGATCGTTACCCTTACCGTAGCTTTTTCGAGCCAGGCTCAGCAGCCCGCGGGCCGCGTCGGCGGCGCCGATCTGGCCCAGGTCGGTGACCCGCTCATTGGAGGGGCTCCATGCGCCCCCGACGAAGGTGCGGACCGATCGAATCTCGCCGTCCTGGACCCGGAGTCGGATGCGGACCGGGCCCTCTTCGCACGGGCGGGAACGCCAGCCGCGCCAGTCGCCGGAGATGTTCACGTTGTGGTCCCGATTGTGATCGCGGATGAAGGTGGCGCCATCACCGCAGACCCCTTCCCGTGCTGCGAACATGATCCGGACCTCGCCGTTGGGCGCGGCGGCAATGCGCGACGGCAGATTCTGCGCACCGAGCTCAGCGCCAGTCAGCATGGCGGCGGCGAGACCGGCCGTGATCCATTTGCGTGTCGTCATGGGAGTCGTCTCCGTTCACGGCTTCGACAGCAGTTCTTCCAGGAACTCGGCCACTCGCGGATCGCGCGACTGCGAAAGCCAGAAGATGGCCTTCTTGCGCAGCTCCGGTTCGTTGTCGCTGCGGGCGATCTCGATCAGCTTGTCGACGGCGCCTCGCTCCCTGCGCTGCGAGTAGGCAAAGATCAGCTGCTCCCGGATGGCGCGTTCGTCGATCTGGTTGTACAGCGCAAAGAGTTCGGGCAGGCCGGTGCCGCCGGACTGGCTGATCCAGAAGATGGCGCGCTTCCGAATCTCGAGATCCTCGCGGTTGTCCCGGGCAATGTTCAGCAGCCAGGCCTGGGCTTCGGTGCCGCCCTGCTGCGAGACGGCAAAGACGATTTTGTCCTTGATGGCGCGTTCGGACGACGACCGGAAAATCCCCTGCAGGAACTCGATGTTGTTGCCGCCGCCGGTCTGGCCGAGCCAGAAGATGGCGCTCTCGCGCAGCTTGGTCGGCGCGCCGGTGCGGACGGCATAGTCGCGGAGCGCGCGATTGGCGTTGGTCGAGCCGATCTGCGACAGGGCAAAGATCGCCTTGTCCTGCACGGCGGCGTCGCTGGAGGATTTGAGCAGCGAGTCGAGCGCAGCAACCGCCCGGTCGCCCCCGGCCTGCCCCAGCCAGAAGACGGCCTGCTCCCGCACCTCGGCGTCCGGATCGGAGCGGACCGCATCGAGCAGCATGGTTTCGGAGCCGCGCTGCTGCGAAATCAGGAAGACCGCGCGGCGCCGGAGGCAGGTCGAGGCGTCGTCGCGCCGGGCCATGATCTTCTGGAGGATCGGCATGGCGCGATCGGAGTCCATCTGCAGCAGCGCATCCAGCGCCGCCACCCGCTCATCATTGCGCTGCTCCCGGCAGGCAGACTTGCTCACCGAGCGTCCTCGATCCCGCTCGGCGCGGGCCCGGGCAGCGTCCCGCTCGGCGTCCGCCTGCTGCGTGGTGGCTTCGGCCAGGGCCTGGACCTCGGATGCCGCCCGGGCGTCGCCCCGCTGTGCCAGCTGGGCATTGACGCGGGCCAACAGTGTGGTGGCATCGTCCCGGGTCCGAGCGTTCGGATGGGCCGCCCGCTGGGCCATCAGAGCGGTCCGGGCCGCCTCGAGGCTCGCATTGGTGCCGTTCCGGTACTGCGCCCAGGCCTCCCAGTAGTACGAGTCGGCCGCGTAGCTCGAGCGCGGATGACGGCCGTAGACCTCGGCGAACAGATAGGCCGCCCGGGTGTAGCTGCCGCGGTTGAGCGCGGAGCGGCCTTCGCGGTAGAGAGAGTCGGCCGGATCCTGGGCTGCCCAGGCGGCGGGCGGACCGCCCGCGCCGTCGGGGAATTGGGCCAGGCCCGGCAGGGCGGCCGCGATCGCCAGTATGGTGATGAAGCGCATGGGTGATGTCTCCAGATCTATAGGGTCAAGCCACCCGGTCCGGCCGGCACCGCGTGGCGGAGCCGGGGACGGATGGCACGGTTGGACAGGTTCTCGTCGATCAGGTCCCGGTCGATCTGCGAGCCGTTGCCGTCGAGCTGGGCCACCTGGACCAGGAGTGTCTCGAGATCGGTGAGCAGCGCGCGGATGGCCGGATCGGTCAGTCGCTTGGAGTCGAGCAGGAGCTGGGTCTTGGTCAGCAGGCCCCGGGCGTTGAGGGCGATTTCGCGCTCATTGCCGGAGTCGAGGTCGGTCAACAGGGCTTCGATCTGGCCCAGGTGCTCGACGGCGGCGTAGTGCATCACCCGCTCGCCGCGGCGGTCGAGGTCGGCAGCGGCCTGATCGGCCGTGATCGGCCTGGTCAGGTCGGCCGAGACCCAGCGTCCGATCCCCACGCCCAGGATCAGGACCGCCGCGAGGGCCGCGACCGCGCCGACCCATCGGATCCGCCGGCGGCGAGCCGCTTCCAGGTCGAACACCGGGACCGAGCCCCCGGCCCGGGCTGCCCGCCGCTGGGCCTGGATATGAGTCCAGATCTCTTCCCGGGGGGTCGTTGGAGGCTCCCGGAACCCGCGGGCCAGGTCGGCCAGTTTCGGGTCGAGTTCATCGCGATCATCGGTCATTGTGTCACCCATCCTCCCGCAAATGCCGCCAATGCCTGCCGCAGCTTCGATCGGGCCCGGCTCAACTGGGCCTTCGAGGTGCCTTCCTGAATCCCCAGCGAGCTGGCGATCTCGCTGTGGGTGTACCCCTCGACGTCGTGCATCACGAACACGGTCCGATACCCGTCCGGCAGCCCCGCCACGGCGCGATCCAGGCTCACCTTGAGGTCCGGCTCGCCGTGAGGCAAGGCGGGCACCGGGATCTCGACCAGCTCGAAGTCGACGCTGTTCGCCCGGAATCGCTTGGTCTTCCGGAGCGCGTTGTAGATCACCGAGTACGCCACGCTGGTGATCCAGGTCGACAGGGCCGCCTCGCCGCGGAAGGTGGCCAGCCGGTCGAAGACCCGGATGAACGCCTCCTGGGTACAGTCGGCCGCCAGCTCCGAGTCGCCGGTCAGCCTGAACGCGAGCCGGTACACCCGGTCCACGTGCAGGTCGTACAGCTCCCGCTCGGCAAGGGGGTCGCCACCCAGGACTCGGCTGACCAGGTCAGTAACGCTCACGAGACTCCGCAATCGAGGTAGCGAACCCGCCATTACGACCCTATGACAGGATCCTGAATGGAAAGGTTGCGTGGCCTGGTTGGACCAGGTACACAGGCCGGTCAAACATGGTAGTCAAACATTGGGTTGATAATTGAATGAATGAATCATTTATTATTGTAATGGCAAGATCGAAAGCACCAGGGAGACTGGACGACATCACCGCTGCGGCACTGTGGGCCTTTGCCGACGCCGGCTACGACCGGACCAAGATCGCGCATGTCGCTGCCAGAGCTGGAGTTGGGCCAGGGACGGTCTATCTCTACGCCAAAGACAAAGAGGCGCTCTTCGAGCTCGTGCTGCTCCGGGCGCTCGAAAGTCCCGTCGTTTCCCATCCCAGCCTGCCCTATCGGAAGACCGATCGAGCCGCCCGGAGCCGATTGATCGATGAATGCCTCCACGAAGTGGCGCACTTTCCTCAGCTGTGGATCGGGAGTCAGCGACGCCGCTACGACGGCGCCCGAGAGGAGTATGTAGGGATACTACTCGAAATGGCCCGGTGGTTCCGCCGCTATCGGGCGGCGATCCTGCTCGCGCAACGCAACCGGTACGACTGGCCCGAGCTGTTCGAGGCGTTCGACCGCGTGGTCTGGAGCGACGTGCAGCGCCGGCTGACGGGGTACCTGACCTCCCGGATGCGAGCCGGAGTTTTGGCCGTCGCCGGGGACCCTGGGCTGGTGGCGCGGTTCGCGGTCGACGCGCTGGTCTCGGGGCTGGTGGCCGGACCCGTATCCGGAAGCACTCCCGAACGTCCCGGCGACGATGAGGTCCTGGTTACCCTGATCAGCTCGGCGCTCCTGTCACCCTCGGCCGGCCAACCGCTGGCTCGTCCTGCGGCCTCCGATGCGACCGGCTCCATCCAGCTGCTATCCGACGAGATCGACTGAGGCGCAGGCTCAGCCGAGACCCGTTCAGGGTACCTGCTGCCAGGTCCGGCCCATTCGGGCCAGGACGGCGGCGTAGAGTTCGATCCCATCCCAGAGGTTCTGGAGTCGAAGATTTTCGTTTTCGCCGTGCTGGTTGTTGTCGTGATTCACGATCGGCAGGACGGCGAACTGGGCGCCCAGCACCTGGACGAACTCGGACAGGGGCAGGCTGCCGCCCAGGGTAGGTACCCGCATAATGGGCGTGCCGAGAAACTCATCGACGGCCGCCAGGAGAGCGCGGGAACCGGGGCCGTCGACCGCCGTTCGGGCTGAGGGATAGCCGCCGAGCCAGTTGAGGCGGATGATTCGGGGGTGGGCACGCCGGGTGGCCGAATCGGGTACCTCGGAGACGATATGGAAGCCCTGATCGCGGATGTGGCGTTCGACCACGCTGCGCACCCGCTCCGGCGTCTGATTGGGCACCAACCGGAAGTCCAGGTAGGCGGCGGCTTCCGGGACGATCACGTTGGCGCCGCCGCCGGCCGCGCGGCCACCGCTCAACCCGCTCATGTTGAGGGCCGGGAGGGCGATCTGCTCCGCGAGTGAAGCCGGGGCTCCCTCGGTGCGGCCGATCTGGATCTCCCCGGTCAGTTGCCGTTCGACCGCGGGAATCGAACCGAGCGCCTCGCGTTCCGCCGCAGACAGCGGCACCACGTCGTCCATGAATCCCGGAATCGTGATCCGGCCCTCGGTGTCCCGCATCGAGGCCAGCAGGTGGACCAGCATGGCATTGGCGTTGGGCGCCCAGTTGCCGTAGTGCCCGCTGTGCAGCGGACGAATCGGCCCGTACACGGTGAGGTCGAGTCCGGTGACACCGCGAACGCCGAAGACGGCCTGCGGTGCACGGGTCTGATGGACCGGGCCGTCGCCGAAGATCCAATAGTCGGCTTCGAGCAGGGCGCGATGCTTGGTGAGCATGGCGCGGAGGTTGGAAGAGCCTGCCTCTTCCTCGCCCTCGAAAAAGAACTTCAGGTTGACCGACAGCGGCATTCCGGCCGCCCGCAGCGCATCGATGGCATGCAGCACTGCGACGATCGGTCCTTTGTCGTCGCTCACCCCTCGGGCATAGAGGCGGGCCTCCGGGTCGAACCGTCCGTCGACTCCGGCCAGGTCGAGTCGTTTCGCTGCCGAGCCTGGAAATCCCGTGCGCAGGACGGGCTGCCACGGCGAACTGGCCCATCGGGTCGAGTCGACCGGCTGGCCATCGTAGTGGGCGTAGAACACCACGGTCCGGGTCGCGCCCGGGGTGCGCAGTTCGCCGTAGACGGCCGGAGGCGTATCGTCGAGCTCGAGAATCCTGGCCGAGATGCCTCGGCGTTCCATCATCCCGACCAGGTGGCGGGCATTGGTGCGGATATCGTCGAGGTTGGAGGCCACGTTCGGGAGGGCGACGAAATCGGCGAGTTCCCGCACGATGGCGGCCTCGTGCCTGACCCGGTACTGGCGGATTTCGTTTCGGAGATCAGATTGCGCCGAGAGCGCGGCGCTCTGAGCGGCCAGGAGGAAGAGCGCGGCCCAGCCGCTCGTCCGTCCGGGCTGCCGGCCGATTCGAAACCGGCCCCGGAACGGGCTCGTACGCTGCGGGTGGTGCGCGATCGAGGCGCCGGTGGCATCATCCATGGCAGTTACCGTCATCGAGAAAGCGGACATGGCCAATTCTTCCGACAAGAGTCGTGCGGTTACCCTGATTCTCGGCCTGACGCTCGGCGTGTTTGGTGCGCATCGTTTCTATGCCGGCAAGATCGGCACGGGACTGCTGATGCTGGCGACCGTCGGCGGCTGCGGCATCTGGTATCTGATCGACAACGTCATGATCGCGACGGGCGGTTTCCGCGACGCCGACGGCAAGCTGATTTCCCGCTGGGAACCCGAAGGTGATACCCTGGGTACCGGCGTGCCGCAGGAGCTGCTCGACGAGATCTATGCGCTGCGCACCGAGGTCAACGAACTCCACGAGCGGGTCGAGTTCAACGAGCGCCTCCTGGCGGAACGGAGCGCGGACCGACCGGAAGATCGTTAGGCACCGTTCCGGTCTGCTCGACGATAATCTGATCGCCCACCCGCAGGGTGCCCGTGCCGCGGTGCGCCACGTTCATGCCGAACATCACGCCCTTGGTATGCTTGCGGAACCCGGCCAGGGCTCGGAGCGGTTCCTTGCTGCGCACGCCGGTATCCTGGTCGGTGGTGGTAATCGGGCAGCGGGCGCACAGCTTGAGACCTTCGAAACGAATTCCCCCGACAGAAAAACCACGCCACTGATCCTCCGCGAAGGGAGCGCTGCCCCGCACCACGAGGTTGGGCCGGAAGCGGTTCATCGGCAGGGGCGTTTCGAGGCGGCGATTCAGGTCCTCCAGCGATGCCTCGCCGATCACCAGAAGCGGAAAACCGTCGGCGAAGCTCACCCGGGCACCGACCGGGTCGTATTCCGGATCGGTGCGGCGGAATCCGTCGTCCGGGATGTAGGCCAGTCGGAATGAGGCGCCGAGTGCCTGGCTGATCCATTCGGCGGCGGTGGCGCCCAGGTCGACGCCGTCGGTCACGTCGCCCCAGATCGTCATCCGGCGGGTCGGACTGCCGGGCGCCGGACGCGGTACGACGAGCGGTGCCAGGTTGGGGGCCGACAAGGTGACCGCCTCCTCCGACGGCACCGCGCCGATCATGCAGAGCTTCGGGATCTCCCGCTGGGTCACAAAGCCCCCATCGGCATCGGTCACCATCCATCGCCGATCGTCCCTGGGTCCGAAATGGTCCAGGTCAACGTGGTCGAGTGACAGTCCCCGACCGCTCTTGAGCGGGTAGATGTGGAGTGAGGCGATGGTGATCATCGAGGAGCGTTGGTTCGGAAGCAACGGAATGTAACCTCGACGCAGACGGACCGTCGAACGGTCCCGCACGGGATCAGGAAGGTGGCCTGTCCTCCTCGGTAGCGTTGGGAGGAAGGGGTGCGAACGATCGGGCATTCGCTACGTCCTGTTGCAGCTCAGCCCACGCGTCGCTCGATGGATTGGTCGTCCGTGCCAGGGTCTCGAGTTCGGCGACTACCGAGGCATGCTGCTTCCAGTCGTTCCGCGAGGCGCGGGCGAGCGCGACCAGCGCGCGGGCAATCTCCCGCCGAGTCGCGCCGCTTCCATTGTTGTCGGTCCATCCGGCGATCTCCTGCATCTCCGTCACGACGTCACGGATTGCCGAGGCATTGTCGCCGAGGGCTTCGGCCAGAAACCGTCGCGCCTGCACGCGCTCGGACACGATTACGTGATCGGACCGGTAGCATTCATGCGCGGCCCATCTATCGAGATGCTGGATGGCGTTTTGGCACGAGACGAGATCGAAGTTCGACGCATCTGCGAATGCCACATGACGCCAGGCGCGGGCCGCCTCGAGGACGAAGGGGCGTTTTGCGTCGTCCGACGTCAGGTCAACGGTTGCTGCGGTTCGGGTGATGGCTGCTTCGACCTCGGTGGCGGCTTCCCGACAACGTTCCGCGTCATGTTGCAAGGAGCGGCCAAGCGCGAGACTGCGCGTCGCACTCACCCATTCCAACATGAGTGCCGGAGTGGCCGATGCCGCCAGCCGATCGATCGTCATGTCGAGAGTCGTCAGGACGTCCTGACACGCCACCAGATCACCCGCCAGGCCATAGGCAAAAGCGAGATGGCGATATGCTTGCGCGGACTCCAAAACGATTTCGGGATCCGCAGAGTGCGGTGGTTGCCCTACCTCCCTCTCGATCGCGTCCACCACTGCCTTGCACCGCACGGAGTCGGCGCGCTCACTATATGCATACGCCAACATGCGCCGAGCCTTCGCACGTTCCGCTACGAACGAGCGATGTGTCCAATAGGGCGCTTCCTCGCCGGTGGCCTCGACGGTAGCGACGGCCGCACGGCATTCGGCAATCTCGCCGGCTGTACTATGAACGTACGCCAGATGGCGCCAGCCCATGGCCCGTTGTTCCTGGAATCGCCAATCGGTCAGGTACGGCGCGCTTCCGACGATCTGTTCGTTGCGTTCGAGTACCGCCCGGCACCGGGCGGCCTCTCCCTGCATGCTGTACACAAAGGCGAGATGACGGCGCGCTCTGACACACTCCAGAAGGACTTCACGATCCGTGTCGTAGGGCGGGTGATTAGCCATGGCGACGACTTCGGCCACCGTCACTTCGCACATTGCGGTATCGCCCGCCTCGCTGTAGGCAAACACTAAGGATCTTCGCGCCTTGGCAAGATCCAAATGACAGGCACGCATCGCTCGGTACGGATCCCGACCGACAACGGCGCTGATCGCCTGGACGATCTCCTCGCACTCTCGGATCTTGGCATTGGAGCTGTACGCAAATGCCAGGAAACGCCACGCCTGTACCAGCTCGGGTATGAGGTCGGGGTCGTTGGCCTCATGAACGACCTTTGCCATCTGTTCGACGCACTCACGGCACGATCTCACATCCGAAGTCTGGCTGTAGCAGTAGGCCAGATGTCGATATGCCAGGACGTAGTCTTCGCGGTGTTCCGCGGTGACCCGATCCGATTCCGATTCGAAGATCTCCGCAGCGAGATCCACGACGCTCCGGCACTCGTCCGGACGCCCGGCTTCACTCAGCATGAATGCCCAGGTCCGAAGCGCTGCGAGCAACGACCGTCGATTGGACGCGGGAGCAATCCGAATCCCGGTGTCGATCAGTCTCCGAACCGATTCGACGACTGGGCCCGAAAACTCTCCCGCCGCGGCCAGGCGGCTCGCCGCCGTAATCACTCCGATCCGGTCGAGCGGTGAAAGGTTCGCGCCGAGGAGTGCAATGGCATCCAGTTCACGCGCGAATGCGGCGGCCTCCGCAGCTGCCGAGATCGGCGGAAGACCCTGCTGAATGAGTGTGACGAGCTGATGGCAGTCCTGAATCAGCCGCGCTCCGGCTTCGACCGTGCCTGCTCTTCCAGCGCCATGCCGAGCAAGCACCAGGCCGAGCAACGCAATGGTCGGAGCTTCCACCCGCGATGGGCTCTTGTCGACTGAAACGTCCAAAAGGGTACCCGTCATGTCGACCGTTTGACCGGCCTTTTGGGGTCCTGATGGTGTATCCATCCCGCCGCGTTCCACGGCGTCAACGAATACGGCGAACAGCCGGCAGGCGACATCGGTGCGGATCCGCTCGTCGGCGATCCGCTCGAGCAAGCCATCGATCAAGCCGTGGATCTCGGTCGGCGGACGCTCGCCGGCCAATCCGATCTCGAGATAGGCATGAGCCACGAGCGAAATGGTCTCGACATCGTGGCCCTGAATGGTCGGCGGAGTACGCAATGCCTCCGCAAGCGCATCGTCGGCGCCCGCCAGGCGGGCAGCCGCCCGCACCCAGCCCAGTGGACGCGCGATGAATCCCACGTCCGAGATGGCCTGTGCCGACTCCTTCGGTGTCTGCCGCTCGATCACGGATCGCACGAAGCGGTCGGCGATCAGCGCCGGACGAAGGCCGGGAAGCGTCTGCGCCAGATCGACGCCGCGCCGCGCTTCTACCGGAAAGGCCCGCTCCAGCACGTCCTTGGGCGGTACCCGCTGATTGAAGGCCTTGGCCACCGGAGCAATCGGACACCCGGGCCCGACCAGGATGCCGCACGCGAGGGTGCGCATCGTGTCCATGTCGTCGACGGCGACTTTCGCGACCTCGAGCGCTCGCACGATTCGGCGGACCCGGTGTTCCAGCAGCCCTTCGCGGCTCATCTCCGCCAGCGGGCGATCGTCCTTGAGCCATTCGAGCCCGAGTTCGACGAGCAACGGATTGTGTTCGGTGACCTCCAGGAACGTTCTGAGTACGGCGTCCTCACGGAGCTGCTTCGCCTTCGGACCAAGCAGTGAGTCGGCGAGCACGAAAATGGCGGCCGGGGTGAATCCTCCGCTGCCGAGCACGATCATGGGCAGGTCGGGGCCCGCGGCGTCGGCAAGGTCCCGGGGAACGGTCTGGTTCGCAATCACCAGCCGCACCGGATGACGGAACCGGCTCTGGCGCTTGCGCAGCGTCTTCAGGCACGCCGTCGTTTCTCCCGGCGCCGGATCGTCGAGCCACAACACGGTCGGGCGAGCGGGAAGCCAATCCGCGAGGTCCGCCAGGTCGCCCGGATCGATGCGGCCACTGTCCCAGAGGTCGTCTGGCCGCCGCGGAAGCCACCAGGCCAACCGTCGCAGCCACGTCCGACGCCGGAGCCTGGCTGCGGCCCGACGCTCCGCCGGAGGCTGCGAAGCCAGCGCAACCGATCCCAGCAGATGACGCTGGCTCAGTTGGCGGGCAAGCTCCTGGGTCACCCGAGACTTTCCCGCACCGGACGGACCGAGCAGCAGCACGGCGTCGAACGGCGTCGGGAGATCCGGCTTTCCCCAAGGCTTCCACCACGGTGTCCGACCGGTTCCCGTGCCGCGGTCGAGCAAATCCACCAGACGTTTCCACTGGCGGTGCCACTCCCCTGAGGGACGCTGGAACGGCATCGGGCCGGACCAGTGACTGGCCGGGTCCGGCTCCGGATGACGGATCGGATGTAACCGGCCGTCGTCATATTCCGCGAAGAAACGCTCGTGAATTGCCCGTGCGGGCCGAGCCATGAATGGAACGGTGATGAGCCAGCCGGCCAGAGCGCTCAATGGGAGTACGACAGGCCGAGCAGCCTCCTTGAGTCCGGTCGACTCGACCAGCGTCTGAGCCAGATTGCCGATGACGGGAATGGCGAACACGGTTCGGAGCACGAATTCCGTGAGCCCCGCGCCGAATCGGGGCTCAAGAACGAACGCCACGAGGGTAAAAACTGCGGCGCCGGCCAGTCCCAGGCCGAGATACCGTATCCTGGCAATCGATCGGGCCCGCCGCCGCTCCCATCGGATCTTGCGCTCGGAGCGCTCGACCAGGGGCGGCTGGGGGTCGCCGGGAGCAGAGGTCATTCGGGGAACTCGATACCACCAACGTGGTTAGTGGTCGCAAATGGAAGCAAAATTGTACCCGGGTCCCGCCGGGGATGTAAGGCGACGGCTGCGTCGGAATCGGGGCCCCGTTTGAGGATCGGTTGATCCGCAGGCCCCGCAGGTGTTGCAAAACTGGCCTCGCGCGGCTAGCTCCATAGGCTATGAAAACACCCTCACACCAGTTCCTCCGGGCCCTGCTGACCGCACCCGGCCCCTCCGGCTTCGAGGCCGGGCCGGCCCGCCTCTGGCGCGATGAGGCAGCCACCTTTGCCGACACCGTCTCGGCCGACGTCAGCGGCAACTCTTACGCGACCGTCCGGGGTGGCTCCGACGGGCCCGGGGTGATGTTTGCCGGGCACATCGACGAGATCGGTCTGATGGTCCTCCATATCGATGAGCAGGGCTTCCTGAGCTTCGATACGATCGGGGGATGGGACGAGCAAGTGCTGGTGGGGCAACGGGTTAACCTCCTGGGACGGGATGGGCCGGTGGCGGGTGTCATCGGCAAAAAGGCCATCCATCTGATGGAAAAGGAGGACCGGGAAAAGCCGAGCAAGGTGAAGGACCTGTGGATCGACATCGGGGCGACTTCGCGCGCCGAGGCGGCCGAGCGGGTCCGGATCGGCGATGCCGGAGTTCTCGACGCGGGGGTGCTGGAGCTGCCCAACGGCCGGATCGTGAGCCGCAGCATCGACAACCGGATGGGCGCATTCGTGGTACTCGAAGCGCTCCGGTTGCTGGCCAAGGACAGACCGACCGTGACCGCGACCGCGGTGGCGACCGCGCAGGAAGAGATCGCCTACACCGGGGGCGGCGCGCGCACCTCGGCCTCGGGATTGCTGCCGGCTGCGGCCATCGTGGTCGATGTGACCCACGCGACCGATACCCCGGGGTCGGATCACAAGCGGCACGGCGAGGTCAAACTGGGCGGCGGGCCGGTGCTCTCGCGCGGGTCGGCGGTGAATCCGCGGGTGGCGGAGTTGCTGGCCGAGACGGCGGAGTCGCTCGCGATTCCGTATACCTGGCATGCGTCGCCCAAGTACACCTCGACCGATGCCGATGCCATCTTTACGTCGATGCGGGGTGTGGCGACCGGGCTGGTCTCGGTCCCGAATCGGTACATGCACAGCCCGAACGAAATGGTGGTGCTGGACGATCTGGATCGGGCGGCGGCGCTGCTGGCGGGATTTGCGCGGCGAGTCACGGCCGAAACGAACTTCATTCCATGAGGAAGTGGGGCAGGATGCGGGTTGCAGGGTGGGTCACGATGTTGGCGCTTGCGGCGCCGGTCAGCGCCGCGATGGGGCAGGCGGCGGTCGAATCGGTGCTGCGGCGCGATCTCCAGGTCTTGAGTGCCGATAGCCTCGGCGGTCGGTTTACCGGCAGTCCGGGTGGCGATGCGGCCGCGCGCTATCTGGCGCGGCGGTTCGAGGAAGTCGGCGCCAAGCCGGCGCCGGGCGGATGGTTGCACGAATTCACCATGGCTGCCGACCTGGCAGGATTCCGGTCGATGCCCGCCGACCGTCGTCCGACGCGGGCGGCCAACGTCGTCGCCATGGTACCGGGAACCGACGCGACCTTGCGCGGCGAATATATCGTGGTTGGTGCGCATTATGACCATCTGGGCGATGGCCACGCCAACTCGCTGGGCACCCCGGGAGAAATCCATAACGGCGCCGACGACAATGCCTCCGGAACGGCGGCCTTGCTCGAAATCGCGCGGCGGTTCGTGGCCGCGCCTGCCAAGCGGAGCGTGGTGCTGGTCGCGTTTTCCGGCGAGGAGTTTGGCTTGCTGGGCTCGGCGGCCTACGTGCGGTCGGCGCCGGTACCGATGGAGCGCACCGTGGCGATGGTCAATCTCGACATGGTCGGCCGGCTGCGGAACGATCGCCTGCTGGTGTTCGGATCGGAAACGGCGACGGAGTTCCCGGCGCTGCTCGATTCGCTCAACCAGACCCACCGCTTCGATCTCAATCATTCCGGCGACGGCTTCGGCCGGAGCGACCAGCAGTCGTTCTATCTCGCGCGGAAACCGGTGCTCCACATGTTCACCGATCTGCACGAGGACTACCACCGGCCGACCGACGATTGGGAAAAGATTAATCTGCCGGGCCTGGTCCGGGTCGCGGCCTACACGACCGACGTGGTGCGCGCCATTGCCGATCGCCAGGCGCCGCTCAGCTTCGTGATGAAGGCGCCACCTGCGCATAGCGGTACGGCGGCCGCGCCGGTGTCATCCGGTTACGGAGCATATCTCGGCTCGATCCCGGACATGGGGACGGGTGGCCCCGGTGTACGGTTGTCCGGGGTGCGTCCCGACAGCCCGGCGGACAAGGCCGGTCTCACCGAGGGAGACGTCCTGCTCTTGATCGGCGACTTCGAGATTGCCGACCTCCAGGCCATGACCGACGCCCTGCGCAGCTACAAGCCGGGCGACTCCGCGGTGGTTCGTTACCGGCGCGGTCCCGAAGAACGTTCGACCACGGTCGTGTTCGGCCGGCGGGGAGGCTGATCATGGCCGTGTTGGATGGAGCAGGCATCGCTGCGCAGCTGCGGCAGGCGGTACGGGACGGCGCGGGGCGGCAGGCGCTGCTGCAGCTCGCGGCCGATCGGATCAGGGCGGCGGGGTCGCCGTACACGTCGGCGTATCTCTATATGCTGCATGGACAGGAACTGGTGCTCGAGGCATTCAGCGGGCGGGAGACCGATCACACCCATATCCCGGTCGGCAAAGGCGTCTGCGGTACCGCGGTCGCCACGGGTCTCGATCAGAACGTGCCCGATGTGCAGGCCATCGGGAACTATCTCGCCTGCAACCTGGAAACTCGTTCAGAGCTGGTGGTCCTGATTCGCCGCGGCGAGGAAATTCTGGGACAGATCGATATCGACAGCGACGTCGTCGATCCCTTTACGGCTGGCGAAGAGGCAGAAAACAGACACGTGGCCGAAGCGCTAGCTGAGCTACTTTGACGCCCTTGCATGCCCGGAACTGTCGAACTGGTTCCGGGCAGCTCCCCGCAGTATCAGGTCACATCCTCCAACCAGAACTCACCGGGATTGCGGCCGCCACTGGCGCGCAGGTCGCGTTCCCGGGCGCGTAGCTCGACCCGCCGAATCTTTCCGCTGATCGTTTTCGGAAGCGTGGTGAACTCGAGCCGTCGAATCCGCTTGTAGGGCGCCAGCTTCGCTGCGCAGTAGCTCAGGATGGCGCGCGCGGTTTCCGCGTCGGGCCGGGCGTCGGGTACTAAGACGACGAATGCCTTCGGTACCGTGAGTCGCAGGGGGTCCGGGCTCGGCACGACCGCCGCTTCGGCCACCAGGTCGTGCTCGATCAGCACACTTTCGAGTTCGAACGGGCTGATCCGATAGTCGCTGCTCTTGAAGACGTCATCGCCTCGTCCGACGAAGTGGATATAGCCGGCCTCATCCCGAAGCGCTTCGTCACCGGTCCGATAGAGACCGCTGGCCATGGCCGCATCGGTCCGCTCGGGATCATCTTCGTAACCCGCCATCAGTCCGACCGGTCGGGGTGTCAATCGGATGGCCACCTCGCCCTCGGCCGCCTCGCGTCCGTCTCGATCGACGATCGCAATTTCGTAGCCGGGTAGCGGTTTGCCCATCGAGCCCGGCGTAATCGGGAATCCTGGTGGATTGCCGACCAGCGCGGTCGTTTCCGTCTGACCGTATCCGTCGCGAATGGTGAGCCCCCAGGCCGACTGCACCTGGGCAATGATCTCCGGGTTGAGCGGTTCGCCCGCACTCGCCAGTTCGCGAAGCGCGGTCGGACGTTCTCCCATGGTCTCGAGCACCAGCATGCGCCAGACGGTCGGCGGGGCGCAGAGCGACGTGACGCGATGCTGATGCAAAATCTCGAGGCTCCGCTGCGCACTGAATCGCGGGGCATCGTGCACCAGCACGGTGGCGCCTGCGTTCCAGGGCGCGAAAAAGCTCGACCAGGCATGCTTGGCCCAGCCGGGTGAACTGATATTCTGGTGGATGCCGCCGGGTTCGAGGCCGAGCCAGAACATGGTGGACAGGTGGCCGACGGGATAGCTCTGGTGGGTGTGCAACACCAGCTTGGCTTTGGCGGTGGTGCCCGAGGTGAAGTAGAGCAACAACGGATCGTCCGCCTGAGTCGGCACTTTGTCGAGGCGGGCCGGCGCCGACAGACCTTCCTCGAATCGGCTGAATCCCTCCGCCGTTCCGGTGCAGAGCCGGACACCGAACCGCTCCGGGTTGCGCACCTTGCCGGCGCCGGGTTCGTCGGTCACCACATGGCGGACCTGGCCCCGAACCAGACGGTCCTCGACATCTTCGACGGTGAGTTGGGTGGTGGCGGGAATCACCACGGCGCCGATCTTGATGGCGGCGAGCATCGTTTCCCAGAGCGGCAGCGTGTTGGACAGCATCAGGAGGATCCGCTCGCCGCGCACGACGCCATGATCCACCAGGTAGCGCGCGATCCGGGTCGACCGTTCGTCGAGTTCCCGGAACCCGATCTCGATCAGCTCCGGGCCGGCTGCCGTGTCGCGCACCAGGATTAGCGCCGTCTGGTCCGTCTGTGCGGCGTAGACGGAGAACCAGTCCCAGGCCCAATTGAACTGGTCGAGCACGGGCCAGCGGAACTCCGCCCGGGCGCGTTCGAGGTCGTTGCGGTGTCGGAGCAGCGTCGCGCGGGCGCGCTCGAAGGGTTCCGTCGGCGTCATGGACGCGAAGCTAGGTCTCGATTCCGGCTTCCGCAATCGGTACCCGCCGCTGGCATCTCGCTCACGGGCGCTCTGTCCAGGGGCATTTTGCTCGGAGGCATTCCACCCAAGGACATCCACCCCCCAAGGGTCTTGTGCTCAGGGGCATCTGCCGGTTGGCGTCGCCGGTCCGACTCCGCTTATCATTGCCAGCCCGAGTTCGTGGGCTCACGGGTGTCAGGGCATCGCGATGGCAACGACGGCGACCATCCTCCATGCGGATCTCGACGCATTCTATGCGTCGGTGGAGCAGTTGCTCGATCCCTCGCTGTTGGGGAAGCCCATCGCGGTGGGCGGGGGCGTCGTCCTCGCGGCGTCGTATGAGGCCAAGGCGTTCGGGGTCCGGGGAGGGATGCCGGGCCGCCGGGCGCGGGAACTCTGCCCCAACCTGATCTTCGTTCCCGGCCATTTCCACGAATACCAGCGTCTCGGCAACACGGCCCTCGCCGTCCTGGGCGACTATACCCCGCAGGTCGAACGGATTTCGATCGACGAGGCCTTTGCCGACGTGGCAGGTTGCACCCATCTGTTCGGTCCTCCGCCCGTCATTGCGGCCGCCATTCGTCGCCGGGTTCGAGACGAACTCGGCCTCCCGATCTCGATCGGTGTTGCGCGCACCAAGCATCTCGCCAAGATCGCTTCGCAGGTGGCTAAGCCCGACGGTCTGGTGGTGGTCGAGCC
Organism: Gemmatimonadales bacterium; assembly: GCA_037189525.1. GTDB lineage: Bacteria > Gemmatimonadota > Gemmatimonadetes > Gemmatimonadales > GWC2-71-9 > SHZU01. Next base: position 664,856 of record JBBCJC010000002.1, read on the forward strand.
CGATCGGGAGCGCGAATTCCTCCATGACCTGCCCGTCGATCTGATGTGGGGCGTCGGTCCGGCCGTCCGGGCTCGGCTCGCAGCCATCGGTGTCCACACCATCGGCGAGCTGGCGGCGACCCCGGGCACATCTCTCGAACACCTGCTCGGCCGCGCCATCGGCGAAAAGCTGGTCGCGCTGGCTGGGAATCGGGATCCCCGCAAGATCGAGCTCGACCGCCGCTCGCATTCGGTCGGTGCGCAATCGGCGTTGGGTCGTGCTTCGGCGGACCTGCGGCGGCTCCGTCCGGTGCTGGTCCATCTGGCCGACCGGATCTGCAGCCGGCTCAGGGTCAAGAGCCGCGCCGGCCGCACCGTCACCGTTCGGGTTCGGTTCGCGGACCTCCGCGCCGTCACCCGGGCCATCACGCTCGACGCCCCGATCGCAGCCACGCCGGTGCTGGCCGACGTGGCGCTAGGCCTGGTGCGTACGGTGTTACGGGAACATCCCAAGGAGCGGGTGATCAGTCTGGTGGCGATCTCGGTATCACACCTGGAACAGCGTGCGCACCTGCAGCTCGAACTGTCGTTCGACCTTCCCGACGAGGCACGCCGACCGGGGACGCGGGCCGGCCTGGCCCGACGGGCGGCGGATGGAGCAGTCGATGCGATCCGGACCCGGTTCGGATGGGACGCGGTAGGGTACGCTTCGGTAGCGTTGGGTAAGACCCGGTCGGTTCCCGATGCGTTCCGGGAACTGGCCGAGAAGGATCGGTAGCTGCGCTTAAGGTCAGAGCGGAAAGACGCCGATCAGCACCGCGACGATCGTCATCACGATGGTGGTGGCAAAGAGATACCCGATCGAATAGCGCTGGTGCGTGCCCAGGTCGAGACGGAGCAGGCCGACCAGCAAAAACGGTGATGGCGTGAGCGGCGTGACCGGAAAGCCGGTCGTCATCTGGCCCAGCAGCGCCGCCTGCGCAATCTGTGCTTTTGCCAATCCGAAGTTCTGGCCGACCTCGGCCACCACCGGCAGGACCCCCAGATAAAACGAACTGGCATCGAAGAGCAGGCTGAGCGGCATCGACAGCACCGCGACGATCACGGCGAGGTGTGGACCGAGCTGTGGTGGCAGGAGTGCGGTGCCCGCCTGGGCCAGCGCCGTCAGCATGCCCGTTCCGGTCAGGATCCCGCTGAAGACGCCGGCGGCAAACAGCAGGCAGGCCATGGTCAGCGCTTCCTTCGCATGCGCTTCGAGCCGCCGCCGCTGTTCCTGAATGTCGGGATAGTTGAGCAGTAGTGCCAGCACGGTGCCGACCATGAACGCAATCATCGGCTCGGTCAGCCCGGCGATCAGAATCACGATGATGGCGATCGTCAGGATCAGGTTGATCCAGAAGCGGTCCGGCCGGCGCAGCGGATCGGGAGTGTCGGTGGTCTGGGGCTCTTCCGGAGCAAGCGCGGCTACCCCGGCCAGCCTGGTGCGCTCGCGCGCGCCGAGCCACCATGACACGGCCAGGACGAAGAGGGTTCCCGCCGCTTCAGGAATGATCAGCGGGCGGAACAGGTCGGCGGGGGAAATCTCCAGGACAGCGGCCGCTCGCAACGTGACGCCCGACCACGGCAGGATGTTGACGCCGGCACCCATCGCGGCGGCGCAGGCCAGGATGCGGCGGTCCAGGCCCAGCCGGCTGTAGAGCGGCAGCATGGCGGTGACGGTGATCAGGAAGCTCACTGCGCCCGATCCGCTCAGGTGGCTGACCAGCGCAATCAGGGCGGTGCCGACTACGATGCGCCGCGGATCGTGGCCCACCACGCGGACGATGGCGCGAACGATCGAATCGAGCAGCCCGGCGTCCGTCATCACCCCGAAGTACAGGATCGCGAAGACGAACATCCCCATCACCGGCGCCACGCTGCGGACGCCGTCGGTGATCATGGTGCTGGTCGCGCTGCCGGTACCCAGCGCCAGGGCAGCCAGGATCGGCAGCGTGATCAGTGCCACCAACGCCGAGATCCGCCCCGACATGATCGCGATCAGGGTGAGCAGGATCGTGATCAGCCCTACCCATGCGAGCATAGCCCAGGCGCTCCGCTCGAAGCCGAGTTTGGTACTGAGGTGTCTGTTCTAGGACAGGAATGGCGAACATAACGCCCGGAGAATCCGCCCTGCAACCCATTGACAAGTTAATTTGTCAATGGCATCATTGGTCGTATGGAGGATCTTGAGGTCGTTACGGATGCCGCCGCTGCTGTCGCGGTGCTGGACCCTGTCCGGAATCGGTTGCTGGCCGAATTGTCGAGTCCGATTTCGGCTGCGGCGGTGGCGGACCGGGTGGGCCTGACCCGTCAGAAGGCGAACTACTACCTGCGGTCGCTCGAGCGGCTCGGCCTGGTGTCGGTGGTCGGAGAGCGGCAGTGGGGCGGGCTGACTGAGCGGCTCTTCCTGGCCAGCGCCGCGTCGTACGTGGTCTCGCCTGCTGCGCTGGGGCCGATGGCCGCCGATCCCGCCCGGGCCACCGATCGATGGTCGGCGAGCTACCTGGTGGCGCTGGGAGCGCGCATGGTCCGCGAGGTCGGGGCGCTCTGGCGTGCCGCCCGCCAGGCAGGCAAGCGCCTCGCCACCCTTTCCATGGATACCGAGATCCGATTCCGAAGCCCGGCGGAGCGGGCTGCGTTTACCCGAGAGCTCACCGAGATCATGGCTCAGCTGGTGGCGCGATACCACGACGAGGACACCCCCGGCGGCCGCCGGCATCGCGTCGTCGTGGTCGCCCACCCGATCATGGCCGAGCCGGAAAGGAGCGCAGGATGCCACTGAAGCATGAGGGCGATCATCGTTGGGTCGAGATGGAATTTCTGGTCCCGGGCACGCCGGAGCAGATCTGGGCCGCCGTCGCGACGGGAATGGGAATGACCGCCTGGTTCACGCCGACCAAGGTCGAGGAGCGGGTCGGCGGTGAAATCGAGTTCGACTTCGGCGGTGGCGCGACATCATCCGGAAAGGTGACCGTCTGGGAACCGCCCGTTCGTCTGGTCTACGAGGAGCATGGCTGGAACGGTGATGCGCCGCCGGTCGCAACCGAAGTCACCGTAGAAACGCGCTCACGCGGTCGCTGCGTCCTGCGGATCGTGCACAGCATGTTCACGGCGGACGACCAGTGGGACGATCAGTTCGACGGATTCGAGTCGGGCTGGCCGGGATTCATCGAGGTGCTGCGCATCTATCTCAAGCACCACGCCGGCGCCAAAGCCGCGGTGGTCCGCGCACCGGTCGTTCACTCGGGCGATGCCGCCGCGGCCTGGTCGACGCTTGCGGGCGATCTCGGCCTGGCCGGATTGAATCGGGAGGCACGGTGGACCGGCCCTGCGGACCTGCCGCCCGCCTCGGGCGTGGTGGAGCGAATCCAGCAGGATGCCGGCTCGCACGAGGCCATGCTTCGGTTGGATCAGCCGCTTCCGGGCGTGATGTATCTCGGTACTTACCGGTGGGAAGCGCAAGCGAGGGCGATGGTCGTCCTCTACCTCTACGGCGATCAGGCTGCCGAGCTGGCGGCCACGATCGAACCCGCCTGGGTGGCCTGGATGGCGAAGCGATTCCCGTCCTGATTCACACCGGCACCAGCATCGCCCCCGCATCCGCCGACCTCATCATGAGGTCGGCGGTGGCGCAGTCGGCCCGTCCACGTTCACGACGGTTACGGCAACCTCGACCGGTGGCCCTTCCTCCGCCCCCACCGCTATCGGCGCCTGGGTGTCGTCGACCGGACCGAACTCCTCCGTGAACATCTCCCACACGGTCAGGAACAGACCCGCCACGACCGGGCCGATCACGAACCCCGACAATCCGACCGACGCCAGGCCGCCAAGGATGGAGATGAAAACGATCCAATCCGGGATCCGCGTGTCGCGCCCGACCAGGATGGGGCGGAGCACGTTGTCCACCATGCCGATGACCAGCGCGCCGACCAGGACGAGGATGATGCCTTTCGCGACGTGACCGGTCAGGGCCAGGATGATGGCGGCGGGAATCCAGACGATTCCCGATCCGACTGCCGGCAAGAGCGAGATGATCGTCATGATCACCCCCCAAAACACCGCGGCAGGAATGCCCAGCAAGCCAAAGGTGATCCCTCCCAGCGCACCTTGCGCCATCGCGACGATGATGGTGCCCTTCATGGTGGCCCGCGTGATCCGGGCAAACCGGCTCATCAGGCGCCGTTCGCGCACATCGCCCAGGGGCAGGGCCCGCACGATGGCCGCGGTCAGTCGATCGCCGTCACGGAGGAAGAAGAACAGCAGGTAGAGGGATACTACGATCATCAGCAGCAGGCGCAGCGCGTTCTGGCCGATCGACAGGGCTTGCGAGGCCAGGAAGCGGCTGACGGTAACGGCGAACCCGGACAGGCTTTGGCGCAGCCGCTCGACGTCCAACCCGAACCGTTCCATCGTCCGGGTCACCCGCGGCATGGCCCGCTCGGCGGCGTCGATCGGCGCCTGGACGTTGATGGCGCCGCTTTCGATGCGCTGGTAGAGGGCAGCCGCCTCCCGGGTTACCGCTGCGCCGATGCCCATGAGCGGCAGCACGACGACGATCAGGATCAGCAGAATGGTTGCCGTTGCCGCCAGCGCTTCCCGGCCGCCCAGCCTCTTCAGCAGCCAGCGGTACGCCGACTCGAAGAGCACGGCCAGCACCACGGCCCAGAAGATCGGCGTCGCGAGGCTGCCGACCATCCAGAGGAAGGCAATCGTGACGCCGGCAACCAGCCCGATCAGGAACGTCTTTTCGATCGAGGTCCGAAGCGAGGGGGCCATGGGGTGGGACTCCGCAAGAGGCCCTCGACGTACGCAGCGCGAGCGTTGCGAGTCAAGCCCGTCCCACCCGTCAGATCATTCGGTCAGCGCTTCCCGGGCATCGACCCGGGCCGCCTGGCGCCCCGGTAGCCAGCACGCCAGGGCCGCGACGCCGAAAAGGCCGAGTGCCACCGCTACGACGGTGGGCGGGTCGGTCGCGCGAACACCATAGAGGAGCGACGCGAGCCAGCGTTCTTCCAGCAGCGTCAGGCCGAGCCCGATGACGATGCCGATCGAGGCATGGCGGAGGCCGCGCCGGACGATCAGCGCCGTCATGGTGTCGGGCGCGGCGCCGAGCGCCAGGCGGATGCCGATGCTACGCCGTTCCTGCCGCACGGTGTACGAGATCAGACCAAATATGCCAAGCGCAGCAAGCGTAGCCGCCGTGACCGCAAAGCCGATCAGTACGGCGGTCCAGCGCCGAGGCGCAGCCAGCGAGTTTCCCAAGCGGTCGCTCAGCGTCGCAGTGGCCACCGGTAGCTCAGCATCCAGCCCGCGCGCGGCTTCCCGAATTCCGCGGAGCACCTCGGCCGGGTGGCCGGAGGTCCGCGCGACGAGGTGCATCCGCCGCGCCATGCCCTGGACCAGCGGTTGATAGACCGCGTCGGCATTACCGGCCAGACCCTGGTACTTCACGTCGCCCACGATCCCGATCACGGTGGTCGGCGGACAGCTGGTGCAACCTCCGCTGATCATCTGCTTGCCGACGGCACCGCCTTCCGGATAGTACCGGTTGGCCCAGGCGGCGCTGACCAGCACGACCGGCAAGGCCCCTCCGGAATCCGCCGGCGTGAACATCCGGCCTTCGATCAACGGTACGCCCAGGGCGGCGAAGTACCCGGGGGTGACCCCGCTCCAGGGCGCGGTCGGTTCGGCGCCTCCGGGCGGAACCGGTTTGTCGAGTAGATCGAAATTGTTGGTTTCGTCGGATTCATCGGGCGGCAGACTCAACGTCATGCCAGCTGCGCTGAGTCCCGGCACCTCGCGGGCCCGCTGCTCCAGTTGCCGCCAGAAGGTCTGGACGGCGAGGTAGTCACCGTACCGCGATACGGGGAGCGCCATCGTCGCGGTGACTACCCCTTCCGGATCGAACCCCGGATCGACTCGTCGGAGTTCCATCAGGCTCTGCAGCAACAGCCCCGCGCCCACCAGGAGTGGCAGCGCCAACGCAAACTCGGCCACCACCAGTGCGGAGCGGAGCGCGCCGGTGCGCCGATCGCTCCCGGTACGCCGGGTATCGATGCGCAGCGAGGCGCCGGCCCGCCCCGTCAGCGCGGCGATCACGGCAGGTCCGCTGACGGCAAGGCCGCTGGCCAGTGTCGCGATCAACAGGAAGGCCAGCGCCCGCCCATCGAGCGCCACGTGGTGGACCCGAGGCAGATCGGTCACGTGCTCACCAACCAGACGAATGCCCGCGATCGCGACCATCGATCCGAACAGACCCGCGGCGAGCGTGAGGATCACGCCATCGGTCACCAGCAGCCGGGCCAGGCGGGCTTTGCCCGCGCCGAGCGCGAGGCGGACGCCGAACTCCTGGGCTCGTCCCGAGGCGCGAACCAGCATCAGCGTGGCCACGTTGGCAATGGCGACGAGCAACACCAGGCCCACGGCCGCCGCAAAGAGATTGACCTGCGGGCCGGCGTTGCCCACGATCGTCGTCCGGAGCGGTACCGGAGTCAGCTTGGCCGTCTGGTCGCGGAACCCGGTGGCCCAGAGCGGGAAGATGCGCTCGCTGATGCCCGCCAGGTCACGGGTGGCCGATTCCAGGGTTGCGCCGGGTTTGAGACGGCCAACGACGCGCAGCCAGAACGGCCCTCGCCGCGGTTGTGTCTCGAGCTGGAGTGCGGTCCAGAGCTCGGCCCGCACCCCGGCCAGTTCCCGGGTCGCGGGTGGAAATACCCCGATGATCTCGAGACTGATTCCGTCGACCGTGATGCTCTGGCCGATGGCGCGGGCGGGGTCGCCCCAGCGCTGCCGAGCCATCGCGTCGGTAATCAGCGCCACGGCCGGAGCGCCCGGCGTTTCGTCGGAGGTTCGGATCGGGCGTCCCACCGCGACGGGCGCCCGCAGTGCGTCGAAGAATCCCGCCGTTGCCCGGCCAACCAGGAGTTGTTCAGGGCCGTTCGGACCGGAAATCCCGCTCGGCACGGCGCGGAAGACGCCCACGGCTTCGAAACTCTGTTGTTGGGCGACAATGGCCTGGGCATCGACCGTCGAGATTGCCCAGCGATTGGACGGGTTCTGCTGGTAGATCCGCACCAGGCGATCCGCCTCGGGATGCGGCAGCTTGGCAAGCAGGACGGCGTCGACCACGGCAAAAACCGTGGTACTGGCGCCCAGACCGAGCCCCAGGACCAGGATGGCGGCGGCGGTAAAGACCGGGTGCTTGCCCAGGTTGCGAACGGCGTAGCGGATGTCCGATAGCAGTTCCTCGAATCCGCGGGTGCCTCGGGCGTCGCGCACCTCTTCTTTGAATTGTTCGACCCCGCCAAACGCCAGGAATGCCGCGCGCCGGGCCTCGGCCGGGTCCGCGCCTTCGCGAATCCGATGGGCCGTTTCCTGCTCTACATGGAAGCGCAGCTCGGTCTCCAACTCCCGCTCGGTGCGGCGCTTGAACAGCAGTCCGCGAACCCGTTCACGCCAGTCGCTCAGCAGGTTCATCCTTCCTCCGCCAGCCGGAACGCCAACACCCCTTCGATGGCGCCGGATGCCCGTCGCCAGGCAGTGATTTCCTGGTCGAGTTGCCGTTCGCCGGCGGGCGTGAGCAGGTAGTACCTCGCCTGACGGTTGTTCTCGGTGGTCCGCCACTCGGACCGGATCAGGCCTTTCCGGAGCATCCGTTGCAGGGCCGGGTAGAGCGAGCCTTGCGGCACCAGGAACACCTCGCGTGACATCTGGCCGATCCGATGCCCGATGCCCCAACCATGCATCGGTTCCAGGGACAGCGCCTTGAGCACCAGAAGTTCGAGGGTGCCTTGCAGTAGTTCGGACGAGTCGGCCATCGGTCTTCTCCAGAGGTTCTGGAGGAATGCTATCTCCACTTCTCCAGACGGTCAACAGGAGCCAGGGATTTGGCTGTCCGGCCCTTTGGGTAGTGGCCGTGTACATTGTGGCGCTGTGGGCATCGGCCGGCGCGGAATCGCGCCGTCTCATCTGAGGAGCGGTACGACATCATGATTGAAACGACGACGACCCGGTCGGTCCGGGGAGTTTCCATCTTCGAGCGCCGGATCGGCAGCGGACCCGCCACGGTTGTCCTGCACGGAGGGCCGGGTGCCCATCACGACTATCTCCGTCCCGGGTTCGATCGCTTGGCGCGGGGGCGGTCGCTGATCTTTTACGATCAGCGCGGCGGCGGCCAGTCGCCGGTCGACCGGGAGGTTTCGGTGGGGTGGCAGGAGCAGGTGGCCGACCTCGAAGCGCTCCGGCAGGTCTGGGGCTTCGACCGGCTGACCCTGGCGGGATACTCCTGGGGCGGGCTGCTGTCGGTGCTCTACGCCACCACCCATCCGGACCGGGTCGAGCGGCTGGCCCTGGTGTCGCCGGCGCCGCTCTGGCGGAGCGCGCGGAGCGAGTTCGAAGGGCGGTTGGCCGAGCGGAACGCGGCCCCCGCGGTGCAGGCGGCACGCCGTGAGGCGCAGGACGGCGGTCTTCGAGAACGGGACGGCGATGCGTACCGGAAGCGGATGTTCGAGCTGTCGGTGGCCGGATACTTCCACGATCCCTCACGGGCCGTCGACCTGACACCCTTCCGGATCACCGGGCGAACGCAGCAAGCCGTCTGGGACAGCCTGGGCGATTTCGACTTCCGGAATGAGGTCGCCTCGCTTGCCGTTCCGGCCCTCGTGGTCCACGGCGAGGACGATCCGATTCCGGTCGAGACCGCGGAGATTCTCGCCGGGTTGCTGCATGCGCCGCTGGTCCGGATTCCCGATTGCGGGCACGTACCCTATGTCGAAGCGCCGGACCAGTTCGTAGCGGCCCTCGATCCGTTCCTGCCGGCCGAGGGACGGGCATGAGCGCGCGATTGTCGCCGTTCGATCTGGTGTTCGGGTCGCTCGCTGCGGAGCGGTTTCCGGCCGTGCGGGACGAGATGACCGCGGCCGGGCATCAGTTCCGTGACCGGGATGCTTTCGTGCTGGGGCGGGCCGCGGTGGCGTTGCTGCGAGAGCTGGGGCCGGACGATACCCTGGGTGAGGGGGTCGGCGAACTGGTGGCGCTGACGCACGCCGCCTTTCAGTTCTGGGTGGACGACCAGGCAGTCGTGACACTCGATCGCGCGACGCTCGATCAGATCCTTCGCGCCGATCCGGCGCCAGGTACTCCCGTTCCGGGCGGACGATCGTATTATCTGCAGTTTCCGGAGCGACGGATCTGGGGTCAAGTCGAGGCGGAGGCGCCACGCGAACCGCTCGACGGTTGCTTCGTGATCCCGATGGAAAACCGGATTGAATTAGTCGCCATTTTCGGTTTGCAACCAGACCGCGACGGGTTCACTGTTGTTACGGTATCCGGAGTGTCCGGCCTCCCGCTGGCCCGGCCGGACGGGACACCGTTGTTTGCGCCGCGTATGGCCGGCGGCGCCGCAGCGGGACTGTGGGAAATCACCGGCGGCGAAGAACTCGTCGAACTGGTCAATCGAAGCCATGCGCTGCTGCCGGCAACGGGGGCAGCGCCTGGTGTGCAGCGAGTGAGTCGGCTATGACGTTGGATCGGATGGCGGTCGGGCGGGTGCTGGATCAGATCGCCGCACATCTCGAACTCAAGGGCGAGAGTCCCTTCAAGGTGCGCGCCTTTCGGACCGGCGCTCGCACGGTGAGCGGGCTTGCCGGCTCGCCGGCGCAGTGGCTGGACGAGGGCACCCTGGAGCAGATCCACGGGATTGGACCGTCCATCGTCAGTGTGGTGCGCGACCTGGTGCAGGCGGGACGCTCCACCACGCTCGATGAGTTGCGGGAGGATGTGCCGCCGGGACTGGTGGAGATGCTCCAGATCTCGGGGCTCGGCGTCGCCAAGGTTCGCACTATTCACGAGAAGCTGCACGTCGAGTCGATTCCGGAGCTCGAGGCCGCGGCCCGCGACGGCCGCCTTGCCGCCTTGCCGGGATTCGGCGCCAAGACGGCGGAGAGCGTGCTCAAGGGTGTCTCGCGCCTCCGCCAGTCGCGCAGCGTCCGGCTGATCCATCACGCCGCGACCGAAGCAGAATTGCTGCGCACCACCCTCGAGCGGGTGCCTGGCGTCACCTCGGCCATCACGGCGGGCGAGGTCCGGCGGGGTCTCGAACTGGTCGGCGAAATCGTGATCGTGCTGGTGGCGGAAACGGCGCCGGAAGAGGTGCTGCGGGCCATTGCGAAGCTGCCGGGTGTCGACGAGTTCGGCGGGCAGGACGAGCGGCGCGCCACAATCCGGTTCTCGGGTGGAGAGCGCTGCCAGGTCGTGGTCACGCCGAGCGCCAACCTGGGCCCGGTGCTGATCCAGGCCACCGGCAGCGCTGCGCACCTGGAGCAACTGGTGGAGCGGGCGGCGCAGACGGGTCACAGCTTTCGCGGCGCCGCGCTCTGGCGGGGCAGCGAGTTCGTGGCAACCGCCGACGAATCGGCCGTCTATCAGACGCTTGGTCTGCAGTGGATTCCGCCGGAACTCCGGGAAGGGCTGGGCGAGATTGCGCTGGCCGAATCGGTCCTGCCACCGCTGTTGACGCGGGAAGATCTTCGGGGCCTGGTCCACTGCCACACCAGTTACTCGGACGGCAGCTTCTCGGTGCGCGGCCTAGCCAGTACCTGCGCAGAGGCGGGCTACGAGTACGTCGGAGTCACGGACCACAGCGGCACTGCCGCCTACGTCGGCGGGATGAACGAGGCCGAGATTCGGGCCCAATGGGCCGAGATCGATGCCGCCAATGCGGAGCAGGCGGGCGCCCGGGTCCTCAAGGGAATCGAAGCGGACATCCTGGCCGATGGCCGGATCGGATATTCGGACGAGCTGTTGCAGGGCTTCGACTTCGTGATCGCGTCCGTCCACAACCGGTTCGAGATGAACCGGGACGAGATGACGGCGCGGATCCTGGCCGGGATGGACAACCCGTACGTCACCGTCATCGGGCACCTGACCGGTCGTCTGCTGCTGTCGCGGGAACCCTATCAGCTCGACTTCGAGCGCATCTTTGCCCGGGCGGCGGAGCGGGGCGTCGCGATCGAGATCAACGCCGATCCGCAGCGGCTCGACCTCGACTGGCGTCTGGTGCGCCAGGCGCGGGCGGCGGGTGTGGTCATCCTGATCGGAGCCGATGCCCATTCGCCCGCGGGGCTCGAGAACGTCAATCTCGGCGTCCTGATGGCCCGTAAGGCCTGGCTCGGTCCAGCCGACGTGCTCAACGCCCGCTCGGTCGACGAGTTTCTGGCCTTCGCGCGACGCCGTCGGCCGGCATGAGCCGGCCCTCGCCGGCTCTTAAGCGGCGCACGCTCGAAATCCTCGCGCGGCTGGCCAAGGCCTATCCCGACGCACACTGCGCGCTCGATCATCGCACCCCGTTCGAACTCCTGGCCGCCACCATTCTGTCGGCGCAGTGCACGGATGTCCGGGTCAACATGGTCACGCCCGCGTTGTTTGCCCGGTACCCCACCCCTCGTGACCTCGCGGCGGCCGATCAGTCGGATGTCGAGGACCTGATCCGGTCGACCGGATTCTTCCGCAGCAAGGCCAAGAGTCTGATCGGGATGGCGACGGTGCTGGTGACGGAACACGGCGGAGAGGTCCCGGCGGACATGGAAGCCCTCCGCCAACTGCCAGGGGTGGGCCGCAAGACGGCCAACGTCGTACTCGGCAACGCGTTCGGGATCGACGAGGGCATCGTGGTCGATACCCATGTCACCCGTCTCTCCAGACTACTCGGCCTCACCAAGGCCAACGACGCGGAAAAAATCGAGCGCGACCTGATGGCGCTGGTGCCGCGTGACCAGTGGACCATGGTGTCGCACTGGCTGATCTTTCATGGCCGCCAGGTGTGCATTGCGCGGCGGCCGCGCTGCGGGGAATGTGTGCTGGCGTCGCTCTGTCCGTCGGCCATGGTCGTGCCGGCTCAGACGGCGCCCGCGCGGGCCAAAGCGGGCTCCAAGGTCGGGTCCAAGGCCAAGCCGCGAACCACGCGGCGTCGCGCCTGACCGTCGGGTCAGTCGTCGACTTTATTGAGCAGGCGCCCCAGGAGGCCGGGCTTCCGGTCCCGGAGTGCGCTGGGAAACTTCTCCTTGATTTCCACCGATGCCAGCGTGGCCTGACCGCTCAGACGGATCAAGAGTCCGTTGGGTCGCACGCCGCCGACGCTGCGGGTCGAATGGCTCGAACTGCTCAGCGTCTCGCGCACCTCGTTCTCGACCTGGGTGCCGGCCGGCACGATCAGGGTAAACGAGCCCAGGTCGACATCGACATGGATGTCCACCACGTCGGCGCCGAAGACCGCATCGCGAAGGTCGAGCGTCATCTCCCCCAGCAGTACCCGCGCTTCGATGAGCAGCGGCACCGTCCAGGATCCTCCGCGCTTGGTCGAGCCGAAGATGCTCGAAATCCGGCTGAACTCGGACGGAGCAACCGGTCGCCCCACGGCGGTGTGATCTGCCGCGGCCGTCAGCCCGTAGGCCGGTGTCAGCCCAGTGGCCGTTTCCATCGGCAGGTCCTCGGCCAGGTCGGCGACGATGGCCGCGATGGTTGCCGCATTCGGCGCCCGATTGAGCTGGTCGAGTCGGGATTCGAAGGCGTCGACCGAGAGTCGGTCGTCGGCTTGGGCTCGGCACAGGAGGCGGACGGCCTCGCGTCGCGCATGATCGAGATCGCTCATGGACGCAAGATATCGCGGGCTCGGGCAAGACGCTGCTGTTGGGTCGCAATCAGGCTCCCCGGCGCATCGCACCCATGATACCTTTCGGCACCATTCCTGAGGATGATCCGTGAAGACTGCAACTATCGAGACCGAGCGCGGCACCATCATCGCCGAGCTGTTCGATACCGAAACGCCGAACACCGTGGCCAACTTCGAGAAGCTGGCCAATGAGGGCTACTACGACGGCACCCGCTTTCATCGGGTCATTCCCGATTTCGTGATTCAGGGCGGGGATCCCTACTCGAAGAACCCGAACGACCCCAAGGTCGGCACGGGCGGGCCCGGGTACACCATCAAGTGTGAAACCCACCTCAATACCCACCGGCACGAGGCGGGGTCGCTCTCGATGGCGCACGCCGGCAAGGATACCGGGGGGAGTCAGTTTTTCGTCTGCCATTCGCCCCAGCCGCACCTCGACCGGAAGCACACCGTGTTCGGGAAGGTGACCACCGGTATGGACGTGGTGAACGCAATCCGGAAGAACGACCTGATTCAGTCGATCCGCGTGGCGTGACCCGCGTGCACGTCGACTTTGCGGTATTGGCGGACTATGCCCTGATCGACCAGCAGGGCAAGTTGTCCGTGCTGGGCATCTTTCAGCATGTCTGGGTGGCCAGCTTTCCGGCCGTGCATCCGCGGACGCACCTGGTTCTCCGGGTGCGCGGCCGGCGAACGGAAATCGGGGAACACCGGATCAGAATCCGTTTCATCGACGATCAGGGACAGGAACTGATGGGCGGCGATGGCACGGTGCAGTTCGGTGAACCGCCGGCCGGCGTGACGGAGGTCGAAGCCGGCGCTGTGCTGGTGTTCGACGTGCCGCTGCCGCGTCCCGGCGTGTACGCTTTCGAAATCATTCTATCCGAGAACGTGGTGCGGGTGCCTCTCTCGGCCGCACTGATTCCGCCGCCGGCTGAAGGCGGCGTTCATTAACCCGAGTCGAACGCTATGTTGAGCCGAGCCGAAGCGCTGGAGCTGATGCACGAGTACACCGCATCCGACGCGCTCCGTAAACACATGTATGCGGTCGAGATCGCCATGCGCGCCATGGCGGGGCAGTTCGGCGCGGACCCCGAGTATTGGGGTGTCGTCGGGCTGCTGCACGATTTCGACTATGAGCGGTTTCCCAACGACGCCCGTTCCGCCACCGAGGAACACCCGGCGGAAGGGGTACGCATTCTCGCCGCGCGCGGGCTGCCGCTCGATGCGCAGGAGGCGATTCTGGGTCACGCTGCCTATACCGGCGTCGCGCGCACCACGCCGCTGGCGCGTTCGCTCTTTGCGGTCGACGAGTTGTCCGGATTTCTGGTGGCCTGCGCATTGGTGCGGCCGTCGCGCTCACTGGCCGATCTCGAAGTTTCGAGCGTCAAGAAGAAACTTAAAGACAAGGCCTTTGCCCGCGGCGTCAGTCGCGAGGATGTGGCGACCGGTATCGCGGAGCTCGAGGTGTCGCCCGAGGCGCATATCGAGTTCGTGTTGACGGCGCTCCGACCGCACGAGCGTATTCTGGGGCTTGGCGGGGCGTGACCTCGATCGGTCGGTCGCAGCAGCAGGCGGCCGACGCCGTCGATCGGGCCATCGATCGCGCCGCGGGGGCGCGACCGATCCCCGGCAACCAGGTCCGTCTGTTCTTCGATGGACCGGCCACCTTCGCCCAGATGCTCGAGCTGATCGAAACGGCTGAGCGCTGGGTCCATCTCGAGTCGTACATCTTTCGCAGCGATCAGATCGGACACCGGTTCGCGGACGCGCTTGCCAGGCGGGCCCGCGAAGGTCTGCCGGTGCGCGTCATGGTCGACTGGTTCGGGTCCTGGGAAACGCGGCGCAAGTTCTGGCGCCGGATGACCGATGCGGGCGTGGAGATCCGGCAGTTTCATCGCCCGCGTCCGGGCCAGCTCCGGACCTTGTTGAGTCGGAATCATCGTAAGCTCGTGGTGGCCGACGGCAGCCGCGCAATTCTGGGCGGCCTCTGTATCGGCGACGAGTGGGCCGGTGATCCCGCCCGCGGCCGATTGCCCTGGCGGGACTCATCGATCCTGGTCGAAGGACCGGGGGCGGCCGGGATCGATCAGACCTTTGCAGAGACCTGGCGATTGACTGGTTCGCCGCTGCCCGCCGAGCATGTCGCGGCGGATGTGCCGGAGCGGGGCAACGCGGCCATCCGGGTCTTGGCGGGCGAGCCGGCGCGTGAGCGCGCCTACCGGGTGTCGGAGTTGTTGCTGGCCGGCGCGAGCGAACGTGTCTGGGTCACCGATGCGTACCTGGTGGCGCCACGCCGGTTGTTCCGGTATCTGGTCGATGCCGCGCGCGAAGGGGTCGATGTCCGTTTGCTGGTGCCGGGGTCGAGTGATGTCCCCTGGGTGCGCAACGTGACGCGGATCGGCTATCGGGATCTGCTTCGGGCGGGAGTGCGGATCTTCGAGTGGGGCGGTTCGATGCTGCACGCCAAAACGGTGGTCGCCGATGGGCGGTGGGTGCGGATCGGCTCGAGCAATCTCAACCATTCGAGTTTGAGCGCCAATTTCGAACTCGATGTCCTGCTGGACGATCCACGAGTCGGCCACGAGATGGAGATCCAATTCCGTCGCGACCTCGAGTCGGCCTCCGAAGTCGTGACCCGCCCCGTCCGGGTGCCTCGGATCAGTGCTGCATTTCCCGCAGCTTTGTCGATTTCGAACGGGCCTGACGCCCCCCACCGTCCCGGTTTCCGGGAGCGGCGGGAACGCTCGCTGCTTGCCGTGCGGACCCTGGCCGCCGGCGCCAGGTTGGCGCTGTTCGGGCCGCTTGCCCTGCTGCTGACCGGGGTAGGCGTACTGTTCTTCTTCTTTCCGCGGGCCATGGCCGTGGTGTTCGGGGTGCTGTTTTCGCTGCTGGCCCTGGTCATCGGCGGGGAGGCCCTGCGCCGCCACCACGACCGGGTGCCGAGATCCGGTCGCTGACCGTCGTCCCCTCCGGCCTCAACAAATATCTTTCGGCATGCGTAGTACCGATGTGACCGAGTCGCGGTTGGCCACGGCCGCCCGGATGGGCGACGCGGATGCCTACGGGCGTCTCGTGCTGGCGCAGGGGGCTGTGGCTCGGCGGGTTGCCTACGGAATTCTGGGCAACTGGGATGAGGCGGACGACGTGGTGCAGGACGCCGCGCTGGCAGGCTGGCTCGCGATCGAGCGGTTCGATCCCGGACGGGCCTTTCGCCCCTGGTTTCTTCGGATCGTGTCGAACGCCGCGCTCGACCAGCTGCGACGCCGACGGGTCCGAGATAGTGATGTGCTCGACGACTCGATGCCGAGTCGAGCCGCAGGGCCGGATCGTGACGCCAATCGGTCGCTGCTTCGAGATCGGATCAATGCGGCAATGGCGGGACTGTCGGAACGGCAGCGGGTGGCGGTGATGTTGTTTGACGGTGAAGGGTACAGTCATGCGGAAATTGCGGGCGTGCTGCAGGTGCCGGAAGGCACGGTTCGCTCTTACGTGTTTCACGCGCGGCGGGCGCTCCGGAAAGCGCTCGCTGCCCTGGTGGAGGCACCGTCCAGATGAATCGTTCTCCCTTTGACGCCGAGCGCGACGAAGAGCTGGGTGGATGGTTGCGTGAGGCGTTCACCGGTCCGGATCAGGATCGATTTCTCCGTCGGCTCGGAGCGGCACTCAACGGACTGCCGCTGCGCCGTTCCGCATGGGATGAGTTGGCCGGGTGGGGTCGCCCGCGCGTGTTGGCGGCGGCGATCGTCGCCGGGTTCGCGCTTGGCGTGGCGCTGTTTCAGGGATGGCGCGACCGCGGCCTGATCGAGCCGGCGCCGTCGGTGGCCGCCGCGCTGTTCGAACAGCCGGTCGATGCGCCGATTCTCTACGCGGTGCTCGGAGGCGAACCGTGATGGCGCCACGCTCGGCGGCCGCTCGGCTGTTGATGCTTGCGTTTGCGCTCGGTGCGCTGGTCGGCGGCGGGATCATGCTGCTGGTCGACCGGACCATGGCCAAGGATGACCGTCCGCCGACGCAGGAGGGCGGGTACCTGGGCCGTCTGACCAGCGAGTTGAGTCTGACCGAGTCGCAGCAGTCCTCGGTCAAGGAAGTGTTGCGCCGGCACGAGCCGGCGATGGATTCGGTGTGGGCGGAAGTCCGGTGGCAGTTCGATGGTCCGCGGCAAGCAGTCGCGCGGGATATCCGGACGCTGCTCACTCCCGAGCAAGTCACGAAATACGAGGCCTACCTGGCGCGCCGGGACAGTGCGCAGCGGGCGAAAGGGAAGCATGATCCGAAGTAGTGTGGCCGCCGTGGTGGTCCTCGGGATGGCAGCGGCCGGGGCCGTGGGGCAGGACAAGCCGGCATTGACGTTGACGGAGGCAGTCGAGCGGGCGCAGCGGGCACAGCCGCAGGTGGTGCAGGCCGAGAACGCGGTGCGTTCGGCGGACGCGCGGTTGCGCGCGGCCCGCGGTGCGTATCTCCCCAACCTGACCCTGTCGAGTTCGGCGGGGCAGTTCTACACCGAGGGGCAGCGGATCGATCCGAGCACCGGTCAGCTCACGGCCAGCAACTCGACCAATATCAGCTTGAACGGCAACGTACAGTCGAACATCGAACTGTTCGACGGCTTCCGGCGCGGCGCGGAATCGCGTTCGGCCCGGGCCAGCCGTGAGGCGGCGTCTGAAAATCTCGAGAATGCCCGCTTCAATCAGGAACTGCTGACGACCAACCAGTTCTTCGACGTGCTGGCTGCGCTGCAGCTGGTGCGGGTCCGCGAAGCCAGTGTCCGGCGTGCCGACGAGCAACTCAAGGTGTCGATCGCGCGGTTGCGGGCCGGTGCCGCGATCCGGTCCGATTCTCTGCGCTCGCTGGTGAACCTGGGCACGGCGCAGATCCAGTTGATCACGGCGCAATCGCAGCTGGCATCCGGCGAGGCCAACCTGGGCCGCCTGGTGGGCAACGAAGGGCCGGTCTCGGCCGTCGACGATTCGGCGTTCTATATGACGCATGCGGCGCTCGATACGCTGGCGCTGCGGACCGAGGCGCTCAATCGGTCGCCGCAGGTAATCGCGGCCGAGGCATCATATCGCGCGGCGCTGGCGACGGTCGACGTGGCCAAGGCCGGCTACTGGCCGACGCTCAATCTGGGCGGCTCGGCGTCGCTCAACGGCAGCCAGCAGAACGACTACCGCTTCAATCAGCAGCGGCAGGCGACGTTGTCGCTCAACTGGCAGGTCTTCAACCGGTTTACCCGGGAGCAGAACATTGCCAACCAGCGCGCCGCGGCCGACAACGCCGAGGCGACGGCGGCGGAAGCGCGCCGCCAGGTGCTGGCGAATCTCACGGCGCGCCTGGCCGAACTCGACGCGGCGCGGACCCGCTCTACGATTACCCAGACCAGTCTGGCGGCGGCTACCGAAGACCTTCGGGTCCAGCAGGAGCGCTACCGCCTGGGTGTTGCAACGATCGTCGATGTACTGACCTCACAAGAGGCGCTGACGCAGGCCGAGGTCGATGTGGTGAATGCGCGGTTCGATTACCTGCGGGCGCGGGCCCAGATTCAGGCCCTGATCGGACGGAAACTATGAGTGTGGCTTCGATCGAAACGACGGCGGAGCGGATGGCGCTGCTGCCGGCCGACGTTCCGCGCGATGCGGTCATCGTCGTGCGGGACCTGCATCGCGAGTATGTGATGGGGAGCGAGGTCGTGCGCGCCTTGCGCGGCATCGATCTCACCATCCGCAAGAACGAATTTGTCGCCATCATGGGACCGTCGGGGTCGGGCAAATCGACCCTGATGAACATGATCGGGTGTTTGGACACACCGACCTCGGGTGAGTACTGGCTCAACGGGTATCGGGTCTCCGAACTGAGCGACGACCAGCTGGCGCGGATTCGCAACAAGGAAATCGGGTTCGTCTTTCAGACGTTCAACCTGCTGCCCCGCGCGACGGCGCTGCAGAACGTCGAACTCCCGATGGTGTACGCCGGGATCAGCTCGAAGGATCGCCGGACGGCGGCCGAGGCGGCGCTGGCCCGGGTCGGTCTGCAGGAACGGATGCATCATCGGCCGAACGAGTTGTCCGGTGGTCAGCGGCAGCGCGTCGCCATTGCGCGCGCGCTGGTTAACACGCCGAGCATCATCCTGGCCGACGAGCCGACCGGTAACCTCGACTCCAAGACGAGCGAGGAAATCCTGGCGCTGTTCGAGCAGCTGCACAACGAAGGACAGACGATCGTGCTGGTAACCCACGAGCCGGATATTGCGGCACACGCCCGCCGCCAGATCCATGTACGTGACGGGCGGGTGGAGCGCGATTTCGCGACGGAGAAGTGATGACGGGACGTTTTGGTCGGGCGGCAGGAGTCGCATTGTTGACATGGGTGGTCGGTGCCGGATGCAAACAACAGCAGGCGCCCGCCGTGTTGTATCAGTCGGTGCCGGTCGAGCGGCGCGATGTCGTCGTGTCGGCGCGGGCCACGGGTACGGTACAGCCCGATACGGTGGTTGAGGTCAAGTCGAAGGCGTCGGGCGAAATCCTCGAAATGCGTGCCGAGACGGGCGCCACCGTGCAGCGTGGCACCTTGCTGGTCCGGGTCGATCAGCGTTCGCCGCGCAACACGCTCAACCAGGCCGAGGCGGACCTGGAGGTGGCGCGCGCCCGGCTCCAGAATTCCGAGGCGCAGAAGCGGCGGTCCGACGAGCTTTTCAAGGAGCAGGTGATCACCGAGCAGGAACACGAGACGGCTGTGCTGGCGGTTGCCAACGCGCGTGCGGAAGTGATCCGTGGCCAGGTGGCGGTCGAGGAGTCGCGGATCGCGATGGAGGACACCGACGTCCTGGCGCCGATTGCCGGCACCATCATTGCCAAGAACGTCGAACGCGGCCAGGTCATTTCGTCGCCGACGCGAGACGTGGGCGGCGGTACGGTCCTGCTCACCATGGCCGACCTGGGTCTGGTGCAGGTGCGCACGCTGGTGGACGAGACCGATATCGGGAAAATCCGCTCCGGACTTCGGGCCACGGTGACGGTCGATGCCTATCCGAACCAGCCGTTTCACGGTGAGGTCCTCAAGATCGAGCCGCAGGCGGAGACGCTCCAGAACGTGACCATGTTTCCGGTGCTGGTGCGGATCGACAATCGGAACGGTCTGCTCAAGCCGGGTATGAACGCCGATGTCGAGTTGCACATCGGACGGCGCGACAGCGTTCTGGCGATTCCGAACGCGGCACTTCGGACCCAGCGGGATGTCGGGTCCGCGGCTACCGTGCTCGGGATCTCCAATGAGGATCTCCAGTCGATGTTGACCGAGGCGCGGCGCACGGCTGAGACCGCGACGCAGCCGGCCGGGGGCGCCCGGGATTCGGCCGCGGCGCCGGCAGCCACGCAGGCGGCGGCCAATACCATGACTACACCGGACGGCCGGACCATCACGCTGCCTGAGGGCGTCACGGCGGCGCAGGCGCAGGCCATCTTCCGGAAGCGATTCTCCGGGGAAACGCTGACGGCCCAGGAGCAGCAGGTCATGCAGCAGCTCCAGCGCAGCTTCCGCGGCGGCGCGGGAGGCGGGGGCCGCGGTCGCCAGGCCGGCGGCGGCGGTGGCGGGAACGACTTCCAGTTCGGCGGCGACTACATCGTCTTCGTCCTCAAGAACGGCCGGCCGACGCCCGTGATGGTGCGTACCGGGTTGACCGATCTCGACTACAGCGAAGTGGTGCGCGGTTTGAGCCCGGAAGATTCGGTGCTGGTGCTGCCGAGCGCGAGCCTGGTGCAGCAGCAGCAGGAGCAGCGGACCCGGATCAATCAGATGACCGGGGGCGGTGGACTCCCCGGCGTGCGGACAGGAGGTCGGTAGCGTGATCGTCGGCGAAACGTTCAAGGTCGCGCTCTCGAGCATCCGGGCCAACAAGCTCCGGGCTTCGCTCACCATGCTGGGCATCATCATCGGCGTCGGCGCGGTGATCGCGGTCGTGGCGCTGGGAACCGGTGCGCAGCGGGCGGTCGAGGAGCGGATCAAGGCGCTCGGCACCAACGTGCTGACCGTCTTTCCCGGGCAGTCGTTCATGGGAGGGCGCGCCTCGGACGTTCGGGTCAACCTCACGGTCGACGATTCCGACGCCCTGCGTGCTGACGCCAAGCTGATTGCGGAGGTCGTGCCGGAGATTTCCCGGAACATGACGGTCGTGTACGGTAATCAGAACCTCAACTCGAGCATCGTCGGGACCACCCCGAACTTTCTGCCGGTCAAGAACTTCCAGGTCGAATACGGTGAGATGTTCACCACCGGCGATGATGCGGCCCGGCAGCGGTATGCCGTGATCGGCAGCGCCATCCCGACCATGCTGAATGCCAACCCCGCAGCGTTGATCAAGCAGACCATCTCGATCGGCGGGCAGAACTTCGAAGTGATCGGCGTGCTCGCGGCCAAGGGCGCGGCCATGTCGTTTCAGAACCCGGACGAGCAGATCCTGATTCCGCTCAGCACGGCGCGGTATCGGTTGATGGGCACCGACCGGCTCCGGCAGATCAGCCTCCAGGTGCGTGATGGCGTTCCGCTCGACCAGGGCATGGTCGACATCGAACGGATCATGCGGCGGGAGCACAAGATCCGCCCGGGGGCGCCGAACGACTTCCAGATCCGCAACCAGCAGGAGTTCCTCGCGACGCAGCAGCAGACCACGCAGGTCTTCGGCGTGCTGCTGGCCAGTATCGCGGCAGTGTCGCTGGTGGTGGGCGGTATCGGAATCATGAACATCATGCTGGTGTCCGTCACCGAACGGACCCGTGAGATCGGCGTGCGCCGCGCATTGGGCGCCACCAAACTCAACATCATGGGGCAGTTCCTGGTCGAGGCCGTGGTGCTCTGCCTGATGGGCGGGTTGTTCGGCGTGCTGGCCGGCGCGGCTGGTGCGAAGGCGATGTCCAAGTTCCTGGGCTGGACCACCATCGTCTCGCCGACGGCGGTGATGGTGGCCTTCCTGTTCAGCGCCTTCGTAGGACTCTTTTTCGGGCTCTGGCCCGCGCGCCGAGCGGCCAGTCTCAATACGATCGACGCGCTGCGGTACGAGTAACCCGCTGTTCGGCCGGCCGCGGCGGGCTCCCCGCCGCGCGCCGGTCTTCCTATCTTGCCTCACCTCATGCCTACCAGCGTAATACTCGGCACTGGCCGAGCCGTTCCGGAGCGGGTCGTCACCAACGATGAGCTCGCAGCTTTGATCGATACGTCCGACGAATGGATCCGAACCAGGACCGGCATCGAACGCCGGCATTGGATCACGCCGGGCGAAACCGGCGTTGCCCTTGCCGTCACGGCATCGCGGCAGGCGCTCGCGATGGCCGGTATCGAACCGGGCGAGCTCGATGCCATCGTCTACTCGTCGTCGACTCCGGACCAGTTTCTTCCCGGCAACGGTGTGTTGCTGCAGGATCGGCTCGGCGCCAGGACCATTCCGGCAATCGATCTTCGGATGCAGTGCGCGGGATTCATCTACGGTCTGTCCGTCGCCGACAACTTCATCCGGCTGGGCACCTACCGGAAGATTCTGGTGGTGGGGCAGGAGATCCAGTCCACCCGGATGGACGTGAGCGACCGGGGTCGCAACACGGCGGTGATCTTTGCGGACGGAGCGGGGGCGGTGGTCCTCGCAGCGACTGAGGAGCCGGGGCGCGGTATTCTGGCCGTCGATCTGGGCTCGGACGGAGCGCACGCCGAAACGCTCTGGGTACCGGAGCCGGGTGCGATCTGGTCGCCGATGATCAATGCGGAGCGGTACGCGGCTGGCCGGTATTTCCTGCACATGGATGGGAAAGAAGTCTTTCGTCACGCGGTGGAGCGGATGCCGGCGTCGGTGCGCAGCTGTCTGGACCGTGCGGGGCTGGCTCCGGCCGACCTCGATCTCCTGATTCCGCACCAGGCCAACGCTCGGATTACCGACGCGGTGCAGCGGTCGCTCGGGCTCCGGGACGATCAGGTCTACGGTAACATTGCCCGGTACGGCAACACCACCTCGGCAAGCATCCCGATTGCGCTCGATGAATGTGTGCGCGCCGAGCGGGTGCGGCCTGGCGCGCAGGTGGCGTTTACGGCGTTCGGGTCGGGATTTGTCTGGGGCAGCGTCCTGCTGCGCTGGTAGCGGCTAGCGCGCCACCAGCGGATACTTGCGGGAGTAGTAATCGCCGGTACGGTACCCGACGGCGCGGTAGAGCTGCTGGTTCGGGTCGTCGACGTCCTGGATGAACAGGTGGAGCGATCCGGGCCACATAGTGGCCTGCATGGTCCAGCGGTCTTCCTCAGACACGTAGACCCACTGCAGTGCGCCACCGCCCGCGTCGGTCAGGTGGACTCGGCTGGCCCGTTCGAGCGACACCTTTTCGGGCAGACCGGCTACGGCGGCGCCCCAGGGTTCGAGTTCGATGGTGGCCTGCATCCAGGTGTCGACGATCAGCGTACCGGCAATCGGGTTGGCCATCGAGGGGACTTCGAAATCGACACTCCACTCGCCCAGCACGTCCCAGGCGTGGTCCATGGGGCCGATATTGGGTATCTCGATGGTGGGATGCTTCGTCATGGTTTCTCCGGCTGGTCCGGGAGGTCCCGGGCGGTCGGTTCCTGGAAAGGTGGCGCAAACGGCGTCACTTTTCGTCCGCGGCTTTCCTGCGGGTAGCGGTAGTATCGGCAGGGGTGCCGGAGTATGAAGGGCTGAAACAGGGCGGCATCCTGTTGCGTACTGGAACGCCAGGACGGATTCAAGCGAACGGAGGTGGTAACGTGTTCGAGATCCTATCGTTGGCCCTGGCTGTGGGGGTCGGGGTGTTGTCGTTCGGGTTTGCGCGCGGGTTCGTGCGGCGCCGGCTTCGGTTCGTGGACGGGGTCTACTCCCCGGTGGTTCCGGTCATTGCGGCGGTCGGGGCTGCTTTGGTCGCCCTCCCGCTGACCCTATTGCCGCTGATCACGGGGTTTACGGCCGCGGTCTTCGGGCTCGGGGCGGGGTTGGGTACGGCCAGCGGGGTCAAGGCGCTCAAGCGGGGCGAGTAGTCCCGGGTGGGCTCCGCTTATCTTTGGGTCATGGCTACCGTGACCTGTGTGCGCTGCGGCGAGACCCGAGACGGCGTTCCGTTCCGCCCGTTTCCGAATGAGCTGGGCCAGCGCATTGTCGACCAGATCTGCAACGTCTGTTGGGCCGAGTGGCTCAAGCTGCAGCAGCAGCTGATCAACCACTACGGCCTCAATCTGCGGGACCAGCGCGCCAAGGAGTTCCTCTACGGCGAACTGGACAAACTGCTCTTTACCAACGCATCCCAATCCTGAACGACAGATCGACGGCCGGGCCGGAAGGCAGCAGGTCCTCGGTCATCCCGAAAAACCATTCCGGGCCCTTCTTGGCTTTGAGCAGGAAGCCGTAGTCGAGGGTCAGCTCCGAGTTGTCCAGCGGTTTGACCGTGGTGCCTTGATAGGTCGGGGTGTGGTAGAACAGGTTGATGAACGCGGCCTGTTGTCCCCAGAACCGGAAGCGCACCCCGCCGTTGGCCGACGCGAACACGGTCCGCTGATACTCGCTCAACGCCCCGTGCTTCGGGGTGGTGCCGATGCCGAGCCCTCCCTCGGCGGTCCAGCGGTGGTCGAGTTGGGCCCGGGCGGTCGTGAGCAGACTCGCCGAGACGACCTGGCGGCCGTATCCCTCTGGGGCGCCGACCGGGAGGGTCACGGCAACGGTCGTCTGCCAGTGTGAGGTGTGCCGGTGGCCCGCGATCAGGCGGAGGTCGCCCAGGAAGCCGCGGTGCTTCGGAAACGTGATGCTGTCGCCGGCGGGGGTCTTGATCAGATACTCGAACTGATTGCGGGGCCGGACCTCGCGGGCAGCCACCTGCAGCCCGGTCAGGTTGTGGTACCAGTCGAGGAAGCCATCGAGGAAGCCGTCGTTCGAGGCATTGAAGCCGATCGAGGCGCCGACGAACCCGTTGCCCAGGTTCCGGGTGGCGGTCAGGTCGACCCGGAGCACCTCGGCGTCGAGGACGATCCGGCTGCTGGGCCGTCCCTGGTACTCGATCATGTTGGCCAGGTCCATCAAGGCCCGGAACTCCCAGGTCTTGCCGGCGTCGATATAGGGCTGGGTGTACAAGCCTGACCGGGCGGTCTGCACCGGATTGACGGGAATATATGGCGGCAGACTCTGCGCAGCGAGCGGATAACTTCCGAGCATGAGCGCGAGCAGCGGAACGGCAGTGCGGGGCGTGATCATCCGGGGAAAATAGCGGCACCGCGGTCAGTCACACCTCCCTCGATCGTGATCACGGTCGAGGGAGGTGTGGTTTCCCGAAGTAGCAGCGGAGATCAGGCCCCGTCCGGGATCTCCGGCTCGACCAGGCGCGCAAGCTGCTCCAACGATTCCTGCCAGCCGAGGTAGCAGTACTCGACCGGGATCGAGGGTGGGAGATTGGCCTGCGTCACGTGGATCTCGGTACCGACAGCTACCGGCGCCAGCGACACGGTGACTTCCATGATCTCCGGCATGGCCGGATCGTCGAACTGGTCGGTGGAGCGGATCAGCGAGTTCTGGACGAGCTCGAGATACTTCACGCGGAAGGAGTGGCTGCTCCCCGTGCCGAAGTTGGTGAAGGACATCCGGTAGCCGCCGCCGACTCGCGCGTCGATCTCGTGCACCTTGCCGAGAAAACCGTAGGGCGGGAGCCATCGTTCCAGCGCGCTGGCGTCGAAGAAGGCGCGATAGACGCGCTCAGGCGGAGCACGGAGCACTCGATGTAAGCGGACGGTGTTGTTGTCTTTTGACATGATCGTTTCTCCTCTGGTCGTTGACGCCGCCCTCGTGTTCCCGGGCGGCAGATGTGTCATCCGTTGACGGCTGCCGGGTCCATCCAGAACGGCTCCCAGGTATGCCCGTCGGGATCGCGGAAACTCCAGCCGTACATGAAGCCGTGATCCACCGGGTCGCCAGCGTGGCTACCGCCCGCTGCGATCGCGCTCTTCACCATCAGGTCGACATCTTCGCGCTTCGCAACGGAGAGCGCGAAGAGCGCATAGGTCTCCTTGCCGCGGTTACCGAAGGGGCGCTTGGTAAACTCCTTGAACCGCGGCTCGGTGAGCAGCATGAAGTAGGCATCTTCGCCCACCAACATGCAGGTGGCGGTTGCGTCGGTGAACTGCGTGTTGAAGCGGAAGCCAAGCGCCTCGAAGAAGGTGATCGAGCGCTGCAGATCGGTCACTGGGATGTTCACGAAGAGCTTGCGCGGAGTGTCCGGCGCGGTACCGGCGCGCGTGATCACTGGGGCCTTGCTGATATCCGTCATGATGGTCTCCTGCCCGTTTTGGGGCCGTTGTCCGGATGGGTGCATGGGACGACAGCTCCCGGTCCGGCGATGTATGTACCCCCTTAGACGGCGGGACCGGCCCAAACTCATCGGTCGATCATCGGCCACCTGTTAAGTCGTTGAGGCTTGGTGCTTTAGTGGCCGAGCGTGAGGGGGAGTCCGAACCGGGGAAAGAGGGTTTCGACGTCGAGGTAGGAGGTCATTGCGGTGATCCTGGTGTCGTCCAACTCCAGCAGGATGAGGGCCCAGGCCCGGGCGCCGTGATCCCGGTACTGGGCAAACGCCGGTGTGCCACCGCTGGCTTGGACCGGGACCAGGACCGATCCTCGGCAGCCGATCCCGTGACCCAGAAACCACCGCGAGACCGAATCGTGGCCTCGGAGCCAGAGGTCGAAGGGCGGCATGGAGAGGGTCACTTCGTCGTGGAGCAGTTCGGTCAGCGCCGTCACGTCGTACGCTTCGAACGCGGCCAGGTAGCGTTCGAGGAGCGACTGCTGCTCGGCGCTGAGCAAGCGCGGCACCACCGCCGGATTGCGGGTCGCCAAGGTAGCTCTGGCACGCTGCAGGGCGCTATTCACCGCGGCGACCGTCATGTCCAGCGACGTAGCCGTCTCGGCCGCCGACCAGTTGAGCACCTGGGTGAGCAGCAGAACCGCGCGCTGCCGGGGCGGTAGGTACTGCAGCGCGGCGACGAACGCGAGACGGATGCTTTCCCTGAGGATGGCATGCTCCTCGGGGTCGGTGGAATCCTCGGCCGGGAGGGCCAACGCATCGGGAATCGGCTCGACCCAATGCTCGGGCGGTTGCGTAGCGAGGCGCATGTCGTCTTGGACTTCTGCCGGCGCGGGCGTGGTATCGACCGGACGATGACGCCGCCGGGCCGCGTGACTCAGCGAGTCCAGGCATACATTGGTGGCGATCCGGTAGAGCCAGGTGCGCAGAGACGCCTGCTGACGAAACGAGTCCCGGTGCTTCCACGCCCTGAGCAGGGCCTCCTGGACCGCATCTTCGGCGTCGACGACCGAACCGAGCATCCGGTAGCAGTGGCCCGTGAGGGCAGCGCGATGTTCCTCGAACGTAACAGCAGTCATGTCGGGAGGCTGACGGTTTCAGTTGCCATGGTCGTCATCATGCTTCGAAATCGTTGCGGAGAAGGCATACGCTGCCGCTCCGTTCATTTTTGGGAGACGTGGTACTCCGGGTCGCCTGCACCGGCCGTGTTCGATTTCGGTGGCGTTGGTCGTGGACAGATGGGGCCTCGATTGAAGCCATGGGAGTAGGCGAGTTGCGTTGAGCCGAAGGAACACTGCTCCCTAACGGATCCGCGGTCCCGGTCCGGAAAGGGTGGGGGATTCGCTCGAGTTGGGCAGGTATGGGAGGCTGCTTGGTACTCGAGAGGCTGCCGATTTCCGAGGATGGTCTAGATTCCATTGACCTTTCCTTCGGATCCAAGATTTCGATGTTCGTATTCGTCCTGTCGATGTTTTGGGCGTTTCTGGCGCCGTCGGTTGCTCAGTCGCAAACGAGTGGGCCACCCAACGTGGTCCTCATCGTCACCGACGATGCGGGGTATGGTGATCTCAGCAGCTACGGTGCTGCCGATCTCCGCACCCCGAACCTCGATGCGCTGGCCCGCGCCGGGGTCCGGTTCACCGACTTTTACGCCAATGCGCCCCTCTGCACGCCGACCCGCGCTGCGCTGATCTCCGGCCGGTACCAGCAACGCTCGAGTCTCGAGCAGGCGTTGAGCCACGCTGCGTCGTCGCACGCCGAGTGGGGTCTGGTTCCCACGGGGAACTCGCTGCCGCAGTTGCTCAAGAATCACGGCTATGCCACGGCGCTGATCGGCAAATGGCACCTGGGGTACAAATCCGAGTACAGTCCGGCAGCGCACGGGTTCGATTACTTCTTCGGATTCAAAAGCGGGTACGTCGACTACTACCGGCATACTGACGGAAACGGGCGACCCGATTTTTTCGAGAACGACACGCCGATTACCCGCGACGGCTACATGACCGATCTGATCACCGAGCGGTCGCTCGATTTCATGCGCCGGCATACGGCCAAACCGTTCTTTCTCGAAGTGGCGTACAGCGCGCCGCATTGGCCCTATCAGCCGCCGGGGCAGCCGTCGACGGCGCGGGGCAATGCTCGTCATCTGACGCCGTCGGATGACTCGACCAGTACGCGGGCCGATTATGTCGCCATGGTGGAGCGTGCCGACTGGGGGGTCGGCCGGATTCTCCGGATGCTCGACAGCTTGGGGCTCGAGCGGAATACGCTGGTCATTTTCACGAATGACAACGGCGGCGAGTGGCTCTCCCGCAACGAGCCGTTCTTCCATCGCAAGTGGACGCTTTGGGAGGGCGGCATCCGGGTGCCGACGATCATGCGCTGGCCCGGGCGGATTCCCGCCGGCGCCGTGACCGCTCAGGTCGGCATCACGATGGATCTCTCCGCCACCATCCTCTCCGCAGCTGGCGCATCGATTCCCCGGGAGGCGCGGTTCGAAGGGATCGATCTCGTCCCGATCGTGAGCGGCGCCTCACCTGAGGTCGAGCGCACCCTGTTCTGGCGTACCGCGGTTGGCGGTTGGAATCAGCGCGCGGTGCGTTCGGGCGACTGGAAACTGCTGGTCGACGGACTCTCGACCTTCCTGTTCAACCTTCGCGATGATCCCGGCGAGCGGAACGATCTGGCACGGCAGCGGTCCGATATTGCCCAACGACTCCGTCCGCTGCTTGCCACATGGGAAGCGGATGTGTCAGCCGAGGCCAAGGCGAGGGCGGCGCCGGGAGGACACTGACGGCGCGCTGGGGCAGACCGCTAACGAAACGGGGCCGCGCTACATTCGCGCGGCCCCGTTGTCGTACCCCTCTCGACAGAGAGCGATCAGTCGTTTCGCTGCCAATCCACCTTGGACGTCACCGTCTGTTTGGACTTGTTGCGCAGGATCTCCAGCTTCATTACATCGCCAGGCTCGTAGGAGTGGAGGATGCGGAGCAGGCTGGACGGTCCGCGCGCCGGGCGACCATCCACGCTCAGCACCACGTCGCCGCCCTTGAGACCCATCGGGTTGTTGCGCGGTGTGTCGATGACGAGCACCCCTTCGGTCGTGCCGAAATAGGCGCCGAGATCGGGATTGATCGGGGCCAGTTCGAGCTCCGCGAATGGCCCGCCGATCCGGCGGATCATCATATCGGGCGATCCGAACGCCGTCATGCGACGCTGGCCCGGCGCCGACGGGGGATCGGGAATCCGGAACCGCATCTCGCCGTCGTCGATGCTGCGGAAGGTGAGCATCCGGTCGTCCGACGCGATGACATTGACCGTCTTGGTCTCGCTGCCGCGCCGGTATTCGAGTGCGGCCGTGTCGCCCGGCTCGAGTTTGGCGGCCAACTCGACCATCCGAAGGCCGGGATACGATTCGTTTCCTGCGGCGCTCCGGTCGCCCTCGGTGCCGATCAGGCGCTGGCCGTTGAATCGGGTCACGAGGTCACCCGCGCGCAAGCCGGCTTTGGCGGCCGGACTTGCCGGTGTCACCGACAGGATCGTGGCGCCGATCGAATCCGCCGGCGTGGCCTCGACCTGGATGATGATGCCGAGCCGGGCGCGTCGGCTCGCAAAAAAGTCGAGCGGGTCGACTTCGCTGTCGTTGACCCAGACCCGCGGACGGGCATCGCCCGTGCTTCGCCGCACTTCGATCCGATCGATCGGCGGCTGCGCCCAGAGCGGAGTCGTGAGAGTGCCGACGGCCAGGGTGGTCAACAGGAACTGCTTGGTACGCATACGGTGCTATGACTCCTGTGGGCCCTAAAAGCCCACGTAACGGGCGCCGGACAGGTGAACATCGACCAGCGCGTCGAGCAGTCCGACACGCTCGCGCCACAGCCGGAGCATCTGCTCACGCTGGGTTTGCTGGTCCATCAGATTGACCGCCTGAATCTGCCGGTCGAGGTGTGCGACCCGATCTTCGAGCAGCGACGTCACCGCCACCGTATGGCCATTGACGACCTGCCGGTCCTGATCGAAGCCGGACAGCGCTTGTTCGAGCTGCGAAGCCCGGCTCATCACTTCCGCCAGCTCCGGATCGGCCGCGACCAGGGTGCGTTCCTCTTTGCGCAACGAGAATCCGGTAATGGCGAGAATGACGGTTGCCGCCAGCGCGACACCACCCAGCGCTACCTGCCTGAGCCGAAGCCGCCGGCGTTCGCGGGCGGCTTCGAGTCGGACGGCGCCGAACAGGTCGCGGGAAGGACGAAGGGTTGGGAGCGCGCGGAGCCGAGCGCTCCGCTGATCCAGCCGAGTCAGTTCGTCTCGGCAGGCGCCACAGTGATCGAGATGCTCGCGCCACGACATGACCTGGGGCTCGAGCCCCGGCTCGCGGGTGGCCAGCAGCTGATCGATATTCAAATGTGTCATACGGGTACCGCTTCCTCGCCCAGCCATCGCCGGAGCCGGGCGTGGGCACGCGCCAGCTGCGACTTCGAAAAGCTGACCGTGCGGTCCATCATCTTGGCGATTTCTTCGTGAGTGTATCCCTCGACGTCGTGGAGCCAGACCACGGCGCGCGAGGTTTCGGGCAAGCGCTCCAGCGCAGCTTCCAGGTCCATCCGGAGCGCCGTATCCTCCCGGCGCATCGGGGCGATCTCATCGTTGAGTTCGTCAGTGTCCCGGTACTTGTTGCGACGGAGGCGCATCAGCGCTTTGCTGGACGCAATGGTCCGGATCCAACCCCAGAGGCTGCCGTCGCCCCGATACTGCCGGATGCTGCGAAAGACCTCGAGGAACGTTTCCTGGAGCACGTCCTCGGCGTCTTCGGTGGTGCGGCAGATCCGCCGGGCCAGGTTGTACACCGGCGACTCGAAGGCGCGGAACAGAGCTTCCTGCGCCTCCGGATCACCGGCCCGGAGCCGGGGGAGTACCGCATCGGCATTGGCCAGCCGGAATGCGTCCATGCGAAGGGTTCCTGTCAGCACACCATGAATCCTGTGAGTCTGCCTTCCAAGATGCGTAATATGGATCATTGGTTGCACCAGCGCCCGGCGGTTCCAGGTCAAAGGCCGTAACCCATTGAAATATCATGAGATAACTAGGGAGGTCCTCAATGCATGTCTCGGTCCCCAGTCAGACTCGCACTGGCCGTTCGCTCCTGATAGGGACGCTCATGTTCGCTGCCTCATGCGATCTCTTCGAGGGAGATTGCACGACGGAGGCGCGGCCGGGGCTGGAGGTTGCTGTGCATGATCAGGCCGATAAACCGCTGACGATCCCCCCGTCGATCACCGTGACGGATGGAGATTTCGTCGAGCGGTATCCGCGCCAGGATCGGCCGGGGAGCGTTCTTCCCAGCTACTCCTTCGCCGTAGAGCGGCCCGGTGAGTACTCGATACGGGTCGAGGCAGCAGGCTATCGCGTTTGGCAGAAATCAGGAGTGACCGTCAAAGAGGGGAGTTGTGGTCACGTCAAGACCGTTCGGGTGACGGCCCGACTCATTCGCCGCGTATAAGGCAAGTGATTGTGTCATAGCGGCTTACGGCGCAGCACACCCTTGGAGATTAGATTAGCAAGGTTGCGTCCTTCTGCGAGCGCGGATCGGCGCGCCGCTTTCACCGCAATCCGGGTCGGTTTCGTGACTCCTTGGGTTCTTCGCATCGTCATCGCGTGCGTGGGCGTCTTCTTTCTGCAGACGACCATGCCCGCCATAACCGACCTGCTGGGTCTCCGGGTGCATGGCTTGCTCTTCCGCCCCTGGACGCTGGTGACGTACATGTTCGTCCACGGCGGGTTGAGCCACATCTTCTGGAACCTGCTGATTCTCTACTTCTTCGGTCCCGCCGTGGAGTCCCGACTCGGCGGTGCCCGGTTCCTCCGGCTCTTCCTGATCAGCGGCATCGTGGGCGGTCTGGGCTGGCTCATCTTCAGCGCCATTCCGGGTGGCGGGATCGGTCTCCTGATCGGCGCGTCCGGTGGCGTGTACGGAGTGCAGCTCGCCTTTGCCTACTATTGGCCGAGACAGCCGATCTACATCTGGGGTATCCTGCCGATCGAGGCCCGCTGGCTGGTCATCATCATGACCGCGATGTCGCTCTACTCGGGACTGGGCGGCGGCGGGGGTAACGTGGCCCATTTTGCCCACCTGGGCGGCTTCCTCGGTGGCTTCCTGTATCTCAAGTGGATGGAGCGCCGGCAGCAGGCCCCGCTCCGTGAGTGGCGCGAGGCCTCTCGGCCGGTGGCACCCAAGGCCGAATCGGGTTCGGGCGCGATGGAGCGCTGGTCCCGGATCCGTCGTGAGGATCTGCACGAGGTCAATCGCAGCGAACTCGACCGCATCCTCGACAAGATCAGTGCCTCAGGCATCAGCAGCCTGACACCCTCCGAGCGCGAGTTCCTCGACCGGTTCAGCGCCAGGCTGCATTAGTCACGCAGCACGCCGACCGATGAAAAAAGCCGGACCCCTCGTTTGAAGGGTCCGGCTTTTCTTTCTGTCGAATCGTTAGGCGAACAGCGCCACCTGACCGCCGGTATGCCAGAACAGGACGGTCGCGTCCTTGGGGATACGGCCGTCGCGGCAGTAGGCAATCAGGCCCGCGAGACCTTTGGCGCTATAGGTATGGTCGACGAACACCGCCTGGGTGCGCGCAGCCGTGTCTTGGGCTTCCCGTGAGGCGGCCGTCGGCTGGCCGTAGCCATCGCCGACGAACCCGTCATCCACCTCCACGGTGATCGCGCCGTCGAGAGCGTTGCCGTCCAGACCAAGGAGCGGACCGAGCCCGCGCACGATGGATCGCACCTCGGCTTCGACGGCGGCCGGCGGATCGTCGGCGCTGATCCCGATGACGCGCGTCGATAGTCCGTGCAGGGCGACACCAGCCAGGATGCCGGCCGAGGTACCGCCGGAGGAGCAGGCGTGGACGATCACGTCCGGGACAATGCCCTGAGTCTTCATTTCGCCGATGCCGTCGACGAAGCCCAGCGCGCCTTGCGGTGTCGACGCTCCGAGTGGGATGATCGCGGGTCGCCGGCCTTGGGCCCGATACCGTTCTGCAGCCCGTTCCATGGCCGGTTTGCGTTCCTCTCGGCTCGTGACATACTCGACGGTGGCGCCGAGCATCCGGTTGAGCAGCGCATTGCCGGTGGGACGTTCGGGGGCAGCGCCGTTGCCCACCAGATGGCATGTGAGTCCCGATGCGGCGGCTACGGCGGCCGTGGCGCGCGCATGATTCGACTGCACTCCGCCGCAGGAAATCAGTGTATCGACCCCGTCAGCCAGGAGCGGAGGCAGGACGTAGCGCAGCTTGCGGACCTTGTTGCCGCCGAAACCGAAGGAGACGGCATCGTCGCGCTTGCAGAGGATGCGTTGCGAGAGACCCAGCGCGTCCCGGAACCGGCCGAGTTCGTCGATCGGCGTCGGGTAGTGTCCGAAGGAGGCAATGGGCAGGCGCGCCAGGGCGTCGAGCGCCGCACTGGCCTGAGATGACGGGATCGAATTTGGCATGCGATCAGTCTAGGGGGCGAAGCCAGTCGATGCAATGAGACCCGGTGGGGTGCTTGCCGGTTTTTCTTCCGGGCTTAGGTTCCCCCTTCATCGACCATGCACGTGCCGGATGACGCGCCCGCCCAGTTGCCCAAGTGGAAGCGCGTCGGTCTGTCGGTTTCGCCCCATCCGTTTGACTCGTCCATGGCACCATGGACACCAACTCGGCTCTGTGGGTGGCGCCATCGTATGGCAGGGCAGTCGCGAGGTGGGCGGGGTGGCCGGCTTTGCGGACATTCCAGTGCCGAGAACGTCGAGACCATTCACGAGTTTCTGAATCCAGGCAAAACGCCTTCTGTGGTAACACGAAGGACGGGGACAACCGCGATGATGAAGCAACGCATTACGCTGCTGACGCTGGCGCTTGCCGTGACGAGCGCCGTACCGGTCTTGGGGCAGGCCTCACTGACGGAGGCCAAGCGCCGTCTCTCCCAGATCGAAGGGCGGATCCCGATTGCCGGGCTCGACTCCGCCGTCGAGGTCCGTCGGGATCAGTGGGGTGTCCCACACATCTACGCCAGAACCGTATCGGACCTCTTCTTTACGCAGGGGTTCGTCGCTGCGCAGGACCGGCTTTGGCAGATGGAAATCTGGCGGCGCCAGGGCGATGGATTGCTGGCCGAGGTGCTGGGGCCGGACCTGGTGGAGCGGGACCGGTTTGCCAGGCTGCTCAAGTACCGGGGCGACATGGAGGCCGAATGGACCAGTTACGCACCGGATACCAAGGAAATCGTCCGTGCGTTCGTGGCCGGGGTCAACGCGCAGATTGCCCGGGTACGGGATAATCCGCCGATCGAGTTCGCGTTGCAGGGCTTCCGGCCCGAGCCGTGGGGTGAACACGTCCCGCTGCAGCGGATGGCCGCCCTGGCCATGACGGGTAACGCGCTGGTCGAGGTCGATCGGACGCGGCTCCTCAGCGAAATCGAGCAGGCCACGCTCGAGGCGCTCTTCCCGCTCGATCCGGCCCGGTCGCTCGATCCGGCCTCCGATTTCGATCTGACTGGGATCTCGGTGCGGTCACTCGGCGCAGCGGCAGCTGCGTACACTGGAGTGCCCTTCCAGCGCTTCGACGGCTCCAACAACTGGGTGATCAGCGGGTCCCGGAGCAAAACCGGCAAGCCGCTTCTGGCCAACGATCCGCACCGAGCGGTCACGCTGCCGGCGCTCCGTTATCTGACGCACCTGGTCGGTCCGGGGTGGAATGTGATCGGCGCGGGGGAGCCCGGAGTGCCGGGCGTGGCTGGCGGGCATAACGGCGCGATGGCGTTCGGGTTCACCATCGTCGGGATGGATCAGCAGGACGTCTATGTCGAAAAGCTCGGTCCCTGTCCCCTGGCCTCGCCCAAGCGCTGTTACTGGAACCGGGGCGATTGGAAGCCGG
Organism: Gemmatimonadales bacterium; assembly: GCA_037189525.1. Classification (GTDB taxonomy): domain Bacteria; phylum Gemmatimonadota; class Gemmatimonadetes; order Gemmatimonadales; family GWC2-71-9; genus SHZU01. The sequence continues at coordinate 699,769 of JBBCJC010000002.1, forward strand.
TCCATGTCATCGTCGATACCATCCCGGTCAAGGGCGAGGCGGCGCGGGTGGTCAACCTCGAGTTTACCGAACATGGTCCCATCATCTCGGAAGACCGCAACGGAACGCGCGGCTTCGTGATCCGCTTCGTGGGCAGCGAGCCGGGTACGGCGGGATACCTGGCTCAGATCTCGATCAACCGGGCCAAGGACTGGAAGACGTTCCGCGAGGCGGCGCATCGCTGGCGTTTGCCGACCGAAAATCTGGTCTACGCCGATACCAGCGGCACCATTGGCTGGATTGCGGCAGGGCTCAACCCGATCCGGTCGTGGAGTGGTCTGCTACCGGTTCCCGGCGACGGCCGGTTCGAATGGGAAGGGTTCCTCCCGTTCTCGGAACTTCCGGAGAGCGTCAACCCGTCCAGCGGTTACATCGTCACGGCCAATCACAACATTCTGCCGGCAGGGTATCGGCATCAGCTCAACTACGACTGGGCCACGCCGTACCGGGCCAATCGCATCACTCGTGAGCTTGCCAAGCGCCGCAACTGGACCCGTCAGGATTTCGAGACGCTCCAGCACGATGAATATTCCTTGCCGGCGTCGGAGTTGGTGCCGGTGTTGTTGCGTGCGGCGGAGCGTCGCCGCGTGCGCGGGCCGGAACTCGATCTCATGAAGCGGTGGGATTTCGTAATGCGGCGCGACGATGCGGCGCCTCTCATCTACACCGCCTGGATGCGGGACCTCGCGGCGGCCGTGTACCAGCCGCGCTTCGGCGGCCGGACCCGGGAACGAGGCCGGGCGTACGATCTGCCGACGGTCATTCGGTTGGTCCGCACACCCGATCGTGTCTTTGGCGCCAAGCCGGAGGCGGCCCGTGACTCGCTGGTGCTGGCCGTGTTCGATCAGGCGGTGGCCCGGGTTCGTGCCGAGGTCGGGGGCGCGGCTTCGAGCTGGAAATGGGGCGATCTCCATCAGGCACATTTCCGGCATCCGCTGGCCAAGGCGTTCGACCTGCCCTCGATCCGCCGCGGCGGCGACGACAATACCGTCAACATGACGGCCGGCGGCGGATGGACCCAGTCGTCCGGGGCATCGTACCGGGGCATCTTCGATCTGGCCGATCTCGACAATTCGGTGGCTACCTCGGTACCCGGGCAGTCGGGACAGCCGGGCAGTCCCTTCTATGACAACCTGCTCGAGCTCTGGGGCGAAGGGCGATACTTCCCGCTGCTCTACAGTCGCGCTGCCGTCGAACGGGAGACGCGCTACGTACTCTGGCTCGAACCGGGACGTTAGGCAGCTTCGTCGGCGCCATGACACCGAACGAGGTCTTCGGGATTCTCGTTGCCGCGCTGGGCGGCACGGCCATCGGGTTCGAGCGGCAGTGGTCCGGCCACGCGGACGGACCCGATGCACGCTTTGCCGGGATCCGGACCTTCACCATGCTAGGTGCGCTGGGCGGGGTCTGCGGCTGGCTCTGGTCGGAGCAGGCGACGGTGCTCGCCGCGATTCTGCTCTCGGGGGTGGTGGCGTTCACGGTCGGTGCGTACATCGCAGCCAGCCGGCGGGACATCGACGGTACGACCGAGGCCGCCGCGCTGATCGTGGTTGCCGCGGGAGTGCTCGCGGGAATGGGCAGCATGCGGGTGGCGAGCGGTATCATCGCCGTGCTCAGCGTGGTGCTGCTCGAGAAATCGCGGCTCCACTCGTTCGTCGCGCGGATCGACAGCGTCGAACTCAGGGCGGGGGCGCGGTTCGCGGTGATGGCGCTCGTGATCCTGCCGCTGCTGCCGGAAGGTCCCTACGGGCCGTTTGGAGGAATTCGCCCTCGCGAGCTCTGGATGCTGGTGCTCTTCTTCACCGGCTTGAGCTTCTTCGGCCATCTGATGCGGCGCGCGGTCGGTCCCGACAACGGGTATCTGATCAGCGGGATCGCGGGCGGGCTCGTCTCCTCCACCAATGTGACCTGGACCTTTGCTCGGCTCAGCCGGTCGGAGCCGGGTGTGGCGCGCCCGCTCGCGCTGGGCATCGTCGGCGCCAACGCCATGCTGTATCCTCGGGTGCTGGCGGCGACCACGGTGCTCAACACCGCGATGGTCCCGTCGCTGCTCCCTCTCTTGGCAGCACCTGCGCTAGTGGCGGCTCTCGCGGTCGGGATCGGTGCGTGGCAAGCGCGGCGCGGCTCGGCGCTCCGCACCTCCGTCAGTGATCCGGCCCATGTCGCCGAGCTGCGCGCCGAGCGGAATCCGCTGCAGCTGTCCAACGCGCTGCAGATGGCGGTGCTGTTTCAGGTGGTGCTCATGGTCGTCCACGTCGCGCGCGGCAACTTCGGGCAGGCCGGTCTAATGGCCACGGCCGGCGTGCTCGGCCTTACCGATGTTGACGCGCTGACGATCTCGATGGCGCGTGAGATCGCGCCGGCCGTGTCGGTCGAGATGGCGGCGCTCGCGCTGGCAGTGGGCATCCTCTCCAATACGGCGCTCAAGACCGCGCTGGCTCTGATCTTCGGCGCCGGCACGGTCCGGCTCGTCGCCGGCGGCACCTTACTGCTCATGATCGCGGCGGGGGCGGCCGCGATCTGGCTCCGAGTCTGAGGTCACGCTCGACCCGATCGAGACCGGGATGAGCATCTCCCGAATGGCCCGAATGAGGCCAAGGTGTCGTCAGGACGTGGCGGGCAACTTCTCCAGCGCATCCTTCGTCTCGCGATCGATCATCGGATTGCGGGCCTTGGCCGCGAGCTTGGTCAACGCATCGCGATAGGCTGCATCGAGCGCCTTGTCGGCGGCGACGGCCATGTCCGCGGAAACACCGGTGCCTTCCCAGTTGGTCTTGGTGATCGGATTGATGGCGCGGCCCGACGGGATGAACGCCCCGAAGTGGTCGCTCAACCGCTCCATGCCACCCGGATTGGCGCCGCCCCCGGTGGTTTCGCCCACGATCATGGCCCGCTTCTGGGTCTGCATGTTGTAGGTGAATTCCTCGCCCGCCGAGAAGGTGCGCGAGCTGGTGAGGACGTAGACGTCGCGATCGACGTAGCGCTTGCCGGGCACATGGCCGAGCGTCCACCACTGCTGGGTTTCGCCGGTGGTCCGCCAGTAGAGGCTGTTGAGGTGCACCGGGCGACCCCCCTCGAAGAAATAGGTGCAGAGGAAGGCCACCATTGCCGGACTGCCGCCGCCGTTCTGGCGGAGGTCGATGATCATGGCGTCGGTCCCGGCGAGAAACGCCATCGCCGCGGCGGCAATCTGCCCGGCCTCTCCCGACGGGTCGGCGAAGGCGTCGAGCTTGAGATACCCGATATTGCCCGCCAACCGTTCGACCTTTGCGAACCCGTAGTTCCGGCTCGCCATCGGATCGGGGCCGGCCGGTCGGCCCTGCGGCCGAGGCTGAGGCGCCTCGGAGAAGTAGAGGACGTTGAGGTGTTTGTCGCGCGCAATGGCGGCCAGATCCTCGGTCAGGACTCGGCTGAATGCTTTGGCGCTGGTGACGGTGTCGTAGGCCTTGGCCGCCAGCCGCTCCTTGAGCCGGGCGTCGAGCTTCTCGCCCACCTCGGGGAAGACGTATCGGTCGCGGAGCGCTTTGCCGAGGGCGTCGATGACCTGGGCTCGTTCCGGACCGGTGACGGTTCGGTCCGGCTGGTCGCGAGGGCCTTGCGCCTCCACGCGGCTCGATGACGTGATCAGGAGCAGGGCGACGGCAAGAGCAGACAGGCGGATGACCATGGTTCCTCCGGCTTGACTCGCGACTGGGGATTAATATGATAGCGAATACTATGATTCCTGCCACTCGCCGACCGTCGCGGTCCTCGCGGACCCGCGCCCCCCGCCAGGCCCGGAGCGAGGCGACCTATCGCCGGATGCTCGATGCGGCCGAAGCGCTGCTGACGGAAGCGAGCTTCGATCAAGTCACGGTGGCTCGGATCGCCGCGCGCGCCGGTGTCACGATCGGCGCGTTTTACGCCCGATTCGCCGACAAGGACGCCCTGCTCGAGGCGTTGGAGGAGCGGGTAACCGAGGCCGTCCTGGCGGTGGTGAGCCGGGCGATCGACCCGGCGCGGTGGGAGGGAGCCACGATCGAAGAGGCGATCCGGCATTACCTGGCCGAGTTGATCACGACCTATCGGGAGACCCGTGGCGCGGGTCGGGCCCTCGTGCTGCAGGCGCACACCGATCCGGCGCTGCGCCGCCGGCTCCACCGGCTCAACGTCGACGGGCCGCCCCAGGTACTCGAGTTGCTGCGCCGCCACGCCACGATCCATCATCCCGTGCCCAAAGTGGGGCTCGAGGTCGGGTTCCTGGCGGTCCGGAGCCTCCTCCGCGAGATCCTGCTTTTCGGCGAGACCTTTCCCGGCGGCTCGGCGTTGTCCGACCGGGCCCTTGCTGAGGAACTGACGCGGCTGCTGCTGCGCTATCTCGGGGTGCGGGGCAGCACTCGGCTTCGGTTTTCCGATCGTCCGAAGCGCCGTTAGGCGACGCCAGCACGCGGCGCTGTCCGCCGCGTACCCGCCCCAGCAATCAGGACCGGATTCTCAGGTCTACGCAGCCGCCGCAACGGATCGAGGTGATCCGTTGCGGCCGTTGTGCTTCAGGATGTCAGGGCTTGAGGTAGCGCTGGAAGAAATCAGCCGTGGCCCGTCCGACTGTCAGCCAGTTGGCATGCCGCATGAAATGATGCGTGTCGTCGACGATGACGAGCGACTCCACCGTGACGCCCTGCCGTTCGAGCCGTTGCACCAGATCGGTGCTCTGACTGAACAGCACGTTGCGATCATCGTCTGCGTGGATCATCAGCACCGGCGAGGTCCAGGTCGACACCGCCGACGTGGGCGACGATTCCCACGCCACCTTGGCCGCCAGGTCGGCATCGGGCGCCCGCTCGTACCGGTCGGGGCTCACCAGGTTCCGGGTCCGGTTGATGGTGCGATCGTGGACCCCATGAATATCCACCCCGGCGGCAAAGAGTTTCGAGTCGCGCCCCAGCGCCAGGGCCACCAGATACCCGCCGTACGAACCGCCGTAGAGACCGATCTTCTTCGGATCGACATTGGACTGGGCAGCCAGCCATTCGCCGGCGGCCTTGATGTCGAGGTACTCCGAGGCGCCGTTGGTGCCGGCCCGATCCGCCTGATGGAACTCGTAGCCGTAGCCGATGCCCAGCCGGTAGTTGACCGACAGCACCACGAAGCCTTGGCTCGCCAGGTACTGGTTGGTCGCGTAGGCATTGCTGTAGTAATCGGAATAGTTCCAGCCCAGCAGCATCTGGCGCGGTGGACCGCCGTGGATGTAGATCACGGCCGGCCGGCGACCCGACCCGGTGGTCGGCTCGAACAGCTGCGCATGTACGGTCACCCCGTCGGACGCCTTATAGACCACCTGCTTCGGCGTCACCAGCTTGCCCAGCGGGAACTGCGACGGGATCCGATCCGCACCGAGCGTGCGAATGGCGCCGCCCGCAAACGGCATCACGGACGGAAGCGGCGGCCGGTCGGTCGTGGCGCTGATGAAGGCAAGGGTGCCGTCTCCCGTTACCACCGGACTCCATTCGAGCCCCGCGCCCGGCGTTACGACTTCCATCGCGGCGCGGTCGACCGGCACCTTGACCACGTGGCGGCGATCGATATCGAGCTTGTCCGGCCCGGCATTACCCGCAAACACCATCCACTTCCGGTCCGGCGACATCTGGATGTGCTCGGCCATGAAGTTGCCGGGCGTGAGGAGCAGCGGCTCACCGCCGCTTTCCGGCAGGGAATACAGGTGCGGCCAGCCGTCCTGATAGGAGAGGAAGACGATCCGCCCGGCCGCCCAGTGCAGGTTGGTGCCGCCATGGGTGTTCGGCACCGAGCCCCGCAAGGTGCGCGGCGAGGTCCAGAGCCGGGTCGCGGTTTCCGGCTTGGCCAGATCGACCGAGTAGAGCGACCAGGGCGAATGCCGCCGGACCAGAATCGAATCCGGCGCGCCACCGGCGCCGGGCACCCGCACGAACACGAGTTTCCGTCCGTCCGGCGACCAGCGCGGCGAGCGATCGCGGGTATAGCCCGGCGCTATCCAGGTGAGCGGTGTCTTTTCGTCGGTATAGATGCCGATGAAAGCATGGCCGCCCCGATTCGACACGAAGGCCAGCCGGCTCCCGTCCGGCGACCAGACCGGCGATCCGTTCGAACCGCGCGCGGTGAAGAGCGCCTTGCCCGGTGCGGAGCCATCGATCGGCGCGGCATGGATCTGGTTGCCGCGCACGTAGGCGACCCGATCGCCGCGAGGCGAGATGACCGGGCTTTCGCCTTCACCGAGGGATTTGGGCTCGCCGCCGGCAAACGGCACGGCCCAGATCTGGACCCGATTCGGCGTGGTGTTGAAGGTCGGATTGACCGGCAGGGCGTCGTCCCAGTTGGAACTGAAGTCGCCGCCGCGGACATAGACGACCCAACGCCCATCCGACGAAAGACTCACGCTGGTGAGTTCCTGGCCGTCGTCCTGATCGTAGTTGGTCAGCTTGCGCGGGGTAAACGTGGGGCCTTCCGCGACGTAGATGTTGCGGAGTCCCTGTTCGTTGAGCGCCCACGCAAGCCGTGATCCCGAGCTGGCGGCGGTCAACTCGTTGGGAAACGGGTAGGAGCGGATCTGCTCCAAGGTATAGCGCGACTGCGCAGGTACGGCCGAGGCGCCAAGCAGCGCCAGCAGCGACGAGATGAGAAAGGTGCGTTGCATCGGACTCTCCGTGGATGAATCAACCCATCACGACCGGGACGAGCAGGCCCAGAATGATGACCAGAACGACGATGGATACGATGTCGAGCAGGAACCCGGCTTTGGCCATTTGCCGGACGCTGACCTGACCCGAGCCGAACACGATGGCATTGGGCGGCGTGGCCATCGGTAACATGAACCCGACCGACGCCGCAAAGCCCGCGACCATCATCAGCACGAGCGGCGGCTGATCGAGGCTGCGGGCCAAGGCGACCGCGATCGGCATCATCATCGCGGCGACGGCCATGTTCGAGGCCAGCTCGCTCAAAATCACCACGATCACGGCCAGGCCGAGATAGATCACGATCGGCGGCATGCCGGCGAGACCCGATAGCTGGCCGGTCAGCCAATCGGTGACGCCATGTTTTTCGATCGCGGACGCAATCGAAAGGCCGGCGCCGAAGAACAGAAGAATATCCCAGGGAATTTTCCGCGCTTCCTGCCAGGTCATCAGCGGACGGTTTTCGCCCTGGGGCGTTTTCCCGTTCACCAGAAAGAGCGCCAGGGCCGCGCCGAGGGCAATCCCGGTGTCGGTGAGCATCGGAACGATCTGCACCAGACCAGGAATGACCACCCCGCCGATTTCTTTGGTCTCCCGGAAAAACCAGGCAAAGGCCGTGACGGCAAAGACTATGAGGACCCGCGCCTCGCCCCCGCGAATCGGGCCCAGCGCGGCCAGGCGCTGCTCGAGCATGCCGCGCGCGCCGCTGCCCAGGTCGGCCCGGCTCCGGAAACAGACGAACGTGAGAAGAAACCAGCACGCCGGGATCAGCAGGATCACGAGCGGCATGCCTAACGCCATGAACTGGGCAAAGGACACCGATTCGCCGACCAGCTCTTTCATCGCCCCGACGACGACCAGATTGGGCGGGGTGCTGATCATGGTGCCCATGCCCCCGATCGACGCCGCGTACGCCACGGCCAGCATCAGCGAGGTCCGGGTGTTGTCGCCATCCCGCCCCGTGGGAAACAGCGCGCCGACGGCGAGCGCGATCGGATACATCATGGCCGCCGTGGCCGTATTCGAAATCCAGATCGAGATGAAGGTGGTGGCCAGCATGATGCCGAGCACGGCGCGCCGGCTGGTCAACCCGATGGCCAGAACGAGGCGATACGCTAGACGGACATGGCTCTGCCAATGCTCGAGCGCAGCCGCCAGGAAAAATCCGCCCATGAACAGGAAGACCAGCTCGTTAGCATAGGGCGCGGCTGCTTCGCGAGTGCTAGACAGACCCAAGAGCGGAAAGAGCAGAATCGGCAACAGCGACGTCGCGACGATCGGCATCGTTTCCGTGATGAGCCAGGTCATGACCCACGCGGTGACGCCCAGGGTGGTTCGGCCTTCCGGCGACAGGGCGGATGGTCCGAGCCAGATGATCAGGACGAACAGCAACGGTCCGGCGATCTGGGCGGCCAGTTTGGGACTGAGTCGATTCATGAGCCTCGGGAATCCGTACTGAGAAGGCAGTCGGACGGGTCGCAAATATGACCCGGGGATCGCGGTTTCGTCCATTGCCGACTTGTGAATCCGCCAGACGGCGGCCAGAATCAAGCCATGGTGGGTGTGGTTTAACGGGGTGGCATTCAAACTGCTCGAGATGGATCGTACCATGCGGCCTCTGACCCGAACCACCCTCACGCTCGCTGTCGGCCTTGCCGTCGGTGGGGCGATCGGATTCGGGGTCGGTCAGTATCGGCAGCGCGCCAAATCCACCGCCGTGGCGACCGCGCAGGTTTTCAATCACGTCTTCAACACCATCCGGGCCGACTTCGTCGACTCGCTGTCCGATGCCGAGCTGTACACCAAGGCCGCCCAAGGCATCGTCAGCACCCTCGGTGATCCCTATTCAGCCTTTCTCGGCCCGGCCGACTACCGCGCGTACCGTGACATGCTCCGCGGCCAGGGCAACACCTATGGTGTCTCGATCCAGACCGGTCTGACCGGCCTTCGGATCACATCGGTGGCTCCCAATACGGCGGCGGAACGGGCCGGCCTCGTCGTCGGCGACTTCGTCGAGGCGATTCGGGACAAATCCACCCTGGGTTGGACCTCGGCCGAGGTCGCGACGGCACTCCGGGTCGACAGCATGGCGCTCCGGCTCCGGGTCCGCGCGCCGGCGGACAGCGCCTGGACGGAGGTTGAACTGGCGGCGGAGTCTGCGCGGCTGCCGGCCGTCGGGCCGGTGGTTCGGCTAAGCGACTCGGTGGCATACGTCGCGCTGCGGACTGTATCAGACCGGTCCGGCAAGGAGCTCGAGGACGCGCTCGATACGCTCGACCCCTCGGCGCTGCGTGGACTGGTGCTCGATCTGCGCGGCAACACCGGCGGGCGGCTCGATCAGGCCATTGCCATTGCCAATACGTTTCTCAACCCGGGGCAGCGCATCGGCGAGGTGGCCAAGCGGCGGCTCCGCTGGGGCTACGAGGCGCGCGATCCGGCGCGGTATCCGGACCTGCAGCTGGCCCTCCTGGTCGACCGCCGGACCGCGAGTTCGGCCGAGATCGTGGCGGCCGCCCTCCGCGACAACGAACGGGCCAGGCTGGTGGGCGAGCGGACCTTCGGCAAAGGTCTGATCCAGACCACGATCTCGCTGGGGGACAGTATCGGGCTCCGTCTCACGACCGGGCGTTGGCAGGGGCCTGGCGGCCGGCTGATCGCGGGGGGGCTGACCCCCGACTCCGCCGTGACGCAGAGTGAATGGGAAACCTCTCTCAGGCGGTCGTTGACGGCTCGCGTGGACGCGGTCAACGAGGTCCTCGAACAGCTGGTGCGACGCCGGATCAAGGCCGGCATCGGGCCGGACGCCGTGGTGTTGAGCCTGGCTGAGCAGGACGAAATCCGGGCTCGGATCCGTCGGGCCGGGCTGCCGTTGTCCCGGCAGACGATTCGGGCCCACCTCTCCCTGTTCGAGCGCGAGGTCGCCCGCCAACTGGCGGTGGCGAGTCGCGACCCGCAGGTAGCCATGCGATTCGCGCTCCTGGCCGATCCGGTCGTTACGGCCGGGATGGCGGTGCTCCAGTAACTGTTTCCACCTGAAACATAGTCCATGGCCTGGCCGTAGGTCGCGGTCGATCCCGGGCATTTCCGAACTTACCGACCGCGAGGTGGCGCGTGTTGTATTGGCAGGATATCCGGTACGCCTTCCGAACCCTGCGAAAGGCTCCGTGGTTCACGGCGCTCACGGTGGTGGTGCTGGGCGGCGGTCTTGGCATCGCGATCTTCACGTTTTCGTTCCTGTACACGGCCATGGTACGGCCGCTCCCCGTCGAGGATGGCGAAGCGATCGTCCGGATTCAATTCCGGACCGAGGGGGGTACCCGTGGTGTCGACGCCGTCGACCTGGTGCCGCTCCGCGCCCAACTCGGTGCGGTGGCCGAGTTGGGGGCATTTGCGGGCCGGGAACTGGTGGTGGGTGATGGCGACAGTCGCCAGATCATCCAGGCGACTGCGACCGAATGGAACCTGTTTGCGGTGACCCGGACGGCGCCGGCCCGAGGGCGCGCGTTGCAGCCGGCCGATCACGAGCCGGGGGCTGATCCGGTCATCGTGCTGAGCGACTGGACCTGGCGGACGGTGTTCGGCGCCGACCCGGCCATCCTCGAGAGCCGCGTTTTGCTGAACGGGGTCTCGACCCGGGTCGTAGGCATTGCTCCGCCGGGCTTCGGCTTTCCCGTAGCGAGCCAGGCGTGGGTGCCGCTCGAGAGCAACCTGGTGCGTGGCGCGGTGCCGGTCGGCCGGCTGCTCGACGTCTATGCCCGGCTGGCGCCCGGGGCGACGCCTGCTGCGCTCGAAGCCGAGCTGGCGGTGGTGTCGGCGCGGATCAGGGCCGACCGGCCGGACGACGGCGAAAGTATGGCGCCGGTCCAGCCCCTGGTCCGCTCGTTCCCGATGGCGCAGATGGGCGAGGAAGGTCCTCTTTTCTTTGCGGTGCTGCACGTCCTGGCCGCGATGATCCTGCTCCTGGCCTGCACCAACGTCATCAATCTGCTCTTGGCGCGCACCAACGAGCGGGTTCGGGAAACCGCGGTCCGGTTGGCGCTCGGCGCGCCGCGCGGTCGCCTGGTGATGCAGAGCATGTGGGAGACCGTTCTGCTCTGCGTCGCCGGAGGTATCCTGGCGACGGCGGTGGCGGCATGGGGTCTTTCGGTCGTCAACGGCTGGGCGCATGCCAAGCTGGCGGGAAACCTGGCGTTCTGGTGGGTCTGGGCTCCCGACCTCTCGACCCTGGCTGCCGCGGGGGTGCTGGTCACCGTCGTGATTGCGCTTCTGGGTGGCGTCGTCGCCGGCCGCGCAACCAGCACCAGCCTCAATGCCGTGCTCCAGGACGGCACGGTGAGCGGCGGATCTCGGCGCGAGGGCCGGATTGCCCGCTACCTGGTGGTGGGCCAGATCGCGACCGTCTCGGCGCTGCTCTTCTTCGGCGTCATGTCCGGGCTGGTGGCGAGCCGAATCGTCAACATCGATCTGGGCTACAACACCGAACGTCTGGTGCAGACCTGGCTCGACGAACGCGACGTGGCGCCCGAGGGCAGGGCGGTGTTCCGGCAGTCGCTGCTCTATCAGCTCGATCAGCAGGCGGAGGCCGAGGCGCCGGTCTACCGTGCGGACCTGGCGTCTATGACGGACCCGGCCGGGAGGTTCATGATCCGAGGCCAGGAGTCTTCCCGCGATGGGGAGTTGCCGCGCGCGTTCGTTCGCGCCGTGCAAGGTGCGCTGCCGTCGGCGGGCGTCGAGGTCCTGGCGGGCCGCGCCTTCGATGAACGGGACGGCTCGGCCGGCCAGGCGGTCGTGATCGTGAGTCAGGCGGTGGCGGCGCGCTGGTGGCCGGGCCGGTCGCCGCTCGGTCAGGAGATTCGGCTGACGGGAATGCCGGACTCCCTGGCCTGGCGGACCGTGATCGGCGTTGCCCGCGACGTGCCGATGGGCAATTTCCTGGCGCGGAACCGGAGCTTCCTGGCAGTGTATCTCCCGCTCCAGCAGACGGCGGCGGAGTATCCGACCCTGGCTTTCCGCCATGTCGGCGGTGTGCCGGCTGCGCAGGCAGGATTGCACCGGGCCGTCACGACACTCGACCCGGTGATGGTGCCGGGGTCGCTCCAGAGCATGGACGAAATCATCGAGAAGTCGACTGTCCTGACGCGGGGCACTGCCAACCTGTTCGGCACCTGTTTCGGGTTTGCGTTGCTGCTGGCCGCGAGCGGCATTTACGGACTGGCTGCGCGGTCGATCGGGCAGCGGACCCGGGAAATCGGGGTTCGGCGGGCGGTCGGTGCCGATGATCGCCGCATCCTGGCCCTGCTGCTCGGCCAGAGCGCCCGTCAGCTGGGCATCGGAACGCTCCTGGCGCTGCCGCTTCTGATCGGAACCGCCTGGCTGTTTGCCCGGTCCCTCCCGATCGGGTTGATCGAAGCGGTGGCGGCGGCCGTGGGCGTCGCGGTGGCGATTACCGGCGTCGTACTGGCGGCCACCTGGATCCCGGCGCGTCGCGCAGTCCGGATCGAGCCGCGCGACGCGCTGTGGCAGGGATAGGCCCCAATCCGGGGGCTCGGAGTATGGCCGAGCCCCCGCGCTCTGCTGCTGAATCCGCAGTTGTCAGTCTGCCGTCTTCGCAGGTTTCCGCAATTTTTGTTCTTCTAAGTCGTTGATTAGTAATGATATAGCATAGTGGCACCGGGTCTGCCTATCAGCATCGTGTCGGAGACCGATTCTGGTGGAGGCAGGCTATGTCGATAGCAAGGTTGGAGCACGGGGTCTCGCGCCGGGCGCTGCTGGGCCGAGTCGCGGGAGCGGCCGCGACATTGGTGGTGTCTCAGAAGCTGACGGGATGCTCGGCGGTCGGTCCAGAGGATGACGACGGGACGGGTGGCTCGACCTCCTGCGTCGTGACCGCTGCGCTGACCGAAGGGCCCTACTTCGTCGACGAACGGCTCAACCGGAGTGATATTCGCACCGATCCGGTCAGTGGTGCAGTTTCTCAGGGAGCGCTGCTCGATCTGAGCTTCAATGTCTCGCGCGTGGCAAGCGGGGCATGCACGCCGTTGACCGGAGCATACCTGGATGTATGGCACTGTGATTCTGCCGGCGTCTATTCCGATGTCTCCGGCAGCGGCGCCGGACGGAAGTTCTTGCGCGGCTACCAGATTACCGATGCATCGGGCCTGGCCCGCTTCACGACGGTCTATCCGGGCTGGTATTCGGGCCGCGCCGTCCATGTCCACTTCAAGCTCCGATTATTTACGGGCTCGACTACGAGTTACGAGTTCACGTCGCAGTTCTTTTTCGATGAGTCGCTGACCGATGCGGTTCATGCGCTGGCGCCGTATTTATCCAAGGGACGACGGAATACGCTCAATACCACCGACGGCATCTACAACAGCCTCTCGGCAAGCGAGAAGGTGGCGCTCACGTTGAGAGCAGAGTCCAGCGGCGCCGGGTACACTGGCGTGATCGACCTGGGTGTTCGACTCTCGTGACGGTCACCTGGCCCGGGCGCCGAACGTCGTGGAGCAGCGGATGACGTGGCACGAGGAGACGGGAGCACCGTGCAGCGATTGAAGCGCCTGATTCGCGGGACCCCTTGGGCGTGGCTGGTAACCACGCTGGCCCTGGGCGTGGCGCTGATTCTCAGCGCCGGGACCAATCTGCGGGGCGCCCGCGCCTCGGCTGCCGAACTCGACGTGGGCCACGCGCAGGTCTTGAAAGAAGCGGTGCAGTCGCTCAACCGCCCCGGGCATCGCGCCAGCTCCGCATCGCTGGACAGCCTGGTTCGCGCCAAGGCCGATGCCGGACTTCGCTTTGTTGCGTTGATCGACACGCGCGATTCGGTGCTGGTGTCCTCCGGCCAGGCGCTGCCCGATCCCATCGTGATCGATCGGACCGCGGGACCGCAGATCGAGCCCTTGGGCGATCGGGTCCGGGGCACCTTCCCGGCCCCGCAGCCCGGCCCGCGTCCCGACGGTCCGGGTCCTGGTGGTGAGTGGCATCCCCCGCATTCTCAAGGTTCGGGACGACCCGGGCGGCCCCCGGGGCCGTGGCCGGGCGGGCCGCCGTCCATCGTCCTCGAGTTCGAGCCGACGGCATCGGAAGCGATCGTGACCCGGGCGTCACGCGTGTTCGGTGTCAGCACGGTGGTCGGGATGGCGCTGATGCTCGCCGGTGTGCTGCTCTGGCGAGCGCAGCGGGCCATGCAGGAAAACGAACGGCGGTTCGAAGAAGACCGCCGTCTGGCCATGCTGGGTCGGATGTCGGCGGTCCTGGCGCACGAAATCCGGAACCCGCTGGCATCGCTCAAGGGCCATGCGCAGCTGCTGGAAGAGCGGCTCGAGTCCGGATCGGCGGATCAGCGCAAGGCGGCCCGGGTGGTCGACGAGGCTCGGCGACTCGAGACGATTACCAACGATCTCCTCGATCTGTCCCGTTCCGGTCCGATCGACATCCGCTCCGTCGACCCGGCTGAACTGGTGCGTGCCTCGGTCGACGATCTGGGCGGCCAGGTCGTCCGGGTCGACACGGCCGCTGCGCCGGGCCGCTGGATGCTCGACGAGCGCCGGTTCCGTCTCAACGTCCTGGGCAACCTGCTGCGCAACGCGGTGGAGGCGTCGCCGCCGGACCGGCCCCCCGAAATCCGGGTCTCGATGCAGCACGGCCGCCTGATCTTTGCCGTGCGCGATTTCGGCCCGGGGATTCCCGAAGGCAACGAGACGAGGATCTTCGACCCCTTCTTCACCACACGGGTATCCGGAACCGGCCTGGGCCTGTCGCTGGCGCGGCGGATCGTCGATTTGCATGGCGGAACCATCCGGGCCGAAACCGTGGCAACCGGCGGAGCATTGTTCGTGGTGGAACTTCCCGAAACAGGTAGAGCCTGATGGCTTCGATTCTCGTAGTGGACGACGAACCCGGAATCCGGGACTTTCTGGTCGACGCGCTGGCTGCGGACGGACATGTCCTCGATGCGGCGCCGCATGCCGCCGGCGCGCTCGCGGCGCTTTCCCGCCGGGCGTTCGATCTCCTGCTCACCGACCTCCGCATGCCGGGCGAAATGGATGGCATGGGGCTGGTCCGGCGGGTCCGGGCCGACTATCCCGAGATGGACGTCGTGGTGCTGACGGCCCACGGGACCGTACCGTCGGCCGTCGAAGCGATCAAGCTCGGTGTCTTCGACTATCTGGTCAAACCGGTCGCGAGTCCGGCCGATCTTCGTCGTCTGATCGGGCGGGCTGTCGAGCGGCGGCGGCTCCTGGTGGCCAACGAGGCGCAACGGATCGACCGGCGGCTGCCGCCCTTTTCGTACGGCGATCCGATCATGACGCCGGTGGTGCGCGCCCTGGAACGGGTTGCGCCGACCCAGTCCTCCGTCCTGCTGCTCGGCGAAAGCGGTACCGGGAAGGAGCTTGCTGCGCAGCTGATCCACGAACACAGCCCGCGAGCCGATGGGCCTTTCGTCGCCATCAACTGCGCGGCCATTACCGACTCGCTGATGGAAAGCGAGATGTTCGGACACGAGCGCGGCGCGTTTACCGGAGCGACCGCGGCTCGGCGCGGACGGCTCGAACTCGCCGACGGTGGAACCGTCTTTCTCGACGAGGTGGGCGAACTCAAGGCCGAGTTGCAGGCCAAGCTGCTGCGGGTGGTGCAGGAGCGATGCTTCGAGCGAGTCGGTGGCAACCGGACCATTGAGGTCAATGTTCGTTGGATTGCCGCGACCAATCGCGATCTCGAAGACGAGGTGCGCGCCGGCCGGTTCCGCGAAGATCTGTACCATCGGCTGGCGGTGTTTCCGGTGCGGATGCCGCCGCTTCGCGAACGGAAACATGACATCATCCCGCTGGCGGAACGTCTGCTAGTCCGGGTTGCTACCGCGCTCAACCGTCCGCCGCTCGCACTCGACGACGATGCCCGCTCCCGGATCCTGGCGGCGCCCTGGCCGGGCAACATTCGGCAACTGGCCAATGCACTGGAGCGGGCCGCGATTCTCGCGGAGGGGACGGTGGTGCGTGGGATCGACCTGGAGCCGGCGGGTCAGCCGGCCCGCGGCGTCGCGACCGGGACGCTGGAGGAACTGGAGCGAGACGCGATCGAGCGGACCCTGATCGAAACCGGTGGGCACCGTCGCCGCGCCGCCGAACGGCTCGGTATCGGCGAGCGGACCCTCTACGAAAAGCTCAAGCGCTACAACCTCTCGTAGCAGCGCGTCGCAGCGGGCGACGAGATCGCCGCCCGCCGCAAAATTCCTCAGCCGACCAGCGTGGCCTTGAGGGTCATCGGTACCGCCGAGAGGGCCCGGGATACGACACAGTTGACCTTGGTGGCTTCGGCCAGTTGCTGGAACTGATCATTCGACAGGCCCGGCACTTCGGCCTCGGTGACCAGGTCGATCCCGGTGATGGCAAAACCGCCGTCGACCTGGCCCAGGTGGACCACGGCGTTGGTGTCGATCCGTTTGGCCGTATGTCCCGCCTTGGAAATCCCGAGCGAGAGCGCCATCGAGAAGCAGCCGGCATGGGCTGCCCCGAGCAGTTCTTCCGGATTGGTGCCGGGTGCGCCCTCGAACCGGGTCCCGAACGAATATTTCCCCTCGAAAACTCCGCTGCCGAGTTTGATCTGGCCGGAGCCCGAGCGAAGGTCGCCTTCCCAGCGTGCCGATGCTTTGCTGTCCATAGTACACCTCGATCGTGGATGGGTCGTGGTGGCCCTGACCGGCGCCACCGGTGTTGCTCTCCCAACCTAATCGGCCGGACCGGACAAGGTATGACAGGCCTGGCTACTGTTCCCGCAGCAGCTTGCTGGGCAATTGCTATGATGCCTGGCAATCTGCCAACGAGTGGCGCCCGCGAGCGGTCAGCCAGTCCGTCGCGACTTGGTTAAGTGGATGATTTTAGAGCAGTTGGGGCCCAATGGACTGCCGAACGCGAATGGCGCGGGCCGTGCCTTTGCTGGCCGTATTGCCTGGTGCCACACGGGGAGCCGTCGGCAGGAGCCGAGGTTTCCCGATCCAGGGCAGGGCCTGTCCGGGAATGGCCAGGCATGCCCCAGCGTTCCCGAAAAGGGCGGGGCGCTCTCGTGTACGCAAAGGATTGTGGATGCGTGTTCTGATCGCCGACGACGATGCTGTTTCGCGGACGTTGCTGCAGCGAACCCTGACGCAACTGGGTCACGACGTCGTTGCCGTCGAAGACGGTCCCTCGGCCATCGTCCAACTGCTGGCGCCCGACGGTCCTCGGCTGGCGATTCTCGACTGGATGATGCCGGGCGCCGACGGTCTGACGGTGTGTCGGGCGATGCGGCAGCGGAACTCACCCTATGTGTACGCCATTCTGCTGACGGCCCGGGACGCCCGGCAGGACATGGTTGAGGCGCTCGAGGCGGGCGCGGACGACTTCCTGACCAAGCCGTTCGATTTGACGGAACTCACTGCCCGGATGCGGGCGGGCGTGCGCGTCGTCGAACTGCAGGAGCGCCTCCTCGAGATTCAGGAAGGTCTCCGGGTGCAGGCAACCCGCGACGACCTGACCGGACTGCACAATCGCCGTGTGGTGCTGGAGCACCTCGAGCGCGAATTGCGACGAGGACGGCACGAGCAGCGGCCGGTTGCCGTGGCCCTGGCCGACATCGACAACTTCAAAACGATCAACGACCGATACGGCCATCCCGCGGGCGACGTCGTGCTCAAGCGGGTGGCGGAGGCGTTGCGGCGGGAAGTCCGCGAGTATGACGCGGTCGGTCGCTACGGAGGCGAGGAATTCCTCTTCGTCCTGCCCGGCTGTGACCGGGAAAGCGGTCTGGTAGCTGCGGAGCGGATCAGGGCACGGGTCGCGGCAACGGCGGCGGTCTGGGAGGGCGTCGAGCTGCCGGTGACGGTGAGTGTCGGACTGGCCTGGGCCGGGCCCGGCGCGGGCACCGTGGCCGATCTGATTGCCACCGCGGACAGCGCGCTCTATCGAGCCAAGGCAGGGGGGCGGAACCGGATCGAGACCTGATCCGCCCCCTCGCCCGCTAGCCGGGCTGGTTGGCGAGCCGCTCGAGCCGGCGGTCCATGATGAACGGGCCGAACGGAACCACGGCAGCGGCAATCCCCGCGAAGGTAGTACCCCGCGACAGCGGAATGCGCTGCATACCTACCAGAAACATCACGACCAGCGCAACGAACAGCAGCCCGTGGATCGACCCCACGGCGCGCACCGCGCCAGGCATGTCGGCAAAGTATTTGAGCGGCATGGCAATCCCGAACAGCACGAGGGTCGAGATCCCCTCGATGAAGCTCACGATGCGGAGGCTTTTGAGAAACTGTCGATCGATCACTGCTATGTCCTCCTGGACTCGCCGGGCTAGAGGCCGGGCGGGGTGGGCTTGTGGAGATGGACCGGATCACGCGCCGGCTTGCGCAGCTTGAGATTGAGAATCTCGACGAACACCGAGAACGCCATCGCGAAGTAGATGTACCCCTTCGGGATGTGCTGATCGAACCCTTCGGCCACCAGTGTCATGCCGATCAGGAGCAGGAAGCTCAGCGCCAGCATCTTGACCGTCGGATGGCGATCGACGAAGTCGCTGATCGGCGTGGCGAACAGGATCATGAAAATGACCGCGATGATCACAGCCGTGACCATGACCCAGAGCTGATCGACCATCCCGACGGCCGTAATGACCGAGTCGAGCGAAAAGACGACGTCGAGCAGCAGGATCTGGAGGATGACGGTCCCAAACGACGGATAGGCCGGCGTCTTCGTTTCGGTCGTGGCGCCTTCCAGCTTGCTGTGGATCTCGTGGGTACTCTTGGCCAGCAGGAAGAGGCCGCCCAGAATCAGGATCAGATCGCGGCCGGAGATTTCCTCGGTAAGGACGGTAAAGAGCGGAGCCGTGAGCCGGATGATCCAGGAAATCGAGAAGAGCAGGCCGATCCGGGTGATCATCGCGAGCATGAGCCCGACCTGCCGGGCCCGCTTCTGCTGATGAACCGGCAGCTTGGCGCTCAGGATCGAGATGAACACGATGTTGTCGATACCCAGGACCACTTCGAGTACCGTCAGGGTCGCCAGGGCGATCCAGATCTGGGGGTCGGCCAGCCATTCCATGGTTTACCAGTCCGTCGGTTCGTAGTCTTTGAGGAACTTGCCCCAGACGTGGCGGCCCGTGTTGAAACCGGTAATGATCGGATCGACGATGCGCGCGGCGCCGTCGACGATATCGAGCGGCGGATGAAAGCGATGCTCTGCGGTCTTGCGCGCCGCGATTTCGACGGGATCTTCGTCGGTCACCCAGCCGGTGTCGACGCTGTTCATGTGGATCCCGTCATTGAAATAATCGGTGGCCGAGGTGCGCGTCATCATGTTGAGCGCGGCCTTGGCCATGTTGGTATGCGGATGCCGGGTCGTCTTGAACCGGCGGTAGAACTGGCCCTCGACCGCCGACACGTTGACGATATGCTTGTCACGCTCTTGGGTCTTGAGCATCAACGGCTTGAGCCGGGCGTTCAGAATGAACGGCGCGATGGCGTTGACCAGCTGAACCTCGATCAGTTCGACCGACGGGACATCGGCCAGGAGCATCCGCCACGAGTTGTGACTGCGGAGATCGATCTGCTGGAGATCCTGATCGAAGTGCCCTTCGGGAAAGAGGTGCCGCTGCGCATCGATTTCATCGGGCAGGAGCGGCACTTGCGACAGCTCCGCGGCGTGCAGCAGGCCGGTGGCCGCCGGGGTGACAGTCTCGCCGGCCGGCGCGCTGGAGCTTTCGGGGAGTAGCCGATGGCTGCGCAGCCCCTCGTACCCGCCCAGGAGCTTCCGGGCCGGCGTCGGTAGCTCGGTGGCGACCGCCGTTTCCCGGTCCATCATATGCTCATAGAACGCGGGCGGGCGCCGCACCGTCTGGCACGCGTTGTTGATGATGAAGTCGAGCCGGTCCCGGGTCGCCAGCAGGTGATGACAGAAGGCTTCGACGCTCGGCGTATGCCGCAAGTCGAGGCCGAAGATCTCGAGCCGGTCCTTCCACTCCTCGAAATCCGGTTCCGCTGCGTATCGGGCCGCCGAATCCCGCGGGAATCGCGTCGTGACGATCAGATGCGCGCCCGACCGGAGCAGTTTGATGCCCGCCTGGTAACCGATCTTGACCCGCCCTCCGGTGAGCAAGGCAACCCGCCCACGCAAATCGGCGAGTTCGCCGCGCTTCCGGAAGTTGAGCTCTGCGCAGCTGGGGCAGAGCTGGTCGTAGAAATGGTGGACTTCGGTAAAGCGGACTTTGCAGGTATAGCAGTGGCGCTCGTCGAGCGGGTTCTGCGCCTCGGCCTGTCCAGCGAAAGCATCGCCGTCTTCGGTGTCGTCTCCGATATCGTCCGCGTCGTGTTCTCCAGCCGGCGGAAAGACGTTCGGGGTCGTGAAGACCTTTTCCCGGCGCAGCTTCCGGATCCCTGTCGACGACAACACCTGTTCCTCGCGGGCCACCCGGGCAGCCTTCCGCTGCCGGCGCGAGGCTTTGACGAGTTGCCGGCGAACCAGCGCATCGGGCCGAGACAACCGGCCGGCGGCGCCGAGGAACCGAATTTTCAGGTCGTCCGGGATGCCGGCAAGCAGGCCGCGATCGGCGACGAGTTCTTCCAGGAGGTCGGCGGAAGCCTCCAGACGGGCCAGAAGGGCTGGATCGAGAAAGGAGAGAGGCTCGGGTGTGTCAGCGGGGCTCGACATGGGGCCGCAACTTATCAGGGCCGGCGGGGCGAGCAAGTCTCGAGGCAGGGAGGCCCGGGTCAGGGAAGAAGCCCCGGTTTCTGATATAAGAATTTCATTATGTCAGAAAGTCTATGGTTATCTCATATAATGATTCATCGCTCGTATCTTGTGGATGATAATCGTCCACATAGAATATTGTTATGTCAAATAGATCTATTGATTTTGACATAAGAATACTACTGTTGTAGAAACTCAATAATTTTCTGATATATGGATTTGTCTGATTTTCGGTCTGGGCGATACGAGCGCCGGTTCGAGTACCAAAGCTTTCTCCCTGCGTCGATCCACCATCCCTGGGTGATTTCGGATCCCGAGGTGCTCGACCTCCTGGGCCGAGCGGATCGGGCACTCGGTGAGTTGAATGCGTTTTCGCAGCTGGTGCCGGACATCGACTTCTTCATTGCCACCTATGTGGCCAAGGAGGCGGCCCAGTCGAGTCGGATCGAGGGAACCCAGACCGATATCGAGGACACGTTCAAGGATGCGGAGGATCTGTCTCCCGAGGCCCGGAACGATTGGGCGGAGGTGCGGAACTACATCCAGGCGATCAACTACGCCATCGGAAGTCTGACGCGGCTGCCCTTTTCCAACCGGTTGCTTCGGGAGACCCACGCGGTGCTGATGCAGGGAATGCGGGGCCAGACCAAACAGCCGGGTGAGTTTCGCGTCAGCCAGAACTGGATCGGTGTCAGCCTGGCCAACGCTACCTTCGTACCGCCGCACCACGAGCACGTTCCCGGATTGATGGGCGACATGGAGAAGTTTCTCCACGACCGAACCCTGCGGGTACCGCCGCTGATCCGGATTGCGATGGCGCACTATCAGTTCGAGACCATCCATCCGTTTCTCGATGGCAACGGCCGGCTCGGCCGGCTGATGATCTCGCTCTATCTGGCGGCGGAGAACCTGCTCGCCAGGCCGGCGCTCTATCTGTCGGACTACTTCGAGCGGCACAAAACCGCCTATGTGGATCATCTCATGGCGGTGCGTGAGGGCAATCACATTCGGGAATGGCTGCTCTTCTTTCTGCAGGGGACCGAACACACGGCCCGATCGGCGATCGACGTATTTCGGGCGATCCTGGCATTGAAGGAGGAGGTCGAGCAGGAGGTGCTGCCGCACTTCGGCCATCGGCGGCAGGCCAATGCGCAGCGACTGATCCGCTATCTCTACCGGCAGCCCGTCACCAGCGTCAAAGCGGTGACCAGGCTGCTCGGGACGACGATCAACACGGCAGCGTCGCTGGTCGACGATCTGCTCGAGCATGATGTACTGGTGGAGATTACCGGACAGCGGCGCAATCGGCTGTTCAGCTTCAGCCGCTATCTGTCCCTGTTCACGGCAGGTCCGTCAGGAGATTGACTCTCGTGCGTCAGGTCCGTACCGGTGCGCGGACCTGCGCAGATCCATCGGAGGCGATCAGGGCCCGACCGGCAGCCGGGCCCCGCTTGGTGTGAACACCTCGACGGCCAGCGTAAAGGTGCGTTCGTCCGTGCCCTGCAGTGCGCCTACTCCCACGACGTGGCGGCCGATCTCTTCGCCCTTCGCGTTGCGAATGGTGAGCAGGACCGAGTACTCCCACGCTTCCCCGACGTTCGGGTGGCGGATGGTCCCCTCGACCTGAAGCGCCGAGAAGGCCGGCGCGACTTTGCCGCCTGCGCCGGAGCGCAGGTGGTGTCGGCACGCCGGGCATACGCTGGCGCTTTCGAGGATCGAGGTACGACAATGGGGGCAGGTACGTGTTGCCCCCGGAGTACCCGGTCGGGCGTTGCTCATTTCCCGCTGTTGTCCCAGCCGAACTCGGCCTGGCCGCGCATCCGGGACCCGGCAGCCACGGTGAGGGAGCCGGCCTTGAGGTCGCCGGTCAGCACGCCGGTCTGGAGCAGCTCGACTCGGGTGGCGTCTTCGATGTTGCCCTCGACCTCGCCCCCGATGATGACGGTATGGGCGCGCACGGCGCCGGTCAGCTTGGCGCCCTGCTCGATGGTCAGATTGCCCTGGACGTTGACATCGCCCTTGAAGCGGCCCGCGATCCGGATGTGGCCATTCCCCTCGATCTTACCCTCGATCGTCAGCTCGGCTGCAATCAGGGATTCTTTCATGTCTCGCTCCGGGGCTTTCCGCCCCGCGTCAAAGTTGGTCGATGGGAGGGTGATACGGTTGGCTTCAGGTTCCTTGGCGGTCGCGGGCTCCGGGATCGGTGCGGCGTCCTTTTTGACGAGAACCGGTTCCTTTTCCTTTTCTTTCCAGATGGCCATGGTGTGAAGCTCCTGTGAGCACCGACGCCCTGCCGGCCGGAAGAGGGCGGCCGCAGCGAGATCGATGGACGGTGATGGTCGCTACTACCCGGAACTCGAGGGAGGCCCGCCCGGGTCGAGCCGGGTACGGCGCGCGAGGCGCGTACCCCGAAGACCGGGGGACGTCCCACCCGGCCCAATGCTGCACATCTCAGGGAGAGCGACTGTCGAGATCCTGGGCGCTCTCCCTCGATCAACTACGTCGTGAATCTTAGTACCCGGCCGCCTTGTCGACCACGTTGAGCAGCGGTTCACCGGCGGCAAACCGCCGGAGGTTTTCGCGGTAGAGCGCCGCCCCGCGTTCGATCGTCAGCTCCCCGCGTGATGCCATGTGGGGCGTGATGATGACGTTGGCCTGCTTCCAGAGCGGGTGATCGGTCGGCAGCGGCTCCGGATCGGTCACGTCGAGTCCGGCGCCCGCCAGGCGGCCCGAGCGGAGGGCCTCCAGCAGGGGTCCGGTTTCCACCACTTTGCCGCGCGCGATGTTGATCAGGTAGCTGCCCGGCTTCATCGCGGCAAAGGCCGCCGCGTTGAACATGTGCTCGGTTTCGGGCGTGAGTGGCACCGCAATGGCCACCACGTCGGCCTCGGGGAGCATGGCCAGCAGTTCGTTCGGCTTGCCGACCCGCTCGACGAACGGCGGCGCCGGATCATCGCTCCGGCGGGTGCCGATGACCCGCATTCCGAATCCGGCGCCGCGCCGCGCGATCTCCGTTCCGATGCCACCCACTCCGACGACCAGCAGCGTGCGACCCTGCAGGGCCACGCGCGGCAGTCCGATGCTCTCGTCGCGCACCCACTGTCCGGTCTTCTGGGCGTCGAGATAGGTCGGCAGGTTCCGGGTCAGCCCCAGCAGCATGGCAAAGACGTGGTCGGCAATGGCCGGCCCGTGGACCGCGCGCGAATTGGTGACCACGATCTGATCGGACCGCTCGCCGAGTTGGACCAGGAGCTGGTCGACACCGGCGCTGGGGGTGTGGACCCAGGCGAGATTCTTGGCCGCTGCAATGAACTCCGGCCGGGCGTACGATGCGTCGATTCCATGCGCCTCCTCGGCTCGGCTCAACGCTTCTTCTCGCGAGAGTCCGATCACGACGCGGACATCAGGGCCCAAGCCGGTCGTGTCGCCGAGCCGTTCCCGGGCGCTGGCGGGTACGAAAAAGGTGAGCGGCGGTGCGCCGGCACTTCGCTCGATGGCGACCTTGCTGTTACGGGTCGAGCCGAGTTCCTCTGCGGTCGATCGGACATCGGCGGCCGCGTTGCGTTTGCCGCCGGCCGGTTCGGGCGCCTTCGACGCGACACTGCAGCTCGAGCCGACCGCCCCGGCAAGGCAGACGAACAGCATCCAGGACGAGGCACGTGAGCGCGCAGCAAGGGTTGGCATAGCGGAGACTCGTGGCGGTGGAGGGGCAGAGATGGTGCTGACGTTCCAAGATACGATAAACCGAGCCGGCAGGGGAGCGGCGAAATTCGGTTTCGGTTGACGGGGTTGGCCTCGACCCCCGAACTTTGGCCACATTCCGGCAGATTCGATTCACCGATTACCCTGTTTGGTCTCTATGATGAACCGTTCCGTGCTCCCGTTCGTTGCGACGCTGCTGGTGTTCGGCTCGGCGGCCGCATCGGCGCAACGTGATGCCAGCAGTCTGGCGCCGCCGCCGGCATTTCCCGACCCCGATCGGGTCGCCAAACTGTCTCAGGCTTTTCCGGCCATCGACCGCCTGATGCGTGACTTTGCAGAGCGCTCGCGAGTGCCGGGCATTGCCTACGGCATCATCATCGACGGGAAGCTCGCCCATCGCGGCACCGCCGGTTTCCGCAACCTCGCGTCGCGCGCGCCGGTCGATTCTTCGAGCGTGTTCCGGATTGCCTCGATGTCCAAGAGCTTCACGGCACTCGCAATTCTCCAGCTGCGAGACGAAGGAAAGCTCGCGCTGGACGATCCGGCCGAACGGTATGTGCCGGAACTCGCCACGCTCCGGTATCCGACCACCGACTCGCCCAAGATCACGATTCGTCACCTGCTTTCGCATTCCGAAGGATTTCCTGAAGACAATCCCTGGGGCGACCAACAGCTGGCCATTCGTGACGACGAGATGAATCGGCTGATGCGGAGCGGGATCCCGTTTTCGACGGCGCCGGGCACGGCGTACGAGTACTCGAACTACGGCTTTGCCATCCTGGGGCGGATCGTGGCCAACGTGTCGGGGATGCCCTTCGCGCGGTATCTGGAGCAGCGGATCCTCGCGCCGCTCGGGATGACGGTGACCACGCTGGAGGCGTCGACCGTGTCTCCTGCCCGGCTGGCGCACGGCTACCGGTGGCAGGATACCACCTGGCTCGAAGAAGCGCAGCTGGCGGATGGCGCCTTCGGCCCGATGGGCGGGATCCTGACCTCGGTCGACGACCTGAGCCGCTGGGTCGGGTTCATGCTCGCTGCCTGGCCGCCGCGCGACGGGGAGGAGCGCGGGCCGGTGCGCCGATCCTCGGTCCGTGAGATGCAGCAGGTGGCGCGGTACAACGGCGCTTCGACGGTGCGCGACGCCGCGACCGGTACGGTCACGCTGAGCGCGGGCGGATACGGTTATGGTCTCGGTATCAGGCAGTCCTGCCAGGTGCCGTCCAACGTCTCGCACAGCGGCGGGTTGCCCGGCTTCGGCTCGATCATGCAGTGGTTGCCCGACTATGGCGTCGGCATCGTGACGCTCGGTAACGTGACCTACACTCCATGGCGGGTGCCGGTCGAGCAGGCGTTCGATCTGCTCGACAAGACCGGCGGCCTGGTCCGGCGGGTGCCGCAGCCGGCGCCCGTGCTCGTGCAGGCGCGGGAGCAGGTGACCCGTCTGGTGCAGAATTGGAGCGAGCCGCTGGCCGATAGCGTCGCCGCGATGAATCTCTATCTGGACGAGCCCAAACCCCGCCGGCGCGCGGCGATCGAGCGGCTCCGGAACCAGGTCGGTGGAAGCTGCCGTCCGGAAGGGCCGTTCGAAGTCGAGAATGCGCTCCGGGGCCGGTGGCGGCTGCGCTGTGCATCGGGCGACCTGCGTGTCTCGATTACGCTGGCGCCGACCGAACCGGCCCGTGTGCAGCAACTCGATGTGCGGACCATGAAGCGGGAGGAGTCGCTGGCGGCGCCGGCGGCCTGCCGGTAGCCGCGTAGCAATCGGTCAGACGGTCGGCGGCCGGCTCCGGGCGCCGCCGACCGTGCTTCGCGAGGCGAGCGGGATGAGCGGAAGCCCCGCCACCACGACCGCGATCCCCAGCAGCGATCCGATACCTGCGTAGAGCACGCTCGAGTACACCATCCAGGCTGCCGCCGCGCCGAAGAGGAGCGGCGGCAGCGGGTAGAGCGGCATCCGGTACGGCAGGAGGACACCGCGCCCGCGGGCGATGAACACCGAGCCTGCCACCAGCAGCAGGAAGAACCAGAAGACCGGCGCCGTGTAGGCCACCATCGCTTCGAAGCCGTTTCGAGTCACCGCACCGAACACCACCAGCCCGACGGCAATTGCCGCTTGCAGCAGCAAGGCATTGGCCGGTTTCTCTCCCTGCTCGTTCCAGATACCCAGCCGCCGGATCGGCGGCACGTCCCGTCCGAGCGCATAATAGGCCCGTGCGCCCGTGAAGACCGTGGCATTGAGGGTGCTGAGGGCGCAGGCGCAGACGCAGAGGCTGAAGAGCATGGCGCCGACGTCACCTGCCAGGCGGCGGATCAGTTCGGCGCCGACGGTATCGGTGGCACGAAGCTGCTCCAGGCCGAGTGTGCGCAGGTAGCCAAAGTTGGCGGCGAGATAGAGGACTACCACGACCACCGTGCCCAGGCCCAGGGCGCGGATCATGTTGCGCTGCACGTCCCGCATCTCGCCGGACAGATAGGCAACCTCGTTCCACCCGCCGTAGGTGAGCAGGACGAAGACCATGGCAAGGCCGATCGATCCGCTGCCGCTCGGAGGCGGCGCGGGTGGCGCGGCCGGGACGGTGAACCCCGCGACGATCACGATGCCCAGCGCTGCGACGGTCAGGACCGTGAGCCCCACCTGGACCCGGGTGCTGGGGCGGGTACCCGCGAGGTTGATCCCCGTGATGACCACGACGGCGAGCAAGGCATGGATGGCGCTGCCGAACTCGCCCAGGGGCAGAATACGGGAGGCGTAGTCCCCATGAACGAACGCGACCGCAGCGATCGCGCCCGTCTGAATCACGGTGCCTCGGCTCCAGGCAAAGAGGACGCCGAGCCGAGGGCCGTAGGCGGAGCGCAGGAAGTGATACTCACCTCCGGCGTCGGGCCAGGCGCTGCCCAGTTCTGCGTAGCAGAGGGCGCCGACCAGCATGATCAGTCCGCCCGCCAGCCAGACGGCCATGAAGGCGGTATCGCTCGTCACGTTCGCCGCAACCAGCGATGGGGTCCGAAAGATCCCGATGCCGATCACGATCCCGATCAGGAAGGAAGCCCCGGCCGTGAAGGACAACGTCTGGCGCGGACCGCTCGACTGGGTCTGGTCAGTCACGAATCAGCTCGCTTGGGGAGGGGAGTCGGGGAGCGCGCGGTCATGCATCGCTCCCCGAGGGATTTGAACGATCAGGACCCGCGAGTCGCGCCCCAGGGACGTCCGCCCGCGCCTTGGACGGCCGAGATGCGGTCGCCGGCGACGCGCCCGACGTAAGCGTGGCGGCCGTCGGGGCCGTCGATCACGAAACGGATCTCGTCGCCGCGCAGCGCGGTTTCCTGCAGCCGGTAGCTCGATTCGCCGATCTTGGCGGTGCCGTCGATGATCTGGTACTGCTGATTGAGATCGATGGTGAAAGTGCGCGGACCATCGGTCACGTTCCACTGTCCCGCGACTTTGGCCGGCACGATCCACAGATAGGCGCTCCGTCCGTCGACCACATCATGGCGATCGGGCCGCCAGTCGCCCATGTCGAAGGCGTGGGAGGCGAGCCGGGTGCCGGGCTTCAAGTCGAGGAGGATCGGCCGGAGTTTGACGTTCAAGCTCGGCAGCAGGTACATCGTGATGACGGTGGCTTTGCTGAGATCGGTTTCGAACAGGTTCTGCTGCTGGAAGCTGACCCGATCGCCAACGCCGGCGGTGCGCAGGTTTTCCTGGGCTTCACGGATCCGCTCGGGGTCGAGGTCAACGCCCATGCCGCGCGCGCCGTTCCGCTTGGCGGCCGCAATCGGGATCCGGCCGTCGCCCGAGCCGAGATCGATCACGAAGTCGGCCTTGGTCACCTTGGCCATGTCGAGCATCCGTTCCACCACCTGGGTCGGGGTGGGGACGAAGTGGACGTCGAGGTTGGGCGGGTCCTGCGCGTAGGCGGGCGCGGCGGCCGTGGCCAGCATGACGAGCGCAGCAAGCGTAGTGGTGGTGCGAGTCATCATTGGGACCGTTCTCCTCTGGGAGTGATCGGGCCGGGCCGGGATGGTCGCCGCGATCACGGCGCGAGCTCCGGTTCGGCGGCGGCATGCGACGACTCGTCCGGAGTGCCGATGACGGCTCGGCGGATCCGGTCGGTGATCGCGTGGGCCTGCAGGTACACTGCGGGGACGACCAGCAGGGTCAGCGCCGTGGACACGATGATACCGCCGACCAGGGTGACCGCCAGCGGCTGCATCAGTTCGGTGCCCTCGCCGATCCCCAAGGCGAGCGGCAGCATGCCGAGGATGCTGGTAAACGTCGTCATCAGAATGGGTCGGAGGCGCACCACGCCGGCTTCGACCACGGCATCCTCGGTCGACAGGCCGTCGTCCTGCCTTCCGATCTCGACGTACTCGACCAGGAGGATGGCGTTGTTGACCACGATGCCCGCCAGCAGGATGACACCCAGCAGCACGGGGGCGCTGAGTGGCGTCCCGGTCAGCAGCAGCGCGGCGCCGACCCCGACCAGAGCCAGCGGAACCGAGACCAGAATGACCAGCGGATTGACCACGCTTTCGTACTGGATCGCCATTACGACGAAGACCAGAAAGATGGCCAGCACGATGACGATGGCGAGATTGCGATTGTTCTCGCGAATGGCCTCTTCTTCGCCGCCGTAGAGAATGGCAAACCCTTCCGGCAGCGTCAGGTCCGCAAGACGGGCGCGAATCTCGGCGCTGACCCGGCTGATATTGGTGAGCGAGGTGTTGACGTCGCCCTCGACCTGGATCTGGCGGTTCTGATTCTCGCGAATGATGGTCGTCGGTCCGGTGCCGATACTGACCGACGCCACGTCTCGCAGATAGATCGGCCGGTCGCGGCCCGAGAACAGCGCGATGGCGCCCAGGTCCTCGGCGCTGGTGAACTGCTCGCGCGGCAAGCGGACCCGGACGTCGTATTCGTAGTTGCCTTCGGCGTACCGGGTGGGAATGGCGCCCTCGAGCGCGGTGCGTACGCTCTGCCCGACGGCCGCGACATTGAGGCCCAGGTCGGAGGTACGGTCGCGGTCGATCCGAATCGCGAGTTGCGGGCTCGCCTCTTCGGTCGACATCTGAATGCTCTCCAGCCCTTCGATGCCCTGCATTCGGGCCATCACCTCGGAGCCGATCCGCTGCAGGGTCGCGAGGTCGTTGCCCTGGATGGCGACGGCCGCGTCGGTGCCGGAGCGATTGGTGCGCAAACCGCGGATTCGCGGCGGCCGGACTCCGATGCGGGCGCCGGGAATGCCCAGCGCATCGATGTCCCGCTGAAATTCGGCAACCCAGTCCGACGCGCTGACGCCGGGCCGGTCGGGGGCGGGGGTCAGCTGGATGTTGATCGAGCCTCGTCCGCCGCGTTCCGACGTGCTGCTGCCGAACAGGAATCCTCCGGCGGTGGCAAAGACATCCTGCACATGCGGCCGCTCGGCGATCATCGATTCGAGTTGCCGGACGATCTGATCAGTGCGTTCGGGTGGCGTACCGGGAGGCATGGAGACCCAGACGCCGATGGTGCCGTCGTCGACCACCGGGAGGAATTCGCTGGGGAGCCGCGTCGCCAGATACAGCGTACCTGCCAGGACCGCGAACGAGCCGCCGATGACCCAGCCGCGCCGGCGCAGGGTTCCGCGCGCCAGAGTGCGGTACCGATCGCCCAGCCGGGTGATGGCGCGATTGAAGGCCACGATCGGACGGGAGCGATCAAGCCCGGTACTCCAGCGCACCTTGGCCAGCTGCGCCGTGAGCATCGGCACCAGGGTGAGCGCGATGGGCAGCGACGCCGCGATAGCGAAGGTGACGGTCAGGATCAGTTCCCGGAAGATCAACGCAGCAAGCCCGGTGATCAGGAGGAACGGCACCACGGCGGCGAGATTGGTCGTGGTCGAGGCAATCACCGCCGAGGTGACCTCACCGGCGCCGTCGTGGGCGGCGGTGTCCGGATCTTTGCCCATGGCCCGGTGTCGGAAGACGTTCTCGAGCATCACGATCGCATTGTCGAGCAGCAGCCCGACGCCCAGCGCCAGGCCGCCCATGCTCATGATGTTGAGCGTGAGTCCGGTGCCGCCCATCAGCGCCAAAGTAGCCAGGATGGCAATCGGGATCGAGATGCCGATGATCAGCGTCTTCCGGACGCTGCCCAGAAAGAGCAACACCACGACCATGGCCAGGAGCGAGCCGGCGATCGCGGCATCCGTCACGCTCGCGATGGCATTTTCGATGAAGAACGACTGGTCGGCAACGACCCGGTAGGCGACGTCGTCGGGAATGAACCGCGAGTCGGCCAGCTGTCCCAGCTTGTCGCCGACGCCCGCGGCAACCGCGACGGTATTGGCCTCGGGCAGCTTGCGCACCGAGAGCTTGACCGCCGGCACCCCGTTCAGCCGGCTCCAGAGGCGCTGCTCCCGATTAGTGTCCGATACCTGGGCAAGGTCGGACAATGGCAGCCGCTGCGACGTCCCGGGCCGGTTGATCAGCAGCCGGCGGATGTCGTCGACCGACTGGAACTTGCCGGCGGTTTTGCCGACCACCTCGAACTGAGGCGACGTCAGACTCCCGGCGGCGACGTCCTGATTCTCGTCCCGCAGCGTGGTCAGGATATCGGTGACTGTAAAGCCGTAGGAGCGGAGCCGTTCCTGGTCGAGCGTTACGCGCACTTCGCGAATCAGACCGCCGGAAATGTCGATCGAGCCGACGCCTTCGACGGTCAGCAACTGCGGCAGCAACTGCAGATCGACCCATCTGCGCAGCTCCACCTGGCTCATGCTGCCCGAGCTGAAGCCGACTTCGTAGACCGGCATCTGCGACGGGTCGGACTTGTTGATCGACGGAGGCTGGACGTCGACGGGCAGGCGTGAACGGGCACGATCGAGGTTCTTCGACGCATCCTGCAGCGCGAAGTTCATGTCCGTGCCGTAACGGAAGTGGAGCCCGACTTCGGCGCGTCCTTCCTGGGTTTCCGATTCGAGGCGGATCAGGTTCTCGGTGGTGGCGAGCGCCGTTTCCAGCACCTTGGTAACCTGTTCCTCCATGACCTCGGGGGCCACGCCGGGATACTGGACGTTGACCCGGACCTGCGGATAGACGATCTGCGGCAGAAGGTCGATCGGCAGGCGCCGGCCGATGAAGACGCCGAGCACGATAACGACCGCAGCAAGCGAAAGGGTGCCGATCGGACGCCGGATGGCGAGGCTGGGAAGGGTCGAGCGCCGGTCGCTCATGGGTTGTCCATCCGAACGACGGACACCGAGTCACGAATCGGGCGGCCTGCCGTGATGCGAACTTGTGCGCCGGGCCGGAGATTGAGTTGGCCCGAGGTGACGACCAGCTCGCCCGGGGCGAGTCCCTCGGTGACTTCCACTACGCCGCCGGACGTCATGCCGATCACGATCGGGCGGCGCATCAGGGTGTCGTTCTCGACGACGAAGACGAAATTGCCGTCGGAGGTGGCGCCGATGGCGCCCGCAGGCACGGCCAGGATGCCGTTGCGCCGTTCGACGCTGAACTCGGCGCGCGCCAGGAAGCCTGGTTGGATCCGAACGGTTGGTGGAGGACGTGCCAGCCCGACTTCCACGGGGACTAGACGGGTGGCGGGATCGGCGCTCGGAAAGACCCGGCGAACCCAGCCCCGCAAGCGCACCCCTGGCTGCGCATCGAGGCGCACCGAAACCGAATCGTTGTCGGCGACATGGACGACGTCGAGTTCCGACATCTGCACCCGCACGACCAGCAAGGCGTCGTCGGCGATGTCGAAGAGCCGCTGGTTGGTGGAAACCGCGCTGCCCGTTTCCACCGCTTTGCTGGTGATGACGCCAGCGCTCGGTGCGGTGACGCGACTGAACTCGAGCCGGGTCTCCCATAACTTGACGTCGCTCGTGGCCGTCGCGAACGCCGCACGCGCCAGCTCGAACTCGGCGTCGGTGATGATGCCTGCCTTCTGCATCTCCTCGCTGCGTTCGAACGCGGTCCGCGCATTGGCCAGGACCGCGCGGGCGCGCTCCAGTTGGGCGACCGTTTCCCGGGCGTCCAGCTCAGCAAGCAGCTGGCCGGGGCGGACCCGGTCGCCCTCGGTGACACGGACGGCGAGAATCGTCCCGGACGCCTGGCTGTTGACGCCGATCACACGGATCGGTTCGACCGGACCCGTCAGCGTGACGGTGCGAGCCAGGTTCTGACGTTCCGCAGGCACCACGGCAACGGCCGTGGCCGGCCGGCGATTGCGTTCTTGATCACTGGTGCTGGAGGAGCATCCGGCCAGCGCGGCGGCCGACGTGGTCAGGAGGGCCATGAGCGGCCCGTGGCGTGCGGGGAGGAAAGCCATATAACCCCTACGCGCCACGGGCCCGCAATGTTGAACTCAGTCGTCGGAGTTGTTCGGAACGCCTTCGATCACGAAGACCACTCGGCGATTGGCTTCGGCTCCGGGCATGTCGCCGTAGGCGCCTTCGACCAACTGACGGGTTTTGCCCATACCGACCGCGCGGAGCGTTACACCCGACGCGCCCGCCTGTTCCAGGTAGGCGCGAACGTTGTCGGCGCGCTCCTGCGAGAGACGGCGATTGTACGCGGTCGTGCCGGCCGGATCTGCAAAGCCTTCGATCGTGACGATGGACCCGGCATAGTGGCGGCTGACGACCTGCGCAAAGCGGTCGAGCGCGGCGCGATCTTCCGGCCGAACAGTGGCGTCGTCATATGCGAAGCGAATCGGGAAGGCAAACTGCATCCCGCCTTCCATCGCGATGATGCGGGCGCCGAGTGAATCGCGGAGGACGCGAAGATCCTGCTGCAGTGTCGTGACATCGCGCTTGACGCCGTCGACATCCGTACGGACGCTGGCGATCTGGCCGGACAGGTCACGTCGCACCCCTTCGTCGCCCGCCGTCCATCCCGCGCGGCTGCTATCTGCCGCGGCCTGGACCTGTCGATTGACGTACCCCTTGGTTGCGCAGCCACTTACCGAGGCGATCAGGAGTACCGCGCCCGTGAACTTCGCGATCGTCGTCATCTGGAGTCCCCCATCAGGTTGATACGTTCAATCCCCGAAGTCCAATCGGGGGTCGGTGCTCGAAATGCCGCACCATGACGTGGTGTCTGAGTGAGAGACGAACGAGGGCGCTCGAGGTGGACGTGTCTGAGAACCGCCACTCATAAGTGACGGGAAACCGGTCGGAAAATTCCGCCGCCTGAGCGCGACGAGGTCAGTGTTTCGGGCGGGCGATGAAGATCTGCCGGTCCCAGGGATCGTGCGCCGTCTCGAACGTGAGGCCGGCCGCGTCGAGCCATTCGTGCCACTGGGCGAGCGAGAAGAGACCTTCCATATGCCGGTCGTGCTCGACCGTGATGCGGCCATCCGAATCGCGCAGCAGGAAGGCGTAGTCGACCAGATAGGTACCGTCGGTCGGATCAGGGTCCCAGCGCCATTCGAGGTATCGCAAACCTCGGCCATCGGGTCCGTCGGTGCCTTCGGCCTCGGTGCCCTCGGTAAACGTTTCGCGCAGGTAGTCGGGCAGGATGGCGATGACCCCGTCCGTGCGGCAGTGGAGCACGGCGGTGCGAAGCGCGGCGCGGACGGCATCCGGGGTGGTGGCATACATGATCGCGTCATGTACCAGGACGACGTCGAACTGCCGGTCCAGTCGCAACGTCTGCATGTCCCCGACCAGGTGCTCTGCCTCGGGGTTCAGGGTGGCGCTGACGGCCAGCATGGCCGGGGCGCGATCGGTCAGGGTCAGGGCGAAATGAGGGGCCAGGTGCGAGGCCAGGTTCCCGCCGCCGGCGCCGAGTTCGAGCAGGGTCGGGCGGCGGTCCGCGGGCAGGGGGCCGAGGCGCTGCAGCAGGTCGAGGGCCTCGGCGTCATAGTCGTCGGGGGGCGAAAAGAGGGGCCACCAGTGCGCCAACTCGTCGTAGAAACGGGGTCGCGTCGACATGCTGCAGTATGCTCGCAACGCCAACCTGGTTCAACGGCGGGGGTGGGCCGGGGCGACCGGGGCAGGTGGGGGTGGCGGGCCGGTCCGGAATCAAGGCACACTTTATGCATATATATCTAAGTTATATCTGAGTCGATTTATACTAAGCATGCAGATATTTACATTAAATCACGTCTTGCTTAGCTTATAGCAGTGTAGTTCAACAATCTGACCTGTCGGAGCAACATCCATGAGCATGCGCGACTTCCTCGAAATCCCGTATGACGAGCTCGAGGAAATCAACCTCGAAGCCAAGGCGGAACGGCTCGACCTGATCGACCCGGATGTGATTCGCGAAAAGCGCATCAAGTACTTGAGCGACGAAAAGCGCATCAAGGCGGTTACCGTCTGCTTCGCAGACCTCGAAGGCCGCCTGCACATGCTCGACTACGACAAGAAGTTTCTGATCAAGTCGTATGACAATCTCACGTTCGACGGATCGTCGGTGCGCGGCTTTTCTGCGCAGCAGGAGTCCGATCTTCGCTTGAGCATCGACTGGCCCGCGTTCTACTGGTTGCCGTCCGACGTCTTCGGTCCGGGCAAGACGCTGGTCTTTGGCGACGTGCTGGAAAAGGATGGCGCGCCGTACGCGGCCGATGTGCGTTCCCGGCTCAAGAGCTATCTCAAGACGCTGCGGGAGACGGAAGGGTTCACCTGCAATGCGGCGCCGGAGATCGAGGGTTTCCTCTTCAAGGGGCGGGACGCCGAGCGTCGCTATCACGAGACGGGCAAGTTCGAGTATGTGTCGACGGGCGGCTACTATCACTCGCTGCCGGGTGATGCGCTGCGTACGTTCATCGACACTGTCGCGGAGTCGCAGCGGGCGCTCGGGTTCGGCAACGAGAAGGATCATCCAGAGGTGGCGCCGTCGCAGTTCGAGGTCAACTACAGCTACACCGAGGCCAGTGTCGCGGCCGATCAGGTCCTGCTGTACAAGCTGGTCTGCCGCCAGATTGCGTCGCGGCTCGACATGACGGCGTCGTTCCTGCCCAAGCCGGTGACCGGCGTCAACGGGTCGGGCATGCACATCAACATGTCGGTCAGCAAGGGCGGCAAGAACCTGTTCTACGACAAGAAGGGTCAGGACCAACTTTCCGAGTTCGGCTGGACCTTCATCGATCGGATCTTGTCGAGTGGTCAGGAGTTGTGTCTGGTCCTCAACCCGAGCGTCAACGCCTATCGTCGTCTCGACCCGCACTTCGAGGCGCCGAATCAGATCAAGGCGTCCGCCGTCGATCGTGGCTCGATGGTTCGGATTCCGATCGGCAACGAAAAGTCGGCGCGGGTCGAAGTGCGATCGATCGCACCCGATGCCAATCCGTATCTGGTGCTCTATTCGCTGCTCCGGACCGGACTCGAAGGGCCGATCGAGGATTCGGGCGACAAGAAGCGGGATCGGACCAAGTTTCTGCCGGACAACATCTATGACGGCATCCGGCTCTTCAAGAGCTCGAAGTTTGCTGCGGATCTGCTGACGGAGTCCGTTCACAAGAAGTATGCGGACCTGAAGCTCGCCTCGGCGGAGCGGTGTCCGAAGGCGTTGGGCTCGCAGATCAAGATTCCGGAAATTCAGTTCCACCACGAGATCACCAATCAGTATCTCTGGTCGAAGTTCTGAGTCGGGATTCGCCGGTTACACGGCCGGCGTAGTCTGAGAAGAGGGGGCGAATTTCGGTTCGCCCCCTTATTCTTTTCGCGCACCATGCGTCGTGGCCGGTTCGGTTCGGCCATGTTGCCGCGGCGTGCTCGATCCAGACTGATATCCTGCGCCTTTCGTGAGACCCATGACCGATTCGGCAGCTTTGATTGTGCGTTTGAAGGAGTTGGAGCGCGCGTCCCGTCCTCTCAATCCCGGAACCGGGCGTCGCCGTGCCGCGCGCGCCGCCGTCGCGGCCGCAGGCGATCGTTTCCTGCGGCAGATCGAGCATCTGCCGGCATTCGATCATCATCAGGGCGAGGGCGTGCTCGACGCACCGATCGGTGAGCAGGGTGTCGGTTTGGGAGACCTGATTCCGCTGATCGAACAGGACGTGCTGCGCTCCGGCGCCACTACGGCGGCGCCGGGCTATCTGGGTTATATCCCCGGCGGCGGAATCTATTATTCGGCGTTAGGCGACTACCTCGCGGCCGTCTCCAACAAGTTTTCCGGGGTCTTTTTCGGCAGCCCTGGCGCAGTCCGCGCCGAGAACATGGTGTTGCGTTGGGTGGCGGATGAACTCGGCTTGCCGGCCAGTACGGTGGGCAATCTGACGTCGGGGGGCAGCATTGCCAACCTGATTGCGGTGGTTGCTGCGCGGGAAGCCCACGGGATTGGTGCGGCGTCGGTGCCGTCGCAGGTGGTGTATCTGACGTCGCAGGCACACCACTCGCTCGATAAAGCACTTCGGATTGCCGGACTCGGTGAGGCGGTCGTTCGTCAGATTCCGATCGACGCGGCGTTTCGGATGCGGGCCGACCTGCTCGCCGAACAGATCGTCGCCGATCGCGCTGCGGGGCTCAGTCCCTGGCTCATCCTCGGCGCGGCAGGAACCACCGATACGGGTGCGGTCGATCCTCTCGATCAGTTGGCGGACATCGCCGCGCGGGAGCGATGCTGGTTCCATGTCGACGGCGCCTACGGCGGCTTCTTTGCGCTGACCGAGGCCGGTAAGCGAACCCTTCGCGGCATCGAACGCGCGGATTCGGTGGTCCTGGATCCGCACAAGAGCCTTTTTCTGCCCTATGGGTCCGGCATGGTGCTGGTTCGCGATCCGGAACCGTTGCGCCAGGCGCATCGTGGCGGGGGCGCCTATCTCCAGGACATTCCAGACGACCCTACCCAGGTATCGCCCGCCGATGTCTCGCCCGAGCTGTCGCGACCGTTTCGCGGGATGCGGATCTGGTTGCCTCTCAAGCTCCTCGGCGCCAAGCCGTTTCGGGCGGCGCTGGACGAGAAACTGTTACTGGCCCAGTACTTCTATGCTCGGGTAGCGGAGTTGGGGTTCGAAGTCGGTCCGCCGCCCGATCTGTCGTTGGTGACGTTCCGCTGGGCGCCGGAGGGCATGACCCTCGACGAGGCCAACGCGATGAACCGCCGGATCATCGAGTGGTTGCGCGACGACGGGCGGATTTTTCTGTCGTCGACCATGATCGACGGGCGCTATACTCTGCGCATGGTGATCCTGTCGTTCCGAACCCATCGGCGCACCGTCGACGTGGCTTTACGGGCGCTCAGCGAAGCAGTCAACGCGCTGCAGCCAGGTTGAGCAGGTACGCGAAGAGGTTGTCTCCCAATCGGGTTGGCGTGGCTTTCGCATCGTAGTGATCGAAGCGGGTACAGGCAACCACGACATGGCCGGTTCCGTAGGCGGCCTCGACGATCACGGCGTTGCGATTCAGCTTGGCATGCCGGGCGAGCACCTTCCACTCGCGTGCCGGCTCCGTCAGGGAGCAGTTGCCGACGAAGGCTCCGTTCGATTCGGCGAAGTCGGTGAGCTTGTCGCCGGAGATTCCCGCGAAGATCGGGTGCTTGCGATCGGTGATTCGCGCTTCGACGGTGTGTTCGCCGGCAAAGATCTCGTAGGGCGCCCAGCCTCGTGAAAAACCGTCGACCTTCGGATTGATGACCAGCAGGATGCCGCCGTTCTGGACATATGCCTTGAAGGCGGGGCCGTTGAGATCCTGGAGACGGAACAGATTATCGACCACGATGAGGTCGTAGCGGCCGAGATCGGCGCCGGTGATCGAGGTCGGAATGGTGTCGAACGGGGTCTGGCGATGCGCCAGGATCGTGGCACCGAACGACCCCATGCCGGCCGCCTGAATGATCCCGACCCGCGGCTGATCCTGCGCTGCGCCGTTGCCGGCTCCGGCCAGCACGAGCAACAGGACGAAAATCGGGCCGAGGTGAGGCATTGGGGTCTCCGTGGTACGAGTGTCGGGAATCTGCGGGTCCCGGGTCGGGTCGCAAGGGGTGCGACCTTGCTGCCAAGGTGATACTGTCTAACGTTAGGAGCCCGGCCGCGCGCGATGCCGGGTCCCTCCGATCAACTTTGCTGTGGAGTTGGTGACTGTGGCCGACGGTCAGACCATGTTCAATGTTGCCCCGGGTGGCGGCGATCCGTTCGAGCAGCTGCTGGAACAGGTGCGCCTGGCCGCCGAGGGAGCGTACGATATCCTCGGCGAAATGGGGCGCAGCAAGAGCGGCAACGTCGTGTATCTCGCGCGGGAGCTCGAGACCGGCAATCTCGTGGCGATGAAGCTCTCGCGTGACGCGGGGGCGCCGGACGAATTCACTCTCGAAGTGGTGCGAACGCTGGACGGGTCGGTGCCGGGGCTCGAGAGCAAGTGTCCGGAGTGCAAAGGCCTCCTTCCGGATTGGGATCGCTTCTGTTTCCGGTGCGGCGCTGACTTGTCCGTCGTCGGGTTTACCCCGGGCGACGACGAAGGGGCCGAGATTCTGGCCGCCGTGAAGGAAGCGACGGCGGGTGCCTACGATATCGTCGGCAAAATGGATCGCGCCGATGGAGGCGGGGTCGTGTTCTTTGCCCGCGATCTGGAGCGGAACCGTCTGGTGGCGCTCCGTCTCAAGCAGGACCAGAGCGCCGATCCGGAGCAGGCGAGCTACTCGATCGGTGAGACGCAGGTCTTCCGTCCGCTTGCTGCGGAGCTGGGCGCGACCCAGATCGCTCCGGCTGCGTTTGTGATGCCGACCCCGCCGCCTGCCGCGGCTCCGGTGGTCGCGGCGGCCGTGTCGGAGCCGATTCCGGCCGCCGTTCCTCCGGTGCGGAGTGGCGCGCGCCCGTCCGGCATGGGGAAGAAGTTGGCGCTGGCCGGTGGATTGGTGTTGCTCGTGGTGATTGCCGTGCTGGCGTTCAGCGGAGGCGATGACGTGACGCCGACGCCTCCGCCTGCTGTCGTCGAAACCCCTCCGCCGGCGGCCGAACCCGCCGAGCCGGTTGTCACCGAGCCGGTTGCTTCGATTGCCGCGGCGGATTCCGGTGTGATTACCGTGGGGGTGCCGCTGCCCGGTGGAGCGCGCCTCACCATCGACGGCCGCGCGGTGCGGGGTGCGCAGCATCGGGTCGCGGCGGGCACCCGAGCGCTGGTCCTGACGGCCGCCGGGTATGAAACCGTGCGCGAGCGGATCGAGGTCGGGGCTGAGCAAACGGTGGTCTGGCGCCCCCAGCTCTCCCGGGTTGCTGCGTCAGCACCGGCGCCTGCGCCTGAACCGGCGCCGCCGCCCGTTGCGCCGCCCCCCGCGCAGACGGTGGCGCCGACCTGCGCCCGCGCCGTCAGCCGATCGGAGTGGAGCGCGGCGCTGGATCTCTGCCGCGCCGAGGCGCAGGCGGGCAATGCGACTGCGCAGCGGAACCTGGCCAAGCTCTATGATGACGGGAACGGGGTGGCGCAGGACCGTGCCCAGGCAGCGGAGTGGTATCAGCGCGCTGCAGCGGGCGGGAGCCGGGAAGCCCAGGAGCGGCTCGGCTACCTCTATCGGGAGGGACTTGGCGTCCGGCGCGACGAGCGGCAATCCGCGACCTTCTTCCGGCAGGCGGCGGAGGGGGGCCAGGTTCGGGCCCAGCTCGAATACGGGGTGGCGCTGGAAGACGGCAAGGGGGTAGACCGGGACCAGGCGCAAGCTGCGCAATGGTATGAGAAGGCCTCGTCGGGCGGTAGCCCGCAGGCGGCCCGGCGCCTGGGACGGTTGTATGAGCGTGGCAGCGGCGTCTCGAAAGACGAAGCCGCGGCGGCCAAGTGGTATCGGGTCGGGGGTGATCGCGGCGATGCGGAGGCCCAGTACTTCCTCGGCCGGCTGTACAAGGACGGCAAAGGGGTATCGAAGTCTGCGGAGCAGGCGTTGGTGTGGTTTCAGAAGGCGGCGGCACAGGGGCATCGTGACGCGGCCAACGAAGCGCGCCGGCTGACGCCCTGATTCCGTGTCCATCCATTATTGAGGATTTCATGAAGGGCGTATTCTCGGCGGCCGGGCTGACGCTCGTGCTTGCCATGACCGCGTGCGGCCGTTCGCCGTCGGCTGAGCAGGAAGCGCGCGCGAAGGTCCTGCACGACATACCGGCTTCGATCATCCTCCCGACCTACCGCCAACTCGACGCGCGTGCTGCGGAGCTGGCAGAGCGGATTGCCGTGCTGGCTGCGGAGCCGACGGAGCCGAATCTGGAGTTGGCGCGGACGGCGTGGCGCGAGGCCCGGCGCAGCTGGGAACAGGGCGAGGGATTTCTTTTCGGGCCCGTCGATAGTGACGGCCTCGATCCGCAGATCGATAGCTGGCCGGTCAATCGGACGGACCTGGATGCAGTCCTGGCCGGCGCCGACTCTCTTACGGTTAGTGCCGTGAGCCGCCTCGACGTGACACTGCAGGGATTTCACACGCTCGAGTATCTGCTCTGGGGCACCGGAAAGAAGCGAGCGGCCGATCTTACGAAGCGGGAGTTGGCGTATCTCCAGGCATCCGCGGGCGCCCTCAAGCAGGCCACCGGGGCGCTGGTGTCGGCGTGGGGCGCCGAGGGGGGTAACTATCTGTCCGTGCTGCAGTCGGCCGGCGAGCCGTCCAATGTGATTTATCCTTCGCAGCAGGCGGGGTTGCAGGAGCTGGTGAACGGTCTGATCAAGATTGCCGACGAATTGTCGGCGACCAAAATCGCCGAGCCACTCGAAGCACGCGATCCGGCCCTTCAGGAATCACAGTTCAGCGACAACTCGCTCGCCGACTATCTCGACAACGTCCGGTCCATCGATCATGTCTATCGCGGGGTCTTCGGTTCGGACAGCGTAGCGGGGCTGACGACGCTCGTCCGTCCCGGCGCGGCGCAGGTCGACGAGCGGATCCGGCGCGAGAT
This sequence comes from Gemmatimonadales bacterium, assembly GCA_037189525.1. Lineage (GTDB taxonomy): Bacteria > Gemmatimonadota > Gemmatimonadetes > Gemmatimonadales > GWC2-71-9 > SHZU01. Next base: position 740,712 of record JBBCJC010000002.1, read on the forward strand.
TGCCGACGCGTTGATTGCGCTCGAAGCGCTCGCACCGTCGTTCGGCGACGCCATCCTGACTCGGCCGGTCGCGGTGGAGTCGGCCAGGCAGGCCGTTGCGACCTTGCGGGCGACACTCGAGCGCGACCTGCTTCCGCTGGTCGAGTGACGCAGCGGCAGTCGACCGTGATGCGTGCGTTGGCGGGGCTCCTCATTCTCCTCGGGGCATCGAGCTGCCGCTCGGGTCATGCCTCCGATCGATCGTCGCATTCGGGCGGGGATCTGACGATTTTCGACCGCACCAGCGGCGCCTTTCGCGCGCCCGCTCCCAATCTGGATTCTGCGGAGCTTGCGCGGCATCGGATCGGTGATGTCGCGTTCGAAGCGGCGTTCGTTTCTTCGCCGGCGCCGTTCAATCCCGGGCTCGGCCCGTTCTTCAACGATTTATCGTGCCGAGCTTGTCACCAGGGTGATGGTCGGGGGCGGGCCGCGGAGCCCGGCGCGATTCCGAACGCACTGCTCCTCCGGGTGAGCGTGCCGGGCACGCCGGCCGTCCCGCGTTTCGGTGCTCAGCTTCAGTTGCGCGCCACCGTCGGCTTCGAACCTGAGGCCACGGCCGTGGTCTCCTATGTGATGACGCGAGGCCAGCTGGCGGACGGTACGCCCTATGAGCTTCGCGCGCCCCGCTTCGAGGTCGCTTCGGCGCTCGGGTCGCTTCCGGCCGATCTCGAGCTGTCTCCGCGGCTGGCGCCGCCCGTTTTCGGGCTCGGTTTGCTCGAGGCGGTTGCGGATCAGGATATCCTCGCCCGCGCCGATCCGGACGATCGCGACGGCGACGGCATTTCGGGGCGTCCGAACTATGCGATCGACGCGACGACCGGGGAACGGAAGCTGGGCCGTTTCGGATGGAAGGCCGGGGTGCCGTCGCTCCTGCATCAGAGCGCACTCGCGTATTCGGAGGACATGGGGATCACCTCCGCCTACTTTCCGACGGAAACATGCCGGGATCTGATCAAGCATAGCCGCTGTGAAGATCACGACGCCGACCTTCCGTCTTCCACCATCGATCTGGTCACCTGGTATGTCCGGACGCTCGCCGTGCCGGCGCGCCGCGGCCTCGACGACCGAACCGTGCGCCGGGGAGAGGCGACCTTTCGGCGGATCGGCTGCGCCTCGTGCCATGTGGAGTCGATGCGGACCGCGGAGACCGGCGTGCCGCGTTTGCTTGCCGGGCAATCGTTCCGCCCGTATACGGACCTGCTGCTTCACGATATGGGCGATGGCCTTGCCGATGGCCGACCCGATGGCCTGGCCAACGGGCGGGAATGGCGGACGCCGCCGCTCTGGGGTATCGGGCTCACCCGAGTGGTCAACGGCCATACCAGCTTCCTGCACGACGGGCGCGCCCGGAATCTGCTCGAGGCCATCCTCTGGCATGCCGGAGAAGCGGACGCGGCGGCAACCCGGTTCCGGAATCTCTCGGCCAAGGATCGTGCCGCCCTGCTCGCCTTTCTCGAAAGCCTCTGATCGTCCGGATCAGGATCGGGTCCGGATGTATTCGATCAGGTCGCCCAGCGCGGCGCCGATCTGCTTGGCTAGCGGAATGGCGTCGTGCCGGAAGAAGCGGATGATGTCCGGCAGCGACGTGAAGAAGCTGTGGATTATCAGCAGGGAAAGTCCCATCACCGCGAGCGTCAGGGTCGTGGTCATCACCGCTACGACCAGCATCGCCACCAGGGCGACCGTCATCAGCGCGCCGATGAACAGCGTCAGGATCCCGCCCAGGACTCGGGCCACGAGGCCGGGGCGCGGGTAGCCGCCCGACCCAAAGCGCAGCAAGCGGGCTCCCTGTGCCTGGAGCCGCTGCAGGCGTCTGGCGGACCCGGGGTGGTAGCCTCCCGCGGGGGTGGTGGCGCCGCGGTGTCCGCTGGTCGAGGGCCAGAGGATGAAGAGGAGGCCCGCCTTGGCGCCGGCCGGGAACATCACATCGGTGCGTTGCAACCGCTGAATGGCATGCGCCATTCCGTCGGGGTTGCGGGTCAACTGGACGGCGGTGGCGTCGGCCAGGTAGCGGCGGGCGCGCCAGAGGGCGGCGAGGATCGGGCCGAAGAAGATCCACTGGCCCAGCAGGATGAAAAGCTGGGTCGTGGCGCCGGCCAGGACGAACGGCATCGTCAGCATGGCGCGGCATCCCGACGGCGAGGTGGTCTCGGGTGAATGCTCCTGGGCCAGCAGTTCGGCAACCTCTTCGACGGCGCGGGCGTCTCGGCTGAACAGCCCGGTGATACTCCGCCTGAGGGTTCGGGCGGCGCTCTTGGCGGACCCGGCCGTGAGGATGGCGCCCAGCAGACCGAAGGTCCGGTCGACGGAGAGGACCAGATTGGCAATGCGCAGATCGCCGTTGCCCACCGAGCCGATCAGGTGGCCCAGGACGGCCTGGGTCTCATTGCGGTCGAGGGTGCTCAGCAAGCCACTGGTGACCACGATGGTGGCGTCGTCGGGTCCGGTGCCCACGGCCGCCGCGTTGGCGGCGGACTGATCGAGCAGCTTGACGCGTGGCGGCCGCATCCCCGCGGCGATGGACATTTCTTCCAGCACATTGATGAGTTGCCGCTCTTCCAGGTCGTGGGGTCGCGGGTCACGCGCCTCGATGGCGAGCAGCACCCCGCCCGGGCCGGCGCGCCGGAACAGGGCCAGCACCCAGACCCAGAGCAGCAGCATGCCGAGCATGCCGGGCGCGATGAGCAGCATCCCGAGGCGGGCGAGTGCGGCCAGGTCGAGTCCGGACCAGTCGCCGGCATTGAGGCCCCGGTCCAGGGGGGCCAGGATTTCGGGGAGCAGCCGGCCGATCCGCTCGATCAGCGCCCAGAGCTCGGCAGGCAGCGGCACGACCAGGTTGACGAGGTGAATCAGCGTCAGCGAGATCAGGTAGAGGATCGGGGTCAGGATCAGGCTGAGTGGGATCCCCGCCAGCGCCACCGCGGCGGCGCCGGCCACGGCAAAGCGCCACGTCCGGCGGCGATGCCGCGCCTGCTCCGCAAAGAAGGTGGTTCGGTCCGCGGGGCCGAACCGGGATGGAGGAGCCGTCATGCCGCTGCTCCGGACCAGGAGTGACTGCAGCTGCCGGTACTTCGGGCGCGAGCGTCCGGCTAGGGGACCTTGGGAATACGCACGCGAACCGTCGCTTCATACTCAAACGGCTCGGTGTCGCCGAACATACCGCTGATCACGTTGATCTGCTGCGCCAGGTTGTTGCCCGCGCCCACTAGCACGAATCGGTTACCGAAGAGTTTGGCGGTGACCACATTGGGCTGACCCGGCGGCTGTTCCGAGGCATTGGCCTTCAGGAACTTCACCAGCCGCTCCGGGCTCGAGATCAGGTCCCAGTTCGGCGTGACCCGCCCCCGGACGAACGCCAGCTCGGACGGCAGCAGATCGATCCCGACGCCCTCGACCCACCCGATCGGATCGTCGGCCCGATTGAAGATCGGCGCGGGGCGAACCCAGAGCTCGCGCGCTATCGCGGAGACCCGATTCTTCTCGGCCAGCTCGTCCTTTTCTCGCTCGGCGTCGATGTCGGAGAGCCAGTCGGGCGTGAAGCGCTGCCCGATGAAATCATCGACGCCATCGAGCAACTGGTCGATCCGATCCAGATCCGCTTCGATCGCGATCTTCTGGGCGACCGTCGTGGCGGTCTTGAGCTTTTCCTCGAGATCCTTCTTGACGTCGATGATGCCGCCGACCCGCAGGTGGCGGTCCTTGAGTGTGGTGCCTTCGAGGAACTCGCCGAAGCCGTGCCGCGTGGTGCCGTGAACCATGATCGCCATCCGCGCGTCCTTCGGCAGATGGAACTGCTCCTTCTGATTGATCGGCACCAGGTCGTCTTCGTCGACATCGCCGAGGATCTTGGCCTGCCAGCGTCCGTTGATGCAGGTTTTGATCCGGACCGGCGCATGGTCCTCGGCGAAGGTGAGCGACTCGAACGTGATGTCGACCTGCTGCAGGAGCTCGACCTCGGAGCCGTCCGGATCATGCCAACCAAGCGCCAGATCGAAGGCATAGACCTCTCCTTCGTCGGGGTTGGCGGCGGGCAGCTTGTCCAGCGGCACGATCACCCGCGCCTGCTTGGGCGCCTGGCCGGGCTGCTCGGGGGGCATGAGCACGACCTTGGGGAGGACGGAATCGTGGAACCGGATGTCCGAGGCCCAACGGGGTGTCTGTTTGTCGCCGCCCACGAACGGCGCCATCCGGATCTGCATCAGCAGGCGGGGCCGGATCGCGATGGTGTTGCGCATGAAGCGGGTGGTGGCGCCGATCGGATGGGGACTGCGGACGAAGCTCCGTTCGGGCAGGTCGACCAGGAACTCGTAATTGCGGTCGCGCAGCGTGATCGGCGCCGTATGGGTCTTGCCGTCCCGGTCGGATTCGTTCCGGAAGTTGACGTAGCCGCCCTCGGAGGTCGCGAGAAAAAAGAACCGGACCGCCCGGACGCCGCCCTTGTTCTCGGGAAACTTGAATCCTTCGTAACGCGAGAACGCAATCGCCTTGCAGGGATGGATCTGGGTCGGGTGGATCTCATCGGCCTGGTCCTCCCGGCCCAACGGCTTGCCCGCCCGGGCGCAGTCATATGCCCAGCGACCGGCGGCCCAGAAGTGGTCGCCCACCATCGGCCAGTAGGGCCAGCGGGGGTCGAACATCACGCCGTGCGAGCCGCCGTCGGCCGGGGGCAGCGAGATGGCGCCGACGTCGAAGAGACACTCGATGGCGCCCAGGTCGCCCTCGTCCCGCTTGACGTGCTGGCCGTAGATATCGAGCACCGGCTTGAAGCGATCGGTACCGAGCTGCGCTTCGGGCGGATCGATGAAGTCCCTTTCCTGGCTGATCGGGACGTTGCCCTTACCGATCACCTTCCGGTAGCCGGGCAGCGGGCGGACATGGAAATGCCAACGGGAGAATTTGGTCCACTGGGTATTCGGAACGTCGTTGCAGCCCTGATAGCTCGCGGTGAGGACGCCTTCGACCTCGCGCTCCTCCTCCTTTGACGCGTCGCGCGACTCGCCCTGATCGGGGTAGGCGAACTTGGCGGCGTCGTAGCCCGTCCGGCCCACCGGCACCCAGGCGGGGATGACGCGCATATAGCGGTCGAAGAGCGCGCTCTCGAACGCCTTGGCGATGGCCTTGGCCAGTTCCTTCTTGGCTTCCTCGATCAGGTCCTTGTCGGTGAACTTCTTGACGGCCGCGTTGACCGCCTCGATGGCGCCCACGATCACATTGACGCCCGGGATGATCTTGAGCAGCGTGTCGAGACCGTCCACCAGGGCCTTCGCCAGCTTCTGCGTGAAGCCGGATTCGACGAAATCTTGAGGGCCGCGCGCGCCCGAGCGCCGCGCCACCCCGTCGGGTTGCTCGAGCGACTTGGCGGGCACGGCCTCGTCCCGCTGGTCGACGGCGAGGTCGTAGCTCGGGCAGTTGATCCGATGGAACTGGCGGACCGCGATCTCGTGCGGCTTGGCCGTGTTGGTGTACTGGTCGATGTTCGCGAACGACACGCCGGTCAGCTCCCGTAGTCCTCGAAGAGCTGCTTCGACGTGGGCTCGTCGCGCACTCCGGTCTCCTCGAGCTTGTGGTCCCGCTGATAGGCCACGATTACGCGGCGGCGGTCGTCGGCGTCCCAGTTCGCAAAGTCTTTGCCGGTATCGTCGGGTCCGTAGCCCAGATTGTAGAGGCGCTGAAGCATGCCCAGGTCGGCGTCCGCGTCGGACGGCGGCGGCGCATCGAGATCGAAATCCGGATCGAAGCCGTCGTCGGACGGTTCCTGGGCACGAAGGGGCTTGAGCGCGCCGCCGTCGAGCCGGATCAGATGAAAGGTGTCCTCGTCCGGGAAGGCCTGCGAATCGACCGTGCCAGCGCCGGTCTCCGGTTCCGGGGTATCGGGATCGCGGTAGATGTCGAGCTTGAGGGCGATCTTCGTCGTGGGATGGAAGGCGGGCAGACCGATCACGCCGTTGACGGTGGTTCGGCCCCGGATCACGGGCGCATCACGCGAGTCGCCCACGATCGCGACGAAGCGGCGGTTGGCAAGCGGAACCTGCTCGGCTGGCGGTGTCGGGCGGTCGAATCGGGTAAAGGTCGGCCGGTCGATCATGATCTGGAGCACCCAGATGCGGAGGTCGCGCTCACAGGGCGAATGCAGTGCCACGCCGTGATAGAAGCGGCAGCCGAACGTCGTCTCCTCGCGTCCCAGCTCCTTCGCCAGCTCCGGATTGGGCGGCGTCAGATTGCGCCGGTGCTCCGGTACCTCGCGGCCGAACCGGCGCCGCTGAGTGTCGAATGCGGTTTCGCGCCGCTGCTTACCGTTCGACCAGAACCGCTTGGTGCAGCCTGTGATACCCTGTGCGGCAGCCGGGCAGGGCCACTTGTCGGGATCGATCCGGGTGCCCTTCGCGAACAGGAAGACGATGACTCGGCGGTTGGGGGCGTTGAGCGCGTCTCGACTCGCCTTGCCCTCGTCGCCGGCTTTCTCGAGCGCCGCGAGCTCCTCGCGCCCCATCAGGAACTGGGGATTGAACTCGCTGCAACCTTGGAAGGTTGCCTTGGCCTTTCCGCGGCCCAGGAAATCGTCATCGGTGAGTTCCGGAAAGTCTTCCTCGCCTTCGACGCTCGTGCGGAGGAAATCCATATACTTACCGAAGATCACGGCCCGGTTTGCCTTGGTGTTGGTGGCCGTGGAGCCAGGTGGCTGGTCGAGCGCCGCGGCGATCGCTTCGGCGGTCAGCGTATCTTGCTTACCGTCGAAGTTGCCGGGGGTGAATCCCAGAGCGTCGAGCATCAGCTGAACCGAGCGCAGGCCCCAGGCATCGCCGGACGCGCCTTGGGGGTCGGAGTAGAGTGCTTCCCAGATCGCCACGTCCCGCCGCATCACGGCGTAGATCGAGCGGGCCCGCCGTTCGCTCAGCCACTTGTTGTAGATGTCGTTGCCGCTCGGGTCGGCGTGGCCGAAGAGCGACATCGGACAGCCGGGGTGGCGGCGGATGATCCGGCCCAGGCTTTGGAACCCCTCCCGTGCCTCAGGCGCGACGACCGAGGAGTCGAAGGCGAAGTTCGAGGGATACAGATTGGCGCAGGCCACCGCGACCGTGTCCTTCCGCACGGTATTGAACGCCTTGGCGCGGTCGCTGGCGGTCGGAGCGACGATGACCGGTAGCACCGCTCGGTTCGCATGACTGGCGAAGATGCCGGCGGTGGTCTCGTCGACCATGTCGGGAATGTAGATCGAGTTGGCCATGGTCAGGGCACGGTTTCGTCGGGCAGCAGATCGCCGTGCTCGTGCGCAATCCGGTTGTAAACCTTGGGGTCGTCGAACTTGCCGGTAACCTTCATCTTGTGGTCGAACTCGAATTCCTCGGTGGCCCAGCGCAACTGCACCTCGTCCTCGACGGCAAAGCCGGCAAAGTAGCCCAGGTTGTTGAGTCGCATCTGGACGCCGCGAATCGTGTTGGCGGGCGCGAGTTCTCCGATCCGCATCCACAGTGTCAGTTCGGCCGGGGAGTCGGCCGGCGGTTCGACCTCATCGTCGGGGGGCCGTTCGGCGGCGGGTTCGTGCACCGCGAGTTCGCCCGCGCGGTGCGTGTGAGAGAGCGCCTGCGACAGGCGCCCGTCGCCGTCGGTCGTATTGCCCACCACGCCGTCGACGGCTGCGCCGTCTCCGCCGGTGCCGAGGACGATGCGCGCCGTGCGATCGGCCATCGGCATCCGGTCGGCGTCGAGGACCTTGAGATTGAGCAGCAGCGCGGGCGCCGTGCCGACGAACGCGTGCTCCTGATCGGCTGAGCGGGAAAACCGGCGCAGTTTGCGGGGCGGAGCGAGGAGCTGGTCGCTCGGCATCAGCGTGAACGGGTTGACGCGCTCCTTGCGGAGATCGTTGTTCGCGGAGTCTTCCCAGACGGTTCGCCAGCTCCGGAACTGCGCCTGGGTCGAGACGACCGCCGTATGCTCACCGGGCTGGAGGACATGCTCCAGCGGCTCGGTGCGCTCGTCCGCCGCGATGGCTTCGCCCTCGTCGCCTCCGTCGGCCCGGACGGCGCGATCCTCGAGGTTGAGGAAGGTGACGTGGTAGCTGCCCGGCTCGATCCCGTCGTGGCGGGCGCGGCCTCGGCCGTCTAGGAGCCCGGCGATCGGCTCGTTCTCGCCCAGCTGGAGCTCGTAGGGTTCGCCGACCATCGGATTTCCATCGTCGTCCACCAACGCGATCTCGATCCAGTGCAGCTGGGTCGGGTTCGGGGGCGGCGGCACGAAGCGCGAGGCCGCGACCACTTCCTGCGCGCCTTGCGAGGCGCAGTCGGTGCGCGTGAAGGCCAGGCCCTTGGCCTTGGCGGCCGCCATGGTGAAGCCGGCCGCGCCGCCCGCGCCGCCGCCGGAGTCGCCGATCGTGACATTGGGAGAGCCCGCGACGATCGTTCCGCCATGGGCGGTCTGGTCGCCCATGCGTGCCGCGGGGATGCCGCCGATCAGGCAGGTCGGCGATCCGGCGACGATGACGTCGGGTGGCCCGACGCACATCGCCACGTCGCCGACGCGCGCGGCCGGCAGCCCATTGATCAGCACGGTCGGCGCGCCCTGGAACATGATGGGCCCGCCCACGTGCGGAATGGGCACGACGGCCGGCGTCTGCATCGGGCAGGCGTGCATGTCGGTGAGCCGCGCAGCCGGTTTCGACATGCCTGCAACATCGGATCAGGCCGGCCCCGTGTCTAGTCCGTCCGATGTCCCGCGGTTGCGGATGTGGAAGCCGGTGTCGTCATGGCGATGCAGGAGGGAACGCTCCGGGTACCGGAGGCCGGTGTCCCGACCGGCCGGACGATGCATGCGGGCGCGATGCTCTGGACGCCCGGCCCGAACGTTCCGAGATTATCGAGATGACTCCTCCGCCCGCAGGTACCCGAATTCGAAGGCGCGAGGCCGGCTCTTCGTTCGATCGGGCTACCGGGTCGGTCCATCGCTTCGTTTTTGGCCGATTTCGCTCCCGCCGGTTGGAGGTTGAGGACGCTCATTTCAACCTGAACAGCGCGGTGCTGCTGCCGGACGCCGTCGGCGCGGACGACAGTGATCAGAATCACGTCACCGGGCTCGGCGTGCTCCGGACCGCCTACCTGCATGCGCAGCGGCATGACGCCGACCGTCTCCTGGTAGCCGGGCACACGGATCGCTTGGGGTCCGATGCCGACAACCTGACCCTCTCGCGACGACGCTCCGCCAACGTACTCCACCTGCTCCTGGGCGACCGGGATGCCTGGGCCGCGTCGTCCCAGCAACAACACAAAAATGAGGACATCCAGGAGATTCTGGCCTGGGTCGACCGCACGTTCGGCTGGGGGTGTCATCCGGGGCCTGTCACGGCCGCGATGAACGATCAGACCCGGGCGGCCCTCCGCGCTTTCAAGACGCGCTACAATACCGAGTTCGACCCCGATATCACGGTCACGGGATCGATCGACGTACCGACGTGGAAGGCGTTCTTCGACCTGTATTTCCTGGAGCTCAAGGGGATGCTCCGGACCGACGACGCCGGACTCGCCACGCTCCGGTCGGGGCTCCGCTTCGTCGATGACGGGAAGAAGGGGGTCGGCTGCGGTGAGCACCATCCCGTCACCGCCGCTCATACCAGTCGAGTCGACCGCCGAGTCGAACTCCTGTTCTTCGATGCTGCCGAGCTACCGCTGCTCGACTGCCACCCGTCGGCGACGGGATGCGTACCCGGCAAATGTGAGATCTATCCGCCCGGCGCGGTATTCGACGTCGATCCGATTCCGGCCGACGATTGGACCGTGCTGCCGGTGCACCTTCGGCTCCAGTGGAAGGGGCCGGATGAGTCCGAGCACGATTTTCCCCCGGGCTTTCCGGTCATCGTCGTTCCCGGCGGAGGGGGCGCGGAGATCAACGCGCAAGTCGGCGCCGACGGCCGGCTGACCTTTTCGCTCGACCGCCGGCTCGGCTCGTTCACGCTCCGATTCGAGACGGCAAACGCGGCCTTCATCACCTCGCCGCCCGGCGGGGTGACCGGCGTCGAGGAGATGGTCTTCGAGCCCGAGCTGGCGCAGCAGATCCGCGACCGGCGGCGGTTCTGGAAGCTTCCCGCGCAGTGGTCGCTGCGCATGGCGGATTGGGCGGGTCCTACGGAGGGCGATGCCACCACGGCCGTGTTTGCCAGCCACGAGTTCACCGGCCTCGACGATGCGTCCAAGACGGTGGGCAAACGGTCGGCGCCGGTCCGCTTCGTGCTCGATCCGCATTGGCAGTTCCTCCGCCTCACCTATTTCGACCGCTTTCACAAACGGCGGATCAGCATTCCGCGCAGTGTGGTCGAAGGGTTTCTCACGGTCGCGGCCGGCGATGCGACCGATGCCGTTCCCGATACGGTCAGCAATTGGACCGTCAACACCGACGAGGACGCGCGGCAGTGTCTGCCGTGGGTGGTGCAACGGGACGGGTCCGGCGCCGCGGCGCCCAAGCCCGACGGGGCCGGCATGCTCAGGTACCGATCGATGGCCGGTACCTTCATCGAGTCGAGCGCGCCCAACACGCGGCGGCTCGTAACGGTGAGTAGCTCGGGTGATCCCACGCCGGCCAGTCCGTTCATCAATGCCGGGTTGGGCACGTCGGTGGACCTCAACATTCCCAATGCGGATCGGCTCCGGTTCTACGACCTGCCGGAGATCTGGAAATCGCGCGGGTACTTCGGGCGGCTCACCAACGCCGCCGGCCCGGGGCCGGTGGCCGATAATTTCTACGACCAGCTTGCCACGCAACCGACCAGCGACGAGCGCCCGCTCTCGTTTTCGCTCGACGATATCGTGCTCTTCGAGGGGACGGACACCGGCGCGCTGAGCCGGCCGCTGCCCTGGAACGGCGGGACCGATCGGCTGGCGCTCTTCGTCAACACCTTCGCGCCGCCGTCGGGCACGGTTACGTCCGATCCGTTCCAGGGTCTGGGCCTCTACAAGCCGGATACGGCAGGGAATCTGCCGTTCCTCAGCGAACGGGTGGCCGACACGGCGAATCGCAACTACGTCGCGGACTACCCCGATTGGGTCCGGCTGGTGGTCACGGGCGGTAATCTGTTCGACTGCTTCGATCGGCGGACGCCGGACGCCGCCGGACAGACGGTCGGAGCGCGGGCGGCGGTCCGGTTCGTGGATCTGACGCCGGCCGGCGTCGGCGTGGCGCCAGGCGCGCAGAAGGTGGCCCGCTCGCCGACCGCGGTCCGATTCTTCGTGGTGCAGCCGCTTTTCGACGCCATCACGCCGTACGCCTCGCCCGACCGGCTCTTTCCGAACAGTCGGGTCGGTCGTTTCGATATCGTGCTGCTCCGGTGCTGCGACGCCGACGGTACGACGGAGATTGCCCTCAACCTCCACTATTTCCGGTTCGCCTTCACCTTCACGCAGCAAGCGATGGAGAACGGCGCGCCGGTCCCGAACCACGCCGCGCCCGCCAATCTCGCGGGGCCGGTCGCCGCGCAGTTTCAGATCGACGCCATCGGCAACACGCTGGGGCGCTGGAACGGCCAGGACGGCCGCGGGGGCGGCGTCGATATCGTGCCGGCGACGGGCTCCGCGCTGCGGGTAATGGCGCGCTGGTTCGCGCAGGCGCTGCCGACGGGCGTATCGCACTTCCTGCTCCGCGTCTACCTTCCCGATACCCGCGCATTCATGGGCAGCTTCGACGGCGACGGCGAGATGGGCCTCGAGGACAATCCGGGGGCCTGGGTGACGCTGGCGGGTCCGCCGCTCAGCACCAATCCCGATGTCAGCGCGACACCGGGCGACAGTCTCGTCATTGCGCACGAAGCGGGGCACGGCAACGGCTTGACCGACGAGTATACCGAGTCGTCCCGGACGGCGACCTATCTCTCGCAGCCGGGGATCTACAGTTTCTCCCCCGGCTCGCCCTACGATTCCGATGGGCGCTCGATGATGCTCTCCAATCGGAACGTGCGGGCCCGGCATTTCTGGCACGCGGCCGAGTGGGTCCGCCGGCAGGTGCCCGGCAATCCACCGCTTCAGGTGCGCCAGCGGATCGGCGGCACCACCTACGACTATCGGTTGCCCCCGCATCCGACGCTCGGCCGCCACTATACCACCGAGCCCTGGCACCAGGCCGCCGATACCAGCCGGGGTACGCGGGGACGGTACGATGCGTTCCTCTACACCCTCTCGCAGGACGAGTTCAGCCACCAGGTGATGGCAGGCGGTCACTTTGCCGGTGGCGCGCCGGCAGACGCGTTCGACGGCATTCTGATCATCGTGGTCAAGCTGCGGGTCCGCTTTCACGAAGATCTGTCGACGGTGGTCCGACCCGGGCTGGTGCAGATGACGCGGACCATCCAGGCCGCTTTCAACGACAAATGGATGGCGTCCGGGACGGCGCGAGGACGGCGGTTCGAGCGGTGCCTGCTGCATTTCGCGCCACGGTATGTGGTCCGCAACTATCCGGGCGACGCCTCTGACGCGACCTTCCGGGGTCGTTACCATGCCGGCATGGGGATCACCAATCAGGCCGGGCTCGACAGCCGCGTCTCGAACCTGGTGGCGACGCACGGGATCCATTTCCGGATTCGCACCGCGGCAAGCGGCACGACTGCCTGGCAATCGTCTCATCTCCGGCTGGTGGTCGACGGTGGTCCGGGTGTCGCGCCCGGACTCGAAACAGCCTTCGGCGAAATGCTGGGCATCGATGGCACGCCCATCTCGGCGGCCGCGAGCTTCGTCGGGGTGGCCCAGGCGGTGTTGAGCGATTGTCGAGTCGTCGCGTTGTGAGGCGCCGGATCGGGTGGCTTGCCGCGGCGCTGACGGTCGGCGCTGGATGTACACGAGGAGCGGAGATGGAACAGTCCTTCAAACGACTTTCGGGAACCGCGGTGGAGTCGGTGCGGAGCATCGATCCGATTGTCTCGATCCTGGATCAGGCCGTGGTGACGGTAACGCCGGCCCCGTCCGAGTCCGGCGATTTCGTCCGCCCCTTGGGCAATCCCGAGCAGAACTCGCGACTCGGTCGGGCCCTCCCGGACGGCGCCTGGAAGCTGCGCTGGCGCGCGCCCCTCCGCGGCTTAGGCACTCCGCTCGACGTGCTGAGCGCAGGTGACCGCGTCGTGGTGCGTGCCGAATCGGGCTGGATGCTGTTCGATGCGGACGGTGAGATGCTGGCGCGCGGCCCCGCGGGCGACGGCACCATGCTGCTCGATCCGAACGACGGACTCCTGCTCGGCCTCGATGGAGCCGGATTTCTGGCAGGATGGGGTCTCGCCGACGGGGCTCGGCGCTTCCGGATGATCCTCACCATGCCCGGCGACCTGACCTACACCTTCATCGATCGACCCGGTGATCTCTACCTCGCCTCGGTCGAGCGGCGTTTGCCGCCGCATACACCCGGAGTGCCGAGTGCGGCGTTCGTCGAGCGGATCACGCTGGGCGCGCCGATCGCGGTCGACGACAACGGCACGCTCCGATCCGCGGCGCGGCTCGGCGATCTGGTGCGCGAAGTCTCGGACCTCCAGATCGCGCGCCGAGGCGAGACCTTCGTGCTGGCCGTGACCGATACGCTCTACCGTGCCGACCTGGCGCTCAGGCTCTCTGCCCGGCTGACGGGATCGTTTCGCCCGCTAGCACTGAGCCTGGACGAGCAGGGTCGTGCGCACCTGGTGGTCATGACGGCGACAGGGCCCGCCCTGTGGGTGGTCGAGCCGGACGGGCGCCGAGTGGTCGACCGGTCCGTGCCGCTCACGTCCAAACGGCTCCTGGCGCCGCCCATCATCAGCCATCACCACCAGATCTATCTGGTCTACGCTGATCGGATCACGGCGTTCGAGTCCGACGGGCGTTCGTGGTGGGATACGAGATTGGATACCATTGCTGGTGCCGTGCTGACGGCCGATGACCAGTTGCTGGTGGCGGCGGGCCGGCAGGTGCTGGCGTATCGCGGCGCTGCGGCCGCGGTGCTTGCCACGGCGCTCGACCCGTTGGTGACGCCGCCGATTCTCTCGGGGACCGGCCTCCTGCTGGTGGCGTCGGCCGATGCGCTCTTTGCCTACGAAGCAACCGGAAAGCGGCCATGAAGATCAGCCAATCGCAGGCCGACGCGCTGGGCGGCTGCAGCGAGTGCGCCCATGCGCCGGTGGAGGGCGGCTCATCCGGTGGCGAGGGGGGGCCGTCGGTGGTGGTGGCCGATCCAACCAAGTCGGCGTGGATCGTGATCGAGCTGATCGACTCGACCGGCGCGCCACGCGCGGGCGAGGCGTTTTCGGTACGCCCGTCGGGTGGATTGCCGATTGAAGGAACGCTGGACCCGAAAGGCAAAGTTCGCATCGAAGGGATCGACCCGGGAAGCTGCGCCGTGTCCTTCCCCAAGCTGGGGTACCAGGCCGAGCAGGCAACGGCAAGCTGAGCACAGGGCGCGGCCGTCCGGGTGGATTCAAAACGATCGAGAATCTCCATGTCTCTGGTCAATGAGCGACTGCTGTCCATCATCCAGGTCCGGGAGTGGGCCGTGCGCGGTCGACTCTTTGCGATCATCGATGCATGTGATGCGCCGGCCGTTCCCCTCCGTGCCCGTGACGCGGGGCCGGAGCGGGCCGTTTCGCTCTATCGCGGCCGGGCGGAGGAGGACCTCTGGGCAGTGGCGCCGTATCTGTTTCGGGTCGATCCCGAGCTCTTCGACTGGATCAGCGCCGAGCTGTGGTCGACGTCGTGGGGCATCTTTGCCGTCGCGGATACGAGCCTCGACGCGATGCGACTCCATTTCCGGCGCTTTCTGACCGTGCGAAATCCGCAAGGCGAGCCCTGGTACTTCCGGTTCTACGATCCCGCCGTGTTGCCCACGTTCCTGGCGACCGCGGACGCCGAGCAGGTGATCGACTTCATCGGACCGGCGCGCGCTCTCGCGGCGACCGATCCGGTTTCGTACGGAATCCGGGTCTTTACTAGGCGTGACGGTCCAATGAGGGGCGAGCGTCCGCGCCCCGCGATCGCAGTCCGGCGCGCGCGTTGACTCCGTTCTGTTCGATTTCCGTTCGTTGGGATCAGGATTCCGTCGCATCGTTGTCGCTCGACCCGTCAGGTCGCCTTCGCAAGCTGAGCATTCTCGTTCCGGGAGGGACCATGGCCGGCTCGAACACCCGCGAGATCCGTAACGAAGATGGCGACGTCATTGCGCGCGTCTCGGAAGAGAATCCGGGCACGGTGCTCCAGTGTCTCCGGTGCGAATTGGCGGGCGAGGTCCGGGAGCTGATCGAATATCCCCCCACCTGGGCCAAGCTGTCCGATCGCAATTTGTTCGCGTTGTGCCGACAGGGTGACGTCCGGTGAAGATGGAACGATGAGTCGGTCCGCTGCGCGAGTGTCCGATCTGTATCCCTGTCCTAGGTGATGGGGATCGTACCGTACGTGGGAGGGCGGATTTTCCTGTCCGGACAGGGCAGGATGGGGCCGGCTCGGGTATGGCCGGGTGCTGTCAAATTCGTACGGAGCGGGCCTCCCGGACGGCTGTCGATACCTTTGACATACGGCGCCCCAGGGTGCAATGCTTGACCGGGCCTAACGGTTGCCGCTACACTATCATACCTCCTCTACCCCCTGCGGATGCCAACATATAGTGTCGATCTCACGACCGAGCGTGGCGTTTCGCGGGTGTCCTTTACCCTCGATGACGACCGCCCGTTAGGGCTGCAGATCAATCATATCCTCGAGGAGTTTCGCCAGCGGGGACTGGTGCTCAAGGGTGGTCCCGAGGACGAGTTGATGGTCGCCTGGAACGGGCGGCCGGTCGATGGCAGCAGGACGCCGCATGCGCTCGGCATCTCGCCGCTGCACGCCATCGAGTTGCGGATGCGGCCGCGGAGCGCCGCCGTGGTCGCCCGGGTCGAACCCCCCGCGGCGCCCTTCCTGTCGAAGACATCGTACCTGGCGCTGGTGACGGCCTGTACCGGCGCGGCGATCGCGTGGATCGTGACGGCCACGCTGTTCACGGATCTGGGAGATGTGCTGACCAGCTACGGGACGCTAGACGTCGTGGTGGCCACCGTGCTCGGTGCGGCGGTCGGGGGTGTCCTGCTAGGTGCGCTTGCGCGGGCTCGAAGCGAGTCGGTGGTGGTTGGGCTGGCGGCGGGAATCGGGCTCGGAGCCGTCGGGGCGGCCATGGGGGCATTCTCGGGTCTCGTGATTGCGGGGTACGCCGGGCTCGGCGACTCGCGCCAGAGCTTCATCGTCGCGCGGTTGGTGACCTGGGCGTTGGCCAGCGGCTTCCTCGGCATGTTCCTGGCCTTTCGCTGGGTACGGACGCATGCCGTGGTACCGTTCGAATCGCTGCTCTGGGGCTGTGGAGCCGGTATCGTCGCCGCCTTGCTGCTGTCGTTGCCGGGGCCGTCCGATCTCTGGCAATTGCTGGCGTTTCTGGTGGTCGGCGCGGGGACGGGCGCCGGTGTCGTCCATCCCGTCATGGTCCGTTCGCTCGGCGTCATCGAGCTGGAGCGCACCGGTGCCGGAACCGTGGGCCTGCTGGGTCATCGGGGCTGGATGGTGCCCTTCCACGGAACGGCTGCGGTCGGTCGAACCCTGAATGTGCGCAGCGAGCAGGGACGCTGCCAGGTGGCTCTGACCGGGGCGGCGGCTGAACCGGTCACCCTGGGCGGACGTGCGGTCAGCGGCCCGCACGACCTGCTCAATCAGGATACCATCACTATCGGGTCGCGCGTCTTCCTCTACCGCCGTTTTCCGGAGGCGAGCTAGTGAAAGGCGCGGCGGGTGTCGCACTCTGCCTGACTCTCTTCGGGGCGTCGGGTCTGGTCGGGCAGGACGGCGACGTGACGCTGCTGCGCTGCGGCGAGCGATCGGCTCGGCCGTGTCTGATGACCACCGTCTCACTTCGTCCGGAGCAGGCTCGTCAGTTGGCGGGGCGCTCGCCGGACAGCTTGAGCGTGGCCTGGCGGGCGCGATTCCTGCGGGACACCAGCCTGGCGGGCCGCGCGCAGAGAACCTGGTCGAGCGCAATGCGCGGAAATCGGGTGCTGATCCTGGTCGATGTCAGCGGCAGCATGAAAAATCTGGGGATCGGGACCGCCAAGCTCGTCGTCGGAAACTTTCTCCGTACGCTCGATTCGCTGCCCGCCGGGTCGGTCCGGGTGGCGGTTGCGCCGTTCGGCAGTGTCAGCGTTGCCGACCGGATTGCCGCTGCCCGATTCACGACGCCCGACTCGGCCCGCCACGCGATCGACCGGCTGCCCAATCCGGATCGGGAGAATACCGGGCTGTATAGCGCGGTGGAGGCAGGCGTCGAGCGGCTGTCGCGTGAATTGGCGGAGGCTGGCGAGGGCCTCGGTGCACTGGTCGTGCTGACCGATGGCGACAACGACGTCGGGCGGCCTGGAGACGATCCGGGATTGCTGGCGGGGACCGCCGGATTGACCCGTGCCGCGCAGGCCGTGGATCAGAGTGCGGCATTCACCACCATCGTCGGGATCGGCAATCTCAACGCGCAGGCGTTGAGAACTCTTGCGGGCCCCCGAGGGCGGGCGTATCTCAAGAGCTTGGACGCGTATGAGCTGGCCCGTCCGCTGGCGGAAGTGCGCGACCTGTTTGCGATCAGCTGGGAAGTGCTGTTCCCGTTGTCCGTCGCGCGCGAAGGTCTCGGGCGAGGGCCTGCGTCGTTGGTGCCTTCGCTCGGCGCCGTGGCGGGAACGGCATTGTGGCGGCCGCCCGTGATTGCATTGCCCGCGTTCGTCGGCGTGGCGTCGTCGGCATTGCTCCCGAGCGGCGTTGGAGCGGCTCCGGTCGGTTTCGTTCTGGATCGGCGCTGGCCGCTCGCGTTGATGGCGGGGGTGCTTCTGTTCTTGTTATGGTTCGTGGCTCCCCGGTTGTTGTGGCCATCATCGCCTGCGGTGGCGCTTGCGCAGGGTGCGCCGACACCGCCCAAGGTGGTGTCACCGCCCGCGGGTGGATTGCGAGCCGATGTGAAAGAAGTCGCGCCGCGCCGGCCGTCGGACACGACGGCGGCCAAAGCGCGGCGCGCCCAATAGCAGCGTAGCAGTGAGACAATCCTATTCTCTTTGAGGGGAGCCAGACATGCCAGTCGTGAAGGTCACGCGGGCCGGGGTCAAAATGGCGCCGCGACAGGTGCCGACCGAGACCACCGCGACCATTCTGCCGATGACCGTCGACCGGGTCGGGCAGGAGGCGCTCGAGGACGAGCAGCCCACCAAGGTGTCGAGTCTGGCCGAAGCGTTCGAGAAGTTCAAACCGGCGCTCGATTTCAAAGCCAACGTGGGCGACGAGGGAACCGAGTTTGCGGCGGACCTCGAGTTCAAGAGCCTCAAAGACTTCGACCCCAAGCGGGTGATGACGCGCGAGCCCGGCAAGCGGAACGACGTCGCCGATCTGCAGAGTCAGATCGATCTGCTGCACCGGATGCGCGAGCGGTTCGCCGTGTTGTCGGTCCGGCGGGCCTGGGACAATCCCGAGCAGCGGAAAGAAATCATCGAAGCGGTGGCCGAGTTCCAGGATGCGTTGCGGAAGATCTCCGGAGGTGACGCGTGAGCGAGGTCAAGACCGCGCAGGACATCATCGCCAAGAAGGGCGCGAGCAAGGCGATCGAGGAAATCTTCAACGTGATCCATCCGGCGCCCTCCAAGACGGCGCTCAAGGACATTTTCACCGCCGAGTCGGCGTCGCAATTCCTCAAACGGGTAACCGACTTCTCGAGCCTGCTGTCCGCCGAAGACAGCTACGATCAAGCGCTCAAGAAACTCGATGCCCAGCTCAAGTCGCTCGAGTCGACCCGCGACGAGGTGCTCAAGCAGATCTACGAGAAGATTCGCCCGATCGAGCGGAGCTACCGTGAAATCCAGCTCTTCTTCGAGAACGCGGAGGTTCGCGACAGCGTCCAGCGTCCGCCGGTCGAGTTCTTCATTTTCAACGCCGACACTCGTGCGGTCACGAGCGACGTCAACAGCTCCACCGTGCAGGCCGTCGACGAGTTCGTCCAGAGCCGCAACGACAGCTTCAACTTCCGCCAGTTCATCTGCAACATGGTGCTGCCGGGATACGTGCCGGATAATGTCCGGAAGCGGTTCGAGGACATGGCCAACAAGTGGGGCATGCTGCTGATCGGCGATCTCAAGGACGAGCTGTCCTTCAAGTCGCTCTCCGATCAGTTCCGGACCGATGGCGGCGCGTACGAGTTTCTCAAGCGGCCCGAGGATCGTGCCGCGGCCGACGTGGTCATCGCGGGTTTCGTCAAGCTGCGCGACAAGCACTGGTTCGAGGCGGCGGACGACGACAGCGAGAATGCGGACCTATACGGCCCGTCGTCGCTTCTGTTTGCCGGGTCGCTCGCCCGGACGGATCGGACCACGGGCGGCGGTATTGCGCAGGGACCGGTCGGGATGATCTTCGGACAGATTCGCGGCCCCGAAAAAGCCCGGATCGAGCCGCGGATTTCTCAGATGGAGCATCTGTCGATGGAACGACAGGTCGTCACCATTATCCGGAACGAAGACAATCAACTCTGCTTCGTGGGCAGCCGGACCCAGGCCGAAGATCCGAAGGGCGTGCTCAAGTTCTTCACGTCCTACCGGGTGCTGCGTTACCTGGAGCGCCGGATTGCCGTCTATCTCCGGCGGGTGGCCGAGCAGCGGCTCACGCGCGATCTGGTCAAGGAACAGGTGCGCAATCCGATCGAGGAGTTCCTCGAGGACGAGCTCAAGAAGGGAACGATCTACAAGTACGACATCGATATCGACATGGACGAGGACAAGTTTGCGCAGGGAGTCCTCGACATCAAGCTGGAAGTCTTGCCGGTTGGTCCGGCCGAGACCTTCGAGCTCAAGATCGATACGCCCGACTTCAAGAAGGACGGTAAGGAGTAACGGCGGAGGATTGCATGGCCGATGACGAGGGCCGGGCCGACGATGTCGGCGGGGTGAATCCGGACGGGTCGCCCAAGCGCGATCTGCGGTACAGCAGTCATGAGGATCGCTCGGTCCGGGTCGATCGCGAGCTGGACGGCACCGGTCGCCTGGCTCGTGGTGATCGTACCAAGATGTCGGTGCTCAATTTCTCGTCGCGTCACCCGGTCCGCACCGAGCGCGATCCGGAGTTCACCTTCCGCCCCGCTCCGGCCGCTGCCTCGGCGCCGCCGGCTGCGGAGGTTCCGGCTCCCGCCGCGTCGGAGGCCAAGGCGCCTGACGATGCGGCGGGATCGACGGCTCCACAGGAGTCGGCCGATCGATCGCCGTCCGTGATGGATCGGGTGAAACATCTGTTCGGGTTTTAGGTCTCTCGTCAACGCATCGGAGCTGCCATGGCCACGTATAACCGCGTCAAAGTCAAAATCGATTCCGTCGAGTTTCGTCCGGTCGAGGCCAAGTACACCATTACGCGCAATGCCAACCAGGTTGGTCGTCGGGTCGGCGACTCGCTGATCGGCCGGGTCGAAGTCTGGATGGACGCCAGCGTGCTGGACAACCTGCCGCAGTCCGCTCAGATCGAACTCTGGAAAATCGCCACCGAATCCAAGGACCCGCTCCATAAGGTCGAGGTGACGTGGTACCTCGATGAAGCGGACAAAGTGCTGCATGCGGTCGAGTTCATGGGCTGGATTGCCGCCTTCGAGGTCGGGAATCCCCAGGCCGACGTCTCGGGCGGCGGTGTCAGCTCGGTGCAGTTCAAGAACCTGTTGCGGCTCGAACTCGCCGTCGTGGTCGACGAGTCGAATGTGAGCAAGCACAAGTTCACCAAGTAGCGAGCGCCCTTCGGCGCGCGGGACCGCATCGTGCCTTCGATTGCCCTTCCTCTCCGGATCGATGCGACCGGTTCGCTCGTCCGGCAGGATGATTTCGACGCGGTCGTCGGAATCATCGGCAAGATGGCCGGAACGACCTCGACCACCTGGCCCCACGCCAGGTGGTTCGGGTTGTTCGAAGCCTTCATGGAAGCCGGGCGCCGTCAGCAGCAGGATCACGAATCGCTCAAGGACGCCATCAACCTCGCCCTCCGCGAACTCGGTGTGCAGCAGTTCCGGGTCCAGGCGGTGACGACGGTGCGGAGCGATCACGGTTTCGGTCACCGCCACTTCCGGATCACCATGACCGACGCCGAGGGTCGCTCTCGTTTTGCCGAGTTGGATGGAGAGGGCCGCCGCGCCGAGACGGAATCGCCATCATGAAAGTCACCGTCTTCGTCACGATCGGCGATCTGGTCCTCCGCAACAGCGAACTCGACGTCCTCGAGGTCGTGCAGGAACTCGGTCAGCATACCACCTGCCGGATCGAGTTCATTCGGGATTCCGCGCTGGATGTTTCCCTCGATCAGCTGCTCCGTGACGAAGTGGTGGTGACGCTCAAGGCGGAGGGCGGCCAGATCATCCCGATCTTCCGAGGAACGATCGGCGACGGGGTGCAGAGCCACCTGCTCAACTATGGCTCGCGTTTCCGTCTCGAGGCCACCTCGGAGTCCGAACGGCTCGAGTACGTCAATACCGCCTACTTTCCAAACAGCACGTTCGGCGACGTGGCCCAACAGTTCGGGGTCCGGATCGACGGATCGATCCGCCGCGACCAGACGCCACTCGACCTGGTCCAGTGGAACGAGACCGAGTTTGCCTTCCTGAAACGGCTGGCCGACGAGCACGGCGCTTTCCTGGTCACTCACGGCCCGCAACCGGAGATCCGGACCGAGTTCAAGGATGAGGGTTGGGAACTCATCTGGGGCGACAGCCTGCTCGAGGCGAGCGTGCGGGCGCGACCGACCAGTCATGGCGTGGCGGGCGCGAGTTACGATCCGCTCACCAAGCACACCCATCGGCACGCGGGCGTCAGGCAGAATCCGCCATCGTTAGGCGGCGCCGCGAAGATCGTCAATGCCGTGACCGACCTGGCGCGGCAGATGGGCGGCGACCCCGGGCTGGAGTTTCCGAGCGCGCGGGAGACGACGCATCAGAGTTTCAAGACCATTCTGCGCCAGGAGAGCGAACGGGCTCTCGGAAGCGCGGTGCTGGTCGAGGGACACAGCGTCAAAGTCGGTCTGGGCGCCGGTGACCTGGTCGAGTTGGTCGGCGGGGTCAACTTCACCCTGCCGACGACCGGCAAGCTCGGTCTCATCAAAGTCGTCCATACCTTCCAGGATCAGCACTACAGCAACCGGTTCGTGGCCACGCCGTGGAAGACGTTTACCAACCTCGAGCGTCCCCCGACCCCGCGGGAGCGCACCGTGGTGACGGCGGAAGTGGTCGAGACGGCGACGGATCCAGAGAAGCTGGGACGGATTCGCATCGCCTACCGATGGCAGACCGGCGCCGATATGACCGGTTGGGCCCGGATCGCGGCCCCGCACGCGGGCAACGGGCGCGGCATCATGTTCCTTCCGGAGGTCGGCGATGAGGTGCTGGTGGCCTTCGACGACGGCGATCCGGAACACCCGATCGTGATCGGCGCGCTCTGGAACGGCCGGGACCGCCCGCCCGAGGTTACCGAAAAGAACACCGCCAAGCGGATCATCACCCGGTCGGGCAGCACGATTCAGTTGCTCGACGACGAAGGGAAAGAAACGGTCGAGATCTTCACGCCGGAGGGGCGCTGTCTGGTCCAGCTCACTAACCAGGGTGGGCATCCGGTCGTGACCGTCTATTCCGATGGCGACATCGCGCTGGAGGCCAAAGAAGAGATTCGGGTCAAGTGCAAAAAGCTGGTGCACGACGTGGAAACCGATGTAATCGTCAAAGCCGGTGGTGACGTTTCGGTGGATGCTGCGGCCAATGCCGTCATCAAGGCCAACGTCGACGCGGCGCTGTCGGGAACCAATGCGATTCTCAAAGGCGCCGCCATGGTCGAGTCGGTCGCTGGCGGCGTCAACAACGTCGTCGGGGCCATGGTGCAGATCCAGCCGCCCGGTTTCATGGGCAAACAGGTCAATCCCAAGTCGGTCTCGGTGCCCAATGTCGACGTCGGCTCTCGGCCGACGCCGCAATCGGCTGATCCGGAGCGGACGGCGGATCCGGAGACGCCGCGATGATCCGGTCATGAGCGAGTTCAAGAGCCTCCGTCCGCCCGAACGCAGCGCGACCGACATTGCCCGGGAGCTGCGCGAGCACTTTACCCGGTCTCTCTATGAGGTGACGGGTGCGCAGGCCCAGCCCGATCCGGTGCTCGGCGCGCTCTTTCATGCGCTTGCCGTGCAGGTCGATCGGGTCTATCAGGAAGCGGATCAGGTATTCTTTGCGGCGGCGCTCGATGACCTGATTCGCGGTCTCGGGATGCCCGCACGGCTGGCTCGGCCGGCCCAGGCCGTGGTGCAGTTCTCTCAGCTGCAGGGCCGAGAGACGCTTGCTCCGGAGACGGAGCTGATCGGCTATCAGGCGACCGGTGCGCAGATCGTCTTTACCCCCGACGCGCCGGTCGACATTGCGCCGACGGAAATCGTCTTTGCCGGAGTTGCGGAGGCGGGACGCCTGTCGACCCTGCCGGGGGCGCGGTTGCCTTGGACCAATCAGCCGATCCTGCCCGGGAATTCGACGCCCATCGACCTCTCGCCGGCCGCCCCGACCCTGTTCCTCGCGTTTGAAACGGACGCCGAACACCTGAGCCGGATCGGTCTCTACGTGGAGGCCGCCAGCCAGGCATCGCCCATCCTTGGGGTGCTGGCCCGGAGTCCGTGGCAGTTGCTCGACAACCGCGGACAGGTCTCCGAACGCGGGGTGCTCCGGGCGTCTCGAACGCGTGGGGGTATGCAGCGGCTGGATTTCGTCAAAGACCGGCGGCCTGCGCTCGAGGATACCGGCACAATCGACCGTCTGGTCCCGCTGGTCGGCGGTGTTTACGGAGCAAGCGTATGGCTGATGCCCGAACTGACGCCGGATCGTCGCTGGCGTTCGGTGATCCCGCCGTCGATTGCCACGGCAGTGCCGCGGGTGCTTCCTCCCGGGCAGGAACGAGCGCTGGATCGCCAGCTGGCCTGGTTGCAGGTGCCTCTCCCGGCTGGCAGCCGCGGCGTGGCGAGCCAGATTGCCCGCATCGCGGTCAACTGTGTCACGGCGTCGAACATCGAAGCGTGGAACGAGCAGATCGACTTCGGCCGGATGGGCGCCGTAGTCAGCCACCGTCCGCTTGGCGCAACCGATCGGCATATCATGGGTGTGCTCGGTGTGACGGGTGAAGCCGGGACCCCCTATCTCGATATCTCGGATCTGGAGGCGCCGGCCGGATCGGGGCGATACCGGTATCGGGGCAACGCCAGCTTCGAGTTCACCCCTGCCAAGCAGGCGAGCGGGCGCTTCGACGGCTACGGAATGATGCGACTCCTCTACTGCGACGGCGAAGGCGGCAACGGAATCGCGGTGGGGGAGATCAAGCAGATCCGGAGTGAGCTTGCCCGGAATCCGACGGCGCGGGTGGCCAGCCTGACGCCGACACGGGGCGGGGCGGCGCCGCCGGCATACAGCGATGCGCGCGACCGTTTCGCAGAGTTGCTCCGCACTCGCGAACGAATCGTGACCCCTGCCGATATCGAGATCGCCGCCAAGGCGACCGATCCCCGGATCGGCAACGTCAGCGTTACCAGCGCATCGCAGATTACCGATACCGGGCTGGAACTGGTGACCGATGTAACGGTTTCGGTGTCGCCCGACGACTTCGCGGACCCGGAGGCGGAACTCGAACGTCTGCGGACCGAGCTGGAGCAATACCTCGGCGAACGCTGCATGATCGGGCAGCAAATCCGGGTCGCGATTGCCGAGGAGCGGCGCGCCTCATGACGGCCGTGATGCCCGACCTGGCGGCGACCTATCGGGGGGTGCGACACACCCTCGATTCGGCCGTGCCCGCCTTGCTCAGGCTCGGAGTTGATCCCGATCGAATCATCCTGACGGCGGCGGGCGCCGGCTGGGTGCGCGGCACTATCGTGTCGCAGGAGCCGGCTCCGGGTGAGATCCTGTATCCGGAAACCCGGGTCACACTCGGCGTGGCCGGAACTGGGGCGCTCGAATCGGTGCCGTTCCCGATGCGCGACAGTGCCGACGGGGAGTTCCGCATCGATCGGCTCTTCAGCCTGTTCGACAACCATTTCCTTCGCCTGACGCACCATCTCCGGGCGGCGGGTGGCCTGCTCGATCTCCATCCGGATGACAGCGAAGGTGCCAACCGATGGATCGTCGAGATCTTCCGGTTGAGTTCGGCGCCGTGGCCGAGGGAACGCTGGTACGATGTTGCGCGGCTTTTGCCGGCGTTGCATCGGATAGCGGGCCGGGTCGATGGTCCCGCGCTGGCGCTCAAGGCGGTGTTTCGGATTCCGGCCTCGCCGATTCGTCTGGTGGCCGGGATTGCGCCGGTTCCGGACGATCGTCGCACCCGACTTGGTGTTCGGAACGGACGACTGGGGGTGGACGCATTGATCGGCGACGGGATTACCGCGGCCGTCGGCGTCGAAATCGATATCGGGCCAGTCGATCTTCGCACCTACCGCAGGTTGCAGACCGCGGCCGAGTATCGCCAGCGCCAGGCGCTCTATCGGCTGGTGCTTCCGGCCCATCTGCAGCATGACGTGCGTGAACGTTGGATCGTCGGCGACCGGCGCGATGCGGCCGTCCTGGGCGATTCCGATCGTGAGGCGGCGCTGGGCGTCAACAGTTACCTGGGTTCGCCCGGGAGGAGTGCAGCGTAATGGAGCGTGATCCGTACTTCCGCTCGGTCAACTGGACGACCGGGATGTTGCTGACCCCGGAGCATTTCCTCCGACAGGATCGGTATGTCGAGGAGCAGGTTGCCTGGTTGCTCCGCTATTGCCTGTCGGGGACGGGCCTGGTCGGCGGCGGCGTTCGGCTCGATGCGGTGGAGCAGGGGCTGGCCAAATTCGATCCGAAGATCGAACTGGTCAACGACGGCGATCGCCTGCGCATCACGGTACTCCGGGCGCGCGGCATCACGCCGAACGGAGAGATCGTCGAGGTCGACGAGTCCCGGCCGTTGCATGGCGAAGTCCGGCGGGGCGATCTGGCCGGCGTCAGCGAGTTGCTGGTCTATGTCGTTCGGATGCCCGAGAAGGAGCCCGATCCGGAGTCGGTTGGCGCCGACCCCGGCAATCCCAATCAGGCGGCGCTCAATCGGATCCGCTACGAGGTCCAGCTGGGTATCACTGCGGAACTGGGCCCGGTCTCCATGGCCGTCGCTCGCTTGCGGCGAGCGTCCGAATCGCTCGGCTTCGAACTCGACGGGCAGTACATCCCGCCATGCGCATCTTTGATCGCGCACAGCGCGTTGCACAATGCCGCAACCCGGATCCAGTCAGAAGTTCGGTTGCTGAGCAATGAGTATCAGCTGGTTCACGAGCGCGCGGGACATTTTGCCGACCGGACCGCGGCGCGCGGGGTCGATGTGCGCAACGATCTGGAAATCCGGGCGTTCGTGGAGCGCGCCGTGCTGGCGCTCGAGACAGCGGCGTACGAGACGGCTGATCTCGCCATTCCGCCGGTGCGATTCTTCCAGCAGATCGAACGCGCCAGCCGGCTGATTGCCCTGGCTCTCAACCTCAGCCCCTCGACGCGACAGTTCTTCAAGGACTTGGGCCAGGTCGACGGCGGCTACACCGAGTTGCTCGATGCGGAGCAGGGCCTGCTGGCCGTGCAGCGGGAACTCGACCGGCGGGAAGAACTGCGGCCGCTGGTGGTCCGGTCGACTGACACGTTGCAGCGGCTCCGCAGGCTGGTCGACGCACTGGCGGGCAAGTACGTCGATTACCGGCAGAACCGGAACATCGAGTCGATCCGCTTCATGCTGGATCGCGACGGCGAGCATTTCTACGAAGCCGTCACCTCGCCCTCGCATCCGCAGCGCGATGGCGACCTGCTCACCTTCGTCTTCACGCAGCTCGAACTGAGCGGCCGTCACGAATATCGCGTCGTGTTGACCGGTGATCCGCGAGCCAGCGCGCAGTGGGCCGTGGGCCAGGAACTGAGCGTCACGCTGCGTGTCAACGCCTCGGGTGGACCACGAGCGCCGATGACCCGGTCGGTGATGTGCGAGGTCGAGGGGCAGCGCAACTTCGCGGTCAATTTCGATACCCCGCAAGATGTCGCGACGATTGCAGGCCTGACGGTCACGGTGCAGCCTGGCCACGGGATTCGGGGCGCAGTGCTGTTCCGCCGCCGGCTGGGCATGGTCGGATCGGGCAGCGGTGCGGCAATGCCCCTGCCTTCGCCGCCTGTCGTCTCGGAACCGCCGGTGTCCGCCCCGATCCCGTCCGCCGAGACACCGGCGCCGTCTCGGCCGCCCAAGATCAAAGTGAACCTTCCGAAACGGTCGTAATCGCCATGGATTTCAACCGCCTTTCGATGGATCTGACCGCCGCGCTCGAGGAGTCGCGGCGTGTGGCTGGTCGTGCGGGTTTGGCGTATATCCAAGCCAAGCATCTGCTGATTGCCTTGCTCGAACCTCAGGGCGCCTTGGGACGAACGGCGGCCAAGCTGCAGCTCGACGCCGCTGCTGCGCTGCGGGCCGTGACGGCCGTGGCCGATGGCAGCGACGCGGTCAAGGCCGACGGTGCGCGGCAACCGGTTGCGGGCCGGAGTCTTCGCGACCTGCTCGACCGGGCAACGGCCCGTGCCGATGCCAAGGGCGTCCGTACGATCGGACCGCTCGAGGTCGTGGCGGTGGCCATCGACTCGGATCAGGGCAATCTGGGGCCGGCGCTTCGTGATGCCGGATGGACGGCGGACAAGCTAACTGCAGCGATGGCGTCTCCCGAGGTGATGCAGCCGGCGGAGGAACGCGCCGGCGACGACGGCGGCAGCGTGCTTGCCAAATTCACCCGCGACCTGACCGAAGCGGCCAGGCAGGGCAAGCTGATGCCCGTCGTTGGTCGGGACGCGGAAACCCGGAACGTGATCCAGACTCTGCTGCGCAAGACCAAGAACAACCCCGTTCTGGTCGGCGATCCGGGCACCGGCAAAACTGCGGTCGTCGAGGGGCTGGCGCTCCGGATCGTCGCGGGCGATGTCCCTGAGTCGCTCAAGCAGGCTCGGCTGCTGGCGCTCGACCTGACCGGGTTGGTGGCGGGCGCCAAGTATCGCGGCGAGTTCGAAGAGCGGATCAAGGCCATTGCCGATGAGGTCCGTGAGCTCGACGACGTGATCCTGTTTCTCGACGAGATCCACACCCTAGTCGGGGCCGGCGGGTCGGCAGGTGGGATGGATGCCGCCAACATCCTCAAGCCGGCCCTGGCTCGCGGGGAACTCCGCTGCGTCGGCGCGACGACCTTCGACGAATATCGCGAGTCGATCGAGAAGGATGGAGCCCTGGCGCGTCGCTTCGAGCGGATCGTTTGCGACGAACCCGACGACGAGATGACACTGGCCATGCTGCGGGGCGTCAAAGGCCGCTACGAAACCCATCACGGCGTGGCGATCACGGAGGACGCGCTCCAGGCCACGGTCAAACTGGGCCGACGCCATATCCGCGACCGGTACTTTCCCGACAAGGCGTTCGATGTGCTGGACGAGGCCGCCGCGCGTCTCCGGATGCAGCGGGAGGCCAAGCCCAATCTCCTGGACGAGAAGGAGCGCGCGCTGGTTCGTCTCCGGACCAAGCTGGAAGGTATCCGCGCCAGCGGTGAGGGAGACGCCTCCGCCGTCGAGCGCGAGATCGCCGCCGCCGAGCAGGATCTCGCGGCCGTGGCGGCGCGATGGGACGAGGAGAAGACGGTTGCCGACGGACTGCAGACTACTCGTCAGGCCATTCAGGACAAGCAGCGCGAGCTGGCGGCTGCCGAGGCCCAGGGTGATGTCGCCAAGGCGGCGGAACTGCGCTACGGTGCGCTCAAATTCCTGGCGGAACAGGAGACTGATCTGGTTGCGCGCCAGGCGGCCATTCTCGAGCGGGGCGTGATGGTACCGCAGGACGTCCGCTCCAACGACGTTGCCGATGTCGTCGCCCGCCGCGCCGGGATTCCCATTTCCCGGATGCTCGAAAGCGAGCGGGATCGGTTGCTCAAACTGGAAGAACGCCTGGCCGAACGGGTCATCGGTCAGCCGGAACCGGTCGAAGCGTTGGCGGAAGCCGCTCGGCGGATGCGAACGGATCTGCGCAAGAAGCGGAAACCGGCATCGTTCCTGTTCGTCGGCCCGACCGGGGTGGGCAAGACGGAACTGGCCAAGGGGCTCGCGGCCGCGCTGTTCGACGACGAGAGCGCGTTGATTCGGATCGACATGGCCGAATACAAGGACGCCGGGTCGATCTCCGGTCTGATCGGATCACGACCGGGGCTGGTCGGATCGGAGCAGGGTGGTTTCCTCACCGAGCAGGTACGGCGTTCGCCGTATTCGGTGGTACTGTTCGACGAAATCGAAAAAGCCCACGCCGAGGTAATGGACCTGATGCTGGGGCTGCTCGATGAGGGCCGCCTGACCGACGCGAAGGGCCGCCTCTGTGATTTTACCAATACGATCGTGCTCCTGACGTCCAACCTCGGTGTCAAAGAGGCCAACGCGGTCGCCAAGACGGCCGACGAGCGGCGTGAGATCATCATGCAGGTGGTCCAGAGCACGCTCCGACCCGAGATCTTCAATCGCCTGGGCGGCGTGATCCCGTTCAACTCGCTCGAACTCGACAGCCTGGAGCGGATCGTCCGGATCCATCTGGCGAGTCTGGCCGACCGGGTTCGGGACGAGTACAAAGCGTCGCTGGAAGTCGACGCGGACGCCGTAACGCTGCTTGCGCAGCTATCATATGATCCGGCGTATGGCGCCCGACCGGTGGAGCGGACCATCGATCGGCATCTGTTGAGTCCGCTGTCCCGGCTGATCATCGGTGGCGATGTCACCAAGGGCACGGTGGTCCGCGTCGTCAAAGACGGTGAAGAGGTCGTTCTCCTGGCAGGCACTCGGGAAGAGGTGGATGCGGAGGCCAAGAATCTGGCCGCCGCTGCGACCGCGCCGGCTGCGGACAGCGGAGAAGCGAAGGAGGCGTGATGCGGCGCATGGTGCTGATGACGGTGCTGGTTGCACTCTGTGCCTCGAATCTCGAGGCGCAGATTCCGCTGCCGTTCTTCAAGAAAAAGAAGAAGCCGCCGGCCGAGGCGGTGAAGCCACCCGAAGAGTTGCCGGCGCCAGGCACGGCTCCGGCCATTGCGCCCGCGGCTGCACCGGCCACGGCAGGCACCGCAGCAACGCCAGCGCAAGATGCTGCTGCGCCAGCCATCGTATCATCCGGCGCCGCCGTGCAGTCACAGGAGGAAAAGCAGGCGCTCCAGAATGCGATCCAGCAGGCGCTGGCAGCGGACCAGGCGGCGGATACCACGGTGGCGCACATTCGCGAGCGGATGGCGCGCTGGACCCAGGTCATGCTGCAGGACCCGACCAATGTCGTGGCACAGAGCGCATTGCAGCAGGCGCGGGACGATCTTCGCGCAGCCAACGAACGGGCACTGCAAGCCGGTAAAGCGGATCAGGCGACGCGCGATGTGGTCGCCAGCCGACTCAATCAGGCCGAGATCGACATCCGCGGTAAGAACTGGACGACGGCCGAGCAGCATCTGCGCTTCGTGCTCGATCAGGATAGCGCCAACCCGCGGGCCAGAAGTCTGATGGCGGAGCTCGAGAAGGGCCGGCGGCTTTCCGACCTGCAGCGCCAGGCGCTGTATATCATCCCGGTGCTGGTCATTCTGGCGGCGGGCCTGGTGCTGGTCGTCAAGTTGGGCGTCAAGTATCGGGAGTCGCGCCAGCAGAAAGCAGATGCGATTGCCGCGACCCGGGCTGCCGTACTGCAGATCGTCGACGGCGTCGGCCGGGGTAAGCTGGTGACTCTCGACAAGGACAAGGGCATCTTCAAGATCGGCGCTGCGCAGGGGCCGGCCGATGCCGAGAAGAACGATCTGGTCATCAGCGACTCGGCCAGCCAGGTATCGCGCTACCATTGCACCCTGGTTCGGAAGGCGGGGCAGTACTACTTGATCGACTCCAGCCTGAACGGCACCGCGGTCAACGGCGATCCGCTCAAACGGGGCGATCACTTCCTGCTCGACGACGGCGACGAGATCACCCTGGCCGAGGTGACCCGCCTCAAGTTCCTGCACACCTGAGGGGCCGGTGGTGCCAGGCTATCGCCTGATTCAGCGGCTTTCGCGGCCTGGCGCGGCGCCGATCTGGGCTGCAGAGGACTCGGCGGGCAACCAGGTCGCCCTCAAACACCTCCTGCCGGCCGACCGGCAGCGGCTCGATCTCTTCCATCGTTTCCAGACCGAAGGACGGTTGCAGCGCGAACTCGGCGGGCAGCGACACTTGCTGCGCTGCTACCGTACCGTGCTCGAACCCGAGCCGGTTCTCGTCCTCGAACTGGCGAGTGGCGGGAGCCTGCGGGAACGTTTGGAAAGCGGGCCGTTAAGCGTTCAGCGGGCCGCCGACGTGGTCTGCCAGGTAGCCGATGCGCTCGACTGGCTGCATGGCAACGGCGTCTATCATCGCGACGTCAAACCGTCCAACATCCTGATCATGGCCGACGGCACGGTTCGCCTGGCTGATCTCGGTGTGGCGGCCTGCGGGACTCCGCCGCGCGGCTTGCCCGAAGGATGGATCGAAGAGGAGATCGGGACGCTGGGGTACGCCGCGCCGGAGTTGCTCCGTGACCCCGCGCTGGCCACGGCCGCCATCGATGTGTATGCGCTCGGGGTGACCTTGTGCGAGTTGCTGATCGGAGCGCTGCCGTTGGTCTTTCCCGAGGGTGAATCGGAGGCCGAACTGCGGCAGCGGCTTGCGCAGGGACCGACGCCCGTGCTTCCGCGCGGACTGGAGGAGCCGATGCGTACCGTTGTCCGTGGAGCGATTGCGCCGCTGCCCACCGAGCGGCCTGCGACGGCGGCGGCGTTTGCGGCGGCCGTGACCCGAGCAGCGAACCGGATGGTGTGATGCGCGGCTGCCGGACCGGCGCTAGGGGCCGCCGGCGGTCACGGTCCAGCGATCGCGCCGATCGCGGAAACGGTCGATGTGCAGATGGAGGCCCGTTCCCGCCCGATCGTTCCAGCCGCGGGCCCGGGCCGCCTGGATCTGCGCCTGCAGGATGGCATCGGTCGAGAAGTCTTTGACCCGGATTCCCGAACGGCCGAACGCATCGATCAGAAAACGAACCTGTTCGGTGGAGAGGTCGCGCACGCGAATGTCCAGCGCGCTTCCTTTGCCGTACAGTGAAACGTGCTCGGCGTGGTCCTGGCCGGTAATCGTAAACGGACGACTGTGGGCGGCCTGGAACGCGGTCTGGACCCGGTCGACCGCCTGGCGGAACTGATCGGCGGTCAGGTTCGAACTCAGCGTCTGACTCAGGTCGGCCAGCTTGCCGCCAGCTGCGCGAAGGCCGGCGGGCGGGTTGAGGCGATGAGCCTGGTAGATGTCCCGGACCGCCTTTGCCACCGTGTTGATGCTGGGCTCGACCCACGGGTTCCGGGCAATCGGGCTCGCGTCCAGCACGGTGATGGCGTCGGCCAACTGGCGAAGCCCTTCCTCCTGCAGGCCCAGATCGAGCAGTGTCGCTCCCCGTTCCAGACTTCGGGTCGATTCTACCATCAGACTGTCGTAGAGCCGCCCCTCGGCTTCGGTGAGCGGCGGTGGTCCCTCCGGTCCCCCGGCAGCCGATCGGACCGTGCGGACTAGCAGGGACGCGCCGTAGACACCGGCCGCGACGATCAAACCGATGGCCAGCCAGGCCCAGATCGGGAACCCGACCCGCGCCGATCCCGCTCGCCGCCTCCGCTTCCACCACCGAGCCCGGCGAGGAGCCTCGGGCGCATAGACCGGTGCGGGGTCGGGCTCCACCGGCTTGGCGCGCACCGCTCCGGTGACGAACTCGTAGCGCGCTGCAGGGGCAAACTCGATGATATCGGCGTCCGACAGTCGCGTGGCGGCCGAGATCTGGCGGCCTCCCACGCGTACGGTCGTGGCGCTGGAGAAGGGCGTCAGGTAAAAACCGTCTTCGCGCTCGGTAATCGAGGCGTGCCGGTCGGCGATGCCCGGCAGGTGGAGCCGGAGCGTGCTCGACGCGGAGGATCCGATCCAGAACGGCGACCGGTCGACGACGGCGGCCTCGCCCCGAGTCGGGGCAGCCGGGGCAAGGCGAGGAGGCGCAGGCATCGGATTCAAGATGCTGCAGGCATTGGGCCGTGGCCAGACCCTAGCCAGTCTGATTTGCGGACGTAGGTTTGGGCTCGGCCCGTCCCTATTTTGCACGATTGGATACCTGAGAAACCTCGCGGAGCCCACCGGGGCGACGCGGTGAGGATGCATGGGCTGGATTGCTTCGATAAGCGCAGTGCTGCTGTGGGCCGCGATGCCGGGGATGGTGAGAGCCCAGAACGGGCCCATCACGATCTTTGCCGGTCGCGTCATCGATGGCCAGGGCACCGTGCATCGAAATGCGACAGTGGTCGTCGATCGTGGCCGAATCCTTCGGATCGAGCCGCGGAAACTGGACGCACCCGCCTATGATTTTCCGCGGGCCACCGTCATGCCCGGCCTGATCGATCTGCACGTGCATCCGACCTGGTACATCACCACTAAAGGCCGGATGCACGTCGCCGGCGACGGCGATTCTCCCGCCACGGCAACTCTCGCGGCGGCGGCTAATGCATACCGCACCCTGATGGCCGGCTTCACGACCATCGTCAGTTTGGGTGCGCCCGAAGATCGCGATCTACGGGATGCCATTGCGGCCGGAACCACGCCGGGTCCACGCGTGCTGACCAGCCTGGCGCCGATCACGGATAGCGCGCTGACACCGGAGCAACTGCGAAGTCAGGTGCGGGAACGGGTGGCGGCTGGTGCGGACCTGATCAAAGTCTTCGCGTCGGCGCGTCTGGCCGACGGGGGCGGATCGACCTTTCGCCCGGCGCAGCTCGAAGCAATCTGTCAGGAAGCCCGCAGCGCCGGCGTGCGTACCTTTGTCCATGCGCACCGCGACGAGAGCATCCAGGCGGCGGCCGAAGCCGGATGCGATCAGGTGGAGCATGGTCTGTTTGCGACCCGCGCCGCCTTGGATCTGATGGCATCGAAGGGGACCTCGTTCGGTCCGCAGTGTAGCCTGATTTTCCGGAACTATCTGGACAATCGGCGCTGGTTCCAAGGGTTGCCGGGCATGGGCGACGACTTCTTTGCCGCCATGGAGCGCTCGGTGCCGCTGGCGGTAGGCGCGCTGCGCGAAGCGATCGGGGTGCCGTCGTTGACGATCGGATTCGGCACCGATGCTTTTGCGGGTTCCCACGGGCGGAACGCCGACGATCTGGTCTGCCGGGTCCGCCAGGCAGGGCAGCGGCCGGCGGACGCGCTCCTCTCCGCCACGTCGGTCAACGCCCGAATCCTCGGCCTCGACAAGGAAATCGGGCGACTGGCCCCGGGGTATCAGGCTGACCTGATCGTCCTCGACGGCAATCCGCTCGATGACATCACGGCGGTGCAGCGCGTCGTGATGGTCATGCGGGGAGGGCGCGTCTATCGCCACGATCCGACGGCCTCCGACTTTCGGGCCTTCCGATGATGGACGGCTTTGCGCTCGCGGTGGGTCTCGTCGGCGGCGGTCTCGTCGTCGGTCTCTGGGCGCGGAGAGTGGGACGGAAGCGGGATGAACTCCGCGCCACCAGTCTCGAAACGCACCGGCAGACGCTCGAAGTCGGCTCGGCCCGCGCCCGGGCGGACCTGCTCAAGGCCGAGGCGAAAGAAAAGGCCGTGACCGAAGACCTGGCGGCCACTCGGCGCACCGTAGCGGCCGTGCAGGCCGAACTCGAGGCGTTGCGGGTGGCGTTCGAAGAGGCGGATCACGGCCGGGACGTCGCGACCCATCGGATCGAGAATGCCCGGGCCGAGCTCTCTGCCAGCCGGGCACGGATCGGGGAACTCGAGCGGCAGCTGGAGACGCTGGCTGCGCGCGAGCCCGTAGTCGTTGGCTCCTGGGCCAGCGGCGGGCTCGGGGCCGATGAACCGGCCGAGACCGATCGCGGTGCGGTGCAAGACCGGGATGATGCGGAGCTGTCACGGGTCGAGGCCGAACTCGAGGCGGTGCGACAGGAGCGTGACCGCCTGGCATCGGCGGCGGCCGAGGAGCGCCGCCGGAGCGAGACCGTTCGTGCTCAGCTGGCGGCACGGGTAGCGGAAGAGGAGCGCCGTGTGGGTGAGGCGATCGAGGCCGCGGAAGCCGCCGCCGGCGAGCGCGATACCGCTACGGCGCGCGTCGACGGCCTGGCCGTGCGCGTGGGCGACCTCGAAGCGGCTCTCCGTGCCGAGCGAGTGGCGCATCAGGAAGAGCTGGCGAGCCTTGCTGCGCAGCGCGGGGCGTTGCTGGCGCAGGTCGAGCGGCTCGAACCGCTGCGCCGCCAGGTGGCCGACCGCGAGGAGCTGATCCGCTCCCTGGCGCGGGAACGGGATGACGCCACCGCGGCGCTCGTGCGGATCGAGCGGGATGCAATTGCCCAGGGAGACGAACTGGCCGCGCTCCGTCGCGAGCGGGAGCAACTGGCCAGCGCCAACGGCGCCAATCACACTCGCGTCGTGGAGCTCGAAACCCGGCTCGTCGTCATGGGCAGGGAGCGAGACCAGATCGAGGCCGAGCAGAAGCGTCTGACGGCCCGAGTCGAGAGCCTGCGGGCGGAGATCCGCGAACGGGATGTCCGGTTCCGCGCCTTGCTCGACGATCGGCGGTCGTTCGTCGAGGCCAGTCGTGCGCAGGAAGCAAAGCTGCGGGAAGATCTGGTCAGGGCTCGTCTCAACGGGCCGGCCGGCAACGGTCGCCCGCCGAGTGGCGACCGGGACGATCTCAAGCGGATCTATGGGATCGGTCCCGCCATCGAGCGCCTCCTGTTTGCCCGGGGCATTACCACCTACCGGCAACTGGCTGAGCTGACCGAGGAGGATCTGGATGAGATCAGCCGGTCGATCGGCGGGTACCGCGGGCGGATTGCGCGAGACCATTGGGCTGAACAGGCCCGGCGGGAACACGAGCGAACTCACGGGGACCGGCTGGAATGACGGTGGCTATATTCCGCCCGATTCCGATGGTCCCGAACGCGAACATGGTGTGCCGAATCTGATGAAACTCTCTCTTCCTGTAGCGGTGGCTGCGGTTGGTGTCCTTGCGCTGGCCTGCTCCTCCGGTCAATCCGGCGCGAGCCGCGTCACGGTCGCGCCGGAGACCGGCGAGCGCCACTTGACCAACATCCGGCAGCTCACCTTCGGCGGTAACAACGCCGAGGCGTATTTCTCGCGCGACGGTCAGAAGATCATCTTCCAGCGGCAGGAACAACTGGAAACCGGTTGCGACCAGCAATACGTGATGAATGCCGACGGGTCGGGGATGCGCCGGGTCTCGAACGGTCAGGGTCGCACGACCTGCGGTTATTTCTACGACAACGATCGCCGGATCCTCTACAGTTCCACCTTCAAGCACGATCCGGCCTGCCCGGCGCGGCCCGATCAGTCGCGCGGCTATGTCTGGCCGCTCGGTCATTTCGAGATCTACACCGCCAAGGTCGACGGCTCCGATCTCCGCCAGCTGACCAGCAACGGCGCGTACAACGCCGAGGCTACGGTATCGCCGGATGGCCGCTCGATCATCTTCACCTCCACGATGGATGGAGATATCGAGCTCTATACCATGGATATCGACGGGTCCAACCTCCGTCGCATCACCAAGCGCGTGGGGTACGACGGCGGGGCGTTCTTCTCGCCCGACGGCCGCTCGATCGTTTGGCGCGCATGGTATCCCGAAACGGCGCGCGACTCGGCCGACTACAGCGGGCTCCTGCAGCAGCGGTTGGTGCGTCCGGCGCGGGTCGAGCTCTGGGTTGCCGATCGTGACGGCTCCAATGCCCGGCAGATCACCCGCCTGGGCGGCGCCAACTTCGCGCCGTTTTTCCATCCGGACGGCAAGCGGATCGTCTTCTCGTCCAATTTCACGGAGCCGCGCAGCGGACGCTTCGATCTGTATCTGATCAATATCGACGGGAGTGGCCTGGAACGGGTCACCACCTACGAGGATTTCGACAGTTTCCCGATGTTCAGCCCGGACGGCACGAAACTGATCTGGGCGTCGAACCGTAACGGAAAGACGGAACGGGAAACCAACCTCTTCATCGCGGATTGGGTGGAATAGCGGTCGATGCGCGGGTTCGTGCGCTGGATCTGGGATTGGATCAAATCGATCGCCGTCGCGCTGGTGGTGTGGTTTTTCCTCCGTACCTTCCTCGTCGAAGCGTTTCGGATCCCGTCCGGCAGCATGGAAAACACCCTCCTGATCGGCGATTTCCTCTTCGTCAACAAGTTGCTGTACGGGGCGGAAGTGCCCCTGATCGGAAAGCGCCTGCCGGCCGTGCGTGAACCCGAGCGGAACGATGTGATCGTGTTCGACTCGGTCGAAGAAGAAGGTCTCAAAGTCGTCAAACGGCTGGTCGGTCTCCCGGGCGACACCCTCTCGATGGAAAACGGAACGCTCTACCGTGACGGCCAGAAAGTCGACGAGCCGTGGGTGGTGCGGACCGACCTCAATTCTCACGCCGACGCATCGTCGCGGGCCCAGATGCGTCGGTGGCAGATCCGGTATTACGTCGGCAGCAACCCGGACCGGTACAATCCGGATCTCAATACCTGGGGCCCCATCGTGGTGCCGCCGGATTCCTTCCTGATGCTGGGCGACAACCGCGACGGCTCCTATGATGGCCGGTATTACGGCTTTCTGCCGCGGGCCAACGTGCGTGGACGGCCGTTGATCGTCTACTTCAGCTACGACCCGGAGACGTTCAAGCGGGCTCCGTACCTGACCAACATTCGCTGGGGCCGCCTCTTTACCACACCGGAGTGACGAGGCCGTTTTCCGGTCATCGACTCCCGGCTCGGCGCGCGACGCGACAGTCCGCTTTGCCTCGTGCCCGGTCGCCTCTATCTTGCGCCATTCCCCAGAACGCGACGTGATCAGCGCATGATCGTCTCAGGCGCCCGGTGGACCGTCTCCCTTTCGCTCGCACTCGCGGCCGGATGCGCTGCGGGGGCATCCGGTCCGGTCACGGTGCCGGCTGCCGAGCTACCCAGCCTCGAAGCGGCGCGCACCAGGACGCCACGCGATCGCGATCTCCTGGTGCGGCTGGGCGTCGGCTACTATCAGGCCGGCCGCCTGACCCAGGCCATCGATGTGCTCCGCGCCGCTCGCGCCGTCGAACCCTCCTTTGCCGGCCTCGTCTATCTCGGACTCGCGTTCGAAGGCGCGGGCAATCTCGACAGCGCGGCAACGGTATACCAGTCGCTCGCCGCGATGCGGCTCAGTCGTGCCGAGCAAGCGGAGGTGGGGCTGCGGCTCACCAATGTCACGCAGCGGCAACTGGCGGCGTTTGCCCGAGACGCGGTTGCGCGCGAAGGGGCTTTGAGCCGGGAGCGTCCGACGCCCAACGTGGTGGCGGTGCTGCCCTGGCGCTACCTGGGCAACAACCGGGAGCTCCAACCGCTCGAAAAGGGGATCACGCATCTGATCCTCACCGATCTGAGCCGGATCGGATCGCTCCGATTGGTCGAGCGGGAGCGGGTACAGGCGTTGACGCAGGAAATGTCGCTCACGGCCGCGCAGCGCACCGAGCCCGGAACCGGAGCGCGATCGGGCCGCCTGCTCAAGGCGGAGCGGGTGGTGCAGGGTACTTTGCGGGACGAGCCGCGCGGCGGCAACCTCCGCCTCGATGCCAGCGCCGTGACCACGCAGACCGGCGCCGTCGCCGCCCGGGGCTCGGCCTCGGATCGCCTGGCCGAGCTGTTTGCCATGCAGAAGCGGGTGGTGCTGGAACTCATCGGCCAGCTGGGCATCACGCTCTCGGCTGCGGAGCGGCGCGCCATCGACGAGCGCCCGACCGCGGACCTGCAGGCCTTTCTCGCCTTCAGCCGCGGACTCGATGCGCGCGACCGGGGTGATTTTGCCGCCGCCGCTGCGGAGTTCCAGGCCGCCGTCGCACGCGATCCCGGATTCCAGGATGCACGCGAGCAAGCGGCGGCCGCCAATCGGCTCAGTGTCGCCATGGGGCGGACCCCGACTCAGCTTTCCGGTTTCGTGACCGGGCCCGGAACAGCGGGGACCGAACGCGGGTTCACCACCGCGCTCGATGCCCTCGACATCGTGGCGCCCTCGAGTGCCGGGACCCTGATCCGTCAAACCGCGCACCGTCTGCCGCTGCCCCATGCGCGGCCCACCGAGGCGTTGCGACAGGACGATCCTTCCCGGATCCGCTCGATTGCCGAGTTGATCATCGTGATTCCGCGGCCATGATGCGACACCGTCTTCTGCTGGTTGCCGCCCTTGTCGTTCCGGCCGGGCTCCGGGCGCAAACTCCGGCCACTGCGGATGAGCGCAACGCCTGGGTGGTTGGTGTGCAGGCTCGGCAGCTGCGATTCAAAACCGCGGCCGACGAGTTCACCGTGCGCCAGATCGTGGTGCCCGCCGGACTCGGCTGGCGGCGTGGCGCGCTGGGGTTGGATCTGGGTACGGCCTGGGTGGACAGCCGGCTCGCGGGCGGCGTTGGCTCGCGCTCGGTATCTGGGCTCACGGATACCCAGGTCCGGGGGACCTACACCTTTGGTCACGATCTGGCCGTGCTGACCGTGGCGGCGAATCTGCCGACCGGCCTCAAAGACGCCCCGCTCGACGATGCGCCCGTGCTCGGTGCCGTGTCCTCGAGCTTCCTGGCCTTTCCGGTTCCCGCGCACGGCAGTGGCGCCGCGTTGACGGGCGGGCTGGCCGTGGCCGTTCCCGCCGGCGAATGGAACGTCGGCTTGGCCGGCAGCCTGCGGTGGAGCGCCGAGTACACTCCCTATCGGGACGGTCAGGCCTCCTACGCCTACCAGCCCGGGATCGAAGGCCGGCTTCGGGCCGGGGTCGACCGCGTGGTCGGACGGTCTCGCGTTACGGCAGGTCTCACCTTCAGCACCTTCGGCACCGATGAATTCGGAACCGGGTCGACGGTGACCGGAGTCTATCGCCCCGGCCCCCGCTGGATTGCCGAAGCCGCCACCGTCACGGCGCTCGGCGCGCGGTCGTCGCTGGCGGTGTTCGGGTGGCACTATCAACGCACCGACGGCGATGCCGATGGCGTGTCGGTTGGCAACCGGGAGCGGATCAGCAGCCTGGGCGCCTCGGTTCGGTCCTCGCTCACCCCGGCGGTGGAGGGCCATCTGGGCATCGATGGCCGGCTCGCGCGCATCGGGGAAACGCCCGGGCGGATGATTGGCG
This sequence comes from Gemmatimonadales bacterium, assembly GCA_037189525.1. Classification (GTDB taxonomy): domain Bacteria; phylum Gemmatimonadota; class Gemmatimonadetes; order Gemmatimonadales; family GWC2-71-9; genus SHZU01. The sequence goes on from JBBCJC010000002.1 coordinate 780,949, forward strand.
CTGAGGCAGGTCTGGGTCTCCGGATGTCCGAGCGCTTCAGCCTGGTGCCAACCATCCGGTACGAATCGGGTCGGTTAGAGCCGGGGTCGGGAGATCAGACCCTTCGGGGATTGTCAGGGTCGGTGTTTCTTCGGAGTCGCCTCTAGAACTCCTCGCTATCGAGACACCGTTTTCTTGACGGATCCGCTGCCCATGTGATACGTTGACGCCCGGTCGGTCCAGCTCGAGACCGGGGAACGAGGGATCACGTGGCAACCGAACTTGGCGGGATGCAGGTCACATCGCTGATGGAGGCGTTGCCGGGAATCGCATCGGTACTGCGGAATCCCGTCGCGGATGCGTTCGTCGGTTTGATCCGGGCGGGTGCCCGTCTGGGCGATTTCAAGGTCGCCGACGCGGAAGAGATCCTTCGGTACGCGGTTCGGCGCACCCTGATGACCCAGGACGAAACGGAACGGGTCCTCGCGGAAGTGCGTGAGGCAACGGAAAAGCGGGCCGAGAAGGCTGCCGAGCGGGAGCGGGGTAAGGCTGCCAAAAAGGCCGCCGCCCCGGTGGCTGAACCGAAGCGGGCCGAGCCCGTCGAGGCGCGTCGTCCGGAGCCGGCCGAGCCGAAGCGGGTCGAGAAGAAGAAGGCGGCACCCGCGCCGGCCCCCGCAGCGAAGAAAGCTGCCCCGAAAAAGGCGGCTCCTAAGCCCGCGGCAAAGAGTGCAGCCAAGGCGCCCGCCAAAGCAGCAGCCAAGCCGGCGGCAAAAAAGCGCAAGTAAATCCCGCCCGCCAAAGCGGGCGACCGAGCCGGTTCGGGGTCAGCCGGCTCGTTTGACGACGTTGGCGGCCTGGGCGCCCTTGGGTCCGTCGACGATGTCGAACTCGACCGGATCACCCTCGGCGAGCGAACGGAATCCGTCCATGCTGATCGCGGTATGATGGACGAAGATGTCCTTGCCGCCCTCCTGCGCGATGAAGCCGAACCCCTTCGCGTCGTTGAACCACTTGACGGTGCCTTTCGCCATCGTTCCTGACCTCATCTGATGGGAGCCTGTTCGGCTCAGAGTATCCGTCCGATCACCGTGCGATCGAACGAGCCAATCCGTCTCAGTCGGCGACCCGATGGGATGCCCCGACGGTATGCATGGACGACTGCGCCAGCCCTGCCTTCCAAATATTGTCTGGCGCGATTGCAGGTTTGTCAATAAGGTCTTAGGTGTCCGGCAGATCCCGGTAGCGGCCCACTCGACATTCACGGGGAGAACGAGATGATTGCAGGGTTCCTGGCAGCGGCGATGCTGTTGCAGCAACCGCCGCGGGCCATCGCGCGGGTCCAGATCGAGCCGGCGGGGGCCGAGATCTCGATCGGCGATACCCTCAAGCTCACGGCGCGGGCGCTCGACGCGGAGGGCCGGGTCATCGACGGCGCCGTCGTCCGGTGGTTGCAGTCCGGCGGTCACTTCGAGGGCTCGGTCGATTCCACCGGCCAGGTCATCGGCGGGGCCACCGGGACGATCGTGGCCACCGCGCTGGTGCGTTCCGGAGCAAGCGAGCGACCCGTCACGGCCATTGCGCGGGTGACCGTGCTGCCCTTGCCCGTGTCCCGGATCGAGGTGGAGCCTGTTCCTACGGCCCTGGTGGTGGGGCAGAGTCTCACCCTGGCGGCGCGACCCTACGCAGCCAACGAGGATCTCCGATCCGATCCGATTGCCTGGTCGAGTGAGAATCCCGGCGTGATTCGGGTTTCGCCCTCCGGCCGGATCACGGCGGTGGCCAACGGCCGGACCTCGGTCACGGCGCGGGTGGGCTCGGTGGAGCGGGTGCTGCCGATCACGGTCGGAGCCAATCCGGTCCGCTCGCTTGCTGTGCTGCCGGCAACCGCCAAGGCCCGTACGGGAGATGTGATTCGCTTCCAGGTCCGCGCCAGCGGCGCCGCGGGCCCACTCGAGACCGCCGTGCAGCCGGAATGGTCGATTGCGTCGGGGAACGCGCAGATCGACGCCGACGGCGCGTTCGTTGCGGACCTGCCGGGAACTTATCAGGTGTTCGCCTCGTTTGCCGGGCAGATGGCGGAGGCGATGGTCGAGGTGGCGCCCCGGGACGCGACTCGGCCGATCAAAGTGCTGGGCCGCCTGCCGATCGGCATGATGACCACCGAGTTCTGGCTCCATCCGAACGGAAAGATCGGCTACCTGGCTACCGGCGGCCTGACCGGTGTCGGCGGCGATCGTTTGTACGCGGTCGACGTGAGCGACCCGTCCGCGCCGCGGATCACCGACTCCGTGGTGGTCGACGCGCGTATCGTCAACGACGTGATGACGACGGAAGACGGCAAATATGCGGTGATGACGCGGGAGCAGTCGTCGAGCCGGAAGAACGGGATCGTGATCCTCTCGCTCGAAGATCCGGCCCACCCCAAGCCGATTGCCGATTACACCGAAACGGTGTCCGGCGGAGTACACAGCACTTATGTCTATCAGGGCCACGTCTATCTGACCGACGATGCGACCGGCTCGATGCGTGTCATCAGCCTGGCCGATCCGTACAAACCGCGCGAAGTGGCGCGGTGGCAGACGCCGCCGCCCGACGCGGGGCGGACGCTGCACGACATCGACGTCAAGGATGGCCTGGCCTATCTCAGCTACTGGAACGACGGTCTGGTGGTGCTGGATGTCGGCAACGGCATCAAGGGCGGGCGTCCCGACAATCCGGTCTTCGTCTCCCAGTACAAGTACGACCTGAACGCGCTCTATCGCGAGGTCGAGGCGGTCGGCGGTCCGGGGTTCATTCGCGGGACGCACACGGCGTGGCGCGCGGGCAAGTATGCCTTCGTCGCGGACGAAGTCTTTCCTGCGCAGGCAGTGGGGCAGGGTGTGCCGGGCTTCGGCCGCGCCTATGGCCGGCTGCAGGTCATCGATCTGTCGGACATCACCAAGCCGAAGAGCGTCGCTTGGTACGAATCGAAGGATGGCGGCACCCACAACATCTGGGTGGCGGGCGATACGCTCTTTCTGGGTGACTACCAGGGCGGTTTGCGCATTCTCGATGTCGGCGGTGAGTTGAAGGGTGATCTGTTGCGGCAGGGGCGTGTGATCGGCAACGTCGTGACGGGCGACAAGGCCGGGCACATTCCGAACGTGGCCGGAACCTGGGGCGCCATCTATCGGAACGGCTACATCTACGTTCCGGATGTCAACTCCGGGCTGTGGATCGTGCAAATCGAGCCCAAACGGCAACTTACGCCCTAACGACCGATCCGATATCTTGAACTGATGTCGACCACCCCGACGAGCCTCGTGATCCGCACCTTTTCCGATCGCGCCGAGAGCCTTGCGCATTTTCTGCTGCAGGCCGGCGAAGCGCCGCGGATCATCGCGTTCGACGATGCTGCGGGGTGTCCGGTCGATAGCGCCCTGGCGGCGCTCGAGTGGACCGGCGCGGTCGGCATCCTGCAAGACGATGACATGATCCAGGCCGTCCGGCTGACCAGCGAGACGGCCGCTGCCGTGGTCGAGCGGAAGGTCCCGGACGGGCGGCAGTACGTCTATCTCGGTCCTCGCCTCGATGCGCCGCCGATGGACGTGTTCGAAGGTCGGGTCCTCTTCGATGAGCCCGGAGTCAAAGCGGTCGAGTTCTCTCAGCGAGCCCACGCGTTGGCCCACTTTCTCCGGGCCACGTCGGGGGTGGGGGCGCTGCTGGCCCTGTTGGGGCGCCGCGCGCCGGAAGTACGTCACATCCGGCGCTGGTTCCGGGCCATCGTGGAGCAGCTCGACGGACAGCGGATGCTGGTCGGGGGCTGGTTTGCGGCCGGGGCGGCCGGCGCGGTATTCAGTTCGATGGATCCGGTGCCCGATTATCGGTACATCGAGGTCGGCCTCGACGGCTGACTTATCCCCATTCTTTCCATCCACATTTTCCACACGGGACGAGCAGCGCCTTAAGCGCATGTCCTATCGCGTCATCAGACCCACATCCCGATCCACACCGATCGCGTAACCCGAAGAAATAAAGGCACTTGCGAGTTTTTGGGGCGTTTGCAACCTTGCAGATGTCTCCGATAGGGTCATTTCTGATGGCTTTATTGTGAGCGACTTTCGTCGAACGTCGGGGGAGTGCTGGCGGGGTTCTGCTGAATCCGCAGTCACGTTGAGTCCGGTGATCACGTCGGCGAAAGCGGTGGAGCCAGTCGCGTGCTCCACCCACTCCGATCTGGCGCCTCGGGGTGCAGTGCGAAGGGTCGGTCCGCGACCCGATCCGACTCGCAGCGCCTGGATGAGTGAACCGGCGAAGATGGCCATCTGCGTCGGGAATCGTCCCACCGGGCCCTGGCATGCCCTACCGAAGGCGGATCAGCCTTCCGGCGGCATCTGGGAGAAGAACGAGGCGCCTGGCGCTTCGACCGGGTGGGAGCTCGTCTGACGAACGGCCGCGACAGGTCTCCGGACTTGTGCGGCCGTTCGGCTTTTTCAGGAGGTAGGCGTACAAGATCGCTTCGGTCGGACGTCCCCTTCCCGGAGTGGGCGAAATGCCGCCCGCGGGGGTGGCCATGCGGGCCCGGTGTCGATCCCCGTGCAAGTAAGTTCCGCTTATTGTCGAGGTGATGACATGACGACCTCCGTATTCACGACCGGCCGTACCCTGAACGTTGTAATTGCGAGTGACCGAGAAGCCTTCACCCGCGACCTGGCGGAATCACTGCGAGCCCACGGTCACAACCCGATCGTCCAGGATTCCGGCGGTTCGGCGCTGGACGCGCTGAGCTCCGGGGCCGATGCGATTCTGGTCGACACCAACCTTCCCGGCGTCGACTGGGAGCAGGTTCGGAGCGCACTCGGCGCCAGCCGCACCAGCGTTCCGGAACCGATCGATGCGATCGAGCGTCGCCACATTGCCGCGACGCTCCGGTTCACCGGCGGGAATCGCCGTAACGCCGCGCAGCTCCTGGGGATTGCCCGTTCGACCCTGCTGGCCAAGATCCGTAAGTACGGTCTCGACCGCGAATAAACCAACCCGCCGGCGGTTCCGTCATGGGGCCGCCGGTTCATTCCACCCGCAGCCGGCCGAGTCGCGAGACGACGACGGTCCGCTGGATGGTGCCGCGCTGCAGCCGATGGGTCACATTGGCGAGCCCTAGAGACAGTCCGCTCGGTCCGTAGGTCAGTGCGTGCATCGCGGGACTCGAGGTCACGGCCATCGTTCCGGGGCCTTGCCGCCGGTGGATTGGGGGCTGATCCGGGCGGGCCGGATCTCTGACGACGATCGAGTCGGCCGTCACGAGGACCTCGATCTGGCGGCTCAGGGCCTCTGCCGCCGATCGGCCGATCCGATAGGCATCCAGAATCGCAGCCTGGGCCAGCGTCACCTGCGCGCGGTCCGCCTGCCGGCTTGCGCCGGTTACGACCATCCCTGCCAGGATCCCCGCCGTACTCAAGGTGACGAGCGTTTCGAGCAGCGTCATCAGTCGACCTCCCATCGGTTGGAAGCCCAAGATGGCACAGCTCGGCGGACCCCAGCGTACCCTTCCAACGCATGAGCCGCCCGGCCGACGCAATATCCCGAAACCCTGGCGCTCCGCCCTCAGCAGTCCATCTTTAGCATACGGTCCCATCCGGGGGTCGGTCGGACACGTATAGCGAGGGGGCGCAACGGGCCATGGGCTTGATAATCTTCGCGGTGGTAGTGGTCGTGATCGTCTTCTGGGTGATCGGGGCGTACAACCAGCTCATCGCGCTCAAGAATCGGGTGCTGAACGCCTGGAAGCAGATCGACGTGCAACTCAAACGCCGGCACGATCTGATCCCCAACCTGGTCGAGACAGTGCGGGGCGCGATGAGCTTCGAGCGCGAAACGCTCGAGGCGGTCATTGCCGCGCGCAACAGCGCCGTGCAGGCCCACGGCGTCGGGGCCACCGCCAAGGCGGAGGGCGAGTTGACACAGGCGTTGGGTCGGCTCTTTGCGTTGAGTGAGAACTATCCCGATCTCAAGGCCACCACCAACGTGGGGCAGTTGCAGGAAGAGTTGGCCAGCACCGAAAACAAGATTGCGTTTGCCCGGCAGTTGTACAACGACGAGGCGACGCTCTACAACACCAAGCAGGATCAGTTTCCCACCAATCTGGTGGCCGGGCTCGCCAAGGCCTCGCCGGCGGAACTCTGGGAAATCGAGGACGCCGCCGAACGCGCTGTGCCCAAGGTCGATCTCGGCTTCAAGAAACCGTAAGGTGGCGTGACCGACCGCAACCTGTTCGAGCAGCAGGCGCACAACAAACGTCGTTCGGCCTGGCTCACGGCGGGGTTCATCCTGTTCACCGCCTGGGTCGGGTTCGGCGGCGACCTCGGTTTCTATCTCCTCACGCGCGATGCGGGTCCCGAAGGGTATCGCCACGTCGTCCCGGTCATCGGCCTGGTCGCCTCGGTGATTGCGGGCGGCATCGCACTCTTTTCCTGGAAACGTGGTGCGCAGCAGGTGCTCGCGGCGTCCAAAGCCCGCGAAGTGATCGATCCGACCACGCTCGAAGAACGCCAGCTGGTCAACATCGTCGAGGAGATGGCCATCGCGTCCGGGGTGCCCAAGCCCCGGGTCTGGATCGTGCCCGACACCGATCCCAACGCCTTTGCCACCGGTCCCGATCCGGAACACGCGCACGTCGCGGTCACGGCTGGCTTGCTGCGGATGCTCAACCGCGACGAGTTGCAGGGCGTCGTGGCGCACGAGATGGCCCATGTGCGCAACTACGATATCCGGCTGATGACTCTCCTGGCCGGCATGATCGGCGCCATCGTCCTCCTGTCCGACATCATGCGAAACTTCCTCCGCTTTGGCGGCGGGCGCCGGAGTGACTCGCGGGGCGGGAAGAAGGACGCCAATCCGCTGGCGCTCCTGGTCCTGGGACTCTGGCTCATCAGTTTGATCCTGGCCCCGATCGTGACTCGGCTGCTGGCGATGTCGATCAGCCGGAAGCGCGAGTTCCTGGCCGATGCTACCGGCGCCCAGTTCACCCGGAATCCGTCGGCGCTGGCGAGCGCGCTTGCCAAGCTGGATGGCGCGGGCGAGCCGACCCGCTTCATTGCCCGGGGCGCGGCACACATGTGCATCGTCGATCCGGCCGAGCGGCGCCTGGCCGGTAAGAGCGGCTTCCTCGGCATGATGGCGTCGCATCCGCCGATCGGGGAGCGGATCGAACGACTGCAGGCCATGGCCTTCATCGGCCCCGACCGGTCGCCCGATGCCCAGCTACCAACCGCCTGATTTTTTCGCGAGCGTGCTCAGGACCGGGGCGGCAGCTTGAATTCGGTGTACCGTCCGAACGATCGAAACCCGAGCCGGTGATAAAGAGATTCCGCGCCAGGCGCCGCCTGGAGGATGCCGATCGCGATTCCATCCCGCCTCGCGTCCTCCAGCGGCGACGTGACGAGGTGTGATCCGATTCCGCGGCCCCGGTGGGCAGCGGCCGTTCCGACGTTGTAGAGTCCGGCCACCTTGCCGCCAATCGTCACTTCCGCGGTACCGACCGCCTCATCTCCGTCCCAGGCCAGATACAGACGCAGGGGGCAACCGGGTGCGAGCAACAGGTCGGCTGCGGCGTGGTAGAACCCGAGCACCGATTGGTCCGGAGGATCCCAGTTGGCGGCAAGCACGGCCGCAAAGCGTCGCAATTCCTCCACGGTGCCGACCCGGGCAATCCGAAGTGCGCCGCCCAATGGCGCGCGCTGCGCAGCAACCTCTTCCAGATCGGCGGCCATGGCCGCTTCGGATTCCGCGGCCACGAGACCTGCCTCAGTCAGCCGGCGATCGAGATCGGCGGGTTGATCTCCCGGACTCAGCCACCAGGAAAACGGACGATTCGCGGCGCCGAAATGATCGAGGACGGCCGCGATTCGATCGGCCGCCAGGTCCGGAGCGAGCCGGGTGTGACAGACGGTGTTGAAGGTGTCGCAGGGAAGGCCCGAGTCGGCGAGCTGGAGGCCCAAGTCGTCCTGGCACGTCATGCCGGGCAGCTGACGCTGGATCCAGCCGCTGTGGAGCGCCAGGTTCCGGTCGGCGCGGTCGAGCAGACTGGCCGGCACGGCGCTAGAGCCGTTCGCCGACCGCCGCGAGGAGTTCATCGGCCAGCGTGGCGGGGTCGAAGGGCACCGAGACGACGCGGTCGGCGCCGGCGGCCCGGGCCCCGGTCGTGATCCCGTCGACCAGTGCCACCAGCGCATAGAGCCGATTGCGATCGGGGACGAAGCCGCCGAGCGCAGCTTTCGGATCCGAGGTGCCGGGTGCGGACAGTACGACGAGCGCCGTGTCGACCCGGTTGGCGTGCGAGGCCAGCTCGCTCGGTGAGCTGACCCGGTCGACCGTGAACCCGGTATGGCGGAGGAGCAGAGCCGCCAGCCGCGCCGTGTCTTCGTGGGTAATCCAGACCAGGGCTCGCCCGCGGTGCTGGATCACCGGCTGGTGGCCGATGGCCAGGTTGATCATGCGCAGCCCGACCTGATAATCGGCGCTGCTGGCTTGCCGGAGATCGCCGGCCTTCTTGATGATATCGCGGATGCGCAGCAGGCTGTCGCGAACCGACTCGAGCGCGCTCCGGTGATCCGAATCGAGATGGCGATCGGTAAGCAACAGCTCGACCTCGGCCGATGCGCTCATCAGCGGATTATTGATCTCGTGATGCAGCGTCACCGTCATCTCGCCGATGGCGGCGAGCCGCTCGGCGCGGACCAGCTCCTGTTCGACCGCGGTCTGCGCGGCCGTCAGGGCGCGCCGGCGCCGGACCCGCTCGACGATCTGGGGCAGCAATTCGCGCAGGTTGCCGTCTTTGACCAGATAGTCTTCCGCTCCGGCGCGTAGCGCGGCCGCGGCCAGCGTCTCGCTGCCTTCACCGGTTACCATCACGACCGAGGGCGGGTCCGGCCGGGCAACCAGGCGCGGCAGCAGGTCGATCCCGGTCCCGTCCGGCAGCTGGTAGTCGAGCAGGATGATATCGGCGTCGCTACAGGCCGCGAGGGCTTCGGCGCCGGAATTGACGACGGTCACGTCCTCATAGCCGGCGGCGCTGAGCAGTCGGCGTACAAGGTGGACCATGCTCGCGTCGTCGTCGACGACGAGTAATCGGGGTCTGGCGGGATCAGGCACGCGCGTCGTCGAGGAAAATGAGGGCCTCGCGACGCGCTACGACGGATTGGAGCGCCCGGTGGACGCGCGGATCGATGACGGTCCCGACGAGGTCGCGCAGCCGCTCGATGGCCAACTCGGGCACCATCTTTTCCTGATAGGGCCGGGACGTCGTCAGGGCATCGTAGATCTCGACCGCGCCGATGATCCGCGCGCCGGCGGGGATCTCGTCGCCGGCGAGTCCGTCCGGGTAGCCCTTGCCGTCCCAGCGTTCATGGTGGCTGCGCACCACGTCGATGATCTGCTTCAAATGCGCGAGCGGGGCCAGGATCTGTGATCCGGTGACCGTGTGATTCTTGACGTGCTCGAACTCTTCGTCGGTGAGGGGGCCCTGCTTGTTGAGGATCTCCTCACGGATTCCGATTTTACCGATGTCGTGGAGGCGTCCGGCGGTCCGGACCAGCTCGACGCCCTCCTCGTCCATCCCCATCTCGGCGGCCACCGTTGCCGCCATGTCGGCCACCCGCGCCGAGTGGCCGCGGAGGTACGGGTCCTTCGCTTCGAGCGCGTTGACGAGCGCTTCGAGCGTAGCCACCGAGATCCGCTCCAGGTTGGCGCGCTCCATCCGCAGCTCGGCGGTCCGGATCGCCACCTCTTCCTTGAGCCAGTGATTGATCTGCTGGCTCTCGATCATGGTATCGCGGCGGCGGAGCGCGCGATGGATGGCGCGGAGCAGGTCGGTCAGGTCGACGGGCTTGGTGAGGTAGTCCATCGCGCCGCGCTGCATGCAGAGCGCGGCGCTGGCGGCGTCGTTGACCGCGGTGAGCATCAGGATGGCGGCGTTGGGCTCGATTTCGAGGACCTGCGGCACCAGGTCGATCCCGTTGGCATCCGGCATCCGCACATCGAGCAGCACGCAGGCGATTTTCTGCCGGTGAAGCGCGTCGATCGCTTCGCTACCGGACGCAGCCGTCGAAACCTCGTATCCCTGTTGCGTCAGGAAACGCTTGAGGGCGTTCCGGATCGGTTCCTCGTCGTCGACGACGAGGACCGTGACCGGGCCTTTGGGCGTGCTGGCAAACTGGTACGGTGCGGCGGCTTGTTCCACGAGACGATAGTCTCCCGAGTGTGCCCGTCGTGGATGAATCTGTGACAGTGACCACGGGCGGGCAAGGTCCACCGCCTGGTCTGCTACCCGATGAACTCGACCGCGATCTGGTGCGGAATCAGGCCGGCCGCATGGCCGCGATCGAGCAGGAGCTGGACCGCTTTTCGGCCGCGCTCGCCGTAGTCCACCGTCCACTGATTGACGTACATCCCGACGAAGGTATCGGTCCGCTCGTCGGAGATGCCCCGGTTGTACTGCTTGGCGTGTGCCAGAGCCGCGCCGCGGTGGGCCAGCGAATACTCGATCGAGGCTTTGAGGTCCCGAGCTACCTGATTCATGACCTCGGTGCCCAGATCCCGGCGGACCACGTTCCCGCCCAGGGGGAGAGGAAGGCCGGTGTCGGCCAGCCACCAGGCGCCCAGGTCCTCCCAGAGGTGGAGGCCCAGGTCGCCAAACGTCAGCTGACCCTCGTGAATCAGCAGTCCGACTGGCACATCGCCCCGGAGCACCGCGTCTTCGATCTGGTCGAACGGCATCACGACCGGCTCGAAATCGGGCTGATACAGCTTGAGCGCGAGGAACGCGGTGGTCAGCGTTCCGGGCACGGCCACCCGCTTGCCTGCAATCGCCTGGCGGGGGTCGGCCGGCTTGGGTTCGGTCGAAACCAGGCGGGGCCCGTAGCCGTCACCCATGGATGATCCGCTGGACAGGAGCGCGTAGCGGTCCGCCAGGTAGGCGTAGGCATGGATGGAGACGGCCGTGACTTCGAGTTCTCCCTGGAGGGCCCGCCGGTTCAGCGTCTCGATATCCTGCAGCTCATGGGTGTAGGAGAGATCACCCGTGTCGATGTGGCCCGACGAAAGGCCGTAGAACATGAAAGCATCGTCGGAATCGGGGGAATGAGCGACACGGATCAGCATGGCAAAGACTCGTTCGAAGGAGGGGCGCCAACTCGCCGTCAGCGGCTGTTGGCTTGGGCCCGGTTACGGAAGTCGGTGATGACGGCCTGATGGTCGAGGTATTCGACCCGGTTGGCCGCCATCTCGGCGTCGTAGGCGCGCAGGAAATTGGCGTAGCTGGCGGCGAGGGCCGACGAATCGTTCTCGTACTCGGCCACCTCGCCGCGGATCAGGTAGCCGAACAGATGGTCCGGTTGCCCGGCAAGGATCGTATCGGCTTTGGCCTTGGCCCGGGCAAACTCGCCGACCACGGTATGGATCATGGCGGCGTGATACCGGGCATCGGCATCGACTTCACCCGGCGCGAGCAGACCATACGCATCGAGCGCCATCGGCGAAAACATCATCACGGTGTCGGCCGAGCGGGCTTCGGCGGCGCGCATGACACGCTCGAACAACCGGTCGAAGCGCTGGCGCGGCGTCATGTTGCTGATATCGGGAGCCCGGCCGGCCTGCGCGACGGCTCCGCTGCCCCCGCCGGCATTGGCCATGGCAGGAGCCTGCGGTGTCGGCACATTGCCTTTGCCGACCATGTAGGCCACCGCGGCAACCGACAGCAGCGCCACGAGGCCGGCCACGACCCAGGCAAACCGTTCCTGCTTGGCCCCGACGCCTCGGCCCGCTTCCGACCCGCAGCGATGACAATAGCGCGCGCCCGGCGTGAGCTCACCGCCGCATCCTTCACAGCGCCGCTGTCCGGCCCGCGCGCCGCACTGGCTGCAGAACTGGCCGGTGAAGGGACTGCCGCAGCTGGCGCAGGTATTTTGAGACGCGTTGGTCATAGCACGCGAAAAGTAAGGGGTTGGAGCCTGCACGGTGAGGGGTGGGTCTGGTGCTCCGGGGAGCCTTCCGCTACCATCCTACCTCAGGCGAACTGTAAGGACTCATGACACAGCCTACGGCAGCCGAGATTCCCAGCGTGCCTGGTGCCCATCATCTGGGCGACCTCGGGCGCGGCGGCGTTACGTGGAAGGTGTATCTGGAAACGAATACCACCATGGTGCCCGTCAAGGGCCGGGTGCATTTCGTTGCCGACGCGACGCAGCGGTCGACTGGGTGGATCTTCATCGAACGGACGGAACAGGACCTCTTGCGGCGATTTCATGAGTTCAGCGCGCTCGAGCTGTGGAGGGTGCTCGAAAGTCTCGCTTGAGCGGCATCGAGCCCCACGCTGTCCTCCATGTTACGCTGGTCCGTTCCGTTTGCCGTGGTCGCGGCTATTGCCGCTCCGCTCAACGCGCAGACTCCTCCCGACTCCACTGGTGCACTGAATCGCATCACCGCCGTGGTGATCGAGACCAGTGACGTCTATACCCAGGAACAAGCCAATACGCTGGTTGCCCGGATTCTGAACGGGCTCCACATCACGACGCGCCACGGCGTGATCCGTCGCGAGGTGCTGCTCCGCCCGGGCGAAGTCTATGATTCCGCCCGCGCGGCAGAGACGGAACGCGGCCTTCGGGCGCTGCGGATCTTCCGGCGGGTCACGGTCGACTCGGTCCGGTCGGACTCGGGGTTGGTACTGCGGGTCCGGACCCAGGACGCCTTCACCACCCGGTTCGAGTTTTCCATCGTCGGCTCGGACGAGAGCCGGAGTTGGGCCGTATCCGTCAACGAACTCAATCTGCTCGGCACGGCCACCCGGGTCATGGTGCGCTACCGGAAGACGCCCGACCGCGATGGGGTGACGACCTCGTTCCAGCGCCATCGCTTGATCGGCGGACGGGTGGGGCTCACGGCGTTCTACGATGCGCGGAGCGACGGCCACACCGTCTACGGTGACATAGCCCAGCCGTTCTTCTCCTTTTCGTCGCCGACCAGCTGGTTCGTTTCCGGCGAGCAACGCGATGAGCGCGTCCTGCGCTTCGCGGAGGGCGACCCCGATCCATCGGCCATTCTCGAGCGGCGCTTCTGGCTGGCCCGCACCGGGATGGGTCAGGCGCTGATCCGCTCGCCGTCGGGATACCTCCGGGTCGGCGTCAATGCGCAGCTCCGGCGCGACGATTACGCCGCGCAGTCGCGGGTCGACACGCTGGGCCGGAGCGTGTCGGGGGCCATCACGCCTTTCCTCCAATGGCGGGCCGCGCGCTTCCTGGTGAGCCGGGACTTCGAAGGGATGGGACGGCAGGAGGATGTCGACCTGAGTACCGTCGTCCATTTCGGGCTGGGCCTCACCCCGGCGGCCTTCGGCTACCAGGACAACGGCATCGTCCCCACCCTCTCGGCGCACACCGGGGTGGGGTGGCGACGGGGGTTTGCCCGGTTTTCGACCTCGATCCACGGCCGCCTGACCGACGCCGGGGTGGTCGACTCCGGCGCGGTCCACCTGGCCAGTCTGGTCGTCCTGAAGCCGGCGCCCCGTCAGATGGCGGTCTTCCATGCGGCCCGGGGTTGGCAGAAGAACCCCATGCCCGGGGCGGAGTTCGACCTGGGACTGGGGCTGGGCCCGCGCGGTTTCCGAGCCCATGCCTTTACCGGCGACCAGGCATTCCTGGTGGGCACCGAACTCCGCTATACCGTCGTCGACGACTTCCTCAACTCGGCCGGGCTGGGGGTCGCGGCGTTTGCGGAGTATGGTGGGGCCTGGTATGCGGGGTCGCCGGTCCGGGCCGGCTATTCGGTCGGGCTGGGGCTCCGCTTCGGACTGACCTTTGCCAGCGATCTCTCACCGGCCCGGCTCGACTTTGCCTACACCGGCGGGGACGGCCTTGCCCGCCCGGCCTGGCGGGTCGCGTTCGGGAAGGGATTCGCCTTCAGTACGAGTGGTCGGCTGGACCAGTGATCGAGTTCCCCGTAGCTTCTGAGCCATGACCGCCTCCGAACCGCCGTCTGCCCCTGCGCCAGAACCCGAACCGGCCCCAGTCCCGGTGCGCCGCCGGCGCTGGCCGGTCATTCTGGCCGCCGTGATCGTCACCCCGATTCTGCTGTCGATCATCTACACCGGGTTTGTCCTGACCTGGTCCTATTCGGACGGCGAGCGATCCGGCCAACTCTACCGGTTCTCGAAAAAAGGGTGGCTCTGCAAGACCTGGGAGGGGGAGCTCAACATCACCCCGACGGCGGCGTCTCCCACCATCTGGTACTTCACGGTTCGTGACGAAGACATCGTGCCGGCCATTACGGATATGATCGGGAAGCAGGTGGTGCTCCACTACGGTGAACACCGTGGGGTGCCCAGCAGCTGCTTCGGCGATACCAACTTTTTTGTCTATGGCGTGCGGGGGGTGGTTGGAACCTCCTCGGACACCATACCGTAGGGTCAAAGACCGGTTCTTCCCTTGCCGTGATCGGGCGGCGGTGCCAATTTTCCTGACTTCCCGGCGCCGTAGCCAAGTGGTAAGGCAGAGGTCTGCAAAACCTCCATCACCGGTTCGACTCCGGTCGGCGCCTCTCACCCCCAATTCGCGGGGGAATCATGCAGTTCCGGACCATCATCGTCACGACGGTGCTGGCCACCTCCTTCGGCCTCGCTGCCCATCCGGCTTCGGGTGTGGCGCAGCCGAGATTTGCCTCCATCACGGGTCGAGTCATTACCGGGCCGGCGGAACGCCCGGTGAGCGGGATTACCGTCGTTCTCCTGGCGGTCGGCGGACGTGCCACGACGGATTCGGCGGGCCGGTTCTCGTTTCTCGGTCTCGATGCCGGAACGTATCGGGTCGAAGCCGGCGTCGAAGGCATGGCGCCTCTGGCGGCCACGGTTGCCCTGGCGCAGGGTGAGCAGAAAGAAATCGAGTTTCGGATCGACGGGGCCGGTGAGCGGTTGCCCGTGGTGGTCTCCGCCCCGGCGGGCCGCGCGGTCGCCGATGCTCCTCCCAGCGCGTTTGCCCGCCGCCGGGCCCGCGGCAACGGCCGATACTTCGACCAGGACGAGATTCAGGAGCGCCGCCCGCATCGTTTGAGCGACTTGTTGCGCCTCTTGCCGGGCGTGCGGGTCGAATGCCGGGGAGGCAGTTGCTTCGTACGCCTCAATAACGACCCGCGCGGCTGCGCGCCTGCCGTCTTTCTCGACGAGCAGCGGAGCCCGGTGTCTGCGATCGATCAGACCGCGCCAAGTGACGTGCTTGGCCTGGAGATCTATCGCGGGCCATCGGAAACGCCGCCCGAGTTGAACAATGATCAGGCGCGGTGTGGTGGGGCAATCGCGATTTCGACGCGAAGGGGGTAGTCATGAAGAGCCATCTGATGCTCGTCACCTGTCTGCTGGCAGTTCCCTCGATCGGTCTGGTCGACGGGATCGAACCGATTGCCGCGCAGGCGGGGTCCGGCACCATCAAAGGCGTCGTCATGTCGACCACGCCGCGTCGGCCGCTCGAAGGGGTCCGGCTCCGCCTGGTCGGCACCGAGCTCAATGCGGTCTCGGATTCTCGGGGCCGGTTCCAGTTCCGAGACCTCGATCCCGGCCAATATGTGATCGAAGCGGCGGCCATCGGCTACACGACGATGAACTCTCCGCTCCTCCTGCGCGAGCGCGAAACGCTCGAGCTCGAGTTCCTGGCCAGCATCGAGGCGTTGCGCTTACCGGATTTGGCCGTGGAAGAGCGGGCGGCGGAGCATGGCCCGCGTGATTGGCTCCGGCGCAAGTCGGAAGGGCGCGGCCGGTACATCACCCGGAAGCATCTGGAAGAGCGCCAGGTGCGATACCTGCCTGATGCGCTGCGGATGGTCGCGGGGGTGCGGGTCGAGTGCCGAGGGTCGATCTGTCGGGCGCAGATGCTGCGGGCGCATCGCGGGTGCGGGCCCGGCTACTTCATCGATGGGATTCCGGCGCACTCGTCGGCGCTCTGGCTCACGCCGGTGAATGAAATCGAAGGGATCGAGGTGTACTCAGGCCCGTCGGAAACGCCCCCGGAACTGGAGAGTGGCTCCACCCAGTGCGGAGCAATCGCGCTGTGGACTCGTCCCCCGCCACCGCGGCGGCCTAAGGAGCCCAAGGCCGAGCCCGAGCCGCCGGCGTCCGATTCGACGTCGACCAGCCTCAACTACGCCCTTCGGCGCTGAACTCAGCCGGCGGCGAGCGCCGCCATCTTGGCGGCCAGGCCATCGACCGCTGCCTGGTAGGAGGCGGCGAACTTGGCCAGGCCGTCTTCTTCCAGGAACGCCGTTACCTCCGCAAGACTGATATTCCGCCCGGCGAGCCGTCCCAGACGGTCTGCCGCCGTCGCGATCGCGGCATCGATCCGCACGGCAGGGTCGCCGTGATCCCGGTACGCATTGAAGGTGTCCGGAGGAAGCGTGTTGACCGTGTCGTCGGCAATCAGCGCTTCGACATAATACACGTCCGGCAGGCGCGGGTCCTTGGTGCTGGTCGAGGCCCAGAGCGGGCGCTGCCGGGTGGCGCTATGCGCGGCGAGCCGCTGCCACCGTGGGGTCACCAGCGAGGTTCGGAAGGCCTGGTACGCCAACGCCGCATTGGCGATGGCGATGGTGCTACGGAGATCCTGGGCATCGCCCTGCTGGTCGAGCAGGCCATCGATCCGGCTGTCGACCCGGCTCACGAAGAAGCTGGCGACCGAGGCGATCTTGTTGATCGCGAGGCCGGCCTCGATCCGGGTTTCCAGTCCCGTCAGGTACGCATCGATGACGGCCTGATACCGTTCGACCGAGAACAGCAGGGTGATGTTGACGTTGATCCCGGCCGCAATGCACTCGGTGATGGCCGGCAGGCACGCCACCGTGCCGGGGATCTTGATCATCGCATTCGGCCGGTCGAGCGCGGTCCAGAGCCGCTTGGCTTCCGCGACCGTTCCCGCCGCGTCCTGTGCCAGCGTGGGCGACACTTCCAGCGAGACCAGCCCGTCGCGCCCTTCGGTGCTCAGATAGACCGGCAGGAAGGCGTCGCAGGCGGCCCGCACGTCCGCCACGGCCAGCGATTCGAACACCGCCGCGGGCGTGAGTCCTTCCGCCATGAACCGCCGTACGTCGGCGTCGTAGTCTTTGCTGCCCGAGATGGCTTTTTCGAAGATGGTCGGGTTCGACGTCATGCCCAGCAAGCCATCGTCGGCAATCAGCGCAGCCAGCGTACCACTCGCGATCAGGTCGCGGGTGATGAAATCGTACCACGGGCTCTGGCCGAGCTGACCCAGCCGAACGAGGGGGTTGGTCATGAGGCGCTCCGCTGGTGAACCCGACGGACCGCGGCGATGACCCGGTCCTTGGTGAATCCGAATTCTTCGAACAGGCGCTCACCGGGGGCGGACGCGCCGAAATGATCGATCCCGATCGACTCGCCCTGCTCGCCGACCCAGGTGAGCCAGCCGAAGGTCGTGGCCGCTTCGATCGAGACCCGGGCCCGGACTCCGGGGGGCAGGATCTGATTGCGATATTCGGCGGTCTGGGCCTTGAAGAGCTCCCAGCTGGGCAGCGACACCAGGCGGGTCGGAAGGCCGCTGTCGGTCAGGTCGCGCGCGGCCTCGAGGGCTACGCCGACTTCCGAGCCGGTCGCGAGGAGGATCGCTTCCGGGGGCGTCGCCGGCTCGAAGAGGACGTAGCCTCCCGCCTGGACTCCCGCCGCGCTGGCGGCCGAATGATCGACGGCGTTGACCTTCTGGCGGGACAGGATCAACGCGGTGGGGCCATCGGTCCGCGAAATCGCCGCGCGCCAGGCCTCGGCGGTCTCGGCAGCGGTTCCCGGACGCAGGACCACCAGGTTCGGGATGCTCCGCAGCATGGCCAGGTGCTCGATCGGCTGATGGGTCGGGCCGTCCTCGCCCACCCCGATCGAGTCGTGGGTCAGGATGTAGATCGCCGGCAGGTGCATCAGCGCGGCCAAGCGGATGGCCGGCTTCATGTAGTCCGCAAACAC
Source organism: Gemmatimonadales bacterium (assembly GCA_037189525.1). Classification (GTDB taxonomy): domain Bacteria; phylum Gemmatimonadota; class Gemmatimonadetes; order Gemmatimonadales; family GWC2-71-9; genus SHZU01. The sequence continues at coordinate 798,905 of JBBCJC010000002.1, forward strand.
CAGGAAGGTGCTGCCGAAGGGTCGAATGCCGCCGTGTGCGGCCATCCCGTTCATGGCGGCGCCCATGGCGTGCTCGCGGATACCCCAGGCCACCATCTGCCCCGGGCGGCCCGCCTCGAACAGGCTCGCGCCTTTGATGTCAGTGCCGGTGCTGCCGGCCAGGTCGGCGGACCCGCCCACCAGGTTCGGCATGACTTGGGCAATGGCGTTGAGCGTGGCGGCCGAGGCCTGGCGGGTGGCCAGGGCATCGGAGGCGCCGTACTTGGGGAGCACCTGAGCCCAATCGATGTCCACGGTGCCAGCCAGCCAGCGGGTCAACTCGGCGGCCAGGGCAGGGTGGGCGGCCTCGTACCGGGCCCAGGCCGCCTTCCATTCGGCCACCCGGGCTTCGCCGCGGGTCTGGCATTCCGCCCAGTGCGACCGGGCTTCGGCCGGCACATGGAACGGTTCGTCGGGCCAGCCCAGGATGGCCTTGGTCTTGGCGATCTCGTCCTTGCCGAGCGGGGCGCCGTGGGAGGCGGCGGTATTGCGCTTGGTCGGGGCGGGGTCGGCAATTACGGTGCGAAGGACGACGAGGCAGGGCTTGTCGGACTGAGCGGCGGCGTCGGCCAGGGCCGCGTCGATGGCGCCCAGATCGTTGCCATCGCTGACGGTCAGGACCCGCCAGCCGTAGGCTTCGAAGCGGCGCTGGACGTCTTCGGAAAACGAGCGGCCGGTGGTGCCGTCGATGGTGATCCGGTTGTCGTCGTAGATGACCGTCAGCTTGCCCAGAGCCAGGTGACCGGCCAAAGACGCCGCTTCCGCCGCGACACCCTCCATCAGGTCGCCATCGCTGGCGAGGACCCAGGTCCGGTGGTCGACGATGTCGTGACCGGGCTGGTTGAACCGGCTGGCGAGGTACCGCTCCGCCATGGCCATCCCGACCGCGTTGCCGATGCCCTGGCCCAGGGGACCGGTGGTCGTCTCGACTCCGGGGGTATGGCCGCGCTCCGGGTGCCCCGGGGTGCGGGAGCCCCACTGCCGGAAGTTCCGGATCTCGTCGAGCGAGAGATCGTACCCGGACAGGTGGAGCAGCGAGTAGAGCAGCATCGACGCGTGGCCGCAGGACAGGACGAAGCGGTCGCGATCGGCCCAGTCCGGCGTGTCTGGCGCATGGCGGAGGTGGCGGTGCCACAGCACGTAGGCCACCGGGGCGAGCGCCATCGGCGTGCCGGGATGGCCGGACTTGGCCTGCTCGACGGCTTCCATCGAGAGGACCCTGATCGTGTTGATGGCGGACCACGCGGTGGCGCTGGTCAGGTCGAGCGGCATGGCAGACGGGGCGGAGGCCGACAAGCGCGCTCCTCCTCTATCGAAGCGGAAGGTCGATGGTGACGGAAAGCGGGGAATATAATCGTCTGCGGGGCGGCCTCCGGCGGGAGCCGAGACGGCCCTCATTGGGGCGTTCGGGGGCCGGATGTCCCGTAATCCGACAAACTTTGTTATCTTTCTAATCTGTGTCGAATACCAATCGTCGCCGCCGGGGCGGTCCTGCCCCCAGTGCGGCCCGCAGCTCGGAAACTCTTCGTCGTACGGGCAGTAAATCCTATCAGGCCCACCGGGACGTCTTGATGGCTCGGTTCGGGCCGGTGTGTGCCTATTGCGGCGAAACCTTTGCGCCGGAAGAGATCACGCTGGACCATGTTCAACCGCGTAAGGGCAAGGTCGCTTACGACCGGTCGGACAACCTGGTGCTGGCGTGTAAGACCTGCAACGCCGCCAAGGCCGATATGCCCTTCCTGGGCTTCCTGCTCGCGCGGCGCTCCCGCGGGGTGTTCCTGCTCCACTATGGAGAGCATCTGTCCGAGGGCATCCGGCAGACCGTTCGGGACCTGGTCGAGAAACCGATCCTCTAAAAATGCGGCGGCGGGGTCGGGTCCCCGCTCTTATGGATGCGGACCGACCAGGCGGGATCGGTCCGCGCGACCGCGGCTGCGTAGCCATCGGGCGCCTCGATCCAGGCGCCGTGGACCGGCGAGGTCCCTTGGTTGGTGACGATGGTGAAACGGTCGCCGGGCCGAGCCTCGTCGAACGCCACCGAAAAGGCTTCGAGCGGGATCGACAGCCCGCCGCCTAACGCCTTGATGTAGGCTTCCTTGGCAACCCAGTGCTGATAGAAGAGCGTCCGATGCCGCGCCGGGTCGGCCGCCGCCAGGCGGGCTCGTTCGCGCGGTGAGAAGACCGTCTCGGCCAGTTCGAGCAGGTCGAAATGATCGTGGCCGTGTTCGATGTCGATGCCGACGTCATGGTCGAGGGTCAGCGCGATCAGCGCCTCTGACCCCGAGTGCGACAGGTTGAATCGGATCTGGCTGCCCAGGTGGGGTGCGAGTTCCGGTTTCCCGTGCGGGCCCGTGACGATCTCGACGTCGGCGGGGGCGAGGTCCAGGTAACTGCCGAGCACCTGGCGAAGGGTGCCGCGGGCGGTGACGTAGACCGACCGGTCCTTGTCGAAGACGAAGCGGGCGGCGCGTGTTCGTTCCGCGGCGGTGAGCGTCGAGTGCAGCGCGGCGGGAACGGTGGCCGGTACCGAGACCGGCCAGACCTCGATCCGGTCAGTGTGAAGCGGCGGAGGCGGCGTCACGTTGCTCGCTTGGTCGCCAGCTGTCGACGATCTGGCCGTAGTCCAGTTTGATGACGCGGTCGCCCAGGTCGAAATATCGATCGTCGTGGGTGATGACGACGACCGTCTTGCCGCGGGCCTTGAGCTCGGGCAGCAGCTCCGCATAGAAAATCTGCCGATAGCCCGGGTCCTGATCGGCGGCCCATTCGTCGAAGACGTAGACGGGACGGTCTTCCAGGTATGCCGCCATCAGGGCGAGCCGGCGTTTCTGTCCCTGTGACAGCGCCGTCGTCGACAGGACGCCGTCCTTCACGCTCACCTTGTGGTCGAGGCCCAGGCGCACCAGGTATTCACGGGCGCGGGTGTCGATATCGCCGTCGCCCAGACCGGTGACGTCGGGGAACAGGAAAAAGTCGGAGAAGACGGTTGCGAACTGCTGGCGATAGTTCTCGCGGTTCGCCGCGGTGACGGTCTCGCCGTTCAGCGCGATCGATCCCTCATCGGGTGGGTACAAGCCCGTCAGCAGTTTGACGAAGGTCGATTTGCCGCTTCCGTTGCCGCCGATGATGAAGACGAGTTCGCCGGGATGCAGCGTCAGGTCGACGGGGCCTAGTCCGAAGCCGCCGTTTGGATCGGAGCGATCGTAGCGGAAGGCCACGTTGCGGAACTCGATGGTGGCGCCGGGGCGATCCGTTCCGGCGAGTGGCGCATCTTCGGTGACGCGCTCCAGCGAGAGGCCGAGTTCGTCGATCCGGGCCAGCGCCGTCTGGCCGCGGTGGAAGATCGGAAGCGCGCCTAGCAGGGACCAGACGGGCCCCATGGCGTAGAGCGCCACGAAGGCAAACCCGGTCAATGATCGAGTCGAGGTCTCGAAGATGGCGGGCAGGGCAAAGAGCATGACCCCCATGATCAGGAAGAACATGCTCTGGGTCCAGCCGTCGGCGGCGAGGTAGTGACGGGCCGCGTCGAGGCTCAAGCCGCGCAATCGCTCGGTCGTCTCCGGGATACTACCAGCCAGCAGATGATCGCGCCGCGCGCGATTCATCTTGATCTCTTTGATACCTTCCGTGATGGTGCGGTAGTGCCGGAACAGGACATCGCGTTCGCGCCGCGCCGCGGTGATGGCTCCCGAAGCTCGGCGCATCAGCACTTTGTAGCCGAGCGCGGCCAGGATTCCGAAGATCACGAGCGCCAGCGCCGACGCCCATGAGAGAGCGGCGAGGTAGATGGTGCATCCCAAGAGCACCGCCGCATTGGTGATCACGGTCGGGATGGCCTGGACCGATGCGGAAAGGGTCCCGACGTCGTCCGTCAACGTGGTCATGATGCGGGCGGCGCCGATCTCTTCGAGCGTCCGGAACGGCGTTTCGACGACACGCGCACTGAGTTGATTGCAGAGGCGCAGGATTGCCTGCTGCGCATAGGTCGCGAGGTTCCACTGAGCAATCAGGTTGGTCGCGATGCGCGCCAGCGCGACGGCGATGAAGCCGACGACGATCAGCGGGAGATTGGTGGTGTGGAGGGCGGCATTGACCAGCGCCACGAACCCGGCGCTGGCCAGGCCGCCGACGATACCGGCCAGGATGACGGTGATGATGCCGCGTCGTCCGGTCCGGAACAGGAAGGCCAGCAGGTTCATGCGGCTTCTCCGTCGGGTCGCCCTGGCTCGGAGCGATCCAGCACTTCGCTCAGGCGTTTCCCGAGGTTGACGACGTGCGGTCGTGTCAGCATCAGTCCGGAATCACCGCCCCCGATCGGGATGACTTCCTGGCCATCGGTTGCGCGCGCGGCCCAGGCGAGCCGCCGGTCACCCAGCCCTTCATCCGGTGCGCGGTCCGAGAAGAAGTGGACGATCCGCCCGCGATAGGTGCCGGGTGAATGGCTCTTCATCGCAAAATAATTGGCTTGCTGCACGTCGGTCCGGGTTGCTTCCTGCGCACGGGCCTCGCGGATCGGTTCCGCCTTGGCCTCGGGTACCGGACGGAATACGGCGCGGAGCCGGGCCCAGCGCCGTTCCGCCGGTTGCTGCCACCAGACGAGCACCCGGTTGATCAGGCTGGCCGGCTTCCGCAGCATCCGATGGCGCGTCAGCTGGCGGCCGAGTCGGTCTCGCCAGGTGAGGGGACGAGGGGCGGGAACGTCGAGCAGGGCCAGAAGTTCGACCTGTTCCCCCGCCTGCTGGAGCTGAGTGGCCATCGTGTGAGCGATCATCCCGCCCATGCAGCCGCCCGCCAGGCGATACGGGCCATGCGGCTGTATCTCACGCAGCGCGGCGAGGTATTGCCGGGCCATCTCGTCGATGGTGCGCAGGAGCGGGGTCCGCCCGTCCAGGCCGATGGCCTGCAGGCCGTAGAACGGCTGCTCGGGGCCGAGTTCTCTCGCGAGGTCGACGTAGTTGAGGACGTTCCCGCCGATACCGTGGACGCAGAACAACGGCCGCCGGCTGCCACGGGATTCGATGGCGACCAGCGCGCCGGCCGGCCGGGCCGGGCCGGCATTGCCCAGGACCTCTGCAAGCTGGGCAACCGTCGGAGCGGCCAACAGGGTCGCCAGCGAGAGCCGCTGACCGAACTCGCGCTCGATCGATGCAAACAGGCGCACCGCAACCAGGGAATGGCCGCCGAGGGAGAAGAAGTCGTCGTGGATGCCGACGGCCGGGACCTCGAGCGCCTCTTCCCAGAGGCGGCAGAGTCGCAGCTCGTTGGCGTTACGCGGCGGTGTCCGTTCGATGCTCGCGGGCGCCGACTGCAGTCGGGGAAGGGCGCGGAAGTCGACCTTGCCGTTCGGAGTCCGGGGCAACGCGGGCAGGATGCCGATGGCGCTGGGGACGGCGTAGGCCGGCAGTAGCGCAGCAAGCGCACGGCGGATCTCATCGAGGTCCGGTGGCGTGTCCCATGCGCCCGCCAGGTAGGCAACCAGGCGGATCTGGTCCGGCTCGGCGCCGTCGGTCGACGCAACGGTCTCGCGGACTCCCGGTATCCGAGCGAGGGCAGCTTCGACGTCGCCCAGCTCGACCCGGAATCCCCGGATCTTGATCTGCCGATCGGCGCGGCCGATGAAATCGATCGCGCCGTCGATGCGGTAGCGCCCCAGGTCGCCGGTGCGGTAGACCCGATCGTCGCTGAGCCCAGTGTATCCGTTTGGCGGGAACCGTTGCGCCGTGAGGTCGGGCTCCCGATGGTAGCCGGCGCTCAGGTAGGGCGTCCGGATCACGATTTCACCCGGTTCGCCGATCCCGGCGAGCTTGCCGTTCCGATCGAGGACCAGCAGTTGCACGTCGGCGATGCCGCGTCCGATCGGAATGCTGCCCGTCTCCGGCGCAGCGGAACGATCGAGGTCGGCGTAACCCATCAATTGCGGCGTTTCGGTCGCGCCGTAGCCGTTCACGATCCGGGCCTCGGGTGCCAGCCGAGCGAACCGGTTGAGGCGGGCTCGGGTCAGCCGATCGCCGCCGAAGCAGACGAGGCGGAGCGAGGGAAGCGACAACGAGGCGTCGCCGGGATCCGCGATCAGTTCGACCATCGGCGGGGTCAGATGGGTGACGGTGACCCGCGCATCGCGCAGCCAGCGGCCGAGGTGGCCGGGGCCTTCGATCAGGTCACCGTCAGGTACGCACAGGGCGCCGCCGACCCAGATCGGCGCCAGCAGGTCACGCAGGAGCGGGTCGTGCGCCAGGCCGGACAGCATGCTGATCCGGTCCGACGGTCCGAGCTCGAAGGTTTCCTGGTACCACTCGCAGAAGTGGCCGAGTGGGCGGTGTGTGCCGACGATGCCTTTGGGCGTGCCGGTGGTTCCGGAGGTAAACGCCAGGTACGCAGTGTCGTCGGGTCCGACCTCGACGGCGAGTGGCGTTGCCGGGTGCTGCCGGGCGGCGGTGTGTGCCAGGTCGGCGCCGCTGCCGAGCGGAACGCGGGTCCAGCGTCGTTCGGCGATGATTGCTTCGAGGTCGGGGGCGAGCGGTGTCTTCTGATCGAGCCGGATCAGGATCGAGGGATCAGCCAGGTCGATGATCTGGGCCAGCCGTTCGGTCGGATAGGCCGGATCGAGGATCACGAACGCCGCACCGGTTTCCAGGGTGGCGAGGATCGCGAGCAGGAGGCTCGGATCGCGCGCAGCAAGCACTGCCACGACGGTGCCCGGACGAGCGCCCTCTTGCGCCAGCGCATTCGCGACGCGCCGGACCGCCTGATGCAACTCGCCATATCGCCACTGGTAAGCCCCGGCATCGAGCGCGATGTGGTCGGGGCTCTGCTCGGCGTGCCGAGCCAGCTGTGTGCCGACCGTGCCGGCCCAGGTGCTGGCCAGCGGAGCGACCGGGTCCGGAAGGACGGTTCGCGCCTGGGGCGTGACGAGGGAGATAGTCTCGATGGCGGCGTCCGGGTCCGAGGCGACGGCATCGACCAGTTGGCTGTATTGTGCCAGCATCTCATCGATGCGGGCGGCGTCGAACAGGTCGGCGTTGTAGACCAGGGTCAACCGAAGCCCGGGACGATGGTCGACCGCGTACAGGGTCAGGTCGAACTTGGCCTCATCGGGAACGCCGCCACGGTGTTCGATGGCGACGCCGGGCAGCTGAAACGTATTGGTGGCAAACGCCAACAAGTTGAAGAACACCTGGAACAGCGGAGTCCGGCTCGGGTCGGGCGGCGGCTTCAACTCGGCGATGACGCGCTCGAGCGGGACGTCCTGGTGCAGGTGGGCTTCGCGGGTCGCGGTCCGCATCTGGCCCAGCAGGTCGCGGAAGCTGGGCCGGCCCTCGAATCGGGTGCGCAGCACGACCGTATTGACGAAGAACCCGATCAACCCCTCGGTTTCTGGGCGGCCGCGCCCGGCATATGGGGCGCCGATCAGAATATCGTCCTGGCCGGAGAGCCGATGCAGCAGGGCGCCGAACGCGCCAAGCAGCGCCGCGAACGGGGTCGTCTGTTCGGCTCGGCACAGCGTCAGCAGAGCCTGTTCGGTCGCTCCGCTCAGGTCGAAGGTGCGCTGTCCCGCCCGGAAGGTGCGCACGGGAGGACGGGGCCGGTCGGTCGGCAGGTCCAGCGCGGTCGGCGCGCCGGCCAGGCTGTCCCGCCAGTAGCGCACATGGGGCTCGGCATCCGCACCTTCCGCCCAGGCGCGATGCCAGGCGGCGAAATCCCGGTACTGGATTGGCAAGTCGGGCAGGCTCGGCGCGCCGCCGGCGATCAGGGCCTTGTAATGGGCGGTCAGTTCGCGGAAGAAAACGTGAATCGACCAGCCATCCGAAATGATGTGATGGAATACCATCACGAAGATGTGGTCGTCCGGTCCGAGTCCAATCAGGGTAGGGCGGAACAGCGGTCCCTGGTGCAGGTCGAACGGCGCCGCCATCAATCGTTCCGCCGTGTTCCATCCCGCCTGCTCGCGCTCGCCTGGCGGGAGCGTCGTCAGGTCGATGGCCTCGATCGAGACGCTCTCGGGCGGGTGCGCGACCTGGGTGGCGCCCTCGGGTCCGGAGACGAACGTCGTCCGCAGGGTTTCATGACGGCGTACGATTTCGCGGATGGCCGCTTCGAAAGCCGGCCGATCGAGCGGTCCCCGGAGCCGGAATGCGAACGGGATGGTGTAGGCGGTACCATCGGGTTGCAGCTGATCGGCCAGCCACAGGCGCTCTTGATAGAGGGAGAGCCGGGCGGGGCCGCTTCCGTCTACGCGGGGCAGGGTGGCCTTCGTCTGGTCCGAGCCGGCGGCGGCCCGCTCGAGCAACAGTTGCTTGAGCCGGCGGCGCTTTTCGGCAACCGGATCTGGCGTCGTCATCGAAGGCCGAATCGGGTGGAGGACGTGATCATAGGCACGAATCGACCTAAGAAGTGCAATTTCTATGCACCATAAGATATGGTGTTGCTTAGAGGCATCACCTTCGCGTCGTTTTGCGAGAAACCTCGCTTTCAGCGGTCGCCCTGATGGCCGGGGACCGGTCAATATGGTCGGGTCTGCCGGAGCGCCGGGTCTCACTTCCTGTTGTGTTGATGTAAGTTATTGTAATATATGTAGCTTACGGTTCAGGTCATGAGGGGATTCCTGGGAGAGAATCGGGGTCGGGCAGGAACCTGACATGCGGCGCTGAGACTACACTGGAGTGCTCAGTCGTTGCATGCGCGCGACGACGACGTTAATTGGGGCGTGGTGTTTCGCCTGCGATAGACCCGAACGCCGTTGTCGGTTCCGGGGAAACCGAGGGGATGGCTTTCCCCTCTCCCTCGGCACAGTCGTTGCCTTATCTATGGGGTTGCGGGAGTTCTGGCCCTCGTCGGTTTACCGGACCACCTAGCGAATGACTTGCGTTCGGGGCGTCGAAGGCTGGCCCGCGCCGGGGTCTCGTTCGCCTCCGTTGGTGGGAAATCCGGGCGAGGTTGCACAACCAAGGGCACTCAATGTTGCGTCGCGAAGAAATCCAGGCATCGAACGGCTGGGTAGTCGCTGTCGGACGGAATCCGGCGGCGACGGTGCGCCTGGTGTGCTTCCCGCCTGCCGGGACCGGGGCCGCATCCTACCGCGGCTGGTCTGAGTCGGCGCCTGGGTGGCTCGAAGTCTGTGCCGTTCAGTTGCCTGGCCGGGAAACCAGACTTCGCGATGTCCCGATGACTGACCTCGATCGGCTGATCCCGGAGCTCGGGAAAGCGCTGTTGCCGGTTCTGGACCGGCCGTTTGCCTTTTACGGGCACAGCCTGGGCTCGATCATCGCGTTCGAGACGGCGCGATGGCTCCGGCACCAGGGTGCTCCGCTGCCCGCAGCCATGTTCGTCGGCGCCAGCCGTCCTCCCCAGTTTCCGTGGCCCGATCCGCCGGTTCGGGATCTGCCGGACCTCGAGCTGCTCGAGGAGGTCAATCGCCGCTACGACTCGGTGCCCGATGTCGTGATGGCGGAACCGGAACTCCGCACGCTGCTCACGCCCGCGCTTCGGGCCGACATGGCGTTGATCGAGACCTACCGGTATCGATCCGAAATGCCCTTCGATTTTCCGATTCAGGCCTTCTGGGGCGCCGCGGACCGGAAGGTGGCGCAGGCGGATATGGCACAGTGGCAGGAGCAGACGCTTGGTGCGTTCGAGCTCCAGCGCTTTGCGGATGGGCATCTTTTCCTGTTGCCTCGCCGGCAGGACATCGTTGCGGCAGTCGCATCGCTGCTGACCCGATCGATGGCGGTCGGGTCTGAACGTCCCGGACGCCCCTGATGACGGACGGCGTGTCGCCACCTCGAATCGAACCTCGCGCTCGCGCGCCGATTGCGGTGGTGGGTATCGGCTGCCGGTATCCCGGTGGGATCGTCGACGCGGCGTCGTTTTGGCGCGTCGTCGCCGGCGGTGTCGACACGATTACCGACATCCCGGCCGATCGCTTCGATCTGGCGCGCTGGTACGATGCCAGACCCGGGATGCCGGGGCGGATCGGCAGTCGCAAGGGCGGATTCGTTGGGCCGGTCGATCGCTTCGATGCCTATCTGTTCGGAATTTCGCCGCGGGAGGCGGAGCGGCTGGATCCGCAGCAACGGTTGCTGCTCGAAGTGGCCTGGGAGGCCTTTCTCGACGCCGGGATGGATCCGTCGGGTCAGGAGGGCAGCCGCTGCGGCGTCTATGTCGGCCAGTGGGTCGGCGAGTACGAAAGCCGCCTCTTTGCCGACCCGACCACGATCGACTTCCACTCGACCCAAGGCACCGGGCGGTACGCCAGCTCCGGACGATTGTCGTACACGTTTGGATTGTGCGGACCGAGCGTGACGCTCGATACGGCCTGCTCGTCGTCGCTGGTTGCTACGCACCTGGCGATCAACAGCCTGCGGTCGGGCGAAACGAATGCGGCCCTGGTCGGCGGCGTCAATCTGATCCTGCAGCCGCACACCACGATTGCCTACTCGCGCGGCCGGATGATGGCCTCCGATGGCCATTCGAAGTTCGGCGATGCCTCGGCCAACGGCTATGTCCGGGCGGAGGGGGCGGCGGTGCTGCTGCTCAAGCGGCTCGATGACGCCGAGCGCGACGGCGACCGAGTCTATGCCGTGCTGCACGGCAGCGCGATCAACAACGATGGGCGCAGTTCCGGATTGTTCGGGCGACCGAGCCGGAGCGGCCAGGTCTCGCTCCTGGTCGATGCGTATCGGGACGCGGGAGTTCCAGCGCAGCAACTGAGTTTCGTCGAAGCGCACGGAACCGGTACCCGGGCCGGCGATCCGGTCGAGCTCGATGCGCTGGCCGAGGTGGTGGGGCGGGAGCGATCGGCGCCGCTCTGGGTCGGGTCGATCAAAACCAACATCGGGCACACGGAAGCGGCGGCCGGTCTGGCTGGTCTGATCAAAGCATCGCTCAGCCTCTATCACGGGGTGGTGCCGCCGAGTCTGCATTTCCGCGAACCGACATCGTCGTTCGACTGGAGCGCCTCGTCGTTGCAGGTGCCGACGGCGGCGGTGACGCTGGAGGGCGATCGCGACCGGTGGCTCGGTGGGGTGACCTCGTTCGGGATCTCCGGCACCAATGCCCATGTCGTCGTCGGAACCGGTCCTCAGCGCGCTCCGGTTCCGGTGCGCTCGGCTGGGCTATTGCTTCCTCTTGCCGCGCATATCCCCGCGGCCCTGGGTCAGTACGCAAAGGCTCTGGCCGATCGGTTCGAGCACGCTACCGCAGCGGAAGTCGCGCGGACGGCCGCTGTGCTCGCTCGGCGGTCGAGTCTGCCCCATCGCGCCGCGATTGTGGGTGGCGACGTAGCCGCCGTAGTCGCCGGGTTACGCGCGCTGGCGGACGGTGAACCGGCGGCGGGCCTGGTTACCGGGGAAGCACCGATCGAGGGGCGGCATCGGACGGCGCTGGTCTTTCCGGGCCAGGGTGGGCAGTGGCTCGGCATGGGGCGGCGACTGCTCGAGACCGAGCCGGTGTTTGCGCAGACCGTGGCGGCAATCGATGAGGTGCTTGCTCCGCTGGTCGACTGGTCTGTGACCGAGCAGCTGCAGCTCGATCCGGCCGATCCCACGTGGCAGCTCGATCGCATCGACGTGATCCAGCCCGTGCTGGTGGCGCTGGAGATGGCGTATGCGGCGCTGCTGCGCGACTACGGGATCCGGGCGGACGGCGTGGTCGGGCATAGCATGGGCGAGGTCGGCGCCGCCTGGTATGTGGGTGCACTTTCGCTGGCTGATGCGATGACGGTCATCGTACATCGGAGCCGGCTGCTGCGCACTGTGGCCGGCGCCGGAGCGATGGCGGTGGTCGAACTTGGTGATGCCGATGCTCGCGCGGCTATCGGAGCGCGGACCGACCGAGTCGGTGTGGCAGTTCGGAATGCGAGCAACAGTTCGGTCTTGAGCGGTGATCCCGATGCGGTGGGCGAAATCATCGCTGAACTGGAAGCACGCGGCGTTTTCACCAGGTATGTGAAGGTCGATGTCGCTTCGCACAGCCCGCAGATGGATGCGCTGACGGGTCCTCTGGTCGACGCATTGGGCGCCATCGTGCCTGGAGCGACGGCGATCGCGATGTATTCGACCGTACTGGCTGAGCCGCTGGCTGGCAGCGGAACGACGGCCGCGTACTGGGGACAGAATCTTCGCGAACCGGTCCGCTTTGCGGAGACGATCGACCGGATGCTGGCCGACGGCTACGACACTTTCATCGAGGTTGGTCCGCATCCGGTGCTCACGTCGGCGGTGACGCGCGTAGCTGAGGATCGCGGCGCCGAGGTGCGGGTGTTGTCCACCGGCCGCCGGGATGAGGATGCTCAACTCGAGTTCCTCAATCTCCTGGGTGAGTGCCATGTCGCCGGCCTTCCGGTCGACTGGCATCGGGTCTATCCCGGGCCGATCGACCACGATCTCGAGTTGCCGCCGTTTCCGATGGTGCGGGAGCGTTACTGGTTCGATCCGGGGCTCGAGGCCGTTACCGAGGGCGGGGCAACCGGTCATCCGCTCTTGGTTGCGCCGTTCGCCGCGGCAGTCGGTGTACGCGGCTGGGAAGCCTCGGCGCAGCGGATCGGAACGACGTGGCTCGCGGATCATGTGGTGCGGCAGTCGGTTCTCTGGCCCGCTGCGGCGAGTGCGGAAGGGTTGCTGGCCGCCGTGTCGGATGCGGCAGGCGGCAACTGGTTTCTGCGCAATGTCCGGCTCCATGAGGCGCTGCCGGTCGAGCCGGCGCGGCCGGTCCGCCTGCAGTGGTCCGAACGGGGCGATGCCAAGGGGCGGCATGTCTCATTGCACGCGCGTGAAGGTGGTGACGAGTCCGGGTGGCGCCTGATTGCGGATGCGACAGCCATTCCGCGTGTATCGGACCGGCAGGCCGTAGCGATCGATGCGCCACACGCTGCTGATTTGGTCGAGTCCGGCGAGGATTTCTACCGCCGGTTGCGACTGCGCGGGTTGGAGTATGGGCCGGCTTTTCAGACGATTACGGAAGTCCGATCGGGTAAGGACAACGCGGAAAGTCGGTTGGCGTTGCCGCAGCCGGTCCTTACCGATCCGGGTCTCGAGCGCTATCGGGTGCATCCGGTCCTCATCGATGCTGCGCTGCAGACGATCATCGCGGCTGCGGTTGGTCCGGATAACTCGAGGGTGACTACGCCGTTGCCGGTCCGCATCGGAACCTTCGAGGTCGGCTCGGCCTCGTGGCAGAGTGGGCCGCTCGCTGTGCGGGCGAGCGTTACCGATCGGTCGCCGGGCGGATTTACGGGCAATGCCGTTGTTTCGGATTCCGAGGGTCGGCTGATCGCGACCCTCGAATCGGCCGGGTTTGCCTGGACCGGAGTCGAGACAGGGACGATCGACGAGACGTTCTTCTCGCTCGATTGGGAGCCGGTGGAGTTGGTCAATGCCGAGGTGGAAGGGCGCCGGTTCGTCGTGATTGGCGATCGGGAAGCGAGCCTGGCCGGATCACTCCGGGCTCGGGGCGGCCAGGTCGACGCGGTGTCCTCGTTGGATGCGTTGACGGCCTTGGGGGACCTGCCCGGAGCGTGCGATGTCATCTGGTGCGTCGATGGCGAAGGATCGAGCCAGGATCAGGTAATGCGCGGCGAGCAGCTCGTCACGCAGGCGGTTCGCCTGGGGCAGTGGTGTACGGAACGAGACAGCCAGGTCGCGCGGGTTGTCGTGGTGACACGTGGCGCGGTTGGGTTTGGGGGTGACGGGGCCTGCGACGTCGCGGTTGCGGCCACACGCGCCGTCGGCCGGGTGCTCGGTCATGAGGTGCCGGGGCTGCTGGTTCAGGCGGTCGACTTGCCGGTCGATGGAAGCTGGGGAGAGGCGCTTCCGGCCTCGATCGCCGCGTCGGCCGATGCGGAGCTGGCGTATCGTGACGGCCGATGGTACGCCGCACGTTTGGGTTCGTTTGCGGTACCTGAGGCGCGAGTTGGCGTAGATGAGTCGTATCAGTTGACGCTCTTGTCTCCCGGATCGCCCGATCAGCTCGAGTGGGTTGCTCGCGGGCGGCGCGCCCCGGGGGCTGGGATGGTCGAAGTCGAGGTCGAGGCGGTCGGCCTCAACTTCATGAATGCCCTGAGCGTGCTCGGCGCTTATCCCGGCGCGCCGAACGGGGTTGGTTCACTCGGCCTCGAAGGCGCCGGCCGAGTCTCTCGGGTTGGCGAAGGTATTAGCCATGTGGCCCCTGGCGATCGGGTGCTCTTCGTGGCGCCGGACGCCATGGCCCGCCATGTCGTGACCTCGGGTGAGTTGGTCGTACCGGCGCCGACCACCGATCCCGCCGAGGTTCTCGCGGCGCTGCCGATTGCGTACCTGACGGTCCACTACGGTTTGGGTGTTCTGGCGCGGCTCTGCCGGGGCGACCGCGTCCTGATTCACAGTGCCGCGGGCGGTGTCGGGCTCGCGGCCATTGCCTATGCCCGGATGTGCGGTGCAGAGGTCTATGCGACGGCGGGCACGGCCGAGAAGCGGGAATGGCTCAAGTCGCTCGGTGTGCATCATGTATTCGACTCGCGCTCGCTGGCCTGGGCCGATGCCGTGCTCGAGGCGACGGGTGGCGAGGGCGTCGATGTCGTGCTCAACTCCCTGGCGGGTCAGGCGCAGGAGCGTGGCCTCGACGTGCTGCGGACGGATGGCCGTTTCGTCGAGATCGGCAAGCGTGACATCTATGATGATCGCGCGCTTTCGCTGGGGGCATTTCGGAACGGTCTTGCCTTCTTTGCCGTCGACCTGGACCGAATGATTCGGGAGCGTCCCGATCGGGTCGGAGCGATGCTGCGGGACGTCAGCGTGATGATCGGGGCGGGGCAGCTCGAGCTTCTGCCGGTCGAAACGTTCCCGGCGGATCAGGTCGGCGATGCTTTCCGGCGGATGTTGCCAGGTACGCATCGCGGGAAGCTCGTGGTCTCGCTCGCGGTGGCGCCGTCGCGACTCGCGCTCGGCCCGGCCGTTGCGCCCATTCGGGATCATGGCACGTATCTCGTCACCGGCGGACTGGGCGCTTTGGGTCTGGTCGTGGCGTCGTGGCTGGTCGAGCGCGGTGCGGGCGCGATCGTCCTGGTCGGGCGTCGAGCGCCGGATCAGGCGACGAAAGCCAAACTCGACGAACTGGCCCGGCGGGGTACCAGGATCGAAACACGTGCATTCGATATCGGCGATCGCGATGCCGTGACGAGCCTGTTCGCTTCCCTGAGCGGGCTTCCGGCGCTTCGTGGCGTCTTCCACCTTGCCGGTACGCTCGACGATGCGCCGATCTCGGCGCTCACGCCCGAGCGGATTGCGGTGCCGTATCGGCCCAAGGCGGCGGGCGGGCTACATGTTCTCGATGCGGCGCGGGCGCATCCGCTCGATTTTGCGGTCGCGTTCTCGTCGGTGGCGTCGCGGTTCGGGACACCCGGGCAGGCCAATTACGCGGCGGCCAACGCCGTACTGGATGCGCGCGCGGCTAATACAGAAGCACGGTTGCTCAGCATCAACTTCGGGCCGTTCGCATCGATCGGTCTAGCCGCGGCAGACCCTGCGCGTTTGAGTGCGCTGGCGCGGCAGGGGTTCGGCGCGCTCGACGGCGAAGAGGCTCTGCTCGCGCTCGATCGGTTGCTCGGCGCGGGTGTTCGCGGGGCGGTGACGGTTGCGCGGTTCGATGCTGAGCGCTGGGTGTCGGGTAAGGACGACGCGGATCGGCGATGGGTGGCCCGATTGCTGGATGGCCGGACTGATGAACCTGCGCAGCCAGTGATGGTGTCGTGGCGGGGGCAGGTCGAGGCTATTCCGCCCGGGCGCCCGCGCCGCCGTGAGCTCGAACGGCTGGTGACTGCGGAGGCCGCTGCGGCGCTCCGCCTGCCGCCCGCGCAGATCGGAGTCGACCGCCCGCTGCGGACGCTGGGGATGGATTCGTTGCTGACACTCGAGTTTCGCAAGCGGCTCGAGCGCGCGACCGATCTCCGGGTCGGCGCCCCCGTCTTTTTCAGTCATCCCACGGTGGCGGCGTTGACCTCGTATCTGGCGGAGCGGTGGGAACTGCCGCTCGATGCCGCGGCGGTTGCGGACGATAGCGAGCTCGAGACGCTGCTCGACGATCTGTCGGCGCTGAGTGAGGAAGAACTCGATGCGTTGCTGGGCGACGGAGGTGGCGCGTGAGCGACCTTCGGCAGCGCGTGGCATCGCTCACCCCGGAGCAGCGAGCGGCGCTGAGCAAACGTCTGGGGGAACGCACGGCCCCGGTTCGCGAGCCGATTGCGATCGTCGGTATGAGCTGCCGCCTGCCGGGTGCGGACGGGCTCGATGCGTATTGGGACCTGCTGGTTGAGGGACGCGATGCCGTCGGCCCACCACCTCCAGGCCGGCGCGATCATCTGCGGACCGAGGCCGGGTATCTCAGCGCGGTCGATGGCTTCGACGCCGAGTTTTTCGGGGTGCCGGCGCGAGAGGCCAGGTCGATGGATCCGCAGCAGCGGCTCCTCCTCGAAGTGGCCTGGGAAGCGCTGGAGCATGCCGGAATACCCGCGGATCGGGTCCGGGGCAGCAGTGCGGGCGTGTTCGTCGGGATCCACAGTCACAGCAGCGACTACCACCTGCTCCAGCTTGCGACGCCGGGCGAGGTGGATCCGTACGGCAGCACGGGGGCAGCGCACAGCATCGTTGCGAATCGGCTGTCCTATTGGCTGGATCTGCGCGGGCCGTCGATGGCGATCGATACCGCCTGTTCCTCATCGCTGGTCGCGGTGCATCAGGCCTGCCTGAGCTTGCGCGCCGGCGAAACCGATCTGGCGCTCGCGGGCGGTGTCAATCTGATCCTGCTCGAAGCGGCCACGACGGCATTCGACCGGCTGGGAATCCTCTCGCCTGGTGCGCGGTGCCGTGTCTTCGATGCGGCCGCCGACGGGATTGCGCGAGGCGAAGGGGTTGGCGTCGTCGTCCTCAAGCGGCTCTCGGATGCCGAGCGCGACGGCGACCGGATTCTGGCGGTGGTTCGGGGCAGCGGTGTCAATCAGGACGGCGCCAGCAACGGGCTCACCGCGCCTAACGGCGCGGCGCAGGTTGCGCTGCTCAAGAAAGTCTGGTCGGACAGCGGCATTTCCGGTGCGCAGCTTTCCTTGGTCGAGACCCATGGGACAGGGACGCCGCTGGGCGATCCGATCGAAGTGGCAGCCCTGTCGGATGCGATTGGCGCCGCCGGGGCTCAGGCTTCCATTTGGCTTGGCGCGGTCAAGTCGCAGATCGGCCATCTCGAGGCGGCAGCGGGAATTGCGGCACTGATCAAGGCGGTGCTCTGTCTCACCCGGCGGTTGGTTCCCGCGGTCTGTCACTTCCAGACCCTGAATCCGCAGATCGAGCTGGTGGGTTCCGGGCTTGCGGTTCCGACCCGAGTCGAGGCATTGCCTGCGCACGGCCGGCTCCTCGCGGGCGTCAGCTCGTTCGGGTTTGGAGGAACCAACGCGCACCTCTGCGTCGAATCGGGTCCGGAGCGAGCGATAGAGTCGGTTGAGCCCGCGCCTGTATTGGTGCTGCCGCTCTCGGCGCGCAGTGGATCGGCGGTGCGCGAGCTCGGTATGCAGCTGACCGGTCGGCTCCGATCGTCGAGCGACGCCGACCTTCGGAACATCGTCGCGACTGCCGCGCTCCGACGCACTCATCATGACCATCGTCTGGCGGCCGTCGGCGTTGATCGCGATTCGCTCGTTGCGGATCTGGAACGGCGGATGACCGATCCGGTCTGGCCGGCATCGCGTGACGGGATCGTCTTCGCTTTCGGGGGACAGGGCACCCAGTGGTCGGGGATGGGACGTGAGCTGCGGGAGTCGGAGCGCGTTTTCCGGGCCACCTTCGATGCGATTGCGGATCGTTACCGCTCGCTTTCGGGTGTCGATCTCGTCGAACTGATCGACGGCCGCGATGCGGGACGCCTCGCGGAAACCGGATATGCGCAGCCGGCGATTTTCGCAGTGCAGGCGGGCCTGGTGGCGCTGCTCCGATCCTGGGGAATCGTTCCTGATCGGGTTGTCGGGCACAGCGTTGGGGAGATCGCCGCGGCCCATGCGGCGGGTATTCTGTCGCTCGAGGCGGCGGTCGACGTCGTCTATCACCGGGGCCGGCTGATGCAGTCGGTGCCGCGTGGCGGTGCGATGATTCAGGTTGGATTGGCAGAGGCGGAGCTTCGTGCTGTGCTCGACGGATTCGGCCCTGAGGTGGCTGTGGCCGCGCTCAACGCGCCGGCCGTCTCGGTTGCTGCGGGGCCGCGCGAGGTGGTCGATGCGCTCGCTTCCCGTCTCCAGGCAGACGGCGTCAGCGTTCAGCGAGTTCCGGTCGAGTATGCCTTCCACAGTCCCGCGGTTGCGCCGGTGACGGAGCCGTTAGTTCAGGCGCTACGGGGGGTCGTGCCCGGGGCGGGATCGATTCCGATCGTATCGACGGTCACGGGGTTGCCGGCGCGGGCCGGCGATTTCACCCCGGAGTACTGGGCTCGCAACGTCCGTGAGACAGTACGGTTTGCGCCGGCGATCCGGCGCTCGCTGGAGGATGGGGCGGGCATCGTCCTCGAGATCTCGCCGCATCCCGCGTTGCTTGCCGGTGTCGCGGCGGTGGCCGATCAATTGGGTCGGCCGGTCGCCACGGTTGCCGTGATGCGCCGAGACCGGCCTGTTGCCCTGGCGCTGCGCCAAGCGGTAGCTGCGCTTTATGCGGCTGGGGTTGATCCAGATTGGTCCGCGCTGGTCGCGGCAGGTGCGCCGGTGGACCTGCCCCGCTATCCCTGGCAGCGCACCCGGCACTGGCTGGGCGCGCCGGATGTCCGCGCTCTCGGTAACAACGTACTCGGCACTGGTTCGACTGTGCCGGGAGTGACCTATCGAGTGGAGTGGCAGGCGTCGGCTGCGCAGGTAGGGCTGCCGTCGTCCGGCGAGCCAGTTGCGGTTCCGTCGATTTCGATGCCGCCGACTGAGGATGAAGGCGCGTTGCTGGCGTCCCTCGAGCGACGATCGGGAGTGTTGATTGCAGAGGCCTTTGCGCGCCTTGGGGTGCTGGACCTTGCCGATCCGATTTCGTGGGATACGGCGATGGGTCTCGGTGTATTGCCGCGCTATCGCCGGCTGTGGGAGCGGTCCTGCCGGATTCTGGCCGATGACGGTGTGCTGGCCGAGTCGGGGCGTGGGAGCTGGCGGGTGGTCGGGAAACCGTCGGGTCAGTCGGCTGTGGTGGCTGGAGTCGAAGGGGCGCTGCTCGAACAATGCGCCGCTCCGCTGGCCGATGTGCTGGTGGGGCGGGCCGATCCGCTGGCGCTGCTCTTTCCCGAGGGCGGGACGGTGTCTGCAGCGGCCATCTACACTTCGACGGCCAGTGCGCGGCGATTGAACGAGGCGGTGGCTGCCGCGGTGCGCCAGATCGTGACGAATCGCGGCGGCGCGCCGGTGCGGATCGTCGAAGTGGGTGCCGGTACCGGGGCCACGACCGCGCACGTGCTTCCCATCCTGCCGTCGGGAAGTCGCTATCTCGCGACCGACGTGTCGCCGACGTTGCTCGAAGGGCTGGCCCAGCGGTTCGGCGCGGTCGAGGGGGCGTCGTTCCATCGTCTGGATGCCGAACGGTCGCCTCGCGCGCAAGGATTGCCGACGCAGTGTGCCGATCTGGTGATTGCCTCGAACGTCCTGCACGCGACCAGAAATCTCAACGAGACACTGGCCCATGTGCGTAGCTTGCTCGCACCCGGTGGCTTGCTCATCCTGATCGAGACCACGGCGCCGAGACGATGGATCGACCTGACTTTCGGCTTGACCGAGGGGTGGTGGCGCTACGACGATCGCCGGACCGACTCGGCGCTGCTCGACCCCGCCGGCTGGGCAGCGGAGCTCGAGCAATCCGGGTTCGAGTCTGCCGCCGCATTGGGACATGACGCAGGCGCCGTGCATGCGCAGGCCCTGATCATGGCGCGCCGCGATCGGTCGCCCCAGCGTATGGGGCCGATCTGGACGCTCACCGCCGCTGATGGAGCGCCGGCGGAGTGGCACGATCGGTTAGATCGATTCGTTTCCGTCGATCCGGTCGACTCGAGTGCGGGCACGACGGATTGGTCGGCCGAGGTTGCGAAGGCAGTCGCGCGTCATGGCGAACGGTGGGCGGGAATCGTTTATGACGCATCCCGGCTCCCTGATACGCCGACTGCTGCGGTTCAGGCTGCGCATCAGATAGCCCGGATTACTACCGCGCTTCGCGCCAAGACCGGCAGCGCGGCCCGGCTTGTCGTGGTCACCAACGGGTCGATAGCAACCAGTGGCGCCGAATCTTCGCATGCTGCGCAGGCGACGCTCTGGGGGATGGGCCGGTCGATTGCGTTGGAAGCATCGTCGATCTGGGGCGGGTTGATCGATCTCGATCCGAGCCACGATGCCGCTCGGCAGGCCGGAACCGTTGCCGCGGGCTTGCTCGATCCGGATGAGGAGGATCAGGTGGTCTGGCGCGCCGGATCGCGGCTGGTACCCCGCTTGGTGCCGGATCGTGATCCGGCCCCGGTCGCACTGTCGCTTCGGGCAGACGCCAGCTATCTGGTTACCGGCGCGTTCGGCGGGTTGGGTCCCAAGCTGATTCGATGGCTGGCCCGCAGTGGCGCGCGGCATCTGATCCTGATCGGTCGCTCCGCACCGTTGCCATCCGACTGGTCGTCTGTCGCCCCCGACTCGGCGTCGGGTAAAGCGATCACCGAGATTCGCGCCGCTGAGGCCGATGGGGTGCAGTGCACGGTGGTTGCGGCTGACGTGGGGAATCACGACGCCATGGCGAGGATCTTCGATGAAGCTCGCGGACGCGGCTATCCGGTACGAGGGGTCGTCCATGCGGCGGCATCGATTCGGTTTGCGGGACTCGAGGAGCTCACCGAGGCCCGTCTCGAGGAAGCTCTGCATGCCAAGTCCTCCGGCGCCCTGGTCCTCGATGCCCTGACGCGCGATGGCCTGAACGATTTCCTCGTCTTCTTCTCCTCTGGCACCACGATCCTGGGGGCCAGTAAGCTTGCTGCGTATGCTGCGGCCAATCAGTTCCTGGCTGCCGTGGCCCAGGAGCGGGTCCGGGCCGGGTATCCGGCCACCGTGGTCGACTGGGGCGCCTGGGACGAGATTCGCCTGCTTGGCAGCGATGGTACGGAATCGATGGCGGCGCTCGGATTCGAGGTGCTGGATGACGCGCGCGCGCTGGCGACGCTGGCCGGGTTGATCGGGGAGAACAGCCCGCCGCGTTTCGTGGCAGCGCTCGACATCGGCCGGCTTCGGGAGGCGTATCAGGTGCATCGGCGGCGACCGATGCTCGATGGTTTGCCGGCGGCAACGACGTCGGCAGCCGAGGAGATCACCCCGGCGGCGACACCGGCATCGAGTCCGTCGGCATCACTTACCGCCTTGATTGCCGGGTGTACGCCGTCTCGAGCATTGGCTCGGCTCACGGATTTCGTGGTCGGTTCGGTCGCCCATGTGCTGGGAGTCGCGCCGGATACGGTCGATCCTTCGCGCGGGCTCTTCGATCTGGGGCTCGACTCCCTGATGGCAGTGGGACTCCGAAACCGACTCGAAGCGGCCGGCGCCGGGTCGTTACCGGCCACGCTGGTCTTCAACTATCCGACGGCCGCGGCCATTGCGGAGTTGCTGAACACCCGGCTTGGCGCGTCGGTCGCATCAGGTGACGATGTCGTGGCGGTCGAGCCGGCGAGTGCGGTGGCGGCTGAAGCCGATGAGGATGTGCGGGCGCAGCTCCTGGCCGAGCTCAAGTCGATCGATCTCGGAGTCGAAACGTGACCGATCCGACTTCTGTCGAACGTCAAGCGCTGGCTGCGATTCGGCAGCTCCGCGATAAGCTCGAATCGATCGAGCGGGCGCGGCGGGAACCGATTGCCATCGTCGGGGTGGGCTGCCGGATGCCGGGTGCGCCGTCGCCTGCCGCGTTTTGGGATCTGCTGGTTGGCGGCCGGGAAGCGATTCGGCCGCTGCCCGCCGAGCGGTGGGGCGGTTCGCCGGCTGAGGAGTCGGCGGGGTTCGAAGCGGGGGTCCTGGATCAGGTCGACGGGTTCGACGCCGAGTTCTTCGGGATCTCGCCGAGGGAGGCGCGCTTTACCGACCCGCAGCAGCGCCTGTTCCTCGAAGTTGCCTGGGAGGCGCTCGAGGACGCCGGAATTGCGCCGACGTCGCTCAAGGGGTCGGCGACCGGTGTCTTCGTCGGTACCACGACGACCGACTATCTCGATCTGGTGTTCAGGCATACGCCGCTCGACGCGCTCGATGCCTATGTCGTCTCCGGCAACACCTTGAACGCCGTTGCGGGTCGAGTCGCCTTCACGCTTGGTCTGCAGGGCCCCGCGATCGCGATGGATACGGCATGCTCGAGTTCGCTGGTGGCGATCGATCGGGCGTGCCGGAGTTTGCGCGACGGCGAAAGCTCGATGGCGATCGCGGGCGGCGTCAATCTGATCCTCGGGCCCGAGATCCTCGCATCGCTCGCGAAGTGGGGCATGTTGTCGCCGGCGAGCCGTTGCAAGACGTTCGACGCATCGGCCGACGGGTTCGTGCGAGGCGAAGGGTGTGGCGCTCTCGTACTCAAGCGCCTGTCGGATGCGGAGCGTGATGGTGACCCGATTCGTGCCGTGATCCTGGGCAGCGCGGTCAATCAGGACGGCGCGAGCGCCGGATTCTCCGTACCAAACGGATTGGCCCAGGAAGCGGTGATCCGCGCTGCACTCGCATCGGCCGGGATTCGCGCGGGCGAGGTCGGGTACGTCGAAACTCACGGGACCGGAACGCCGCTCGGCGACCCGATCGAGATCGAAGCTCTCACCTCGGTGTTCGGCGACGGTCGCGCCATGGATCGGCCGCTTCTGGTTGGTTCGGTCAAGACCAACATCGGCCATCTGGAGGCGGCGGCCGGTGTGGCCGGCCTCCTCAAGGTCGTTCTGTCGCTGCAGCATGGGACGATTCCTCCGCATCTCAACCTGCGAACCCCGAATCCTCACATTCCATGGGAGCGGATTCCGATCTCTGTACCCGGAGAGGCAACGGGCTGGGATCCGATCGGAAATCGCCGGATTGGCGCGGTCAGCTCCTTCGGGTTCAGTGGCACCAACGTCCACATCGTCCTTGCCGAGGCGGGAGCGGCGGTTGCTGTGCCGCCGGCGGAGCAGTCGACCCATCTCGTTACGCTCTCGGCCCGGTCCAAAGCGGGGCGCGGCGCCGTGGCCCAGGCGTATGCTGACGCGCTCGAATCGGGCGCTATCGAGGTTCGTGATCTGGGCCTGGCGGTAAGTGCGGGCAGGGCTGCCTTGCCGGTTCGGGCCGCCGTCGTCGGCGCCGATCGTGCGGAGGTAGTGGCCGGGCTTCGGCAGGTAGCGGAACAGACCGACGATCGGACCGGTGTGATCGCGACCGGGACCGCGCGCCGCGATACGGTCGGGTTCCTCTTTACCGGGCAAGGGTCACAGTATGTCGGGATGGCGAGTGATCTCGCCGCCAACTGTGATGCGTTCCGCGCCGCGTTCGATGAGGCGGTGGCTGCGCTCGATCCGGAACTCGATGCGCCCTTGGCCGTGGTCATGAATGCGTCGGACGGTCGGATCGATCAGACCCGGTACACGCAGCCCGCGCTGTTTGCGCTCCAGTACGGTCTGGTGGCGGCCTGGCGGTCGTTCGGGGTCGAGCCGGCGGTCGTGCTCGGTCATTCGATCGGCGAGTATGCCGCGGCTTGCTGTGCTGGCGTCCTCGACCTCGCGACGGCGTCCCGTCTCGTGGCCGCGCGTGCCCGGCTGATGGGCGAGTTGCCGGCGGGCGGCGCCATGGCGGCAGTTGCCGCGGACGCAGAGCGGGTCGCGGCTGTTCTCCGTAGCGCCGCCGGTATCGTCTCGATTGCGGCGACCAACGCGCCGGACGAAACGGTGATCTCGGGCGACGCCGCGGCCGTGCGCGCTGTCGTTCGCGAGCTCGAAGGCCAGGGGATTCGCGTACGGCCGCTCACGGTATCGCACGCGTTCCATTCTCCGCTGATGGAGCCGATGCTGCCCACCTTCCTACGCGCTGTCGAACCGGTGACCAGGCGCGATCCGCGCCTGACCGTCATCTCGACTGTTTCAGGAGCGCCTGCCGACGCCGAATTTGGCACGGCACGGTATTGGGCGGAGCAGATCAGGGCGCCGGTGCGTTATGCGGACGCCGTCCGATCGCTTGCTGCGGCTGGAGTCAGTCTGGCAATCGAGATCGGTCCGCATCCCGTGCTGACCGGCCTGCTGGAACGGAACGGAGTCGCTGCGCGACCGCTGGCTTCGCTGCGTCGCGGTCAGGACGGATGGCGCACGCTGCTCGCCGCCGTGGGCGAATCGTTCGTTCGGGGCGTCGTCGACGATTGGAGCGGGGCCGACGGGGCTCGCCGCCGAGGACGCGTCGCGGTGCCGACGTACCCCTTCCAGCGCGTCAGACATTGGATTGCCGATCAGCCGCGGACCGCCGGTGTGAGTGTTACCGGTACGTCGGTGCATCCGCTGTTGGGCGTGCGCTTGCCTGTTGCGCTCGACGAGCGGATCTACCACCGCTTCCTGAGCCTGGGCGACGCGGGAACTCTGGCGGAGCATCGGCTCGGAGACCGGGCCGTGTTGCCGGCAGCTGCGCTGCTGGATCTGTTTGCGGCCGTCGGGCGCGAGGGCCGGGTGTCAGGTTCGGTTTCGATCGGTCAGGTCGAATTCCGCCGGCCGCTCGAGATCATGGACGTTCCGCTCGAATTGGAAACGATCGTTCGACCGCGAGTCGATGGCGGGCTCGAGGTTCAGGTTAAAGGGCGCCGCTCGGCGGATGACGGCTGGGAAACGTATGCCGGCGCTGTCGTCGCGCCGTCCACGCCGGCCTCCGGTGAGGTGGTTGCATCCGCACCGGCTGATGCCGCATCGATCGATCTTCAAGATTGGTATGACCGCTTGGAGGCGGTCGGCGCCCATTTCGGTCCGGGGTTCCGGTCGCTGGACGCTGCGTGGCAAGAGGATGGTGTTGCCTGGGGCCGAGTCCGGGCTTCAGGGGCATGGTCGTCGGGATGGGCGCTTACGCCGACCTTGCTCGACGGGTGTATTCAGGTCGGCAATCTCGCCATCGGTGGCGACGAGCGATTGCTGATGCCGGCGGCGATGGCGGGGTATCACTTCTTCGGTGTCCGCAGCGAAGGCCCCTTGGTCGTGCGCGGCGAGCGGAGCGGAGCGTTGACGGTCAACCTCGATATTGGCACCGTGGACGGAACCCCGGTCGCCAGATTCGAGGGGCTTCGCTTTGCCGTGCCCCTGGCGCGCGATCGGGATGAGCTTCCCGAATTCGAGACGCGCTGGGTGCCGGCCGAACTGCCTGTGGGTACGGGGCCGGGCGGGTGGAGCGTCGTCGGTAGCTCCGCGGATGCCGTACTGGGCGAACAGTTGGCAACACAGTTGCGCGCGATTGGCGTCGACGCGGCGTGGCAGGATTGGGCCGGGCTCGAGATCGCTGGACGTGACAATGTTGCCGTCCTTCAAGTGGCATCGATCGATCCGCTGTCGGATGGCCTCGCCATCGCAAAACGGCTCGGTGCGGCATCGGTCAGCCGCGTCGTGCTGCTGACCTCCGGAGCGCAAGCGGTGCGCGATGGTGAGCGCCCGCGTGTCGAGGCGGCCGGTCTGTGGGGATTGTGGCGGGCGGCGCAGCTCGAGTCTCCCGCCGTCGCGACTCAGCGGATCGATCTCGATCCCGATGGTACCGATGCCGACATCGTAACCGTGGCCCGATGGCTTGCGGCGCCGGCGGCGGGTGAAACGGAGCTCGCGCTCCGCCGAGGTGAGGCCCTTGCTGCGCGGCTTCTGCCACGATCGCGCTGGCGACAACCGACTCGGCTCGTGGTCGGCCGGCCGGGTGAGCTCGAGTCGATCGGGTTTTCGTCGTTCGAGCCGCGGACCGTCGGCCCCGACGAGGTGGCGATCGCAGTCGAAGCGGCCGGGCTCAATTTCCGAGACGTGCTTGCCGCGCTCGGGATGTTCGGCGGTGCCGACACCGTGCTCGGCGGTGAATCCAGCGGCCGCATCACCGCAGTCGGCTCGGCTGTCACCGACCTGCAGGTGGGTGATCCGGTCATCGCGCTGGCGCCGGGCGGGCTTGCGACGGAAGTGGTGGTGCCTAGAGCGGCGGTCATTCGCCGGCCGGCATTGCTGTCGCCGGCACGTGCCGCGGGTGTGCCGGTGGCGTACCTGACCGCCATGCTCGGCCTCGAGGTCCTTGCGCGGATCAAGCCCGGCGAGCGGGTCCTGGTCCACGCCGGTGCTGGCGGAGTCGGCCAGGCGGCCATCCGCATTGCGCAGCGGGCAGGGTGTGAGGTCTACGCGACTGCGGGATCCGAGACCAAGCGCCGCCTGGTCGAGTCGTTAGGCGTGACGGGGGTGCACGATTCCCGATCGACCTCGTTCCGCGATTGGATCCTGGACCGGACCCGGGGCGAGGGTGTCGACGTCGTGGTCAACTCGCTGTCGGGACCGGCCATCGACGCCGGTTTCGAGGTCCTCCGGCCCGGCGGACGATTCCTGGAATTGGGTAAGCGGGGCATCTGGACGAGTGAGCAGGCGCATCGCGCCTTCCCGATGGTTCGGTATCTCCCGTTCGATCTGGGTGAAATGACGGCGGCCGATCCCGACCTGCTGTCCCATCTCATGGCGCGCCTCGAAGCGGGGCTCGGGGATGGATCGATTACGCCGTTGCCCGTGACCGCGCACCGCCTGTCGCAGCCCGTCGATGCGTTCCGGGTCATGGCGCAGGGCCGGCATACCGGAAAACTCGTCTTCGTTCAGGACCTCCGACCGGTTCCCGGCCGAGTGCAGCCAGACGCGACGTATCTGATCTCCGGAGGAACCGGGGGAATTGGCTTGGAAGTTGCCCGCGAGTTGGCGCGCAGCGGAGCCAAATCGCTGGTCCTGCTTTCCAGGCAGGGGGGCGATGTTGCGCAGGCGGCAGTGGAGCGGCTGGCTGACACTGGCGCAACCGTCCAGGTGATCGCAGTCGATCTGGCCCGTGGCGAGCGCGCGACGACGGCGTTGCGCGCGGCGCTCCAGACGGTGCCACCGGTTCGCGGGGTGATTCACGCCGCGGGTTTTGCCGTCGACGGACCGATTCAGGAACAGTCCGCGGAGTCTCTGGCGGCGACCTGGGCGGTCAAGGTCGACGGTGCGCAGGTACTGCTGGACGCGGTGGACGCCCGGGGTCTCGATTTCTTCGTCACTTTCGGCGCTGGGGCTGCGACCCTGGGGTCGGCGGGTCAAGCGACCTACGCTGCGGCAAATGCGGGGCTCGAGGCCTGGACACTCGCTCGCTTCGCATCCGGAGATGCAGCCTCGGTCGTGGCCTGGGGGCGCTGGGCCGATGTGGGCATGGCGGCCCGGTTGCGTTTGGTCGATCAGGATCGCCTCACCAGACTGGGCATCGGGACCATCGAACCGAATGCCGGTGTGTCGGTGCTCATGGATGTGATCGCTCGCTCCGTACGCGATACTGCCGTGTTACCGATGGACTGGGCCCGGTATCTCCGGGAATCCGGCCGGCAGGGCGATCGGCGGTTTCAGGAACTGGGAGGGAGCGGCACTGGCGGGAAGGCTGAATCGTTGCTCGAGCGGATCGGCGCACTTCCGGTGCGCGAGCGGCGCGCGGCCGTACGCGCGGCTGTGGAAGCGGCATCGCGTCGCGTGCTCGGTGCTGCGCCCCATCTCGTGATCGATCCCGGTATCGCGCTTCGTGACTTGGGGCTCGACTCGCTGCTGGCGGTGGAGCTTCGCAACGCGTTGGTCGCGGCGTTCGGACGACCTTTGCCGACGACGGTGGCCTTCGATCACCCCACGATCGATGCGCTGACCGATCTGGTAGGTGCGGATCTGGTCGAGGCGCCGCCGGCCGGCACGGAGTCGCGAGAGCCGGCGGAAGTCCTGGCCATGTCCGACGCGGAAGCGGAGGCGGCGCTGTTGCGGGAACTCGAAGCGGGAGAGCCGGGGCGATGACCGAACCAGCGGGGGAGATGTCGGCGGTCAAACGCGCCCTGGTCGAGATTCGCGATCTCCGGGCCCGGCTTGCCCGCGCCGAATCGGCGGCGCGCGAACCGATCGCGGTCATCGGGCTGGGCTGTCGTTTTCCGGGTGGTGTCACGGGCCCCGAGGAACTCTGGTCGCTGCTCGAGTCGGGGACGGACGCGGTTGGTCCGGTGCCGGACGATCGATGGGATCGTGACGGCCTTTACCATCCCGATCCGGATCATCCCGGCACGATGGTGACGACTCAGGGTGGGTTCATCGCCGGTGTCGACCGCTTCGATGCGGAGTTCTTCGGGATTGCCCCCATCGAGGCGGCGTCGATGGATCCGCAGCAACGGCTCTTGCTCGAGGTGGCCTGGGAAGCGCTCGAACGAGCCGGAATTGCGCCGGATGCGCTGCGAGGGTCGCCGACCGGCGTGTTCATTGGGATCGGGAACAGCGACTACTGGCGGATGATGTTCTCCGCGCGTGACCGATTGGATGCTTACGCTGGGTCTGGAGGAAGCTACGCCGTGACCGCCGGTCGGTTGGCCTATACGCTCGGTCTGCAGGGGCCGGCTATGGCGATCGACACGGCATGCTCCGCATCGCTCGTCGCAATTCACAATGCCTGTCAGAGTCTCCGCAGCGGCGAGTCGAACCTGGCGCTCGCGGGCGGCGTCAATCTGATCCTGAGTCCGGAGGCGCATATCGCGTTCTCGAAGGCCAGGATGATGGCACCGGACGGGCGCTGCAAGACGTTCGATGCCTCCGCCGACGGCTATGGACGTGGCGAAGGGTGCGGCATCGTCGTCTTGCGTCGACTCTCGGATGCGGTGGCGGGGGGCGACAGGATCCTCGCGGTGGTTCGAGGGTCGGCTCTCAACCAGGACGGCAGGAGTGGTGGCCTGACCGTTCCGAACGGTCCTGCACAGGTTGCGGTAATTCGGGCGGCGCTCGCGATGGGCGGTCTGGCGCCAGCAGACGTCGACCTGGTCGAGGCCCATGGTACCGGAACTCCGCTTGGCGACCCGATCGAGCTGGGTGCGCTCGCGACCGCCTATGGTGAAGGCCGTTCGGCCGATCGGCGTCTGCTCGTTTCATCGCTCAAGACCAACTTCGGTCATCTCGAGGCGGCGGCGGGAATCGCGGGGTTCATCAAAGCGGTGCTCGCGGTGGAGCGGGGTACCGTGCCGGCTCATCTGCACTTCCGGACGCCGAGTCCGCACGTCGACTGGGCCGCGCTGCCGGTTCGAGTGCCGGCCGTGTCGGAGCCTTGGCCTGAGGTCGGCAGTCGTCCTCGTCGCGTCGGCGTCAGCTCGTTCGGCTTCAGCGGTACCAATGCGCATGTGATCGTGGAGCAGGCACCCGCGGTCGATCAGCCCGCGGTCCCGCCTTCCCGGTGGGTGCTGAGCGGTTCGGCGCGATCGGAGGCCGCCTTGGCGCAGCTTGCGGCGCAGTATGCCGATGCCGTCGCCGGTTCCGACGATGGCGGGGCATCGCTCGCGGTGGTCAGCGGCGTCGGGCGGGCTGCCCTGCGCCATCGGTTTGCGCTTCCCATGGCGGAGCCGGGCACCCTGATCGATTCGCTGCGCACACTTGCCGAGGGCGGACGACCGTCGTTGGGACACGTGGGTGCAGTCACGCCGGGCCAGTCGCCGCGCATCGCGTTCCTGTTCTCGGGTCAGGGGTCTCAGTACGCCGGGATGGGGGCCGAGTTGTACCGGACCGAGCAGGTCTTTCAGGCCGCGGTCGATCGCGCCATTCGTGCCGCCGGCGAGATCGGGCCCACCGTACTCGGTGCGCTGCTCGGCAGTCCGGGTATCGATGCGGTTGAGCCCAGGATTGCGCAGCCGGCGTTGCTTACGCTCCAGTATGGTTTGCTCGAGTTGTGGCGCTCCTGGGGCGTCGAGCCGGCCCTTGTCGCCGGCCACAGTCTCGGGGAATTCGCGGCGGCGGTTGCTGCAGGCGTGCTCGATATCGAGATCGCGATGTCCATCGTCCGAATCCGGGGTCGGATGATGCAGGCGCTTCCCGCGGGTGGCGGCATGCTCGTGGTCGAGACCGGCGAACAGGGGGTGCAAGGCGTGCTCCAACGTTTCCCTGAGCTCGAGCTATCCGCCGTGAATGGAACGGCTCAGGCGGTGGTGGGCGGCCCATTGGATACGATTGCCGCAGCAACCGAAGCACTCCAAGCGGAGGGGATTCGCGCGAGACCGTTGGCCTTGTCGCATGCCTATCACACCAGCGCCATGGATCCGATGCTGGAGGAGTTCGTGGCGGCTATCGGCAGTTACGGCGTGTCCCGTCCGCTGCTGCCTGTGGTGTCTTCTCTCACGGGAATCGAGGCCGATGCGACCTTCGCCACGCCGAGTTACTGGGCCAGTCAGATCCGATCGACCGTTCGGTTTTCCAATGCGCTAGGGAAGGTTCTCGATGCGGGCGCCACACATCTGATCGAGATCGGTCCGCACCCCGTGTTACTCAGTCTGGCCGCCGATCGCGCCGGAGTCACCCCGCTGCCGTCGCTCAGGCGCGAGACGCCGGTCTGGCCCGTATTGCTCGATGGGGTCGCCGCGCTCTTCGTCGACGGCGTCCCCGTGCGCTGGCGTAATGTTCAGTCCGGCGGCGCCTGGCGTCCCGATACAGCGCCAACGTATCCGTTCGAACGGCGCCGGTATTGGATCGACGCGGTCGATGCGGATGCTCGTTACTCGTCTGCTCAGCGGTGGGATGCGGTCGTAGCCGCAGCACAACGGCAATCCGAACAGGCGCCGCTCAGGTATCGGGCCGATACGATCGGGGAGACGTGGGCTTCGCTCGCACGACTGACCTGGGCTCACGCGGCTGAGACGTTCCGGCGACTCGGTGCTTTCGATGATGCGCCGCTCGGGCGATCCGTCGATGAAGTCGTCGAGCGGACGGGGATCAAGCCGCTCTACCGCCATCTGATCGAGCGTTGGCTCGAGCGCCTTGTGGACACCGGACGCCTCGAACGGGTCGGGCCGCGCTACCGGCCGGCGGGAGGCTCGCTTGCCGCGGTTTCACTTGGGCCGGTGTGGCAGGAAGCTCAGGGCCGGCTGGCATCCGATCCTGCGCTGCTTACCTACCTCGAAGGATGCGGCCGACTGCTGCCCGCGGTGCTGACAGGCGAGGTCAGTCCGCTCGAAACCCTCTTTCCGAACGGATCGTCGACGCTGGCCGAAGCGCTCTACGCCGAAACGGGCGTGATGCGATACGTCAATCTGATCGCAGCCGCCGCAATCGAAGCCGCCGCATCTCGGACTCGTAGCGGTCGACTTCGCGTGCTGGAGATCGGTGCGGGGACCGGTGGCACGACGGTGGCCGTCGCGCCGCGTCTCGATCCGGAGCGAACCGACTACTGGTTTACCGACGTATCGGATCTTTTTCTGGCCCGTGCATCGGAACGGTTTGGTACCGCGTCGCAGTTCCGCTACGCTACGCTCGACCTCGATCGGGATCCTTTCGATCAGGGCTTCACGGTCGATTCGTTCGACATCGTCTTGGCGACCAACGCAGTGCACGCCACCAAGGATCTGCGCGCCAGCCTGCGGCGAATCCACGACCTGCTGGCTCCCGGGGGGGTGCTTGTTCTGGTCGAGAGTACCGAGCACCTCGACTGGTTCGATATGAGCACGGGCCTGATCGAAGGGTGGCAACACTTTGAGGACGACCTCCGGGGCGACAACCCGCTGCTCGAGCCGGCGCAATGGCGTGGTGCGCTGGGCGCCGCAGGATTTGCTGCGGTAGTCGTGGCGCCGGAGGATGACTCACCCGCGTCGGCAGGTGGGCAGCGTGTGATTCTCGCGCGGAAGCCGGGCGAAGATGTCCCGACCCGGATCGATCAGGACGCGCCCGGACAGGCTCGGGTCGCGGGGAAACCTGTGCCGGCGGTCGATCCGGCAGCATCGTTGCTCGAAATGCTTCGGGATGCGCCGTCGGATGAACGCGAATCGATCCTGATCGGCTTTGTGCGCGACCATGTGATGCGAACCCTTCGCCTGGCTCCCGACGCGGAGCCGGGGCGAACCGACCGGCTGCTCGATATCGGCTTCGATTCGTTGATGGCAGTGCAGTTCCGCAATGCGCTCGGCGCCGGTCTGGGCCTCGATGCGCCGTTGTCCGCCACGTTGCTGTTCGATCACCCTACCATCGAGGCGATCGCGCGCTTCCTGTTGGGCCGGCTCGGTCTCGCGGCCAGTCCTGCTGCTGCGCCGGTATCGGCTTCCGAGCCGGGTGCGGCACTCAGCGAGGCGGATCTCGCGGCCATGACCGATGACGAAGTAGCCATTTTCCTGGAACGTCGTTTGGGCGAGGGGACATGACGACCGAGTCGACGTCCGGGTCCGGGCTGAGTCCGCTCAAGCGCGCCGTGCTGGCGCTCGAGGAGGCGCGCGCGCGGATTGCGCAGCTCGAACGGGGCGCCCGCGAGCCGATTGCGGTCATCGGCATCGGATGTCGTTTCCCGGGTGGGGCCAATTCGCCGGCCGCGCTCTGGAAGCTGCTGTGCGATGGCGTCGATGCGATCGGTGAGATTCCTTCGGATCGTTGGGACGTCGACGCCTACTTCGACGCCGATGTCGATGCGCCGGGCAAGATGAACACGCGGTTCGGCGGCTTTGTCGATGGCATCGATCGGTTCGACCCCGGCTTCTTCGGGATCTCGCCGCGCGAGGCCGCCAGTATGGACCCGCAGCAGCGGTTGGTGCTCGAAGTCGCCTGGGAAGCGCTGGAGCGGGCGGGCATTGCGCCCGATCGGCTGGCGGAGTCGCGCACGGGCGTGTTCGTCGGGATCGTCGGGACCGACTATGCGCAGCTGATGACGGAAGCGGGCGTGGTCGGATCGGATACCTATTTTGCCTCCGGTATCGGCCACAGCGTTGCGTCCGGACGGATTTCCTATGTGCTCGGCCTCAAGGGACCCAGCGTGTCGGTCGATACCGCCTGCTCGTCGTCTCTCGTCGCGACGCATCTGGCGGTGCAGAGCCTGCGCACCGGAGAATGCGATCTCGCGCTGGCCGGCGGGACCAACGCGATCCTGACGCCGGATACCATGGTGGCGCTGGCCAAGTATCGGATGCTGGCGCCGGATGGCCGGTGTAAGACCTTCGATGCGCGCGCCGACGGGTTCGCCCGTGGCGAGGGGGCCGGCGTCGTTGTCCTCAAGCGTCTTCGGGATGCGGTCGCTGCCGGCGACCCAATTCTGGCCGTGATCCACGGCTCCGCGGTCAATCAGGATGGGCCGAGCAGCGGTTTGACCGCGCCGAACGGACCGTCGCAGGCGGCGGTCATTCGCGCTGCGCTCGACAATGCGGGCATCGGTCCGGAGCGGGTCGGCTACGTCGAAGCGCACGGGACCGGGACTTCGCTGGGTGATCCGATCGAGATGCAGGCCTTGGGTGACGCGCTCGGTGCGCGCGGTACCGCGCCGGCTCTGCTGGTCGGATCGGTCAAGACGAACCTGGGCCATCTCGAATCTGCCGCGGGTGTGGCCGGACTGATCAAGGCGGTGCTGTGCCTGCACCACGGACAGATTCCTCCCCACCTCCATTTCGAAACGCCGAGTCCGTTCATTCCGTGGAATGAGCTTCCGGTTGCCGTTCCGACTATCGCAACGGCGTTGCCGGTGGAAGCGCCGTACTGCGGGGTCAGTTCCTTCGGATTCAGCGGGACCAATGCACACCTGGTGCTTGGTCCAGCCCCTGTGCCTGCCGAGCGGAAGCCGAGCTCGTCGGTCGGCAGCGGACTCGTCCTGCTCTCCGCCCGGAGCGACTCGGCGTTGGCCGAAACGGCGCGAGCGTGGGCTGCTGCGCTCGACGACTCCATGGACCTGGCGGACGTATCGTATACGTCGGCCGTGACGCGGGCATCCCATCCGATCCGCGTCGCGGTCATCGCCTCGGATATTCAGGAGCTTCGCGATCGGCTGCTGGCATTGGCGGAGGGTCGGGACGTTGCGGGGGGTCGGGTTGCGCGGGTCACGCGCCGCGATCCTGCGCAGGTTGCGTTCCTGTTCACGGGCCAGGGAGCCCAATACGCCGGGATGGGGCAGGGCCTGTATCAGACGGAGCCGGTATTTCGGGCAGCGCTCGATCGCTGCGCCGCTATTGCGGCCGGTCGACTGGATGCGCCCCTGCTGGATGTCATGTTCGGCAACGGCCAGCAGCTCGATCAGACCGGTTACACGCAACCCGCCCTGTTCGCCCTCGAATACGCGATGGCGGAGTTGTGGCGAACTTGGGGTATCCATCCGTCCGGGGTGATCGGTCATTCGGTTGGCGAGTTGGCTGCGGCCTGCGTGGCTGGCGTGATGTCGCTCGAGGACGCCATGACGCTCGTGATCGAGCGGGGACGCCTGATGCAAGCGCTTCCGGCCGGCGGAGCCATGACCTCGGTTGCTGCATCCGAAGCGCGGGTTCAGGAGGTGCTGGCTCGGGTCGGGGGAACGGCCGTCGTCGCAGCCGTCAACGGCGATGAGCAAGCCGTCATCGCCGGGCCCAAGGCCGATGTCGATCGCGTGGCGGTGGCGCTTGCTGAAGCAAGCATTCGATCACAACCGCTGGTCGTATCCCATGCTTTTCATTCGCCCTTGCTCGACCCGATGCTCGATGCGTTCGAAGCCGCGGCGGGAAAGATTCGTTTCAGTGCGCCTCGGCTTCGCCTGATCTCGAACCTGACTGGCACCACGGCTGACGCGACCCTGCTCAGCGATCCCTCATACTGGCGACGCCATGCTCGCGATGCAGTGCGTTTCGTCGACGGTATCCGGGCGCTCGCTGCGACCAAGCCCCAGGTCTATCTGGAGGTCGGTCCACACCCTACCCTGCTTGGCCTGACCTCGGGGGCTCTGGGTAACGAAGCGGGCGTGATGGTCGGCTCGCTCCGGCGCTCCCGTTCGGACGGCGAACAGGTCCGGGAGGCGCTGGCGTCGCTCTTCCTCGCGGGAGCATCGGTCGACTGGCGCGCAGTGCATGGTGCTGGGCGGAGGGTTGTTCCCCTGCCGACGACACCGTTCGATCGCGAGCGGTGCTGGTTCGGGATGGGGAGCCAGACTTGCGCAATTCGTCCGGCAGGTCATCCATTGCTGGGTAGTCGCGTCCCGCTCGCGACCGATGCCGTTGTCTATGAGCAGCAATTGGGTGCCGATCAGCCGGGGTTCGTGCGTGATCATCGGGTGCATGGTCGAGTCATCCTCCCCGCTACGGCATACCTCGAAGCGATCCGGGCGGCATCGAGCGATGCCGGGATCCGCGCCGTGTCGGACATCGCGATCCAGCAGGCGATGGTCTTTGACGACGATACCGGAACGACGCGTCGGGTCCAGCTGATTCGAAGTGGGCGCGACGGAACCATCCGGATTGCGAGCCAAAGCACCGACGGTACCGGTGAAACAGACTGGACCGAGCATCTGGTAGCCAGTGCCGGATCTACCGCAGACGGTGAGTGGTCAGGGACGGATCTGCGAGCGCGAGAAGCCGCCTGCACCAACGACGTGGCTCCCGACTCGTTTTACCAGCGGCTCGATTCTGCCGGCTTGGATTTTGGCCCGCGTTTCCGGGTCGTTCGCGAGCTGCGCCATGGAGACCGCGAAGCAGTCGGTGTGGTGGTGCTGGATGACGGGCTCAGCGCCGAAGCCGGACGGTATCACATGCATCCGGTGCTGCTCGACGGCTGCCTGCAGGTTATCGCTGCCGCGACGCCGGATACCGGTACCGACGTGTTTCTGCCGATCGGGATCGGTCGATACCACTGGGCGGATAGTGTCCGCGGCTTGCGACGCTGCATCAGCTGCGTTCGGGTGGAGGAAAGCGGTTCGCCGGACACCCTGCGGGCCTCGGTCGATGTCTATGACGAGCACGGCGCACCCGCGGTCCGATTGACGGGTGTCCAGCTCAAGCGGGTGACCCGCGCTGCCCTCGCACGACTCGGCGAGCGTCAGGTCGCGTCGGACTTGCTGCTCGAGCCGGTCTGGGTCGAGGCAGGTGCCGATCGGGCAGCAGGCAGGTCCATGTCCGGCGCCGAGCTCTCGGCGCTTGCAGCTGCGGAGTTGCCTCGGCTGGCAGAAGGTGCCCGTCTCGATCGATATGACGAGTTCCGCGTCGGATTCGATGCGCTCTGTCTGGACTATGTGGTGCAGGCGGTTCATCGTCTCGGCTGGACTCCGAACCCCGGAGACGAAGTGGTCGAGACGGTACTCGCGGAGCGCCTCGGTATCATCGACCGGCACCGCCAGCTTTTCGGTCGACTGCTGGGCATATTGGCTGAAGGGGGCTACCTCGCTCGTCGCGCCGATCGCTGGCTGGTTCAGCGCGCACTCACAGCCGGTAGCCCGGATCGCGTCGCGCAGAACCTGGCCGAGCAGTTCCCGGACGGCGAGCCGGAGGTGACGCTGACCCGCCGCGCCGCGGAACACCTCGATGCCGCGCTCCGCGGGCAGCGAGACCCGCTCGAACTCCTGTTCCCCGGAGGGTCGCTCGAAACGGCGGAGCGGGTCTATCGGGATGCCCCACCGGCCAAGGTCTTCAACGGACTTGCCGGTGCGCTGGTCGGTTCGCTGGCAGGTGCGCAGCAGGGCAAGCCCCTTCGAATTCTCGAAGTCGGTGGCGGAACGGGCGGAACGACTGCGTATGCGCTTCCCGCGCTCGCCGGTCAGAAGTATGAGTACACCTTCTCGGATGTCGGGCCGTTGTTCGTCGCCAAGGCACGCGAACGGTTCGGTAGTCATGCCGGGACCAGGTTTGCCACGCTCGATCTCGAACGGGATCCGGGTGAACAGGGATTTGCGCCGGGTTCGTTCGATCTGATCGTCGCAGCCAATGTGATTCATGCAACGTCCGACATCCGTCGCACGCTTCGGTATCTCCGTACGCTGCTGGCCCCGGGTGGACGTATCACCATGCTTGAGGCCACCACGCCGCAGCGTTGGTTTGACCTCACGGTCGGATTGACCGAAGGCTGGTGGTGGTTTACCGATCGCGAGTTGCGCAGCGAGTATCCCACTTTGCCGGCCGACCGCTGGGTGTCGCTCCTCCAGGAGTTTGGCTTCGAAGATGTAGCCGTGCTGCCCGGAGCGGGGCATACCGGCACACTCGGCATGCATTCGCTGATCGTAGCTGGCCTGCCTGCGCAGACAGGTCGCTGGGTCGTCGTCGCAGAAGGCGATGACGTTGGCGCCGCGGTCAAAGACGTTCTAGTGGCTCGTGGTGACGAGGTCGAGTGCATCGATAACGCCGATCAGATCGAACAGCGGCTCGGTTCGGGGAATGTGCGGGGCCTCATCTATGTCCCGCGCCTGTCTGGCCCGGGTCTGCGCGCCGGCGCGCGCGCCGAGGCCGCACTCGATGTTGCGACTGGCGGGCTTGCCGTGGTGCAGGCGGTTCTCTCGCGTGCTCCAGGCACACCGATCTGGCTCCTGACGCGAGGAGCGGTCGGCGTCGACGGAAATGAGTTACCGGTTTCTGCCGAGCAGTCGACGCTCTGGGGTCTGGCTCGCTCGGCGATGGTCGAGCATCCGGAACTGCAGTTAACCTGTGTCGATCTCGAACCTGGGGGTGAAGGACCGCCATCGCTTACCGGTCTCCTCGACATCTTCGATACGGGCGACGAACCTCAGGTTGCGTTGCGCGGTGGACGCCGGTACGCAGCCAGGTTGAGTCCGTGGCATCCACGTACGAGTACGCTGCCGGAGACCTATTGCCTGGTACGCTCGGCGGGCAGTACGCTGGACGATCTGCACCTTGCGGAGTTGGAGCGCCGCCCGCCCGGTCCCGGCGAAGTCGAGATCGCCGTCGAGGCAACCGGCCTCAACTTCAAGGACGTCCTGAACGCACTGGGCATGTATCCGGGCGATCCGGGCCCGCTCGGCGGTGAATGCGCCGGGACGGTGGTACGGACGGGTGCCGGAGTGACGGATTTCCAGGTCGGCGACGCGGTCATGGCTCTCGCCTCGGGCAGTTTCTCCTCGCATGTGACGGTCGCGAGCCGATTCGTTGCGCGGCGCCCCGATGGCATGCCGGCGGATGAAGGGGCGGCCTTCCCGATTGCCTTCATGACTGCCCGTTTCTGCCTGGAGCATACGGCACACCTTCGCGCCGGTGAGCGGGTTCTGATCCACGCAGCTACCGGAGGAGTTGGTTTTGCCGCCGTGCAGCTGGCGCTGGGTTTGGGCGCGGAGGTCTTTGCCACGGCCGGGTCGGAAGCGAAGCGCCAGCTGCTGCGCGATCTCGGCGTTCGTCATGTGTTCGACTCGCGGTCGCCGGCGTTTGCGGATCAGGTGCTCGCGATCACCGAGGGCAAGGGAGTCGACGTCGTCCTCAACTCGCTCGCGGGCGAGGTGCTGGATGCCAGCTTCCGGGTCATCGGGCGCGGCGGACGCTTCGTTGAGATGGGTAAGCGCGGCATCTGGACTGATGCCCAGGTTACGTCGCTTGGCCGAGAGGTCCAGTACACTGTGATCGACTGGGGCGAGACGGCGGAACGGGATCCCGCGCTGGTCGCCGCCATGCTCGAGACGTTGACGCGTGATCTGGTGCAGGGCCGAGTGCGATCGCTCCCTCGCCATGTCTTCGAGCTCGAGGACGCCTCCAGGGCGTTCCGCTTCATGGCGCAGGCCCGTCATATCGGCAAGGTCGTGGTTCGTCATCGGGCGCCCGAGTCCTTCCCCGTGCGCCGAGATGGTACCTATCTGGTAACCGGCGGCTTGAGCGGGTTGGGGCTAGCCGTGGCGAATCGGTTGTCCGAGCTGGGTGCCGGACGGCTCGTGCTGCTCAGCAGGCGCGGCGTGGCGCCCGAGTCGGAGCCGTTACTGGCAGCAATCCGCGGCCGCGGAACCGAGGTGGTGGCCGAGTCGGTCGACGTATCGAGCGAAGCGGCGTTGCGTACCGCGCTGGACCGGGCGCGATCGACCGCTGCACCGCTGCGCGGCATCGTGCATTCAGCCGGGTCGCTCGACGATGCCGTCTTCTCGGCGCAGAGCCGGGCACATCTCGAACATGTCTTCGGTACTAAGGTGCGTGCCGTGTCGGTCCTCGATGAGGCTACGCGATCGGATGCGCTCGACTGGACGGTGTTCTTCTCGTCCGTGGCGGGGATCGTCGGGTCGCCCGGGCAGGCCAACCATGCTGCGGCCAACGTCTTCATGGACCGCCTGGCCGGTGAGCGGATGGCCGAGGGGCGTCCAACGGTGTCGATTGCATGGGGAGCGTGGGCGGAGATCGGTGCGGCGCGGGATGCCTCGGTTCAGCGTCGTGCGGCGTCGCGCGGGCTCGAGACGCTGAGCCCGGCCACCGGCCTGGCGCTGTTCGAGCGGGCAGTGACCGCGCGGGCGCCCGTCCTGGTCGCGGCCAAGGCCGACTGGCGGACGATCGCGTCGGCCAACCGGGTTGCGGCGCGATTGATCGGCGATCTTGCCCAGGAAGCGGTACGAGTCGATGCCCTGTCGGCTGCATCGTCTCCCGCGGCAACCAGTTTGGCCGACCAACTCGCGGCGGCACCTGCCGGACGCCGAAAGGCGATCGTCGCGGCCGCCGTTCGGGAACGGGCGCTGCGGAGCCTGGGACTCGATCCCAGCCGGCCGGTCGATGTCGAAACCCCGTTGGCCGAACTGGGTCTCGATTCGCTGTTGGCCGTCGAGTTGCGGAATGCGCTGGGCAGCATGAGCGGGGTCGCGTTGCCGGCGACGCTCCTGTTCGATCATCCGACGCTGGCCGCGCTGACCGAGTATCTCGACCGCCTGCTCAATGGAGCGAGCGAGGCGCCGGCACCCGAGGCGACGCCGGTCAAGACTGATGTGGTGGCGTCGATCGAGGATCTTTCGGACGACGAAGTCGATCGGCTGTTGGCGGCACGAGCGAAGGGAGGTCGGAAATGAACGACTTCCTGGATCGGGTCGGCCAGCTATCGCCCAAGCGCCTGGCGCTCCTGGCGCTGGAGCTCAAAGAGCAGGTCGATGCGCAGCGGAGTCCCATCGCGGTGGTTGGAATCGGCTGCCGATTCCCCGGCGGCGCGGATTCGCCCGATGCGTATTGGTCGCTGCTCGAGCAGGGACGTGACGTGACACGTCCCCTGCCTCGGGATCGATGGAACTCCGAGGCCTGGTATGACCCTGATCCCACCGTTCCCGGACGGATCGGCGCTCGGCACGGCGGGTATCTCGACGAGATCTTCGATTTCGACCCCGCTTTCTTCGGTATTTCGCCGCGCGAAGCGGTCACCATGGATCCGCAGCAGCGTTTGCTGCTCGAGGTGGCTTGGGAAGCGCTCGAAGATGCCGGAATCGCGCCGGAGCGCTTGGCGGGCACGCCGACCGGTGTCTTCGTCGGGCTCTGTAACAACGATCATATGTACCGGGTGCTGGGCCAGGGACGCGATCGGCTGGATGCGTATGTGGCGTCCGGCAACGCGCCCAGTGTCGCGGCCGGTCGGATCAGCTATGTCCTGGGGTTCCGCGGTCCCGCGCTGACGGTCGACACCGCATGTTCATCGTCGCTGGTGTCGCTCCACCTGGCCTGCCGGAGCCTGCGCAGCGGTGAAAGCCGAGTCGCGCTGGCGGCGGGTGTCAACGTCATCTGTACTCCTGAGCCCAGCGTGGCGCTGACGAAGTCGCAGATGCTGGCGCCCGACGGCCGGTGCAAGACGTTCGATGCCGCCGCCGACGGGTTTGCGCGTGGTGAGGGATGTGGTGTCTTGGTCCTCAAGCGGCTGGAAGACGCCGAGGCCGACGGAGACCGGATTCTGGCGGTCATCCGCGGCACGGCCATCAACCAGGACGGCCGGAGTGGCGGGCTGACCGTGCCGAACGGCCCTGCGCAGGAGGCGGTCATTCGGGCGGCGCTGGCCGATGCCGGTGTCGATCCTGCCGAAGTCGACTACATCGAAGCACACGGCACCGGCACCGTACTCGGTGATCCGATCGAGATTCGCGCCATCGGCGCCTCCCTTGGCAAGGGACGTGATCGGAATCGTCCGGTGCTGGTGGGTTCCGTCAAGACCAACATGGGGCACCTCGAGTCGGCTGCGGGGGTGGCGGGTGTCATCAAGACCGTGCTCGCGCTGGCGCATGAACGGATTCCGTCGCATCTCCATTTCAAGACACCGAACCCGCACATCGAATGGGGCTCGATTCCCGTCGAGGTTGTCGCAGCGGGTCGGGCCTGGCCCCGAACGGAACGCCCTCGCTACGCCGGCGTCAGTTCGTTCGGGTTCAGCGGGACCAACGCGCATATCGTCATCGGAGAGGCGCCGTCCGATTCGGCTGCTCGCGGTCCAGCCGCGGAACGGATCGTCGTTCCGGTATCGGGGCAGAGCGAGCAGGCTCTTCGTCGGCTCGCGCGTTCTTACCGCGACGTTCTCGATGACGAGGTGTCTGCTGCCGACCTGGCGCGGACGGCGGCGCTTGGTCGTTCGCACCTGACCCATCGTGCGGCGGTCGTCGTCTCCGGTGACGCTGAGGCTCGGAGCGCGCTCGAGCACCTGGCTGCGGGTACGCCGGATGCGCGAATCGCGCTGGGGCAGGCGATTCCGGGCCAGATGCTGGAGCCCGTCTTTCTCTTTACCGGGCAGGGCTCGCAGTATCCGGGAATGGCCAAGGCGGTTTATGACGCATCACCGGTATTCCGCGAGGTGATCGACCGGGCCGATCAGTTGCTTGGCCCGGATCGTCTGGGCCGGACGCTCAAGGCTGTTCTTTGGTCGGATGCCTCGGCTGCGTCAGAGTCAGCGCCGATTCACGAGACCGACTGGACTCAGCCAGCGCTCTTCGCGGTCGAGTACGGGTTCGCCGCGCTATGGCAGTCGTGGGGCATCGTTCCGGCTGCGGTCATCGGCCATTCGGTCGGCGAGTATGTCGCCGCGTGCGTGGCTGGCGTCTTCTCGTTCGAAGACGGCCTCCGACTGATCGCGGAACGCGGGCGAATCATGCATGCGCTTCCGCCCGGGGGAACCATGGCCGCGGTGTTTGCGCCGCAGTCCATGGTGACTGAAGTGATTCAGCCCTGGCGGGATCGCCTCGCCATCGCCGCGGTCAACGCGGACGACAGCGTCGTGATTTCCGGGGCGACCGATGCCGTGGATGCCGCGCTGGCTGCGCTCCAGGCGCGGCAGGTCGAAGGGCATCGCCTCTATATCTCGCTGGCAGCGCATTCGCCGCTGACGGAACCGATCCTGGATGCCATGGAAGGGGCCGCGGCCAAGGTCCCGATGGTGGCGCCTCGGATTCCGGTGGCGTGGAACCTGACCGGTGGTGCGCTCGGAGCCGGCGCCGTGCCGGATGCGCGATACTGGCGGCGCCACCTGCGCGAATCGGTCCGTTTTGCCGACGGTCTGCGCTGGTTGTATGGCCAGGGTTTCCGGACCTTCCTGGAAGTAGGCCCGCATCCGACGCTCACGGCGCTGGCGGCCCGGACTCTGCCGGAAAGCGACACCTTGCTGGTCGGGTCGATTCGTCGCGGCAAGGACGACTGGACTGAGCTCTACACCAGTCTGGCGACGCTGTATGCTCGCGGCGGCCGAATCGACTGGGAAGCCGTGTCGGCGTCTTGGGGCGGCCATCGGGTTCGGATGCCGACCTATCCGTTCGAACGCCGCCGCTTTGCCGTGGCCAGTCCGACCGGCTCCCGCAATGACGGAGAGACGGTTTCGTTAGGCGCGCTGCCGCCGTTCCGCCGGCTCGACACTCCCGACCCGATCATCGAGTTCCGGTTGACACCGGACACGCCTGCATGGCTCGGCGATCACCGAGTGTTCGGTCGGATCATTGCGCCGGGGCCGTTGCTGATCGAAGCGGCGCAGATTGC
Organism: Gemmatimonadales bacterium; assembly: GCA_037189525.1. Taxonomy (GTDB): domain Bacteria; phylum Gemmatimonadota; class Gemmatimonadetes; order Gemmatimonadales; family GWC2-71-9; genus SHZU01. The sequence goes on from JBBCJC010000002.1 coordinate 841,741, forward strand.
TCATGTCGCGGTGTATGGCAAGGCGGCTGGTGCCGTCGAACGGTTCGTGATTCGCGGCGCTCTCGAAGTGGGTGACGAGGGCGTCAGCCTTCAGGTCGGCCTGACCGAAGCTGGTGATCATACCAGTTTCCGAATCCACGCCAAGGCAGCCGGCCGTGATGCGTGGCAACTGATCGGCGAGGGCCAGCTCCGGTCGGCGGCGAGTACGGCGGAACCCACAACCGCTCCGTTGGGCGCGGTGCAATCGACGGCGACGGGCGCCGACTTCTATGATCGGCTTCGGAGTCTCGGCATCGATCTAGGCCCGGCGTTCCAGGGGCTGACTGCAATTCGGCGGATGGAACATGGCGCGATCGTCGATCTCGACTTGCCGTTCGATGCCGAACGTGCAGCCGGCGGTGGGCACCCGACCCAGCTCGATGCCGTGCTCCAGGCGGTGGGAGCCGCGCTCGATACCGGTTCGAGCGAAGCGGCGCTGCTGGTCGGAGTCGATCGCATTGCGCTGACCGGACCGTTGCCCCGTCAGCTTCGGTGCCTGGTTCAGGTCCGGCCGCAACCCGATGCCGATACCTGGCGTGCCGATGTCGCCCTGGAAAGCCCGAGCGGCGCGCACTGCGGCGTGGTCGAAGGTGTCACCCTTCGGCGTGCCTCTCCGGCCGCGCCGTCATCGGCGGCGGAGCAGTTGGGCTTTTACCGCGTGGCCTGGCATCCGGTCGCCGGCGCGGCCGAACTGCCCGATCCGAAGGGTGTCGTCGGCCCGTTGCTCAACGGATTCGGAGCGCGCGCGGAGCGGCACGGTCTGCGCAGCTACGATCAGGTACTGCCTCGGCTCGATCAGCTGTCGCTGCACTATATCCTCACGGCGCTGACCGAACTCGGCTTCGACGATACACCGGGTCGCGTGGTGCAGCTTCGTCGGGAGTGTGATCAGCTGCGGATTGCCCCGCAGCACGATCGCCTCTTCGACCGGCTGCTCGATATTCTGGAAGAGGAAGGGTACCTCGTAAGTCAGGCGGGCGCGCGCAGTGTTGCTCGGCGGCTGCCCGAGACCGGATCGCTCGAGCCGTGGCCCACTGCTACGGGATGGCCCGACGGAGAGTATCGCGTGCTCGCCAGGTGCGGGCCCTCGCTGGCCCGCGTCCTCCGCGGCGAGGTGGACCCGCTGCATCTGCTCTTTCCGGGCGGATCGTTTGCGGAAGCGCGGACGTTGTATGTCGAATCGGCCTTTGCGCAGACCTACAACGGGGTGGTTGCCGACGCGGTCCGGCGCCTGGCCGAGGCCTCGCCCGATCGCCCGCTGCGCATTCTGGAAATCGGGGCCGGCACCGGAGGAACCACGACATACGTGCTTCCGGCGCTTCCGTCCGGTCCGGTCGACTACACCTTCACGGATGTCTCTCCGCTGTTTCTCGAACGAGCCCAGGAGGCGTTCGGGGAGCGGCCCGGTTTCCAGACCGCGTTGCTCGATATCGAACGTGATCCCGCCGAACAGGGTTTCGAGACCGGAAGCTACGATCTCGTCATCGCAGCCAACGTGCTGCATGCGACCGCCGATCTGGCTCGGGCGGTCGAGCACGCTCGTTCGCTCCTGCGACCCGGCGGCTGGTTGAGTCTGATCGAGGGCGTGGCTCCGGAGCGCTGGGTCGACCTCACGTTCGGGCTCACCGACGGTTGGTGGCGATTCACCGATCGCGAATTGCGCGCGCGCTATCCGCTCGTTTCAGTAGCGCAGTGGGAGACAGTGCTGCGGGATCGCGGGTTTGCGTCCTCGATGGCCGTTCCCGGTCCTGATGCGACAAGCCGAGCCGCTCGTCAGCAGGCGATTCTCTTTGCCCAGGCGCGCCCGAACGCAGCATCTCGTGCCTGGACCGTGGTCGGCGCGCGGACCGAACTGGTCGACCGTCTATCCGCGCGCCTCACCGCCCGCGGTGATACGGTGACGGTTCTCGGTGCGGACACCGATCCGACGGCGTGGACCGCTGCGGGCGGCGACCTGATCTACCTCGATGCGCTCGCGCTCGTCGGTACGCCATCCACGCCGGATGCGGTTTCGGTCGAGCAGCGCGCCGGTGTCCTCCCGCTCCGCTGGCTGGCTCGCGCGACCTTGCTCGGCGCCAATCGCGTCTGGTTCGTAACGTCCGGTACGCAGGCCGTGCGTGCCGCGGCAGACGTCGTCAATCCGAGCCAAGCGCCTATCTGGGGGCTGGGACGAGCATTTGCCCTGGAAGAGCCCGAACGCTGGGGTGGAGAGATCGATCTGGCCTCCGAAAGCTCTGCCGAGGAAGCGGCGCTGCAGATCGTGACCGCGATAGCCGCCGAAGACGGCGAAGATCAGACAGCCTGGCGCGATGGCCGGCGCTACATGGCGCGGCTCGAGCGGGTTCCGGAGCCTGAGGCATCGCCGGTCCGGGTTGATCGTTCGGGTGCGTACCTGGTCACGGGCGGTTTCGGCGGGCTAGGCCTCCTCGTCGGCCGATGGCTTGCCGAGCAAGGGGCCGGTGTGGTTGCGCTGCTCGGTCGCAATCCGGACCTGTCGCTCGACGGTGTTCGGGCCATTGAGGCGCTGGGCACTCGGGTCGTAGGCATTCGCGGCGACGTGAGTGACCCGGCCGCGGTGGCGGAAGCCATATCGCGATTCGGAGCCGATTTGCCTCAGTTGCGCGGTATCGTGCACACCGCGGCGGCTTTGTCGACCGGTCGAGTCGGCGACCTCGATGAAGCAACCATCGTTGCCATGTACCGGGCCAAGGTTGCCGGCACGCTCGCGCTGGCCGATGCGCTTCGGGGACGCCCACTCGACTTCGCCGTGTTGTTCTCGTCCTCGACGGCGTTGTTGGGCGCGGGGGGCTTTGCGCACTACGCGGGCGCCAATCAGTTCCTGGATGCCTATGCGCAGTCGCAAACGTCGTCACCTGCGCACTGGGTGGCCATCGATTGGGGCACTTGGGAGGTCATGCGGCTCGCGTCCGCCGATGCGCAGCGCGACTACCGCCGTTCGGGCCTCTTGCCGATGCGCGCCGAGGCGGCGCTCGACGCCATGGCACGGTTGGCGGGTCAGGGCGATCCGCAGACGATGGTCGCGAGTATCGATTGGTCTGTTCTGCGTCCCTTGCATGAGGCCCGTCGCACCCGTCCCTTGCTCGCGGCGCTGGTCACCCGCGCGGTCGCTCCAACGCCGGGCACACGGACGGCCGTGTCGGCGCGAGTCTCGCTCGAGGACCAGCTGAATCTGGCGCAGGGTTTGTCGCGTCGGGATGTCATCCTGCGGTTCGTATCGGGCGAAGTCGCCGGGGTTCTCGGCCTGGAGGCTGGAGCGTTCGTTTCTCCGGCCGTCGGTCTGTTCGAACTGGGCATGGACTCGCTGATGTCGGTGGAACTGAAACGGCGGCTGGAACAGGGCACCGGGCGTACTCTGCCGTCGACCCTGACGTTCAACTATCCGAACGTCGGGGCGCTGACCGGGTTTCTGGAACAGCTCTTTCCCGAGCAAGCGCCGGATCCGATCGCCAATCCGTCGAATCGTGTTGGGCAATCTGGGCCGCCGGAATCGCAGCCCGATGCGAATGAGGACGTCGATGACATCGCCGCCCGGCTCCGCGCGGCGCTGGAGGATATCGGCTGATGCCGGCGAGCCGGGTCGAACGATCGCTGGTAACGCGGTTAGGCGCGGGGCGCACCGCCGTTCTCGCCATGGCGATTGCCATGGTGGGATGGGTGGCGGTGGAGGCCGCGGGCGTAGCCGTGATTGCCAGGATTCCGGCCCTGCAGCTGATCTGGTCCCGGTATCTCGTCCATCTGCTGTTCATGGCGGTGTTCGTCATCCCCCGGGTGGGGACCGGATGCCTCCGAACCCGCCACCCGTTCGTCCAGATCGGCCGATCGCTGCTCATGCTCGGCATGCCGGCGGCCTGGCTTGCCGCGGCCGATCGGCTCAGTCTGAGCACGGTGATGGGCATCTTCTGGCTGACCCCGATCGTGGCCATGGTCGGTGCGCTGATCTTCCTGCGCGAGCGTGTAACGGTTAGCCAGATTGCCATCGCCGGGGTCGGGTACGCAGCGACCGTTGCGATCCTTCGGCCCGCCTTTCCAGGGGATCTCCTCGGCGTGCTACTGGTCGGGGCGATGCTCGGCTGCTTCGCGGGGTACATCGTGCTGACCCGGTGGCTCCGGCGCGAGCCGACGGAGACCAATCTGTTCTATACGGCGCTGGGTGTCTTTGTCGCCATGCTCGTGTTCATTCCCTCGATCTGGCAACCGGTGCCCACCGAGTTGTGGCTCCCGATCGTCGCGATCGGCCTGCTGGGGTACCTCGTGCTGCATCAGCTCGATCGCGCGCTTCACCTCGCCCCGGTGGCATTCGTGGCGCCGGTGGTGTTCCTTCAGCCGCTGCTCGAGGTCATGGTCCGCGCCGGGAAGAACCCGGGCGCGCTGATTCTGCGACAATGGGTCGGTTTTGCGATGCTCCTGGCGGTCGGATTCGTGGTGCTGCGTCTGGCGCGAGATGTGCGCGAGGAGGCCGTATGACCGATTCCAGCCATCGCGAGCTTCTGAAGGAGTCGCTGGCGGCCATCGACCGGCTCAAGGCGCGGCTCGCCGCAGCTGAGGAGGCCCGGCGCGAGCCGATTGCGATCGTCGGCCTGGGCTGCCGGTATCCAGGCGCCGATTCCCCGGCGGCGCTCTGGACCCTGCTCGACGAGGGCCGCGACGCCGTATGCGAGGTGCCCGCGGACCGGTGGGACGGCGATGCGCTCTACGATCCCGATCCGAAGGCGCCCGGCAAGTCCATCACCAAGCGAGGCGGCTTCATCGGTCGGGTGGACGGTTTTGACGCCGGGTTCTTCGGCATTAGCCCTCGCGAGGCCGCCACGCTCGATCCGCAGCAGCGGCTGCTGCTCGAAGTCGCCTGGGAAACGCTCGAGGATGCCGGGATCGCTCCGGACTCGCTCGGTGCGACGTCGACCGGCGTCTATGTCGGCATCACTACCAGTGACTACGCCCAGCGTCTCAAACTCGGCACGGCATCGGATTCGGATGTCTACGCAGCCACCGGCAACGCTCTCAACGCGGCGGCCGGCCGGGTTGCGTTCGTGCTCGGTTTGCAGGGGCCGTGCCTCGCTATCGATACGGCGTGCTCGTCGTCGCTCGTGGCGGTCCACCAGGCCTGTCAGGCGCTGCGGGCCGGTGAATGCGACCTTGCGCTTGCGGGCGGCGTCAACGTGATGCTCTCATCGGCGCCATTCGTGCTTTTTTCCAAGTGGGGCATGCTCGCTCCGGACGGACGCTGCAAGGCGTTCGACGCCGAGGCCGATGGGATGGTGCGCGCCGAGGGGTGCGGTATGATCGCGCTCAAGCGGCTGAGCGACGCCCAGGCCGCGGGAGATACCGTCCTGGCGGTGATTCGTGGCTCGGCCGTCAACCACGACGGGCGGAGCAGCGGCCTCACGGTCCCGAACGGCCCTGCGCAGCAGGCAGTGATCCGGCGAGCCTTGGCGGCAGCCGGCGTCGACCCGGCCGACATCGATTACGTCGAGACGCACGGCACCGGTACCCCGCTCGGCGATCCGATCGAAGCCGAAGCGCTGGGCGAGGCTTTGCGCCCCGGGCGTCCCGCCGATCGTCCGGCGCTGATCGGGTCGATCAAGACGAACATCGGGCATACCGAGTCGGCATCGGGGTTGGCGGGACTGCTCAAGGTGGTGTTGGCATTGCGACACCAGCGGATTCCGGCGCAACTGCATTTCCGGACGCCCAGCCCGCGGATTCCGTGGAGTACCTTGCCGCTGGCCGTTGCCGCCGAGGCCAAACCATGGCCCGCCGACGGGGCTCGGCCTCGGCTGGCCGGGGTCAGTTCGTTCGGGTTCAGCGGGACCAATGCGCACGTCGTGCTGGGCGAGGCGCCTCGAGCCGGCTCGTCCGCAGCGGCGGCGCCCGATCGCCCTGCGCACCTGCTGTCCTTTTCCGCCAGGACTCCGACCGCGCTCCGCAGCACCGCGGAAGCGTATCGCGATCTCCTGGTCGACCCCAATGCGGACCTGGCGGCAATTGCGACGGCGGCTGGGACCGGTCGGGCCAGGCTACCCGAACGTCTGGCACTGGGTGCCGTGAATGCGGCGGACGCCGGGCAACAGCTCGAGCGGTGGCTGGCGGGTGAGCTGAGTGCCGCGGTCACGGGTCGTGTCGAGGCCGGGCACGAGCCTCGGGTGGCCTGGCTCTTTACCGGGCAGGGCTCGCAGTATCTCGGGATGGGCGAGGAACTGTATCGAACCGCGCCGGTTTTCCGCGCCGCGATCGATCGCTGCGCAGGACTGCTGGCCGCCGAGCGCGCTGAGTCGCTGACCGATGTGCTGTTCGGCCATGCCAGCCTGGCGCCCGATCTGATGGATCAGACGGGGTGGACCCAGCCTGCGCTCTTTGCTCTCGAATATGGGTTGACCGAGCTGCTGCGTTCGTGGGGACTCCGACCCTCCGCGGTGATCGGCCACTCGATCGGTGAATTCGTCGCGGCAACCGTCGCAGGCGTGTTGCCCCTCGAATCCGCCGTGCGTCTCGTGGCGGCCCGGGCGGCGTTGATGCAATCGCTTCCGGCGGGCGGCGGGATGGCGGCGTTGGACCTCGACGAGGCGGCGGTGCGGGCGCTGCCGGAGGTCGCAACCGGCCAACTGTCCGTGGCGGCCGTGAACGGTCCGACCAATCTGGTTGTATCGGGTCCGGCGGCAATCGTTGGCGCGGTCGCCGATCGCATTGCGGCGACGGGAGGACGAGCCACGCGGCTGACCGTATCCCATGCGTTCCACTCATCGCTGATGGATCCGGTGCTGGCGGAGTTCCGTTCGGTCGCCGCGCAGCAGCGGTTTGGACGTTCGCAGCTTCCGCTCGCCACCAACGTCACGGGCGCGCTGGCCGGTCCGGACGACCTCGATGCCGAATACTGGGTCAATCAGTTACGCGGTACGGTCCGCTTCGCCGACGGGGTCCGCACGCTGGGGACACTCGGCTGTGATGCCTTCCTGGAGATCGGGCCGCATCCGGTCCTGCTTCCAATGGCCCGGCAGAGCCTGGGCGACCGGCCCGGTGCCGCGTGGCTACCGAGCTTGCGTAAAGGCCGTGGCGCTTGGACCACGATGCTGGAAAGTATGGCCGCGTTGCTCGCACGAGGCGCCGGCTTCGATTGGACCGGCTTCGATGGGGGTGTGCGACGTGCCCGGGTCACGGTGCCTGGGACCTCATTCGAGCGGCGACCGCACTGGATCGAGGCCGGATCGGGCGCTGCGCACGCGCCCGGGGCGCGGGATACCGGACATCCGTTGCTCGGTCATCGCATGGCCGGTCCGGGAGAGGCGGCACGGTTCGTCTCCGAAGTGTCCGTCGAGACCATACCCTTCCTGCGCGACCATGTCGTTGCCGGGCTGACGGTGTTCCCGGGCACGGGATACCTGGAGCTTGCCGCGGCCGCGATGCGCGCCGAGCACGGGGGCTCCCCGATTCTGGTCGACAATTTCGAGATTGCGCAGCCTCTGATTCTCCGGGAGGGCGAGCGGTCTCTGGTGCATGTCACCCTCACGCGCGACGCAATCGGCGCCACGGCGTCGATTGCTTCGTCGTCGGGTGATACGACGCAATGGCGCGACCACGCGACCGCACGGGTTCGGGTTGGCAGTCCGGCCGCTTCCAATCAGGCCGGGCCGTTTGTTCAGGTTCGCGGTGCAGGGTCGACCACCGTCGATGTGCCCGCCTATTACGATGCCTGCGCAGCCCTCGGCCTGGAGTACGGTCCGACGTTCCGGGGTCTCGAGGCGCTGGGCTTTGGTCCCGACGGCGCGTGGGGCACGATTGCCGTTCCGTCGGACGCCGCCGACGGTAGCGCCTGGATCCTGCACCCCGCCGTACTGGATGCCTGCTTTCACGTGCTCGGCGCGCAGCTGATGCATGAAGCCCAAGGTCAGGCTCGCCGCATCTACCTCCCTGTCGGCATCGACCAGGTCGCGGTATTCGGTGCCGTCGGGCGCCGAGTGCATTGCAGTGCGCGTGTCGTCCCGGCCTCGAGCGATGCCGGGGTTCGCCAGGTCGATCTGCGTCTCGAAGATGAGCAAGGTCTGGTCGTTGCGCTGATCACCGGCCTGCGGTTACGGGCAACCGATCCGGATCAGGCGCGGCAGCTGCTCCAGGCCGAGGGAACCAAGCCCGAAGGGCTAGTGCGCAGCTGGGATCAGTTGACCGATGTCAAATCGCCGCCCCGGCTGGCGGGCCACACGGTGCTGATCGGTGCGAGCGACGGCGTGGCCGGAATGGTGGCTATCGACTGGATGACGCGCGGCATCGGATGCGACATCATTGCCCCTCAGGAGATTGCGGGGCTGGACCGGGCGGGGCTGGCTGCCCGTATGGCCGGTCCCGACGGCGCCGCTCCGGTCTGGGTCATCGACTGCGCGGCAACCGACCTCGATGCATGGACCGGCGGCGACCCCGAGGCGGAATCCGCGCGGCAGTTCGAACGGTTCCTGACGGTGAGCCAGACGCTGGTGGAGGCCTATCCGTCGGCGGGGCTCGGCCTCGTGACCCGGGTCGCTCACGGCGTCGTTCCCACCGATCGTCCCGATGTCCGGCAGGCAACGCTTCTGGGTCTGGCTCGAACGGCCGCGGTCGAACGATCGGGAGCGCCAGCGTTCCGGCTCGATCTGGCATCGGACGACGATCTCAATCCTGCGGAAGCCCTGCTGCTCGCCATCGCGAGGTGTGGTGAGGATGGCGAAACGGCAGTGCGTGGCAAGCGAACGTTCGGGGACCGGCTCGATCCGTCGGTTGCGCTCGAGGGCGCGGGGCGGCGTTCGGTCCTCCGGATTCGTGAGCGCGGGGTGCTCGAGAATCTCGACGTTGCCGTCGAGAATCGCCGCCGCCCCGGGGCGGGTGAGGTCGAGATCGAGGTGCGTGCCGCTGGCCTCAACTTCCGTGATGTCCTGAACGCGCTCGGCGCGTATCCCGGCGATGCGGGACCACTCGGCAGCGAATGCAGCGGTCTCATCGTCGCTGTCGGCGAGGGTGTCGAGGGTCTGTCTCCGGGCGACCGGGTCGTGGCCTTTGCCTCGGAATCGATCGCCTCGCATGTGACCACCTCGGCGGAACTGGTGTTGCGTTTGCCGGATCACGTCGATTTCGATGCCGCGGTCGCGATTCCCAATGCCTACGTCACGGCCAGCTATGCGCTGGAGGCGGTGGCCGGGTTGCGCTCCGGGCAACGGGTCCTGATTCACGCGGCGGCCGGTGGAGTCGGTCTCGCGGCCGTGCGGTTGGCGCGCAGCCTCGGTGCGGAGGTGATTGCGACCGCCGGGTCGCCGGAGAAGCGAAGCCGCGTCCTGGCTGAAGGCGCGATGCGGGTCTTCGATTCCCGTTCGCCGGATTTTGCGGATGCGGTGCTCGAAGTCACCGGCGGCAAGGGTGTCGATGTCGTCCTCAACTCGCTGGCAGGCCCCTTCATTGCCGAGAGCTTCCGCGCGCTCGCGCAGGGCGGTGTGTTTCTGGAGATCGGCAAGAGCGGGATCTGGACTCCCGACGAAGCTGCCGGCCGCGCTCCGGGTGTTCGCTATGAGATCATCGATGTGGGACAGGTCATCCAGACCGACCTGCCGGTGATTCGACGCATCTTCGAGCGCGCGGTCGAGCGCGTGGCGTCTGGAGAGTGCCCGGCGCTGCCGACCGAGCCCTTTGCCCTCGACGATGCGGTCGCAGCGTTTCGTCACATGGCCATGGCCCGCCACGTCGGGAAGATCGTCCTGCATCCCAAACGCAGCGTGACGATCCGCGGTGACGCGACCTATCTCGTCACGGGCGCATTCGGCGGGCTCGGTTGGGCAATGGCCGAATGGCTCGTGGACAATGGCGCCCGACATCTGGTGCTGGTCGGTCGGCGGGGTGGAGCAGGGCACGAGGTCGAGATCGGAGCACTGGTGGCGCAGGGCGTGACCGTCCATGCGGTGGCTGCGGATGTCGGAAGCCGGGCAGCCGTTGCGCGCATCTGGCAGGATGTGCTGACCAGGACGCCGCCGCTCCGCGGGATCGTGCATGCGGCCGGCGTGGTGGACGACGCATTGCTTCCGTTGCAATCTCGAGAGCGCTACGACACCGTTGCGGGCCCCAAGTCGATTGCGGCGTGGCACCTTCATGACGCCTCACGCGGCAACGAATTGGACTTCTTCGCGCTCTTCTCTTCGGCGTCGGCTGCGATGGGAGCGCCCGGGCAAGCCAACTACGCCGCGGCCAATGCGTCGCTCGACACGCTGGCGAGCTGGCGGAGGCGTGAGGGTCATCCGGCCACCAGCATTGCCTGGGGTCCATGGGCTGAAGTCGGAATGGCCGCGCGAGTAGACGAATCGGCGCGACGCCGGTGGGCCGAGATCGGTCTGACGCCGATTACGCCCGAGGTGGGTCGCGCTGCGTTCGGTGCAATCCTGGCAGCCGATACGGAGTATGTCGCCGTCCTGGCCATGGATCGGACTCGATTCGGCCGGCAGGCGAGTCCAGCACTTCGGTCGCTGCTTCGATTGTCCGGTGCCGAAGGGGGGCCGTCCGCCAGTGGCGACGGTGCGCTCGAAGCCGAACTCACTGCCCGGCGCGGGCGTGCGCGCTACGACTATCTGGCCGATCGGATTCGCGGGCAGGTCTGCGCGGTGCTCGGCCTGTCTGATACGCAGCTGGCGTCGGACAATGAAGGGTTGACGGTGCTCGGGATGGACTCGTTGATGGCGATGGAACTGCGGACCCGACTGCAGCAGCTCACGGGACGTTCCTTCCCGGCCACCATCGCGTTTGAGCACCCCACCGTGGCGGCGCTGACGACCGTGGTACTGTCGGCGCTGGCGTTGCCGGATGACGGGCCGGAGGACTCGGGAGACTCGACCGACGGTACCGAAGACGAGGCTGATCTCGCGGCGGATGAGATTGCCCGGCTGCTCAACGAAGAACTCGATCGCGGGGGATTCTGACCGCATGACCGATCCGAAGACCGATCGCGGTACGGATGCCGCCGCGCTGCGTCGTGCGTTAGGCGCGATTCGTGACCTGCGAAGCCGGCTGGATCAGGCGGAGCGGGCCAGCCGGGAGCCGATTGCCGTGGTGGGGTTGGGCTGCCGCTTCCCCGGTGGCGCCGATACGCCGGAGCGGTTGTGGGAGATCCTCGAGAACCGTCGCGACGTCGTCCGCGAAGTGCCGCGCGACCGCTGGGACATCGATGCCTTTTACGATCCGAATCCGGAAGCGGTGGGTCGGATGTACTGTCGGGACGGCGGATTCCTCGATTCGCCGCTCGATCGGTTCGACTCCCGGTTCTTTGCGATGCCGCCCCGGGAAGCCCGAAGCCTCGATCCGCAGCAGCGCCTGATCCTCGAAACGTCGTGGGAAGCGCTCGAGCATGCGGGCATCGCACCCGCGAGCCTGGCGGGGACGGACGTGGGCATTTTCGTCGGCGTGAGCTCGAGCGACTATGGCATGATGCGGCAGCGGTATGCCGACGGCAAAGAGCTCGATCCGTACATGGGCACCGGTGGGGCCTTCAGCACGGTGTCCGGCCGGGTGGGTCACTTCCTGGGCGTACACGGGCCCAATCTGATCCTCGATACCGCCTGCTCGTCCTCGTTGGTGACGATTGCGCTTGCCGTGCAGTCGCTGCGGGCCGGCGCGTGTTCGCTGGCGCTGGCGGGCGGCGTCAATGTCATGCTGTCGCCGTACACCACGGTGCTGATGTGCAACCTCCGCGCGCTGTCGCCCACCGGGCGGTGCCGCAGCTTCGAGAGCCGGGCCGACGGATACGTGCGCGGTGAAGGGGCCGGGATGGTGGCCTTGAAGCGCCTGTCCGACGCCGAGCGAGATGGCGACCGGATCATGGCCGTGATTCGTGGCGTGGCGATCAATCACGACGGCCGCAGCTCCGGGCTCACGGTGCCTAACGGCGCGGCGCAGCAGCGGGTCATCCGGGCAGCGCTCGAGGATGCCGGCCTGTCGCCGGACGAGGTGCAGTACGTCGAGGCGCACGGGACCGGAACCGCCTTGGGCGATCCGATCGAGGTCCGCGCGCTGGGTGAGGTCTTTGCGCGCGGAAACGGCGCTCCGCCGCTCCTGGTCGGCGCGATCAAGACCAACATTGGCCACCTCGAAGCGGCGGCCGGCATCTCCGGCGTGGCCAAGTGCCTGCTGGCGCTCGAGCACGATCTGATTCCTCCGCAGATCCATTTCGAAACGCCAAGCCCGCATGTCGACTGGGAGGCTGTGGGGGTCCGGGTGGTTGCGGAGCCGACGGCGTGGCGTCCCGGTCGCCGGATTGCGGGGATCAGCGGCTTCGGCATCAGCGGGACCAATGCGCATCTGATTTTCGAGTCCGCCCCTGCTCGTACCCGCGAGCCGGCCGCGCCCTATCCGATCCAGGTCGTTCCGGTCTCGGGGGTAACGACCCAGGCTGTTGCCGACCTGGCAGGCCGATTCGCTGACCGTCTGGATGCCGCGCCGCTGCCGCTCGGTGATGTGGCGGCGACCGCCGCGCTCGGCCGCTCACACTTCGATACCCGGGCCGCGATTGTCGCTGCGGACGCCGAGGAGGCTGCCGGCAAACTGCGCCGACTGGCGGCTGGAACCGGAGACGGCGTCGTGACCGGCACGGTGGGCGCGGCGCCTCGGATCGCGTTCATGTTCACCGGTCAGGGGTCGCAGTACGTCGGGATGGCCCGGGCGCTCTATCAGTCGTTGCCCGCCTTCCGCGCCGCGGTCGATCGCTGCGCGGAATCGATCGATCCCCGCCTGACCGTTCCCCTCAGGCAGGCCCTCTTCGAGGGAGACGACAACGCCCAAGCCGCGATCCATCAGACCGCGCTGACGCAGCCGGCGCTGTTCGTCGTCGAATATGCCCTGGCCGATGTCCTTCGCGGTCTAGGCATTCGCCCCGACGTGGTGCTTGGCCATTCGATCGGTGAGTATGTCGCAGCCGTCGTGGCGGGGGCGTTGCCGCTCGAACAGGCGCTCGCGCTGGTGGTCGAACGCGGGCGACTGATGCAGAGCACCGCCGCGGGCGGAGCAATGGCAGCGGTTGCGCTCGATCAAACGTCGGTTGCGGCGCTCTGTGCGCAGCACGGGGTCGATCTGGCTGCCGTCAACGGGCCGGCCAGCTGTGTCATTGCCGGCGCGGCCGAGGCCGTCGATGCCGCCGTGGCAGCAGCCAAGGCGCGAGGCGCGCGTGCGACGAGACTGACCGTCTCTCACGCCTTTCATTCCCGGCTGATGGACCCGATCCTCGATGCCTTCGAGCAAGCGGCCGAGGGGCTCACGGCGACCGACCCGGCCGTGCCGGTCATTTCCAATCGGACGGCAGCTGCGCTGACTCGCCAACAACTCCAGGATCCCAAGTACTGGCGCGACCACCTTCGCGGTACCGTCCGGTTCGCGGATGGCGTGGCTGAGCTGGCCCGCCGCGGGGTCGATCTGGTCGTCGAAATCGGGCCGACCCCGGCATTGACTCCCGCGGCGACCGAGTCGTATCCGGAATCCAGCGTGCGCTGGCTTTCGACCCTCCGAAAGGGGCGGGATGACTGGCGCGCCTTCGGTGAATGCCTGGCCGGTTTGTACGTCGCCGGAGCGCCGATCGACTGGAAGCGCTGGATTGGGCCGCAGAACGGTGAGCGGGTCCCGATGCCCAGCTACCCATTCCAGTCGGAGCCGCTCTGGATTGGCTGGACGCCCCCGCGTCCCTTCGATGTCGAGTGGTCCGAGCGTAAGGGCGGGGCCCTGATCCGGCAGAGCGGACACCATCCGTTAATCGGTGGCCGGCTCGATAGCGCCATGACGATCCATCAGGGTGCCATCGACCTGAGCGAACTTCCCTACCTGGCCGACCACCGGATCTATGACGTTGCCCTGTTTCCGGGAACCGGTTTCCTGGAAGTCGCCTTGGCGTCACTCGGCGACGGTCAGCAAACGGACCTGCCGCTGGTACGTAATGTCTCGGTCGTACAGCCGCTGCTGTTGGATGACGATGCACCGAGTGCGCTGCAGGTGGTTCGATCGCCGGATGGCAGGCAGCTGCAGATCTTCGGCCGCGCCGGTCAGGACGGTGGAGACGCCACTTGGACACTGCACGCGTCGGCGGAAATCGGAGACCGCTTCGCAGGTCCCGCTGCCGACATCAAGTCTGTCGAGTCGGTTGCCGCCCGTTGTGACGAGCGCATCGACGTGGCGGCGCATTACGCGCGTCTGGCCGAGGTCGGCGCCAACTACGGTCCGGCATTTCAGGGCATTGCGCAGCTGACCCGCCACGACGGCGAGGCGCTGGCCAGGTTGGCGCTGCCCGCGTCGGTGCGCGACGGAGCCGCCGACTATCTCGTCCACCCGGCCCTGCTCGATGCGGCCCTCCAGGCCTTGTCCGCGGCCGTACCGACCGATGTCGCGAGCGGGTTGACGGAGATCTTCGTTCCGGTCGGGATGGAGCAGGTTCGGGTGCACCGCGCTGGCGTTGCGGACGCCTGGTGCCATGTCACCCTCACGACGGCGCTGTCTGCAGCGTCCGATTCGTTGCGGGCCGATATCGTGCTGACCGCGGACGACGGCGCGCCCGTCATCGAGATCCGCGGCCTCGAAGCGCGGCGGATCAGTCGGGCCACGCTGGTACGGCTGCTTGGTGCACGCGCCGAGCGGGCGTTGACGTACGAAGTGGCCTGGCGCGCGGTCGATGCGCCGGCCGCCCCGAGCGACGAATCGAAGGGCAGCTGGCTGATCGTGGGCGACGACGCATCCCTGACTGCCGATCTGGCGGGTGAACTCGGCCGGCTCGGACACCGCGTCCATCGGGCCGCGTTCGGTACCGTCCTCGATACGGGATCAGAAACCTGGACCGTCGATCCCACTGATCCGAGCCAGGTCCGCAGTCTGGTCGACGCGCTGCACGCAGGAGGCGCCACGGTTCGCGGGGTGGCCTATCTGCCCGAGGCACACGATGCATTGGCGTCCGACCAGAACGATGATGCAGCGCTTCGCCGGTCGCGGCAGCTCGCGGGTCTGTTTCATCTTGCGCAGCAGCTGGCGGACGGGCGCGGTTGGTTGCTCACCCGAGGTGCGACGCCTGCCGCGGGTACCGTACCCGACCCGGATCAAGCGGCCCTCTGGGGCCTAGCAGGTGTGGCCGCAGCCGAGTACCCGTCGACCGGTTGGCGCCGGATCGATCTCGATCCCGCTCTGGCATCTCCTGACAATGCGGTGCGGGCCGCGGCGGCGCTGCTCGCGACCGACGAGGAAACCCAGATCGCCTTGCGCGGCGCCGTGCGCTATGCACCGCGCTTGGTGAGAAAAACGGTCACACCGGTTTCCGATGCGGTGAGCCTCGAGATCCGAAATCGCGGGATGCTCGAGAACCTGTCACTCGACGCCTTGAATCGGGCAGCGCCCGGGCCGCGTGAGGTCGAGATCCAGGTCCACGCCTCGGGCCTCAATTTCCGGGACGTCCTCAACGCGCTCGGCATGTATCCCGGCGATCCCGGTCCGCTCGGCAACGAGGTGGCCGGTATCGTCACCGCCATTGGCGCCGAGGTCACGACGCTGTCCCTCGGCGACGAGGTCATCGCGATGCCTCGGCGCGGGATGGCGAGCTACGTCATCGCCTCCGAAACGCTCACGGTTCGCAAACCGGCGTCGCTCTCGTTTGCCGAGGCGGCGACCATCCCGGTCACGTTCCTGACGGCCGATTTCTCTCTCCATCGTCTTGCGAAGCTTGCTCCAGGGCAGCGGGTTCTGATCCATGCCGCCACCGGTGGCGTCGGTATGGCGGCGATTCAGCTCGCCAAGCGCGCGGGCGCGGAGATCATCGGCACGGCGGGATCGCCGGCCAAACGGGCGCTGGCGCGACAGCTGGGCGCCGACCATGTCTTCGACTCGCGGTCGGTCAGTTTTGCGAGCGATGTGGAGCAGCTCGTCGGGTCGCGAGGTGTGGATGTCGCCGTCAATTCGCTGGCCGGAGACTTCATTCCGGCGACCCTGCGCCTGATTCGTGAGGGCGGCCATTTCATCGAACTGGGCAAGACCGGAGTCTGGGACGAAGCCTCCGTGGCGCGCGAGTACCCTGGGGTCGGCTACCACGTCTTCTTCCTGGGCGAGGTCGCGGTCACCGATCCGGAGTTGGTCCGCAGCCGGTTGCTTGCGCTGCTGGCGGACTTCGAGTCGGGCGCGCTGACGCCGTTGCCGCAGCATGTCTTCCCGCTGTCGGAAGCAATCGACGCCTTCCGGTTCATGGCGCAAGCCAAGCATACCGGCAAGGTGGTGCTGACGCAGCGCCATGGCCCGATCGTGCGCGACGATGCCAGCTACCTGATTACCGGGGGGCTGGGTGGACTCGGGTTGGCGGTCACCGGGTGGCTGGCCGATCAGGGCGCGCGCCACCTTGCATTGATCGGGAGACGGGCGCCCTCGGCCGAGGCTGCCGATACGCTCGCTGCGCTCCGCGACCGCGGAGTTCGCGTCGAAGTCTTCCAGGCGGATATCTCGGTCGCGGCCGACGTTGCCCGCGTCATGGATCGGGTGAAAGCCACCATGCCCGCGCTCCGCGGCGTCGTGCATGCGGCCGGGGTCCTCGACGACCGGACCATTGCCGAACAGCAATGGGCGTCGTTCCCGGTGGCGTTGGCGCCCAAGGTCGACGGCAGCCTCAATCTGCATCGGGCCACGGCGGGCCTGCCGCTCGATTTCTTCGTGCTGTTCTCCTCGGTGGCGCCGCTCTTCGGTTCGCCGGGGCAGAGCAGCTATGCGGCCGGCAACAGCTTCATGGACGGCCTGGCACACGCGCGCCGCGGCCGAGGTCTGCCAGCTCTGAGCATCAACTGGGGTAGTTGGGCGGAAGTGGGCATGGCGGCCGGGGTGGATGAGGCGCACCGCCGTCGATGGGCCTCGATGGGAATGGAGATGCTCCGGCCCGATGAGGCGCTTGCCACGCTGGGTCGTCTGCTGGGAGGCAATGCCGGCGCCCAGGCGGCGGTGATTCCGATCGTGGCGAATAAGCTCGGCGGCGGACGGCCCAATCCCTTCCTGAGCGAACTGGTCCGGACCGCGCCGGCCGCTCCGTCTGCTCGAGGGAACATCCGCGCTCGGCTCGGCGAGGTCGCGCCCGATCAGCGTCTGCCGATGTTGATCGATCATCTGCGCGGGCAGCTCGCGCAGGTGCTGGCGCTCGACCTCGCCGCGGTCGACGCCGACCGGTCTATCGTCGAGTTGGGTCTCGACTCGCTGATGGCGATGGAGCTGCGGAATCGTCTGGAGTCGCAGCTCAAGCTTGCCGTCCCGGTTGCGGACCTCCTCGAAGGTCCGTCGCCCCGCCGGCTCGCAACCATCGTGGCCGATCGGATGCAGCTGGGCACCGATGCCGGCTCCGAAACCAGCGCCGAAGACGAAGCGGCGCGACTGCTGGAACAGATCGACGAGCTTTCCGAGGCAGATCTGGATGCGCAGCTCGCTCGGCTGCTGGCCGAACGGGGCGATCCGTCGTAGCTCATCGCGCGGCTCGAACATGCAAGAAGGGGCCGGTCTCTGTGTGAGACCGGCCCCTTCTCAATCTGATGCACTATGTCCTACTGGGCGGCAGGGCCTTTGACCACCTTGCCCGCGTGCATCACCCAGCTGACCCGCTCCGTTACCGTGATGTCCTGGAGCGGATCGCCGGGCACGGCAATCAGGTCTGCCAGCCGCCCGGCCTCGATCACACCGCGGTCGGTCTTGCCCAACG
This sequence comes from Gemmatimonadales bacterium, assembly GCA_037189525.1. GTDB lineage: Bacteria > Gemmatimonadota > Gemmatimonadetes > Gemmatimonadales > GWC2-71-9 > SHZU01. The sequence continues at coordinate 859,478 of JBBCJC010000002.1, forward strand.
CATCCGCTGCGTTCACCGTGGCCGTGCGCAGGGCATCGATCGATGACAGCCCGTATTTGACGTAGAGCGCCAGCTCCTTGGCATTCTCGCCGTGCGGGTAGACGCCGGCATCCGTTCCGAACCCGATCTTCACGCCCGCCGCGATGGCTTTCTTGAGGCTCTCTTGCGCAATCGGCAGGATCGTCTCCGCTTTCTTGCGGATCAGGGCAGGCAGCACGGCAAGATTGATCCGTCCGACGAGATAGGTGGTCGGAACCAGATAGGTACCGTGCTGCTTCATCAGCTGGATCGCCTCGTCATCGAGTTCCGAGCCGTGCTCGATCGAGGTGACGCCGGCGCGCACCGCCGCTTTGATCCCGGCGTTGCCGTGCGAATGGGCCGCCACGCGGACCCCGTGGCGCGCGGCCTCATCCACCATCGCCTTGAGTTCTTCGTAGCTGTACTGCTGCGCGCCAACCGGACCCTCGAGCGACAGGACGCCGGCGGTTGCGCAGGTCTTGATGACTTGCGCCCCGTGCTTGATCTGATACCGGACGGCCCGGACCACGTCCCACGGCCCATCCGCCACGCCATCCTCGACGCGCTGCTCCAGCACACCGGGCGCGAATCCGGTCAGGTCGCAATGTCCGCCCGTAATGCCGAGCGCGTTGCGGGAGGGAATCACGTGCGGGCCGGTGATGATCCCCTTCTCGATGGCATGGCCGAGCGCCACGGTGTTGTCGCCGCCGAAATCGCGGACCGTGGTCACGCCCGCGTTGATGGTCCGCAGGGCGTACTGCACCGTGTTGAACGCTTCGGCGGCCGGCGTCGTCGTCGCGGCGGCGGTAAACGAGCTCGCGCCGATTTCCCCGGAAAGGTGGGTGTGCAGGTCGATCAGGCCGGGCAGCAGCGTCACGTCGCCCAGATCGATGGTGCGCGCGCCGCGGGGGGCCGAGGCCGGATTGACGGCCTTGATCCGGTCGCCCTCGATCACGAGGACGGGGTTGCGCACCAGCTGGCCTCCGACCACGTCGACCATTCGGGCGGCGCGGATCACGATCGGGGTGGCAGCTTGCTGCGCGCCGAGTGGCGTGATCTCGCCTGCTGCGCTGGTGAGGATCAGGGCGGACAGGGCGACTGCGGACAGACGCATGGATTCCTCCGAAGGGCAATCAACGAATATCGTGGGTCACAAAGAAAACGGGGGGCTTGGGGGCCCCCCGCGGGAGTCGCGTCAGGTCAGTGCTTCGTTGACGATCCGTTCCTGCTCGATCGCATGCGCGTAGGTGTTGCCCTCGGCCGGGCTGGCCCGATCGGGCCGGCCGACATACCGGAGTGACATCCGTTCGGGCAGGAGCCGGTGCAGGCGCGGCGCGACGAAGGTCCAGGCGCCCATGTTGCGCGGCTCTTCCTGGCACCAGACGAGTTCGGTCGCGTTGGGATACGCGGCCAGGGCCTCGCTGACCTCGGATTCCGGGAAGACGTAGAGCTGTTCCACCCGTACCAGCGCCGGACGCGGGCTGCTGGACTTTTCGGCCGCCGCCAGCAGATCGTAGTAGACCTTGCCCGAGCACATCACCACGCGCGTGACCGCATCGGCCTGTTGCAGCGCCGTCGGGTCGTTCAAGACCGGATGGAACTTGCCTTCCGAGAGCTCGCTCAGCGTGGACGAGGCCTGGGACAGACGCAACAGGCTCTTGGGTGTGAAGATCACCATCGGCCGCTGCCGCTTGCGGTGTGCCTGCTGGCGCAGCGTGTGGAAGTACTGCGCCGACGTGGTGCAGTTGCGGAGGCGTATGTTGTCTTCGGCTGCGAGCTGGAGGAACCGTTCCATCCGGGCGCTCGAATGCTCGGGGCCCTGGCCTTCGTACCCGTGCGGCAGCAGCAGCGTGAGGCGCGAGGTGACACCCCACTTCGACAGACTCGCCGTCATGAACTGGTCGACGATGACCTGGGCGCCGTTGATGAAGTCGCCGAACTGCGCTTCCCAGAGCACCATCGCTTCGCGCGCCGCAACGTTGTAGCCGTACTCGAAACCCAGCGTCGCGAGCTCGGAGAGCGGGCTGTTGTGTACTTCGAACGACGCCGTGGCGCCCGGCAGATGTTGCATCGGGCAGGTCGTGGCGCCGTTGACGGCGTCGTGCAGGACCAGATGGCGATGGCTGAACGTGCCGCGCTCCGAGTCCTGTCCGGTCAGCCGGATCGGAATTCCCTCGGTCACCAGCGAGGCAAAGGCGAGCGCTTCGGCATGGCCCCAGTCGATTCCGCCCTCCGGACCCATCGTCGTACGGCGACGCTCCAACTGGCGGACCAGCTTCGGGTGGACCGTGAAGCCTTCCGGGTAGGTGAGCAGCTGATCGTTGAGCGCAATCAGCGTTTCCGCCGGGACCGCCGTTACCGGCTCCTCGCGCGAGACCTTGTTCGGCGGGGCTTCGGCCTGCGCGGGCTGTGCCTGCGAGGCCTTGAATCGCTGCTGCAGGTCGACCAGATGCTGATAGGCCGCTTCATACCGGCGCTCGGCGTCCTCGGCGGTGAGGATGCCCTCGCTGACCAGGCTTGCCGCGTATCGGGCGCGAACGGTGGGATGGTTCTTGATCCGTTCGTACATCGTCGGCTGGGTGTAGCCGGGTTCGTCGCCCTCGTTGTGGCCGTGGCGCCGATAGCCGACCAGGTCGATCACGACGTCTTCGCGGAACCGCTCTCGATACATCATGGCCAGGCGTACGGCAGCCAGGCAGGCTTCCGCATCGTCGGCATTGACGTGGATGATCGGAATGTCGAAGCCCTTGGCCAGATCGCTGGCATGCTGGGTCGACCGCGAATCGAGCGCGTCGGTGGTAAAGCCGACCTGATTGTTGGTGATGATGTGGATCGTGCCGCCCGTCGCGTAGCCGCGCAGCACGCCCAGGTTGAGCGTTTCCTGGACCACGCCCTGGCCGGCGAAGGCGGCGTCGCCATGGATGACGATCGGCAGCGCAGCCGTCGGGTCATGATAGCCGCCGCCACTCTTCCGCTGGGTCTGCTTGGCGCGTGCCCAGCCGTCGACCACGGGGCCGACGAACTCGAGATGGCTCGGGTTGTGGGCCAGGGACACGGCAATCGACCGGCCCGTCTTCGACACGAACGCGCCCTCGGCGCCGTGATGATACTTGACGTCGCCGGTGCCGACGTCTTCACCTTCTTCGCCCGGCTTCTTGCCGTCGAACTGCGCAAAGACGGTGACATAGGGACGGCTCAGCGTGTGGACCAGCACGTTGAGACGGCCCCGGTGCGCCATACCCAGCCCGACGTCGCGGGCGCCCTGCTCGGCGGCCATCTCGATCGCGGTGTCGAGCATCGGAACCAGCAGGTCGACGCCCTCGATCGAGAACCGCTTCTGGCCCAGGTAGGCCTTGTGCAGGAAGCGCTCGAACGCCTCGACCTGGATCAGCCGGTCGAGCAGGGTGAGCTTGGCATCGCGGTCGAGCGGAACCCGATGGGTGCCGGATTCGATCTGCTGGCGGAGCCAGACCCGCTGGTCGTGACTCGCCAGATGCTCGACTTCGTAGGCGAGGGTTCCGCAGTAGGTCGCATGCAGGTTCGGCAGCGCCTCCGCCAGCGTCGCGCCCGGGACGGCGGTGCGCAGGATGCTCGACGGGATCCGCGCCATCCGCGCTTCATCGAGGCCAAGTGACGTCGGATCCATCGCGGAGTCGCCGATGGGGGTGCCGCTCAGCGGGTCGAGCCGCGCGGCCAGATGCCCGTGGGTCCGGAAGCCCTTGAGCAGGCTCATGGCGGCGGATACGGCTTCCAGGTCGTCCAGCGTCGCGGCGGCGCCGTACGCCGCGCTCGGCCGCCCGGTCCGCGCCACCGGCGCAGTCGGGGCCGGGGCGACGGCCTCGGCGGCCGGCGCCGCGCCGAGTTGCACACCGAGCGACGCCGCCACGGCGGCGTAGAAGTCGTCCTGGCCCTGGAGCATTTGCTCCATGGTGCGCAGGAACTCGCCCGATTCGGCGCCCTGGATGATCCGATGATCGTAGGTGCTGGTGATCATCATCACCTTCGACACGCCCAGCGCTTTGACGGCCTCCGCCGACAGGTTGCTGTACTCGGGCGGGTAGCCGATGGCGCCGACGGCGATGATGCTGCCCTGGCCCGCCATCAGCCGAGGCACCGAAGCCACCGTCCCGATCCCGCCGGGATTGGTGAGCGACATGGTGGCGCCCGCGAAGTCATCCGGCATCAGCTTGCTGGTGCGGGCCTTCTCGATCAGCGTTTCATAGGCCGCGTGGAATCCGGCAAAATCGAACTGCTCGGCATGCTTGATGACCGGGACCACCAGTCCGCGGCTGCCGTCCTTGCGCTGCGCATCGACCGCGATGCCCAGATTGACGCCGGCCGGATCGACCCGGTGCGGGGCGCCGTCCACGGAGGCGAACGTATGGGTCATGACCGGATGGGTTGCCGCCGCGCGGACCAGCGCGTACCCGATCAGGTGCGTGAACGAAATCTTGGTGTCGCGGCCCGCCGCCTTGAGCGCGTTGTTGAGGGCGGTCCGGTTCTGCTCCAGCGCGCGCACCGAGATTTCCCGGAACGTGGTGGCCGTCGGAACCGTGAGGCTCTCGTTCATATTGGCCACGAGCCGGGCGGCCGGGCCTTTGATGAGCTGGGCGTTGGTTGGGGCGGCGGACGCTGCCTGGGCGGCGACCGGCGGCTTGTCGCCGTTGGTTGCACGGGCGGGCGGCCTTTCGCCCACCCGCCCGTTCTCGAACAGGACCCGCCATTCCGGAGCGACGGCGCCCGGGTCCTTCAGATACTCTTCGTAAATCGCCTGCGCAAAGCCGGCGTTTGCTGTCTCGAATACGTTCGGGTCGATGAACCGTTCGGCCATGTCAATCGTCTCTAAGGTCCTGCGGCGGGGGCCGGGAACTCGCCGGCGCGCGCACCGCGAAGTAATGCTTTCCGGCTTCCCCCACCCTACAGGGTGCGCTTTCTCTCGCCATGATAATAAGCGGGGTCGGGGCAGAATGAGGTGCGCCGGGCTCCCGTTTCCGGAGTGGGCGGGCCGAGGGGGACAGGGGCAGTGGTACGAGGGAGGTGCCGGAGGGGCGAGCGTGGTCTGACCCCCTCCGGCCCCCTTCCGGGCCCCGGCGCCAGCGGGTGGATCAGGCCTCCCGCTGGCCGCCGATCCGTTCGGAGACGAGCGCCGTGTTCCGCGACACGTCGGTGATCCGCGCGCTGATCTCCGCCGTCGCGTAGGTCTGCTCCCGGGTGGCGAGCTCGATGGCGTCGGCGTTCTTGTGGGCCTGCGTGATCGAGGTCTTGATCTCGTCCAGTAGCGTGACGACGCCGTCGACGCTGCTCACCATGCGCTCGAGCTCGCGCGTGATCTCCTCCGACGCGCCCGCCGTGTTCCGCGAGAGATCTTTGACCTCCGTGGCCACCACGGCGAACCCTTTGCCGTGGTCGCCGGCCCGAGCCGCTTCGATCGTCGCGTTGAGCGCCAGCAGGTTGGTCTGCCCGGCCACCCGGTGGATCAGCGAGACGATGCCGCGGATGGTGCGCTCCGCCTCGCGCAGCGTCGCCGCGGCCGATACCGCCGCCGTAGCCTGTTCGACCACGGCCTCGGTCATCGCCACCGCCTGGCCCGCCTGCCGCGAGATCTCGGCGCCGCTGGCCCGAAGCTCCTCGCAGGCCGCGGCGACCGTTGTGACGGCCTCTGCGTTCTCGACCGCGAGCCGGCCCGCGAACTGGACCTGTTCGCGTGCATCGCGCATCGATATGGCGGCGCGGTTGATGATCGCGGCGCCTTGCCGGTAGGCGCCATGGAGCCCGCGCTCCAGGATCGGCCGGTGGAAGCGGCCCTGGGCGCAGCTGTCCATCGCGGCCGATGCCTCCCGCACGAACGCATCGGCAACGTCGAGTACCCGGTTGACGGCGTGACAGACCGGCGCGAGTTCGTCCTCCTCGTCGATCCCGACGATCCGGGCCTCCAGGTCGCCATCGGCGGCGCGCAGGCAGATGTCGGTGATGGCGGCGAGATCCGTGGCGGTGGTTCCTCCGATCGGCATGGTCGCGGTCATGCGGCCTCCGCAGCGAGCGCCGTCGACGCCGACAGGCCGAAGACGAACCGTTCATAATCCACGCCTTGCGTGGCAAGCAGCTGCGTCAGGAGCGCGCTGGACGCCTGGAGCCCCGCCGTCCGATCCGCATGCCGCCTTTCTTCGGCCAGCAGCTGCGCATAGAGCGGACGCACGCGCGCCAGCGCATCGGCGTGGGGCGTCCGGCGATTGGAGTGGTAGCCGATGTGCGCACCGGATCGGTCGTAGCTCGGCGTAACGTGCGCAAAGACCCAGTATTCGTCGCCCCTCTTACAGAGATTGAGCACATAGGCGAAGATCTCGCGCCGGCTCTCGATCGTGTTCCAAAAGAGCTTGTAGATGCACCGCGGCATTGCCGGATGGCGCATGATGCTGTGACGCGCGCCGATCAGCTCCGCCTCGGTGTAGCCGGATACTCGCACGAATACGTCGTTGGCGTAGGTGATCCGACTCTTGAGGTCGGTCTTACTGACGATGATCTCGTCTTCGCCGAACTGAATGGTTCGTCCCGTGGGAATAGCGACTCGCTCGCTCATGATTTGAAGGTCCTCGTAAAACGGTCATTCTTGCCGCATGCTCATCCCGAGCAAAATGATCGGTGCTCGGGTTACAGCGTTACGCGTGGCCGCGTCGCTGCGCACGAAGGACGCTGTGCTGAGCGGATGTGGCCGTGAGACGAGGAGGGACGTTCGCAAATGCGGTGCCAGGAAGCAGGCTCGCGCCGAGACCAATTCCGACTGCTCAGGTCTCAGCACATCCTGGTTAGTAATGCGTAGCTACCGATCAACTCCCATCGGTGCGATCGGCGTTCAGCTCCCGCATCCGAGCGGCGAGTGCCGGGTCGATGCCCTGGTCGAGCCGGTCGATGGCGGCGCGGGTGTCCGGCAGAGGTTCGTCCTGGCCCATCTTGAACTTGATGTCGAGGCGCTCGATCGGCAGCCGGAAGCCGAGCAGGCGGGGAAGCCGGGATGCCATCCCGCCGGGGCCGACTTCTTTGAGATGCCAACGGTCGTCCCGGCCGGCTTCGAGACGCTCGACCACTTCGTCGATATGATGGACCGTGGTGGCCTGATCGAGCAACTCGGGGCGTCCATGGCAATGGACCGTGGCAGAGTTCCAGGTCGGCGCGTTATCGCGGCGCCCGTGCGGCCGTCTGGGATACCACGACGAGGAGATGTAGCCGTGCTCCGCGATGAAAATCGCCACCGTCGGGAGCCCCTGCCGGATCAGCTCGGCGTGTTCGTTGGCGGTGGCCAGGTGGGATTCGAGTGCGCCGTGGTCGCCCTGATCCGGCTTGCCGATGAACACCAGATGCGACACCACGAGCCCGGCCGGCCCGGCGGTGACGAGCGTTCCAAAGACCTGGCGATCGATCAGGTCGAACGCCGCGGCCGAGGGGTTGTCGGGGATGAACTCGGGTCGGTTATACATCGGGGTCCAATGCCTTGCTTGGTTGAGAGCTGTCCTGAGGCCCGAGAATCCGGCTGAGCCAGGCGGCCGTGTCCCGATAAGCGCGATCGCTCACCGCGGCAATCGAGACGGCCTCCAGAAAACTATGCATGGTCGCCGGGTAAATCGTGGCGGTCGTGTCGACGCCCGCGGATGCGAGTGCCGATGCGAGCGCCACATTCTCGTCGGTCAGCGGGTCCAGTTCGGTGATGGTGAGCCAGGCGGGCGGCAGCCCGGTCAGGTCGGCCCGGAGCGGGCGGGCCCGTGGGTCGGTCACCGGCAGATCGCCCAGATACTGGCGCCAGAACCCCGCCACCTCGGCCGCCTCCAGGGTGAACCCGCCCTGCCCGTAGCGGTGGTAGGACCCGCGCTCGAAGTCGTCGTCGATCGCCCCGTAGTTGAGCACCATGCCCTGCACTTGCGGGATCCCGCGCTCGCGGAGGGTCAGGCAGGTCCCGAGGGCAATGTGAGCGCCGGCCGAGTCGCCTGCCAGCACGATGCGCGCGGGGTCGAGACCCAGGGACGGGCCCTGCCGGCGGATCCAGTCGATCACCGCGACGGTTTCCTCGACCGGCCGGGGAAATCGGTGCTCCGGCGCTAGCGAATATTCGACCCCGATGACTGCGATGCCGGCCCGGGCGGCGTATTCGCGCATGACCCGGTCGTGGGTCCGGGTGCTGAAGATGGTCCACCCGCCGCCGTGCAGATACACCATGACCGGGAGTCCTTGGGCGCCGGAGGGCCGCAGGATCCGAATCGGAATGGCTCCCTCCGGACCCGCGACGGTCTGGTCCAGCGTGGTCGCCATGACCGGGCCGCCGACCGTCCAGGGCGCCCGGACCCGTTCCGCGATCCGGCGCTGCACTGTCGGCTCGACCGTCTCGAGCGGCGGATGACTCGCCCAGGCGGCGGCGAGCGCGGTGACGAACGGCCGGAGTTCGGGGTCGATCAGCTCGGGCGAGGCCCGGTCGTCGGTCGGGCTCACGATGGCTCCGGATCGGAAGAGAACTGGCCTCCGTGGGCTGTTCCGCGGGGAATCGCCTGCGCCAGATGGAAGTAGCGATCGATTTCCTCCCGCCGGCGTGCCTCGTCCCAGCCCAGTTCGCGCCCCATCAGAAGAGCGACCGGCTCGGCGGCCGCGGCGCCGGCGTCGGGCGTCTCCGACCCGATCGACAGCCGCCGGAACAGCACATCGTCGAGGCGGCGGGCAAACTCGCTCCGGACAGCGTGGACGACCTGAGCCCCGATTGCGCCGTGGGGCGGGTGGACCGGGGTGGCCAGGTCGGGGCGTTCCCGGACCAGTTCGTAGATGGCGGGCGTCTCCGATCCGTATTGGCCGATCAGGTGTGCCACGGTCGAGTCCGCGAGCCCGAGAGAGGCGCCCTCGGCCCGCAGTGTTTCGGCGCGGTAGGGGTCGCCGCCCGGCAGGGGTTCCTTGGCGCTCCGCGTCTTCATCGGATCGGTCGAGACGATCCTGCCGGCGCCGAGTCGGGGCCCGATCGTCTCGAGCAGATCGATGGCCATCCGGCGGTAGGTGGTGAGCTTGCCGCCGGCAATCGTGACCATCCCTCTGGGGCCGGTTTCGATCAGATGCTCCCGGGATCGAGACGAAGGAGACGACCGGTCTGATCGGATCAGCGGGCGCAATCCGGCCCAAGAAAGGGAGATGTCTTCGGGGCCGAGCCGTGCACCGGGAAAGATGGCATTGGCCGATCGCAGCAGGTACAGCATATCCGCTTCGTTGGCGACGGTATCGTCCGGGTGCTCGGGCGCGTCGGTGTCCGTCGTGCCGATGTAGGAACGGTCTCCCCAGGGGAGGACGAACATCACCCGTCCGTCGACCGGGCTCAGGAAGGTGATGGCGTGATGGTGGCCGATCCGCGACCGGGGAACCATCACATGGGCCCCGCGGCTGGGCCGGAGCAGCGCGACCTGGTTCGGGTCCTCCAACTGGCGGAGGTGATCGGCCCAGGGGCCGGTGGCGTTGACCACCACCGTGGCGCGGACGGTACCCTGGGCGCCGGTCAGCTGGTCCTCGATCACGGCGCCGACGACCCGTCCCTCCTCGAACTCCAGCGCGGTGACACAGGTGTAGTTGGCCACCAGCGCCCCATGCTGGGCCGCCGACTGCAGAGTGGCGAGGGTCAGGCGCGCATCGTCGCACTGGGCGTCCCAGTAGAAGGCGCCTCCCCGGAGTCCCCGTTCCCGCAACAGCGGCTCCTGATCGAGCACCGCTCGCTTGCTCAAGGCCCGATGCCGTCGCACATTTCCGCCCAGCGCCAGGAGATCATAGACAGTCAGGCCGAGCTCGAGCTTCCATCGCGGCACCCGGTCGGTGTCGAAATTGGGGAACAGGAAGCCCAGGGGTCGGACCAGGTGGGGGGCGATCCGGAGCAGGACCGCCCGTTCGGTGAGCGACTCTCGAACGAGGGACCACTGCCGGTGCTCGAGGTACCGCAGGCCGCCGTGGATCAGGCGGCTCGATCGGGAGCTCGTCCCGGCGGCAATGTCGCCCCGTTCGACCACAGCCACCGACAGCCCGCGAAGCGCGGCCTCGCGAGCAATGCCGGCGCCCGTCGCGCCGCCGCCTACGACCAGCAGGTCGAACCGGCGAGCCGAGAGATCCCAGATCGTTGCACGAGCGGAAGGGTTCATCCTCTGTCCATCGACTCAAGCACCTCCATGCTCAGCTTCGAGCAGCGTCCGAGCTACTGGTTTACGGCTAACGCCGAGCTGTTTCGGCCGGGCGTCCGTGTCCTGGACTTTGCCGCCGGCCGCGGTCGCCATGCCCTGGCCGCCGCCGCCCTCGGCGCCACCGTGGTGGCGGTCGACCGCGATGCGGGCCGGCTGGCGGAAGGCCGGGCCGAATCGGAGCGGCGGAAGCTGATCGTCGAGTGGGTGCAGGCGGACCTCGAAGCGCCCTGGCCCGAACTCGGTGAATTCGACGTCATCCTGATCTTCAATTATCTCGATCGGCTTCGCATGCCTGCCGTGGCGCAGTTGCTCAAGCCCGGCGGGCATCTCCTGTTCGAGACCTTCCTCGAGGTGCAGCGGCAGCTTGGCTGGGGGCCGACCAGTGAAGCCCACCTGCTCAAGCATGGCGAAGCCGCGACGCTCATTGCCCCGCTCTTACTGGTGCACGGGCGTGAAGTCTTCGAACCGGCGGACAACGCGCAGTGGGCCGCGGTGTCCAGTATCCTCGCCCAGCGAGCAAAGTAAACGATGGCGGCGCGCGAGGCGGTTATCGTCACCGGGGTCAGGACCCCCTTTGCCCGCGCCGGCACGCAGCTTCGAGACGTGAGCGGGGTGGCGATGGCCCGCCACGCGGCCCGCGAACTGATCTACCGGAGCGGCCTGGATGGCCGCGAGGTGGATGAGGTGATCTTCGGCCAGGTCGTGCCCAGCGTGCTGGCGCCTAACGTCGCGCGCGAAGTGAGTCTGCTGCCGCAGCTGCCCCGAACCATCCCCGCCTATACGCTCAACCGGGCCTGCGCATCGTCGGCCCAGGCCATTGCGTCGGCCCGCGACCAGATCGTGTTTGGTCACGCGGACACCATCATCGCCGGCGGTGTCGAGTCGCTCTCGGACGTTCCGATTCTCCATTCGAAGCGGATGAGCCGCCTCCTGGTCGAAGCCAGCAAGGCCAAGACCCTGGGAGCCCGGCTCGGCGTCTTTGCCAAGCTGCGCCCGCGCGACCTGGTACCGGTCACGCCCGCCATTGCGGAGCCGTCCACCGGCGAGTCGATGGGGCAGTCCGCCGAGAAAATGGCCAAGGAGAACGGAATCTCGCGGGCGGATCAGGACGCGCTGGCGTTGTTGAGCCACCAGCGGGCTGCCGCCGCCACGGCCGACGGACGGCTGACCGCCGAGATCGCGCCGTGGTTCGGGGGCAAGGGCATGGATGAAGTCATCACGAGTGACAACGGCATCCGCGCCGATACCAGCCTCGAAGCGCTTGCTGCGCTCAAGCCGGTCTTCGATCGGCGCTACGGATCGGTCACCGCGGGCAACGCATCGCCGCTGACCGACGGCGCTTCCGCCGTCCTGGTGATGGAACGGGCCAAGGCGCTGGCTCTGGGCTACCGCTCGCTGGTTTCGATTCGAAGCTACGCGGTGGCGGCCGTCGATCCCGGCTGGCAGCTGCTGATGGGCCCCCTCTATGCGGTCCCCACGGCGCTCGATCGGGCGGGACTCTCGCTGGCGGACATGGGACTCGTCGAAATCCACGAGGCGTTTGCCGCGCAGGTGCTGTCCAACGTGCGCGCCTGGGGCTCGAAGACCTGGGCCGAGCAGATTGGGCGGTCGGCGCCGGTCGGCGAGATCGACTGGGATCGGACCAACGTGATGGGCGGCTCGATTGCCATCGGCCATCCCTTCGGAGCAACAGGAGCCCGGATTGCCACCTCCCTGGCCAACGAGATGGTCCGGCGCGACGTCCAGTTCGGGTTGATCTCGATCTGTGCGCAGGGCGGGATGGGGTTTGCCATGGTGCTGGAGCGGAGGTAGCGATGCCGATACTCACCACCAGCATGGCAGCGCACGGCGTCGCGGTGGTGACGTTCGACGTGCCCGGCGAGCCGGTCAACACCTTCAACCTCTCGCACACCGACGAGCTCTGGGGCGCGCTCGAACGACTCGGCGAGGATGCCTCCGTTCGCGCCGTCGTGCTCCGGTCCGGCAAGCCCGACAGCTTCATTGCCGGTGCGGACATCAATCAGTTCGTCGCCTTCACCTCCGCCGCCGATGCGGAGGCCGCCAGCCGGGCAGGGCATGCGTTCCTGGACAAGGTGGAGCGCTTTCCCAAACCGATCGTCACCGCGATTCATGGTACCTGCCTCGGGCTCGGGCTCGAACTGGCGCTGGCCACCAGTTATCGCATCGCCACCGATCATCCCAAGACTCAGCTCGGCCTGCCGGAAGTCCAACTGGGCATTCTGCCTGGCAGCGGCGGATCGAATCGCCTGCCGAAATTGATCGGGGTCCGCGCCGCGCTGGACATCATTCTGGCGGGCAAGAGCGAGCGGGCGGCCAAGGCGCTCCGGCTGGGTCTGATCGACGAACTCGTCCCCGAGAGCATCCTGCTCGACACCGCGGTGGCTGCGGCCGACCGCCTGGCGCGCGGAGTCCGGCCCAAGCGGGTGCCCGGCGGGAAAGGCCTCGCGGCCGCATTCCTGGACCGGACCAGCCTGGGGCGACGGCTGGTCTATCGGGCCGCGCGGAAACAGGTGCTGTCCAAAACCGGAGGGCACTATCCGGCACCGCTCGCTGCGCTCGAGGTGGTTCGCGCCGCGGTGGAGCAGGGACCGGCCGTCGGGTATCCGCTCGAGGCGCGGGAGTTCGGGCGGCTCGCGGTGACACCCGTGTCGCGGGAGTTGGTGCGCATCTTCTTTGCGACGACCGCGCTCAAGAAGGACGACGGCGTCCCGCCCGGGACTGCGACGCCGCGCGAGGTCCGCCGGCTGGGTGTGATCGGATCCGGCTTCATGGGCGCCGGGATTGCCGGAACGACCATTACGACCGCTAAGGTCGACGTCCGGCTCAAGGACGCCGACCTTTCCCGGGTCGGGAAGGGAATCAACGCGGCTCTCGGGATCCCGCGCCGCCAGCTCGAACGCAAGCGGATTACCCGGTACGAGTTCGAGCGGCTCGCGGCGCTCGTCTCGGGTGGTATCGACAATCGCGGCCTCGAGCGGTGCGATCTGGTAATCGAGGCCGTGTTCGAAGATCTGGAAGTCAAACGAGCGGTCCTGGCCGATCTCGAACCGGTGCTGCCGGACCACGCCATCTTCGCCAGCAATACCTCGACCATTCCGATCGCGCGCATTGCGGAGCAAGCGATGCGTCCCGAGAACGTACTGGGCATGCATTTCTTCTCGCCGGTCGACCGGATGCCGCTGCTCGAGGTCATCCCCACCGAGCGGACCAGTCCGGATACGATTGCGACCGCGGTACGCTTCGGCAAGAAGATGGGGAAGACGGTCATCGTGGTGGCGGATACGCCCGGATTCTGGGTCAACCGGATCCTCTCGCCCTACTTCGTCGAAGCCGGGCACCTGGTCATGGAAGGGGTGCCGGTCGAGGTGATCGATCGGATCATGGTGCGGTACGGTTTCCCCGTCGGGCCGGTCGCGCTGCTCGACGAGGTCGGCATCGATGTGGCCGCCAAGGGCGGGGTGGTGATGCGCGAGGCCTTTGGCGATCGTCTGGCGCCGGCCGCCGCGATCGGCCGGATGGTCGAGGCCAAACGGCTGGGCCGCAAGGCGGGCAAGGGATTTTACCGCTACGACGACGGCAAGAAGACCGACCCGGACAGCGAGATGTATCGGCTGCTGGGCGTTGCACCGCTCGCTTCGGTCGACGAAGAGGAAGTGCAGAAGCGGCTGGTCTACCCGCTGCTCAACGAAGCGGCGCGCGCCTTCGGGGAAGGGGTGGTGCGCTCGCCCCGTGACGGCGATATCGGCGCGATTTTCGGGATCGGCTACCCGCCGTTTCTCGGCGGGCCGCTCCGTACCATCGACGCGCTCGGCGCCGCGCAGGTCGTCGAGACGCTCGAAGGGCTGGCGTCTCGCCATGGGCCGCGCTTTGCGCCGGCGGACACGCTGGTCGAACTGGCCTTGGTCGGTGGCCGCTACTATTCCGACTGAGTGGCGGGGCTCGGGCCGCTCCGCCTGACGTGGTGCGCGGCGGCCTGCGATCGTCGCTGGATGCCCAGTTTTTCGAAGATGCGGTGCAGATAATTCTTCACCGTCTTGGGCGACAGGTCGAGCGCCGCCGCGATTTCGTTGTTGGTCATGCCCGCCGCCACCAGCGCCACGATCTGCTGTTGCTTGTCGCTCAGCGGGGCGATCTCCGCCGCCGTGCCGGCCGGCACGTTCTGCATTACCCACTCGAGCATATTGCTGCGCAGCGTCGCGTCGAGCAGCCGCTCGCCGTCGGCCACCCGTTTGATCGAATCGATCAGCGACGGGACGTCGACCTCCTTGAGGAGATATCCGTGCGCACCGATCACGATCGCGGCGCGGACCAGTTCGTCGTCCGCAAAGGCGCTCAGGAAGACGACCCGGGTGGTCGGCACCAGTTCGAGGATACGCCGGCCGGCTTCGATCCCTCCCTCGTCGGGCAGACGGATATCCAGCAGCGCCACGTCCGGCTCCAGCGTCTGAGCGCGCGCAACCGCCTCGGCCGAGGTCGCGCCCATCCCGACGATCTCGATGCCAGGATCCTGCCCCAGGACCGCGGCGAGCCCGACGCGCACCACCTCGCTGTCGTCGACCAGCAGCACCCGAATCGTCATGGCTTCGCTCCGTGGATGGGGAGGTCCAGTCGCACGCGAGTGCCTTCCCCGGGTGCAGTGTTCAGGGTCAGCCGGGCGCCCATCTGCGCCGCCCGCCGCGTCATGTTCAGCAGGCCGAATCCGTCGGCCGACCGTTTGGCCGGGATGCCCTGCCCGTCATCTTCGATTTCGAGGCAGAGGCCGTCGGGATTCTCATGCAGGCGCACCGCAACCCGGCTCGCGTTGGAGTGCCGCATCGCGTTGCTGACGCCCTCACGGGCAAAATAGACTACCGCGCGACGATGCTGCTCGGGAATCCGGTCCGCTACCTGCGGAGGGATGTCGATGCTGAGCGCGGGCCCGTCGACCAGCTCGAGGCCCCGAAGCACGCCGGCGAGCGTTTCGTTCCACTGGATGCCCATCGATCCCGGACCGCCCTCATCCCGGATCACCCGCCGAACCTCGGCCATTGCATCGCTGACCTGGGCGACCGCCTGGTCGAGGTGCAGCCCCGTGGCCGATGGGTCCGTAGCAAGCGTGGCCCGCGCGGCGGACAGGCGGAGGCCAAGGCCATAGAGCGATTGCAGGATGCCGTCGTGCATGTCGGCCGACAACTGCTCGCGCGCCTCGAGCAGACGGTGCAGCGCATTGACGCTCATCCGCAATTCTACTGCAGACTGTTTGGTCTTGGTGACGTCGTGACCGATGACCAGCACGCCGGTCGGCGCGCCCGATGGCTCGCGAATCGCGCTGATCGATGCCCGGAACCAGCGGGAGACGTTATCGATGGGCAGCGGGATATCCCGCTCCACGTCGTCGGCGGTCTCGGTCGCCGCGCGGATCGCTTCCATGATCGCGGGAGCGGCGTCAGGCATCAGATCGGCAACTGATTGCCCGAGGCCGGAGGATGGTTGGTCACCGCCGGACGCCCAACTCGCGTACCGCACCGTGCCGCTCAGGTCGAGCAACGCGATGTAGTAGCTCGTACCGGTCACCAGCGCCTGCCAGATCGCGTCGGCGGGAAACGGGTGGGCGTTGGAGAACGTCATCGGGACCGGGCACCCTCGCGGAATTGGCGATGGACGGCGTCAGTCGCGCAAGTTGACGATATCCCGCTTCGGTGTCTAGTATCCGCCCATTCCGCTTCAGCGCCTGTTTCCCGAGGGTGCCAGTCTCAGATCTGGAGTCGATGTCGATGCGCCGTTTTGCCTTGCTCGCCAGCTTGATCGCCAGCTTCGCTGGTGTCGTGCATGCTCAGTCGTTCCCGACCACCGATCCCGTGATTCAGCGGATCTGGGAGGAAGGGATGAACCGTTCCCAAGCCATGGACCTGATGCAGGTGCTGACCGATTCCGTCGGGCCGCGCCTGACCGGAAGCCCCGGCATTGTGGCCGGGCAGGAATGGCTGATCCGAACCTACGCGCGGTTCGGCGTCACCGCCCGGAATCAGCGCTACGGCACCTGGCTCGGCTGGCGCCGCGGCGTGTCGCATCTGGATCTGGTCAAGCCGCGGGTCCGGTCGCTCGAAGCCACGATGCTGGCGTGGAGCGGCGGGACCAAGGGCAAGAGTGTCGAGGGGTCGACCGTGATTCTGCCGCTGCTGCAGGACGCGGCCGCCTTCCAGGCCTGGCTGCCGAACGTGCGCGGCAAGTTCGTGCTGATCTCGCAACCGATGCCGACCTGCCGGCCCGATGCCAGCTATCGGGAGTTCGCGCTGCCGCAGACCTTCGACGCCATGGTCCGGGAACGCACCGCGGGCCGCGACGACTGGGCCGAGCGGCTCCGTCGCACCGGGCTGTCCAACCGGGACCTGCCGGTGGCGCTGGAACGGGCCGGCGCGCTTGGTGTGCTGACGTCGCTCTGGTCGCAGGGGTGGGGCGTGACCAAGGTGTTCCAGGCGAGAACCCGTGAGGTTCCCTCGATGGACCTGAGCTGCGAAGACTACGGCCTCGTCTACCGGCTCACCGAGAAGAATCAGGGGCCGGTCGTCCGCGCCTTTGCCGACGCGGAGTTCCAGGGCGAAATCCCGGTCTTCAATACCATCGCCGAGATTCGGGGGACCGAACGCCCCGATGAGTACGTGATGCTGTCGGCCCACTTCGATTCATGGGATGCCGCCAGCGGCGCCACCGACAATGCCACTGGCACCATCACGATGCTGGAGGCGATTCGGATCCTTCGCCAGGTCTATCCGAATCCCAAGCGGACCATCCTGGTCGGTCACTGGAACGGCGAAGAGCAGGGGCTCAACGGCTCACGCGCCTTCGTCGAGGACAACCCGAAGGTGGTCGCCGGGTTGCAGGCGCTGTTCAATCAGGACAACGGCACCGGACGGGTCGTCAACATGTCGGCCGGCGGCCTGGTCGGCGCGGCGCCGTTCCTGGCCGAGTGGCTCAGCAAAGTCCCCAACGAGATTTCGCGCCACATCACCTTCCAGTTCCCTGGCACGCCGGCCGGCGGCGGGTCTGACCACGCCTCGTTCCTCTGCTCGTCGGCGCCGGGCTTCAGCCTGGGGGCGCTCAACTGGGAGTATGGGACCTACACCTGGCACACCAACCGGGACACCTACGACAAGGTGATTCCGGACGAGATCCGGAACAACGCCGTGCTCACTGCCATGCTGACGTACCTGGCGGCCGAGGACACCCGGACGGTACCGCGCCAGCAGCGGATCATGCCGGTGGGTGCCAACGGGCAGCCCGGGGCCTGGCCGGCCTGTGTCCCGGCCACTCGGAGCTCGACCCAGTCGACCCGCTGAAGCACTGCCTTCAGTGACATCGGCCGGACCGGGGGGAGAGGTGCAAAGCTCGAATCTCTTCCCCCCCTCCGTCACTCTCAGGGAAAGCTGCATGTCTCCGCGAAGTTCGGGTTTATGTACGGCGTCTTGGTCGTGTTTACCGTGAAGTATGCGATAGCAGTGCCATTCTTGACCAGGATTGGCGGTGTCGATGCGTACGGGTTGAAGGCCGAGAAGGACGAGTAGCGGCTACCGTACTTGCCATATTCGTTGTAGACGCTGAGAGAACCGTACCGCGATCCATACGTTCCGTACTCGTTGTAGATCGACTGCGAGTCGAAACGATTTGTCAGTCGTCCGAGATAGACGCCGTCGTCGCCAATCACCGATGCCCCCGCAATTTGGGTGCAAAGGCTACCTCCGGATCCCCCGGAGGATGGGACGACGGTTACTTGGATGCTGCCGGACTTACCCTCAGAACTCGCCGTGATTGTTGCCGTGCCCGTTTTCAGGCCGACGATGACTGCTGTTTCGTCCAGGATGTAGCCGCTGACCACGGTTAGATCGCTACTTGTCCAAGTTACCTGACGTCCAGTGAGCGTGTTCCCGCTAGCGTCCTTCAGGACTGCTGTCAGCGTGGCAGCCTGCCCGAGCGGGAGGCTTCCTCCTCCGGGAAGAATCGTTACCGACGCTACGGGCGTGCTGGTAATGGTAACGGTTGCGGTTGCTGATTTCCCTTCGGAGGTCGCTGTCACGATTGCCGAACCCACGGCTACGCCCGTAACCACACCCGTCGCAGAGACGGTCGCGATGCTTGTGCTTGAGCTTGTCCATGCGACGGTTCGGTCAATCAACGGATTGCCCTGGGCGTCCTGCGGTATTGCGGAAAGGGGAACTGTCTGTCCAACTGTTAGCGACACAACACCCGGTGATACGAGGATGGCTGCGACAGGTGCCGGTGTGACCGTGATGATTGCCGTACCGAATACTCCCTGACTTGTTGCGGAGATAGTTGTACTTCCGGGGGTATGGCTCGTGACAACGCCGGCTTGAGAAACGGTCGCCACCTCGGGAGTTGATGACGTCCATGTGAAGCTATAGCCCGTCAGAGGATTGTTGCCTGCGTCGCGGGCAGTGGCTGTGAGCTGCGTTGTTGTCCCGGCAACGACCGTTGGGGTTGAAGGCTGAATGCTGATCGAAGTGACGGTCGGGGCAGTGATGGTCGCTGGTGCAGTGCCGTCGACGCCGCCGATCGTTGCGGTAATGACTGCGGATCCGATGCTCAGTGCCGAAACCTCTCCAGTAGCGCTGACAGTGGCGACAGCGGGGGCACTTGAACGCCACGTTACTGCGCGCCCTGCCAGGAGGTTCCCCTCGGCATCTCGAGCAGAGGCCGTAAGGGTCTCCGTTCTTCCCACGGTCAGGCTCAGTGTACCTGGCGAAATGGCCACGAGAGCCACAGGTACCGGGTCAACGGTGACGGTTGCTGAACCTGCTACCCCCTCGGATGTCGCCGAGATCGTCGTGGTCCCGATGGTCACCGCTGTGACCACGCCTTCCTGACTTACGCTTGCTATCGCTGAATTGCCGGATGTCCAAGACACGGTTCGACCTGGCAGGTTGTTGCCAGCGGCGTCCCGCGCGGTAGCCACGAAGGTGTGAGTCTTTCCAACGACGATCGACTGATTGTTGGGAGACACGAGGACGGACGCTACCGGTGCGGGCGGTGGCGGCGGTGGTGGTGGTGGCGGCGCAGGAGGAGTTCCGGTTGGTCCGTCTCCTCCTCCACAAGCAAGCACACCTGCAGTTGCAAGGAGTATTGAGACCGAGACAACTGAACGACTGGGAGACCTGCTCCCGGGCAGTCGACCCGACAGTGCCATGAAGTCCTCAAGGGGGGAATTAGTGACAATATGTGATTTTTGCATACTGCCGTCCAGTGGGGATCGTATGGGGTATGCGCAGTCTGCATACCCCGGCTTATCGCCAATTTCTTAGGCAGTTCGTCGCTGCCCGCCGGGCGGCTGGGTTAACGCAAGTGGAAGTGGCACACGCCCTCCAGATTCCTCAGTCTCGTGTGTCCCGCATGGAGTCCGGAGAACGCCGGGTAGATGTGGTCGAACTGGTCGCGTTTGCGCGGTTATATCGGAAGTCCCTTGCGTACTTCGTGCGGCTGGTCCGCCTGCCTCGTCCCTCTACGTCGGCCCGCTAGGCTGGAGTGCGGGTGAGCGTTGGGCTTTTCCGGAACTTGGCATCAAATTCGTCCCGACCCCCTTGGACTTGTAGGTCCGTCCCATCCTCGTCATTCCCGGTCCCACGAACGGACACCTGCTCTTGCAAGAGGTCCGGATGTCGTTTATGTAAGTCGTTGTAAGTAAAATGCTTACGACGGATTGATCGGCGGCACGGAAGTTCCTTTAGGATCGGGAAGCACAGTCCCTGACTCTGGAGCACATCTCGTGGATATCGTCCGAGACAAACCGCGCGACAAGAAAAAGATCATCCTGGGCATTGTCGGCGTTGCCAGCGTGGTGGCCGTATCGGTGGCCCTCGCGAACCTGAAGCCGGCCGCTCCGTCGGTCGATTCCGGTACGATCTATTTCGATTCCGTGGTGCAGGGGGAGATGATCCGCGAGGTTCGCGGGCCGGGCACCCTGGTTCCCGAAGACATCCGCTGGATCACTGCCGTCACCGCCGGTCGAATCGAGAAGATCCATCACCTCGCGGGCGTGCAGGTGGAACCGGGTACCATCCTGATGGAACTGGTCAACCCGGACGTCCAGATCCAGACCCTGAATGCCGACCGCCAGCTGACCGACGCCGAGGCGGCCCTGGTCCAGCTCAAAACCAACCTGGAAAGCAACCGGCTCAACCAGGCGTCGCTGGTGGCCCAGATGCGGCAGGAGTCGGCCGACGCCAAACGGCGCGCCGAGGCGGGGGCGGAACTGCTCAAGAAGAACCTGATCGTGCCGCTCGACCAGCAGCAGGCGCAGGATCGGTCGACGTCCCTGATCGAACGGCTCGAGCTCGAGAACCAGCGGCTCGCGATCCTGTCCAACACCATCGCCGATCAGATCAAGGTCCAGGAGGAGCAGGTCGAGCGGTTACGGTCGATCTCCAAGTTCCAGCACGGTCTGGCCGGGTCGATGACGGTCAGGGCCGGGGCGACGGGCATCCTGCAGGAAGTGCCCCTCCAGGTCGGTCAGTACGCCCTTCCGGGCGCGACGCTGGCCAAGGTCGTCCCGACGCCGATCCGGCTCAAGGCGGTGCTCCGGATTCCGGAAACCCAGGCCCGCGACCTGGCCATGGGTCAGAAGGCGACGATCGACACACGCAACGGATTTGCCCCGGGAAGGATCATACGTATTGATCCGGCCTCGATTAACGGCACGGTCACCGTCGACGTGATCATGGACGGCGATCTGCCCGCTGGCTCCCGGCCCGATCTAAGCATCGACGGGACCATCGAGCTCGAGCGGCTGGAGAACGTGATGCACGTGGGTCGTCCCACCGTGGCCCAGGCAAACAGCCTCGGCACCGTGTTCCGGCTGGTCGACAACAAGACCCACGCCGAGCGAGTCCAGGTGAAGTTCGGCCAGACCTCGGTGAGCCGGGTCGAGATCCTTGAGGGTCTCAATCCGGGCGATATCATCATCATGTCGGACATGTCCCAGTGGGACAACGTCGACCGTGTCCGAATCAAGTAGACCGGCAATTCCGTAGACTGGTTGCGACCCGTACTTCGTACCCCGAACCCCGGCCAATCCATGACCGCACCCGGCGAGACCCTGATCAAGCTCGAAGGCATCAAGAAGGTGTTCTTCACGGACGAACTCGAGACCCACGCGCTCGCAGACATCCACCTCGGGATCGAAAAGGGCGAGTTCGTCTCGATCTCGGGCCCGTCGGGCTGCGGTAAGACGACGCTGCTCTCGCTTCTGGGTCTGCTCGACACGCCCACCGGCGGGAAGTACACCCTGGCCGGGCACTCGGTGGAAAGCCTGACGCCCTCGGAACGGGCCCGGGTCCGCAACCGCCAGATCGGCTTCATCTTCCAGGCCTTCAATCTGATCGGCGATCTCACCGTATATGAGAACGTCGAACTCCCGCTCACCTACCGCGGCATGCCGTCGGCGGAGCGGCATCAGCGGGTGGTCGCGGCCCTCGAGCGGGTCGGTATGGCGCATCGGATGAAACACTATCCTTCGCAGCTTTCGGGCGGTCAGCAGCAGCGCGTGGCCGTGGCTCGTGCCGTCGCCGGCGACCCGGCCATCCTGCTGGCGGACGAGCCGACCGGTAACCTCGACTCGCAGAACGGCGAAGCCGTGATGGAGTTGCTCCGCGAGCTGCATCAGGGCGGCGCCACGATCTGCATGGTGACCCACGACGCGCGCTACTCGAAGTGGGCCGATCGCGAGATTCACCTGTTCGACGGCAAGGTGGTGGAGGAAGAAGAACTGGCCAAGGCCTGACGGCCGCGCAGGCGGCGGGAGTCCCTCATGGTGAACTTGCGTATCGCGATCCGAGGGTTGACCCGCACGCCTGCCTTCACGGTGGTCGTTGCCCTCTCGCTGGGTGTCGGGTCGGGGCGGTGACCACCTCGCTTTCCTGGTTCGATGCGTTTCGTGATGCGGCTGCTGTCGGCCGCGGTCGCGCCCGAGCGTCTCGCGGCGGTCGCCCGCAGGCGCGAGGCTGGCCGCGTGCCCGTCGAGTGCTCAGGGACTGAGCCCGTGGGTAGGCACCAAGTCTCTTCATCCCCTACATTCCGCTCATGATTCAGCTCGCCAATATCGAGAAGTTCTTTCAGACCGGCCCGACCCGCACCTACGTGCTCCGGCAGGTCAACCTGGAGATCCGTGCCGGAGAGTTCGTCACCGTCATGGGCCCCTCCGGTGCCGGGAAATCGACCCTGCTCGGCATCCTGGGGATGTTGGACGCCAACTGGAGCGGCGAGTTCTTCTTTCTCGACCACGCAGTGCATGCCATCAAGCCGAAGCACCGGGCCGAGCTCAACAAGCAGTACATCGGGTTCGTATTCCAGCAATACCATCTGATCGACAGCCTGACCGTCTACGAGAACATCGAGACGCCGCTCACCTACCGCGACTACGGTCGCGCCGAGCGGCAGGCCATGGTGGCGGACATTCTCGACCGCTTCCAGATCGTCGGCAAGAAGGACCTGTTCCCGAGCCAGCTCTCCGGCGGCCAGCAGCAGCTGGTCGGCGTGGCGCGCGCGGTGGTGGCCAAGCCCAAGCTGATCCTCGCCGACGAGCCGACCGGTAACCTGCATTCCGATCAGGCGCGCGAGATCATGGAGTTGTTCACTCGGCTCAACAGCGAGGGGACCACGATCATCCAGGTGACCCACTCGCTCGAGAATGCCCAATACGGCAACCGGATCATCCAGCTCAAAGACGGTTGGGTGGTCGGCGAGGAACGGGTGCGATGAAGGAGGGGGCTCCGGTCGTCCTGCTCGCCGACGACCAGCCCGACGTGCTGGAGGCCCTCCGCCTGCTGCTCAAGGCCGAGGGCTTTCTGGTCCAGACGGCGCACGTGCCGGAAGGGGTGATGGCCATCCTCGAACGGAATGTGGTCGACGCCGCCCTGATCGATCTCAACTACACGCGCGATACCACCTCGGGCCGCGAAGGGCTCGATCTGCTCTCGCGGATCCGCGCCCACGATCCGACGCTTCCTGTCATCGTGATGACCGCCTGGGGCAGCGTCGATAAAGCCGTCGAAGCCATGCGGTTCGGCGCCCGGGATTTCATCGAGAAGCCCTGGGACAACGCCCGTCTGCTGACGACCCTGCGGACCCAGATCGAATTGGCCAGGGCGCTCAGGGCCGCCTCCCGTCTCGAACAGGAAAATCGGCTGCTGCGCAACGAGGGGCTGCCGGACCTGATCGCGG
Source organism: Gemmatimonadales bacterium (assembly GCA_037189525.1). Taxonomy (GTDB): domain Bacteria; phylum Gemmatimonadota; class Gemmatimonadetes; order Gemmatimonadales; family GWC2-71-9; genus SHZU01. Next base: position 882,907 of record JBBCJC010000002.1, read on the forward strand.
AGTCGGCGGTGATGCGGCCGATCCTGCAGGTGATGGAACGGATCGCGCCCAGCGACGCCAACGTGCTGATTACCGGCGAGCACGGGACCGGCAAAGAAGTGGTCGCGCGCTGGCTCCATGCCGCCTCCCGCCGCGCCGACAAGCCGCTGGTGATCGTCAACGCCGGCGGCCTGCCGGAGGGCGTCTTCGAGAGCGAGCTCTTCGGGCACGTCAAAGGCGCCTTTACCGATGCCAAGACCGACCGGATCGGGCGCTTCGAGATGGCGAGCGGCGGTACCCTGTTTCTGGACGAGATTGCTAATATCGGAATGGCGCAGCAGGCCCGCTTGCTGCGCGTGCTGCAGACCGGAGAGCTCGAGCGGGTCGGCTCGTCCGTGACACGCCGGGTCGATGTTCGGGTCCTCGCCGCCACCAACGCCAACCTGCAGGCCGAGGTGGCCGCGGGACGGTTCCGCGAAGATCTGCTCTTCCGGCTCAATACCATCGAGATCAGGCTACCCGGCTTGCGGGAACGCCGCGACGATATCCGGGCCTTGGCAGGGCATTTCCTCGGGCGGTACGGCCAACGCTACCAGCGGCCGCGCACCGGTTTTTCCGACGAGGCTCTGCAGGCGCTGCTGCGCTATGATTGGCCCGGCAACATCCGCGAACTCGATCACGCCATCGAACGGGCCGTACTGCTCTCGCAGGGAGAGCGGATCGAGGTCTGGGATCTCGGTCTTCCGCGCCGCGAAGATCGCCCGGCGGGGAGCGAGGGGCCGCAGAGCCTCGACGATCTGGAGCGGGATGCCATCAAGCAGGCGCTGGCCCGATTTGACGGCAACGTCAGTCTCGCCGCCAAATCGCTCGGCGTCAGTCGCTCGGCGCTCTACCGTCGGCTGCAGCGCTTCGGCTTGTCTCCCTCCTGATCTCCCGTCGTAGATGACGCGCCGACTCGCCCCCGACCAGCGGATCCTGCTCTGGGCGCTTGCGGCAGGCGCGCCGGCGTTGGCGGTCGCGGGGACGTTGCTCTGGCGCGCACCGATCGACGGCCTGGCGCGCTGGACCATCCTGGGCGGGCTCGTTGCCGTCTGGTACTTTGCCGCCCGCACCGCGCAACTCCGTTTCGTTCGTCCGCTCCAGGTCATTGCCAATATCCTGGCCGGACTCAGGGAAGGGCATTTCACTATCCGCGCCCGGGAGGAAGAGGGTGACGACGTCCTGGGGTCGGTCCGTCGCGAGCTCAATGCCCTGGGACAATCGCTCAAGGAACAGCGGCTCGGTGCGCTGGAGGCCGACGCGCTGCTCAAGCGATTGATGGAGGAAATCGACGTCGCGGTTTTTGCCTTCGACCCCGAAGGCATGCTCCGGGTCGCCAACAAAGCGGGAGAGCGCCTTCTCGGTCAGCCGATCGAGCGCCTGCTCGGCCGCACTGCTGCGTATTTGGGTCTCGATGCCTGCCTGACGGGCGAAACCCCTCGGATCGTGCCGCTCGAGGTGGGTGGCGCCGGTGGCGGGCGCTGGGAACTCCGCCGCCGGAGCTTTCGGCAAGGCGGGCTGCCGCTCGAACTGGTGGTGCTCACCGACCTGAGCCGAGTGCTCCGATCCGAGGAGCGACAGGTATGGCAACGCCTGGTGCGCGTCCTCAGTCACGAGATCAACAACTCGCTCGCTCCGATCAAGTCGGTGGCCGGGACCCTGACCCAGATGCTCGATCGCGATCCGCGGCCGGCCGATTACGAAGAGGATCTTCGGCGCGGTCTCGAGGTGGTCGCGGCCCGATCCGATTCCCTCAATCGATTCATGGGGTCGTATGCCCGGCTGGCGAAGCTTCCTCCGCCGACGCCTCGGCCGATGCGCGTCCTGGATTGGGTCAGCCGGGTCGTGCTGCTCGAACAGCGGCAGCAGGTCCGCATCCTGCCCGGGCCCGATGTCACCATCATTGCCGACGGCGATCAACTCGACCAGGTGCTGATCAACCTGGTCAAGAACGCCGTCGAAGCCAGTGGCCCTGCCGGCGGGGCCGTCGAAGTCAGCTGGACGGAAACCGGTTCCTGGTTCGAGATGGTGGTGCGCGACGAAGGGCCGGGACTGGCCTCGACCACCAACCTCTTCGTCCCGTTTTACACCACCAAGCCCAGTGGAACGGGGGTCGGGCTCGTCTTCTCGCGCCAGGTCGTCGAGGCCCACGGCGGCCATCTGACCCTGACCAACCGTAGCGATCGCACCGGTGCTGAAGCGAGGATCGCCCTGCCGAAACGTCCCTCCGAAGGTGCCTAGCCGGATCTCGCCGCTTGCGGTAGCTTAGAAGGTTGGGTCTGCTGCGGTCTGGTTTGGTAACTCATTTTCTGACAACGGTTTGCGGAGTAGGTCTGGGTGGAATGGATCCGGTAATAACGCTGGGCGGATACATGGCAAAGCACGAGCGGGCGGCTGCCTTTGGTGGGGTGGACGGCCACGCCTATAGCTGTGCGGTGTACGTCGCGGAGGAGCCGGATGACCGGGGTCGCTTCGGGGCCGCGCTGCTCTTCGTGCGATGGGATCCGACCGGCCACCACCCCGCCGGGCATGTCGAAACGGATTACCTGGTCTTCGGCGAGTCGCGGGAGATGGCGGAACAGCGGATCGGCGCGCTCTCGCTCTTCGACGTCAAAGCCGCGCTCGACGAAGCCATCAGCGCTCGGCCGGAGGGCTGGTAGTGCCGCGGCGAGGCTTGGTGCTGGCGCGGTCGGGCTCGACCTACCGTGTCGCCACGGCCACCGGTGAAGTGGACGCGGTCCTGCGCGGCAAAGTGAAGCGCGACGATGTCGATCGCGTGGTTGCCGGCGATCAGGTGCTGCTCGACGCCGTCGATCGCCAGGGGGTGGCGGGAATCATCGGGACGGAGCCGCGTCGCAACATCCTGGAACGGAGCAATCCGACCGGACGTCGCAGTCGCCCGATTGCGGCCAACCTCGATCGCGTGCTGGTACTCACCGCGGTCACCCATCCGGCGCCCAACCTGGGCCTGCTCGATCGCCTGCTGGTCATTGCCGAAGCGAACGACATTCCGGCGGGAGTCGTCATCACCAAGATCGATCTCGATACTCATGCCGACTTGAGTCTCCGCTTTCGGAACGCCGGGTATCAGGTCTGGCCCGTCAGCGTCCGGACCGGCGAAGGAATTGCGGAGCTGACAGAGACGATTCGCGGTCACGTTACCTTGCTCACGGGACCGTCGGGTGTCGGCAAGACGAGCCTGCTCAATCGGATTCAGCCGGGGCTGGGCCTCCGGACCGGAGCCCTCTCCGCCAAGATCGGCCGCGGTCGCAACACGACGGTGAGCGCCGTGATGGTGCCGCTCGAGGGTGGCGGCTATCTGGTCGACACGCCCGGTTTCAGCGACGTCGGGCTCTGGGCGGCCGAGCCGCGCGAGTTGATCCACTGTTTTCCCGAGATGGGCAAACTCGTCGCGCAGTGCAAGTTCCCCGATTGTCATCATCTGTCGGAGCCCGGGTGCGCCGTCCGCGAGGCGGTCGAACTGGGCAATGTCGACGCGGGCCGCTACGAGAGCTTCAAACAACTGCGTGCCGAGCTGACGTCGGCGCCGCGTCACTGGGAATAACCGTATCACCGTTCGAGGGGGCACAATGAGGCGAAGCGGGTGGCTCGTTCTGGCACTGGCGGGCGCCGCCGGTTGCGCATCTGGCGGCGAAAATCATGACGTCGTGATCACGGGCGGGCGGGTGATCGATCCGGAATCGGGTCTCGACGGCATCCGGTCGGTCGGCATTCGCGGCGGCAAGGTCATCACGATTGCAACCGGTGAGTTGACCGGCGCCAAGGTCATCGACGCGACGGGTCTGGTGGTGGCGCCCGGCTTCATCGATCTCCATGTGCACGGACAGGACGACGAGAACTACCGGACCATGGCGCTCGACGGAGTGACCACCGCGCTCGAGCTCGAAGTCGGCACCGAGGATGTGCCCGGCTTCTACGCGAGCCGCGAGGGCAAGGCGCTCATCAACTACGGCGCGAGCGTCGGCCACATCCGGACCCGGATGGCCGTGATGGGCGACCAGGGACCGTTTCTGCCCATCGGACCTGGTGGCCGCCAGGCCGCATCCGACGCCGAGATCACCGAGATGCGGAACCGGATCGACGCGGGCCTGAGCCAGGGAGCGTTAGGCGTCGGGTTCGGTCTCCAGTACACACCCGCCGCAACCAAGTGGGAAGTGCTGGAGATGTTCCGCGCCGCCGCCAAATATGGCGCGCCGGCGCTGGTCCACACCCGCTCCTGGGGCACCACCGATCCCGGCAGCAGTGTCGAGTCGTACCTCGAAGTCATTGCGGCCGCCGCCGTGACCGGTGCGCCGCTCCATTTCCATCACTTGAACAGCACCAGCCTCGAGTCGACGCCGCGGACCCTGCAGGTCGTCGAAGAAGCGCGGGCGCGGGGTCTCCAGGTGACGGCCGAGGCCTATCCGTACAGCGCGGGGATGACCGACATCAGCTCGCCGCTGCTCGATCAGTTCGAGAACGCCCCGGATTCGGTGTACGGGAAGATGCAGCTCGTCTCCACCGGTGAACGGCTGACCCGACAGACCTTCCGCGCTAATCGGAAGCCGGGTGTGGCCGTGATCCTCCATCTCAACTCGCCGGAAATGGAGGCGCTCGCCATGAAGAGCCCCTTCACGGCGATTGCCAGCGACGGACGGCTGTTCAACGGCCTGGGTCATCCCCGCAGCGCCGGGACCCGCGGACGGCTCTTCGGCCACTATGTGCGGGAGACCAAGCAGATCGAACTGGCCGACGCGATCCGGAAGGCGGCGCTGCTTCCTGCGCAGATCCTGGAGGGCCTGGCGCCGGCGTTTGCCGCGAAGGGGCGCATCAAAGTCGGCGCCGATGCCGACCTGGTCCTCTTCGACCCCGCGACCGTGACCGATCGCTCGACCTATCAGCAGCCGAATCTGACCAGTGAAGGATTCAGGCACGTCCTGATCGGCGGTGTGCCGGTCGTGGAGGGCGGCGAGGTGGTGAGCGGTGTGCTGCCCGGCAAGGGCATTCGCGGCACCGGTCAGCCCAAGGCGGCCCAGTAGCCGGCCGCAAACGTTTGGAGCGGGCGGCGGTTAGATCCCGACGGTTTCGCCGACGCCCGCTCGGAGCGTGCGCCAGAGAAATTTGAGTAGCGGCATGTCGTCCGGACGTTCGACCCGGATGAAGGCCGTCATGGCCGGTTCTTCGGGCTTGGGGTTATCGACCCGGAGCGCGAAGGTGTTGGAGATGAAGCTCTCCAGGTGATCGCCCAGCGACCGGCCACGCGTGACTTTGTCGAGCGTCGCAATCCGCAGGTCCCGATATCGCGCCTGCAGGCGCCCCGTCGCCACATCGTCTTCGACCGCGACACGAAACCAGAGCGTGTCGACGACGCCTCCGGTTATCCGCACCCCTTCGAGATCGACCGTCATGGTGTTGAGGATGGTCGGCTCGAAACGCCCCACGCCACCTTCGTAGCGCATCGAGAGTCCCGGGGCGAACATGTCGTACTGCATCGTCGAATGGACCAGCCCGGTCCCGGCCGCCGCAAATCGGAGATCGATGGTCGCGGGTTGCTGGCCCCGATCCCGCTGGTTGGTGATGTTGTCGATCTCCAGCTGAATGTCCGCGAATTCGAATCGGCCATACCGGGCTCCGTCGTTGGCTCGCTCCCGATAGCGCAGATTCCCGTCCGACAACTCCAGCCGGCCGATCGACACCGCCGTCTCGATCTGCTGCAACGCCAGGTGGGGAAGCACCGGGCCCGCGCCCTCCCGCTTCGGGATCTGCCGATCGAGCGAGATCCCGATGTCGGGCGCGGTGATGATGAGCTGGTCCGCGTCGACCGCGCGGCGCAGCAGGGCGCCGAGCCGGATGCCGGTTATTTCGAGCTGCCGAATATGGACGGTATAGAGGTCGCGGGGCGCCGCCTTTTCGCTCTGCAACTCCGCCAGGCGCGCACTGTCGAGGTGGAGTTGGACATCGGTGGCACGGTAGCGACCCTCCAGCAGGTCCAGCGACGAAGTACCGATCGAGACCCGGTAGAGGCCGGCCGACGATGCCGTCAGGCTGCGATTGATGCGGGCCTCGAGCGCTTCCGGCTTCGCTTGCCCCGCAATGACACGCTCGGCAATCACGCCAAGCGCCACCAGGATCGCGAGGATGATGGCAATCCAGAACCACAGCCGGGTGCGACGGCTGGCTGCGCGTTTGGGTTCGTCCACGGTACGCCCCCGGTTGTTCCGAGCCTGGCCGGCCGCACGGAGGGGTCCGTGCGGCCTGTATCCAAGGGAGACGTAGTTGAGGTGCCGGCCTGCACGGCCGGCGGTCAGGAGGCTGGCGGGTTCTTGAGGGTCCAGCGGGTGGTGTCGCGCGTATCGACTTTGGCCATCATCCGGTCGAACGCCTCCTGCAGATCGATCTTTTCCCGATTGGCCATGCAGATCAGGACGAACATGATATCGGCCATTTCCATCCCGAGGTCGCCCTCGGGTTCGGAACGTTTTTTCGTCTTCTGGCCGAAGCGATGGTTCACTTCCCGCGCCAGTTCGCCCACTTCCTCGGCCAGCCGGGCAAGGTTGGTGAGCGGATGGAAATAGCCTTCTTCGAACTGTGAGATCCAGGCGTCGACCCGCTGCTGGCATTCGGCCAGCGTCGATCCACACCCGCTCACGGTGTCGGTCCTTGATGGCGAGTAGTCACAGACATGCCTCAGGTAGCCTGCAAGGCGCGGATCAGCGCTTTGCAGAAGACGGGAAGGTCGGCCGGGGTGCGGGAGGAGATCAGATTGCCGTCGACCACGACCGGACTGTCTTCCCACAGCATCCCGGCATTCTCGAGGTCGTCCCGGATGGCGCCGACGCTGGTTCCGCGCTTGCCACGCACGATCTTGGCGGAGATCGGTACCCAGCCGGCGTGGCAGATGAAGGCGACCGGTTTGCCGGCGTCGCAAATTTCCTTGGTGAGCGACAAGACTTTGGCCGATCGGCGCAGCTTGTCAGGCGCGAATCCACCCGGAATCACCAGTGCATCGAACTCGGCAGCGGACAACGAGTCCACGTCGGTGTCGACGGTGATGGGGTAGCCGTTTTTGCCCTGGTAGGTCTTCTCCCCCAGGCCGGCGACCACCGCGGTGGCCCCCTCCTCCTCGAGGCGGATCTTGGGGTACCAGAGCTCGAGATCCTCATAATGGGCTGCGGCGAAAATCAGCACGCGTTTACCGGCAAGCGACATGGCGTCCTCCACGGGCGTTGGTGCGGTATCTTTCGGGGCGCGGCCCAATTCTAACCGATTCGACCGGTCGACCCCGTCCTCCATCAGGATAGTGCCATCTATGCGTTCGCGTGACCAGATCCTTGCCAACCTCGAGGCCATCTATCGGGAGTCGTTCCAGCGGGCGCAGGAAAGCGGCGATCCGGCCCGGATGGCCGACCTGGACTGCGCTTACGTGCGGGATCAGCTCACCATGGAAATTTTGCTCGACGTGCGTGATCTGTTCTCGGTGGCCCCCGCCGCCAAGTCGGGGGGGACCGCGCTCGAGAAGCTGGAGGCGATCCGCCGTTTCACCAAGATCCGCTGATCCGGGAGTTCCCATGCCGATTCGTTCTGCTCGACTCGCCCTGCCGGTCGTCTTCGCGCTCCTCTCGGCCTGCCGGTCGTCGGCACCGGCCGATCTCGTCGTCTTCGGTACCGTCTGGACCGCCGATTCCCTGGCGCCGCGGGCCCAAGCCATTGCCGTCCGGGGTGACAGCATCGTCGCCGTGGGCGACAGTGCCACGATTGCCGGGTTGATCGGTCCCGAGACCGAACGGATCGACAATCCGGGCGGTCTGGTGATGCCCGGCTTCATCGATGACCACGTGCACCTTGCCCTGGGCGGCCATCAGCTGTCCAACGTCGACTTGCGGGACGCCGACACGCCCGAGGAATTCATTCGTCGGATCGCCGAGTTTGTCCGGACCCGGCCGGCGGGAAGCTGGATCCTGCGTGGCACCTGGGACCACGAGTTGTGGCCCGGGGCTCCGCTGCCCGACCGCAGCTGGATCGACTCGGTGACCCCCGATCATCCGGTCTTCGTCACCCGCCTGGATGGTCATATGAGTCTGGCCAACTCGGCGGCGCTCCGCGCGGCGGGCATCGATCGTTCGATCCGCGATATCCCCGGTGGCGAGATCGTACGCCGGCGCGACGGCGAACTGACCGGCATGTTCAAGGACGCGGCCATGACGGCCGTTCGCGCCGCGATTCCCGCCACGACGCCGGTGGAACTCGATTCGGTCGTGGCGCGCGCCCTCCGGCACGCCGCATCGGTCGGCGTGACGAGCATGGCGAGTGTGAGCAGTTCGTGGGCGGACGTGGCGGCGCTGCGGCGCGCGCGGGCCAACGGTACCCTGACGGTGCGGGTAGCGAGCTACCTGCCACTCGAGGAGTGGCATACCGTCGCCGATTCGATGGCAAAGTCCGGTCCCGGCGACGACTGGCTTCGGGTGGCGGGTGTGAAAGGCTTCGTCGACGGATCGCTCGGCTCGACCACGGCCTATTTCGACGCTCCGTTCAGCGACGCGCCGTCGACCAGCGGCTTTCTCGTGCATCCGGTCGACTCGCTACGCCGCTGGATCACGGCCGCCGATTCGTCCGGCCTGCAGGTCGTGGTGCACGCCATCGGCGACCGGGCCAATGGAGTATTGCTCGACCTGTTCGACGAGGCGGCCCGGACCAACGGCGCGCGCGATCGCCGGTTCCGGATCGAGCATGCGCAGCACATTCGCCCGGCCGACCTCCCGAGATTCGCGGCGCTGGGGGTGATTCCGTCGATGCAGCCCTACCATGCGGCAGACGACGGTCGCTGGGCAGAGAAGCGGATCGGCCCCGAGCGGATCAAGACCACGTACGCGTTCCGCTCGCTGCTCGATGCCAAGGCCCGCCTCGTGTTCGGATCGGATTGGACCGTTGCCCCGCTCGAACCGATGCTCGGTGTCAAAGCCGCGGTGACGCGTGAGACCATCGACGGGCGCGGCGTCTTCGTCCCCGAGGAGCGGATCACGGTCGAGGAGGCTCTCCGCGCCTACACCGTCGACAACGCCTACGCCATGTACCTGGATCAGGCCGTCGGCCGGCTCGCGGTTGGTATGCAGGCGGATCTGGTCGTGCTGGACCGCGATCCGTTCAACGTTCCGCCCGATCAGCTCGGCCAGGTCCGTCCCCGGGTCACGGTGGTGGCGGGCCGCGTGGTCTATCGCGCTCCATGAGCGATCCGACACAGCGCCCGAGTCGGCCGATTCTTGCGGTCGGTGCGATTGGGGGTGCGTTGGTGGGGTTGTTGGCCGGTCTGCTGGTCGGAGCCGCGATGGATGCCGAGCGCGGCCGGTCCGTCGCCGGTTATACGCTCGGCGTCATGCCGCTTGCCGCGCTGATCGGCGCCTCCGCTCTGGCCTGGCTGATGCGAGACCATACGATTGCGCGATCACGGCAGTGGCTCGGAGGGCTGCTCGCGGTCGGGGCGGCGGTTGTCGTGTCGCTGGCCCTTGGTGCGCTCCGTTTCCGGGTGACCGGGGCCACCGGCTTCATTGCCTTCGGCGCCTTGTGGTACACGGCCGAGTTCCTGATGGTGATCGGTCTCCTGCCGGCCGTGGCGGCGCTCGGCGCCGGCGCCGCCAGCCGGTGGGTGACCGCGTCCGGTCCCGTGCGATTCCTCATTCCGCTGATGCTCGGTGCTTTGGTCGCCCTGATTGCCGGTCCCGTCGTGATCGGCGTGGTGGCACTGGGTGCCTTGGTCACCCCCGTCATGGTGACTGTCATCACGATTCTGCTGATTGCCGTCTTTCGGGTGCGGCTTCCCTAGGGTCGACGGGCTTCTGGGGCCCGGCACGGCGCCGTCACCGTTAGGCAGATCCGGTCTGCCGGCATGTCGTATTTCCGGTGCATGATGGCCGTATTTGGGCCTTTCGCTCGGAGCGAACGCACCCCGTCGGCGGTGCTCGCGCCCGGGGCTGCCGCGGGGTAAATTGGGAGGCTCAATCGATCGGAGCTGCGGCGCCGACGTAAACTGTTGCTGACCCTCGACATACGGCTCATCATGGCGACTCGAACCTCTTCTCGCGCCAAGGCATCGGCGCGCCTCGATAAAGCCGAACTCCTCTCGATTTACCGCACGATGCTCCTCTCTCGGCGCATCGACGACAAGGAGATTCAGCTCAAGCGCCAGAACAAGATCTTCTTCCAGATCTCGGGCGCCGGTCACGAAGCCATCCTCACGGCCGCCGCCAAGGTCCTGCGTCCGGCGTACGACTGGTTCTACCTCTACTATCGCGATCGCGCCCTCTGTTTGGGACTGGGCATGACCGCGACCGAAATGCTGCTGTCGGCCGTCGGCGCCGCCGATGATCCGAACTCGGGCGGCCGGCAGATGCCGTCGCACTGGGGTCACAAGGATCTCAATATCGTGAGCGCCTCGAGCCCGACAGGTACGCAGTTCCTGCAGGGCGTCGGCGCGGCGGAAGCGTGGCTGCGGTACAGCCAGAACGACGCGATTACCGATCGCGACGAGTACACCAAGGGCGATGAAGTCGTCCTGATTACCACCGGCGACGGCACCACCAGCGAGGGCGAATTCTGGGAGTCGCTCAACACCGCCTGCAATCTCAAGCTGCCGGTGGTCTACCTGGTCGAGGACAACAAGTACGCCATTTCGGTTCCGGTCGAGGTCAACACCGCCGGCGGGTCGATTTCCAAGCTGGTCGCTGGATTTCCGGGCCTGTTCATTCAGGAAGTCGACGGCTGTGATCCGCTCGCATCCTATGACGTGATGCAGAAGGCGGTGGAGTACGCCCGGCAGCGCAAGGGCCCGGCGCTGGTGCATGCGCATGTGATCCGGCCTTACAGCCACTCCCTCTCGGATGACGAGATCCTCTACAAGCCGGTCGAAGAGCGGCAGCAGGAGGCGGGTCGCGATCCGATCACGGCCTTCCCGGCCTATCTGATCGAGCAGGGCGTCGCCACCGAGGCGGAAATCGAGGCCATCAAGCGCGAAGTCGACGAAGAGGTCGACGTGGCAACCGAGGTTGCGCTGGCCTCGCCGCAACCGGCGACCGATACGATCTATCAGTACGTCTATTCTCCCGATGTCGATCCGACCTCGGAGCAGTTCGATACCGAGGATGATCCCCAGTTCTCGGGCGATCCGACCACCATGGTCGACCTGCTCAATGTCTGCATGAAAGATGAGATGGCCCGCGATCCGCGGATCCTCGTCTTCGGCGAAGATGTGGCCGACGTGAGCCGCGACCAGTATCTCGGGCAGGTCAAAGGGAAGGGTGGCGTCTTCAAGGTCACCTGGGGCCTGCAGAACAAGTTCGGCAGCCACCGGGTTTACAACTCGCCGCTGGCCGAGGCCAATATCGTTGGCCGGGCCATCGGTCTGGCAACGCGCGGGTTCAAGCCGGTCGTCGAAATCCAGTTCTTCGATTACATCTGGCCCGCCTACATGCAGCTGCGCGACGAACTCGCCATCCTGCGCTGGCGCTCCAACAACGATTGGCCCGCGCCGGTGGTGGTGCGGGTGACCTACGGCGGCTACCTCAAGGGCGGGGCGCCGTACCACTCGCAGACGGGAGCGTCGATCTTCACGGCGGTGCCGGGGCTCCGGGTCATCTGCCCGGCAACTGCGCTCGATGCCAATGGCTTGCTGCGTACTGCGATTCGCTCGGAAGATCCGGTCCTCTTCCTCGAGCATAAGCATCTCTATCGCCAGACCTACAACAAGGCGCCGAACCCGGGCCCGAACTTCATGATTCCGTTCGGCAAGGCCAAGGTGGTGCGCGAGGGTACCGACCTGACCGTCGTGACCTACGGGGCCACGGTGCAGCGCTCGCTGGTGGCTGCCAAGGCGATGGAGGAAGAACACGGTGCCAGCGTCGAGGTGATCGACCTGCGCAGCCTGTCACCGGTCGACTGGGAAACGATCTACGCGTCGGTCAAGAAGACGAGCCGCGTCATGGTCGTCTACGAAGACTCGCTCTCGTGGGGGTATGGCGCCGAGATCGCGGCGCGGATCGCGGACGAGACGTTCAGCTATCTCGATGCGCCGGTCCGCCGAGTTGCGTCGACGGATACGTTCGTCGCCTACGCGCCGGAACTCGAGGACGTGATCCTGCCGCAGGTGCCCGGCATCAAGAAGGCCATGGAGGAGATCCTGTCCTTCTAGCAGGTCCAGGTCGAAGTACCGGAATAACCGATCCCCCGGGTGGCCCGCGTGGCCTCCGGGGGATCGTCGTTTTCGTGCATCTCCGTTTCGTGTTTCTCTAGGCAACCCCGTGCTTCGCTTGGCGCGCTGCTCGGCTCTCGCGGTACGCGTGGGGCGCCCGTCGGCGTCCTTGCCGATTATGTGTGGGCGCTCAGCAGGTCGGCTGCCCGGGGAGCCTCCGACGCGGCCGCCTGCGTGGCTGGCGCAGGAACCGGGGCGAAACGCGCCTGGAAGAACCGCAGGTGCTCGGGTTCATACACGAACTCGAGGCCTTGCACCCGGTCGGATTGCGCCTGGATCTCCATCACACTCTCGGCCACGACGTCCATGTGCGCCTGGGTGTAGACTCGCCGCGGAATCGTCAGACGTACCAGTTCCAGCGCGGGATAGCGGTTTTCGCCGGTTGCGGGGTCGCGTCCAGCGGACACCGCTCCGCGTTCCATGGCCCGGACGCCCGATTCGGTATACAACGCCGCTGCGAGCGCCTGCGCCGGAAATTCTGCGCGCGGGATGTGCGGCAGCATCGCCTTGGCGTCGATGAATACCGCATGTCCTCCCAGCGGTCGCACGATGGGCACCCCCGCCGCGATGAGCTTGTTGCCCAGGTAGTGTACCTGGCCGATGCGCGTGCGGATATGGTCTTCCTGGACCGACTCCTCGATGCCGATGGCCATGGCTTCCATGTCGCGCCCGGCGAGGCCGCCGTAGGTATTAAGACCTTCGTACACTACGGCCAGGTTCGCTGCCCGCGCCGCGAGCGCCGGATCCCGTAAGCCGAGCCAGCCGCCGATGTTCACCAGGCTGTCTTTCTTGCCGGACATCGTCGCGCCGTCGGCGCACGCGCACATCTCGAGTAGGATCTGCGCCACGGTCTTGGTGTGGTTGCCCGGCTCGCGCTGTTGAATGAACCACGCGTTCTCGACGGCGCGCGTGGCGTCGAGAATGATCTTGATGCCAAGCCGGGCCGTGTAGGCGCGCAGTGCCTGCAGATTGGCGAGGCTGATCGGCTGCCCGCCGGCGAGATTGACCGTCGCCGCGACCGACAGGTACGGAATCCATTCCGCGCCCACCTCGGCCACGATTGCATCGAGCTTCGCGAGGTCGATGTCGCCCTTGAACGGATGCTCGGACGCCGGATCGTGCGCGGCGTCGATGATGACGTCACGGAACCTGCCGCCCGCGAGCTCCTGATGGAGGCGCGTCGTCGTGAAGTACATGTTGCCGGGCACATGATCACCCGGCTTGATGAGGAGCGTCGAAAGGATATGCTCGGCTCCCCGTCCCTGGTGCGCGGGAAGGACGTGCTCGAACCCGTAATAGCGCCGGACCGCATCCTCGAGGTGATGGAAATTGCGCGAGCCGGCGTAGGCCTCGTCGCCGAGCATCATGCCGGCCCACTGCCGGTCGGACATAGCGCTCGTGCCGGAGTCGGTGAGCAGGTCGATATACACCTCTTCCGACCGGAGGAGGAAAGTGTTGTACCCGGCTTCCTCGAGCGCCCGGGCGCGTAACGCGGGCGACAGCATTCCGATCGGTTCGACGACCTTGATTTTCCAGGGCTCGGCCCAGCTATGGTGACGCATGAGAGTTCTCATTGTCGGGGAATAGTGAACGATCTGGCGCGCGCGTCACGCATATCGGTCGGAGGTGAAGGGACGCGCGGTCGGAGGGCATTATCGAGTCGCGAACCAGAACGAGTAGTACGTGAGTACGGATATCCAGCCGAGAACACGGAGTGCTCGCTCCGCATTGATACGGATCAGGGACACGGCGGCCATGACGAGCAGATAGCTGCCGGCTGCGAATGCCCCGATGTGCAGATAGACGGATGGCGCGGTCGACAGCGGCCCGTTTTCCGTGGTGAAGTAGCCGATGATGAAGCCGGGGAAGGCCGCAGCAAACACACCGAAGGGCGTCGTCAGCCAACGTGACGTACGACGAGCCGGCCCGATGGTTTGAGGGACCGTCTTCATGCGCGCGAGATCGATGCACCCGACATGAGTACATGCCGTGCACGGGCTGCAGCGTGCGTTGCCCACCTCGATGAGCGGCCGTTGACCGTAGAGTTTCTCGGCCGGAAGAACGGGACACAGCGTGTTGCAGAATCCGGCCCGCCGTGCCGCGAACACGCCGGCGACCAGGGCAATGATTGCCACGGCAATGATTGTCCACGCGAGCGCCGGACCGTCCGTGTTGAACAGAAACCGCCGGGCTGGAACCAGCAGGCCCAGCAACACCACGCCAACCCACCAGAGATGGCGGGTCGTTCGGATGCTGGGTGATCGTGTCGTGGCGCGACTGCCGATCATCGAGTTGAGGGTTGCGAGGGGGCACACATTCCGCCAGATCATCGGATTCATGACGAAGACAGCCGGCAGGACCGGAATCGCGATGTTCCAGAGCAGGTGGAGGGTCAGGGTTGGCCATACCACCAGGCCGCCGACCAGTGCGAGGGTTGCCACGACGCCCAGGAATTGGGCCGTGCGCCAGACGCGGGGCGCCGAGACGGGAGAGAGTGGAATGGCCGTCATCTCGTAGCCGGAACGGGTGTCCTCATGACCGTGATTCTCCCAGCGTTACCAGGATAACATTAAATATCATGACTATATGATATTTAATGCGCAAGGGGGCCGGTCTTTCGGCGTGTGGCGTTATACTGCGATGACGTATAGAAGGGGATTCCGATGGAACCACGACTCGATTACCGCCAGGCCGCCGCCGGCGCCTTCCAGGCGATGCTTGGCATGGAGCAATACATTCGCGGGTGCGGCCTCGAGCACTCCCTGCTCGAGCTCATCAAGACGCGGGCGTCGCAGATCAACGGCTGTGCCTACTGCATCGATATGCACACCAAGGACGCCCGTGCCGCCGGCGAAACCGAGCAGCGGCTGTACGGGCTGTCAGCCTGGCGCGAGACACAGTTTTACACCGCGCGCGAGCGAGCAGCGCTCGAATGGACGGAAGCGCTGACGCTCATCGCGCAGAACGACGTCTCGGATGAACTCTACGCCCGCGTACGCGAGCACTTCAGCGAAGAGGAACTCGTCAACGTCACGATGGTGATCATTACGATCAACGGCTGGAACCGGCTCGCGATCCCGTTTCGCACGGTTCCGGGCAGCTACCAGCCGCCCGCGCGGGCGGGCGGTTGATCGACCCTCGATGTGACTGCTCAGCCGGTGCCGAGTGGCAACAACCGGCGCCAACTCGTGGGGTGTTGGCGGATCAGGTATCGGCCCGCCAGCACCACCGCCAGCAGATTCGCCACCAGAATCGACCAGAATGGCAGGAGCGGCCGCAGCGGCGTGGTCAGAAATCCGATACCCAGGACCGTCATTGCCCCGCCCATGATCAGGAAAAGGCCGGTGAGGCCAGCCTGATCGGGATGGCGCTCGGCGCGGTACACCAGCCAGGTGACCACCATCCCGATTGCCAGCGAAGACAGGAGGTGCACCGCGTTGTAGAGCAGCATCGCCGTGGGATCGGATGCCAGCGGCACCTGCAATACTCCCGGATCGCGCAGCCCTCGGAAGCCGGATTGTCCGAGGAGATTGAGGGTGTACAGCGCGCCTCGCGCAGCGAGGAGATCAAAGAGCATGTAGAACCCGGCCACGGCGGCGTAGGCAATCAGGCCTACGACCACACCCTCCCTCAAAGCACGACGATCCGACATATCGGCAAACCTCCGGCGTCAGGGGAACAGGATCCTCGTCACACTCGACCGATCCCAGGGTCATGCACCTCAGGCCCGCATCGCGAACGATGCCGTCTCCAATGAACGTATCCGTCGAATTGCGAGGCCGCCAGCATCGGGATGGAGCGCCGGGTTGGTCACATCGACGTACTCCCCTTGATTGTCACATCTTGACGATCAAGATGAGAAGCGGTAGCGTTGTGGGCGTAACGTCGTGTCGAAGAGGTGTTGCGTGACCGAGCCGAATACCGATGTCATCCAGGGCACCCTGGATATGCTGATCCTCAAGACCCTGAGTCTCACGCCGATGCACGGATTCGGGATTGCGCGCCGGATCGAGCAGATCTCGCGGAGTGTCTTCAAGGTGAATCCGGGATCCCTTCTGGTGGCATTGCAACGGTTGGAGCGCGCCGGCTGGCTCGATGCCGAGTGGCGCCGGACCGATCACGGGCGGCGGGCGCGGTTCTACAGTTTGACGCGAGCCGGCCACAAGCAGCTCGACCTCGAAACGGCCGACTGGACTCGGCGCGTTTCCGCGGTGGCGCGACTCCTCAAGGCCGAGGGCTGATCGTGTCGTTGTGGCGCCAGGTGACTCGCGGGCTCCGGGGGCTCGCCGATCGTTCCCGCGCGGACCAGGACGCGGAGGACGAGGTCGGCCACTATCTCGAGCAGGCCACCGCAGATCATCTGGCGCGCGGTTTGAGCCCCGAGGCCGCCCGCCGTGCCGCCCGGCTCGAGCTGGGCAGCGTCGCCGCCGCAACGGAAGAGTTGCGCAGCTACGGATGGGAGCGCGCGGTCGACGCGGTCGCGGCGGATCTCCGCCATGCCGCCCGCAGGCTGCGCATGGAGCCGGGTTTCACCGTCGTCACCATTCTGACCCTGGCGCTCGGTATCGGCGCCAGCACCGCGATCATGAGCGCAGTCGGGCCGATCCTGTTCCGTTCGCTGCCATATCCCGATGCCAACCGGATCATGGCGGTTTGGGATGTGGGCTCCGAGGGGTTGCCGGTCGAGACGACCTTCAATACCCATCGAGAGCTTCGCGCACGCACGACGGCGTTCGACGCGCTAGCTGTGTTCCGCCCATGGCAGCCGACCTTGACCGGCTCGCGCGAGCCAGAGCAGCTCGAGGGTCAGCGGGTCAGCTGGGAATTCCTCCGCGTGCTTGGCGTGCTCCCCGCGCTGGGTCGCGATTTCGATGCGACGGACGATCGCGGCGGCGCAGCCGGCGTCGTGGTGCTGAGCGACGGACTCTGGCGCCGTCGCTTCGGCGCCGACCCGGCTATCATCGGCCGGTCCGTGACCCTGAGCGACGAGAGCTATCTCGTGGTCGGCGTGATGCCGCGACAGTTCGAGAATGTCCTGGCGCCCGCGGCCGAGCTCTGGACGCCGCTCCGCTACGAACCTGGCGAAGGTCGTGCGTGGGGTCATCACCTGCGCATGATCGGCAGGCTCCGGCCTGGCGAAAGCCGTGACGGCGCTGCGCGTGACCTGGCCGCAATCGCGGGCAATCCGGTGCCGGACTTCCCGCGAGTGGCCTGGGCCGCGCTCGATCGCGGGCTCTCGGTGACCTCGCTCCACGAGGACCTCACCCGCGCCGCGCGCCCCGCATTGCTCGCCCTGCTCGGCGCGGCGACGCTGCTCCTCGTCATCGCCTGCGTCAACGTGGCGAACTTGTTGCTGGCCCGTCATGCCCGACGGCGAGATGAGTTCGCACTCCGAGCCACGTTAGGCGCGGGCGCCGGCCGGTTGTTACGGCAGGCGGTGACGGAGAGTCTGTTCCTTGCCGGGTTGGGCGGTGCGGCCGGGATCGCGCTGGCGGTGCTCGGCGTTCGTGTGCTGATCGCGCTCAGCCCGCCGGAACTCCCACGCCTGAGTGTGGTCGGGCTCGATACTTCCGTCCTGGTTTTCGCGATCGGCCTCACCGTGCTGGTTGGTCTGGTCCTGGGGGTGATTCCGGCCCGCGCGGCGGCTCGGATGGATGCCGGAGGCAGCCGCCCCGCTACGCGACATGTCGTCCGAAGCGCCGGACCCGCGCGCGCATTGTTGATCGTGGCCCAGGTCGCGTTGGCGCTGGTGCTTCTGGTCTGCTCAGGCCTCCTGCTGCGCAGCATGCAGCGCTTGCTGCGGATGGAGCCTGGCTTCGACGCCGACCGCCGCCTCGCTATGCAGATCCGCGCATCGGGAGTGCGCTATGCCGATCCCGACGCAGCGCGCCGGTACTTCGGTAACGTGCTGGAAGCGGTCCGAAGCGTGCCCGGTGTTGCGGCAGCTACGCTGACGAGCCAGCTGCCCCTGAGCGGCGATCTCGCGCTCTATGGCGTGCGAATTGATCCGCCGGTGCGCGATGACCAGGGCGAAGCGGGTGGGACGTTCCGTTATGCCGTGAGCCCCGGCTATTTCGAGGCGATGGGTATCCCGCTCCGGCAGGGTCGCCTGCTGGATACCGGCGATCGTACCGATGGAGTGCCCGTGGCCGTGGTGAGCGAGTCGTTTGCCAGGCGCCGGCTCCCCAATGTAGATCCGCTGGGTCGCCAGGTGAGCATCGGCGACAGCGAACCGTTCACCATCGTCGGTGTGGTCGGCGATGTCCGGCAGGTCTCCCTGGCGTTGAGTGAGACCGACGCGGCCTATATCACATTGGACCAGGGCGGTTCGAGGGACCTGACGCTCTCGCTGATCGTCCGGACCGACGGCAACGTCTCGGCGCTCGCCGACCGGGTTCGGCAGGCCGTCTGGTCGGTGGACAAAGACCAACCCGTGGTTCGGGTCGCCACGATGGAAAGCCTGCTCTCGGCGAGCGGGGCGGAGCGACGGTTTGCGCTGGTCGTCTTCCAGGCCTTTGCTCTCGCGGCGTTGACGCTAGCCGCGGCCGGCCTCTACGGCATGCTGTCGGGCAGTGTGGCGGAGCGGACCCGGGAGATCGGCGTCCGCGCAGCGCTGGGCGCCTCACCGTTCCGGATCCTGGCGCTGATCGTACGGCAGGGCATGACACCGACCGTCGTCGGCATCGGGGCGGGGCTGGTCGGCGCGGCCCTGACGACGCGAGCGCTCACGACGATGTTGTTCGGCACCTCGCCGCTCGATCCGGCCACCTTTCTCGCGGTCGTCGCGCTGCTCCTGGTGGTCGCGCTCGTTGCATGTGCGGTCCCCGCCTGGCGCGCAGCGCGGGTTCATCCGGCGAGCCCGCTCCGGGCCGAATAGCCGATCAAAAGCCCGCCGACTTATCAGTAGCTGCGTTCCAGAGTTTGCCGGTAAGTGCGAGCTTCCGAGTACGGAGGCGGCCGGCGTCATCCGGTTCGGTCGGGCCGTTCGCGCAGCGGCTCCGCTGCTTCAAGCCGGGCAAGGAGGTCCAGGAGGCCACTCGCTTCCCAGGCGCGGTTTCGCTTCGAGGCGGAGAGCGGGAGGAGTACGCCGCTGGCCTCGAGTTCACCCATGGCCTGGTGGATTGCCGACTTGGCTCGCCCGGTTGCCGCCCCTGCCACCGGTGCGGTGATGATCGGGTGCGCGGGCAACAGGTCGATAATTGCCCAGGCTGCGGCATCCGCCCGGGGCGCCCCCGTCGTCCGTAGCAGTTCCCGCCAGTCTTCCATCAGGTCGTTCAGGGCTCCCAGATAGGATGACGCAAGCCGCGCAGACCGCAGCGCGGCTTCGGCGAAATGCTCGAGCCAGCCGGTGAGATCGCCGTTCCGATAGCGGGTAAGCCCAGCCAGGTAGACATCCCGCTTCGCGGCGAGCACGACGCTGATGGGCGGCACGTACGCCGGGGCCAGGCCGCGGCGGCGCAGCACGGTGTGGATCAATGCGCGCCCGGTCCTCCCGTTGCCGTCGTCGAAGGGGTGGATCGTCTCGAACTGCGCGTGGACCCGGGCGGCCTGGACCAGCGGCGAATGGGTCTCGTCGTTGATGGCATCACAAAGATCGTCCAGCAGCCCGGCGACGTGCTCAGCTGGCGGGGGCACGAAGTCGGCGTCGCACGGGTTGTAGTCGTTGCCGCCGATCCAGTTCTGCCCGGTGCGGATCCGGCCGGCGATGCGCGGGTTGGCTCGCTCCATCAGGGTCCGGTGGATGGCTTCGATCTCACGCGCGGAAAACCGCGCCACGTCCGTCGCCTCGTGGATGGCCACTTCCATCGCGTCGATGTTTGCGATGATCTCGAGCGCCGTCGGCCCGGCTTTGCCACCGGCCTCGAACCGCGCTTCGGTGCGGGCCAGCTCCTGCACACCGAGCTGCATCCCTTCCACTTTGGAGGAAGCGATCGATTCCGTGCGCAGGAGGAGCCGCGCGAGCGGCGCCAGGGCGGGGCGAGCCACCGCATTGAGGTTTCCAATAGCATGCTCCGCCTCGGCCACCACGCCGGCGAGCGGGGCGTCCAGCGTGAACCCCTCCCGGGCAATCGGGTCGGGCAGAAATGCCTCGTACCGGCAGGCCCGCCGGTACCGGGGCGGTGCATGCAGGGTCGGATCGTGCGGCCAGATCAGACTGATATACTGTCCCGCCATCCTGAACCACCTTCTCTTCTTAGTTCAGTTTAGTAAGTAAACTGAACTAAGAATATCTATTGGTTCAGGATAATCAAGCAAATGGCATTAAATGGCTTCTTTTGAGCCACTGTAAGATGCAGAAACAGCAGATTCAGGAAAGAGGAGGCGACTTGGCATGGGTACAGAGACCCCGCCCAGGGGAAGAGGTCAGCGCTTCCGGCAGACCATCAATTCGGTCGAGGGGCTTTCGGTGCGGGAGCGGAGCAGGCGACGCTCGATCGGGTAGAGCAGCCGACCCAGCAGGCCACCCAGCCGATCGCTGAGCAGCGCGGGGGCCACCATGGCGGTCCAGGCCCAGCGGACCAGCCGCGACCGCGTGTCGGCCGGATAGTTCATCAGCACGAACATCGGAACGCGGCGGACCACATCGAACCCCGCGCGATCCAGCGCCGCTTCGATTTCCGGCAGCGATCGGCTGACCTGATGGTCGACCCGGATCGCTTCCTGGTGCACGAAGTTGTCGGACCAGATGAAGAGCCCGCCGGGCTTGAGCAGCTGACCGATGTTCTCGAGCGCGCGCGCGTAGGCGGTGTCGTCGACGATATGAAAGAGCACGTCGAAGGCGCTGACCACGTCGTAGTCATGGACCGCATCGGCCAGCGACCCGCGGAGCGGCGCGCCGATGTCGCACTGCAGGAAGCGGCCTTCGGGAAACCGGCGGGTCAGATTCTGAATCGCCACGTCGGTCAGGTCGACTCCGGTAACCTTGGCCCCCATGGCCAGCCAGCGCTCGACGTAGAATCCGGTGCCCGCGCCGACCTCGAGCACGGTGAGCGGCCGAGGCATTGCTGTCGTCTCTTCTGCCACGACGCGATCGAACACCTCGCCGCGGACCCGGTACATCCACTCGTTGTACCGGCGGCCCAGGCGTAAATAGCCGACGCCTTCGAGCGTGAAGTGATCCCGAAGGCGTCGTTCCCAGTAATCCCGCGTCGCGGTGGAGCCGGCCGTCAACTCGTAACCTCTTTGACCTCGCTCGCGGCGGCGATGAGGTGGTCGACATCCCGCGACAATGCGCGCGCTGCTTGCGTAGCTTGCGTCAGATCGCCCACCACGCCGCCCACGCCGGCCGATCGCACCCGGATCAGGTCGAAGCGCACGTTCTGCATGGCGAGCACGCTGGATTCGAGCCGGTCCGCCATGGCGCGACGGCGCTCGAAGAGCTCGTTGGCGGTTCGGAATTGCTGTTCGAGCAGGCGGAACTGCCGGTCGCGCTCCTCGGACTGCGGCTGGTCCGACAGCTCGACCAGCCGAGCCTTGATCTTCTCGGGCGCTTCGGTGTGACCGAAGCCCTGATCGAGGTCGTTGAGCGTGCGTCCCAGGTCTACCGCGCGGTTATAGAGCGCCTCGGTCGTTTCGGTCACTTCGGGCAGCATGGCGCGATCGGCGGCGGACAGCTTCTGCATCATGGCCATGATGGCCGCCCGGTCGGTGTGCACCTGCCGGACCTTGTCGTAGTACGCCCCGTACTCTTCGCTCCGCGGCGGGCCGATCGGCCGCCGGTTCTTGCCGCCCTTGGAACTGGCCGCCTCGATGGCATCGTGCGCAGGCGGCCGATTGAGCACGTCGCGCCAGCTGTACCCGGCCTGCCAGAGTTGGGCGTAGCTCTTGAGCAGCGGGATACCCATGCCGCCGCCGACGAACAGGAACCACGGGCTGTCGAGGCCCGTCGCGATGTTGAGCAGGAGCACGCCGCCCGTCACCGCTGCCCAGCGAGCGAACTGATCGCGCACCTTCTGGACGATCTTCGGTTCGCCGGTGTCGGGAATCGGATGGGTCTCTTCCTGGTTTCGGCGGACCCACTCGCCCCGATCGTTGCGGACCCACTGGCCGCCGGCCAGCGAGGCCGGCCGGGACGCGACCGGAGGACGCGGCGCCAACGGGGCGCCGGGCCGAGGCGACGGCCGGCCGGCGAGCGACTC
Organism: Gemmatimonadales bacterium; assembly: GCA_037189525.1. Classification (GTDB taxonomy): domain Bacteria; phylum Gemmatimonadota; class Gemmatimonadetes; order Gemmatimonadales; family GWC2-71-9; genus SHZU01. The sequence continues at coordinate 905,302 of JBBCJC010000002.1, forward strand.
GAGGTACGCGAGGTCACGCGGGCTGGAGCGTCCGCCCTGTGCGGGCCGGGCTCTGGTGCCGGTCGCTCGCTGCGCCTGTTGGCGGGTCCCGGTCGCGGAAGGCCGGTACGAGGTGACGGTGCGACTCTCCAGCGCGCGGCGAAGCGCGTCGGCGGTGGCCCAGCGATTCTCGGGATCTTTCTCGAGGCACTGCGCCACGGCGAGAGACAGGTCTTCCGGAACTTCGGGCCGGGCCAGATGCAGGACCGGAGCGGGCTCGGTGATCTGCTTCATCAGGATGCCCGCCACGGTCGGCGCGTTGAACGGCAGTTCGCCGGTCAGCATCTGATAGGTCACCACGCCCAGGCTGTAGAGATCGGAACGGCCGTCGATTTCCCGCTCACCGGCCGCTTGCTCCGGACTCATGAACTGCGGCGTCCCGATGGCCATGCCGACGCCGGTCAGGGTCGCGCCTGAGGTGCCCGACAGCGCTTTGGCGATACCGAAGTCCGTCACCATCACTCGGCCGCGGGTGCCCTCGAGCAAGATGTTGTCCGGCTTGATGTCGCGGTGAATGACCGAGAAACCATGGGCGGCCGAGAGCGCGTCGGCCGTTTCTTTCATGATGCGCCGCGCTTCGTCCGGGGGCAGCTTGCCGCGCCGCTTGATCCGCGCGCCGAGCGATTCGCCCTCGACGTATCCCATGACGAAATAGACCAGACCGAAGCCGTCGCCGACGTCGTGGATCGGTACGATGTGCGGATGCGACAGCCGGGCAGCCGTCTGCGCCTCGCGGGTAAACCGCTCCCGAATTTCTTTCTGGAAAGCCAACTCGGGTGGTAGGACTTTGATCGCGACGCGCCGCTGCAGTCGCTCGTCGCGCGCGCGATAGACCACGCCCATACCCCCGCGCCCGATCTCGCCCTCAATAGTATAGGCGTCGCCCAGTGCCTCTTTGAGGCGCTGGGCGAGAGGTCGATCAGTGTGGTCGGTCGGTTCAGTCATCCCGCGAGCGCGTTCCAATCGGCGAAACGTTGTAGCCGCAAGAGCTTACCAATTTCGCTCATGCCTGCCTCCAGGGCAACCGTCCGGGCAGGATCCGTCATACCGATCTGCCCGGTCTTCCCGAACCCCCGCCAAACTGACATGTTCTCAGGACAGTGTCCTGGCGGAGAGGCAGGTGCCGGAGTCTCTTACGCAGAGATAGGACCGGGGGTTTCGAAGCTAAGTCGTTGATCGACAGGACTTTGATGATTTGGTGGTCGCGATGGCACGGCCGATGCCCGAACAGTTTCGATTGCCCGCCATCCGCACTCATTCCGGGCGGTGGCGTTTGGCTCAAGGGAAGGATTTGAGACTATGAGTGAGCGATTGACTCTCCCGGTGCTGCCTCTGCGTGAGCTGGTGCTGTTCCCGGGGGTAACGACGCCGATCGGTGCCGGCCGTCCCGGGACGGTCCGTGCCATCGAGGCGGCCTTGGCAACGGAAGACAAGCTCATTCTCGCGCTCTGCCAGCGGGAGAATACCGAGCAGGTCACCTCCGATGCCCTCTATACCATCGGAACCATCGCGAAAATCGCGCAGGTCCAGCGCGGGCTCTCCGGCATGCAGGTCCTGCTGCACGGAGAACGGCGCGCCATCGCGATCCACCTCTCGGAACGGGACGGATACCTCGAGGCGATTGCGCGCGACGCTGAAGAACTGGCGCCGCTCAACGCCGAGGACGCGGCCTTCGTCGGGTTGAACCGGGAAGTGCGCCAGCGAGCCGCCGAGTTGGGCCAGAAGTCTGGTCTCCCGGAAGAAGTGGTGCAGCAGGTCCTCTCCAATACCACCGATCCGGGCCGGTTTGCCGATCTGGTGGCCGGCTATATAGATGTCGGCGCGGTCCAGCGGCAGGCGCTTCTGGAAACGCTGTCGGTCGAGGAGCGTCTCCGCCGCGTGCTGGTGCACGTGCAGCGGCAGATTGCCGTGCTCGATGCGCAGGAAGACATCAAGTCGCAGGTCCAGGAAGAGCTGGGCGAGCGGCAGCGTGAGATGTTCCTGCGCGAGCAGCTCAAGCAGATCCGGAAGGAGCTGGGCGAAGAGGATGAGGCGGACGAGTTGGACGAGCTCAAGACCAAGCTCGCCAACCTGGACCTGCCTCCCGAGGCGCGGAAGGAAGTCGACCGTGAACTGGGCCGGCTGGATCGGATCGGGCGCGAGTCGATGGAAACCCAGGTGATTCGCAACTATCTGGAGACCATCGCCGAGTTGCCCTGGTCCCATCGGACCGACGAACATCTGGACCTGAAGGCGGCCTCCGATATCCTCGAGGAGGATCACTACGCCCTGGGCGACGTCAAGGATCGGGTGCTCGAGTTCCTGGCCGTCCGCCAGCTGAAGCAGGCGGAGGAAGCGGCGCAGAAGGAGAGCGACGCGGAGCGCGAAGACGCGTCCCGGACGGCCGAGGGCAGCACCGCCACCGGCGAGCCGGAGGCGTCACGCCAGCCGCGCAGCACGCCCGGCAACGCGGATGACAAGGCCCGCGGTCCGATCCTGCTGTTCATCGGTCCTCCCGGCGTCGGTAAGACCTCGGTCGCCAAGTCGATTGCCCGCGCGATGGGCCGGAAATACGTCCGGATCTCGCTGGGCGGCGCCCGCGACGAGGCGGACATCCGCGGTCATCGCCGGACCTATGTTGGCGCCATGCCGGGGCGGATCATCCAGGGGCTCAAGCAGGTGGGCACCAAGAATCCCGTCTTCCTGCTCGACGAGATCGACAAGCTCGGCGTCTCGTTCCAGGGCGACCCCGCGTCGGCCTTGCTCGAAGTGCTCGACCCGGCGCAGAACGACAGCTTCGTCGATCACTATCTCGGCGTGCCGTTCGATCTGTCCGAGGTGCTCTTCATCTGCACCGCCAACTTCGTGCAGAACATCCCCGGTCCGCTGCTCGACCGGATGGAGAGCGTCGAGTTTACCGGCTACACCGAGCGCGAAAAGGCTATCATCGCGCGCAAGTATCTGATTCCGCGGCAGCTCGAAGAGAACGGGCTGGAGCACCGGAACATCGACATCGCTCCGGAGGCGCTCGCCGATGTGATCAGCGAGTACACCCGCGAGTCGGGCGTGCGGCAGCTCGAACGGGAAATCGGCAAGCTGGCCCGTAAGGTGGCCCGCCGGATCGCCTCCGGCGAGGTCGACGGACCGGTCACCGTCACCAAGGAGATGGTCGACGAGTTCCTGGGACGCGCCAAAGTCCATCCGGAAAAGGCGGCGCGGGAAGATCAGGTCGGCATCGCCACGGGCATGTACTACTCGCCCACGGGCGGCGACATCATGTTCGTCGAAGCGTCGACCATGCGCGGCAAGGGCGAGCTGGTGCTCACCGGCCAGCTGGGTGACGTGATGAAGGAGTCTGCCAGGGCGGCGTGGACCTATGCGCGCTCACATGCGGCCGGTCTCCGGATTCCCGACGACATGTTCGACCGGGATGTCCACATCCACGTCCCCGCGGGTGCCATCCCCAAGGACGGTCCGTCGGCGGGTATCACGATGGCCACGGCGCTGGTGTCGGCGCTGTCGGGTCGCCCGGCGCGGCATGACATCGCCATGACGGGTGAGATCACCCTCCGGGGCCGAGTGCTGCCCATCGGCGGGCTCAAGGAGAAGATTCTCGGCGCGGTTCGGGCGGGGATCCACTTCATCATCATCCCGAAGGACAACGAGGCCGATCTGGTCGACTTGCCCGAGGAGGTGCGGCAGCAGGTCACCATCCATCCGGTGACCGAACTGGGTGAAGTGCTGGCGCTGACGTTGCGCGGGGCGTCGTTCAAGGAAGGGCGGCTGCTCTTCGGCGACGACAACCCGCGGGATGTCGCCCCGCTGGCCATCGGCTATCCGCACTGAAACGCAGCAACCGAAACGCGGTAACAACGAGGGGCGGTCCGATCGGGCCGCCCCTCGTTGCGTTCAGCCGGCGATCATGACCTGATCGCGTCCCTGACGTTTGGCCATGCGAAGGGCGCGATCCGCTGCGCGGAGGACGTGACTCATCACCGCGCCATGATCGGGATAGCAGGCGACGCCGCAGGACACCCGGACCGCGACCTGATGCTCGCCCGTTTCGACCGGGGCGTCGGCAATGGCGCCGCGAATCTTCTCCGCCACGCGCGCCGCGTCCTGAGGACGGCAACGGCGGATCAACGCGCCGAACTCTTCGCCTCCCAGCCGGGCCACCAGATCGCTCGAACGAATCGTGGCGCCGATGGCCTGCGCCACATGCACCAGAATCGCGTTGCCCGCCGCCTGACCGTACTGCTCGTTGCTGCGGCGGAAATGGTCGATGTCGAACAGGATCAGCGCCAGGTGCTCGCCGGCCCGGCGGGCGGACTCGATACCCCGCTCCAACTCCTCAACCAACGACTCGTGATTGAGCAGGCCGGTCAGATCGTCGCGATGGCTGATCGAGCGCAGCAAGCGGCTTCGGTCGATTCGGGCGCGGATCGACTGGGTGATGAAGGTGCTGGGTCCCGAGTGGATCAGGATGTCGTCGGCGCCGGCCCGGATCGCGGCGAGGCGATCGTCGTCCGTCAGCGGCGGCGCGATGACCAGGATCGGGGTGATCCGATACGTCGGGGTTCTGCGAAGCCAGCGAATGGCGGCCAGCGCGGTGGTATCCGGCAGGAGCCAGTCGGTTACCACCGCATCCCAGGTTTCGGATTCCTCGATGGCTTCGCGCACGGCGGCCGCGGTAGAGGCAATCCGGGTTCGGATATCGCCGGCTTCGAGTGATGCGGCCAGCGCCTGGCCGCTCGTGGTGTCGGCGTTGATGATGAGGACGGACCGCGGACCGGTGGCCGCCCGCCCGATGGCTCGGCTCAATCCCAGCAATTCGCGCTCGAGGCGGTTGGCCGGGATGATCGCATCCAGGCTGGCAAACGGCTGTGCCAGCGGATCGACCAGCCCGGTCGGAGTGACCGCGACCACCGATGCGGCGCGGGCCGGCCCGGGCAGGCCCCAGGTGGCCGCCAGGTCGAAAACCTCCTGCGAGTCTTCGCCCGTCAATACGACCAGGTCGGGACGTTCCGAAGCCGCCACGTCCCGAGGACGGTAGCTGGGCAGACGCCGATCGACCACGTATCGGGCGTCCAGGAGGGTCGCTTCGATCAACTCGATCAGGTGCGGAACCGACCCGATCACCAGGGCCCTCCAGCCGAAGGCCACCGACGCGGGCGGGACCAGTGCCGGAAGGCCCAACTCGGCGCCCGCGCGATCGAAGGTGGCGGCCAGCTGGTCGATCATCCCGGAGATCTGTTCGATCCCGGTGGCGTCGGGCGCTGATTGCGTACCAAGCCACTGCTCGGCGGCGCGCGCCGCCGCGCTGACCTCGGGAAATCCGTAGCTGCCGCCCGAGCCTGCCAGACGGTGAAAGCGGACCTTGAGCGAGGCGGCAGCGTCGGCTTCACCGGCGCGCATGGCCTCTAAGTCTTTGCGCAATTCATTGAGCCTGGCCGGAGCCTCGGCCAGATACTCGCGTCGGAGCTCTTCGAAAAACTCGTCGGTTCCGTTCACCTGCCGCCTCGCACCGATCCGATGATCTGCCGGGCCGAGGCGATGAAGACCGGGTCGGTGCCCCAGTGGCCGGCGATGGAATCTCCCGATCGACCAGCAAGTAGCGCACCGCGATCGTCGGCCACGAACGCGACCAGCTCTCCGGGCCAGCCAGCTGGTGTGGTCACCGGTAGGACCGGGGCAAACCCCAGGTCGATGGCCTGGGACGAGCCGAGGTCCAGTGCGACGCCGTTGCTCGCGGCTTTGCGCAGCGCGGGCGTGAGCGGCGGGAAGGCATCGGGCGGGGCAATGAATCCCACTGCCTGCTGCGCCCGGGCAATTTCATGGGAGAGCAGCCGGATCACGCCCCGGCTCGAATCGAGTTCCACCAGGGTGGGACTCGGCGGCACCGAAATCGTATCGAGCAGGGCCGAGAGGGTGTCGAGTGCCTGGGCCTGGCCGTTGACGATCCTGGCGATCAGGGTGGCCGGCGGTTCCGGGCGATAGCGCTTGGGCCGGCCTTCCTCGGCGCGCGCGGCTCCCTTGCTCACCAAGCCCTCGAGGGCGTTGTAGGCGTTGGCGCGCGCCAGCCCGGCGGCCCGGGCAATGGCGTAGCCGGTGCCGGGCCCGGTGCGAAGCAGCACTCCGTAGAGGAGGCTCTCCGTCGGTGTGAATCCGAAGCCCGTGAGGTCCGGTGCGGTGGTCATGGTGTTACCCGAGGTGGAGCTGCCAACCGAGATACTTCGCGATCTGCGCCAGCCGAAGCGTCACGTCGAGCACCCGCGATTCGGGAGCTTTGGTCTCGGCGTGCAGGGGATACCAGTGATAGGTGATCGGGTCGACCGGCTTGGGCTGCGCCTTGAGCGCCTTGGGATGCCAGATGCCCTGTTCGTCGCACTCGCTCAGCAAGCGGGCCAGGACTTTGGTGGCCGTCGGCGCCGTGTGGAGCACGCCCAGGCGCGCCAGCAGTTCGATGAAGTAGAGTGCCAGCGGCAGGTCTTTGGGATTGCCCTTGGCATCGGCATCGACCGGATCGCCGAGCAGGAAGGCTTCGGGGTCGATTGCCTTTTTGCCCAGCATGATGGCGTAGGCCTTCTTCGGCGCCGGCTGCGCGAGGAACTGGCCCAACCGCTCGATGAACCCGGCGCGTTCGCGCTGCAGGTTGGGCATCGCGGCAATCATCGCGATCGAGTACCAGCTGGGCGGATGGGCTTCGGGGGCCAGGAAGGTCTTACCACCGGCCCGCACCAGCGGCTTGTCCGCCAGCGGGCTCCGCAGGAACTGGGACACGTTCGAGGCGATCCGATGCGCCGCGCCGCGAATCCGCGGGTCTTCCTGAAAGCCGGCCTCGGCCAGCGCTGCCGCGGCTGCCTCGCGGAAATGCTCGCGGCCCCATTCGATCGCCTCGGTGCCTTCCTTGGCGAGCTTCTGATATTCGAACTGGAGGCTGGCGTCTTCGTCGCGCGAGAGGATCCGGAACAGGACGCGTTCGGAGAGCTTGAAGGCTCGGCTGTTGAGCGGAATGCCGAGTTGCAGCAGCCGGCGGTGCTGCGCAATGGTACCGATTTCCTTGATGCCGTCCTTGGCCGACGGCGCCAGCCCCAGCAGGTTACCGCCCCAGAGGCCGGTGTCTTTCTGGCGCTTGAGAATGGCCTGGGTGGTTTTGGCAGCCAGCGCGGCTTCCGCCAGAGCGGCCAGGGTTTCGGGCGACACCGTGTTCGGGGTGCCGAATTCCTGATACGCTCGGAGCTTGATGCTTTCGTTCCCGTGCTCGAGCAACCAGCCCAGCGGGACCCGATGTTCGGTAGGCAGTTCCAGAACGACGTCTCCGCGCTTGAGGGTTGATTCTCAGCCTGCGTCGAGACCTTCTCCCACGGCTCCGGGACCTTCTCCTTCTTACCTGGTATTGGCTATTACGCTGGCGCGAAAATAGTAGTTGTGGGTAGGAAATACTAGTCCGATGAGGGCCGGTTCGGGCAGGTGTGGGTCCCGGCAAACTCGCGCACCAGCGACGTAACTGTATCGGGGAACTCAACTTGCGGACGGTGCAGCGCCCTCGGAATGGTGGCGAGCCGGCTGCACGGGATGAGCCGGACCAGAGTGTCGGCGATCTCGTAGGGGATGACCGGATCGAGCGGTCCCCAGATCAGCAGCACGGGTTGGGTTAGGTCGCCGAATCGTTCCCGGAGCGCCCGGAAATCGAAATCCGTCAGGACGGCTTCGGCGGCCCGCCGGTAGGCGGAGTCACCGACCAGGGTGTAGTCCGCGGCCGAGTCGGGTTCGTGGAGCCAGTCGGGATCGTGCTCCGGGAGGACGAACGCCCGGCTCGACAGGTACCAGGCGATGGCACGGGCCCGGCTCGGATACATGGTGTCGGCCACCCCGGCGAGTCCGACGCCCCAGCCGGCCGGGGCAATCAGCACGGCGGCGCGGATCTGTTCCGGGCGTTGGAGGGCCAGCGCCGCGGCGATTTCTCCGCCCATCGAATGGCCGACCACGATGATCGGTCCGGGCACCCAGCGATCGACGAAATCGACGAGCCGCCGAGTCATATCGTCGAGCGTGTACGAAGCGGCGACCTTGCTGCTGCCGCCGAATCCCGGCAGGTCCACGGCCACGACGCGGAAATGCTGGGCTAGCGGGTCGACCACGGCGCGCCAGGTAAAGAGCGATTCACCGAACCCGTGCAGCAGCAGGAGCGTGGTGTCGCCGCTGCCGGCTCGTACGGTGCGGAGGGTGACATCGTCCGCGGCGAGCCACTCCGCGCGATGGACGGGTCGTTCCGGCCTTGGCCGTCCCTGCAACAGGGCTGCGCCTACGGCAGCCGGAATGGCCAGCCACCACCAGGATGGGCGGATCAGTCGCCGCATGTGAGCAGGGTCACCGGCGCCGGCACCAGGCGGGTCATTTCACTCGACAAGACCAGGGTGCTGTCGTCCCACCATGCCAGTCCCTCGCCTTGCGGGTCGAGTCCGCTGACGTCGCAGGCGGCCTCCAGTCGCATCGGAAGCCGGTCGCTCGCCTGGGCTTTGCGGAACCGGAACACGGTGTTGTAGGTGCGCACGAAGAGCTGCTGGCCGTCGGGCGAAAGCGCGGCATCCGTCACCAGGCGCGAAAGCAGATAGAGGAGTATGCTGGTTCGGAACGGGAGCCGCCAGATCGGCTCCGCCACCACCGAATCTCCCGCCCACGCGGAGGCCGGAATCCAGTATGCGGTTGACGCGCCGCGTCCCCCTTTGGTGAAGATGGCCATGTCGCCCGCCGGCGTCACGACCATCGCTTCGGCATCCTCGGGGCCGTTGGCGTAGCGGACCACGAGCGAGTCGCGTACCAGAGCGCGATGCGCAGCGACTTCGTCCGCGGTCGGCTCCACGACACGGTAGATGCGCACCGCCGGCCGGATCGAGCGATTGTCGCCGATGTCGCCGACGTAGAGGCACCATGCTTCGCCGCAGGGACCGCTGCTCAGGGCTTCCCAATCCTCGTTCCGGCCGTTGGCCAGGATGACGAATCCCGGATTGCGCGCCAGGGTGTCGATCAGGAAGAGGGTCGGCGGGTTGCCGGAATCGTTGAGCGTCCAGAGCAGGCCGGGGTGATTCCGGCTGCGGACCAGGCCGGAACTCTCGTAGACCGGCGGCGCCGTGAAAACCCCGCGCTGGCGGACCCGCTGGGCAGGTTTCGGAGTCAGGCGCTCGCTTTCGACGGGCAACGTGACGGCCTGGTTGCCGCCGTCGAAACGCGGAGGAGGGGGCTCGGCGCCGCACGCCAGGCCGAGTCCGACGGCCAGGGGCAGCCAAACCGCGGCGGCGCGACCCCAGGGCCGCTCCCGATGAAGCGACATCGGGGTCAGAGGCCGAAGACGGTCAGGACGCCGCCCTGCGGCGAAATAGTCGCGAAGTTGGGAAAGGCGCCGCTTGCTCCGGAGCCCAGCCATCCTCCGGTGCCGGACAGCACGGCGATGTACTGTTTCCCGTCCGGTCCCTGGAACGCGATCGGGCTGCCAACGATGCCGGACGGCGTCTTGTACTTCCATACCTCGAGCCCCGACTTGGCGTCGACGGCTTTGAGCCACCCGTCCATGGTGCCGTAGAAGACGAGACCGCCCGCCGTGGTCAGGGCTCCACCGGAGACCGGATACTCCTCCTGCAGCTGCCACGCGATGGTCCCGGTCCCGGGATCCCAGGCAATGAATCGTCCTCGGCTCGGCCCGGGACCGGCGCTCATGCGGATCCGGGCGCCGAGATAGGGCTTCCCGGCGCTGTAGGTGACCGCGACGGGCTCGAGTTCCATGCAGAGATTGGTGGTCGGGACGTAAAGCAGGGACGTCAGCGGCGAAAAGGCGGCCGGCTCGAGCCCCTTGGTACCGACGCTTGCCGGGCAGATGTTGCGGCGCGCGCCAGCCGGTCGCTGCGCAAGGGCGGTGTCGACGACCGGCATGCCCGAGCCCAGGTCGATCCGGTTGGCCCAGTTGGCCGGCCCGAACCGCTCGGCGAGCAGGACCCGTCCCGAGGTGCGGTCGATGGTGTAGGCAAACCCGTTCCGATCGAGATGGACCAGCGCCTTGACCGGCTGGCCGGCTACGGTCAGATCGATCAGGATGTTCTCGTTCGAGGCGTCGTAGCCCCACTGATCGTGCGGGGTCACCTGGTAGGCCCAGCGGACCCGGCCGGTCGTAGCGCTGCGAGCGAAAATGGTCGACGCCCACTTGTTGTCGCCGGTGCGCAGCGAGGCGTTGTACGGACCGGGATGATCGGTGCCGTAGTAAATCAGATCGAGCTCGGGATCGTACGAGATCCATCCCGACGCGGTGGCGCCGCCCTGTCGCCATTGCAACCCGGGCCAGCTCGAGACGCCGAGATCGCGCCCGCGGTGCGAGGGGTAGTGCGAGTTGGCTTCGCCGTCGATCAGGACCTCGGCATCCGGGCCGGTGTGAAAGCCCCGCCAGATCAGCTGGCCGGTGTTGGCGTCATAGCCGCTGATCGAACCGCGCACTCCGAATTCGGCGCCGCCCGTGCCCACGATGACCAGGTCTTTGACCACCAGCGGCGCGGCCGGCATGGTGGCGCCTTCCCGGCTCTCGGCGTTGCGCACCCGCCAGATTTCCTTGCCGCTTTTGGCGTCGAGGGCGGCGAGGTCGCCGTGGAGCAGGGGGACGTACAGCTTGCCGCTCGGATGATAGGCCAGGCCGCGGCTGCCGACGTCGCAGCAGGCGGTGGGCGGAGTGGTCCGGGCAATCGCCGCGGGCACGGCATAGCGCCAGAGAATGGGCGCGCCCGGCTTGGCCAGGTCGAGCGCATAGACCGCGTTGGGAAACGGGGTATGGACGAACATCACGCTGCCCACCACCAGCGGATTGCCTTCATGGGCGCGGAGCAGGCCGGTGCTCGTGCTCCAGACCGGTTTGAGGCCGGTCACCGTGCTCGTACTGATCTGCGTCAGGGGGCTGAAACGGGTCAGGGCGTAATCCCGGCCCGGCAGTTCCCAGCTACCCTCGGGTGAGGTCGCAGGCCAGGCCGGTGCGGCGGGACGCGGCTGGGCCGACCCGGTATGCCAGGCCAGCGAAAGTGCCGCAAATCCGATCAAAACCGACCTTCTCATGCCTACCGACCCCATCCAAGAGACCGTGAAGGGTATCCGGGGGCAGGCGAGGGTCAATCCTCCAGCAGGGCGCCGTCGGACTCGGGCGGCTCGACCGGGCAGCCCAGCAGGTTGACCGGGGTACCGGGAGGCGTGCCGGGGCAGCGGTCGATCCCATCAGGAACGCCGTCGCGATCCGCGTCGGTGGGACAGCCGCGATCGTCGACCAGCGCGCCGAGTGGAGTGGACGGACATCGGTCCCGGCCGTCGGGTACGCCGTCGCGGTCGGTGTCGACGCCGTTGTCCACCCTGACCCGGCTACCGAATCGCGGTATCACCGAGACGCCGGCCGCCGCTGAAAATGCGGTATACTCGTACGCCGAGCGACTTCTGACCGATCCCTCGGCGCGGAACTGAATCATCGGCGTGAAGGCCAGGCGAACGCCGAGTCCGCCGTTCAGGGCGCTATGGGAGGGGCATGGGATCTGATTGACCACGCAGTTCCGGGGCGACAGCCAGCCGTATCCGGCGCGCAGGTACACGCTCCCGACTTCCAGCGGCACGTTGTAGAGCACGCTTCCGCCGTAGTGGAACAGCTGGGCCCGAGCGCCGCCCGACCCTTGGGGGCTGGTAAAATCGAGCTGGCCTTCGAGGCCCAAGTTGGCCGGAAGCCAGACCCCCAATCGCCCGCCGACACCGAAGCCGCGCAGCAGCCCCATGGTGGCGGTTTTGGTGTGCCAGACGCCGAGTGCCGACAGTTCGACCGAGCCGGCGGACTGGGCGGGAAGAGCCATCGGGCTGGCGGCAGCGATGCCGGCGAGAATCCAGGGAACGAGACGCATTGCCAATAGATACGCCTGGAGCGAGACGGGGACAAGCAGGGTGATTTCAGGGCCCGGTGGCCTCGCCCGGGGCTGGACCACGCCGCGCATTCGCTGCTAGGATACCGACTCGAATCGAATCGCAGCAACTTCACCGACGGCCGGCGAGCCGGCCGAGGACGCGTTCGTGCGCGGAGACAGATGAGAATCGCGATATCGACCGGTGGCGGAGACGCGCCCGGCCTCAACGCCGTGATCCGCGCCGTGGTGCTGTCTGCGCACCAGCGGGGCTGGGAATGTTTCGGGATCCGCCGCGGCTATGATGGCCTCTATCAGCGCGGCGAGGAGCATCCGTACGCCTACGCAAAACCGTATCGCGGCCCCGAACGTCGTCATGACCCGCCCGATGGCGGCCTCATTGCGCTTGGTCCGAACGAGGTGCGCGGCATTACCCACCTGGGCGGCACCATCCTGGGCACCTCGAATCGCGGCAATCCCTTCAACTGGCCGACGCTGACGCCCGACGGCACGGTGGTCGAGGTCGATCGATCGGACGAACTGGTCGATTCATTCCGCCGCCACCGACTGGATGCGCTGGTGGCCATCGGCGGCGACGGCAGTCTCTCGATTGCGCACGGTCTCTGGGAGAAAGGCATTCCGGTCGTCGGCGTTCCCAAGACGATCGACAACGACGTGGTGGGCACCGAGGCGACCTTCGGTTTCGATACCGCCGTCTCGACCGCCACCGATGCCATCGACAAGCTGCACACCACCGCGGCGAGCCACGACCGGGTCATGGTGGTGGAACTGATGGGACGTTACGCCGGATGGATTGCGCTGCACAGCGGACTCTCCGGTAGCGCCGACGTGATTCTGATTCCGGAAATTCCCTACGACATCGAACGCGTCTGCGACAAAATTCGGGCCCGCGAAGCGGCGGGGCGGAATTTCTCGATCGTCGTCGCGGCCGAAGGGGCCCGCCCACGCGGCGGGTCGGTCGCGCTGCTCGAAAATGCTCGTGCCGGGGCGGCCGAGCGGCTGGGCGGCGTCGCTGCGCAGGTTGCAGCCGCGATCGAAGACCGTACCGGCAAGGAAACCCGCAGTCTGGTGCTCGGCCACCTGCAGCGGGGCGGGTCGCCGACGACGTTCGACCGGCTCCTGGCGCTCCGCTTCGGATCGGCGGCGGTCCGGGCCATTGCCGAGGGCGCGTTCGGGTCGGTGGTGGTCTACTCGCCGCCGACGGTGACTCGGCGGCCGATTGCGGACGTGATGGGGCGACAGAAACTGGTCCCGCTCGACAGCGGGATCATCCTGACCGCCCGGAATCTCGGGATTTCGTTCGGCGACTAGCGCGGGTCCATCGTTTGACGAACGGATCGGCCGGGCCTGTCAGGCTCGAGTCCGGTCCGGGCCGCCAGGTGAGCTGAGCTTCGATCAGGCCGGCCACCTCCACGTCCTTGGCGGTAATGCCGCCCGCGCTGTGAGTGGCCAGCGACACCGTCAGCTTGGGCCAGGTCACCAGCAGGTCCGCATGGTGGTCGGCAGCTTCGCAGATGAACGCGATCGCGTTTGCCGCGAGCATCGAGCCCCGCCACCCGTCGGTGGCGTAGACCCGCCGCAGCACGCCGTCGACGTGCCGCCATTGGGAAAGTCGTGACAGCGCCGACGCGATTTCCTGATCCGAAAGCACTCGATCCTTCGTTGCCATGCGATCCGTCCTTTCGTCGCGGGTCTGTCGTTAGGTCCGGCCGTGCCGCGCGTCGGATGCCCTCAGCCGGCGACCAGCAGGTCGTACCGGCCGCTCTGGCCGGAGCTTTCCTCCACGTCGACCAGAACTCTGCGCAGCGTGGCGGCGCCTTCGGCCGCCAAGCCCTCGACCACGGCCCGGGCCAGGTGCTCAGCCAGCAGCTCGGCCGTCGTGTCGGTCACGTCGACGATGGCGACGTGGGCGGTCGGAAACATGAATCGCCGGGCCCCGCGGTAGTCGACCAGGGTCGTGTCCCCCTCGGTGCGCACCGTCACGGCAGGATTCCCGCCTGGAATCAGCACCCGATGGTCGATCCGGTCGATCACCGGTCGCAAGACCCGCTTGACGGCGGCGAAATCCACCACGAACCCGGTGGTCCGATCCACCTCGCCCTCGGCCACGACCGTCACGACATAGTTGTGACCGTGCAGCGCTTCGCATTTGTGACCGGGAATGGTCAGGAAATGCGCGGCCGAAAAGGTCAGGTAGTCTTTCGAGACCGAGACGGAAAAGGTGCCGCGGGGTTCAGGTCGGGCCATGGGCGGGCTCAGTTTCGGGTTGCCAGTCGCGACAGGCCTGCGCAGCGCGGCGGAACGGCTTGAGGCCGAGCAGCAGGATCGCGGCGGCGAGGATGAGGCCGGACGTCGTGACCACGATCAGCGAGCGACCGATCATCAGGTCGTCCTGGAACACCGAATCCGTGAAGAAGGCCACCAGGAACGGGCCCAGCGCCTGACCGATCAGATTGATCACGAACAGGTAGATCGCCGAGGTCTGCCCGCGCATCGGAACTGGCGAGATCTCCTGGATCGCGGCGGCGGCGGCTCCGAAGCCGAACGAGGCGAAGAAGGTGGTCGGCACGAGGGTCCATGCCACGAGGCTAGTCGGCGACAGGAAGAGGATCAACCCCGTGACGAGTTCGAAGCTCAAGCCGAACAGACCGACGCGGAGCTTGGCGTCGGTAAAGCCGCGGCGGGCCAGCCGGTCGCCCAGCCAGCCGCCGGCCACCACCCCGGCCACGCCGAAGGTTGCGGTCCAGAGCCCGTAGTTGAGACCGACCTGTTGCGGGGTCCACTGGTGGGCGCGCTGCAGCCAGGTGGGCACCCAGTAGGCCCAGCCGTAGTTGACCAGCGAGATCATGGCAAAGCCCAGATTGTGACCCAGAAAGGCGCCCCGATGGGTCCGAACCCAGCGGGTCACCTCGGCCACGGACACTGGCGTGGTCGAGGTTCCGCCACTCATGGCGCCCCGCACCGGTTCCCGGAGGGTCGCCACCCAGAGAGCGATCAGCAGGCCGGGCAGGCCGATCACGATGAAGACGAGCTGCCAGGGCCGGACCGCGCCGAGGATGGGGACCATCAAGGACGCCTCGCCGGCGAGCTGCCCGGTGATCCAGCCGCCCACCATCATGGCAATGCCGCTGCCCAGGTAGATGCCCAGCGAGTAGACGCTGATGGCGGTACCGAGCCGCTCCCGCGGGAAATAATCGGCAATCATCGAATAGGCCGGGGGAGACAGTGCGGCCTCGCCGACCCCGACGCCGACCCGGGCCAGGAACAGGTGCCAGTAATGACGGGCGCCGCCCGACAGCGCCGTCATCACGCTCCAGAGCGCAATGCCCCACGCCATGATCTTCCGGCGGCTGGAGCGGTCTGCCCAGCGACCGATCGGCAGGCCCAGGATGCTGTAGAACAGGGCAAAGGAGAGCCCCATCAGCAAGCTCATCTGGGTGTCGCTGATCTCGAGATCCCGGCGGATCGGGGCGACCATGAGCGCCAGGATCTGCCGATCGACGAACGAGCAGACGTAGGCAATCATCAAGACGACGACGACGTACCAGGAATAGGCCGGGCGGTACTGGTCGGTCACGTTCGGGGACTCTCCCGCTGGTGGCGAGATGTGGGCGGGGGTGGATCGGCTGCTAATGCCGGCGCTCGGGTCGAGCGGGAAACATAGGCCGCGCGCGATGGCGCGCCAGCGGGATCGGAGAGGACACCTGTCCACGTCCCGATGTCATCGTCGTCCAGAATCGTGGACAGGTCAGCAGGTGCTCATTTTGTATCTCGTTGAATAGCAACGTGTTGCGGTGTGGCACGCCACTGGCATATGGGTCTGGCGGGGACGCAAACCCGCATCCGGCACGAATGCCAGGAGGTTACCGTGATCAGCCGTCGCAGCTCCGTAGGGCTTGGCTTTGCAACACTTGCCACGCTCGGCTTGTCGGTTCCTGCGGAGTCCCAGAGGGTTTCCGCCGATATCTACGTGAGCGGCTCACCGGTGTCTGGCGTGGTTCGGATCGGTGATCATCCCCGCCCCCGGCATGTCGTGGTGGAACGCCACGTGATGATCGAGCCGCGCCGGGATTGGAGTCCGCGGCACTATCGTGACGCCAAAGTGGTCGTGGTGTATTACGATCGCGGCCGCAACCTCTACTTCGACAAGCATCGTAAGGGTCTCGAGCGGGTTCGGGTGTTCAGGCTCAACGACCGCTACTACCGCTACGACGATTACGACCGCGACCGGCGGAACTATCGCACCAAGTATGACCGGCACGACCGCAGAGACCGTCGCGATTGGGACGATCGATATGATCGTCGGGATCGGGACCACCGGGATGACCGGCGAGGACGCGGTCGGCATTAGCAACAATAGAAAGTCGGGTCAGCCAACCCTTCCAAATTGAGCCCCCTTGCTCAGACAATGGCTGACTCACAAGACCCGCGGCGCCCAGCCAAGGGTTCGAACAACCCCGCGACGGCGGGGTTGTTTGCTTTGGGACGTTGCCGTGGGCGCAATCTGCTCCGAGATTTGATCCGGTACCCGGTTCGCCCCCCAATCGATGCGGAGATGCGGTCATGATGGTGGTCACGGTTGCAGCGTTGCTTGCCGCGTGTACGGTTGCCCCGGCTCCCGGAACGGCCGGCGCCGTTCGGCTCGCGCGGACCGATTCGCTGGTGGCCTTGTTCGAGACCGGCAGGACCTGGGAGGCGTTTCTCGCCGCGGCCAATGCCCGTCGGAGTACCTGGGAAGAGAATTACGGACGGGGGATCGTCACCGATTCGGCGCTGATTGCGCGGGCGCGGGCAGCCGGCGGCTGGCGCATCCTGGCGGTGGCCGAGGACTGGTGCGGCGATTCGGCCAACACGATCCCGTATCTGGCCCGGCTGGTGGAGCAGGCGCCCGATCTGGAGCTGCGGATCGTCAATTCGACCGTGGGCAAGTGGGTCATGGATCGCTATCAGACCAGCGATGGACGGGCCGCGACCCCGACGGTGGTGGTACTCGACCGGGACGGGGCGCCGCAGGGATGTCTGGTCGAGCGCCCGCAGGCACTCAAG
Organism: Gemmatimonadales bacterium; assembly: GCA_037189525.1. Lineage (GTDB taxonomy): Bacteria > Gemmatimonadota > Gemmatimonadetes > Gemmatimonadales > GWC2-71-9 > SHZU01. The sequence continues at coordinate 922,293 of JBBCJC010000002.1, forward strand.
CAATGGATCGTCGAGAACAAGCCGAAGCTGTCGGAAGAGGACTTCCGGAATCAGCGGATCGAGTGGTATCGAAGCGATGCGGGCGTGAGCACCGTGGCGGAATTCGTCACGATTCTCGAGGCCGCGTCCGGGGGAACGCCGGTCTGCGCACCCTGATCGGGGCCGGATTCGGGGTTCCGCCGAGGGCTCAATCGAATAAGCTTCGGGTCTGACACCGCGGGCGCTGCCCGCAGCGATTCCTCAGGATTGGAGTTCGACGTGATTCGATTCGTTTTGCCCGTACTCGTCGTGGCGGCATTGGCCCCCGCGTCGTCGGCCGCTCAGGCCGGCCCCGAAGCGCGGCTCAAGGAACTGGGCATTACCCTGCCGGAGGCGGCGCCCCCGCTGGCGAACTATGTCCGGTCCGTGCGCACCGGGAACCTGGTCTTCCTGGCCGGGCATGGCCCCGCCCAGCCTTGGGGTCAGACCGCGACCGGCAAGCTCGGCAAGGATCTGACCGTGGCGCAGGGTGCGGAGGCCGCGCGGAATGTCGGGATCAACCTGCTGGCGACGCTCAAGGCGGAGATCGGGGATCTCGGCAAGGTGACGCGGATCGTCAAGGTGCTGGGCATGGTCAACGCGACCGAGAGCTTCACCCAGCATCCCGAAGTCGTCAACGGATTTTCGGATCTGATGGTGGCGGTCTTCGGTGAGAAGGGTAAGCATGCCCGCTCGGCGGTCGGGATGCAGTCGCTGCCCAGGGATCTCTCGGTCGAGATCGAAATGATCGTCGAGGTCGCGCCGTGACCGAGCGCAGCCGGCTGGTGGAGGAACTCGATCGCGTGTTCCGGGGTGATCCCTGGTACGGACCGTCGGTCAGGTCCGTGCTGGAGGATCTGACGGCCGCGGAGGCTCGAGTCCATCCCGTGCCGGCTGCGCACTCGATCTGGGAAATCGTCCTGCACATGACGGGATGGAAGCACGAGGTGCGGTCCCGGCTGGCCGGTGCGCCGGCCGGAACTCCGCCATCGGGAGACTGGCCGGTCGTGCCGGAGCAGGACAGCCAATGGAAAGAGGCGCTCGCCGCGCTCGAAGCGACCCACGACCGATTGCTGGCTGCGCTGCGCTCGGCCAGTGACGATGAGCTCGAAGGCCCGGTCCGGGATGAACGGAATCCGGCGTTGGGCACCGGAATGACGCAGTGGCAGACCCTGCGCGGCATCCTGCAGCACGACGTCTATCACCTCGGGCAGATCAGCCTGCTCAAACGCGCCGTCCGCGGCTAGCCGCCGGCATGCATCCATCTCGCGATCATCATCTCCCGGTCGACCGGGCCGCGTACCATGCTGCCCGGCCGGCTCGCGGTCGGGTCATCGTGATTGCCCCCACCCGCGCGGCCTGCGAAACGATCGAGCTCGCGCTCGGTACCGAGATCGAGACCCTGCTGGCTCGAAACCATGGTGCGGAGCTAGCGTCGTGGGGCGCGGCGGGGAAGGGATTCGGGATCGTCGCGGGCACCGGCACCGGCAAGACGCTCTCGATCCGGATCATTGCCCAGGCCATTCTGCAGGAGAGTCTCCGGTACGGCGTGGTCAACCGGGAGCGAGAGGCCACCCCGGAAACGCCCAACTGGAACGTGGTGATCGTGACGACGGGGATTGCCCGTCGCTGGTTCCAGGATGATCTGATCACCGCGCAGGACACCCTCGTGGTCGACGAGATCCATCAGACCTCGGCCGAACTCGAACTGTGCCTGGCGCTGGGCAAGCGAACCGGCTGCCGTTTCATCTGGCTCTCCGCGACGGTTGATCCGACCTTCTATGCCCGCTACCTGCGGAGCGACCATGTGCTCGAAACCAGCGCGTTCGATCCCGCGCTCCGGGCGCGGGTCGAGGTCGTGGCCAAGGACGTGCGCGACTTCATCGACGAAAAGTTCGTGCGGCGGATCATCCGGGAGCGCCGCGGAGTGGCCGTATTCGTCCCGACCCGCGCCGAAGTGGAACGGCTGGCGCAGGAAGTCGGTACCCGCTGGCTCAAGCTCAACACGGCGTTCTATCACGGTGGCGAACCGATTCGGGTGATTCGTCCGTTCCTCGAGGGTGAGGTGGACAAGCCGTTCCTGCTGGCGATGACGGCGGCGGGACAGTCGGCCATCAACGTGCTGGGGCTCGATACGGTGGTGATCTACGACGCCCGTTACGGTAACGTGGTGGACCGGGGCCGCAACGTGCTCCATCGTCTGCATCTGGGCGCCAACGAGATTCTGCAGATGGCGGGCCGGGTGCACGGGCGCGTGGCCAAGGGCGAAGTCACCATCCTCACCAACCGGCCACTCCGTTTCGAAGATCTGCGGCCCACGCCCCCCGAGTTCCAGCTCGCCGGCGATGCGGAGCGGGTGGCGCTGACCTGCGCGGCGCTCGGTGTCGACGCCAGCGAACTGGAACTGCCGGTGCCGCTCGATCGAGTGGCCTATCGGCAGGCCCTGTCTCTGCTCACCGAGCGCGGTCTGATTGCCGACGGCAAGCTGACCGAGTTTGGGCGTGAGGTCGAGGCCATGCCGGTCGAGCGGGCCTGGGGTGAACTGCTGGTGCGCGGCGACCCCGAGCTGGCGCCCATCCTGGCGGTGGCCTCGAGCGTCGACTCGTTGCATCGGATGACCCGGGAGGAGCGCGACCTTCGCGGCATTGCGGTGCCGGGCAGCGATCACCTCACCGCGTACAATCTCTACGTCGAGGCCGTCAACCGGTTCGGCGCCATCGGCGAAGTGCACGGGTTGCCTCGTCACGTGTTCGAAGCGGGAATCGCCGAGTGGGCGGAAGAGCGGGGCGTTCTGGTCAAGGCCATCGAAGACGCGGCGATGGGGATGGCGTCGGTCTATCGCTCGCTCGAGCTTGGCTTGCCGCGCAGCCTTCCCTATGTCAGCAAGGACCTCAAGGCGCGTTTCATCGACCTGCTTGCGCGGACCATGCCGTTCGATCTGGTCATCGACGAACAGACGGTCGATGGCCAGGAGGCCCGGGTGTCCAAGACCTCGCTGGCGGGGTCCTGGGGAGCGGTCGCGGGTTCGCTTCGGTACTTCGCCGATCGGCTGGGTGTGCCGCGCGCGTCGATCGAGGGTACCACGATTTCCTACGAGCTGGTCCGTCAGCATGCCAAGCGCAGTGCGCCGATGGTGTCGATCGGCGGCCCGCGGAAACACCAGGGGTTCGTGGTGTCTCGCCTGCTCGAGTATTTCGGCTTTCGGCTGGAGGCCGTCGAGGAACCGCTGCGGGGCGCGTTGCCGCCGGAACTGGTTGCGGGCGCAATCGAGGCGGTGGTCTCCGGCCTGATCGAGGGCAGCGTGGCGCATCCCGATCACGGCAAGGTGCGCCGAGCGGTGCGCGAGCTGGATGAGTATTGGCGTCGATCGGGTGGCACGCTCGACGAGGCGAGTCCCGATCGGGTCCGCCAGGCCCTGGCAGCGCAGCTGGCCGGTCTGTCGAGCTGGGCCGATCTGCAGCGCCGCCGGCTCGAACTCGACCCGGGCGACCTGATCGACCTGCCTACCCGGGTGGCGCTCGACCGGCTGCCGGTGACCGTCCACCTGGCGGGCGATGCGACGGCGATCGAGTATCAGATCGAGCGGGGCCAGGGGATCGCGCGGCTCCGTTTGCGGGAGGGACAGGCGCGGCGACTGACCGAAACCGATCTTCCCGAGCTGGACCGGCCGATCCGATTTGCGGTGGTGCGGGGCGCCGAGCAGGCGCTCGAGGCCGAGTCGCTGGAGATGCTGCAGGCGCTGCTACGGAAACCGTCGCCCAAGGCGCATCCGCATCGGCATCGCAAGACGGGGCGTCGCATTCCGCGTCCACGGGGCGGGGGACGACGACGCTGAAGACGGACTGGAACCGATGGGGCGGTCCCGCCGTACAGAGTACCTTCTGTTGCGCAACTGAACACTGCTGTTTCTCGATTCTGCCGGAGCATGATATGCGTCGTCACAAGGGTGTGCCGTTGCTGGGCCTGTCGTTTCTCGTTGCCTGTTCATCGCCTGCGCCGGCGCCGGATCCGAGCCAGGAGGCCATTGCCGCCGTCACGGCCGGATTGCGTCCACCGGTCGTCGTCACCGGCGAGCCGGAGCTGTCGTATGCCCTGGCCGATCGGATGGCGCACTACAAGGTGCCCGGCGTCTCGATTGCCGTGGTCGACAGCGGGCGGATCGTCTGGGCCCGTGGCTTCGGTGTCATGACCACGGGGACGACCGATTCGGTGACGGATTCGACGTTGTTCCAGGCGGCATCGATCAGCAAACCGGTGGCGGCCACCGGCATGCTGCGTCTGGTGGAAGAGGGCAAGCTGGCGCTCGATCTGCCGGTCAACGGCTTCCTCAAGAGCTGGCAGGTTCCGGAGAATCGCTTCACCGCCAAGGAGAAGGTGACGCTGCGCCGGCTGGTATCGCACAGCGCGGGGCTCACCGTCCACGGATTTCCCGGATACGCAGCTGGCGATACCATCCCGACTGTGCCGCAGATCCTGGATGGCGTGCGGCCGGCCAACACGGGGCCGGTGCGGGTCGATGTCGTGCCGGGCAGCCGCTGGCGCTATTCGGGCGGCGGAACCACGGTTCTGCAACTCGCCATGATCGATGCGACGGGTGAAGCCTTTCCCGGGTTGATGAAGCGCCTGGTGCTCGATCCGATGGGGATGGCGCACAGCACCTATGAGCAGCCGCTGCCGGCTGCGCTTGCCGGGCGGGAAGCGGCCGGACACGGCATCGACGGCAGTCTCGTGACCGGCCGGTGGCACACCTATCCCGAGATGGCGGCGGCGGGTCTCTGGACGACGCCGACCGATCTGATGCATTGGGCCATCGGGGTGGCCGGGGCGCGGGCGGGCACCTCGACCGGCGTGCTGTCGAAGGACATGGCGACCCAGATGCTGACCGTACAGAAAGCGCCGAGCGGGTTGGGGCCGGCGCTCGAGGGGAGCGGGCGGGCATTCCGGTTTGGGCATGGTGGCGCCAATCGCGGCTTTCGCGCGCACGTCTACTATTTTCCCGAAACGGGCCAGGGCGCGGCGGTCATGACCAACTCCGACAACGGGTCGGCGCTGGTGCGGGAGGTCATGAACGGGATTGCGAAAGTGTATCAGTGGCCGGAGTTCGGCCCGCGCGAGGTTGCCAGGGTTGCCAAGGATTCGGCTGCGCTTGCCGCGTACGTAGGCCGCTATGCAGCCGAGCAGCCGCAGCCGGTTGCGGCAACGGTGACGCTCGACGGCTCGACGCTGTTCATCGAGGTGCCGGGCTTCGTTTCCAAGAGTGAACTCATTTTCATCGACGCGAACAAGGCCATTTTTACGGACGGGCTCGAAATCACGTTTGTGCCGGATGCCAAGGGAGCGATCACGGCCATCGGGCTTGGCGGGATGACCATTCGGAGGGTTCCATGAAGTCAGTGTCCATCGTTCCGGTTCTCGGTTTGCTACTCGCGCCGCCTCTGGCTGCGCAGGTGCCGGGGCCGTCGTTTCGCGATATGATCGATCTCAAGACCGCCAGTTCCCCGGCGATTTCGCCGGATGGCCGGTCGGTGGCGTATGTGGTGCGCACGACCGATTGGCAGGACAACCGGTTCGACACCGAGATCTGGCTCTGGCGCGAGGGCGAGAGCGCCTTTCAGCTGACGCGGGTGGCCAAGGGCACCAGCAGTTCGCCGCGCTGGTCGCCGGACGGGCAGTGGATCGGGTTTCTCTCCGACCGGGACGGGCGCTCGCAGTTGTATGTGATTCGGGCGGCGGGCGGCGAGGCCAAGCGCGTCACCTTCCAGCGTGACGGGGTGGCCGACTTCCGCTGGGCGCCAAGCGGGTCGCGAGTGGCGTTGCGGATTACCGACGCGGAGTCCGATTCGGCCCGGAAAACCAAAGCGCAGTATGGCGACTTTTACGCCGAGGATCGTGACTTCCGACAGAGCCAGCTCTGGTCGCTCGACTTCGATCCGGCACGGTTGGACGGCGATAGCGCCGCGACGCCCAAGCCGGTTCGGCTGACGGACGGAGCCTACACGGTCGGCAGCTTTGCATGGTCGCCCGATGGGACGAAGCTCGCGTTCGATTTCCGGCGCGATCCGATTGCGCATTCCGGCGCGACGGCCGACATCTCGATCATCGATGTCGCAAGCAAGCGTATCACTCCGCTGGTAGCGCGTCCCGGGTCGGACGCCGGGCCGGTCTGGTCGCCCGATGGCCAGTGGATTGCCTTCACGACCTCGGCGGGCGATTCCGTCGAGAATTTCTTCCGTAACAATCAGCTGGCCAAGATTCGCGCGACCGGCGGCGAGCCGGTGCGCATGGCGGCCAATTTCGATGAAACGATCGGCGGGCTGCTCTGGACCCCGCGCGGTCTCTGGTTCGCGGCGTGGGACAGCACCCGATACAGCTATGTCCGCGTCGATCCCGAGAACGGCCGCGCCACGCGTGAGCGGTGGCCCGGCTTCCAGTCGTCCGGCGGGGCGGATGTGTCCCCGGATGGTCGCTGGTGGGCGTTCTCCGGTCAGAAGGACGGGCAGTCGCTGTCCGAGTTGTATCGCCGCGATGCGACGGCTTCGGGCGCGCCGCTCGCGATCACGGAGCTCGGTGCGCAGATTGCCGGCTGGACCATTCCCGCCAATGAACTGGTGCAGTGGAAGAGCCAGGATGGCGCGCAAATCGAGGGCGTGCTGCACAAGCCGCGTGATTTCGACCCCAAGAAAAAGTATCCGCTCCTGGTCGTCATTCACGGCGGCCCTACGGGAATCGACACGCCGCAGCCGCTGCCGTTCTATGTCTATCCGATTCCGCAGTGGGTCGCGAAAGGTGCGCTGGTGCTGCGGCCCAACTATCGCGGCTCCGCCGGCTATGGCGAGAAGTTCCGTTCGCTCAACGTTCGGAATCTCGGCGTGGGCGACATGTGGGACGTGATGTCCGGGGTCGACCATCTGATCCGGCAGGGCATCGTGGACTCGACCAAAATGGGCGTGATGGGTTGGAGCCAGGGCGGGTATATCTCCGCGTTTCTGACCACCAACACCGATCGCTTCCGGGCGGTCTCGGTCGGAGCGGGGATTTCCAACTGGGTGACCTACTACGTCTCGACCGACATCTATCCCTTCACGCGCCAGTATCTCAAGGCGACGCCGTGGGATGATATGGAGATCTACCTCAAGACCTCGCCGATGACGAACATCAAGCGGGCCAAGACGCCGACCTTGATTCAGCACGGCGAGTTCGACCGGCGGGTGCCGCTGCAGAACGCGTACGAACTGCATCAGGGCTTGCAGGACCAGGGCGTGCCGACGGAACTGCTGATCTATCGCGGCTTCGGCCACGGGATCAACAAGCCCAAGGAGCAGCTGGCCGCGGTCTGGCACAACTGGGCCTGGTTCGGGAAATACGTGTTCGGCGAGTCGATCTCGGTGCCGCTCACGGAGACCAAGCCGAGTGCGCAGTAAGCGATGAATCCTCCCGGGGCGGCGGCCATCGCCGCCGCCCGCGCTCGCCTCGATGGATTTGCCATCCGCACGCCCACGATCCGCTGGCAGGAAGGGTCGGGGGACATCTGGCTCAAGCTGGAGACCCTCCAGCCGATCGGTTCCTTCAAGATTCGCGGAGCTCGTAACGCCATTGCCGAGGCGCCTGCCGGGGCGCTTCGGGATGGCGTCGTCACGGCCAGCGCGGGCAACATGGCGCAAGGGGTTGCTTGGTGCGCGCGCGAGTCGGGAATCGCGTGCGCGGTGGTCGTGCCGGATCATGCGCCGCGCACCAAGCTCGACGCGATCGAGCGGCTGGGCGCGCGCGTGGTGGCGGTGCCCTTCGAGTGGTGGTGGCGGGTGCTGCAGGAGCGGCGCTTCGAGGATCTCCCGGGGTTTTTCGTTCATCCGGTGTCGGATCCCGCGGTCATCGCCGGGAACGCGACGATTGGGCTCGAGCTGGTGGAAGACTTGCCTCAGCTGGAGGAAGTGTACGTCCCATATGGTGGCGGCGGGTTGGCGTGCGGGATCGCGGCCGGCCTCAGAGCGGCAGGTTCCGAGGCGCGTGTCATTGCGGTGGAGCCGGAGACGGCAGCTCCGCTCACGGCGTCACTGGCTGCCGGCGCTCCTGTCGCCATCGACTATCGCGCCAGCTTCGTCGACGGCGCGGGTGGCCGATCTGTTCTGGCCGAAATGTGGCCGCTGGTGCGGGAACTGGTGACCGACGCGCGCACCGTGTCGCTGGCCGAGACGGCCGAAGCGGTGCGTCTGCTGGCGGAGCGGGCGCGGATCGTGGCGGAGGGAGCCGGTGCGCTCGCCTTAGCGGCTGCCCGGGCAGCCGCCGGACGAGGACGTCGCGCCGTGGCGATCGTGTCCGGCGGCAATATCGATGCTGCTCGCCTGGCGGCAATTCTGCGGGGTGAGGTGCCCGCCTGACTTATTTGATGACCTTGGCGTAGGTCGCTTCGTCGAATCCCACCACCACCGTCCGCCCTTTCCGAATCGTCGGCGCCCGAAGGTTGCCACTCGGTCCGATCATCAATTTTTCGAGCTCTTCCCGCGAAGGTTTGTCGCGGGCGAGGTTCAGGTGGAACACCTTGGTGCCGCGGGTTGCGTAGAGCTCATCGGCGTCTTTGAGGACGTTGAGCGCCTTGGCGCCCGGGATGGTGTCCTTCTTGGCGTTGGTGGTTTCGCGGATGGTCGCCTGCTTCCGCTCCATGAATCCCTGGGCGCGTTTGCAGGTGATGCATCCGGCGCGGAGATAGGCCCAATCGAGAGTCGGCATAATTCGGTCAGTGGTGCAAGGGAATCGGTTTACCGCTGCTGCGGTGTGGGTTGTCCGCCGGGCTTCCAGGTCGGACGCTCGCCATCGGCGAGGATCCGAACGGCGCGCACGGTCGCGTCGATCACGTGAGCCATGTGCACCGCGTCGACCTTGTCCACCTCATCGCTCGGCCGATGATAGTCGGTGTGCAGATTGAAGGTGGACAGCGTGTGCGCCACGACACCCAGAACGGCAAAGCGATAGTTGTCGCTGCGGCGGAAAAAATTCTGGGACAGCCGTTTGTCCGGGCCGATCGGCACGCCGTTGGCGGCCAGCATGTCGCCCATGGTGCTGCGTTCGTAGCCGGTGAGCCAGGCGCGGCCGGGTCCGCCGGCCAGGGAGTCGGGGCGGCCGATCATTTCGATCTGCAGGTTGGCCGCCATCTGGTTGAGCGGACGGGCCGGGTGATCGGAGTACCAGCGCGCACCCAGTCCGCCGACTTCTTCTCCCGTCCAGGCGGCAAAGTAGACGGTGCGTTTGGGCCGGGGGCCGCGGGCGATCTGTTCCGCCGTCTTGAGAACCGCGACCACGCCGGAGGCATCGTCATCGGCGCCGTTGTAGATCGAATCGCCGTCGACGGGATTGCGGATCCCGACGTGATCGTAGTGCGCGCTGACCACGACGTGCTCGTTGGCGAGCGCCGGATCGCTGCCCGGAATCATGCCGATCACGTTGACGGCCGGCCGCCAGCGCGATCGTTCGATCGTTTCGCGCGCGGCAAAGCTCTCGGCCAGCATCGGGCCGGTGAACTCGCGGTCGCCCACTTTGCGAGTGCCGATCACGACGGGGAGTGGCTGGAAATAGCCACTGTCGCCCGCGGGCTGCAGGCCGGCGCGTTCCATTTCCCGCGCAATGATTCGGGCGGCTTTGGCCGACCCGGGTTCTCCGGTGGCGCGGCCCTTGAGTGAGTCGTGTGCGAGCGCCGAGAGCAGAGCCAGGGCAGCGTCCGGCGAGGTCGAAGGCGGCGCCGTCAGCGCGGGCTGTTTGCCGCTGCCGCCGCACCCGACGGCGAGGAGAAACACGGCGTATCCGCCCAACCTACGTTTCGACATAGTCGAGGTCCTTTCCGTACGTCTCATCGAGCCCGATCAGCGAAAGGTACGCAATTCCGAGGGCGACGGCACCCACCGCCGCCGCGCTGCCGGCAATGCCCAGTCCGGGACGGAGCGCCTGGAAGAGCAGGGTGAGCGGCACCACGGCTCCGCGCACGAAGTTCGGCGCTGTCGAGGCCACCGTCCCGCGGAGGTTGGTGCCGAACTGCTCGGCGGCGACCGTTACGAACACCGCCCAGTATCCCGCGGTTGCGCCGAGGAGGGCGCAGGCAAAGTAGAACAGGCCCAGCGACATCCCGCCGATGATGAAATAGGTCACGATGCCCAGGCCGCAGAGCGTGATGAAGAGCGTGAGCGCCTTCTTGCGGCTGCGGAGCAACTGGCTCAGCACGCCGCTCACGATGTCGCCGAGCGTGGCGCCGATGTAGCCGAATGCAATGGCGCGTCCGGCACTCGGCGCTTCGGCCAATCCGAGGGCGGGGCCGATTTCCGGCGAGAACGTCACCAGGATGCCCATCACGAACCAGGTCGGCAGCCCGACCATCACGACCGACAGGTATCGCCGGATGCGCGCGCCGTTGGTGAAGAGCAGCAGGAAGTTGCCCTTCCCGACCGCCTTGGGCTTGATGGTCTGGAACATGGTCGATTCATGGACACCGATCCGGAGCAGCAGCAGGGCCAGACCCATGAAGCCGCCGATGTAGTACGCGGTGCGCCAGGGAAAGTGATCGCCGACGTACCCGGCGGTCACCGCGCCGAGCAGTCCCAGGCTCGCGACGATGGTGGTGCCGTAGCCGCGGGATTCCTTCGACATGATCTCGGCGACCAGAGTGATGCCGGCGCCGAGTTCACCGGCCAGGCCGATCCCGGCGATGAAACGGAGCCAGGTGTACTGCTCGACGGTTTGGACCATCCCGTTGGCCAGGTTGGCCAGCGAGTAGAGCAGGATCGAGCCGAAAAGCACCGACCGGCGCCCCATGTTGTCGGCCAGGATGCCCCAGAGGAGGCCGCCGATCAGGAGGCCCGCCATCTGTGAGTTGAGCAGGGTCACCCCGACATCCAGGACTTCGGACTGCGGCACGCCGAGATCCAGCAGGCTGCGAATCCGGACGGTGCTGAACAGCAGCAGGTCGTAGACATCGACGAAATAGCCGAGCGCTGCGACCAGCACGGCGAGCGAAATGCTGCGTCGATCGTGACTCACGGGCGGATTGGGTTCGGGGTGACCGAGGGCGAAGGGCCGGCGACAAGGATACGGGAGCCGGCCGCTCGCCGATAGGGTCACGAGCTGGGAAGGGTGGTTCCGGCGGGCGGGACGCCATTTGACAAGTTTCGGGTTGCGCCCCACTATCCCAGGGTCTCAAACGCCGGAGGTGGCCCGATGAAGGTCTACGGCTCGGACGCAGTTCGGAACGTGGCGGTCGTCGGCCACGGATCCGCTGGAAAGACGACGCTGGTCGACGCTCTCGCCTTCGTTTCAGGCTCGATCAAGCGACACGGTTCGATCAAGGAAGGCAACACGCTCACCGATACCTCACCCGACGAAATCGAACGACAACACTCCATTACGCTGGGGCTCGGCTTTGCCGAGTGGATGGATACCAAGATCAACCTGCTGGACACGCCGGGTTATCTCGAATTCTATGGTGACGTCGCGGCCGCGCTGGCGGTGGCGGATGCGGCGATCGTCGTGTTGAGCGGCACCAGCGGCGTCGAAGTGGGGACCGAGAAGGTCTGGGCCTTCTGCGATCATCATCACTTGCCGCGCATCCTGTTCGTCTCACAGATGGACAAGGAGCATGCCGACTTCGGGCGGGTCTTCGACGATGTGCGCGATCATCTGACGCCCAAGGTGCTGCCGGTGGAGATTCCCGTCGGTGACGGGCCGAACTTCACCGGAATCATCAATCTGTTTACCGGGACCTACCAGCGCTTCGCGCCCGGCTCCAAGGCCGGCGAGTTCGAAGAGGGGCCGATTCCCGAGGAGTACCGGGACACGTTCGGACGGTACATGGAGCAGTTCACCGAGACGATTGCCGGGACCGACGACACCCTGATCGAGAAGTTCCTGTCGGGAGACGCGCTGTCGCGCGAGGAGATCGTTCCGGCCCTCAAGCGCGCCATGCTGGCGGGGGAGATCGTACCGCTGTTCTGCGGCAGCGGCGACCGCTTGCTGGGGATCAGGACGCTGCTGACCGAGCTGGTCGAGTTGCTGCCCTCGCCGCTCGAGGCGCCGAAGCCGGCCGACGGTCCTCTGGTGGGGCGGGTCTTCAAAATCGTATCCGAACCGCATGTCGGCGACATCAGCCTGTTCCGGCTCTACAGTGGCGGAGTCAAGAACGGCGCCGATGTCTGGAATCACGAACACAACGTGGCCGAGCGATTGGGGCATCTCTCGGTCCAGCAGGGGCGGGACCGGCTGGAAGTTGCGGAGCTTGCGGCAGGCGATATCGGGTCCGTCGCCAAACTCAAGGACACCCATACCAACGATACTTTCTGTCATCGTGACCACCCTGTACATCTCGATCCGATCGAGTTCCCGGATGCGGAAGCCACCTCGGCCGTGCTGGTCAAGCAGCGGGGTGAGGAGGACAAGCTCGCGGGCGGATTGCACAAGCTGCACGAGGAGGATCCGACTTTCCACTTCGAGTACAATTCCGAACTGGGACAAACCCTGATCCACGGCCTGGGTGAGCGGCATTTCGAGGTGATCCTCGGCCGGCTGGCGCGCAAGTACGGCGTCCATGCGGAGCTGGTGCGCCCACGGATTGCCTATCGGGAAACCATCAAGGGAACGGCGGAGGGGCAGGGCAAGCACAAGAAGCAATCCGGAGGGCGGGGTCAGTATGGTGACTGCTGGATTCGTCTGGCGCCTCGGCCGCGGGGGGCGGGATACGAATTTGTCGACAAGATTGTCGGCGGCGTGATTCCGGGGAAGTACATCCCTGCCGTCGATCGCGGTGTGCAGGAAGCGGCTGAGCGAGGCGCGCTGGCCGGCTATCCCCTGGTGGATTTCCGGGTCGAGTGTTTCGACGGGAGTTACCACGACGTCGATTCCAACGAGATGTCATTCAAGATGGCCGGGATTCTCGCGTTTCGAACCGTGGCATCCAAGGCGAGCCCCGTGCTGCTCGAACCGATCGTGCAGATCGAGGTCGACACGCCGAGCGAACTGATGGGCGATGTTCTGGGCGATCTGACGCCGCGCCGCGGACAGGTGCAGCACACGGAAGCCGTCGGGCGGCTGACGCGGGTAACGGCACTGGTGCCCCAGGCCGAGCTGTACAAGTATTCGACCACGTTACATTCGATCACCCACGGGCGCGGCACCCATCGGGAGCGATTCCACGGGTATGCCGAGGCACCGCCGCACATTGCCGCCAAAGTCGCCGCGGAGAATGCAGACAGACGAACCAGTGAAGCATGAATCGGAGTCGGAGACGCCGCGACCCCTCATCATCGGGGTCGTGGGCGGCTCCGGTTCCGGTAAGACGACGGTGGCGCGCGCTATCTATGGGGCGTTGGGTCTCGATGCGGCGTTCATCGATCAGGATGCCTATTATCGCGATCTGGCCCATCTGCCGATGGCCGAACGCGTCAAACTCAACTTCGATCATCCCGAAGCTTTCGATACCGATCTCCTGATCCGTCACCTGGAGGCGATTCGGCGCGGGGCGCCCGTGTCCAAGCCGACCTACGATTTTGCGGCGCACACCCGGGCGGCGCAGACGGTGCTGATCGAGCCCAAGGAGATCGTCATCGTCGACGGCATCATGCTGTTTGCGGACCAACGGATTCGCGACCTGCTCGACATCAAGATTTACGTGGATGTGGCGGACGATATCCGTTTCATCCGCCGGCTGGAGCGGGACGTGGCCGAGCGGGGGCGCACGATGGCGGGGGTGATTCGTCAGTATCTCGACACCGTGCGTCCGATGCACCTCGAGTTCGTCGAGCCGTCGAAGCGGTACGCCGATGTGATCCTTCCGCAGGGCGGGCACAATCAGGTCGGGGTCGACATGATCCTCGCCAGGGTGTTCATGGAGTTGGCGCGCCGGCGCCAGCGCGCCGACCTGCCGAGCTAGGGAATGACGCCGATGGCTTGGGAGACGGTGCGGTAGACAGCCGTTTCCGCAGCGACGAATTCCTCGAACTCCCGGCCGGTGAGCAGAAACGGGCGCAGTCCGTTTCGGGCGAGCAGGGCATTCCACTCGGGCGATTTGGCCACGCGAGTCAGTCGCTCGACCCAGTGATCGTAGACCTCGTCCGGAACCCCGGGCGGGGCGTAGAATCCGCGCCAGACTTCCCACGACACCGGCACCCCTTGTTCGCGCGCGGTCGGCACATCGGCCAGCGGACCGGATCCTCGGGTATCACCCAGGACGGCCAGGACGCGGACCTCCTTGGAATCGAACTGGCGCCGGATCTCCGAAATTTCTCCGGGGAAGAGCTGGATGCCGTCCGACCGCAGCGAGTCGATGGCTTCCGCGGGGCGGTTGAGCGGCAGATAGCGAACCGCCCGGAGGTCGATGCCCGCAACCTCGGCCAGCAGCAAAACTTTGACGTGGTCCTGTCCTCCCGCGACCGAGACGCCGCCGGTGATCACCTTGTCGGGGTTGGCGCGCCAATAGCGAATCAGGTCCGGGAGCGTGCGCCACGGCGCGTTCGCCCGGACGGCGAGCACGCTGGGCTCGGCGCCCACGGCCGCGAGCCACCGCACGTCGCGCTCCGTCAGCGTACCGTAATGTTGCTGGGCGAGGCCGAGTAAGGTGGAGGGGCTGGCGGCGATGACAGTCTGCTGATCGCCGCGCATCTCGGCGACCACGCGCGCAAAGGCGACCCCGCCGCCTTCTCCGGCGATGTTGATGGTTCGCATCGAGGTCGAATCCGGCTCGGCCAGGGCAATAGCCTCCGCCATGGCGCGGCAGGTGAAGTCCCATCCGCCGCCGGGATTGGCCGGGGCAATACAGGTGGACCCGGCCTTCGATTCGGATGCGCATCCGGCGAGACCGACGATGAGCCCGGCCCAGAAGACCGCCCGACCCAGACGTGACCCTGTCGGATGGGCGCGAGGTGTTGCAGGGGCGGACGCTGAAACGGTCCGCAGGGGGTTGCAGGACAGGGGGCCGGTCGACACGCTCGGCAATTTAGAAGCCCGGTCGCGGCGACGCAAAACGCCGGATGGCGTTCGTCACTGGCTGCGCATAGATGTCCTGCCGGTTGACCGTGCCGTCCGGACCGGACGACAGTTGCATCTGGCGGCAGGGTTATTATCTGATACGGCATGGCGGCGTCGGGGCGGGTGAAGGGGAACGCTGCCGCCGGTTGTCGTTGCGGGTCCATCACTCCGGATCGATTCTATGCGGCTTCTCCTGGTGGAAGACGACGAGGCGTTGTCCGAGACGCTGGCGGGCGGCCTGCGGGAGCAGGCGTATGCCGTGGATGCGGTGGCAGACGGTGAAGCCGCGTTGTCGTACAGCCGGATCACGCCGTATGACGTGATCGTCCTCGACATCAACATCCCGCGGCTGGACGGTCTGACGCTCTGCCGGACCTTGAGGAGTGACGGATCGGCGGTGCGGATCCTGATGCTGACGGCGCGTGCGAGCACGGCAGATCGGATTCGGGGGCTCGACAGCGGCGCGGACGACTATCTCGCCAAGCCGTTCGAATTCGAGGAACTGCTGGCGCGGCTTCGGGCCTTGCTGCGCCGGCGAGGCGATCAGGTCGATCCGGCGCGCGTCACGCTGGTCGATCTGGAGATCGACTTCGATGCGCAGCAAGTCAGCCGAGGTGGCGTAGCCATCGATCTGACGACCAAGGAATACACTCTCCTTGCCTATCTGGCCCGGCATGTGGGCAAAGTCATCGGCCGTGCGGAGCTGACGGAGCACGTCTGGGACGACAATCACGATCCGGGGACCAACGCGGTCGAGGTGTACATCAATCGTCTCCGGAAGAAGATCGATACGTCGGGAGTACCGTTGATCCATACCCGTCGTGGGGCGGGATACTACCTGGCGCTGCCGGACGGGCGATCGGTCGGGCCCTAGCATGGCGGGTCGCGCGCCGCTGCTCCGATCGCTTCGGACCCGTCTGGCCCTCTGGCATGCCGGCACGCTGGGTCTGGTCCTGATCATCTTCGCGGCGGCGACCTGGGCGTATCTGGAGCGGATCACGCAGGAGCGGGTGGATCAGTCGCTCGCCGATGCGGTCCGGTCGTTCTATCAGGCGGTTCTGGCCGAAGTGCAGGAAGGAACCCCGCCCGAAGATGCGGCGGCCAAGGCAGCTCGAGAATTTCGATTCAGCGAGCGGCGGGTGCTCGTGTACGGCAGCGGCCATCGCCTGATTGCGGTATCCGACTCGGCCAACGACGTCCTGACACGGGCCATCTCCGCGATCGAAGACGCCGACGACTCACCGATCCATCCGCTGTTTGCCTCGCTGATTCCCGGCAGCTCCGCATATGCCATGGTTGGCGACGCGGGCGAACCGATTCGCAGCTATGCGCGGAGCGTGCCGGTTGCCGGCGAATATCTCACCATCGTCGCGTTGCAGCTGGGACTCTCCGAGCGGCTGATCGTGGCCACCTTCTGGCAGGCTGCGCTGGTCGCGATTCCGCTCGCGCTCCTGGTGGCCGGTGTCGGCGGGTATCTCCTGGCGCGGCGCAGTTTCGATCCGGTCGTGACCATGGGGCGTGAGGTGGCCGCGATCGATTCCGAACATCTCGCGGCCCGGGTCAGGGTTCGCGGGAGCGGCGACGAAATGGACGAGCTGGCCGCGGTCTTCAATGACATGCTGGCCCGACTCGAGCGATCATTCGTCCAGCAGCGCCAGTTCATGGCGGATGCCTCGCACGAACTGCGCACGCCGGTGGCGAGCCTCAGAGCGGCCGCCGACATCGCGCTGTCGCAGCCGCGCTCGGCGGCGGAGTACACGGCGGCGCTTCGCCATGTTCGGGACGAGGCGAGGCACCTGAGCGATACCGTGGCCGACGTCTTTACCCTGGCCCGTCTCGACGACGAAGAACACGTTCTACATCGCGAAGAATTCTTTCTCGAAGAGATCGTGATGCGCTCTGTCAGCGCCATCTATCCGCTGGCGCAGGAGCGCGGGCAGCGACTGCAGTTCACGCCGTCACGTGAAGCCCGGTGCGAAGGGGAACCGCTGCTGATCGAGCGGCTGGTGAGCAACCTCCTGGACAACGCCATCAAGTATACGCCGGCCGGCGGAGAGGTCCGGGTCGAACTCGATGGTGAGCCCGGCTGGCATATCGTGCGCGTCGGGAACGAGGGAGAGGGCATTCCTCCCGAGGCGCAGGCGCACATTTTCGATCGCTTCTATCGCGCCGATGCCGCTCGGACTCGATCGGGCAGCCGGCCCGGCGGAGCGGGGCTCGGTCTTGCGATTGCATGGAAGATTGCCCGCGCGCACGGCGGCTCGCTGGAGCTGACTGCATCGGACGGTCTGGCCACGGTTCTCACGTTTCGTCTTCCCGCCCATCATCGACCCGTCACGGTCGTTAATCCTGTGTCTAGGTAACGCACCCTAGATTCTCGCTCCTGGCTCTCATTCGATCATCGGCGTACCTGCTATCGGCGACAATCCGGTGCGCCCATCGCGGCATTCCACTCCTTTCCCTGCCGGGAGACGACCGCATGTCGAACTGTACTCCGTTCGTCGCGACGCTGGTCCTTGCCATCCAATTCCAGGCGGCGCTTGGTGCGTCGCAGGCGCTCAGCGCGACTTCGACCGCCGG
Source organism: Gemmatimonadales bacterium (assembly GCA_037189525.1). Lineage (GTDB taxonomy): Bacteria > Gemmatimonadota > Gemmatimonadetes > Gemmatimonadales > GWC2-71-9 > SHZU01. The sequence continues at coordinate 939,885 of JBBCJC010000002.1, forward strand.
TGGGCCTGCTCCGCCGGCGGTTTCGCGTGTCTTTGCCGGGACGGTCGCCGGCAAGGTGACCGATGAGCGGACGGGTGAAGCGATCGTCGGCGTCCACGTTTCCGTCGTCGGCACCGCGTTGGCGACGGTAACGGATGCGAACGGCCAGTATCGCATCACCGGGGTGGCGGCGGGGAATGTGATGCTCCGGCTCCGCCGGATCGGATATCAGGCGCCGCCCGATCGTCCGATCACGGTCGTCGATAACGGGACAGTGACGGTCGACTTTACCCTTGCCATGGCGCCGCTCTCGCTCGACGCGCTGGTCGTGACCGGCACGCCGGGCGGAACCCAGGTCCGAGCCATCGGCAATGCCGTCGATCGTCTCGATATGGCGGCCGCTGCGGAGCTGTCGCCGGCGGTCAACGTTCAACAGCTGCTGGGCCAGCGGAGTACGGGGGTCATCAGTCTCCCCAACTCGGGCATGGTCGGCACCGGCTCGGCGATCCGGATTCGGGGCGCTGTTTCGCTCTCCCTGACCAGCCAGCCGCTGATCTATGTCGACGGCGTGCGGGTCGACAACAATCCATCGGCGGGACCGAACATCCGGCAGGGTCGCCAGGCCTCCCGGCTCAATGACTTCGATCCGGAAGACATCGAGTCGATGGAGATCATCAAGGGCCCCGCCGCCGCAACGCTCTACGGGACCGAAGCATCGAACGGGGTCATCCAGATCATCACCAAGCGCGGCAAGAGCGGTAAGCCGGAATTGTCCGTGACGGCGCGCGAAGGCCGCAACTGGCTCAACAACGCCGAGCAGCGGTTACGGTACGTCTATGGGGTCAACCCGAATACGCAGCAGGTCGACAGCGTCAACCTGATTGCCCATTGGCGCAGCCTCACGGGCGAGGAAATCTTCACCACCGGCGCCATGCACGGGGTCGACGCGAGCCTGAGCGGCGGAACCGACGCGGTCCGCTACTACGTCTCGGGTGATTATCTCGATAACACCGGCCTGGTCGACTACAACTGGCAGAAGAATGCCGGTCTCCGGGCCAACATGTCGCTGCTGCCGTCGAGCAACTGGTCCGTCAACGTGACGACTGCCTTTGCCCGCAACGAAACCCGGTTTGCGCAGGCAGCGGATCAGTTCGGGGTCTGGGAAATGCTGGTGTATGGATCGCCGGCTCTGTTCAACTCGGCGACGCAGGGGTTCCGCTACGCCAACCCGACGGTGGCATCGCAGGTCGATTCCCGTTCCAAGATCAACCGCTTTACGGGCGGTGTCGAGATCAAGCACGAACCGTTGCCGTGGCTGACCCACCAGCTCAAGGCCGGCGCCGACATCGGCATGACCACCAATCAGATTCTGTTTGCCCGACCCGCGGCGGAGTACGCCACGTTTTACGGCGCCCGGTCGGTTGGCGAAAAGACACTGGAACAGGTCAACGCGAACTATACCACGCTCGACTACGCGATTACCGCCAAGGCCCCGCTGTTCGGCTTCGAGACCTCCACGTCGGTCGGTGCGCAGTACTATCGCAAGCAAACCACCTTCACCAGCGAATTCGGCCGGAACTTCCCGACGGCCGATGTGACGACCATCGGTGGCGCCGCGACCACGCAGGCCGGCGAAGACTACGTCGAGAACAAGACCCTCGGCTTCTATGTGCAGGAGCAGCTCGGCTGGAAGGATCGCCTCTATCTGACCGCGGCGCTGCGTGGCGACGGGAACAGCGCCTTCGGCCGCGACTTCAAGGCAGCCTACTATCCCAAGTTCAGCGCGACGTGGGTCCTGTCGGACGAACCGTTCTTCAATGTCGGCGCGGTCAACACCGTACGGCTCCGCGGTGCCTGGGGACAAGCCGGCCAGCAGCCGGACGCGTACGACGCGGTCACGCTGTACGCTCCCTCCACCGGCCCCGGCGACTCGCCGATCGTTACGCCAGGCTCGCTCGGCAATCCGACGCTCAAGCCGGAGCGGAGTACCGAACTCGAGTTGGGGATTGACCTCGGGTTCTGGAACGACCGGGTCACGGCGACCTACACCCGGTACGACCGGCGGACGCGAGATGCCATCGTGCGCCAGCCGGTGCTTCCCTCGGAAGGGTTCCCGGGTGTCCGCGTCGTCAACCTGGGTGAGGTCAAGGCGTGGGGCAACGAACTCAGCGTCAACGCCCGCGTGCTCGAAGGGAACACGCTGAGCTGGGATCTCGGCGTCAACTACGCCACGGCCAAGAACCGGATCGAGAGCCTGGGCGGGCTGCCGCCCATCGTGCTTAGCGCGTCGCAGGAACATCGCGTGGGGTATCCGGTCGGCGGGAGCTGGTCGCAGAAAGTGCTGAGCGCGAGCTTCACGCCGACCGGCGCGCCGACCAATGCGATGTGTGACGGCGGGGTCGAGGCCAATCATGCGCCGGTGCCGTGCGCGGACGCGCCCAAGGTGTACTGGGGGCAGCCGACGCCCACCTGGCAGGGAAGCGTGATCAACACGTTCACCGTGATGCGGAATCTCCGCTTGTCTGCGCTGGTCGACTTCCAGGGCGGCATGCTGTACGAAGACGGCGAAATTCAGGCCGGGCATCAGAACTTCCGCAACACCGCCCAGTCCAATCGGGGCGACGACCCGATCTTCGCGGCGTATCAGACGCTGGTGCCGCGGGCGCCGCTCGGCTTCTTCGATGCCGGATTCGCGAAGCTGCGCGAGTTGTCCGTGAGCTACACGGTTCCGTCCTCAGTGGTACGGCGTTTCGGGATGCAGCGAGCCTCGATCAGTGGCGCCTGGCGTAACGTCGGATTGGTCTGGCAGGCGCAGGACCAGATCTGGGGAACCAAGCTGTTCGATTCGGAGATGCGCACGCCGGGCTCGGAATTGGGCAGCCGGTACCAGACGATGATTCCTCCTGCTTCGCAGGTCGTGTTCACCCTGCGGACCTCCTTCTGATCGGAGGCCATCATGATCCCGACCTTATCGACGGCTTCCGGAGAGACCGCAGCCATGACACACCGGATTCGATCGGCTCGCCGCGGCGCGGCGGCCGCTGCTCTGATGCTCTCGACCCAGCTGCTGGCGGCCTGCGGCGGCATTCTCGATGTGGACCTGCCCGGACGTGTGCGCGAAGAATCGCTCGACAATCCCGTGCTCGCCCCGACGCTCGTCAATAGCGCCCAGGCCGATTTCGAATGCGCTTACGGCGAGTTCGTCTACAGTACCGGCGCCTGGGCCAACGAGTTCCTGAACAGTTCGGGCGGCGCAGAAGTGATCGGCTGGGGGGCTCGACTACCGAACTACGAATCGGGCAACGGAACCTGCCAGACCACGACATCGACCCGCGGGGCGTTTGCAGTGTACCTGCCACTGCAGATCGCCCGTAGCCAGGCGGACGGAGCCATCGCCCGCCTCGAGGGCTTCACGGATGCGCAGGTGGCCAATCGGGCCCTGCTGATTGCCACGGCGGCGCTGTACAGCGGCTTTACCCATGCGCTGCTGGGCGAAGCGTACTGCGAAATGGCGCTCTCGCCGACCGAGCCGCTGGTGTCGCGTACGCAGGTACTGACTCGCGCCGAGGAGCGATTTACCAAGGCGATCGAGACGGCCACCTCGGTGACCGGTGCAAACGCGACCAACGTCTTGAATGCGGCGCGGGTCGGCCGAGCTCGGGTGCGTCTCGGTCTCAACCGGCTCACCGAGGCGGCGACCGATGCCGCGCTGGTGCCGGCGAATTTCGTGTACAACGCCACCTATTCCGGCGCTACCTTCCGGAGGAACAATCCGGTCTTTCTCGTCAACAATGCCAACTTCCATCTTTCCGTGGCGCCGGAGTATCGGGGTCTCACGGTCGACGGAACGGCCGATCCGAGAGTGCCGGTCACCAATGCCAACCGTCAGGGTCAGGACGCACTGACGCCGCTCTGGCTCCAGGGCAAGTACACGGCCATCACCTCGCCGATTCCGCTCGCGACCTGGGACGAAGCGCAGTTGATTCTGGCCGAGGCTCGTGGTGGTCAGGAGGCCGTCGATGCGATCAATCGGATTCGCGCGCGGTATTCGCTACCGGCGTTCGGCGGAGGCGATGCGGAGACGATTCGCGCCCAGATCATCGAGGAACGCCGCCGAACGCTGTTCCTGACCGGGCATCGCGTGGGTGATCAGCTGCGTTACGGTATTCCCTTTGCGACCGGTACCAACCAGAAGGGTGTGGCGTACGGTGTGGCAACCTGCCTGCCCTTGCCGCCCGCCGAGAGTGACGCACGAGGCTAACATCGTCAGGTGTGCAGAGCCGGCGCCGGGGGTCGAACCCGGCATCGGCGCCACCGCAACCTCAGGATGAACATCATGAGCCGCCTGTACTTCGCAGCCCTGGTCGGGGCACTCTCCCTCCTTGCCGACGGAAGCCAGTCGTTGCTGGTCGGTCAGCGAACGGCCCCGCCGTCGCGGACCTCGCTCGAGGCGTCGACGATTCCCGCTCAGTTCGAGGCCGTCCTGGCGCAGGCAAACGTCATGGTCCCAATGCGGGACGGCGTCAAGCTGGCGACGGATATCTACCGCCCGGCCCGCAACGGAACGCCTGTGACCGAGCGGCTTCCTGTCCTCTTGATGCGAACGCCGTATGACAAGTCCGCCGGCGGCGGGGCGACGGCCAAGTTCTTCACCGAGCGCGGGTATGTGGTTGCCGTGCAGGATATTCGGGGGACCTATCGATCCGAAGGCGAGTTTGCCAAGGTGCAGCCGGCGGATGCGCCCGACGGATTCGATACGGTGGAATGGTTGGCCAAGCAGTCCTGGTCGAACGGCTCGATCGGCATGTGGGGTACCTCCTACGCCGCCCACATGCAGGCGGCGGCTGCGCAAACTCGGCCGCCGGGTCTCAAGACGCTGATCCTCAACATGGGCGGGATGTCGAACGCCTGGGATCACGGGGTCCGGTACCGGGGCACCTATGAAATGGGCCGGCAGCTGACCTGGGCGTGGGCCCAGATGCGCGGCAACGGCAAGACCGCCGAGGCGCGCAAGATCGTCGAGGTGGAGAAGGTCGAAGACTGGTACGACGTCCAGCCGCTCCGGCGCGGCCTCAGCCCGCTGGCTGCGGACCCGCAGTACGAGGGCTGGTACCTCGACTGGTTCGAAATGGCGGACTACGGCCCGTACTGGAAAGATCCCGTGATGGCGTGGGATGAGCACTATCACGAAACCTCCGACATCCCGATGCTGCACGTCGGCGGATGGTTCGACATCTTCCTGGCGGGAACTTTCAAGAATTTCGTCGAGCTTGGCAAGCGGAACAAAACGCCGCAGCGGATCATGGTCGGTCCGTGGACCCATGGCGGCAACAACCGCACCTTTGCGGGCGATGTCGACTTCGGTCCCGACGCGGCGGTGCGCGACTTCTACAACGATCTGCACCTCCGCTGGTTCGACACCTTCCTCAAGCAGAAGGCCACCGGTGTCGAGAAAGCGGCCGCCGCTCGGCTCTTCGTGATGGGAACCGGTGACGGAAAGAAGAGTGCCGAAGGCCGGCTGCAGCACGGCGGGTACTGGGTCGACAGTAACGAGTGGCCGCTCGCCGGGACGCGGCTGGTGCCGTACTACTTCCATGCCGATGGGTCGCTGTCGCCCAACCGGCCGACAGCCTCGTCGTCGTCGACCACCTACACCTTCGATCCGCATAACCCGGTGCCGACCATTGGTGGCGGGGCATCGACCCGTCTCAAAGATGGCGCGTACGATCAGCGCGAAGGCGAACGGTTCCCGCCCTCGAAGCCGCCCTACCTTCCGCTCAGTGCGCGCTCGGACGTGGTTGTCTTCCAGACCCCGCCGCTGACGGAGGATGTGACGGTCATTGGCCCCATCAAAGTGGTGGTGCACGCATCGTCATCGGCGGTCGATACGGACTTTACGGCCAAGCTGGTCGACGTCTACCCGCCAAGCGCCGACTGGCCGAGCGGTTTCGATATGAATGTCACCGATGCGATCATCCGTGGGCGGTACCGCGCCACGCGCGAGAGCGCGGTGATGCTCACTCCGGGCCAAGTCTACGAGTTCACCATCGATCCGTTTCCGACGGCCAACGTCTTCAAGAAGGGGCATCGCATCCGGGTGGATATCTCGAGCAGCAACTTCCCGCGCTTCGACGTCAATCCCGGCACGGGTGAGCCGCTCGGCAAGAACCGGAGAATGATTTCTCAGGACAACACGGTTCATCACAGCGCGACCTATCCGTCGCACATCGTGTTGCCGATCGCGCCGGCGCGTCGATAGATGCTGACGCTGCTGGCGTTTGCCATGGTCAGCACCTTCATGGTGCTGATCATGACGAAGCGGATGTCGCCGATGACGTCGCTGATCCTGGTGCCGATCGTCTTCGGTGTCATCGGCGGGTTCACGACCGAGTTGGGCCCGATGATGCTGGACGGGATCAGGAATCTGGCCCCGACGGGCGTCATGCTCATGTTCGCGATTCTCTACTTCGCGGTCATGATCGATGCCGGTCTGTTCGAGCCGTTCGTCCGGGTGGTGGTTCGCGCGGTACACGGCGATCCGATGAAAGTCGTGGTCGGAACGGCGGTACTGGCGCTCTTCGTCTCGCTGGATGGCGACGGCTCGACCACCTACATGATCACGACGGCCGCGATGTTTCCTCTCTATCGTCGCCTCGGTATCCGTCCGCTGATCCTCCCGTGTGTGACCATGCTGGCATCCGGCGTGATGAACATTACGCCGTGGGGCGGTCCGACCGCGCGCGCCGCCAGTGCCCTACAGGTGGATTCGGCCGATCTCTTCCTGCCGTTGATTCCGGCCATGATCGGCGGGGCGATCGGTGTCGTGCTGGTCGCCTACCGGCTCGGGCTGGCGGAGCGGCGGCGGCTCGGTTCGCTCACGTTGCAGGACATCGCCGCCTCGACCGAACCCGATCTCACGCTGGTCGGGGCCGATGACGACCTCTCCTGCCGTCGTCCCGGCCTGATCAAGGTCAATGCGGTTCTCACCGCGGCACTGATGACGGCATTGATTGCAGGTGTCATGCCCCTTCCGGTGCTGTTCATGATCGGCTTTGCGGTGGCCATCATGATCAACTACCCGTCGGTTGCCGAGCAGAAGGCGCGGATTGCGGCGCACGCCGGCAACGTCCTGGCCGTGGTGGGACTGATCTTTGCCGCCGGTATCTTCACCGGCATTCTGTCCGGAACGGCAATGGTCGATGCCATGGCCGAGAGTGTGATCCGGATCGTGCCGGACAGCATGGGACCCTATCTGGCGATCGTCACCGGACTGCTGAGCATTCCGTTCACGTTCTTCATTTCGAACGACGCGTTCTATTTCGGGGTGCTGCCGATTCTGGCCAAGGCCGGCGAGGTCTATGGCATCAGCGCGGCCGAGATGGGGCGGGCATCGCTGATCGGCCAGCCCTTCCACCTGTTGAGCCCGCTGGTGCCGTCGACCTATCTCCTGGTCGGACTGGTCGGGGTCGAGTTCGGAGACCACCAGCGCTTTACCATGAAATGGGCGTTGCTGGTCAGTCTTATCCTGCTGGCGTTCGGACTTTTGACGGCGGTGATTCCGTGGGTCGGTCGACTGGCGGGCGGGTGACGCTGTTTCGCTGTGAGCGGGTGCCACGCGTCTTCTGAAGCACGGGGTGCCGGGTTATCATGCGCGTCATGATCACCGCACTCGAAGCTCTCAAGCGGCTCCAGGAAGGTAACCGTCGTTTCGTCGCCGATGCTCGATCGTCCGAGGTCTTTCTCGGTCGCGCCCGTCGGGCCGAGCTCACCAGGAGCCAGGAACCGTTCGCCATCATTCTGGGATGCTCCGACTCCCGTGTCCCGGCCGAATTCGTTTTCGATCAGGGGCTCGGCGACCTGTTCGTGATCCGGGTGGCTGGTAACATCGTCGCCACCTCGCAGGTCGGCAGTGTCGAGTTTGCCGCGGCCCGTTTCGGCACCCCGCTGGTCGTGGTGCTCGGCCATACGCGTTGCGGCGCCATTCTCGCCACGCTCGAAGAGCTGCGCCGTCCGACGGAGAACCAGTCCCGGAATCTCCAGGCCATCGTCGATCGGGTCCGTCCGTCGGTCGAGGGATTCCTGGAGACGGAATTGCGCAACGACGAACCCGCGCTGGTTCGTGCGGCCGTACGCGCCAACATTCGCGCGTCCGTCAACCATCTGCGGCACGGGTCGCCCGTGCTGGAGCAGCTGGTGCGCGACAACAATCTGATGGTGGTGGGTGCCGAGTATTCGCTCGAAACGGGCGCGGTCGATTTCTTCGAGGGGATTCCGCCGGAACTTGCTACCGCCCCGCCCGCGTAAGGACGAGAACTAGCGGACCGGGTCGCGGGTGATGCGGGAGAGAATCAGCGAATAGATCAGCACCAGCACGGCAAACACCGCCAGTACGGGTGTGCGAGCCTGCGCGGCTACCGCACCGAATTCTTCCCGCGAAGTGCTCGACAGGAGAATGACGCCTGGCAGGAAGAGGAGCCAGTGGAGCCAGGGCTTCCAGGCGGCCCTTCGGCTCGGAAACAGCGCCAACAGCAATCCTCCCAGCGCACCGTACCATGCCCCCGATGCGAGGATCTCGATCGTTCCGCCGGGCGTGTAGATCGGCGTGCTGCCGGTGATCAGGGTCACGCCCCGCATCAATGCCCGGCTGCCGAGTCCCAATACAACGAGTCCGGTACCCACGCCAATCAGACCATACCGCAGAATCCGATTCACACGTCCCCTAAAAGAACGAACTGGCCGAGAGCACGGCAAAGAAGCCGTAGAAAATGGCCATGCCTACCAGTCCGAGGCGCGGCCAGAGGCCGGGGCGCAGTTCCCTGGGCAGCAAGCGGGTGTTGACGTAGAGCAGATGAATACTCGCAATGACGAACACGATGGCCGCCAGATTGGCCGAGATTTGCAGCAGCACGATCGGCTGCGCGAGCTTGAGGGCAATGACGCCCCAGATCACGATCAGCCCCAGCACGGTATAGTAGACCGCGCGGACGTCGCCGCCGCGCCAGGTGCGGACCCGCTCGCTCCCGGTCCAGAGCATGTCGGTCGTGGCCCGGGTCAACCCTTCCACGATGTCGAGCTGGGTCTTGAAGAGAACCCAGGCGCCGAGAAACGCCACCACGCCGCCGATCAGGGGCATCCGCGCTTCCATTCCGTTGGCCAGCGCGGCGGCAATGCCGAAACCGCGGATGTCCTGTCCGGGCTCGAGGAAGGTGACATAGAGGAGTGCCGGCAGCGCCATGCCGAGTACCGCGCCGATGAAGAAGATGCCCCATTGATCGACCCGGACGATCCGCCACCAGCCGCGCCATCGTGCCATGGCCGGTTCGTCCGGCCGGAAGGTAAAGCCCGTCGGCGCCAGGCCGACCTTGCCGCCCGCAGCGGCAGACGGGATGTAGCCGGCCACGCTTCCCATGCCGTAGCCTTTGTCGCGCGCCCAGTTGGACAGGGTGATGTTGATCACCCCGCCGGCGCCACTATACGCAGCAACCGCACCCAGCAGAAAGAAGTCGGCGCCCTCCGGCAGGAACGAGAAGGTTCGGGAAACGGGGTCGAACCCGAAGTATCCGGTCAGCGCGGCGAGCCACGTGGCCGGGGCCACGAAGAGGACGGCCAGTACGACGAAACTGCCGAGGATGGCGGCGACCAGGATCCAGTTGAGGATTTCGAGGGTACGTTCGATCCGGCGTCCGATGAGCAGGATGGCAACGCAGACGAGGAAGGTCCCGATCCCGATTGCGTAGACCACGCTCGCGTCCTGAGGCCCGGCCATGCGCCGGGTGGCCAGGAAGAAGAAGGCGCCCGACGCTGCTCCTGCCCACGCCGGCCAGCCCAGCTGCAGGAAATAGAGCGCCGCGTAGATCCAGGCCCAGAAGCGCGAACCTGGCTTGGTACGCATGAATCCGGTGCAGGCCGGCTCGCCGGTGGCCAGCGTGTATCGCATCAGCTCCAGATTGAAGACGGTCTGCAGTACCGCTGCCACGCCCGCAATCCAGAGCAGGGTGAGCCCGTAGCGTACGAAGGTGGCCGGGCCCAGGAGAAACTCGCCGCTGCCGATCGATGCGCCGAGCACGATGACACCGGGACCGATGACACCGAACCATTGCAGGCCCCGTGGTTGGGGTGGCGCAGGCAACTCGGCCTGACGCCACGGCGCGAGGCCCGAGCGGGCTTCGATCGGTGTATCGGATTGGGATGGGGTCATGGGTCCCCTAAGCTGCAGCGTGGAGGAAGATCCGGCAAGGTCCCGAGGCCGTCGCATCTGGCCGGCAATGTCGCTTGTGGATACAATCCTGAATCCCGTCCATTCTCGTCTGCTTCCGGAGGCTCCCCGTGGAACGTTTCGCAGGTCCCTCGGCATTGGTGGTGCTCCTGGCCGCATCAGCGGCTTGCACCCCGGCGCCGGCTCCCGCACCCTCGCGGCCCGTCATCACCACGACCACTGATGCCGCGTTTACCGCGAAAGACATCGCCGCCTATCAGGGCGATCACGCCGACATCTATGCGCATATCACGCGCAGCCTGCCGGGCCACGTTGCCAATATCCAGCGCTGGATCCGCCAGCCGTCGGTCAGCGCCCTCAACATTGGTGTCGCGCAGATGGCCGAACTGGTGCGCGGCGACTATCAGAAGCTGGGTTGCCAGGAAAGCGCCCTGGTCCCCACCTCGGGCCACCCGGGCGTCTTTGCGTCCTGCGATTTCGGCGCGCCCAAGACCCTGGTCGTCTACATGATGTACGACGTGCAGCCGGTCGAGCCCGCCGATTGGCGGTCGCCGCCGTTCGAGGCGCGGTTGGTCGAGCACGAGCTCGGGACCGTCGTGATGGGGCGGGGGGCTACGAACCAGAAGGGGCCCCAGCGCGCCCTCCTGAACGCGCTCGAGTCGGTCATTGCGGTGCGCGGCAAGCTGCCGGTCAATCTCCTGTTTGCCGCGGAGGGCGAGGAGGAACTCGGCTCGCCGCACTATCCCGAGATCATCGACAAGTATGCGGAGCGGCTCGGTCGCGCCGATGGCGTGCTCTTCCCTTCGCTGAGCCAGGACCCGTCGGGGCTCGTCTCCATGTCGCTCGGCGTGAAGGGCATCGTGTATTTCGAGTTGGAGGCGCAGGGCGGCGAGCAGGGCGGCCCGAGCCGCGCGGAGATCCACGGTTCCTACAAGGCCATTACCGACTCGCCCACCTGGCGGCTGGTGCAGGCGCTCGGTACGCTGACCTCGCCTGACGGGAACACCATCACGGTGCCCGGCTTTTACGATGCGATCCGCGCGCCGAACGACGAAGAGCAGCGGCTCCTGAACGGTCTGCTGCCCGACTGGGAGCGCCGGGAACCCACCATGCGGCAGACCATGGGTGTCTCCCGCTGGATCGATGGCTGGACCGGCAAGGATACCCAGCTCCAGCTGCTCTTCAATACCACGCTCAACATCGACGGGATCGGCTCGGGTTACACCGGCGAGGGGGTCAAGACCATCCTGCCGCATCGCGCCTTGGCCAAGATCGACTCGCGCCTGGTGCCCGACCAGCATCCCGACACGATCATCGCTCTGGTACGGCGCCATCTCGATTCGCTTGGCTTTACCGACATCAAGCTCACCAAGCTGGCAGGCTATCCGCCGGCGCAGTCGAGTATCGAGGCGCCCTTGGTGCGCGCGGCGATCGGAGTCTTTAACAAGTACAGCCAGCAGGTCAGCGTGTCGCCGCGGCTCGCGGGCAGCGCACCGTACTACGTCTTTACCGACCGGCTCAAGCTGCCGCTCGTGTCGGCCGGGTTGGGCTTCGGTACTGGCGCCCACGCTCCGAACGAGATCATGCTGATCACGCCGAAGGACGGCTCACCGGTAGCCGGGCTGGCCGAGTTGGAGCGGTTCTACGTCGACCTGCTGTACGCGCTGGCCGAGGCGAAATAGGGGCGGGTGACAGGGGACGCCTGCATTCGCGTGTCGGTCAGGCGGAGGCAGGTATCTGAAACGTCGGGGGAGCGATGGAGTATTTCGATCAGCTGATCGCTCCCTGGGCGCGCTGGTACGGCGAGTCCACCGCCGTCTCGAATGCCGTCGTCATGGTTCATCTGGCCGGACTGCTCTGGGGCGGCGGCCGGGCAGTCACGGCCGACCTCTTCGTGCTCAGGTCCGCGGGGCCTGAGCGGTTCCGGGAGCAATCGGGTGTCGAGTTTCTCGCGGCGAGCCACCGGCAGATCCTGGCCGGGCTCGCCGCGATCGTCGTTTCGGGGGTAGCGATGGTCCTGGCCGATCGGGCCCACTATTTCGGCACCCCGGTGTACTGGATCAAGATGAGCGCGGTGGGATTGCTGCTCGTCAATGGTGCAGTGCTGACTCGCCTGCACCGCGGCCTGGGTGGCGAGGTCGAACTGCGAGGGCGTTGGGATCGAATCCGGCTGAGTTCGGCGGCCAGTCTTTTGCTGTGGTTCGTCATCCTCGGCCTGGGCGTCTGGCTGGGATCCTGAGTGTGGGTGGGGAGACGGCATGGATCGGAACGGGCTGATCGGGGAGTCTGGCGACAACGGCAGGTGTGCAGGCTGTGATGCATTCCGCGGCCGCCGCGCCTTTCTAGCCGATCTCGTCGGGACGGTGACAGGCGCACTGCTCGGTCTGGGAATGTCGTCGCGGTCGGCGAACGCGATGCCGATCCGGGCGGGCATGGGCCACCCGGCGGGCGATACGGTCCGGTATCCTGTTCCCGAGTCGGATCAGGTCGTGGTCGACCAGCAGCACGAGGTGATCCTGGTGCGCCGCGGCAGCTCCGTATACGCGTTTGCATTGGCGTGCCCGCATCAGAATACGGCGCTCCGCTGGCACCAGGACGTCGATCAGTTCGTCTGTCCCAAACACAAATCGCGCTATCGCCCCGATGGCGCTTTCATTGCGGGGCGGGCCACGCGGAACATGGATCGCCTGCCGATCCGCCGGGACGGCGATGCGGTGGTGGTGGACGTCAGCAGCGCGTTCCGGAGCGATGAGGATGCCACCGGGTGGTCCAAGGCGGTCGTGATCCTCTCCTGAGTGGTTGCCCGACGCCTCATCGCGAAGTATCGTCCACGATGGACGTGTCCTGCGGTACCCTCTCCAGTCATTCGGAACCACACCCATGAAGCACACGGCCCGTATCCTGACCTGTGTCGTGCTGGCAGCCGCTGGAAGTCTCAGCGCGCAGGTCCGCCCGACCGATACGCTCTTTACCGTCGAACGGTATCTCGATTACGAAACGGTGGCGTCACCGCGCATCTCGCCGGATGGGAACTCGGTCGTGTATGCGCGGAGTACAGTCGATCGCCAGAAGGACAGCTGGGAGTCCACCCTCTGGATCATGAACATCGACGGCTCCAACCAGCGGTTCCTCGTCAAAGGCTCGAATCCGATCTGGTCGCCGGACGGCACCAGGATCGCATACGTTGCGCCGGGCGAGCCGGGTGGAGCGCAGATCTTCGTCCGATACATGGATGCCGAAGGGGCGACGACGCAGATCACGCATTTGTCCCAGTCGCCGTCGGATCTCAAGTGGTCTCCGGACGGCAAATCAATCGGGTTCGCGATGGTCGTGCCGAGCGGGCCGGAGTGGAATGTACGGCTGCCGTCGCCGCCGCCGGGCGCCACCTGGACCAAGGCGCCGCGGGTGGTCGACAAGCTGCATTACCGGGCCGATCGGCGTGGCTGGCTGGTGGACGGCTATACCCATCTGTTCGTGGTGCCGGCCACCGGTGGAACCCCGCGTCAGATTACCAGCGGTAACTGGAACGTCGGCGCTCGCGGGATCGGGATTCCGGGCGGCGTCGGCTGGGACTGGTTTCCCGATGGCCGCAGCATCGTGGTCGACGGCAACGACGATCCCGACGCCGAGCGGCAGCGGCAGGTGTCGAACCTGTACCGGATCGACCTCACCACGCTTGCCAAGCAGGCGCTGATCGAGACCCGCGGCAACTGGACCAGCCCCACCGTCTCGCCGCACGGGAAGACCATTGCCTATCTCGGCTTCCCGTTCACCCGGCAGACGTATCGGGTGGCCGATCTCTACACCGTGCCGGCGGCAGGTGGGCAGCCGACGCTGCGCTCGGGCGGATTCGACCGGACGCCGAGTCAGCTGGTCTGGGCGCCGGACAACTCCGGGCTCTACTTCGTCGCCGACGATCGCGGGACCTCGAACCTGCACTTTGCGCCGGCCAACGGTGGCGTGCGGCAACTCACCAACGGCACCCACATGCTGACGTCGCCGTCGATTGCGCGGCGCAATCAGGCCGTGGCGGTGCGCAGCCATTCGACCGCGCCGACCGATATCGTCCGAATCGATCTTAAGAAGCCGACCGATATCGTACAGCTCACTGACGTCAATGCCGACCTGCTGACGGGTACGCAGCTCGGAGAAGTCGAGGAGATCTGGTACGAGTCCGCGCCCGGCGTCAAAGTGCAGGGGTGGATCGTCAAGCCGCCGTTCTTCACACCCGATCGGAAGTGGCCGCTCATTTTCGAGATCCATGGCGGGCCGCACGGGATGTACAACGTCGCTTTCAATCCGATGTACCAGAATTTCGTCGCCAACGGATTCGTCGTCCTCTACACCAACCCGCGGGGCAGCACCGGATACGGCACGGATTTCGGCAATGCGATCGACAAGGCCTATCCCAGCGTCGATTACGACGACCTGATTGCGGGGATCGACTCGTTGGTGGGCCGAGGCTATATCGATGAGAAGCGGATGTTCGTGGGCGGGTGCAGTGGCGGCGGGGTGCTCTCGAGTTGGGTGATCTCGCACACCGATCGGTTTGCCGCCGCCGCGGTGCGTTGTCCGGTCACCAACTGGATCAGCTTTGCGGGCACCAGTGACATTCCGTTGTTCGGATTCAACTGGTTCGAGAAGCCGTATTGGGAAGATCCGATGCCGTGGTTACAGCGGTCGACGCTCTATCATGTCGGCAAGGTCAAGACGCCCGTCATGCTGATGACCGGCGAACTCGATCTTCGGACTCCGATGGCGCAGACGGATGAGTACTTCGCAGCGCTCAAGTATCGCGGCATTCCGACCACGATGGTCCGGTTCGAGGGCGAGTATCACGGCACCGGATCGAAACCATCGAACTGGATGCGGACGCAGATCTATATGATGGAGTGGTACAAGCGCTGGGGCGGCGCGACGCAGGCGCGGACCAGTCAGGAGCAGTAGGCAGGCAGTAGGCAAACAAAAGCGGGGGCGACCACGTGTCAGGTCGCCCCCGCTTTTGTTTTTGAGACTCAGCGAGCGAAGCGTTCCAGGTACTGCAGGTCGTCCTCGCTGTCGGTGCGCACCACGTAGATGGCACCCTTACCGAAGCCGACCAGCTGCCGGTCGCGGCTCATCGAGACCTTGCGGGCGAGTTTGCCGCTTCGGTCGAACACATCATAGGTGACTTCGGCCTGCCCGGCCGGCCCGGTGCGGCGGACCCAGACCTCTCCTTCGGGCGCCACCAGCACGGCTCCTTGGCCAACGAACGGAGGCTTGGTGGGCTCGAAGTCGTCGGGGCCGAGCGCCGGAGCCGCCGGCGGTCGCGCCGCGCCACGTCCTCCGCCGATTGCAATGATCGTGGGTACGGCCCGTTTCCGTCGTTCGTTTTCTTCGTCCCGGTCGGCGTCGGTCACCTTGAGGGGCGTGTATGTCTGGGTCGGACCCGCCACGCCCTTGGTCGATGCCGCAGGGTACCAGATGACCCGGTACGGAGAGGGAATCACCCGCGCGACCGAGCCGTCGGCCGCGACGCCCCAGACCTCGAGCGGCGCAAATGCCTTCCCGCCTCCCACCCTGACCTGGACGCTGCGATTGCCGGCGCCGCCGGACGACTGGACCGATGTCCTGGGCCCGATGAACCAGGCCACCGTGTCGAAGTTTTCTTGCGTGGGCTTCCACCGGTGGATGGCCAGCGAGTCGGGGCTGGCGGCACTGGGGCCACCCAGATTGAACGGTGATGCTTGCAAATACACATTCCCGGCCGCATCGGCGGCCGTCCCGCGTCCGGCGAAGCTGATCCCACCCGACCCGCTACTCGGGAGGGTAATGGTGCGTCCAGGTTTGCCGGTGGCATCGATCGACAGGAACCGGCGACCCATCAGATCGTTGACCCAGGTTTCCCCGTTGGGCATCGCGATCAGTTCCGCGGGGACTGCATACTCTCCGGGGCCCTGGCCCTCGCGGCCGACCTTGACCTGGGTGCCGGCGCTCAAGTCGAGCAACTGCACGACCTTATCGCGCGGGTCGGCAACGATCACCTTGCCGTTCGGCAACTCGCGGATACTCGCGACCTGGGTGAACGGTTCCGGAAAAGTCGCGTCGGGCTTGGTCAGCTTGGTGACGGCTTGCGCCTGGAGCGCAGTGCCGGCCATCAGAAATGCCGATGACAGGACGAGGGCAGTTGGCTTCACGGCTCGATCCTCGAATGGTGGGAAGTCGTGCCGGGAATGATGCTCGGCCATTGCCAATGGTCGCACCACTAGCTTTGGGCATGCCTCCAGCCTGGATTCAGCGCCTTTCCGAGCGCCCCGTCACCCGGTACGCGCCGAGCCCGACTGGTCGGCTGCATCTGGGACATGTGGTCAATGCGGTCTGGGTCTACGGTATTGCCCAGGCAACGTCCGGGCGGGTCGTGCTCCGGATGGAAGACCACGATCGGGGCCGCTGCCGTCCCGACTACGAGCGCGGGATCCTCGAGGATCTGGCCTGGCTGGGCCTCAGGGCCGATGGGGACTCGGAGAAGTCCTTGGCGGCAGGCGGGCCGTCGTCCTACCGGCAGAGCGACAACGAGACGCGCTATCGGGAGGCCGTCGAACGGCTCGAGGCGGCAGGTGCTCGACTGTACTGGTGCGACTGTTCCCGACGCGCGGTGCTCCAGGCGCTTGGTGAGGACGCTCCGGGCGCGGGTGAAGATTTGCGCTACCCGGGCACCTGTCGTGACAAGGGATTGGCCCCGGGGCCGGGGCGCGGTCTCCGCCTGGTCTTGCCGGAGGACGACGTCGCGTTCGAGGACCTCCGGCTCGGCGGGCTGATGCAAACGCCTGCGCGCCAGTGCGGTGATTTATTGTTGCGGGACGCGACCGGGAACTGGACCTATCAGTTCTGTGTTGTGGTCGATGATCTCGAACATGGCATCAACTTGGTCGTGCGCGGCGAAGATCTGCTTGGCTCGACCGGGCGACAGTTACTGCTTCGGCGCTTGCTGGGCAGTTCGAATGTCCTGCAGTTTCTGCACCATCCGCTCATCCTCGACGAGACGGGGGCTAAGCTCAGCAAGCGGGACGGCGCGACGGGGATCGCCGAGCTGCGGGCGGCCGGCATCACGCCCGATGAGGTGCTGGGCCGCGCTGCGTACTGTTCGAGGCTCCTTTCCTCTCCCGGGTTCATCAGCGCCGGTACCCTGGGGAACTTGTTTGGCTGACGCGGGGGAGACCGCTTCCGCAATGTGCCAACGAGCCGAGTTTAGGGGGGAGGTCAATTCGTGCTGCATGTGTTTAGGGAATGCTGGGTGGTCATCTATCGCGTGGTGCGCCGAGGGGCGAGCTAGGCAAATGCGAGGGTGGTGTGACCGCTGTTTCAGGCCGGCACATGCGAAAAGACCTCGGCGACCATTGGTCGCCGAGGTCTTTCGGTAATGTGCGGCTAGTTGATGTTGGGGTTGTTGAGCCGCTCGTTGTCCGGAAGCGGAAAACATTTCTGATCCCGATACGTTCCGCCGCCGTCCTTGAAAGGAACACCGGGAGCGGGCGTAAGAGGCAGACCGTACTGCCGGACATCGCCCAGATGATGGCCTTCGAGGAAGAACGTGCGGCGGCGCTCCTCGACCAGTTGCGCTTGAATCGCCGCGGGGTCGGTGCTCGAGAAGTGCGGCAACCCGACTCGGTCATGCAGCTCGTTGATGATGTCCACGGCTGTCTGTCCTCCGGCCGCTTCCGCTACGATCAGACGCGCCTCCACGCCGGTGGCGAGGGGAATCGACGCCGATGGCCCGTCGAACTTGTTCGTGATCCACAACGGCGTCACGCCGTCCGACGCCATGGCAACCGGCCCGGGCACGACCTGCACCCTCGGGTCGGCGACACCGTCGAACGTGAGGTCGCGATAGGAGGGATCGATCACGAACAGTCGGCTGCGCTGCCCGTTGACCCAGACCGTGTTCTCCCGCCGCGGTACCTCGGTCGAATAGGTCGCCGTCTTCACGAAACCGATCGGTACACCTTGCGCATCCGTGGCAGCGGCGGCGGCATTGCCTTGACGCAGGCGAGCGCGCGCCCGCCCGACGCGGGCCCAGTTGGTGAGATCGGCGTTACCCTGCGCGGCGGCGAGCGCTTTCGTGAATCGCGCCTCCGCTTCCTGAAACAGCTGCGCGGGCGTGACCTCGGGTCCCGTGTCGATCGCCGCCGAGCACATCGATTCGCCCAGGAGGAGCAGGCTGTACCCGGCGTAGTTCGCCACCGTGGCGATCAACGCCTGCCGGTTGGCGACCTCGGTGTCGCTCCATCCTTCGAGCAGTCTTGTGGTGTTGTCGCCCTGGAACCGCGCGGTCTGGAGCGGCTTGTAGACGCCCAGGCCCGTGCATGCGGCGGTGGAGTACAGTGACGCGCTCGGGTTGAAGTCACGCTTGTCGTATTCCTTCACGGCAATGCCCGTGCTGCCGATCTCCAGCTCGTTACCGACCAGGCCGGCGGCGACGATATAGCTGGCCAGCGCGCACTCGTAGTCGGCGCCCGTGCTGTTGACGAGAAGGGTGGCGTTGGACGGGTGATCGAGCTTGTCCGCCGCCACGCGCGACGGAGCGTCCACTTCGATCAGGGAGGTACAGGCGCTCGCGGTGAGCGTCAGCGTGGCGACGACGATCGACATCCATCGGGTCGGCATGAGAGTCTCCATGGTGTCCACGCGGTCAGAAGGACAGGTTGATGCGCAGCACGAACTGCCGCAGCTGCGGCACCTCGTTCTGCTCGAAGGGGGTGCCGCCGCCGGTCTCGGCGAAGGCGCCGTAACTCTCGGGGTCCAGTCCTTCGAACTTGGTCCAGGTGTGGAGATTACGACCCGAGAGTGAGACCGCCGCCCGATTGGCGCCGAACCGGCGCGCCATGGCATCCGGCAACTGGTAGCTCACCGACACCTCGCGCAGCTTGACGAAGCTCATGTCGCGCCACCACTCCGCGTCGTCGGTATAGCCGAGCACGGACGAGGCGGCCTTCACGGGATCGGCCCGCTCGGGGTAGATCTCCTCTTCGCATCCCAAGATGCCGGGACACCAGAGACTCGAGGTCCAGTTACGGTGGCCGCGCTTGAAGTCGAGCAGACCCGAGATGGCGAGCCGCTGCTTGATACGGATCGTCGACGATACCGCTCCATCGATCTTGGGGTCGACCTGCCCGATGTACACGCGAGGAGCCGTACCGCACGGCACGCCCTGGCCGCCCGGAAGGCCTTCGGCGGTGCCGCCGTCGCACAGGATGTTGATCGGCACGCCGTTGGCATCGCGGTCCGCGCTGATGACCTTGCGGGCGAAGATCCCGTAGACGGGGAATCCCGCCTGGAAACGGTTGCCGTAGCCGAACGACAGAAACGGCGTTCCCGAGAGGCCGATGTCGAGGACCTCGTTCTTGTTGCGCGAGAGGTTGAGACCAACTTCCCAACCGAACGAACGGGATTCGATGATCCGTCCGTCGAGCAGCAACTCGAAGCCGCGATTCTGCACGGTGCCCGCATTCACATACTGCTGTTGCGGGAAACCGGAGGACGGGGCCACGTCGCGGAGGAGAATGGCGTCCCGCGTCGTTTGCGCGTAGTAGGTGAAGTCGATGCCGACCCGCTGGTTGAAGAGGCTCGCGTCCAGACCGATTTCGATTTCGCGCGAGCGCTCCGGGCCGAGTTCGGGGTTGCCCACGAATTGTGGGGTAACCGCGGACTGTCCCGCCTGTCCGGTAATCGGCTGATAGGTGCGGAGTGCGGCGAAGCTCTGCGGCTGCTGGCCCGATTCACCCCAGGCGGCGCGGAGGCGGAAATTGTCGATCGCGCCGAGTTTCCAGAACGGTTCTTCGCTGAGCACCCAGGACGCGCTCACCTTGGGGTAGGTGACGAAATCGAACTCCTGTCCGAATGCGCTGTTGTCATCGCCGCGGATCGCGCCCGTCAGGAAGAATCGGTTCTTCCACGCCACCTGGAGCTGGCCGAAGACGCCGACGGAGATGTTCTCGACCTGGTCGTCGCTCCCCAGCCGCGTTGCCGCACCGATGATGGAAGTGATATCGGAGGACGGGAAGATCTGGCCCGAGGCGCCGAGCGACGTGAGGTTCTGGCGGTAGTACTGCGCACCAGCCGAGGTCGACAGCTGGAGGGAGGAGCCCAGTTCGCGGGTTGCCGTCGCGCTGTAGTCCACCGTCGTGCTCACGAGCCCGCGTTGATTGTAGCTCTTGGCGCCCTGGGCCTGGGCCGGACTGAAGAACACACTGCTTTCCGGGCCCATCCGTCGGGTCAGGCTGATCGCGTCGGTCCGGCTCAGGTCCAGGCCCACCTTGAGTCGATGACTCAACCAGGAGGCGGGCCGGTGACGCAGCTCGCCGCCGGTGGTCAGACGATCGACGTTCTCCAGGAGTTCGAACTCCCGTTCCCAGATTTCCGAAGGCGCGGTGAAAAATCCGCGCTGGGGCAGGTCGCGCACCTGAGGCCGGCTGAGCACGGTCCCGAAGATGTAGTTGCTGTTCGGAAAGGAGGTCCTGAGCGTGTTGAAGCCGAGCTGGATATTCGCATCCCACGCGGCGCGAGGCGATACACTCAGGTTGAGGCGCGCACCGTATTTCTTGGACCAGTTGGAGCCGATGGCGCCCTGGTCGTCGTCATAGTGGACCGCGGCGAAGTACTGGGCGCCCTCGCTGCCGCCGCTCACGTCCAGCGAATATCCCTGGAGAAGACCGGTTCGGAATAGCGGGGTGCCCCGATCGGTTTCCTGCTGGGCAATGTTGAACTCCACCACCTCGCCGTTCGGCTGGCGAAAGTAGTTGATGGGCCAGCGTCCTTCGGGATCCGCGACGAACGCGGCGCCGGTGCGGGTCGAGAGCTGGACCTGGGTTGCTCCCGGTTTGCCACGGCGCGTGATGATCTGGACCACGCCACTCGACGCCTCCGTGCCGTAGAGCGTCGCGGCCGCCGGGCCCTTGATGATCTCGATCGATTCGATGTCATCGGGGTTGAAGTCGTTCAGCCGGGAGGTCGCACCCGTCCCGCTGCCGCCGGTCGGAGAGCGATCGTCCACGCGGACGCCGTCGACGTAGATGAGCGGAGTGAGCCGAAGCGAGAGCGACGACCGCCCGCGGATCATGATCCGTTCGCCGCCGCCGACCAACCCGCCGGGCGGGGTGACCTGAACGCCAGGCGCCCGCGCGTTCACGAGCTGACCGATCGACAGCACGGGCGCCGATTCCAGTTGCTCGGTCACCCGCACCGTTGCCACGGCGTTGGCGATCTCGCGGCGCTGCTGGCCCTCGCCGGCGGTGCCGGTGATGACGATGTCGTCGAGGGTCACCGCCATGCGGGTCAACTCGAGGCGGAGATCGGTCCGGCCCACGGCCACCGTGGTTTCCAGGGGGCGGAACGGGATCAGCCGCACCACGAGTGTCACCGATCCGCCGGTTAATCCACGCAACTCGAACCGACCCTCGGGATCGGTTCTGGCGGACAGGGTTCCGCCGCGGAGCGACACCACGGCTCCCGCGGCTGGTGCGCCGGTATTGTCGACGACGACGCCCGATACGGCTCCCTGCTGGGCTGCGGCAGGGAGCGTCCAGAGCAATGCCAGAACCGCCACGACACTGAACCATCGCAGGCGTGCCACCATGCCCGATCCTTTCTGTGCGTGAGGACAGCCCGAGGCCGGAATCAGCCCCTTCCTCGGTCTACAATATGGTCAACCTTAATTTCACGATACCTGAATCATAGGGAGCTGGCAAGAGGTGCCAATCGGTGAGCGTGGAAAGCGAAACGCCGGCCATCGGGGCCGGCGTGGTGACGGGGTTACGGGAACGGCTCGTTCGATCGGTGATGTGAGCAGCCCGGTACGGGCGCCTGTCCAGTCGGGTGGCGGCCTCGCCGGTTAGAAACTCCCGCGTTCTCCGGCTGTCGCAATCACCCGCCGGAATCGGTCCGCGGCTTGCCGCCAGTTGCGCACGGCTGCGCGTTCGGCGGCCTCGGAATCGCCGGCTCTGATGGCATCGATGATGACCTGATGCTCCGTGATCGAACTGGTGACGGGTCCGGGGAGGGTTGCGGCTCCCATGGCACTCGCGTAGGCGCGCCCGTATCGCTCATGCTGCGAGCCGACCGCTGCGCACAAAGTGCGCAATCGCGGGCCCCCGGCCGTGTCGATGTAGCAATTGTGCAGCTGCTGATCGATCTCGTAGAGTGCGGCGGCGGCTTCGGCTCCGGACGGATGGGCACATACCTGGTCCGGTGTCATGCCAGACGAGAGGGCGGCTTCCTCGTCGATGCTGGTGTGGATCAGTCGATGGAGCTGGTCGTTCAGCCGTTGCATGTTGTCCGCGATGCGCAGCCGCTCGACCGCCTGCAGACGTGCCGCTTGCTCGGCGGCAGCCCCGTTCAAGGCGGCTGCCAGCGTATAGATGTCGTCCATGTCGGCGACGGTGAGCGGAGTGACGACCGCGCGCGTGTACAGCCCGGCGCTCGTCGGTTGGATGAACCCCTCATGGCTGAGCCGCTGCAGCGCCGAGCGGAGGCTACCCCGACTCACCTCCAGGCGTTCGGCGAGGCGGCGCTCGATCAGGGGGGCGCCCGGTGCCAGGACGCCCTGAATGATCATTGCGCGGAGGTCATGATAGGCATCATGGACCGTCGTGGTCCGCGTTCCGTTCCGGCTGCGGCTGCTCGTGCGTGGGGTGGGGCGTTTCGTCGGCATGCTCATCCATCATGAAGGCACCCTAACCTATGCGAAAAACGGTCCTTGGGGAGTCCCGGAGGGTCTGTCGAGGGCCGTCTTGCGGAAAGTTACATCCCGGCGTTATTGTCGTCAAAAAGGTTAACCATTTTGAGACGAGGTCCTCCGATGGCATCGGTCCGGTTCCTTTCAGGTCCTACCACCCTGGCCTTTTCGATCGTCGTCGCCGCCTCATCGACGCTTCAAGCCCAGCAGGGCGACCCCGTGACTCGCGCGGTTGACTCCCTCTTCACGGGATGGGCCAAGCCGGGTGCTCCGGGGTGCGGACTCGGCGTGATCCGGGATGGGAAGTTCGTCTACCGCGCCGACTACGGCACGGCCGACCTGGCACGAAACATCCCGATCGGCACCCGGACGACCTACTACATGGCGTCGGTTTCCAAGCAGTTTGCGGCGGCCGCAGTGGCGCTTGCCTCGCTGCAGGGACATCTCTCACTCGACGACGAAGTGCGCAAGTACATTCCGGAACTCCCGGCCTACGCCGCCGGGATCACGGTTCGTCATCTCGTGCACCACACCAGCGGGTTGCGCGACTATCTGGGGCTACTCGGTCTGGCCGGCCGACTCGATGCGGTTCACGACGACGCTGCGGTGATCCGGCTGATCAGCCAGCAGCGGGCGCTCAACTTTCCCATGGGCACCCGCTACTCGTACAGCAACTCGGGCTACATGTTGCTGTCGGTCGTGGTGAAACGGGCCACCGGGCGCTCGCTCCGCGATTTTGCCCAGCAGGAAATGTTTGGCCCGCTCGGCATGCATGACACCTACTTCTACGACGACCACACGGCCTCCCATCCCGCCGGTGATCGTCGGACCATCGGGTATCAGCCGACCCGCGGGGGAGGATTCGAAAGCGGTGTGTTGCCGAACTTCGAGCAGGTGGGCGACGGTGGCCTCTTCTCGACGGTCGAGGACGTGCTGCGCTGGGATCAGAATTTCTATGACGCGAAGGTGGGTGGAGCGCGCTTTCTGGATCTGATTCACACCACCGGCCGGCTGGCTGACGGAACTGCCCTGGAGTACGCGTTTGGGCTTCAAGTCACGAACTATGGCGGGCTGCGGTTAGTGACACACGGAGGCTCATTCATGGGCTATCGTACGGTCATCCACCGGTTCCCGGAACAGCGGTTCTCGGTCGTGGTCCTCTGCAATCTGGGAACGGCATCGCCCGAGCAGCTGGCCTCAGCCGTTGCGGATCTCTATCTCGCCGATGCACTCCAGCGGGCACAGCAGGATCTCGCCGGCGAATATCGGAGTGGCGAGCTCGACGTCACTCGACGGATCACGATCAAGGAGGGGCGGCTGTTCGCGCACGATGCGAGCGGCGAGGTGCCACTCCGGTCGCAGGGTAAGGACGTCTACGGGATGCGAGGCGCGACGGTGCGTTTTACCCGCGAGAATGGACGGGTCACCGGCTTCGATCTCGATCAGGGACTGATGCGGGGCTTCCGCTTCGACCGCCAGTGATCGTACCCGGACTCAGGTAGGCGGCGGGCGTCGGTCCCGCAATCGATGGGGTGCGTCGTCTAACGCCATGCCGAAGCTGCATCGGAGCTAACGTGATGCCGCCCGTTGCGGACGGTATCGCGCGCCAGAGTCTAATTACCGTTTCCGGTTCCCCAGAGTGCGGTGTACACCGCCTGGTTGCGTAGCACCTTCCGGACGTAGTCGCGGGTCTCGACGTAGGGAATCCGCTCCACGAAAATCTCGGGGTCGTCATCCACGCCCCGGATACTCCGCCAGCGGGCCACCCGGTGGGTACCCGCGTTATACGCAGCCAGCGCGCGCTCCGGCCATTCGAGACTCTTGAAGGCGTCGGCCAGGTGCTCGATCCCGAAGGCCAGATTCACATCCGGCTGATAGAGCAGCACGACATCCCAATCCGGGAGCCCGGCCTGCTTGGCCAGCTGCGCGCCGAGCGGGGGGATGACCTGCATCAGGCCGCGGGCATCGGCGATGGAGCGCGCCTCGGGGTCGAAGAGCGATTCCTGACGGATCAGAGCAGCCACCAGCATCGGGTCGAGATTAGCGCCCGCGGCCTCGTGACGCAGCGTTTCCCGATAGGGCAGCGGGTGGAGCAGGTCGATCACCTGCCGGTCGGCGCTGGCGCGCTGGGCCAGCCGAACCGAGCGGGCGTGCCAGTTGCCATCCGCCAGGGCCCGCGCCGCGGTGCGAAGGCTGGAGGTGGTCCCGGCGGCGCTGCGCTCGAAGGCGTCGAGTTCGAAGCGCGCTTCGACCCGCATGCCCAGGTCGGTCAGGGCGCGGGCCCGGAGCAACTCCGCGGGCAAAGCGCCTGGCGCGCTGGTGTCGGGGCGTCCCATCGACGGCCAGAAGGTGGTGCCCAGCCGGCGGGAGACGAGCAGCGCATAGTACGAGTCCGGCGCCCGCCGCGCGACGTCGTTCCAGCGCTGGTGCGCCGCAGCCGAGTCGCCGCGTGCGGACCAGGCGCGTCCGGCCCAGTACCGGGCCGCCAGCGCCTCGCCCGAGGATGACGTGGAAATCCGGTCGAATTCCTGAGCCGCCGTGGCATAATCGCGATCGAGGAACGCGATAATCGCTGCTTGAAAGGCGGCCCGCTGGCCGAAGCCGGTCGTCGGGTATCGGGTGGCCGCCGTGACCCAGAGCGTCCGCGCCGAGTCGTCGGCCGCGTGGTCGGCACGCAGGTCGCCGGCCAGGAAGAGCGCGGAGGCCGCCGGCACCGAATCATTCGGGAACTTGACGGGAAGCTCGGCCAGGGACCGTTCGGCGGCCTGTCGCTGTCCGGCGCGCACCAGCAGGCGGGCCCGTTCGTAGGCGGCGCGGGCGCGCAGGTCGTGGGTCGAGAGCCGATCGAAGAGTGAAACGGCCTCGGCGCCCCGGCCCAGCCGGAGCAGCACGGTGGCGTAGGTGAATCGGTCGTTGTCGCTCAACATCGAGCGGGCGGCTGCGAAGCCGGCAGCGGCGCGTTCGTTCTGGGTCAGTTGCGCCGCTCGACGGGCAATCCGCAATTCTTCCGCGGCGGTGCGGGTGGGGAAGTACCGGTCGAAGAGAGTAATGGCGTCGGCGGACTCGTCCCGGTTCACATTGGCGGCCAGGAAGGCCGAGAGGTCTTTGCGCGCCGCAACCCGCTGGGCTGCATCGCCGTGGGCCAACCGGAGCCGGGTCGCTGCCAGCCGGGCACCGACCGCCTGGTACGCATTGATGGCGCCGCGCCAGTCGCCGGTGCGCTCCCGGGCCAATGCCTCGGTCCAGGGCAGCCGCGGCTTGGCAGCGGCGAGTGAGACCTGCCGTGCCAGCGCGGCCCGCTCAGTCGAGTCTTTGGTGACGCCCATGGCGCGGAGCAGGACCCAGTCACGAACCTCCGGCAGGTGCGCGGCCGCCTGACGATAGATCGCGGCCGCGGAGTCGAGCTGGCCCACCCGGTCGAGCGCGCGGGCATGATAGAGGAGCCGTTCGCCCCGGGTTGCGTCGGTGGCCGTGGCCAGAGAGCGACGGGTATGGAGGACCGCTTCGGGCGCGCTGCCGCGCTCCAGATAGGCCCGCCCGAGCAAGGCGCGGCCGGCGCCGTTGTCCTCGCGATCGAGCCAGGTCTCGCCGTGCAGCAATCGGATCACGGCGTTCCATCCCTGCCAACCTGCCGCAGCCCGAGCGGCGAGAATGGTCACGGTGGGCGCCGGGGTGCCGCGGGTCAGCGGTGTGACCAGCCGGCTGGCCTGCCAGGGACGTCCCTCCAGCATCGCCTGCTCGGCGCGCAGCGCAATCGAGTCGGGCGCAGCCGAACCTGGCGCGAGTTGCGCGGCGAGTCCGAACGGCAGGACGAACGTCGCGAATCCGGTGACGAGGCGGGAGCGGTTCACCCCCGCAATGTAGTAGGGTCGCGGGTCGGGTGAGACTGGCCGAAAACGCGATCTCTGTCGAATTTTCAGCCCTGGCGCCGCGGCGTTAGGCGACGCGCGACGCGGGTGCCAGGCCTTTGGGCTGACGGCTCAGAAAAACGGTACCTCGGGTCGGACCGAAGGGGCGAGCCTGTTTGGGCAGGATGACCCGCCCGACGGAATTCCCCTGGTCGTCGTAAACTTCGTATCCTTCGAATCGGTCCTGCGTAATCTCGACCGGCATCATCTTCACCATGTTGCGTTGACTGTTCATCGGATTGGATGCCATGACTTTCGAAAAGGTTGCACGCGCGGTAACTCGCCGACACTTCGTGCATTCGCTGGCGTGGGTGCCTGCCGGGCTGGTCTGGGTGCGGCAGGCGCCCCGGTACGATCTGGTGGTGCGCGGCGCCCTCGTCTATGATGGGCGATCGCTCGAGGGGCGAGAACTGGATGTGGGGATTCGGGGTGACCGGATCGTTGCCCTGGGCCGGCGCCTGGCCGGCCGGGGCGCCGAGGAGATCGATGCGCGCGACCGGGTCGTGGCGCCCGGGTTCATCGATCTCCATTCCCACGCGGACGGCACCCTCGACGAAGATCCTCGGCTCGAGTCGGTGGTCCGCCAGGGCATCACCACGGCGGTGGTCGGCGCCGACGGCGGATCCCGAGTGCCCGACCGGCGCGGCCGAACTCGGATGTCCGACTGGTTTGCCGAGGTGGACCGGCTGGCTCCCGGCGCCAACATCGCGTCGATGGTCGGACTGGGCCGAGTCCGTCAGGTCGTGGTGGGTGACGACGATCGGCCGGCGACGCCGGAAGAATTGACGCGGATGGTGGCGCTGGTCGAGGCCGCGCTGGCCTCGGGAGCGGTCGGAGCGTCGGCGGGGCTCGAATACACTCCGGGCGGTTTTGCCTCGGAGGCGGAGTTGGTGGCGCTCTGCCGGCCCTTGGCCAAACGCCGGCTCTGCTATTCGCCCCACATGCGGAACGAAGATGACCGCCTGGTCGAGGCGGTCGACGAAAGCCTGACCATCGGCCGCCTGGCCGGATGCGCCGTTCACATGGCCCACCTCAAGACTTCGGGGCCGCGGAACTGGGGCAAAATCGATCTGGTCCTCGACCGGGTCGACCGGGCCCGGAAGGCCGGGCGCGATGTCACGTTCGATCGTTATCCCTATGTCGCCTATCAGACCGGGCTCACCAACCTGTTCCCCCTCTGGAGCCGGGACGGGGGCACGGAAGGGTTCCTGACCCGGCTCGACGATCCAGCGCTGGACGCTCGATTGCGCGCGGCGGTCGAGGCCAAGGTCGAACTGATCGGCGGCTGGGATCGTGTCCTGGTCGCCAGCGTTGCGGCCGAGCCCGATCGTGGAGCCGAAGGGAAGCGAATTCCCGATCTGGATGGCCCCGCCTCGATGTACGATCGCGCGGCCGGTCTGCTCCGTCGCAATCAGGGCCGGGTCGGGATGGTCGGGTTTGCCATGAGCGAAGAAAATCTCGAGCGCTTGCTGCGCCATCCGCACGCGATGGTGTCGAGCGACGGGGGCGCGGTGGCGATCGAAGGCCCGGCCCGACGGGCGCACCCGCATCCGCGCAGCCTCGGCACCTTTCCGCGGGTCCTGGGACGCTACGTGCGCGAGCGGAAGACGCTGCCGCTCGGTGAGGCAATCCGGAAGATGACCTGGGCGCCGGCGGAGCGGCTTCGGCTCGACCGGCGGGGACGGGTGGCCGAGGGGTGGTATGCGGACCTGGCGATCTTCGACCCGGCCACGGTGCTCGATCAGGCGACGTTCGAAGCGCCGTTTGCCTATCCGGTTGGGATGGAGACCGTGATCGTCAACGGAAAAGTGGCGCTCAGGGAAGGCCAGCGGAGCCCGGGCTCCGGTCGTGCCGTAGGCCCGGGCTGAGATGCTGGGCGGTTAGCGGCCGCCCCGGCATTCCGACAGGTCGACCTCGCCGACTTCCGGCAGCAGATCGGCGCGCGGCGCCACCAGCCAGCGCCCCGCTTTGAGCCGGAGTTCCATCACACTCAGATCGCCGCCTGCCCAGGTAGGGGCGTCGTTGCCCTGCGCTTCGCGGAACACGGCGTAGGTCACGCCGCCCGTGGGCTCCAGCACACCGACCAGGGTCCGGCGCGGCGCCGCAATGTTGCCCAGATCGGACGGCACCGGACATCCGGCCTGCTGGAACTGCATCCGGACCTGCCATTCGGGATCCCGGCTCTCGATCCAGCGGGCGGCCGCTTCTGCGGACGAGAGCGCCGCCAGCGCAGCTGCCGAATTGACCCGGGCAAATTCCCATGGCGTCGGATCGGCAAAGCGGCGCCGCTGTTCTTCCATCATGCGAACCTGATACTCGGCAACCTCGCGTGGCATGGACGGGTCGTATCGCCGCAGGTCCTCGACGGTCATACGAGGCGCGTCGTCGCTGCCTTTAGCAGCGCGGGCGGCGAAATCACGCCGGAATGTTTCGAATTGATCCAGATCGAGCAGGCGGGCCGCCTCGGTCCAGCGGCGGGCGTTCCAGGCATTCAGAAAGCCGGTGGCCGCTTCCGCAGCGGTGGTCTGCGCGGCAAGGGGCGATGTCGCCAGCAGGGCAAGGGCCCAAGCGGCGCCAACCAACGAACGAGTGTTCATGAGCGAGTGCTCCTCTCGACTCGCACGGCCTCCGACATCCGAATGATACTCGGCCGGCCGGGCGACCGGTATCCGGGAGCGTCAGGATGAGGGAACGACGGCGAGCGGTAGCTCAGGGTCGGATTTCGATGCCGATCAGAACCGACCGGCCGACCGATCGGGTGCCGGTGTAGGAGTCGAAGCGGACGGCATTGGTGAGGTTGTCGATGCTCAGGTAGCCCGACAGCTCGTCGAGCAGGTCGGCCGACAGATGGAGGTACGGCATCACCAGCCCCGGGTGTCGGCGAAGCAGCGTCTGGGTCGCGGGTACCCGGTTGGCGCCGGCGCCGGCGCTGGCCAGGCCGATCATGTTCCAGTCGTAACCGGTCCACGAGCCCTGATAGTGGACGCCCGTCCCGAACCGCAGCTTGGGCAGACCGTAGCTCAGGCGGAGCGAACCCGACGACGACGGAATCTCGGGCAACTGGTCGCCGACCCGGAGCGATCCCGAGTAGTTGCGGGCCAGCCGTTCGACCCGGCTGCTGGTCGCATAGAACTGCGCATCGAGCGAGAGCCGGCGATGGCGCACCCCGGCCTCCAGTTCGAAGCCCCGGTTCCGGATGGCGCCGACGTTCTGGTACTGGAATCCCGTGATGGCGCCGGACACGTCGGGGATCATGACCGACTGGATCAGGTCCGAGGCCAGCTGATCGAAGTAGGTGGTGCGGACATAGGCGGCCGGGCCGGCATACAGATCGGCGCCGAACTCGACCCCCGCCTGCGACTCGGGCGCCAGGTCCGGATTGGCAATCTGATCGTAGGTGCCGGACACCAGGCCGTGGCTCATGCCGGGTTCGGGCGGCCGAATGCCTCGGCCCCAGCCGGTGCGGAGCCGGAGTGCCCAGCTGCCGATCGGCTGGGTCCAGGCGGCGCCGACGCTGGGCGACCACGCGGCGCCGCGGTCGTCGCCGAAGCTGCTGCTCCGCTCGGCGCGCAGACCCGCGCTCAGCGTCAGCGGCCCCGTGGCCAGCTTCGATTGCATGAAGGTGCCGACGTTGCGCACCTGGTCGTCGTAGGAACTGATGGCCAGGTTCGACGACGAGGCCGAGGATAGCGAGGCCATGGTTTGCCAGGTACCGCGATTGCGGGTCAGCCGGGTGACCTCCACCCCCGTCGTCGTCGACAGTTCGTTGCCCTCGCCCAGGTCGGCCGTGAACGCCGAGCTGTACCGCAACGAGGCGCGGGAGGCCCATTCCTGGTTGCTGCCCGGCTGCGGCGCGCGGTTGGCGTACAGGTAGCTGCGCGGGGTGCCGAGGGCTCCGCTGGTGATGTCGTAGCCCACCACCATCCGCTGACTCCACCAGTCGGCGGTCTGATGCGACGCGGTCAGGCCCAGGGTGGCCACCGCGATACTCGCCGTCATCGCGGCCACCGGGGCCGAGGAGATCTCGAATCGGCGATACTCGCTCTGGGCAAAGTCGTACTGCCCGCCGCGGGCCATCCCGCTCACCACCAGTGAACCCAACACGGTCTTGGCGCCGGCGTGCGCGTTCCAGGTCCGGGCGCCGGGGAGAGGTTGGTCGCTACCGACCCGGGCCATGCTGCCCGAGAGCGCGCCGGCGCCCCAGCCGGTTCCGCCGCTCAGCAGGCCGGCGTAGTCGTGCCGCAGCACGGTCGACAGCGCGGACTGGTCGAACGAGCCCGCGGCCACTTCGGCCGAACCCTGGAGCCGGACCGCTTCGCCGAGGTTGCCCTTCCGGGTGGTAATCTGAATTACGCCGTTGATGGCATCGGACCCGTAGAGCGCCGCGCCCTGGGGGCCGCGAATCACTTCGATCCGCTCGATACTCCGGGGGTCGACCAGCGTCACCAGGGTCGGCGAGGCCATCTCGACCCCGTCGATGTACGCCTTGAGGCCCCGGGCTGTGAAGGAACTCGCCCCGCGCACCGCCAGCACCTCGGCCGGGGCGCCGCTCGGCCCCTGGTCGCGGAGGACCAGACCGGGGAGGGTGGCGCGGAACAGATCGGCGGCGCGGGAGAATCGCTGGCCGTCCAGATCGTCGGTCCGGATCATGGTGACGCTGCCGGGCTCGTCGGTCGGGAACGAGGTGGCATTGGTTGCGGCGCCGGTTACGACCAGCTGTTCGAGGGTGCGAACCCCGGATGCGATGGTCCCGCCCGAAGGCGACCGGGTGGTGTCCGCCCCGGTGGCGGCCGGTCGTGCGATGACCAGCGCGCCGCCCGTGACCGGGAAGATCCGGAGTCCGGTGCCGTCCAGCATCCGGTCGAGGACCTGGTGGACCGGCTCTTCGCGAGCGGCAACCGACACCGGCCGGTTACCTGGCAGGGCATCGGAACTGAAGGCCAGCGGAATACCGTATCGAGTGCGGAGCTGGGTCAGCGCGGTGGCGAGATCGACCCGGTCGAACGAGACCGAAATCTTCCGATCGAGGGCCGTGCGGGTCGAATCGGTGGAATTTTGGGCGTACCCCGGCGTCGCTGCGAGCAGCAGGACCGCAGTCAACAGCCGGGTGGGCAGGGTCACGGGGCTAGTTCACTCTTCATCTTCAGGGAGACGCTGCTTCCCGTACGTGTCACCACCACCTCGGGGAACGCCGCGCCCAAGATTTCCAGCGCTTCCGGCAGTTGCCCCGTCGGAATCGGGCCGGTGAACCGCTTGTCGGCCAGGTCGGTGCCCAGATCGAACGAAACCGCATACCAGCGTTCGAGTTCCGTCGTGACGTCGCGGAGCGGGCGGTCCTCGAAGTCGAGCGTGCCCTGGCGCCAGCTGGTGAACCGGTCGACGGCTACGGCATGGTCGACCAGGGTCTGGCCGGGTCCGTCCACCCGGGCGACGTCGCCGGGGCCCAGGGTGACCGATGCCGCATCCTCGCGATGGATCGCCACGGCGCCCTCGGCCACCGCCACCCGGACGGCGGTTCCCGTGGTCTGGATTTCGAAGGCGGTGCCCAAGTCTTCGACCAGGGCGCCATCGGTGGCGACCTGGAAGGGTTTGGCCTCGTCGTGGGTGACCACGAACCAGGCGCGGCCGGTCAGGCTCACTTTGCGGGTCGGCCGTCCGAACTTGGGATCGACCACCAGGCGGGAAGCGGGGGCCAGGGTCACCGCCGAGCCATCGGCCAGGGTGATTTCCCGCTGTTCGCCGACGCCGGTGGCGTATTCGACGGCTCGGTCTGGCCGCAGGAGCCAGGTCCCGGCGCCGGCGGCGAGGATGACCGCGGCGGCGGCCAGCCACTTCACGAACGGCCGGCGGATCGGAATGATATCGGCGGAGGTGTCGCCGGGGGCCGTATCGAGCCGGGTACTGACCCGGGCCCAGGCGGCGTCGACGTTCCAGCTCTCCGGGGCGGTTTCCGGGGTCAGGGCAACCGCCAGGCGTTCGAGCTCCCGCTGGTGATCGGGATTGGCCCGGGACCAGGTATCCACCCGGTTCCGTTCCTCCGCCGAGGCCTCTCCGGCCAGATATCGAGCCAGCTGCTCCGAGTCCATACGCTCCATTGCTACCTTGTCGCGGGGGTACGCCCCGGAGACACCGGGATACTCCGCCACCCTGACGTGACGGCCTCCCATCCTATCATATTAGGCCCTGTGACTGATTCCGTCTACGATCCCGTCGATGTCCGAGCCGGTTAAGCCGCTGCCGCTGCGCCGCGAGCTGATCGAACGCATCCGGGAGGGCGACCGGGACGCGTTCGAGATCGTCTTTCGGGCCTACTACAGCAAGCTGACCGACTATGCCAACGGCCTGGTGCGGACGCGGGACGGGGCTGAAGATGTGGTGCAGGAGGTCTTCGTGGCGCTCTGGACCCAGCGGGAGCGGCTGACCACGCCCGACAATCTGGTCGGCTATCTCTATCGCGCGGTGCGGAATCGCAGCCTCAATCAGTTGCGGCATCGGCGGATGGTGGCCGATTGGCAGGCGCGATCGGCGGCGGAGGACCGCAACGACGCGCCGCCGGCCGATCGCGAGGCGGAGCGGGCCGAAATCCGTGAGGCAGTCCGCGCGGCCGTGGCGACTTTGTCGCCCCGGTGCCAGGAAGTGTTCGGCTTGAGCCGCAACCAGGGGCTCACCTATCCTGAGATCGCGGCCACGCTCGGGATCTCGATCAAAACGGTGGAGACCCTGATGGGCCGGGCGCTCAAGGGCATCCGCGAGCGTCTCGCGGGCTGGCGCGACTAGCTCCACTCGGCTTGCCTCGGTTGCCGCCGCGCGACACCTTTCGCGAGTTCGGCTCCGTGGCGCTCACCTTTCCAACTGCAGCGGTGCTCCATGCACGACGCCGTCATCGTTTCGACTGCCCGCACGCCCATCGGCAAGGCGTACACCGGCGGTCTCAATAACACGCACGGGGCCGAGCTTGGTGGGCATGTGATCCGCCATGCGGTGGAACGCGCGGGGATCGACCCGGGCGAGGTCGAGGACGTCATTCTCGGTTGCGGGCTGCCCGAAGGCGCCACCGGATCCAACATTGCCCGGCAAGCGGCCATCCGCGCCGGACTGCCCGTCACGACCAGCGGGGTAACCGTCAATCGCTTCTGCTCCTCGGGGCTGCAGACCATCGCGATGGCTGCGCATCGGGTCATGGTTGACGGCGTGCCGATCATGGTGGCCGGCGGGCTCGATTCGATCAGCCTGGTGCAGAACGAGCATGCCAACCGCTTCCGGCACGACGATGCCTGGCTCCTGGCGCACAAGCCGGCGATCTACATGGCGATGATCGACACGGCCGAGGTAGTGGCCAAGCGGTACGGGATCGGGCGGGACCAGCAGGACGAGTACGCCTTGCAGAGCCAGACCCGCAACGGCGCAGCCATGCGCGAGGGCCGCTTCGACCGGGAAATCGCGCCGATAACGGCGCGGAAAGTTTTGTTCGACAAGAAAACCAAACAGATCGCCGGCGAAGCGGACGTGACGCTGGCGGCCGACGAGGGACCGCGTCCCGACACGACGGCCGAGGGCCTGGCCGGGCTCAAGCCGGTACGGGGCGAGGGGTTCACCATCACGGCCGGCAATGCGAGCCAGCTGTCGGACGGCGCTTCGGCCTGCGTGGTGATGAATGCCAAGCTGGCGGAGCAGCGCGGCCTGGAACCGCTCGGCATTTTCCGCGGCTTTACCGTGGCGGGGTGCGAACCGGACGAGATGGGTATCGGGCCGGTCTTTGCGGTGCCGCGGCTGTTGCAGCGGGCCGGTCTTCGGATGGGCGACATCGGGCTTTGGGAACTCAACGAAGCCTTTGCGGTGCAGGTGGTGTACTGCCGCGATCGGCTCGGGATTCCGAACGAATTGCTCAACGTCGACGGCGGCGCCATTTCGATCGGCCATCCCTACGGGATGAGCGGTGCGCGGCTGGCGGGGCATGCCCTGATCGAGGGTAAGCGGCGCGGCGCGCGGTATGTGGTCGTCACCATGTGCGTAGGCGGCGGAATGGGCGCCGCCGGCCTGTTCGAGGTGGTATGACGCCGGCGAGCCGCGCGCGGCGGGGCGGGTAGGCCATGGAGCTTCGGCTCGACCGCTCCCTGACCGATCCGGCGGGGTTTTCCTTCTGGACGCCGATCGTGGTTCGTTTCAGCGACCTCGATCTGCTGGGCCACGCCAATAACGTCCGGATTGCCGGGTGGCTGGAGGACGGGCGGGTCGCGCTGGAGTTGCCGATTCAGCCCTGCACGCCAGACTACGACGGTCCGGTGGTGGTGCTGGTGGACTTCCATATCCAGTACCTTGCCGAGGTCCGGCTCGGAGACGAGGTCGCGGTCGGGACGCGGGTCCAGCGGATCGGGACCTCGTCGATTACGCTGGGTCAGGCGGTCTTTGTCAACGGCCGATGCGCAGCTATTGCTGAGTCGGTCGAGGTGCTGATCGGCGCTACCTCGCGCCGGCCGGAGGGATGGCCGCCCAAGTTTCTGGCGCACTTCGAGCAGTACCTGGTCGGCTTGCCGGACGGCGCGGCCTGATGCTGTGGTATCTGCTGCTGGTCATTGCCCAGCTGGCGGGGCTCGTGATGGTCGGCTTGGGGCTGCCGGGGCTCTGGTTGATGCTGCTGGCCGGGGTGGTCTACAAGCTGGCGGCGGCGCCCGCGCTGCTCAGTTGGGGTGTGCTGGGCGTGGCGGCCGCGGTGGCGGTGCTGGCCGAGGTGCTCGAGTTCGTGTTGTCGCTGCGGTACACCCGGCGATATGGCGGGACCCGACGCGGAGGCTGGGGCGGCGTGTTCGGGGGCATTGCCGGCGCGATCATCGGGCTGCCGATTCCGATCATCGGCTCGGTCGTGGGCGCGTTCGTCGGCACCTTTCTCGGTGCGCTCCTGGCGGAGTATTCGGCCCAGCCCGACTCGGCGGCGGCCGGACGGTCGGCGTGGGGCGCTCTGGTTGGCCGGGTGGTGGCGACGGCGGTCAAGGGCGCGCTTGGTGCGGCCATGGCAGCCGGTATTCTGATCGCGGGCTGGCCGCGATGATCGGTTAGTTTTGCCTGGGGTGGCGCATCGCGGGCAGATCCGCGTCGCGGCAGGTAATGATGGGGGGTAGAACGGCTATGAAACAGCAACTCTTGCTTGGTGTGCTGGCGATTCTGATCGTCGGCTGTGATTCGGGGCAGTCACGGCGGCGGACGGAAGCGGTACCGGTCGAGCCTTTGCCGATCGGGGCCGATACCGTGGTGGTGCCGTGGACGGACCTGCCGGAGGCCGGTTGGCTCGGTGGCCGGCGGTGGGTCGTCGTCGGCGCCGATTTCGATGCGGCTTTGCTGGTCGACTTTTCCACGCGGCAGACCCGGCCGATCGGCGCCGGGCGCACCCCGGAGCTGGCCAAGCCGTTCGGCGTCTTTACGGTGGGCGACACGGCCTTCATCGCCGATTGGGGGCGCCGTCGCCTCACGATCTGGTCGCCGGAGGGGCAGTTGCTCGATACGGTTCCGGCGCCGGCGGCGACCCGGGGAATGTTGCCGCGCGGGCGTGACGCGGCGGGACAGTACTACTTCGAGGTGCCGCCGGTGGCGGGCGCCAACGGTCGCGGTCTGCTCGACTCCGCCGTGGTGGTCCGATCGAATCCGGCGCTCACCGTGTTCGATACGGTTGCTCGACTGACGCCGCTCGATGTGGTGGAGATTTCGGAAGCGCGGGGCAAGCGGTTCGAGCGGCTGGTCTTCAGCGGGTCCGACTGGTGGGGCGTCCTGCCCGATGGCCGGCTGTGGGTCGCGCGGGTTCGCCGGAGCGAGGTCTCGACCATCGAGAACCGTCGTGAGCGTCGCGGTGAACGTCTGCCGGACGCGGTCATCGAAGTAACCCCGGCCGATCGCGAGCAATACACGTCGACCTTCCCGCCGGAACTGCGTTCGATGGCCGAGCAGTTGCCCTATGCTCCGTTTCATGCGGCGTTCGAGCGGGGATTCGGCGGGGCGGACGGACTGATCTGGCTTCGCAAAGCGCGGCCCGCTCTCGATTCGGTGCGGCGGTATCAGGTGGTCGATTCCGCGGGTCGCCTGGCCCGGGTCTTCAGCACGCTGGGTCAGGGCGTCATCGTCGCAGCCGGTCGGGATGCCGTTCTCTTCGCGGAACAGTTTCGCGACGGCGTCCGACTGATGGAAATTCGCCTGCCGTCTCCACCTCCCCCGGCTGCTGAGCCGTGAGCCGGGGGCAACGGGGTCCTTCGTTAGGCAGAGGCCAACGGTAACATTCACGAGGTATTCATGCGCTTTGGTTTGACCGCGCTCCTGCTGGGGGTCATGGCGGGGTGCGGTGGTCCCGGTCCGGTCGCTCATCGTGAAGTTCTGCTGTACAACGGAAAAATCTTTACCGCCGACTTCGATCATCCCTGGGTCGAGGCGCTGCTGCTGCGCGGCGACCGAGTCGTGGCGATCGGGACGAACGATGAACTGCTGGCCGGGGCCGGTACGTCGGCGACGGCCATCGACCTCCGAGGTAGGGTGGTGGTGCCCGGCTTCGACGATGCGCACGACCATGTGACGCCGGGCATTTCCTCGCAGCACGTGGCGACCTCAGGCGGGCCGATGCCGGATCCGACGCTGCGGGAGGTTGCGGACAGTATCCGGGCCGCGGTGGCTCGGGTGCCGGCCGGGACGCGGCTGGTGGTGCGGGTCGGGGAGCGCATCCTGAGCGACTATCGGGCCCGGCGTCAGGTGCTCGACGCCATTGCCCCCGCGCATCCGGTGCAGTTGCGCGGCTGGTCGGGGCACGGGCTGGTCGTCAACAGTGCGGAGCTTGCGGCCGCCGGGATCGGCGATACGGTGCGCGATCCGCAGGGGGGCTGGTTCGAGCGCGGCGGGAGCGGGCGCTTGACGGGCCGGATGGACGAGTACGCCATGTTCAACCTGACGGTGCGGCAAACCGGCCAGGATCTCTCGGCCGCCGTGGAGGCGCTGCGGGCGCGCGCGGCGGAGGCGGTGGCCTGGGGTACCACGAGCATCCAGAACATGCCGATCGGTCTCGAGCCGAGTACGGTGGCGCAGCTGGTCGACTCGCTGGAGCTGCCGATCCGGATTCGGATGATTGCGTTTCCGGCAACTACGCCGGTCGGTCGCGAACCGGCGCCATGGCGGGCGATTCGGTCCGGACCGGTCGATCGCGTCGAGGTGTCGGGCGTCAAGTACATTCTCGACGGGACACCGATCGAGCGGCTGGCGCTGCATCGGCGGCCGTACACCGACCGTCCCGGTTGGTACGGACGCGCCAATTTTTCGCCCGATACGGTGCGCGTCATCCTGCAGGAGGCGTTGGCCTCCCGGGAACAGCCGCTCTTTCACGCAGCTGGCGACTCGGCCATTGCGGTCGTCCTGGACGCCATGGCGGACCTGGCGCCGGATTCGGTCTGGAGGCGGATTCGGGTTCGGCTAGAGCACGCCGACGGACTGGCGCCCGATCAATACGAACTGGTGCGCCGCCTGGGCATCGTCGTGGTTCAGAATCCCAGTCATCTGACGCTCGGCCCGATGGTCTCGGCGCGCTACGGCGCCCAGCGGAGCCGGACCTACCAGCCGATGCGCAGCTTGCTCGACGAGGGGATCATGCTTGCCTTGGGGAGTGACGGACCCACCAATCCGTTCCTCAACCTGATGTTTGCCGTGACCCATCCGGATAACCCGGCAGAGGCCCTGACCATGGAGCAGGCAGTCCGGGCGTACACGCTGGGCTCGGCGTATGCGCAGGGCAAAGAGGGAGTGCGTGGCCGGTTGGTCATCGGGATGATGGCGGATCTGGCCGTCTTGTCGCAGGACATCTTTACCGTGGCCCCGGAGGCGCTTCCCGCTACGGTCAGTCTGTTGACCCTGCGTGGCGGAGAACCGGTGCATGATCCGGAGGGGTGGTTTACGCCGTTCCCGACCGGGTCCTGACCCGAGGCCTGGCAGGTGGTAGATTAGAAGATTCCGGTAGTTCCCAATGACAGAGGCCCGCCGATGGCGGGCCGAAAGGATCCAGTTCCATGGCGACGATCAGCGTGAACGGCCAGGCCCGTGAAGTCGACGCGGATCCGGCCATGCCCTTGCTGTGGGTCCTTCGGGACGTCCTGGGCATGACGGGCACCAAGTTCGGATGTGGGATTGCCCAGTGCGGCGCCTGCACCGTGCATCTCGATGGGAACCCGGTGCGCTCGTGCGTGACGCCCTGGTCGGCGGTAGGTGCGAAGAAGGTCACCACCATCGAAGGCCTGTCCGATTCCGGCAACCATCCGGTCCAGCAAGCGTGGGTCGAGATGCAGGTGCCGCAGTGCGGCTACTGCCAGAGCGGCCAGATCATGTCGGCCGTTGCATTGCTCGAGGCCACGCCCAAGCCGACCGATGCCGAAATCGACCAGGCCATGGCGGGCAACATCTGCCGCTGCGGAACCTATCAGCGGATCCGCGCGGCGATTCACCACGCGGCCGAAACGCGGAGGGCCTGAGCCATGACCTCTCGTGCATGGAGCCGCCGGGATTTTGTGCGCACCGGCATTGCGGTTGGTGGCGGGCTGCTGGTCACCGTCTACGGCACCGGGTGCGCTCCCAAAGGTGGCACCAGTTCGGCCGGGCCGAACGAGATCTGGGATGCGAATGCATTCATTCGGCTGGGTGACGACGGCAGTGTCACCATCTTTTCCAAACATCTCGAAATGGGGCAGGGCGCCTATACCGGCCTGGCCACCATCGTGGCCGATGAACTCGATGCGGACTGGAGCCGGGTGCGGGTCGAAGGGGCGCCGGCCGACGCCCAGCGCTACGGCAACAGCGCCTTCGGCGGGATCCAGGGTACCGGCGGGTCGACGGCCGTGGCCAACTCGTGGGAGCAGCACCGCCAGGCGGGCGCCACGGCGCGGGCGCTGCTGCTCGCGGCGGCTGCGCAGCAGTGGAGCGTGCCCGTCGAGGAATTGAGCACCGAGCCGAATACGGTGGTGCATACCAAGAGCCGGCGCAAGGCTGCCTATGGCTCGCTGGTCACCGCGGCGGCTGCCTTACCCGTGCCCGAGAACGTGCCGCTCAAGGATCCCAAGGACTTCCGCTACATCGGCAAGGACAGGGCGGCGCTGCGCACCGACGCGCGCGACAAGACGACCGGCCAGGCGCAGTTTACCCAGGACGTTCGGTTGCCGGGCATGTTGACGGCGGTGGTTGCGCATCCGCCGCTCTTCGGCGCCACCGTCAAGTCGTTCGATGCGAGCAAAGCCAAGGCGGTTCGGGGCGTCGTCGACGTGGTCCAGATTCCGAACGGGGTTGCGGTACTGGCGGACAACACCTGGGCCGCGAAGCAAGGGCGGGATGCGCTCGCAGTCGAGTGGGATACCGGGAAGGCCAACACGCTGGGCGACGCCGAGATCATGGCGGAGCTGCGCCGACTGGCGGGACGCCCGGGCACCGAGATCCGGCGTGACGGCAATGCGGCGCGGGCGCTGGCCGGCGCGGCCAAGACGGTCGAGGCGAGTTACGAGTTTCCGTACCTGTCGCACGCGTGCATGGAGCCGATGAATTGTGTCATCGACCTCAAGGCGGATCGGGTCGAAATCTGGAACGGCGAGCAGTTTCAGACCCCGGATCAGATGGCGGTGGCCGCGGCGACGGGATTCAAGCCGGAGCAGATCAAGATCAACATGCTGTATGCCGGTGGCAGCTTCGGCCGGCGTGCCAATCCGAAAGCCGACTACATCCTGGAAGCGCTCTCGATTGCCAAGGCCATCGAAGGCCGAGTGCCGGTCAAACTGGTCTGGACGCGCGAAGACGACTCGGCGGCGGGGTACTTCCGCCCGGCGTTCCTCCACAAGATCAGCGCGGGGCTCGACGCCGACGGGAAGCCGGTGGCCTGGTCGCATCGGGTGGTCGGACAGTCGATTTCGGCGGGGACGATGTTCGACTCCGGGACCGGCAAAGATCCGGCTTCGTTCGAGGGCGCCGCGGATCATCCGTATGACATCCCCAACGTCTATGTCGACCTGCACTCTCCGGTTTTTGGGGTGCCGACGCAGTGGTGGCGCTCGGTCGGTCATACCCATACCGGGTTTGCGGTCGAGATGTTCGTCGACGAACTGGCCCGGAGCGCCGGCGCCGATCCCGTCGAGTTCCGGCGCAGCTTGCTGGGCAAAGAGCCGCGCTGGCTGGGCGTCCTCAACCTTGCTGCGGAGAAAGCGGGGTGGGGCGGCCCGCTTCCCGAAGGACGGGCGCGCGGTGTCGCCGTACACAAGTCCTTCAATTCGTATGTCGCGGAAGTCGCCGAGGTCTCGCTGGAGGATGGCAAACCGCGGGTGCATCGGGTGGTCTGTGCCGTCGACTGCGGCATCGTGGTCAATCCCGATGTCGTGCGGATGCAGATGGAAAGCGGGATTGCGTACGGGTTGAGCGCGGCGTTGTACGGACGGATTGCAATCGACAAGGGCAAGGTGGTGTCGACCAACTTCGATCGCTACCGGGTGCTCCGGATCAATGAAATGCCGGCGGTCGAAGTCCACATCGTTCCGTCGACCGAAAAGCCCACCGGCGTCGGTGAGCCGGGCACGCCGCCGATCGGTCCGGCGGTGGCCAACGCGGTGGCGGTGTTGACGGGAAGTCCGGTACGGACGCTGCCATTCAGCGTCTGAGTTTGTTGCACGGCAGGCGGCGGCGCGGTGAGAGAGCGATCTCTCACCGCGTTTTTTTTTCAGGGCATCCGAACGGTCCAGGCGCGCTGGATCAGCCCGCCGCGGATCTCATACATCCAGATCGAGTGATCGCGTTCGCCGGGTTTGGCCTTCCAGCGTTCGAGTTCGAACACGAACGGTCCGCTGGCGACGCGCGGGTCGACCGTGATGATCAGGCGCTCGGGCCGAGCCAGCATGGTCGCGAAACGCTCGCGGATGGTGGCTTTGTCTTTGGCGATCAGATTGCCGGAGGGAAATTCCGTCATCGTGGCCGATTCGGCAAAGAGCACCATCATGCCGTCGACGTCGCCGCGGTTGAAGGCGTCGATCTGCTTCTCGGCAACACGGAGCGGCAGCGTGTCCGACGTTGCTTGCTGCGCAGTGGCGCCGGCGGGCGCGCAGACGAGAGTGGCCAGAAGGGCAAAGCGCACGGGCATGTCCTGGTGGAGTTGTCAAAAAGTTAATCTCCCGTCCACAAAAGGCGATCGGGGCGCCGGCAATTGTCGTCGACCGCGAAAATGGCAGCGCCTTGACGACTCCGTGATCCGTCTGTTTCATTGCGTGCGCCGACGCGATTCTTCTGCATCGGTCAGACTCCCGCACAATCCGGTGCAGCATGACGCGACGCTTTCAGCTCGGGCTTGGCATATTCCGGCGGCAGACTCCTGCGCCGTCGGGTGCGCGTGAGACCGCGCTGCTCGAGCGTGTCATGCACGAGTATTGGGCGCCGTTGGTTGCCTACGCGACCCGTCTCCTGGGCGACGGCGCGACGGCCGAAGATCTGGTGCAGCGCGGATTCGTTCGTTTGTGGGAACGCGGGCACTCGTTGCCGG
Organism: Gemmatimonadales bacterium; assembly: GCA_037189525.1. GTDB lineage: Bacteria > Gemmatimonadota > Gemmatimonadetes > Gemmatimonadales > GWC2-71-9 > SHZU01. Next base: position 982,214 of record JBBCJC010000002.1, read on the forward strand.
AAGGCGCGGAACTGCGGCCGTTCCTGTATCGGGTAGTTCGCAATCTGGTAGCCAATGAATGGCGCCGGGTTCGCAATCGGGCGCACTGGATCGAAGACGAGGCGCTCGACGCGCCTTGTCTCCTGACCACCGATGGTCTGCTCGATGCCCGGGAACTCGAAACGGCCGTTGAACTTGCGGTCGAGCAACTGCCGCCCCGGCGTCGCGAAATCTTCGTGCTGTCCCGCTACCACGGTCTCTCGAACGCCGAGATCGCGAGTCTGCTCGATCTGTCGCCGCAGACCGTTGCCAATACGATGGTTACCGCGCTCCGGGACCTCCGGCGCCTGTTGGCCGTCCACCTCGAAAGCTCGTCCTCCAACCCCACCCTCCAGATCGTCCGCCGGAACGCGTCCTCCCGATAGTATCCGTCCGGTTCTCGCGGGTTCTCCTCACGACGAGGGGCATGCCGGGTTGTGGTCCGGTACCCTCCGGACCTTCGGAGCCCTATGGACGAGTACATCCTCGCGGAACTACAGGACCGGATTGCGCCGGCCGATGCCGCTCGACTGAGCGCCTGGCGTCGCGCCGCGCCCGCGAATGAAGCCCGATACCAGCAACTCGCGCAGCTTTGGCGCGTTACCAATCGCCCTGATCCGTGGCTGCCGGCATCGCACCCGCCGGCCCTCGGGGCCATCCTCGATCGGCGCAAAACTCTCAGGCGGCGTTACGCCCTAACGGGCCTCGCGGCCGCGGCCGTGATCATCCTCGCCGTGGGCCAGTTCTGGCGCGGCCCCGGCGCCGTGCCGTCGTCCAACCCCGCCGGGCTCGGCGCCGCCGAATTCATCACGGAAATCGAAGAACTCGCGACCGCGCGTCTCGACGACGGAAGCATGGTGCGCCTCGCGCCCAAGAGCCGGCTGCGCGTTTCGCCCACCCGGGCGCGTCGTGAAGTCTGGCTCGACGGCCAGGCCTTCTTTGCCGTGGCGCGCGACACCGCTCGGCCGTTCACGGTGCGCACCCGGATCGGCGATGTCGAAGTGCTGGGCACCCGTTTCGACGTTCGGGTCGAGGGTACGGCGCTCCGGCTGGTGGTTACGGAGGGCCAAGTAGCCCTGACCGCGGGCGGACGGCGTGAGATCGTGGTGGCCGGACAGATCGCGACGGTCACCGACGGCGAGGCGCCGCTGGTGATTCGCGGGGCCAATCCCGACACGGCGCTGACCTGGATGCGCGGCTTCCTGGTGTTCCAGGATACGCCGTTGCGTCAGGCGGCCCGGGAAATCGAGCGACGGTACGGCATCCAGATTCTGCTGCCCGATACGGTCGTTGCCGAACGATTGGTCACGGCCTGGTTCACCTCGCAGGAGGTGGGTCAGGTGTTGGACGCCGTCTGCCGCGCGGTGGAGGCTCACTGCACGCTGCATAACGGTGTAGCGAGTATCGAGCCATGAGGCACGCGACACGCGAACGCGGGAACGATGCGATGTCAGACACGAGGAGGAGAACCAGGATGTTGCAGATCCCCTTAGCACTGGTATTCATGACCGCCGCGGCCGCATCCAGCGATGCCCAGCTTGCGATGTCGGTGGTCGATGCCGGCCCGCTGGCTCGGCCGGCCCGACTGAACCTCGAGCGTGTCCCGCTGGCCAACGGCTTGCAGCTCCTGCACGAGCGATCCGGCGTCGCGCTGGCCTTCAGCTCGCGTCTGGTGCCGGCGCGCCAACTGGTGAGTTGCCCGTGCGAGAGCGCCACGGTGGGTCAGGCGCTCGATCATATGCTGGCCGGCCTGGGGCTCAAGGCCACCGAGCTGGGCGGTGACATGGTCATCATTGCGCCGGCCCGGAACGATCGCGCGCGGAATCCCGAGGATGCGCGGCTGCCGAGTGCGGGGCCCGACGCCCTCGAATCGGTGCGCGCGGACGACATCGCCGGCCGGATCGTGGGCCGAGTGGTCGCGTCGAGCGGCGAGCCCGTCGGTGAGGCGCAGATCGCGATCGACGGGACCGGGTTCCGGACCACCAGCGGACCTGACGGGCGATATGCCATTGCCGGCGTTCCGGATGGCACCCATCGGGTCATCGCCCGTCGGATCGGGTACGCGGCCGAGTCGCGGACCGTGACGGTGGCCGGCGGCGACGTGACGCTGGATTTCACGATGAATCCGGTCTCGATCCGGCTCGATGAAGTCGTGGTGACCGGTACCGCCGGGCAGGCGCGGCGGCGTGAGGTGGGCAACAGCATCGGGACCATCGACAACGAGCGCCTCGCCGCCGCGCCCCGCACCACGATGAGCGAGATGCTGCAGGGTCAGGTGGCCGGCGTACAGCAGTTTGCCAACGAGGGCCAGGTCGGCTCGGGCAGCACTATCACGATTCGCGGGCTGAGCAGCCTGACGCAGAGTTCCGAGCCGCTGATCTACATCGACGGCGTGCGGGTCAACAACGCGACCTACATGAACAACTCGCTCACCCGCACCACGGCAACCGGGAATCCGGGCGCCAACGGCGCGCAGAACTCGCCCAAGCCGCTCGACAACATCAACCCCGACGACGTGCTCCGGATCGAAGTGATCCGCGGGCCTGCGGCGACCACGCTGTACGGAACCGAAGCCGCGGCCGGTGTGATCCAGGTCTTTACCAAGCGGGGCCAGTTCGGCACCCGGCCGCAGTGGAACCTGACGCTGGGCGGCGGCGTGCGGACTCAGACGGCCAACAGTCTCGGCCCCGTGGTAGGCAAGGACCCGACCTTCCTCGGTCTCAAGCCCTTCCTCCGGAACGGTGCGCAGCACGAGGCCGATCTGTCGGTGGCGGGCGGCAACGACGTGATCCGGTACTTCGTCGCGGCCAATCACGAGTACGCCGAAGGTACCTTGCCCAAGAACGACTCGCGGCGGGCGGGCCTCCGGGCCAACTTCGATTTCCAGCCGCAGGACAAGTTGTCAATCCACGTGTCGAGCGCCTTCTCGAACCGGACCAGTCACTTCCTCGAAAGCGGCGACAACACCTACGGCTTCCTGCTCAACGTCTTCCGCGGCTCGCAGGACTACACCGGCGGCAATCACGCCATGCTGCTGGACATCGACAACGCGAGCCGGACCGATCACCTGGTCACCGGCGTGACGCTGACGCATACCGGAATCCGGAACGTCACGAGCAAGTTGACCGTCGGTATCGACTATACCAACTCGTTCAACGACGAGACGCTGCCGTTCGACTTCCCCTTGCTGCGGACGGGACAGCGGAACACCAGTTCCTGGACTCATCGGACCCTGACGGCCGACCTGGCCAGCACCTGGTCCAAGTCGCTCGGCTCGAAGCTGTCGTCCTCCTTCTCGGCGGGCGGCCAGTTCTACCACGACTATGACCACACCCTGATCGGAACCGCGGAAAACTTTGGTGGCCCCGGCCAGGTGACGCTCAGCTCGGGCGCCAACACCCGCGCGAGCGAGGCGCAGCTCACGGTCGTCAACGCCGGCTTCTTCGTCCAGGAGATGCTCGGCTTCAACGATCGGTTCTTCGTGACGGTCGGTGCGCGCGCCGACGGGAACAGCGCCTTCGGCAGCAACCTCGGCTTGCAGCTCTATCCCAAGGTCAGCGCGTCGTACGTGATCTCGGACGAGTCCTTCTGGCCCAAGTGGTGGCAGACCATGAAGCTGCGTGGCGCCTGGGGTCAGGCCGGTAAGGCGCCGGGGGCGTTCGATGCCGTGCGCACCTGGACGCCGGTTGCCGGGTACGACGGCCAGCCGGGTGTGACCCCGGCCAACGTCGGTAATCCCGATCTTGGCCCGGAACGGACCAGCGAGGTCGAACTGGGCTTCGAAACCTCTGTGCTGGACGATCGCCTCTCGGCGGACGTCTCGTACTATCGCCGGACGACCAACGATGCGCTCTTCCGGGTCACGGCGCCGCCGTCGGAAGGTTTCCTTATCTCGTCGCTGCGGAACGTCGGGACGCTGCGCAGCAACGGGCTCGAGCTGTCGGTCACCGGTGTGGTGCTGCAGAAGCGGAACGTCGAGTTGAGCCTGACCGGCCAGTACAGCACCAACGAGAGCGAGGTCGTGGACCTGGGTGGCGCGCCGGCCTTCACGGTCGGGTTCGCGTCGCTGGGCCAGTGGGTTCGCCAGGGCTATCCGATGGTCTCGGTATTCGGACGGCAGGTCACCAATCCGGATGACATCGCGGAGCCGCAGTATGCCACCGACCAGTATCTCGGTTCGGTCTACCCGACCTTCAACTATGGATTCAGCATGAATCTGCGGCTCTTCCAGCGCTTCACGCTGACGGCGCTCGGCGAGGGGGCGGGAGGCCATGTGGCGCTCAACAACTTCCCGTGGCAGTCGGCGCGCCGGAACCTCTGGCCCGAGTGCAACGATCGCCAGCCGCTGACCGACCAGGCCGCGATCTGGCGTGCTCGCTGCGCCGGTCCGCTGCAGGATCGTGAATCGTGGATTCGGCCGGCGGATTACTTCAAGCTGCGCACCATCGGGGCGACCTATCAGGTTCCCAAGGGCGTCGTGCCTGGTGCGGAGAGCGCGTCGCTGTCGCTGCAGATCCAGAATCCGTGGAAGTGGTCCAAGCATCCCGGTCTCGATCCGGAGCTGACCCGCGGCGGCACCTTCGCGGTCTTCCCGGCCCGTTACGAGTATTACCAGCTGTCGCCGGCCCGGCTCGTCACGGTCGCCGCGCGTCTGTCTTACTGAGGAGCGAGGAGCAACCGATGCAGTCCAGCAACATATCCAGGAACGTGAACGGCAACCTGGTTCGGTGGACGGCGGCGTCGTGGCTCTGCCTGGGTGTACTGACAGGCTGCGACATCACGAATCCGGGTCCGATTCAGGATGATGCGCTCGAAGTGCCCGCCGCGGGCAAAACCGTGCTGGTCGGGTTGGTGTCCGACGTCGAAGTCTCGGCATCGGTCGCGGCCTATTACTCCGGCGTTGCCAGCACCGACCTCAACGCGGATGCGACGCAGGGATGGGTGCAGAACTTCGGCGCCGGCCGCATCAAGATCGAAGAGTCGAGCTACCTCTGGGATGAGGCCCAGGCGGCGCGCTGGACGGCCGAGCATGGAATCGAACGGCTGCGACGGACCCAGACCTCGCCCGATCAGAGCCCGCTCCTCGCAGCGGCGCATCTGTGGGCCGGGTACGCCAACCGGATCCTGGGCGACGTCGCCTGCATGGCGATCTTCGACGGCGGCGCTCCCGAGGACAATGCCGAGTACTATCGGCGCGCCGTCGGGCATTTCCAGAACGCGATCACGATTGCCGGAGCCGTCGGTGCCACGGCGGATTCCACCGCCGCGCGCGCTCGGGCCGGATTGGCGCAAGCCTATCTGATCCTGGGCGACTACCCCCGCGCCGCCCAGTTTGCCGGGCTGGTGCCGGACGACTTCCTGTTCGTTGCGCACCGATCGGGCAACAGCGTCCGGGAGAACAACCGGATCTGGGAAGCCACGGTCGTCTCGTCGATGGCCACGGTCCACGGCACGATCAGCGCCGAACTGGGCCCGAACGGCGACCCGCGGACGCCCTGGCTCGATCTCAACAAGACCGGCGCTGGCGGCGCCCGTCCGTACTACCAGCAGCGGAAATATGTCGACCGTGGAACCGACACCCCGCTTGCCAAGGGCGCCGAGATGCGGCTGATTGAAGCCGAGGTGCTGCTTCGCGCCGGCGAGGTGACTGCGGCGATGGACAAGATCAATGCGGTGCGGACCGCCGCCGGCGTCACGCCGGTGTCGGCCACCACGCCCGCCCAGGCCTGGGTTGCCCTCGATCGGGAGCGTCACTTTACGCTCTGGCTCGAGGGGCGCCGGCTGCGTGACAACGCTCGGCTCGGCACGACCGCGCTGAGCAGTTGGAGCGCCGGGTTCATCCAGGGCCGGGACTTGTGCTTCCCGCCCAGCCTGACCGAAGTCGCCTCCAACCCGAACCTGGAGGATCTGCGATGATCGTTTGCTCCGCACGGCGGCTGGCGCCGATGCTCGTCATCGGCGCGGCGCTGGCCGGCTGTGGCCCCAAGACAGCCGAGGCTCCCCCGGCTTCCGAGCCGGCGAGCCCCAAGCCGGAAGCGGTTTCACTGCTCGGTACCAACCTGTATCCGAGAACCATCTCGGCGGCGGCGCGCGAGAAGTACGAAGCGGACCTTGCCGTGGCCAAACGCGCCCTGGACAACGCGCCGAACGATGCCGATTCGATCATCTGGTATGGTCGCCGGCTGGCCTATCTCGAGCGGTACCAGGATGCCATCGCGGCATTTTCCGACGGGATTGCCAAGCATCCGAACGATTCGCGGCTGTATCGCTTCCGGGGTCATCGATACATCACGGTGCGTGAGTTCGACAAGGCGCTTGCGGATCTGAGCCGCGCTGCTGAACTCATCAAGGGCGAGACCAACGAGCTCGAACCGGATGGCGCGCCGAACGCGCACGGCATTCCGACCAGCACCAAGCACGGCAACATTTTTTATCACCTTGCGCTGGCGCATTATCTCAAAGGGGACTATCAGCAGGCGCTCGCGGCGTGGGACGAGGCCTACAGGATTGCCACTAACGACGACAGCCGCGTCTCGGTCAACGACTGGCGCTACATGACGCTGCGCCGGTTGGGTCGCCATGACGATGCGAAGAAGCTGCTCGGCCAGGTGAGCAAGGACATGAAGATCCTGGAGAATACGGCCTACTTCCGGCGGATGCTGATGTACAAGGGCGAGATTCCGCCGGACAGCCTGCTGGCTCAGGGCGAGACCGATCCGCTGCAGTACGTGACGCAGGGATACGGGGTGGGGAACTGGTACCTCGCCAACGGCGACAGCACCAAGGCCTTCGAGATCTTCCAGAAGGTTCTCGATGGCGGTTACTGGGCAGCGTTCGGCTTCATTGCGGCCGAAGCCGATATTGCCCGAAAGCAGGGCCGGTAGGACGATCTCTCTGCCTGGCAGTCGGTGCGGACGCCATGGGTTGGACTGTCGGGTGCGGTAACCCTCACAACCCTCCTGCATATGCAAACGCTCCTCGGTCGTGACGACGGTCGAGGAGCGTTTGGTTTGTTAGAGCATTTTCCAGAGAGAATCGGCCGGTTTACTCTGCTTGACGCTGCGGTACCAGAGGCAGATCGGGTACAGCAACGCCAGGCCCAGCAACCAGATCAGGTACATGACCGGTCGCCCGGTACCGGCCGGGAAGAACAGGCCGATCGCGGCAAAGAGATATAGATGTGCCAGATAGAATCCGAGGGCCGTCTGGCCGAATACCAGCAGCGGGAATTGCTGGCTGCGCACTCGGTCTCTCACGGTGTCGATCGCGGCCAGGAGCAGGAGATTCGACCCCAGGGTGAGCAACAGGAAAGCCAGGCTCGGCGGGTACTTCGTGACATTGAGAAAGTTGATCCAGCCGGGGCCGGTGACGGGATGGATATTTCCGAAGCCACCGCTCATCCGGATCAGGACGAATCCCGCCAACAGACCGATGCCTGCCAGCGCACCCGTTCGAACGGCCCGACGCGGGTCGGCACGCATCAGCCGACCGAATGCCATGCCCAGCAGCGTGACGCCGAACCAGGGCAGGAAAGGGTAGAAGACCTGCCAGGCGTTGCTATGCCCCGGAATGGCAAACAGGCGCCACGCCGGCGAGAATAGAATGGTGGTCTGCTCCGGGCCCGGTGTCAGGTACTGACTGAGCAGGATGGCGGCGGTTCCGAATCCGAGCATCGCTCCGGCAGGCGCGCGCAGGAAGGCCGCTGACGCGATCATCGATGCGCCCAGGCCATAGAGCACGCCGAAGTGGAGCATCACCTCGCTGCCTCCTCCCGGAACCATCGGTGCCGGTTGGTGTCCTCCGAGTGTGCCGATCAGCCAGGCAGGGTTCTCGACCAGGTGCTGCAACAGGATGAGCAGCGCACCTCTCGTTATCAGATAGCGCGCAATTCTGCTGTCGGACCACCCCGATCGGCGTCGCGTGTTCGTCAGGAAGACGATCGAAGCACCCATCAGCAGAAAGAATCCGGGCGCCGCGAGATGGGTCACCAATCGTGTCAGGAATCCGGCTGCACTGTCGTATGTCGGCAGCGGAATACCCCAGAACTCTCCGGGGTGTACTTTGGCGACGAAATAGCTGGCGTGATCGATCGCCATCAGGACCATGATCAGGCCGCGCAGCAGATCGAGCGACACGAATCGATCGGAGCCGCCTCCGGCGGTTGCACGCGGGGCGTCGGATGGAGATCTCATCGTTCTGGATTGTCCGGATCGGGTCTCGCCGAGTCACTCCGCTCGATAGGAAGGGAGCCCTGGCGACGGGCGGAGAAGTTGGTACGGGAGAGCAGGCCCCGCAAGCCCGCCGCACTCGAGGTGCGGCGGGCCCGGGAAGATCATGGGGTCGAACGGTAGTTGGGCGGTAACGTCTTGTAGCGATGCATCAGGTCGTCCCGGCGCGAGCGCGACTTGATCTGCTCACCGCGGATCAGGATCGTCTCTGCCCGGCTGGCAAACTCGAACGGGTCGCCGGTCCAGACGACGACGTTGGCCTGCCGTCCCGGCGCGAGCGACCCCACCCGGTCGGCGACACCCAGCGCCTCGGCCGGAGAGAGCGTCACCGCGCGGAGCGCGTCGTCCCAGGTCATCCCGGCCGCAACGGCCATCCCCGCTTCGTAGCGGATATTGCCCGCGTTGTAGGTGCCCGGATCGACGGTGCCTGGCTCGCCGATGATGCCGACCGTCACGCCAGCTGCGCGCAGCAGGCCGGCATTCTCGCGGCGTCCGCCCAGCTCGGCAAAGCTGATGGGGCTGTTGTTCGACGCTCCGGTGAGCACTATGGCGCCGGCACTCGCGAGGGTCTTGGCCACCTGCCATCCTTCGGCGGCGCCGGTAACGACGAGCCGAAGTTTGAACTCCTGCGCCAGGCGTACCGCGGCTTCGATGTCCGTCGCTCGCTCGGCGGTGACATAGAGCGGGATACGGCCTTCGAGCACGGGCGCCAGTGCCGCGAGATCGCGCCGGCTCGCGGCGAGGTCGCCGGAAGCACGGGTGTCCGCGGCCTCGCGCCGAAGCACGGATCGCGCGTCGGTCAGGATGGCCCTGAGCCGGGCAATCTGTTCACCGCGTGCGGAGGCGCCGGCGGAGGCAGCATCCCCGATCTGCGCGGCAATCGCGGCCGGCGTTTTGATCAGCAGGTCGGTCACGGCGCGATCGGGCAGCAGGTCGATTACCGCCGCTTGCCCCGCAATCAGCCCGCCCTGCGGGACGACGCCGACAGTGGTGACGCCGAGGTTTCGGGCCGGAGGGATATGGACGGAGGCGGGGTTGATCCCTTCCCAAACCGGGAACGAGGCGGCCACGTGGTCCTTCCCGGTCGCGCGCCGGTCGACCGTGTTGGGCATCAGGCCGATTTCATGCACGCCAAGCCCGCTGTAGCCGTGAACCAGGCCGGGTGTGACCCATTTGCCCGAGGCGTCGATGCGCCGCGCGTCGGCCGGGATCGTCACGTTGGCGCCCACGGCAACGATGCGGCCGTCACGGATCAGCACGGTGCCGTTTTCGATCGGGGCGCTGCTGACCGGGAAGACCTTGCCGCCGGTGATGGCGATGGTTTGCGCACCGGTCGGAAGCGCAGCAACCGTACCGAGCAGAGTCGCGATGGTATATGTGGTGGTTCGGCTCATCGGGTCCCCCGCGCGGCAGTCGAAACGAAACCCAGCTCGAAATCGGTGCGCCAGCGCTGGGCGGGATCAGTCCGGTCGAACAGCATTGCGCCGTCGATCCAGACCTTCTCGGCCAGGCTGTAGACGCTGAACGGATTGCCCGACCAGAGCACGACGTCGGCATTCTTGCCGACCTCGATCGATCCGATCCGGTCGTCGAGGCCCAGGACCCAGGCCGGATTGATCGTGACCCAGCGGATCGCCTCGTCGTGCGAAATGCTGAGACCGAGCTCCTCGGCGACCGCCAGACCCTTGGCTGCATCGTGGGTCAATCGCTGGATGCCGGAGGGATCGTCGGAATGGACGATGGTCCGTACCCCGGCGGCGTGTACCAGCGGGATATTGCCCAGCGTGCCGTCCATCGCCTCCATCTTGTACCAGCCCCAGTCGGCCCAGAGCGCGGCGGCAATCCCTTCCTTGGCCAGGATGTCCGCGACCTTGAAGGCCTCGACCCCGTGGTGGAAGGTGCGGATCCGATAGCCGAACTCACGGGCCAGATCGATCATCTGGGCCATCTCGTCGGCGCGATAGCAATGGTTCTGGACCAGGATGTTGCCGCGCAGCACTTCGGCGAGCGTTTCCAGGCCGAGGTCGCGCGTGGGTGCGGCCCCCTCGGGGTTGGCTTGCCAGGCATCCCAGCGGCGCCGGTAGGCTTCGGCCTGAATCCAGGCCGCCCGGTAGCCGGCCATGTTCCCCATCCGGGTGGATGGGCCGCGTGACGCGTAGACCCGCTTCGGATTTTCGCCGCACGCCATCTTGAGGCCGTACTTGGCGTTCGGGAACTTCATGCCTTGCACCGTGCGCGACGGGACCAGCTTGATCGTCGCGGTGCGCCCGCCGAAGAGATTGGCCGAGCCGGGGAGGATCATCGCGGTCGTCACGCCGGCAGCGAGGGCGCGCGGAATCTGCGGGTCCTGGGGCCAGATCGAGTGTTCCACCCAGACCTCGGTGGTCACCGGCTTGGTCATTTCATTGACGTCGCTCAGCGCCGGGCCGCCCGGTGCCGCGCCGGCGCCTATGTGGCTGTGTGCGTCGATGATGCCGGGAGTCAGATACTTCCCCTGGCCATCGATGATCACGGCGCCGGCCGGCGCGTCGACCGATTGGCCGACGGCGGCAATCTTTCCGTCGCGGAGCAGCACGGCTCCGTTCCGGATGGTCGGGCCGGCCGCGGTCATGACGTGGACGTTACGGATCACGGTCGGCTGGGACGGCCACGGCGTGTAGGTACTCGGGTACGGGTTGTCGTTGGGAACCGACTTGCCGCCCGGTCCGATCGGTGGCGCGGCGGGTGAGGCCGGGGCGGGCGCTGGGCCCATCGAAGCGGGAGGGCTGGAAACGGGCTGCGCTGTCGCGCAGCCGGCCAGCAGCGCCCCAAGTAAGAGCGTGCGAGTCTGCATCGGAACGGGAGATCTCCTCGTGGGAATAGTGCTCACACGGAGAACCCCGTCGGCCCGGGGGAATACTATGGATGCAACGCGCTGCTCTGCTGAGTGACTACGGCTTCTGGCGGAGGGCGGTCAGGACCGCCATGCCTCGGCTGGACAGGCGATACCCGATCTCGAGACTCTCGGTCAGGCCGAGCGTCTTCAGTTTACGAACGTTGGTCTTGAAGGCTTCTTTCTCCTGTCCCAACTGGCGGGCGAGATTGCCGGCGCGGACCGCGGGTTGCGCAGCGATCAGCTCCAGGACGCGAGTGGTCCACGGTCCGGCGGGCGACCGGGCGTCCAACCGGGCGAGCCGGGCGATCAACGTCGTGATGTCCAGCTCCGTCGGAACCGCCTCCCGCAACGCGAGACGCGGATCAGGCAGGAGCCGGGCAATCTCGATCCGATAGATCGACCCTTCCGGGCGCCGATCGAGGTCGGCGAGCAGTTGGGCGCGATCGGTGTAACCCGCCAGCTGGGCGTCCGCTTCGGAGATCTCTATTGCTGTCACCTGGGTTACGGTGCCAATTTCGAGTTGCCCGACGGGCGTGAGTAGCGTTCCGCCGGCGCGAACGGTGGGCCGGCGCCAGCGTCGAAAGGCGAGCCGGATAGCGCCCGCCTGGATCCCGTCGAGTGCCGCCTGACGAAACAGCATGGTCTAGACAATAATGTGACGGAGCGCGTGTAGCACAATCTTACGGACACGGTCATCGAAGCCCTTTCTGCGAGAGGCGTATGAGCACTCCATCGCTGGGTATTACGAAGGCGCCGCGCGTCAATTCCGTGGATGTGCTCCGAGGCGCGGTGATGATCGTGATGGCGTTGGATCACATCCGCGATTTCCTCCATAATGGCGCCCTGACCGGCGCCTCGCCGACGGATTTCCGCGGCACGACGACGATCCTGTTTCTGACGCGCTGGATCACGCATTTCTGCGCCCCCGTGTTCGCGCTCACCGCCGGGCTCGGCGCCTGGTTCTGGTTGCAGAACGGTCGCACCCGTCGCCAGCTCTCGACCTTCCTCGTGACGCGCGGCCTCTGGCTGATGGTGCTGGAGGTCACGGTCATGCGCGTCGGGTATCAGCTCGCCTGGTGGAGCGAGGCGCCGCTCTTTCTGCTCGTGTTCTGGGCGCTGGGACTCTCGATGATCGCGCTGGCGGCGATCGTCTGGCTGCCGATACGCGCCATCGCGCCGTTCGGCGCCGCCATCATCCTGCTGCATCCGTTGCTGGTCGAGGTGCAGGTTGCGCGCTTCCTGCACCAGCTCACTGTCAGCCAGGTCGGCGGGCTGACGGTCATCTCGCCATACCCTCTCTTGCCCTGGGTGGGTGTGATGGCGCTGGGCTTCGGACTCGGACCGCTGTTTTCGGGCGCGCCGGAGGTGCGGAGGAAGTGGCTGCTGTGGCTTGGCGGCGCGGCGATCGTCGGCTTCTTCGTTCTGCGCTTCATCGGCTGGGGTGATCCGATCCCGCGCCAGCTTGGCACGACGTTCGGACATCCGGTACTCGGCTTCCTCAACACCAACAAGTACCCGGCCTCGCCGCAGTTCTTGTTGATGACGCTCGGTCCGGCGTTCCTGTTCCTGGTGCTACTCGACAAGATCGCGCTGGCGGGCAACCGCGTGGCGGAGTTCGTGAAGATTTTTGGACGGGTGCCGCTGATGTACTACGCGGCCCATTTTTATCTCGCGCACGCCATTGCGCGGGTCCTGGCCTTTGTCACCTACGGCGGGGCAGCCGCCGAATTCGCCTTGGTGCCGTTCCCCACGTTCGGCGGATCGGCCGACAAGTTCCCTCCGAACTTCGGCTACGACCTCTGGGTCGTCTATGTGGTGTGGGTGGTGGTGATCGCGGCGATGTATCCGCTCTGCAAATGGTACGCGGGGGTCAAAGCGCGAGGGCGGAGCTGGTGGCTGAGCTATCTCTAGTTGTCCGAGGATCCGATCTTCCGCATCAACAACATCAGACGGGATCTACGGGCTGTCAACGTCCGCATTGCCAGAGCCTTGACGGGGCGACGGACTCCCCCCTACGATGCGCCCCATGATCGAGATTGCCAGGGACGCCGGGAGCACCGCGTCGTGACATCGCCGCGGCGCTGGATACACCGACTCCTGGCCCGGGATGCTGCACAGGATCCGGCGGGGTCGCTGCGCAAGCTCCTGGCCGGCCTGCACGGCCTGCAATCGCACGCCGATCGGGTGGCCTGGCTCGAACAACTGGGGATCTGGATCGCTGCCGAGCGCGGCGCCGACGGCGAAACCGAGCGGACCAGTCTGTTCGTCGAAACGCTCCAGGTGGACACGGTCAGCCGCGAGTTGTTCCTGACCGAGCTCAACGCGTTGCTGGTCTCGACCCATGCCATGCGTTTGTTCGCCGATACCGGGCTGACTGCGCAGTTCGGCGTGATCGGTGAAGCGGCCGAGCGGATCATCCGGCGCGTGCTGCCCGCGCCGCCCGAGCCGAACAATCTGGCCGAAGTGCTGCGCAGCATGGTACCGTCGGCGGATGAAGCACGGGAACTCACCCGCCTCTCTCCCGAGGTGTTTGCCGCTCTGGTCCGCTTGCTGACGTCGGACACGATGGCGCCTGCCTGGGCACACCTTCGTGCCGAGATGGCGGACGCCGTGGTGACACTCGCGGCGGGCATCGCGACCATCGGCAGTTCGCCCGATGTGCTCGATCGCCTCGACGAAGGCGCTCGGCGCGCACCGCCGTTCCTCACGCTGGTGCACCATGCGTCGGCGCTCTCCACTGCCTGCGCATCGCGAGCGGTTCCGGTCGAACTCCGAGAACAGCTGCTGGAGGCCACGGCCGCGTGCCGAGGTTCGGTCGGTCAGGTGGTGGCCCATATCGAATCCCATGGGGTCAGTACCCATCTCGTCTATCGTCTCGAGCAGATGAGCGCCTTGCTCGACCGGTTGGATCTGCTGGCCCATGTGGTCACCGCGCCGCCCGAAAAGCGGAATCGTCTGGTCGCCGCCTTGATTTCCTCGCTGGGGCGGGCCGTCCATCAGGATCGTTCGATCAGCGTGGTGCTGACCAGCACGATGCGCCAGCTCTCCCGCAAGGTGGTCGAGCGGACCGGTGAGGCGGGCAAACATTATCTGGTCCAATCCCGGGCAGGCTGGTGGAAAATTCTGGTGGCTGCGGCCGGCGGTGGTGCGCTGACCGTGGGAACCCTGGCCCTCAAGTTCGTCATCGGCGACATGGACCTGCCGCCATTTTTCGCGGGCCTGGCCGCTTCCATCAACTATGCCGGCTCCTTCGTGCTGATGCAGGTGCTCGGCTTCAAGCTGGCGACCAAGCAGCCCGCCATGTTTGCCGCCACCCTGGCCGACTCGCTGCTCGATACGCAGAACCAGACCGACCATCAGCGCTTCAGCGAAGAAGTCGCCCGGGTTACCCGATCGCAGACGGCTGCCGTCCTCGGCAATATCGGGATGGCTGTTCCCGTGGCGATCCTCTTCGATTTCCTCTGGCGAGTCAAGACGGGACAATCGTTTCTCGAGCCGGAAACGGCGGTCTACGCGGTCAGGTCACTCGATCCGCTCTCCTCGGGAACGATTCTGTTCGCGGCCATTACCGGCGTCATCCTGATGGTGTCTAGCGTCATCGGCGGGTGGTTGGAGAACTTTGCCGTCTATCGGCGCCTGCCGGAGGCCATTGCCCACCATCGGGGCCTGGTGCGCATGGTCGGAGCGTCTGCCGCGCTACGGTGGTCCAGCGGGTTCATGCACTCGATTGCCGGATATGGTACGTCGATTGCCCTCGGATTTGCGCTCGGCATGGCGCCCGTCGTCGGCGCGTTCTTTGGGCTGCCGCTCGACGTGCGTCACGTGACGCTGTCGGCCAGTCAGCTGGCGTTGGCGCTCTCGGCGATGGGACCGGCGTTCTTCCTGACCAAGTTTGCGGCGATCAGTGCGGCGGGTGTCCTGATCATCGGACTGCTCAACTTCGGGGTCAGCTTCGTGCTGGCGCTCTTGCTCGCGATCCGCGCGCGCGAGGTCTCGGTGCCCGAGGCGGCGCGGCTTCTGGGGGAGACGTGGCGGGATTTCCTGAGGCGGCCGACCCGGTACCTGTTTGCCGTCAACGAACTCCGCGCGCCTTCCGACAGGGCGCCACGAGCCGAAGTCCTTGCCGAACACGTGGCGACCACCTCGTCGGACGCTATCACGCCCTGGAGATCGACCGGATCGGGAGAGACGCCACGCGAGTGATGCGTGGCGCCTCTCCGATATCGTTGCCGGCTACTTGAGTCCCGTCAGGCGATCGCTCACCTCGCGCAGTTTTGCCTGCGCTTCCGGATCATATGCCTGCGCATGTCCTTTCACCGGCTTCAGCTGATTGAAGTAAGTCCCGGTTGGTTCGGTCGTGACGATGGCGTTGACCACCGACTCCACTCCTTCGGCAATCGTCGAGCGCGGCGTCGCGCCGAGTGCCAGCGCCATGGTGGTGCCCATGGTGGTTGCGGGGTGGAGTGAGTAGGTCAGAACGCCCTGGCGTTCGAGGTCCGGAGCCATTTCCACCGTCATCATGACTTGCGCCAGTTTGCTCTGCGCGTAGCCGCGCCGTCCGTTATATCCGTTGGCCATCATGACGTCGTCGAAGTCGATCGCGGTCTGTGATCCTGAGGACACGTTGATGATCCGGGAGGGCGCGGCCGCCACGACCAGAGGGAGCAGTCGCTTGGTTAGCAGGTGATGGGCGAGATGGTTGACGGCAAAATGCATCTCGTAGCCCTCGACGCTGAACCGCCGGGTGCTGTCCAGCAGGAAGCCGACGCCGGCGTTGTTGATCAGCAGGTCGAGGCGCTTAGTGTCGCGCTCCACCTGGTCGGCCAGCCGATTGACCTCCTTGAGCGACGCGAGGTCGGCCGCATAGAACTTGGCGCTTCCCTTGCCGCTTCTGTTGATCTCGGCGGCGAGGGCTTCACCTCGCTCGGCGCTGCGTCCGGTAATCATCACATGCGCGCCCGCGGCCGCGAGACGACGCGCCACATCCCGGCCCAGACCGTCGGTCGATCCGGTCACCAGGGCAGTCTTCCCGGTCAGATCGGGGAGGGGCGGGGCCTTGGGAAAGTTGGTCGAGGGCTGCGGCGGCGCAGTTTGCGCCGACATCACGCCGGCGAAAAGCAGCAAGCCGAGCGAGAAGACGCTCGAGCGTTTGAACAGGGGACGGAACATCGGTCGAACTCCAGGAATGACGTGGCCCCGATGATAAGCGGGGTCGCTGCGAGTGTCGACCGATGGCGTGATTGCAGACGTTATGACGACTCGATCGGACAGACGCGTCCATTCATGTCCGGCAGCGGCGTGTCGTGACTATGCTGTCGGAGCGGAGTACAGGCAGAGTTCCCGGGCTGGCGTACCGACGCCGGTGATGTATTCCCGTACCGATCGCAATCCGTCTTTGAGGCCGCGATAGTGAACCCGCTCCAACGCGGCTTCATAGAGAAGCCAGGCATACTCGGCGTGCTCCGATGGATCCAATCGGATGGTGCCGGCCTCGACCTCGGCGGCGTACACGGCAATCGCCTGCATCTCATCGAAGCGACGGTTGTAGATCATGTAGGTGTGCTCGCCGGCCCAGATCGATTTGGGCGCGAGGTCGAAGCGGCGAAGCACCCGGTCGATTGCGCCCACCACCGATTCGCCGTCCTCGATCGCATTGCTCGGGATCTGCCAGAACCTTCCACCGTTGAAATGACGCTCGGCCTTCTCGACCGAGGTGTACAGCACGAAGTAGAAGATGCCTTCGGGTCGGCGTTCGAAGGCCCAGACATCGAAGACGTTTGGTGCGAAGTGAATGGTCATTGGAAATGAAAGCGCTGCTCGCTGAAGCGAGGGTGATCGTCGGATTCCACGAACCGGACGATTGCTGCGGCGGGCACCTCGGGGTCGGTCAGCTGCTTGTTGTCGGCCAGCTGCTGGAACACCTCGACGATCGGAAGTTTCTCGGGCGCCGTGCTCCGGACCAGGGCCTGCATCGGAGTGTCGACGATACCCGGTTCATACGACCAGATCGAGACGTCCCGGGTCTTCCCGGTCGCGCCAACCTGCAGGTCGAGCTCGGCGGCCAATACCATGCCCGTGATACGCAGCGCAGCCTTGGTTGCGCTGTAGCCACCCATCCCGGGCACCGGCTCCACCGCCGCGCCGGACGAGATGTTGACGATGCGCAGCGGGATTTCAGGCGAGGCTGCACGAAGCGCCCATCCCATCAGCAGTACCGGACTGATCGTGTTGACGGCATAGGCGCGCATCATGCCGCCGGGCTCCACGTTTGCCACTTGGCCGAGTATGGCCACGTCGGCCGCATTGTTGACCAGGGCAACCCGGCGGACGGATGGATCGGCGACTGCGGAGCTCACCCGGCTGTCCAGCACAGCAAGCACCTTGTCGGTATCGGCGAGGTCAATCGCGACATGCCGGTATCGCGGGGACTGGATCGAGCCCGGCGTCCGGGAAAGACCGATCACGTGCCAGTCACGGTCCAGGAGCTGCCGAGCCAGTGAGGCGCCGATACCGGAACTGGTACCGGTAACGATGGCAAGCCGGGTTGCTTGGGTCATGACTCTGTTGTCTGAGAGTGGGGTCGTTCGATCAGCGTCCTGGTGCAACATAGTCCGTGTCGCGATCTGCTCAAACTGGTCCTGCAGCCTCGCAGCGGTCAGAGTAAGGCCATGCGGGCCAGGACCTGTTGTATGCGGACCTCGGGCGGCCCGGTTACCTCGAAGACGTCGAGGCCGAAGCCATGGCAGTCATCGACGATGATCTCGCGCAGGGCGTGGTCGACTGCGGTACGGAGCGGCCGCTCGGTGCGGGGGACGACGATCCGGTCGTCGTCTTCGATCGGGACGAAGATGACGAGGCCGAGTCCGGCGACCGCGTCACGAATGCGCGGAAGCCACCGGTCGAGGTGAAAGCTGTCGCGGTCGCGATGCGTAGTCAGATAACCGAGCAGATCGAGTGGGCATCGATCGAAGATGACGTCGTCGCCGGTGTCGGCTGCGTCTTCCAGGGCTCGTTCGAGCTGTGCTTCGAATTCGTCGAGTGACGGCCGATCCGCGAACTCGAACCCTTCGTCCACCAGCGCCAGGTAGGGCTCCGGGACGAGACGGTAGCCGGGCAGAACATCCGCCAGCCGCTCGGTCAGGGTCGTCTTGCCGACCAGATGGCTTCCGGAAACCGCCAGATGCATGGCGGGTTATGGCCGAGTATCGGCGGCTGCCGTTGCGAGGCCGCCGAAACGCCGTTCCCGTCGGGCGTACTCCTCGAGCGCGATGTCGAGATGATCGGTGCTCAGGTCGGGAAACGGCACCTCGAGAAAAACCAGCTCCGCATAGGCGCATTCCCAAAGGAGAAAATCGGAGAGGCGCCGCTCTCCCCCGGTCCGGATCAGCAGGTCGACCGGTGGCAATAATCCGTTACTGTCGGGATCAGCCGGTGTGCCGGTAAACGCGCGTTCGATCGAGGCTCGGCTCGAGTAATCCACCGCGACACGGAGATGCATCCGGCGTCCGGCCGCGGTGCGCGCTTCGGCATCGGCGATGGCCTCGACGAGGGGAGCCGGCAGGCGATCGCGGCGCCCGAACACCGACAGCCTGATGCCGTGACGGACCAGAGCCGCAAGCTGCGAATCGAGATGCGAGGCGAACAGGTCGAAGAGGAACCCCACTTCTTCCCGCGGCCGTTTCCAGTTGTCGCTCGAGAATGCGTAGAGGGAGAGCTGTTCGAGTCCGAGCCGGGCGCAATGGGCCACCACTTCCCGGACGGTGCGGGCGCCCCGCGCGTGCCCCATCCACCTGGGACGGCCTCGGCTGGATGCCCAGCGACCGTTGCCGTCCATGATGATGGCCAGATGCGACGGCAGCGACGATGGGGCTGCCGGGTCCGGATCGGAATCCGTGGTCATGGGCGCCCTACCTGTTTGATCAGCGCTTCCATGTGGGCCAGGTAGCGCTCGAGGGCGCGTCGTCCCTGTGCTGTGAGCCGATACTCGGTTCGGGGGATCCGACCGTCGAACCCCTTGGTGCAGGAGATATAACCGGCGTCTTCGAGCTTGCGGGCGTGCACCGACACGTTGCCGTCGGAGGCATCCAGCAGGGTTTTGAGCTCGTTGAAACTGAGCGATTCGTTCACCGCCAGCGCGCTGACCATGGCGAGGCGCAGGCGTTCGTGAATGACGCGGTCGAGTTCCAGCGGGATGGCAGTATTGCCGTCGATCGGTGTCAAATGGCCCCCCTTCCGCGAGGGCTTGGCGCCCGTCGCGCGCGGATGGGATTCGGGTGCACGCGCGCGTGCGGCGTTGCCGTCTCTCTTAGCCACCGTGTCTCCGTGCGATGTAGGTACCGAAGCCGATCTGCAGTGCTCCGAAGCCAGCGGCCATCATCAGATCGCCGTCGAGCGCGGGCAGGAACAGTGCGACTCCGCCGAGTAGCATGAGGGCGAGCCCCATCATGGGAACTGCCCGGATCGAAAAGGCGCCGGCTGTGGTGACGCCGAGCCCGTAGAGCACCAGCCAGAGGCCGGGAAAAATGTGCGCCGTCAGCCGCGCTTCGATGCCGGGCGTGAACGGATCGAGCAGGCCGATCGTGATCAGCGCTCCGGCGAAGATGGCCGGCCAGAAACCGAGCAGGAACTTCCGGGTCGGAACGTTGAGCAGGCGGGCACCATTCGAGGCGATCCGTCGCCGCATCTTGGCCACCATGGCCGCGCTACCGACGATTGCCGCGATGGTGGCGGCGGACAACCATACCGCAAGCCAGCGCTCGGCCGATGGCTGCCGGGCCGCGATCGGGGCGGTGGCCAACGCGACCACCCCGACCGCCACGAGCCCCCAGCCCGGGACATCCGTGAACGAGGCCGCGCCTTCCATGGTCCGCCGGATGAACGTCAGGTCGTCCAGGGCGCGATTATGGAGAGCTGGAGGATCGGAGTCGGTCATGTGACGGGTCCACCCGGGCGCGGGTCGTCGTAGCAAGTACTTTGCATTGTAAAGTATTGCGTCGCTCTTTGCAAGCCGGTCTCGGCGTACCGGAGCCGGTGCAGTGTAATGCTTGCAATCGCTGTTCCACGCCGCCGGGTGCCGGGCGGGGCCGGGATTAGATTCGGTTTCGCCCATGCTGCGAGACATTCGATGATCCGGAAGCTGTCGCTGGCGGTTCTCCTGCTTAGCGGACTGGCGACTCGTTCGGCCGACGCTCAGACCCGGGGTGACCAGGCTCCCCGCGCCGGCTATCAGGCGTATCGGGCCAGCATCGAGCGGCTCGCGGCCCTGGCGCCGTCACTGACCCGGGTCTTTCCGGCGCACAACCTGCCCGTCTCCAATCCGGATGTGCTGCCGCGGGTCCGGGACGCGTTCCGCCAGGTGCGAAGGTCCGCCGAATCGCGCGGCGAGGGGATGGTCGAATATGGGTTCGAGGGATTCTCGTTCCTGGTGCGCGCGCCGGAGCCGCCGCTCCGGGTCCTGTTCATCGGCAACAGCTATACCTATTACAACAACCTCCCGGCCATGCTCGAGGACTTTGCCCGTGATGCAAACGCGGCGCGCGAGGTCCGGGTCGAGATGGTGGTGCGGGGTGGGGCCACTCTGCGGGATCACTGGACCACGGGCGACGCGCTCGCCGCGATCCGGCGCGGCCCCTGGGACTATGTGGTGCTCCAGGATCAGAGCATGCTCGGCATCACCCTGGTCGAAGGGCGGCCGAGTGTGAACGATCCGGGGCTCTTGCAAAGCTTCGGACGGCTCTTTGCCAGGGAGATCGCAGCCGTCGGCGCCAAGCCGGTGTTCTATCTCACCTGGAGTCGCCGATCGATGCCGGAACTGCAGCCGCGGTTGAACGCGGCCTACGGTGCGATTGCGCGGGAAACCGGTGCGCTGCTGGCGCCGGTCGGTCCTGCGTGGCAAGCAGTGTTAGCCGCCCGGCCCAACCTCGACCTCTATGATCCCGATGGCTCTCATCCGTCGGCCGCAGGTTCGTACCTGGCTGCCGCCACCATCTGGGCGACCATCTCGGGGCGGCCGGCGCTCGGTCTCCCCTCGTCGGTGCGCGGACGAGTCTACACTGAAAACGCCCGCGGCGCCTTCTATTCGGATTCGACCACGCGACTGGCCACGCTGACGGCCGCCGAAGCCACCACGGTGCAGCAGCTCGTCGACGATGCCGTGCAACGCGGCCTCCCGGCGTCCTCGGCGTTGGAGACCTTCGAGCACCTCCCTCCGCTTCCAGCTGGGGAGGCCCTTTCACCGGCTCGGCTGGAAGGGCGGTGGGTGGGGACCATGCGCCTGTACGATGCCCCCGTCGATGTGACTCTGATCGTCACGGCAAAAGGAACAGCGTACTCGGCGGAGTGGCGTGTAGTGGGCCCCGGGTGGAGTACGACCCGGCAGATTCCGAACTTCGCGGTCGGAGGCAGTGAGCTGTCGTTCAGCGTGCCTGATGTGCGCATCCTGACACCGCCGGAACTGCACCGCGCGGTCCTGGTCGGTGATACGCTGATCGGCCGTGCCTCCATCGGCAGCGTGTTACAGGTGCCTCGGCTGATCGGTTCGTGGACCATGAAACGCGCGGGCACGAGCCGGTAAGGCGCGCTACGGCATCACTGCTTGCTACGCACGGTGTTATCGGGTCAGTTCCCAGACCATCGTATCGCGAGCGGAGCCGTCGGGAGCATGCGCATGGCCGATCAGCGTCTCGACATGGCGAAAGCCGAGCCGCTCTGGGACGGCCGCACTGCGGAGGTTCCTGGGGTCGCAGCGAATCTGAACCCGTCTGACTTCCGGATGGCGGAACGCTTCATCGACCAGCGCCTTCGACGCTTCGGTTGCGAAGCCTCGGCCAAGTTCCCGATGGTCAAGCCAGTACCCGATTTCGACGCCCGCCGGGATGCGCAAGTGGAGGCCGGTGCCGCCTAGCACGCGTCCATCATCCCGCGCGAAGATGCCGTAGGTGCCGTCGAGGCCGGCGGCAAAATCCTGGGCAAAGCGTTCGATCCGGGTCGTGACGTCCTCGAGCGGCGAGGGCTCGTGCAACGCCCAGGGCATCCACGCCCGCAGGTGATCGAGGTTGGCGTCGATCGCAGCCTTGAGCCGAGGCGCATCCTCGACCCGCCAGGGGCGGAGCAATAGACGCTCCGATTCGATCTGGTTGGCAAAGCTCAGCCGAGCGGGCGGCAACGCCTCACTCGACTCGGGCTGGTAGCGAAAGAGGCAGTAGGTGAATGCCTGCTGTCCTCCCGATGGTGTCTGGTGCTCCTCGCGCCGCGTCGTCACCAGATGGAAGTCGGGTCCGAACTCGTGTTCGAGGTTCTCGGGTGAGTATCGCGCCGTCGGCAGCCCGCTGCACCTGGTCGGCCCGTCATCGGCAAAGGTCGCGATCAGGACGTAGCCGCCCGGGCGGACCGCGCGCCGGACGTTGGCGATGTACCGGGCCCGATCGTCCGGGTCGATCAGGAAGTGGAATACGGCGCGATCGTGCCAGCCATCGACGGTAGCTGCGGGCAGCGGGTAGGTGAGGATATCGTCTTCGATCCAGTAGATCGATGAGGCCCGGTCGCCGAGTCGGTCGCGGGCGTGCTGCAGAGCGGCGACCGAAAGATCGATGACGGCGAGTTTACGGTAGCCGGCTGCCCAGAGATCCTCCGCCAGCCGCGATGCGCCGCCGCCGGCATCGAGAATCGACGCCGTGGTCGGGAGAAAGGCGCGAATCAGGTCGAGGGATTGCGCAGCTGTCGCCTGAAACCAGCTGACCTCGCTCGGCGCCTTGGTGCGATAGACCGTTTCCCAATGGGTCTTACGGTCCATTGGCAGGATCGGCCGGAGTGCGGGTTGGAGTCACGCGCTACCTCGATCCTAGCGATGCTGATCGATCAGAATCTGGTTGCCATCCGGGTCGTGGATCAGAAGGTGACCCGGACCCTGCTCCGTGGCAACCGTGGCCTTGATGGCAACGCCCTTTGCCTGCAACTGTTGCTGGATGTCCCGGACATCGGTGAAGGTCGGCAGCGGCTTCGCATCGCTGTCCCAACCCGGGTTAAAGGTCAGAATGTTCTTGTCGAACATGCCCTGAAACAGACCGATGACGGTCGTCCCGTTCTTCAGGATCAGCCACTTCTGTTCCTGATTGCCTCCCAGGGCCGTGAAGCCGAGCTTCTCATAGAATGCGAGTGAAGCCGCAATGTCCTTCACGGCCAGGCTGACGGAGAAAGCGCCGAGGTCCATGGGTCCTCCCGGGAAAATCGGGGTGGCTGGGAACGGCTGCCAATTGGCGGCCTCTCTCGCGAAGATAGCACCGGGACGACCGTTGTGCGGGGGCCTGCTACAGGTCGTCCAGCCGTTGCTGCAGGTCGGTGTAGGCGGCCTCGATCAGCGCAGCGAGGGCCACCGGATCGGCGGGGTGATCGGGGCCGAGCTTGACGTGACGCATGAACTTGCCGGTGCCGACCAGCAATCGGCCGGGATCGGGCAAGTCGGCGCCGTGGAAGAATCCGACGTTGAGGTGGGCGGTGAAGACATTGACGTAGCCGAACGCGACGTCGCCGATGCAGGCGGTCGGATGTCCGTCGTGGAGCAGTTCCTGGACATCGTTGCCTGCTCGGCGCATCACGTCGAACCAGTGGCGTGCCGTTGCTCCGAGGCTGCCCGGCTGCGCCTGCAACCAGGCGTCGACGGCCGGGTCCCGTTTGACCGAATCCGGAAAACGCATCAAGCGATTTGCCGTCATCGCGGGACCCGACCTCGATTAGGTATTACCGCACGCGGGTAAAGCGGAGATCGCGAACGCGCCCCGACTGGATCGTGTACCCGGTGATCCGGCCGCGACGGTCGCGCACGATGTCGATCACGCTGCCGCCACGGGTAAACCCGTCCTTGTAGCTCGGATCGAGCTCGCCCAGCCGCCGATAGCCGGAGTAGGCCACCAGCTTGTCCTTCTCGACTTTCCAGGTGTGGGTCGCGTCGATCTCGTCGTTCCGATAGTCGCCGGCGTACTCTGCAAGCTGCGCAGGAGTGAGGTTGGCGGCGCCGGCGCGGGTAAACGTCACGGTTCCCGAGGCGCCGCGCACCAGCATGCGGGCCGGTGTGCCGCCGTCGTTCTCGAAACGGATTTCGGAGCCGCGGCCCACTCGGAAGCGGTTGCCGGCCAACGGGACATATTCGGTCCGCATCATGCCTTCCGCCACCAGCGTGTCGCCCGCCATGACGGTGCGGCGCACTTCGCCGCGCTCGACGTTACGCCATACGCCGACCAGGCTGCGGAGCGTAGTAGCCGGAACGTTGACCCGCGCTTCCTTGCTCAGGGCCTCGGTCCAGGCCGCCGCCGTATCCGGACGCATCCGGTCGCCCAGGTAGATCTCGACCACCTTGTCGGTCAGGCTGCCCGGGTCTGCCGTCGTCAGATTACAGAACGTGGCAACCGCGGTCTTCTGTTCCGGAAAGCGGTAGAACTGCGCCCGGAAACCGCCCCAGCTGCCGCTGTGGGTGACCACCGGCACGCCGCGCTCGGTGCCGACGATCAGACCCAACGCGTACGCCTGGTCGACGCCCGAGTACGCCGGCGCGCCGTTGTTCAACTTGGTGGCCGTCGTCATGGCGCGGATGATGTCGGGACCACCGACCGTGGCTTGGTCGAAGTTGTTGAGCCAGCGGCCGAAGTCCTCCACCGTGGTATGGATGCCGCCGGCGCCCATGATGGCGCCGTCGTAGTTGTTTCGCTGAATCCGGAACCCAGGGCTCCGTGGTGCGTAGCTTTCGGCCAGGTTGGGGATGATGACGTTCCGGTCCACCAGGAACCGGGTGTCATACATGCCGAGCGGCGTGAAGATCCGCTCGTTGGCAAACTCCTGGAGCGTCTTCCCGGTCAGGCGGTACACCGCCTGCGCAGCAAGGATCCAGCCGGAGTTGGTGTAGAGATAGCGCTCGCCCGGCGTGTAGTTGGGTTGGGCCGATGTGGTGATGATGTTGATAGCATCGACGGTATCACCGGCAAAGGTCCGGCCCGTCTGTCCCCAGAGCGTCCAGAGATCGCGCAGGCCGCTGGTCTGGCTTAGAGCCCGCCGCCAGGTGATCCCGTCGGCATACGCCGGCATTTCCGGGAAGATTTTCCGGATCGGATCCTCCAGGGACAGTTTGCCGTCCTTCTCCAGCAGCAGCATCGCCATTGCGGTGAACTGCTTGGAGATCGACCCGATATCGAGGACCGTCCTCGGGGTGATCGGGGTTCCGTTCTCGAGGCTGGCCATGCCGTAGCCTCGGCCGTAGCGCAGCTTGCCGTTTTCATAGACCCCCATGGCGCATCCGGGGGAGTCGGTTCGATCGAAGGCGCGGAAGACGCTATCGGTACGCAGCGCCTTGTCGTCGCGCGTGCCGATGATGTGTTGAGCCGAGACGCTGTTGACCAGCGTGAGAGACGCGAGCACTGCGGGAAGCCATACGGTGTGACGGGCCATCGTCATGCTCCAACGGGGTGAAGTGGATTGGGTTGGTCTCACTGGGCGGGACCTTCGACATGGAACAGCTTGTTGTAGATCGACCATGTGCCGCCGACCTTGATGAGAGACAGCGTATCGAGGAACGTCATGCCCAGGTAGTCGTCGCGGACCCGGGCCACGGCCGTGTTGCCGGCGATGTCGAGTGCAATGATCTCGAGCCGGGCCGGCGCCCCGGACGCCTTGGGTGACGGCTGCTGGCTCGCGACGAAGCCTGCAAAATCGCCGACCGGCATTTCATGGAGCCCATCGGGCAGGTAACCCGTGATCCGCCCGTTCTCGTGAAACGCGGTGTGGATCTTCTCCGGGCTCGACTCGTACATCCCGTCGAAATAGGTCTGGATCGCGGTACGAATCAACGAGTCGTCGGTCATTGAAAAGAGGCCCCGGATTTGAGGTCACGAGCGAAGGCCCCGAGGGTATCCGGGGTCGGATGGTTCGTTCTGGAGTGTGCGTAACCCCGAACAGTACGGTCGAACCGGGGGATAGGGAAGGTCTCTTCGGAGGCGGCCTGCTGCCCGCCCGGGTGGGCGGGCCAAGGGGTCAGGGAACCCAGCCCGGGAGTACCGCGGCCTGCTCGATCCAGGCAGCCATCTGCTTCTCGTCGAACTGTCCCTCCCGGATATTGACGTAGCGGGTGTACTTGTCTTTGCTGGGGTCCGGCGGAACGGGCCGCAGGTCGGCTCCTCGGAAGAAGGCGACCTTGACGTAGTTGGTAAAGGTGTGGATGCCGAGAAAAAATCCTTGGCCTTCGACGCCGTAGAGCGGCGAATTCCACTTTACCGCCTTCTGGAGGTTCGGGACGGTGCGCTCGATCAGCGCATCGAGGCGCTTGCCCAGGTCGCTTTTCCAACCCGGCATCGCGGCGATGTAAGCCTGCACGGGCGCGTCGCCGTCCGCTTTGGCAATCTGCGGATTGCCGCCCGACAGGAGGACCACGTCCTCCCCTTTCTGAGTCTTGGCGCGCTTGGGCCGGCTTCCCGATGTGTTTGCCTTGCGCCCGGTCTTTCGAGGTGGTTTTGCCATCTGAGCTCCCCTTGCTCGATCAGCCGGTGTGAGACTCGCCGCGCCGCTTGGTGCGATACGGCAGCACGAACAGGTGGAGGCCCGTCAGGAGCAGCAATGCCAGTGGCGCCAGGGGAGAATATGTCACCCAGTCCGGCGGAGTGCCTCGAGTCATTGCGACGAAGTTGGCAATCACCGCGAGGGTAAAGAGGATCGACACCCAGCGGTGCAGCTGACGAATGCGCGTGTTGAACCGACTCATGAGATTCTCCCGAGCAGATCGACCAGATTGCCACCCATCATCCGCCAGCCGTAGCGCGCGCCGCCGAAGTTCTGCTTCTGGTGCGGCTTGAACCCGGATTGCACCAGCGACAGCTGCGTACCGGCGTCGGTCGGTGTCAGGGTGAAGGTCAGGATCGTATCGATGTCGCCGACGATCCAGGACCAACTGATTTTCTGCTGAGGCACCACCTCCAGCATTCGGCAGTTCACGATCCCGTCCCAGCTGGGTTGTGGTTGGGTCTGGAAGAGAAAGGTGGTGCCCGGGGCCAGACCGAAGTCGACGACCGGGAGCAGCCACTGCGCCAGGAGTTCGGGGTCGGTCAGCGCCCGCCAGACCTTGTCGGGCGCGTGGGGCAGGTCGAACTCGAAGGTGACCGATTCCGATTGGGACGGCGCGGTTTTGTCGGCGTGCGTCATTTGTCCATTCGCTCCAGCAGGCGTTCGAGTTTGCCGACGCGCTCGGTCCAGAAGGCCCGGTAGTGGGTGATCCAGTCGACCAGGGGGGTCAGGCCGCGCGGTTCGACCCGGTAATAGACGTGGCGGCCTTCGCGCCTCCCCTGGACCAGTCCGGCCTCGCGGAGCGCGGCGAGATGCTGCGAGACCGCGGGTTGGGAAATGTCGAACCGGGCGGTCAGATCTTTGACCGCCGCTTCCCCCCCTGTGAGGGACTCGAAAATCGCCCGGCGACTCGGATCGGCGAGGGCGAGAAAGATCTTGTCTTCGAGTGTGGTCGCAGAGGTCATGTACAACGTATAAGCAAATACTTATGTGTTGTCAATCTCGACCGGACCTCGGGTGCGACAACCACGTTCCGGGCTCTGCTCCAGCCACCGAAGGCGCCTCGGCAACGATTGCGCTATCTCCCGTATCTCAATATTGATATGCCCGAAGCGCCTCGGCCGCCTCACGAGTGGGTGTGCCGGTGGGCCTCTCCCAACGACGAGGATACATGTCGCGGTCTCTCCCGGTCGGAATCGGCGTTGTCGTGGTCGGTCTCCTCACGGGTGCGCTGCCGCAGTCTCTTGCTGCGCAGGATGCCGATCCGCCTCGGCGCGCCGATGCGTGGATTCGCGAACAGATGGCGGCGCGGAAAATCCCCGGCATGGCCGTCTCGGTGATCCGCGACGGGCAACTCGTCTTCGAACGGGCCTACGGTCTGGCCAACGTCGAGCATGAGGTTCCGGTGACGACCGCGACCCGATTCATCATTGCGTCGACCACCAAGGCCTGGGCAGCTACCGCGATCATGATGCTGGTCGAACAGGGAAAGCTCCGGTTGGACCAGCCGGTCGGCGACCTGCTGCCCGAACTGCCGCTTGCGTGGCGAGCGGTGCCGGTCCGCCGCCTTCTCTCGCACACTTCGGGTCTGCCCGATGTGATCGAAAGCCCCAACACCGGGGTCGTGCTGGCGCACACCAGGGACTCGGCGCTCGCGCTCGCGGGGGCCAAGCCGCTCGACTTTCCCGTGGGGACCGAGTGGGCTTACAACCAGACCAACTTCGTCCTGCTCGGGATGATCATCGATCGCGTCACCGGCACGCCGTTCATGCCGTGGATCCTCGAGCACGTGGCCAGGCCGCTCGGTCTCGAGAGTGCGGTGTTCGGCGATTCACGGGCCGTCATCCCGGGGCGGGCGACGCAGTACACTCGTTGGGCGCTGTCCGCGAAAGGACCGCCGGTCCAACTCGATTCGTTGCGGGTGGCCTCGTATCTCTACGAATCGTGGATGCACATGGCCGCGGGGCTCAACGTGACGGCATCCGATCTGGCCCGGTTCGGCGATGCGGTAGGGACGGGGCGTCTGATCAGCCCGGCGTTGCGCGACACGATGTGGACCGCGATCACGCTGGCGGATGGAACCGTTTTTCGTTTCAGCGGCACGTCCGGCATGGGCCTGGGCTGGGCGGTGGATGACGCGCCGAGCGGGAAAGTGGCCTCCATGTCGGGCGGGGCGGCCGCGTCACTGAGGGTGTATCCGGCCCGCAAGCTCACGGTGGCCGTGCTCACCAACCTGCAGGGTTCCGGGCCGGAACAACTCTCACAGGGCGTGGCCGACTTTTTCAGGTAGCAGCGGTTCAGCTGATCCGTTCGAGACGTCCCTTCCTCCGGATCAGGTTCTTATAGTCCCATTGCACTTCGCGTGACTCCGCCAACCAGCTGTTCAGCAGCTCGGCATCGATCTGGTCGGCGGCCGTAAAACGTGCTTCGGCCGCCTTGAAGGTCCCTTCGTTCGCGAGCCCCTTCGTCTTGAAGGATTGGCCGCTCCAGAACAGCAGCCTGACGCAGTGCTTGAGCTTGCTGTATCCGACGATCGGGTTGCCGTCGAGGAACCAGACCGGATGCGCGTGCCAGATCTTGTTCTCGGCCTCCGGAAGCGCCGTGTCGATTGCCGTGGCCAGGCGGGTGCAGATGGCCCGGTCGGCCGGGGTCTGAGCCTCGTTGTATTTCCGGGTATCCGCGTGCATCGCGGTCTCCTTGCCTCAGGCTGCCGGGGCGGGCTCCGCGTCTCCGCTCGGTCCGTAGATGTCGGGCACCTTGCTGCCGAGGGCGCGCAGGTGCGTCGATAGCTGGCCGCGGTGGTGGACACTGTGATTGTTGGCGAAGCCGATCCAAGCTGCGCGGGACTTATTCATCATGCCGAAGAAGTCCACGTCGGCTGCTAGCTGCTCATCCGACAGGTTGCGCAGCTCGGCAATCTTGCTGGAGATCGCTCCCTGGTAAAATCCGATGATGTCCTGGACCTTCTGGAAGGCCGCTTCGGCCTGTTTGACCTGCGCCGGATCGTAGTGGAAGACTCCCTTTTCGATACTCTCCAGGAACCAGAAGTCGGACGTCGCGATGTGGAGCACGAGGTCCCAGGCGGATCGCGATTTCGGATCAGGGCGATAGTCCCGGGTGTCGTCCTTCACGGCGGCGAGGACGCGAACGGTTGCCGGGAGTTCGTTTTCCCAGAGCGTGATCATCGCTTCGGCAACGGCTCTGGCGTGCACTGGATTCGTCATCGGATGCTCCTGCTCTTTGCTGTTGGGATTGTCAACGAGACACCTGTCTCTCTGTGGACCCGTACGCAGCCGGCGGTCCGGCCGATGCTGCGAGGGTGTGCCGGCTCCGGTTCAGCGTGGTCCGCTCCCTCCGGATTCCGGTGGCCGCGCCGGCGGAAGCTGTGTGAAATCCGTGAACCCGCCGAAGACCGACTGCGCCGTGATGCTGGATTCGATCGCGAGCAGCAGGGCTTCGAGTTCCTCGGTGGCCTTGGCGAGCGCCCGCCGATAGATCCGGCGATACCAGGCGAGCATACCCGTGCCCAGGAGCGCTCCGGCGCCGACGGCCGGGGCCGCGGCAAGCAGGCCGAGCCCCAGGCCGAGCGCGCCTACCGCACCGCCGACGACCGTACCGACCGTTCCGGCCGTCCCCGAGAACCATACGTCCCATTTGAGATTTTTGCGAAGGCCGGCCCGGAGGTCGCCATAGACCGAGACCTCGGTTGCTGCGGTGGGTCCGCCGAGTAATCTGAGGGTCACGCTGAGCTGGGGCAGGGCAATCTGGCTCATGCGATACCGGAACGGGGTGTAGTTCACCGCGTTCTGGGTATCGGCGACCTCGATCAGCCGGACGTTGAAGATCATCACGCCACCGTCGACGGGATGCCCGCCTACCGTCTCACGAAACGAAAGGAAGAACGGAGAATTCGGAAAGACCCGGCCGATCGCCTCCAGCACTTCGCGCGCCGTTGCCGGGATCGTTCGGGCGACCGAGACGCTCCTGGCGCGGGTGCCGAGCAGCGAGGTGTAGAGATGATCGCGCGAGTCGACACCGGCAGTGGTTGGCACCGGGGCCTTGACGCCCTGCTCGGCGATGGCGAGTGCCACGAACTCGGAGCCGATACCGGCTTCGATGGCGGCTGCCTCGACGTCCTTCAGCCGATAGCTGTCGGTGGGAACCTTGGTTTCCTGCTCCGGCGACGGAGATTGGTATCGTCGCTGGACTCGGGTCGCGGCTTCGGCCTGGAGCTCGGAGGCGCGCCGCCAGATTTCCTGCGCCTGTTCGGGCGAAACGACCGTCGTGGCAGGCGATCCGCCCCCGGGTTCACGCTCGGCCGCTTCCCACGCAGCGGTCAGGGCTTCGGCCAGCGCCTCGCCAGTGGGGAATCGGTCGGCGGGTTTCTTGGCGAGGCATCGTTCGATCACTGCTGCGAGCTGGCGGGGAACGCCGGGAGCCGCCGCCTGGAGCGGAGGAGCCTGCCGAGTTGCATGCTGCACCAGCACCGCGGACGCCTGTTCGGCCTCGAAGGGCAGCCGGCCGGTGAGGGCTTGCCATCCGATCACGCCTAACGCGTAGAGATCGCTCCGGCCGTCGAGCTGATCGCCCGCCGCTTGCTCCGGACTCATGTAGTGGACCGAGCCGAGAATCCAGCCGTCCTGGGTCAGGTTGGTGGCCCGGGTGTCGCGGGCAATCCCGAAGTCCGTGACGATGACGCGGCCGGCGCCGCGCTCGATCATCAGATTTTCCGGTTTGACGTCGCGGTGAATCACCCCGCGGGCGTGGGCGTATGCGAGAGCCCAGGCGGCTTCCCGAAGGACCCGCACCACCTCGCCGGCGGGAACCCGGCCTAACGTCTGGATCCGTTCGGCAAACGACTCGCCGTCGACATACCCCATGCTGAAAAACGCCAGGCCGTCGATCTCGTCGGCGCGAAAGATCGGCACGATGTTGGGATGGGACAGCTGAGCCGCCGTCCGGGCCTCGCGGAGGAACCGCTCCCGGATTTCCGCATTGTCGAGCGCCGGCGGGAGCACTTTGATGGCGACCAGGCGATCCAGCCGCTGTTCCCGGGCGAGATAGACCACGCCCATGCCGCCGCGGCCAAGCTCGCGCTGGACCACATACTGGCCACCCAGCCGCTGGTCGATCATCGCACGGAGCTGGTCGGTCACGAGGCTGGTTCCCCCATTGAGGCACTATCGGACGCCGCGGCAGTATACAGCGGCGCGAGAGCGGTTGCCATCCCGGCCCAAATCCGCGGCGAGGAAGGGGTGGGGAACGAACCTCATTGCTCCATTCAGTGTCGTCCTTCCGGCGGGGCCTGTCTGGTCAGCAACTCGTCGAACCCGGTGATCGCCCCGAGTTCGCGAGTGACATCACCCGGGGTGGATAGCAGCACCAGCATCCGGCCATCCGCGCCTATCGTGTGGTTCCAGGCGAAGGTGCGGATGAACGGGCCTTCGGACACCAGACGGGGCCGGTTAGTCCGCAGTCGCCCCTCGGTATTGATGTCGACTTCGTAGAAACGGCGGCCGGCCGCCCCCGCCCCCGGGCTTGCGGGACGTCGCCGGCCCGTTTCATATCCTGTCCGAGCACGCTCGCGCCGGGGCTGCCCGGACGCACCTTTTTCACGAAGGCTTTCCGATGAAATCAGGCATGGTGGTGGCGGCGGCTGTCCTCCTCGCGTGGTCGGCCGCGCCTGCCGATGCGCAGCTGCTGAGCCGGCCGGTGCCGAACCGCGGCGTCGAGTCGTTCACCTTCCAGTCGCCGTCGATGGGGGTCCGGTTCTCCCTCAATGTGGGCATGCCGACGGGATACAAGCCGGGAGACGGGAAGAAGTATCCGGCGTTGATCGTGACGGACGGCGACTTCGTCTTCGGAAGCGTCTATGAGGCGGCTGGTACGCTGTCCGGCGTGATCGCGCCGCTGTTCGTGATCAGCATCGGGACGTCGTTGGAGGAGGGCGAGCAGGAGCACACCCGGCGGCGGATCTACGAGTTCTCGCCTCCGGGCTGGGATCGGAAGGACACCTTCGGAGAGTTGATCACCCAGTTCTGCAAGAGTCTCCAGACTCCGGATGATCGATGCGCCGGCGGTGCGGGCAAGTTCCTCGAGGCCATTGCGACCGAGATGATTCCGCAACTCGCGGCCCAGTTCCCGATCGACACCGTGCAACTCGGTCTCTTCGGACTCTCGGCCGGCGGCTTCTTCACGTCGTGGGCCATCTTCCAGGACAATTCGCCGTTCAAGAATTACATCATCTCGAGTCCGGCCATGGCGTACGGGCACGGGGAAATTTTCCGGCAGGAGGCGCGCTATGCCCAGTCGCACAAGGACCTTCCGGTCGGGATCTACCTCGCGGCCGGGGTACTCGAGGCTACCGACCCGCAGCTCGAAGGGATCGGCGAGATCGTGAGCGGGATGTCACATTTGGCCGGGGTACTGGCGGGTCGGAAGTATCCCGGGCTCAAGCTGTCGATCGAGTTCCATCCGGGGATGGGGCACACCGACGTCATGGCCGCGTCGGTGGTGAGGGGGCTGCGCACGCTCTACGCGAAGTAACGCGATCCACGGAGTGGCGTGCTCCAAGGTCGAGATTCATGCCGGCTCCTCCCGGAGGGCCGGAGTTTTCGGTCCGGCCGGCATCTGTCGGTAGCGTTCGGCAATGCGCCTGAGCCGCTCGAAGAGCGGTATGAATCGCGGGTCGTCCATCACGCCCTGCCAGACGATGTGAGACTAGGGGCAAGGAGCCTGAAAGGAGCCGGAGCAAATGGTAGCTGCGCTCGTTACGGCAACTTTCCGAGACCTGATACAACGAGCTTTCGAAGGGGCTCGCGCAGGGCTTCCGATCTCTTCAACTCACCCGCGAGGATGACAGCGAAAATCGTCGGACCCGTGCGTACGACCCAGACGGCGCCTTCGTCGGACGATGAGCCCCAGAAGGCCTGGTCTCCGGGGCCTGGCACTGCCGCCAGCTGAAGACCTTCCGGGAAACTCTTGAGAAACTGCGCCGAACTGGCCAGGGCTTGCGTTGCTTCGGCGGTGGAGCGGAAGCGAAGGATCCGCGCCGCAAAATAGTTCTCACCTGCGAGCCATCCGCATGTCCACGTCGTGGCTCCCGGGAACTCTTTCGTGTCCGGACCATCGGGCTGACCCTGTGCCGGCGACACGCCGGTTACCGAGGTAATCTCCGCCGCTGAGAAAAGCTGGCAAGGACGAGGGTCGGGCGACTGTGCCGCGATGGGCATAGCGCCATAGGCGATTGCCATGGCACCTAGAAGCATCGTGCGTGTTCGCATAGTCGTCTCCCTTCGGATGCCCGCCTGGTACAGGTTCCTCATGCGCAAATTCGTACTCCGGGTGCAACGCACGCGGTGATGGAATGCGGTAGCTCGTCACCCGCGGGCTCCGGCCCCGGTCATCGCCGAGGAACGGTACATCTCGGTTTCATCCTCGGCCAGGGGGCGCTACCCCTGTGACGATTGTCGGTCACGGCAGCACGATTGGGCATGGGGCCGCATCCCCGTTGCGTCGGTCGTCGGCGTGTGGCGCTGATGATAGATTGGGGCATGACCACCACGATTCGCGCCGGCCTGACCGGCCCCCTGCTACTCCTCGCGATTGCTGCCTGCGCTCCGGCGCCTACGTACGATATCGTTCTCTCGGGCGGCCGAGTGATGGATCCGGCTTCGGGACTCGACTCGGTCCTCAACGTCGGTATTCTGGGTGACAGTGTTGCGGCACTGTCGGCCACGCCGCTCGCGGGCAAGGAGGTCGTCGACGTTACCGGGCTGGTCGTCGCGCCCGGCTTCATCGATCTCCACGCGCATGGTCAGACTCAGGGCGACATGGAAATCCAGGCGCGCGACGGCGTCACCAGCGCGCTCGACATGGAAGCGGGTGTGTTTCCGGTCGCCAAGTGGTATGCCTCACGCGAGGGTAAGTCGCCGCTCAACTACGGCGGGACCGTGAGCCATCGAGGGGCGCGGTTCTTCGTGTTTCATGACGGGGTCGAGCCCCTGCATGGCGCGACCAACCCCAGGCCCATCAGCGCGCTGGGCCCGATGCCGGCAGGCGCCAATCAGGCGGCAAACGACGAGCAGATCCAGGCCATGGAGCGCCTGATCGATGAAGGGCTCGATCAGGGTGCCTTGGGTGTCGGTTTCGGGATCAACTATTCGCCGGCTGCCACGCCGGAAGAAATCACTCGGTTGTTCCGCGTTGCGGCTCGGCGGAAGATCCCGGTGTATGTCCATACTCGGGCGTTCGGCATCGGTCCGATTCGCGAGGCGATCACGACGGCCCGCGAAGCTGGCGCGTCACTGCACGTGGTGCACGTCGGCAGCAGCTCCCTGGGCGACTTGCCCGCCGCGCTGGCATTGATCGACTCCGCCAAAGCCGCCGGTCAGGACGTGACGACCGAGGTCTATCCCTACACCGCCGGGTCGACCTTGTTGCAGTCCGCCATGTTCAATCCCGGTTGGCAGGCCAATCTCCGGGTCGATTATCCGGACCTGGCGTGGGCGCTCACGGGCGAGCGGCTCAATCGCGCGAGCTTCGAGCGGTACCGCAAGCAGGGCGGCTGGGTCGTGATCCACATGATGAAAGAAGAGAACATCGTCAAAGCCATCGGGCATCCGGGAGTGATGATCGCGAGTGACGGGGTGCCCTATGTGAACGGGACCGGTCATCCTCGCGGAGCGGGGACCTACGCGCGCATTCTCGGCCGCTACGTGCGCGAGCAGCAGGTGCTGACTTTGATGGACGCCCTGGGGCGGATGACCATCCTTCCGGCGCGGCGGCTCGAGCCGAGTGTGCCGATGATGGCGAGAAAGGGCCGGGTGCAGGTCGGCGCGGATGCGGACCTGACGATCTTCGATCCGGCTCGTGTGATCGATCGTTCGACCTTTACCGAGCCGGCGCTTCGGTCGGAGGGCATTCCTCACGTGCTCGTGAACGGCACGTTCGTGGTTCGGAACGGAGAGAATGTGGCGGGCGCGGTGCCTGGCCGTCCGGTCCGCGCCCCGATCAAACCCTGAAGCCGGCGTCGGCTACTCGTTGGTTTTCTGATCGAGATAGGCCTTGATCCTCGACCAGTACTGCTCGCGCCAAGCGCGTTCGGTCTCGGGGATCAGGTCCTTGGGCACGCCGCGATGTGTCAGTACGAGTTCCGTGCCGCCGTCGGGCGTCGGTGTCAGCGTGACCGCTGCCATCGAAAAGATGCCTTCGGGAAAACGGCGGTGCCGCCAGGCCTGCACGATGCGCCGGCCGGGAACGAGATCGACGTTGACTCCGGAGACGTCATTCCCACTGGCGGAAAATGTTCCACCGATCTTGCGGCTGATGGTCGCCTTCCGGCCGGTTACCGCCGAGTGTTTCCGCGAGTCAGCCAGCAGATCGTAGATGGTGGCGGGCGGGGCTTTGAGCTTCACGCGCTGCTTGATGGTCTTGCACATCGCTCGGTGTCCTTGGCTGCTCGGATCGAGTTGGCTCAGGGCGCGCGGCAGCCTTCGTCCCAGAGCTGCCCGTAGTGCTGCGCCGCGGTACCTACCCCTTGCGGACGTGGAAGAAGGCGATGACATACCCGTCGGCATCGGCGACCTCGAAGCCCCACAGTCCGTCGTCGATGAACGATAGCTCCGTTACGAATGATACGCCCCGCTCCTTGAACTCGGTAAAGAGGGTATCGGGGTCCAAGGTGTAGATGTACGCATCCCACCGGGCCCACGCATGCCGGCTGCGGTTCGGGCTCGGCAGGACGTCAGGGTTGATCACCTTGAGCATGATGCCGGCCCCCTCGCGACTCACCTTGCAATAGTAGGAATCTCCTTCCGGTCGCTTGAAGTCGAGTTTGAAGCCCATGCGTTCGATGTAGTAGGAGACCGATGCGTCGAGATCCTTCACGATGAAGAACGGAGTGATCGAGACGAGATTTGGCGCGGCTGTTCCCGATGCAGCGTGCTGGGAGCCGATTTTGGTGGAACTCATATCGTGTCTCTCCGCGTTGGACGGCTCAGGTTGGACTCAGTCCCAAAATACCGTCGACGTTGTTAGCCCGCGAGGCGGGGCCGCGGCGTTGGATGGGAGCTTGCCCGACTGGCCGCTGTAACGGTAACCCAGCTATCGCCAGAGGTCGCCGATCGAGCGAACTCCGGGAACCAAGGCCTGCAGGGCATAGCCGCCGATCGCGAGGCTAACGAGAATGGCAGCGAATGGTTTCCAGGACCGGCGCACTACACCGGCCAACCAATGCTGAGGCGATAGCTGTCGCAGGTGACGGTAGGCCCACGCCGCTATGATACCGTCCAGTAGTACTTCTGCAAGAAGCGAAGGTGCTCCGAGCACAATGGCGAAGGAGCCGAAGAGGCCGGCGAACACGAAGCCAAGGAGGACGATGGGAACGACGATGACTGCCAAGGACTCATCCAAGTCGACGACATCTATGAGGTCGATCGAGTCGGAGTCCGCCGGTTCCATGGGAGACACCGGGGACGGAGCATTGATCGAGCTGCCGGCTCCACTCCCTGAGAACTCACCACCGCCACCGAACGTGAATGACGGCTCAGCTGGCGCGGAATCGGGAGCGAGACCGGAAGGGTCGATGTGATCCAGCCAACGTGAGCGCTCCCGCTGGGCCTGTCCCAGCCGCCGCGTCAACCAGATCTTGATGCCAAGCAGGAATGCGAGATAGCCTGCGCAGGCCGCCAGGGTGTACCGTAACGCCATCGAGCCTACGCCGAGGCTCAGCAGTCCAGCGGACAGGAGGAACCCTGCAGTGCCGGCGCCCAATACGACGCCGAGCATCGCTATTCGCGGGCTTCCATCACCCTCCAGGCGTTTAGCAAGCGCGGCGATTGCTCTTTGCCGCCTTTTACGGCGTATACCTTTACCCGGCATAGAAGAATCGATGCATTGGATTGCCTAACGGTTATCGCTGACTGCAAACAGGCATCGCAGTGATGCGTATGTCAGGCTGCATTGTTGGTTAGGCGGGGTCTGCACGATGCCGGCTACTCCCAAAGAAAATAGTAGACTACCCGAAAACGCCGTGACAGGATCACGTTGTGCTCGCCCGGCTGCGTAAGGAGATACTCCCCCAGTCGAAAGACGGTGCTGGTGGTATCGACGAGTCGACCCAGTCGTTCGAAGGTCGCGCCGACTCGGCGGCAGATGTTCCGGTCCTGCACGAGCCGAATCGCCTGCCCGAGGGAATCCACGTTCGACGTCAATCCGAGATGCTGTCGCATCTGAGGTGCAGCGAGGGCGTCTACCCACCAGGCGTGCTGGGAAGCGATCTCCGTACTGTCGCGTGTGCAGGTCCAGGCGGCCCGGTGGGCTCGCGCGACGCTCATCCGGACCGAGTCGGCTGGGCATTCACCGAGACAGAAGGCCTGAGCCGTGAGGAGGACGACGAGACTGTCTCCGCCAGGCTGCGTCACGGATACGGTGCTATCGTACGTACGATAGCCAAGGGCCCGCACGGTAATGCTGTAGCGTCCGACGGCTAGCCCCGACATGTGGAACAGTCCGGCCGAGTCGGATCGCAGTCCGATTGCACTGTCCCCGGCGGAGCGGCGGACGATGATACGCGCATTCGCGATCGGCCGCTGCCCGGTCACGTCCCGCACATGCCCGACGATCCTCGCTGCCGGCTCTTGGGCGACAAGGCTCGTGCCCAAGAGGGTGATTATGCCGAGTAAGCTGACAAGCCGTTTCATGGGCACTACCTAACGACTCTGCTAAGTACCGGGAGAATGGCGCCTTCGTGCGATCGTGGCTAGTCCACGAGTCCGGGACGGTTTGGCATTGCGATCATCGTGCCAGTCATGGTGGCGATGAGCGTGCCGGTCATGTCCGGCGTTGCCCCGGGTTTTACTTCGCCGTCCGTGTCGGCCACGCGGAACTCACCCGAGACGACGGTCAAGGTCCGGCCCGCGCGAACGACCCGCCCGATCGCATAGAAGCGACTCCCTCGTGCCGGCGCGAGCAAGTTGACCTTGAACTCTACGCTCAACACTGCCGCGCCGGACTCCATCAGACTGAGCGCTGCATAGCCGCAGGCGCTGTCCATCACGGTCGTCACTATGCCGGCATGGAGAAAGCCATGCTGTTGCGTCAGTTCCGACCGGAACGGGAGTGCGAGGATGACCTCGCCTGGCTCGACTCGCGCTAGCGTGGCGCCGAGGGTCGCCATCACGGCCTGTCGCTCAAAGCTCGAACGGACACGCTGCTCGAAGTCCGGGTCTCGCGGTGTCTGGGACATCAGAGCAACTTAGCGTTGCTTGCCGAGCGGCTCAACGCCCAGCGCTTCATCGACCTTCTCCTGGGTCCTCGTTTCGTTTGAGGTTGCCTAACGATTGAGGTGGTCAGCAGTAGGCGCCCCTCGGAGCCGAGCGGTTCGCGCTGTCCTCCGACTAACGTGGTGGAACGGTCGCGACTCCGGAAGAGGACGCTTGCCCGGCCGGATGTCTGCAAACCCATGTTTAGGTGATGTGATCCTGGAACCACTTTCGGGAACGGGCAGACATGATGAGGTCGATACATTCGAAATGCAGCCCCCAGCGCCAATGATAGCCCGCCAATGATGGGGAGACGACCGTATTTCAACCTCTCCGGCCCCAACGTGGCTAGCGCCAGCCAAGCGAGCGCCAGATGTGTCTTCCGAAGACGCTCATTATCTCGCCGAATTGCTGATAACCGTGGATGCCTCGTATTCCACCGTCGAACAGAACGAGCAGCCATTGAGGGAGCCACGCGATGCCCAGGGCCTGAGCATTCTTCGCAAGCCGATTGCGCGCTGTCGCCAGGCTGTTCGGTAAGACGTCCTCGGCAAATCGAATGTCGTCCAACAACCGTGCTCGTCGCCGGAGTAGGCGCCATCGTGACATCCAGAGGCCCTCTAACGTTTGCTTTTGCAATTAGCAGAGTGTGTGACCGTTGTTAGATCGTCGATCAGAAAGACACGGGATAACCGGTCAGTTGGCCCAATAGCCTGCCGTCTGCGAGCGGCAACACCACGAAGAAATCATAGAAGTCCGGAGGAAAGCGTCTGGATTGATCTGGATTCCTTTCAGTCAAATTTACCCTGAAAGTGACGAACGCTGCCTTGCCCCTAACGGGAGCTGGTATGGTCTTCGACGATAGGAGGGGCCCTATGCCGTCTGGGGCCTTGGCTCGAATCTCGAACGTGAGAGCGGGAGGGCCGAGGGTTTCGGTCTGGAGTCCGATGACATAACTGACAGTGATGTCGATCGAGTCTACACCCTTGAACCCATTGCGGCGAAGGAGCGTGTCGCCCGTGGCGGCGTTCTGGAAGGTGGCGATGAAGGGTTGCGCGCTGGTATCGGGATCCACGACCAGGATCTCGGATTGGGCTACAAAGTTCGGATAGTCGGTTGCTCCCCCTCCGCGGGCGAGGATCCCTCCGCGGCCGGCGGCCAAAGGCGTCACCAGTCCGCTGCTGTCCACGCGAAGGGGCCCGAACCACACGCTCCAATTCGTGCCTAGCTGTCGTCCGTCGGCAGTCACCGGGCGTGCGCTCAGACGGACCGTATCATTGATGGTCAGGATCAGGTTCTCGAGATTGATCCGGAACTCAGTGACGCAATCTCCGGTGCACGGGATCACCGGACCGACGGGCGCGTCGTCTCCGCAGCCGGTCAGGACTCCGGCCGACAAGAGTATGCCAAGAACATTCCAACGAATGGTGCTCTTTCTCATGGGTCCACTTCTCAAAAACTCGCGGTTTCGGAAGAAGAGTCTTGACCGGCTGCCCGCTGCAACTTCTTGTTGGACAGCATCACGGCGATCGTCGCCTACAGGCGGTGTGCGAGTCGCAGACCGAGTGGGGAACCTCGAGAGGCTCTGCTTTGGGCAGACACTGGTACCCCCGTGAGGATGAGGGCAAGAAGCACCGGGGGTACATCGCATGATGGAAGGTAGTGCGGCTGCGCTTGTCTAGCGGTGATCTGAAGCACATTTCCGCTAAGGGCAAATCCGGGTGACTTGCCTGTTGAACGGCATTTGGATTTCGGCGGCAACCGCCACGGAGCCAAGCGGCTGCTCCATCCTCAGGTCAACATGGGGAACGGAACTCTGCCCGGCTGTCCACTGCAACACTCTGTTAAACCTCTGCATGAAACGGGCACCGGCAGCAGTACATGAGACACATAATTTGATACTCTTACGTTGTCCGCAGTCATCCCGTTCATGGGTCGTTGTCTGGGACTGCCCTAAACGTCAAAGACACGCGGCGAGACCGCAGGTATTCCCGACCGTTCCACACGTCTGACGTACGACTGGGAATCCCATGCTTCCAACGCCAGCGAGCCTCTCCAGACAGCACCAGCAGACTTCTAGGTTCGAGAAACAGCTCGTAGGAAGCCTCCGGGCCCGAACGCGTGAATCGCATCATGCAGGTCGACCCCAAGCTGATCGATGTAACTACTTCTCCGAAAACGGACTGATCCAAGTGATCAAAGATCCCAGTGCCCGGTTGGTATTCATTGGCGACAAGCTGATTGGGAGTGCTCTCGAGATGGCCGTCTTGATAGAGCTGTCGCGCTAAGGCAGTTGCCCAAACGGGGAGATCGCCGATTCGGTATGCTACTTGGCGCTTATGGTCGTAGTGATAGCCGTACACCTGAACGCCATGATCCACGGATGTCTGCCACCGTTGTTGGTCAACAGCGGAGAAGAGTTGATCGTGAGTTCCCTGATCCAGGTAGCCCGGAACATACGTAATGCCCGCAATCACGGAGTAGTCTCCAAAGGTTGCTTTCTCACGGCCAGTTTGTAGAGGTCTAATTCCGGGATGTCCAGGCTGGCGGCTTTTGCCCCATCTTGAGAATGTGCTTCCTGAAGACGATTGCCGAGCCACTGAGTGCGTCGGTCGTGACAAAGGCGATTGGCAGGCCTGGCTCAGCATCGAGGATGAGTTCCGCTGTAAACCCGTTCCTGCGAAAGAGATCTACGGCCTCACGGGCGGCTTGCTCCGGATCGGCCACCACAAAGCCCAACGCGGCGCTCGGCTGCCCGAGCCGATCGAGCATCGTCTGGCGCGGATGGTTGACTATGGTGCCGTTGCTGAAGATGGTGCGCTCGACGTCGTCGGAATCGACGCGGAACCTCGGCACGTGCCCATGCAACTGCATCAACTCTTCGAGCGCGATCAACGCAGGTGTAGACTTAGCCGAGAACACATGGTAGTCGCGGTCAGGGAACGGAAGAGGGTTCCGATCGCGCACAAGACTGGTGGTCCACGCAGCCAGAAGCAGCACCGCCACGAGCGCCGGATAGAACACAATGCGAGGCACTTTTACGGAACTGTTGACGAATCGTGCAACTGTCATGGGTTTTTCCGATCACGCGGCGGTGATTGTTGTGAATTCCGGATGTTGCCACCATGCCGATCGCGGCACGAGGCGTCTAACGACTTTGAGTTTCAGCAGCAGCCGGTATGGAACTGAGCAGCCGCGCCATCCTCCCAACCAACATGGGGGCGCGGCCGCGACTCCGGAAGCGGAACCCCGCCCGGCTGCCCGCTGCAAACCCCTGTCAGGCGTCTTCCGGAGCAACCGGCTCGTCGGGGAGTTGGGCACCGTGCCAGACCCCAACGACCCAAATCGTCCTCTGAACCACGCGATAGAAGAACCGATAGGGCCGAACAATGACCTCCCGATACGGGAGGTCCGGAAACTCCGGGATCCGCCGCCCGGACTCAGGGAACCGCTCCAACCGTTTCAACGTCTTCAGCGCACGGGCGTGAAACCGCCGCGCCACGGTGGGTCGATCGGCGAGAATGTACGCGACGACCGCAAGGAACTGCCGGTCGCCCGTCGGGGTGAACCGAACCTTCACACGCCAGCGTCGCGCAACATCTGGTCCGCCTCGGCCAAGACCGCGTCCAAATCTCGGCCCTTCCCTGCAGCAATCTCCCGTTCCCCAGTCGCCAGGAGGTGGAGGAGCTGCCGCTCACGTTCCGCCTGTTCGTAGGCCTCCACGCTCAGCATGACGGCGGCCGCGCGCCCCCGCTGGGTAATGACCACCGGCGCTCGGGACTTCTTGACTTGAGCCAAAGCACGGGCCGCATCTTGGCGAAAGTCGGTGATGGGGATGATAGGTGGGACTTTGGACATTGGAACGACCCTTTAGACGTACACTGCAAGGTACGTCAGGGCGTGCGTCAGCGCAAACCGGTCGATTGGAGGACCTTGCCGATCAGGAAGCGATGCCTACCCCGTCATCCCGCCATTCGCCCCAAAACCGATAGCGGTGGTTCCAGGC
Organism: Gemmatimonadales bacterium; assembly: GCA_037189525.1. GTDB lineage: Bacteria > Gemmatimonadota > Gemmatimonadetes > Gemmatimonadales > GWC2-71-9 > SHZU01. The sequence goes on from JBBCJC010000002.1 coordinate 1,025,141, forward strand.
AGTCGATTCTGTTCCCCCGTCTCCTAACTGGAACCCGTCGTGTCGATCTTCCGTCTCCTCGTAGTCCTCACCTCCACCGCCCTCGCCGCTGCTCCCGTAGCCAACCCAATCCATCTGGCGCCGGGAAGCGCGCTGCTCCGGCTCGATCGGATCACGCCGTCCGTCGACAGCACCTTCATCCGTTGGTCGATGAACGGCCAGGAGCGGGCGGGCCCGATTCAGATCGAGTCGGTCCGCCGAATCACCCGGGACGGCGGTGCGGTGCTCGAGGGGCAGGGCAGCAGGCGGCCCGTTAAACATACCTCGACCGAGCCCGCGTGACTGCTGCAGGGCCTCGTTGGGCGGCCGCCGGATTTCGTTAGCGTATTACGCTGGTTGATCGTCCTGCCTCGTCGAGTATTTCGATCTCAGGCGTTCCCTCCGCAGTTACGCTCAAACGCAGACGAGGGCGTCCCTTAACGTCCGAGAGTACTAGCACTGCGGTATTGTCTCGCCCCTTGCCGAGAAACAGTCGCTGAGTGGTCAACTGGTCGGCATCACGGAGAGCTTGGATCGCCTGACGACGCGCTGAGGTGTCCGGCATCGCCTGAATCTCTCGGTACTTCTCCTGCAAGACGTCGCCCGGAATGTTTGGCTGCTGCCACATCTCCAGCCCGCTTGAGTAAGTTCCATTGTCACCCTCGAGATGCCTGAATCCGATTGTCTGGTCGCCGCGGACCTTATCGAACGTTAACGATCCGAAGTGGCCAATCTTGCCATTCTCGCCGTAGATGAGCCCGCCCATCTCATCACCGAGGTGGTTAAAGAAGATCAATCCGGGAGGACGTGGCCCTGCACGCGGAATGATCCTGCCATTGACAATGCCGGGGTGCTGACGGGCCTGGTTAGAAATCACCATTCGCAACTGTCCATCGCTTTCCACGATGTTGATGCGTTGTACGTCTATTTCGGCGAAGCTGACCCGCCCCTGAGGACTCTGAAAGGCGACCACGAGGGTCAGAAGTGCCAACGCCGTGACGACAACCGCATAGCGCTTGAGGAAGCGTACATCGCGACTCAGTGCGGATTCATCCATTTGGTAGCCTCATATGCCATGGTATTCGACGAAACACTGGTCCTTCGATTTGGATACTTCGGTGGCGGCTCGCGTTGCATGGAGATGGTTCTGGAGCAAATGTTTGCGAACGGCGGTCAATCGCATGGGGTGCGCCTAGCACCTGGGTCTGCCTGCATTCTCGGATTGGGCCGCCCAACTAGGGTATGGACCTGCTGGCGCTGTGCACAAGTCCGGAATACGGTAAACGCTACCGCAGAATTCTGAGCCTGCGGTATTCATCGGCCGAGCAGCGACCGACAAAACTGATACCCGATCGCAAGGAACCATCGGGCCGCTAACCCTACCGACAGTTGCAGAACATTGGTTAGGAAGCTCTCCGCCTATGCTAAATGAAGGTGAGCTAGGCGTGTCCCCAGATGTCAGCGTCAATCGACGATAAAAAGTCGCGCCCCGCCCTCCGTCGAGGACCGATGCGGAGCCACGTCGTCCGACACATGGTACGACATCCCCGCCGTCATCACATGCTTCCCGCCACCTTGAATTTCCGTGACGAGCACGCCGTCGAGCACATAGAGAATGTGACCCCGATGACACCAGTGATCCGCCAGGTACCCCGGTGAGTACGTCACCAGCCGTACCCGAACGTTCCCAGCCTGGATCGTCCGCCAGATCGCCTCGCCGGTTGTGCCCGGATGCCGGGTCTCCGGAACCGTGGACCAGTCCGTGATGCCGAAAGGGACGCCCTCGATCTTCATAACTTCACCTTACCTGTAGTCGACGCGATCGACCCAATATCTGACCGCCACCTGAGCAGGTCATTCGCACCGCTTCTGACGGAAATCGACCGGCTGGCACTCGAATGCCGACGTCGCCCACAGGCCGCGGTTGTTCTGCTGCGCATCGCGCGCGGCGCTTCGGAACTGGTCGGCATACCGGACGTTCGGCGGCAGGATGTAGACGACCGCAAAGCCCTGATGCAGCATCGACTCGTTGATCAGCTCGCCGTCCTCGTTCCACAGATAGGCCAGGATCCGCCCGAACTGATCGCGCTCGCGAACGTCGAGTTCCAGGCCGACCTCCGATTGGCGCGGCAAAAGCGCCCTGAGCGCCGCCGCCGACCGGTCACCGAATGGCCGTTGTCGTAACTCCGGCGCGTCGATGCCAAGCAAGCGAATCGACTGCTTGGCCCCTTCCACCTCGCACTCGACCGAGTCGCCGTCGACGACCCGGAGCACTCTACAGGTCGGCCGCTCCACCGTCGATTGCGGCGGTGTCGCGGCCGGCGCCGAGGATGACCAGTACCAAAGCCCGACGGCCAGGGAGGTCAGCCCGGCGGCCAGACGGACCCAGGCCCGACGAGTCATGGACTCGGCGGAATGTCGGTTGCGGACGCGTCCGGATCGCTCGTCTGCGCAGCAGGAGCGGGGCGGTCAGTGGCCCGCCGGCGCCGTTGTCGCCCTTCCTCATACCACCGCCGCGTAATTTCCCCGGCCAGTTCGCGGTTGCCCAGCCCGAATGCGAGTCCCGCCGCCAGCGCGATCGCGCCGAGCACCAGGGTAAACGCCGCTGTGACGATTTCGGCCGCCACGCCCATCTGCTGGGCAGCCATGAAGACGGCGATCAACACCACCGCCGTCTTGGCCAGCTTGGCCAGGGTCGGCACGCCTTCGACCGCGCCCGCCGACGCCAGCACGATGCCCCGAACGAACTCGCCCACGATCATGCCCAGGATGACGATCACCACGGCCGCGATCAGGGTCGGGATGTACGAGAGCATGGTCCCGAACATCTCGTTGATGCTGTCGAGACCGAGCGCCGCGCTGGCCAGGAGGATGACCACCAGCATCACCAGCCAGAAGAGGAGCTTGCCGACCGCGTGAATCGGATCGACTCGCATACCCGCCCGATCCACCGCCTCCGACAACCCGCCCGCTTCGGCCACTTTGTTGAAGTTGAGGCGGCGGAGCAGGGCATCGGTGGTGTGCGCCACCAGTTTCGCCAGGAAGTAGCCGGCCAGCAGGATCAACAGCGCGCCGAAAAACGCGGGCACGATGGCGACCAGTTGCGCCAGGCCGATCTGCAGACGTTCGAACAACGGATTCATGGATTCACCTCGAGGACGACCTTGCCCAGCTGACTCCCGCTCGCCAGCCGCTCGTAGGCGCGGACGCCTTCCTCGAGCGGTACCACCAGATCCACCGGCGGCGTCAGCTTACCGCTGTTGGCCACCGCCATCATGGCCTGGAAATCGGCGCTGGTGCCCATGGTCGACCCGAGCAGGCTCCACTGGAACCAGAAGAGCTTGCGGATGTCGATCGAGACATGCGGCCCCGTGGTCGCCCCGCAGGTGACCAGCCGGCCTCCGGGGCGCAGCGACCGCAGCGACTTGTCCCAGGTTTGCTCACCGACCGAGTCGACCACCACGTCGGCTCCGACCCCCGTCAGCGCGCGGACCTCCTTGGCCACGTCCGCGGTGACATGATTGAGGGCAACATCCGCGCCGAGCGCGGTGGCGGCCGCGAGCTTGTCCTCGGACGAACTGGTCACGATCACCCGCGCGCCGACATGCTTGGCAATCTGCAGTGCCGCCAGCGACACCCCACCACCGATCCCCCAGATCAGGACGGTCTCGCCCGGCGCGAGCCGAGCCCGGGTAACGAGCATCCGCCATGCCGTGAGGGTGGCGAGCGGCAGCGCCGCTGCCTGGGCCCAACTCAAGTGCGCTCCCACCGTGGCCACGTTGCGCGCCGGCACGACCAGATATTCGGCCGCGGTGCCCGGGCTGTGCTCGCCGATCACGCCGAAGCGCCGGCAGTACGGCTCTTCGCCCGCGAGGCACATGGCACAAGTCCCGCAGGAGAGACCGGGATTGAGGACGACACGATCGCCCGGGGCCAGTCCGGTGACCTCGCTGCCCACCGACTCGATCACGCCGGCCGCATCGGTCCCGACGATGTGTGGAAAGCTGAGGGTGACACCCGGCAACCCGCCGACGACGAAGATGTCGAGCCGGTTGAGCGCGGCTGCCTTGACGGCGATGCGGACCTGATCGGGCTGTTCCAGCGTCCGATCGGGGAGTTCGAGGGTTCGGAGCCGGTCGAATCCGCCGTGTCCGGTCAGCGTAAGTGCGCGCATAGCTTGCACAAGTGAGAGAGATGTGCAAGATATATGTCTGCAGTCGCGCAGGGCGAGTCATCAGACAGGCGAACAGTCTTTCGCGTTGGAGGACGAGATGGTGTTCCGTGATGTGGAAATGGGTTGGACCGGGTCGGGGTGGATGGAGCCTATGCCGTCGTCATCCCCGCCAGCAGCGCCGGCTCCAGTTTCGGCACCGGCCCCAGCGGCCGTGCCGCCCGTTCCCGCCACACCGGTGGTGCTCGAAGTTCCCGAGCCCGCCGCGCCCAAGCCGCGTACTGCCAAACCCAAGGCGGCGCCCAAACGGGTCGCCAAGCGGAAACCGGCTGGCAAGAAAAAGCCGGCCGCACGTCCCAAGTCGGCCAAGAAGGCCGCCAAGTCAGTTGCCCGGCCCAAAAAGGCCGTCAAGAAAGGTGGAAAAAAGATGGCGAAGAAGACTGCGAAGAAGGCCGCGAAGAAGTCGACCAAGAAGGTCGCTCGCAAGCCGGCCAAGAAGGTTGCCAAGAAGGCCGTGAAGAGAGTCGCTGCGAAGAAGGCCACCAAAAAGGTCGCGAAGAAGGCGACCCGCAAAGTCGTCAAAAAGGCCGCCAAGAAGCGGAAGTGAACGGTTCGGCGTCTGACGAGGGGGCGCTCCACGAGCGTGGGGCGCCCCCTTCGCCTTCCTCACCTCCGGATGCCAGCTCGGCACGGGAACGGCTGGGTCGATTCTTTGCCCGACGCCTGAATCGGCACGGCTGGGTGGCCCGACGGGAACTGGGCCAGCCATCTCCGGGAGATGATCAGCTCCGCCAACAGCTGGCCACTTCGGCCGGCTCGACCTTCCGGCAGGGTTCCGGTGCTTACAGTTGGGCCCTTCGTACCGGCCTGGTCGAAGACCTGGCGGCGCTCGCTCCCGGTTCGGAGCAGCTCCGCGAAGCCGTCGCCCCTCTACTGACTCTCAGCGGTCGCGCCGGCGCATTTGGGGAAGGGTGTACCTCCGCGAGACACGGCCACCGCGTCTGCGAGCATTTCATCGGCGGCTTCTTTGCCGTCGCCCCTCCGTCCGCTCGCGTTGCCCCGACCACGTTACCCAACGGACGCGCCTACCGGGTCGAATCCCAGGCCCGCTTTGCGGCAAGTTGCTGGATCCTGCGCGCCGTGCTCCTAGCCGGAGCCCAGGACGACGCCGGTGTGCAGCGGCACCTGAGCAGCTTCGGTTATCTGTTGGAAGAGTGGGATCGCTGGGAGGATTTCCTCATCCCCGACCTGGCCTTTGCCGCGCTCGGCGCGCTCGCGATTGCTCCGGAGCGGTGGCGTGATACCCGCGAGTCGTTGCTGCGGGTGGTGAGCGGCCGTCAGCTGCGCGACGGGACCTGGCCCAAGGTCGATTTCTTCACCGCGCTGGACGGTCTGGTGGCCGTCGATCACCCCACCGCTCGCGAGCTGCTGGAGCGGGCCCTGCCAAGTCTCTTGCAGCGGCAGCGGGAGGACGGGTCGTTCGGCACCGTGGCACCCGATGAGCGCGGCCTGATCGGGCTTCGTGTATTGGCCCGCGTGATCGGCTGACGGATCGGTTCGGATGGTCCCGCGGTCCCCCGCGCCGCTCTATATTAGCGGGGTGTCCTTCCATTGGTCTCCCACCCGCATGGATCAGTTGGAGCGAGCCGCCCGCGAAGGGAAGCGGGTCGCCCTGATGCGTCGCGGAACGGAATACGTCGTGATCGCCCGCCGGCTCGAAATCGGCGCGCGCGGTGACCGCCTGATCGGCTTCCTTACCATGTCGGGTCAGGAGATGGCCTTCGAGCTCGACCAGGTCGAGTCCTTCGAGGTCGTCTCGTGACGGCGCCCGTGCCTCGGCCCCGCGTCGTGGTCGCCCACCTGGATGAAAGCTGTCTGGGCAACGGCCGAGAGGGGTCGAACCCGGGGGGCGCGGCGGGTCTGATCGAAACCCGCACCAGCCGGGGCGTGGAGCGGCGGGATTTCTACGTGTCGGCGCCGGCCACCACGAACAATCGCATGGCCCTGACCAGCGCCATCACCCTGCTCGAAATCCTGGCCGGCAAGGGCCACCGTTTGCGGGTGCTGGTGATTTCCGACTCCGAGTATCTGGTGCGCGGAAGTCGCGAGTGGCTGCCCGGGTGGGTGGCTCGCGGCTGGAAACGCAAAGCGGGGCCGATCGAGAATCTCGAACTCTGGCGCTCGCTCCACTCGGCGCTCACCTTGCACGATACCCAACTAGTCTGGGTCCGGGGGCACGCCGGCCATCTCAAGAACGAGTTCGTCAACGATCTGGCCATCAAGGCGGCGCGAGAACAGGTCGCCACCAAAGGCGCGATCGAGTCGACGTTACCGGAATGGCTTGCTGCGCATCGTGCCAAGGGGCGCTACCTCGAATCCGATCCGGATGCGTCGTATGCGGTGCTCGAACAGCGGGTCGCCGCCGGAGAGCGGTTTGCCATGTCGCTGGACGAACGCGCGGTGAGCGCGGCGGGAGGGCGGGAATGACCGACCTGGAACGCTTCGTCAAACGATTGCTGGAGACCCTCAAGGCCCGTCATCCCGCCGGGGCGCAGCGTCCTTTCACGGTCGCCGAGTTGCGTGGCGCCGTCCTGCCGTACCGAATGCACCGCTCGGCGCTCGGACTCTCGAGTAGCGAAGACTACGAGCTGCTGGTTTTCCGTCTGATGGCCGAAGAGGGAGGCTTTGCGCGGACGACGCCACCCGATGCGGCTGACCGCGCCCGGGAAGAGCTGGCGTCGCCGGTGCCGGATCTGGATTTGGTAGAGCTTTGGGGCGATGCCACGCTCCAGTTGACCCACGACGTCGCCAACCGGCTGGCGGCGATCGAATCTGCCGAGCTGGCGGAAGTCCCGTCTCCCGCCGATCCGGTTGCGCCGGTAGCTGCGGTGGAGCCCTTGCTACGGGAAGCGGATTTCGTTGAGGCGATAGTCGACGGTGCGGAGCAAGTGCATTGCCTCGCGAATGACGAGGAGCCGGTCGCGGTAGACCTCGAGGAATTGGTAGTCTCGGATGCGGAGCAGGCGGATGGCGAAGACTCGAATGAGCCGGACACCGAGCCGCTGGAGGGCAAAGGCTCGAATGAACCGGACACCGAGCTGCTGATCGAGGAACTGCTTCCGACGGTTTCGGTGGCCGCGCCCGCCACGAGTTCGTCGTCGGACGTGCACGCGCGAGAAGAAATTTCGGCCGAGTTGTCGGCTCCGGCGCCGTTCGAGCCGCTGGCGGACAGTGTCTCGGTCGATGGCATCACGGCCACGTCGATCGGCGAACGGGTCTGCCTGTCCTGCGAGGCGCCGCTCCCATCGGATCGGCTCCTGGCCTTCTGCCCTTTCTGCGGCGAACAGGTCGGGGTCCGACGTTGCCGGCGCTGTGGCAGCGAGATGGAGCCGGACTGGCGATATTGCGGGGCATGCGGAGAGGCCCATGTCCGATAAGCTGACCCCCGATCCCCGCAACCGGGTTCCGGCGACGATCGACCGCGCCACGCTGGACAAGATCATCCAGCGGGCGGCCGAACTGCAAACCGGTGAGCGGGAGGTGGGTGACCACCTCACGCCCGACGAAGTGCTGGCACTCGGCAAGGATGTCGGCATCCCGACCAAGTACCTCCAGCAGGCCATGCTGGAGCATCAGACCACCGCGACCGTGGCGCCGGATCAGTCGCTGACGGGCCGGCTGGTGGGGGCGGCCGATCTCCAGGCGCAGCGCGTGGTGCAGGGCGACGCGGACGACGTGCTCGAGGCGCTGCTCCGCTGGATGGAAAAGAACGAACTGATGGTGGTGCAGCGGCAGCAGGCGGGATGGATCAGCTGGGAGCCGCTCCGCGGAATGCAGGCGGCCATCCGGCGCGGCGCGGCGTCGCTCGATACCAGTAAGCCCAAGTTCATGCTCTCCCGCGCCGACGTCGTAGTGGCCACCGTGACGCAACTCGAGCGCGGCTACACTCATGTGACCCTCAATGCGCGGCTCCGCTCCGCCCGCCGCGACTACGTCGTCGGCGCCTCGGTGTCGACCGGCCTGGGTGTCGGCGGTACCGTCGTTCTCGCGGCACTGGGTGCCATGAGCCTGGTGGCGGCATTGCCGGTTGGCATCGGGCTCCTGATCAGCGGTGTCGTGATGCGCAGCTATCCGCCAATCGTCGAACGGGTCCAGCTCGGGCTCGAGCGGGCGCTCGACTTCCTGGAACGGGGCGGCGTCAAGCCGTCGCACGAGCTGCCCGCGCGCGCGCCCGGCATCATGGACCTGCTGGCCAACGAAGTACGGCGCGCCTTGACCTCGGGCGATCAACGGAAGGGCAAACGGTCATGAGCGAGATACGCATCGAGTCGGTCGGAGTGGTCGGTGGCGGTCTGATGGGCAGCGGGATTGCCCAGGTATCGGCCGTCGCGGGTATTCCTACCGTGATTCGGGACGTTGGTGAGGCGCAACTCAAAAAGTCGCGCGCCGCCATCGAGCAGTCGCTGGGCAAGCTGGTCGAGAAGGGCAAAGTCTCGACCGAGCAGCGCGACGGCGCCCTGGAGCGACTCCGCTTTACCACCGATCTCGATGTCGTGGCCGGCAACGATCTGGTGATCGAGGCCATCTTCGAAGATCTGGACGCCAAGAACGCGCTTTGGCGGGATCTCGACGGCCACGCGCCGGCTTCCTCGATCTTCGCCACGAATACCTCGAGCCTCACGGTTGCGGCTATGGCCGCGGTGACCAAGCGCCCGACCCAGTTCGTCGGCCTCCACTTCTTCAGTCCGGTGCCGCTGATGGCGCTGGTGGAAGTGGTCCGGACGGTGACGACATCGCCGGCGGTCTTCGATGCCGCGTTTGCCTGGGCCCGGCGGATCGGCAAGGAGCCGATTGCCGCGAAGGACAGCGCCGGCTTCGTGGTCAACCTGCTGCTGATCCCGTATATGCTCGATGCGGTCCGCGCGCTCGAACATGGGGTGGCCTCGGTCGAAGATCTCGACAAGGCGATGAAGCTGGGCTGCAATCACCCGATGGGGCCGCTCACCCTGGCCGACTTCACCGGGCTCGACGTCTGCTATAACGCGGCTGAGATTCTCTTCAAAGAGTTTCGCGAGACCCGCTATGCGCCGCCGCCGCTGCTCAAGCGCCTGGTGCTGCTGGGTCACCTCGGTCGCAAGACGGGGCGCGGCTTCTACGATTACTCCGTCAACCCGCCGGTTCCGGCGAATCTCGGCATCTGATGCGGATCAGGCTGGCAGCAGCGCTCGCGGTGGCGGCCGGCGTGGCCGTCGGTTGCCGCGCAACGACGGGGCGGCCGCATTTCGACCCGTTCCCAGAGTCGGAGCATGTCGAGATCGGGTTTGGCCTGATCGATCGCACCGCGACCGTGATGCAGATTACCGATACCGTGCTGGCCTATCTGGAGGCGGACAGCATTCCGTTTGCCAAGGTGCGCCGGTACGACGGCTATCTGGAAACCGACTGGCTCGACGCGGAAACCCTTCGGCCGGCGGACCGGCGCCCACTGGGCAGCAACACGGTGCGGGTCCGGGTCTGGATCAACCCGACCATGCCCGGGTACGGCCAGATCGAGGCGGAAACCAGCTACAACGTGATGGCCGATCCCTCGCGACCGTCCCGTGAACTGGAAGCCCCGGTCGAACTCGGTCACCCGGTCAACCGGCGCATCGGCGACGTGCTCAAGCGGCTTGGTACGCTCTACGGCGCCCCGACCGACTCGGTGGCAACGCCTCCGGCCGAGCCGCCGCCCGGAACGCCGCCCGCGCGTCCCGATACCGCCGCGCGCGACACCACCGCTCGGCCGGCGCCGCCGGTGCCGGATTCGGTGCGGACCGACACCACTCGTCGTCCGGCTCCGGATTCGGCGCGGACCGATACCACCCGTCGTCCAGCTCCGGTACCGCCGCCGGCTCCGCTGCCGTTTTCTCCCCGCCCCTGACGCGCCGCGACACCATGGATACTCCCACGTTCACCGGCATCTGGCGAACCGATGACCGCGCTCGGGCCGCCTACTCGGAAGGGGCCGGGATCTACCGCGTCATTCCCCGCGCCGTGGCGGTTCCGTCGACCACCAAAGCTCTGGTCGATCTGGTGCGCTGGGCTCACGAGCACGGCGTGCCGCTGGTGCCGCGCGGCGCGGGCAGTGGGATGGCGGGCGGCAACGTCGGTTCGGGGGTCGCACTCGACCTGACCGCGCTCGATGGAGCGCCCATCGTGGTCGATCCGATCCGCTGCCTGGCTACTACGGGCGCGGCCGCGCGTCTGGGCGACCTCCGCGAGGCTGCGGCCCGCCATGATCTGCGGATGCCGGTCGATCCTTCCAGCGAGCGCTGGGTCACGGCCGGCGGCGCCATCGGCACCAACGCGGCCGGCAGCCGGACCGTCAAGTACGGTTCGGTCCGCCGCTGGGTCCAGGGCCTCACGCTCGTCAGCGCCGATGGTGAAGTGGTCGTGCTCGAGCGCGGCAAGCCGTCGCCCAGGTGCGCGCTGGTCGAGCGGATCGAGGCGATCCTGGCCGACACACTCCGCCTGGCGCGCTGGCGGGTCGCGTCGAGCTTCCCCAAGGTGCGCAAGAACACGGCGGGGTACGGACTCGACGCCTTTCTCGAATCGGGCGACCTGATCGATCTGGTGATCGGCGCCGAAGGCACCCTGGGCATCGTGACGGAGGTGGTCTGGCGATTGGAGCCGATTCCTCCGCATCGGGTCGGCCTGCGCGCGGCGCTCCGCGATCCCAAGCGGATTTCGCACACCATTCCGGCGCTCCTGGAACTGGCGCCCAGCCGGCTCGAGTTTCTCGACGGCACCTTCATCCGCTTCGTCGACGACGCCATTCGCGCGGTACCCCGGGGCGACCGGCTGGCCGGCGCCGCGGCGATCTTCATGGTCGAGTTCGAAGGCAGCGACGCCGCGGCGCTCTCGGGCGATCTGGAGCGGGCGGTGGGTATCCTCCGGCCCGAGAGCCTCGAGGTCGCGGTCGGGGAAGATGATACGGAAGTCGAGGCGCTCTGGGCGATTCGGCACGCGGCCAGTCCCAAGCTGGCGTCGCTCGGTGAGCAGTTCCGGACCATGCAGGTCATCGAAGACGGCTGTGTTCCGGTGACTCGGCTGGGCGAGTATCTCGAGGCCGTTGCGGCCATTGCGATCCGGCGTGAGGTGCCGGTGGTGCTCTTCGGCCACGCCGGTGACGGCAACGTGCACGCCAATCTGCTGCCCGATGTGACCACCGAGGGCTGGGAAGCGCGGGTCCGCGCCGTGTACGACGACGTGATGCAACTCGTCGTGGCACTGGGCGGAAGCCCGAGCGGCGAACACGGCGATGGCCGGTTGCGCGCGGGGCTGACCGAGCGGGTCTACGGCTTCGAAGTGAGCCAGATCTTCCGGCAGATCAAACGCGCCTTCGATCCGGTGGGCATCCTCAATCCCGGGATCAAGCTGGTCGACGGGATCGATCCGCTGCAGTCGCTCAAGGTGGGCAAGGCCGCCGCGCCCATTCCCGGCGACGTCGAGGCCGGGTTGCGGCGTCTCGAACGGCAGGCGGGATATTCCTGCTCCCGCCTGGCGCTGGCCGATGATCCGCTGGGCGTGCCGTTGACCTGACCCGGGTTAGGTTCGCGACCTAGCGGAATTCGCCCTCGAGCAGCGGTTCGATCCGCTGCAGCAACGATCTCAAACGTTCGACTTCGGCTGCCACGACGCGTCGTCCCGATGCCGTAAGCCGGTAGTACCGTCTGGGCGGTCCTTCCGCGCTTTCCTCGATCATCGCATCCACGATCAATCCGCGTTCGACCAGCGCCTTGAGCACGCGATAGAGCGTGCCGGGGCCCAGCACGCGATTGCCCATGCCGGTCGTTCGCAACTCGGTCATGATGCCGTAGCCGTGTTTCGGGCCGGCAGCGAGCGTGGCCATGATCTCGAACTCGCGAGCGCCCAGTCCTCGATGCTCAGTCATTGCGCAGCACCTCCATCGGGTCGGTGGAAGCCGCTCGGCGCGCAGGAATGTCACAGGCCAGCGCGGCGGCGCCCACCATCACCAGCACGCTTACGCCGAGACTGATCGGGTCGACCGCCCCGACGCCGAAGAGCAGGCTTCGGATCGCCAGGGCCAGTGCCATGGCTCCCGCCGTACCGAGCCCGATTCCCGCCAGCGTGAGACGTAAACCGTTGCCAAGGATCTCGCGCCTGACCTGAGCGGCCGGCGCACCGAGCGCCATCCGAATCCCGATCTCGTGGCGTCGCCTGACGACCAGGTAGCTGAGCAGCCCGTAGAGCCCGACCGTCGCGAGCAGCAGGCCGACCAGACCGAACGAGGACGCCAGCGCCGTGGCGATTCGGTTGGGGAGGAGGTTGATCCCGATGACCTCCTGCAAGGGTGCCTCCATCGTGACGCCGAGGTCCGGTGCGATCGAGCGGGCCGTGGCCCGCATCGCGCTCCCGATGCCGGCGTCGTGCGGCGCGTGACGGACCAGGAACGAGAGCGACCCGGTCTGATTCTGGACGGCGGCGAGGTAGATCATCGGCGTCGGTTGCTCACCGAGCGAACGGTACTTCCCGGTTGGTGTGAGCCCCACGACGACGGCTGGTCGTCCCGACGTGGCAGTGCCCCAGCGGAGCGCCCGTCCGATCGGATCCTGACCCGGCCAGATCCGCGAAGCCAGCGCCTCGTTCATCACGATCGATAGCGGCCCGCCTGGTTGGTTGCTCGCGTCGAATCCGCGCCCGCGTACGATCGGGATCCCGGCGACGCCGAAGTAACCGGGCGTCACCGTGGCATGATCGGTCCAGAACAGGCCCACGCCGGGCTCGGGTTCCCGGCCGTCGATGCTCACGGCGCTTCCCTGGTTGCCCAGGGAGAGCGGTACCTGATCGATGGCGCCCGTCGCGATCGTTCCGGGGCGTGCGCTCAACTCCCGCTCGAAGCGGTCGGCAAAGGCGAGGATCTGGTCGTGCGAGTAGTGCAGCAGCCGGAAGTCCGATGCCAGGACGTGGACGTTCTCCGGGTCGAAGCCGAGGTCGACCTCCGCCGCGCGATCGAGGGCCCGGATGAAGAGCCCGGATGTCACGATCAGCAGGGTCGAGCCCGCCACCTGGGCAGCGACCAGCAGCGAACGGAACCGCAGGCGGCCGGCTCCCGAGGGGGCGCCGTCATGGAGCGCACCAACCGCGCCGACCCTGGTGCTCTGCAGCGCCGGGAGTAGTCCGAACAAGAGCCCGGTCGACAGCACCACGACCAGGCTGGCGAGGAGGACCCGCCAATCGGGGGCGAAGTCGAGCTGGAGTGGAACCGGAAACGGAAGCGAGAGATGGGCCAGACTCGACACGGCACCCCACGACAGGGCGACGCCGAGTGCCCCACCGACGTGAACACGATGAGGGTCTCGATCAGGAGCTGGCGGATCAGGCGCGATCGGCTTGCCCCGATTGCCAGGCGGATGGCGGTATCCCGGCTGCGGGCCATCGCGCGGGCCACCATCACGCCCGCGATGTTGCTGCTGGAAATCAGTAGCACCGTGCCGCCCAGTACCAGAAGCAGGCCGAGGAACCCGAGCACCGGGAGGAGCATCGGGGCCGGCATCGACGAGTATCCTCGGACGTCGACCCGCCGGTCCCAATCGAGTCCGGCGGCGCGGCCCAGAAGGACCAAGGTGGTCGAGATCCGCTCAGCTACCTGCGCAGGAGCGAGGCCCGGAGCGCGCCCGATGATTTCAAGCCAGGTCTGCCGCCGGTTGGTCAGTTTGGCGTGCGCATCAGGGCCAAGGCTGGCGGCGAGCGGGACCCAGAGCGCTCCCGCGATGCCCCCGATGTGCCCTCCGAAGCCGGGCTCCGCGACGCCAACGATGGTAAACGGCTCGCCGTTCAGCGTGACCGAGCGGCCGATCACGCTGGAGTCGGCTCCGAAGCGATCGCGCCAGGTGGCGTGGCTCAGCACCGTTACGCGTTGCGCGCTCGTGGCGCTCTCCTCGTCGGTGGGAGCCAGCAGCCTGCCCAGAGCTGGATTGGTGCGCAGAATCGAAAAGTAGCCGCCGCTCACGGCAAAGCCGAACAGCACCTCGGCGTCCCGGCCGAGTGTCGCGCTTGTCATGAAGACGTGGTAGGAGGCCAGGTCGACCTGGCCTTGCCAGGCGTCGCGGAGATCGCGGAAGTCGGGGGCCGAGAAAGTGTGGAAGCTGGACCCGTTCTGTCCCAGGGCGTGGACCGTCACCAATTCGTCCGGGGCGCGAATCCCGGCCGGTGTGCGCAGCAACAGACCGTTGGCGATGCTCAAGACGCTGCTGGTGGCGCCGACTCCCAGGCCGATGATGACGGTTGCCACGGCCAGCAGGGCAGGGGTGCGCCGGAGCGAGCGCCAGGCGTAGCGAGCGTCCTGGCGGATTCCGTCGAACGGCGTCCGCCGGGTAAGCGGGATGCCGACCCAGGTCCGAAGCAGCGTGATCAGGTGATCGGCCGTGAGGCGGATCGCGACACCGATGCGCCTTGCCCGATTTTGGTTCGAGATCGCATCCCACTCGGCGTCGGCCATGGTTGCAAGTTCGGTGGCGAGATCGCGATCGAACCAGGGTGGGTAGAGCCGGAAGACCGCGCTGTACCAGGTAGGGGCAGGCAGAAAATCCTCGATGGTATATCCGAAACGGATATACGTACCGACCCCTCACAATGGTTTCAATTCGGGACGCCGCTCGCGGGATTCCGTGATTCTCATGGGCGGGTTGCCCTACATGAGGTTGACTTTATTGGAGTCAATCGGGGATTGCATGAAATCGGAACTGAAATTATCGTAAATACATTCTCGCAAGAGAATGAAAGTCATTTTCATTTACTCAAACGGATTGACATCGAACGGTCTCTGGTACCGCTGCGGCGGACCGCGCCGGTCGATTTCTGCAGGAGAACAGTCACGCAATGATCAACTGTCAGAGCATGCGCACAGCGGTAGCCGTTTTGGGGTTCAGTTTGACCCTGTCGGCTCCCGGCTTGGCGCAGAGCGAGTCCGATAAAAAGCGACCGGCCCGGGATACGACCAGAGCCGCCGGGTTACAGGACGTGGTCGTGATCGGAACCCGGGAGCAGGCTCGTCTGTCGACCGGGTCGGCCTATGTCGTCCGTGCCGAGGAACTCCGGCAGTTCGAGTTCACCAACGTGCACAGCATCCTGCGCAGCGTGCCCGGTGTATACGTCCGTGAGGAGGACGGGCTCGGCACCTTCCCGCGCATCGGGATTCGCGCTTCGTCGTCGGGGCGCAGCGACCGGATCTCGATTCTGGAAGACGGTATTCCCGCCGCGATGGCGCCCTACGCCAACACGTCGGCGTACTACTTCCCGGCGGTCGGCCGGATGAGCAGTGTCGAGGTGCTCAAGGGGCCGGAAATCCTGCGCTACGGTCCGCAGACGACCTCGGGCGCCATCAACCTGCTGTCGACACCGATCCCCGAAACGCCAAGCGGGTTCATCAGCGCCGAACTCGGCGCCTGGGACACCCGAAAGGTTCACACCTGGGTCGGCGGTACGTTCGGGCAGTTCGGCATCCTGGCCGAGGCCTACCCGCATCGCACCGATGGCTTCCAGCGGATCGATCGGTCCACCCGGACCGCCGGCAACGACATCGCGGACTATCTGCTCAAGCTCCGCTGGAAGAGCGATGCCAGTGCGTCGGTCCAGCAGCAGCTCGATCTCAAGCTGCTCCATGGCGAGGAGTACGCCGACGTCTCCTATCTCGGCCTGACCGATGCCGATTTCCGCCGTGATCCGGATCGTCGCTATGGGCTGAGTGAGCTCGAGCGCATGAATCGGGGCCGGCAGTCCGCGAGCCTCCAGTATCGGATTGGCTTCGCACCTGGCATCACGCTGGTGACGACCGGCTACTACACCGATACCCATCGGGACTACACCCGGCTCAATCAGATCAACGGGATCGGAATCGGCGGGTCGGGCATCACGTCGCAGATCAACAACGGCGCCGCCAACGCCGCGCTCCTGCAGGGCATCCTCGACGGCACTGCCAATACTACGCATGCCAACGGTGTCCGCTTCGGAAACAACTTCCAGAACTTCATCGCCAAGGGTATCCAGCTCGAGGCCCGGACTGCGTTTGCCACGGGCAGCGCCACGCACGAGCTGGCCGGCGGTGTGCGGCGCCACGAAGATCTGAGCCGGAACACGGCGACCCAGACCAATGTGGTCTATGACCAGGTCAACGGCAGTCTCGTGTACCGCGCGGCGACCGCCGCCACGCCTAACGAAGGCTATGCCAAGGCGACCTCGTTCTGGCTCGCCGATCGCATTCGTATCGGAGATCTCGCGCTACTGCCCTTGCTGCGCCACGAGCGGATCAGCAGCCGCGCAGACGTGGCGGTTCCGACGAGCGCCAGCAACACGCTCGAGAAAACCACGCTTGGACTCGGCGTCAACTACGAAGTCGGTCAGCAGTGGACGGTGTTGGCGGGAATCCATCAGGGCTTTGCTCCTCCGGGATCGGGCGCGGTCGACGGAAGCCGCGGCGAAGAAAGCACCAACCTCGAAGGCGGCATCCGCTTCCGGAGCGCCAGGTTCGGTCTCGATGCCGTCGGATTCTACACCGGCTACGACAACGCGCTGCGCAACTGCCTCGTCGCCAACCCGTGCGCAGATGGCGCGATCGACGGGGTGCAGCAGGACGGCGCCAAGGAAGTGTACGGCGTCGAGGTCGGTCTCTCGGGCAATCTGGTCGACCGGAACGGTCTCCGGCTTCCGGTTCGGCTGGCCTACACCTACACCGACGGCAAGTACACCCGTGGCGCCGATGTGGCCTCCGGAGTGCGCGAGGGCGATGTGCTCGACTACACCCCCAAACACATCGGTCGCCTGGTCGTGGGGGTCGAGCACGATGCCGGGTTCGATTTCAACGTGGGCTTCAACTACTCGGACGGTGCCTGCACCACGACGACCTGCGAGCGGCCTGGAGTGGATAACCGGTTTCTCACGACCGAGTCGCTGTTCACGCTGGATCTGTCGGCGTCCTATGCTCTGACCTCGTCCATCGATCTCTACGCGCGTGGCGAAAACCTGTTCGATGAGCGCCGCATTTCCCATCGGGGATCCGATGGCGCGCGTGGAAATCCCGGTCGCTATGTCGGCACCGGGCTGCGGGTGCATTTCTGATTTGCTGCACAACCTTCCCTCACGGCCTGTTCGGCGTGAGGGAAGCAACTATCACTACTGAACTCTCCGCCGGAGAACCACGATGGTCCCCGTTCCTGTAGTTCGTACGATAGGCTTGGCCGCGGTCATGGGTTTGACCATGTCGGCCGCCGTCGTTGCCCAGACAGAACCTGCCAAGAAAGCCGCCCGCGATACCACCAAGGCCGTCAGCCTGCAAGAGGTGGTTGTTTCGGCTTCCGGATTCGAACAAGAGAAGAAAGACGCGCCTGCCAGCATCACCGTGCTGAAGCGTGCCCAGCTCGAGAAGCAGCGCAATAACAGCCTGGCCGAGGCGCTTGCGGATGTGGAAGGGATCGATGTCGGCGGAACGGTCGGCAAGACCGGCGGCATGAATATCGGTATGCGCGGCATGCCGAGTGACTACACCCTGGTCCTGATCGACGGCCGCCGGCAGAATGCGGCGGGCAATGTCACACCCAACGGATTCGGCGAAACCTCCACCAGCTTCCTGCCGCCGGTGTCGGCCATCGACCGGATCGAGGTGATTCGCGGTCCGATGGCGACGCTGTACGGATCCGATGCCATCGGCGGCGTGATCAACATCATCACCCGGAAGGTGAGCAGCCGGTGGCACGGTTCGCTGACCTCCGATGCGACGGTACAGGGCAACTCGGAGTTCGGTAACACCTACTCCGGGAACGCCTATCTCAACGGTCCGGTGCTGCCAGGGCGGCTCGGTCTCGCGGTGCGCGGCAGCCTGCTCAAGCGGGCGGAGTCGGATCTCAATCCGACCGGCGAGTTTGCCGACGCGACCGAGATCAGCAAGCGCGGACCGAGCCCGGTCGAAGCCGATATCTACTCGGTGGGCGGCCGTCTCACACTGACGCCCGGCGCCGCGCACGACGTCTGGTTCGATGTCGAGATTGCCCGGCAGCGCTACGAGAACGGCGAGGCGCAACTCGGCACGCTCGACCGTCCCGATGCCACGCCTCCGACTTTCAATGGCTACGGCCCGGAGCAGAAGTTCTATCGCGACGCGCTGACGCTGGCCCATACCTGGCGGTTCGGCGCGGGGATTCTCGAGTCGAGCATCATGCGCAATGCGACCGAGACGATTGGCCGCACGCTGCCGGCTGGCACGCCCGGCGGTCCTCCCGGCAGCGGCGCGCCGAACAAGGTGGCCGGCTCGCCCCGTCAGCTCGAGGCGACCAACACGGTGTTCGATACCCGGCTGACGGCCGGAGCGGGCCGGCACGTTTTCACGGTTGGTGGGCAGTATTGGGACGCCGAGATGATCGATGGCGTGGCGTTGGCGCCCTTCACCTTCACCCAGTGGTCGGCGTTTGCGGAAGACGAGTGGCGTTTCGTCAGGGACCTGGCCCTGACTGCCGGTGTCCGCTATGACGACCACAGCTCGTTCGGCAGTCACGTGAGCCCGCGTGCCTACCTTGTCTGGACGGCGAACCAGAACTGGACCTTAAAGGGTGGTGTCAGCGGCGGTTACAAGACGCCGCGATTGGAACAGCTGGTCGATGGTATCACGGGATTCACCGCACAGGGTCGAACCGCGACGATCGGCAGCCCCGGCCTCAAGCCGGAAACCAGCGTCAGCACCGAACTCGCCGTGCTGTACGGCAATCAGAGCGGCTGGTCGGCCGGCGTCAGCGTCTTCAACAACAACTTCAACGACAAGATTGCCTCGGGAACACCGGTTCCGAACTGCACCTTTCAGGGCAACCCGAATGCCGCCGGCTGCGTCAACTACGGCAACTTCCCGACGCAGGAGACGTTCGGCCAGGCGATCAACATCGACAAAGCAGTGACGCGCGGGTTCGAACTGAGCGGCCGAGTGCCGTTTTCCCAGGCTGTCTCGCTACAGGGGAACTACACCTATACCGAGAGCGAGCAGAAAAGCGGTAGCTCGGAAGGGTGGCCGCTGACCAACACCCCGAAGCACATGCTCAACGGAACCGTCCGCGCCGATCTTGGCCGGACCGTGGGTACCTGGGTCCGTGGGGAGTATCGCAGCAGCCGGGCGCGCCGTCTCTCGGAGGGCGCCAACGCGGCCTACGATGCGCTCGGCGATTTCAAAGCGTACGGCCTCCTGCACCTGGGCGGTTCGTTCCAGTTGGTCAATGGTGTCACGATCAATGCCACCATCTACAACCTGCTCGACACGGACTTCCTCCAGTACGCCTCGTATCAGGGCACGCCGAGCGCGGCCAATCCGACCGGCATCCTGTACACCAACGTGTACAACAACCATCAGGAAGGCCGCCGGATCTGGCTCTCGACCAACCTGAGCTTCTGATCCTGTTGCGATCGGAATGAAAGAAGCCGCCCTCTCGGTTCCGAGAGGGCGGCTTTGTTTTCTCCCTGCTCAGCGACCCAGCGCGCGGTCGATGCGGGTCAGGGCATCCTCCAGATGAATCCGGGTGTTGCGATCCGCGGGTTGCCTGGTCAGAGCGGCGTCGATCTCGCGCTTGAGGCTCCGGAGCTGGTCTCGGATCAGCGGCCGGATGTCGGACTGCCCGATGTGGAGATCCGCGTTCAAGGGTGGATCGTTGTCGTTGCCGACGCGCAGGTTCCCGCTCGACGGCGGGTTCCACGACTTGGACTCGGCGTTATGCAGCAGATGGTGCGTATGGTCGAGATAGCCACGCTGCAGGTTGCGCCGGTAGGTGTCGATCGGATTGCCGGTTCGAACCTCGCGCCAGATCATCGCGCGCACGTCGTCGAGCATCGCCGCGGGCCGATAGGACCGGTCGCCCAGGAACGCTTCCTGTTCGATCAGGCGTGCCAACCTGGCGTGATTGAGCACCCGGTTGACGGCGAGCACCTGATAGGCGCGGATTCGTTCGACCGCGCCGGCGTGCTCGATCCGGCCGAGCAGGTCGCGATCGAGGGCCCAGGCCGGCGTCGCGAAGACGTGCGTATCGAGGAACGCCATCGCCTTGCGCTGGTAGGCCGGATCAATCGGCGTGTAGACCGGCCCCGCCTCGCCGATTCGCTTGTGATGGGTCCAGAACCCGCCGATGGCTGCCGACGCATGCTCGGCAAAGCGGTTCCACTGGGTCAGGTTCTGGAGGTAGTGGGCTTCCAGTTCGTAGTAGTCCCGGTTCGGCTTCGCGACCCATTGCACCAGGCTTCCGGTGGCGCTGCGCAGGTTCTGCATGCCGAGCTCGGCCGCCCGGATTGGATCGTCGGAAATCCCTTCCGTCATCCGGTACGGGTCCCACTCCACATCCATGCCAAACTGCGCTTCGGCGGAACGGAACCATGGCTTGTCCGCGCGTTCGACGATCCACTGATTGAGCGTCGGCAGTTCATCGTGCGCGGTTTTGGCGTCGAGGATCGGACGATATCCCCACATGACCGCGAACTTATCCCAGAGACCCAGCCGGCGTTCCGGGGGCACGCCGTCGCCGGGCTGCGCAGCGTAGTTGTACCGGGTTCGGCCGACCGACGAGGCGGAGTGTCCCATCCGCCGGACGAAATCCGGATTGCGGATCGAGTCGACCGGATAGACGAAATTGGCCAGCTGATTGTGCGGCAGGCCGACCGAGTGGGCCGTCTCGTGTGAGATGACGTAACGGAGCGCCTCACCCATGTCGGCGGTGGAGAGCTCGCTGGTCTGGAACGACGGATTCGCGGCGGCGACTTGTGACACCAGCCACCAGCGCAGCCGCTCCATCACGCCGTGATACATGTTGGTGTGGGCGCGAATCACTTCTCCCGAGCGCGGGTCGATCACGTCGCCGCTCGAATTGGCAGAGCGCACTGGTGTCGCGACGTAGCGAATGACCGAATATCGCGCATCGAGGAGGCTGAATTCCGGATCTTCCTCTTCGGTCGGCGCGCGGCGAACCTGGATGGCATTCTTGAACCCCGCCAGCTCGAATGCTTCGTTCCACTCGAGCACCCCAGCTTCGAAGAAGGGAAGCCACTCGGGCGGCGTCGCCGGATCGATATACCAGACCCAGGGTTTGACGGGTTCGACGAGCTCGCCGCGCCGGAACGCCGCGGTGTCCTTCGGCTCCAGCCGGTAGCGGCGGATATACTGTTCGGCGCGAACACCCTGAAAACGACTCGAGTAGTCGGTTCGGGTCGAGGTGATGTAGGTGACGCGTTCGTCCGCCAGCCGAGGTGTCATCGGCTTGACGGGTAGCAGGATCATCGAATGGTTGACTTCGAACGAAATCGACCCGCCCCGGACGTTCGAGGGTGGGCGGTCGGCTGCGTAGGTACGGACCACCCGGAGTTCGAGGTTGATCGGAAAGCTCCGGGCCCATTCGAGCCAGGTCCGGCTGCGATCATGGCTGCGCACCGCATACTCGGTACGGCGCTGCCTGGGCATCGAAAACGCCGGTGTGTCGCCCAGGTAGAGTTCGGTAACATCGACGACCGTGGTGCCGGCGCCGCGTGCCTTGATCGGCAGCGACGCCAGCACCGGAGCGAAGTTGGAGTTGTCGACTGCCAGGCGGATCGCGCTGCCGGAGTCGGCGGTGTTGTCATGCTGAATACCGCGGAGCAGGATCCGGCCCTCGCGGGACTCCCAACGGACCACGATGTTCGGCGCCATCATGGCGCCGCCGTCCGCCAGCCCTTCCTGGGCTTTGGCGTACCGGCTCATCACCATCATGTCGCGGCCGAGCAGGGAGTCGGGTATCTCGAACAGGAGGCTGCCGTCGGCCCGATGGACGGTAAAGAGTCCGGCGTCGGACTTGGCGGAAGCCGGAATCGCGGCGCTATAGGCTTCGGATTGCGCACCAAGAGGATGCCATGCGAGCGCGGCGGAGCCGGCCAGGACTGTGCGGAAGAGCATGCGCCTCCCGCGGGCGGGAACGAGGGGCTTCATCGTGGCGGACCTATGGCGTTGGATGGCGATGGAGTCACGGCGTCAGGACAATGCTTCTGACCCGCGCCGGCATCTTCCGATAGTACCCACGCAGAGGGTGGTTCGCCAGAGAAACCGCGATTGCAGCGTTCTCCCTTGAATATGGTGCGGCCTCGCCCTGCAACGTGCCGTCGCTTTCCAAATCGGGAGCGGGGCGTTACATGTTTGTGATCGAGCCTGGCTGCTCGACAATCCTTTCCACTTCGGACCGACCGATCATGACGAACGTTTCCCCGAGACACGGGGACGACGATGCATTCGACGTCGACGCGAACCTGATGAAACGATTGCGAGACGGCGATGCCGGCGCGCTCGATCATCTGATGGACCGGCATTGGGGCCATGTCGTCTCGTACATCGAACGGATGGCGGACATTCCTGAAGCTGCGCAGGATATTGCGCAGGAAGTCTTCCTCCGGCTCTGGCAGCAGCGGGTCGATTGGCATCCGACCGGATCGCTACGGTCGTTCCTGCTTTCCGTCGCCCGCCATTTGCTGTTCAATCAGGACAAGAAGCGCTGGCGGGAGGTGCGGCACCTGCCGTCATATCGCGCCGAGCTGGAGCGACGGAAGCAGGAGACACCGGGGGAGTCGCTGGATCGGGCGGAGTTGCGCGCCGCGGTCCATCGCGCCGTCGCCTCGCTGCCGCCACGCCGCCGAGAGGTCTTCGTGCTCGCCCGGATTCACGGGCTCTCGTACAAAGAGATCGCCGACGTGATGGAGATCTCGCCCCAGACGGTCGCCAATCAGCTGAGCGCGGCCGTGGCAGAATTGCGGGGCATCCTGCGCGGCATCACCGAGCCTTGACGGCCGGCATTCCCCCAGCATGCGTCACCCCCTGATCCCCCTGTTTTTCCTTCCGATGGTATAAACCCACCCTCAGCGGAACTCATTACATCATGGACGAAGCCGCGATCATCCGCGTCCTGCGGGGCGAAGCCACCGAGCGCGAGCACCGGGAACTCTCGGTTTGGCGCCGGGCCGCCGTGGAGAACGAGCGTCTCTACCAGGATGTCGCCCATCTCTGGCGGCTGACGGCGGTACTGGGGGATGATGTGCCCGACCGGCCGCATCCGCCGGCCACCGAGATCATCCGAAGCGAGCCGGCCCGGCTGGTCGTGCGGCAGTTCGCTCCGCGCCGACGCTCGCGGATATCTATGGCTGCGCTGGCGGCTGCCGCAGTCGTGCTCATCGCCCTCGGTGTTCGTGCCGTCATTGGCGATCCCGCCACGCCTGTCGCGGCGGCAACGGAGTTCGTCACGGGCCCGGAGGAGCGGGTGACGGTGACTCTCACCGACGGCAGCGTCGTCCGGCTGGCCCCCGAGAGTCAATTCCGGTTTGTGGACGGCCGAGATGAGCGGCGCGCGGAGCTCAACGGCCGGGCCTACTTCGCGGTGGCTAAGGAGGAGGGGCGGCCTTTTCGGATCGAGACGCCGTCTGGCGCTGCCACCGTACTTGGTACCCAGTTCGATCTCGACGGGCGGGAGCAGCACTTTCGCCTCGTCGTGATCGAGGGACGCGTGGCGGTCGCGGCGGCCGATTCGGCCGTGGAAGTCGGGCCCAAGCAGGTCGCCTCGATGGCCGCCGGTGCCCCGCCGACCATCGCGGCGGCACCCGACGTCGATACCGGTACCAACTGGGTGGGCAACTTCCTCGTGTTCCAGGGCACCCCGGTGCGCGAGGCCCTGCGCGAGATCGAGACACGATACGGCGCGACGATCCGCTTGATAGATCCGGAGCTGGCGAACGACCGCATCAGCGCCTGGTTCACCGATCGTGATTTTCCCCATGTGATGACGACGATCTGTCGGATTCTGGATGCCCGCTGCGAGGTGGGTAGCCGGCGCGCCGTCGTAGAACTGCGGCGGGGCGGGGGCCTCGAGCCTCCGCTGCCATCGAGTTGAGTTCACCCCCGATGGAGGAGCGGCAAGCATGACCGAAGCACGGAAACGGGGTCGGGTTATCGGCGGCGTCCTCGTCGCCGCGACGTGCCTGGCCGGATCGTCGAGCGCGCAGGCGCAGCGCACGCCGACGCAGCTCGGTGCGCTGGTGTTGCAAGCCCATTCGCCGCTCACGCGCACCGCTCGGCTCAATGTCCAGAACATCCCGCTCGGCGCGGCACTGGTGCATCTGCGCCAGCGCTCGGGTGTCGACCTGGCGTATAGCACCCGGGTCATCCCGCCAGCGCGCCGCGTCGACTGCGAGTGTGCGGGTGTGACGGTGGCCGAAGCGCTCGATCGAATGCTGGCGGGGACATTCCTCCGTTATGTGGAGTTGGATGGTCAGGTCATCATCGAGCCTCGCGCGCGGCCCGAGCACCTGGATCGTGCAGCGGTGACAACGGCGGTGCTTGCTCCGGACCGGCGGCGTGATGCAGCGTTGCAAATGGAGGAGGAACAGACGCCGTCGATCATCGGAGTCGTATATGGCGTTGGTGCGCGACCGGTCGTGTCCGCACGCGTCTTCGTTGTCGGCACGACGCGGCAGTCGACGACCGATGCCGAAGGGCGGTTTCGGATCACCGACGTGTCGGAGGCTGGTCTCACCATCCGCATCCTTGCCATCGGCTATCAACCGCTGATGCGGAACGTGCGAGCCGGCACGGAAGTTCAGTCGTTCCAGCTGGTCGAGAGCCCGGTCAACCTAGATGAGCTGATCGTGACCGGGACGGTCGGCGCCACCGAGAAGCGCGCGATCGGCAACTCGATCGGCCAAGTCAAGGCGTCGGAAGTGCTCGAGCTCGCGCCGGCGGCCGATGCGGTTCAGCTCATCAACGGGCGCGTGCCGGGTGTGCTGGTTCAGCCGTCGACGGGCGTCGTCGGTGGAGGCGGCCGGATTCGGATTCGTGGGGCGTCGAGCATCTCACTCTTCGGCCGAGACCCGCTGCTCTATGTCGATGGGATCCGAGTGGACAATCGCGCGCACTCGGGGCCGGGATCCCAAGGAGCCGGCGCGGCCTCCGGGCCTGCCTCCCGCATGAACGATATCAACGCCGAGGACATCGAGTCGATCGAGATCGTGAAAGGTCCAGCGGCCGCAGTCCTCTACGGGACTGAGGCGACGGGCGGCGTGATCCAGATCATTACGAAGCGGGGCAGCCGCAGTGGTCGCGCCGAGATATCCACGACGGTCAAGCAGGGCACCAACTGGTTCATGAGCGCTGAAGAGCGCTGGCCCTCGATGTATTCGCGTGTCGACGGCGAGATCCTCGAGGTGAACCTGGTACGCAACGAACGTGAGCGCGGCACGCCGATGTTCCGGAACGGTCGCACTCAGGGATACGGAGTGAACCTCAAAGGCGGGGCGGAGCGTGTCCGGTACTTCGCGAGCCTCGACGTCGACCACGAAACAGGCATCGAACCTACCAATACGATGTTCAAACTGGGCGGCCGAACCAATCTCGACCTCCCGCTCAGTGATCGGTTCGACATCGGCGTTAACCTCGGTCTGGTGAGCAGCGATCTGCAGCTCCCGATGGAAACGGGCACCGGAATGTGGCGCTCCGAGTTCTTCGGCAATCCGGCAACCGTGAACTCACCGTTCCGCGGCTTCGACCCGGCCCCCCCTGAAGTCTGGCACCGTGCGTCCGAAAGTCGGAGCCAAACCAGTCATTTGATCGCTGGGCTGAGGCTTCAGCATCGTCCGACCACTTGGTTCAATCATCGCCTGACGCTAGGCATGGATCTCGTGAGCAGTGACAACTTCACGCTGTTTCGCAACATCGCGTCGATTCCCGAGTTCGCCCCGTTCAATCTGGGGGGTGGCGGTGCCCGTCTCGGAACAAAGTGGTCTCGACGCGAACAGCTTACGACGAACACCGTCGACTACGCTGCGAATGCGACGGCGAACCTTCGTCCCTCGATCGTGTCGACTTCTTCCGTTGGGTTGCAGTACTACCGGACCTTCAACTCCTTCGCGACGGCCGAAGGGCGAGAGTTTCCCGATTTCTCGGTCCGGAGCATCAGCGCGGCGGCAACCACCTTCGGGTCGGACAATTTCACCGAGAACGCCACGGTGGGGATGTATTTCCAGCAGCAGTTCGCCCTCTCGAATCGCCTGTTCCTGACGGCGGCCATCCGTGCCGATGACAACAGCGCCTTTGGTGAAGCGTTCGATCTGGTCACCTATCCGAAGGTAGCAGCGAGCTGGGTCGTGAGTGAGGAGGGATTTTGGCCGCTCCGGTTTGTCGACGTGCTCAAGCTGCGCGCGGCGTATGGGCAGGCCGGCCAGCAGCCCGCAGCGTTCTCCGCCGTGCGTACCTACACCGCAATCGGGGGCCCCGCCGGTCCGGGGCTGCGTCCCGGAGCAAGCGGCAATCCGGACCTGGGCCCCGAGCGCGGCGAGGAGATCGAAGTCGGACTGGAAGCGTCACTGTTCGGCAGTCGCGTCTCGATCGACGCGAGCTACTATCACAAGACCACTCGCGACGCTATCCTCGGTGTACCGACCATACCCTCGCAGGGATTCATCGGAACCCGGCTGGTGAATGCGGGTGTACTGCAAAATCAAGGAGTGGAGCTGGGTCTGACGGCTCGAGTGCTGGACGGTACCGCCGTGGCGCTCGATCTCGGTGTCAACGTCTCCCGCAACGACAACAAGGTGCTGGAGCTTGCCAACGGGGCCACGGAGCTACCGGTGCTCGACGATCGCTTGTCGCATAAGGTCGGGTACCCGGCATTCTCGAGCTTTATCCGCAAAGTGGTGAGCGCGGACCTTGGTTCGGACGGTGTGGCGACGAACATTCTCTGTGATGGCGGACCAGGGAACGCCCCGATGTCGTGCGCCAGCGCACCGGGGATCTTCGTGGGCTCCGCGCTCCCGAAAACGGAGGGTTCGGTGAGCTCCACGCTGACGCTCGGGGGCCGCGTTCGGCTGTACGCTCTAGTGGATTTCAAGCTTGGTCACCAGCTGTTCGACAACAGCATTCTGCTGCGGTGCTTGAACGGACGCTGTCGTGAACGGTTTTACCCGACCGAATACGATCCTCTTTGGATAGCCACGACGCAGAATCCTTCGGGGCTCTTCGACTGGAGCATTCGGGACGCCGGTTTCGCCAAGCTCAGAGAACTCTCGGCCAACATGGCGTTGCCCTCCGCCTGGGCGCGAGTGCTCGGTGCGCGCTCCGGAAGCGTGACCGTCGCCGGGCGCAATCTCCATACTTGGACCAACTGGACCGGGCTCGATCCGGAGTCCTACCAGGTCAACAACGTGTTCAGTCTGGCACTCGGCTCGACGCCGCAGCTGGCCCAGATTGCGGCCGCCATCAACCTTGTGTTCTGAGGACCGTGCGATGCAGAGCGTTCTGTCGATGATGGTCGATCGCGTTCGAGGTCTCCGGGCCGGTGTGGTGCCGCTTCTCCTGATCTCCGCCGGTGCCTGCAACGCGCTCGACGACTTGCTCTCGGTCGAGCTTCCGGGTTCGATCACCGCCGAAGAGGCGCAGTCGCCGGCCAAAGCAGCGGCGCTGGCGAGCGGTGGGATCACCTTGTTCAACTGTACGCTCCTCGGGCACATCGTGGAGGGCGCCACCCTCGGTGATGAACTGACTGGAGGGACCGGTGGCGCAAACACAGCCGATAATCGTTCGTTCTTCCTCGAATACACGCTGGGCACGGCGGGCACCGGATGCTTGGGTAACAGTTGGGGGGCGCTGTCCGCCGCGCGGTGGCACAACGAGAATACGCTTGCTTTGCTTCAGGGTTGGTCCGACCAGGAGGTTACGAATCGCTCGGCGTTGATGGCACAGGCCGCTATCTATGCCGGATATAGTCTGGTACTGATGGCGGAGCGGTTCTGCACTGGCGCGGTCGACGGTGGTCCCGAATTGTCTTCCGCGCAGCTTTTCGACCGGGCTGAAGATCTCTTCGCCCAGGCGATCACAACGGCAACGGCGGCGTCGAACCAAGACCTGCTGAATCTGGCGCGGAGCGGACGGGCGCGCACTCGGCTTGGTCTCGGCCGGCTGGCCGATGCGGCGAGTGACGCTGCGTTGGTGCCTCAGGGCTATCTCAAGAATGCCGAGTACCCCGGGACCGCCGCCGTGAACGAAAACGGCGTCTACACGTCGATCGTTCTGGGCGACACACGCACCATCGATCCCCGGTATCGGGACATGCGGTTCAATGGCGTACCCGATCCGCGAGTCGTTGCCACGAACACGGGCCGTGTTACCCGATGGGCTGAACCCCTATGGATACCCGCGAAGTACCCAACTCGCACTACTCCGATCAGGATGGCGTCGTGGCAGGAGGCGCAGCTGATCATCGCCGAGAACCGGGTAAGGAGCGGTGATGCTTCCGGTGCTGTCGCTATCATCAACGCGCTCCACGCTGCGGCGGGTATCCCGAGCTTTGCCAGCGACGATGCCGCCGAGGTGCTTCAGCAGGTCATTTATGAGCGTCGTGCGGAGTTTTTTTTCGAAGGCCAGCATATCGGTGATTTCCGCCGGCTCGAACTTCCGTTGATTCCCGCTCCCGGAACGCCGTACTACAACGAACCGAATCAGACGTGGGGTTCGGCGCGGTGTTTCCCTCTCCCGAACTCCGAGCGGTCGAGTAATCCCAACTTGGCCATGCGCAATCTTACGACCGTGCGTTAGACCATGTCGACGTTGGGTAAGACCGCTCTCGACGATGGAGTCCGTTGTCGCCATCGAACGGCGCCGCGCGTGATGTTGCGATTCGCTGTCCTCCTCGCTGCGACAGTGTGCCTGTCGAGCGGCGCAGCAGCGCAGTCCGACAGCACGGCAAATACCTTCCTCCGTTGGGCTGCGGGTGCGTTGCGTCCGGTGAGCGTCGATTCAGCCGGAGAGAAGCTGATCGACGCCGACCGCCTGCTCGAGATGATCGGGTCCGCCCCGATCACGGCGTTGAGTGAGGCGACTCACAACGGAGACGAGGTGCTGAGATTCCGCAACGCCCTGTTCCTCGCGCTGGCTCGTGAACGGCGCTACGGTGCGCTGGCGATTGAATCGGGCCTCAGTGAGGGCGCACGGCTCTATGAGTACGTACGAGGTGGATCACGGTCGTTTGGCGCTACGGTCGATAGCGGCTTCAGCTGGACCTTCCACACACATCGGGCCAACCAGGGGCTGCTGCAGATCCTGCGCGCATATAACACGGCGGCTCCCGGCTCCCCCGTCAGCTTATACGGATTCGACGTTCCGGGAAGTCCCGGGAACACCGCGGCAGTCCGTGGGGTGAGTACGGCGCTGGGGGAGGCACTCTCTTACCTTCGCGAGGTGGACGAAGCGGAGTCTGAGCGCATCAATCATCGTGTCGCGACCTTCCTGGGGGCGACCCCTCGAGAAACATACGCCCATTATCTCCAGCTTGCGTTCGTCGATCGGGATCGGCTGTCCGGTGCGATCGCCGACTTGATTGGTGTGTTCGAGCGACGCGAGAAGAAGTATACGGAGGCGACGTCGGCCGAGCGATTCGCGTGGGGATATCGTCATGCCATCGGAGCGCGCCAGATCGACACCTGGCTCCGGATGCTACCGCTGAACGAACGCCCGAAGCACTACTTCGAGCACCACGCCTATCGCGATCGGGCGATGGCCGAGAACGTCGATTGGATCAAGCGTCGAGAAGGGCCCGATGCCCGCCTCATGGTCTTTGCGTCCCGGTTCCACATCGCGGGTAGTCCGGTCCAGGTCTTGAGCTTGCGGGATAGTGAGCCGACACAGGCAGTCACGCTGGGCAGCTACCTCCGGGCGCAGTATGGAAACCAGGTCGTCCTGATCGGAAACATCTTCGGGCGTTCGCCGGCATGCCCTCCGTCGAAGCCTTCGACGAGCATGAGCCTGGATCGCTTGCTGTCAACCCTGGGCGTCCGATCGTTCGTCCTGGATCTTCGGCAGGCGCCGCAAGCCGTGCGGGCGTGGTTGGACCAGACGCACGCGCTGGACGAATACTTTGCGGTCAACATGGCGCAGGCTTTCGATATCATCTACTACAACCAGGTCGATCCGCCTCGCTGCCGACCGTAGGCGGTGTGTCGTCGTGAGTAGTATCGCAGATGACACTGTGACATCTCCCTCTTGCGAGCATGTCTGGAGGCAGATGTTCAGAAGGCGGCAATACGCTTTTCGTTTTTGAAGCATCTTCCTCCGTTTCTTCCAGAGAGCACGATGAATCCACGAGCCGGTAGCGTAGGTACGGCGATCGCCGTATTGGTGCTGGTTGGTATCGGCGGGTCGGTCGTCCCGACCTCGGCCGTTGCGCAGGATGACACCTCGTTCGTCTGGGCCCAGCCGTCTCCACGGGCTGCGAACGAAGGAGAGGGGCCTTTCAACCGGCTGATCATCACCGGTGCTAGGATCATTAACGGTACCGGGACGCCTCCTTCACGCCCCACGACGATCGTCATCGAGCGGAACCGGATCGTCCGGCTCGGCGGCCGGGTGGACGCACCCGGCCCGAACGACAAAATCATCGACGTACGCGGCGGCTATGTCATTCCGGGCATGATCGATACGCACGTCCGGATTCTCTCTCCCGCTCAGGGTGTTTTCCCGACGGACTATCCGCTCAAGCTGCTCTTGGCGCATGGGATCACGACGGTCGCGTCGATGCAGGATTATGGCCCACAAACGGATTGGGCGCTCGAGCTCCAGAAGCGGTCGGCTGCGAATGCGGTTGTGGCACCGCGGCTCCAGGTGTGGGCGGGTTTGGGAATGGTGACGACTCCCGAGGAAGCACGACAGCGGGTCCGGGCTGCCTATGCGCTCGGCGTCCGTGGCTCGGGAGAGTCTGCGTTGCGCGGTTCCGTAGAGGCGATTGAGGCGGGGCTTCAGGAGATGCGCAAGCTCGGCATGCGGTCCAACTGGCACATGTCGCAGCCGTTCGCGGTGCGCTTCAATGCGCTCGACGCGGCCCGGGTGGGACTCGACGGGCTGACGCACTGGTATGCTCTAATCGAAGCGCTGCTCGACGAGCAGTCGCTGCAGCGATATCCGGACGACTACGACTGGGGCGACGTCCGGTCGCGCTTCCGTCAGTCGGGCCGTTTCTGGAAACAGGCCGCCAAGCCAGGCAGCCCGCACTGGAACAAGGTGCTGGACGAGTTCCGCGCCCTCGACTTCACTTTTGAGCCTACCTTCAGCGTCTACGAAGCCAACCGCGATGTGGTGGGCGTGAGCCGTGCCGAGTGGCATGACGAATACCTGCACCCCGCGCTGCGTGACACGTACGTGCCTAACACCTCTGGTCTCTTCTCCCACTTCTACGACTGGACCTCAACCGACGAAGCCGAGTGGCGGACCAACTTCCAGCTCTGGATGGCCTTTGTCAATGCCTACAAGAATCGCGGCGGTCGGGTCGTCGCCGGCACGGACGCGGGATACATGTGGACCGTGCCGGGCTTCAGCTACATCCGAAACCTCGAGATGCTGGAGGAGGCGGGCTTCTCGACCCTGGAAGTGCTCAGCTCGGCGACACTCAAAGGGGCGGAGCACCTGCAACTGGCGGATCAGCTGGGCACGGTAGAGGTCGGCAAGCTGGCCGACTTGGTTGTTCTCGAGCGTAACCCGCTCGACAACCTGAAGGAGTTCTATGGGACGGGCTACATCAGCCTTCGGCCCGACAGCACAATCGGACGCATTGGTGGTGTTCGGTACACGATCAAGGACGGGATCGTTTACGACGCGAAGGCTCTCCTGGCCGATGTCCGGAAAATCGTCACGAATGCCAAGAATGCTCGCCGCCGGTAGCATGCCTCACCGAAATGAGCGCGGCAGGTCCGTAGGCCTGCTCGGGTGGTATACGAGTCGAGCTGCGATCGTTGCGGTGATCCTGCTGCCCGTCGTAACGGTCGCAGCTCACCCACAGGGGGGAACCCTTGCCGATTACGCCCGCGCCGAGGCATTCATGAGCCTTGATGCCAAGGTCGTGGGCGTGACGGCCACGACGCCGCAATGGATCGGTAGCAGCGATCGGTTTTGGTATCGTGTGACGCGCTCCCGGGGACACGAGTTTGTTCTAGTTGATGCAGAACGGAATACAAGCCAGCCGGCATTCGATCATGCGCGACTTGCGGACGGGATAGCTGCGGAGCTGGGAGGTCGTCATGTGGCGGACTCGCTGTCGCTGAGTATGCTGGACCTGCGGCCGGACGAACGGGTCCTCCGTGCCCGTGTGGCGGGCCGCGACATTGCGTGTGATCTGGTGGAGTACGTTTGTCGGGTTGAGACCTCGGTCGTTCGCCCCGGCGAGATCATATCGCCGGACGGTCGCTGGGCGGCGTTCGTACGTGACTTCAATCTCTATGTGCGTGCGCTCGATTCGAGTGCCGAGATCCAGCTCACGCATGATGGCATCGCAAGTTTCGGGTACGGATATACGACCGAGTCGAGCCTGCTCTCGGTTTCTCGGGCTCGAGCAGGGCAGCCGGATCCGGCGCGGGTGCTTTGGTCGCCGGACTCCCAAAAACTGCTGAGCTATCGAGTCGACGAGCGCCTTGTACCGGAGCTTCCTTTCATCGATATGGCACCCGGCGGGCGATACAACGTGCGCCCGAAGCTCTATACGGCACGTGTTGCGTTTCCGGCCGACAGTGTCACGGCAACCGCAGAGCTGGTGGTCTTCGATGTGCCGAGCGGCCGCCGGATCGATGTCCGAGACGAACCGTTGTACGTCAACTACGATCTGATCCGGTTCAATCTGCTGAGGTGGAGCAAGACCGGGAAGACGGTGTTCTACTTCCGCGAGGAGCGGGGGTTTCATCGGATCCAGCTCTATGCCGCCGATGCCTCGACGGGCCAAGTCCGCCGGCTGGTGGAGGAGCGAAGCACGTCGTACTTCTGGCCCGGATTCCATCAGGGGCAATGGGGAGTCGCAGGCGAAGGAGAGGAGGTGATCTGGCCGTCGGATCGGGACGGTTGGTTTCACCTCTATCGCTACGATGACCGTGCTGGCCAGGTCGCGAGGCAACTCACTTCCGGAGCATGGCGAGCAAAGGAGCTTCAGCACGTGGACGCGGCTGGTCGATGGGTCTATTTCCTGGGTAACGGACGCGAGCCCGGACGTGATCCCTACTACAGTCATCTCTATCGGCTGCGGTTCGACGGCACGGCGCTGCAGCTCCTAACCCCGGAGAACGGTCACCACCAAGTCACCTTCTCGCCATCGGGGAGGTACTTCATCGACCGCTACTCCCGGACCGATCTGCCGCCGATCACGGTCCTGCGGACGCGCGACGGGAAGCTGGTGCGCGAGCTCGAGCGGGCCAACATCGGTGCGCTACTGGCGGCGGGATGGCGGGTGCCGGAGCGGTTTCACGCCAAGGGACGCGACGGAACGACCGACATTTACGGCGTGCTCTACCGGCCTGCCAACTTCGACTCGACGAAGCGATACCCCGTGATCGACTTCATCTACGGCGGGCCGCAATCGATCCACGCGCCGCGCATGTTCACTGCGGGTGAAGCAATCGCTGAGCTGGGATTCCTGGTCGTGCGGATCGACGGTATGGGCACACCTGGACGGTCGAAGGCGTTCCAGGAGTTGTCTTACGGAGCTGGCTTCGCTGAGGGTGGTGGCTTGGAAGACCATATTGCAGTGCTAAAGGCGCTGGCGACACGCTACCCGTATCTCGACCTGAGTCGAGTCGGCATCTACGGACACTCCGGTGGCGGCTACAGCTCAGCGCGGGCGCTGTTCGACTATCCGGATTTCTTCAAGGTGGCGGTGTCCTCGGCCGGTTCGCACGACCAGTACCTCTATCAGTTGGAGTGGGGAGAACGGTTCATCGGCCGCCCCGGGGACGACCCTGCGGCCTACGCGCTTCAGGCCAACAGCGGCCGTGTCGCCAACCTCCGGGGAAAGCTCCTCCTGGCGCACGGCGACATGGACGATGATGTTCACCTCGTCAACACGATGCAACTCGTTCATGCGCTCGTGGTGGCGAACAAGGATTTCGACCTGATGATCCTGCCAGGCCGCAACCACTCCACTATGGCGAGCGACCGCTACTTCGTGCGCCGGCGCTGGGACTACTTCGTGCGCCACCTCCTTGGTGTCGAGCCTCCACCAGAGTACAAAATTGGCCGGTAGTTGACGCCGACCTCGAGTGGAAGCGGATCTTGCCATCCTCCAGCGACGAGGCCTACTCTTCCTGGTATTATTCTGGCTGGACACGTCATGTCACTACGAGAAGGGCGGGAACATGAACCGACAAATCCTCGGCCTTGCGGCCTCGGTGCTGTTCGCTTCCGCGGTAGTTGCGCAGCAGCGCGATCCGATCATTCGCGAGGGTGTCACAGTCAAACTTGGCCCGCACACCTACGCGATTCCCGACGACTGGGTCAGCATGGTGCCCAACGTGGGCATCGTGGTCGGCAGCCGCGCCACGCTGGTCATCGATCCGGGGATGGGGCGGCGCAACGGTGAGATCGTGCTCCGCGAGGTCGCCAAGGTCAGCCGGAATACCGAGCTCTATGTGGTCTCGACCCACTACCACCCGGAGCACACGAGCGGCTACCTCGCCTTTCCCGCCAACGCGCGCTACATCAACTCTAAGACCCAGGAAGCCGAGTTTGCGGAGCTCGGCAAGGAGATGATCGACCGGTTCGCCACCTTCACGCCGGTGACGGCGGAACTGCTGAAAGACGTCACCCGGCGGGTCGCCGACATTACCTATGAACGCGAGTACCGGCTCGACCTGGGCGGCGTGACGGTGCGCATGGTCGTGGTCGGCCCCACACATACCCGGGGCGACACCGGTTTCTTCGTCGAGGGTGACGGCGTCCTCTTCGCGGGCGATGTCGTAATGAACCAATCGTTCCTCGCTGCCAACCAGGCGTCGAGCACCTCGGCGTGGCTCACTGCATTCGATACCTTCGCAGCATTCCGACCCACCACGGTCGTGCCGGCGCACGGTCCGATCGGCGACGGCTCCATCATTGCGACGCAGCGGACCCTGGTCCAGCGGATCCAATCGCGCACCCGCGAGCTCAAGGCCCAGGGTCGCTCGGCTGACGAGACGGCCACTATCGTCCAGAAGGAACTCCAGGCCGAGCATCCCGACTGGCCCCGAGCCAGTGGGATCGCCGCGCTGGCGCGCTCCTCGTGGAGCGAATCCCGATAGATTTGTCCTGCCGAGGTTCGGGGCGCCATGCCCCGAACCGGTTCCACTCGCAGCCCTGCCATTCCTTGCGGAGCTTGAGCCGATGCTCGCTTTGTTCGTTGCCCACGCGTTCGTTGCGATGCCCGCTGTCACGGCGGCGCCGATTGCCGTTCAGGACACGGCCCGCCGTCCCGCGGCCGGCCTCCCGCTCCAGGCGGGTACCCGGTCGTTCCGACTCAGTACGACACGCGGCACCTGGATGTCGGTCGACATCACTCCGGACGGTCGCACCCTCGTATTCGATCTGCTGGGCGATCTCTACACCCTGCCGATTGCCGGCGGTCGCGCCGTCAGACTGACCAGTGGCCTGGCCTTCGATGCGCAGCCTCGGATCAGTCCCGATGGAAAGCGCGTCGCGTTCGTCTCCGATCGGAGCGGGTCGGACCACGTCTGGACCATGTCACTCGACGGTCGCGATACCGTTCAGGTCACCCGCGGCAGTCTCCAGGGTGTCACCTCGCCGGAATGGACACCCGATGGTTCGGCCATCGTGGTTACCCGATCCGGTGGCGGTCCGGGCCAGCCCAAGCTCTGGCTCCATCATGTCTCCGGCGGCAGCGGCGTGCAGCTGATTCGCGAACCTGCGCAGCGATTCACGCTCGGCGCGGCGTTCGGTCCGGACCCGCGTTACATCTGGCACACCTTCCGGAACGGCGGCTTCAGTTACGACGCGCGATTCCCGATCTATCAGATCGCGGTCTACGATCGCGAGGCGGGCACGCAGACGGTCATGACGAACCGCCAGGGTTCGGCGTTCCGCCCGACCCTTTCGCCCGATGGGAAGTGGCTGGCGTACGGCACCCGGTATAAGACGGAGTCGGGCCTGCGCCTGCGTGAGCTCGCGACCGGAAACGAGCGCTGGCTGGCCTATCCGGTCCAGCGTGACGATCAGGAAGGTTCGTCGTCGCTCGACGTGTTGCCGGGCTTCACCTTCACGCCGGATTCGCGCGAGGTAATTGCGTCCTATGGCGGTGAGATCTGGCGAATCCCGGTCGCGGGTGGCGCCGCGTCGAAGATCCCGTTCCAGGTCGATGAGGACATCACCATCGGTCCCGAGGTCAAGTTCGCCTATCGGGTCGACACGGGGGCGGTGCAGGTCCGGCAGATCCGCGATGCCGTGCCCTCTCCGGACGGAACTCGGCTCGCCTTTTCCGCGCTGGGCAAGGTCTATGTCATGGACTACCCGAACGGCACGCCGAGACGGGTTTCGAACCTGACGGAAGGGGAACACTATCCGGTCTGGTCGCCGGACGGCGCAGCGCTCGCGTTCGTGACCTGGAACGATCGAGATGGCGGCCACATCTATCGGGTGCCGGTGCGGGCCGCCGGTGCTGCGCAGCGTCTCACTCGTGTGCCCGCCCGTTATGCGCAGCTGGCGTGGTCACCCGACGGACAGCGGATCGTGGCGGTCCGGGCCGCCGCGCGCGACATGCAGGAAACGCTCGAACGTTTCGGCGCAGGGTTGGGAGCGGAGTTCGTCTGGATTCCGGCGACCGGTGGCGACGTGTCGGTCATCGCACCAACCGGTGGAAAACAGGCCCCGCATTTCGGCAGTGCCGCCGACCGGATCTACTCGTACAGCGGCGCCGACGGTCTCGTCTCGATGCGCTGGGACGGCACCGACCTCAAGGCCCATCTCAAAGTCACCGGGTCGTCGCCGCCGGGCGCGGCCAACCCGCCTTCGGCCGGCCTGATTCTGATCTCTCCCTCGGGCGACCGGGCGCTGGCGCAGGTTGGCAGCGATCTGTATGTCGTGACGGTGCCGGTGGTCGGCGGTCAGGTACCGACGGTGTCGGTTGCCGATCCGGCCAACGCCGCGTTCCCGGTGCGCAAGCTGACCGACATCGGCGGCGAATTTCCGGCCTGGGAGCGGAACGGGAACGCGGTGCGCTGGTCGGTGGGCAATGCGCACCTCCGGTTCGATCTGGCGCGGGCGCAGGCGCTCGATGACAGCTTGCGAGCCGCGCGGAATGCGCCGGCCGACACGACGCGTCGCGAGCGGCCGCGCTACCGTCCCGACGAAACACGCATCCGGATCACAGCGCCGCGCGACGTGCCCCAGCAGAATCTCGTCTTGCGAGGGGCGCGGGTCATTACGATGCGCGGCAACGAGATCGTCGAGAACGCCGATGTCGTGATTCGGAACGATCGGATCGTCTCGGTCGGGCCGCGGGGCGCGGTGCCCGCAGGCGCGCACGTGATTGAGTTGAACGGTAAGACCATCGTGCCCGGGTTCGTCGATGCGCATGCGCACTACCGGCATTCTCCAGGGATCCACTTCGGCCAGATGTGGGCCTATCTGGCCAACCTGGCGTACGGTGTCACCACCTCGCGCGATCCGCAGACCGCCACGACCGACGTGCTCACCTACGGTGATCTGGTGGAGACGGGGCAGATGATCGGTCCGCGGATCTATTCGACCGGTCCGGGCGTGTTCCTGGGCGAACAGATTCGCAGTCTGGACCATGCTCGCGACGTGATGCGCCGTTACAGCCGGTACTACGACACCAAGACGCTCAAGATGTATATGAGCGGGACTCGGCAGCAGCGGCAGTGGATCATCATGGCCGCGCGGGAACTCGAGCTGATGCCGACGACCGAGGGCGGGATCGACTATGCGCTCGAGATTACCCACGCGCTCGACGGGTATTCGGGGGTCGAGCACTCCCTGCCGGTCTATCCGATCTTCGAAGACGTGGTCAATCTGTTCAAGCACAGCGGCACGGTGAATGTGCCGACGCTCGTGGTGGCGTACGGCGGACCGTGGGCGGAGAACTACTACTACGCTACCGAGCGGGTGGCCGACGACCCCAAGCTGATGCGGTTCCTCCCCGCGGCCGAGCTGGATGCTCGGGCCCGGCGGCGTGGCGGCAATCCCGGTACGTCCGGGTGGGTTCATCCGGATGAGCACATCTTTGCCCGGCACGCCGAGTTTGCCAAGGCGCTGGTCGAGGCGGGCGGCAAGATCGGGGTTGGTGGGCATGGCCAGTTGCAGGGGCTGGCCTACCATTGGGAGCTCTGGTCGATTCAGGCCGGCGGAATGTCACGGCACGATGCCCTGCGCGCCGCCACACTGATAGGTGCGCAGGCCATCGGCCTCGAAACGGACATCGGCTCGTTGGAGCCCGGCAAGCTGGCGGATCTGGTGGTCCTCGATGCCAACCCGCTCGACGACATCCGGAACTCGAAGACGGTTCATCAGGTTATGCGCGGCGGAAAGCTCTACGACGCTGGAACGCTCGATCAGATCACGCCGGCGGCCAAGCCGCTGCCGCCCCAGTGGTGGCGGGAATATGCGCCGACGGACGAGCCTGGGTATCGCCGGGTGCATTAGGACAGATTTCCGCGCCAGTGCATTGAAGCAGGGGTCTCGTTGTTGAGCCGGACGAGATCTCGATCACCCTAAGGATCTTGGTACCTTTGCCTCATGCCTGAGATCTCCAGATTCCTCGGCATCGTGATCCGAATGTACTTTCTCGATCACGAGCCACCGCATTTTCACGCGAGCTATGCGGGTTCAGAGGCACAGGTGCGAATTACCCCCGTCGGCTTGCTGAATGGGACCTTGCCGCCTCGCGCCTTGGCGTTGGTTGTCGAATGGGCTACGATTCACCAGGCAGAATTGTTGGAAAACTGGCGCCGGCTGCATGCGGACGAGCCGCCGACGAAAATCGCGCCGCTGGAGTAAGTCATGCCCCTTCATCCCCGCATCACCAAGGTTATTGTCACCGGTCCTTTCCAGGTCTTTCTCGATTTCACGGATGGCTCGCGCGGCGTCGTAGATCTCGCTCCCTTGATCGGCGGCCGTGGTGGAGTCTTTCAACTACTTCAGGACCCCGCCTACTTCGCCACGGTGGCGGTTGATTCGGATGCCGGTACAATCGTTTGGCCCAACGGTGTGGATCTCGATCCAGACATGCTCTACGAAGCGGCCCACGGTGCGCCTGTCGGCGGGCCTCGTGGCGACGGCGAGGTCCAATAACGGTTATCGGAACGTCCCCGGGCTGAACTCGTAGACGAGCTGCGGCGCCCCGACGTCCTCTTCGGGAGTCCAGAATCCCAGTTGCTCTGCCCAGCGATCCATGCGCAGGCGTCGGCCCCGAATAGTTAGAAACCCAGCGGCTCGATCGGTGATGACGCCCAGCTTGCGGAGGTCGCTCACGCCGCGGATCAGTGTCGACCGCCGGCTTGCCACGATCCGGCGCGCAGCAACCGGGCCGATGCCGGGTACTCGCACCAGCTCCTCATAGGACGCTCGCTCCACCTCCATCGGAAACGACTCGGGTGAAGCGAGCGCCCAACTCACCTTGGGGTCGCGCGCGAGCGGCAGATTGCCGCGTTCGTCGTAGACGATCTCACCCGGCGCGAAGCCATAGTCGCGAATCAGATGGTCGGCCTGGTAGAGGCGCTGCTCCCGGAGCGCGGGCGTGGCTTTGACCTCCTCCATCGGCGTCTCGCGAATCGGCCGGAACGCGCTGAACTGCGTGTGGTGCATGCCCCCCTTGGCATACAGCCCCGTGATGGTATCGATCAGGGTGCGATCGCTATCGGGCGTGGCGCCGACTACGAACTGGACGGTCATGCCCGCGGTCGATCCGGGGTGCAGCGGATCACGCGGCCGGCCCGATCGCTCCGCAGCCTTGCTGTCGGTGACGACGCCGCGCGCCAGTTCCAGGCTCGTCATGGCAGTGGAGAGGTGTTTGTCCGGGGCAATCCGGAGCAGGTGGTCACCGCAGGGCGCTTCGAGATTGACCGAGACGCGATTGGCCAGCTGCGCCAGGCGTTCCACTTGAGCCGGTTCGCCGCCGGGGACGACCTTGGTGTGGATGTAGCCGGTAAACCGGTGCCGCTCCCGCAACAGCTCGAGCACTTTGATCAATTCGTCCATCACGGCCGTCGGGCGACCGGGAATGCCCGTCGTGATGAACAGGCCGCTGCACCAGCCGCGACGAACCGCGCCCAGGAAGATCCGGACCAGCTCCTCCGCCTTGAGCAGGGTGCGCGGCAGGTTCCGATCCCGCCGCATTGGACAGTAGTGACAATTGAAGCTGCAGGCATTGGTCATCAGGATCCGGAGCAGGGACGTGGTGGCTCCCGTCCCCATGCGCACCGAGCGGATGTTGAGCGGCCGCAGCACGCCCGATTTGTCGGCATTGCGCAGTCTCGGCGGGAGCGAACGCGGCGCGCCTTCGCCGGGGCCGGCGCGGTCGTCGGCCGCCAGTGACATGAGGAGCGCGATCTTGGCTTCGAGGTCGGCGGGCTGCTTCATCGGCTGCTTCCTGCAGGTTGTCCGATCAACGATACCCGAACAAAACCCGAATCTCAAGGCCGCCGGATTCCCTGACGAAGGATGGCTGGAGACCGGGCATAGCCTGCAGAAGCAAACCGGCGACTGGAGGAAATTCCGCCAGTCGCCGGTCGAAAAGCGTTCGGATGTTACGTCAGTCTTTGGCCGACCCGATGAACTTGTAGATGGTCGCCCCGAGGACGCCGCCGACGATCGGGGCGACCCAGAAGAGCCACAACTGCTGGATTGCCCAGCCGCCGGCAAACAGCGCGACGCCGGTGCTGCGGGCCGGGTTGACCGAAGTGTTGGTGACCGGAATGCTGATCAGGTGGATCAGCGTGAGGCCAAGGCCGATCGCGATCGGTGCGAAGCCGCTCGGCGCGCGCGAATCGGTGGAGCCCAGAATGATGACCAGGAACAGCGCGGTCAGCACGACTTCGATGATCAGTGCCGCCTGCATCGAATAGCCCCCGGGCGAGTGCTCACCATAGCCGTTCGATGCGAACCCGCCGAGTTCGAATCCGGCCTTGCCGCTCGCGATGAGATAGAGCACCCCGCCGGCAACCAGCGCACCAACCACCTGGGCCACGATGTAGGGCAGGAGCTGGTTCGCGGGGAACCGGCCGCCGACCCAGAGTCCCACCGAGACCGCGGGGTTGAAGTGTCCGCCCGAGATATGGCCCAGAGCGTACGCCCCGGTGAGTACGGTGAGGCCGAAGGCGAGGGCCACGCCGGCGAACCCGATGCCGAGTTCCGGGTAGGCCGCTGCGAGAACCGCACTTCCGCATCCGCCAAAGACGAGCCAGAACGTGCCCAGGAACTCCGCGCCGTACTTGTTCATAGATGACTCCTCGAAGTCGCAATGGATGTCGACACGCCCTCCGACACGCCCGACCGACACGACCCGTTGCGCCCGCGAGTGGCGGCGGCGTTACGGAACACGTCGTATCGGCATGCAAAAGTCGGTGGGGGAAACGCTAAGATACCTTCGCCCGGAGATGCCGCAACCCCGGAAAGATCCGGGGTGCCGCTAGCGCCCCAGGATGGCCGTCGCCTGGCTGAACGCGGTGATGCCCTCGCGCACGTCCGCGTCGAGGAGCGCATGGATCCGGTAGTAGCCCGCGTCACCCCACTTCGCGTCCGCCACGATCGGGAGGAGCCAGCGGCTGAGCAACGCGTCGGTGTCGGCACCGTCGGGGATCGTGGCCCCGTCTCGCGCGGCAAAGGCGCGGAAGTCGGCGACGGCGCCCGCCGGCAACACTAGCGAACGAGCCAGGTCGTCGAGCGAAGCAAGCGAGACGCCCCCGCTCTCGAGCCAGCCCGGCACCCATCGGAGAGCCACCGATTGCTCGGCCAGTCGGGTGAGCCAGCTCGGCGCGTCCGGCCGTTCGGCCAGGCGGATGTCCGGATAGATGCCGCCACCTCCGTAGACCGTCCGGCCCTTGGTGGTCCGACAGGATGGACGCCCCACCGTGTCGCGCTCGGCGGTGGCGCGGCGGTAGTACTCACGGGTGGTGATGCCCCGGTACTGCCGCTGGATGATCCGGCCGCAGGGCGTCTTCGAATGCCCCATCACGAGCCACATGATCGAGCCGTCCGGCAGCGCCACCGCCCGCATCATCAGCGACTTGCCGAAGCTCGGTTGGCCCACGATGAGGGCGCGGTCGTGGTCCTGCAGGGCGCCGGCCACCAGCTCCGCAGCGCTGGCCGTGTTCTCGTTCTGGAGCAGCACGATCGGGTAGGTCCGTTCCCGCCGGAAAAAGGAGCGGGAGACCTTGACCGTCTCGTTGAGCTCCGCCTTCCGTCCTTCCTGGACGTGCACCACGGCGCCGCTCGGCAGGAAGAGGCCCGCCACGTCGGCCGCTTCCTTGACGCTGCCGCCGCCGTTGTCGCGCAGGTCGAGCACCAGGCGCTGCATGCCCGTCCGCTCCAGCTGATCGATGGCCTTGCGGAGGTCCTCGTTGACCTTGTCGCCCACGAAGGTGGTGACCAGGACGTAGCCCGTCTCGCCGTCCAGCATGAACGACGCCGGCACCGCGGTCGACTCGCCCACCTTCTCCCGCTTGATGTCGCGGACCACGCTGGTGCGGCTGCCGTCGCTCCGGTGCCGCTCGAAGGTGAGCCGGATGGTCGACCCCTTCCGCCCCGCGAGCAGGATCTCGAGCTCGTCGGCGCTCTCCGCAGCGACCGGGTTGCCGTCGATGGCCACCAGTTCGTCGCCGGGGAGGACGTTCTGACGCCTCGCATCCGACCCTGCCGCGACGCCTACCACCACCGGCGCGCCCCCGACGAAGCGAAACGCGATCGGCACCGGCACCGCGCGGCCTTCCGCCACCTCCTTGGCGCGCTCGGCGGTGAGGGGCCGATAGACCAGGACGTAGCTGTGCGGGTCGGCCGCGGACACCATTCCGCGGATGGCCGCCATGATGAGCGCGTGCGGATCGGTCGAGTCGGGGTGATTGACCCGGATCTGGTTGAGCACCCCGGTGAACATCTGGAGGTCTTCGCCGATGGTGCGCGCCCGGGTCGGGGCGGCCGGCCGCTCTTGCGCAGCAAGCATTGGCGTGCCCGCCGCCAGGACGGCGCTTGCCAGGGCCGCGCCGAGCCGGACGGGCCAGGCGCTCACGGGGCGCTCCCGCCCAGCGCGGCGATCCGCTGTTTGGCGTGCGCGCGCTCCTGCTGCCGGACGAGCGGCGCGATCCCGAGGAAGCGGGTGTACTGCTCGATGGCCTGCGGTTTCTGGTCGCTCCGGTCGAGCGCCAATGCCAGGCCGAAGTAGGGCATGGCGAAGAGCGGTTCCGCCGCGATGGCCTTCTCGAAGTGCGGCACCGCATCGGCTGGGCGGCCCGCGTTGACCAGCGCCGAGCCATACCGCTCCTGGAGGAAGGGCGACTCGGGCTTGAGGTCGACCGCGAGCTGATACTCCTGCAGGTAGGTGGCCGTGTCGCCGCGGATCCGCGCCAGCTCGCCCAGCCGGAGGTGGGCCATGTAGAACGAGAGATCTTCGGCGATGACGCGGTCGTAGGCCTCGCGCGCGAGGGCCGGCTGCCGCGCCAGCTCATACATCCAGCCGATCATGTACTCGGCGAACGCTTTGGAATCGTAGAAGACCACCACGTCCTTTTGTTCGGCGGTCTCCTTCCTGCCGATCATGGTGCGCAGCTCCGCGACGGCGCTGTCGGTCTGACCCATCTGATAGAAGGCGAGCGCGCGGTCGACATGGGTGCTCAGGTCCTTCTTGTCGCGCTTGAGCGCTTCCGCGAACTGCCGCACCGCATCGGGGAAGCGGCCCCGAGTGTAGGCGAGCCAACCGTTGAACCAGGGATTCGGTCCGCGCCAGTCGGCGGCCGCTGCGCTGATGCCCGTCTCGTGTTCGTACCACTTGTAGAGCAGCAGCATGTCGTGCGCGCGGTAGAGGAGCGGGTTGCGGAGCAGCGCCTCGTTCTGCAGCGAGTCGATGGCGCGCACCTCCTTCGAGCGGTAGTAGCCGCGGCGCAGGAGATAATCCGCCAGGCGATGCGGAGCCGACAGGTGATACGCCACCCGCTTGGCATAGAGCGGCTCGGCCCAGCCCGGTTCCATCCGCGCGGCCCAGTGGAATGCGGCGAGCGCCTCGTCCGGACGGCTGCGGAGATTGTTGAGGCCAAACTCGTGATAGGCGGTGGCACTATTGGTATCCGCCGATGCCGGGAGTTTCGG
The DNA here is from genome assembly GCA_037189525.1 of Gemmatimonadales bacterium. Taxonomy (GTDB): domain Bacteria; phylum Gemmatimonadota; class Gemmatimonadetes; order Gemmatimonadales; family GWC2-71-9; genus SHZU01. Next base: position 1,069,453 of record JBBCJC010000002.1, read on the forward strand.
GCGCCGAGGCTCCTTCTGCGCCAGAATGGACAGAGGCGTGGTGGCGACGACAGCGAGAACCAGCGCGAGCGCTCGAGACATGGCGACCTCCTGATGCGGCCGGCCGAGGATCTGTGGGGATTGCGAAGCTACCACCAATATCGCGCCTGGCCGGCCTTTGGGGAATGGGAAGGTTAGAGTTCGGAGATTCCGCTGTCTCGGCTCGCCGCACTCCGCCTGGGTCCCGACGCGGGGTTAGCTTACGGAATGCGCCAGTATCTGGATCTGCTCCGCCACGTCCTCGAGCACGGTCGCGCCAAGAGCGACCGCACCGGCACCGGCACCTTGAGCGTCTTCGGCGAGCAAGTGCGATATGACCTGGCTCAGGGGTTTCCCCTCCTGACGACCAAGAAGGTCCACACCAAATCGATCATCTACGAATTGCTCTGGTTTCTGCGCGGCGAAACCAATGTCGCGTATTTGAAAGAGCATGGCGTTTCCATCTGGAACGAGTGGGCGGACCCGCAAGGCGAACTCGGTCCTATATATGGATATCAGTGGCGGTCCTGGCCGACGCGGGATGGAGGCACGGTCGACCAGATCACGCAGGTGGTCGACCAGATCAGGTCCAATCCGGATTCCCGGCGCCTCATCGTTAGTGCCTGGAATGTCGCCGATTTGCCGCGGATGGCTCTGGCCCCGTGTCACGCGCTCTTCCAGTTCTATGTGGGGGACGGTCGGCTGTCGTGCCAGCTCTATCAGCGCAGTGCCGACATCTTCCTCGGTGTCCCGTTCAACATCGCCTCCTATGCATTGCTTACCATGATGGTGGCCCAGGTGACCGGACTCGGCGTGGGCGAGTTCGTCCACACCTTCGGCGACCTCCATCTCTATACCAATCACATCGAGCAGGCCAAGCTGCAGCTCACACGTGAGCCAAAGCCGCTGCCCACCATGCGGCTCCGGTCCGGCGTGCGGTCGATCTTCGACTTCCAGTTCGACGACTTCGAGCTGATCGGCTATCATCCCGATCCGCACATCTCGGCGCCGGTGGCGGTATGACTCCGATCGTGTCGCTGGTGGCGGCAATGGCCGAGAACCGCGTCATCGGTCGGGATGGCGGATTGCCGTGGCATCTGCCGGACGATCTCAAGCACTTCAAGCGGCTCACGCTCGATCACACCATCATCATGGGTCGGAAGACCTTCGACGAGGTCGGCCGGCCGCTGGCCAATCGGCGGAACGTCGTGATCTCCCGCAATCCGACCTTTCGCCCCGCGGGTGTCACCGTGGTGCCCAGTCTCAATGAGGCGCTGGCACTCGGCGCCACCGAGTCCGAGGTGTTCGTGATCGGCGGCGGCGCCATCTATCAACTCGCCCTTCCGCGGGCGAACCGCCTCTACCTCACACTTGTCCATGCCGATGTAGAGGGGGATACGTATTTCCCCGACTTCGATGAGGCGGCGTGGGCAATCGAAGACGAATCCTTCCATCCCGCCGACGATCGGCACCAGTACAGCTTCACCATTCGGACGTACCGCCGGCTTCCCAATCCCTGATCTGACGAGCCGATCGCCCTCGTTTGCTGCGATCGGCGCGGCTTCGATCGCTCCGAAAATCCGAAAAACGCACGCGAATGTGTCGATTGGGTCGATCAATCTCGACTTTAATGCAAAAAATGTATTGTGCGTTTTGAAATGATTTCTTAGCTTAGTTAGGAGTAGTTGCCGATACCGACGCTCGTTGCGGATTCGATGCAGGCCGAGCGCACCTTTTCAAGGAGATCTTTTGGCGGTCCGAATAGGGTTCGCATTCAATCTCAAGCCGAATCTCCCCACGTCGCCATCGGGTGCGGACAACGCACCAGACTCTGTCGTCTCCGCTCCTGCCCCCGCTGCTCCCGCTCTCAATCGCACGCTTCGCTCTGATCTCCCCCAGCCGGATCTCTATGCCGAATGGGATGAGGCCGAGACGATCGATGCGGTCGAACGGGCGCTGTCGGGCATCGGCAAGGTGATTCGTCTCGAGGCCGATGCCGATTTTCCGCGCCGGCTGATGGACGCACGGCCCGATTTCGTGTTCAACATCGCCGAGGGACTCTATGGCGTGAATCGCGAGGCGCATGTGCCGGCGATTTGCGAGTTTCTGGGCGTTCCGTATCACGCATCGGACCCGCTCACCCTGAGTCTCTCGCTCCACAAAGGGCGGGCGAAGGAAGTCTTTGCCTACCACGGCGTGCCGACAGCCCCGTTCATCGTGGCCAACTCGCGAGCGGACGCCCGCAACGTGACGCTGCCGTTTCCGCTCTTCGCCAAGCCGGCTCTCGAAGGGTCGAGCAAGGGAATCACGGCGCGGAGTCTCTGCACCAACCGGGCGAAACTGGTGTCGGTGGTCGGCGAACTGCTCGAGGTCTACCAGCAGCCGGTGCTGATCGAGGCGTACTTGCCGGGACAGGAGTTTACCGTTGCCATTGTCGGCAATGGTCGCGAGGCGCGCTGCCTTCCGCTGGTCGGGATGCGCTTCGATGACCTGCCGCTCGGCGCGCCGCCGATCTACGGCTACGAAGCCAAGTGGCTCTGGGATACGCCGGAGCGTCCGCTCGCGATGTTCGACTGCCCGGCTCGGGTCGACAAGGATCTCGCGCGGGAGGTTCGCAGCGCCGCCCTCTCCGCTTATCGCGTCATGGGATGCCGCGATTGGGCTCGCGTCGATGTGCGTTGCGATGCGTCCGGTCGCCCCAATGTGGTTGAAGTCAATCCGCTGCCCGGGATTCTTCCGAATCCGCAGGACAACTCCTGCTTCCCGAAAGCGGCGCGCGCGGCCGGAATGTCGTATGAGGCGCTGATCCAGACGGTGGCCGATGTCGCCTGGCGCCGGATCAGCGGGAAGTCGCTCCTCGTCAAGGCAGCGGCATGAAGATCGGCATCACTCACGACGCGGGCAGCGGTGACTGGGATCCGAAGGACGTGGCCGCGGTGCTCGAGAACGTCCGCGCGGTGCGGCGGGCGCTTCGAGCCGGCGGACACGAGACCACGGTCATTCCCGTCAAGCTCGGCGACGTGCGCTGGCTCCAGCGAGCCCAGCGGTGTGATGCCATTTTCAATCTGATCGAAGGGGTCAATGGGATTGCCCGCTACGAAGACTACGCGGTCGCGGCGCTCGATTTGAGCCGAATCCCGTACACGGGCTGCACGTCGTGGACCGTGACCATCGCGCACCGGAAACACATCGCCAACACGCTCTTTGCCGCGCACGGCGTTCCGGTGCCGCCCTTCGTCCACGCCAAGCGGGACACCGTGCCGACCGGTCTCAAGTTCCCGGTCATCGTGAAGCCGTCGGGTGAGGACGCGAGTGTCGGGATCGATTCCGGCTCGGTCTGCACCACCCGCAAGGCGCTCAAGGAACGCCTGGCCAAGGTCAAAGGCCTCTGGGACGACACGCTGGTGCAGGAGTATGTGCCGGGACGCGAGGTCAACGTCGGCTTCGTCGGTTCCGAGATGCTGCCGCTGTCGGAAATTGACTTCGCCAAGATGCCGCGCGGCAGCTGGCCGATCGTGACCTATGCCGCCAAGTGGGATGAGGGCAGCCCGGAAGACATCGGGACGGTGCCGATGTGTCCGGCGCCGCTCACGCCCGAACTCGCCAAACGGGTCGAAGCCGTCGCCCGGCTTGCCTGGCAAGTCATCGGACAGGAATCCGGCTACGGTCGGGTCGACATCCGGATTGCGCCGGACGGACAGCCGTACGTGTTGGAGGTCAATCCGAATCCCGACATCTCTGCCGATGCCGGGTTGGCGCGCATGGCGCGCGCCCACGGATGGAACTACGAGGCCCTGATTCAGAAAGTCGTCGAAGAGGCGCTCGAGCGTGCGGTGCGGCGGCGGGAGGCCGAGGCGCTCTACGTCAAGGCGACCGCATGATGGTTGCGGACCGGGTCTCGCGGATTCGCCTCCTCGAACCCGGTGACCGTCAGCGCGTCGAAGCGATGACACGCGCCACGGGCTTCTTCTTCGACTATGAGATCGACATTGCCCTCGAGGTGTTCGACGCCGCGACGGGGGCAGGAGCGGATGGGACGATCGACCCCGACTACGAAACGGCGGGTGTCGAGTCCGATGGTGTGCTGATCGCGTGGGCGTGCTGGGGGCCGGTGCCGGAAACGCCTCAGTCGTTCGATCTGTACTGGATCGTGGTCGACCCGACGGCACAAGGGTCCGGCTGCGGAACTGCGCTGTTGCAGGAGATGGACCGCCGAATCGCGGGGCGGGCAACACAGGTACTGGTCGAAACGAGCGGGCGGCCCGACTACGCGAAGACGCGGGCCTTTTACGAACGGCATGGGTATCGGCAGGTCGCGCGGGTCCCGGATCACTTTGCACCCGGTGACGACCTCGTGCGGTATGCCCGGGACGTCCGCAGGTGAGGAGAGGCTAGATGGCGACGTGGCAGGAGCTACTCAAAACGCGATCGATCGCGAGTCTCGATAAGCTGGCCGAGCGGTTCGGGCCGGAGCATGTCGGGCAGATCGAACGCCTCAGGCAGGCGGTCGACAACTTCGAGTTCCGGATTTCTCCGGCCATGGTCGACCTGATCAAAGAGCCCGGAGATCCGATCTGGCGCCAGTACGTGCCGACCATGGCCGAGCTGGATGTCCAGGATGGCATCGTCGACTCGCTCAACGAGGATGCCGACAGCCCGGTTCCCAACATCACGCATCGTTATCCCGATCGCGCGCTGTTCCTGGTCTCGCCGGTCTGCGCCAGCTACTGCCGTTTCTGCACTCGGCGCCGGAAGGTGGGCGACCCCGAGAAGATTCCGCTGACGCAGTTCGAAAGCGCCTTCCAGTATCTCGAGCAGCACACCGAGATCCGGGACGTCATCATGTCCGGCGGCGACCCGCTGATGCTCTCCGAGCGGCGGCTCGAAGCGATCCTGACTCGGCTGCGGGCCATTCCGCATCTCGAAATCATTCGGATCGGGAGCCGGATTCCTTGCCACATGCCGGAGCGGATCACCCCGGAACTCTGCAGTACGCTGCACAAGTTCCATCCGCTCTTCATCAACACGCATTTCAATCACCCGGACGAGCTGACGCCGGCCGCGGTGCGGGGACTCGGTATGCTCGCCGATGCCGGCATTCCGCTCGGCTGCCAGACCGTGCTGCTCAAGGGCGTCAACGACACGCCCGAAGTGATGGTGCGCCTGATGCAGAAGCTGCTGGCTGCGCGGGTCCGGCCGTACTACATCTACATGGCCGATCAGGTGGCCGGCGGCGAGCACTTCCGGACCTCGGTGGAAACCGGACTCCGGATCATGAAGGCGCTCCGCGGCTGGACCAGCGGTCTCGCCAGCCCGCATTTCGTGATCGACGCGCCCGGTGGCGGCGGCAAGATTCCGCTGCTTCCGAATTACGTCGAAGATTTTGCCCAGGACGAAATCGTGCTGCGCAACTTCCGGGGTGATCGCTTCGTCTATAAGCAGCCGGAGCATGCGGCGGCGCCGGTCCGGAAGATCGATCCCGAGTATCTCTTCAATCCGGACTTCGACTTGCCGCGACCGATGAAGGCCAAAGCCACCCGGAAACGCAAGTCGGCCTGAGCCTGTCGTGATTTCCTGCGGCGGTCTCCGGCGTGATGCCGGGGGCCGCCGCAAGTCGTATCGCCGTTCCGTCATTCCACAGGACAGATTATGCAGATAAGGCTTCTCAACGCGGGCGCCGTCCGCGAGCTGCTCCCGATGAGCGCATGCATCGACGCCATGCGGCAGGCCATGAGCCTCGTTGCCACCGGTGACACGATCCAGCCCATCCGCCAGGCGATGTTCATCCCGAGCCAGAAAGGGCTCCTGAGCATGATGCCCGGCTACACTGCCAAGCCCGAGTGGTTGGGCATCAAAGTGATGTCGGTTTTCCCGGGGAACTTCGGTACCGCCTTCGGATCGCATCAGGGCTTCGTGATGCTTTTCGAAACCGAGCATGGCGCGCCCAAAGCGATTCTCGATGGCCGGGAGATCACCGCGATCCGCACCGCCGCCGCCACCGCCGTGGCCACCGATGCGCTGGCCCGGCAGGACGTCAAGACGCTGGCGATCTTCGGCTACGGTGAGCAGGCGCACACCCACCTCGAAGCAGTTACTCAGGTCCGTACGTTCGAGCGCGCTCTGGTCTGGGGCCGCGACTTCGAGCGGACCCAAGCCTTCTGCGCCGAGCAGGCCAAACATCACAAGCTGGAGATCGTCCCCGTCAGGACGGCGGAGGAAGCGGCGGTTGGTGCGGATGTGCTCTGCACCACGACGGCGGCCAAGGAGCCGTACTATCAGGCGACCTGGCTTCGGCCGGGGCAGCACCTCAACGTGGTGGGCTCGAGCGTGCCGACGACTTCGGAAATCGATGTCGAGACCGTGGCGCGCACCAACCTGTACGTGGATTTCAAGGATAGCGCCCTGGCGCTCGCCGGTGATTTCCGCCGGGCCAAGGCCGCAGGTGCGGTAACCGACGATCACATCCGTGGCGCCATCGGCGAGGTGCTGACCGGCAAGATCCCTGGCCGAACCAGCGCCGATGAGATCACTCTGTTCAAATCACTCGGCATGGTGGCCGAAGATCTGGTGTCGGCCGATCACATTCTCCACGAAGCGGAGCGGCGGGGCGTGGGGCAGGTGGTCGAGTGGTAGCCTGACGCCGGTCGTCGACATCATCGGCCGATCGAAAAAAACAACGGCGCCCGGGTGGAAGCTTCGGGCGCCGTTTCCGTTGGGTCATCGTCGGGGCGAGGGAATCGAGATCACCATGTTCTCGAGCGGGATCTCGCCGCGGACGTCGCGGGCCGGCTGCGCGGCATTCGGGGTCCAGGGCTGCCCGGCAACCGCGCTGCCCATGGAGGGAATGCGACCCAACAGGCGGAATTCCTCGAAGGCAAACGGCAGCCCTTCTCCGAAGAGCACCTCCGCGGCGGCCGAGATCTGGAAGTGCAGGTGGGGGCCGCCGCTGTTGCCCGAGTTGCCGATCAGGCCGAGCAACTGACCGCGGGTGATCCGGTCGCCGGGTTTGACGCGAATCGAACCGGCCTTCACGTGACTGTAGCTCGCGAAGAGCCCGTTACCGAACGCAATCGAGATCACATTGCCGGGAGCGGTCGTCGCGTCGATCTCCGTGGCCATCCGTCCGGATAACGGAACGTTGTCGCCGATGCCGTCCCGGACCAGGACCACTTCGCCGTCGGTCGCGGAAAAGATCGAGTCGGCATAGCCGTACCACGATTCGTTGCGGGTCGAGTCGGCGCCGAACAGCCGGCCGTCGGCCCCCAGCTTGGCATAGTCGATGGCGAATCGCTGCGGCACCCGGGTGGCGCCGCCGACCGTGACCAATCCGGTACGGTGGCCGGAGGTGTTGGACGGGCCGCGCAGCATGACCCACGGTCCGCCGCGCACCGGCGATCCGATCTGCTCGACCCCGCGCTCGGGTAGCGTCACCGGCGGCGCGATGAGCGTGTCACGGGTCGCTCCGCCGGCTTCGGAGGAGAAGACCAGGCGATGTACCAGGGTGCTGCCCATCAGCGACGGGTCCTTGGGGGTGAGCCAGATGAACACGACGCCTCGGCGGCCGGCGGGAATCGTCACGCTTGGTGCGCGCGGGCCGGGCGGCGCGCCGGTCAGCAGGAACCGGCCGGCCAGGGCGCGGTCGGACCATTGGTCGAGCACGGCGCCGCTTCCCGTTTCCACGCCGACTTCCTGGAGCACCAGCGGCGTGGTTCCCTGGTTGGTCAGGTGCAGCTCGTAGACCCAATGGGTTCGGCCCAGGGCGGTGACCGGGGCCGTCATGATCGGCACGACCACCTCTACAGGTGTCCTCGTAACCTGCTGTGCCAGAACGAGTTGTGGCGCTATCAAGAGCCCGGCCGCGAGCCCGGCCCGCCAGGCGAGAGACGCTGTCATCATCCGAAAGATCCCGATAAAGTCTTGACGACAGTACTACTGTATTAGTACACTAGTCAAGTGTTTACTCCACCGAATCCTTCGTCCGGTGTGCCGGTCTACCTGCAACTGATCGAGCAGGTCAAGCACGCCGTTGCCACCGGAATCCTGGCTCCCGGCGATCAGCTTCCCGGCATGCGGCGGGTCGCTGAGGAACTGGTCATCAATCCGAATACGGTGGCCAAGGCCTATCGTGAGCTCGAACACGACGGTTGGATCGAGCTTCGCCATGGGGCGGGAGCCTTCGTTGCGCAGGGACCGGCGCATCGCGATCGGGTGGCCCTCCTGTCCGAAGCGAGCGAGCGGGTCCGGGCGCTGGTCGAAGCGCTGCGTTCGGCGGGCGTGACCGACTCCGAATTGCGGCGGATCCTGGAAAGCGAGCTCAACCGGCAGAGTCCGCATCACCCGGCGGTGTTGCCGTGAGCGACGCCGATGTCATCGTTCTGCGCGAGCTCAGCAAGCGTCACGGCACCGTGCCGGCTCTCGACGGGCTGTCGCTCACGGTACCCCAGGGCAGCGTGACCGGTTTGCTCGGTCCCAATGGTGCGGGTAAGACCACGGCGATCAAACTGCTTCTCGGCATGGCGCGCCCCGACGGCGGAACGGGTCTGGTGTTTGGACAGCGGATCGATGCCGAAGCCGATAGCGTCAGGATTCGGCAGCGGACCGGATATGTTAGCGAGACCAAGGATCTCTATCCCCACTTTACCGTCGATCAGATGGTCCATCTGACGCGCGGGCTCTATTCCACCTGGCGCTCCGATCTGGAGCGGCGCCTGCGAGGCAGCTTCGCCCTGCGCCCCGACGCCAAGGTGTCGACGCTATCCAAGGGCATGCGTACCAAGCTGTCGCTCTTGCTGGCCTGCTGTCGAGGCGCCGACCTGCTGGTGCTGGACGAGCCGACCGACGGGCTTGACCCGGTCGCTGCGGAGCTGGTGCTCGAAACCCTGATCGGTCTGGTGGCGCAGGACGGGCTGACGGTCCTGGTGTCGTCGCACCAGCTGACGGAGGTCGAGCGAGTCGCTGACCGGGTGGTCATCGTCGATCGGGGCCAGGCTTGTCTCGAGGCGGGGCTCGACGACTTGCGGATGCGGGTTCGCATGGTGCGCATCGTGCTCGAAGGCGACGGGTCGGCGGTGGCGGGGCTCCGCTCGGAGCCGGGTGTGCTGGCGGTGAACCAGGCGGGGCGGGTGGTGACGCTGCTGGTCGATGGCAGCGCCGAGTTGGTCATCGATCGGGCTCGGCGGTTTGCGTCGCCCGCTTCGATCGAAACCCTTCCGGCCACCCTGCGGGACCTCTTTCTCGGCCTGACCCGGAGCGCCGATGTGGCGTAAAGCCTGGGTCGAGACGCGCTGGTGGATTGCGCTGATGCTGATGCTCGATCTTGGCATCGCATCGCTCCTGATCGACAGCCCGGCCGGGGCCTGGCACGGTTTGCTGGACGGCGCGGTGCCGCTCGGCGCCGTCGTCAACGCGATCATGGTGGCGGGAACGGGGCTCGGAACCCGGACCTCGTACCGGCCCCTGGTCGCCATCGATCCGTCGATGCTGTTCACGCTTTCGCTGCCGATTACCCGCCGCCGTCTGGTGCTGACCCGAGTGGTCGTTGGCTTGCTGGGCATGACGGCGCTGATCACTCTGACTCTGCTGGCCTATCGGATCTTTGCTCCCGGCGTCCGCGAAACGGCGTCGATTGCTGCGTATTTTGGCTATGGCGTGGCGGTCTGGTCGGTCGCGGCGGTCGGGTTCGGCCTGTCCACGCTCCTGTCGGCGTGGCTGGACCAGCTCTGGCAGGTCTATGCCACGATGGCGGTGATGTTCGGCGTGCTGTTCGGCTGGCCGGCTGCGCGGTTCTGGGGAGCGATCCTGAACGGCGAGGGGAGCAGAGGAACCGTGATCGGCGTCGTGCTGGCTCTGACGCTCGCTGGGCTCCTGATCGAGGGCGCGGTCCGTTCCGTCGAGCGGCGCGATCTCTGACGGCGGGGCCGCATCTGACCCCGCCGCCGGCGGTGGTCAGGCGCTCATGGCCATGGTGCGATGGAGCGGAGCCAGGCCGGACTGTGGCGTCGTCAGCTGGAATCCGCCGTGTCGCAAGGTCAGCTCCATGATCCACTCCCACCCGACCAGGTTCCGGAAGGTCTTGAGCGAAACCCCGAGATAGCGGGAGACCCAGCCGCGCATGGTCCGGGCCTCGGTGTTGGCGAACTGCGCCTGCTGTTCGACCGACCAGGTGTGGGGCTGCCCCTTGATGCGCACCAGCCGTTCGATGCAATTCCAGTCATAGCGCCCGAGGTCGCCCGCCTGGTGCAGCTGGTAGCGCAGGGTCCGGTCGGGCGTCGACGACGGGACGCCGTGTGCCGCGCCCCAGATCTGGCTCAAAGTCTGGCCCAGCCGGACGGAACCGGTTCGCCGGACGGCGTAACCCGCCAGCAACGAAGGGGTTGGCGCCGGGCGTCCGCGCGCCGCTGCGAGCAGCACGGCGGGCGGGATCGGCGCCATCGGATCGGTCACGGTCAGAAACGCGGGCTGTCCCGGCAACGAGAACAGGTGCTGGAGCAGCCCGGCCGAAATCGAGGCCGGGGCCAGGACCAGACAGGGGACTGCCCAGGGGGCGCGCTCGAGCGTGTCGGCCAGCGAGGGACCACGGCTGCCATTGCGCCCGGTCGCAATTCGCACCACGGCAATCGTTCCCGGCGGGGTCGGCTTGCCCAGCAAGGGGACATCGTCGGTGTACGGCGGCTCGAGATACGTCAATTCGTGTGTAAACATGACTCCCCCTTGCAAGAACGAGAGGAGAGTATGCAGCGGCGCGGATTCGGCAAGAGGGCCGAATGGCCCTACGGGATCATGCCGGTCGACTCGGGCGGAGGACGGCCGGTGATTTCAGGGGGTCTTCTGCCAGGCCGTGACGCGATGCAGCCAGGAGTACGGATCGATGACGATGTTGCCGAGCCGAGCGGACGCGACCATCTGGTTGGTCGGCGTGTAGAGGAAGACGGCCGGCGCATCGAGGTTGAGAGTATCCATTGCCTCGCGCCAGAGCGCGCGACTCGTTTCCGGTGACGACGCAGCCAGCGCGCGCGACACCAGGCCGTCGAACACCGTGCTCTGATATCGGCCATGGTTGAGTCGCCCGATGCCGACTGCGGTCCACTGATCGACCAGTCCGGTCGGCTTGGGTTCGTCCAGCCAGGCGCCGATCATCGTTTCGAACCGCCCGGTGGCGAGCCGCTCCTGGAAGATCGGGAAATCGACGGCCGTGATCGTCGCTGTCACTCCGGCCTGCCGCCACATTTGCTGGATCCCTTCGCCCAGCTGGCGTCGGGCCGGACTGGTGGAGGGGACCAGGATGTCGATCGTGAGCGGCCGCCCGCCGCGGCGCCGGATTCCGTCCGCGCCGCGAGGCCATCCCGCCTGGTCGAAGAGCCTGCCGGCCTGCGCCACGTCGTAGCCCAAGGTGCGAATGCTGTCGTTCCAGATCCAGGCGGCACGCGAGAGCGGGCCCGGCGGGACCACGGCGTCCTCACCGATGACGGCGGTGACCAGGGCCCGGCGGTCGATGGCGTATGTCAGCGCCTGCCGGATGGCGCGGTCGGCCAGAATCGGGTCGGGCCGTCCAGCCGGGTCGGCCAACCGAAAGCCCAGAAATCCGTACACCGCCGAGGGATAGGATACCAGTTGCAGGGTCGAGTCGGTCTGGGCGCGTTGCCGTGCGGACGGACTGGTCACCGTTTCGAGTACGTCGGCTTCGCCCGAGAGCGTCAGGTTGAGGGCGGCCTCCTGATCGGCCGCAAAGCGCCAGGCAATCCGCCGGAAGCCGGTGCCGCGGACCCGTTCGAGAATCAGCGATTGGCCCCGGCGCCAGTCGACCAGCCGGTACGCGCCGGACCCGACCAGCCGGCGCCGGCTCGAGTCTTCTGCCCAGCTACCGCGAGGCAGCGAATCCCAGAGGTGCCGGGGCAGCACTCGAATGACGGTGGCCGCGTCGTAGAGCTGGTCGGGAGCGGGACGGGGAAACCGGACCAGCACGTCGCGGTCGCCATCGGCCGATACCTGCGCATCGGCCAGCGCGATTCCGGGGGCGCCGAGCGTGGTGTCGGTATAGGCGGCAAAGGAAAAGACGACGTCGTCGGCGGTGACCGGAGTGCCGTCGTGCCATTCGGCATTCGGGCGCAGCGAGAACTGCCATGTCACCGAGTCGACTCGGCGCCAGGAGGCAGCCAGGCCGGGCTCGAGGGCAGTGGAGTCGTAGGGTGATCCGCCGACCCGAAGTGAGGCGAGCGGTTCGTAAATCAGGTCGGAGACATCTCGGCCCGCCGCATCGGCCACCAGTGGCGGCAGCAGCGTGGTCGGTTCGCCGGTCGCGGCAATGACGAGATCCTGGTCGTCGTTGGCTGCGCGGCAGGCGGCCAGCGCTAGCACGCCGACCAGCGACAAAGTGGCGTAATAGCGGACCACGACCGGCGCGGGGCGACGGCCGGCGGTGCGGCGCGGCGCGAGGTTCTGAGTCGTCACGTCTACCAGTATCGGATCGTCCGGCCGTAGCATGAGGCACGCGGGCTCGTTACGTTGGGCTCGCGGCCGGGGCCGGTTTTCCGCCTGTCTCGAAGCCGAGCCGAGTACGCGACGGAGCCAACGCTCGATGTCCATCCAGTCATCCACCATGCTGGCCGATTACCGGCGCCTGTTGCGCCGGCGCGCGATCACACTCGGCTGTCTCGTTCTCGCGCTGGTCGTCTCGCTCGTCTTCGATCTGGTGACCGGGCCTTCGGGTATCTCGGTGGCTGACGCGGTTCGCGGTCTGCTGGACCCTGCCGGGAGCACCGGTCCGGAAGGAGTCATCGTCTGGGGGGTGCGGCTGCCCTACGCGCTGATGGCGCTTCTGGTCGGCGCGGCGCTCTCGCTCGCCGGCGCCGAAATGCAAACCACGCTCAACAATCCGCTGGCGAGTCCCTTCACGCTGGGTATGTCGTCGGCGGCCATCTTCGGGGCGGCGTTGGCCATCGTGCTCGATTTCGGCATCCCGGGCATCCCGGGCGATTGGCTCGTCTCGGTCAACGCCTTCGTCTTTGCCTTTGCGTCGGTGCTGGCGTTGCAGGCCGTCGCGCGGGCGCGGGCTGCGGGTGTCGAAACGCTGGTGCTCTTCGGCATTGCGCTCTTCTTCACCTTCAACGCCCTGGTGGCGATTACGCAGTTCGTGGCCAGTGAGCAGGCGCTGCAGCAACTGGTCTTCTGGACCATGGGGAGCCTGGGGCGCTCGACCTGGCCGAAGATCCAGGTACTGGCCATCGTGATTGCCGTGGTGGCGCCGTTCTCGCTGGCTGCCTCGTGGCGTCTCACCGCGCTCCGTCTCGGCGAAGAGCGAGCCCGGAGCTTTGGCGTGGATGTGGGCCGGCTCCGCTTTGCATCGCTCTTCCGGATCAGCGTGCTGACGGCCACGGCGGTGGCGTTCGTCGGCACGGTGGCGTTCGTCGGCCTGGTTGGTCCGCACATTGCGCGGATGCTGGTGGGCGAAGATCATCGCTTCTTCCTGCCAGCTAGCGCGCTGACCGGGGCGCTGGTGCTGTCGCTGGCGTCGATTGCGAGCAAGACGATCATTCCCGGCGTGCTGATTCCGATCGGTCTGGTGAGCGCGCTGATCGGGGTACCGTTCTTCGTGTCGCTGATTCTTTCCAAACGGTCGGCGGCATGAGCCGGGCGCTGCCGCTCACGGTATCGGGCCTCCAGGCCGGTTACGGCGATCGGGCGGTGCTCGACGGATTGTCGCTGCCGCCGTTCGAGCCGGGCCAGATCACGGCGCTGGTGGGGCCCAACGGCGCGGGCAAATCCACCTTGCTGCGCGTCATTGCCGGACTGGTGCCCGCTCGTGGTTCGATTCGGCTGGGCGATCGCGAGCTGCTTGGCGCGGCGCCGCGATTCCGGGCCGAGTCGGTAGCGTTCATGCCGCAGACACTGCCGCAGCGCGTGGCGTTGACCGTGCTCGAGACCGTGCTGAGTGCGCTCAAGGCGTCGCCGTTCGACGGGCGGCCGGAGGACGAAACGGAGGCGCGGCACCGGGCAGTGGCCATCCTCGAGCGGATCGGCATTGCGGATCTCGGGCTCCGATATCTCGATCACCTCTCCGGCGGGCAGCGGCAGCTGGCCAGCCTTGCCCAGGTAGCGGTGCGCCAGCCGGCCGTACTGCTGCTCGACGAGCCGACCAGTTCGCTCGATCTCAAGTATCAGGTGGTCGTAATGCAGCTGGTGCGGGAGCTGGCTCTGGAGGGTCGGATCGTCGTGGTGGTGCTCCACGACCTCAGCCTGGCGGCGCGCTGGGCCGATCGCGTCGTGGTGCTGGAGCGGGGAGCGGTCCGCGCGGCAGGTGAGCCGGGAATGGCGATTACCCGGGACGTTCTCGCCTCGGTCTATGGGGTCGATGCCCGGGTCGAGCGGTGCAGCCAGGGACATCTCCAGGTCATCGTCGACGGCCTGGTGGCGCCAGCGTCCGATAGCCCGGCGGGCGGACGATGACGGGATACTGCTTGCCGCGCACCGAAGTGTTCGGAGTCCACGGCGACGATCCGAGGGGCAGCCGGCGCATCATGGTCGCGTGGCCCGAAGAGCCGCCGCCGCCCGCCGGCTATCCGGTCATCTATCTGCTCGATGCCAACGCCACCTTCGGCACGCTGGTCGAAGCGATTCGGATGCGGGCGCATCGTCCCGCCGCGACCGGAGTGGTGCCGGCCGTGGTGGTGGGCGTCGGATCGGAGCGCGACGGTCCCTATGACCGGGTTCGCCGGACCTACGACTACACCCCGCCCAATGCGGCCGGCGCGGCGACGGGTCTCGAGACCGGGGGGCGCGACCGGTTCGAAGCATTTCTCCTGGGCGAGTTGGCCGAGCAGATCGAGGGGCGGTATCCGATCGATCGGTCGCGGCGGATCCTGCTGGGTCATTCGCTGGGCGGATTCTTCGTGCTCGACCTGCTGCTGCGCCGGCCCGACGCCTATGCCGGGTACATCGCGATCAGCCCGTCGATCTGGTGGGATCGCGATCGCCTGCTGCAGGCGGCCGACGCGCTCGGTGCGACGCTCGGCGGGGAGACTCCTCCGCCTCGGGTGATGATTGCAGTCGGGGAGTATGAGCAGACGCTGGCTCCGTGGCAGGCGGCGACCGATGAGGCCGCGTCGATGACGGCGCGCCGGGATGCGCGGGGGATGGTCGACCAGGCGCGCGAGTTGGCCCGCCGGTTGTCGCAGTGGGAGGCGCGTGGCCTAACGGTGCGGTATGACGAAGTGGCGGGTGAGGATCACGCGTCGGTCGTCTTGTCGTCGATCAGCCGCGGGTTACGGTTCGTGCTTGCTCCGCAGAGCGTGCGCTGAGGACCTGGTCGGTGGTGGTGTTCGGCTGAGCTGCTGAGAGGTCGGGGCGGGTTGCGTCCGACGATCTCAGACTTGACGTCTCGGATTTCCGGGCGTTAGACTTGAGTATGGTAGTATTGAAAATGAAAGTCAATCTCATCTCGTTCGCGCGTCAAAGTGCCCGTGCAATCGCCCGGGTCGGAACTCTGGCTGGCGCGGCGCTGATCCTGTTTGGCGCGGTATCGATACATGCGCAGGCCGTCACCGTCACCGACGTCACGGGCCGCGTCGTCACCCTACCCAAGCCGGCCACCCGCGTCCTAATCGATGACGGACGCTACTTGGTAGCGCTCGGATTGATCCATCCCGATCCGGTCAGCCTGATTGCCGCCTGGCCGCGCGACATCAACCGGATCGGCCAGCGCACCTACGACCAGTTCCGCGCCAAGTTCCCCGCGATCGAACGGATTCCCCAGGCCTCGTCGTCATCGAGTTCGGGCGGCGGATTCTCGCTCGAGAAGGCGCTGGCGGTCAGGCCGGACGTCGCGGTGTTCATGGCCGGCACCGGCCCCTCGCCCGACGAGGTCAAACGCTTCGAGTCGGCCGGGGTGCAGGTGGTGTTCATCGACTTTTTTTCCCATCCGTTCACCAATCTGGAGCCCAGCTTCCTGATTCTGGGCAAGTTGGTCGGCCGCGAGCGTCAGGCGCAGGCATTCGTCGACTTCCGCCAGGAGCGCACCAAGCGAATTGCTGACCGGCTCGCCTCGCAGAAAGCGGCCCGGCCCAAGGTGTTCGTCGAAGTGCATGCCGGGATGTCCGAGGAGTGCTGCCACTCGCCCGGCAAGGGTAACATCGGCGACTACATCACCTTCGTGGGCGGCCACAACATCGGCGCCGATGTGCTGCCGGGCCCGTCCGGCCGGCTCAACGTCGAGTACGTCGTCGCGCAGGATCCGGCGGTGTACATCGCAACCGGAGGGCCGCATCTGGAGCGGGCCGGCGGCTTCGTGGTTGGTCCTGGCTATACGGTCGAACGGTCGCGCGCCTCGCTCGCCAAGATGATGGAGCGGCCGGGGATCGGCCTGCTCAAGACGGTGCGCCAGGGCGAAGTCCACGGGTTGTCGCATCAGTTGCTCAACTCGCCGCTCGATATCCTGGCCATCGAAGCGCTGGCGAAGTGGGTCCATCCGTCTTTGTTCAAAGAACTCGATCCCGCCGCAACCATGGCGGAAATCAATAGCAAGTTTTTGGCAGTCCCGCTCGAGGGCAATTACTGGGTCGATCTGCGCCGGTAGCGGCGGCGCGTTTCCACGATAGAGAGATAGAGGAAGAATCCGATGACGAGTCTCAAGAGCATTCGATACGCCGTTGCCGTGGCTGCCGTTACGACGGCCCTGGCCGCAACGGCAAGTGCGCAGGCCCCCACCATCGCCAAGTCGGCCAAGGTCGGCGCCGGCGTCTACGAGATCGTGGCGCACGACGGTCTGGTCTACGCGGCAAGCGTCGGCGCTCGCGGCGCGCCCAAGACCGAGATCACGGTGCTGGACGGGCGGACCATGGAGGTCAAGCAGGTCTATCCGCTGACGTCTGCTCCCTACGGCCTCGGGATCAACACCAAGACCGGCACTCTCTACGCAACCGATACCCGCGCGGGTGCCGTCGTTGCCGTGGACGCGAAGTCGGGTCGTCAGCTCGCGTTGATCAAGAATCCCGCCGACACCGCGCCGGCCCATCTGCGCGAGGTGGTGGTCGACGAGGCGAACAACCGGGTCTACGTCTCTGCCTACGGGAAAGAGGGACATATCTGGGTCATCGACGGGAAGACCAACACCTTCTCGCACGCGCTGCAGAACGTCGGCAGCGGCGCGACCGGGATTGCCCTGGATCCGGAAGCCCAGATCCTCTACACGGCCAACATGGGCGGGAATGATCTCTCGGTCATCGACCTGGCCGCGCGCAAGGTGGTCCGCACCATTCCGGCCGGCGGCGAGCGCCCGACCAACGTGGCGTTCGACGGCAAGGCGCACCGGCTCTTCGTGGCCAATCAGGGCTCCGGCGACCTCACGGTCGTCGATGCCAAGACCGGCACGCTGATCAAGGCGGTCAAGACCGGCGCCGGCGCGCTCGGGGTCACCTTCAACCCGCGCACCAATCGTGTCTTCGTGGCCAACCGCGGAGCCGGGACGGTGTCGGTGGTGGACGGCGCCTCCTATGCGGTGGTTGCGGAGCTGCCGTCAGGGAGTCATCCCAATACGATCGCCATCGACCGCACCACCGAGCAGGTCTACGTGACCAACAAGGCCAAGTCGGCCGGTCGTGGTGCTCCGCCGGTCGATGATCCGAACGGCGATACCGTGACCCACATCAAGCCCTGATGACGTCACCGGCGCCGGCCCTGTCGACGCCTGTGCTCGGCACGGGTGCTGGCCTGCCGTTCGTCCTCGCGTCCGACCGGGAAATCCTGGTCGGACGCGGTGCCGTTGAGGCGGTAGCGATTTCGGTGCGTGATGGGCTGGTGGAGCGCGCCGGCTCGGTGTTGCGCGATGCACAGGGCGATGGGTCTCGGCATCCGGCTGTGCTGGTGGGCGCCATCCCGTTCGATTCAGCAGACCCTGCCCACCTGATTCGGCCCGAGCGACTGGAAAGTCTTCCTGGCGACACGCCGCTCTGGTCGGCAGCCTCCCCGAACGGTGCGGAGCAAGCGCAGTTGGACCTGCGGGTCGCGGCCGATCCGCCCAGGTCCGGCTATGCTGCTGCCGTCGCGCGCGCCCTGACCCGGTTCGGCCAGGCGGACGGGTTGCGGAAGGTCGTGCTGGCCCGCAGCCTGGTCGTCGAATCCGAGCGCCCGATCGAGCCGGGTCGGATCCTGACCCGGCTTCGTCGCGATCGGAGCGCCACGACGTTCCTGGTGCCGCTTCCCGATGACGACGGCGTCCGAAGCCGGCTTCTGGTCGGCGCGTCGCCGGAACTGCTGCTGTCCAAACAGGGGCAGGTCGTGCTCTCGCATCCGCTGGCCGGTTCCGCTCGGCGCTCATCCGATCCGCTCGAGGACGCCTTGGCGGCCGCTCGGCTCGAGGCCTCCGAGAAGGATCGCCGAGAGCATGCGGCGGTGGTGGAGTGGGTGGTGGATCGGCTCCGGCCCTTCTGCCGTCAGCTCGAGATTCCGGCAGGGCCGTCCCTGGTGTCGACCGAAACGATGTGGCACCTCGGCACCCGGATCGAAGGGGTGTTGCGCGACCAGGCGATCTCTTCGCTCGAGCTGGCCGCGGCGCTCCATCCGACCCCTGCCGTCTGTGGTCAACCTCCGGAGGCCGCTGCAGCGGCCATCGCGGAACTGGAAAGCTTCGATCGCGGCTATTTTGGGGGCGCAGTCGGCTGGTGTGACGCGACCGGCGATGGACGCTGGCTCGTCACCATCCGTTGTGCTGAAATCCGCGATACGACCGCTCGACTCTATGCCGGGGCGGGCATCGTTGCGGGTTCTGATCCCGATGCCGAAACCGCCGAGACGTCGGCCAAGTTCGCAGCGCTGCTGCGGGCGCTTGGCGTCGACGAAGAGGGGCGGGCCCTGGTTTTGGAGTAGATGATGATTCCGGTACAGCAGGTCTGGCCCGAGGAATTTGCAACGCGGTATCGGGCCGCCGGTTACTGGCGGGGCGAAACCTTCGGTGGCATGCTGCGCGAACGGTCCCTTCGTCATCCCGACCGGATCGCCATCGTGGGCGGCGAAGCGCGTTGGACCTATCAGGAACTCGACCAGCGTGCCGATGCCGTTGCGGCCGGAGTGCGGGCGTTAGGCCTTGTGGCCGGTGATCGGGTCGTGGTGCAGCTGCCCAACATTCCGGAGTTCTTCAGCGTCGTCTTCGGCCTGTTCCGGGCCGGCGTCCTCCCGGTTTTTGCCCTTCCTGCGCACCGCAGCGCCGAGATTGCCCACTTTGTCGCCGCAGCGGAAGCCTCGGCCTATATCATCGCAGACCGGAGCGACGGGTTCGACTATCGGACTCTGGCGGCGCAGGTGCGGAGCCAGTCGCCGGCGTTGCGCCATATAATCGTTGTGGGTGAGCCGGGCGAGTTTCTCTCGCTCGACGAGGTGACCTCGCTCGCTGCGGATGTCGGTCCTGGCCCGCAGCCGTCCGATGTGGCTTTCATGCAGCTGTCCGGCGGCAGCACCGGCCTGGCCAAGCTGATTCCGCGAACCCACGACGACTATATCTACAGCTTCCGCGCCAGCGCCGAGATCTGCGAACTAGGCGCCGAGAGTGCGTACCTGGCGGTGTTGCCGGCGGCGCACAACTTTACCATGAGCTCACCCGGGAGTTTCGGCACGCTCTACGCCGGCGGCCGTGTCGTCTTGAGCCGGGGTTCGAGTCCGGATGCGGTGTTCCCCCTGATCGAGGCGGAGCGGGTGACCATCACGGCCCTGGTGCCGCCGCTGGCCTTGGTCTGGGCCGATGCCGCGCGCGCGGCCAGACACGATCTGTCGAGTCTCAAGGTGTTGCAGGTCGGTGGTGCCAAGCTGACGATGGAAGGCGCCCGCCGGATTCGAAGCGCCTTGCCGGTGCGTTTGCAGCAGGTCTTCGGGATGGCCGAAGGGCTGGTCAATTACACCCGGTACGACGATGACGAAGAGACCATCGTCGGGACGCAGGGCCGGCCGATCAGTCCGGACGACGAGATCCGCATCGTCGATGACCACGATCAGCCGGTGCCGCTCGGCGCGCCGGGTCACCTGCTGGCGCGGGGTCCCTATACGATTCGGGCCTATCACAATGCGCCGGAGGTCAACGCCCGCGCCTTTACCGACGACGGGTTCTATCGGACCGGCGATATCGTCTCGCAGACCCCCACCGGGTATCTGGTGGTCCATGGCCGAGCCAGCGATCACATCAATCGCGGCGGCGAGAAGGTGTCGGCGGAGGAAGTCGAAGATCATCTGCTGGCGCACCCGCAGGTGCACGACGCCGCGATCGTGTCCGTGCCTGATCCCTATCTCGGTGAGCGCGCCTGCGCGTTCGTGATTCCGCGCGGCGAAGCGCCCAAAGGCGCTGTCCTCAAGGCCTGGATCCGTTCCCGTGGCCTGGCGGCCTACAAGGTGCCGGATCAGATCGTCTTCGTCGCCGAGTTTCCGGCAACCGGGGTTGGCAAGGTGAGCCGGCGGGAATTGCGGGCGGCGATTCGCGAATATCTGGCGGCCGAACCGCAGGGCAGCGAGAAGGGCGGCTGATCGCATGGGCCTTCCTACCATTGCCGAGTATCCGCTGCCAGGCGCGGGTGAGTTCCCCGCGGCACGGGTCGCGTGGGCGCTCCGGCCGGATCGCGCGGCGCTCCTGATCCACGATCTGCAAGGCTATTTCGTGCGCGCCTTTCCGGCGGGTGTGTCTCCCATTGCGCCGATGCTGGCCAACCTGCTTGCGGTGCGGGATCGCTGCGACGCGCTCGGCGTGCCGGTGTTCTACAGTGCGCAGCCGGGGCGGCAGGATCCGAGAGACCGCGGCCTGCAATCGGACTTCTGGGGCCCGGGGATGTCGTCTGATCCGGCCGATCAGGGCATTGCCGACGCGGTCGCGCCGCTCGAGCATCATCATCTGCTCACCAAGTGGCGCTACAGCGCGTTCCAGCGGACCAATCTGGAGACGATGCTGCGCGCGCGCAGGCGCGATCAACTGATCGTGACCGGCGTGTATGCGCACATCGGTTGCCTGCTCACGGCGGCCGATGCTTTCATGCGGGACGTGCAGCCGTTCTTCGTCGTCGACGCGGTCGCCGATTTTTCCCGCGAGCGCCACGACATGGCGGTTCGATACGCGGCGGAGCGTTGCGCGGTACCGTTGACCACGGCCGATCTGCTCGAGGGCTGGTCCGATGCGGCGGACGCGGCAGGGACGGGGCCGGTATGGTGACGGGTGAGCGGCCGGGCGGGGAACTGACCCTGGAACGGCTTCGGAGCGATGTCGCCGCGGTGCTGTTCGAGTCGCCGGACGAGATCGGAGACGAGGACAACCTGGTCGACCACGGTCTCGACTCGATTCGGATCATGGCGCTGATCCAGCAATGGAACGACGCCGGGGCGCAGGTCGATTTTGCCACGCTGGCCGAGCGTCCGGAGCTGGCGCATTGGTGGGCCGTGATCTCCGGGTCTGTGCGCGGATAGCGTGCCAATGTCTCCCGCCAACGGGATGCCGGACCTCGGTCCGGTGCCTCTCACCGAAGCGCAGTCCGGTCTCTGGTATGCGCAGCGACTGGACGCCGAGAATCCCGTTTTTAATACGGCGCAGGCGGTCGAACTGATCGGCCCGCTCGACCTGGCGGCGTTTCAGCTGGCCGTCGACGGCGCGCTGGGTGAGGCCGATGCCCTGGCGGTTCGGATCGTCGAGGCGCCCGATGGCCCGGAGCAGACGGTCGACGAAAGCGCCCGTGCCGCGCTCTGTATCGTCGATCTGGCGGATGAGCCCGATCCTCCCGGGGCCGCCCGGGAGTGGATCCAGCGCGATCTGGAGCGGCCGGTCGATCTCGCGGTCGACGCCCCCGTGGCCGAGGTCCTCTTCGTGCTCGGCGCCGAGCGGCACCTCTGGTATCAGCGGATCCATCATCTCGTCATCGACGGGTACGGCACGGCGCTGCTCACCAGGCGCATCGCCGACCGTTATCGCGCCCATCTGACCGGGCACGAGGCGGGGCCGGCCCTCCGTCCCTTTGCCGATCTGCTCGAGGCCGATCGCATCTATCGGACATCCGACAAGCGTGAGGTCGACCGCCGGTTCTGGTTGTCGGAGCTGGCCGATCTGCCCGCTGTTCGTGGTTTGGCGGAGGGACCGGCGGTCACGGCGAGATACTACCGTCGCCATGTGCGGGATTGCCCGGACGGGTCTGCCGCTGCGGTACGATCCCTGGCGGAGGCCGCGCGGGTGCCTTGGCCGGATGTACTGGTCGCGCTGATTGGTGCGTACGTGCTGCGCCACACCGACGAGCCCGAAACCACCGTCGGCGTTGCCACGATGAACCGGCTCGGCACGCCGGCCGCCGCGATTCCGGCGATGGTCATGAACATCCTTCCGCTTCGGGTAACAGTCGACGAGGAGCAGAGCGTCGCGGGATTTGCCGCGGGTGTTTCGGCGCGGCTCCGTCGCGCCCGGGTCCACGGGCGCTATCGGAGCGAGCAGTTGCGCCGGGATTTGGGGCTGTTGGGCGGCGGGCGGCGTCTGTATGGTCCGCTGATCAACATCCTGCCGTTCGATGAGACCCCGGAGTTTCCGGGAGTCGAGGCCTCGCTCGAGGTGTTGGCGACCGGGCCGGTCGATGATCTCACCATCAGCGTTCGCGCGGATGCCAACGCCGATGGACTGCGGCTCGAACTGGACGGCAATCCGATCCTGTACACTGCCGCTGACCTGGCCGCCCACGCCGATCGCCTCGAAGCGTTCCTGGTCGCTGCGCTCAACGCAACGACGCTGGCCGAGGTGCCTACGCTGACGGCCGACGAGCGGAAACGCTGGGTCGAGGACATCAACGCGACCGCGCATCCCGTGCCGGATGTGACGCTCGCGGCGTTGATCGAACAAACCATGAAGGCTGTGCCCGAGGCGGTTGCGGTCGAGGGCGACGGCCAGGTGCTCGACTACCGTGCTCTCGACCAGCAGAGCAGTGCGGTTGCCGGACGTCTGATGGCGCTGGGCGTGCGCCGTGGCGATATCGTAGCGGTGGCAATACCGCGGTCTGTCGACCTGGTGGTGACGCTCGTGGCCATCGTCCGGATGGGTGCGGCGTATCTTCCGCTCGATCCGGACCATCCGCCCGATCGCCTGCTCCGCATCATCGGACTGGCCCGCCCGGCTGCGCTCGCCGTATCGTCGGTGCTACCGGTCGATTGGCCCGAGAGCCTGCCCGTGCTGCGGGTGGACCAGGTCGAATCGGCGGGAGAACGTTGGATCGGAGAAGCGCCTGCGCCGGACGATGCGGCGTACGTGATCTTCACCTCGGGCTCGACCGGAGAGCCCAAGGGCGTCGTGGTGGAGCATCGCGCCATCGTGAACCGGCTCGAGTGGATGCGCACTCACTACGGCGTGACCGGGAGCGACCGGTTCCTGCAGAAGACGCCCGCCACGTTCGATGTGTCGGTCTGGGAGTTTTTCCTGCCGCTGCTCGCCGGGGCAACCCTGGTGGTGGCGCCGCCGGATGCGCACAAGGACCCCGCCTGGCTGGCCCGCCTGGTCCGCATGGCCGATATCAGCACGATACACTTCGTTCCCTCGATGCTCGCCGAGTTTCTGGCGGAGCCGTCGGCGCTGGGTGTACCGCTCCAGAGAGTTTTCGTCAGCGGGGAGGCCTTGTCGGAGGCGCTCCGCGATCGTTGCCATGCGGTGCTGGAGGCGGAGCTGCACAACCTCTACGGACCGACCGAAGCCGCGGTCGACGTGAGCTGGTGGAATGCCTCGCGGGGCGACCGCTCCTCGCCCGTCCCGATCGGGTTTCCGGTCTGGAATACTCGGCTCTATGTCCTCGACCGCCGGTTGCGTCCGGTGCCGCCGGGGGTGCGAGGAGAGCTCTACCTCGGCGGGGTGCAGCTCGCGCGCGGGTATCTCGGGCGTCCGGACCTGACCGCCGAGCGTTTCGTCACCGATCCATATGGGGCGCCGGGTGATCGGCTCTATCGGACCGGCGATGTCGCCACGCTGCGACCCGATGGTGCCATCCTCTATCTGGGCCGAGCCGACTTCCAGATCAAGATCCGGGGCCAGCGCGTCGAACTCGGCGAGATCGAGGCCGCGTTACTGGCCGAACCCGGCGTGACGCAAGCGGTGGTCATCGTGCGCGAGGATGCGCCGGGCGATCAGCGCCTGATCGGGTATCTGATCGGTGGCGGCTCGCCGATCGACGTGGTCGCCGTACGGGAGCGTCTGCAGCGGACCCTTCCGGAGCACATGGTCCCCTCGATTCTGATCGAGTTGATCCGCTGGCCGCTGACTGCGAGCGGCAAGCTCGATCGGCGCGCCCTGCCCGTGCCGGAGCGCCGCACTCTGGCGCCGCCGGAGCGTCCGCTGCGCACCGACACGGAGCAACGCCTGGCCGAATTGTTTACCCAGGTGCTCGCCGCCGGCGTCGAATCGGCCGCAGCCGATTTCTTCGATCTCGGCGGGCACTCATTGACCGGTGCGCGGCTGATGCGACTGGTTCGCGAGACCTGGCCCTGCGAGATCGGCCTCGGAACCCTCTTTGCGGACCCGACGGTCGCAGGCCTTGCTGCGCAGATCGATCTGGCCGTGGCGGGCCAGACCGGCGGCGAAGGTCTGGAGCGGATCCTCTCGCTGGCCCGCTCTGCCCCCCCGGACCGGCCGCCCGTCTTCTGCATCCATCCGGCAGGTGGAATTGCCTGGTGCTACGGAGGCCTGGCCCGGGCGCTTGGTGCCGAGCGGCAGGTCTATGGGGTCCAGGCCGGCGTCCTCGATCCGGCCGCGGGTTTGCCTGATCGTCTCGACGAGATGGCGGCCGACTATGTCGACCGGATTCGGGCGCTCTCCGCCGGTGGTCCCTTCCATCTGGTCGGATGGTCGGTCGGCGGCATCGTGGCGCAGGCCATGGCGGTGCGGCTGCAGGCGCTTGGTGAGCAGGTCGGCGTGCTGGCATTGCTCGATGCGTACCCGGCCGACCGCTGGCACGGGATGGCGGAACCGGATGCGGCGGCGCCGCTTCGGGCGCTGCTCCTGATTGCGGGCTACGATCCGGCCGACCATCCGGACCTCGAAATGACCCGGGAGAGCGTGATCCGCTTTCTCCGGGCCGGGGGCAGCCCGCTGGGCGGCCTGAGTGCCCGCGGTCTGAGCGGTGTCGTCCGGGCGGTGGAGAACAACAATCGCCTGGTTCGCAGCCATTGGCACCGCCGCTTCAACGGAACGGCGCTGCACTTTTTCGCGACCCTGGAGCATGGTCCGGGAGGCGCATCGCCGGCGGAGTGGGAGCCCTATGTGAGCACCCTGGAGCGATACGACCTGCCGGTGCGCCACGCCCATATGGTCGGACCGGAGGCGGTCGGCAGGATCGTGCCGGTGCTCCGGCGAGCACTCGAACGGGCCGAATCGCTGGTTTGTGCGGAGCAGGGGAGGAGTATCGCAGATGCGTGAATCCGGGATTGCCGGAAAGATTGCCCTCGTCACGGGCGCTGCGGGCGGCGTGGGCCTGGCCGTAGTGGCCGGTCTGGTCGACGAGGGAGCGCGCGTGGTGGCAATCGATCGCGACCCGGAAGCGCTTGCTGCGCTATCCGCGCGCTGGCCCGATGCGGCGTCGGTCCGAAGCGTCCAGCTCGACATTACCGATGCGGCGGCGGTTGACGCCCTGGTGGCGGAAATCGAATCCGATTGGGGACCGATCGACATCGGGATCAACGTGGCGGGCGTGCTGCACATCGCGCCGGTGGTCGACACGGATGAGACCGAGTGGGATCGGGTGTTCGACGTCAATGCGCGCGCCGTCTTCGTGGTCTCGCGCGCGCTTGCCCGCGTCATGAAGCCGAGAGCACGCGGGTGTCTCGTGACGGTCAGCTCCAACGCGGCCGGAATTCCGCGCCAGGGGATGGCGGCCTACGCCGCGTCGAAGGCAGCCGCCACCATGTTTACCCGGTGTCTGGGTCTCGAGCTCGCGTCGTACGGGATCCGCTGCAACATCGTCGCGCCTGGATCGACCCGGACGCAGATGCAGGATGCGATGTGGGCCCGCGGGACCACGTTGCAGTCGGTGCTCGACGGATCGCTCGAGAGCTATCGAACCGGGATTCCCCTCCGCAAGATCGCCGAGCCGCGCGATGTGGCGGATGCGGTGTTGTTCCTCGTCTCGGACCGCGCCGGGCATATCACCATGGCCGATCTCTACGTCGACGGTGGCGCGACGTTGCGTGCATAAAGTAAGGTGGTTCTCGTGAACACGGTGGGTTCCTGGAAGGATGGAGTCGGGGTGAAGGCGGAAGCATCGGGCCGGACACGGGAGGTCGAGGCGCTCGTCAGTCCGGATGAGCTGCTTGCCTCGCTGCCCCGGTCACCCGAGACGGCCGCGTTCGTCGAGACCTCGCGCGACACGATCCGAGAGATCATCCATGGCCGCGATCGGCGGCTCCTGGTCGTCGTCGGCCCCTGCTCGATCCATGATGTCGATGCCGCGTTGGAGTACGGCCGCTGGCTGGCCGATCTGCGGGCGCGCTGGCAGCACGAACTCATGCTCGTAATGCGGGTCTATGTCGAAAAACCCCGGACCCGGGTGGGGTGGAAGGGACTCATCAACGATCCCGATCTCACCGGAACCGGTCGGATCAATCTCGGCCTTCGGGCGGCTCGGCAGCTGTTCGTGGAACTCAACCGTCTCCGGCTGCCCGTCGCGACGGAGTTCCTCGACATGATCTCCCCGCAGTACCTGGGCGACCTGGTGGCGTGGACGGCTGTGGGCGCGCGTACGACCGAGAGCCAGCTGCACCGGCAGATGGTGTCCGGTCTACCGATCCCGACGGGGTTCAAGAACACCACCGACGGCAACGTCGAAGCGGCCGTCAACGCCATTCTCTCCGCGGCAACCGAACATCACTTCGTTTCGCTCACGGGCGCCGGAACCGCCGCGCTCGTTACCACAGCGGGGAACCCTGACTGCCATGTCGTGCTCCGCGGCGGCCGGGTGCCGAACTATGATGCGGCCGCGGTCGATGCCGCGTGCCATACGCTCGTGCGGCACGGGCTCGGACCCCGGATCATGGTGGATTGCAGTCACGGCAACGCCGCCGGCGATGCGCAGCGCCAGCTCGTGGTGGCAGCCGATGTTGCCCGCCAGGTTGCATCCGGGTCGAGTCGTGTGCTCGGCGTCATGCTGGAGAGCAATCTCGTGGCAGGTGCGCAGCGGTTGGTGCCCGGTGAGGCGCTGCGGTTCGGCCAGAGTATCACCGACCCCTGCCTTGGGCTCAACGATACCGCGCTTGCGTTGGAGGGCCTGGCTCGGGCGGTTCGCCAGGCCCGGGGGTGATCGGGCGGAGCGTCAGGCGAACCGGTCTTCGGGATAGATCGCGGCCGAGGTGAGCAGGCCGGCCACCAGCGATACCGCGGTCAGGACCATACTGAAGGCGGTATCGATTCCCGCGACGACCTGGCTATCGAGCAGCGCGGAAATGCTCCGGAAGCCGACGCTGCCGGGCACCAGGGTCAGGAGCCCCGGCACCAGCGTAATGGCTGCCGGCCGCCGGGTGATTCGATAGAAGAGATTGCTGCCCAACCCGACCGCCAGCGCCCCCACGAAAACGCCCATCTCCGGTCCGAGCACCGATCCGCCCAGCCGGGTGGAGACGAATGCGATCACCGCCGACAGCAGGATCCAGCCG
Source organism: Gemmatimonadales bacterium (assembly GCA_037189525.1). GTDB lineage: Bacteria > Gemmatimonadota > Gemmatimonadetes > Gemmatimonadales > GWC2-71-9 > SHZU01. The sequence continues at coordinate 1,097,086 of JBBCJC010000002.1, forward strand.
ATGTCTCGCCGGTCGGCGCGCAGCAGCAGCGAGAACGCAATCGCAATCACACCCAGCGCCAGCCAGTTGACGATCACCGGCATCGGCGCCGGCACCACCGCCGCCACCGGACCGACCAGCAACACGGCAACCTTGTGGCCGAGCGCCACACCGAATCCGATCCCGATGAAGGTCATGAACGCGCCCGCCATGCGGGTGGTGCCGGCGGTGAGGTGCGAGGTGGCCAACTCGGTAATGGCCGTGGTCAGCGTGAGGCCCGGGATCAGGACGATCAACCCGGCCAGTGTCGCGAGCCAGACCGAATAGCCCCCGATCAGCGCACCAAGCAGCGTCATGATCGTCGAGCAGAGGAAAGCCGCCAGGAACTCGTAGACCCGCGCCACATGGGGCAGCCGGGCCGCCGTCGTGGCTAGTGCGCCGATCCCGAGCCCGCCCAGGGCGGCCATGCCCATTTCCGGCCACGCGCCGCCCAGGAATCGCGCGGCGGCGGCAGAAGCGAGTCCGTGGCCGACGATGATGAAAAGTGGATTCGGATCGGGAACGACCGAGAGCGCCATCAGGCGCTTCATGCCCTCGGCCACCTGCACCTCACCCGACAGTACTCCGCGCGCGACCTCGGTGACCCGGGCCAACTGGCCGAGATTCTGAGGGCGCGGCCCCGTCCGCATCATATAGGTCGATTGCGTGATGCCCGACCCGAAGGACGCAAAGATCGAGGTGGGTGTCACGAAGTACTGTCCGGTCAGGCCGAGCCGATCGCTCATCGCGGTAAGGGCATCTTCCAGCCGGTGGGTCGAATACCCGGCGGCCTGCAGCGCCAGCGCCAGGTCCATGATGAACGGGATTCGGGCATCGGCGTTGATCCGATACTCCCCGGTACTGAGACGGTGTTCGCCTGTTCTGACACGGAATTCGCCGGTGGCCATGGCCGGAAAATAATCACGGTCATTGTTGATTTTCCGGTATCATTGGGGTATCGTCTTTTTGATGCGGTCCTGTCTCAACCCCCTCGCGCGGCTGCGCCGGTCCCTCGGTCCGGTTGCCGTAACCCTGCTCCTCTTCTTCGGAGTGGCGCAGGCGGTTGCGGCGTGGCATGTCGCGCGCGGGACAGACCAGGATCGTGTCTCGGTTGCGGCCGCCGACGTGTCGACGCCTTCGGGCGGGGGGCATGTCGACGACGGCTGTGCGCTCTGCTCGACGCCGGTGCAGCCAACCTTTGCGGCCGTTCTGATCTCGATCGTCGTCGAGATGGCGCCGCGCCGGATGGCTCCGCTCGAACCCACTCTCCTTCCCGCATCTCCCATCGTACTCGGCGCCAGCGGACCTCGCGCGCCACCAGCCGTTTCCTGATTTCACGCTTGCGATAGTCTCGACTGCTCCAGTCGAGGCACTGATGTGTCGCCGGTGGGACACGTCGTTGGATCGTTCGAGACGTCTGTGAACCGCGCGTGGTCGCGGCTGCCGGCGTCCAGAGGAAGTCGGATATGGTTGTTCGTTGGTTCGTCCTTATCGGTCTGCTGCTTGCCGGCAACCGTGAGCTGGCCGCGCAGTCGCCCAATACCGGCACGCTGCGCGGTACCGTCGTCGCGGCCGATGGCGGACCCCTCCAGGCGTCGCTGATCCGGGTGCTCGACCGGCATCTGACCGAAACGACGCACGCCGACGGCTCGTTCCTGTTGCCGGCGGTTCCGATTGGTCCGCAGCGGGTGGCCATCACGGCCATCGGGTATCAGGCGTTCTTCACCACCGTCACCATCACCCCCGGCGATACCGTCCGGCTCGATGTCACCCTCACGCCGGCGGTCCTGCGGCTCGAGGAGATCGTGACCACCGGCACCATCAGTGCCCGGGCGCGGAGCGAGGTGGTGAGTCCGACCTCGGTCGTGGCTGGCGCGGCGCTCGATCGCCAGCTGGATGCGACGGTTGCGGCCTCGCTCAGGCACGAACCCGGCGTGGCGGCAGGCGGTCTGGGGCCGGCCACCTCCCAGCCGGTGATTCGCGGGCTGAGCGGCGATCGGGTCGTGATGCTGCAGGACGGAATTCGGCCGGGTGACCTCGCCTCGACCTCGGCCGACCATGCGGTGACCGTGGATCCGTTGACGGCCCAGCGGATCGAGGTGGTCCGCGGCCCGATGTCGCTGCTCTACGGATCGAGCGCGCTCGGCGGGGTGGTCAACGTCATTCGGGAAGACGTGCCCGCTTCTCGGCCCGATGCCCTTCACGGCGCCGTCTCCGCCCAGGCCAGTTCGGTCAATCGGGGCGCCACGCTGGGCGGGTATGCCGTGTCGGGCCTCGGTCCGCTGGTGGTGCGCGGCGAGGGCACCATCCGCCGCGCCGGCGACACCCGGACCCCGAAAGGCCGCCTCACCAACACGGACGTGGCCACCCTCGACCTGTCCGGCGGCGCCTCGTACGTTGCGCCTAACGGTTATGCCGGGTTGTCGTACCGCTACTTCGACAACGACTACGGTATTCCGGGCGGGTTCGTCGGCGGGCACGCCGAGGGTGTCGACGTGGCGATGCAGCGGCACACGGTCCGCTCGACGTTCGATCTGCATCCGACCAGCGATACCTGGGAGAGCATTCGGGCCAACATCGGCGGCACCTTCTATCGCCATACCGAGTATGAATCCAGCGGGGCGGTGGGAACTCGCTTCCGCCAATCGTTCCTGAACGGCACGGTCACCGCCCGGCATCGCGGCGTGCTTGGCGCGAGCAGCGGCGCCATCGGGGTGGGTGGGCACTACCGTTCGATCCGGACCGGTGGCACGCTGCGCACCCCGGCGACGGCGGACTACTCGCTGTCGGCGTTTGCCGTGCAGGAGTACGGCGAGGGCCCGCTCCGGCTCCAGGCAGGATTGCGTTTCGACTTTGCGCACTACGATCCGCGGGAGCGTTCCGTCTTTCAGATCGAAGGCGAGCAGGTCGAGGCCGTGTCGCGATCGTTCGGCGCCTTTTCCGGATCGGTCGGCGCCATATACGATCTTGGCGACGGGCTGGCCATCGGCGGAAGCGTGGCCCGCGCGTATCGCACGCCCGATTTCAACGAGTTGTACTCCAACGGTCCGCACCTGGCGGCCAACTCCTACGACGTCGGCGACCCGCGTCTGGTCGAGGAAACGGGGCTGGGCCTCGACGGCTTCGTGCGACTGGATCGGGCGTCGGTGCGGGTCGAGGTCGCCGCGTTCCGCAACCAGCTCGATAACTACATCTTCCCGTCGAGCCGCGGCCGGGCCGTCATCGGGCGACAGGGCGGCCGTCCGCTCTTCCAGTTTACCAATGAGGCCGCGGTCTTCCAGGGCTTCGAAGGATCCTTCAGTGTCGGCCTGTCCCGCCGGCTGGTGTTCGATGCGACGGTCTCGTATGTCGCGGCGAAATTCACCTCCGATCGCGCCCCGATTCCGATCATCAGTCTCGATCCGCCCGACACCTCGTTCGTGGCCGCATCGGACCATCCTCCGCTCATCCCGCCACTCTTCGGCAACGCCGAGTTGCGCTACGAGCGGCCGCAGTACTTCGCGGGCGCCGGGATGCGGTGGACGGCGCGCCAGTCGCGGCTCGGCGATTTCGAAACCGAAACGGCCGGGTCCGTGGTCGGCGAACTGCACGCGGGCGTCCGGCTCCTGATCGGCGGCCAGTTCCACACGCTGACGCTCCGGGTCGACAACCTGACCAATGCGGAGTACTACGATCACCTGTCCCGCATCAAGGACATCGAGCCCCAGCCGGGGCGCAATGTCAGTTTGCTCTATCGCTTCACGTTCTGATGGAGAGTACCTACTGATCCGGCCCGACCGGGGCGGATCATCGATCCTGAAGGAGGCTTGTCATGGCAATTGCAGCGTTGGTTCGTCGCGGTCTCGCCGCGAGTGCGTTGGTGGGGATGGCGTTCGTCGCCGGCTGCGGAGACGAAGATGATGATCACGATCACGAGCCCGAAGTGGAGACCATGCGGGTCGTCATCGGCGGCACCACGGTGAATTTCTCGGGGGCCACCTGCTCACCGTCGGTCTCCTCGGTCACCATCCCGACAGCCGGGGCGGCCGTCACCGCGTCCTTCCTGGATGATGATGGCGTCGTGCTGGATCTTCACGATGACGAATTCCAGCTCAACGTGGAGCCGACGGGCCGGTTCACCCGGTCCGGCGCGTTCAGCGGGAACCTGAGCGGTGGCGCGGCCGGTGCTGCCAACATCAGCTTTGCGCTGTATCATCTCGAGGAACAGCATACCGATTTCGGGCCTTGCACCGTCTCGGTCGTCGTCCAATAACACGAATCGAGTCGATCGGAACCGGCGGGGGCTTTTCTCGAGCCCCCGCCGGTTTCACATTTGGGGGATGACAGCTCCCGTTGCTCTCGTTACCGGCGCCACCGAAGGGATCGGACGCGCCATCGCCGAGGCACTCTGCCAAGGCGGATACTCGGTGGCCATTACGGCCCGCACCGAATCCCGGCTCCGCGAAGCCCTCGCCGAACTGACCGCGGACGGCCACCGGGCCACCGGCTTTGCCGCGGACGTCTCCGACCCGGCGGCGGTTGCCCGTCTGGTGGAACACACCGAACGTGAACTCGGCCCGGTCGACGTTCTGGTCAACAATGCCGGCATCGGCATCCTCGGTCCGATCGACGATTTTTCGCTCGAAGAATGGGACCGGACCTTTGCCGTCAACGTGCGGAGCCTGTTCCTGCTGACCAAGGCGGTGCTGCCCGGTATGCGCGCCAAGCAACAAGGCGACATCGTCAATATCGCGAGTCTGGCCGGGAAGAACGGCCTCGCCCACGGCGTCGCGTACAGCGCTTCCAAGCATGCGGTGGTGGGCTTTGGCCGGTCGCTGATGGCGGAAGTGCGGAAGGACGGCATTCGGGTGGTGACGGTCTGCCCGGGCAGCGTCGATACCGCGCTGCTTCGCGATCAGAACACCCTCAAGCCCAACTTCGATCGGATTCTGCGTCCCGCGGATGTGGCGGCGGCGGTGGTCGACGCGCTGCAGCTGCCGCGCCGCGCCTTGATCAACGAAATCGAGATTCGCCCGGCCAACCCCTGACCGGGCGGTTCAACTCCGCCGGGTCAGGGTCGAGTAGCGCGCGGGGGTGCCTCGGCGGATCAGTTCGAGATGCGGGGCGGCCACGGCGGCAAACTGCTGCGCGACGGCTGCGGCTTCGCGTGAGGTGGTAAAGCGATCGGCTTCGAGCACCAGCGCACCGATGACGCGTCCGGCCACCCGCAGCGAAACCGCCAGCCCTTCCCGATCCGTTCCCTGAATCAGGGTCCAGGGCCGTTCATCCTCCAGCACGCTTCGCGCGCCCGATTCGGCAATCACCCGCACCGGCAGGTCGGGCAGCGGACGGATCACGTCGGGGGTGAGTTCGACGTATTCGGTTTCCGAGGTCCGCAGTTCGAAACGCAGCGCGTCGTGCGAAACCAGTTCGGCCACTTCGGTCGCGAACTTGTGCAGCGCTTCGCCGAGGTGGGCCGTGGCCGCCAGGGCTTCCGCGGCGCGCAGCACCGGGAGCGAGGGGGCCTGGAGCACCTCGAGCTGGCCGCGGAGGCCCTGGGCCTCCGACTCGAGCCGGAATGCGGTAACTCGCGGGGCCACGATCCGCGCCACCTGGAGGGCCAGCGCTTCGTCGCGGTCGCGGTAGAGCGACTGGGCTGCATGGCCCAGGACGAGCATGCCGATGGCTTCGCCGCCTAGCGAGAGCCGGGCGCCCAGGACCGAGCCGATCCGGCTGTGGCCGCCGCTGCCGCCCGGCAGAGAGAGGCCCGGCGCTTCGCCGGCCAGGTTGGCAATCGAGCCGGTCTGGTTCGGTCCTAGGCATTCGCTGAGCAGGGCCACGATATCCTGCCAGGTACTCGCGGCCGAGCCCCAGCGGCGGCGCCCTCCGGCTCCGGACAGCGGTACCGCGGTCTTGGCGCCGTTGGCAAAGGCCAGGATCTCGAGCCGATCGTGCGGCAGGTGCGGATGTAGCAGCCCGGAGAGGCGGCGGACCAGTTCCGGTCCGGTCGGCGCATTGCCGGCCAGGCTCAGCAGGGCTGATACCAGGTCGTCCTCGATCGGGGCCGCCGGTTCCGCCGGGGCAACCATGGTCGCGCTGAGCGCAGCAAGCGAAGCGGCCAGGCGTTGGGCCAGCTGGCGCAGCAAGCGGGCCGCGGGCGCGCCGTAGCTGCCGGCGTCGAAGGTGCCGACCAGGATCAGGCCGACGTCGCGCCCGTCGGAATGGACAGGCACCGCCGCCGCGCTCGCGTATTTGGCGCGCCGGAGGGTGTCCTCCAGTTCGAACAACTGGTCCTGAGTCAGGTGCGGGTCGGGTAGCGGCACGGCCAGCCGGTCCTGGGCCAGGGCGTCGGGGCCGAGCAGGATGGCGCCCCCGCGTTCGGGGAAAACCCAGAGCCCGAAGATCTGATGGGGAATGTCGGCGGCCACCAGGTTTGACAGGGCCATATGCCACGACGCCACCGCAACCGGGTCGGGGGTGCCGGCGGTCAGGTCGAGCACCGGTACCAGAAGCGTCCCCAGCGGGGGCGTCGGATCGTTCGTCATGGCCGATTGCGGGTTCTGCAGGACCCATGCCTCATGGCCTGGATTGTAACATATTGCTGTAAAATAGGTTAGGGTGATCGGTCGCGGTGGGCTCCGGGGGCGGGTGCAACATCCTGCCGTGGCTTGCCTGGGACAGGCCGGCATGATTTTCTTTGCTGGATGACGTTACTGACGCTGCATATCGATGGGATGTCCTGCGGTCACTGCCTCAACGCGGTCAATCGCAGCCTGGGGGGCCTGGCGGGTGTGGTCATCAAGTCGGTGGGGATTGGCCGGGCGGAGGTGGAGTTCGATCCGGCGGTGACCAGCGAAGCGGCAATCATCGCTGCCGTGAAGGACGCGGGCTACCCGGCCACCCCGGTCGCGTCCTAGTCTGCCGGACCGGGAGAAGCTCCGCCGAGGAGCCTCTCCCGCTGTCCAGTCCGAAGGTTAAAGCGTCAGGGAGCAGTCCGGCCGCGCTCCATCCGGGCGTCGAGGCTGTGCGGCCCGGCCCCCCGCGCCGAGAAGAAGAGCCAGAGGAAGCAGTAGACCAGCGCCAGCTCCCCGCCGTTGGCCCACCACCAGAAGCTGTTGTTGCCGAATGCCCAGTGGGCCGTCAGGTACGCTGCGGCCATCAAGCCGGACGCCAGGAAGGCCGCGGGCCGGGTGAAGAGCCCGATGGCAATCAGGACGCCCCCGACCAGCTCGATCACCCCGGCCAGGCCGAAGCGGCTCATCAACTCGGCGGTGCCGCCGTTGGGACCGAAACCGCCGAACCAGCCCAGCAGTTTCTGGGCGCCATGCGAAGCAAACGCCAGCCCGCCGACCACCCGGAGTGCGGTGAGGCTCGCCGTCGTGAATGCTGAGGGTGATGTCGTCATTTCGATCTCCTGGTCTAGTCGTCGAGAACCACTTCGGCCGGCTCGTCGAACCGTGAGGTGAGTTCCGGGTGGGCGTTGAGGATCCGGGCGCAGCTGTTCCAGCGGATCACGGCGTCGTCGTTACCGGGCGGACGGACCGCCTCGGCCTTCTCGTACCAATCCATGGCTTCGCGATACCAGTCGGTGGCCAGGCTGGCTGCCGTCAAGCTCGGGCTCATCCGCTGGGCGTGCCCGCGGCGCTCGCAGATGATCCCGGCATAGTAGGCGCGCTCATAGTCGTCGGTCAATTGCGACAGGACCTCACGCGCGCGGCCCAGGCCGCCGGCAATGCCCTGGGCAATCAGATCGGTCCGGGCCAGCAAGAGCATGACCAGCGCCTTCTGGTTGGCCGGTTCGATGGCCAGGACATCGAGGCAGATACTCTCCGCGGCGTCGGGCTCGTTCAACAGACGATAGCGCTCCGCTTTGGCCAGGGCGGAGGCCACTCCACCGGCCGTCATCGGTTTGAGCTCGAGCATCGGAACCTCCTTCAGCTGGACGTGTCCTTCCCCCGAAACATCCCGATCAGTTTGGCAATCGGGTCGAATGCCTCGTCGATGACCCGCTCCTTGAGCGGAATGATCGCATTGTCGGTAATCCGGATTTCTTCCGGGCAGACCTTGGTACAGCATTTGGTAATGTTGCAGTACCCGATGCCGTGCAAGGTGCGCAGCGCTTCGAGACGGTCGCCGGTGTCGATGGGATTCATCTCGAGTCCTGCGACGTAGAGCAGGAAGCGCGGACCGATGAACTCATCGTGCATCTGGTGGTCGCGCAGCACGTGGCAGACGTCCTGGCAGAGGAAGCACTCGATGCACTTGCGGAACTCCTGGGGCCGGTCGACATCCTCCTGCCACATCCGCCAGGTGCCATCCGGCGCATCCGGGGCGCGCGGCGCCAGCTTGGGGATTTTCTTCTTGACCGCGTAGTTCCAGCTCACGTCGGTCACCAGGTCCCGCAGGTGCGGGAAGGCACGGATCGGCTCGACCGTGACCGGTTCGCTCAGGTCCAGCTGGTCGAGGCGCGTCATACACATCAACTTGGGCTGGCCGTTGATCTCGGCCGAGCAGGACCCGCATTTGCCGGCCTTGCAGTTCCAGCGGCAGGCCAGGTCGGTCGCCTGGTCTGCCTGGATCTGGTGGACCGCATCGAGCACCACCATCCCGCCCGACACCTCGGTGGTGTAATCCACCAGTTTGCCGGTGCCGGATTCGCCGCGCCAGATCGAGAATGTCGCCGTTGCCATGCGGTGGCTTCCTCTCTCGCCGTCCAGGCTACTTGTAGGTCTCGACCAGTTCCGCCAGCTCGGCAGTTTTCGATGTCACCGGGCGGCGCTCCAGCGCCATCCGGCCGTCCGCTGCCTGCGTAATGACATGATTGAGCGTGCCGAACTCGGCCTGTTTTTCGGGATAGTCGTCCCGGAAGTGTCCCCCGCGGCTTTCTTTCCGGGCCAAGGCGGACAGGATGATCGCCTCCGAGACCGTCATCAGGTTCTTGAGGTCGATCGCGGTGTGCCATCCGGGGTTGTAGGCCCGCCCGCCGGGTACACCGACCGCTGCCGCCCGCTCTTTGAGCCGTGCCAGTTCCTCCCGCGCGCGGAGCATCTCCTCTTCGCGGCGGACGATCCCGACCAGCGACTGCATCATGACTTGAAGATCCTGCTGCACCTTGTAGGGACTCTCGCCGGTGGTGCGATCGAACGGCGCCAACGCCTCGCGGACCTGTTCCTCGACCTCGCCGGCATCCGGAGCAACCGAAGGCTGTTCCCGCGCATAGCGCGCCGCGAACTCTCCGGCCCGCTTGCCGAACACCACCAGGTCGGACAGCGAATTGCCGCCCAGCCGGTTGGCGCCGTGGAGTCCGGCGGCGGCTTCGCCGGCGGCAAAGAGACCCGGCACCGTCGTCATCTGGCTGTCACCGTCGACCAGGATGCCGCCCATGATGTAGTGGGTCGTCGGGCCGATTTCCATCGGCTCCTTGGTGATGTCGATGCCGGCCAGCTGCTTGAACTGATGGTACATGCTGGGCAGCTTCTTCCGGATGTGCTCGGCCGCGTTCGGGATCCGCTCCTTGATCCACTGGATGTCGAGGAAGACGCCGCCGTGCGGACTGCCGCGTCCTTCGCGCACCTCGCGGACGATACAGCGGGCCACGTGGTCCCGGGTCAGCAGTTCGGGCGGCCGGCGGGCATTCTTGTCGCCCATGACGTACCGCCAGCCTTCCTCCGGCGTGTCGGCGGTCTGGGCGCGGTAGTTCTCCGGGATGTCGTCGAACATGAACCGCTTGCCCTGGTTGTTGAGCAGGATCCCGCCTTCGCCGCGTACCCCTTCGGTCACCAGAATGCCCTTGACCGAGGGCGGCCAGATCATCCCGGTCGGGTGGAACTGAATGAACTCCATGTCGAGCAGGGCCGCCCCCGCCTGGTACGCGAGCGCTTGGCCGTCGCCGCTGTATTCCCAGCTGTTGCTGGTGATCTGATAGGCGCGCCCGACCCCCCCGGTGGCGAGCACGATGGCAGGGGCCCGATAGAGGCGGAACTCGCCCTGCTGGCGGTCGTAGCCCAGCGCGCCCGCGATCCGCCCCTGCTGGCGGAACAGGCTGACGATGGTGACCTCCATGTGCACGTCGATGCCCTGATGGATGCCGTGATCCTGCAAGGTGCGGATCATCTCGAGGCCGGTCCGGTCGCCCACATGGGCCAGACGCGGATACCGGTGGCCTCCGAAATTGCGCTGCAGGATCCGACCGTCCTTGGTCCGATCGAACAGCGCGCCCCACGCCTCCAGCTCACGGACCCGCGCAGGCGCTTCTCTCGCGTGCAGTTCCGCCATCCGCCAGTTGTTGACGTACTGACCGCCGCGCAGCGTATCGGTGAAGTGGACCTGCCAGTCGTCGCGGTCATCGACGTTGCCCATGGCCGCGGCCATGCCTCCTTCGGCCATGACCGTGTGCGCTTTGCCGAGCAGCGATTTGCAGATCAGGCCAACCGAGACCCCGGCGGCCGCGGCTTCGATAGCTGCGCGGAGCCCGGCGCCTCCGGCTCCGATGACCAGCACATCATGATCGAAGGTCTGATAGGACATTCAGAGAATCCGGTAGTCGGTCCAGATGCCCATCGAGCAGAGCCGGATGTAGAGGTCCGAGAACGCCACGGTGATCAGGCTGATCCAGGCCCAGCGGTGGTGCGCCCGGTTGAAACAGGACACACAGGCGTACGGCGTTTGGAACACGGGCCGCTTCGAGAACTGGCGCCGGAAACCGCCGACCACGTGCCGGAGCGAGTGGCATCCCAGGGTGTATCCGCCCAGACAGATCACGTTGGCCACGAGGATCAGGCTCCCGACCCCGATTCCGAAATTCGTGCCGCCCGATCCATCGGCAAACCAGAACCCTTTCCAGGCGTCGTAGCTCAAGAGCACCAGGAAGATCAGCGCGATGATCATGAAGTAGCGATGCACGTTCTGGAGGATCAGCGGGAGCCTGCGCTCGCCCCAGTACGTTTTCCGGGGTTCACCGACCGTGCAGGACGGCGGGTCGGCCCAGAAGGCTTTGTAGTAGGAGCCGCGGTAGTAGTAGCAGGTAAGACGGAACAGGCCGGGGAAGGGAAGAATGATCAGCGCGGGAGAAAACGGCAGCCATGCCGGCCACCACCCGGGCTTGGGCCCGAACCACGAATGCGGCGAGTCGCCGAACACCTCCGGTGCGTAGAAGGGCGACAGATACGGACCGAAGGTGTAGTGCGCGTTCTGAAATGCGGCCCACGTCGCGTAGACGATGAAGGCCGACAGAACCACGAGTACGATGAGCGGCTCGACCCACCAGCGGTCGCGTCGCATGGTCTCCCCGAACCGGCGTCTCGGCAGGGGAATGGCAGCCAATCCCATTGCGATTCAGTTCCCGGACAGATGGTGCGACCAGACGAACAGCGGTACTTCGATATGTTCCCGGAGGATACCTCCGACCGGCGCGCGAGGCTAGAGGAGGGGGCGACACTCGGGGGCTGGTCCGGGAAACGGCCGATGCGTTACCATTGCGTCGCCGCTGACCGATTCCGCGCGTCGGCCCATCGTTTCCGTCGGGGTGTGCTGCCGCCATGTCGATCTCGGTGTTTGTCGTCGTTCTCGTCGCCGCCGTACTCAATGCGACGTGGAACGCGGTCGTCAAAGGCGGCAGCGACAAACAGCTGACCACGGCGCTCGTGACCGTCGCCGGGGCGCTGATCGCGGCGGTCATCCTGCCGTTCCTGCCCATCCCCGCGCGGGCGAGTTGGCCGTTCCTGGGCGCGTCGCTGTTCTTCCAGGTCGCCTTCTTCGTGCTGGTGGCGCGGACGTACCAGGTGGCCGATATGAGCCTGGCGTACCCGTTGATGCGCGGTATGGCGCCGCTCGTGGTCACCTTCGTGACGGTCGTCGCATTGGGCGAGTCGCTTTCGATCGCGGCCGGAGTCGGGATTGCCCTGCTCTGTGCTGGCGTGCTCGGGATGACGGGCGGGATTCCGCGCGGCAGTAGCGCGCGAGGCGTGTCGCTTGCTCTGCTCAACGCGGTCGTGATCGCCGGCTACACTATGATAGACGGAGCCGGGGTGCGGCGGTCGGGGTCGCCTGCTGCGTATACGCTGTGGCTCTGTTTGCTGACGGGAGTTCCGTTCGCGGTCTGGGTGCTGCGGGCTCGCCGGGCAGCCTTCACCGCGTATGCCACCCGCCATTGGTTCGTTGGATTGGTCGGTGGGGTCGGGACGCTTGCCTCGTATGGACTGGCTCTCTGGGCAATGACGCGCGCGCCGATTGCGCTCGTGGCCGCGTTGCGCGAGACCTCGATCCTGGCGGCCATGATGATCTCGGTCTGGCTGCTCGGGGAGCGGGTCGGACCGGTTCGCGTCCTGGCCGCGTGCCTGATCGTTGTCGGGGCGATGGTGCTGCGGTTCGCCTAACACAGGTGTGCCGTTCCAGTCGAACGAGCGTGTCATCCGTTCAATACATGGCAGTCGATAGAGGCCTTAGCCTGTCGATGCGGCCTGAGTCCGGTGGGAATAGGATGAGGGGCTTTCGAGATCCTCGTCATGCCGGTTGAGTATGGAGACCTAGGGCCGGGGAGGGGTTGTTTCCGCCCTCAGGGATGGCCGCTGAGGGATCTATATTTGTATCGCATGGCAGATTCTCACACTGGCGGGGAGGCGCCCTCCCAAACCTGGGCCGGATTGACCCTGGGCCTGGTCGGTCGAGCCTTGATCAATCCGAGGCTCGCCCTCGACCTGCTTCGGATGGCCTGGTCCTTCCGCCGTCGCTTCTGGTGGCGTACCGCGCCATTCCTGCCGGTGCCCGACCCGGCGTACCTGCGCTGGCGGATGTATACCGCCTACGGCAGCGAGGACGCCGTCCCGCCGGTCAATGACATCGTCCGGTTCGCTCGCTGGCGCCGGGAGACGATGCGGCTGTGAGTCGCCCGCGTGTGGTGATCCTGGGGGGCGGGTTCGCGGGTCTCTATCTCGCCAAGGAGCTGGCGGGCCGCCCCGTCGACGTGACCCTGGTCGATCGCACCAATCACCATCTGTTCCAGCCGATGCTGTACCAGATCGCGACGGCGGCGCTGTCGCCCGGCGACATCGCATCACCGATCCGGTCGATCCTCCGCCGCGCCGGGAACATCGAGGTTCAGCTCGGCGAGGCCGCTGCAATCGATCGTGCGGCCCGGTCGGTCACCCTCACCGACGGCAGTGTCATTCCGTTCGATTACCTGGCCGTTGCCACCGGCGCCCGCCACTCGTACTTCGGGCGACCGGACTGGGAGGCGCTGGCTCCGGGCATCAAGGACCTGGACGATGCGCTCGAAGTGCGCCGCCGGATTCTCCTGGCATTCGAGCGCGCCGAGCGGGAGACCGATCCGGTTGCTCGGCAGAAGCACCTGACCTTCGTGGTCATCGGCGGCGGGCCGACCGGTGTCGAGTTGGCCGGCACGTTGGCGGAGATCCGCCGCTTTGCGCTGCGTCGGGACTTCCGGCGGATCGATCCGCGCGACGCCACCGTCATGCTGCTGGAGGGCGGTTCTCGGCTGCTGCCGTCCTATCCGGAGGAATTGAGTCAGAAGGCCAAGGAAACGCTCCGGGAAATGGGCGTCGACGTGCGCACCGAGACGTTCGTCACCGCGATCGAGCCGGGTTTCGTCACCGCCGCCGACTGGCGCATTCCCGCCGCGACGATCCTCTGGGCCGCGGGTAATCAGGCGAGCCCCATCCTCCGGGATCTGGATGTCCCGCTTGACCGGCAAGGGCGGGTCATCGTCGAACCGGATTGCAGCATCCCCGGCGACTCGAAGATCTTCGTTCTGGGAGACGCCGCCGCCCACCTGCACGGCAAGGAGCCGGTTCCGGCGGTCTGCCCGGCGGCGATCCAGATGGGCCAGTATGCGGGGCGAACCGTTCGTGCGGACCTGGCGAACAAGCCGAGAACGCCGTTTCGGTACTGGGACAAAGGGCAGCTCGCCGTGATCGGACGCGGCCGAGCCGTGGCGGACATCGGACGATTCGAAACCGATGGGTTCGTGGCGTGGCTGCTCTGGATCTTCGTCCACATCTTCTTTCTGATCGGCTTCCGGAATCGGGTCGTGGTGCTCTTCGAGTGGGCCTGGTCGTTCATCACCTTCCAGCGGGGCGCCCGCCTGATTACCGGGGTCTGGGAACCCGGCACCCTCCTGGAACGTCCGAAGGGAGAGAACCCGTGAGCCTGCGCAGCGGTCTTGCGCAGGAAGCAGAGCGGCTCGGCTTCGTAGCTTGCGGGGTGACCACGCTCGACCCCAATGCACACGGTCATGTGCTCGATGCCTGGCTTGCTAAGGGGTACGGCGGGACGATGCGGTACCTCAATCGGCAGGCCAAGAAGCGGAAGCAGCCGGCGGACATCGTGCCCGGTGCGGTACGCGCCGTCCTCGTGCTCGAGAACTATTACCTCGAGGATCCGCCCGCCGAGGGTAAGCAGGTGCGGATTGCCCGCTATGCGCGGGGGCGCGACTACCATCAGCATTTCCGGGCGCGGATCGATCAGCTTGGTGCGTGGCTCACGGCGCAGGGCGCGTCGATTGCGCATTCGTACGCCGACAGCGGCCCCGTGCCGGAGCGTGAGCTGGCGGTGCGCGCCGGGCTCGGCTGGATCGGCAAGAACGCGATGCTGGTCAGGCCGGGGGTCGGGTCGTTCTTTTTCATCGGCTCGTTGCTCACCGACCTCCCGATCGAGCCGGACCCGCCGTTTGCAACCGATCACTGCGGCAGCTGTACCCGATGTCTCGACGCCTGTCCAACCGAGGCACTGGTCGAACCGGGCGTGCTCGACGCCACCAGGTGTATTGCGTACCTCACCATCGAATACAAGGCCGAGATCCCCGAACCGCTGGTCGACCGGCTGGCGGGGTGGGCGTTCGGTTGTGATATCTGTAACGAGGTCTGCCCCTGGAACGTCCGGTTTGCCACGCCGACCGATGATGCGGCCTATCGGGATCGCGGCGCCATCGCGACCGATGACCCCGCGTTCTTCGAGCAGATGGACGAAGACACCTTCGCCGCCCGGTTCGGCGATACCCCGCTCGAGCGCCCCGGTCTGGACCGGATGCGCCGCAACTTCACCAACGCCTTTCGTTCGTTATCCTCATGATTCAACGCATGCATTCGATCGCGGTGTTCGTCAACGACCTGGAACCCGCGATGGTTTTTTATCGGGATGTGCTCAAGCTGCCGGTACACAAGGCGGGATCGTTTGGTGCGGAGTTCCTCGAGTTGCCGCCGCACTTGAGCGTGCATCCGGCCAATCACCCGGACGCGAAAAAACTGGTGGGCCGCCATACCGGGATTACTCTGGAGGTGGAAGGCCTGCTGCACTTCTGCGGCGACCTGCATGCCAAGGGGGTCAAGTTCCTGACGGAGCCGACGCAGATGGCCTGGGGTATCATGGCGATGGTCAGTGACCCGGAAGGGAATGTCTTCGCGCTCTGGGAGAACAAGTTGCCGGAGGATCAGGAGCCCGGCTGACCCGCTAGCTGCACATCAGGAGAGGCGGGGGCGCGGCGGAAACCGTGCCCCCTTTTCGTGTCAGGGAACCAGCGGGCGCGCCTGGATCGGAACGCCGAGTGCGGCGTGCACCAGCTGGCGCATCAGCTCGCCGCTCCGGGCCGTGCCGGAGTTCGCGATCACGGTCACCGACAGCTGCTCGCTCGGGATCCAGGTGTTGGCCGTGATGAACCCTGGAATGCCGCCGCCGTGCGAGATCGCCTGCCGTCCCGCCATCGAGTCGACTCCCAGCCCGAATCCGTAGCCCCGGTTCTCGCCACGCGCGGCGGGGCCTTCGGGCGTCGTCATCAGCCGGTATGATTCCGCCGACACGACCTTCCCGTTGTGCAGCGCCTGGTTCCAACGCACCAGATCACCGGCCGTCGAGCACATCGCGCCTGCTGCGTGGGGCTGTGACATCGCCAGGAAGGGCGAGTTGACCCAGCCGCCCTCTTTCTTCTGCTCGTAGCCGTGGCCGCGGTTCGGAATGATCGACTCGGTCAGGCAGTTCCGCGTATCCGAAAGACCGAGCGGCTTGGCGAACCGTTCCTGGAGATCCTCACCCCAGGGCCGACCGGTCACTTTCTCGATCAGCATTCCCAGGATGACATAGCCGCTGTTGTTGTAGGCGTACTTGGTTCCGATCGGAAAATCGAGCGGCTTCCCGGCACTCAGGGCAACGATGGTGTCGGTCGACATCTCCTCGCCCCAGCGGGAACGCCATGCCGGCCCGAGGCTGGTATAGCTCGGGATACCGGACGTGTGGTTGAGGAGCTGCCGAACCGTGACCGGCTCCCAGGGGTCCGGCAACGAGGGCAGGTATTTCCCGATCGGGTCGTCCAGTTTGACCTTGCCCTGTTCCACCAGCTGCATCACCGCCGCCGCGGTGAACTGCTTGGTCACCGATCCGATCCGGTAAACCGACTTGGCCGTGGCGGGTGTCTGATTCTCGAGGTCGGCCATGCCGTAGCCGCTCAGGAGCAGGGTGTCTTTGCCGCGAACGACCGAGACCACCACGCTCGGCGCGCCACCCGACGTGACGAAGGCGCGTGACAGGGAATCAGCCAGCCGGTGCACGGTGGCCGGCGCCGGAAGAGACTGGGCGCTGGCGCTGGCCGCGATGCCGAGGGTCAGACAGAGGGTAAGGCGTACCATCAACGGATTCTCCGGGAACGAGGGGGCTGCGACGGTCTAACGGAGTTCACCGCTGCCCGGTTTCATCGACTCATGGACCGCTACAATCTTCCAGCGCCCGTCCTCGTGCACCAGTACCTCGCTTCGCGCGACCACTTCCCGCCAGACTCGGCCCGACGTATCCGCCTTTTCACAGTCGAGCACCGCGGTCACCACGGCGGCGGTTCGGCTCAGGACGTCCACGCGGAACGGATCGGGCCAGTGGCACTCCACTCTGGTGTAGGTCGCATAACGGGGCGGCGCCCCGCGGAGGATCGCGGGCCAGTCACCGATCTCGCCGTTGCCGACGTATGCCGTGTTGGCGCCGTAGTACGCCAGCACGGAATCGACGTCCCGTGTGCGCATGGCGACGATCATCGCCTCCGACACGGCGCGCACGGTGTCCTCGATCGCAGCGCGCGCCGTGGCATCGAGCGGCGGCCGCGCCGGAGTCGACCCGGCGCTGCAGCCGGCAAGCCCGAGGGCAATGCCGAACTGTTGGAGAAGTTTCTTCATGCGGACGAGGATACCGTCTGCGTCCGGGCAGGGGAAGGGTAGTGCTCGGCGGGGAGAGTGGGCGGAACCGCGAACACGATTCCGCCCGGTGCTGCAGCCTAACGCAGGGCGAGATTGGGATTGTTGCGGCGTTCGATGTCGGGCAGCGGGAAACAGGTCATCGTGCCGTAGCTCCCGCCCTGGCGGAAAGGCGTTCCCGCCGCGGGCCGGAACGGCTGGTTGAGCCGGATCAGATCGCCCAGCCGATGTGATTCCAGGAAGAGCTCGCGGCGCCGTTCCTCCAGCAGGGCGGATCGGACGGCCTCGACGGTCTGTCCACCGGAGTAGTTCGGCAGATCGGCCGCGTCGCGCAGTTCGTCGATGATGGCAATCGCCCCGGTCGGGTCGTTTGCCGCCAGTCGCGCTTCCCCGATAATGATGCGGGCTTCGGCCCATCGCGCGATCGGCATCGGACTCGATGGCGCGGCATACTTGTTCGGCGTGACGAGCTGATTCCCGTTCAATGTCGTCTGGCCGGTATGGGTCAGGGCAACGCGCGGGTCGGGAGTACCGTCGATCGAGAGATGCCAGTAGAAGGAGTCGACAGCTGCGCGGCTTTCGATGCGGATCCACTGGTGGAGCTGGTTGGTCGATCGCCAGTTGGCGCCGGCAAACCGGGCCTGGCGGACAAACCCGGCTGGAATCGCCGCGGCGTCAGCGGCCGCGTCATTGTGACGGCCGAGATTGAGGCGGGTTCGGGCGCGCCCCAGTCGGGCAAAGTTGGCGAGGTTCGGATCGTTCGCGGCGGTGGCCTCCGCAATCGCGGCGGTGAACTTGGCCTCGGCCGCTGCCCACGCCGCGGGGCGCGACAGTTCCGGTCCCGTATCGATCGCCAGCGAACACATGGCCTCGCCCAGCAGGAGGATGCTGTACGCTTCGTACGCAGACGTCTCGGCCAGCAAGGCTGCGCGACGAGGCACTTCGGTGTCGCTCCATCCGGTCAGCAACTCATGGGCACGATAGTTACCGAAGCGGGCAGTGGACAGCGACGCGTAGACGCCGATCTCGCCCCCCGCGCCGGTCGAACACGGCGCCGTACCGTATGTTCCGCCCACTTCCGTAAAGGTCCGGCGTTCGTAGTCGAAGCTGTTGTTGTCGCCCCAGGCAACTTCGTCGGCGACCAGTCCGCCGGCAAGAGTGTAGTTCGAGAAGGCACAGTCGAAATCGTTGACGGCGCTGCGGACCAGGAGTTCGGCGTTGGCCGGCGTCTCCAGATCCGATGCGAGAACCTGGTCGACACTGGTTACTTCGAGCAATCCGTCGAAGATCGAGCAGGCCGACAAGGTGGCGGTCAGCAGACAGAGCGCGGCTCCCCGGCGGGATGCGGCGCGGAAGCGTCGTGATGGCATGAGATCTCCGGTCGGCATCGTAGGTGCGTCGTATCGTGTGGTCATCAGAACGAGAGCCGAACCGCGCCGACGATCCGCGTGAGCGGCGGTGTATTGGCGTAGCTGGTGGCGCTGAAGACGTCCATCACGGCGATGTTGGTCTCGGGGTCGATCCCGGTAAAGTCGGTCCAGGTTCCCAGGTTGTACGCCGACAGCGTGACCGAACCACGCGCGGCGCCCAGCCGGCGAACCCATCGCTCCGGCAGGGAGTAGTTGGCCGAGACTTCGCGCAGCTTGGTGTAGCTGGCATCGGACAGGGCATAGTTGAGCGAGCTCCGCATCTGCGCGCCCGCAACTTCGGTCGTCTTGAACGCGCCCGGTTCGTGGAGCTGACGGCAGGTGCTGCTCTCGGCGCAGCGACCCGACATGTCGCCGTCGATCATCCAGCGGCCGCGGCTGATTTCGACCATGGCCGAGAGCCGAAGGCGGTTGAAGAGGGTCAGGGTCGGCGTAAGCGAGCCGGTCGTGGTGGGAAGACTGCGCTGGTGGAAGACGGCAGGTGCGGAGCTACAGGCAACCCCGCCGCCGCTGCCGTTGTCGCACAGAATGTTGACGGCATCTCCGTTTGCGTTGATGTCGGCCGAGATAACCTTGGGACCGAACCACGACGCGACGGGATAGCCGACCTGATGCCGCAGGTTGCCGAGGGCGATGAAGCCGTTCGGGTTGCCGACCTCGAGCACCTCGTCGCTGTTGTGCGCTACGCTGGCCATGAGTTCCAGCGCAGCGGGGCGCGTTTCGATCAACTGGGTACGGACCTGCAGTTCGAATCCGCGATTCTGGATCTTGCCGAGGTTGGCCAGGCGGGTGCCGGGGAATCCGGCCGAGGGCGCCAGCTCCTGCGCAACGATCGCGTCACGGGTCGTCTTGTGGTACCAGGTGAAGTCGATCCCGACGCGTTCGTCCAGCAGTCCGGCTTCGAAACCGGCCTCGAGTTCGACGCCGCGTTCGGGCCGGAGATCGGGGTTGCCGAGCGCTGAGGGGGTAACCGTCGGGTTGCCGTCGCCGCCGGTGGTGGGCAGATAACGCCGCAGCGCCGCAAAGGCGGCCGGCTGCTGGCCCGATTGTCCGTAGCTTGCGCGAAGCCTCAGCATGTTGATCAGGTTGGCGGGACCGAACGGTTCGTCGCTCACCACCCAGGCCAGGCCGACCTTGGGATAGACCGCGGCGTCGAAGTCCGACCCGAAGGCGCTGTTGTCATCGGCCCGCAGCCCGGCGGTCAGGAACAGGCGTCGCTGCCAGGCCAGCTGCTGCTGGATGAAAGTGCCGACCGTCGTGTTGTTGATGACGCCGTCTTCGCTGACGGAGGTTCGAGCTGTCGACGAGAGCGCTTCGAGCCCGCTGGTCGGGAACGCATCGCCACGGGCCGTTTTCCGGCTCTCGACTCGCCGATACAGCTGCAGACCTACCGAGGTCTGTGACTCGATCGATCCCAGCTGGACGGTGGCGGTACTGGCAAAGTCCACCGTCGCGGTGCGGGCGCTGCGATCCTGGATCGTCTTGCTGCCTGCGCCCAGCCCGCCACCGAACACGGCCAGCAACCGGTCGCCCATGCGGGGGATCAGATTGATGTTGTTCTCGTCGATCCGATCGATGCCCAGATTGAGGCGCTGGCTGAGCCAGCTGGCCGGCCGGTGTTCGAACTGCAGCCCACCGGTGACGCGGTCGAGTCCCTGGGAAAAGAAGAACGCCTCCTGCCAGTCGCGCGGCGCGCCGAAGATCCAGCCTCCGCCCGGCGTATCCGCCTCTGCCGGCTGCGCATGGATCAGCGACCAGACCGGACCGCCGAAGCCGCCGTCCGCGGGAAAGTTCGTCAATCCGGTCAGGTAGCCCACGTTCGCCGTGACGCGCAGCGAGGGCATCGGTGTGGCGGACAGATTGAGACGGCCACCCGTTCTCCGCATGTCGTTGGTCGGATCGATCCCTTCCTGGCGCTCGAAGTTGCCGCTCAGGAAATACTGCAGCGCGTCGGTACCTCCGCTGACGTTGAGCCCGTAGGTCTGGTTGTGGCCGGTGCGGAACGGCGACCGCCCCGCGGCTTCCTCCCGTTCGACGAAGTTGAACGAGAACGGTTGCCCCGCCGCGTTGCGTCCCCAGCCTGGCCCGATCCGTTCGGCTGGGTTGGCAAACCAGCTGGCTCCTTGCGTCGTCACCGCGTCCCAGACGGCGCGCGGCCCTCGGCGGCCGCGCTTGGTGATGATCTGGATCACGCCGTTGGCGGCCTCGGTACCGTACAGCGTAGCTGCCGATGGACCCTTGACGATCTCCATGCTCTCGATGTCTTCGGGATTGAAGTCGTTGAGCCGGGACACGATGGCCACGGATCGCCCGACCGGGCCGCTCCCGGTAGTGTTGTCGACCCGAACGCCGTCGACGTAGAGCAGCGGCTGGTCGGTCAGGGACAGGCTCGCGACCCCGCGAACTTTGACACGCGGTCCGCCGCCCACCACGCCGCCGGGCTGAATCGCGACGACGCCAGCTGCGCGACCCTGCAGCAGGTCGGTGACCGAACGGGTCGGCGCGATCTCGGCAACACCGGAGACGTCCACCGTCGAAACCGAGTTGGACAGCGCCCGCCGTTCGGTGGCGCCCGGCGTGCCGGTGACGATCACTTCTTCGAGGTTGATGGCCGTGGCCGCCATCGCAATGCGAATGCTCTGGTCGCCGGCGCGAATTCGCTGCACGATCGGCCGGTATCCGATCCGGCGCGCCGAGAGTTCGATCTCCGTGCCTGACAGGTTATCGAATCGAAAACGTCCCGCCCGATCGGTGACCGTCGAAACGCCGCCGGCGGACACGACCACATCCGACAACGGTTGGAGCGACTGACCGTCGACCACGACGCCCGCTGTCGGCGCCGGTTGCGGCGTGGCGGCATCCAGGGGGGCCGCGCCGGCAAGGCACAGCCATCCCAGGATGGTGATGGACAGGCGAAGACGCCCCTGACCCAGTGGCGCTGACATCGATGTTCCCTCCGGTGCGAGCAGGTGGTACGAACGGGAGATCTGCGCCGCGGACGCGGTCCGCAGGTCCGAGAAGGAATTCAATATCCGTCTCGCTCGCGCCTACCGTCTTGCACGCTTACACGGGGGGTTGGTACGGGAACCGGGTTGGGTGGATGCGACCGAGCCCCCGGAGCCAACCTGGCGTTCGAGGGCTCGGAAAAGGCGCGGCGCTCAGTCGTCGAAGCTGTAGCGGACCGTGGGAAACTCGGCGGCCAGCTCCCCCACGGCCGCGGCGACCACACTGCTCGAACTCTCGTGGCGGACGACCCGGCTGATCAGGCGCGCGATCCGGATCATCTCGGGTTCCTTCATCCCCTGGCGAGTCACCTCCTGCACCGAAATCCGGGTGCCGAGTTCGGCCTCGCCGTCGATCCCGTCGGGTAAGTTGGTCACCGGGAGGAGGATGTTGGCTGCCTCGCAGGCCAGGGCGATCGATCGTGCCCCGTACGCGCGCAGGTCAACCAGCACCTGATGAGTTCGGGTGAACCCGCGCGCCCCGCCCAGCACGTCGAACCCTTCCTCGGACAGTGCGACCGCGAGAGCCTGGGCGTTGGCGACGATCTGCCGAGCATAGGCCGGCCCGTGTTCGAGCATTTCGGCAAAGGCGTATGCGGTAGCCGCGTAGTGGCTCTGGTCGTGGGTCTGCACGAAGGGCGGAAAGGTGAGCGCCAGCATGCGCCGGGCGACTTCAGCGTCGTTGGTGACGCTCAACCCGCCGATCGGTCCGCCCATGATCTTGTGCGTTCCGGTCGCCATGATGTCGGCGCCTTCGGCCAGCGGGTCCTGGAACTGGCCGGCCGATATCAACAAGCTCACGTGCGCCGCGTCATAGAGGATCCGGGCGCCGACTTCGTCCGCGATCTGTCGCAGCTCGGCCAGCGGATACGGAAAGAGGATTTTGGTGCCGCCGATCACGAAGAACTTGGGCCGAACCCGCCGGGCAATCGGCGCCAGGGCCTCCACGTCGATCCCGAAATGATCGGCGGCCGGAATCGGTTCCACCCGTAAGCCGCGCAGCTTGGGGATCGCCATCGCGTTGTAATTCCAGTTGGCGCCGCCCCGCATACTCTGGGTCATGATGGTGTCGCCGGGCTCGGTCAGCGCAAAGAGCGCCACGGCATTCGCCATCGTGGTGCTGGTGGTGCGCCACTCGACATACTCGGCCCGGAAGAGCCGGCGGCAGATCGAAATCAGGATCGCTTCGATCTCATCGATGTGGGCGTCGTGGCCGCGAGGCCACTCCTTGGCGCCGGGGAAACCCTCGGTTGCGCGAGTTGCCAGGTAACTCGATCGCAGCGAGCGGGCGCCCAGGCTGGTGGTGTTCTCCGCGGGCATCAGGTTGAGGCAGCGGCTTCGCCAGACGTCGTGACTGCCAACCAGGCCCGCCACCCGGTCGGCCAGGCCGCGAGGGGAGAGCTGGCGAATCTCGGCTTCGATGCGGCGAATGAAGTCGAGACTCTCCGCCGGCATGACACGGTCATCGATTGAATGCGAAGCGAGACTCATGACGGCGCGTCCTTCCGTCGGGCGGCGGCACGACGGGTCCAATAGAGGTAGAACGGCACACCCGACAGCGTCAGCACGATGCCGACGGTGGATTCGAGCGGACGCTGAATCAGCGTATTGGTCAGATACCAGATACTGAACGCTGCAAAGATGAGCGGCGTGACGGGATATCCCCACAATCGATACGGCCGGAGGAGATCGGGCTCGCGCCGCCGCAGCATCACGACGGACCACACGGCCAGTGCGCAGAAGAGGAAATCGACGAAGGCGTAGTACGTCAGGATCGTCTCGAAGCTGCCCGACAGCGCAAACAGCGAGGCCAGGACTCCCTGGACCAGGATGGCGTTGGCCGGCGTCCGATGGCGCGGATGGATTCTTTCGAGGGCCGCAAAGAAAAGCCCGTCCTTGGACATGGCGTAGTAGGTTCGCGTGCACGACAGCAGGACGGCATTGGCAGTCCCGAAGGTCGAGATCATCACCGCCAGTGCAGTCAGCCCCCCGCCGACCGGACCCAGCAGCCGCTCCATGGCCAGGGCAGCCGGCCGCGTCGTCGTTTGCAGATCCTCGAACGGCAGCACCCGGAGCAGCGCCAGGTTGAGCGCGAGGTAGACGACGAGCACGATGGCAATGCCGGCAAGGATCGAGAGCGGCAGGTTGCGCTCGGGACGTTTCACCTCGCCAGCCACGTAGGCGGAGTAGGTCCATCCGTTATAGGCAAAGAGCGCCGGGATGAGCGCGGTGCCGAACGCGGCCAGCAGGCCCGCCCCGGCAGGCGGAGCCGAGATCGCCGCCGCGGTCGGGGGCGTACCCGGCGCGTCGAGCAGCAGGCAAACGGCAATCACCCCGGCCAGCGCAATGAGCTTGAGACCGGTCGCCACGTTCTGCACCGCGCCGGCCAGCCGAACACTGAGATAGTTGATCAGGGTCAGGAAGAGGATCAGGCCGATGGCCACCGCGCGTTTCTCGCCCGGTCCGTACGGAATGACCCGCTCGAAGTAGTAGCCCGCGTACTCCGCAAAGGCGGTTGCCACGGCCGCGATGGCGCCCGTGAAGGACGCGAAGAACATGGCCCAGCCGAACAGGAACGCCAGCAGCGGCGAGCGATATCCCCGCCGGAGGAAGACGTACTGGCCACCCGTTTCCGGCACCGCCGACGAAAGCTCGGCAAAGCAGAGTGCGCCGCAGGCCGCAATCAGTCCGGCAATGACCCATACCGCTAGCGCACCTGCCGGGGTGCCGATTTCGCGCGCGACGATGGCCGGGGAAATGAAGATCCCCGAGCCGATGATACCGCCGATGACGATGCTGGTGGCGCCGAGCGGACCCAAGGCGCGGGCCAGCCCGTTCCCGTCGCGCGGCGTATCGGTGGTCTCGGCCACGTCAGCGGCCCCGCGCCGCGGCAATGGCGAGCACGGCGTCCAGGGCCGGATCGCGACCGGCAAAATAGTCAGCCGCCCGCACCGACACCGGAAGCTCCGGAACGATGGCCTGGCGGCTGTCGGGCCAGAAGGAGAACTGGTGGTACCAGTTGGAGATCGTTACCTGAATTCCGCTGTACGGCAGCGCGAAGAAGTTGGGGCCTTCTCCGACGAAGTTGGGACTGGAACCGGTCGGCTCGCCCACGAAGATGGCGTCTGTGAGGCGATCGACGTTGGTCGAAAAATTCTGCGCCGCCGAGAAGGTGTGCCGGCTGGTGAGGTAGAAGATCCGGCGCTCGGGGTCGGCGTCCTGGAACGCCGCGATCAGGCGGAGCAACGGCGGAAACAGGAAGCTGTTGCCCCCGGTATTGTGGCGGACATCGACGATCAGATGCCGTACCGCCGGGTCCGCTATGGCCGCCCGAAGCCTGGGCACGAAGCGGCTGAGCGGATCGTCTGCTACCTCCGCGACCTGATTGAACTGGAAGTAGACCGCCTGGGCTTCGGGCAACGGCGTGAGCCAATAGGGCGTCCTGACGTTGCGCAGATACAGAGGCGTTACCGCACTCGCCCCGGGTGGCGGACTCAGTTTGGCCGGCGCCTGAGTGCGGAGCGGACCACCGGCCAGCCGGACCTCGCGGGTTCGTCCGGTTGCATCCCGTACCGTCAACGTCACGGAATCGGGCGAATCCGACGCGCCGAGAGCGTGAAGGTAGTCGACGATGGTCAACGTCCACGCCCCGACCCACTTGAGGCCCATATCGTTGTCGCGATTGACCAGCGCCGGCAGGTCGGCAACGACCGCATCGGCGGAACGAGCCCCGAATCGGAGCACTTGGCTTCCGATCAGGCCGGTTGCCGCGTCGGTTGCGCCGACCACGTAGACACCGTCGTCGAAGAGATAGAGATCGAGAGGAAGCTGTCGCGTCGTTGCGGGCGGCGCAACGCGGGTGTGACCATCTTCCAGGGCGACAACCAGTCGCTGCAACTCGACCGCGAACTGCCGTTCCGTCAGCAAAGGAATGCGCGTCTCGAGCGCCGAAGCCAGGGAGTCGAAGCGAGGGGAAAACGCCTGCCGTTTGAAACTCGCGTGGAGTCGCTGGGCCTCGCGGACGAGGAAGCGGACATCGTACCGATACCCCTCGTCGCGCGTAAAGGGCCGATCGGGCAGCATGCCGGCCAACTCGCGGAACTCGGGGTCACTGCGGTAGCTGCGGAAGATGGTGTCCGTCGCCAGATTGGTGCGGGGCGTATACCGCCAGGCGAGAGCCCGCCGGATCCACTCGAAGGCCCCCGCCCGGTCGCCCCGGAGCGCGGCAGCCTTGGCCAGTTCGTGCGCAAATCGTTCCCGGAAGAAGAAGGTGCCGTGCTCGATGGCCCGCTCCGCGCCGGCGGTAAAGTCCTGGCGGCCGCTCGCGTAGAACGAGGCGAAGGTGTACTTGTACCACATCTCCCCGTCGCTCGGGTAGTCGGCCGCCAGGCGGTGGTAGAGCCGGGCCGCCGTGGCATGATCCGCTAGCCGGCTCGCGGCATTGGCGCTGTCCAGCAGAATGAACCGGTCGACCGGCGGAAGCTGCTGAGCGCCGAGCAGGGCCGGAATCAGCGATGCGAGGATGAAACCACCGATGCGCCATCGGGGGAAGGACGGTCTCGGCATGAGCCCTCGAACTGTTGCGGGAACGATCGGCGGCGCTAACGCTACATCCCGGCGCGACCGGTGTCTTGTATCCCGTAGAGGCGGGTTGGAACGAACGGCGTCCTCAGCCGGAGCGCGGCGTCCACGGCGTGCGGCGGTACCGCGCCGGCGTAATGCCGGTGTGCCGCTTGAAGATTCGGGTAAAGTGGCTCTGGTCGGCAAACCCCGCGGTCACGGCCACCTCTGCGAGCGAACGGTCGGACCCCGCCATCAGCTGGCGAGCATAGTTGATTCGCAAGCTGCGGATATATTCGCCCACCGAACATCCGAACTGTTGCCGAAACACGGTGGTCAGGTGGGCGGGATGGATGCCGACTTCACCGGCCAGACGGCGCAAGCCCAGCGGCATGGTAAAGGAGTCGTGCAGGATGTCCCGCGCCGTTTCGACCCAGGCCGGTCGACCTGATAGCTGGGCAAGTCGGTTGGCCCGCGAGGCATGGACCATCAGTTCCAGCGCGATACCTTCGAGCACCAGGCCCGTCAGGTCATCCGGTTGCTCGAGCTCCCGGCAAATCCGAAGGCCCAGGTCGAGCAGGGTGCTGTTGACGAAGTGCATCGGCGCCGAGAGCGCGCGCTCGATCGCCCGGTCGCCCTCCAGACGCAGCGCCGGCACGCCCACCGCCAGATACCGGGCTCCCGTGCCTCCGACCCGGCACTCGTGCGACTCGCCCGCCGGTTTGAAGGTGACGTCGAATCGGCGACAGGTCAGATGTTGCCGGCCCACCGTTTCCGTCAGCGACCCGTCCAGCATGAAACAGAACTCGGCCATGTCATGGACGTGCCAGGGCCGCTCGGCGTGCGGCGCGTAGCCCGCCTCGGTGAGCACGAAGCCGGAGGCCTGTACTTCGTGATAGCCGGTTTTTCCTGGGATGGCGTCCATGAGTGCTCGAGCGTCGAACGGGTAGCGTCAAGGATACGAAGCCGTCAGGGAATCTACCATCTGACGCAGTTCGTTCCGGGCAAGCCAGCGCCCGCGGATGGCGACACCCGCGATGCGTCCGACATTGCCGATGTCCTCCAGCGGGCTGGCATCGAGCAGCACCAGATCTGCCCGGCTACCCACGCTGATCGTGCCCCGGTGCGCGGCGTCGCCGATGAACTCAGCCGGGTTGCGAGTGGCCGTGACCAAAGCCTCGTAGGGCGACAAACCAGCCGCAACGAAGTGCCGGAGCTCCCGGTGCAACGAAGGGCCCGCGACCACGGCCGGTACGCCGACGTCCGTCCCCGCCAGGAGCCGCACGCCTGCGTCCTGGAATCCCTTCACCAGCGCTTTGGCAAAGTCGCCGGCTTCCCAGAATGCCGCCGCATCCGTCGGGCGGAAGGCGCGATGGTACGGATTGCTGGCCGCGTCCCACGACGCGCGCATGGCCGGCGGTACCAGCTGCATCTCGTCGCCTGCCATCAACGCGGGGAGGCTGTCCAACTGGCGCGGAATGTTGAGGAAGACTTCGAGCGTCGGTGTCACCCAGATCCCCGAGCGGGCCACCCGGCGGGCCAGGGCGGGAATCTCGGGAAGCAACGCGCTCGTGTTGTGACGATTCTTGGTGGCGTGATGGTTGAAGTGGCCGTACATCACTTCTTCCATATGCACGATGTTCGCCTGTCCCGAGGTCAGCGTCGTCTCGAGACAGGTGGAACAGTAACAGACGATCCTGGTAGGTTCGCAGCGATCGAGGCCGTCGGGGCCGAGACCGCGGACGACATGGCCGACCACCGGGATCCCGATCCGTCGGGCCGCGGAGATGATGCCCCAGTAAGCGGCTCGATTGAGCTGGTTGTACACCTTGATGTATTGATAGCCCGCAGCCGCATCGTCGGTTGCGATCCGCTCGCCGTCGGCAAAGGTCAGCGTCGAGTCGTTCCAGATCGGGCCGGTGGTGACCATTGTCGGGCCGGTCACGGCTCCCGTGGCGAACTGTTCACGGAGGCGGAGATGTTCCGGAGAACCGCGCATGTTGAAGACGGTGGTGACACCGTGAGCGACATAGAGCAGGCCCAGCGCCCGGTTGACGGAGTCACTTCGCCCGAAGTGGACATGCATGTCCGCCAGCCCCGGAATCAGGAACTTGCCGCGGCCGTCGATTTGTCGCGCGTCCCGCGGAATCGCAACATCGGATGCGGGGCCGGCCGCCACGATCATCCCGTTGGCCAGGACCACTGTCTGATTGGGACGGGGAGTGCTGTCGTGCATCGTGATCGTGGTGACGTTGACGATGGCGACAGGAGCTGGAACGGAATGCGGGGAAGGGTTCTGGGCGCCGAATACGATTGCCGTCAGCAGACAGTAGCAGCCCAGATCACCCATGACGCCATCCCGAAAAAGCACGCGAGCCCCGCGGATACGGGGCCCTATGATCGAGCATGGAAGATCGGGGGGTGATCGCCGGATGTCTTGAACGATCGGCGGGTCGGGCCTATCGGCGGAGGGTGAAGCGACCGCTCGCGGCTTTGGGGCCGCCGACCCAGCGCCATTCACCTTCGATGGCGCCGGCTTTCCAACTGCCGGTCAACTCCGCCTGGCCGGTTTCGCCGTTCGGATTGAGGACGATGCGCACCGCGTCGCCGCGGGTGGCCTGGAGCGTGGCCGGAGCGGCATCAGGCCCCAGCCCGACCGTCGAGAACGGGATCCGGTAGCTGCCCCGAACCGGCTGGCCCGGACGAGCCGCCACGGCTACGATCGTTCCCGTCACCGTCTTGGTCCCGCCGGAACCGTCGTCGACGGTAAAGGACGCGGTCCACCGACCGGCCAGTCCGGAGTCCTGGGCAACCGCGCCGATGGCCAGGCCGGTCGAAATGACCAGCGTTGCCAGCGCAGCAATCAACCAGCGCCGTCGATTCATCGATCGCCCCTCGGCTCCCCGCCAAATACGTCCGCCGCCGCCGAGTCGGAGGGGATCACGACACCCTCGGCGCCCAGCTGGCGGAATAGAGTCCACTGCGCTTGCCGGGCAGCGGATACGCTGGCCCCGTTGTACATCAGCGAAATCACCAGCACGCCGTCCGGCCGGCCCAGATACCCGACCAGCGACGCCACGTTCCCTAGCGTGCCGGTCTTGGCGCGAACCACGCCACTCTGGGGCAGGTCGTTACCCAGCCGGCGGAGCGTGCCCGATCCGTTGGCCGGCAGCAGCATCGGAAAATTCCGCCCCGCCGGAGACTGGGGGAACCGGGCCAGGTACGAAACGAACGTCATCGGCGAGACCCGATTGAGATCGGACAGACCGCTGCCGTCCACGATTCGGACACCGGTGTAGTCGCCCGTGATCTGCTGTACATGTGCGGTAAGACGATCGGCCGGCGCCGGATCACCACGCGCCGCCCAATGGAGGAGCAATTCCGCCCCGAGGTTGAGACTGCGCCGATTGACTTCGCTCGCCACCGAATCGAAGACGGGTGACTGAACCTCGGCCATGACCGTGGTGCCCGGGAGTGCAGAGCCGATTGCATCGCTCGGCGTCCATTCGATGCCGGCCTGTTCGAGCGCATGGGTCCACATCGCCTCGAGCAGCACGCGGGTGTCGGTTGCTGCGCGGGCCAGGCTCCGGGCGCTGGCTCGGGCGCCCAGCGTACCCGCGATCTGATAGCGTCCACCGGGCAGAGTTTCGATCCGAAGCTGCGACCGCCGCCCTGCCACCGTTTTGGCCGTGACGGTAAACAGCCGGGCGGCACCCGCCGGCGCCGTCGATGCCACCTTCACCGGCTGCCCCACGCGTCCGGGGGTCACCGTCGCAATGACCAGATTGTCGTGAACGGTCAGGTTCCCCACCGGCGGGGCGAAAACACGTCCCTGGTGCCGCGCCGACCAGGTTGCCGGAAAAATCGCTTCGGCCTCACCGCTGGCGCTGACGACTTTGAGTTGGCCCAGCAGCCGGCGGATCCCGCGATCGGCCAGCTGAACGGCCAGGTCGGTCAGGCTGGTGACCGCCGCGCCCTGGTGCTCGAGGCTCGGGTCGCCGTTCAGTTCCAGCGCCCAGGTGCCCTGCCAGATGCCGGTACCCGGATCGACCCGTCCGTCACCGACCACGCGGGTTGAATTTCGGGCGTCGCTGCCGAGGATGCTTCGGGCAAAACCGGTGGTGAGAACTTTGACGGTCGAAGCGGGAATCATCGGCCGGGTCGGCTGGATACCCCAGACGAGACGGCCCTGCTGGTCGCCGACGGCCACGCCCCAAGTGCCGGGCGCGCGTCGATTGGCTTCAGTGAACCAAGATTCGAGCTGGGAGCTGAGCGTGACGGGTGATGCTGCCGGATCGGCAGCCGAGGCACGAGCGACCCGAGTCTGAGCGGCAAGGCTGCCGCTCACGGCCAGGAGGCCACTGACTCCGATCCATCCCCATCTCGTTCCCGCCATTACCCCGCCCTTCCCGCGGGGTGATATGGCCGCGGACCAGGAACCGTCACTATCGCAACATCGCCTTGGCGATGGTCTGCAACTGCATATTGCTCGTCCCCTCATAAATCGTGCCAATTTTGGCATCGCGGTAGAACTTTTCCGCCGGGTATTCTTTGGAGTAGCCATATCCTCCAAAGAGTTCGAGCGCTTGTCCGGCGATGCGATTCGCGACCTGGGACGAGAACAACTTGGCCATGGCGGCCTCTTCAGTAAACGGCAGCGACTGATCTTTGAGACGCGCCGCATTATAGACCAGCAGCCGCGCAGCCTCCAGTTCGACTTTCATCTGGGCAATCTGGAACTGGACGCCCTGAAAATCCGCGATCGCCTTGCCGAACTGTTTCCGCTCTTGAATGTATTGCACACAGGCGTCGAGCGCTCCCTGCGCAATACCGATCATCTGCGCCCCGATTCCGATTCGGCCCTCGTTGAGCGTTTCGATTGCCACCTTGTACCCGACGCCGACCGGGCCGAGCACGTTGGCCGAGGGGACTTTGCAGCCTTCGAGGATCAGTTCCGTCGTGCTGGACGCCCGAATCCCCAGCTTGTTCTCCTTCTTGCCGACCGAGAAGCCGGGGAAATCACGCTCGACGAGGAAGGCGGTGATGCCCTTGTAGCCCTTCGAAAAATCGGTGTTGGCAAAGACGATGAAAATGCCGGCCTCGGCGCCGTTGGTGATCCAGAACTTCCGGCCGGTCAGTTCCCAGTCGTCGCCGACTTTGTCCGCTTTACACTGTAGGGCAAACGCATCGCTGCCGCTGGCCGGCTCGGACAGGGCGTACGCGCCGAGCAGGTCCGTCAGTGTCCGAGGGAAAAGGCGGGCTTTCTGCTCGTCGGTGGCCCAGCGAAGGATCGCGTTGTTGAAGAGCGTGTTGTGGACGTCGACGTAGATGGCGGCCGATGCGTCGACCCGGGCCAGCTCTTCGATTGCCAGCGTCGCCATGAAGATCGAGCCGCCGGCCCCGCCGTACTCTTCCGGCACCTCGACGCCCATCAGGCCCAGTTCGAAGAACTTGGCGAGCAGGTCGGGGCGGAATTTGCCCGCCTCATCCATTTCCATGACGTGGGGCTTGATCTCCGTCTCGGCAAAATCGCGGATCGTATCCCGGAACAACTGCTCTTCTTCCGAGAGGACGGACAGCGCGGGGGTGGGGGCGGCAATGCTGGACATAGAGGGACTCCACAAGTGATCGTCGGGTAACCTCCTAACATAGTGCGACCGGCGGCTCGTGGTGAAGCCGTCCCGGCCCCTGCTTTCGCCGTCCGCGAACTGTGCAACTCCGAGCCACGCGGGCATCTCCCGGACCCCACATTATGGAGACCCCATGCGAGGCCCCACGTCGTTGGCGCTGTTGGCAGGACTGTTCCTGAGTGCGACCCCTGAGATCAGGGAACAACCGGTTGGTACCATCGAGGGCATTGTCCGGGACCCCAATGCCGCTCCGATTGCGGGGGCCGTCGTGGTGGTCGAGGGCACCGGGGCCCGGGCCACCTCCGATCGGGCGGGGCGCTACCTCCTGTCCGGCGTGCCCGCGGGACCGGTCGATTTGACCGTCCGGGCCGTCGGATATGTCCTCGAACGGAGACGGGTTGACCTCGGGAGTGGACAGCGCCGAACCGTCGATTTCGTCCTGGCACCGGTTCCGGTCCAGCTCAACGAGACCGTGGTGACCCAGGCGCATCCCGCGTCGCCGCGCGCCGAGAAAATGATGGCCCGGTCGGCGGCGGGGGTTTTCTACGCCCCGCGCGACTTCAATATCGAGGAGTACCGGCATTTTCGCGACAACGACTGGACCTCGCCCAGCCGGCAGCCGCTGTCCACCTTCGCGGTGGACGTCGATGCCGGCAGCTACGGAAATGTCCGCCGCTTCCTCAAGGAAGGACGCCTTCCGCCCAAGGATGCGGTCCGCGTCGAAGAAATGATCAACTACTTCCGCTATGACTATGCGGCCCCGCGGAGCGGTCAGCCGATTGCCGTAACGACCGAACTGGCCCGGTCGCCCTGGAATCCGAGCCATCGTCTGGCGCTGATCGGGTTGCAGACGGAACCGCTGGCCCTCGAAAATCTGCCACCGAGCAATCTCGTTTTCCTAATTGACGTGAGCGGGTCGATGTCGAGCCCGGACAAGCTGCCGCTGGTCAAGGCCGCGTTCCGGCTCCTCGTAAACGAACTCCGGGACGACGATCGCGTGGCCATCGTGGTCTACGCTGGCGCCGCCGGTGTAGTGCTGCCCTCGACCAGCGGACGGGAAAAGACCCGGATCCTCGATGCCCTGGAGCAACTCCAGGCCGGCGGGTCGACGGCCGGCGGAGCGGGGATCAAGCTCGCCTACCAGGTGGCGCGTGAACACTTTGCCCGCGAGGGGAACAACCGCGTCATCCTCGCGAGCGACGGCGATTTCAACGTGGGCGCGTCGAGCGAGGGTGAACTGGTCCGGTTGATCGAGGCCGAACGTCGCGGAGGCGTCTTCCTCACCGTGCTCGGCTTTGGCACCGGCAATCTGAAGGACGCCAAGATGGAGCAGCTGGCCAACAAGGGGAACGGCCACTATGCCTACGTCGACGATCTGCTCGAGGCCAAGAAAGTCTTCGTGCAGGAACTCGGCGCCACGCTCCACACCGTGGCCAAGGACGTGAAAATCCAGGTCGAATTCAATCCGGCGCGGGTCAAGTCGTATCGGTTGGTGGGCTACGAAAATCGCCTGCTCGCCGACCGGGACTTCAACGACGACACCAAGGATGCCGGCGAGATGGGGGCGGGACATGCGGTGACCGCTCTCTACGAAATCGTGCCCGCCGACGGCGACGATCGGAGCGGTTCCGTCGATCCGCTCAGGTATCAGCGGCCTCGCGCAGGTAGCGGTTCCGATGACTGGTTTACCGTCAAGGTTCGCTACCAGCGGCCGGAGGGATCTCCCAGCCGCTTGATCGAACATGCCGTCCGGCAGGAAAGCGCTCGTCCGTCGGCCGACTTCCGCTTTGCCGGCGCCGTCGCCGGGTTCGGGATGTTGCTGCGGGATTCGGAGCACAAGGGCAACGCCTCGTACGATGCCGTGATTGCCGCGGCGCGTGGAGCCAAAGGCGCGGACACCGAAGGCTATCGGGCCGAGTTCATCCGGCTGGTCGAAATGGCGGCACGAGTGGGCGGCCCGGGACGGGAACTCTCGGAAGGGCGCCGGGAGCGTTAGTTGTGCCATTGCGACAGGGGCGGGCCGTCTGTCTATTGGTGAAGGGGCAGGCGGCCCCGCTCCTCTTGCTGGAAGGTGCTCGATGCGTACTCTGATTCCTGTGCTGGTGCTGGTGGCGTCTGCTTGCTCGGCAGGGGCGCCGCCGGAGTCGACGCCCACCCCGCGGCCGGACGCGCCTGTGACCCCGCCGCCTCCGACCGACACCAATCGGGCCGCTCCGCCCCCGCCGGAGACGTCGCCCGATGCGGCCAAGCCCTGGCGCGGTACCGTCACCTATCGCTGTTCCGGTGATCGGCTGATCGAAACCAACTACGCCGACGACGGCACCGTCGAGGTGCGCTGGAACGGCCGATGGTACACTCTTCGTCCGCAGCAGGCGGCATCCGGCGCGCTCTATGCCAACAGCTCGCTCCGGTGGCACACCAAGGGTGAGTCGGCCAACCTGGAAGAGCGAGGCCGGATGGTGGCGTCGGATTGCTCGGTGCGTTCGCGCGGTTCGGACTGACCGGCGCGCCGTAATCGTTTCGGCGCTAATCTGCTATCTCCTTCCCGAGTAATCGGTTACCGGCCCGCGTCAGGGCCCGGATCCGCCGTAAGTGTCCCGTAAGCTCTCAGGTCGAGATTGGATGCGTCGCCGGGCCGAATGGCCCGGCGCGAATCTCGAATGCGGAAGGCTGGGCTTCATATGGCAGGGCAGGGATGGCGGATCGGGATATTGGTGCGCGCCGCGGTGCTGGCGGCCGTCGTGTCGGGATGCGGCGGCGATCCGGTAGAGCCGGAGGAGATGGTGGTCGTCGCAGTCTTTTCCGCAGGGGCGGGGAGCGGGACGGTGACGATCACGCCGTCCACGACCACGTGCACCATCGTCGATGGTGCCGCGGGGGACACCTGCGGAGCGGCGGTCGCGGTCGGCGCCAATGTCGTCCTCAAGGCGGTGCCGGCAGCCGGGCACAGCTTTGCCGGGTGGGGTGACGATTGCGTCGCGGCGACGACCGATACCTGCTCGCTCCGTGCCGACCTGCCCCTCTCGGTTAGCGTCACCTTCACGCCAGTTGCGCAGCTGCCGGTGGAGGAGGTCAGGCTGGATCGGACCTCGCTTCGGTTGGGCCTCGGTCAGTCCGCGAGCCTGGCGGCCCGGGTCTTCGGGCCTGGGGGCGTCGAGCTGGTGGGCCGGCCCGTCACCTGGTCGACCGATGCGCCGAATGTCGTCAACATCCTCGACGGCAACATCGCACCCGGCCTGCCGGGGACGGCCATCGTTACCGCAGCGAGCGGCGGCAAGACTGCGACCATGACGGTCGAGGTTCCGGCGCGGGTGATGCACGATCTCGCCGAGGTCAACGGAATGGCGCTGCCGGGGGTGATCGAGCTGGAGCAGGTGCTTGGTGAGAACGGCGATCTCTTCGACGTCCGCGTGACCGCGATTCGCGGGCAGCTCGACGTCGACACGACCACTAACTGGTACCGGCAGCAGATCCGGGTGCAAATCGACGTGCGGCTCGTCACGACCCCCGAGCGCGAGTTCGAGTTCGACAGCTGGTCGAACTGGTTCGATCACGGCCGAATCGTGTCACAGGGCGCCGACCGCGGGCGTTTTATCTCGGAGTATCTGGAAGGCCGCGTGGCCGACTACGAACGGACGGCCACCGGGTTCGTGGTCGAGCAGACCGTCGAGCCGAGTGCTATCCCTGCACACTTCCGGTTCGCCCGTCGCTGAACAGGTCGAGCACGCCGCCGGAAGCCGGGGAATCAGGCACCTATCCAGAGGGGTGCGATCGGCAACTTGTTCCTAACCCGTGTTGACACTCCATGGCCTTTGTCGCAGCTTATCAGAAGCCCCGTGAGGTCGGGAGAACGGTCTCGATGGTCAGTGGTCTGTTGCAGCCCGGCATGACGGTTTCGCGTTCAATCCTGACTCGTATCGTCACTGGTGCCGCCATCGCTGTCGTCTGCTGTGCCACCGCTGCCGAGGCGCAACGAGAGCGTGGTGTCGAAGCGGTCGGTGGCCTGAGCCTCGGTGGAGCACATCAGCGGACGGGTTTTGTGGGGACGCTTCGATACCACCGTCACTCCCCTAATGGCTTGACGGTGGTTCCGCAGATCACGGTAATTCACATGGCCAGCCGAGTGCCCGACCGATCCACATTCGGTATCGCGGAAGTGTTCGGCGCCCAGGAGGTCACACAGAAACGGCTTCGGCCCGTCATCGGAGGAGGGGCCGGGATTGTGGTCTGCTGTGGCGGATTAGTCCGGCCAACCCTCCACGCCATGGAAGGGTTCGAGTTCGACCTCGATCGGCGATGGATGCTGCAGTTCGAAATCCGGCAGCGTACCCTCCCGCAGCAAACGCCTTCCTTCGAGATGGCCGTTGGAGCGACGGCGCGCCTGTCGTCGCCCCGCGGTCCGGCCGCGTCCGATAGGCCCACGAGCCGCGCCCGCCTACCGTGATGCGGAGCCGCTGAGCACGTCGAGCACCACCGGGACTCGGCCAAGCGGGGCCGACACCTGGGCGCCCTGGACGCGGTCCCGCACCGCGGCAAGCATTTCACGACCGATTGCCACCCCTTCCGCCAGGGCCGCCTCCTTGCCACGTTCACTGGCGGTGCGCATCCGATCCAGAATATGCGCAGGCACCGTCACCCCGGGAACTTCGTTGGCCAGAAACTCGGCGTTGCGCAGCGAGACCAGTGGCCAGATCCCGGCAATGATCGGCAGTCGGAACGATTCGACCTGCTTGAGGAAGCGGTCGAGCTGATCCAGGTCGAAGACCGGCTGTGTAATGGCAAACTCGGCGCCGGCTTCGACCTTCCATGCCAGCCGCCGGAGTTCACGATCGGGATCGACGGCCGCCGGATTGACACCCACCCCGATCACGAAGCGGGTCGGCTGGCCGAGCGGATTTTTGCCGGGGTCGAGACCGCGGTTCAGCTGGCTCACCAGGTTGGCCAGGCCGATGCTGTCGATGTCGAACACCGCCGTCGCGTCCGGATACGGCCCCATCTTGGGCGGGTCGCCGGTGACCAGCAGCAGGTTGCGGAGACCCGCGGCCGCGGCGCCCAGCAGGTCGCTCAGCATGCCCAGCAGGTTGCGGTCGCGACAGGCGTAGTGGACCACCGATTCGATGCCCACCTGCTGCTCGATCATCAGCCCGGACAAGAGGGCGCCCATCCGGCTCTGCGCCCGGGGGCCGTCGGGCACGTTGACCGCGTCGACCCCTGCCTGCTTGAGCGCCCGGCACTGATCCAGCATCGGGGTCGGGTCGGTCCCCCTCGGCGGGACGATTTCGACCGTCGTGATGAACTCGCCCCGCGCCAGCTTGGCACCATAGCGCGACCGCTCGGCCAACGGGGTCGGTTCCACTCCCCCGGCCACCGGCTCTGCCGGTCCGGTAACGACGACCTGATGCGGCGCCACCGACTTGACGAAGTTCTTGATGGTCTTGATGTGATCCGGCGTCGTTCCGCAGCAACCGCCGACGAACCGGGCCCCCGCTTCCACCATCCGACGGGCGTACTCGGCCATGTACTCCGGGCTCGCCATGTAGATCTTGCGGTCGCCCACCTCGCGGGGAAGTCCGGCATTCGGCTGGGCCGAAATCGGGACTCGTACCACCGGGGCCAGCCGCTCGACCACTTCGAGGATGGTCTGCGGACCGACCGAACAGTTGACGCCGATCACGTCGGCGCCCGCCGCTTCGAGGGCAGGGCCGAACGCCTCGGGTTCGCTGCCGTAGGCGGTGCGGCCGTCCTGCCCGACGGTCATCTGGACCACGATCGGCAGGTCGCTCACCCGGCGGATTCCGGCCAGGGCGGCGCGGGCCTCTTCCAGGTCGCTGAAGGTTTCGAGGATGAAGCCGTCGACAACACCGGCGACGAGGCCGGCCGCTTGCCTTGCAAATGCCGCTTCTGCTTCCGCGGCCGATGTCTCACCCAGCGGCTCGAGCCGGACGCCGAGTGGTCCGATGGCCCCGACGACCGCGGCGCGGCCGTCGGCGGCCTCGCGCGCCACCACGGCGGCGGCCGTGTTCAGCTTTTCGGTGTCATCGGCCAGGCCGTAATGCGCCAGCTTGAACGGGTTGGCCCCGAACGTATTGGTCTCGATCAGCTCGGCGCCGTTCCGGATGTACTCGCGATGGATATCGCGGACCAGGTCCGGCTGGCGAACCGCCAGTTCGTCGAAGCAGACGTTGAGGAAGACGCCGCGGCCGTACAGCATCGTCCCCATTGCCCCATCGAAGACATGGACGGCGCCATCGGCAATCAGGTCTTTGAGTGTCGGCATCGGTCCCTCCGAAAACGCGAAACCCGAGGCTAAAACGGCCCCGGGCGGCGTTTTAGCGTTTGTTTAACGTGGCCGCAATCAGCGCAAATCACCACGAGTCTCCCCGGCAAGCTAATGCGGTCGTGAAAACCACGCTATCGGGCGCGGGGCAGCGGGGATGTCGGTTGGATCTTGACGGCCCGCATTCTCGTTCGTATTGTGTAACTGAATGGTTACGCAACGATCGACCCGTGTCTTCGATGCGATCGCGGATCCCACCCGTCGCGCGATCCTCGATGCCCTGCGACGTGGTCCGTTGGCTGCCGGAGAGATTGCCGATCTCTTTCCCGTGAGCCGGCCTGCCGTCTCGCGCCACATTCGAATACTCCGGCAGGCAGGGCTCCTGACCGAACGGCGGGCGGCGCAATCGCGGATCTACTCTCTCGACCCAGAGCCGCTCCGGAGCGTCGAGCAATGGCTGGCCCACTATCGGGTCTTCTGGGCGGCCCGGTTGATGGATCTCAAGCGGCACGTCGAAGCCGAATCCGCCCGTACTTCTAAGAAGGATGGCCGCTGATGACCTGGGTCCACGAATTTTCGACGCGCCTGGTGACGTCGCCCGAGCGCACCTTCCGAGCGCTCGTCGACGAAGCCGAACTCCGGGCCTGGTTCGCCGAGTATGCTGACATCGAGCCAAGGGTGGGGGGCAGCTATCGGTTCTGGGGGCGATACACCCTGGGCCTGCCCGGTGCGGAGGACGCGGACCAGCGTATCGTACGATTCGAGCCCGATCGCGCGCTGGCTTTCAGTTGGAACCTCCTGGGCGTGCCCACCGAGGTTTCGGTGGCCTTGGCGGTAGCGCCGACCGACGCGAGCGCAGCCGGCGCTCCCGGGCCCATGACATCGGTTACGCTCCACCACCAAGGTGCGCGTGCACTCGCCCAACCTCGCGAGAAGGAGTTGATCGACGACTTCTGGAGGCTGTCGTTCGGAAATCTCGGCGCCTATCTGATGGGTGCGGAGCTGCTGCGGCCTGACTTTGGCGACCCCTCGCCCGAGATTCGCTCCAGCATCCTGATCGATGCGCCTCCGTCCGCCGTGTTTCGTGCCCTGATCGAGCCTGAAGCCCTGAACCGGTGGATTGCAGCGGCAGCCGTGGTGGAGCCTCGGGTCGGTGGGCGCTTCGAGTTCGGGTGGAAGTACCAGGT
This sequence comes from Gemmatimonadales bacterium, assembly GCA_037189525.1. GTDB lineage: Bacteria > Gemmatimonadota > Gemmatimonadetes > Gemmatimonadales > GWC2-71-9 > SHZU01. Next base: position 1,136,349 of record JBBCJC010000002.1, read on the forward strand.
TGGCGGCCGCGATGTCACGGGCGGGCCGACCCGGATTCTGGAGTTGATTCCGGATCGTCGTCTGGTGGTAGACTGGCCGGATTGGCGGGGCGACGAAACGGTCCGGACGCAGCGAGTCAGCTTTGACCTGGAACCGGTAGGTACGCAAACGCGGGTGGCCCTGGTGCATTCGGGTTTCGAGCGGGCGGCCGATATCAGCGACTACCCATTCGGATGGGGAGACTTTCTCAATCGGCTCGTTCCGGTGGCCGTGGGTTTGCGGTGACGGCGCAGCCGCGTGAATCGGAAAGGAGCCTTCGAACTGTGAAGAAGTCGTCGCTAGCTACGCACCTTGCCGGATCGTTCGGGATTACTGCGCTCCTCGTGCTGGGCATGATCTACCCGTTTCTTCCCGGTCGCTACGATGGGCTGGCCGTCGTGCTCTCGACCATGATTCAGGGATTCGGGGTCTTCGGGCTCCTGCTGGTGCCGGGTGGCGCCATCTGGCTGGTGCACGAGCTGCGAGAGAGAAGGCGGAGCTCACCTTCCGCCGGAACGGCGTACCGATACGGGATAGCCTCCGTCATCGTCGGCTCGGTCGTTGCCGTGCTCGTCTCGCTGGTCGCTTTCATGAGCAGCGGCGTCGTCCTGGGGCTGTGTTCGCTGGTCCTATGGCTGTATGCCCTGGCCAGGCTGCTTCCTCGGCTCAACGGGTTGAAAACGGTGCTGCCAAGCGTCGTCAACCCGGTGCCGATCTATCTCGCCGTGATCCCCGTGATGCTCGTGTCCCTCCAGGTGCTGCTGGCGTCTCCCGTCACGACGCTCAGCAGGAACCGCACGATCGCGGGGAGCGCGGAGATACTCGAGGCGATCGAGCGGCATCGGACCGAGCGGAAGCGCTATCCGAGCTCGTTGCTGGCTGCGTGGAAGGACTATGATCCGCCGGTGGTCGGGGTCGAACGCTTCCACTACCTGCCGCAGGGCGATGCGTACACCCTGTTCTTCGAGCAGCCCCGTTTCCTTTTCGACAATATCGGCACCAGGGAGTTCGTCGCGTACAACCGGCTCGATGAGCACCTCATGCCCAGCCACGCCTCGTGGATCTTGTCGTGGCCACCGGAGCAGCTGGCAGAGAACCAGGGATGGTATGCGGTCCATGACACGCCGAGCGCGCACTGGAAATACTTCTGGTTCGACTGACGAGACGAAGGACATCCCAGGGTTTCGTCGGCGCGGGTCTCGGCCTCGTCAGGTGCGCCGGTAGCCCAGGTTTGGTGCCAGCCAGCGCTCGGCCTCCGCGACCGTGATACCCTTGCGGCGAGCGTAGTCCTCGACTTGGTCGCGGCCGATCTTGCCGACGCCGAAGTACTGTGATTCGGGACGCCAGAAGTAGTAACCGCTGACCGCCGCCGTCGGATACATGGCAAAGCTCTCGGTCAGGTGGATCCCCGCATTGGCCGGCGCGTCGAGCAGTTCGAACAGGGTGCGCTTCTCGGTATGCTCCGGGCACGCCGGGTAGCCGGGCGCCGGCCGCACGCCCTGGTACTTCTCGCGAATCAGATCCTCGTTGCTCAACGACTCGGTTGATGCGTATCCCCAGAGTTCCTTGCGGACCAACTCGTGCATGGCTTCGGCAAACGCCTCCGCCAGCCGGTCTGCGAGGGCCTTGGCCAGAATCGCGCGGTAGTCGTCATGGTCGCGCTGGAACTCGGCCACGATCGGCTCGAGCCCGATCCCGGCCGTCACGGCAAAGGCACCGACGTAGTCGCGCAGCCCGGTTGCCTTGGGGGCGACGAAGTCGGCCAGCGCAAGATTCGGTCTGCTGCCGCTCTTCCGGTGCTGCTGGCGGAGAGTCCGAATCGTGGCGGCGACGTCCGATCCCGTCTCATCGGTGTAGAGCTCGATGTCGTCGCCCGAGGCGTTGGCGGGCCAGAAGCCCACCACGGCGCGCGCCGTGAGCAGGTTGTCGGCCACGATGCCGTCGAGCAGGGTGCGGGCTTCCCGGAAGAGGTCGCTGGCCGTCGGGCCCACCACCGGGTCGGACAGGATCGCGGGGTAGTGTCCCGCCAGCTCCCAGGTCTGGAAGAACGGAGTCCAGTCGATCCGCTCCACCAGCGTGGCAAGCGGAAAGTTGTCGAAGGCGCGCACGCCGAGAAAGCTCGGGCGGGGCACGGGCACGGTCAGATCCAGCACCAGGCGATTGGCGCGCGCTTCCTCGATCTTGATCTGATTGTCGCCCTCGCTGCGGCCCGCCCGCGCCGTGCGGATCCCTGCGTATTCTGTCCGCGTGTTGCGCACCAGGTCCGTTTTGAGCGAATCGCTGACCAGGCTGCCGGCCACGCCGACTGCGCGGGAAGCGTCGAGCACGTGGATGACCGGCCCCGAATAGCAGGGCTCGATCTTGACGGCGGTATGGGCCTTCGACGTCGTTGCACCACCGATCAGGAGCGGCAGCGAAAAACCCTGCCGTTCCATTTCGCCGGCCACCAGGCACATCTCTTCGAGCGACGGCGTGATGAGGCCCGAGAGCCCGATCAGGTCGACGCCCTCCTTGACCGCCGTTTCCAGGATCTTGGGCGACGGCACCATGACGCCCAGGTCGATCACCTCGAAGTTGTTGCACTGCAACACCACGCCGACGATGTTCTTGCCGATGTCGTGGACATCGCCTTTGACCGTGGCGAGCAGCACCTTCCCCTTGGCGCGCTGGCCCTCGCTCTTTTCGGCTTCGATGAACGGGATCAGATAAGCCACGGCCTTCTTCATGACCCGGGCGCTCTTGACCACCTGCGGCAGGAACATCTTCCCGGCGCCGAAGAGGTCACCGACGATATTCATGCCGTCCATCAAGGGCCCCTCGATCACCTCGATGGGGCGGGCGGCCCGCAGGCGTGCCTCCTCGGTATCGCCTTCGATGAACTCCGCAATGCCTTCGACCAGCGCATGCGCCAGACGCTTCTCGACCGGCAATTGCCGCCACGAAGCGTCGGCCTCGACCTTGGCTCCCTGATGCTTGAAGGTGTCGGCAATCGCCAGCAGCCGCTCGGTCGCATCGTCGCGCCGGTTGAGCACCACGTCTTCCACGTGCTCCAGCAGCTCGGCAGGGATGTCGTCGTAGACCTGGAGCGCGCCGGCGTTGACGATGCCCATGTCCATGCCCGCCTTGATGGCATGGTACAGGAACACGGTGTGGATCGCCTCGCGGATCGGATCGTTGCCGCGGAACGAGAAGGAGACGTTGCTCACGCCACCGCTGATCAGCGCATGCGGCAAGGTGGCCTTGATCCGCGCGGTGGCCTCGATGAAGTCGACCGCGTAGTTCTGGTGCTCCTCGATGCCCGTCGCAATCGCGAAGACGTTGGGGTCGAAGATGATGTCTTCCGGCGGGAAGTCAGCCTGCTCGGTGAGCAGCCGGTAGGCGCGCTCGGCGATGGCGACCTTGCGGTCGGCGGTGTCGGCCTGACCCGTTTCGTCGAAGGCCATCACGATCACGGCGGCGCCGTACCGCCGCACCAGGCGGGCCTGGCGCAGGAACTCCTCCTCGCCCTCCTTCAAGCTGATCGAGTTGACGATGCCCTTGCCCTGGACGTTCTTGAGCCCCTCCTCGATCACGCTCCACTTGGACGAGTCGATCATGATCGGGACTTTGGCGACCGCGGGCTCCGACGCGATCATCCGCAAGAAGGTCCGCATGGCCGAGTGGGAGTCGAGCATCCCTTCGTCCATGTTGACGTCGACAACCTGTGCGCCGTTCTCGACCTGGCTCCGCGCAATCTCGAGACCCGTTTCGTACTGGCCGTTCAGGATCAGCTTGGCAAAGCGGCGCGACCCGGTCACGTTGGTGCGCTCACCCACGTTGACGAAGAGCGACTCCGGGCCGATGGTAACGGGCTCCAAACCGCTCAGACGGAGGCGCGGCTCCAGGGTCGGTGGCACCCGGGGCGGCAAGCCGGCAACCGCCTCCGCGATGGCGCGAATGTGATCCGGTGTGGTGCCGCAGCAACCGCCCACGATGTTGACCAGCCCGCTCCGCGCAAACTCGGCGATCGTGGCGGCCATCGTCTCGGGCGTTTCGTCGTATCCGCCGAACTCGTTCGGCAGCCCCGCATTGGGATGCGCGCTCAGAAATACCGGCGCAATCCGGGACACGTCCTGGACGTAGGGCCGGAGCAGATCCGCGCCAAGCGCGCAGTTGAACCCGATCGACAGCGGCTTGGCATGCGCCATGGAATACCAGAAGGCCTCGGCGGTCTGCCCGGAGAGAGTCCGGCCGCTGGCGTCGGTGATGGTGCCCGAGATCATGATCGGGAGCCGCTCGCCGCGACGGGCAAAGCACTCCTCGATCGCAAAGATCGCGGCCTTGGCGTTCAGCGTGTCGAAGATCGTCTCGATCAACAGTAGGTCCGCGCCCCCGTCGATCAGCCCGGTCGCCGCTTCGTTGTACGCAGCAACCAGCTCGTCGAACGTCACGCCGCGCGCCGCGGGGTCATTCACGTCCGGCGAGAGCGATGCGGTCCGAGTGGTGGGACCGAGCACGCCGGCGACGTAGCGCGGCGCATCGTCGCGCTCGAACTCGTCGGCGACCTGCCTGGCAAGCTGCGCCGACACCAGATTGAGTTCGTAGACCAGCGACTGCATGCCGTAATCGGCCATTGCGACGGTCGTCGAACTGAACGAGTTCGTCTCGACGATGTCGGCGCCGGCGTCGAGATAGGCGCGATGGATATCGGCGACGATCTGCGGTTGCGTCAGGCAGAGCAGGTCGTTGTTGCCGCGCAGTTCCCCGGGCCAGTCGGCAAAGCGAGTGCCCCGATAGGCAGCCTCGTCCAGCTTGTGCCGCTGAATCATCGTACCGTAGGCGCCGTCCAGAATGACCACGCGGCGGCGGAGCAGGGGCTCCAGCTTGGCCAGACGCGCGGCGCGCCGTTCGCGGAGCGCGAGAGACGGTTCGATTCGGTCAGCGACAGTCATGCAGTCCCCCTAACGAGATGCCCGGGGCTGAAAACGCCCCGGGCAAGCGTTTTAGCGTTTGTTTAACGTGGCCGCAATCAGCGCAAATCGCCACGGAAAGCATCGGTTGTCTGCCTGAATAATCTAAGCAAGCGCCATGCCCGATGCCAATCCGTGAGGGCGCGGCCGGGCTTCCCGTGTATTTTCCGCCACCCAATGCATGAGCAATGATCGATGTCCCGCGCCCCCATCCGCCGTCCCCCGCCCACGCCAACCGTCGATCAGGTCGACACCCTGCACGGTGTCGAGGTGCCCGATCCCTATCGATGGCTCGAGGACGCCGATTCGCCGGAAACCGCCGCGTGGGTTGCCGCCCAGAATCAGGTGACCTTCGAGTATCTCCGGGCGCTTCCCCTGCGAGAACACCTCGAAAAGCGGCTGACGGCGCTGTACGACTATGAGCGCTATTCCATCCCGTATCATCGGGGCGGTCGATACTTCTATACCCGAAACACCGGCCTCCAGAATCAGGCGGTGTTGTACGTGCAGGATTCCCTTGCTGCGGATGGACGGGAGCTGCTCGATCCCAACCGCCTCTCGGCCGATGGCACGGTGGCGTTGTCACTGGTCGAGCCAAGCCCGGATGGCCGATTGCTCCTGTACGGCACGTCGGCCAGCGGCTCCGATTGGCAGGAGTTTCGAATTCGTCAGGTCGATGACGGCATTGACCGTATCGATCACTTACGATGGATCAAGTTTTCGCGAGGTAGTTGGACACGGGATGGGCAAGGGTTCTTCTACTCGCGATACCCCGAGCCTGATCCCAACGACGCGTCGAGCGCGCAGAATCGGGATATGAAGGTGTATTACCACCGGCTCGGCTCCGAGCAGCGGGAGGATCAGCTGGTCTACGAACGGCCGGATCAGCCCGACTGGGGTTTTGCTGCGGAGGTAACGCACGACGGTCGCTACCTGGTACTCACCGTCTGGCTCGGTACGGATTCGCGGACCCGAGTCTATTACCAGGATCTGAGCGATCCGCTGGCCCCGACCATCACGGGTCCCATGGTCAAGTTGCTCGATCAATTCGATGCGGCATACGGTTTTATCGGGAACGTCGGGCCGATCTTCTATTTCCGAACGGATCGCGGTGCCGCGCGCGGTCGAGTCATTGCCGTCGACACTCGAGCGCCCGCTCCCGAGGCCTGGCGTGAGGTCGTTCCGGAGGCGGAGCAGCCGCTCGACGGCGTCTCTCTCGTTGGCGGCCGATTGGTGACGTCGTACCTGGTGGATGCCAAGTCGCGGCTCGCCGTCGTCGACCTGGAGGGTAGCGCGGTGTCCGAGATCCACTTGCCGGGCATCGGGACGGCCGGCGGGATTTCAGGCGAGCCGGACCGGCACGAGATGTTCTTTGCCTTTACGTCGTTTCTGGTGCCGACGTCGGTGTACCGCTACGATCTGCAGTCAGGAGCGCTTGCTCCCTTCCGGTCTCCGCGGCTCACCTTCGATCCGGCCGCATTCGTGACGGAACAGGTCTTTGTCAACAGCCGCGACGGTACGCAGGTACCGGTCTTCGTGACCCATCGTAAAGGACTGATCCGGGACGGGTCGCATCCGACGCTGCTGTATGCTTACGGTGGGTTCAACGCGAATCTCACTCCGTTTTTCGACCCCGCGACGATTGCCTGGCTCGAGCAAGGCGGGATCTACGCCCAGGCCAATCTGCGCGGCGGCGGTGAATACGGCGAAGATTGGCATCGCGCGGGGATGTTCGAGAAAAAGCAGAACGTCTTCGACGACTTCATTGCCGCCGCCGAGTATCTGATTCGAGAGGGTTACACGAGCGCGCGGCATCTGGCGATCGAAGGCGCTTCGAATGGCGGATTGCTGGTCGGCGCGGTGCTGGTGCAGCGCCCCGACCTCTTTGCGGTGGCGCTGCCCGACGTCGGCGTGATGGACATGCTGCGCTACCATCACTTTACCATCGGCTGGGCATGGGCCACCGAGTACGGCTCGGCCGATGATGCAGCGCACTTTCCAGTGCTGCGCGCCTATTCGCCGTTGCACAACCTGAAGCCGGGCACCGACTATCCCGCCACGCTGGTCACCACCGCCGACCACGACGACCGCGTGGTGCCGGGGCACTCCTTCAAGTTTGCCGCTGCGCTGCAAGCGGCGACGACGTGGGATCGGCCGGCCTATATCCGGGTCGAAACCAAAGCTGGCCATGGGGCGGGGAAGCCGGTCGCCAAGCAGGTCGAGGCGAGGGCGGACGTGCTGGCCTTTGCGTTGGCCAATACCAGCGGAAGCTGACGCTCAGTCGTTCAGGTTGAGGGCGCGTCGCGTGGCCTCCACGGTAACGCCCTCGATGGTCACGGCTTTGCGTCGCCCCGAGGCGCCGGCTGTGATGGTCACGGCGCGGCGCGGGACGGCCAGCTGGGCCGCGAGGAACGCGACGATTTCCTCGTTGGCGGCGCCATCGACCGGTGGTGAAGCGATCCTGAGCTTGAGCGCATCGCCGTGGAGGCCGGCCACCTCGGTACGCGAAGCCCGCGGCTGCACGTGCAGGTCGATCCGGACGCCCCGCGGGGTCGGGTGGACCGGCACTACCCGCCCAGCAACTGGAAGAGGAGCGCGCGCAACAGTAACAGCGCCAGGTAGGCAACGATCGGGCTGGCGTCGATGATGCCGATCGGCGGCAGGCGCCGGCGAATCGGCCCGAGGATCCATTCGGTCAGCCGGTAAAACGGCCGCATCCACCGATGGGTCGAGCCGAGTCCGAACCAGGCGCCGATGAACCGGACGAACAGCGCGGCGATGACCAGCGTGATGGCCCAGTCGACCCCGACCCGGATGAGCATCAGCGGCGAGGCATCCCGGAGGGCCAGCAGCGAGTAGACCAGCTGGATCACGCCCCGAACCACCCAGATCAGCGCCAGGCCGAGTATCACGGCAATGCCGACCAACCAGAGCGAGGCGTCCTGCGGATTGCCGCCGCGCCGGACCAGTTGCCGCTCGAGCGGGCGCAGCGCCGGATCGGAGAGGCTCCGCACCGTTTTGGACCACGCGCCGAGCGGGGCAATCCGGCGGGAACGAACGGCCCAATGCGTCGCCGCGACAACGGCGGCCAGGCCCACCGCGCTCAGCGCGACGGCTCGAACGGCGAGGTCGATCAGCCCGGCAACCGACGCAAGCGCCATCGGGTCACCCTCCGCAGCTGACCGAGCGGGGCACGACTCGGCCGCAGGCGATGATGTCATCCATTCCGCGCGCCATCGGTCCGCATGCGGCCGTCTGCGCCGTTTCGGCGGCGGCTTCCTTGGTCGGCCCCGACGCCTTGGCGCAACGGCTCCCGCCCCGGAAGTCGACGCAGACTTCGCAGGTGATCTGCTGGGGCTTGAAGCTCGTATACGCGAGGATGCCGATGAAGACCGCGACGATGATGGCAAAGACGGCCGAACGACTGAGGCGCATGGAACCCAACTCCGCTCCGGGTGATGTTGCTTGGCAGTAGCCGGCGAAATTAAGCTTGTCGGACGATGCAGGGACTCGTCAGCCGACTGATTTTCGTAATGGCCCTCCTGGGGATGCTGTCGTCAACCGCCCCCCGGCCGGAGCCGCACTGCGCCCCCCAGCCAGCGGCCGGGACCTCGCAGCACGATCATCACGGCCACTCGGCCAAAGATACCGACGGCGCCCGGGAATGTCCTCATTGCCCGCCGGTCGAATGCGGGCGGCATCTGCAGTGCAGCGTGTCCGCGGATCCTGCTTCGGGCGAGTTGGCGCCGCTCCCCGTGCCGGACGGAAACCTCGAAGCGCAGCGTCTGGCCGCCCAGGTGGCCCGCTCCCTTTCTCTGAAACCACCCACACCTCCACCCAACGCCTCCCGTCACACGAACGTCTAGTCGTTTCATCGTTCCATTGACGAGGAGTAGTCATGATTGGGCAGGAATGGACTCGGCCGCTGGCCGTGGTCTTGGCGTTGGCAATCGGGGTCGCACCCCTTGCTGCGCAAATCGATTATCGTAACCTGGACGTCGGTCGCCCGGTTCGGGTCACCGATGCCTATCCCGTCGAGCGTTTTGCGTTCGAGCTCTCGCTTCCCTATGCCGCCGGCCGTGGTGATGGTGCGGTGCGGCACACCGTGTCGCCCCATCTCGAGTATGGCATCCATCGGAACCTGATGGTCGGGGTCGGTGTCGAGGTCGACCTCCATCGCACCGGAGGCAGCGCGGGCCTGGCAGCCGCGGAGATCGGCGCCTTGTGGAACGTTCGGAGGGAAACTCCGTCGTTGCCGGCCATTGCCTTCAGTCTCGAGGCTGCGCAGCCCTTGCGAGACGGGCGATTTGGTCGCGATGTCGAAGTCACTCTGACCGGGCTGGCGACCCGGTCGATCGGCCGGTCACGCCTCCACCTGAACGGGGTGGTGGGCCTGCTCGTTCCGGAGGCTTCGCACCTGGGCACACCGTGGTGGGCCGGGGTGGCCTGGGATCGGACCCTGTTTCGCAGCAGCACGCTGGTCGTCGCGGAGGTCGTGGTCAATCGTGATGCCGGCGCGCTTCCGGTTACCTGGAGCGCCGGGGCCGGGGTTCGCCGCCAGTTGACCCCGACGGTTGTGGGCGCCATCGGTGTGGCCCAGGCGCTCGACGATTTTGATGCGGGAACCTCGCTCACGGTCTCCCTGAGTCATGCCTTTGGCGTTCGCAGCCTGATGCGACGAGGTGTCCGATGAAAACCATCATGACGATGCTGCTCATGGCCTTGGCGCCGGGTCTACTGACGGCACAGGGCGGGCGTAACGAAGAGTTCTACTATCCGGGCGCCTTCAACTGGCAGTTCCTGCGCAACTATCCCGAGGCGGCCCGCCTCTTCAACGCGTTCGACTACGGGCACGCGATTCTGTATGAGCGGTTGCTGGCCGACCCGGCGGGGTCCGTCGAGCAACTCGAAGACCGGGAGTTCCGCTATCTGGTCGGCGATCTGTTGCGGCGTCCGCCCCGCTTCTCGGTTGCGGAGGAAGCGATCATGCCCCGCTACAGCCGGATGGCATGGCGTGCCAAGCTGATGTTCGAACGGGCCCACGTCCTGCACCGGCAGATCTACGATGTCTACGCCGACGAGCGCTTGCCGAGCGATCAGCAGACGACTCTGGTCGAAACACTGATCAATCGCTACCTCGCCGACCGGGACTATGCGTTTACCGATCGACCCAAGGCCATGGCGCTGATGGACGAGCAGTATTTCAGCAAGGTGTTCCGGGTCGGGTATCCCAAGTTCAACGGCTTGATCTGGGCCTATCACTGGCTCCAGGTCGGTCTCTACGAACCGTTGATCGCCGAGCAGGACGCGGCGGCCAAGCAGGCCGGAGTGAAGGAAACCGTGGCGCGGTTCTGGGCGATGGTGGATGGAGCGCCCGGTACCTTGCCCAGCGTCATGCCGATGGGATCAGCGGTTGCTCCGCACTTCAGCGAGCGCCACCCGCGAGCCGCGATCATCTTCGACAATCTGCACATGATGCACGACATCATTTCGGATGTCCTCGCGTCGCCCAAGGTTGCTGCTGCGGACAAGGCGAGGGTCATCGAGGAAGCGCTGGATGAATTCCAGAATCCGACCAGCAATGTGATCGACCTGGAGCACTGGCGGATGATGGCAGATCACATGGGTGGGGTCGACAAGATGGGAGGGGTTGCTGGGCGACCGGCTGCTGCCCCGCGACCCAGCCACCAGCATCACTGATCCAGGCGCAAAAAACCGGCGGCTCCGGATCGTTCGGAGCCGCCGGTGTCTTTTACTGGAAGAGGTCAGTTGCCGGCGATGCCGGGGGTCGCCTCGGGCGCAATGCCATCGGTGATCGGAACGATGCCCGCCCGCCAGCCGCTGGCGAAGACGACCGTCAGGCGGTAACCCAGCGTGTCGACTTCGACGCTGCGGACCCCGGGCAGGGTGCGCGCATATTCGGCGGCTTTCGTCGTCTGGACCGCCCGCGCCTCGTGCGACTGACCCCCATCCCACTGGGCCAGCGCCCGGCCGATTGCCACGGCCCGCGCCTGTTCGGTGCCGTACCTGGCAAACTGCTCGGCCGGGATCAGGCCGGCCTGATCCGAGACTTTGGAGTCGAGATCGTAGAGGCGGCAGCCTCCGGTCAGGGCCAGGATGGCCAGCAGGGTTCCACGCATTGCTTCAGAGCCTTGCAAAGGGATCGAATTGACGTCGGGGATATATAGTGGAGGATGGGAGAAGAGGCTAGATTCCGGCGTACTCCGAGTGGGTCCATTTCGCCTCCAATTCCGAGCCATCGGCCATGTCCAATACTATCCCGACCCCGATCAACGAACCCGTGCTGTCCTATGCGCCGGGTACGCCGGAACGCGCTGCCATCAAGGCTGCCCTCAAGGAAATTGGCGGCCAGGTCGCCGACATCCCGCTGATCATCGGCGGCAAGGAGATTCGCACCGGGACCACGGTGCCGATCGTGTCGCCGCACCGGCACGCGCACGTCCTTGGTAACGTCCACCAGGCCGGCCCCAAGGAAATTGCCCAGGCGGTGCAGGCCTCCGAGCGAGCCTATCGCGATTGGTCGACCTGGTCGCTCGAAGATCGCGCTGCCGTCTTCATCCGCGCTGCCGACCTGCTGGCCGGTCCCTGGCGCCAGGTGCTCAACGCCTCGACCATGCTCGGCCAGAGCAAGACGATTTTTCAGGCCGAGATCGATGCGGCTTGCGAACTGATCGATTTCTGGCGCTTCAATGTCGCCTTTGCGGCGGACATCAATGCCCAGCAGCCGCTCTCGGTGCCCGGGATGTGGAACCGGATGGAATATCGGCCGCTCGAGGGATTCATCTACGCCATTTCGCCCTTCAACTTCACCGCGATCGGCGGCAATCTCGCCGGAGCCCCCGCATTGCTCGGCAATACAGTGGTCTGGAAGCCGGCGGCGACCGCCGCGTTGAGCGGGTACTACATCATGAAGTTGCTGGAGGCAGCCGGCCTGCCGCCCGGCGTGATCAACTTCGTGCCCGGTAACGCTGCCACGGTATCCGATCGCGTCCTGTCGGATCGCCGGTTGGCGGGTATCCACTTCACCGGCTCCACCGCCGTGTTCCAGTCGCTCTGGCGCACCGTGGGCGAGCGGATCGGTGAGTACGCCACCTATCCGCGCCTGGTGGGCGAAACCGGCGGGAAGGACTTCGTGCTGGCTCATCCGAGCGCCGACCCCGCCGCGCTCGCCGTGGGACTGGTGCGCGGCGCCTTCGAGTACCAGGGACAGAAGTGCAGCGCCGCCTCGCGTGCCTACATTCCGCAGAGTCTGTGGCCGGAAGTCCGCGACCGCGCCGTCGCGATGATCGCGGAACTCAAGATGGGCGACGTTGCCGACTTCCGGAATTTTCTGGGAGCGGTGATCGATGCCCGCTCCTTCGGTAAGCTCAAGGGCTACCTCGAACAGGCCAAGAAAGATCGCGGTGTCACCGTGCTGGCCGGTGGCGGCGCCGACGACAAGAAGGGCTACTTCGTCGAGCCGACCCTGCTTCAGGTCAAGGACGCCCGCTATCGTACCATGTGCGAAGAGCTGTTCGGACCGGTTCTGACCGCCTACGTCTACAAAGACGAGGAGTGGAAGGACACCTTGAAGCTGGTGGATTCGACCAGTCCCTACGCGTTGACCGGTGCCGTCTTTGCGAGAGACCGTTCGGCCATTGCCGATGCGCACAAGGCGTTGCGCCATGCCGCCGGCAATTTCTATATCAACGACAAGCCCACCGGCGCGGTGGTCGGGCAGCAGCCCTTCGGCGGCGCCCGGGCCAGCGGCACCAACGACAAGGCTGGTTCGTTCCTGAATCTGATCCGGTGGCTTTCGCCGCGGACCATCAAGGAAACGATGGTGCCGCCGACCGACTATCGCTATCCGTTCATGGCGGGCCAGTAACGCGCCTGCCGTCGACGATGTTTCGCGCCCCGTTCCTGCTCTCCGTCGTGGTCGCCACGGCGGCGGCTGCGCTCTCTGCGCAGGAACGGGGCGCGATGCATTATCAGGCCGAGCCGCTGAGCTGCGCGGCGTTCAAGGAGAGCGTCCGGACCGTGTTGCGCGGCGAATCCGGTACCGCGTCCGTGCGCAACGGGGCCGGGCGCGAGGGCGTCCTGCTCGTTACGGCTCGCGATTCGATCGGTGCGCTGGCCCTCGACGCCTGGTATGACTCGCTGATTGTCTGGCGGGAAACCGAAGCGGGGCGAGAGACGCCTGATCTGGACGGCTTCCTGGGCGGTCGGTACCGCGGTCTGCTGGCATCCGATGGCCGCTATGAAACCATCCGGATGCCGTTCGTGCCGAACGAGGTCGCCGACATTGCGGACCTGGCGCCCGTGCTCGAAGACTTCTTTCCCCGGTTGCCCGACCGGGAACTCGCCGTCGGAGCCCAATGGACCGACTCGGGGTTCACCATTCGCCGCGATCGCGACCATCGGGCCGGCGGCGAAGCCCGGCATCGGTACGCCTGGACCACCACCAGCCGGTATGGCGATCGCTATCCCGCCGCGGACTCGCTCGAGGTGACCATCGATCAGGTGGTGCGCGAGGAAGGGCAGTTGCTCTGGTCGCCACGGTTCGGACCGCTGACCTGGTCGCGAACCATTGCCATCACCGCGCGGATTCCCGCAACGGGAGGCGTCAAACGCTCGCTGCGCTCGACGATCGAGCAGCGCATCGAAGTGGTCCGGCTGTTCGATCCGCCCCCGTCCTGTCGCTGATCTCGAACCAAGGTTTCATCATGTCCATCGTGCGTGCCGCTGTCGTGCAGGAAGCGCCTCAGGCGTTCGAACTGGGAGCCACACTCGACCGGTTCCAGGCGCGCGTGGCCGAAGCAGCCCGTCAGGGAGCGCAACTGGTCGTCTTTCCCGAGGCGTTCATCGGAGGGTACCCCAAGGGCGTCGATTTCGGTGCGCGGGTCGGGATGCGCTCGGACGAGGGCCGCGAACTGTTCAGCCGCTATTGGGACGCCGCCATCGACGTGCCCGGACCCGTCACCGAGATCCTGGCGAGTGCGGCAGGTGAGCATGGGTTGGTGCTGGTCGTTGGCGTGATCGAGCGCGACGGAGGCACCCTCTATTGCACCGCCCTCTACTTCTCGGCGGAAGGCGTCATGCTCGGCCGGCATCGGAAGCTGATGCCGACGGCCATGGAGCGGATCATCTGGGGCTTCGGCGACGGCTCCACCCTCGAAGTCTTCGATACCACCCTCGGTAAGCTGGGCGCCGTGATCTGCTGGGAGAACTACATGCCCCAACTGCGGACCGCCATGTATGCCCAGGGTATCCAGTTGTACTGCGCACCAACCGTTGACGATCGCGAGATCTGGGCCGCCAGCATGCGTCACATTGCGCGCGAAGGACGCTGCTTCGTGCTCTCGGCCTGCCAGCACGCCCGCCGGAGCGACTATCCGGCCGACTACGCCCCGATCCAGGGCGACGATCCCGACGCGCGGTTGATTCGCGGGGGGAGTCTGATCGTCGATCCGATGGGGACGGTGCTGGCCGGTCCGGTCTACGACGAATCGACCGTACTGGTGGCAGACCTCGACCTGAGCCAGATCGCTAAGGGGAAGTACGACTTCGATCCGGTCGGTCATTATGCCCGCCCCGATATCTTTTCGCTGACGGTCGAGACGCGTCCGCAGACTCCGGTTCGATTTTCGTCGGGCGGCTGACCTGTCGAAAGCCCGGGCGGCCTTGTGTCCTTTGGAAGGCCGCCCGTATGTTTCCGTAACCTCAGCCGGGGAGTCCACCAGATGTCGGATGGGTTCCGAAGCTCTGACGAGTACGACGAACAAGCCCACCAGCTGTACAATCAAGGCCGCTACGACGAAGCGCTTGCGATCCTGAAGGACGGGCTCGCCGTGTATCCGTCTGCCGTCGAACTGTATGTCGGCGCCGGATATGCCTATCTGGCCCGGGAGGAGTACGCCTGGTCGCGCGGCGCCTTTGCCCAGGCATTGACGCTGGAACCCGACCACGAGGACGCGCTGGCCGGCTTCGGCGAGGTGCAGCTTCGCATCGGCGATGGCGTCGCTGCCCGTCAGGCATTCGACCGGGTCCTGGAACTGGGCTTTGCCGAAGACCACGATCTGATGCTGCAGATCGGCCGCGCCCTCTTCCGCGACGGCGAACTGGTGCAGGCCCATCGGTTCTTCGAGCTCGCGGCCAGCGCCGATACCGACTGCGAAGAGGCGGCGGCCTGCATGGGCTACGTCTCACACCGGCTGGGCCGGGAAGGCGCCGCGATTTTCTGGCTGCGCCGAGCCCTGGCCATCGATCCGACCTTTGCCGAGCCCAGAATTTACCTCGCCAACCTGCTCTACGATCGGGGCGAAACGGCGGCTGCGCTGATCCATTTCGAGCGCACCGACCCGGAGGAGCATTTCGACGAGCTCGGCCTGTTCCGGGTCATCGAATTGAAGCGGACCTTTTTCCGGCTGGCTGAGGACGATACCAGCCTGGAGCCATGGTTTCAGCGCGTCTCCGATCTCCTCGGAGAGCCCGACCCCGTCGACGAACTGCTCGCGGAAATCGAAGCGATCCAGAGCGACGGCACCTTGCGTGATCCCACCCAGCTCGAGCTCTTCGGGACCATGCTGGTCGAGTTGCAGCAGATGCAGCGCCGCCCGGGCCAGCGCAGCGATCATCACCAGATCATCACCCTCGCCGGACACGCCCTCCGCGGGACGTGGGACGAAATCGTGCTCCAGCTCAAGGCCTCGGATCGGCACGCGGCCGCGCAGTCCATGGCCGAGTTCATGGCGGGTCAGGCCCAGCGCGGCAAGCAGGAAACCGGGGTCGTGATTCCGGTCACCAGTGCCGAGGCATTCGTGCGCGGCGCGGCCGAAGCGGGTGTGCTCCGGATCGTCCACTGAGCGGCCCCAGGGGGCCGGCCTGGTGGTGCCCCCTCAGCGGCCCCAGATCAACACCACACCACAATCGGCATCGGCGCTGAACCCGTACTGAATCGGGATCCAGGCGACGGACGTGAACACCTCCACCGCCTCGATACTGACCACCGGATACATGTTCAGATTGGTGACCGACTGCGGCATGCCGTTGTAGAACACACCCATCGGGCACTCCTGACTGCGCCGCCGCGAATACGCGGCGTATCCCTCCCACCCCCGCCGGATCTCGACGCCCCGCTCCTCGAGCAGTGAGGCCAGAGTGCGATGATGCGATTTGCGCAGCAACTGTGGCGTGAGGAGCTTGGAATTGAGGGTGACGTGCCGCCGGTAGATCTCATCGAGGCGCGACTCGCCGCGGATCTTGCCGACTGCCAGAAGTGGCTCGAGTTGGAGCACGGCGGCCTGCAGCGAGAGGTCCACCAGGACGCTGTCGATCGCGTCGATGGTGAGGCGAACGCCGCCGGGCTGGAAGCCGATGCGGCGGACCCGGAGCGTGTACGCACCGAGCGGGAGCCGGTCGAGGCGAAATGCTCCGTCCGCATCGGTAACGGTCTTGCGGTCGAGTTCGGGGATCAGAACCTCGGCGCCCTGGAGGGGCGCCCGTGTGGAATCGGCCAGGACGCGCCCCTTCACGACGGCTTGTCCGACGGCGGTGCTCAGGAGCCCGGCGGTCAGGGCGGCTGAGCAGAGGAGGGTCTGGGAAACGCCCGTCCGCATGGAGGTAAGATCCGTTCGCCCCAGACTCGGCGCAAGGTTAATCCTCCCGGACCGAATCTCGTTATGTTCCCGGGGTGACGCTGACCGCTTTTTCTCCCGTGCTGCCCAGCGAGGGCCGCTGGACTGCCGGGGTTGTTCGCCGCCGCCTCGACAACGGCCTCACGGTCCTGGCCCAGCACGATCCCGATGCCGCCGCCGTGGCTGTCGTGATTCAGGTCAAGGCCGGCTTCTTCGACGAGCCCGATCACTGGCAAGGCATCAGCCATGTGCTCGAGCACATGTTCTTCAAGGGTACCCCCACCCGCGGGGTCGGGCAGATTGCGGCCGAGACCAAGGGGCTGGGCGGTTATCTCAATGCCTATACCAGCTACGAGGCGACCACCTACTACGTGGTGCTGCCGGCCGACGGGTTTCGCGAGGCGCTCGCCATTCAGGCGGATGCGCTGCAGCGGGCCTCGATCGACGCCGGCGAACTCGGTCGCGAACTCCAGGTCATCATCGAAGAGGCCAAGCGGAAGCTCGACTCCCCCTCGGCGCTGACGAACGAGACGCTCAACGCGGTGCTGTTCGATCAGCACCGGATCCGGCGCTGGCGGATCGGGACCGAGGCGCAGCTGGCGGGATATGTCCGGGATGATGTCTACGGCTACTACCATGCCCGGTACGTCCCGGCCCGGACCGTCGTCTCGGTGGTGGGTGGCGTGCTGGTCGACCAGGCCATCGCGGCAGTAGCCGAGGCCTTTGGCGGGTGGGAGGCCCGACCCGGCGAGACCGAGCGGTCGCCGGGTGAAACCGAACGCGACGGGGTTCGTGTCCGCACCTTGCGCGGCGACGTCAAGCAGGCCGAGCTGGCGTTGGGCTGGCGCGGAGCGCCGGAACTGAGCGACGATGCACCGGCCCTCGACCTTGCCGCCATGGTGCTCACCTCCGGACGCGGGAGCTGGCTCTATCGGCGGCTCCGGCAACCGGGCCTGGTAACGGCGGTGGGCGCATCGCATTACAGCGCCTCGGATATCGGCGTCTTCTCCATCGATGCCGAGCTGCCGGTCGACCGGATCGCCGAGGTGGTCGACCAGGTGGCGGCGCTGGTGCGCCGGCTCGCCGAAGCCGGTCCGACCGATGCGGACCTGGCGCGCGCCAAGACGCTGCTCGCCTCGCGGATGGCGCGCCGGCACGAGTCGGTCGATGGCCGCGCTACCGCCTTTGCCACGGCAGAATCGTTTGGCGGGCTCGAACAGCTGGACCGCGACTACGAGCGGCTGATGG
Source organism: Gemmatimonadales bacterium (assembly GCA_037189525.1). Taxonomy (GTDB): domain Bacteria; phylum Gemmatimonadota; class Gemmatimonadetes; order Gemmatimonadales; family GWC2-71-9; genus SHZU01. Next base: position 1,154,201 of record JBBCJC010000002.1, read on the forward strand.
CGGTCACGGCGGACCAGGTGCGGGACGTCGCGTCCCGCTACCTGCGCCCGTCCCGGGTCGCCGCGGTGGCGTACCTGCCGCACGGCGAGGGCGCCGACCTGGTTGCTGCGGACATCGAGGCGGCCTTTGCCGGCGTGTCCGCGGGCGACCCCGTTCTGGTCCCTCAACCGGCCGATCGCCCGCTGCCGGCGCCGCGACCGGTTCGGGGCCGGGAACGGCACGGCGTGCTGCATGTCGCGTTGCCCGGCGCCGATCTGTTGCTCCGTCGCAAGGCAACCGTGCCGCTGGTCACGGCAGGCATCTATCGGCATCGGGTCGGCGAGGAAACGGCCGCTGATGCGGGTATGGCGGCGCTGGTACTCCGCTCGGCGGTGCGCGGGGCGGCCGGCTTCGACGCGGCGGACCTGGCCGCCATGTTCGAAGCCTGGGGCGGAACGTTGGGCCAGACGATCGGCGCCGATTGGCTCGGCGTCGGCGTCTCGGTCCTGCCCGATGCAACGGACCAGGCGGCCCGGTTGCTGCGCGATGTGTTCTGGCATCCGACCTTTGCCGCGGACGATGTGGAACGTGAACGCGACGCGCTGATCCGCGAGGCGGTCCAGGCTGGCGACGACATGTTCCGCCGGCCGATCGACCTGGCACTGGCCGCGGCGTTCGGCGATCGCGGCTATGGCCTGCCGCTCAAGGGGTCGGTCGAGTCGCTCGGCGCCATGGACGCGGCCTCCCTGCGCGGCTGGCACGACCGGGAATTTGCCGCGGGGCGCCCGCTGGTACTCGCTGTCGGCAGCCTCGACCCGGAGGCCGTGGCCGACCGTCTGGCGGGCGTCTTTCACGATCTCCCCGCGCGAGATACCGAGAGGGGGCGGCCGGCCGTCGCCCTGTCCGGAGCGAGCGGTCTTCGCCATCGGGTCGAGACGCGCAACAAAGCGCAGACCGCGCTGGCCATGGTCTTTCCCGGACCGAGTGCCACGGACCACGATCGCTACGCCGCCGAGGTCCTGGCGGCCGTGGCGAGCGGGCTCGGCGGCCGGCTCTTTCATCGGCTCCGGGAGGAGCGTTCGCTCGCCTACACGGTGATGATGTCCAGCTGGCAGCGCGCCCGGGCCGGCGCGCTGGTCACCTACATCGCCACCTCACCGTCGCGGGAAGAGGAAGCGCGCGACGCGATGCTGGCCGAGCTGGCGCGCTTCCGCGAGGAGCTGATCAGCGAGGCCGAGCACGCGCGGGCCGTCAACTATCTCGCGGGGCAGGCCCTGGTGCAGCGCCAGACGGCGGGTGCGCTGGCCGGGGAGATCGTCCATGCCTGGCTGGTGGAGCGGAACCTCGATGCGCTCGACGATCCTGCCGCGCCCTACCGCGCCGTGACGCCCGAAGCGGTCCGGGCGCTGGCGGCTCGCTGCCTGGTCGTCGATGAGCGCGCCGAAGGGGTGGTGCGCGGAGGGCAGGGGGGATGAGCGCCCCCAGCGAGGGGCCGGGGCTGTCCACCCGGTGGACCGTCGCGGATCTGCTCACCTTTTCGCGATTCCCCCTGGCGATCATGTTCCTGCTCGTGCCATCGGCGGGGTGGCGGATCGCCATTCTCTGCGTGGCTGGCATGACGGACCTGATCGACGGCTGGGCCGCCCGCCGCTGGGGCAGTTCCCGGCTCGGCGTGTTCCTCGATCCCGTGGCCGACAAGGTCTTCGCGGGGGTGGCGTTCGGGGTGGTGCTGTTTGCCGGCGCGCTCCGCCCCTGGGAAATCGCGGCGGTGCTGTTGCGTGACATCGTCGCGACGGTGGGGTTCCTGATCACCGTGGTGCGTCGCAAGCCGGTGTCCATTCCGGCCCGGATATCGGGCAAGATCGTCACGGGGTGTCAACTGGCCACGCTACTGGCCTTCCTGCTCGAGTCGTCGTGGCTCAGGCCGCTGGCGTGGCTCACCGGGCTCGCGGCGCTGTACGCGATTGCCGATTATACCTACGGGCGTCACGAAGCACGGGCGCTGTAGCGGTCCTCACTTCATTCACACATTCGAGTTTTTCCATGAGCAACAATATCCGGACGGTGACGGTCGATTGGGTCGGGGGCATGCGGTTTCAAGGCGGTCCGCCGGACGGCCCGCAAGCCATGGTCGATGCGGATACCGCCGTTGCGCCGGGCCCGATGCACCTGCTGCTCATCGCGGCGGTGGGCTGTGCCGGGGCCGACATCGTCTCGATCCTCGAAAAGATGCAGGTCAAGCTCACCAAGCTGCGAACGGAAGCGATTGGGACGCGGGCCGAGGATCATCCGCGGAAATACGTCGGCATCACGTTGCGCTTCACGATGGCGGGCGAAGGACTCGATCGGAACAAGGCGGAGCGGGCCGTCGCGCTTTCGGTGACCAAGTACTGCTCCGTGCTCCTGTCGCTCGATCCGGCCACGCCCGTCACTACTGAGATCGTCATCGAGTGATCCGGGTCGGGCCGCTAGTCGTGCTCCTGCTCGGGCTTGGGGTGATGGAGGCTCGGGCACAGGGTCGCTGGGTTGTCGGGGTCGATCTGGTCGGATTGGCCTCTGATCCGGTTTTCGGGGGTGCGGGAGCGGTGCTGGGGCGCGAGATCAGCCGGGACCTGACCCTGGTGGGGCGGGGGATGGCCGGCCGGCAGGATGGCGAAACCGTGGGCCGGGGGGAGCTGACCCTCGAGTTCCGGTTTCCCGAACCCAATCGCCGGCGGCCGGTTCCCTATCTGGGGGTCGGTGTGGCGGGGACTACCGGGCCGCGTTCGGGGCCGTACCTCGTCGCCACGGCGGGACTCGACATTCCGGGGTCCGGTCGAGGGCGCTGGGCTCTGGAGGCCGGGGTGGCGGGCGGAGTACGGGCCGCTGTGGGGTATCGGTATTTCCTCGGGGGCCGGAAACGACGAACGGCCGCTCGACGCGGCCGTTCGTTCCGATCGGGCGACCCGAACGGCTGATCGCGGATTACTCCGCGCTCGAGCCGGCGACCTCGGGCTTGCGCGTCACCGGGCGGCAGAACCGCTCGCCGAGTGTCCGCACCTGCCCCAACTGGTCTTCCTCGAGGTCGGGATACCGCTCCGCGAGATACTGCATCGTGTCGTCCAGCCACTCTTTCTGCTGCTCAAACTCGGCCTCGATCACGCCGCATCGGAGGATGTGGCTGAAGAGCTCGTCACGTGCCTGGTCGAGAGTAGTGGGGACCGCAGCGGTTCTCGTGAAGGGTTTCTTTTGTTGTCTGGCCATTGACCTTCCCTTGAAGAGCTAGGGATCCTCGGTGTCCGGGAACCGGACACGGGCTCCGTATCCCGAGAAATATAGCGCGGGGAGGGGTGTTGAGCCAAGGGACCGCCCTGTAACCGCCATCCCGACCTGTTAGCTTTGGGCGGCGCGAAATCGCCGGCTCGCAGGGCGCCGTTGGGCGGCGCCGGGCGGCGGGCCAGACCTCTCCGACTTTCCGAACGAGGACGACAGAGCCATGGCAGCAGATTCCCGAACGGGTAAGAAGAAAGCCGCAGCGCCGGCGCCGACGCGATCCTACGCCTTGATCGGTGTACTCGCCCTGGCGGGCATTGCCGTGCTTGCGTACCTGGTGACGCGGCCGAAAAATGTCAGCATTCCGGCCAACGTCGAAGTGCTGGCTGCGGATACGGCCGGCTTCCGGGGCTATCTGCTCGGTTCGGAAACGGCGCCGGTCGAAATCAGCGAGTACGCCGACTTCCAGTGCCCGGCCTGCCAGACGTTCGAGTTGATCCAGTTCCATGCCGTCAAGCGGCAGCTGATCGACCAGGGCCTGGTGCGCTGGCGCTATCGCGACTTCCCGCTGGCGCAGCACCGGCATGCCCGGCTGGCGGCGCATGCGGCGGCCTGCGCCAACGACCAGGGCAAGTATTGGGAACTGCACAACACGATCTACCACAACCAGGCCAGCTGGGCCATGGTGGCCTCGGCAACCGGCATCTTCCGCGATTATGCGCGCCAGGCGGGAGTGGATGTCGCGGCGTACGACGAATGCATGGAGTCCGCCCGGTATGCCGGCCGGATCCAGGCCAGTCTCGATGAGGGCCTCGCGCTGGGCGTCGGCTCGACGCCGACCTTCCTGATCAACGGTCGCCTCTATCCCGGCGTGCTCTCGTCCGACAGCATCGCCTCGATCGTTCGCGGACTCGTCCCGGCGCCGACGCCATGAATCGCCGGCTGGCCATCGCCCTCTTGGCGCTGGCCGGGGTCTTCATCGCGAGCTATCTCCATCTCTTCAAGCTGGGGATGATCGGGACGATTGCGTGCGGCACCGGCGGGTGTGATACGGTGCAGCTGTCGCCGCAGAGCTATTTTCTCGGGGTCGATGTGGCCCTGATCGGGGTACTGGGGTATGTCGCATTGCTGGGCCTCGCGCTGCTGGCGCTCTTGCCCAGGTTTGCCGGGGCGAGCTGGCCGGTGACGGCACTCGTGCTGCTGTCCACCGGAGCCGTCGGCTTCACGGCCTACCTCAAGTACCTCGAGTTTTTCGTGATCGGCGCGGTCTGCCGCTGGTGCGTCGGATCCGCCGTCATCATTGCGTTGCTGTTCATTCTCGCCGTGCTCGAATGGAGAGAGGGGCGACTGCAGCAGCATGAGCCAGTCTGAGGGTAGCGTACCTCACATAGGTCACCACCACGAACCGCCCCGCGGAAAAGCGCTGTTTGTCCTGTCGTTTTCCGCGCTGGGCGTCGTGTTCGGCGACATCGGCACCAGCCCGCTCTACGCACTCAAAGAATGCTTTCGCGGCCCCTACGGGGTGCCGCTCTCCCCGGAAAATGTGCTGGGTGTGCTCTCGCTCATTTTCTGGAGCCTGAACATCCTCATCTCGTTCAAGTATCTCGCGCACATGCTCCGCGCCGACAACCGCGGCGAGGGCGGCGTCATCGCGCTCCTCGCGCTGGTCAAGCCGGAGGGGAAGGAACGGTTCGGACGCTGGCTGCTGGTGGCGTTCGGCCTCTTCGGCGCCACCATGCTCTATGGCGACGGCGCCATTACGCCGGCCATCTCGGTGCTGAGCGCCGTCGATGGCCTTGCCGTGGCGTCGGACAAGCTCGAGCCGTTCGTGCTCTGGATTTCCCTCGCGATCATCGTCGGTCTGTTCTCGGTCCAGCGGCGCGGGACCAGCTTCGTCGGATCGTTCTTCGGCGCGATCACCATCGTCTGGTTCTTCAGCATTGCCCTGCTGGGTATTCGCGGCATTCTGCTCGAGCCCGGCGTGCTGGTGGCCATGAGTCCGCATCACGCCGTCGCGTTTTTCCTCCGGGATCCCGGGGTGGCGTTCATGGTGCTCGCCGCCGTCGTGCTGGTCGTGACGGGCGGCGAAGCGCTCTACGCCGACATGGGGCACTTCGGCCGGCGCCCGATTCGGGTGGCGTGGCTCTGCGTCGTGCTGCCCGCGCTGGTGCTCAATTACTTCGGCCAGGGCGCGCTCCTGCTCAGCAACCCGAGCGCGATCATCAATCCGTTCTATGAGCTGGTGCCGGCGTGGGCGCTCTATCCCATGACCGGTATCGCGACCGCTGCCGCCGTCAGCGCGTCGCAGGCGCTCATCTCGGGGTCGTTCTCCCTGACCCAGCAGGCCATGCAACTCGGCTATGTGCCGCGGCTCCAGATCCTCCACACGTCCCGGTCGCAGATCGGACAGATCTATATCCCGGCCGTCAACTGGACCCTGATGGTGGTCTGTGTTCTGTTGGTGCTGGGCTTCCGCGACGCCGACAGTCTGGCCGGCACTTATGGCGTGGCCGTGACCATGACCATGATGACGAGCACGCTGCTCTTCTGTGCCATTGCGGGCCATCGCTTCGGCTGGAATCGCCTGCAGGTTGCCGCGTTCGGCATAGGGCTCTTGCTGATCGAAGGGACCTTCCTGGCGGCCAACCTGACCAAGGTGCCGCACGGCGGTTGGGTTCCGCTCGGGATCGGTATCGGGGTTTTCACGATGATGACGACGTGGCGCCGCGGCCGAGCGTTGCTCAATGCCAAGCTGCGCGAAGGGGCGATGCCGCTCGATCTGTTGATCTCGGATGTGGGTGACAAGCTGCCGCGCGTGAGCGGCACGGCCGTCTTCATGACTTCGGACCCGACCGGCGCGCCGCCGGTGCTGCTGCATCACCTCAAGCACAACAAGGTGCTCCACGAACGGGTCATCCTGATGTCGATCGTGAACCATCTGGTGCCGCAGATGGAGCCGGACGAGCGGGTCGAGATAACCAAGCTCGATCACGGATTCTTCGTGGTCCGGGTCCACTACGGGTTCATGGAAACACCCGACATGCCCGCCATCGTCGAGATGCTGGCTGCGCACGACATGAAACTGAAGATTCGTGATACCAGCTTCTACCTGGGCCGGGAAACCATCATTCCCGCCAAGCATCAGCCCGGCAGCAAGCCCGGCTGGTTCGACGGGCGGATGACGACCTGGCGGAAGCGTCTGTTCGTCGTGATGGCCAACAACGCGCGTCCCGCGACGGCCTTCTTCAATCTGCCGCCCAACCGGGTGGTGGAGATGGGCGCCCAGATTCAGATCTGAGACGGCGGCCTGGAGACGTGTTAGCTTCGGAGTGACTTGCACTCGAGGTTGCCATGCGCCGTCCGATTGCTTCGCTTCGCTGGCTGGCCGTATTCGCTCCACTCGCCACTGCCATGGCGCAAACCCCGCCGGGCTCAGCGCACCAACCGGCCGCGCATGCCGCCAATTGGGACCAGGTCGAAGGGGTCTATTTTCGGTCTGCCTCGAGCTACGGTGTCGGGGGCATGGTCACCATCGATTACCGGCCGCTGGTCTTCTTTCGCGACGGCAGCTACTACGAGGTCGAAGGCGAGGCGCTGGAGGACGTGGACCTGGGCGAGAGCAAGCGCAAGAGTCCGAAGCGCTGGGGCCGCTGGTCCAAGGTGGCCGAGGGATTCACGCTCACCAACGCCGAAGGCCGCTCGTCGGAGATGAAGCTGCAGCGCGGCAACTTTTTCGTGGCGTTTCCGGGAAACGCCAACGAGGGCCGGCTGGACGGGAGGTTCCGACGCATCGCCGGCGTCGGCAACACCGCCACGGGGGGCGGCGTAATGATCTCCGCGCGCACCAATCTCGACTTCACGCCCGATGGGGGGTATTCCCGGGAGGCCAGCGCGGGGGCATCCAGTTCCGGCTCCGACGTGGGCGGCGACCGGAGCGGGGTCAGTACGACGGTGCGCAGCAAGAGCCAGAGCGGCCCCGGTCGCTACACCATCGATCACCACACCATCACGCTGATCGATGCCGAGGGCCGCACAGAGCGGCGGTTCTTTGCTTTCGGCTCGAAGCAGTCGCCGCCGCAGTTGGAGACCGGTCTGATTTTCGTCGGCAATCTGGTCTTCAGCCGTCGACGCTGAGCGCGAAGAAGCCGTCCCGGGGCACCGGAATGGTGTCGCTACTTAGGCACAGCTATCGACGGATTCGGGGCCGCCGCGTGCTACCGCGCCTCAGCGCGTGGTACCCGTGACGTCCGGTTTGAGGCGATGGGCGTACTGCGAGCGCAGCTTGGCGACCTTGGGCTCGATCGAAAAGACGCAGTAGGGCTGTTCCTGATGCCGGCGGTAGTAGTTCTGGTGGTATTCCTCGGCGGGATAAAACGTCCCGGCCGGTTCGATGGTGGTCACGATCGGATCGCCAAAGATGCCGCGCGCCGTCAGGTCCGCAATGACGGATTCGGCGACCGCCCGCTGCTCCGCTGAGGTCGGGAAGATGGCCGAGCGGTACTGGGTGCCGCGGTCGGCTCCCTGGCGATTCAGCGTGGTCGGGTCGTGGAAGGCAAAGAAGAGTTCGAGCAGCTCGCGGTAGCTGAGCATGGCCGGGTCGAAGGTGACCTCGACCGCTTCCGCATGCCCCGTGGTGCCGACGGAGACGCGATCGTAACTCGGATTGCGGACTTTGCCGCCGATATACCCCGAGACGACCCGCTCGACACCATCCAATTCCTGGAACACCGCTTCCAGGCACCAGAAACATCCACCTGCCAGTATCGCAACTTCGGGCATGACGATCCCTCGCTGACGCTCGAGGGAACCTAGTCGACTCGGGAGTGCACTTCCACCCGACACATCGAGTGCCGGGTGGGCGCATCGTTTTCGAGTCAAAGAGCGGCTGAGCCGCCCCGCCGGTCAGGTCTCCGTGCTTTCGTACTGATCTTTGAGACGGGCCACGACATTGGGGTCGGCCAGGGTCGTGGTGTCGCCCAGGGCGCGTCCTTCCGCAATGTCTTTGAGCAGCCGCCGCATGATCTTGCCGCTCCGCGTCTTGGGCACATCGCCCACGAAGAAGATGTCGTCCGGCTTGGCAATCGCGCCGATTTTCCGGCCGACGTGATCTTTGAGATCGTCCTTGAGTTGCGCCGTGATGGCGTTGCCTTCTTTGAGAATCACAAACGCCGAGAGGGCCTGGCCTTTGAGATCATGGGTCTTGCCGACGACGGCGGCCTCGGCCACCGCCGGATGGTCGACCAGGGCGCTCTCGACCTCCATGGTGCCGATCCGGTGCCCCGCCACATTGAGCACATCGTCGACTCGGCCCAGCACCCACCAGTATCCGTCCTCGTCGATCTTGGCGCCGTCACCGGCGAAATAGCGTCCGGGGTAGCGGCTCCAGTAGGTCTCGCGGTAGCGGGCGTCATCGCCGTAGATGGTCCGGAGCATGGCCGGCCACGGCTCGGTCAGCACCAGGAAACCGCCCCCGCGTTCGAGTTCGTTGCCCTGGGCGTCGAGCAGCCGGGCGCTGATGCCCGGAAGGGGATGGGTCGCCGATCCGGGCTTGGTCGTCGTGATCCCCGGCAGCGGCGAAATCATCATCCCCCCGGTTTCCGTCTGCCACCAGGTGTCGACGATCGGACAGCGGCCACCGCCGATATGCTGGTGGTACCAGATCCAGGCTTCCGGATTGATCGGCTCGCCGACGGAGCCCAGCAGCCGAAGGGTCGACAGATCGTGGCGGGCCGGATGATCGGTGCCCCATTTCATGAAGGCGCGGATGGCGGTCGGCGCGGTGTAGAGAATGGTGACGCCATAGCGGGCCACGATTTCCCAGAGGCGGTCGCGCTCGGGCCAGTCGGGGGCGCCTTCGTACATCAGCACGGTCGCGCCGTTGGCGAGCGGTCCGTAGACGACGTATGAATGGCCGGTGACCCAGCCGATGTCCGCGGTACACCAGAAGACGTCGGTGTCCTTGAGATCGAAGACCCACCGGGTGGTGGCCGCTACCTGCGTAAGGTAGCCGCCGGTGGTATGGACGATCCCCTTCGGCTTGCCGGTCGTGCCGGAGGTGTAGAGGATGAACAGCATGTCTTCGGCGTCCATCGGCTCGGCGGGACAGGACGCCGACTGGCCGTTCAGGACGTCGTTCCACCAGAGGTCGCGGCCGGGTTGCATCCGGGCGCCCGCTTCGGCCGACGCCGTGCCCATCAAGCGCTGGACCACGATGACGTGCTTGACCGACGGACAGCCGGCCACCGCCGTGTCGGTGAACCGTTTGAGCGGCACGATCTGGCCGCGCCGGTAGCCGCCGTCGGCGGTGATGACGGCCACGGCCTGGGCGTCGTTGATCCGATCGCGGAGCGATTCCGCCGAGAAGCCGCCGAACACCACGGAGTGGATCGCGCCGATCCGGGCGCAGGCCAGCATCGCGATGGCCGCTTCGGGGATCATCGGCAGATAGATCGCGACCCGGTCGCCCTTTTTGATCCCGAGGCTCTTGAGCGCGTTGGCCGTCCGGCCGACTTCGCGGGCCAGGTCCCAGTAGGTCAGCACCCGCCGATCGCCCGGTTCGCCCTCCCAGATCAATGCCGCCTGGTTGCGGCGCGGGCCGCGCAGATGCCGGTCGAGACAGTTGGCCGCGATGTTGAGCTTGCCCCCGACGAACCACTTGGCGTGGGGCGCGTTCCATTCGAGCGTGGTATGCCAGCGCTCGATCCACTCGAGCTGGTCGGCCTGTTCGGCCCAGAAGGCGAGCCGGTCGCGCTCCACCTGCTGATACAGGGCGGGCGTGGCATTGGCTTGGGCGACAAACGCGGCATCCGGAACGAAACGCCGCTGCTCGTCGAGGAGGGTCTCGATTTGATCGGACATCGGAGGTCGTGGAAGAAGTGGGCGAAACGGCAGGGGTGCCGGTTCCTCCCAACATAACCCGAGGCCGGGCCGTTGCCAGGCTTTGCAGGTCGGGCGCGGAGCACCGAGAGGGCGAGGTGCATGTTTTTGCTCGCCGAGTGCAGTGATGTGCGGCTGCCCGCCGAGCCAAGCTGTGATCTGGTACAGAGTTGCGACGCCGCGCCCACGTTGCAATCCAAGAGAGTCCGAGCGGACTGCGGTGTGGCATCGATGCGATCGAGCCGATGGCGCGCGAGATAACTCATTGATTCGGGTTGGGTTACTACGCGCGCCGGTGTGGCATCGGACTGGCGATGACACTCGTTCGGGACCAGGCGGGATATCGGTCATAACATCGAAGGACTGCATGCCGACGACGGAAACCAACACGCGTGTCATCAAAGCCCCGGAAATCTTTGGACTCGAAGTCCGAGGGAGTTTCCGTGATGCGGCGATTGCGTTGCTTGGCGAAATGACGACCAATGGCGGCGCGCTGGTGATCGATTTCGACGAGACGCGGCGGATCGACTCGGCGGGATTGGGTGCGCTCATGCTGGTGCAGCGGAAGGCTGCCGAGCGGGAACAGCGCGTGGTGCTGCGTAATCTCCGCGACGAATTCCGCTTCCTGCTCGTTCTCACCAAGCTCGACGATCTGTTCGAAATCGAAGCCAAATAGCGGGATTCAGCCTATATTTTCGGGGTGCGCGGCTCCGCTCGTTCGCTCCGATTCCGGGACTGATCCTGACTGCATCGCCCTCCCTTCTGACCATCGACGACGTCACCCGCCGCTATGGTACGCGGGTAGTCGTCAACCGGGTCACGCTTGCGGTGAGCGCTGGCGAGATCCACCTGCTGGTCGGTCCCAACGGTTCCGGTAAGTCCACCCTGGCGCGGCTGGCCGTCGGCCTGCTCAGACCCCACGCCGGCACTGTCGCCATCGGAGGGTCCGATCCGAGAACGGTCGCATCCGTCCGGGCCGGAGTCGGGTTTGCCGGCCACGAGGCCCAGCTCTACGACGATCTCTCGGCCGAGGACAACCTGCGCTTTGCGGCGCGGCTGACCGGAAGCCGCGATCCGGCCGGCCTGGCGCGCGAGGCGCTCGAGCGTTTCGGCGCGAGCGGCGAGCGGCGCACTCCGGTTCGACGGCTGAGCCGCGGGTTCATGCAGCGGGTGGCGTTGGCCCGTTCTCTGGTCCATCGTCCGGGCCTGGTGGTCTGGGACGAGCCGATGACCGGACTCGATACCCCCAGCATTCGCCGGGTAGTCGACGTGCTGGCCGAGGAACAGCGCCGTGGCACCGCCGTGCTGCTGGTGTCCCACGATCTGCCGGATCTCTGGCCGCTTGCCACGCATGTGCATGTCGTGGTTGGCGGCGAAATCCGGCTCTCGACCGACCGGGAGATGCCGCTCGACGCCTTCCGCACCGTGTACGCGGAGCTGGTGGCGTGACCTTCTGGCGCGCGGTGCTGGTGATTGCCGGCAAGGATGTACAGGTCGAGCTGGCGGGGAAAACCGCGCTGGCCACGGCGGTGACCTTTGCGGCGCTGGTGCTGGTCATCTTCAACTTCGCGCGCGACCCGGCCGAAGTGACGCTGGCCACGCTGGCGCCGAGTGTGTTGTGGGTGACCTCGGCCTTTGCGGGCGTGGTCGCGCTCAACCGATCGTTTGCGATGGAACGCCATCGGGGCGCCATCGACGGCCTGCTGCTGGCGCCGGTCAGCCGGAGCGCCATCTTCGGCGGGAAGTACCTGGCCAATCTGGCGTTCGTGCTGGTGGTCAACGCCGTCATTCTGCCGCTCTTCATCCTGTTCTTCAACGTCGACCTGACGCCCGCGCTCGGCTGGGTCGCCCTGGCGTTGGGGCTGGCCGCCGCGGGCTACGTGGCGATCGGGACGGTGCTGGCGGCGATGACGGTCCGGACCCGTTTTGCCGAGCTGATGCTGCCCGTGCTGTTGCTCGGGTTCCTGGTACCCCCGGTGCTGGTCGGCGTCCAGGCGACCACGCGGTTGCTCGCGGGGCGTCCTCCGGGCGAAATTGTGGGCTGGTTCCGATTCCTGGCGCTCTACGATGTGGTGTTCATCACCCTCGGCTTTCTGCTCTTCCCGGCAACGATGGACGAATGACGACTCCGGCTGCGCATGATTCCCTGATCCGTCGGGGTACCGTCCTCACCGTCATCGGGTTGCTGCTGCTGGCGCTCGTCTACGTGCAGGCCATCTGGTTTACCCCGCTCGAGCGCTGGCAGGGCCAGGCCCACAAGATCCTCTACATCCATGCGCCGGTGGCCTACATGACGCTCTCCGCGTTCATGCTGGCAGGCCTGGCGAGCGCGGCCTATCTCTTCTTGCGCGACCGGCGGCTCGACACCTTTGCCGAGGCGTCGTCGGAACTGGGGCTGGTGTTCGGAGCGGCGATGCTGACGACCGGGCCGCTCTGGGCCAAGCCGATCTGGGGCGCGTGGTGGCAGTGGGAACCGCGGCTGACGCTGACCCTGCTCCTGGTCCTGCTCTTCGTCGGCTATCGCGCACTGCGCAACGCCATCGATGACCCGGACGAGCGAGCCCGCTACAGCGCCGTCGTCGGGATCATGGCGCTGGCCATGGTGCCGTTCGTCCACCTGAGCGTCTATCTGTTCCGAACCATCCATCCGCAGCCGGTGCTGCTCAAGCCGAGCCGGCCGGAGATGCCGATCGAGATGTTGCGCACCCTCCTGTTCTCGATTGCCGTCTTCACCTTCCTCTACATCGGACTGGTGACCCTGCGGTACGCGATTGGCCGGCGTCGGATCGCGGCGTCGTCATGAACGGCCCTCCCGAGAACGCGCCGTACATGATTGCGGCGTACATCGTCGCGGCGGTGATCGTGGTGGGATATGCGCTCGCACTGATCCGTCGCGGGCGGCGCGGCGATACCGACGGCTGACCTGCCTTCCCGGGAAGGGTGACTTCCCGGCCTATCCTTCCAGCGCCCGATAGCCCCCTCGAAAGTAGAGCAGGGGGCGGCCATCCCGAGCCGTCCCGCCGACCACCCGGCCGATCACGATGGTGTGGTCGCCGACTGCGTAGCGGTCGAAGACCTCGCATTCGATCGTGGCAATGGTTCCATCGAGCGCAATGCGGCCTGCTTCCGTGGTCTGATAGCCGACGCCTTCGAGCCGGTCCGGTGCCGGCGTACCGGCAAACCGCCGGGAGAGCGCCTCCTGCTCGTGACTCAGTACATTGACCGTGAACCGATCGGTTGCGGCAATGGTGGCGTGGAATTCGGCGCGATGCTCCACATTGAGGCTGATCAGCGGCGGGTCGAGCGAAACCGAAGCGAAGCTGTTGGCGGTCATTCCGATCGGCCGGCCGGCCGGGTCGATGGCCGTGACGACGACTACGCCGGTGGCAAAGCGGCCGCAGAGCGCGCGAAAGTGGGCAGAATCGACATCGGACATGGTTGGGTACCTCCAGTCGCAAACGGTCCCGGCCGTCCGGCGCGGGAATCTGGCTCTGGACGAGCAGGGCGCGTGCCAGGCAGCTCGAGGCTCGTCGTCAGCCGCCGATGATGAACCAAAGCAGCGCTCCGCCCGCCACGGCAAAAGCGGTGGACGTGGCGTTCACACCATCGTTGTCGAGCCAGCGCCGGCCGCGCACGGGAGCCGGCACGGTACCGCAGCGATGCGGGGTCGATTCGGTCATTTCGTCGCAGGTCGCGCAATGATATCGCTTCTGGAAGCGCGACCCCAGCGCCGAATCCAATAGCATCGACACGGTGCCGAGTCCGGTGGCGGCCAGCATCAGGCTGCCTCGTCCCGTCACACTGGTACCCAGGAGCCCGATCAGGCCCGCGCCCAGGATTCCGGCGGAGATTCCGAGACCGGTCACGCCACCGCTGGTGCCTCGAGGTACCGGACGGCGGGTCAGTAGATCTCGCGGAGTGCGGGGGCTCAGGCTCCCCAGCGCGGTGGCCCAGGTGTCTGCGCACGCGGCGGCCAATCCGATGGTCAGGAGCCAGAGGCCCAGCCCGGGTACCAGCGGTTCGGCCAGAGCGCCCAGCGCCGCGAAGCCGCCGTTGGCCAGCACCTGGCGGTGATTGCGGATCTCCGCCTTCGCTTCCTCCGCATCGCGCCGGGCCTGGACCGAGAGCCGCGAGGCGACCGATGCGGCGACGAAGTAGGCGCCGAGCACTGCCGCGCCGAGCCAGCCGGTGGCCCAGAGAATCAGGGAGCCGATGGCCGTGGCAGCGACGGCGCCGCTGGCGCTCAGAGACCGGAGCAGGAAGGCCAGCAGGGCCGCGCCGGCGGACGCCCCGATCGCATAGAGGACGGGCATTGGGGAAAGTAAACGATTATTTTCTTCGGCCAGCATGCTCCGCGCTCCAATCCGGTGAGTGTTCCCACGACCGTCCACGCGATCGTTCCGCTGTCGCTGCTCGAAGCGATCCGGAACCTCGACACGCCGCCCAACGACGGCCTGCCGGCGGAATTGTCCGAAGAAGCCTTCACCAAGCGGTTGGGCCTGAGCCCGACGGTGGCGGCTCAGATCGAGCGCTATCGGGAAGCGCTCGAGCACGGGACGCTGATCTCGGACGCGGAAGGGGTCCAGGTGTTTCGGCTGGCGGGCCGGCGGACCGATGCGGACCTGGTCTATGCCGATGCCGGACGCCGCGCGGCTCGGCATGCGGTGCGGCTTCGCGTCGCTCGCCCCGCCGTGTTGACCTCGGTGCTGCCCTCGGCCGCGAAGCGACGGGCCGGTCAGCGGCGCGCCGCCCGGGCGCTCCAGCAGGTCTTCGGGGTGCGGCTCGACCTCGATGGCGGTACGCTGGTGATGCGGGTCGATCGCAGCCTGGCGGTGCGCGCGGGCTTTGCCGGCTCGGGCTGTGAGTTCTATCGGTCCCTCGCGATGGAGTTGCTGCGGCTCACCAGCGGCTTCGAAGGGGCCCTGTTTCATCCCGAATGTGAACAGAGCGGCGCGCTCGAGTGCCGCTGGACCGTCGCCGATGCCGACGGATCCTGGTGAACGGATCCTGGTGAAAGGACGAAATGCGATGCACCATCTGACGGAACTCGACACGGACGCGCTTCGGGCCGGACTCGAAACGGCAGGTGCGGACGGATGGTTGCTCTTCGATTTCAAAGGTCTCAATCCGATTGCGCTTCGAATGCTGCGCATCAAGCCGGGCACCCGGCGGATCTTCGTCTATCTGCCTCGTCAGGGTGCGCCCATTGCCATTGCGCACAAAATCGAGCTGCACGCCGTCGAGGGCTTTCCCGGTGAGATCATTGCGTACGCTCGCTGGGAAGAACTCGGCGCAGCTATCGAGCGGGTAGTCCGCGGCCGAACCGTCGCAATGGAAGTGTCGATTCGCGATGCGGTGCCCTATCTCGATCGGGTCCCGCTGGGCGTAGTGCAGCTGATCGAAGCAGCGGGTGGGCAGGTGGTGTCGAGCGCGCCGCTGGTGACCCAGTTCACCGCGCGATGGAGCGCGGCGGAAACCGAGGATCACCGCTATGCGGCGGAAATCCTGGCCCGCGTGGCCAAACGGGTCATGGCCGACACCATCGCGGCCGCCGGGACGGGGATCACCGAATCGGCGGTGCAGGCGCAGGTCGTGGCTCTGCTCGAAGCGGATGGTCTGCGGGTCGATCCCGGTCACCTGCCAATCATCGGCTTCGGACCCAATTCCGCCAATCCGCACTATGAGCCGATTGCGGGTCGCGATCGGGCGCTCGAACGGAACGAGGTCGTGCTGATCGACCTCTTTGCCGGCCGGACGCTCGAGACCGTCTTTGCCGACCAGACCTGGATGGGGTTCAGCGGTCCGGCGGCGCCCGACGACGTGCTCGCAGTCTGGAACGTCGTGCGGGATGCTCGCGATGCCGCGATTGCGACCGTGTGGCAGGCTACCCGGGAGAAACGTCCCCTCAAAGGATTCGAGATCGATCGGGCGGCGCGTGGGGTCATCGAGGCAGCCGGGTACGGTGCGTATTTCGTGCACCGGACCGGCCATTCGATCGACCGCGACCTCCACGGTTCAGGCCCGCATTGCGACGACTATGAAACGCATGACGACCGGGCATTGGTGCCGGGGGTCGGTTTCTCGGTCGAGCCCGGCGTGTATCTGACGGGCCGCTTCGGCGTCCGAAGCGAAGTGAACATGTACTGGGGCGCCGACGGGGCGGTGGTGACCCCCGAGGACATTCAGCACACGCTGATTCTGTCATCCGCGTAGGAGATTCATGAGTAGCTGGTTGGGCCTCCTTGCCGTACTGGCCGCCTGGGCGCCGCAACCGGATACGAGCCTGGTTGTCCGGCCGGTCCGGTTCTATCGGGCCGATCCAGGGCAGTCGCCGGGCATTACCCAGGTCACGACGCTGCTCCGCATTCCTGCGCAGCTGCCGCAGCCCGGCCCCGATGGCCAGGTCAGTCTGACATTCTCGATTCTGATTCGCGACTCGACCGGCACCGTCCTCCATCAGCAGAGCTGGCGTCGCCGGACGGCCGTCCCCTTTCCGCGCGGCGATGCAGAGCGACTCGACCTGATCCGGTTTTCACTCGGCGCGGGCACCTTTGTGCTCGAAGGCACGGTCACCGACTCCGTTTCGGGTGTCCGGGCGTCTGCTTCGATTCCGATTCAGGGATATCCTGCGCAGCCGTCAGCGTCGGACCTGCTGGTCAGTCCCTGGGTGCGTCCCGTGGCTTCGGTCGATACCGTTCCGCAGCCGGGCGAGTTCCGGCGCGGTAATCTGATCGTGGCGATTGCTCCGGAAGTCGTGGTTGGAGGAGCGGACGCGTCGATTGCGTACCTGCTGGAAACCTATGAGGGAACCAGCCGGGACGGGACGCTGACGGTGGTCGTCACGGATCAGGACGGGGTCGATCGCCGCCGCATCGGTCCGACCCCGATCCGCGTGGCCGCCGGGATCGGTCAGATTACCGGACAGGTGGAGTTGGGCGACTTGCCCGAAGGGCGCTATCGGCTCCGCACCGACATCGATGTCGGGGGACGTGTCACCGCGCGCGAGGCCCCATTCGTCTTCGATGCGGCGGTGGCAAACGAGCCCTCGGCGCTGTCCGACGAAGCCTACTTCGGCGCGCTGTCCGGGCCCCTCCTGGATCAAGCCTTTGCTCCGCTTGCTGCGCTGGCGGCTCCGCGGGAATTGGCGGCCTGGCCGGCACGGGGCTCCGACGCCGACAAGCGCGAGTTCCTCACCGCATTCTGGCGTCCGCGCGACCCCACCCCGCGCACAGTGGGCAACGAACGGCGCGCACAGTTCTACGACGGCGTGACCTATGCCAATGCTTTCTACGGCGATCCGCGTCGCCGTCTGCCCGGCTGGCAGTCGGATCGCGGCCGGGTCTTCCTCCGGGAAGGGCTGCCGACCCAGGTGCTCCGCCGGCAGCAGCGCGGTTCGGTACCTGCGTATGAAGTGTGGCGCTACTTCGAGCCGGTCGGTCGTTACTACCTGTTCGTCGATCGCGGCGCCGCGGGCGGGTTCCTCCTGACCCGATCCAACGACGATCGGGAAGCGCAAGTCGGTCGCTGGCGCGAATGGTTGACTCCCACCGGCGTCCAGGAAGTGGTCGACTTCCTGGGCCGGATGGTGCTCTCGCCCGACTGATTCGCACCGATTAGTGACGGTCGGTGCGTCGTTCCAATTGCCCTTCGATCAGTCGTTCGAGCAATTGCGCAACCAGCCGACCCGTTCGTCCCCGCAAACGATCCCGCCATTCTTCGACGCCACGGTTCCAGTCGGGCAGTGGGATCGGTGCATCGACGCACTCGCTGGCCGGAGCGGTCCCTTCCAGAAACACTTCTTCGCCGGTGCAGTTCCAACTCCAGTCGCCGGCGATCCGCGCCACCTCGATCCCATCCGGTACCTGGAATCGGCCGGGAGCCGTGTTGGCGCGCTCCAGGAAGCGTGACACGATCGGCAGCGCGGCATCGGCGCCGGTGAGACGGAGACTCCGGCCGTCGTCATATCCCATCCAGGCTCCCACGACGAGCGTCGGCGAATAGGCGACGAACCAGGCATCCCGCCAATTGTTCGAGGTGCCCGTTTTGCCCGCCATACGTCCGTACCGATCGCTGGCGCCGAGGGCTCGCGCCGTGCCCCGTTCGACCGCGCCGGTCAAGGCAGAGGTGATCAGATACGCCTCGGCCGGGGCGACCACGCTCGCGATCTCCGGCGGGCCGCCATCGGGATGCTCCGCGCCGAGCCGGGCCGCACCCAGCAGCGTCCGGCTGGAAGCAAGCTGGCCGCCGGTGGCAAAGACGCCGTAGGCGCGGACCAGTTCGAGCAGGCTGATCTCCGAGGAACCGAGGGCCAGGCTCGGCACCGGCGCCAGCGGGCTGGTAATGCCCAGCTGGCGCGCGGTCGCCGCGATCCGCTCGGGACCGACCGCCAGTCCGATCCGGACGAAGGGGATGTTGAGCGATTGCTCGAGCGCCTGCCGCATCGTGACCGCGCCGCGAAAAGTGCCGTCGTAGTTGGCCGGCTCCCAGGGGCCCGATCCGGTGGTGACGCGGATCGGCTCGTCGTCGATGCGCGATGCCAGGGTAAAGGCGGGTTGTTCCGCGCCGGAGCGCCTGAGCGCAGCGAGCGCCACGATCGGTTTGAAAGTGCTGCCCGGCTGCCGCCGCGCATCGACCGCGCGGTTGAATTGCGAGGTGCCGTAGTCGCGCCCGCCCACCATGGCGAGGATGTCGCCGCTTCGGGGGTCGATGGCAATCAACGCGGCCTGGACGTCCGGCGCGCGGAAACGGGTCAGGCCGTCGCGCACGGCGCCGAGCGCGGCGCGTTGGAGATCGGGGTCGAGAGTGGTATAAACCGCCACGCCACGGGGCGCGACCTTGCCCGGCAAGCTGCGAACGGTGTGGTCCCGGAAGTGGCGGGCATCGATGCGGGTGGCCGGATAGGCCCGCGTAGCCACCCGGCTCCGCCGCGCCGTCGCGGCGCGCTCGCTGCTGATCCGATCCTGTTCGACCATCAGACCGAGAACCAGATTGCGCCGGCGCCGCGCCAGCTCCGCATTCCGGGTCGGCGCCAGCCGATTCGGCGCATGGATCATGGCCGCGAGCAAAGCGCTCTCGGCCAGCGAGAGTTTCCGGACGTCCTTGCCGAAGTAGTAGCGCGCCGCGGCGCCGACCCCGTGCATGGCGCGGCCGCGGTCCTGGCCGAGATAGATCTCGTTCAGGTAGGCGCCGAGGATGGTGGCTTTGTCGTAGCGCAGCTCGAGCGCGATGGCCATCGCGGCTTCGCGCGCTTTGCGGAGCGGGGTCCGTTCCGCCGACAGGAACAGGTTCTTGGCCAGCTGCTGGGTGATGGTGCTGCCGCCCTGCGCGATCTGTCCGGCCTTGACGTTGGCGACCAGCGCGCCGCCGATCCGGCGGAAGTCGAGCCCGTGATGGCCGTGGAATCGCTGGTCTTCGATGGCGAGCACCGCGTCGACCAGATGGCGGGGCAGTTGGTCGAGTGCGACCGGCTGCCGAATCTCGTCGGGGGCGTTGCCGACGGGGGCTATCAGCGTTGGGTTCGGCCGGCCCTCGGAACCGCGCCACGCATGTGGGCGGCTGTAGAGCCCCGAAGGGAGCCGGGCCGACGGAGGCTCCAGCCGGGCCCGGATGGCGGCCTCGACGGCAATCAGTGTGGTGGCTACGACCGTGGTCGCTATCGCGACCCGTACCAACAACTTGCGGCTGATGCGGGCGCGGACCCAGGTGAGTCCCGCGCGCAGCCGAGTCCGGATTTCCTGCCAGGACATGGGCGGCCCTCCAATGGTCGTAGATCCATTGGACGCACGAAACGCTCAAATGGTTTCATGCTGGAACGATTTGCCGGTGCAGGGGGCTTGTCGTGGCCCGGCTGATCAGTGGTTCTGGTGGTCCTGGTGTGCGCCGGGGGCCTCGGCTCGGCTCAGCTCGAGTTCCGTGGCCGGTCCTTCGGCATGGCCGAAGGGGAGCAGGTGATCCACCCCCATGGCGACGAAGAGCAGGGCTAGGTACAGCAGCGAATAGCGGTACATCTTCCAGGCGGTCGGGGTGACCCCCTGTTCACGCAGCAGCTGGACGCAGTACCAGACCAGTCGGCCGCCCAGCGCCAGCGCAATCACGCCGTAGACGGCGCCCTGGGTGCCGGCCAGGGTCGGCAGGATGGTCAGCGGGAGCAGCAGCAGGGTGTAGCCCAGCATCTGCCGCTTGGTATGCCGCTCTCCCCGGACCACGGGCAGCATCGGAACCCCGACGGTCGCGTAGTCCTTGCTCTTAACCAGGGCCAGCGCCCAGAAGTGGGGCGGGGTCCAGTAGAACACGATCGCAAAGAGGATGATGGCGCCGAGATCGATCGAGCCGGTCATGGCGGCCCACCCGACCAGGGGCGGAAAGGCGCCGGCCGCGCCGCCGATCACGATGTTCTGCGGGGTATTCCGCTTGAGCCAGACGGTGTAGATGAAGACGTAGAACAGGAAACCGGCCAGCGCCAGCCAGGCCGACATCGGGTTCACCAGATTCCAGAACAGCACAAAAGCCACGACGCCCAGCGCGATCCCGAAGAAGAGGGCCGCCCCGGCCGGGATCCGCCCCGAGGGGATCGGTCGCGCCTTGGTGCGGGTCATTTTGACGTCGATGTCCCGGTCGAACCACATGTTCACCGCGTTGGCCCCGCCAGCCATCAGATAACCGGCCAGGCTGACCCAGAGGACCAGTTCCAATGACGGTAAGCCATTGGGGGTGATGAACATCGGAGCGATAGTGGTGACCAGGAGCAACGAAATGATGCGCGGCTTGGTCAGCGCCACCAGGTCCCGGAGGAGGCTCGTCAAGGCGTGGGTCGTTCCAGATTGAAAGCAAAGACTGTCATCTATTCCAACCTCGAAATATACTCTATCCGGCCCTCCGAGACATCGTCTCGTCTGATTCCCCCAAAACATGACGATCCCCTATGGCTACCGTGGTTTCCGAACGCCTGCCTCGTACCATCGGTTTGTTCTCGGCCGTTGCCATCATCGTTGGCACGACCATCGGTTCCGGGATCTTTCGGGTTCCGGCGTCCGTCGCGGCGCAGTTGGGTGAACCGGGGCCGGTGCTGCTGGCCTGGGTCCTGGGCGGGGTGCTGGCGCTGTTCGGCGCGCTGACCCTGGCAGAGCTGGCGGCCATGTTCCCCCGATCGGGCGGCGTCTTTGCCTATATCGAAGAGGGACTCGGCCGGATGCCGGCGTTTCTGTTCGGATGGTCGCAGCTGGCGGTGATCCGCGCGTCTGCACTCGGGGGAATCTCCACCATCTTTGCCGAGTATCTCGGGTACTTCCTCAAGTTCACGCCGAGCCAGGTTCGCTACGTCGCGGCGGGGACCATCCTGTTCGTGGCGCTGGTCAACTATCTGAGCACCACGGCTGCGGCCAAGGTCGTCAGCAATTTCATGGTGGCCAAGTACGTGGCGATGGTGGCGTTGATCATACTGGCGTTCACGGCGGGCGACGGCAGCTTCAGTCACTTCAGCGGAACCGGATCGACCGCGTTCAGCATGTCGATGGTGGCTTCTGCGCTGGTCTCGATCATGTGGGCCTATGACGGATGGGCCGACCTGTCGTACATCGGCGGCGAGATCAAAAATCCCGGACGCAACATTCCGCTCGCGCTCGTCATCGGCACGGTGATGATCATCGTGATGTACCTGTTGATGAACGCGGCGTACATCTATCTCGTGCCGGTGCCGGAGATGGCTGGTGAGCGGCTGATTGCCTCGACGGCGGCATCGCGTATCCCGCTCCTTGGCGGCGCAGGGGCCGGCATCATCGCCGCAGTCGTGATGATTTCCTGCTTCGGCAGTCTCAACGGTTCGATGCTCACCAACCCGCGCGTTTTCTTCGCGATGGCCGATCGCGGGCTCTTCTTCAAAGGCGTGGCGCGGGTGTCGCCCACGCGACAGACGCCCTCGGTGGCGATCTGGCTGGCTGCGATCCTCGGATGCATCTACGTCCTGCTCAACGACTTTCAGCAGCTGGCGGATCGCTTCGTGCTGGGGATCTGGCCGTTCTATATCATGGCGATCCTCTCCGTCTTCATCCTCAGGAAGCGGTCGCCGGACGCCGAGCGGCCGTACAAGACGTTCGGCTATCCGGTGGTGCCGATCATCTTTTTGCTGGCGGCAACGGGCATGGTCATTAACGCGTTCGTGACCGATCCGTTCAACACCGGGGTGACCTTTGCCATCATCGGTGCGGGGTTGCCGGTGTACTACTTCGGTTTCCGGAACCGCTCCGCTTCCTGAGCAGGATCGGTCGGGAGAAATCCCGTCGTCCGTTCGATCCGTACGCCGGGCGTCGCTGATGCGATGCCCGGCGTATTGTTGCCGAACCGATACTGGCCTCGCTTGACCGCATCCGGGCTGATCGCGATGTTTGTCCGCGCCTGGGCACCGTCCTGGTCCCTAGTCCATCGATACCTTGTATGCGGAGTAACTGATGCGGTCGTTGCGGAGGCTTAGCAGCTATCTCGTTGTAACCATTCTAGTTAGCATATTTCCAACGGGCGCTGCCTGGGCGCAGGGTCCGACCAGCGCCGCGCTCACCGGGGTGATCACCCGGGAGGGAGGGCAGCCGGTCGAGGCCGCCAATGTCTCTCTCACCAACACCAGCACCGGGGCCCGGTTGGCGACGACCACGCGCGCCAACGGGCGGTACAACTTCGAGAACGTGCCGCCGGGCGGACCGTATACCATTGACGTCCGTGGTATCGGGTTCCAGCCGGCCACCAAGACCGGGATCCGGCTGACTCTCGGTCAGCGCCAGGTCGAAGACTTCGAACTGCAGCAGCAGGTCGTAGTCCTCGAGGAACTGGCCGTGACGGCGGCGACGAACCCGCTCATCAATACCGGACGTACCGGCGCCGCGCAGACGGTTTCGGGCGAAACGATCCGGCGGATGCCGAGTTTGGGTCGGAACTTCACCGATCTGATCCGGACCAGCCCGCAAGTGCTGCTCGGTTCGTCGGTTGGTGGGCAGAATGGCCGCTTCAATGCGATCCAGATCGACGGCGGCGTCAACAACGACATCTTTGGTCTGGCGTCGAGCGGCACCCCGGGTGGTTCGGCGGGCGCCAAGCCGATCTCGCTCGAGGCGATTCAGGAGTACCAGGTGCTGGTGGCGCCGTTCGACGTGCGCCAGGGCAGCTTCTCCGGCGGTCTGGTCAACGGCATTACCCGCTCGGGCACCAACGAGTTCCACGGTTCGGTCTTCGGCTACCTTCAGCGCCCCGACCTAGTCGGTAAGGACACCGCCGGCGTCAAGATTTCCGAGTTCGATATCAAACAGTACGGTGCCACGTTCGGCGGACCGATCATTCGCGACCGGCTCCACTTCTTCCTGAGTGCCGATCTCCAGACCTCGACCACGCCGTTCGTCGGCCTGGAGGCCGATGATCCGGAGACGGGTATCACCTCCACGGTGGCCAACCGAGTCCGCCAGATTCTCCAGGATCGCTACGGCTTCGACCCGGGTGGGATCGAAGCGCCGCAGAACCTGAACCAGCCGGACAAGAATTTCTTCGGCAAGCTGAACGCGCAGCTCGGCGGCGGCTCGCAGCTCGAACTGTCGTACAACTACACCCAGGCCAGCCGCGACAACTTCATCCGCGGCACCCGTAACCTGGCGGATCGGGACGGCTGGCAGTTGTCCAACAGCGGCTACCAGATCGCCAACAAGACCCACTCGGTTCGATCCAAGTTCTCGACGGTCATCGGTCGCGCCAGCCTCGAGCTGCTTGCCGGGTACCAGCGGGTCCGGGATGCGCGCGAAATCGCGAACCAGACGCCGCTCATCATGGTGCAGGATGCCGTCGGGTCCTATCTGGCCGCGGGCGGCGAGCGGTTCTCGCACGGTAACGAACTCGATCAGGACATTTTCGAACTTACGGGCAACCTGACCTTCGATGTCGGGAGCAATCACCAGATCACGATCGGTACGCATAACGAGTTCTTCAGCTTCCGGAACCTGTTTGCGAACAACCGCTTCGGTACCTGGACCTTCGGTAGCGTCGACTCGCTCGACCAGGGCCTGGCCCGGCGGTACGAGATTGCGCTCGAAACCCGGCCCGGCGGCTTTACCGCCGACTTCGGCGTCCGTCAGCTGGGCGGCTATGTGCAGGACACCTGGCGCCCGACCCGTGACCTGACGCTCACCACCGGCATTCGCTTCGATGTGCCGTTCAGCGACAAGCCGTTCCAGAACGACAACCCGGCCCTGCTGGCGCTCGGCGTCAACACCGGCCAGTTCCCGTCGGGCAACGTGCTGCTGTCCCCGCGTTTCGGTTTCAACTGGGATATCGGCGGCGAAGCGAACACGGTGGTTCGCGGCGGCGTCGGCCTCTTCTCGGGTCGTCCGCCGTACGTCTGGATGGCCAACGCGTTCACCAATACCGGTCTGGAGCAGGGCACGCTGCGGTGCGACCTGACGCCGACGAGCGGCAACGGCCTGACGCCGCCGACGTTTACCGTCGACGTCAACAACATGCCGTCGGCGTGCGCGACGGGTGGCAGCGCGGCGGCGTCGACGCCGACGATCAATTACTTCGAAGAGAATTTCAAGTTCCAGCAGGCGCTCAAGTTCGCCGTGGGTGTCGACAAGCAGCTGGGTAACGGGTTCGTCGCCACCGTCGACCTCATCCACACCCGGGCCCGGAACCAGATGTACCAGACGGACGACAACGTCACGCTTGGTGAGGTGAACGGTGAAGGCCGTCAGCTCTATGCCGCGCCGAACCCGGCGGGCACGGCGCTGGTCCGGCTCCGGCCGACCACCGCGCTGGCGCAGGTGGTCCGGCACACCAACCGGAATGCCGACAAGTCGACCATGGCCACCGTCCAGCTCCAGAAGTCGTTTGCCAACGGGATCGGCTTCTCGGCGGCGTATACCCGCGCCAAGACGGAAGACCTGATGAGCCTGGGCTCGAGCGTCGCCACCTCGAACCTGCGGAACACCGCGCTCGACGGTACGCTCGAAAACCGGAACCTGCGGCTCGCGGCCTATGACGTGCCGCACAAGATTACGTTGAGCGGCACGGCCATTCTTCCGCTCGAAATCGAGCTGTCGGCGATTTACACCGCGCGTGCCGGCACGCCGTACGCCTATGTCTACAGCAACGACGCCAACGGTGACGGCAACTCGTCCAACGACCTGTTCTACGTCCCGCGCGACGCCAACGATATCTCGCTCAGCAACCCGACGGCGTGGACTCGGCTCGACGACTTCATCAGCAGTGAAAAGTGTCTGGATGAGCAGCGGGGCCAGATCATGGAGCGGAACTCCTGCCGTAATCCGTGGGTCAAGTTCCTCGACATTCGCCTGGCCAAGCCGTTCCGGACGCTGAGCGGCCAGTCCCTCGTCCTCGGAGTCGACTTCTTCAATTTCCTCAACCTGGTCAATAAGAACTGGGGCATCAATCGCGAAACCTCCCAGTTCGAACAGATCAGCAGCTTCCTGACGATGTCGGGCTACGACACCCGCGGCACGGCCTCGCAGAGCGATGACCGGGGCGTGTACACGGTGCCGAACGCGATGCCGTCGCTCGAGCGCGCGCAGATCAACAGCTCGCGCTGGCGGATTCAGGTGGGAGCGAAGTACCTCTTCTAGTCTGAAGCCAGGCTGGGCTCAACGAAGACGGGGGTGGGACATCATGTCCCACCCCCGTCTTCGTTTGCTGCAGGGACCGAGGCCATCGAGAGGCGATCGACCGTCAAGGCGGCACTCTTCTGTCGCTGCTCTCTGCGCAGGACGCCCCTCTCTCGCCTCGGAGTTCCTCCTGGTCAGGTCCGCACACGAGAAAAGAGCCAGAGGCCGAGCACCAGGAAGAACGCGTTAGGCAGCCAGGCCGACAGGGTGGGAGAGATCACCCCGGTGGCGCCGACCGCCTTGGCGAGGTTGATCAGCAGGAGATAGACGACCGTGGTGCCCAGGCTCGCCGCGATGCCCCACGCCGCGCCGGCGCGCGGGTTACTCATGGCGAGCGGCGCGCCGAACAACGCGATCACCAGGCACGCCGCCGGAAGGGCCAGCTTCACGGCGAGGTCGACCTCGAGCTTCTTGGTGTCGTTGCCGGAGCGGGCCAGTGTGGTGATGAAGCCGGCCAGCTCCCGGTACGTCATCTCTTCCGGCCGCTTGGGCTCACTCAGGAGCGAGGTCGGATGCTCGTTGAGCGTGGACATTTCCAGCGTGGCAAACTGCGCGGTCAGCCGGGCGCTGGAGTCGCCCAGGATGTGGAGCATGCCATTTTCGAGGCGCCACCGGCTGGTCGAATCGGACCATTTTGCGCTGTCGGCCGTGATGGACATGTTGGGATAATCTTCTGCGCGGCCGGCGTGCTCGAGCAGCAGCGTCTGCATCCCATTGTTCTGGGTGTCCAGATAGCGGATCGAGTAGGTCCAGCCGTTGTCGGCCAGGTAGACGAAGTCGTAGCGCGTGGTCTGGTTGCGGTTGGTGCGCTCCCGTTCCAGCTCGAGCTGCCGCGCCGTCGTTTGCGGCGCAATCTCCGTGACCCAGAAACAGAAAAGCCCCGCGAGCGCCGAGGCCACCAGGATCGGGAAGACCAGACGATAGAAGCTGATGCCGCCGGCTTTGGCGGCGGTAATCTCCGAATTGCGCGCCAGCGGTCCGACCGTGAAGACGGTGGCGAACAGAGTCGCGGCCGGAATCATGTTGGCGGTGTTGCCCGGAATCGCAAACAGGCCGATCTGCGCAATCACGGCGGCGCTCAGGTCGCGATCGAGCAGCCGGTTGAGCCGCTCGGTCAGGTAGACCAGGACCGAAACCACCGGGAGGCCAAGCCCCGCCAGAAAAAAGATCTTGAGCCACTGGCCCAAGACATACCGGCTCAGACGTCGGATGATGACCACGGTCAGGCCGCCTTCGGCTTGCGGCGGAACGGCCGCGTCAGCGTATCGATCAGATCGGCGAAGTCGCCGCCGCGGGTCGATCCGAACTCGCGGTTGACCCGGAAGAGGCCGATCACGCCGATCAGCAGGACGACGGCATTCGGGGCCCACATGACGAGCGCGGGTTTGACGAAGCCGCGATCGGCCAGCGCCTCGCCGCCGACCAGGCCGACATAGAAGATGGCAAAGATGGACAGGCCGCCGCCGATGACCAGGCCCATGCCGCCGCGCGGGAAGCGCAGGGCCAGCGCCACGCCGATCAGCACGAAGGTGAGACAGGCTACGCTGATCGCGTATTTCTTGTGGATCTCGACCTGGAACTTGGCGGAGGAGGTGCGCGCCTGGCGACCATCGTAGATCGCCGACGTCACCTCACCAAGGGTACTGACGGCCGGCGGCGCCATCTGATCGGGCACCGGCGGCGCCACCACGCCGGGGCCGGTCGAATCGAATGCCACCGCCGACGTATCCTGGCCCGCCGGAGCGGTCGAGGGCAGGGGAGGCGGTTGCTGTGCAGTGGCCGTCTGCGGCAGGATGATCCGTCCGATCGCGCGTTCGATCACCCGCCACTGCCCGCAGTGCCGCACGGCATCCGGTACCGGTGTCGGGGGCACCAGGGGAAGCTTGAGGCGCATCAGATTGCGAAGGTCCTGGACCCCCAGCATGTACCGCTGATCGTCGGCTACCAGGGCGCGCCGGTTCGAGAAGCTGACCTGGTCCATCATCTCACAGGTCGTCATCTCGCGGTCGCCGCGATGGAAATTGGAGGTGTCGCGGTCGAACATGTTCTGGACGTTCTTGACCCGGATCAGATTCCGATCGAAGTAGGTGATCCGGATCTTGGACGGCTCTGCGGTGATGTACTCGTGGACCTTCCCGGTAAAGAGCGTCAGTGCGAGGTCGACGCCGCGTTCGTCGAAGGCCATCACGCCGCTGTCGGCATAGACCACGCGCCGACCCGCCGTCAGGCTCAAATCGAAGATCTCGACGTCGGTGAGCCGTCCGGAGCCGGGATAGACTCGGCTGGCGCGCACGAAGTACGGGGGCAACTGATTGATGGCCTGCTCCCGCATCTGGAAGGCGGGCTTCTTCTGGCCGATGTCGGTCTGCAGGTTACCGAGTCGCGCGTTGGTCCGGGGCAGGATCTGGTCGACGAAAATGAAACTGATCAGCATCAGCAGCACGCCGGCAATCAGCGCCGGCCGAAGCATCTGCATCACGCTGAGTCCGCTCGCCCGCATGGCGGTGATTTCGTTGTCGGCGCCGAGTTGGCTGTAGCCGTAGAGCACGGCCACCAGGACCGCCATCGGCAGCGTCAGGGCGACGATGAACGGAATGCTCAGGCTCAGTACTTCGACGATGACCTGCCAGGGCAGATCCTTCCCGACCAGGTTCCCGAACTGCTTGGCAAGCTGGTTGACCAGGAGGAGGCCGGTGCAGGCCCCGAGCGAAAAAACGAACGGGCCGGCGATCGAACGGAGGATGTGACCGCGGAGCAGGCGCATAACCCTGAAAACTAATCGGACCGGACGGTTTGCCGCCCTCTTTCGTGGCTGAAATCCAACCACGGCCCCTTCCGAATGGGGGACACCGCCCGTATCGTCCTGCCCTCACACCGCACGCGAGAAATGATGGGACGTTCAGCACTGCTGGTGCTCGCTCTGGGAATGGTCGGCTGCAAGGCGTCGTCTCCGGCGCCGGTGCCCGAAATCGACGGCCAGGCGGCGCTCGCCTATGCCACGGCGCAGGTCGACATGGGGCCGCGCATTCCCGGATCCGAGGGCCATCGTCGCGCCGCAGCGTGGCTCGACAGTCTCCTCCGGGTCCGCGCCGACACCGTGGTGACGCAGGCATGGACTCACGTGACGCTTCGCGGTGACTCCCTCCCGATGCGTAATCTGGTGGCTCGCTTCCGGCCGGATGCCGCGCATCGGCTGCTCTTCCTGGCGCACTGGGACACCAGGCCGATGGCCGACGCCGATACCGGGAGCCGTGCCAAGCAACCGGTGCCGGGCGCCAACGACGGCGCGTCCGGCGTGGCCGTCCTGCTGGCTATGGCCGATGCGCTGGCGGCGCGACCGCCCGAGGTCGGTGTCGATCTGCTGCTGGTCGACGGTGAGGACTACGGCGACTTCAGCGAGGACGCCGATGTGCTGATCGGCTCCCGGTACTACGCCCGCAATCAGATCGGTCCCAAGCCGGAGTATGCCATCCTGCTCGATATGGTCGGCGGGGCCAACTCGCACTTTCGGAAAGAAGGGTATTCCGTGATTGCGGCCCCGGCCTTGGTCGATGCGGTCTGGGCCATGGCGAAGCGGATGGGATACGATGCCCTGTTCGTCGACCGGACGGGGCCTGCCATCACCGATGATCACATTCCGCTCCAGCAGGTGGGCATCCGCGCCATCGACGTGATTGCCGACTTCGGCTCGGGGACCGGCTTTCCCTACTGGCATACCGTCGACGACACAATCGACAAGCTGAGCGCCGCCACCCTCGAGGCGGTCGGCAACGTGATGATGGCGATGATTCGGGACGCGCAGCCTCAACGGTAGGTGGGCAGCTGGGGTGGGAGGCGCTCGCGAATGCCTCCCACCCCCGCTTGGTCAGAAGGTGCCGAGTTCGGTTGCTTGAATGATGAATGCCCCTTCCTGGCACACCGATGATCCTGTCAGGTTGTTGCCGTTGACCATCACGGCCCAGGTGCCGGTGGCATCCGTCGGCGGGACCCACGCCGGGTTCCAGCCGGCGAGCGCGCTCAGGTCCGGCATGGTCAGCGTAAAGGTGCCGCCGGCGGTCCACCCGGTCGTCGCGTTGACGGCGACGGTGCGGGCGCTGCCCGTCTGGTTGTACGACAAGCTCACCAGCCGCTGGTAGGGCTCCGGAACCGTGAAGGTTGCCTCCAACCGCCGATAGGGCGCCGCGAGGGTAGTGACTATCGGGCGCGCGAGCGCCGGCGGGAGCGCCACAGTGCGGTCGGCCAAGACCCGGAACGACTGCTGAATCAACCGGCTACCCGTGTAGCCCGTCGGTACGGTGCCCGCGCCGGCGAGTTCGCTGACGGTGAGCTGGTGGAAGTCGCTTGCCCGCTGGAGCGACGCCGGGAACCCTCGCGCGGTCATGGTGGTGGTCGTCGGCGCGGCAGACTGGTACAGTGCCCCGATGTGGCAAGCGGCGCCGGTGTAGTACGACATGGTATGGCTGAGGCCCGTTTCCGACTGTTGGCCGGTGACGGTGATCGCGGCAGTCGCCGGCGTGAACGAATCCGGTCCCTCGAAGTCGACTACACCCACCGAGCCGTTGTTCGGGATGTCCTGGTCCCGTTTGATGAAGCCGCGGTCAGGATTCCCGGGCGTACCCAGGATCTCCGCGAGCGAGTTGTGCCGCCAGCCGGTGAGATCGGCGCTCCCCTCTTTGACCTGTGTGATCGAGAACGTGGTGTTGGGATGGGAGGCGTTGCCCGCGCCCCCGCCGAGCCAGATCTGGGCGAAGTCGTTGGTACCCATCCCGGCCACCGTGCCCAATACGACCTTGGTCTGCCCGAGCGTGCCGCAGAAAAAGCTATCGGCATGTGTCAGCTCGGTCCGCGACATGTACTGCACGATGAACGTCGTCCCCAGCGGGAACGCGATGCCGCCCCGATCGGCCGAGACGGTGAAGCGGTAGACGTTGTTGGTCGGCGTCACCACGCTCCACGGTCCGGTGCCGTTCTGGACCGCAAACCAGGTGGGACGGAGCGGGCAGGTGGACAGATCGAGGACGACCTCGTTGCTGCCGCTCCCGCCGGCCGTGATGGACACCTGGACGGTGGTGGTCCGCTCCGGTAGCCCCGCAGCGGTGCCGCGGATGGTGAGCGTGTGGGTCCCGACAGCCAGGCCGGCCGCGGCGGTCAGCGTGAGTGTGCTGCTGGCGCCCGTGGTGCTGGCCGGCGCGAACGCCGTCGTGAGCCCGCTTGGTGCGCCGGTTACCGCGAGCGCCACGGATCCGCTGAAGCCGCCGGTCCGCGTGATGGAGACACTGGTGGTCCCGGCCGCGCCCTGCGCAACGGTGACCTGAGCCGGCGCCGCCGCGAGGGTGTAGCTCCCGGTGACGGCGGCCTGCACCGTCAACGCGAACGAGGCCGTCGCGGTGCTGACCCCGCTGCCGGCTGCGCGAACGGTCAGGTTGTACGTACCTGGCGTCGTCGTATTCGCCACGCTGATCGTCACGGTGGCGGTCGTGCTGGTGCCGGACGTCGACGGGGTGCCGACCGTGCCGCTGACGCCAGCCGGCGCGCCGTCGACGGTAAACGTGACGGCGCCGGTGTATCCGCCGCTCCGCGCCAATGTGGCGGTCACGTCATGGGTGCCGCCCGCCGTGACGGTGGCGCTGGTCCCGCTCAAGGTGAGGGCGATGGCCGGATTGGGGCCGGGGCCGGTGCCTCCGTCGTCGCCCGAACTGCATGCGGCCAACCCGGCCAAGGCGATCAGGCTCGCAGCTCGACCGAGCCGGTTCGTGATGAGATGCATTGGAGTTCTCCCTGCGAAAATGAAGAGCTGTACCGGAGCGGGGCCGAGGCCCACGTCCGGTCTTGCCGGTCGTTACGGAAAAGGGAGGCGATAACCGTCAGATTGGGTCGAGGCTCGGGGTGGGTCGGCTGCCAGAACGGCGAATCGCAATACGAGGCACCTCATTGCGTAAAACCGGTTATGGAGGGGCTCCGATCGGGGATATCCTGGGGGGCATGTCACCCAAAGAACGTCTTGCGATTGCCTCGCTGCTGGTGGTTGCCGTACTGGGCCATGCTTTACGGGCCGTGGCCCTTGGTCCGGCCGAGGCTCCGGGCGGGCTCGAGCTCCTGGCCGGGGGCGCCCCCGCCGATCCGGCTGGGCATCGGGCGGCCTCGGCCCGTCTGGGCCGGCCTCTCGCGGCGGACGAACGGATCGACCTCAACCAGGCCCCGGTGGCCGAACTGACCCGGTTGCCCAAGGTCGGACCCGGACTGGCCCGGCGGATCGTCAGGGAACGGGACAGCCTGGGAGGGTTTGGGTCGCTAGCCGAGGTGGATGCGGTCTCGGGGGTGGGACCCGCTCTGCTCCAGGCAATCGGCCCCCATGTTACCCTGGGCGACACCCTCCGGGTGCAGGCGCGGCGGCCGCGATCGCGCGGGGTCTCGGTTCCGCCTCCGGCGCCACTTCCGCCGTTGATCGTGGCCAGCCCGGAAGGTCCGTCCCGGAGCGGACCCAAGTCCGCA
Organism: Gemmatimonadales bacterium; assembly: GCA_037189525.1. Classification (GTDB taxonomy): domain Bacteria; phylum Gemmatimonadota; class Gemmatimonadetes; order Gemmatimonadales; family GWC2-71-9; genus SHZU01. The sequence continues at coordinate 1,186,447 of JBBCJC010000002.1, forward strand.
TCGGGGCCGCCGGTCCGGCTCAACTCGGCGAGCCAGGCGGAGTTGGAGCGTCTGCCTGGAATCGGCCCGAGTCGTGCAAAAGCCATTGTGGCATATCGCCAAAGGCACGGGCCATTCGCGTCGGTTGCGGACCTGGCCCGGGTACCAGGAATTACCCGGCGGCTGGTAACTCTATTGGCGCCTCAAGTTGCGGTCCCGTGATCCGATAGCTCGACTGGCACCAGATTCGTAGTAGGTAGCTGCCTGACCCCTGGTCGGTCGATGCAAAATCTTGCACTTTGAACGAATCCCTGGGCGGGAAAGAGGTTCACGAAGGCACGATGGCAATGGTGGCGGCCCCTCCCGGCGTCGGTGATCGTTTGGGCGAGATCCTCCTTTCGGAGAATCTCCTGACCCGCGAGCAACTGACCCAGGCGTTGACGGAACAGAAGAGTTCCGGTCATCGCCTGGGGTATGTGCTCGTGAAGCTCGGGCTGTTGTCCGAAGTCGACGTGACCAAGATCCTGGCGCGTCAGCATCGGGTGCCCGCCGTCGACCTGTCCCGGTTCGAGGTCGATTCCAAGATCCTCAAGCTGATTCCGACCGATGTCGCGCGGAAGCACTGCGTTCTGCCGCTCAAGCGGGAGGGGCGGACCCTCACGGTCGCGATGGCCGATCCGACCGATCACGGGCTGCTGCAGGACCTCAAGTTCATCACCCGATTCGATCTCTTCCCGGTCCTGGCCGGCGAGTACACCCTTCGGGGGCTGATCGAGAAGTACTACGACGTCGGCGAAGGTGCGCAGCAGGCGCAGCTGCAGGAAATCCTCAAGGACATGGAGGGCTTGGGGCTCACCGACGATCTCGAACTGGTCGAGGACCAGGAAGACGAGAACGTCAGTCAGGCCCAGATCAACGACGCGCCGGTCGTCAAGCTGATCAACGGTATCCTGACCGATGCCGTCAAGCGCGGCGCGTCGGACATCCACGTCGAGTGCTTCGAACATGAAATGCGGGTCCGCTATCGCGTCGACGGTGTGCTCCAGGAGGTCATGAAGCCGCCGATCAAACTGCGCGCGGCGTTGATCTCCCGTATCAAGATCCTTTCGCAACTCAACATCGCCGAGCGGCGGATCCCGCAGGACGGCCGGCTCAAGCTCAAGATGGGCACCAAGGTCATCGACTTTCGTGTCTCGACGCTGCCCTGTCTTTTCGGCGAAAAGATCGTGCTCCGAATCCTCGATAAGGGGAATCTGACGCTCGATCTCAGCACCTTCGGGTTCGAACCCAAGGCGGAAGCGGACCTGCTGCGCAACATCCTCAACCCCTACGGCATGGTGCTGGTCACCGGGCCGACGGGTTCGGGTAAGACCACGACGCTCTACTCGGCGCTGCAGCGCATCAATACCATCGAAACCAACATCATGACGGCCGAGGATCCGGTCGAGTACAACCTGATGGGGATCAACCAGGTGCAGGTCCGCCCGGAAATCGGGTTGACCTTTGCCGCCGCGCTCCGCGCCTTCCTGCGGCAGGATCCCAACGTCGTCATGATCGGTGAAATTCGAGACCTCGAAACGGGCGGCATCGGCATCAAGGCCGCCTTGACGGGCCACCTGGTGCTCTCGACGCTCCACACCAACGATGCGCCGAGCACGATTACCCGTATGATCGACATGGGGATCGAGCCCTTTAACGTCGCGGCGGCCGTCAACTTGGTGGTGGCGCAGCGACTGGTGCGGCGGATCTGTTCCAACTGCAAGGCGCCGACCAAGTACAAGGAAGAAGAACTGTTTGCGCTCGCCGAGCATAACGAAGCGGTGCGCGCGCTGCCGTTCCAGAAGGGTACTGGTTGTGATACCTGCAGCGGGACCGGCTACAAGGGCCGCGCGGGTTTGTACGAGGTCATGACGATGAGTCATGAACTGCGTCGCATGGTGTTGCGCGGCGCTTCGGTGGCTGAGCTCCGGGAACAGGCCGTCAAAGAAGGCATGCTGACATTGCGGATGGACGGCTACAAGAAAATCGAGCGAGGCGTGACGACCCTGGAAGAAGTGGTCAAGGAGACCTCGGCATGAGCGAGAACGATCTACGGGTGCACGAAGGCGCGGCGGGGGCTCCGGCTGGGCAGAACCGTCTCAATCTCCGGTCGCTGCTCCAGGAGATGATCGACAAGGACGCCTCCGACCTCCACATCACCGCCGGCGAGCGGCCCAAGCTGCGGATCGACGGCGACATCGGCGACTGTTCGGTCGATCATGTCCTGACCCCGAAGGACACCATTCAGCTGGCCTACTCGGTTCTGACCGAGTCGCAGAAGAAGCGGTTCGAACTCGACGACGAGCTCGATTTCTCGTTCGGGATCCAGAATCTGGCGCGGTTCCGCGGCAACGTCTTCAAGCAGCGCGGGTGCGTGGCCATGGTGCTCCGGATGATTCCCTTCAGCGTCCGGACCTTCGACGAACTCGGCCTGCCCCCGGTCATGGCCCGTCTCTCCGAGCGGCCGCGCGGGTTGATCCTGGTGACCGGCCCGACCGGCTCCGGTAAATCGACCACGCTTGCCGCGATGGTCGACAAGATCAACAAGGATCGGAAAGGCCACATCATCACGGTCGAAGATCCGATCGAGTTCATCCATCGCCATCAGAGCTGCATCGTCAACCAGCGCGAGGTGGGCACCGATACCAAGTCCTTCTCGGCGGCCCTCAAATACGCCTTGCGAGAGGACCCGGACGTGATTCTGGTCGGCGAAATGCGCGACCTGGAAACGGTCGCGGCCGCGCTGACGATTGCGGAAACTGGCCACCTCGTGCTGGCCACTTTGCACACCAACTCGGCGGCGGAGTCGATCAACCGTATCATCGACGTCTTCCCGCACAACCAGCAGTCGCAGATCCGGGCCCAGCTGGCGTTCGTGCTGGAGGGGGTCGTGACCCAGACGCTGCTGCAGCGGGCTCGGGGACGCGGACGCGTCATGGCGTGCGAGATCATGGTGGCCACGCCGGCGATCCGGGCGCTGATCCGCGACGACAAAATCCATCAGATCTATTCGGCGCTGCAGTCCGGCAAGAAGCACGGAATGCAGACCATGACCGATTCTCTGTATCAGCTGTACATGACGCGAGAAGTCATCAAGGAAGAGTGCCTTCGGGTCGCGCAGGAGCCCAACGAGTTCCTGCGCATGATCGGCGAGAAGCCCATGGACGAACAGGCCATTGCCGAACTGCCCAAGGAAAAGAGCGACCGCGTGCTGGCTCGGCGATAGCGAGGCAAGGACCAAGATATGGCCGTATTCGAGTATACCGCGAAGAACACGACGAGCGGGCAGATCATGAAGGGTACCCTCGACGTCCCGTCCAAGGACGACGTCATGGCGTACCTCAAGAAGAATCGACTGCTGCTGGTGACGGTTCGCGAACAGCCCAAACAGTATTCCTTCAAGATGCCGGGTGCCAATCGGGTCACCACCCGCGACCTCGTCATCTTCACGCGTCAGTTTGCCACCATGATCAACGCGGGTCTGCCCCTGGTGCAGTCCCTCAACATCCTGGCGCAGCAAACGGAGAACAAGACGCTCAAGGACATCGTCAAGCAGGTCGTCTTCGACGTCGAGGCCGGTAATACGCTGGCCGATGCCTTCCGGAAGCATCCCAAGGCATTCCCCGATCTCTACGTCAACATGGTGGCCGCGGGCGAGGCGGGCGGTATTCTCGATACCATCCTGCTCCGGCTGGCGACCTTCCTCGAGAAGAACGACGCCCTGATCCGCAAGGTCAAAGGCGCGATGGTCTATCCGGCCGTAATCATTTCGGTGGCCGTGATTGCCATCGCAGTCTTGCTGATCTTCGTGATCCCGACCTTCGAGTCCATGTTCGCGTCGGTGGCGATGGAACTGCCGTTGCCCACCCGGATCGTGATCGGGCTCTCGAACGGCTTGATCCAATGGTGGTGGCTCATGCTAGGCGGTATTGCGGCGGCTGTCTTCCTCTTCCGGCAGTACTATTTGACATCGAACGGGCGGCGTACCGTCGATGGCGCATTGCTGCGCGCCCCGGTCGTCGGCGACCTGCTCCGCAAGTCGGCGGTGTCCCGGTTCACCCGCACGCTCGGCACCCTGATCTCCTCCGGTGTCTCGATTCTCGATGGTCTCGAAATCACGGCCAAGACGGCGGGCAACCGCGTCATTCACGATGCCGTGATGCAGTCCCGCGCCTCGATCGCCGGCGGTGATACCATTGCCGGGCCGCTCCAGGCGTCCAACGTCTTCCCGCCGATGGTGATCTCGATGATCGCGGTCGGTGAGCAGACGGGTGGCCTCGACGACATGTTGTCCAAGATCGCCGACTTCTATGACGCCGAGGTGGACGTGGCGGTGAGCGCGCTGCTCTCGCTCATGGAGCCGATCATGATCGTGGTGCTCGGCGTGATCGTCGGCGGCATGGTGGTGGCGATGTACCTGCCGATCTTCGACATGGTCAACGCCGTCCAGTAACCCCATCGGAGCAGGGCAAGGAGAGCGCGGCGGTCCGTTTCGGCGGGCCGCCGCGCTTGGTTTGGGGGGGGGCGGCGCTACCCCTTGTGCTTTTATGGGAGCGTGTCATCTTCCTCCCTAAGGCAATTAGGGGAAAGCATGGCCGGTCTCGATCTGCTGCAAGGCACCCTGGATATCCTGATCCTGCGTACGTTGTCGTGGGGACGTCCGCTCCACGGGTATGCGATTTCCACCTGGATCAAGGAGCAGACCGACGAGGCCCTCCTCGTCGAAGAGGGCGCGCTGTATCCGGCGCTCCACCGCCTCGAGAAGCGAGGCTTGCTCGATTCGGAATGGGGCCTCTCGGAAAACAACCGGCGCGCCAAATACTATCGGCTGACGGCCAAGGGCCGCCGTGAGCTGCGATCGGCCACCGCGGAATGGGACCGCTACGTCGAGGCCGTCGCCAAAGTGTTGCGGCCCGCCGAGCGGCCGGCCCGCTGATGCGCAAGATCTTCCGCCTGGCGGGCCGGGAACCGCAGGTCGACGACGAGATCCGGGACGAACTCGAAAGCCATCTCGCTTTCAAGATCGATGCGCTGATACAGTCGGGGATGTCGCGCGAAGATGCCGAGTCCGAAGCGCGGCGCCAGCTCGGATCGATGACCGATGCAATGCGGCAAACCAAGGCCCAAGCCGTTGCGCATCGTCGGCGCCGGCGGGTCGGGGAGTGGTGGGCCTCGTGGGTCCTCGATCTTCGGCTCGTGCTTCGCTCGCTCCGGCGGGCGCCGGGCTATACCGCAGCGGCGTCGGCCATCCTGGCGCTCGGGATCGGGGCCACCTTGGCCGTCGTCGCCATTGCCGATCGGCTGCTGTTCACCCCGCTACCGTTTTCCGCTGCCGATCGCGTCGTGGTGATGTTCGAGGGGCATCAGACGGGTGGCGGACTTCGTTTGCCGTCCTACCCCACCGTGCAGGACTGGGAGGCGCAGGCCACCGATTTCGAACGGATTGCCTACGTCCCCGGCACCCAGATGATCTGGCGGCGCCCCGAGGCGGCGGAGGCGATCCTGGTCGCCTTTCCGACTGCGGGATTCTTCGAGGCGTTGGGCACGCCGCCGCTGCTCGGCCGGGTCCTGACACGGGAAGATGACACCGGCGGGTCACGCGTTGCGGTGATCGGGTACGACTTCTGGCGTCGCTACTTCGGGAGCGACCGGAGCGTCATCGGAACCACCCTCACGCTGGCCGAGGGCCCTGTCACCGTGGTCGGCGTGATGCCGCCGGGATTTCAGCTGCCGTACTGGGCGCAGATATATCTGCCGTTCCGGACCCTCCCGGCTGCGGACCAGGCGGTGGTGGCGTACCGGGACAATCACGCCGACGGGTTGGTGGTAGGCCGGATGGCCCCGGGCGCCACGCTTCCCCAGGCGCAGGCATCGCTGGGGATCGTTGCGCAGCGTCTGGCGGAAGCGTATCCGGTCGAACAGGAGGGCTGGACTCGGGCAACCCTCATTCCGATTCGGGATTTCCTCTACGATCCGGTGTCCTACACCAGACGCGGCGTGCCCAATCCGGTGCGAACCGTGCTGCTGTTCGGGAGTGGCGTTGCGCTGGTTCTGTTGATTGCCTGTGCCAACGTCGCGGGGCTCGCGATGGTACGGGCGCAGGCGGTCGAACGGGAACTGGCGGTACGGGCCGCGCTCGGCGCCAGGCGGGGCTCGCTGATCCGGCTCCGTCTGCTCGAAAGCGGGGTCGTGGCGCTATTCGGTGCGGTACTTGGGCTTCTGCTGGCCGGCGTCCTGCTGCGTGTGCTCCAGCGGGCGGCGCCCGATCTGCTGCCTCGGCTGGAGGAAGTGCAGATCGAGCCGAGGCTCGCATTGGCGGCGGTGGCGCTGGCGGCGGCTGCGGCGCTGCTCAGCGGTCTCATTCCCGCCCTCCGTGCCACCCGCGGACCGGTTGCGGATCTGGTCAAGGTCGGTCGCAGCAGCTCGGCGGGCCGGCAGACTCGTGCGCAGCAGGCGTTGGTCGTGGCGCAGGTCGGGCTCGCGGTGACGCTGCTGGTGGGCGCGGCGGTCCTGACCCGAAGCCTGATTCGCGTGGCCAACGCGCCGATCGGCTTCGAACCGGACGGACTGATTGGACTCAACGTCCAGCCGGACCTGGCCCGTTATCGGACCCCCGAAGCGACGCTCGAACTGTACCGGCGGGTGCTGGATGAGGTGCAGCGGACGCCGGGAGTCGCCGCAGCGGCGCTGGTGAATCATGCGCCGATCTCGCGAGCCGGCATCGCGACGCGGCTGGTGGTCGAGGGTCATGCGGAGCAACCGGGTGCGCCGGCCCCGCAGGCGGCGTTTCGCCTGGTCTCGCCCGAGTACTTCGAGACCATGAGGATTCCGATCCTCCGCGGGCGCGGCTTTACGGAGGCCGACCTCGCCGGGCCCAACGACGGCCTGATCATCAACGCCGCGCTGGCTCGACGGCATTTCCAGGGCGCGGACCCGTTGGGGCGGCGGATCACGGTCTTCCGCGCGGCGCGCTGGCTGCCTGACGTGGGTACCCCGATCAGCGGTGTCGTCGTCGGCGTGGTGGGAGACGTTCGCCACTTCGGTGCCGAGGCCGATCCGTCGGAGGAGGTCTATCTCCCGTATACCTGGAACCCCTGGGCGTTTACCGGGGTTGTAGTGCGCACGACCGGCGCGCCGGATGCCCTGGTCGAGCCGCTCTGGCGCGCGGTGGCGGCCATCGACCCCGATCTGCCTCGAGCGAGCGGGGGTCAGCCCAACGTGGCGACGTTCGCGCAACGGCTGGTGACCGATCGGGCTCCGCGGAATGCGATGACGGTCGCGGCCATCGGGGTGGCCGCGACGGCGTTCGTGCTGGCGATCGTCGGGTTGTACGGAGTCGTGGCCTACGCGGTCGGGCTCCGGCGCCGTGAAATCGGGGTGCGGAGTGCCCTCGGCGCCGATACCGGAATGGTACTCGGCCTGATCATGCGTGAAGGGATCGGGCTTGCCCTGGTCGGAGCCGGGCTCGGCGTGGTCGGCGGGTGGTTCGCTGCCACGCTCCTCGAGAATCTGGTCTATGGTGTCGGCGTCCGGGACCCGGTGGCGTTCGTGCTCGCGCCGCTCATCCTCCTCGTCGTGGCCGCGTTTGCAACCTATGGCCCCGCGCGACGGGCCGCTCGCCTCGATCCGGTCGAAGTGCTCAAAGGCGACTAGCCGCCCAACTCGCCGTCGAGCTTTCCGGACCGGTGGAGCAACGACTGCGGCATCTCAATCGTAGTATTTAGATGGGGTCAAAAACGGCCCGTTCGGAAGTTCGAACGGGCCGATCGTTTGATCAGCGGGTAATTTGGTCACAATCCTGGCGACAAATCTGTATCCCTTGCGGTCCTTTCTCCGTAGGGGTTCGAGGTTTCATATCCCGCCGTCCTGTCGAAGGTGGTAGGATTCCACCACTCTCGATCAACCAAGCAGGCGGCGTCCACTCCACGAGGCGGCGGCATGACCGGATTTCTGCAGCGGTTTTTCAACGTCCGTCGGGGCGAAGTCGCGCCCATTCTGGCGGCAGCCTTCTATTTCTTCTGCGTGCTGACGGCGCTGATGCTGTTGCGCCCGGCGCGCGATGCACTCGGCATGCAGCGCGGCATGGACGCGATCCGCTGGCTCTTCATCGGGACGGCGGTGGTCACCTTCTTTGTGACGCCGGCGTTCGGCTTCTTGGTCAGCCGGTTCCGCCGCCTGGTCTTCGTCGGACTCACCTACGGCTTCTTTGCGTTGAGCCTGGTGGCGTTCTATCTGCTCATCACGCTGACCCCGCAAGCCGTCGGCGAGCGCTCGGGCCAGGTCTTCTACGTCTGGTTCAGCGTCTTCAATCTGTTTGCGACGATGGTGTTCTGGGCGCTGATGGCCGATCGCTTCTCGCTCGAGCAGAGCAAGCGAATCTTCGGTGTAATCGCGGTCGGCGGTACGCTCGGGGCCATCTTCGGTCCCTGGCTCGCGAGCGTGCTGGCCAAGCCGCTCGGCACGCCGGCATTGTTGCTCGTTTCGGCCGGGTTCCTGATTCTGGCGATCGTGGCCGCGGGCATCGTGGCGCGTCTCAAGCCTGAGGCGGCGCCGGGTGAACGCTCGGCGCCGGCGGTGGAAGAGCAGGCGGTCATCGGCGGCAAGGCGTGGGAGGGCGTGCGGGCCGTCTTCCGCTCGAAGTATCTGCTCGGTATTTCCGCGTTCGTCCTGCTGATGACGATCCTGGGCACCTTCATCTATGTGACCCGGCTCCAGATGGTCGCGGCAATGGGGACGGATCTGGATACCCGGACGGGGTTGTTCGCGCAGCTCGACCTGCTCACCCAGGTGACCACGCTGGTGCTTCAGGCGGTCGTCGCTGGCCATCTGATGAAGCGGCTGGGCGTGGCCGCGGCGCTCGCGCTTCTCCCGTTTGTCGTTGCGTTAGGCTTCATCGGGCTGGCCATCGTGGGCTCGCTCGCGGCCATCGCGATCTTCGACGCCATCTTCAAGGCGCTCCAGCGGGCCGTTGCCCGTCCCGGCCGTGAGACCCTGTTCACGGTGGTGACGCGCGAGGAGAAGTACAAGTCGAAGGCCTTCACCGACACCTTCGTCTACCGCGGCGGCGACGTGATCGGCGCCTGGACCGAGAGCTTCCTCGGCAAGCTGGGCATGGGGCTGGCCGGTCTGGCGTCGGTGGCGGTGCCGCTGGCGCTGGTGTGGGGCGGTCTGGCGCTCTGGCTCGGGCGTCGGCAGGGTCAGCTGGCCGGCGAGCGGTCCGACTCGGTCGGAGTGTAGGTCCTTTCCGGGCTTCTGGGGTTCGGGTACAATGATGGGATGGCCACCTCATCCGATCCTGTCCCGAACCCCGCGTTCGGTCCGATTGCCGCCGGGGCCGACATCGGCCACGTCCATCTCAAAGTTGCCGATCTGGACCGGGCACTCGGCTTCTATGTCGAGGTGCTCGGCTTCGAGCTGACCCAGCGCTACGGCAGCCAGGCAGCCTTCGTTTCCGCGGGCGGTTACCATCATCATATCGGTCTCAATACCTGGGAAAGCCGAGGCGGGTCGCCGCCGGCTGCGGGTACGACCGGGTTGTTTCATGTCGCGATTCGGTACCCGACGCGCGCGGCGCTGGCCGATGCGCTGCGGCGTCTCGTCGCGGCGCACATCCCGCTTGACGGCGCGAGTGATCACGGCGTGAGTGAGGCGCTCTACCTCAGGGATCCCGATCAGAACGGGATCGAGTTGTACTGGGACCGGCCGCGGGAGGCATGGCCGCGCGGTCCGGACGGGGCGTTAGGCATGGTGACGCTGCCGCTCGACCTGGGCGACCTCCTGGCGGAACCAGCGCCGGCCGTTCCCGACGCGTCAAGGAAAGGGTAATCACCCCATGGTGCTGCTCGGGATCGTGTTTGCGCTGTTGCTCGGCATCGGTCTCTCGATACAGACCGGGGTCAACACGTCGCTCCGGACCGCGCTGGGCAGTCCGCTCCATGCGACGGTGGTCAACTTCCTGGTGGGTACGGCGCTGGTCCTCGTGGTGGCCGGGGTCGCGGTGCTGACCGGCACCAGGGCGCCGGCGCTTGCCACGCTGGGCCGGACGCCCGGCTGGATGTTTGCCGGCGGCATCATCGGCGCGGTGTACGTGCTCGGCATGATCGTGCTCGCGCCCAAACTGGGTGCGGCCACGCTGATGGCGCTGGTAATCACCGGCCAGCTGCTGGCCGCGCTGGTGCTCGATCACTACGGCTGGCTCGGCTTCTCGGTGCAGACGATCACGCCGACGCGGATCATGGGCGCCGTTCTGCTGGTGCTGGGCGTGATCCTGGTCCGGCGAGGCTGACGAAAGCACAATCGCCACGGATGCGTTCTCCGTGGCGATTGGTTTGTGTTGACTGATCCTGTGAGGGTCAGTCCTTGTAGGGGTCGAACTCGTCCGCGCCGGCCATCACGACGATCAACGGCCGGAGTGTATGCAGCACCTCGATGGTCTCACCCTGCGCAGCGAGCACTTCGGGCAGGCGCCGGTAGGCGTGCGGGCTCTCGTCCAGCCCACCCCCTCGCAGGATCACCCCTTTCTCGCGCACCCAGCCGTGCATCATCGACGGCGTTACCAGTCCGGGGCGGAGCACCTTGCCGCTCCGATTGCGCTTCCCGGCCGCCTGGGTCCGTGACATCACGCGACCGGCACCATGGACGGTCGAGAAGAGCGCCGCGGCCTGCACCGCCTGCACCTGCTCGTCGTCGGTGGTCCGTCCGCGCACGATCACGGCGTCGTCGCCCATCGAGCCGCCGATGAAGCCGGTCTGGTCCGGAAACGCCGGGGTTGCGCCCTTCCGGATCACCACCAGCGACCGGCCGCCATGCTCCTCGCGCCAGGCGAAGTTGTGGTGGTTGTGGACCAACTCCACTTCCTGCCCACCGAGCAAGGACATCACCTTGCGCGCCACCCATTCCCGTCCGGCATAGGCGTACCGGCCTGCCAGGGTCATCAGGGTCCAGTAGTCGTGGCCGATCGGGCTCGACAGGTCGAGCAGGACCTCCCGTTCGGGAACGCGTGCGCCCCAGGCCTCGTTCTGCCCCAGCGCCAGGAACCCCGACGCCACGGTATGACCGAAGCCTCGGCTGCCGAAGTGGACTCCGACCCAGAGGACACCGCTTTCATCGGCAAAGACGTCGACGTAGTGGTTCCCGCTGCCCACCGTGCCGAGCTGGCGACGGGCCTTGGCGCGCAGAGCGTCACGATGGGCGGCGGGGACGGCCTCCCATCCTTCGTCCTCGAAGAGCGGATGGTCGACCGGCGCATCGTCCGCCTGGTTTTTGCGGCCGACTCCGAAGCTCACCGCATTCGCGATGGCGTCGGCCAGCGCAGCAAGCGCTGCCGGCCGGCGCGCCGGGTCCGGTTCGAAATCCTCGAGACGGCGATCGGTCCGGATTGCGGCGTTGCCGCAGGCGATGTCGAACCCGACGCCGACCACGGACACCTGGTCGTCGTAGGCCGCGACCCCGCCGATCGGCATCACGTAGCCGACGTGCCCGTCGGCCATCAGCGCCACGCGCTCCGCGCGGGAGGCGACATCCGCGATCTGCGCCAGCGTCTTGTCGTCGTGCGCACCGAAAATCTGCATCGTCAGACCTCCGCCAATGCGGTGGCGGCGGGGGAGGTGGGCTCCCCCGCGGTCCGGTTGTCGCCATCGCCGGATTCCCGTACCGGTGCCGGTGCGGAATTCCCAACCGTCGGGGCCGGGCTCGGGATCAGCCGGCGGGACGGGAGATAGATGGTTGGCTTCAACATGATGCACTCACTTCCTGGTTCATTCGGGCGTCGGTGCGCAGCAGGCGCTTCGTGCTTCCGACGTTTCGGTCGATCAGAGATCGAGCCGCTCGTCGCCGTCGCCGTCGTCGCCCCGCGCCCGTTGTTCATCTCGCAAACGCTTCCAGCGGGCGTGGCTGTCGGCGCGTTGTGCTTCCGTGCTCTGGCTGATCGACCAGATGGCCCGTGCTCGGACCCGGATCCGGGCGCCCGAGAGATCGACGAAGGTGATCCAGTCGACCGGCGGGGTGGCATCGAGCTGCGCCTCGATGTGCCGCGCCATGGCCGTGCTCACCAACCAGCTCGGTCCCCGGGTTTCCACTTCGAAGTGGTCCAGGTCGGACGATTCGGATACTTCGTGGTCGATCTTCTCGTTGGACTCGCTCATCGAGTCTCCTCCTCCGCAAAAACGAAACGCCCCACCTCGATCGGGATGCGAGGTGGGGCATCGAACACAGCGTCGCGTATCGCAATGCTAACTGTGACGAAGCCTCCACCGGGATTCCAAACGCGCCAAGCTGCCCGATGTCCGGGTCTGGCGAGCGCCTGGGTTGAAGTCGTATCTCGGCATGGTGATCTGCGTCACAAAAGTCAGTCCCGTCGATCCGCGCGCCCGACCGTCGGGCATGTGTTACGGGAGGCACACGATACGAACGGACTCCGGTTTTGTCAACGGGCGCCACCGGGGCATCTGGCCGCCTTCTTGCCGGTGGAAGGGTGCGCTGCAGGTGCGCGCCGGACGGGGTGGGCCTTTATCTTCCGGCGGGGGGAATGGCGGGTCATCGAAACAGTCAGAGGGGAGAGTCCATGGGGGCGAGCAAGAACCGATCGGTGCGGGCCAGTCTCGCGGTCGTGATCGGACTGGTCATGGCGGCGCCGGCCGCCGCGCAGAACAAGGGAATCGAGCTGAATGGATTTGCCGGGCTTTATGCGCCGATGGACGAAAACGGCCTCGAAGGCACCCGTGAAGCGGTGCGGCGTGGCTCGCTCGCCTTTGGCGGACGTCTCGGCTACTGGTCCGGCGGTCTCCTCGGTGTCGAGGCCGTCGGCGCCTTCTCCCAGGCGCGGATGCGGGTGACCCTCAATTCCGGGTCGCAGTTTGCGCGGGGGACGTATTTCGGCGCGGGTGGCGGCAAGCTCATGCTCAATCTGACGCCGAAGAGCACGCTCCTGGGTCTGGCCATCGGGGGTGGCCCGGCGTTGGTGATGTTCGGCAAGTCGGTGAGGGATTCCGACGAAAAGGACTCGTTCATGGGCGGTGTGGCTGGCGCGACGCTGCGTCTCAATGTCGGCCAGAATGTGGCGCTCCGCGGCGACGTGGAGGATTTCCTGTACAGCGCCGATTTCGGGCTGGGCAAGAAGCTGCGCCATGATCTCCTGCTGAGCGGCGGTATTTCGATTCAGTTCTAGGCTGGTACGGGGCGGGTTCCTTGTGAGCCCGCCCTTTCATTGTGTCTGATCATCATATTGGTCTCGGTTTAGGGTGGGGGATATTGCCCTCCCGCCTGGTGTCAGAGGCTGTCGCGCCGTAGTTGTGTGCTTCGAAGTCAATCCGTAGCTTGAACGGATGCGACGGATCACGCTTTTTCTCTCCGCGGCGGTCCTGGCGGCATGTGGGCCGGCACCGGACGCAGCACCCCCCGTCGTCGAGACGCCCGCCTACCGGATTCCGACCGACGCCGAGATTCCCGATGGTCCGGTCGGCGTATCGATCCGGCGGGGCCGAGCCCTCCTGGCGGCGACCCGTGACAGCCTGCCCGACAACGTCGGGAACCGTCTCAACTGCACCAGTTGTCATCTCGAGAACGGGACGCTGGCCCACGCGGCGCCGTGGATCGGGATCTACAGCCGGTTTCCCCAGTATCGATCCCGGAATGCCAAGGTCAACCTGATCGAAGACCGGATCAACGACTGTTTCGAACGCAGCATGGTGGGTAAGGGGCTGGCGCGTGACAGTCGGGATATGACCGACATCATCGCCTACATGGCCTTTCTGTCGCGCGGGGTGGCTCCGCCTGGCGACGTGCCGGGGCAAGGCTTCCGGCAACTGGAGCCGCTGGCGCCGGATACCGTTCGGGGCCGGTTGCTGTATGTCCAGCAGTGCGTCCGCTGTCACGGGGCCAACGGTGAGGGCATGACCAATCCGCATCCCGACAGCTTCCCGGCGTACTATCCGCCGGTCTGGGGAGACGAGTCCTATTCGATCGGCGCGGGCATGGCGCGGCTTCGGACTGCCGCCGCGTTCATTCGGGCCAACATGCCGTTCGATGCCAAGGGAACGCTGACCGATCAGCAGGCATTCGACATCGCCGGGTACATCGTATCCCGGTCGCGGCCGGATTTCGCCCGAAAGGCCGAGGACTGGCCCAAAGGAGACCCGCCGCCGGATGTGGCATATTCGACCAAGGCCGGCAGGGCGCCGACCGGTCGTTGAGACGCGCCAAGGCGCGAAGGAGGAGCGGATGCTGTTCGAACGGATCAAGCGGCGAGGGTTTTTGGCGGGTCTGGGCACACTCGCGGCGGGAGCGGTCGCGGCCGACCCGATCGCTGCCCAGCAGCCCAAGGTGCACGAGGCGGATCGCTGGGTGCTTGGCGTCAAAGGCAGCCATCGGCAGCTCTTCGATTTCAATGCGCATGGCGGTGGGCTGCCGCTGATCCACATGCACAATTTCATCGAGACCCTCAAGTCGGCGTATCAGGTGCCGGGGTCCGACATCAACGTCGTCGGCACCTTCTACGGAGGGTCGACGCCGCTGGCTTGGAACGATGCGATGTGGGCCAAGTACAACGTCGGAAGCGCCCTCGGGATCGAAGACCCGGCAACCAAGCAGCCGTTGACCCGGAACTGGTTCAGTCGCCCGGCGGAGGGAGATCCGGTCTTCATGAACGGGGCGTTCAAGGATGCTTCGATTGTGAGCCTGCAGAGTCGCGGGGCCATCTTCCTGCTCTGCAACAACGCGTTGCGCACCTGGGTCAACCGATTGGCGGGCAGCGGCGGGAATGCCGCCGCGATCGATCAGGAGTTGCGCGCCAACCTGCTGCCCGGTGTGATCGTGGTGCCGGCGATGGTCGTTGCCGTCGAGGTGGCGCACCGGCACGGGTTGGCCTACTCGCGGACCTGACGCGCGTTCGGGGTCAGTCTCGGCCCTTCCAGCGCTCGATGGCGCGCCGCTGTTTCTTGGTTGGCCGACCGGCTCCGTCGTAGTAGATGGGATTCTGCAGGCGGAGCCGGTCCGCCGTCGCTTGGCGCGCGGCCAGGCTCTCCGGGGTTTCGAGGTACAGGGTCGCCGCTACGCTGGCCGATCCGCGCCGTTCGGCGAGACCGGTGACCTGGAGTTCATGGCGATAGGGGCCGTTCCGGAGACTGATCCGGTCGCCGACGCGCACCAGCTTGCTGCGCTTGGCCGCGGAGTCGTTGAGGTCGACCTTGCCCCCGTCGATGGCTTCGGCGGCCAGGCTCCTGGTTTTGTAGAACCGGGCGGCCCAGAGCCAGAGGTCGAGCCGAACGCCACCGGGTGACGCTGGTTCTCCCCGGTCCGGTGTGTCGATCCTCGGTCGTTTCGTCACCTTGCTACCTCGTGCCCGCCCTGGCGTTCCTATTAACTTAGCGGGTTGCCACTCAATCCGAACGCGGATATGACCCAGCGGGTACCGTCGGAACCAGCGTCGCGCACGCACCTGTCTGACCGGGCCGACGAGGTCCTGATCGATACGCGTGTCAGCCTACCCGGTTTCCCGGTGCTGATGCGCTGGTTGCTGGTCGGGCGTACGCTGCTTGCCGTGCTGACGCTGGTACAGGCGGCGCTGGCCTTTACCCGCGCTCCGGAATCCGTCGCGGGCGATGCGGCCCGATACGTCGCGTTCGTCGCGGTCATCACGGTCGTGCTGGCGTTGGCGGTGACGGGGTATGCCGCCTACGTGGTTTTCGTTAGGCGGGAGCGTCCCGGACTCGGCTTCCTGCAGACGCAGGCGGCGATGGACCTGCTCCTGGTCACGGCGCTGGTGCACTTTGCCGGTGCGGAGCAGAGCGGCTGGGCAGCACTGTACGTGCTCGTGATCGCGATGTACGGCCTGATGATGCCGCTCCGGTCCGGGATCGTGATGGCGGTTTTCGGGTCGGTGCTGTTCCTGGCCAACGCGAGCCTGGCCTATCCCGAGCGCGCAACGGCGCCCGGCCTCTGGGGCCAGGTGGTGGTTTTCACCCTGGTTTTCGTCTTCGTCACGTTCCTGGGGCAGCGGCTCCGGCGGGTGGCCGAGGAGCAGACCCAGCTCGAGAGCGAGCTGGAGCAGGTCCGGTTCCAGGCCGATGAGATCCTCCGGAACATCCGGTCCGGGGTGCTGACCGTCAACGGCCGGGGGGAACTGGCCTTCATCAACCCGACGGCGGAGCAGATCCTCGATCTCTCAGAAGAATGGCTCGGGCGGCCGATACTGGAAACGCTGGAGGAGCGCGCCCCGGAGCTCCATCAGGCGGTGACGGGGGGGATCGAAACCGGCCGCCGGGTGGCGCGGGCGGAGGGGCAGGTGCGGCGGCGGAGCGGGCGGACGTTCCCGATCGGGCTCAGCACCACCACGTTCCGGCGGGAGGCCGAGACGGTCCCGTCCGTGACGGCGATCTTTACGGATATTTCGGATGCGCAGCATCTCCGCGAGCTGCATCTGCGGGCCGAGCGGCTGGAGGCGGTGGCGGCGCTGTCGGCTTCGCTGGCGCACGAGATCCGGAATCCGCTGGCCTCGATTCGGAGCGCGGTCGAGCAGCTGGTCCGGACCAGGAGCGACGATCCGGATGAGCGCGTCCTGGGCGATCTGGTGCTTCGCGAGAGCGATCGTCTGAGCCGGTTGCTGGGCGAATTTCTGGACTTTTCCCGAGTGCGGGCCAGCCATTTTCGGATGGTCAACCTCCATTCGGTCGCGACGGATGCCGCACGGTTGGTGCGCGAGCATCCGGACTACGGGGCCGGAGTGGAGTTGGTCGTGTCGGGCGCGCCGGTGCTGGTGCAGGCGGATGAGGATCTGGTGCATCGGATCGTCTGGAATCTGATGCTCAACGCGGCCCAGGCGCTGCGTGGCACCGGCCGGATCGAAGTGACGATCGATATGCCGCCGCCGAGCGAGCTGCCGAGTGGCGTGGCGTTCGAGCAGGTCGTGCGGCTTCGGGTCTCGGACAACGGGCCCGGGATCGATCCGGAAATTCGGGATCGTCTGTTTGAACCGTTTGCATCGGGCCGGCCCGGTGGCAGCGGGCTGGGGCTCGCGATCGTTCAGCGCGCGGTCGAGTCGCACCGCGGTCTGGTGCTGGTCGATTCGGAGCCGGGGCAGGGCACCACCTTTACCATTTTGCTGCACGTGAAGATGACGATGGAGGACGCGGCATGAGTCAGCAACCCTCGATCCTGATTGTCGACGACGAATCCGGAATCCTCGACACCCTTCGGATTCTGCTTCGCAAAGAGGGATTCGAGATCACGACGGCGCAGGGCGGTAAGGCTGGCCTGGAGCAGATCCGGGCCGGCAATCACGATATCGTCTTGACGGACGTCCGGATGCCGCAGGTGAGCGGGCTCGACATCCTGCAGGCGGCCAAGGATCAGGACGCCATGACGCCGGTCATTCTGATGACGGCGCAGGCATCGCTGCAAACCGCGGTGGCGGCCGTCAATGCCGGTGCCTTCTACTACATCCAGAAGCCGTTTTCGAACGACGAACTGCTCGCGATTCTGCGCCGGGCCTGCGAGTTCCGCCAGGTGCGCGTCGAGAATCGCTTGCTTCGGCAGGACATCCGGCGTCGCGGCAACGATCGTCCGTCGGTGTCCCGTCCCATCGGCAAGTCACGCCGCTTCCTCGATGTGCTGCGGTTGGCCGAGGTGGTGGCGCCGACCGATTCGACGGTGCTGATCCAGGGTGAGAGCGGCACCGGTAAAGAGGTGCTGGCCCGTTACATCCACAATCTGTCGTCCCGGGCGGACGGTCCGTTCCTCTCGATCAACTGCGGCGCCTTGCCGGAAAACCTGCTCGAGAGCGAACTCTTCGGTCACGTGAAGGGATCGTTTACGGGCGCGGTGCGCGACAAGCAGGGACTCTTCGCGGCGGCGCGCGGCGGCACCTTCTTCATGGACGAAGTGGGCGAAATGCCGCCCTCGCTCCAGATCAAGCTGTTGCGCGTGCTGCAGGAGCGCGAGGTCATTCCGGTCGGCGCCACGGAGGCCATTCCCGTCGACGTCCGGATCGTGGCCGCGACCAATCGGGATTTGGAGGAGGAGGTCCGGCGGGGGCATTTCCGATCCGACCTGTTCTATCGCCTCAACGTGATTGCGCTCGACCTGCCCGCCTTGCGGGAGCGTCGCGACGATCTGATCCTCCTGATCGACGCCTTCCTGCAGGATCTGAGCGTCGAGCGGAGCGACAACCCGCGGGCGCTGTCGTCCGAGGCGCTCGATGCGGTGATGGTGTACGACTGGCCGGGCAACGTCCGGGAGCTGCAGAACGCGCTCGAGCATGCCGTAGTGCTGTCGAAGGGCGACGTGATCGAGCCGACGGCGTTGCCGGAGCGGATCACCCGTCGGCGGCGGGAGCCGTTGATTGCGGAGCGATCGTCGCCCAACCCGTCGCTCGAAATCGTGGAGCGCGCCTACATCATGTGGGTGCTGCAGTCGGAGGGCGGCAACAAGACGCGGGCGGCCGAAGTGCTCGGCATCGATCCGTCGACGCTCTATCGCAAGCTGTCGCGGTACGAGGAGCAGAGCGCCAGTGCCTGAGCGGCTCGCGCCCGGTGACCAGGCCGGTGCGGAGACGCTCGAGATCATGGCGGCGGCTCCGAACTACAACACCTGGATGTACGACGCGATCGCGCCGTATCTGGGCCGGAGCGTGCTGGAGGTCGGGTCGGGAATCGGCAACATGTCGGAGCAGATGCTCAAGCGCGGCGTCGATCGTCTGGTCTTGACCGACATGGATGCGTGGTACCGGGAGCGCCTGGCCGAGCGATTTGCGGAGCGACCGGAGGTTCGGGTGGATACGCTGATGCTGCCCGATCCGACGGCGGCATCGCGCTTTCGCGAGGATCGGCTCGACACCATCGTTGCGCTCAACGTGGTCGAGCACATCGAAGATGATGTCGGCGCGCTCCAGACCATGCGCGGCATGCTGGTGCCCGGCGGTCGGATCGTGATCCTGGTCCCTGCCTTGCAGGCCATCTACGGCGAGATGGATCGGGAGCTCGGGCACTTCCGGCGCTACGGCAAGCGTGCGCTGGCCGAGGTGTTCCGGCGGGCGGGATTCCAGGTCGATCACATAGCATGGTGGAACCGGGTTGGCGTGGCAGGCTGGTGGTTCAACGGCAAGGTTCGCAAGGTGAGCCGCATTCCGCTCGGCCAGCTGGAACGATTCGATCGATTGGTCCCATTGCTTCGGTTGGAGCGATACCTGCCTCTTCCGTTCGGTCAGTCACTGATTGCAGTCGGGAGTCCGGCATGAACGAGCTGCCCAAGCTCAGCGTGATCGTTCCGGTCTACAACGAGAAGGCGACTCTCCGCATCATCATCGATCGGTTGCACGCCATTCCGCTGCCGATGGAAATCATTGCCGTCAACGACCGGTCGACCGACGGCAGCACCGAGATCCTCGACGAGCTCAAGGCGCAGGGACAGATTGATGTGCTGGTGCATCAGCCCGTCAACCGTGGTAAGGGCTATGCGATCCGCACCGGTATCGCGCACGCCACCGGTGATGTGATCGTGATTCAGGACGCCGACCTCGAGTATGATCCGATCGAGTTCGGTCGGCTGCTGAGCCCGATTCTGGAGGGGAAAGCGGACGCGGTGTTCGGGTCGCGCTTCCTGGGCGGTGAGCGACGGGTGCTCTACTTTTGGCACTCGGTCGGCAACCAGCTGCTGACGCTGGTCTCCAACATGTTCACGAATCTCAATCTGACGGACATGGAGACCTGTTATAAAATGGTGCGTGCACCGATCATGAAGTCGTTGATCCTGACGACCGATCGGTTCGGCTTCGAGCCGGAGCTGACGGCGCGGCTGGCGCAGGCCAAAGCGCGAATCTGGGAGATTCAGATTTCCTATTCCGGTCGCACCTACGAAGAAGGGAAGAAGATCGGCTGGAAAGACGGCGTCGCTGCGTTTTTCCATATCGTTCGCTTCAACCTGTTCCCACCCAGAAAAAGGCCGGCGGACACGCCGTGATGTCGACCACCTCGATCCGGCGCGCCATCGCCGTGCTGATCGGGGTGGCGAGCCTGCTCCCGATTGCCGACTTCATATCCGGCGGACCGGCCCATGCCGGGTACGCCGAGACCGTGGTTGGATGGCTGTCCGGAGCGGCGATCGTGGCGGGCGGCGGCTTCCTGCTGGCAATGCTGTCCGAGCGTCTGCCGCTGCTCTGGCGCGCGGGTGCGCTCGGTCGCCTGCTGCGAATCATCGATCCGGTTGCGACGCGGAGCCTGGTCGGGGTCGCCGTCGTGGCGACGGTGGTATACGCAGCAATCGCGCTCCTCGTATTCGACGGCCTGCCGCTTCACATCGACGAGATCGTTCAGGCCTATCAGGCGCGCATGTACGTCTCGGCACGTACCTGGCTGCCCGTGCCGCCCGATCCTGCTCTCACGAGTATCATGCATCTCGTCGAGTACGAGGGCCGTCGGTTCGGCCACTTCCCGCCCGGCGGTCCGCTCTGGCTCGGGCTGGGTGAACTGGTGCGGGCGCCGTGGCTGGCGGTGCCTGTTGCCGGCGGGCTGGCAGTCGTAGCCTGGGGGCTCTTGCTCCGCCACCTTGAGACGCGGCCGTCTGTCCGTGCCGGCGCGCTCCTCCTCTTTGCGTTTGCGCCGATGACGGCCTTTCTGGCCGGGTCCCATATGAACCACACCACCGCACTGATGGCGGTGTTGTTTGGTGCTGTCGGCCTTTTCAGGATGCTCGCATCGCCGGGCAGGGTGGGGCCGGGGATCCTCGCGGGCGCTGCATTTGGCTTTGCGGCGATCGTGCGTCCCGCCGATGCGCTGGCTTGGGGTGCGCCGGCTGGTCTCTGGCTCCTGATGAAGGCGCGATCCGATCGACGTTTGATTCAGGGCATCGGTGCGGCGGTCGTTGCCGGTGTGGTCCCGTTGATCGTAGCCGGGTGGATTCAGCTCGAGACGACCGGGTCGCCGTTTCGATCGGCGTATGCGCTCATGTGGGGCCCGAATGTCGGGTTGGGCTTTCATCCGGCGCCGTGGGGGCCGGATCACACCGTGCTGCGGGGGCTCGAACTCGTTACCCTCTACCTATACCGCCTCAACATCTATCTCTTTGAATTCCCGATTCCATCGCTGCTGCCGGCTCTGATTGCGTTAGTGCTGGCGGCTCGGCTCGCGGCGCCGGATCGATATCTGTTGGCAGCTGCGAGCGGGGTTCTCGTACTCTACTTCGCCTATTGGTTCGATGGTTTCTATCTGGGTCCACGTTTCGTGGCGACCCTGGCGCCGATTGCCGCGTTGTGGACGGCACGATTGACTGCGCTGGTGGAGGCGCGAATCGGGCGGGGACGTGCGATGCGGAGTGTGGTGTTCGGCCTGGGGCTGGCCGTCGGGTTGGCGCTGGCGACCGGGGTGCCGGTCCGACTGACACAACACAGTCACGCCATGCAATCGACTCGATGGAGCCCGGATGCGCTGGCAAGGCACGCCGGGATCTCGAATGCGACGATCCTCGTTCGGGAGAGTTGGGGCGCCCAGACGCTGGCGCGGCTCTGGGCGTTGGGGATCTCGCGTCCGGACGCGGAGCGCCTCTATCGCAATGTCGATACCTGCGTACTCGACGGCGCGATTCGGCAACTCGAGGCCGCGCATGTCGACTCGGCGGCCGCGCTCGCGCGGCTAGTACCGTTGCAGGCCGATTCGAGTCGGCTGATCGCCTCACCGCTTTCTCCGGATTCCACGGAGCGCGCGTTGCCGGGGGCCAGGTACGAGGCGCGGTGTGTTGCCCGGTTCGTCGAGGATCGGGCAGGCTTTACGGTCTTTCCGCCGGCGCTGCTTTCCCGCCGAGATGATCTCGTGTTCGTGCGAGACCTGCAGGAACGCAGTGCGGCTGTGGTACGAGCGGGGCAATCGGATGCGGTCTATCTGCTCCGCCGGGACCTCGACTCGGGCCGGCTGATGCTCGAACCCGTCTCGCGCGATTCCGTCCAGTCCCTTCAGTGATTTTATGCCCGGGCACCTGATCTATTGACAGCGGTCCATTTCTTCAGTATCAATAACGCAATATCAATTTCATCTTAATTGGTTCTCATGGTTCCACCGCGCCGCCATTGGATGTCACGATCCGGTCGGGATCGAATCGCCCTGGTGATTCGGCTCGTCCTGATCATGGCGTTCGGCTGGTCGGCGACGGCTGGATCTGTCCATCGTGTTCACGAACTGACGAACGGTCCTCATCACTGTGCCGTGTGCATCGTCGGTCACACGGTGGGCGCCCCTTTGCCGGTCTCGTCGTTCGACTTTGCGCCGGGCGGAGTTGAGCGTGCCCAGGATGAGCTGACCGGTCCGTTCTCGGTCCGCTCGTGTCGCATCGTTCCTTCGCCGGCGCGCAGCCCACCGACCATCCTGTAGCACCCCGTCACATCAGCAGGTCGCGGCCACGTGCCGCAACGCCACGTCTTTCGAGATCTGGCGTGTCCTCCGCTATCCACCGGTTCGTCCGGGGGGAACGACAGCATGCTCGAAGCGATCAATCTGACCAAGTCGTATAACGGTACCGTCGCGCTGCACCCGTTGACGTTGACGGTGCGTCCCGGGGAGATCTTCTGCCTGCTAGGCGCCAACGGGGCCGGCAAAACGACCACCATCAATCTCTTCCTCAATTTCGTCGAGCCCTCGGGCGGCGTGGCCCGGATCGACGGGATCGTCGCATCGGAACGCCCGCTCGAGACGAAACGCCTGCTGGCGTATATCCCGGAGCAGGTCACCCTGTATCGCCATCTGAGCGGGCTCGAGAACCTCGAGTACTTCTCGGTGCTCGGTGGGCAGTCGCGATATTCAGAGGCAGAGTTGCTCGGGTTTCTCGACCACGTCGGTCTGGATGCGGCGGCGGCTCGGCGGCGGGTCGGATCGTACTCGAAAGGCATGCGCCAGAAGGTCGGGATTGCAATCGCGATTGCCAAGAAAGCCAAGGCTCTGCTGTTGGACGAGCCGACCAGCGGCCTCGATCCCAAGGCGTCCAACGAATTCTCGACCCTGCTCGGCCTGCTGAGCGATCAGGGTGTCGCGGTCCTGATGGCGACACATGACCTCTTCCGCGCCAAGGAGTCCGGCCACCGGCTCGGCATCATGAAGCAGGGACGCTTGGTTAGTACGGTCGCGGCCAACGAGATCGGACACGCCGATCTCGAGCAACTGTACCTCCAGCACATGAGGGACTAGCCATGATCGGCGCAATCGTCAGAAAAGAAATCCGGGAGATAGCGCGCGACGGTCGCTTTCGCGTCGCGGCAATCACCGTGCTGGTGCTCCTGGTCGCTGCGCTCGCGGTGGGATGGCGGGCGGCGGCGTCTGCCCACGCCGAACGGGATGCGGCGGCCAATCTGGCCCGCTCCCATTGGGTCAATCAGCCGGCCAAGAATCCGCACTCCGCTGCGCACTATGGGGTCTATGCGTTCAAGCCCAAGACGCCGCTCTCGTTCGTCGATGACGGGGTCGATCCCTATACCGGTGTGCTGGCGTATCTGGAGGCCCATGTCCAGAACGATTTCACGCATCGGCCTGCCGCTGACGGCACCGCGCTGTCCCGATTCGGGGCGTTGACGGCTGCGGGCGTGCTCCAGGTGCTCGTTCCGCTCCTGATCGTGGTGCTCGCGGCTGGTACGATCGCCGGCGAGCGGGAGCAGGGGACGTTGCGGCAGCTCCTGAGTGTCGGCGTGCGGAGCCGCGATCTGGCGATCGGCAAGATGCTGGGCCTGGGAGGCGCTCTGATGCTGTTGCTGATCCCGGCCACGATCATCGGTGTGGCGGCGCTGTTGGTGGGGACCGATGGCAGCGGCAGTGGCAGCCGTTTTCTGCTCCTGGCCGCCGTCTACCTCGGCTACTTCATCGTTTGGATCGCCTTGTCGTTCGCGGTGTCGGCCTGGGCGCCATCGACTCGTGCCGCGCTGATCTGTCTGCTCGGGCTCTGGATGGTCAACAGTCTGCTGGCTCCCAGGGCGGCGACCGATTTGGTGCGACGGCTCCACCCGACCCCGACGGCGCTCGAGTTCCAGCGGGTCATGGCGGCGGAGCAGCAGGCGGACTCCACTGGCCGGACGTACGCCCAGTATCAGGAGGCGTTTCAGCGCGAGGTGCTGTCGCGATATCGGGTCGATAGTGTTGCGGACCTGCCGGTCAATTTTGCTGGTTTGAGTCTCGATGCCAGCGAGCGATGGAGCGACGCGGTCTTCGACCGCAACTATGGCCGCTTGTGGGCCACCTACGTCCGGCAGGATCAGGCCCGCAGTCTGTTCGGGTTTGCCTTTCCGTTCGTGGCGGTTCGGGCATTGTCACAGGGATTGGCGGGCACCGACTTCTATCATCATCGCGAGTTTGCGACGGCCGCCGAGCAGTATCGCCGCCATCTGGTGCGCGTCATGAACGACGACCTGGCGGAACATGGCAAGACGGCGGGATTTCAGTACATGGGAGACCACGCCCTCTGGTCGTCGGTCGAGCCGTTCGAGTATCAGACGCCTGAGGTCGGTTTCGTCATGGCCCATCATGGCCGTGATCTCGCAGCGTTGGGTGGGTGGCTCGTGCTCGGTCTCGGGCTCGCGCTGGTCGGCGCGCGGAGGGTCCGGGTATGAGCAGCGTCTTTGGTCGGATGCTTCGTCATGAATGGCGGATGCTCACGGCCGATCGGACCGTCTGGTTGGTGTCGATCATTTTCGGCCTGCTGATCCTGTACGCGGTCGGCAACGGGGTCAGCTGGGTCCGGTCACAGGAGGTGGTCCTCGATTCGGTGGAAGCGGACGGCAGCCGTCGCCTGGCGCAGCTGACTCGTGCGCTCGACTCGATCCCCGCGGACGCGCCGCCGCCTGCCGCGTTCGGGCGCGATCCCCGCAGTCCCGGCAGCGTCGGGAACTTCGACGGGGCGCAGTTCGCGACGCTGCGTCCGCAAGCGCTGGCTCCGCTGGCAGTCGGCCAGACCGACCTGCTGCCGCAATATCTCCGGGTCACGATGCGGAGCAAGCTGACGCTGGCAGCGGCTCAGGAGCTCGAAAACCCCTCTAATCTGCTGGAGGGGCGTTTCGATCTCGCCTTCGTCGTCGTGTATCTCTTCCCGCTGTTCATCCTTGCTCTGGGCTTCAATCTCCTTGCGGCCGAGCGGGAGGGAGGCACGCTGGGAATGGTTGCGGCGCAGCCGGTGTCGCTCGCGGCACATCTCGGCGCCAAGGTGGTGGTGCGGGGCGGCTTCATGCTCGGCCTGGCCATGGTCGCCACCCTGGTCGGTCTGCTACTGAATGGTGCTTTGCCCGGCATGCCTCCGGGGAAGCTGGCGCTCTGGTTTCTGGTGCTCGCGGCGTACGGCGCATTCTGGTTTGCGGTGGCCGTCGTCGTCAACGCCGTTCCGCGATCGTCGGCGGCCAACGCGACGATCCTGGCGGGTGTCTGGCTCCTGCTCGTCGTGGTCGTTCCGGCCGTGGCCGGCACGCTGGTCAACACGTTGCACCCGATGCCATCCCGGGTCGAGCTGATCGGCGCGATGCGGACGGCATCGAACGATGCCAGTGCCCGCGGCGCGCAACTGCTGGCCAAGGTCTATGGAGACCATCTCGACCTGGCGCCGTCCGGCGCCATGACGTCGGCCGACTTCATGTCGCGCACCTATGCGGTCCAGGAGGAAGTCGATCGGCAGCTGGCGCCGCTGGCCGACCGTTTCGATGCACAGCTCGATCGGCAACACGTTTTGGCGGCGCGGTATCAGCTCGCCAGCCCGGCGCTGGTGGCATCATTTGCCTTTGCCGACCTTGCGGGCACCGGACCGACCCGGTATCGGCACTGGCGCGAGAAGGTAGCCAGCTATCACGAGGCGTGGCAGCAGTTCTTCATTCCACGAGCCTTCCGGCACGAGTGGCTGGATGCTTCGGCATATCCGGCGATTCCCCGTTTTTCCTACGGCGACGAGTCTCGGAGTGAGGTGCTTCGCCGGGTCGGGATCGCGCTGGTCGTGCTGCTCCTTCCGACCGTGTTGTTGGCGGGCTATTCGGTGCGTCGCCTCAAGCGCTATCAAGTTGCCGTATGATTGGCCCGCTTCGGCAAGTGGCGGGCGGTACGATCATCGCGCTGGTGGCTGGTGGAGGGGTTCTGGCTGCCCAGCAGCCGGATTCGATAGGGGCGCCGGCGATTCGCGCGGAGCGGGCGACGACACCGGTGCGCATCGATGGTCGTCTCGACGACCCGGCCTGGCAGATTGCCAGGCCGGTGTCCGGCTTCCGGCAGGTCGATCCCATGCACAACGCGGCGGCCACGCTCGACACCGAAGTGCGGATTCTGTTCGACGACCGGTTTCTCTACGTAGGCGCGGTTGCCCGGGACCCGGCGGGACGCGCGGGCGTGCGGGTGGTGAACCTCGACCGCGATTTCGATTTTTTCGCCAACGATCTGTTTGGTATCACGCTCGACCCCTTCTGGGACCGGCGCAACGCGGTCGGCTTTCAGACCAATCCCTACGGGGTCCAGCGCGACCTGCTCGCGTTCGATGACAACCTCTTCGATCGCGATTGGTCGGCATCGTGGCGGGTCAAAGCGACAGTCGGCGATTCGGGGTGGACCGCAGAGTTCGCGATTCCCTGGTCGACGCTCCGATACCGACCGCAGGCGGATACCTGGGGCGTCAACTTCGTGCGAATCGCGCGGCGGATCAACGAGCAGTCTGGATGGTCGCCCTGGCCCCGTGCGGCAACCAACATGCGGATGCAGTACGCTGGCCGCCTGGAGGGGCTCGAGCCACCGCCGCCATCGCGAAATATCCGACTGCAACCGTATGCGACCGGCCGGTTCCGCCGTACGCAGCTGCCGAGTGGCGCGGTCGATGCAACCGATCCGGAACTGGGCGGTGACCTCAAGTGGGCGGTCACACCCAACACGGTGGTCGATCTCACGGTCAATACGGATTTCGCCGAGGCCGATGTCGACCGCCAGGTCGTCAATCTGAGCCGGTTCTCCACGCTGTTTCCCGAACGGCGCCAGTTCTTTCTCGAAGGGGCCAGCCTGTTCGAGACCGGCCGGGAGTCCGGCAATCTCCGGCCGTTCTATTCGCGCCGGATCGGTCTCGATGAGGCGGGGCTGCCGATTCCGATCGACGGTGGTGTCCGACTGGTACACCGCTCGGCGCAACGCGGCGTTGGCGGGCTGTTGATGCGGCAGCGCGGAACCGACCGGACCGGTCCGTCACATTTCGCGATGGCCCGATTCAGTCAGAACGTCGGCGCCGGTCATCGAGTTGGTACGCAGGTCATCCATCGGCACGATGCTGGAGTCCGTGGTGCGTCCGCTGGCACCAATACCGTGGGCGTGGTGGACGGATTGTGGCGTCCGGATCCGACCGGGACGGTCCGTGCCATGGTCTCGGCCTCGCAGACGACGGGGGCGGGCGGCGACGACGTCGCCGGGTTTTTCCATGCCTATTCGGACAAGCCGTTCGGTTACTTCGGCTGGATTCAGGAGTATGTCGGTCCGGAGTACACCGCCGGAACGGGCTTCATCGGCCGACAGAACTACGTCTGGACCAGTCCAGCGGCCACGTTCGATTGGCGCCCGTCGTGGCGACCGCGCCAGATTCGGAAGTTCTTCCCCGGGTTCACGACCAGCTTCTACCACGATGCCGATAACCTGGCATTTCGTGAAGGGTCGATTCAGTTCCGCCTGCTGGCCGCGCAGTTCAACGATGGATCGGAACTCCGCTTCTGGGTCCGGCCCGAGTGGCAGCGGCTCGACCGGCCCTTCACACCGATTCCCGGGATGACGCTGCCAGTCGGAAACTATGACTTCGGCCAGTATGCGGTAACCTATGCGCCCGATCTGTCGCGGCCGTACTTCGCCTATGTGACGCTCGCCAACGGCAGCTTCTATGACGGACGGCGACAGCAGCTGATCTATCGCGCCAGTCCGCTGCCGGGACCTCGGCTCCGACTCACGCTCGACTATGAAGGCAATCGGTTTCGCGATGTGGGTCCCGACCGGGTCGATCAGACGACCCATCTGGTGAGCGGGCTGTTGCGCTACACGCCGACGCCGCAACTCGGCGTCTCCGCCTACTACGAGTACAGCTCGACCAGTAAGCTCGGCGTCTGGAATGCGCGGCTTTCGTGGGAGTTCCGGCCGCTGTCGTATCTCTATCTCGTCTACAACGATCGCCGTCCCCAGGGAGAACTCAGTCCGGGTGTGGTGCGTCCGGCTGAGGAGCGGCAGCTCCTGGTCAAGGTCACGTACATGGGGCAGCTCTGAGACGGATTGGCGCGGGCAATCGGTCTTCAAGGAGGAGGTGGGAGACGTGGCAAACCCATTGACGGACCTCCGCTGGGCGATACGGTCGTTGCAGGGAGGATGCTAGTGGTCATGACATCGCTCCTGCTCGACTTGCGCGCTACACTCCGCTCGCTAGGCAGGAGCGCGGGTTTTACTGCGGCGGCCGTCGCCACGCTCGCGCTGGCCGTGGCGGCCAATGCGACCATCTTCAGCCATGTCCGCGGCATGTTGCTCCGACCGTTGCCGTATCCCGAGCCGGACCGCCTGGTCCTCGTGGAAACCGTGCGCGGTGGCGAGCGCGGCAAACTCTCCGCCCTCGAAGTGCGCGACCTTGACCGCGAAGCGAGCACGCTGGCCGGTATCGCCTCCTTCCGGCCAACGCAGTACACGGCGACCAGCGATGGCCAACCGGCGGTCTACATCGCGTCGATGAGTACCTATCGGCTCTTCGAGGTGCTGGGGCGTTCGCCTGCGCTCGGCACGGGCTGGCCCGCTTCGGACGATGGGACGACGCAGTACAAGGTCGTGATCAGCGACCGGCTCTGGCGCGATCGCTACGGCGCTGACCCGGCGATCATCGGCAAATCCGTGATGCTCGACGTCTATCCCTATGAGGTCATCGGCGTTGCTCCACCGGGGTTCGATTTCCCCGCGGGTATGGACCTCTGGCGCCGCGCCGGCGCCGCGGACTTTGAAAGCCGTGCGATCCGAAGCACGGGAGCAGTTGCGCGGCTGGCGAAAGGCGCCACGCTGCGCGACGCCCAGGCGGAGCTCGATGCGCTCGCCGCACGTTACGCCGAGATCGATCCCGAGACCAATCGTGGGGTCCGCTATCTCGCGACGCCGCTCCATGAGTACTGGGTCGGCGAAATTCGCCCGTATCTCATCGGGCTCGCGGCAGCCGTTGGG
Organism: Gemmatimonadales bacterium; assembly: GCA_037189525.1. Taxonomy (GTDB): domain Bacteria; phylum Gemmatimonadota; class Gemmatimonadetes; order Gemmatimonadales; family GWC2-71-9; genus SHZU01. The sequence goes on from JBBCJC010000002.1 coordinate 1,215,606, forward strand.
CTGGTGCTTCTGCTCGCCGCCGTCAACGTGGCGCATCTGGCGCTGGTGCGTGCTTCCGCCCGACAACGTGAACTGGCTGTTCGGGCGGCGCTTGGTGGCTCGCACGCCGCCGTGCTGCGTGGCGTGGTGCTCGAGGGTATGGTGATCGGTCTGGCCGCGGCCGCGCTCGGTCTCCTGCTCGTGCCGCCGGCCATGGCGTCGCTCGACCGGCTGGTGCCGTTCGACCGCCCCGGCTGGATGACGGTTGCCTTCGACGGGACGGTCTTCGGCTTCGGTGTGATCGTAGCGCTCGGCGCGGCGCTGATCGCGATGACGTGGCCGGCGTGGCGGATCGTGCGCCGCGACCCGTTTGGTACCCTTCGTTCGTCGGGCAAAGGTGGGCACGAAGCCGATCCCGCTCCCCGGCGGTTCCGCGACGCGCTCTCGGTTGCGCAGGTAGCTATTGCGACTGTGCTGGTGTTCGGCGCACTCAGCGTTGGTTCGACCATGACGCGGCTTCGCGCCGTCGAACTTGGCTTCGATCCGGATCGGGTCCTGGCGCTCAAGATCGATCCGCCGTGGACGTCGTATAACACGGTGGCGAATACTGCGCCCTTCTACCAGCGGGTGCTGGAGGACATACGCGGGCTACCCGGCGTCGTCGCCGCGGCCTCTAACGTCACGATGCCGTATGCCACGCAGAATCCGGCCGAGGGGCTGCATCGGCAGGTGCCGAGGCTCGACACCCAGTCGCCGGATGAGATTGCGGCCAACCCGTTCGTCAACCTGCAGGTCGTGAGCCCGGGCTACTTCGAGGCGATGCGCATCCCGATCGATGCGGGGCGAAGCTTTACCGAGCTCGACGACGAGACGACGACGGCCGCGGCCATCGTCAGCCGAAGCCTGGCACGGCGCCTCTGGCCCGGTAGCGATCCGCTCGGGCGGCGCATTGCCATCGGCGAACTGGACGGCAACTACCGGCCGGCGGCAACCTCGGCGAGCCCCGTCGTCTGGTATGAAGTCATCGGGGTCGCCGGCGACATTCGGCAGGCCGGCCTGTCGAACGACCCGACCCTCGATTTCTATCTCTCGCACAACCAGCAACTGGCGCCGGAAACCTATCTCGTGGTTCGCACCCGGGACGATCCCCGCCGCCACGTCGACGCGGTGCGCGCGGCCGTCCAGCGCGCGGACCCGCTCCAGACCGTCTTCGACATCAGGCCACTGTCGGAACGCGTCGAGCGCACCTACTGGCGCCCGCGCCTGGCGCAGGTGCTGCTCAACGTGTTTGCTCTCCTGACTATCGTGCTCGCCGCGGTGGGTGTGTCCGGCGTCGTCGGCTTTACCGTCACTCGGCGGCTCCACGAACTCGGCATTCGCCTAGCGGTCGGTGCGAGCCCGGTGGAGTTGCGTCGTGAGGTGCTGTGGTCTGCTGCGAAGGTGGGCGGGGCGGGGGCGGCTATAGGACTTGCGGTGGGCATTACCGTGATGAGCGCAGTGCGGCTCCGGGCGCCGGCGGTGGCGTCGGCCGGTGCCGGCGTGACGGCCGCGGTGCTGCTCGGTGCGCTTGCGGTGACGGTTGCCGCGGCATGGTGGCCCGCGCGGCGCGCCGCCAGGGTCGAACCGCTTGCCGTGCTGAGGTCGGAGTAGAGTGCGAAGCGTGCGGCCCCGTTGCGGACCACCATGGGCGCACTGCCTTGGTCGGCTGTCGGTAGCCGGATCAGCGCTGGTTGAACCGCTCGAGAAGCGACACGCGCTGAACGGCGTCGTCGATGCGATAGAAGCTGGTCAGACGGCCGTCGGCTGCATCTACGCCGACTTCGAACCGGCCGACGACGGTGATCGGCAGATGCCCGAACGGAATCCGCACGCCCGGCCGCATATGCACCAGCACCCAGTCGTTCGGCCGGACTGGCGCACCGAAAAAGCACATGTCGTAGCTGCCGTTCATCATGAACACGGTCACGCCGTTCTGGTCACCCTCGAGGGGGAGCATGAAGCCACGGAGCGCGACGGTCTGATGATGCGCATCGAGAAGGACAGTCGGTAGCTCGGCAGGGCGGAAGCCGTCGGCCACACTATCGCCCACTTTCAGGTCGAAGGTGAACGAAGACAGATCGGAGAAGGTGAGGATCGTGGTCCCGCTCGGAACGGCGCCCACCGGAATCGCAGGCCCCCGTTTGGGCGGAAGCATGATATAGGCAAGCGCGCCTCCGACGAGCAGGACGCGAATCCCCCATCGCTTCCACCTGGCAGATGTCGCTCGGTCGGGTTCGGCTGTGTCCTGCATGACAGGAACTCCTTGATATGCCCTCAGCGCCTCGCGGGTTCCGCCGATTCGGGATATTGTTGATAATAATAATCTGTTATTGTTAAGTCAGGGACACGGAATTCCGTTCAAACAGAGGCGGTCCGCGATGGCAATGGCCCGATGGCAGGGAGCAGGTCGTGATCTTCGCTCGGCGATCCGGTCCATGTGGACTCGACCCGGTTTTTCACTGGTCGTCATCGTGACGCTGGCTTTGGGGATCGGCGCCAACACGGCGCTGTTCAGCATCGTCGACGCGGTGCTGCTCCGCCGTCTGGCCGTGCCCGAGCCGGATCGCGTGGTGGTGCTGGAGGAGCGACATGACGGCTGGAGCACCACGCTGGCGTCGGCCCATGCGTTTCTCAATTGGCGCGAGCGGACGACCTCGTTCGGAGCGCTTGCGGCGACCGCCTGGTGGGATGCGAATCTGGAATCGAGCGACGAGCCGCTTCACCTCACCATGGTCTACACCATGGGAGACTACTTCGCGGCGCTCGGGATTGCGCCGGCACTCGGCCGCGCCTTCAGCGCCGAGGAGAGCGGGCCGGGTGGTGCGAGCGCCGTCATCCTGAGCCATGGGCTCTGGTCGCGGCTCGGCGCGGATCCGGAAGTGGTCGGGCGAACGCTCACGATCGGCGGTGTGTCGTTCACCGTGGTCGGGGTGATGCCGCCGTTCGACCGGCTCGATGTCGATCAGGGCTGGGGCGACGCCTGGGTGCCGTCTCCCATGAATCTCGAGAACATCCGTGCCAATCCCAACGGCTGGCGAGGATTTCGAGTCGTGGCTCGCCTCCAGCCGGGCGTTGCCATCGAACGCGCCCAGACCGAGCTCGTTGGGCTGAGCCAGCAGCTGCGGAGCGAGCACCCGGCGCTGTACGAAGGATATCGCCCGGTCGTACGACCACTCCACGACCTGCTCGTCGGCGAGGTGCGTCCGATCGTGCTGGTCCTGTGGGGGGCCGTGGCGCTGGTGCTCCTGATCGTCTGCACCAACGTGGCCACCCTGCTCCTGGCGGGCGGGGCGACGCGGCGTAAAGAAATGGCCGTTAGGCTGGCGCTCGGTTCGGGTCGGCAGGCCATGATACGGCAGATGCTGCTGGAAAGCGCCGTGCTGGCCACGCTCGGCGCCGTGGTGGGCATCGGATTGGCTCTGCTCGCCTTGCGGCTGTTCCGCGCCGGCTACGGAGATCTGCTGCCCGGGCTGGATCCTCGGGTGCTCGACGGCGTGGTGCTGGCATTCACCGCAGCCATCGCGGTTGTCACCGTCTTCCTGTTCGGGATGGCCCCGGCACTGACGGCGGCGCGCACCAGTCCCGGCGCAGTGCTGAAGGACGCGGCAGTGGGCCGCGCTTCCAAGGGGCTCGATGCGCTCGTCGTGGCGCAGGTGGGCCTCGCGGCACTGCTTCTCGTCGGCGCCGGTCTCATGCTCAAGAGCATCTGGAAGCTCATGCGCGTCGATACCGGACTCACGACCGAATCGGTCCTCACGTTCGATCTGAACATTCCGACCTCGCGCTATCCCACGGAGGTGACGCGCGCAGCGTTTTTCCAGGCGCTGCAGGCCCGATTGGAGACTGTGTCTGGTGTCGAAGCGGCCGGCGCCAACCGCTACTTCCCGCTGCGTCCGCGACAGTACAGCCAGCCGGTGCTCGTCGAGGGCCGCCCGGTCCCGGAGGGGCACGAGCCGGTGGTCCACTATGGCGGGATTACCAGCGGGTATTGGAGTGCGCTTGGCATTCCGCTGCTCGAGGGTCGTGACTTCACCGCGCAGGAGATGTGGGAGACGGACGGCGCCACCATCATCAATCGCTCGCTTGCCACGCTGCTCTTTCCGGGGGAGTCGTCACTCGGCCGGCGGATCCAATACGGCGGCGAATGGCGGACCATCGTCGGCGTGGTGGGCGATGTCCGGCAGCGGCACCTCGATGAACGGGCGAGCCCACAGGTCTACAGTCCATATTCCGAGTATCCTCACACGACGATGACGTTCGCCGTGCGCACCGCGAGCAGCCCCGAGTCGTTCGTTGGTGCCATCCGTGCCGAAGTGCGAGCCCTGGATCCCGCGATCGCGATCTTCGACGTGCGGCCTCTCGAGGCGCTGGTCGAAGGGACGGTCGCGCGCCGCCGGCTTGGCGCCGTGCTGCTCGGCGGGTTTGCCGCACTCGCGCTGGCGCTTGCGGCGGTCGGTGCGTACGGTGTGATGGCCTTCTCCGTCAGTCGCCGCACCCGTGAGCTGGGCATCCGTCTCGCCCTCGGTGCCGAGTCCGCCACTTTGGCCAGAATGGTAGTGCGCGAGGGCGGCCGTCTGGTCCTGGCCGGAATGGCGCTGGGCTTGGCGGCAGCGCTCGCTCTATCGAGGGTGCTGCGCAGCCTGCTGTTCGACGTTCCGCCGTTCGATCCCCTTACTTACGTGGCTGTCGCGCTGCTGCTCCTCGCGGCAGCGCTCGTGGCGTGCTATCTGCCGGCGCGCCGAGCCGCCCGAGCCAGCCCGCTGGCTGTGCTCCGGGAGGTGCCTTGATGAGGCCGCTCGTTGCGCTGGGGCTGAGCCTGGCCTGCATGGCTATTGGCTCCACCGTCGCGGGGGCCCAGACGCCGCCCGCTGCACTCAACTGGGCCGCCGAGGATGCGGATCGGATCCGATGGTTGGAGCAGCATGGTCGCCGGGCGGCTGGAAAGCAGGTCGTCATCTACGCACCTGCCGATTCGATGTCCGCCTCGTGGCAACACGCTCTCGTCGACACGCTGGACAACGCGCTCGCGCGCCTCCGCCGCACCATGCGGGGGCCGTATCCATGGCAACGGATCGGCGATGGCCCGGTCACCTTCTACCTCAGCCCCGGCCGGTTCGTGGCGCATGCCAGCGGATACGGGGCGGTGTTCATTCCGATCAGCCGGGTACATGAGCGCCTGGCGCCGTTCCTCCATGAGGCCAGCCACGAGTTGCTCGCGCCAGAGCCGCCGTTCTATCCCCGGGAGTTTTCCGACACGGTCGGCCTGGCGCAGGCGCGCCGCCATCCGCTCTGGCTCTTCGAGGGCGTGCCGGATTATCTGGCGCAATCGGTGTCGGCCCAGACCGGCTTTCATGAGGGCGACGTTTTCGAGATTGGAGGGCTCGGCAAAGTCGACAGCGTCTGCGCTGCGCGCGTCGCCTCGAGCCCGCGCCGGCAGGAGATCCTCGGGGTCATCGGCAGCGCCGGCCGCCTGGAGGCGCTGTTCACCACCGAGCGGGCCACGATTGCGCCGGCGTTCTATGCCTGCAGCCAGTCGCTCACCAAGCATCTGATCGATCTGATCGGGGTCCGCGAGGTTGTGGGACTCTTTCCCGCCATGAAGAACGGTACCTGGCGGGATGCGATTGCTCGCGCGGCAGCGGTGTCGATGGACACCATCACGCATCGGTGGAAGGTCCGGCTCGGGCTGGCGGTAGCCGACAGCAGCGCCGACTTGCGCGCCTTCCGTGGCATCATCGACGACTTCAACCGGTCGTGGGCGGAGCGGGATGCCCGGATTTTCGTCAAGCACTTCGCTCCGGAGGGCGACTTCATGCAGGCCTTCGGACGTTATCGCGGCACCCGCGCAGGCACCGAAGATTTCATGGATTGGTTCCTCTCGGGGCAGAGCGCGACGTTTCAATCCCGCGAAGTCGGAACCCGGGTCAAGATGGTCACGCCGGACGTGGCCTTCCTCGAAGCCGAGTTTACGGGAGAAGGGATTCGGAACGCGGACGGGACGTTCCAGCCCGATCGGCGCGGCCAGATGATGCTGGTGCTGGCCCGCCGCGAGGGGCGGTGGCAGGTGATCTCGTACCGCTATCTGGACATCCACGCCGGCGCTATCCGGCGATGAGGCGAGCCGGATAGCACCGCTGAGGCTATATCTGGTGATCGTGCTCGTCGTCGTCTTCGGCCACCGCCCACGGTGTGAACGGGTCGGGAAAGGCTGACCAGGTGGCCGGCCCTGCCGCAAGCTCGGCATCCGTGAGCAGCGCCCGCTCCAACGATCCGCGAATGTGTGCTTCGTCCATCGCCATCCCGATGAACACCAGTTCCTGGCGCCGGTCGCCGTAGGGCTCACACCAGGCGGCCTCGATCTCGGCCCGCGTTTCGGCGTCGTCGGGCCAGGTGGATCGTTCGGCAGCGGCCCACCAGAAACCGAGTGGCTCCGCGTGGCAGTTGGGACCCGCCTGAGACCAGTTGCCCACGAGGTCGTGTCGAGTGGCCAGCCAGAAGACTCCCTTCGACCGAACCACGCCCTCCAGGTGCTCGTGGACGACGCTCCAGAATCGAGCAGGGTGGAACGGTCGCCGAGCCCGGAATGCGAAGCTGCCGATCCCGTACTCCTCGGTTTCGGGCACATGGGTGCCACGCAGCTCCTGCAACCACCCGGGCGCCATCGCGGCGCGCTCGAAATCGAATCGGCCGGCGTTGATAATGAGCGGCAACGGCACACGTCCGCGGGTGCTGCGGACCACCTCGGCGGCCGGGTTGAGGGTTCGGATCAGACTCTCGATCCGGTCCAGGTGGTTGTCGCCAACCAGGTCGGCTTTGTTGAGGATGATCACGTCGGCAAACTCGACCTGATCGATCAGCAGGTCGGAGACGGTGCGCTCGTCCGCCTCGCTCAACGCCTGTCGACGTGCTGCCAGCGTCTCACCCTCTGCCACGTCATTGAGGAAGGTGAACGCGTCGACCACCGTCACCATGGTATCCAGACGCGCCACCGTATCGAGCGCGCGCCCCGACTCGTCCTCGAAGGTGAACGTTTCCGCCACGGGCATGGGCTCGGAGATCCCGGTCGACTCGATCAGCAGATAGTCGAACCGGCCATCACGGGCCAGCTTCGCGACCTCGATCAGGAGATCCTCCCGCAGGGTGCAGCAGATACAGCCGTTGCTGAACTCGACCAGCCGCTCGTCGACCCGGCTCAGCGCCGCATCGCCGCCCCGCACCAGCCGAGCGTCGATGTTGATTTCGCTCATGTCGTTGACGATCACGGCGACCTTGAGCCCCTCGCGATTGGCCAGGACGTGGTTGAGCAGGGTGGTTTTCCCTGACCCCAGAAATCCGGAAAGAACGGTAACGGGCAGACGCGATTCGGGAGTCGGCATGGATCGGGCTCGAGGTGACGGGTTGCGTGAGTCAATCATATTGATAATATTCTCTCATTATCATTGCAAGTGATCGATTGCCGAGTTCTGTCGGGTCGGGGCCGACGATCGACATCCGTTTTCAGCTACCTGGTCAGGTCCATGGGGAACAGCAAGCGAGTGCAGGTCCGACTCCGGTCGACGGAGAGCGATTACATGTACGTCACGACCAAGAATCCGCGCACCCATCCGGAGCGGATGGAGGTGCGGAAGTACGACCCGATCCTGAAGCGGCACGTGGTATTCAAAGAGTCGAAATAGTGTCGGGGGCGCGGGTGTGGTATCGACCGGCGATGGTATGGGCGTCGTTCGGAACAGCGTCGCTGGGGGCCTCATTCACGGGTGCCTCGTCGCTCGGTACCACGCCGCTAGCTGCCCAGCAGGAGAGCCGGGTCGTCGGCCGGGTCGTCGATTCGGCCTCGGCCGCGGGCATTCCCGGAGCGCAGGTTCGGATCGGGGCCGTTGCCGAGCTTGCAACCACCGACTCGCTTGGCCTGTTCCGATTCGCCACGGCTGGTGCGGGCAGCGTGACGCTCGAGATACGGGCCGTCGGCTATCGCCCCTTCGTGGGCGCGACGGAGGTGCGGTGGGGTGACACCGTGGTCGTGGCGCTGGTGCGGTTGCCCTATCGGATGAGCGAAATCACCGTGACGGCCGAAGCGGCGAGTCGGACGCGACGCGGAGAAATCGGAACGGCCAGCGTCGTTGGACGCGACGCGATCGAGCACGTCCAGGCCTCGAGCCTGGCCGATGTCCTCCAGCTCGTTCCCGGCCAGCTGGCTCAGAATCCGACCGTCGCCTCGGCGCGACAGTCACTGCTCCGCCAGGTCCCGACCGACACCGATGCCGCGCGGGCCAACGCGCTCGGAACGGCGCTGGTCCTCGACGGCGTGCCGCTGTCGAACAATGCCAATCTGCAGACCGACCTGTCGATCCTGAACTCGGGGCCGGGAGCGTTGCCACCGTTCTCGTCGGTGGCGGGTCGCGGCTTCGATCTTCGCAGCGTTCCGGTGGATCAGATCGAGACCCTCGAAGTGATCCGGGGCGTTCCATCCGCTCGCTACGGAGAGCTGACGACCGGCGCCTTGCTGGTCACCTCACGCGCCGGCAAGCGCCGTCCCGAGGTCCGGATCCGCGCCAATCCCCAGACCTTCGAGGCCAGTTTCGTCGCGGGCTGGGGAAGCGCCGTGTCGGGGCGACGCGGCTTCAGCGTGGATGCGGGATGGCTCGCGGCGCTCGACGATCCGCGGCAGGATCGGGCCCGGTACGGTCGCATCTCGCTGCAAGGTGCCTGGAGCGAACGGTGGGATGCCGAGGGGCGGCTGACTACGACGACGCGCATTGCCGCCTTCAACGACGAGGATGAACTCCGGCTCAACCCGCTCGATCCGACCAGTCGCTCTTCACGGCTGGCGCGCGACCGCGGCGTCCGGTTCAACCACAACGGCCGCCTACGAGGCGAGACCCATCGGCTCGAATGGACCCTGGGCGTCAGTGCGCAGCAACAGATCGGCCGATATCAGGACCTGATCGTCCGAGACATCTTCCCGCTGTCCACGGCGACGACCGACACCACCGCCGTCGGGGTCTACGGCATGAGCGAGTATCTCAACGAGACGGAGGTCGACGGCCGGCCGGTCAATCTGTACGCGAGGATCGAGGCCGGCACTCGCTGGCGCACCGGCGGCTGGTATCACCTTCCCATCGCAGGCTTCGAATGGCGCTGGGATCGGAACTTCGGCGCCGGCCGCCAGTTCGATCCGATCCGTCCTCCCCGTCAGAACTATTCGGTGGGTGATCGGCCGCGCCGGTTCGACGACGTCCCCGGTTTCGGGATTTTCTCCGCCTACCTCGAAGATCGGCTGGCGGGCCGGGTGCTGGGCCGAGACGTCGCGCTGCAAGCTGGGCTGCGATTCGACAATGTCCAGCCCGAATCGCCGTGGCGCGGACGCTATGGCTCCGTGCTGGCTCCGCGGCTCAATGCGCAGGTCGACCTCGGACGCGGCATTGCTGCCCGGGTCGGGTGGGGCTCCACGGCCAAGGCGCCGACACTCGCGCAGCTCTTTCCGGGACCCAAGTACTTCGATCTGCTCTCCCTCAATTACTTCGCCACCAATCCGGCGGAGCGCATGACGGTCATCACGACCCGGGTAATCGATCCGGTGACCGATTCGCTCAAACCCTTCACCTCGGACAAAGCGGAGGCCGGCCTGGATTTCCGGCTGGGCCGCGCCACCGTTGCCGTGGTCGGCTTTGTCGAGCGGGTGCGCAATGCGCTCGGCTACACGCGGGTTCCGGTCGGGCTGGCGTATCCCCGTTTCCGGATTGCGGAAGCACGTCCCGGCCAGCAGCCGTTGCTCGATCCGATCCCGATTGCCGTCGACACCTTCGTCGCGGCGTACGATGTCGCGCGCCCGACCCGCAGGATCGACAACAGCGGGGTCGAGCTGGTCGTCGATCTCCCGGAATGGACGGCGCTCAGAACCTCGCTGCAGCTGGGGGGGGCGTGGACCAAAACGGTTGCGATCGAGGATGCCGTAACCATCGATACCGACGCCCTGTTTCGTGGGTCGGTCTCACCGACTCGGCTGGGCATGTATGCCTCGGGTCGAGGCACCGATGCGCGGCAATTGGTGACGTCGCTGCGTCTGGTACACCGGCTTCCCGAAGCCGGCCTGGTGGTTTCGATGCTGGCCCAGACGCTCTGGCTCGACGACGACCGCCCGCTGGGGTACAGCGAGTTTCCCGTTGCCATCGTCGATCGCGCCGGGCGGATATCGCCGCTCACGCTGGAAGAGGCGCAGTCGGAAGCGTACGCGGATCTCCGGCGCCCGGTTGGTGAGAACGCGCTCAACTGGGAACACCGGCCGCCGCTCTGGCTGCTCAATCTGCGGTTGACCAAGACGCTCCCCGCCGGTCTCTCGTTCTCGTTCTTTGCCAACAACATCCTGGCCGATCGGCCGCTCTATCCGTCGAACCGATCCGCGCCGGGTCAAGTCGTCTATCAACGTCGCAACGCGCCTCTGTTTTTCGGAGTCGAGGTTCTCTCGACCTTCAGGGCAGGGTCGCGTGCGCCACTTTCGGAGTAGAACCATGTCGAAACGGTATGCTGTTGCAGCAACCGCGCTTGCTGCGATGCTCGCGCTCGGTGCCTGCAGCGAAGACGAGGGACCCGAAGTCGAGACCTTCAGCGTGCAGGTGCGGGTCGAATATCCCTCGACCTATGCCACGACGGCGGCGGGCGGCGCCACCGTGCGCCTCCGGAGCGTCGAACGGAACACGACGGATTCGGCAACGGCCGATGCAACCGGCACCGTCACGTTTCAGCAAATCGTACCCGGGTCCTACGAAGTGAGCGCGAGTCGCGCGCTGACCGAGGCGGAGTCGGCCACGCTGACGGGGCAGGCCATTGCCGTCAACCTGAACGGTGCCGTCGCCGCGCAATCGTTACTCGGCGCGCCGGCAACCCCGATCCTGGTGACGCTGGCTGGGTCGCGGGTTGGAGACCTCGTGCTCAAAGAGGTCTACTACACCGGAAGCCCGACGCCGTCCGGTGGCACCTACTTCTCGGATCAGTTCTTCGAGATCTACAACAACTCGACCGACACGATCTACGTCGATTCGCTCTACATCGGCGATGCCTACGGCAACTCGGGGCAGATCAACCCCTCGAGTCTGCCCACGCCGTTCCAGGCCGATCAGCAGCACGTCTACCTGAGCAGCGTCTGGATGATTCCCGGAAATGGCCGCGATCATCCGCTCGCGCCGGGCAAGAGCATCATCATCGCGCAGGATGGGATCAACCACCGGACCGATCCGCTGGGCAACCCCGATTCGCCGGTCGACCTCTCCAATGCGGATTGGGAGACCTACAACGAGCGTCCCGACAATCGTGATACCGATTCGCCCGGCGTTCCGAATCTGGAGCGGCGCTATTTCACCGGCGGATTCGATTGGCTGGTCCCCGTGTTCGGGCCGGGTATCGTGATCTTCCGGACCGCGAACTTCGATGCGCTCGAACGGACCCCGATTCCCGGGTCCGCGCTCGACCCGCGTATCAAGGTTCCGGTCGGCCAGGTCATCGATGCGTTCGAAGCGCTGCAGAATCCCAACAGCGCGTCGTACAAGCGCATCCCGGTTTCGCTCGATGCCGGATTCGTGTCAGCCGGTACCTACACCGGTGAGAGTGCGCGCCGGAAGGTGGCGAATACGATCGCGGGCCGGCGTGTCTATCACGATCGAAACAACACCGGCCTCGATTTCGAGATCATCGCGACTCCGACGCCGCGCGGACCTTGAACGCGCGATGCGGGATGACGGTCGTGTGCCTGCTGTTGCCCGGGGTTGCCTGGGCGCAGCAGGGCCGGCCGGAGGCGCGGGCATCGGCTGCTGCGCTTGCTCCGGATCTGGTGGTGTGGCGGGATACCACCGACGGCCTGCTGCGCGACGGCGTCAATCCGGCAGCGGCCTGGCGCCTGGGCTCGGTCGATCCGGTCGTCGTCGTCGGGCTTCGGCGGACTCAGGGCGGATGGCGCCGTCCCCAGGAAGCGGAGCGCCCGTTGGGAGCCGCGGCCGTTGCCGATGGCGGCCGTCCCATCGGACGCTGGTGGCTGGGCGGGCATTTCGGCTATCTGCGCGCCGAAGATCGTGGGGTACGCTGGAGCTCGGTGGCAGATCCGTATGCGGGGTCACCCTATGTCTGGGCCGATTCGATCGGGGGAGACTGGCGGCGGGATCATATCTCGACCGCCGCTACGCTCAGTTCACCACGCTGGCGTGCCTGGCGAAGCGGCCTGTCGGTGCGGTATGCCATCGGGCAGGGCTCACGAGACAACGACCCGCGTCCGCTCTACCGGATCAGGCGGATCGGTGTAACACCCGGCGTGACGGCCGATCTGGGAAAGCTTCGCATCGGTGCCACCGCCACACTGGCCTTCGAGCGCGAAGAGGGCGAGATCGGCGACTACTCGCAGACCGATCCATTCGTCTTCCGGTTGCGAGGCATGACCACCTTCGATCGCACCGGCCTGCGTACCGCCGATCGGACCCGCGCGGGGCGGACGGTTGCGGCGGGGGTGCAGCTGGCGGGACCGGGGGCCGGCTGGAGCGTCGCGCTCGATCATGGGGCCGATCGGGACAGCACTTTCGACGGTGTAGGCTCGCCGGCCGATGCCGGGCGTTTCCGGCGGACCTGGAGCCGGGGTGCGGCGCGAGCGCGGTTTGGCAGGATCGAAGGGGCGGTGTTCGGACGGACCGGCCGAGGGCGAGGCACTGATCCGGTCTTCAAAGCCGTGAACGTGGTCATGCAGGACGACACCGTAGGCCTCACGCTCCGGACCTGGCGCGGTGCCGGGCCGCACGTCGCTCCTCTGACCCTCGCGGCAGCGGCCGAGTGGAGCAAGTCGCTTCGGCGGGACGTGGCGGCAGGCGCCAGTTGGCGCGCCAGCGACCTCGACATGTCCCTCGGAGCGGCGCTCCGTCCTGGTCTGGCGCGCGGGCGCTGGCTCGTCGTAGGGCGCGCCGGATTGCTGCGCTCGTTGGACGCGGAGTATGTCGCCGGCCGCGCATCGGTCATGACATCGATTCTGGGCGAAGCGGACTATCGTCGCGCGGCGGCCGACGGATTTCACTGGCTCGTCGGCACCGGTTTCCAGATCGACACCGGCCGCGCCGGCGATCTGATGCTGATGGTGGCCTATGCACGACGCGAGGCATCCGGTGGTGCCATGATGCGACGTGATGATTTGACCCTGACGATGGTATTGCAATGATCCGTATCCTGACGCTGATCCTCCTTGGTGCCGCCACCCCGCTGGTTGCTGAGCCGTGCTTCGATCTGGGTCGGCTGCCGCGCCAGGACCGGGCCTACGCCGACTCGCTGCTCCAGGAACTGGCCGACGGCGCCGGGCTCTATACCTTCGTCGGCGGGCTCAAGCCGATTTCCAGCGAACGGACCGCCTCGCTGGTCGTGTCACCGCAGGTCGACACCGTCCAACTGGCCGTGGTCGAGCGCTGGCGCCGGTTGCTTCCCGCCTTGCAGTGCGGAAAAGTGGGTGTGCTGGTGCAGCGGTATGCGATGGTGTATTCCGGACGGGATTCGGTCGAGCGGCGCGTCGCAGCCTCGCTGGTACTCTTCCATCGTGAAGGCGTGCGTCGCGCCATTGCCAGCCACGCAGATTTCTTTGCCCGGCTCGGTCTCACCCCGTCGGCCGACCCCGATGAGGTGCTGGCCGTGATCGAGCATACCGACCGCGCCGACCGATGGCGCGGGTACGGCTACCTCTTCGGGTATCCGGATCCTGCGGTCGACTTCTTCGTCGAAGCGGGAATCCGCGGCGATTCGCTGAAGACGGTCATCCCGCGCGACTTCCGGCGAGTCGAGACCTATCACAAATGGCCGGCCGAACGGGGAGGCCCGCCGACGCAGGCGACCTTCGTGTACGCCGTGCCCAAGGATGCACAGGAGACACCCGAAGACATCGCGCTCCGCGATCGGGCGGCGCCCATCTACGCCGAATATCTCCGGCGGCGTCCGAGCCGCCCCGGCGAGTTCGCGAAAACGATGGGACGCTGGGTTCGCCAGCTTCGCTGAATAGGCAGGAACGAGTCGGCCGGCCAGACCCATCGAGGCATCTGGCCGGCCGGCCCATTTCAGGGGACTATCGGTTTGCGGGCGCGCTCGGCACTGGCGCGCCCACCCGTTTCTTCTCGGCGTCGAGCCGCTCGAGCGCGATCCCTTTCGTGATCCAGTCGGGAGCCGGTTCGCCTTTCAGGTAGTGCCCGAACCATTCCAGGATCCGGCGGTGGTAGTCGATCTGGTTCGGCTTCTTCCGGAATCCATGATCTTCATCTTCATACACCAGCAGCACCATCTGGCGATCTGCTCGGCGCGCAAAGTTGAAGAACTCGGTCGCCTGGAAGAACTCGACCACACCGTCCTTGTTGCCGTGCGCCATCAGCAGCGGCGTCTTCATCTCGTGGACCTTGTGTACCGGCGAGTTGCGATGATGCGCCTCGGGGTCTTCCCAATACGGCACCTCCATGCGCGCCTGGCCCGTTTCCCAGTGGTCGACCTCGGCACTACCGGTATTCCAATGGATCTGGCCCATGAAGCTCACGAAATCGGTGAGCGGCGCGCCGGCAATCGATGCGGCAAAAAGGTCGGTCCTGGTCGGTACGAAGGTCGCGATATAGCCGCCGTGGGAGTGGCCGATCAGGCCGACGCGCTTCGGGTCGATCAGCCCTTTGGCGACAACCGCGGCGACGGCGGGCCGCACGGTCTCGAGCGCGGCGACCCCGGGATCCCGGGCGCGGAAGTGGATATCGGGCATCAGCACGAAATATCCCTGCTGGGTCCACGCCGTATAGTTGTAATAGCTCCGCTCGCTCGGCGCCTGGAAGAAATGCACCTGATCCGACAACATCTCATAGGTGTACACGATCATCGGGTATCGCTTCGACGGATCGTATCCGGCGGGGTAGAGCAGGACGCCTTGCAGCGGCCGCCCGGTCTCGTTGGTAAAGTTGATCAACTCGCTCCGAGTCCAGGCGTAGTCTCCCAGAAACGGGTTGGTGTTGCTGATGGGCTTGCCCTGAGCCAGGGACGGGCCAGCCGCGATGTAGTTGGGTGATTCCGCCCGGGCTTCCCGGCGATAGAAAAAGCGATCGGCACTGTCGGCCCGCATCAGGCCGGCCAGGAAGCGATCCTCGAAGACCAGCCGTTCGATGGGCCGGTTGCGCGCGAGCACCGCGTAGCCGCGCTTTTCGGACCACTCGCCGCGCAGCGAGAGGAAGATCGGCTTGGCCGGGTCGAACGCCTGCTGGTCCGGAGAGGTGCGCACCAGGCGATGGATCACGCTGTCCCGAGCCCCGTCCGTCACCCGCTCGACCCGACCGCCGTCGGGGTTGGCGCGCCAGACGTCGAATTCGTCGTAGAGAAATACGGCGGCGTCACCCGTGGTCCAACCACCGACGCCGCGAGGGCGCGGCAGATCGGTCGGGGTATCGTCGTCGGTGTTTGCGAAGGCAGCGGAGACACCGGCCGTGAGATTGCGGCGAGCGCCGGTGACGAGATTATGAGTCCAATAGTCCTTCCCGTCGAACCACAACAGGTAGCGACCATCGGGACTCAACCATTCGTGCCGGACCTTTTCCAGGACGCGGGTGCGTTGTCCGGAGGCCAGATCGACCGACCAGACGTCATGGTA
Source organism: Gemmatimonadales bacterium (assembly GCA_037189525.1). Classification (GTDB taxonomy): domain Bacteria; phylum Gemmatimonadota; class Gemmatimonadetes; order Gemmatimonadales; family GWC2-71-9; genus SHZU01. The sequence continues at coordinate 1,231,246 of JBBCJC010000002.1, forward strand.
GGGCCGACCGAACTTGGTGCCCCACGGATAGGGCGACCGGACCCGTTCGATGCCATGCCGCCAGCCGGTGGCGGTGAGCGCCTCCTCCATCAGGTCGGAGCCGACCCAGGTCAGGCGCTTCGCATCCGGCGCCCAGACGGCGAGCAGGGTGCGGCGCGCGGTGGCCTGTCGCTGCGCTTGCTGCATCGGAATGATTCGAACGTCGTTGGTGTGCCAGATCTGCACTCCCGGCAACTCGGCTGGCTTACTCGCTTGTGCGCTACGAGCGGAGTCGGGTTTCGCTGGCGTGGTGTCGGGCTCGACCGGCCGGAAGCCCAGACCGATTCGGGACCCGTCTTCCGACCAGGACGGCTTGCGATGCTCGACGATCTGGAGCGAGTCCGGCACGCCGAGGGCCTTGGGGTCGAGTTGCAGCCGAACCGGAGCTGGACGATCGACACCACGCCAGGCAAGCAGGGTGTACCCGTTGCCTGGTTTCGAAGCCGGACCGTTCGATCGGTAGACGGCCAGGTCGGCGCCCTTCTCACGCCAGGCGAGCTGGCGGTAGACGGACGATGACGCGTCCAGGCCGGTCGTCCGGCCCGTTGCCGCATCCAGTACCTGCGCACCGTTGCCGCCATCCGTCCCGGTGGCAATCGTCACGGCAATCAGCGATCCCACCCCGCTCCAGGCAAACTCGGCGACATTGCCGAGTGCCACTTCGGTGCCCGCGGCAAGGTCGAGGAGCCGGAGGTCGGCGCCCTTGCCCTTCGGCTCGTCTGGTGCGTAGCCGTGGAGGGCGAGGTATCGGCCGGTCGCATCGAATGTCGCGGCCGAGATCAACGGGAAGGTGCGCTCGACACCGGTTCGCAGATCGAGCAGGGTGGCGCCCGTCCGGATCGGCTTCTTCTCCCGGGTCAGCTTCTCACTTTCGTCGGGGGAGATGCCCACCGTCCACACCAGCCAGCGGCTCGACGCGGCAAAGCGGGGATTGCTTCCCCACGCGGCGGTCCGGGTCGTATCGCGCTCGAGATCGGCGATGCGGAGCTCGCTGCGTTCATCCACGCGCGAGACCAGGTAGGCAAACCATCGTCCGTCGGGCGAAGGACGCCCGGCGCCGAGGGATTCGAACTTACCGTAGTCGGCCGGGGTCACCCCGGGCTTCGATTGGCCGGTGGCCAATCCCGAAGGAATGCAGAGGACGGTCGCCAACAGGAGGCTTGAGGAAAGCTTCATGCTCGATTCCGGGATAGGGGCAATTGCGCGATCGACGAGTTAATGATAACATACTCTCGTTATCGCGATCACAGATGACTCTCTGATGGAGGGCATGATAGCGCCATCCCTTCCTTCATGCGCCGATCGCCGCCCCACCCGTCAGCGGACGGTCGTCCGGGCGGTGTTCGAGGAGATTCGCCGGCCGCTCTCGGTCTTCGAAGTCCTGGAGTTCGGGCGCCGGGTGGTCCCTCGGCTCGGGATTGCCACCGTGTACCGGCATGTGCGCGAACTGGTGGGTGAGGGACAGCTGATTCCGGTCTGGCTCCCGGGAGGGGTTGTCCGATATGAGCTGGCCGGGCTGGCCCGGCATCACCACTTCCAGTGCGTGCAGTGCCACCGGGTTTTCGACCTCCACGGCGCGATTCTGGGGGTGGAACAGCTGCTGCCGAGACAGTTCCGGCTGGAGCGTCAGGAGCTGATCCTGCATGGTCACTGCGCCGATTGCGTCCCGCAGGATTAACCCGCGAGTGGACCAGGTGCGGAGCCGTTTCGACCGGGCTATCTTGTGAGGGTCCTGAACCCGGTGAGTGGTTGTGACGCGGAATACCAGGCAGCGCGCGGCGATTCGGGCGGCTTTCGAAGAGAATCGTCGTCCTTTGAGCCCCGCCGAGGTGCTCGAATCTGCCAGCGGCGAGGTGGCGGGCTTGGGTATCGCCACGGTGTATCGGGGCATCAAGGCGCTGGTCGAAGAGGGCTGGCTGGTGCCGGTCGAACTGCCGGGAGAGCCCGATCGATACGAGCCGGCCGGGCTCGGCCATCACCACCATTTTCGCTGTCGCTCCTGTCGCCGAGTCTTCGATCTGGAGGGCTGCGTCAAAGGCCTCCGGGATCTGGTACCCCGAAAGTTCCGTCTTGAAGGGCACGATCTCGTGCTGCTCGGCCAATGCGACACCTGCGCTCGGGCGGCTTGAGCTAAGCCTCGAGACCTTCGCGGGCTCCGGATGTCCGCTCCGACTCCGCTGCTGAATCGCCCCGTCTAAAACGCCCCATTTCTGCGGGAAATACCGGTTCTCATTACAATATAGATAATGAAATTGCATTATCTATATTCTGATAGGTGTTCCGCGTGGATTGGGGAGGGCGTGATGCGGTCGTATCGATGGAGTCTCGCGGTCGCGGTCCTGGTCGGCGGTGGGGCAGCCGGTACCGCTGTCGCGCAGCAGACGCAGGGCAAACCCAGGACGATCGATTTCTCCCTTCTGGGCAGTTACGACTATACCATGCCGAACCCGCTGGCTCCGCTCGATACGACGGCTTTGTCACCGATCCCTGCCGCGATTCGGGCTCTGCACGGCAAGCGAATTCAGATCACCGGGTTCATGCTGCCGATCGACCTGGATGAGGCGGGCTCGAATCGGTACATCCTGAACGGTTCCCTCGACATGTGCTACTTCGGGGCTCCGGTCCGGATCAACGAGTGGATCATGGTCACGATGAACCAGGGGAAGAAGGCCCGCTTTACGCACCTGCCGATGCGGGTTACCGGCGTGCTCGAAGTCGGTGAAGAGATCCGCAACGGGCGGATCATGAGTCTCTACCGCCTGCATGGCGACGACGCGCTGACCTACAGGTAACTGCCGATGCCGTCTGCTCCAGTCTCTCGCCTGGTTCTGCCTCCGGGCCAGGCTGTCGTGGGTTTACCGAGGATTTCCGTCATGGTCGTTGTCTGGTGTCGTCTACTGGCGTTGGCGTTGCTGATCGGGGTGACTTCGCTCGAGGCGCAGTCCCGCCGGCCGTATCCCGCTACGCGCTATGGCGGGAACTACATGCACAACTACCTCTTTGCGCCGACCCCCGGTGCCACGCCTTCCGGACCGGCCTGGTCGCCCGACGGACGGTGGCTGGCGGTTGCCTTGGCCGGATCGATCTGGCGGGTGGATCCGGCGACGGGTGCGGCCGAGGAGTTGACCGCAGGGCCGACCTATCACGGCGCGCCGGCCTGGTCGCCGGACGGGCGGTGGCTCGTCTACACGGCCGACAACGGCAGTCGTTCGATTTCGCTCGAGATTCTCGATCTGCGGACGGGGGTCGCGCGCCGGCTCAGCACCGATAGCGCCAACTACACCGATCCCCGCTTCTCGCCCGACGGGTCGCGGCTCGCCTACGCCGCGTCGGCGCCGAACGGATACATGAACGTGTTCGTTCGCCCGATTGCCGACGGTCGTTGGGCCGGTGAGCCGATTGCACTGACCGACGACAGCCGCTACACCGTCGACCGTCCGTATGTGACGCCGCAGGACATGCACTTCAACCCCGTCTGGTTTCCGTCCGGCCGCGAATTGCTGCTCATCTCCAATCGCAATACACCGTTAGGTACCGGTGATATCCGCCGGGTCGCTGCGCAGTCGCTGAGTCTGGAGGCCGGGACCACCGTCCTGCGCGAGCACACGCTGTATCATGCCCGTCCCGATATCGCACCCGATGGGGTTCGCTTCGTCTACTCCAGCGCCAAGGGAGGGACCCGTCCATTCCAGTCGCTCTATCTCGTGGATACCCGCACAGGAAGCTCGACACCGCTGACGGACTCCACCCGATTCGACGCCATCCAGCCGCGCTGGTCTCCCGATGGTCAGTCGATCGCGTTCATCAGCAACGAGGCGGGTATACCGGGTTTGGCGCTGCTCGATGTCGCGACGGGCCGCGTCCGGGCGGTGCCGATCACGTCGCGCCAGTGGAAGCGGCCGGCTGGGCGGCTCGAACTCCGGATCTTTACCGGTTCCTCGAGCACGCCCACGTCGGCGCGCGTCCATCTCACCGCGTCGGACGGCCGGCTCTACGCACCTGACGATGCCTTTGCCCGGGTCAGTTGGACCAATGACCGGCTCTTTCACGTAACCGGTCCGGCCCGGATCGAGCTGCCGGCGGGGCCCGTCGAACTCACGGTCGTGAAAGGGTTCGAGCACGCCGTGCTGCGCCGTCGGGTCAACATCGAGGACGGGGCGACCCTCGCACTCGATCTCCGGCTCGAACCGATCGACGATCTGCCGTCGCGCGGCTGGTATCCCGGGTCGACTGGTGCGCATGTCCATGGCGGCGGCCAGCTCCGCGCCGATCTCGGTGCGCTGCTCGATCTGGCCGAAGCGGAAGGGCAGCAGTTCACCTTCTTTCCCTATGCCCATCAGGATGCGCGGGTCCAGGATCGGGAGATGTGGGTCTTCGGAGATCCGGCGCATCCGATCTCGCGTCCGAACAATCTGCTCACCCTCGGGCAGGAGCACCGCCCGCCCTTCCATGGCCACGTCGTGACGGTCGGGCTGCGCGAGCGGATGCCGACCCTGTTTCCGGTCACCGTCGGATACGAAGGGGTGGCACCTCCGACGCTGGCGCCCAGCAATACCGACGTGCTGGAAGCGGCCAAGCGCAAGGGAGCCATGACGGGCTACGTGCACGCCTTCGCCGGCGAAAATGACCCGATTCGCGAGGGACTGGGACTCGGCAAGGCGTTCATGGTGGATGCCGCTCTGGGAACGGTGGACGTGCTCGAATGGGCGGCCGCGGGTCGCGGCTCGTTCGTGCCGTGGTATGCCGCGCTCAATAACGGCTTGCGTGTCAAAGCGATGGGCGGTGAGGACACCATTGCCAACCTTGCGATCAGCCGTCTGATCGGCTCGGTCAGGACCTATGCGCACTGTACCGGTCCGCTGACGCCCGATTGCTGGTGGACCGCGGTACGAGAGGGCCGCTCGTTCGTCACAACCGGGCCGCTACTCGGCATGACCGTCGATGGCATCTCCGCGGGCGGCGAGGTGCAGCTGTCTGGTGCGCAGGCCGTCACCGTGGCGGGATGGGTCAAATCGATCACGCCTCTCAGTATGGTGCTGCTCGTGCACGACGGCCAGGTCATCGATACGATCCCGCTCGGTGCGAATCGCACGGAAGCCACCTTCTCGCGAACGGTTCGGATGACCAGGAGCGGCTGGTTCCACCTTCGCGCAGAGGGAGATCCGGCGGAGCGATACCCGCTCGACGCGATCTATGCGCAGGGATTTACCAATCCGGTCTGGGTGACGGTCGACGCCAAGGCACCCCGGGATGCCGCGGCCGCCGAGTACGGGATACGCTGGATCACCCTGCTTCGGGTGATGGCTGAAGCCTGGCCGGGTTGGACTGATGAGGCGGAGCGAGCGCATGTGCTTGGCCAGTTCGAACGGGCCCGGCAGGTGTATCAGCGGCTGGCCGCCGAAGCGAACGCGCCGTGAGGCTCAATCAGCCGCGCGCGGAGGGACTCGTGCCGTGCTACCGAGCTGGCGCCACGCTCGGGCCATCGTCGAGGGGGGCAGGGCGGGGTGATCCCAGCGTTCGAGGGTGGTCGCGCGGTAGTCCGCCCCGTGCTCGCCGGTAACCCACGTCTCGTAGTCGGCGATCCAGGCGCAGCACGCCGAGAAGAGGTCGGTCATGGTGGCCCATTGCTCGGGGCCGTGGGGTGCGTGGTAGTGGCCAAACGCGTAGCGATTCGGCACCCCGAACGGCGGGCGGTCGACCTGGAGCATGCGGGGGCGGGGATCGAAACGTGAGAGGAAGAGCGCGGGTTGGTCGGGCCTGGTGAACCAGACGCCGAACCCCCACAGCCCGATCTGATACTCCGGCGTCAGCAGAAAGTACCCGCTGCTCTTGGGCTGATGCGAAGGCGCCCGAACCCGAAGGAAGCCGCGTTCGATGAGGAGATTGCCGGGTGGAGCCAGGACGTCGCGGCCCCAGCACCAGCACTGCTGATCGATCAATCGGTTCAAGCTCTCCCGAACGACTCGGCTGAATCGCGGACGTGGGCTCGGCTTCGAGAGGTTGGGCGCCCAGAAGCGCGATGGCTCGGACCGTTGCACAGGTTTCATCATCGCAGTAAATGATAACTATTTATCAATAAATCACCAACCGATCGAGTTTCGGCCTGAAGGATTGCCAATTTGATAACGAAATAGCAATATGAATACCGCGAGATGTACTGCGGGTGTGGTCAGGGCAACAATCTGGACCGGAGTATCCCTATGCGTTGGTATGGCGCGATGTCGATCGTATTGGGTTTGGCGGCAGGCCCTCTCGGAGCCCAGCCCAAACCTCAACCGATCTCGTTCGATCAGTTGACGGCGTACGACTACGAACTTCCGGGGCCCCTCGCCGCGGTGACGAAGGAAACGCAGGCGCAGATTCCCGGGCCGATTCGGGCGCTCAACGGCAAGCGGGTGCAGATCTCCGGTTTCATGCTGCCGATCGATCTCGAAGCCGACGGCGTGCGGCAGTTCATCCTCAACGGCTCGCTGGACATGTGCTACTTCGGGGCGCCGGTGCGGATCAACGACTGGATCATGGTCACTATGAACCAGGGCAAGAAGGCCCAGTTCAGTCACATGCCCACCCGGATCACGGGCACGCTCGAGGTTGGTGAGGAGATCAGGAACGGGCGGATCGTCAGCCTCTATCGGCTCAAGGCAGATGAGGCGACGATCTCCCGGTGACCGCAGTTCTCGACGTACGCAATCTCGAAAAGAGTTATCTCGCGCCGGACGGCGAGCGCCAGCGCGTGCTCGACATCCCGGCGCTCACGGTCGGCGCGGGAGAACAGGTGGCGCTGCGCGGCACGAGCGGTTCGGGCAAGACGACGCTCCTCAATGTCATCGCGGGCATTCTGCCTGCCGATAGCGGCACCGTGATGATCGGTGACGCCGCCATGACGGCGTTGTCCGAGAGCGGCCGCGACCAGTTGCGCGCCAGGACCATCGGCTACGTCTTCCAGACCTTCAACCTGCTGCAGGGCTATTCGGCGCTGGAGAACGTTCTGCTCGGTATGCTGTTCGGACCGGGGCCTGATCCGGCACGCGCCCGGGCCCTGCTCGAACGCGTGGGACTCGGTAGCCGCCTCCATCATCGGCCTCGCCAGCTGTCGGTTGGCCAGCAGCAGCGGGTCGCGGTGGCGCGAGCGCTCGCCAATCGGCCGGCGCTGGTGCTGGCCGACGAACCCACCGGTAATCTGGACCGCCGCCATGCGGAGGAAGCGTTGGCTTTGATGCGTGAAGGTTGTCGCGAGGCGGGGGCTGCGCTGCTGCTGGTAAGTCACGATCCCGCGGTGCTGGGCGCCTTCGAGCGGGTCGAGGATCTCTCCCAACTCAATCGGGCGGCCAGCTGATGGCGGCGTTCGGTCTCTCGCTGCTGGTGCGCCGGAGTCTGCGGCAGCACGCGTTGTCCACCTTGATCACGGTCGTGTCGGTGGCGCTGGCATCGGGGCTCGTGATGAGCGTCTTTGCCATCAAGCGTCAGGCCTACCAGGCGTTCACCGGCGGTCCCGTGGGGTTCGACGCGGTGCTCGGCGCGCGCGGGAGCCAGCTCCAACTCGTGCTCAATACGGTCTTCCACCTGGAAACCTCGCCCGGGAACATTCCCTGGGCCATGTACCAGGCGATTGGTGCGGACCCGGGTGTCACGCTCGCCATCCCGTACGCGGTGGGCGACAACTACGAAGGGTTTCGGATCGTCGGCACCTCCACCCAGATGTTCACCGACTTCGAGTACCGGGCCGGGCAGAAATTCCGGCTCGGCGCCGGTCGCGTGTTCAACCCCGCCGAGCGGGAGGCCATCGTCGGCAGCGTGGTGGCTGCGCAGACGGGGCTCGCGCTCGGGTCGACCTTCCGGCCCTATCACGGTCTCGCGTTCGACTCGACCAAGGTCCATGACGAGCTGTACACGGTCGTGGCGGTGATGGAGCCGACCAACAGCCCGTCCGACCGGGTGGTCTGGATCCCGATCGACGGTTTGTTCCGCATGTCGGGGCACGTCCTGCGAGGCACCGGCAAGACCTATCGCCCCGAGGAGGGCGTCGCGATCCCGGAGGAGCATCGTGAGGTGAGTGCCGTGATGCTCAAGCTCGCGGACCCGCAGAGCGGTATCTACCTCGACCAGGCCATCAACCGGCAGGGCAAGGAGGCCACGCTGGCCTGGCCGATCGGTCGTGTCATGGCCGATCTCTTCATCAAGATCGGATGGATGAATCAGGTGCTGGCGATGGTGGCATATCTGGTGATCGTCGTGGCCGCCGGGTCGATTCTCGCGAGTATCTACAACACCATGAACGAACGGCGGCGCGAGTTCGCGATCCTCCGGGCGCTGGGCGCCCGGCGGCGGACGGTGTTCGCCGCGATCGTATTCGAAGCGGCGGCGATTGCCGGCCTGGGTGCCGCGTTAGGCTATGCGATGTATGCCGGGATCCTCACGGCGGCGCGCGCGGTGGTGCGGGTGCAGACCGGCGTGGTGCTCGATCCGCTGGCGTTCGATCCGATTCTCGTCGTCGCCCCGATCGGGATGCTCCTGATCGGCGCGGTGGCGGGACTGATCCCGGCGTTCAAAGCGTATCGGACGGACGTCGCGGCCAACCTGACTCCGGTTTCGTGAGGTGACGATGGGTACCACATGGATGTGGGGCGGTGTGCTGGCGGTCCTGGCAGGTGCAGCGGCGTGCGGCTCCGATCGGGACGTAGGCCAGCCGGCGGCCGATGCTCCGGCGGTGGCCGCGGCGCCGGTCGCACCGGATACGCAAGCTGCGCATAATGATGACGACGACGATGATCACGGAGGTCACGAGCACGACGCACCGCACGGGGGCGCCCTGGTCGAACTGGGCAATGAATTCGCCCACCTGGAGATCGTGCTCGATGCCGGGCTCGGCCAATTGACGGTCTACGTGCTCGATGGCGAGGCCTCGACCGGTGTACGGCTACGCACGTCGTCGCTCCGGCCCACGATCCAGCTTCCGTCCAGTGCCGCGCCGTTCGAACTCGCTCTCTCGGCCGTCGCCAACGCCCTCACTGGCGAAACGGCCGAAGAGTCGAGCGTCTACATCGGACAGGACGACCGGTTGAAGGGCGTCAGTCGGTTCACTGGCAAAGTGCCGAGCGTGACCGTGCGTGGGCAGACCTTCTCGGACGTGGCGATCAGCTATCCCGAGGATTCACACGATCACTGAGTGTTGCGCAGGGGGCGGGCTCAGCCCGCCCTCCACAAGACCGGAAAGAGGGGATGGTCCATCGGCGCGCCGGCCGGGAGCGTCTCCGCCAGCCCCGGAAACGCGGGCGACGTGATCCACTGCCGGGGCGCGTGCGTGATGTCGTCACCGAGCACGCGCACCGAGAACACGCGCCGCCGGCGAGTCCCCTCCACACCTTTGGCGGCGTGCAGGGTCAGCATGTGGAAGCAGACCGCGTCACCAGGTTCGAGGTCCCAGCCGATGATCGGGTAGCGCTCCCGATCGGCCTCGATGTCGGGAAGATCCTCCAACGTACCTTCCGGAAACCACTTGGCCTGCGCATCGAGGAACGAGCGCGGCATGAGCCACGGTCCCAGGTGCGAGCCGGCCACGAATTCCAGCGTCGAGGCTCGGCTCACGGGATCGACCGGGATCCAGAAGCTGCAGTTGAGCCGGCCCTCGATGTTGTAGTAGGGCTGATCCTGGTGCCATGGTGTGGCTTGCCGGGTGCCCGGCTCTTTGGTCAGCATGTGGTCGTGATAGAGCCGGACCGTAGTGCTCCCCATCAACAGGCCGGCTGCTTCGCTCAGGCGCGACTCGAAGATGAAGCGCCGATACGCGTCGCGCTCCTGCCAGTTGCAGAAGTCCTCGATGAACCATCCCGGATCTTCGGGACGGCTCGCCACTTTGGCGCGCGGGCTCGGCTGGGCCAGATTGGCATCGATGCCTGCGCGCAGGCGCTCGACCTCGTCGGGAGTGAACAGCTGGCGCAGGCAGATGGCGCCGTCGCGCTGAAAGGCGTCGATGTCGGATTGGGTCACGGCGGGTTTGGCGGACGGCACAGGGTGGCTCCGGCTGAAGAGTGGTAATATATTACACACAAATGCAAATATATCAATTCTTAGGCCGGCGCCCTCGGTCTCAGATAGCTGGCCGCTCGAACGGGGCGGTGCAAGGTCAGACCCATTGCCGGCCGAATGTGGAGTGTGTGGTGACCGTGTGCTCGGTGGACGGCGGATCTCAATGGAGCTGTTCGAGGACGGAACCATGACGCCGAAGTCCGCTCTCCCAGCGCGGGCCGACCGGGCTCGGCGCGTGTCCTATGCCGATCAGACGTACGAGCATCTCCGGCAGGAGATCGTCGAATGCCGGCTGCCGCCCGGACGGCGCTTGACGGAGGCGTCGGTGGCCGAGCTGGTGCAGGTGGGCAAGATGCCGGTGCGCGAGGCGCTCCAGCGCCTGGTCCTGGAAGGACTGGTGCAGGTCATCCCCCGTCACGGTTACCGGGTGGCGCCCATCACCCTGCGTGAGGTGCGTGAGCTATTCGCGCTCAGGCTGGTGGTCGAGCCGGCGGCGACCGAACGTGCAGCCGGACGGATCGACGCGGTCGAGTCCGCAGCGCTCCGCAAGCTGAGCGACATCGGGTATACCCTGACCGGTCGGGAGGCGGTCCGCCGCTATCTACGGGCCAACACGGAGTTCCATACCCGCATCGCGCAGTGCGCGGGTAGCCGACGGCTGGCCGATCTGGTGGCAGGACTGCTGCGGGAGAGCGAGCGGCTGATCACGTTCGTGCTCCCGACGCACCCGCGGAGCGCGCCGACGGTGGCCGAGCACCGCCGTCTACTCGGTGCGCTGGTCCGAGGCGAAGGGAAGGCCGCGCGCCGTCTCGCAGAAGCGCATATACGGTCGACCGAAACCATGGTGACGGAGGCGATCCTCGCGCACGCCGAAGTCGAAGATGCGCCGATCGAAGCGTAGCATGGGGTCGGGTCGGGTCTCAGCGTCAGTGTGAGATGATCAATGACTGGTGCGTAGCCGCGCCGGCCATTGCCCCATCGCCCACGGCGAGTGAAACGGACCCGAACGGGCGCGCCGCGTCTCCGCAGGCAAAGACTCCGGCCACTGTCGTTGCCTTCAGCATATCGGTCTGAATGAACGAGCCTGCGGGCCCGTCCTCGAAGGCACAGCCCAGCTGCCGGGGGACCGGGCTTGCGATATGTATCCTCGGGATCGTGAACAGCCCATCGAGCGGGATCGTCCTTCCGTCGCCCAAAACCACCTCGGTGCGCGCGCCAGTAATGGCCACGACCGGCTCCCGTTCCACCGTCACACCTCGCGCCGCAAGCTGCGCCGACTGCTCGGCATCCGGTTCGAAGATGCCGTTGGTGAAGAAGGTCGTGGGACCCCAATCGGGCAGCAGGATGGCGTGATGCATGGACATGGGGCCGGTCGCCAGCACGCCGACCGGGCCCTGGTCGAGTTCGTAGCCATGACAGTAGGGGCAGTGGAACACGCTCTTGCCCCAGCGCTCCTGCAGGCCGGGAATTACCGGTAGCTCGTCGACCACGCCGAGCGCCAGGACCAACCGCTTGGCGTGATAGTCCTGCCCGTCGGCCGTCACCGAGAATCCCGCCTCGATCTGGCGGGCCTCGGTGGCCGTCGCATCGAGCCATGTCACAGTCGGATAGGAGAGCAATTGGGCGCGCGCGTCGGCGATGATATCTCCTGGTGGCCGTCCGTCCTGGCCCAGGAATCCATGCGACGCAGCCGCAAACCGGTTGCGACGCACCCCGGCATCGATGACCAGAATGCTGCGCCGAGCTCGGGCCAGCTGCAGCGCTGCCGCGATCCCGGCATAGCTTCCGCCGACTACGATGATTTCGTACGACATGATGTCCACCTCGCGTGCGGCGGTAGCTCGATTCCGTTCGGGGCTGTCTGTGTCGCCCAAGTCGCCCATGGCGGGTGGCCAACTCCGGGTAGGAACAGAGCGAATGTCATATATTGATAATATATTATCAGTATATGTTCAAGGTTCGTGCAGGATATGACGAGCGCCCGCTGGACATGACGGACGCTCGGAAATGCGGGATGGAGCAGGCCATGTAGGAATTGAAATCGGTCGCCCGGCTGCCCTCGTCGGTCCGACGGACAGCGGCAGCGTTCCCAAAATGTCCAACGGACCACGACGAACAACCCCGGATGAATTCTGTATCTTCGGCAATTCGCCTAATCAGTTCATGAAGGAATCGTAATCAAAAATTACTCTTTGTACTCGATACGCAGTGCGTAGCTGTCGAGTCGGCGCGACAGGTACAGCGAGACTATGGGCAAATTTCAGATGACGGCTGCCAAGAGGCTAGGGCCATTCGGCCCTATATGCCGAATGGCGTCTGCGCAGCGCGGGACGCAACATCCCATGTCGCCACAACGACTTGCCGCCGCCAACCGCGCACGACACTCTCTTCATTGCCATCGGGCACGAGACGTGCTTTTCAGTTCGCCAACCTCGGCGATGGAGTGGTGGCGTTCATGAAGTCGAATAATGTGGTAGCCCGATATCGTGACGGTCGGATTCTCAAGGGGTCGAGCCTCAATATCGATCCCAACCGGCCGACCTTTCACCTTCGGACGGAGGATGATGGCGTCAAGATCCTCATGCTGCGCGAGCTGAAGGCGCTCTTCGTCGTAAAGGATCCGAACGGCAACGCAATGTTTGAGGAATCGTTCGACCCGACGCCTGGGGACGTTCGACTGCTTGGATCGATCACGATCGCCGTGCACTTCGAGGATGGCGAAACGATCGTGGGAATGAGCCGCAGCTATCCACCGGTCGCATCGTCATTTTTCTTCATGGTGCCGATCGATCCGAAAAGCAATAACATTCGAATCCTCGTCAACCTCGAGGCAGTGAAGGGCGTCGATCGCGTCGAGGTGGATGCACCGCCCGTTGCTCGGGCGGTGGGCAGTTCCTAGCCGCCGTCTATCATTCGGTGGGCGGGTGCAGGGCGCACCGTCGGATGTGATAGGTTGTGGGTGCCCAGCGGTCCGAGCTTGCGCGGCGCCCGGCAGCGTCCGGTTACCATAGGACGCTGCCGGACCTTCGGGGCTATGATAAGTCGGTCAGCAGCAGGAGCAGCTGGGACCGTGGCAGTCTCCCGTGTCCATTCCCTGATCCGCCGCCGGCGCCGCCGCCCGCTTGGCGACGAGCGGACCTAGACCGCCGGTAATCACGCGCCGAATCGGGCGTCCGGTGTCCGGGTGCGTCTCGTACGGCGGCTCGCTGATCGCCTGCCGCAGTTCGAACACTTCGTCCGTGTCCTGATCGGCCGGAACGTAGAGGTAGGTCGGCATCAGGCTTTTCCGTCCAGCTGTCGAAGGGTCTTGGTTGACGGCGGACGCTCCTTCTGCAGGCGTGCCGCCACCCGCTCGGCCTGTTCCAACGCGCGCAGGATGTTCTCACCGGCCAGCTTGCGGAGGTCATCCTCGCTCCAGCCACGCCGCGCCAGCTCCGCAAACAGGGCTGGGTAGGTCGAGACGTCTTCCAGCCCCTCGATGACCGTGCTGATCCCGTCGAAGTCGCCGCCGATCCCGATGTTGTCGACGCTCGCGATTTTGCGGATGTGTTCGATATGATCGGCGACATTCGCCAGGGTGACCCGCGGCCGCGGGTTCTTGGCTTCCCATTCCGCCAGCGCGCGGTGCTGGGCCGCGGTGTCGCTCGGGAAGCGGCGGCGGAACTCGACCGTGTTGCCCGCCCGCTGCGCGTTCCAGGTCGCGTACGCCTGCGACGTGAACATGTCGACGAACGTCACCATGATGACGCCGCCGTTGGCCGGCAGCTTGGCAAGGATCGAGTCGGGCACGTTGCGCGGCACGTCGGCCAGCTGCCGGGCGTTGGAGTGCGAGAACATGACCGGCGCTTCGCTGACCCGCAGCGCGTCGCTCATCGTACCCGCTGAAACATGCGAGAGGTCGACCAGCATGCCCAGCCGGTTCATTTCGCGAATCACTTCCTCGCCGAATCGCGTCAGGCCGTTGTGGCGCATCGGGCCATTGTTGGCGTCGGCCCAGTCGAGCGTCACGTTGTGCGTCAGCGTCATGTAGCGGGCGCCCAGCGTGTAGTACGCCCGGAGCGCGCCAAGCGAGTTCTCGATCGCGTGGCCGCCCTCCATACCGAGCAGCGAGCCGATCCGTCCGGCCGCGAACGCCTGCCGCATGCAGAGGGCCGTCTCGCAATACTGCAGCACATCGGGATACTTCTCGATGATCCGGCGCCCGATGTCGATCTGCTCGAGCTGGACCCGCGCGTAGCCCGAGTCGCCGATTTCGCCCGGGATGTAGACCGACCAGAACTGCCCGCCGAGCATGCCCTTCCGGAGCCGCGCGATGTCGGTGTGTCCCGGCGCCGTTTTGCGGATGTCGTATGCCTCGACGTCGCGCGTCATGGTGGGGTGCTCGCGGATCGCCCAGGGCAGATCGTTATGGCCGTCGATCAGGGGCGTCGTGCTGAGCACCCGGCGGGCCAGCTCGCGGTGCGCCTCGGTGACCTGCGCCGTGGCGAACGAGGCAGGCACCAGCGTGCCGAGCATGAGGAGCGAGAGGGGAACACGCATCAGGACCTCGGAATGGCGGAGACGGACGACGGAGAACAGAGATAATCTAGCTCGCCCGGCCGGCTCCTCGGAACCGACGGCCAGGGACGGTACTGGCGAAAGGACAGGGGGCAACGAGGCAGCAGGGGGCGCGGGGGCCTGAGCCGCCCGCGCCCGGCGCCGTTCACGAGGATCGGCGCCGGGCGGCAGCGGACGGTCAGTGGCGGTTCAGAACCTGCCCGGGCCGAGTGGCGGTGGTTCGGCCGTTCTCGAAGGCGACGGCGCCGTTGACGACTACGTAGCTCATGCCCTCGGAGATCTGGTGCGGCTGCTGATAGGTGGCGAGTTCGCGCACCGCGTCCAGGTCGAAGATCGCGAGGTCGGCCTTGGCGCCGACCCGGATCTGGCCCCGATCGGACATCCGGAATACCGCGGCCGGAAGGGACGTCATGCTGCGAACGGCCTCTTCCAGGCTCAACACCTTCCGCTCCTTGACGTACAGGCGGAGCTTGCGGGGAAAGGTGCCGTAGGCGCGCGGATGGGGCACGCCCTCGCCCATGCGGACCAAGCCACCGTCCGACGACGTGATGGTCCAAGGCTGCTTCATGAACGCGGCAATGTCATCCTCGATCATGTTGAAGGAGACCACACCGGAGCCGCCCGCCTTCAGGATGGCGATCGCGGTCTCGACCGCGTCGGTGCCGCGCGCCGTGGCAATCTGCTGGAGCGTCTTGCCCTCGAGCGACGGATCGGCCTGATGCCGGCTCATCATCAGCCGGTCGGCGCCCCCGCGCCGCGCCAGATTCACCCGCATCTCGGCGCGCAGGCGCTCGCGGTCCTTGGGGTCGTCGAAGCGCCGCCGCATGGCGCTGTCGCCGCCGACCTGGGCCCATCGCGGTACCAGCGCGGCGGACAATCCCGTGCTCGATGCATCCCAAGGGTACTGGTCGGCGAAAACTTCGACTCCGCGCGCGCGGGCCTGTTCGATCCGGTTGATCGCCGCCATCGAGAAGCCCCAGACATTGGGGCCGAGTGCTTTGATGTGGGTGACGATGCCGGGAAGCTTGGCCGTCTCCGCGATCTGGATGACCTCCTCGATCGCACCCAGCACACCGACCGAGTAGTCGCTTTCGTCGCGAATGTGGCTGCTGTAGACGCCCCGATGCTCCGCCGCGATCGTGGCGAGCGCGACCAGTTCGTCCGTCTTTGCGTAGCTGCCGGGGGCGTAGTAGGGTCCGGAAGAGAGACCGAACGCGCCGGCCTCCATGCCCTGGCGGACCAGGGTTCTCATCTCCGCCAGCTCGGCTGCATTCGGCGCGACGTCGGCCATGCCCAGCACCTTGAGCCGGATCGAGCCGTGGGGCACCATCAGGGCGACGTTGACGCCGATCCCGTGGGTGGTGAGGCGCTTGCGCTGCCCCGCGAGATCGGTGGGGCCGCCGCCGTCCGGGTTGACGACGACGGTCGTGATGCCCTGCGCCAGGAGCGGCAGCCCCGCGCCGAGTTCTCGATCTTCGAGTCCGGGGCCGGCGTGGGAGTGGACGTCGATGAAGCCCGGCGTCACGTAGCGATCCTGGGCGTCGATCACCCGGCGCGCGGTCGCTTTCGAGAGGTCGCCGATGGCGGCAATCGCATCACCGCGAATCCCGATGTCACCGCGGATCCACGGATTGCCGTTGCCGTCGAGGACACGGCCGTTCCGGATGATCAGGTCGAACGACGCCTGTTGCGCTGTTGCCGGGCCGGCGGCCAGCAGCGTGAGTAGGAGCCCGGCGACGGCGGCACGCCTCATCGCCGCCGCCCCGTTTCGATCGAGAGATTGACGAGCTCACGGAACCGCCCGATGGGGTTCGGGCCGGCAGGGGTTTGCGTGAAGACCATGGCGAATAGCTCCCGGGAAGGATCGACCCAGGCAAAGGTACCATCGGATCCGCCATGGGAGTACTGGCCTTCGGGGGTCACGGTCCAGCCGTAGCCGTAGCCCGACTGCTCACCGTCGCTGCCTGCGCCGCCGCCCATCGAGACGCCCATGTCGGTCGTCTGCCGCCGGATCCCGGCCTTGACGGTCTCTTCCTTGAGGATCCGCTTGCCGTTGTAGATGCCACCGTTCAGATACATCTGGAGGAAGATGGCGTAGTCCCACGCGGTCGAGATCATCCCGCCGGACGCGCGCACGAACGGCATGGTGGGCGGATCACCCGGCTTCCAGCCGGGAACCCACTGTCCTTCTTTGCGTTGATAGTAGACGGCGCCCATGCGTGAGAGCTTGCCGTCCAGCTTGTCGGCCGTTTCCATGTGGTAGCTGTCGACCATGCCGAGCGGCGTGTAGATCTCGTCGCGCAGGAAGACCTCGAGCGGCTTGCCCGATCGGATCTCGATCAGCGAACCAAGCGTGTTATAGCCCGGATTGTTGTAGGCGTACGAAGTGCCTGGAGCGATGACGGCCCCGACCTCGCCGAAGCGGGCGACTTCCGACTGCAGCGTCCCAACTTTTCCGCCCGCCGGCGGGGCGAGGAAGAGCGTCGGGATCCGGAGACCGCTGGTGTGCGTCAGCAGGTGACGGATCTGAATGAAGCCGCTCCGGTAGTTGTCGAACGACGGGATGTACTGGCGCGCCAGGTCGGTATAGCGGAGCTGGCTCCGATCGGCGAGAATCCCGATGCCGGTGGCGATGACCGGCTTGGTATTCGACGCCATCTTGAACAGCGTGTTCTTTTCCATCGGCAGGTTGGCTTCCTTGTTCCGGGAGCCGATGGCTTCATGGACGACGACCTTCCCCTGCCGGGCAATCAGGATGACCGCGCCCACCAGGTCGCCGCGCGCGATGGATTCCCGATACAGCGCCACGGCGCCATCCAGCACTCCCGGCGACATGCCGACATCTTCGGGCTTGCCGACCGACAAGGTGCGGTCCTGCGCAACGACGGGGGCCGCGAGAGCCAGGAGCATGGCGGCGAGCATCGCTCGCCGCCGCAACAGATTCCGCATCATACTGAACCTCGTGAGATGAGTCACCGTGACCGATTAGGTCGCCGGCCGTTCGATGGTCGGCAGCGGGATACAGGTGGTCGGCCCATATGGTACGTCTTTGTGGTTGAAACCGTTGGGATGATCGGACCCCGGTTCCCCGAGGAACGGAATCCGGAATTCCGTATCCCGGAACCGAATATGGTCGTTGAGGCGCTGGCCGCCTTCGATGAACAGCTCGCGACGCCGCTCCTCGATCACCTGGCGGATGACCTCGGCCTGGGTGGCCGTCTCGCCCGCATCGAAGGGTGGAATCGCGGCCAGGGTATGCCGCTGGTTGATGATCGTGCGCGCCGTCGCGAGATCGCCGCTGCGCGCAGCCGCCTCGGCAATGATCAGTTGCGCTTCCTTGTACGATGCCACCAGGTGCGGCGCTGCGCGGGAGGTGATCTTGTCGTGCATGTAGTGGATCGTCACGCCGTCGCTCGCCGCCTGATTGGCGGTGGTCACGTTGACCCGCCGATCGGCTACGCCTTCCCACGTCACGTTCCGGTAGCTTGGCGCGAGCGTTGCGTCCCGCCGAGGCAGCTGGGCGCAGTTCATGGTTTCGCAGCTTTGGTTGTAGCGCCGGGTCACGGTCGCGTCGCGCGTCGCATTTTTGATGTAGCCGGACGCCACCAGCTCGGCATCGGCACGGGCCCCGGCAAAATTCCGGAGATTGAGCCGGGCGCGAGCCCGTCCCACCAGCGCCATGTTACGGAAGTCCTGGTTGCCCGCCTGCGTGGCGAGCGTAATCGCTTCGCTGAAGCGCGACTCCGCTTCCGTCAGGACCTGCCCGGGCTGCAGCAGCGGGCCGCGATCCAGCACCATCGAGCAGAATCCTTCGCCGAGTGCGATGAGCGAGTAGCCGGCGTAGGCGCGAGTCGTGGCTTTCCAGAGCGTCTTGTTGGGGAAACCGGCATCCGGCAGTGCATCGACGCGCTTGTAGATATCTTCGGCCTGGAACCGCGCGATCTGCATCGGTGTGTAGGCGGCCAGCGCAGAGTTGCAGGAGCCTGTCAGGTTGGCATCATCCGCCATGACGCGGCGGGAGCCGAAGTTCCTGAGGGCCAGGTTGCCGGTGGCCTCGATATACTGGTCCGAGAGCAGCGCCGTCACCGTCACGTAGGTATTCCAGGCGCAGTCGAAATCCGCGACGACGCTCCGGACCAGCGTTTCCGCCAGGGCGGGATCGTTGAGGGACTCCTCCAGTACTTCGCCCGGCAGCTCGACCTTGAGGAGCTCGTCCAGGCTGCAGGAGGTCAGGCTCAGGCTGCCGAGCAGCATGGCCGCGGTCAGGCGTGCCGCGCGGCGCGGCGTTCGTCGAATCGTCATGGGAATCGGCCTCGAAGGCAAAGACGATGGGGTCGTCATCAGAACGTCACCCGGAAGGTGCCGAGGAGCCGGCGGCTCTGTGGCCAGCCCTCTTGGTTGTAAGCGCTGAGCCCGCTGGCGTCGTTGTTGCGGATCTCGGGATCGATCAGCTCGTGGCCGAAGTCGGTCTTCTGGGCCACCCAGATGGTCCACAAGTTACGAGCCGACAGCGTGAAGGATGCCCGGCTTGCGCCGATTCGCTGGGCGAGCTGTCGCGGGAAGTTGTAGGTGGCCGAGATGTCGCGCAGCTTCGCGAAGCCGCCGTTCATGATGCCCGGCTGGCGACGGGTGTCGAGGATGTCGTACGCGAGCAGGATCGGATCGGTTCGCTCGATGATCGCCCGTGTGTTCCGGAACGACATGTGCGCGGCCCGCACGTCGCCGCTCAGGATGGTGTGGCCCCCGACGAAATCGACCTGTCCGAAGAGCAGCAGGTTCTGGAACAGGGTGACGGACAGCGCGGCCGCGCCTTCCCAGACGGGTAGAGCATTGCCCCAGTAGACGGCTGGCGCCTCGAGACAGGGCACGGCGGGGCCGCCACCCATCGAGAAGCCGGGCGTGGTGGGTGTCACCGTTCCCGGAGTGATCGCTCCGCTTTCGCACATCATATTGGTCGCAACCGGCTGGGTGCCGCTGTCGTCGATGTCGGCCGACAGAACCCGCCGATGGAAGATGCCGGCCATCGGGAAGCCGGGCACGTGGTACTGCCCGAATCCGGCGCTGTAGACCAGGAACGGATCCTCGCCGACGGTGACGATCTTGTTCTTGTTGCGCGAGAACTTGAGGTTGAAGTCGACGCCCAGGTTCCGACTCTGGTAGGCGGTGGCATCGAAACCGATCTCGAAGCCGCGGTTCTGGACTTCACCGATGTTGAGGAACTGCGAGCCCGGGAAGCCGGCCGACGGCGCTGCAGGTATGGCAGCGATGGCATTGGTCGTCTTCTTCGAGTAGTAGGTGAACTCGAAGCTGACCCGATCGTCCAGGATGCTCATGTCGAAGCCGGCTTCGATCTCCTCGCCGACTTCGGGTTTGAGGTCGGGATTGCCGACGTTCTGCGGCGTGAGCGTCGGCAACCCGCCGTCGCCCGTCTGCGGCGCGTAGGTTCGCACGGCGGCAAAGACGTCGGGCTGCTTGCCGGCCTTGCCCCAGGCGGCGCGCAACTTGAGGCTGTTGACGAACCGCTGGGATTGCATGAACGGTTCTTCGCTGAGCACCCACGACGCCGCGAGCTTCGGGTAGACCACGAAATCGAAGTTCTGCCCAAACGCGCTGTTATCGTCGCCGCGTACGGCGCCGGTCAGGAAGACGCGATTCTTCCAGGACAGCTGCTGCTGGACATAGGCGCCGAAGGTTTTGTTCTCGAAGAAGTTCTCGGAGCTGGTCCGGACCGAGCCGCCGGTGACGGTTTCGAGTGCGCGGACCGGCATGTTGGTGCCCTGCGAGAGCGCGGCGTCCTGCTGCTTGCGGTAGTACTGCAAGCCGGCGGACGTCTCCGTGCCGAGAGTGTTTTTGATGGTGAAATTGGCGCTTGCCGCGTAGTCGACGCTGGCGTAGGTGGTTCGGGTGTATACCACCGTCTTGGAGCCCTGCGCCGAGGCGCCTCCGATCAGCTCGCTGCGCCGAAGCAGTTCCGAGAGCCGCTGATTGGTGAAGTCGCCGCCCACCGTGACGCGGTGGGAAAACCACGGCACCGGTCGATGGCGCGCGGTGGCCGTGAGCGTCCCGCGATCGAGGTCCTCGAAGCCTTCGACGTCGTCGGTGAAGGTTTCGGGCGGCCCGGTCAGGAACCCGCGGGTTGGGCCGTCGATGCCGTTCGGGAGACCGAGTCCCGGCTCACATCCGGGAGCCGGACATGACCAGAGGATCCGGACGGTCACGGGCTGGATCGCTCCGGGCGACTGGTACCGGCTCCGGGTGTAGCCCAGGCCGAAGTCGACTCCGAACTTCTCGTTGGGCGTGAAGGTGAGGTTGGCTCGACCACTGAGCCGGTCCTTCCAGTTGTAGCTGACGATGCCTTCGTCCCGATCCCAGTCGCCCGAGAAGAAGTAGCCGAGTGCGGGAGAACCGCCGCTCACCGTCGCCGCGTATCCCTGCTGCATACCGGTGCGGAAGAGTGCGGGCCGGGAGATCGTGTCGCCGGGGTACTCGCCCGTCACCCGCTCGCTGCGAAGAATCCGGAACTCACGGATCTCGCCCGACGCCGCCCGATAGTAGGTGGCGGGGAAGAGGTTTTCGGGATCGGGGATCCAGTTGGCGCCCTGTTTGACGGTGAGATTGACGGTCGCGGCGCCCTGCTTGCCCTTCTTGGTGATGACGTTGATCACGCCGTTCGAGGCCTCGGTGCCGTAGAGCGTGGCTGCCGCCGGCCCCTTCACGACTTCGATGCTCTCGATGTCGTCCGGATTGAGGTCGTTGATGCGTGACGGTGCATACCGCGAATCGACACCGACGCTGCCGCCCATACCGCCCGCGTCTGCCCCGGTGTTGTTGACGCGAACGCCGTCGATATAGAGGAGCGGGTCTGCCGCGAGACTCAAGCTGCCGGCACCTCGGATCCGAATGTTGCCGCCGGCGCCCACGTCGCCGCCTGACGACATCACCCGGACGCCGGGGACGCCTTTGCTCAGCAGGTCCTGGATGTTCGGCGCCGGTGCGACTTCCTCGATCTGGCTGACCCGGACCCGTCCGACGGCGGTGCCCAGCGACCGCATCGCCTGCTGCTGCGGTGTTCCGGTGACGACCAGTTCGTCGAGATTCACCGCCATCTCGGTCAGCACGATGCGAATCTCGCTGTCGCCGGCGCGTACCTGGTGCTGGACGGGCCGGTATCCGATCATCGAGGCGCGCAGCGTGATTTCGCCCTCTCCGACAGCCAGGCGGAACCGTCCGCCTTCCTCCGTAAGGGCGCTGGTCGTGCCCCCGACGACGGACACCCGCGCGCCGCGGATCGGGACGGCCCGTCCGTCGACCACCGTACCGACGATGGTCCGCTGCTGGATCCGTTTCAGGAAGCTCGCATGCAGGAGCGCATTGGCGCGCGTGGTCGAGAGACCGCTGGTTGGTACGTAGGAGTTCCGGAGCACGGGCCGCGGCACGACGACGATCTGTTCGTCCTGAACCGAGGGAACGAACGGAATCCGGTTGAGCAAGGAGTCCAGGGCTTCACCCACGGTCACCGACTCGCAGCGACAGTCGACCAGATGACGCTGTGGCAGGAGACTGCGGCTGAAGGCAATGGGGACGCCAGACTGCTTTTGAAGCTCGATCAACGCGTCGGCCACGGGTGTCGCGGCAACGGTTAGCCGAGCATCCCGGAGCAGGAGGTCCCTGCTCCGGCTCAGGCCTCCCGCATAGACGACCGGTGACTGTGCCGCCAGATCCAGAGCCCCCATGGATAAGGCGACGGTCACTGCGAGTACCCCACGCATACCTGACCCCCCTATCGAGTGTTACGGAAAGCGTGCTGAGACGAGTGTTACTACTGTCGCGGTGTAACCGTGATCACGCCGCGTGTGATCCCACATTTTGCATCAACGACCTGACAGACGACCGACAGAACCTGCTCGAGCGGCTGGTCGGCGAACGAGGCACTGACCAGTTGTGATGACAAGGTGGAGTCCGTCAGCACGACCCGGACGCCGAACTGCTCCTCGATTTCGTGCATGACACTGCCGAAGGGCGAGTCCTGGAAGAGCAGGCTTCGTCCCATCCAGCCGACCAGTCGCCGAGGATGCTCCACTTTGATCACGCTGGCCGGCGCGCGCTCTTCCAGCGTGGTCATCTCTCCGGCGGAGACTTCGATGCGATCGTTACCGCGATGCACCGCGACTTTGCCCTCGACCACGACGACCCGGATCCGCTCCTCCGTGGTGCGCATTTCGAAGCGGGTGCCAAGCACCGTCGCACTCCCGTTCGCGCTGTTGACGGTAAAGGTGCTGCCCGGTCGTTTGGCGATCGCGAAGTAACCCGTGCCTTCGAGCCATACTTCGCGTCGGGAGGTGCCGCCCGTCAGGACCAGCCGGCTTCGCTCGGCCAAGCGGACCACGCTGCCGTCGGGCAGTCGCGCCGTCGTGCTCTCACCATCACCCGTGGTGATTTCGGCCGGTATCGTTGGATCGGTGGCGTCACTGTTTCGCCAGGAGGCGCCGATGCCCACGGCAAGGATCAGGACGGCTGCCAGCGCCGCCACCTTGGCCCAGCCGGGAATGCCGCGCCGGCTCGGTGCCGGGAACCGGCGTGCATGGGTCGCGATCAGTTCCTTGGCGCTCGGGCGACCGTGCGTATCCGGCTGACGGAGTTGTTCCAGGACGCCGGACAGACGAGCCAGGTTCTGGTATCGTTGCTCGTTGGTATTCGACTCGGCGCGCCAGGCCGCAAGGATCACCGCTTCATCGTGCGAGATGTCTCCTTGCAGCGCGCGCAAAATCAGATCATCCAAGGAGACCGTCCATGGTCGAATGACGCCGATATGTCATGAGTACTCCGATGTGATACAACGAACGTGATGGCCGATGTTACTTCGGGAAGTATTTGGGGCTAGAGCTTTCGGAGGTGACTGCGGATCGGGCGGACCGATCGATCATCGGTGTCATCGATGAGTCGCTCGACCGCACGCCAGAGGCGGGTCATGCCCAGACTGAGGAGATTGGAGACCGTACCCGGAGCCAGACCGGTTACGGCCGCGACTTCCGATCGGGTCAGACCCTGAATGCGGCTCAGGATCACGATCTCTCGCTCGCGCGCATTGAGCTGATCGAGTGCCTTGTAGACGGCATCGATCAGTTCCGCTTCTTCGAGGGCCTCGCCGATCGGCGGCGCGGACGATGTGACGGGCAACGAACGGAGGTTGCGTTCGATCGCGGCCGCATGCCGGCGGTGATCGATGGCCAGATTTCGGACCATCCGAAACAGAATCGGGCGCGCACCGCTCTGCCCGTCCCATCGCGCGCGATGATCCCAGAGCCGGATGAATGCTTCCTGAACCAGGTCCTGTGCGATGTCGGGCGTGTCGAGCCACCTGGTGGCGTAGTCGAGCAATGCTCCCCAATGGCGTTCGAGAATGTCCTCGAGCGCTGCTTCATCGCCTGTGGCGAGGCGAGCCATCAATTGCCGATCGGCGGCCGTTGGGGCCGATGGATCAGTCATGATCAGTTTGTGCGGGAGGAAGGGTGTCGGTAACGGCAAGGCCGTCACTCGATCCGTCGAATGTATCGCGCGATCGACGCGGATGCCATATGCGTGTCTCGTCGTTCACGATACTGGTGTCCGAAATCCCTTCGGATCACAGTATCTTCAAATGCGTAGCTGGCGAGATCTGCGCAGAGGCTTAGAGCGGGAGGATCGCGGCCTGCTCGAAATCGGCGTGAATCGAGACACGCTGGTTCAGCGCGAGATGGACGGATGGTCGGGCGGCACAGCGAAGTTCCGTCCCCGACGCGAGGCGCACATGATAGACTCGGCTTGCACCCCGAAAGGTCTGGCCAAGGATGGTGCCGATACCGTTGGGGTCGGGTGTGACCGACAGCGCCTGAGGGCGGAGCAGGATCTCGACCGGGCGGCCTATCTCACCGCCGGCCTCGACCGAGAGCACGCCCAATTCGCAGACCACGCCCTCCGATGACACCGTGCCGCGAAGGAAACTGGCCGGACCAAGAAAGGTGGCGACCGTGCGGGACACCGGGCGATGGTACACCTCTTCGACCGGCCCGGCCTGCTCGATCCGCCCCTCATTCATGACGGCAACGCGATCGGCCAGGTCGAACGCTTCCTCCCGATCGTGGGTCACCACGATCGCGGTCCGCCCGGCCTGTTTGAGGATCCGCCGGATTTCCTGACGCAGTGCGCTCCGGTTTTCGGCGTCGACATTCGACAGCGGTTCGTCGAGCAGGATCAATGCGTTGGCTGGTGCAATCGCGCGGGCCAGCGCGACCCGCTGCTGTTCGCCGCCCGAAATCTCGTGCGGATAGCGGTCGCCCAGGCGACCGACGCCGCATTGGCGCAGTAGGGACTGGATTTGGTCCGCTCGCTGCGCATTGTGCGTGTTCAGGCCGAAACCCACGTTGGCCGACACGGTCAGATGCGGGAACAGGGCCAGGTCCTGGAAGACGAAGCCGATGCCACGTCGTTCGGGCGGCACCTTGCCGGCGACGAGGTCGCGGCCGCGCAACAGGATCTGTCCTGCATCGGGCCGTTCGAATCCCGCGATCAGGCGCAGCGTGGTCGATTTGCCGCAACCGCTCGAACCCAGCAGAACGAGGATTTCCCCCTCGTCCAGCGTGAACGACAGGTCCTGCACGGCCGGATGCGTCGAGCCGCGATACTGCTTGACCAGGCCGGTGACCGAGAGAAACGGCGGCATCGTCGTCAGACCGTCGGGTGGCGCCGGAGGCGGGTCAGGAGCGCAACGGGCACCAGGCCGGCAACGACGATCGCGAGCGCCGGCGGTGCCGCTTCGACCCAGAGCGATTCGGTGGTGCGCTGCCAGATCTCGACTGCCAGGGTGTCCATGCCGAAAGGTCGAATCAGGAGTGTGGCCGGCATTTCCTTCATCACATCGAGACCCACGAGCACCAGCGCAGTGAGTAGTGACCCTCGCAGGAGCGGTGCGTGAATCTCCTTGAAGACCCCGTTGGGAGAACGCCCCAGGCCTCGGGCTGCTTCATCGAGACTCGGCCGGATTCGGCCGACCCCGGCCTCGACCGTTTGAAATCCGGGTGCAAGAAAACGCACCAGGTACGCAAAGAGCAAACTGATCCAGGAGCCGACCAGGAAGATCTCGATGGTGCGGCCCAGGAGTCGCTGGCTGACTGATGCCGTCGCCTGATCGATTGCTGCAAGCACCAATAAGACGCCGACAGCTGCGACGGAACCGGGAACGGCATAGCCCAGCGTCGCGACCCGCGCCGCGGCCCGGAGCCCCCAGGTGGGGAAAAGCCGGATACCGTAGACCAGCACGACGGCAGCCAGGACGACGAGCACGGCGGCAACCGTCGCCAGCCAGATGCTGTTCCATGCGAGGCTGCCGAGATTGTCGGCCACCCGTCCGCTCGCCTGCGCCTCGAGGGTCCAGCGGATCAGGGTGAGGGCTGGCACGACGAACCCGGCCAGCAGCACCCCGATGCACGCCAGCGGCGCCAGCCATCGCGCACGGCCGCGTAGGCTCCGGAGGTGCGTCGTCATGGTGCGTCCGTGGGTCTGGGCAAATCGCGCGCGCCCGCGGGCCAGCCGCTCGGTGAGCAGGACCAGGGCGGCCAGCACGACCAGGACGGCGGCCAGCTGCCCGGCGGCTTCACGATCGAACATGCCGAACCAGACCCGATAGATGGCGGTCGTGAAGGTGCGATATCCGAAGGTCGACACGGTCCCGAAGTCGCCCAGCGCCTCGAGCATCGCGAGCGCGACACCGGCTACGATGGCCGGCCGGGCCAGCGGCAGAGCGACGCGCCGAAATGCGCTCCAGGGACTCGCACCGAGCGCACGAGCCGCTTCCATGTGGTCGACCGTTTGCTCCGCAAAGGCCGTCCGGGCCAGCAGGTACGGATAGGGATACAGTACCAGCGACATGACGATGACGAGCATCGGCAGGGAGCGCGGGTCCGGCAGTTGAAAGGTCGGACCGAGGAGTTCGCGGAGACCGGTCTGGATCGGTCCGGCATAGTCGAGCAGCCCGACGACGACGAATCCGACCACGTACGCCGGCATGGCCATCGGCAGCAGCAAGGCCCAATCGAAAAAGCGACGACCGGGGAACTCGGTCGTCGCCACCAGCCAGGCAAGGCCGGTCCCGAGGAGCGCGGTGCCGGCGCCGACGCCGAGCAAGAGCCAGAGCGTGTTGAGCGCCAACTCGCCGAGCACCGTGCTGGCGAGGTGCGCCCAAACGTCCCAGCGGGGTTCGAGCAGATTGGCGCCGACCGCCACGATCGGAGCCGCGACCACGAGCGCCAGCATGGAGGCCGTGAAGACCCAACCACGCCGGCCGCTCGAGACGCGGATCACGGGTACTTCGGAGCTAGCGATACCCCACCCGGTCCGCGAGCCGTACCGCGGCGGCCTGAGATTCCCCGGCCGCGGCCGTGCCGATATCGTCGGCCTTGAAGGTGCCGAACGTCGCCAGCAGCGCGTGCGGAGCTACCGCCTGGTTGACGGGGTACTCGAAGTTGCCGTCGCCGATGATCCGTTGCGCTTCGGGCGAGGTCAGGAACTCGAGCAGGGCAACGGCGTGATCGCGGTTCTTGGCGTGTGCCGTGACGCCCGCGCCGGAAATGTTGACGTGGACGCCGCTACCGGCTTGATCGGCCCAGAACGGCGCCACCGGGAAGCCCGGCTTCTGATTGATGAGGCGGGCCAGGTAGTAGCTGTTGGTGATGCCGACATCGATCTGTCCCGCCGCAATTGCTTCGAGCAACTTGCTGTCGCTGTCGAAGATCACCGGCTGATTGGCAACCCAGCCTTTGACGATCTGTTCGACCTGGGCCTCGCCGCTGCGTTTGATCCAGGAGGCCAGCAGCGACTGATTATAGATGTTGTTCGAACTGCGGAGACCGAGCCGCCCCTTCCACTTCGGATCGCCTAACGCCGCGTACGTCGACAGCTCCGCCGGTTTGACCCGCTCCGTGCTGTACATGATCGTGCGGGCGCGGACGGCAATGCCGAACCAGCGGTTTTCCGGATCGCGCAGGTGCGCGGGAACGTTGGCCGAGAGGGTCCGCGACTGGATCGGGGCCAGCAACCCCGCTCGGGCGGCGTTCCAGAGGTTACCGGCATCGACGGTGATCAGCAGGTCCGCCTTGGTACGCGGCCCCTCTGCTCGCAGCCGTTCGAACACCTCGTTGTTGTTGCCCGAGAAAAATTCGACTCGGATTCCGGTCCGCTTGGTAAACTCGGCGAAGACCGGCTCCGAGCCGTAGTGTGAGCGAGATGAATAGACGTGGACGACCTTGCCCTGTGCGCCAGCCTCGGCGCCGACGGACGACAGGGCCACGACAGAGAGCGCAGCGAAACGAAGCGGGGCAGACACGGGGACTCCTCGACGGTTGGCGAAAGCCACGGAAGTGTGATCGAATCTCGTTTCCATGTATTGAGAATGAGACTCATCTTTTATTGCTCTCGCGCACCATTGTCGCTCTACCCGACTATCCCGTCAAGCTCCCTCCCTTATCGCCCGTGGGTCAGGCCCAGGGCGCTGCTCTACCCGGTGTCCCGCATTGTTTTATCGGCGGTGGAGAAGACTCTACCGAGGACAGAAGGGGCGATGACGATCTGCGGCTCCTGACGCAGGTCCCGAAGCTTGGCGGAGCAAGACCCCTTGCACTTCTACAGGGCGACGATACTCTTGTAGAAGTACAAGGGGACGTTATGAACGAACGACTCGACCTCCCGCAGGGCACCCTCGACCTGCTCATCCTCCGGGTGCTTTCGACCGGTCCGTTACACGGATGGGCGGTGTCCGAGCGGATCAGCCAGGTCTCGCAAGCCGCGCTGCAGATCCCGCAAGGGTCGCTCTATCCCGCGCTGCATCGGTTGGAACGCCGAGGCTGGATCAGCGCGGAGTGGGGCGCGTCGGAAAACAACCGCAAGGCCAAGTACTACGACCTGACCCGCTCGGGCCGGTGTCGGCTGGAGGAGGAGGCCCGGGAATGGGCCCGTCTCACCACCGCGGTTTCCCTGGTGCTCGACCTGGCCTGATCGCCGAGGTGTCGTCATGCTGAGCGAGTTGTGGAGCGATATCCGGTATCGGTTGCGGGCCGTGTTCCGCCGGCGAGCGGTTGAGCGCGAACTCGACGACGAGGTCGCCTTCCATTTGGAGCGGGAAACCGAGAAGCTCGTGGCGACGGGGCTATCGCGGGCCGAGGCCTATCGGCATGCGCGGCTTGCGTTCGGCGGCGTCGACCGGATCAAGGAAGAGAGTCGCGACGCCCGCGGGATCTCCTGGCTGCAGATGCTCGGTCAGGATCTCCGCTACGCTGTGCGCGGCTTGCGGAACAGTCCCGGGTTCACGGCGGCGGTCGTTGGTACCCTGGCGCTGGGCATCGGCGCCAACGCCGCGATGTTCGGCATCGTCGATCGGCTCCTTTTCCGTACCCCTGCGTTTCTCGAAGAGCCAGGCCGGGTGCATCGTGTCTACCTCGAGACGCAGCATCGAGGGCAGGCCATCACCAACAGCAGCATTCCTTATACCCGTTATCTCGACCTCCAGCGGTGGACCTCGTCGCTGGAGCGGATGGGAGCCGTATTCAGCCTCCGGACCGCGGTGGGCACGGGCGATGATGCCCGCGAAATGTCGGTTCTCGCGATGAGCGCGTCGGTCTGGGACTTCTTCGACGGCCCGCCCGTCCTGGGTCGCTATTTCCGCGAAGCCGAAGACGTTCCCCCCGAAGGTGCGCCCGTCGCGGTTCTGAGTCATGGCCTGTGGCAGTCGCGATACGGCGGCAGGGCGGATGTGTTGGAGACGCAACTTCAGATCGGCGCGTTGAACTACACGATCATCGGTGTTGCGCCGCCCGGGTTCGACGGCCCGGAGGATGGTCGGGATGGCCGACCGCCGGTGCTCTTCATTCCGATCACCTCGTACGCCGGCACAACAGCTGACCGGAGCACGTACTATCAGACCTACAGTTGGGATTGGATGGAGTTCCTGGTGCGGCGCAAGCCGGGCATCTCGGCCGCAGCAGCGTCTGCCGAGCTGACGGGAGCGTTCGAACGGAGCTACGAGGCGGCGCGGACCCGGAGCCCGACGATGACGCCCATCGAGATTGCCCGCCCGCGGGCCGTGCTGGCCCCGATCCAGCCCGAGCGCGGGCCCAATCAGAGCGCGGTCTCGAAGGTTGCGCGGTGGGTCAGCGGGGTCGCGCTGATCGTGCTGGTCATCGCCTGCGCCAATGTCGCTAACCTGCTCCTGGCGCGCGCGGCGGGTCGCCGTCGGGAGATCGGCCTTCGTCTGGCGCTCGGGGTGAGCCGGGCTCGGCTTGCCTCCCAGCTGCTCACCGAGAGCCTGCTGCTGGCCGCGTTAGGCGGCCTCGCGGGCTTCGGCGTCGCTCGGCTCGGGGGAACGGTGCTCGCGCGGCTCTTCCTGCCCGACCTGGGCGGCGCGAGTTCGGTCACCGACTGGCGGACCGTCGGCTTCGCGTCGCTGGCGACACTCCTCGCCGGTCTCGCGACCGGCCTCGCGCCGATCCTGCAGACCCGTCGTGCCGGCGTGGCAGACGCTCTCACACTCGGAGCCCGCTCCGGGACCTATCGCCGGTCTCGCGCCCGCGACGCGCTCCTGGTGACGCAAGGTGCGCTCTCGGTGGTGCTCCTGGTGGGCGCGGGGCTCTTCCTCAGGAGCCTCGACCACGTGCGCTCGCTGCGCCTGGGGTACGACGTCGATCAGGTGATGTTCGTGAACGCCCGGTTGCGGGGTGTTTCCCTCGATGACGAGCAGGGTGCGGAGCTCAAACGCCGGCTGCACCAGGTTGCGCTCACGGCCATTCCCGAGGTGACGAACGCGGCGCTCACGGCCTCGGTCCCGTTCTGGATGGGCCGGTCCCGCTCGCTCTTCGTCGAAGGGGTCGACTCGGTCGAGCGGCTGGGCCGCTTCAGCCTGAACGCGGTATCGCCTGAATATTTCACGACGATGGGCACCCGGTTGCTGCGCGGCCGCGGCATCAGCCGCGAAGACCGGGCCGACGCGCCACCGGTAATGGTGGTGAGCGAGCAGATGGCCGCCGCACTCTGGCCGGGCCAGGATCCGATTGGCCACTGCGTCCGGGTCCGATTCGAGACCGAGCCGTGCACCACGGTGATCGGCGTGGTCGAGGACATCAAGGAAAGCCAGATCAGCACCAACGCCGAGCGCCAATACTACCTCTCGGCGGAGCAGTTCGGGCCGCAACACACGAGTCTCTTCGTGCGCGTCGGAGGCAAAGCGACCGATCACCTCGAAGCGGTCCGGGCGCGGCTCCAGCAGGAGATGCCTGGAGCAAGTTATGTGACGGTGATGCCGTTCCGAGATGTCGTTGGTCCGCAGCTTCGCTCCTGGGAGCTCGGCGCCACCATGTTTCTGGTGTTCGGCGGGCTGGCCGTGCTGCTCGCCGGGATCGGGCTCTACAGTGTGATTGCCTATCACGTCGTGCAGCGTCGCCGGGAGCTGGGCGTTCGGATCGCGCTGGGCGCGTCGACCGGCAGCATGCTCAGACTGGTGGTGAGCGAGGGTGTCCGATTCGCGGCCCTGGGCGTGATAATCGGGGCCGTGATTGCGCTTGCTGCGGGTCGATGGGTTGGCCCGCTCTTGTTCGAGCAGTCGCCGCGTGATCCCGTGGTGTTCGGCGGGGTGGCCTTGCTCCTCCTCGCGGTTGCGGCAGCGGCAAGCGCGATCCCCGCCCATCGGGCGACACGTCTCGACCCCAATACCGTGCTTCGGGCCGAATAGCGGACCTGTCGCCCTTCGCAGCTTGCGTTTCAGCGCCGATAGGTCGAATCCAGCACTGCCAGCGTGCGTAGCGCCCGGGCCGACAGGCCACGGGGCAGGGTCGTGTCTTGCGCTGCCACCTCACCGTAGAGCCGCCAGAAGGCGGGCGGATCGCCCACCGTCCGGTTGAGGGCGTCGCGGCCCCGTCGCTGCTCGATGGCGGAGGCCATGAACGCGCCGAGTATCCGGCCGTTGTCGGGCAGCTCACGATGGAGCCACGGGCCGAGGACGGCGGCGGAATCGGGGTGCGCACCGATGGTCTCCAGAACCCGCTCGGTCTGTCGCAGTCGATGGTTGCTGCGCTCGTTGTGCTCGATCTGGTAGGTCAGGAAGTATTCCTGGTACATCGGCCGCTTATAGCGGCGACGGATCGAATCGGGCGAAAGCTCCGGAACGACCGCTTTGTCGAGCAGACCGGGAATGCCCTCCGTTTCCACGGTCGAGAGCACCCAGGCCAGCAGATCGTTGCCATAGTTGCGATGTGGCGGTGGCAGCGTGGCACGATAATAGTGATGGAATTCGTGAGCCATGACCTCGATCGGATTGGGAAGCTCGAGGAAATAGAGCGGGTCGATCAGCAGGCGCTCCTGATAGCCTCGCGCATCGAGGAAGTACACCAGGGACATATTCGGGATCGGTGCGCGGCTGACGGTTTCGGGCGGCAGGTACCGTTGCGCCAGGGCCGCTCCCCGGTCCATCGCGCCGCGGTCCAGGCTCGCCACGAAGCGGGACAAGGTATCCCGGTGCTCGGGGATCCGGCTCATATGGGCAACCGCCCGCGCGAGCCAGTTCTCCTCTCGGAGCGCCGCCTCCTTTTCGGAGCGGAGTGACGGCCGAAACGCCAGGCGCATCGCCCGGGTCAGCGCGGTGCGGCGCCGTTCGCGGGTCTCCAGCAGCGCGTAGCCAGGGGTTGCCCACAGCGCATTCCAGATGCTGTCGGACGGCTCACGATCGTCATGCAGGATCTCGTACACCTGCCAGAAGCGGTCGAGCGAGGAGGTGTCGAGTCCCGTTTGAGTCTCCGCGGGATCGCACACCAGGATCAGGGCCAGCAATACGATGAGGATTGGCATGGTGGTTCCGGGTGATGGTCACAGATAGACCCGCCATCGCCCGAAAGGGTTGCTTTGCCGGCCGAGCGGACCGGCAGAGCAGACCCGTACTGCGGCGCTACATCCGGAAGAGGTAACTCCCTTTGACGAAGAATCCGTCGCCGGTGCGCTGGAGGTCCGCCAGCTTGAAGCGGCCGGTGTCGCGATAGCTGCCGCCATAACCCGCAAAGAATACGGTGCCCGGTGTCGGCTGCAGCGAGAAGAGGAAGTCGGCCCGGAGCCCGTTCGATTCGCGCCGGGTGGCCCGCTGGTAGCCGCCGGCCGCGTTGCGGATCAGGATCGGATCGTCGCTCCGGCCGTCATCGCGCAACGCATCCCGCCGGGCCGCCTGATACTCACCGACGACCCGGAGGAAGAGCGCCCGGTTGATCTGATATTCGAGCCGGAGCCGGGGAATGTGGGTGACCGAGACTGTGG
Source organism: Gemmatimonadales bacterium (assembly GCA_037189525.1). Classification (GTDB taxonomy): domain Bacteria; phylum Gemmatimonadota; class Gemmatimonadetes; order Gemmatimonadales; family GWC2-71-9; genus SHZU01. The sequence goes on from JBBCJC010000002.1 coordinate 1,264,186, forward strand.
TGCCGTCGGTCCGGCGCTGATAGTCGGACAGGATGTAGGTGCCGTAGACGCGGAGTTGGCTGGTGGGCCGAAACTGGACCGTCGAGTTGATGAAGAAGATCTTGGCCGGTGACCACTCGTCGTAGTTGACGTCGTTGCCGTAGTAGCCGCCCAGGCTGCCCTGGAACGGCCCGACCCACGGGGTCACCAGCGTGCCGCTGGTACCGTAGTTGGTGATCGTGCCGCTTCCGGGATACGGAGCAATCGTGTCGACGATGCCGCCCCCGAGTTGGCGCTCCACGGCGTAGTCGCGATAGAGGCGGTGATCGTAGCCGAAGCCTTCGAGCCAGTTGAAGATATCGAGCGCCCAGCCGCCGCGGAACTCGATGTTCCCGGTCACGAAGAACTGCCGGTCGAGCAAACCGCGTCCCGAAACGAAGTCGTCATAGATCCAGCGGCCCTGGAACCGGATCGCTCCCGTAGCGCGCCCGATAAACGCCCCCGGCTTGCCGTAGACCGTGTACGATGGCCGGAAACCCAGGCTCACGGCGTCGGGCTGACTGATGAATCCGGCCGCGGCGACGAACTCGTCGCTGACCCCCTCGAAGGTGGCATCGAATCCGAAGTTCCGTCCTGCGCGGCGAACGTCGACCTCCCAGAGCGGCGCCGTCACGCTCTGTCCCAGGCGGGATGTCACGCTGCCCACCAACTGCGCCGAGACAGCCAGCTGGCCGGGGAGGACGATGCGGGTATCGATGCCGGCCAACTGGCTGCTGTTCTCGGGTTCGAATCGCCCGGTGTATACCACTCCGAGCCGGGATCCCCCGCCCAGATCACGCTGCAGCCGGGCGATCGCAAAGAACGGATTGTCCTCGCGGGTCCGCGAGAGTTCGCGTCCGTCGAGCGCCATCATCGTAGCAACCGTGGTGCCGGCAACCTTGCCTGTCAGCTTGGTCGCCGCGACAGGAGCCACGATCTGGCGGGAGTAGATCAGCTGATTGGGCGTCGAGAACTGCTCGATCCCCTCCAGGAAGAACGGCCGCTTTTCCGCGAAGAACAGGGCGCGGCGAGGGTCGGTGATGATCTGGCTCGCGTCGGCCTCGACCTGGGAAAAATCCGGGTTGTACGTCCCGTTGAGCGTTAGGTTGGGCGTGATTCCCCAGCGCACGTTGGCGCCGAACTCGGCGGCGTCATCGTAACTCCAACTGCCGGGACGTCCCGGATCGGGAGCGCCGGTTGCGCGCGCCGTGATGACCGGGTTCAGGTCCATCACCAACCCGCGACGCAGGCCGGTCAGTCCCTGGAGCGTCCCCGACTGTCCCAGAAACGACGGGGCGGCGCGGACGGCCGGCACCCAGGAGTACTCGTGTCCGGTGGCCTGAACCCTCCGAATGATGTGGAGGCCCCAGTCCTGCGGGTCGTCGGACTGATACCGCAGGGTCTTGAAGGGAATCCGGATCTCGATCTCGAACCCCTCCGCGGTCAGGCGACCCTGCGAACTGTAGACGTAGTCCGGACTCAGGTCGGTGCCCTCCCGTCCCCCCGCGTTCTGTCGGCCCTCCTCGGCCATGGCGCCGTCTTGCTGCACACCGAGCGGATTGACTGCGAAGACGAGTGCCTGGTGTCCGTCATTGTAGGTGCCCAGGTAGAACTCGATCCGGTCCTCTTCGCCCAGGCGGTCGCGGTTGGCCAGGGTGGCGCGGACCGTACCTGGCGCGGCCTTGGCACGGACCCCGAAATGCAGTGCCGTCGGAGAGTACCAGACCAGGATCTCCGTTTCCTGCTCAGCCGGCCGGCGATCCGCCGGCGCGTACTGGGAGAACCCGGTCAGGCGGGCCGCCCGCTGCCAGACCGGTTCGGTCAGCACGCCATCGACCTCGATCTCGGCCTCGATCCGGGGCGGTGCAAACCGGACCTGACCTGCGGTGCCGACGTAGGGTGGCGTGAGGGTATCCGAAACAGCCCCGGTCAGGGCGAGTACGAGTGCGAGCATGGCGATCCGACGAAGGAGTTGGGTTCGAGGGCCCAGGTCGAGCCGGCCCCTAAAAGTACCCATACGGATACCGGGGCCGCTTAGTGCCGAGCGGAGACGGGTGATCTATCTTGTCTGGCTGGGCGTCCCGACGCCCGGATTTCGGTACCATCCTCCCCGAGACCTTCGACCTGGACTGCCGATGCTCGTCCTCCTGCTCTTTCTGTTTCTGGCGACCCCCGTGGCCGCGCAGCATGCGCTGGCTCCCGAGGGTGGACGCTATGATCCCGCCGTTCCGACCCCCCGATCGGTTCTGGGGTATGAGGTCGGTGAACGCTTCACGCCTCACCACTTGTTGATGCGGTACCTGGAGCGGGTGGCGGCGTCGAGCCGGCGCGTCCGTCTCGATACGCTGGCGGTGACCTTCGGCGGCCGGGAAACGGTGATGGCAATCGTGACGAGCGAAGCCAACCATGCTCGGATGCCGGAGATCCGCGCAGCTGCCGAACGGATCGCCGAGCCGGTTGGCGCCTCGGATGCCGAGCTGGAGTCGACCCTGGGGCGGCTGCCCGCCATCGTCTTCCTGGCCTACACGGTGCACGGAGGCGAGGCGAGCGGGACCGAGGCGGCCATTGCCACCTTGTATCAGCTGGCGGCTGGGCAGGATGAAGAAGTCCGCCGTATCCTGGACAACACCGTCGTGCTGATCGATCCGCTCCAGAATCCCGACGGCCACGAACGACATGTCCAGCGCGTCTGGCGTTCGGCGTCACGGAGCGGACATCCAAACAGTCCGCTCGCCATGATCAACCAGAGCGACTGGCCCGGGCCGCGCACCAGCCACTATCAGTTCGATCTCAACCGCGACTGGTTCATTCAGTCGCATCCGGAGTCGCGGGGACGTGCCGGTGTGATTCACCGCTGGCGTCCGCACGTGGTGGCCGACCTGCACGAGATGGGCTCCAGTTCGAGTTACTTCTTTGCGCCGCCGATGGAGCCCGTCAACAAGAACGTGCCGCAGAAAATCAAGGACTGGTGGGACATCATCGCCAAGTCCAACGCGGCGGCCTTCGATCGATACGGACGGCCGTACTTCACGCGCGAAGGGTACGACGAGTTCTGGCCGGGGTACGGCGTGTCTTATCCGATCCTGACCGGTGCGGTCGGGATGACCTACGAGCAGGCCTCGAGCAGCGGCGGCCGGATCCGGCGTAATGACGGAACTGATCTGACCCTGCACACCGCGGCGTGGCAGCACTACCTCACCTCGATGGCGACCCTGAGGGTCAGCGCCGAGCGTTCGCGTGATCTGGTGCGCGACTACCTGACCTTCCGGCGGACTGCTGTCACGGAATCCGAGCGCGCGGCGTTCCGGTATGTCGTGTTCGAGCGCGACGGCGAGGGACGCGCCGACTCGCTGGTTGCCTTGCTGGCCCGGAGCAACATCGCGGTGCAGCGGCTGACCGGTCCGGTCGATGCGGCGGGCGCGACCCGCTACGGCGAGACCGCCGCGCGCGCTGCGCGGCTGCCGCAGGGGGGCTATGTCGTTGACCTGGCGCAGCCGCAGGGGCGCCTGGCGCGGGCGCTGCTCGAGCCCGATGCGGTCCTCGATTCCACCTTCATCCATGAGGAACTCGAGCGGCGGCGGACCGGTCAGCCGAGCCGCTTCTATGACGTCACGGGCTGGTCACTGCCGTTCACGTTCCGGGTCAATGCCTGGGCGCTTCGGGGTCCGTTGACCGAGCTCGAAGCGGCAACGTGGCTGGCGTCGTCGCCCTCGTCCGCGCGGACGGCGACCTTTGCCTATGCCTTTGCCCCTGGCAGTGAGACCAGCCTCCAGATGCTGGCCGGATTGTTGGCGGACGGTGTCCGGGTTCGTTATGCGCGGTGGTCGTTCCGGGTCGGCAGCGATGCGTTTCCCCGCGGGGCCTTTCTCGTCCAGGTGGCGGCCAACGACAGCTCGGTGCATCAGCACGTTGCCAATCGGGCGGCGCAATCGGGCGCCCAGATCGTCCCGCTGGCGACGGCGCTGGTGGATGAAGGGACCGACCTGGGCAGTAACAGCGTGATTCCGGTGCGTCCGGTCCGGGTCGGGCTGGTTGGTGGGCAGGGCGTCAATGGTAACTCGTTCGGGTTTACCTGGTTTGCTCTGGATCAGCGGTTACGGTATCCGGTCCTGACGGTCGAGGCGCGCCTGCTGCAGGCTGCGCTGGGTGAGCTCGATGTCGTCGTCATCCCCGGTGCGCAGAGCGGTGCGCTCGACGCCGCCCTGGGTGAAGCCGGGCGTACCGCGCTGGCTGCTTGGGTGCGAAACGGTGGCGTGCTGATCACACTCGAAGGTGCGACGGCGTGGCTGGCCCGCGAGTCGGTTGGTCTCTCTCGGCTTCGGATCCGCCCCGACTCGTCTGGTGCGGACGGGATGGCGCCGTTGCCCGTCAACGTACCAGGCGCCATCGTTCGCGCGACGGCCGATACCCTGAGTCCGCTGCTGGCGGGGCTTGGCCAGACCGAGCTCCCGGTCATGGTGGATGGAAGCCTGGTCTTGACGCTACCGCGGAACCTACGCCCTGGGGAGGCCGTCATCCAATACGCAGCTGCCGATAGGCTACGCATGGCGGGCTATCTCTGGCCCGAGGCGCCGGGGCGATTGGCGCGGACTCCGTACCTCTGGACGGAGCGGGTGGGTAGCGGGCGGGTGATTGCTTTTGCTGGAGACCCGAACTTCCGCGATCTCTGGCGGGGTTTGCTCCCGATCTTCGGGAACGCGGTACTGCTCGGCGGCAGTTACTGACGATACCGGTTGGGAAGAGGAATCGCCGTCGGCCTGTGCCGGCGGCGATTTTTTCATTTCAGAATCGGCCAGCCGTTTCTCGCCTACCTATTCGCTATCGTAGGGTCAACACGTCGAACGCGATATGTCGAATGAGGTATGACAACGAAGGTGACGGCTCATTGCGGAGACCGCCGAAAGTCGCTGCGGACGAGCTTGTCGAGGAGCAACTGCGCTGCGGGAGCTCGGACTCCGCCCTGGGAATAGAGCGATCTGAGCGCCTGTTCCCCTTCCGGTCCGGCCATCGTAAGGAGCCCCACGGCTTGTCGCTGCAGGCGGTCGCTCGTACCTCGGGGTACTGGGCCGCTGCCAGTATGAGGTGTCGGGGCCTCACGTGCGGCCTCCATGAGGAAGGCGATGGCTTCTGGACGCTCTGCTTGCGTTAGCATCAACCCGAGGGTCGAGAACCGTAGTGATTGATCGTTGGAGCGGAAGTATATACCCCGTAATCGCGCCACAATACCACGATTGACTGGCGGAGATCCCTCGGTGCGCAGGCCGTAGTCAATCGCGATTTTGATAACTGCTCGCATTCGCTCGTCCCGACTAACAGTTGAAGTTGCAACGTGATCCAGGCTGTCCAGGCGCCGGATCGCGTCCTTCGTATCCAGTGGCACCTGGCCCTCGAGCTGCCGGCCATGGCTCGTGATTACCGCAAGAAGCGCGAGACTTATGATGAATTTCTTCAATTGGCGCATCGTCGACGCAATCGGGCCGGGTAAACCGGCCCACAATCTGTTCATCGAAGGGTCCAACAGCGTCGTCACATTTACGTTCGGGCCAGCACTGAATTCCGGATTGTAGTAGCGATCGGACTCAGGTTAGAGACGGTTCAATTCCTTCTTCCACTGGTCCTTGAGTGTGACCGTGCGGTTGAAGACCAGTTTTGCAGCAGTCGAATCCATCTCGTCCGAGATGAAGTATCCCGTTCTCTCGAACTGATAGCGGGTGCCGGGCGGGTCGTTGGCCACGCTGGGCTCGATCTTGGCGCCTTCGACCGTGACGAGAGAATTCGGATTGAGCAGGGTGGTAAAGTCCTGCTCGTCGTCGGCTTCGGGGTCTGCGACCGTGAAGAGCGGCTCGTACAGGCGCAGTTCACAGTCGAGCGCATGTGCAGCAGAGACCCAGTGGATGGTGCCCTGCACCTTGCGGCCGTCCGGGGCGTTCCCGCCACGGGTTTCCGGGTCGTAGGTGCAATGCAATTCGACCACCTCGCCGGCTGCGTTCTTGATCACGTCGGTGCAGGTGATCAGGTAACCGTAGCGGAGCCGCACCTCGCGGCCGGGCGCCAGGCGGAAAAACTTCCGCGGCGGATCCTCCATGAAATCATCGCGCTCGACGTAGATCTCCCGCGAGAACGGCACCATACGGGTGCCGGTTTTGGGCACGTCGTGCGGGTAGTACGAGGCTTCCAGCTCCTCGCTCTGCCCCGCGGGGTAGTTAGTGAGCACCACCTTGAGCGGATTGACGACGCAGAGCACCCGCGGTACCCGCATGTTGAGATCGTTCCGTACGGCATGCTCGTACGCGGCCAGTTCGGTCCGCGCATCCTTCCGGGCGACACCCACGGCCTCACAAAAATCGCGGATCGCCTCGGGGGTCACGCCGCGGCGGCGGATACCTGCCAGGGTGGGCATCCGGGGATCGTCCCAGCCCGTGACGTGGCCTTCATTGACGAGGCGCAGCAGCTTCCGCTTGCTGACTACGGTGTAGTCGAGCTGGAGCCGTGCAAACTCCGTCTGCTCGGGCGGCCGGACGAAATCGAGTTCGCGGAGCAGCCAATCGTAGATCTCCCGGTTGTCCTTGAACTCGAGCGTGCAGAGCGAGTGGGTGATGCCCTCGATGGCGTCCGACAGGCCATGCGCGAAGTCGTAGAGCGGGTAGATGCGCCAGGCATCGCCGCGCCGGTAGTGATGCGCGTGGCGGATCCGGATCAGCACCGGATCGCGCATGATCATATTGGGGTGCGCCAGATCGATCCGGGCGCGCAGGACATGGGCGCCGTCAGGGAACTCCCCCGCCTTCATGCGCGCCAGCAGGTCCAGATTCTCTACAACCGACCGATCGCGGAATGGCCCGGGCGTGCCCGGCGTCGTGACCGTGCCCCGGTTGGTCCGGATCTCCTCTTCGGTCTGGCTGTCGACGTAGGCTTTGCCCTTCTCGATCAGCCGGACGGCGAACTCGTAGAGCTGCTCGAAATAATCGCTCGCGTATCGCTCCTCGTCCCATTCGAAGCCGAGCCAGCGGACATCCCGTTTGATGGCCTCGACGTAGCGGAGGTCCTCGGTAAACGGATTGGTGTCGTCGAACCGCAGGTTGACGATTCCGCCGAACTCGCGGGCAATCCCGAAGTTGAGGCAGATCGACTTGGCGTGCCCGATATGTGGATAGCCGTTCGGCTCGGGCGGGAAGCGGGTCGCGATCCGGCGGCCAAATCGATTACTGGCCGCATCGTCGGCAACCATCTCACGAATGAAATCCCGGCGAGGCGATTCCTGGGTCACGGGTGTATCCGCATGGGTTGAGGTTCGGTTGATGAGAGTTCGCAAAATACACCGGTCGGCCGGCTTTTTGTTGCTCGGGCGGACATCGGCTCCAAGCGTAGGGCCTCCCAGGCTCTGCTTCCGGTAACAGCCTGGTGCGTTGCTTTCGGAAAGGTGGATAGGGTCGGGATAGGAACGGCCGCGAGGCGCAAGCGGATCGGGAGGGCAACGCCGCGAGGTTTCCGGGAGAGCCAATTGTCGCGACAATTGAGTTGGTCCCGGGACACGACGTTTCCACAGCGCTCGGATCGTGAGATGGCATGACGATGTGATCACGACAGCGGTTGCCTGCCGCAACGGATCGTAGTACCCTGTGCCGAGCTCGAGTTCGGCTCGATCGCTCGGGAGCGATTCGTTGTGAGGGAGCAGATGATATGATAGCCAAGTTGATGCCGTGGATTCACGAATTCCTGGTTCGGATCGGACTGCCGCCGGACATGGTGGCCATCGGAAACACGATTGCCGGTGTTCTCCTGTTGGCCATCCTTGCGTGGCTTGCGAATCTCGTGGCCAAGAAGGTCATTCTGCGCGTCGTGAGCGCCGTCATCGCCCGGACTCAGTTCCGGTGGGATGATGCGTTGCTCGAGGCCGGGGTCTTCACCCGGTTGTCGCACTTGGCTCCGGCGATCGTGATCAACGCTTTCGGCAGTGACGTCCTGGGAGCCAGCCCAGAGGTCTTGGCCGGCCTGCGCAGTGCCGTGACCATCTACCTGACCTTCATCTGGCTTGCGGTAGTCTTCGCGGCGATCGACGCGATGCAGCTGATCGCCAGCCGGTCCGGGCACGCCGAGCGGGTCCCGGTCAAGGGGTTTGGCCAGGCGATCAAGCTGATCGCGGCACTGGTCGGTGTGATCATCGTGCTGGCCGCGCTGCTCGACAAATCGCCCGTCTACCTGCTGTCGGGGCTTGGTGCGCTGACGGCCGTCCTGCTGCTGGTGTTCCGGGACGCCATTCTGGGATTCGTGGCGGGAATTCTTCTGTCGGTCAACCGGATGGTGCAGGTGGGCGACTGGATCGAGATGCCCAAGGCGGGCGCCGATGGCGATGTCATCGACGTCTCCCTCACGACCGTCAAGGTCCGGAACTGGGACAAGACGATCACGACGATCCCCACCTATACCATGATTTCGGACTCGTTCAAGAACTGGCGGGGGATGTTCGAGTCGGGCGGGCGCCGGATCAAGCGGGCGCTCAATATCGATATGCGCTCGGTGCGCTTCGCGACGAACGAGATGATTACCCGATGGAGCCGGATCGACCTGCTCACGCAGTATCTGGTCGATAAGCAGGGGGAGATCGAGGAGGAAAACCGCCGACAGGGCACCGATCTGTCGATCCTCGGTAACGGGCGCCGGATTACCAATCTCGGCACCTTCCGCGCCTACTGCATCGCCTATCTTCGCGCCGATTCACGCATCCATCAGGATATGACGTTTCTCGTTCGCCAGCTTGCGCCCACGGAGCACGGCATTCCCCTCGAGATCTACGTCTTTACCAACGACACGCGCTGGGCGGTGTACGAGGGGATTCAGGCCGACATCTTCGACCACCTCCTGGCGGTCATTCCCGAATTCGATCTCCACGTCTTTCAGGACCCGTCCGGACGCGACGTGGGGCAAGGCGTCGAGGAGCTGCGCAGGGCGCCGGCGGTTTGACGTTCTTTGCCAGCATCCGCAGCTGAGTCCTCGGCACTTACCGGATGTCGACAGACGCGGACGGCATCCCCAGGATCTCCGGGCCGTTTGCATCCACCGAAAAGCGGGGCCGGATCCGATAGCTGCCGGCCGTACCCGGGACGCTGACGGCTCCGGCCAGCGTATTGCCCGCAGCCAGCGGAAGCGGGGTGGTGGGGAGGACGGCAAGGCAGAATCCGCTGGCGTAGGTTTCCCAGCCGCTGCCGGTCGTGTGCTCGACGACGACGCGTGCCTGATCGCCGCAGGCAGACACGAACACCGGGGCCGCACTGCGGTTGGTGAGCGTGAACGGAATCGTCATGCTCTGACCGTCTCGCGAGACCGCTGCCTGATCGGGCGTGACCACGAGGGCCGCTTCGGGCGGGGCAATCGGGTCGCTGCAGGCCGTCGCCAGGAACAGGAGGCCAACCGTGGGGATCGAACGCATCCGAACCTCCGATCATGGGAGGATATGGTCCCGCCGGGCGTGACGCGAGTGCTCGCCTCTGGGGATCGTCACTGATATGGGCCGGCACGCGAGGACGTGCTGCCGATCCGACACGCGCCCGCAGTGATTACCCGGACAGCCTGCCGTCATCGTGGTTGTTGGCTCTCGTTGCGGGCATTAGTGAGCCTGAGCGGCGCTGCCGCCGGAACACGTACCAGTAGAGGGCCAGGTTGAGCGCCAGCAGAAACACGCCGAGTGCGATCTGAATGGTGCGGGTCAGGCCGTCGGGGTAGATGAGCGGTGTGAGGTAATGCTCGATGAATCCCCCGCTGTACCCACTCTCACCCGCACGGCGCCGGAAGTAGTTCTCCAGCGGCGTCAGCGGACAGGTGAAGTTGCCCCACCCGACGATCACGCCCCAGGCCGTCAGCGGGAGATGGAGCCAGGCGAGCCGCGGCCAGCGGAGCAGGAGCAGCGCGCCCACGCCGACGAAGACAATGAACGCGAGGTGGACGAGCAGGGTCAGGTCGGCCAGGATCCGCATCATGGGGCGACCGTGCCGGAGTCAGGGTACCTGCGTACCAGGCGGACGATTCAGCTTGAGCTCGAACAGGCGCGGCCACCGCTTGCCCGTGACGTAGAGATGGCCGGTTGCCTCGTCGAATGCGATCCCGTTCAGCACGTTGTCGTCGGTATCTCGGGCGCTGAATCCGGAGAGGAGCCGCCCCAGATCGAGGATGTCGGTGACGCGTCCCGAGACCGGGTCGATCCTGAGGATCCAATCACTCTGATACACATTGGCGAACAACTCGCCGCGGATATACTCGAGTTCGTTGAGCTTGCTCACGGCCTCGCTCGATGCGAAGCGGACGGCGACGGTTTTCTGCACGGCAAACGTGGCCGGATCGAGGAACCGGATCGTGTCGCCGCCGTCGGTCATGATGAGCGAGGTGCCATCGGTGGTGAGGCCCCATCCCTCGCCCGGGTACGCGATCGAGTCGATCAGGCGGAAGGTGGCCTGGTCGTAGACGTACGCGATGTTGGACTGCCAGGTGAGCTGATAGAGCTTGCCGCCGAGTGCGGTCAGACCCTCGCCGAAACGGTTCGCGGGGAGCGCGATGCGTTCCAGGACCGCGCCGGTCTTCAGGGCGACCTTCCGCAGCTCCGACTGCCCGTAGACCCCGGTCGACTCGAAGAGCGTGCCGTCTGTGTGGCGGATGAGCCCCTGGGTGTATGCCGTCGTGTCATGGGGGTACTCCGCGACGACGGTGTACCCCCGCGGCGCGGCTGGCGGGGCAGCCCGTGCGGCGCAACCGTGGAGCGAAACGAATCCCAGAAGTAGCGCGGATAGTCGGATCGGCGGCATGGCAGTCTCGGCTAGGCGTTCAGGCAGAGGTTGAGAACAGGTCGTGCACCGTCCAGGGAATCACGCGCTGTTCGAGGTTTCGCGCCACCTCGTGGAACGACTTCTTGAAAGGCGCCGCCGATACGAACAGGAGGAGCGCGTCCTTGGCCAGGGCGTCGCGGGCCCAGGTACGTCCACTATCCGCGAGTCGTCGGAGCGCGTCCAGATGCTCGAGCAGGACGGTGGCATCGGTCGAACGTCGCTGAAATTTGACCGAGCCGGTCATGACGCGGTCGTTCAGCAGCCGGGCGACGAGATCGATCTCGGTGTCCCGCCGATTACGATCCTGGCCTTCCCATCGGCCCCAGGCTTCTACGGCGGGGAGGTCCCTGGCTGCGCGATGGCGCCGATAGGCCTGCCGGACGACGTCCTCGAACACCTCTTTGCCCACATAGGCCGGAAAGACCTGCTCCGCGAGGCGTTCCCGCCAGACGGTTTCGGCGCCGGCGCTCGCGATGGCGGACTCGTTAGGCAGGACGAGGCCGACGTGAAAGCGCAGCGCGGGATCGGCGATACGATAGCGCACGGTCTGATTTTGGGGTTCCTCGAAGTTGCGTTCCATCTCGAGGAAGCCCAGCTCGACCAACTGCGCCACCATCCGCCGCAAGCCGGTGTCGACCGCTTGACCGAGGGTCGCGGCCACCTGGCCGATGCTGCGCCGCTTGAGGCCGACGGCCGCGAGGATACCCTGATACTGGACGTGATCGCGCAGTCCCTCTTCCTGGCGCAGCACCGTTTCCAGCTGCAAACGAACTTCGCCGTGCTGGTCGAGCAGCAGGCGCACGATGTTCTCGGCCAGCGGTCGCCGATCGTCGACGGCTCGCAGGTATTTCGGCACACCGCCGAACGCAGCGTAAGTGCGAATCTGATCGGCCGGGGTGTAGCCAGGCACCATCCGGCCCGCATCCCAATAGTCGAAGGGGTGGAGTTGCCGGGTCCAGTCGAGCCGTCCATAGAGGGGCGCACCGCCGTCGGCCAATGCCTCCAGAGTCCGGACGGCAGATCCCGAAAGGACCAGCAGCACGCCTCCTTGCCGGTTCAGTCGGCCTTCCCAGGCGGCGTTGAGTTCGGAGGTCACCTCGACGAGGCCAGCCGCGTCGGTTGCCAGGTACTGCAGTTCGTCGATGATGGCGACGAGGTTGCGGTCGGGCGCGAGTTCCAGGAGTGTCCGGAAGACGGTTCGCCAGGTCGGGTGGTCGTCCGGGCGGAGATCCACGCCCGCCCATCGGCCGGCTTCCTCGATCAAGACCCGCCGATTGATTTCGGGTGATGTAGCCGACGCCGTGAAGTAAAAGGCCCGATCCGGCGGCCATGCGCTGGTGAGCAGAAAGGTTTTGCCCACTCGGCGGCGGCCGTACAGCAGGGCCAGTTTCCGGTGACCGGAATCCGCCAGTGCACGGAGCTCGGCTATTTCGGTTTCTCGGTCGATCAGCATATCTCATCCATTGTTTACACATATATTTGTATACTAACATATGTGTAGGCTATTATATTTGTATATAAACGTATGTGTATGTAATGTCTTTGGCAAGGAACCAGCGCAGCCCTACGGGGCACGGCTATACGGCTTTCCCTCGTCTGGCGGGTTGGTGTAGGGTTATGGCTGGGGTGCGAGTCTGGCCTGAGCGCGGGCTGCGGAGGCCTTGAACTCGGCTTGGTCGAGTGACAGTCCTTGCTCGGCGATAGTGAGCGCTTCTCGGTACTGTCCGGTCGTCATCAGGCACTCGAACAGACGGCTTCTCATCGTAGTCTCTTGCGGATGCCGGTCGAGGCCGCGACGGAGGATCTCTTCCGCCCTCCGGCAATCGCCCGCGGCCCGGTGGAGCTGGCCCCATTCTTCGAACAGCCGGGGACTGCCCTCGTACAGGGCGGCCGCGCGGGCATACATGCTGTCGGCTCGCGCCGGTTCTCCGCGCCGGCTGAGTTCGATCGCATACATCTGAAACCCTCGATAGCTTCGCGGGCCGTCGATGACCGTCTGTGCAAACGTCGTCGGGCTATCGCGCCAGACGGCCTGGCGGGAATGGCTTCGGGCCGCACCCAATCCGACCAGGAGGCAGGCCAGCCCGGCCAGTAGCGGCGTCGACCGCGGCAGACGAGTCGCCAGCCAGGTTGCTCCACCGGCCCCGGCCAGGACCGCGCCCACGCTGGGCAGAAACAGCGTGCGCTCGGCGATGATGATGCCGCTCGGGAAGAGCAGGTTCGAGACGGGCAGGAGGGTGATTCCGATCCAGGTCAGGCCGAGTGTGACGACCGGGGTCGCATGGCGGGACCGCATGGCCAGGACGACGACGGCAACGAGCAGTACGCCGCCGAACAGGACTGGAACGATCGATTCGGGTATCGTCCCGTAGGCGGGCGGGCTGTACTGCGCCTCGAGATGCCGGGGCCAGATCAGCAGCCGGAGCCACTCCGGAACGATCGGCGTCATGACCCGAATGCGCTCGCCGAAGCTCAGGGTGTCGAGCCCCGCGGCGGCCGAGCCGGCGCCCAGTTTGCCGAGCACTGCGTAGCGACCGAGCAGGAGTGCGACGGCTGCGGCGAGCGTCATCGCCACGGTCGGGCCTGCGGCGCGAAGACGCGATGCGAAGGTAGCGGTTCGGCCGTCCGTCAGCTCGAGGAGCAGGATCAGGCCGGGCAGCACGAACCCCTGTTCTTTCGCGGTGGCGGCCAGGATGGTTAGCCCCGCCAAGGCCAGTCGTTGCGAGGTCGTCGGGAGGCTGCCTGACGCGCGAATCCGCAGGTAAGCGAGGCACGCCAGCAGGGCGAACAGGGTCATCCAGAGTTCGCCCTGCCCGACCAGATTGCCGGTGGCTTCCACATGAACCGGATGGACCGCAAAGAGCGCGGCCGCCATCAGAGCCGCCGGCCGAGGCAGCCGGTACGCGGCGAGGCGATAGACCGCGACAGTCACCACCACGGTGAGCAGGATGCTCACCAGGTGGAAGACCCAGGGCGCCCCACCCGCAGCCTGCCATTGCAGAGCGAACATCCAGATCGTCCACGGCCGATAGGCATCTCCGAGGTTCTGGGGAGGCCAATAGCTTTGCTGCGCATACTTCCAGGGCGCAGCCAGGGTGTGAACCTGGGTGTTTTCGAGGATGATCGGAACGTCGTCGAACGCGAAGCCGTTGAAGAGCGACCGGGCCGTTGCGAACAGAACAAGGCCGGCGAGGATGAGATAGATCCTGGGTTGCGACCAGGCGCTATCCGCCATTGGATCGACGGTCCATCGGGACCGTGAGCCGAACGGTTCCGGCAGGCGGCTTTGCGACGACGACGCTGTCCGCTATGCGGAGGAAGTGCCGGAAGGCGCGCGCCTGCGAGGCGCTGAGTGAGTAGGCCGCTCCTTCCCGCGCTTCGTCTCGCGCCTCCTGGTACCGGCCCAGATACAGCAGGCAGGCGATGAGGCTGGCGCGCCCGACGTCATGCTCCGGCTGGATCACGAGCGCTCGGCTATAGAGCGTCGCCGCTTCCTCACATTGGCCGGCAATCCGGAGTTTGTCGGCAAACTCGAATGACGCGCCCCATTGTTTCGGATAGAGTGCGACCGTGAGGCGGTACTCCTGCTCGGCCCACTCGTGTGCTCCGGCGTTGACCAGCAGCTGGGCCAGCGCATGATGGGCCCGGAACGACAGCGGAGCATCGATGGCCGTCTGATACCACAGATTGAAGTGATTCTTCCAGACCAGATGTCGGCTAAGGCTCCGCGTCGTGCCCATCACGAGGACTGCACCCACGGCGATCAGGCTCGCAACCTGGATCGGCCTTTTTGCCCGGCGAAGCCACTCGATGGCCGGCGCTGCCAGGCCGCCAACCACGAGCATCATCCCGATGCTCGGGAGGAACAACGTGCGCTCGGCCAGCACGATGCCGGTGGGGACGAGCACGTTGCTCACCGGGAAGATGCCGATCGCCGTCCACATCAGGCCGAACGTCACAACCGGGAATCGCTTCCAGCAGATCACGGCCAGCCCGAGCGCGAGGACGAGCAGCAGAGCGCCCTGGGTGTGCTCGGCGTCCCAGCTCAGGGCGGCCTCGATTTCCCGGGGTGAATAGTCGGCCTGGAGGTGGGCCGGCCACAGCAGCAGCCGGAACCAGTGGGGCACCACCGTGACCATCGTCATGGCCCGGCCACCCATCGTCAGGCCCTCGAGCGCCTCGGCAGTAAAAGTGCCGACCAAGTCGCCGCCCAGGGCGAAGGTCCGGATCGCAAAGAACATCGTGGCGCCGAGCAGCATCACCAGCACCAGGGGGCGGATCTCGCCCAGGCGGGCACGCAGCGGCCGGGGGTCGCGCACCAGGGTAAGCTCGGCGGCGACGATCAATCCGATGATGACGAGTCCGCTCTCTTTGAACAGCGTCGCCGCCAGATAGAGACTGAAGAGTGCCAGTCCGTCGACGAACCTGAGGCGGTGTTCCTGGCGGAGCCGGAGATAGAGAAGGATGGTCAGCGCTGCGAACCATCCTACCACGAGCTCGGATTGGTTGACTGCGACAGCCACAGCCTCGACATGGACGGGGTGCACCATGAAAAAGGCCGCGACGAGCCAGGCGGCTCCGAAAGGCAATATGGTCTTTGCCAGGGCGAATACGGCCAGTCCTGCGGCGGCATACAGAAGGGTACTGACCACCCGGAACACCACCGGGCTGCCGTCGCCCAACGCCCACTGCACCGCGAACCCGGTGGTGGCGAGCGGCCGATAGAGGGCCGGGGCAAACGGCTTCGGCCAATAGGATTCGGTAAAGAACGACGCGGGGTTCGCCAGCGTGTGAACCACGGGGTTTTCCCGGATGACCGCGATGTCGTCCTGGGCAAACTGGTTACCCATACCCGACAGGGTCGAAGCAAGGCACAGTCCGATGAGGCCGATGACGGCCGTCGTATTCCGCGTCATAAGGAGAGCCAGTGATGCAAGAACCGGGGAATTGAGGGTTGGAGCCCGAAGCAGGGGGTCGGAGCTGGCCTTCGGTTGCAAAGTCCAATGGGAATCCGGTGACGAAACCCTGCAGTGAGTCGTGCAACGATATTGTAATGCGTTGGGAAACAACTGGTTACGTTCGTTCTGATACCCTGGCACCAACGTTGCTCTTTAGTTTGCCGGGACGAGCGACACCGCTTGGTTCAGGTAACCCCAAACTGTACCCCACTCGGAGGAAGTATGTTCAATCGCAAGGGTTTCACGCTCATCGAGCTGCTGATCGTGGTTGTGATCATCGGCATCTTGGCCGCCATCGCAATTCCGAAGTTCGCGGCGACCAAAGACAAGGCTAAGCTCGCCTCGGTTCGGACCGACCTCCGGAACGTCATGACGGCTCAGGAGGCGTACTTCTCGGATCACGCCACCTACGGCACGTTGGCCCAGCTGCAGGCCGCGAGCAACTTCACGCTCTCGTCCGGCAACACCGGCGGCGTCACGGGTGCGAGCAACGGCTACACCGCCACGTTCAACAACGCGACCATCAGCACTGGTATCGACGAGTGCACCGTGCAGGTCGGGGCCGGCGCGGCCAGCACGCTCGACGGCGTGATCGTCTGTTCGTAAGGCAGGTATGACGAATCGGGCGTCCGCCGCACAATGTGGGGGGCGCCCGTTCTTCACCCACTGGTCACCATCGTCCAACAAGAAAGGAGGCAGGGTATGCTGAGAACCAAACGATCCGGCTTTACTCTGATCGAACTCCTGATCGTCGTGGTGATCATCGGGATCCTGGCCGGGATTGCCATCCCGAAGTTTGCGGCGACGAAGGACAAATCCAGGCTGGCGTCGATCCGTTCCGATCTCCGGAACATCATGACGGCGCAGGAAGCCTACTGGGCGTCTCACTCGACCTTTGCGTCGCTCGGCGACTTGCAGGCGTCCACCAACTACACGTTCTCGCAGGGAAACGTGGCGACGATTTCCGCCACGGTCTCTGGCTACACCGCGACGATTTCCAATAGCGCGATCACGTCGACGCTCGACGAATGCTCCGTCCATGTCGGCGGCGGCGCGGGCACACTCGACAGTCAGATCGTCTGCTCCTAAGCACGCGTCGCGCGATCAAGGACTGCCATGCGGGTACTGCTGCTCGACGCCGACGAATCACTCAAGCACACCGTTGCTCCGTATCTCGAAGACGTCGGATATGAAGTCGCGTTTCGGCGGGATCCGGACGCCGCCCTCCTGGAAGCCCAGGCCTGCGGCATTCGGCTGATCCTCTGCGATCTGGCCCTTCCCGGCGATGGCGGCCTGACCTTTCTGCGGCGCTATCGGGCCGGCGGCGGCACCGGCGTCGTGCTGGTCTCGGGCGGGCCCGGCGAATCGGCCCTGGCAAGCGCGGCCCTGCGGGAAGGCGCGGATGGCTTCCTGCGCAAACCGTCGCTCCCCGAAGAGGTGCTCCTCGCGCTCCGGCAGACCGAAGAGCGCGACCGGCTCCGACACGAAGTGGCCACCCTGCGCGCCACGATCGGCTCCAAGGGCCTCGAGCCCATGGTCATCGCCGAGGACGCGCGGATGCGGTCGATTCTGGAGGTCGCTGCGCGGGCCGCGGCGTCGGATCAGGCCGTCCTGATTACGGGCGAGCGGGGCACCGGCAAAGCGCTGCTGGCGCGGGCGATGCACCGGTTCAGCCGTCGCGGAGACGGTGCCTTCGTCGCCATCGATTGTCCGTCTACGCCCGATTTCTTCGGGACCGATGACGCCGGCCTCAACCCCGCCGATCCGCAGAGCGTCTGGCGCTCGGCGAGTCGCGGGACCTTGTTGCTCGAAGAAGTGGAAGGTCTGTCGCCCGAGAGTCAGCGATCCCTGGTGAGTCGGCTGGGCATCCGGAACGGCCGTAACGGACGCCCCACCGAGCTGGTGGTCGCGTCCGAGAGCGATGTTCGTCTGATGGCTACGGCCGAGAAGCGGCTCGATCGTCTGGTGCACGAAGGGCTGATCCAGGTCGACCTGGCCGAGCGGATCGGCACCACCACGCTGGACATTCCGGCGCTGCGCGAGCGTCGCGACGACATCCCCGCGCTGGTGACTCACTTCCTGCAGCAGGTTGCGGCCAAGACCGGTCGCCCGATCAGCATCACGCCCCAGGCCATGGCGGCCCTGGTGTCGTACTCGTGGCCCGGCAATGTCCGGGAGCTCAGGCAGGTGGTCGAACGCGCCGCCGTACTGAGCAGCACGGGCAAGCTCGATCGGTCGGATTTCCCCGTGCTCGTGAGTACCGGCTCCTCAACCCGCACCGGCGGCACCGAACTGCCCCTCAAGGAGCAGGTCGAAGCGTTCGAACGCGAGGTCATTCTCCGGGCCCTGGCCGCTTGTGGCGGGACTCGGCGGGAGGCCGCCAAGATGCTCCAGCTCAGCTTGCGGACCCTGTTCTACAAGCTCAATCGGTACGGGCTCGCCTGAGCCTTTCGCTGGTTCGCGTCGATTTCATCCTGATTGCGTCAAAACGGTTAGTGGCCTGACTGGGTCGCGCCGCATCTTGGCACCATGTCCAAGACGCGCGCAGGGTTCAGCCTCCTCGAAGTGATGACCGCGGTCGCGATGCTCGCCATCGCATCGATCGTGGCGCTCAAAGCATCGGTCCAAACCGGCCATGCCGTCGCGATCGGCCGGCGCTGGACCGCCATGGCGCGAGCCGTCGACGCCGAGGTGGTTCGGCTGGAGCGCGCCTACCGGATGGCGCGGCCGAACTGTGTCACGCCTCCCTCCGGTTCCGATTACACGCCCGATGGTGTCGGCCTCGCCTGGTCGGTACGGGGTGACTCGGCGCTGATCGAACTGACCATCGAAGCGCGCGCTCGAGCAGCGGGGCGGGTTCTCATCGATACCGCACGTACGACCCTGAGTTGCCGATGACCATGAGACGCGGCGTGACGCTGATCGAGCTCCTCGTGGCGGTGGTCGTCGCGATGGTGCTGCTGACCATGGCAATTCGGGTGCAGGCGACCGTCGAGCGGACCGGGCGGAGCCGGCTGGAACGTCTCGGAGCCACCGCCTCACTGCGTGCGGCGGCGAAACTGGTCCGTTGGGAGTGGGCCGGTTTCGGATTCGACTCGATGGCCGGCGCTGACTTTGCCGTGACCGGGGCAGGGCGGGTCAGCTATCGCGGTCAATCCGGTTTGCTGGCCGTCTGTCACGTGAGTGGAGATACGCTGTTCGTCGACCCTGCGCGTCTCGCGGCCTGGCGGCACCGCCTTCCCATTGCCGGCCGCGACAGTCTCCTCGTGTACCTCCCGGGCGATTCGGCGATCGGAATCGATGCCTGGCTACCGGCGTCGGTGGTCTCCGGCCCCGACCCTGGTGTCTGCCCGGGAGGCATTGCGGGTATCCGTTATCGGGTTGCCTGGACGGCGTATGCCGGTCCCGTTGCGGAGCAAACGGTCGCCCGAAGCTACGAGCCGCTCGAGTTGCGCGCCTACAACTCGGCCGGGTCCTGGCAGCTCGGCCAGGTCGGATTGGCGTCGGGAGGTGTGGTGCAGCCGGCGCTCGGACCGCTGGCGGCCGGCGGATTCGAGATCCTCCCGGTTAACGGAGCCGGCGTCGTCACCGGTGCAACCGGGGCTACGGGGCTCGAAATTCGGCTCAGGATGCTCACCGGTCGAGAGACCGCCGTCGGTCCCGGTCGGGTGCCTCGCATGGAGGACAGTCTCGGTTTTCGGATGCGGTTGGAGAACGTTCCATGATCGTCGTTGCGCTTTCGTTGCTGGCAGGTCTGGCCCTCGTCGTCGGAATCGGGGCGCCGGCTGCATCCGCCGAGCTCCGGGCCGGCAGGATGGCGTTTACGGAGCTGGTCGTTCGCCAGGCGGCCGAGGGTGAGTTGGCGCGGTGGTTCGAGGGGGATTGGGCCGCAGCGGCTCCGGCGATGTTACCGGGAGAAGGGCAGTCGTTTCCGAGTGATTCGGTCGATGCGCGGACGGTGGTCGAACGCCGGCTCGTTCGGGTGTCGCCGACGCTCTGGATGCTGCAGGTTCGGGTGGTTGAGCGCGACCTGACCGCGCGAGATCTTGCAGCGAGTTACCAGGCCCTCCTGGTCGGGCTCCGGCGGGAGGCCGGCGATTCGGTTCTCACCCGGTATCGAATTGCCCGTCCCTGGGTCCAGGCGCACCAATAGCGGTTCGCGGCGGCTAGTGGACTTTGCAGTGATTCCCGGCGGTGACCGGAAGTCGTCTCCCATAACCGGCTCGGCTTCTGACTCGTAACTTGTTGTCGAGAAATGGGATAGTGCGGGACATGCGGAGGATCGCACCGGGCTGCCACGGTTGGCATAACGGTTGCCCGCCACCACATTACTTGTTTACACCAGCGGCTGGATGCCGCCTGATGGTCAAGGGCGGGGGCTCAGGGTGTCTAGTAGCTCTAAAGTGTTGATAAACAAAGACTTGAGTGACGAGACCGCGATCGGGTCGTCGGCTTGACAAAAGTTTGCACTATTCCTAGCGTGACCGTCAACCATCTAGCCACTTGGGCGAGACATGGCACTGTTTAACCGCACCCGAACCACGGTCGGTCTCGATATCGGGAGCGGCCTCATCAAGCTCGCGGTGATCTCGCATGGCTCCGGTGAGCCGGTCCTGTCGAAGGTTGCCATGGCGACAGTCGTGGATGACGCGATCGTCGAAGGCGAAGTGATGGACCCTGGCATCGTGTCGGAGGCCATTCGCAGCCTCTTTGCCGAGGCCGGGATCAAGCCGAAGAACGTGGTGACCGCGGTTGGTGGGCGCGACGTGATCATCAAAAAGATCCCGATGGACCGGATGAAGGAGAACGAAGCGCGCGAGCTGATCCGCTGGGAAGCGGAGCAGCATGTGCCGTTCGACATGGACAACGTCGAACTCGATTTCCAGATCCTCGATCCGGAGTCGGAAGGTCTGCAGATGTCGGTGCTGCTGGTTGCCGCCAAACGGGAACTGGTCGAGACCAAGGTCTCGCTGCTCAAAGAAATCGGGGTCGACCCGTCGGTCATCGACGTCGACGCCTTTGCGCTCCATAACGCGTTCGAGGTCAACTACCCGGATGCGATGAAGGGTGTGGTCGGCCTGGTCAACATCGGCCACGAAGTCACCAACGTCAATATCCTCGACGAAGGCGTTCCGGTGCTGACGCGCGACCTGCCGATCGGGACTCGGCGGTTCCGCGAAGATCTGCAGCGGGAACGCGGTCTTTCGTCCGATGAAGCTGCCAAGTTGCTCCAGGGGTTCGAAGTCTCGGATGTGCTGACGCCCTTCCTCCAGAGCCGAGGCGAAGAACTCGCCGTCGGGATCGAGCGGGCCGCCGCCTTTCTGCAGACGTCCAGCCGTTCCACGGCCGGGTTGAGCCGGCTCTTTCTCTCGGGTGGTGGCGCGCGGATTCCCGGACTCGCCAAAGTCCTGGGCGATCGGCTCAAGATGCCGGTCCAGCTCGCCAATCCGATCGAACGGATCCAGGTGGCCGACGGAGTGTTCGATCAGTTGAACGTGGACGAAGTCGCCCCGCTGCTCATGCTGCCGGTGGGCTTGGCGCTGCGGCAGGCAGCCTGATCGTAGAGGAGAGGGTTCGACGACGATGATTGAAATCAATCTCAAACCGGGTGCGAAGCGAGCCCGCGCGGGGTCGCCCGTTGCGGGCGTACTCGCGCAGCTCAAGAGCGCCGGTCAGAAGATCAAGGATCCCACCCGGCTGGCGGCGCTCGCGTTGAGCGTCGCGTGGCTCGGCTATGTCGGTGTTGCCCAGCTCACGACGTCGAATGAACTGGCCAACCTCGAACCCAAGCTGGAACAGGCGCGCGCCGAGCATCAGCGGTTCCGGGCCTTCCTGGGCGAAAAGCGCCGACTCGAGTCCGTGCGTGATTCGATCCAGGCCCAGATCCGGACCATCAACACGGTCGACGGCGACCGCTACATCTGGCCTCGGATCCTCGACGAAGTGGCGCGCGCGGTTCCTCCGTACACCTGGCTCACCGACGTCCAGACCGTCTCGGTTACCGCGGCGGCGGCGCCGGCCGATACCACGGCCCCGATTGTGCCGCCGGTCCAGATCTCCATCAGTGGCCGGACCGTCGATATCCAGGGCTACACGCGGTTGCTGCGCCAGCTCGAAGACTCGCCTTATCTGAGCGAGGTTACCGCCATCTCGGCCAATACGGTCCTCGAACGGGAGCGGGCGGTTACCGCCTTCGTCCTGCGGGCGACCTACCAGCGCCCCAATGCGCCGTCGCGGGCCACCGGACAGGGTGAGGTGAACACTCCGGGCACCACCACCGTCGCGCAGCGGGAGGACTGAGCCATGGCATTACTCGACAATCCCAAAGCCGCTCCGTTGCTCGGCGTCGTATTTGCCGGCCTGATCGGATACCTCTTCTACTCCGGTGAAGCGGTCAGCGCCATCGGGGTGCAGGGCGTGCCCGCCAAGCAGGAGCAGGTCAAGATGGTGCAGGATTCGATCACCATGCTCGAGGCCCAGACCGATAGCGTCAAGCGTGATCTGGCCCGCGGCACCATCGAAGAGCTCAAGACGCGGATCGAATCGAACCGCAACACGCTCTCGCTGCTCCGGCAGCTGGTGCCGGAGCGGAATGAGGTGCCCAACCTGCTCGACGACATCTCGACGCGAGCCAAGATTCGGGGCGTCGATCTGGCGCAGGTGGTGCCGCAGCCGGTGGTTGCAGGCCCGGCGCCGTTCGATACCTACAGCTACAACCTTGCGGTGGTCGGCCGCTATGACCAGATCGGCGAGTTCCTCTCGGATATCGCCAGCTTGCGCCGAATCATCGTGCCGTACGACGTGACCGTTGCTTCGGCGCAGGTCGCGCATGCCCGCGCGCTTGGTGACACCACCCGCGCGGTGCTCGAGGCTCGGTTTCAGATTCGGACTTACGTGAAGGGCCAGGCGGCGACGCCGGAAGGAGGCCACAATGGCCACTAAGACCCTGCTCGGCCTGGGAAGCGCGCTTGCGCTGGCCCTGACCGCATGCGGTGGCGATGACGACGGCGATGCCAAGCGGGCGGCGCTCACCCCTGCCACAGTTGCCGTAGCGGATTCCGCGACCGTTGCGGCCGCGACGCCTCCGGCGCCGGCTGCCGACTCCGCGGCTCTGCCGCTCGATTCGGCCGGTACGTCGGCCGAGTCCGTCGCGACGAACGAGGAAGAGACGCTCGGACGTGAAAGCTTCTCCTATGGCGGCGGGAGCCGCGACCCGTTCCAGTCGCTGCTGGCGACCAGCCGGGTTGGACCGGAGCTGCCGGATCTCATCCTCGTCGCGATCTACTACGACACGCGCTCGACCAGCGGCAGTGTGGTCGTGATGCGCGAAAAGGTCGGCAATCGGAAGTACAATCTCCGTCCCGGCGATCGCCTCGGACGGATGCGGCTTACCAGCGTTCGGCCCAAAGACGTCACCTTCACCATCGATGACTTCGGAACGGAGCGTCAGGAAACCGTGTCGCTTCGCAAGCAGGAGGAGAACTAAATGAGGTTCAGTTCCTGGTCGGTCATGGCGGCCGCCGTGTTGACATTGGGCGGCGTACCGACCTCTCGGGCAGCGGTGCCGAGTGGTGAAGTCCGCGCGGTCAGTCTGCGGTCGGTCGAAGGGGGTGCCGAGCTGGCAATTCGGATTCAAGGAGCCGTGTCGGTCACCGACATGACCCTCGCGGATCCGGCCCGGATCGTCCTCGATCTTCAGGGCGCCACGCTTCCGTCGGACGTGCGCGATCAGTACGACGGCGTCAACCGCGCCGGCGTCATCGGCATGCGGGTGCGCCAGTTCAGCGACGAAGTCGTCCGGGTCGTGCTCGTGATGGATCGGATGAAGCCCTACACGGTCATTCGCGGCGACGACGAGATCCGGGTCGCCTTCGGAGCCGATCAGGCCTTCGTCGCATGGTCCACCGGTTCGCTGATGGCCTCGGCGCTGCCGCCCGTGGCGGCGACGCCGGCCGTCGGTCGTACGGTTGCCGCGCAGGTCGTCGAGCCGGCCGCTGAAGAAGTTCAGGTGCGTCCCGCCGTCGCGACTGCCGACGCCCCGGCCGAACGGACCCTGTCGCGCGTGGCGCGGCCGTCGGTCTTCTCGCCGGCGGTGATGCAGCAGGAGCCGCGGCTCACGGTCAGCTGGGACAACGCCACCATCCAGGACGTCGTCTCGGGCTTCCAGGCCATCAGCGGCCGCTCCATCATCCTCGGTAAGAACATCGACGCGCGGATCACCGCCGAAATTCGTGATAAGCCGTGGCCCGATGCGTTCAAGGCCATCCTGGGCGCGTACGGTCTGTCGGTGCAGGAAGTCGAAGGTGGCATCCTTCGGGTCGACGCGCCGGAAACGCTGGCGGCCATCGATTCCCTGGAGCCGCTCGAGACCGCCGTCGTCAAGATCAACTATGCCAGCGCCGGCGAACTGGTCGAGACCGTCAAGAGCGTGATGCCGATGGGGTCGCGTTCCCGGGTGGTCGCCGATACCGGCAGCAACTCGCTGATCATCACCGGCCCGCGTTCGACCGTGCCTAACGTGCGCGACTTCGTGACCGGGCTCGACATTCGCCCGGCCCAGATTGCGATCCAGGCCAAGATCATCTTCGTGGATCGCACCGATGTCGAGCAGCTCGGCTTCAAGTACGATCTCGGGTCTGGGTCGCAGTTCTACAACCGGCTGATCCAGCGTCCCGATCCGACCAAGGAAGGCGAGCCGTACGCCTCGGGCGTCAACATCGTCGACCTGGGTGGTAACGCCATCTCGGCCATCGGTAATGCCGACGCGACGATCCAGTCGGCGGCGCTCGACCTGACGTACTCGATTGCTCTGGGTGGGTTTACCCTGACGAGCTTCCTCAACGCGCTCGAGCGGGTCGATCTGACCGACGTGCAGACCGAGCCGATCATCACCACCAAGGACAACAAGAAGGCCACCTTGCTGGTCGGTGAAGAAATTCCGGTCCGGGTTGTCGACGCGAGTTCGATCGGTGGCGGCGCAGGCCAGGCTCCGCGCGCCACGGTTCAGTGGAAGGAAGTCGGCATCAAGCTGGACGTCACGCCGCACGTGACCAACAACCGGCAGATCGTCCTCAACATCGAAACCGAACGTTCGGCTGTGAAACCGCTCTCGGCGGCGGACCTCGGCTTCAGCATCGACAAACAGTTCACCAAGAACGAAATCCTGGTGAGCGATGGCGAAACCGCGGTCATTGGCGGCCTCACGGTCACCACGGTGACCCGCGCCAAGACGGGGATTCCGCTCCTCTCGAGCCTGCCGCTCCTGGGCAGCTTGTTCAGCTTCACGTCGAACACCGAGAACCGGAAAGACCTGATCATCCTGGTCACCCCGCGTATCGTGGACGACCAGGGCCGGTAAACGTATCGAGGTTAGTTCCAGGGGATTCGCTCGTCCCGATCCCTAACGACCGCCGGGCCGTTCGTCTGAACGGTCCGGCGGTCACTTTTGTGGCCTCTCTCGGGGCGAAATCCCGGCGTCTCGGCCGTCCGTACGATTGGTTACTTTTCCGAGATGCATTTTCGTTTTTCGACAGCAGGGGAATCGCACGGGAAGGCGTTCGTCGCCACCGTCGAAGGGGTGCCCGCCGGGCTCGAGCTCGAGGCGGGGTGGGTCAATCGCGACCTTGCCCGCCGGATGCAGGGCCATGGCCGCGGCGCCCGGATGAAGATCGAGGCCGACGCGATCGAGTTTCTGGCCGGTGTCAGGGCGGGGCAGACGCTCGGGTCGCCGATTGCGATGCTGATCCCGAACCGCGATTGGGACAACTGGGTCGATGTGATGGCGGCTGAGGGGACCGGTGAGGTCCGCCGGCGCCGGGTGACCCGGCCGCGTCCCGGCCATGCGGACCTGGTAGGTGTCCTCAAGTACGATCGGATCGACGCCAGGGACATCCTGGAGCGCGCCAGCGCCCGGGAAACGGTCGCGCGCGTGGCGGCGGGGGCGGTTGCCAAGCGGCTGCTGGACCAGTGCGGTATCCGGGTCGGCAGCCATGTGGTCTCGCTCGGCGGGATCAGGTGTACCGCGCCGGAACGGCTGCCCGAGGACCTCAATGCCGCGGCGGATGCTTCCCCGGTGCGGGTGCTCGATTCGGTGGCGGAACGCGAGATCATCGCCCGGATCGACGCCGCCAAGAAGGCCGGCGACACCTTGGGCGGTGAGGTCGAGGTGGTCGTGACCGGCCTCCCCGTGGGGCTGGGCAGCCACGTAGCCTGGGACCGCAAGCTGGACGGACGCTTGGCGGGCATTCTGATGGCCATTCCGGCGGTCAAGGGGGTTGAAATCGGGTTGGGCTTCGAAGCCGCCCGTCGGCCGGGTTCCGAGGTCCACGACCCGATTGCAGCCCCCGAGCCGCGCCATGTCGATCGTCGCGGCGGATTCACGCGGGCCACGAACCGCGCGGGCGGGCTCGAGGGCGGGATCACCACCGGTGAGCCGCTGGTCGTCCGGATTGCCAAGAAGCCGATTGCCACGCTGATGAGTCCGCTTGCTACGGTCGATCTGCTGACCGGCAAGCCGGCGCAGGCCGCCAGTGAACGTTCGGACGTGACGGCGGTACCGGCGCTCGGGGTCATTGCCGAGAGCATGGTTGCGGTCGTGCTGGCCGACGCGATGCTGGAAAAGTTCGGGGGCGACTCGATGGGCGAACTGGAACGGAACCTGGAAAGCTACCTGGCCGGGCTGGGCCGCCGCTGGTCGCCGCCGGATTCGTGAGGCCGGTGTGGTCCACGTGGTGTTGATCGGGTTGCCTGGCGCCGGGAAGTCGACGGTGGGTCGTCTCCTGGCCGACCGGCTCGGTACGCATTGGACCGACATCGATCCGTTGCTCGAGCTGGCGACCGGACAATCGGTCGGCGAGCTCTTCGCATCCGAAGGCGAGCCGGCCTTCCGGGTCAGAGAGCACCGGGCGGTGATCGAGGCGCTGCGGCTGCCGCCGCACGTCGTCACCCCGGGCGGCGGGTGGGCAGCTCAGCCCGGGAATCTGGCTTCAGTAGGCGGGCAGGCTTTCGTCGTTCACCTCGCGGTGGATCCGGACGAGGCCGCGGCACGCCTGGCCGATGATCGCTCGCGCCCGCTGCTGGCCGGGGGCGACCGCCATGAGCGGCTCGCAGCTCTGGCCCGGCAGCGGCTGCCCTGGTACCGCCAGGCGGAGGCGGAGGTCGACGTGACCGGCGTCAGCGCGGAGTCGGTAGCGGACACGCTGCTCGGCATGGCCCGGGCGCAGGCGGGGTGGCCGTGAGTCTTCGCGCGACGGTCATCGGCGGCGGCCTTGCCGGGTCGGAAGCTGCCTGGGCGCTGGCCGAGCGGGGGGTCGCGGTCACCCTCCACGAGATGCGCCCGGCCGTCCCGACTCCTGCGCACCAGACGGGTCGGCTCGCGGAACTGGTCTGCAGCAACTCCTTCAAATCGGTTGAAACGGCCAATGCGCACGGGCTGCTGAAGGCGGAGCTACGGTCGCTGGGCAGCTTGCTGCTGACCGCAGCCGATCTGGCCCGGGTGCCCGGCGGGGCGGCGCTGGTGGTGGACCGCGAGATTTTCTCCGGTGAAGTCGACGCGCGGATCCGTGCACATCCCAACATCACCGTTGTTGCCGGCGAAGCAACCGAGTTGCCTCGTCCGGGCATTGTCGCGACGGGGCCGCTGACCTCCGATCGGCTGGCTACCGCCATTGCTGAGGAACTGGGTACCGGTGCGCTCGCCTTCTACGACGCCATCGCCCCGATCGTCTCGGCCGAGAGCCTCGATCATGAGATGCTCTACGCCATGTCGCGCTACGGCAAGGGTGACGGCGATGACTATCTCAACGCGCCGATGACCGAGGAACAGTATGGCGCGTTCCTCGCCGCGTTGAGTGGCGGCGACCAGTTTACCGCGCACGAATTCGATCAGGTGCCGTACTTCGAAGGGTGCCTGCCGGTGGAAGAGATGGCCTCTCGGGGCCCGGAAACGTTGCGGTTCGGACCGATGAAGCCGGTCGGCCTGCGCGATCCGCGAACCGGCAGGATTCCCCACGCCGTGGTGCAACTGCGCCGGGAGGACCGGGCTGGCCAGATGTGGAATCTGGTCGGCTTTCAGACCCGGCTGCGTATCCCCGAGCAGCAGCGCGTCTTCCGGATGATTCCCGGACTCGAGCACGCCGAGTTTCTCCGGTACGGGAGCATCCACCGCAACGCCTATGTCAACAGCCCAGGAGCGCTCGGACCCGGGCTGACCCGTGGTGCGGAGCAACCGGTCTTCTTTGCGGGCCAGTTGACCGGGGTCGAGGGCTATACCGAATCGTTGGGCACCGGGATCATGGCGGGAATCAACCTCCACCGGGTCCTGACGGGGCAGCCGATTGCGGTGCCGCCGCCGACCACGATGTTAGGCGGTCTCTATCGCTACCTGGCCGAGGCGGACCCGAAGCACTTCCAGCCGATGAACGCGAACTTCGGGTTGCTCGATCCGCTCGACGGCGCGGTCAAGAAGGCGGACCGCCGGGCGGCGTTGGTGACGCGGGCGGAACGGGATTTTGCCGCCTGGCGGGAGGCGCTGTGAGCGACAACGCCACCCTGCTCACCGATTTCCTCGACCACCTGGCGCGAGAGCGCGACCAGTCGCCGCATACGGTTGCTGCGTATCGGCGCGACCTGACGGCCTTTGCCAAGTTTGCGGGGCACTACTACGGCGAGTGGACCTGGGCGGCGGTCGATCGGCTCGGTGTGCGCGGCTACCTGGGTGATTTCGAGCGCCGAGGACTGACCCGCCGGTCCGCGGCGCGGGCGCTCTCCGCCCTGCGCTCGTTTTACACCTTTCTGTCCGTGCATCACGGCATCAGCAACGGCGTGGCGCGCGCGGCGCGGATCCCCAAGATCGAAAAGCGGCTGCCGACGCACCTGCGGCGCGAGCAGACCGAAGCGGTCTTCGCTGCGGCGGAAACGGGCGGCGCCGAGGGACGTTTTGGGCCGGTGCGCGACTGGGCCATGCTCGAACTGTTCTACTCGAGCGGATTGCGCCTCTCGGAGCTGGCCGGCGCCGACCTGCGCGATCTCGATCTGCTCTCGAATCAGATCCGGGTGCGCGGCAAGGGCCGGAAGGAGCGGATCGTTCCGGTCGGCAGGCAGGCCGAGCGAGCCTTGCGGCAGTATCTGGAATTTCGCGAGGCGCTCCTTCGCGAGGTCGCGGGCGATCGCCGCGCGTTATTTCTCTCCCGTCGGGGCACTCGGCTCGCGCCGCGGAGTGTGCAGCGCCGAATCCATGGCCTCTACCGGGCGGCGGGGGTCGAGGGGCAGCGGGTCCATTCGCTCCGACATACCTTTGCGACGGATCTGATGGATGCGGGGGCAGACTTGAGGGCGGTCCAGGAACTGCTCGGCCATGCCTCACTCGGCACCACCCAGATCTACACGCATAC
This sequence comes from Gemmatimonadales bacterium, assembly GCA_037189525.1. Taxonomy (GTDB): domain Bacteria; phylum Gemmatimonadota; class Gemmatimonadetes; order Gemmatimonadales; family GWC2-71-9; genus SHZU01. Next base: position 1,293,367 of record JBBCJC010000002.1, read on the forward strand.
CAGTGTCGAGCGGCTCAAAGATGTGTATCGCAAAGCCCACCCCCGGGCTGGCTAGAAGGAATCCAGGATGGGACATCCGATAGAATTTCACGGGACCACGATTGCCTGCGTTCGGAAGGACGGCCGTGTCGCGCTGGGCGGCGACGGGCAGGTGACGATGGGTGACACGGTCATGAAGGCCACCGCCAACAAGGTGCGCCTGCTCAAGGGCGGCCGGGTCGTAGCCGGTTTTGCGGGATCGGTGGCCGATGCGTTGACGCTGTTCGAGCGTTTCGAGGAGAAGCTCGATCGCTATCCGGCCAACCTGCCGCGGGCTGCCGTCGAGCTTGCCAAGGATTGGCGCGGCGACCGGGTCCTCCGCCGCCTCGAAGCATTGCTGCTGGCCGCGGATGTGGAGCACACCTTCCTGTTGAGCGGTTCGGGTGAGGTATTCGAGGCGGATGATGGCGTGCTCGCGGTCGGGTCCGGCGGCAACTTTGCGCTGGCCGCCGCGCGCGCCCTCCTGCCCGATCCCAGCAAGTCGGCGCGGGAGATCGTCGAACGGTCGCTCGAGATCGCGGCGGAAATCTGCATCTATTCCAATCGTAACCTGACGATTCTCGAACTCCCGGTCCGGTCATGAGCGAGTCCCGCACCAATCCGCCCGTTGCCGCCGACAACCCCGATGCGCAGCAGCCGCTGCCGTGGCTCGAGGAAATGCCGCCTCGCCAGATCGTGGCCGAGCTGGATCGTTATATCGTGGGCCAGCAGGCCGCCAAGCGGGCCATTGCGATCGCGGTTCGGAACCGCTGGCGGCGAAGCCAGGCGCCCGAGGGAATCCGGGACGAGATCACCCCGTCGAACATCATCCTGATCGGCCCCACCGGCGTCGGAAAAACGGAGATTGCCCGCCGGCTGGCGCGGCTGGCAGGAGCGCCGTTCGTCAAGGTCGAGGCATCCAAGTTTACCGAAGTCGGCTATGTCGGCCGCGACGTCGAAACCATGGTACGGGATCTGGTCGACGCCGCCATCAACCTGGTGCGGACCGAGCGTGAAGACGAGGTCTACGATCAGGCGGAGCGTAAAGCCGACGAACGCCTGCTCGACTTGTTGCTGCCTGCCGTACCCGCTCCGCCGCCGCCCGCGGCGACCCAGCCGTCCGAGACGCCGGGGGTCTTCGTCGTGTCGCCGACCGGATCGGTCTCGAAGGAAGCCGCTGAAGAAGATGACCGGCGGACGCGCTCACGCGAAAAGCTGCGGCAGCTCCTGATCGACGGCAAACTCGATGATCGCGAAGTCGACATCGAAGTCCAGGCCCAGAATTTCCCCTCGCTCGACATGATGCCCCAACCGCCTCAGCAGATGGAAGGCACCGACGTCAACTGGGGCGAGTGGCTGCAGGAAATGCTGCCCAAGCGGAAGAAGCGGCGGACGGTGCGGATCCCGGAAGCACGCCGGATCCTGACCGACGAAGAGCTGCGCCGCATGGTCGACATGGACGACGTAATCAACGAAGCTCTCGACCGGGTCGAGAACCACGGCATCCTGTTCATCGACGAGATCGACAAGATCGCGGGCGAGCGCTCACGCGCCGGCGGGCCGGATATCTCACGCGAAGGGGTTCAGCGGGATCTGCTCCCGATCGTCGAAGGTTCGACGGTCCAGACGCGATACGGGTACGTGCGCACCGATCACGTGCTGTTCATTGCGGCCGGCGCGTTCCATGTATCCAAGCCGTCGGATCTGATTCCCGAACTGCAGGGACGCTTCCCGATTCGCGTCGAGCTTACCTCGCTGGCCGAGGAAGATTTCATCCGGATCATGAAGGAGCCGGAGAATGCGCTGACCAAGCAGTATCAGGCGCTGGTCGCGTCCGAGGGCGCCACGCTCGAATTTACCGATGACGGTATTGCGGAGATTGCCCGGATTGCGGGGCTGGCTAACGAGCGGATGGAAAACATCGGGGCTCGGCGGCTGCACACGGTGATGTCCACGCTGATGGACGAAGTGCTCTTCGAGTTGCCGGACTACGCCAGTCCGATCGTGATGACGGCGGAGAAAGTCAAAGAGCGCCTCGCCAAAGTCGTGGGCGACGATGATTTGCGGCGCTATATCCTGTAGAGAGTTTGTCCGCGCCTAACGTTTGGTGCGGACGTTGAGCAGATAGGACACGAGCGCCAGCCCGATGGTGATGTGGATGATCCGGATCCACCAGAGCGGGATGTAGTAGGCGCCGATGGCAAAGCCGACCACGATCGCGCTGATGGCGATCACTTTGGTCCGGACCGTCATGGCCCGGTTGGCTTCCCAGTCGAGCAGGATGGGACCGAAGGTCCGGTGGCTCATCAACTTGCGGTGGAGCTTGGTGGAGCCCTTGCCGTAGCACGAGGCGGCCAGGATCAGGAAAATGGTGGTCGGCATGACCGGAAGGAACGCGCCGATGACGCCCAGGGCCACAAACGTATGTCCTGCCATGACATACGCCCACCGGCGGCTCTGGCTGGTGGCCAGGGTTTTGTCTTCGGCCAGGTCGCCGGGGCCTGTTCCGTTCACGTAACCGCTCCACTCTCGACGCAATCAGCAGTATAATCGAAGGTTGTTCGCCCGGCACGGGTTGTTCATTCGCTTTCTACCCCAGGATATCCGCATGCGTCTCGTTCCCTCCCTGTTCATTGCCGGCGCCGTGGGCCTGGCCGGCACGACCGCCGTTGCCGCTCAACGGCCGGCGCAGTTCGGTCCCGGCGCGCGCCAATTCATTTCGGTCGACGTTCCGGCGGTCGCCTTCACCAACGTCCGGGTCATCGACGGTCTTGGTGGCGCCGCGCGCGACAATCAGACCGTGGTCGTGACGGGAGGGAAGATCACGGCCATCGGTGCCGCCGGGTCGGTTTCGGTGCCGGCAGGGGCGCGGACCTTCGACGGCAACGGGAAGACTCTGATGCCGGGCATGGTAGGGCTCCATGACCACAGCTATTACACCACCGCGGCCGGTCGGGCGGTCCAGTCGAACTTTTCCGCACCGCTCCTCTACCTCGCGAGCGGTGTGACGACGATCCGGACCACCGGCGCCAACAATCCCTACGGCGAACTCAACCTCAAGCGGTCGATCGAGTCGGGCAGCTTCCCGGGGCCGCGTCTCTTCATCACCGGTCCGTACCTGACCGGCCAGCGGCTCGGCCTGGGCAGCACGATGATCGCGCTCAACAATGAGGACGAGGCGCGGCGCGTGGTGGCCTACTGGGCGCAGGAGGGCGTCAGCTGGCTCAAGTTCTACACGGGTGTGAGCCGGGCCGCCATGAAGGCCGCCATCGATGAAGGCCACAAGCATGGCATCAAGTTCACGGGCCACCTCTGCTCGGTGCCGTACCAGGAGGCCGTGGCACTCGGTATCGACGCGCTCGAGCACGGGTTGTTTGCCAATTCGGACTACGACAAGACCCGGAAGGCCGACGAGTGCTCGCCGAACCTCAACCAGAGCTTCATCGGACTCGACGTCAACAGCCCCGAGGTCAAGAAAACGTTCCAGACCCTGATCGACCGGCAGGTGCCGATGACGTCGACGCTCGTGGTCTACGAGCTGTTCGTGCCGAATCGTCCGCCGCTCGAACAGCGGACCCTCGACGCCATGTCGGCCGATGCGCGTACCGAGTATCTCACCTCGCGGGCGCGGATTGCCGAAACCAACGGCGGTATTCCGCTCGAAGTGTTCAAGACGGGGATGAAGTACGAGTATGCCTTTGCCAAGGCGGGTGGTCTGCTCGGCTCGGGCGTCGACCCGACCGGTAACGGCGGCGCCCTGTTTGGCTATGGCAACCAGCGCAATGTCGAGCTCCTGGTCGAAGCGGGCTTTACCCCGGTCGAGGCGATTCAGATCGCCACCTCCAACGGGGCCAAGGCACTCGGGATCTTCAAGGAGACCGGCTCGATCGAGGTCGGCAAGAACGCCGATCTGGTGCTCGTCACGGGCAACCCGGCTCAGAAGGTCTCGGACATCAAGAACGTCGAGATCGTCTTCCGGGACGGGGTAGGCTACGATGTGCCCAAGATGATCGAGGCGGTCCGCGGCCAGGTCGGCGTCCGGTAACGAGCGTTCGTCTCGGATGCAGATAATACAGGCGCCCGGTATCCCTGAGGGGAATCGGGCGCCTGTGCTTCGAGTCCGGTCGGCGAATCCCTGTGAGGTGAGACGATCCGCGCCCTCCGGTATGGCCTGAAACCGAGCGCCACCCCGGATCGTACCGTTGTCCGGTCACCCCGATACGCAGTCCCCGGCGGTCCATCGCCAGCGAGCCGATGAGAGCAGGCTCGTTTTCCTCGTCCGTTCTCGGAGCGTTCTCATGAAACGTTGGGCCGTTTTTCTCGGTCTCGTTGTGGCCGCCTGGCTGGTGCCGGCGCGTCTTGCGGCGCAGACCCTCCTGCTTCGCCAGCCGACCGTGAGCGAGCGTCACATCGCGTTCGCTTACGCCAACAATATCTGGATCGTCGATCGTGCCGGCGGTGATGCGCGGCGACTGACCAGCTTCCAGGGCGCGACCTCGAATCCGCACCTGTCACCCGACGGCAAACTGGTGGCGTTCACGGGCCAGTACGGCGGCAATCTCGACGTCTACGTCGTGCCGGTCGAAGGCGGCGAGCCGACTCGGCTCACCTGGCATCCGATGCCTGACCAGGTGACGGGGTGGAGCCCCGACGGGCGGCGTGTCGTCTTTGCCTCGGGACGGAGTTCGGGGCCGGCCGGCATTTCCAAGTTCTGGACCGTGGCGGTCGGCGGTGGTGCGGAGGAAGCGCTGGCCATTCCGCGCGGGTCGGAGGGCAGCTACAGCGCCGATGGTAAGCACTTCGCCTATGTGATGCCGAATTTCTGGGATCCCGAATGGCGCAACTACCGCGGCGGTCAGACTCGGCCGATCTGGATCTTCGACATGGCCAGCCATGACGTGGTCACGCCGCCCTGGACCGATAGCCGCGACGTCAGTCCGGTGTGGGTCGGTGACAAGGTCTTCTTCCTGTCCGACCGCGACTGGGGCATGAACGTCTGGTCCTACGACATGCGCAGCAAGCAACTGGCGCAGGTCACCAAGTTGTCCGAGTACGACATCAAGACGATGAGCGCCGGGGGCGGCGCGATCGTCTTCGAGTACGGCGGCCGCATCCATCTGCTCGATCCGGCCACCGGTCGCCACCAGCCCGTGCCGATCACGGTGCGCGGCGACTTCCCCTGGCTCACTCCGCAGTGGAAACCGGTCCAGAATCTGATCTTCAACGCCGCCGTGTCCCCCACCGGCAAGCGGGTCGTCTTCGAAGCGCGGGGCGACATCTTCACGGTACCTGCGGAGAAGGGCGACTGGCGGAACCTGACCACGACCCCGGGCGTGGCCGATCGCAATCCGGCGTGGTCGCCCGATGGGCGTTGGATCTCGTACTTCAGCGACAAGAGCGGCGAGTATCGTCTGATCATTGCGCAGGCCGACGGTACCGCGCCGCCGCGTGAGATCACGCTCCCCAAGCCGACCTTCTACTTCACGCCGGCCTGGTCGCCGGATTCGAAGAAGATCCTGTTTACCGATACAGGGCTCAACCTCTGGATCGTCGACGTCGCCACGGGCAAGGCCATCGAGGCCGATCGCGACCCGTACATGGTGCCGCAGCGGTCGATGAATCCGGTCTGGAGTCCCGATTCGCGCTGGATCGCCTACGCCAAGCGGCTCGATTCGCAGCTGCACGCCATTTACATCTACGAAGTTGCCACCGGCACGGTGCGGCAGGTGACGGACGGCATGGCCGATGCGGTCTGGCCAGCCTGGGACGCGTCGGGCAAATATCTCTACTTCCTGGGCTCGACCAACTTCGGTCTCAACACCGGCTGGCTCGAGATGCAGTCGTACGAACGGCCGGTGACGTGGTCGATCTACCTCGCCGTGCTCAGCAAGGGTGAGGCGTCGCCGCTGCTGCCCGAGAGCGACGAAGAGACCGTGGTCGACACCACCAAGGCCAAGCCGCCCGCAGCGGCCGGGGCGGTCACGGTCAACATCGACTTCGACGGTCTGGCCGGGCGGACCGTTGCGCTCGATCTGCCGGCCCGGGGCTACCACACGCTCCGTGCGGGCCCGGCGGGAACGATCTTCTTCCTCGAGCCGCTACCCGTGACCGGTGCCGCGGCGGGACCGCCTCCGGGCAACGCGCTGCATCGCTATCAGCTGCGCGAGCGTAAAGCCACCCCGTTCGTCTCCGGTGCGCAGACCTTCCAGCTCTCGGCCGACGGCAAGAAACTGCTCTACCGCACCCCGGGTCAGGCGGGCGGATGGTTCCTGGTCGACGCCGACAAGGCGCCACCGCCGGCCAATACCGGGCGACTCAACACCGCCGGGATGCGGATGCTGGTCGACGCCAAGGCTGAGTTCAAGCAGATGTTCGACGAGGGATGGCGGTTCCAGCGGGACTTCCTCTACGTGCCCAATCTGCATGGCGCGGACTACGTCAAGACCAAGGCGCTCTACGCGCCGCTGGCTGAGCATGTCCGGCATCGCGCCGATCTGGTCTATCTCCAGGACGTCCTGGGCGGTGAGGTCGCGGTCGGCCATTCGTTCGTGTCGCCCGGCGATTTGCCGGAAGTGCCGAATGCCAACACCGGTTTGCTTGGTGCGGACTTCGAGATCGCCGGGGGGCGCTATCGGATCGCCAAGATCCTGACCGGCGAAAGCTGGAACGCCGGCCTCCGGTCGCCGCTTCATGCGCCGGGCCTCGATGTCCGGGTCGGCGACTACATCCTGTCCGTCAATGGTGCCGAGCTGGCGGCTGGTGACAACCTGTTCCGCCTGCTCGAAGGCACCGCCAATCGCCAGACCACGCTCCTCGTCAACGATCGACCGGTTGCGGACGGCGCTCGGCGGGTGGTCGTCGTCCCGGTGGGGAACGAGGTCGGCTTGCGGCAGTTCGACTGGGTCGAAGCCAATCGTCGCCGGGTCGATGAGCTGTCGCAGGGCAAGCTGGCCTATGTCTATCTCCCGAACACGGGTGGTGGCGGCTACACCTTCTTCAACCGCTACTTCTTTGCCCAGCAGCACAAGCAGGGCGTCGTCATTGACGAGCGCTTCAACGGCGGTGGCTCCGCAGCGGACTACATCGTCGACCTGCTGGCGCGCGATTACCACGGCTACTTCAACAACCCCGTGGGCGACCGGCGCGTCTTTACGACGCCCCAGGTGGGCATCTGGGGGCCCAAGGTCATGCTGATCAACGAGAGCGCCGGCTCCGGCGGCGACCTCTTGCCCTACATGTTCCGCCGGATGAAGATCGGGCCTTTGATCGGCACCAAGACCTGGGGTGGCCTGGTCGGAATCTGGGATTCGCCGCCTCTGATCGACGGTGGCAACATGCTGGCGCCGCGCGGCGGCTTCTTCGACCGGGATGGTAAGTGGGCGGTCGAGAACGAGGGCGTTGCGCCGGATATCGAGGTCGAGATGACGCCCAAGGACGTGATTGCCGGGCGGGATCCGCAGCTCGAGCGCGCTGTGGGTGAGGCGCTGCGCATGCTTCGGGAAAACCCGGTGGTACACAAGAAGGAACCGCCGCCGCCGGTCCGTTCTCGGCGCCCGGGCAGCCGTTGACCTGCTTCGGATAGTTCGACAGGGCTCAGGGGCAGTCGTTAAACCTGCTCCGGATACGTTCGACGGCCCCGTCAGGAGTCTCTCCTGGCGGGGCCGATCGATTTTCGGCTATGAACTTGCCATTCAAGTAGAGTTGACTATAGTCAATTACTATGGTCAATACTCCAGATTCAATCTCCATTTCCGAATTCAAAGCAACCTGCCTCGCGGTGCTGGAGCGGGTACGCCGGACGGGGCGTCCGTTGCTCATCACCCGCCATGGCGAGCCCATCGCAGAGGTCTATCCCCCATCCCGGGCGGCAGAGAAACGGGGCTGGCTGGGTGCGATGCAGGGCAGTGCCGTCATCACCGGAGATCTGGTCGCACCGGCCGGCGAGCCCGGTGAATGGGAGGCGTTGGGCGAATGAACCTCCTGCTCGACACCCATATCTGGATCTGGAGTCAGCTCGCCCCGGATCGTCTGACCGCTCCGGTCCGGGAGGCCCTCGATCGGCCGGACCATGAACTATGGCTGTCACCCATTTCGATCTGGGAATCGCTGGTCCTGGTCGAGCGGGGGAGGCTCCAGGTTAGCGGCGATCCCAAGGTGTGGATCAATCAGATGCTCAAGGCCTCGCCGATTCGGGAGGCACCGCTGACCTTCGAAGTGGCCATCGAAAGCCGCCGAATCGACCTCCCGCATCAGGACCCCGCCGACCGGTTCCTGGCGGCCACCGCGCAGGTTCAGGCGCTCACCCTGGTGACGGCCGATGAGCGCCTCCTCGCCGGGCGTGGCTATCACGTCCTTCCAAACCGTTAGTTCCTTCCGCGTCGCCGACTCGTCGTGTTATCTGGGGGTGGGTTTGACGAAACCATCCTGACGATATGTCGTACGACATACCACAAGGTTCACTGTTGACCGAATAAATGCCGAATCGTATCATCTAAGCCCCCAAGGGAGCCATGATGACGAGTCCGAAGCCCGATTTGAGTCGCCTCAAGATCGACCGTACCCAGCTGCCGCCTGACGATGGTCGGAAGCGCTGGTGGATTGTCGCGATCGTGCTGATCGCGCTCTTGGCCGCGGTGTATTTCTTCTTCCGCGGTTCGTCCGCCGTCCAGGTACAGGTCGTTCGCGCCGAGGTGGTGGGCGGGGGAGGCAATGCGGCCGGGATCACCGCCAACGGGTATGTCGTAGCGCGGACACGGGCGTCGGTTTCGTCCCGAATTTCCGGCCGGCTGGCATCGCTTGGTGTGGAGGAGGGCTCCCGGGTCCGTCGCGGCCAGATCCTGGCTCGGCTCGAGAACGCCGACTACGAAGCTGCCGTGGCGCAGGCGGCGGCCGATAGCCTGCGGGCGGTTGCCGCATTGGAGGAAGCTCAGGTCGCCCGAGATCAGATCGGTCGCGATCTGGCGCGCGCCAAGGAACTGCTGGCCCGGAACCTCGAATCCGCCAGCGCCATCGAGAATCTCACTGCGCAACTCGACGGCGCCTCGGCGCGCGTCGGTGTGCAGCAGGCGCAGATCCGTGCTGCGCAGGCAGCGCTGGCCTTTGCCAGGGCCAATCTCGACAACACTTACATCCGCGCCCCGTTCGACGGCACGGTGCTGCGCAAGGACGCCGAAGTCGGCGAAGTCGTGGCGCCGGTTGCGACCGGAGGCGGCCTGACACGCGGGGCCGTGGTGACCATGGCCGATCTCGGAACCCTGGAAGTCGAAGTCGACGTCAACGAGGCGTACATCGCTCAGATCAAGGACGAGCAGCCGGCCCGCATCACCCTCGATGCCTATCCGTCGGTGAATTTTGCGGGGCGGGTCAGGCAGATCGTGCCGACGGCCGACCGGCAGCGCGCCACGGTGCAGGTCAAGGTCGCCATTACCGATCACGATCCCCGCATTCTTCCGGAGATGGGCGCGCGGGTCGAGTTCTTCGATTCGACCGCAACCGATGCGGGCGCGCCGAGCCGAGTCTTCGTACCTGCCGACGCGGTGCGCAGCGATGGGCCGGACACCATCGTCTGGGTCGTCAGGGATGGCGTGGTGCGACGGACCGTGGTGCAGGCCGGGCCCGTGTCGGGCGGGCGACGTGAAATCCGGAGCGGGCTCTCCGGTGGAGAGAGCCTGGTCAACAAACCACCCGCAGGTCTCGAAGAGGGAGGTCGAGTCGATGTCGTCACCCCATAGTGCGCCGGTCGATCCTACGCAGGCGAACGGACGGGTCCTGGTCGAGATCCGCGACCTGGCCAAATCGTACCGGCGGGGCAGTGAGGCCATTCGGGTTTTCCAGGACGTCAACCTCGAGATCCGCGAGGGTGAGTTCCTGGCGCTGATGGGGCCTTCGGGCAGCGGTAAATCGACCCTGCTCAATATCCTGGCCGGACTCGACACGCCCACCAGCGGCAGCGTCATGGTCGATGGGCAGGACATCACGCGGATGAACGCGCGCCAGCTCGCGGCATGGCGAGCCACCCATGTCGGTTTCATCTTTCAGTTCTACAACCTGCTTCCGGTCCTGACGGCGGCGCAGAACGTCGAGTTGCCACTCCTGCTCACTAACCTGCCGAAGAAGCAGCGTCACGAGCATGTCATGACCGCGCTGTCCGTGGTAGGTCTTACCGATCGCGCCGAGCATTTTCCTCGGCAGCTTTCGGGCGGGCAACAGCAGCGGGTCGGCATTGCGCGCGCCATCGTGAGCGACCCCACCATCATCCTGGGCGACGAGCCGACCGGTGACCTCGATGCCGCGTCCGGCAACGAGATCCTGGCGCTCCTGGAGCGGCTCTCGGGTGAGTATGGCAAAACCATTTTGATGGTGACGCACGATGCGCATGCCGCGAGCCGGGCGCAGGCCACCATGCACATGGACAAGGGGGTGCTGTCGCGATGAGCCTCCTCCGTCTGGTGTGGGCAAACCTCTTCCGGAACAAGAAGCGGACCTTCCTCACCGTCGCGAGCGTCCTGATCGCGTTCTTCCTGTTCGGGACGCTCCGGTCGGTCATCACCACGCTCGATGCCGCGGCTGAAGTGGGCAGCGAGGCGCGACTGATCACGTCGAGCGCATCGGGGATCACCTTCGTGCTTCCCGAAGCGCACGCCAACCGGCTTCGGGCCGTCGAGGGGGTCAAGGGAGTCAGCTGGGCAAACTGGTTTGGCGGGTACTATCAGGATCCGCAGGACTTCTTTGCGCAGTTTGCCATCACGGCGGACACCTACTTGCCGATGTACCCGGAGATTCAGATCACGGCCGGAGACGTCGAGGCGTTCAAGCGGGAGCGTACAGCGGCGCTGGTGGGCGTTGGGCTGATGGAGAAGTATGGCTGGCAGGTGGGACAGACCGTCACGCTCAAGGGCACCATCTTCGCGGGTGACTGGGAGTTCGTGATTCGCGCGGTATATACCCCCACGATTCCGAGCTTTGGGGATGAGGTGTTCTACTTTCACTACGCCTATCTCTACGAGCGCAGTAACGGGCAGATCAGCCCGGGTTGGTTTGCGCTGGAGCTCGATCGGCCGGATATCGCGGCCGACGTGGCGGCCACCATCGACGCGCAGTTCAAGAATTCGACTGCTCCGACCAAGACCGAAACGGAGCGCGCCTTTCAGGCCGGTTTTGTCACCATGTGGGGCAACATCGGCTTTCTGGTGAGCGCCATCGGCACGGCGGTGTTCTTTGCGATCCTCTTCGTGGCGGCCAACACCATGATGATGTCGGTGCGTGAACGGGTGGGAGAAGTGGCCGTGCTCAAGACGCTGGGTTTTCAGGAGGGGACGCTCTTCGGTCTGGTGCTGGCCGAGTCGATTCTGATCACCTTGCTGGGCGGTGTGCTGGGGTTGGGGCTTGCCAAGCTTGCGTTCATGGGCAACAACCCGCTCAATGCGTTCTTTCCCGGCTTTGGGGTCACCGGCGGCACCTTCGCGGTCGGCATTGCGATGGCCATTGCTCTTGGGCTGGTCAGCGGAGCCGTCCCGGCCATCCAGTCCGCCAGGTTGTCGGTCGTCAACGCACTTCGGCGTGTGGCGTGAGGGGGGCATCGTGAAGATTCCGATCATCTACAACATCCGGAGCTTGCGCCAGCGACCCATTTCCACGCTGACGACTGCGTTGGGCATGGCCGTCGTGGTCGCGGTCTTCGTGGCAATGAACGCCATGGCCAACGGTTTCCGCTCGGCCCTGGTGAGCACCGGTTCGACCGAGAACGTGCTGCTGCTACGGAAAGGGGCAGGCGCCGAGATGAACAGCGGCCTCGGTCGTCAGGTGGCGAGCGTCGTGTCCGGGCTGCCATTTGTGGCGCAGAATGCGGCGGGTCAGCCGATGGTGAGTCCCGAGACCTTCGTGGTCGTTCCGATGGAGCGGGCGGGCGGGGGCGGGATGGCCAACGTCGTGGTTCGCGGGGTCAGCGAACGGGCGCTCGAGGTGCGGAAGAATATCGAAGTCATCGAGGGACGACCGTTCCGCTCGGGTGCGCGTGAGGTCATCGTCGGTGCGTCCTATGCGAAGCGATTCCCCAATTCAGGGGTGGGCCAGGTCGTTCGGTTTGCCGAGCAGGACTGGACCATCGTGGGGCACTTTTCGGCTGGCGGCTCGTCGTTCGAATCCGAGATCTGGGGCGAGAACGAGCAGTTCATGCCCGTGTTTCGAGGCCAGGTCTTTCAGTCGATCACCTTTCGGATGAAGGACCCGGCGGCGTTCGACGGTATCAAAGAAACGCTCGAAGCCGATGCGCGGCTGGTGGTCGACGCCGAGCGGGAGCTGGCGTTCTATGAGAAGCAGTCGTCCGGCGTGGCCACGATGCTCAGCTTCATCGCCGTCTTCATCGCATCGATCATGGCGGTGGGCGCGGTCTTCGGGGCGGTCAATACGATGTACGCGGCGGTCGCGTCCCGCGCGCCGGAGATCGGGGTGCTGCTCACGCTCGGGTTCCAGCCCAGGAGCGTAATGAGTTCGTTCCTGCTGGAGTCCGTTTTCATCGCTGTGGTGGGCGGGGCCATCGGTTGTCTGTTGGCGCTGCCGATCAACGGGCTCGTAACCAGCACCACGAATTGGGCGTCATTCAGCGAGATTGCGTTCGCGTTTCGGGTGACACCGGGGTTGTTGCTCAACGGGATGATCTTTGCGCTGGCGATGGGCTTCTTCGGTGGTCTCCTGCCGGCGCGGCGGGCAGCCAAACAGCAGGTCGTGGACGCACTCAGGGAGGCATGACGAGGCGAGACACCTGCTCTCGTGCCGATCGATTCCGGAGTTTGCTGCTAGCGCTCCCTCGTCCAGAGGAGCACGACTCCGCACTCGGTGCCCACGGCCTGGTACTCGATCGGCACCATCCCGTTGCTGCGATAGACTTCGATGGCCTCGAGTGAATGCACTTTGAAGTCGTCGATGTTGGGTGGTTCGGTCCGGCCCGGGGCCCAGATCAGAATGCCGTCGAGGTACACCGTACTGTAGCAACCGATCGGAAAGGGGCACCGCCCCCTTGGGGGAACATACAGGCTGGAGACACCGCGATTGGTGCCGAGGGCAAAACCGCCGCCGCAACGTTCTGGCCTGCGGATGGTATGAAGGCCGGTGGCGCGGAGCACGGTGCTCATGAGCGAGTGCTCCTGTTCTGCAAGCTCTGCACGCGTGAGAAACGTACCGATGCCTTTCTCCCGCCGCTCATCGAAGCCCGCCAGCTTGGCACTCCGTACGGCCGGCGCGTCGACCCGGGTCACGACTGAATCCATGACTTGTGCCATGCGCTGTAGCTCAAACTCGATGTCCACGATTGCCGAGTCGCGGACCTGGACATTGAGATAAATCGGATGGAACCCGACCGCCCTCGCCAGCACCACGCGGCGGCCGGCCGGCACCGAGAGAGAAAATTCGCCTGCAGCATTGGTGCGACTGGAGAGGCGGAATTCTTCGATCAGGACCTCGACATCGCTGAGCGGACGTCCGCGATCTGTCACGATCCCCGTGACGGTACCCTGGGCAGCGAGGTCGGTTGCGAGCAGGGCGAGAGCGATGAAGAGGCGTGCCATCCTCTCTCCGTGGCCACTGGGCAGCGAAGAGCGATTGCTCGGGCTAGTGGCTCTCTAGAGCAGGCCGTAAGGAGGAAGCCCGCTGCCAGCAACAGGCCGATCCTGCAGGCGGGAACGAGGGCGACAACCATAGCTGCAACCTCGTTCCCCCTTCTCGTTCCGCAGTTACCAGATCAGTGGCGCCGCCGTCGATTCCTCGAGTTGCTCTTTGGTCCAGCCGGGCAGTAGTTCGACCACCCGAAGCCCGTCCGGGGTCACGTCCAACACGCACCGCTCGGTGATGATCCGGTCGACGCATCCTTCGCCCGTGAGGGGGAGGGTGCAGCGCTCGAGGATCTTCGGACTTCCCTTGGCGGTGTGCTCCATCACCACGATGACCCGCCGCGCGCCGGCCACCAGGTCCATCGCTCCGCCCATCCCTTTGACCATCTTGCCCGGGATCATCCAGTTGGCCAGGTCGCCGTTGGAGGCCACTTGCATGGCGCCCAGGAAGCACAGCGCGACATGCCCGCCACGAATCATTCCGAATGAGGTAGCGCTGTCGAAATAGCTGGTACCCGGCAGCTCGCTGACGGTTTCTTTGCCGGCATTGATCAGATCGGCGTCTTCCTCCCCGTCGAGCGGGTAGGGGCCGACACCGAGCATGCCGTTTTCCGATTGCAGTACGACCTCGACACCCGGGGGCACGTTGTCGGCAATCATGGTCGGAATGCCGATGCCGAGATTGACGTAAAAGCCGGTACCTTCATCGAGCGAGAGCAGTTCCTGCGCAGCCCGCTTGACGATGATCTGTCGGATCTCTTCGCTCATCGGGCCCTCACCGTCCGCCGTTCGATCAGCTTCTCGGTCGTCTTGCGAAGGAAAATTCGCTGGACGAAGATGGCGGGCGTGTGCACCTGATCGCCGTCGATCTCGCCCGGCTCGACCAGGTTCTCGACTTCCGCGATGGTGATCCGACCCGCCGTCGCCATCATCGGATTGAAGTTTCGGGACGTCTTGCGGAAGACGAGATTGCCGAAGCGGTCGCCCTTCCAGGCTCGGACCAGGGCAAAATCACCGGTGATGCCGCGCTCCATGACGTAGCGGCGGCCGTCGAACTCGCGGACTTCCTTGCCTTCCGCTACCAGGGTGCCCACACCGGTCGGCGTGAAGAACGCCGGAATTCCCGCGCCGCCCGCGCGAATCCGTTCGGACAGCGTACCTTGCGGGATCAGTTCGACCTCGAGTTCGCCCGAGAGCATCTGCTGCTCGAAGACGGCGTTCTCGCCCACGTAGCTCGCCATCATTTTCCTGATCTGCTTGTTCTTGAGCAGATGGACTAGACCGTGGTGGGTGGTGCCGGCGTTGTTGCTCACCACCGTGAGCCCATCGACGCCGAGTTCACGCACGGCGTCGATACACTCCTCGGGAACGCCGCAGAGCCCGAAGCCGCCCACCAGCAGCGTCGAACCGGCGGGAATGTCGGCGCAGGCTGCCCTGGCGTCGGAATAGACTTTATTCATGGCTGGTAAGGTAGGTGAATCCCGGATCGATGGTAACTAGCTGATCCAGGGCCGCACGATGGCCGAGGCCTGTTCCAGGGCCGTCGGGTCGATCCCGGTCGATGCTCCAAATAAAGAGACCAGGGCCTGGGTTGCCACGTTGCCGGTTGCGCCCGGAGCGAAAGGGCACCCGCCGATCCCGCCCGCACTCGAATCGAACGCCGTGATCCCCATCTGATGAGCCCGCGCCGAGTTGGCGACGGCATGACCGAAGGTATCGTGGAAGTGCATGGCGAGGCGGTTAGCTCCCACCACGGGGAGCAGCAGGTCGAGCAGCCGGGCCACCTCGTCGGGTACCGCTTTGCCGATAGTATCGCCGATCGACAGTTCGGTGCATCCCAGGGCCAACAGCGCCTCGCACACCGGCAGCACGGCCTCCGGCCGGATTGGTCCCTCATAGGGGCAGTGCCAGGCGGTCGACACGTAGCCCCGTACCGGCACCGGTGAGCGCTCCACCACCGGTCGGAATCGCTCGATCGACTCGGCGATGGTGGCGTTGATGTTCTTGCGGGTAAAGCTCTCGCTTGCCGCGGTAAAGACGGCAACTTTGTCCACCTGCGCCGCGATGGCCCGCTCCAGTCCCGCCTCGTTAGGCACCAGCGCCATGTACCGGACTCCCGGCTTCCGTTCGATCCGGGCAAACACCTCGGCGGCATCGGCAAGCTGGGGCACCCACTTGGGCGAGACGAACGAACTGACTTCGATCTCGTCGAACCCGGCGGCCGACAGCGCGTCGACGAAGGCGACCTTCACCTCGGTCGGGATCGTTTTGGCCTCGGTCTGCAGTCCGTCTCGCGGACCCACTTCGATCAGGCGAACCTGGCTCATGGCTGGCTTCGGATGGCACGCCGAGCTTCTCGCTCGGCGGCACGGATCCGAGCAATCGCGTTCAGGTGCTCGGCGTAGGTTCTGGTAAAGACGTGTTTGCCGTCTCGGCCGGCCACGAAGAAGAGGTAGGGTACCGGGGCCGGATCGAGTACCGCTTCGATGCTTTTCACGCTCGGCGCACCAACCGGGCTCGGCGGGATCCCCGGAATGAGGTAGGTGTTGAAGGGCGACTGGAACTGATAGTCGCGTTCGAAGAGCCGGTTTTTGCGCTGCCCGGTCGCGAGCTGGATCGCATACTGGACCGTCGGGTCGGCCTGGAGCGGCATCCCGATCCGCAACCGATTCAAATACACGGCGGCGACCAGGGCGCGATCCTCGTCGACCCGCGCTTCGCCTTCCACGATCGACGCCATCGTCACCAGGTCGCGGCGCGACAATCCCTTCTCGGCCGCGCGCGCGTCCCATTCCGGACGCCAGGCGCGCTGGAAATGGGCCGCCATCTCGCGAACCAGATTGCGCCCGGTGATCAGGCGGGAGACGAAGTACGTCTCGGGTAGCAGGTGGCCCTCGAGCGACTCACCGTCGACGTTGAACTCGCGGAGCAGGGCGGTATCCTGGGTCGCGGCGCGGATCGAGTCGGCCGGGATGCCGAGCCGCGCTTCCGCAGCAAGCGCAATGTCGGTGATGGTAAACCCTTCGGGCACCGTGAACCGCTGGGTTTTTTCGCTGCCCATGGCCAGGGTGCGAAGGATCCGCCAGGCGCTTTCTCCCTGGGGAATCTCGTAGTACCCGGCTTTGATCTTCCGGTCGTAGCGACCCAGCCGTCCCAGCGTCTTGAACCAGCCCTGGTTGGGAATCAGCCCATGCGCGGCGAGCGTATCGGTCACGGCCCGGAAGGTCGAGCCCACCGGAATGAATACCGGTTCCACCGGCGCCCCCGTAGGCGCGCCGCCGCAGCCGGCCAGCAGCAGGGCAATCAACGCGGCGCGGGATTTCATCGCTGCGCTCGCCGCGCGTCGAGAAAATGCTGGAGGAAGATCGCCGCGGCGAGGGAGTCGACGTCTTCCTTGCGCCCCCGGGTCGAGCCGCCCTGTTCGCGAATGGCGGCGAGGGCGCGGGCGGTCGACATCCGTTCATCCCAGAGCAGCAGCGGAAGTCCGGTGCGCCGGCCCAGCAGGTCGGCCATCTCGCGGGCTTCGAGTGCCGACGCGCCGTCGTTACCCGAGGAATCGAGCGGCAGGCCGATCAGCAGTCCGACCGGTTGCTGGGCATCGAGGTGGATTTGCAGGGCGGGCATCGGGAACCGCTTTCCGACCCGCCGCGTCAACGTCGCGAGCGGGCTTGCCAGGGTCTGCGTCTCATCCGTGACGGCGAGCCCGATCCGGCGCTCGCCCCAATCGACCGCCAGGAGGCGGCCGGACGACGGGAGGGTGTCGAGCGCGGGGCCCTCGGTCGGAGGGAACTCCGACCCGTCGGGCGCCAGGCTCATTGCACCATCGTGGCGAAGAACTCCTTGTTGGTCTTGGTCCGCTTCATCCGTTCGAGGAGGAATTCCATCGCTTCGACCGGCGGCATGTCCGCCAGGAAGTTGCGGAGCAGGTAGACCCGGTTGAGCTCATCCTTGTCCATCAGGAGCTCTTCCTTACGGGTGCCGGACTTCTGGATGTCGATCGCCGGCCAGATGCGGCGGTCGGCCAGGCGCCGGTCGAGGACCAGTTCCATGTTACCGGTACCCTTGAACTCTTCGAAGATCACTTCGTCCATCCGCGATCCGGTGTCGATCAGCGCGGTC
Organism: Gemmatimonadales bacterium; assembly: GCA_037189525.1. Taxonomy (GTDB): domain Bacteria; phylum Gemmatimonadota; class Gemmatimonadetes; order Gemmatimonadales; family GWC2-71-9; genus SHZU01. The sequence goes on from JBBCJC010000002.1 coordinate 1,311,108, forward strand.
GCGATGATGGTGAGCGATCCGCCGCCGTCGATGTTCCGCGCAGCGCCGAAGAACCGCTTCGGCTTCTGGAGTGCGTTGGCGTCGACACCGCCCGAGAGGATCTTGCCCGAGTGCGGCACCACGACGTTGTGGGCGCGGGCCAGACGGGTAATCGAGTCGAGCAGGATGACCACGTCGCGGCCGTGCTCCACCAGACGCTTCGACTTTTCGATGACCATGTCGGCCACCTGGACGTGCCGGTCCGCCGGCTCGTCGAAGGTCGACGCAATCACCTCGGCGCGGACATTCTCTTGCATGTCCGTGACTTCTTCCGGGCGCTCGTCGATCAGCAGGACGATCAGCACCACTTCGGGGTGATTCTCGGTGATCGCGTTGGCCAGCTTCTGCATTAGGATCGTCTTACCGGCCTTGGGCTGCGCGACGATCAGGCCGCGCTGTCCCTTGCCGATCGGCGAGAGCAGATCGACCACGCGCATCGAGATGTCGCCCTTCTTGCTCTCGAGCTTGATCCGCGCGTCGGGATAGCGGGGCCGCAGGTTGTCGAACGCGATCCGGTGCTTGGTCTTTTCGGGTTCTTCGTAGTTGACCCGCTCGACCTTGAGCAGCGCGAGGTAGCGCTCACCCTCTTTGGGCGGGCGAACCTGACCCATGACGGTGTCGCCGGTGCGGAGATCGAAACGCTTGATCTGGCTCGGGCTGACGTAGATGTCGTCCGGACCGTAGAGGTAGTTCCAGTCCTGGCTGCGGAGGAAACCATATCCTTCCGGCAGGATCTCGAGCACGCCCTCGCCCCGGATGACGGTATCCTTGTCGAGCAGCGACTGCTCGATTCGGAAGATCAAATCCTGCTTGCGCAGGCCCGAGTAGTTGGTAATGTTCAACTCTTGGGCCAGCTGATGCAGTTCAGCGACTGATTTCTGCTTCAGTTCTGATATATCCACGGGAGGGTGCCTCATGTCCGCCGTCGAAGCGACGGGGGGACGGGTGAAGATGACAAAGTTGCCTATTCAAGAGCCCCAGAACCGGAGCGATATTGTAGTTGGCCGAGACGATGCTTTCGGGGGTTCATACCGGATGGATAAATCATTTTAGCGAACCAACCTACCTCCGTCAAGACCGGCGTGGATCAATTCGAGCGGTTCTTTAGCGCCTGGCGTACCATCCGTTGCGGTTCCCGTGAAGCCATCGATGCTCTGGTGTTGCCGGCGCATACGGCCCCGTCGCCGGATCTCTCGGCGTTCCTGGCTGGTTGGCGGGGGGCCTACTACTGGGCCGACCGGCCAGCGGGCCATTTGGTCCTCATCCGCGCTGTAGAAAGAGACGTCCCGGTCCGGTGGATCACGCACGTCGTCCTCTTTCTCCTGACCCTGGTCTTTTCCCTGGCGGCCGGGGCCGCGATGGCGGGGGTTTGGTACCCGGTCGACAATCCGGGCTTTCTGGTCGGGCTCGGTCGGGACCTGGTCGATTTTGTCCGCGGGATCGCAGCCGGCGACTGGAAGCTCTTCCTCGGCGGCTGGTCATTCGCGGTTCCCGCGATCGGGATTCTCCTGATTCATGAACTGGGGCACTATTGGGCCGCCCGCCGGTATCTGATCGACGCGAGCCCGCCCTATTTTCTTCCGGTGCCTCCGTCGGTGTCGCCGATCGGGAGCTTCGGGGCGTTCATCCGGGTTCAGAGCCCGGTCATCGACCGGCGCCAGCTGGCCGACGTTGGCGCGGCGGGCCCGCTTGCCGGGTTCGTGGTGGCCCTGGGTGTGATGATCTGGGGGTACCTGACCTCGGAGCGGGTGGCCTGGGAGCCCGGGCTGGCCAAGAGCTATGTCGTTTTTGCCGGGCAGCTGATCCGGCTGGGCGACTCGCTGCTGACGTATTGGCTGCGGGAGTGGCTGCTCCCGGGGGGGACGGCCGTGCACCTGAGCCTGCCCGCCTTTGCCGGCTGGGTCGGGTGTTTTCTGACCGGCCTCAACCTGCTGCCGCTGAGCCAGCTCGATGGCGGCCATATCGCCTACGGATATCTCGGGAAGCGGCAGCACTGGCTGGCGATGATCACGGTCGCTGCGCTGCTCTTCCTGTCCCAGTACTCGTTCAGCTGGCTGATCTGGGTCGTGATGGCATTCGTGATCGGCGGCGGGCGCCTCTCGCATCCGCCGGTGGTGGTGCCGGATCGTCCCATTCCCGCCCGGCGCGCCTGGGTGGGCGTGGCATGCCTGATCGTGTTCGTGATAACCTTCGTCCCAATCCCCCTCGTCATGTGAGTCCGGATGTGAGCGACCCCGATGCGCTGTATACGCTCCGGCACGACCTGGCCAATCCACTGGCCGCGCTCTTGGCCGAGACGCAGTTGCTGCTGATGGAGCCCGAGAAACTGGACGAGGAGACGCTGACCTCGTTACGGGAGATCGAGAAGCTGGCGATTCGGATGCGCTCGATCCTGCGCGGCGAGCACCGCAGTACTCAGTAGGCATCGCGGCAGGAACGCCGGTCTCTGTGGGGCGTTCTCAGGGCGATGTCGAATCTGTCGGATAAAGTACCAGCCGCACCGTGTCATAGACCGGTGGTTGGCCCAGCGGAGCCAGCGTGATTCGCTTGACGACAGAGCCGCTGGCGAAGGGTAGAACCTTTTCCCCTATCACGATGACGTCCGGTTGGGCGGTCCAGGAGGCGGAGATCCGTACCGTTGCCGTATCCGGAGTCGTCTCCGGTTGGGCAAGGGTGCGGGTCACCTCGAGCTGAACCGGCTCGCCATTCAAGCGATGTACCTCGGTCATGGTCGAGACGCCACCCCGCTGGTTGATGCCTGCCAGATGGACGGTCAACCAGCTGACCCGGCGCGGCAAGAGCTGGACGATGGGCCCACCGTCTTCCGTCGTCAGATAGACCACGATACGAGCGCAGCCCCAATTGCCGAACTCGTCCGTCATGCGGCACACCTCTTCGGAGGGACCTGATGCGCAGCCGCCGGATAGCAGAATGACCGCGAGGCTCGTCGCGCTGATGAAAGAAGGACGCTTCACGGTTCGACCACGGGCTCAGCAGACCGGGTACTGGACGCCCGGTATCTGGGCCGAGGCCCAGAGATAGAGGGTGTCTGGCGGTTGTGCCGGGGCGGCCTCGAGCTGTCGAATGGCCACCTTGCGCTGCACCTCGGAACATACGAACCAACTGTACCGGTTGCGCAGGGCATGTACGCCTACGAAGATCACATGTTTCCGCTCAACGGGAAGCGCGGCTGTGATCTGTGCGAGGGTGTCGCCGTTTGGGGTCACCAGCGCCACGGTGATCGGCCAGCCCGGGTTATCCGCCAGCGTGAGTGAACTGCTCCGGTAGTAGCTGCCATCCAGTTGGAAATCAGCGCCGCGCATCACGACCTGTCCGTCCGGGCCGCCGACGACTTGGAGATAGCTCGCCGGAAGCGTCGACGCGCCGAAGTACCCGACGTCGAGAATAGCCGGCGCCTCCTCCGGCTCGGAAGTGGAGGAGTGACAGCCACCCAGGCCAACCCAAGTCGCGGCGGCCAAGATCGAAAGGCCGAACCGGCGGGAGCGATCGATCTGCATGTCTCCAAGATGGGCCGTCGTCGCTCGTGGTGCAGTGACGGAGATCACCATTGGATTAGCGCCTGTCGGAGGGCGGTAGCCCGGTGTCGGGCGGCGGCCTAGCGTTCGTTGCGGAGCGCTTCGATCGGGTTGATTCGTCCGATCGGACGCGCCACTAGGTATGCACTGCCGGCCACGGCACCGGCAAGCATCGCGGCCGTGGTGATGAGCAGTACGGCACCGAATGCTTCTCCTCCGAATAGGAGGTGGTTGCGGGCGCCGAACAAGGCGCTGCTCAGGAGGCGTGACAGCCCCAGCGTCAGGCTGATCCCGATCACCCCGGCCAGCACGCCGATCATGGTCGTTCGGAGCACCAGCCATCCCACCAAGCGCCTCGGGATGGCTCCCAGGGCCAGCCTGATTCCCATTTCCCGATAACGCGCCAGGACGACCTCGTTGACGGCGCTCGCGATGCTGGCGAGCGACAGTACCAGGCCGAGCATGGCGACCCACTGCATAGCCCGGAGGTTGAACCGGAGCCGGACCATGCCCCAGGTGTCGAGCGCCATGTCGTCGAACCGCTGAATTGCTTCGACCCGAAAGCCCGGCGCTGCCGACTCGATCGCGGTCACGAGTGCGCCGCGGGCGCGGCCGTCGAGCCGGTCGGTGCGCATTGCCACCGTTAGTGCTCCTGTCCATGGTATCTGATGCGGCGTTCGGTCGACGAACTGGCTGAGCGGCTGGAAGAAGGACGGATAGAACTCGCCCGGGTACATCGCAGCGTATCGGTAGGCCTCCTGATTGACCGGGTGGGTGTTGGCGACGACGCCCACGACCGTGAGCCAAGGGTACGGAGATGTGAGGCTTCCGATCTTGAATCGGCGCCCGATCGGGTTTTCACCTGGCCACCAGGCTCGGGCGGTCTGTTCCGTGACGAGCGCAACCGGCTCCGTACCGCGGCGGTCGGCGTCGGTGATATCGCGGCCGTCGATTACACGGAGGCCGATTGCGTTCACGAACCCCGGAAGGACACCCGTTGCGTTCAATGGCGCGGTGCAGTCCGTGGGATGGCGACAGTTGGCGATGAGACGTCGTTCGACGCCGGCGATCGTCACCCAGGGCTCACCGCGTTCGGCCATGACGCTGGGCGAGGCGGTGCGCCAGACGGTCGGGGTACGAACGCCTGCCACGCCCGCGATCCCGCGCGCGATGGCGTCCGCCGCCGCGTATCGGTCCGCATCGGACATCTGTCCGGCATTTCGGGGCATGAGCGATGCCGCCACCAGGTCCTTCGTCTCGAAGCCGAGGTCGGCGTGGCGGACTCGGGTGAGCGACCGGGCCGGTGTTGCTGCCGTTGCCACGAGGACGACGGTGACAGCAAGCTGTGCAACGATCAGGCCAGTTCGTAGGAGGTTGCGCCCGCCACCGGCGACCGTGCCTACCGATCCGTCGGAACCGCCTGCCTGGAGATTCGATTCTCGTAAGGTCAGGATGCCTCCGATGGCACCCGCAACCGCGATAGTGCATCCGATCAGGAACGTGGCGCCGATGGCGCTCCAGTCGGGGCGCAGCTCGACGGCCAGCCCCAGTCGATGTTGAAGGAGAGGCCCTACGATCCGGAGGCTGATGAGCCCGGCGACGATCCCGAATCCGCTGGCGATCGCTCCGAGCACCGCTTGTTCGAGCAGTGCCACGGTGCGAAGCTGACTGCGTGAGGCGCCCAAGGCGGCCAGGATGGCAAACTCACCGGCCCGCCCCAACGTACGTCCGATGCCGATCAGCTGGAGCGTCAGGGCAAGTAGCGCCAGGATGGCCAGGTTGATCGTAATTGCCGTCCGGACCAAGTCGCTGTTACCCGTCTCGAGGTGGCTTGCGAGCGGGATGGCTATCAGTCCAGGACGCTCGTCTGTTGGCTGAGTAGCCGGCCACAGTTCGTCGGCCAGTACCCTCAACCGTGTGCGCAGCGCCGCGAACGCACCGGGCTCGGTGACCCGGACCAGGCCGCCGAAGAACCCCGTGCCGCTGTGCCGGTCCGCCTCGATGCCGTTAGTCAGGAGATCGGTGCCCATCGGATACTCGGCTCCTGCCCGAAGCACCCCGACGATCTGGTACTGTTCACCGTCCAGATCGAGACGCTGCCCAATCACATCCGATGAACGCGCGAAGTGCCTCCGCCATGCCGTTTCGGAGAGTAGCGCTACTCGAGGGGCTCCCGCGATGTCGTCGGCCGGCAGCAGCGGGCGGCCTGCGTGTACCGGACTGGTATGGAGCGCCGTGATTCGGCTCGAGGTTGCTGTGCCGGAGAACGTTCCGTGCCCATCGCCGTTCCGCCAATTGAAGCTGCGCATCCTAAAGGGAATGAACTCCGGCCCGACGACGTCACGGGCAATATGTTCCAGCGAGGCGCGGTCGAGCCAGTCGGGACAAAGGGTATCACATTGCCGATCGGTCGATGCCATGACCACCGCGACCGAAGCGGGGTCGCGAAACTCGGCGAACCGAGCGTTGGTGGCATATTGGATCGACACAATGATCGTCGTCAGGGCGATGATCGGCCCCATGACGAGGACGAAGAACGCCGAGTGGGTGCGGGAGCGCCAAATCGAACGCAGCGATCGACGTATACCTGCAAGCAGCCATGTCATCCGATGGCCCCCGGCTAGAGGATTGGTCCTACTATGGCGTCGGCGCTGGGGAAGCGCGCGAGGTATGGTGAATCCGATCGCGAAGTCAGTGATCAGCGACGCGCGCGTTGCCGGCTGTTCCGTCGAGGACCTGGCGGACCCCGCGCGCGAGCGCGCTCATCCGATACGGTTTCTGGAGGAAGGCGTCCGCACCTGCCGCCAGCAGGCTTTGGACCACTTCGTTCATTTCATACCCGCTCGAGATCATGACGCGCAGGTCCGGGCGCGCCGCCTTCAGGAACGGGAATGCCTCGGCGCCTCCAGCCAGGGGCATGCCGAGGTCGAGGATGCAGAGGTGAAGCGCGCCGTCGTGCGTTCGCGCCGCTTCCACCGCCTCGACGCCGTCGCGGGCAACCACGACCCGATACTGGAGGCGCTCGAGTAGCGTTTTGGTGATGTCGAGGACGGCCTCGTCGTCGTCCACCAGGAGGATCGTTTCACGACCGGTCGGGAACGGCTGCGGTTCCGGAACCACGGTAGCGGGCACCGAAGCAACCGCAGGGAAGTAGGCACTGAAGGTGGTGCCTTTGCCGAGGGTGCTCTCCACCCCGATGTAACCGCGGTGGTTCTTGACGATCCCGTACGCGGCTGCGAGTCCCAGCCCGCGTCCCTGGAACTTCGTGCTGAAGAACGGCTCGAAGATCTTCGACAGCGCCACCGGTTCGATGCCGGTGCCCGTGTCGCTGACCTGAATCAGCACCGCCGGCCCCACGCGGAGCCCCGGCTTGTTACGGATGTCGTTGTCGGTCAGGCGAATCTGCCTGGTGCGCACGGTGAGCCGGCCCACGCCCGGCGTCGCTTCGGTGGCGTTGATGCACAAATTGGTCACGACCTGACCGATCTGGACCGGATCGGCATCGATTGCGGGGCTCGTCGGATCGAGATCGACCTCGAGTTGGACTCGCGGCGGCATGGCGTGCTTCTGGAGATGTAGCGCTTGGGTCACGATCTCGTTGACCGAGACGGCCGAGGTCTGGTACTTGCCTCCTCGGGCATAAGCGAGCAGTTGCTGGGCCAGGGCTCCGCCGCGTTTGGCGGAGTCGGCCACCTGGGTCAGACGCGAGGGCGCATCAGGAAATCCCGGGTCCGCCAGCAACAGCTCGGCATTGCCGAGGATCGAAGTCATCAGGTTGTTGAAGTCGTGCGCGACGCCCGCGGCGAGTGTGGCGGTTGCTTCCATACGCGAGGCGGTGCGCAGGATCTCCTCGGTGCGCATCCGCTCCGTGATGTCGCGCGTGATGCAGGTGATCGACGGCGCCCCGGTACTGGTTGTGGCTGCCTGCGCCGTCATCTCGCACCACAGAGTCGACTCGTCGGGTCGGAGCAAGCGAAAGGTCGTCAGCCGTTCGGCATCGCCGACGGAGGCTCGGGCAATGGCCGTGGCGACGACCGCACGGTCTTCCTGATGGACCAGCTCCACCAGCGAGAGGCCGACCAGGCTCTCGGGTGATCGCTGCAGCAGCGTGATGGCGGATTTGGACGCAAAGAGGAACTGTCCGTCGGGCGTGTGCTGCGAAATCAGATCGTGGCTACCCTCGGTCAGGCGACGAAACCGGAGCTCCGCCGTCTCGAACTCGGCTTTGGTCCGGTGCAGCGCCGTCACGTCCTGGGTGACGACGAGCACCGAGGAGAGCGATCCGTCGGCGCGCTGTTCCGGCAGCGCCGAGCCCGCAAACCACCGGGTTCCGCCGCCCAGTTCCTGGGAAAAACCGAATCGCCGCGGGTTGGCGGACTGGACGACGTATTGCACCGCCTCGCTCCAGGCTTGAGCCGCCGCCTGTGACAGTCCGATGTCTGATGGGGTCCGGCCCAGCAGCCGGCTCGGGTGCGCACCGAAGACGCCATGCGCGGCGACATTGGCAAAGATCAGTCGCTGCTCGTGATCGAACCGGGCGACCGCAATCGGGAGTCGGTCGAGGGTCTCCGCCGGCGTCGGCGCGGTGCCGGTCAGGGTGGGCCGGAAGTAGGCGGCCGTCAGTCGCTGGTGCTCGAGCGGTACGGCGCGGAAGGCGACCGACAGGCGGAGGATGTGTCCATCGCGATGCCGGGCGACAAAGGTCGTGCTTTCGCCCAATCCGGCGGCGGTGTCGTCCGCGCGGCTCGTCGGGAGGGTCGGAACGACTTCATGCAGGGGACGGCCCAGGAGCTCGACGCGACGGTAGCCGAAGAGCGATTCCGCCGAGTGATTCACGATCACGATACGGTCCTGGTCGTCCGCCACGATCGCGGGATCGGGGGCGTATTCCAGGAATGAGACGAGCGAGTCGATCCCCTGGTCGGTCATGGCCTTGCAATCGGAGACGAGATCTCGAAGGAGTCGAGATGCCCGAAATCTGATCGCAGCCGAGTGCGATTTCAACCGAACGGCAAGGAGGGACGACCAGGGCGTCAGCTGCGCTCGAATCGGACCCGGCCAGGCGGCATCAGAAGTCCGCCCGCAGCGTGAAGGTCGGAATCGGCGGCAAATCGAAGAGGCGGCGATAGGGAAGCGAGTTGCCGGCCGGATCGGTGGCGTAGGCGCCCGCGGCCTGGCTCATGAAATCTCCGAACGGTGCCACCGCAGTGCCAAACAGGTTGATGATGGCGAGGCCGAGTGTAAATCGCCTCCGATTGGCGCCACCGAAGCTGTACTGGGTCCCGATATCGAAGCGGAAGGTTCCGCTGGTGGCCGCGCTATGTTCGGTGCCGTAGACGGGAGGCGTGGCGGCCCGCCCGCTGGCAGTCGTGCCCGGCGGGATGTCGGGTACGCCGGGCACGGGCAGCGTGTAGGCAATCGGAGTGACCGGCAGTCCGGATGCGAGGTCGAACGCGCCCGACCAGGCCCACCCGCCGGTCCGAACCTGGGTAAAGGCGCGCAGATGATGGCGCCGATCCAGTGCCCAGGGCACCCAGTCGTCGTTCCAGCGACGCTCTGATCGCGACAGGACATAGCTTATCGACGCCGACTGCAGCGCACCGTCACTGTTGCGGATCGCAAGCTGCGCTTCCAGGCCGCTGGTTCGCGATTGCCCGAAACGGAAGAGCGCCTGCGATGTCGGACGCTGTGCGTGGCTCGGTCTCAACTCGCCGAGTCCATTGCCGGACGATCGATACAGAGACAGCCGAGCCACGACCGGTGAGAGATCGAGGCGCAGGTCAACGCTGCCGTGATCGACCACCGCCGCTGGAATCGAGTCGCCGCTGCTGAGCCAGAAGTCGAGGAAGTCGAACTCGGGTTCCGAGCGGGACTCGGAGAGCACGTGATAGAGCCGGCTGGTCCGTCCCACCGCCGCGCTCAACTCGACACGCGGCGCGGCAGCCCAGCGCGCATGGATACGCGGCTGGGTCGTCCGCTGTCCCGCTGCGGCATCGATGCGCACCGCGCCTTCGATCGTTATGGGTCCCAGCTGCCGGGCGAGATTCAGATAGGTGCCGAATTCCCACCGCTCAGCCGCAAGGTCGGCAGCGGGAAACTCGAACGGAGGTCGTTCCATGCCGTCGGGAATCTCTACGGATTCGACGATCCGGTTGGTCACCGAACGCCATCCCAGGCTGAGGCCGAGCCCCAGTCGCGATATTGCGGAGGTGGCGACGAGATCGAGGCCGGCCGCCGAGCGGCTGAATTGGTTCCGAATGTCGGTGTTCGCGATACTGTAGAGTCCTGGAACATCCTCTCCACGTTGTGTGAAACGGGAAACCGAGGCGGACGCCTCGAGGCTCGCGGCCCCTTGGTCGAGGATCCGCCACCGGCCCCCCGTCATGAGATTGTCCCAATGCAGATAACTCCGCTGATCGATCTTGCCGGCCCGGTCTTGCGTAGCAAATACAGTGATCCGTCCGCGAGGGCGTTCCGGCGTGCCGAAGACGGCGCCGGCGTAGAGGTCTTCGAAGTGGTAGGGTACCTCGAGGTTGGGCACCAGATCGAGAGCCTTCCAGTAGAACATCCGGGTGTTGGCGAAGTATCGGATCCCGGGTCCGCCGCCGCCGGCGTACGCGCTGAGTGATCCATAGCTCCATCCCGCGCCGGCGTGCAGGCGATCCAGCTGTCCGGTTCGTCCGCTGATGTCGATGATCCCGGCAATGGAGCCGCCGTGGTTGGCCGGATAAGGCGCCGTCGAGACGGTGATCTGCTCCGCCGCGTCGGCGGGGAACGATGAAAAGACTCGACCCAGGTGGTAGAGATTGAGGATCTCGAATCCGTCGATCCGCGTGGTCACGTCCTGGGCGTCGTAACCTCGCATCGACGGGCGAGCGGACAGCGGGCTCGAGAACGTGACGGCCGGTACGAAGGCCAGGGCACGAAAGACATCGGTTTCGACGGCCGGAGGAATCGCGCGGGCATGGGCCAGCGGCATGGTCCACTGGCCGTGCTCCGCGAGGTCGAGCCGGCGGGAGGGCGCGGCGACAGCCAGGAGATCGGCCATGATCAGGACCGCCCGTGACAACCGGATGGTGAGCGCTTCGCTCGGCACTAAACCGATCGGCATCGTGTCGGGTTGCCATCCGATGGCGCTGACGACGAGGGTGTCGGGCAGGATCGACATCGTCAGTGTAAATCGCCCGAGCCGGTCACTGGCCGTCGCCTGCCTGCTGCGCATCGTCGTGAGCGTTGCGCCTGCGATCGGGGTGGCGCCCTCGACGGCCACGATCGTACCGCTGAGGGTCTGTGCCCCAAGATTCACCGGCGGCAGCACACCGGCAAGCAGAGTTGCGAGCAGGAGCCGGCTCATCGGGTCACCAGGCTGCGCTCAACCGCGATCGCCGCGCCGACGACCCCGAATCCGCCGAAGACGTTGCTGGCCGGCGCGGGCATCCGATAGAGGTACTCGTCCAGGTCGCGATTGACCGCGACGATGCGGAGCTGCCGGATCGGGGTGCCAGCCCGCCGGCGGGCAACGATCATCTGTCCGATCGGGGCGCGGGTTGCCGGTTGCCCGGGCGGAAACCAGGCCGAGTCGACCACGAAGGCCGTGGCGCCGAAGGCGTGCCAGCGGTAGTCGATGGCGGTGGTCAGAGCGTCCCCGATGGGCGCAGCGAGGATGATGCTGTCGCCGGCGGGGGCGTCGATGATGAACTGCTCCGGCACCGTGGTGGAGGCGTGGATTGCGGCGTCCCCGATTCGCCCCGCGAGCCGATACCGATGGCCGGCGAGAATCGGGAGGGTCGCGACAAAGAGGGTGTCGTTGTGTGGCGCCAGGCGGCTCGACTGTCCGGTTGTTTCGTTCGCCAAGGTCAGGTCGACGGCCGTTGCAGGGGCCGGGATGTTCGTGCCCGGCAACTGGCGATCAAGCCAGCCGACTCGCACCGTGGTGGTGGCGAACCCCGCGATCAGGGCCGCTTCCACAAACGGGATCCGGGCCGGCTCGGCCGGCGGGTCCACGATGTGGCCGCAGGCGGTGATGCCAGCCATGACGATTGGAACGAGCTGCCTGAGCGGTGTCGCCATATGCCCCGTCGGGGTCCGGATATGACGAACTTACCGGCCGGTCTCAACCGATCGTCAAACGGTGCGGGGCATCCGCGGCGGCTCCGGATTCGGCGCCGGCGCCGCCGCGGGATGGGTCAGGCTGGCTGGAGAGGGCGTGAACTTAGGCGTCCGCCCCGGACCGTGGCGCCGATGACGATCGCGGTGCTGATCAGGACCAGGTTCTTGATGATGTACTGGCCTTCCAGGGTCGGCGCAAAGGGTGTCACGGTAAACATTTCGCCGGGAAACAGCACCAGGGGCACGAAGGTGCCGATCATCTGAAGGCAGAGCAGCAGCAAGGTGATGCGCAGAAAGCGACCGGTCAGGAGGCCAACGCCGATCAGGACTTCCCAGGCGGCCAGGATGGGCAGCCCCAGCCCCGGCTGTACCAGGCCGAAGCTGATCGTCGCAATGGTCCGGGTCGACAGGTCTTCGGCGGGACTCCATCCGGGGATGAATTTGATTGCGCCGAACCAGAGAAACACCAACCCGAGCGAGATACGCGCGAGGCTGACGCCGTGACGGGCCATCCATGCGGTGATGGAAGCGTCGATCGAGTCGATCGGAGGCGGAACGGGGTTCGTCATAGTGTTCGGAAATTCGCACGAGAGCCGAGCCTGCACCAGCCCGGACCGCGGGTGCATCTGCCGTCCTGATCGGGTACATTTCCAGGCTGTTCATCCTCCTTGTTACTCGTTGCCCCGAGGGTCCTCCATGATGATCCGTGCTGCGACCGGAACCGCCCTGCTGCTCGTCGTTGCGTCTTCACCGCTGATTGCGCAGCGAGCGTCCTCATTCCATGCGGACTTACGGCAGTATGTCGCGGTCGATGCTCCGGTCATTGCCCTTACCAATGCCACGCTGATCGACGGCACGGGCGCGGCGCCGCGGTCGGGGCAGACGATCATCATTTCCGGCAACCGGATTCAGGCGGTCGGGCCGAGCGGATCGGTGACCGTGCCGGCGGGGGCGCGTGTGGTGGATGCCGCGGGGCACACGGTGATTCCCGGCCTCATGGGCATGCACGATCACATGTTCTACACCACCCAGGCCGGGATGGTGCAATCGCCGTATTCGTTTCCCCGGCTCTATCTGGGCACCGGAGTCACGACGGTTCGGACGACTGGCAGCTTTGCACCCTACGCGGAACTCAATCTCAAGAACAACATCGAGCGGAACCAGATGCCCGGCCCGCGGATGCATATCACCGGTCCGTATCTGATTTCGCAGGGCAACGATCTCCGGCTCGATCAGATGGGGATGCACAAGCTGGAAACCGAAGCCGCGGCACGGCGGGTGGTCCGGCATTGGGCCGAAGAGGGTGCGGAGTGGATCAAGGGATATACCCAGCTTTCGCGCGAGATCTTCCGCGCGGTGATCGATGAGGCGCACAAGAACGGCATGAAGGTGACCGGACACCTCTGTTCCATCAGCTTCACCGAAGCCGTCGAGCTCGGCATCGACAACATCGAGCACGGGTTCCGCACCAATTCGGACTACGATACCGCCAAGAAGCCGGATGAGTGTCCCCCGAGCCACTTCGAGACGCTGGGCCAGCTCGACATGAAGGATCCGCGCATCGGGCGGACCTTCAAGACCATGATCGACAACAACGTGCCGATGACGACCACGTCGGTCAACGAACAGCTGGCGCCCAATCGCCCGGGGCCGGATGCGCGTGTCCTGGCGGTGATGGCGCCGTGGATTGCCGAGCAGGAACTCGACCGCCGGAAGCGTCTGGATGCGTCGGTGCCCGGTGGCGAGATCTATCCGAAGATGCGGGAGATCTACCCGCGGTCGTTGGCATATGAGTTGGCGTTCGTACGGGCAGGTGGTGTGCTGGCCGCCGGCGTCGATCCGGCGTTCGGCGCGGTGGCGGGATACGGCAACCTGCGGGTGCTGGAGTTGCTTCTCGAGGCTGGGTTCACCACGCCAGAGGCCGTCAAGGTGCTGACCTCGAATGGAGCGGTCGTGCTTGGTGTGCAGAAGGATATCGGGACGGTCGAGCCTGGCAAGCTGGCCGACCTGATTCTCCTGCGCGGCAACTTGGCCAACGATCCGAAGGTCATCTATGAAACGGTCACCGTCTTCAAGGACGGCATCGGCTACGACTCCGCGAAGCTGATCGCGGATGTGAAGGGGCAGGTCGGCATCCGCTAGGTCCGCTCGAGGCGCGTCCGGTCGGCAGCGGCCGGGCGCACCTGATCACACCGATGGGTTCTTCCGAAACCAGTCGACGATTCCCGGCATGTTGGCTTCGAAGCCGCCCGGGATGAACACGTTCAGGACGCCGGCGCGCCGGTCGGTCCGGTTCTCGAAATCGTGGACGACCGTGGCGGGGATGCGCAGAAACGTTCCGGCCGGCGCGTTGACATAGCGATCCCCTGCTCGGAAGGTCATCGTTCCTTCGATCACATAGAACAACTCCTCATTGGCCTCATGCGCATGCGGTCCCGGACCGGGTTTGCCGGGCTCGACCCACCAGATCGACGCCGAGTAGCGATTGCCCGTTTCATCGCCGTCGGCGAGGAAGAGGGCGTGCATGGGTCCGCAGTCGTAGTGCCGGCCTTCTCCGGGGGGCAGGATGATCACGGCCTCCGGCAAACGGGTGGGGTCCATCGTGCCTCCGGTCGAATGGCTGGGTTTCCCAATCTATCGGCTGGGCTTGCCCGGGGCGATGTCCGGTTTTCTCCAGGTTCTCCGCGTTATCGGATGGCGACCGAAATCGAACGGTCGAATGTCGAACCTGTGAGGAGAATATGATGCCCATCCGTCGTGCCGCCGGCTGCTTTGCTACCATCCTGTTTGCGTCGACTCTGGCCGCCTGCAACGGCGCGGGGGACTTGATTGGTCCGGAACCGTGGCAGCCGGGACAGCCCACCGATGGGCGCCAGTTCCACGGCATCTATCGCCTGGTGTCGATCAACGGGAATGCGCTGTCCACGCCGTACGTCCAACATCATCTGGGGAACGGAACCTTCGGCAAGCAGTTCGTCACCGATGGCCGGCTGGAGCTTCGCAGTGATGGGACGTACACCCTGTTTCTCAACAAGGCGCTCCAGATCGGGAACGGCCCGCTGGTGATGGGGCCGCTCAATCGGACGGGCAACTGGATGTACCAGCCGGGGCAGGCAGGGGATATGAGTGGTCCGATTCGGCTCGACTACACCGGCGGGCACGACCTGGTCGATGCAACGCCGTACACGGTGACGGATCTGCGCCACCTCGATCCCTTCAGTGACGGATCCGAGCGGCTGGTCTACTCGAAGGAGTGATGCGACAGATGGCCCGCTCCCGATCGGAGCAGGCCACCTGCTGCGGAGCTACTGCAGTTTCTTGAGGGCGTCGGCGGCTCTCGTGTTGCCAGGATTGAGTTCCAACGATCGGCGGTAGTAACCGATGGCTTTCGCCTTGTCCCCCTTGGCGGCCCAGATGGCGCCCAGACGATCGTGGCTTCGCGGGCTGTTCGGATAGAGCCGGGTACCGATCTCGAAGAAGCCGATGGCTTTGGTCGTATCCTGTGAGAGGGCGATCTGTCCCAGCTGGTTGATGATCGCTTCCGATGGCGTGAACGGCGCGCCGAGCTTGGCCGAAATGGTCTCGTAGTGGGCGGTCAGCAGCGCGGGCGAGCCGAGCAGGCGTCCCAGGTCGAGCCGGTAGCCGTCGAAAATGAAGCGCAGCGCGTCGTAGGTGGTAATCAGCGGGACCGAGCCGTGGTCGTCGTCATCGTAGTACTTGTAGCCGAACCGGAGCCCCGACTTGTTGTACGTCTGGGCCAGGCTGTTGAAGCGCACCATCGCATTGAAGTGCGGATTGGCAGTCGAGTCGTCCGGGTTGATCGTGTTGGCCTGGCCGAGATACAGCACCTTGTTGCGATAGTCGGCGTTCGACAGCCGCTCCTTGGTGGTTTTGAGCAGGACGGCATTGTCCCACCAGAGGCTCGGGTCGATCGCGACGTAGGCGTTGAACGTCTCCGGAATGGTAAAGAGCGCGTTGATGGTCGTGATGCCGCCCAGGGAATGCCCGACGAAGATCCGATACGGTGTCGTTCGATACTTGGTGTCGGTGTCCGGGATCAGTTCGTTCTTGATGAACGACAGGAAGTTGGCCATGCCGCCACTGGTGCGGAACGCCTCGGTCGGTTTGCCGTCGAATCCGACGGTGACCTTGGTCGGCGTCATGTCACGGGTGCGATTCGTATTGGGAATCGCGACCACGATCATCTCGGGAACCGCGTAGGTCCCGTTGACGCCGGTGCCGAGAATCTGGGCCAGGCCGGTAACGGAGTGGAAATGGGCGTCGCCGTCGAGCAGGTACAGGACCGGATACCGTTGCGGGGCGAAGGTCGTATCGCTGTACGATGGCGGTGTATAGACCAGGAAACGCCGGGTCTCTCCGAGCGTCTGGGATCGGAGTGAGTCGCGCACGCCGATCGTCAGCGGGTAGCGGCCTTGGGCCGTTGCGGTGCTGGAACAGATCAGCGCAGCCAGAACGAGCAGCAGGTATCGCATCGAATGTGTCGTGGGAGAGTGGACCTTCAAGTTATCACGCTGATTCACTCGTCGGCAGAGGCCGGTTACCTTCGAGGTATCGTAAGGGTAACCTCAACCGGGATTCGTGCCATGGCTCGTCGGAAGACTACCTCCAAAGTTCGCACCACCGCCAAGGCTCGTCCGCGTCGTAAGGCGGCGCGTGACCTTGAGCGCACCTACACGCGGTCGCAGTTCATCGCGAAGCTGCGTCGCTTTGCCGATGCGCTCGAAGAGCGCAAGCCGTTCGCGATCCAGATTGCCGGCGAACGTCTGCACATCCCGGCCAAAGCGCTCTTCAATATCGAGCATGAGCGGGCCGGCGGGCAGGACGAACTCGAGTTTCAGCTTCGCTGGGAAACGCCGCGGGTCAAGTAGCTCCTCCACGAACGGAAGCCGATCGCCAACCCTGACGCCGAACGTCGATGTCCACGACCACCGACGCAGGCAGCCCCGTCCGGCCGGGTTGGCGCGCCGTACCCGGGAACGTCTGGGCGCTCGGGTTTGTCTCGATGCTGATGGACATCTCCTCGGAAGCGATTCACGCCCTCCTTCCGATCTACATGGTCACCGTACTCGGCACATCGGTGCTGGCCGTAGGCCTGATCGAGGGGATTGCCGAGGCCACCGCCTCGGTGGTCAAGGTGTTTTCGGGGGCGCTCAGCGATCGGCTGGGTAAGCGGAAGCTCCTGGCCGGCCTGGGCTATGGCTTGAGCGCGTTGACCAAACCGGTCTTTCCGCTGGCCGGAACGTTAGGCTGGCTGGTCGGGGCGCGGTTCATCGATCGGGTAGGGAAGGGCATTCGGGGGGCGCCCAGGGATGCGTTGATTGCGGATGTCACGCCGCCCGACCTGCGGGGCGCGGCATACGGGCTGCGACAGACGCTCGATACCATCGGCGCCTTCGTGGGCTCGCTCCTGGCCATCGGGCTGATGTGGCTCTTTGCGAACCGTTTCCAGGCCGTGTTCTGGGTGGCCACGATCCCCGCGTTTCTCGCGATAGCGGTGCTGTTGGTCTTCGTTCGCGAGCCTGACCATTCGTCGGTTTCCCGTCCTCGAGCCGTGCTGAATCGCGAAGCCCTGGTGCATTTGGGGGGCGACTACTGGTGGATCGTCGGGGTCGGGGTCGTCTTCACTCTGGCTCGCTTCAGCGAGGCATTCCTGCTCCTGCGCGCCGTCGATGCGGGGTTGTCACCGATGTGGGCCCCGGCGGTGCTGGTCGTGATGGGTGTCGCGTTCTCGCTGTCGGCTTACCCAGCTGGCGCCTTGTCGGATCGGGTCAGCCGGGTCACCGTACTCGCCATCGGTATGGGGTGCTTGGCGGCTGCGGATCTCGTGCTGGCGTTTGCGCCGGGGCTGGGTGGCCTGGCGCTGGGTGTGGTGCTCTGGGGCGTTCACATGGGCTTTACCCAGGGAGTGCTTGGTGCGCTGATCGCGGATAGCGCACCTGCAGACCGGCGCGGCACGGCTTTTGGCGTCTTCCATCTGCTTACCGGCTTGGCGCTGCTGCTTGCCAGTGTGATTGCCGGCATGCTCTGGGACTGGATCGGATATCGGGGGACCTTCGTGAGCGGTGCCGGCCTGGCGATGCTGACGGTGGTCGGACTGGT
Organism: Gemmatimonadales bacterium; assembly: GCA_037189525.1. Classification (GTDB taxonomy): domain Bacteria; phylum Gemmatimonadota; class Gemmatimonadetes; order Gemmatimonadales; family GWC2-71-9; genus SHZU01. The sequence continues at coordinate 1,328,912 of JBBCJC010000002.1, forward strand.
CATGTTCCGATATCGTACCTCCCGATTGGCCTGACTCGGCCGCGCGGGATCGCTGGGCCGCCGAGCTTGGCAAGCGAGTACTGCGTACCAGGCGAAGACGCTTCGGTGGGCACGGCGTTTTCGTGGAGCAGCGTCGGGCGCGAAGGTGGCGACGAAGCGATCCGGTTCTTTACCGAGCCCAAGAGCGTTTGCATCAAGCTTCTTAGGAGCGCTCGATCATCGCTGGTGCGCTAGATACTCGGTGACCTCGGTCTTGGCTGCTTCGATGAGGTCGGCTGGGGCCGCACCCATGACGCGAAGTGCGCGGACGGCCACGCCGAACTCCGCGGCGCAGGCCGCCTGGAGCACATGGGCGCTCAACAACGGGCAACGGACGTCCTGCCTTTGGTCGTTTTCGACGATGGTGCGCAGCCGTTCCATCAACGCTTGCGCCGACGCTTGTACTCGATAGGCTTTGCCGGGAGACAGGGGGCGGGCCTCGTTCAGGTCGGCGTCGTGCGGAGCGTTGATGCCTAGGTTCTCTAGGGCGTCGCGGTATTGCTGCGCAATCGCATCCTGAAATCGTTCGGGGTCTGCCTGGATGCGGTGCAGGGCCTTTCGGGCCGTGCCGTCCGGCAACGCCAGGGCGGACAGTACCACATGCTCTGCCCCGGGTTCCTTCTGGCCATCGGCGTTGGCATAGCGCTCGGCGGTCAGCAGCAGCGCCTTGATGGTTCCCATATCGCGGATGCGCTGTCGGACGAGTCTGACGAACGTGAACATCGATGGCTCCTTCAGGGAGTCGTCTTGGATTGCGGGTTGGCCAGCCGGCGGTGGGCGGCCTGCTTCGACACACCGAGCGCCTCGGCGATCTGGGACCAGGACCAGCCCTGGGCGAGGGCGCGGTCCACGGCGTTTCGCTCCAGCTTGTCGGCGAGGATCCGAAGCGCCACGACGGCGGCGAGGGCTTCGGCCGGATCGTCCGGGGATGGGAGAGTCGCTGGATTGATCATCCGTCAACAATAGTTGACGATCCAAAGAATGTCAACAAAAGTTGACGATGAGATGGTTGGGGGGCGATGGGTTCGTCGCGCCGGGGTCTAATTCGTGTTTTCGATCGTTGCGGTCGAAATCCCGAGCACGGCTGCTGCTTTGGGAACCCGGGCCGGGGTTGATCCGAGCAGCCGTTCGTCAGCGCGTGGCGTGGAGGGTGGCGGTCAGCTGGCGATCGAGTCCGTAGATGTCCTGGTAGTAGCGTATGCCGCCCTCCGGGATGGCCTCCGCTGTCCCGTAGAACAGAATCACCATCGTGGGCTGAGTCACGGACATGATTCGGCGACTTGGTCCGGCCATGGCGCGTTCGGTGCTGTCCCGGTTCCAGCCCGGATGGTTCCCCAGACTCCATTCGGCCATTGCCGTCGGATCCGCCAGCCGGATGCAGCCGTGACTCAGATCGCGGCGCTCTCGGGAAAAGAGATTCTTGTCGGGCGTGTCGTGGAGAAAGATGCTCGACGGATTGGGGAACTCGAATTTGACGGCGCCGAGGGCATTCCGTTTGGTGGCCCGCTGTCGGATGCGCAGCTCGCCACGGCTCAGGCGGTCGAGTGTATCGGTGTCGTAGGTGTCGCCGAGCACGGTGTCGCCCGGTCCGACGATTTCCATGTCGTGTTCGATCAGGTAGCGCGGATTCTTGCGCATGGCGGGCAGCAGTTCGCCCGCAAGAATGCTCTGGGGGACGTTCCAGAACGGGCGGAACTCGACGGTGCGCATTTGCGCAGCAAGCTGAGGCGTTCGGGTCGACCGGGCGCGCCCGACGATGACCGGCATGGTGAGTGCCGCGCTGCCCCCGAAGTCTGGGGAGTCGAACGCGGAGAGTTGGAATGCCGGGATGTTGACCAGGACGATCCGTCCCTCCACGCGACGAGGCAGCCAGCGGAGGCGCTCCATCGTGAGCCGGATCTTCTGGGTCGGTTCCGATGAATCCCTTGGGGCGCGCCGAAGCGCCTCGCGCAGTTGGCGATACTGCGGAAACGCCGGGGCCATGGCGTCGATCAATTCGGGGACGGTGTCCGCAGCGAGCGCGGTCCGGACGGCGGCGGCAATGTCGACCTGCTCGTTCTGGCGAGTGTTTGAATAGGGGTTGGGCCGGACCCGGCCGTACCGCAGGTCCTCGGCGAGGCGGATCAGGTTGATTGTGAGGGCGCTGTCCGCGGCGATCGGGTCGGTGCGGATCAACTGCTCGAGTCGCGGGAGGCCGTATCGCGCGGGTGGGAGTCCGTGCTCCTCAGCGGACCGGATCGCGGCCAGGGCCCGAGCGGCGCCGCGTTGTGCATCTGCCGATCCCGTCGGGGACAGCGATACGGCAACGAGGATGGCGAGAGATCTGATCCACGGTTGCTTGCGGGAGCGGGCTCGCTCCGGCGGCCTTGATGCGAGCAGGTCGTGCGTGCGATCTCTCATCGCTTCGTATGCGCCGGAGCGCCTTTGCGGCGTGGGCGCGTGTGAACCGGGCTGATCTAGTAGGAGCGAAGCCTCGTCGACGCCAATGGCCGACGAGGCTTCGAGTTGTGACGAGCGGGCCCGGCGAGATTCGAACTCACGACCTCTTGCTCCGGAGGCAAGCGCTCTATCCAGCTGAGCTACGGGCCCTGATGCATGGCGTCGGAACAGCAGACCGGGATTGCTGCCGAATGAGCACCCGGTTTCCGGGCCCCCAATACTAATGACGCGGGCCGTTGGCGGTAGCCCTCGATCCCGGAGGCGGGCCCAGCCGGCGGCCACGGCGGTCGGGCGGAACTCGTTGAACAGCACCATTTTCCGCGTTTCCGGGGCAGGCTCGAGCTAGTCGGCGCCCGGCCGGTCCCAGACTGCTGCCTCAGGCCGGCGGGGCGTCGGCTTCCCCTCGGGCCCGTAGCCCAGGCGGAGCACGAGTTGGGGTATTCCCCCGCCGGGAACCAGTTCCGCCAATCGCTGGCGCAACGTCGGGACTTCGACCGGCTGATTGAGAAACGAGGCGCGGATCCCCGCCGCCGTGGCGAGCAGGAGTACCCGCGCCAGGGCTTGGCCGGACCGGATCCATGCGCCCGGATCGTCGCCGTCAGTGCTCAGGACGGCCAGCACCGGCGACCCCCGCACCAATTCGGCGTTCCGCGCAGCGCGGCCGTTGCCCAGGTCGAAGGTCCGCACCACCAGCGGCGCCATGACCGCCGTCACCGGACTCATCTCGAGCGCATAGCCGGGCATGCCGTCGCCGGCCGAAGTCAGGCCGGAGCGGAGCCAACTGGAAAGCTCGACGCGGAAGTGTGGATCCGCCATCTGGATGCGGTCGCCGGCCATGACGAGATCGGCCAAGGGAGTACGGGCAGACTCGCCGAGGATCGAAAGCTGCGCACCTGCGCGCCTGGCCTCGAGCCCCGGCTATGGTCTCCCGGACTGCCTCGACCTCCTCAAACTACCGGTCGGTTCCCGACGGGGAATGAACCAATTGTGAAGAGTTGCTTAGCTATGTTTGCCGAAGGTGTCAGGCCGGTATCGGCTCTCGCAGCGGCGCCCCGGCCTGCCAGACCAACTCGGCGTCGATGCCGGCGGGCGCGTCGACCTTGAGCCAGTCGAGCATGGTCGCGAACAGGTCGACTGTGCGAAGCGGCGTCGGGCCAAGGGGCTGGCTGCTCCAGAGCGGGACCTGCATGTGGGCGCGAAACAGGCTGCCGTGACCCGCCTTGTGCTCCGGAATTTCCCAGCGGTCGCGGAAGTCATACCCTTCTCGTCCGATCACGACGAGATCGCCGGTGCGCGGCGAGCGGAACTGGTCGAGTAACTGTACGGCGGCGTCCGGATAGACCTCGTCGAAGCTCCGGGCCAGCATTTCGCGCCGATCGGCCTCGAACGGGCCGGTGCCCAGCGGGTCCGCGCTCTCCGGGCGGTAGCTGATGCGGTCGCCGTGGTCGGTGATGACGGCTTCACCCTGCGCATCCAGCAGCCGGACCTGGCCGGGCCGGTCTTCCGCCGCGACGAATGCCACCGCGGGTTCGCGGACCAGCGCAGCAACCAGATCCTCACTCGATCCGAAGGCTTCGCGAGTACGCAGCTTGGCCAGGGGCCATCGCTCGGTGCGCGGAACGCCGGGCGTGGCGTAGAGCATCGCGGAACCGTTGCCGGCCACCATCACGGCCACTCGAGGGTCGCGTTGCCAGAGTTCCGGGTGCGCCAGGGTGGGAATCCCACGCTCGCGGAACCAGCTCGCCAGGTCGAGGTGCTCACGTACCGTGGTCGCGCCGTGATCGCTCACCAGCAGAATCAGCGTTTCGTCTCGCTGCCCCTTCTGTTCCAGCAGGGCCATCGTGTCACCGATGGCGGCGTCGACCTTGTGCAAGGCGCGCAGAACCTTGGGGGCATCGGGAGTCGTCTGGTGCGTATACCCGTCGACCGCCGGAAACTGGGCAAAGAGGAAGCGCCAGTCGGGGTCGCGCCCGATCCAGTCCAGCAACGCCTTGGCCACGACGCCGTCGGCCGGCTGGTGCCAGAGGAGATAGTGGGAGATGGCACCCCAGAACTTCCGCGCACCTTGCGTCGGATCCCGTTCCGGCGTGAGGCCGCGGGTGATCATCGTAAAGAAGGCGGCGCTTTCCGGAACCAGCTGAAAGATGGTTTGGACATCGGGGGTGATATCGGCGTCCAGCATCCCGGCCTGATAGCCGCAGTAACTGCGGACCGCATCACGCTCCTGCCACCAGCGTCCTGCGTAGGCGGCGCGATCGAGCCAGCGGATCGACGGCACGTTGCAGCGGCCCGGCAGGCACCCGGTCAGGAAGGGCAGGTAGGCGACGCTGGTAGTCGACGGGAACGCCGTGATGGCCCGGCCGCGCCCCCCGGCACCCGTCAGGCGGGCCAGGTTCGGCAGGCGTCCGGCTGCCACCTCACGCTCAGCGACGTCGGGGCGGAGGCCGTCGACCAGGATCAGCAGGCAACGGCGGGTCGAGCTACGGTCCGGGAGTGATCTCGTCATGAGGCGCAAGATGCCTCATGGGCGTGACCTGTCTGTGGCCGGGCGACTGGCGCCGGCGGGCGATGCGAGAGCCGTCTCGAATGCGGGTCTGGAGGGTCGTCAGCGGTGCGTGGCACAGGGTAGAAAACTGGACTGGTGGGCGAGCCGGTTCAAGGCTTGGCGCGGTCGGCGGTCAGACGACGAAATCCTGCCCGGGTTCGGTTTGCGCCAGCAAGCCGGCCAGGATCGTCAATCCTGCCGTCACGCGCTCCCGATCCGTTTCATGGCCTAGGCAGAGTCGAACCGCACCCAAAAATACGTCGGCGACAGCGCGAGGTCACTTCTGCTCACCTTGGGACCTCGACACTGGCAGTACCGATGCCTTTTCGCCCAGACCACGCCCCCCGCCCCGAAGGTCAGAACCAGATCGAGCGTTAGGCCGTAATGTTCGCTGCGGGTCCCGGCATTCAGAGTGCCGTGCTGACGGATCGAGGCACTGTGGAGTATTTTTCGTATCTCAGAACTTAAAAGGTCTCGGAATGATCGCCCCTGCGATCCTAGTCTTTCTCGGTGTCGCTGCAGGAGTCCAAGAGAAAGCCTTTCGGGAAGACGAGGTTGACACCCCTGCCGTGGTCACCCGTATGGCACAACCGCGGTACCATCCACTTCTCCTTCACGTCCACGTTGAGCCGACCGCCACTGTGACATTTGTGATCGATACAGCCGGTCGCATTGAGTCGGGGTCACTTGAGCTGAGTTTGTCGAACGAGCACATACGAGATGACGTTCGCGAGGCACTCCTTCAGTTTGCCTACAAACCGGCTTACTTGGCCGGATCCCCGGTCCGGCAGAGGGCGAGTATGGAGATCCAGTTCATCGATTGCCGGCCGACCGAACCACTATGGCCCAAAAACAAAGAAATCTGTTCGAAGCACGCGGGACTGACAGCACTGTACTACAAACGGGAGATTCCGCGCTGACCCGCTGATTAACAGTCAGCTGCCTTAGGCGGTGTGGATCCTTCTGCCAGTCTGCGTGGGGGTGGAGTCGGAGCCGGCCGAAAACGACGAAACCCCACCGAGCATAACGTTCGGTGGGGTTTCGTTTTTTGATCAGTCGGGGCGCCGGGATTTGAATCCGGGACCTCTTGCTCCCGAATCGCAGCCGCCCGCTGATGGGCACCAGCCACCACCGAAAGATCGTTGATTTTCAACCACTTACGCCAGTGGACGCCGATCAGCAACAACCAGAAACGGGGGGATTTGTTACCCGGAACGTTACCCGGCGCTGACCACAGGTCATCCCAAACGACCGGCGGTCGTCCCATAAGTGCGGGTTTAAGCTAGGGGTGAGAGTGTGGCATCTGTCTTGAGGAGATTCGCCGGAGGCGAACTGGCCGATCTGGCGGTCGACTCCATGTCAAGGTACCTTCCCCCCCGCGATCGGGGCGCGGCCCCTTGATGTCTGGGAAGTCCTTGGTGGACAAACCCTTCCGATTACCGGATTCTCAATGATCCACCCATGGTAGTTGAATCCGCGGTGATACCTGGCCAGTACCCGGCCGAGCACGTTCGCCGGGTCGAGGTATGGGCTTCTGCATCGATTGATGGCGAAACACACGAGCGAATGTCGCCCATGTTGGACGACGACGGCGAGGTATTTGCTCCAATCATGATCAATGTATTGGGCGGTACAGTCGACGGAGCCGCTACGGTACGGTCGCTGTCTGACGAGCACGGACGAACGGTTCACAGGGCGCACATACGGCTGTGGTTTGAACCGTCTGAGCCTCTCGACCTTGGTGACTCCTTCCTTTCGAAGCAGGCCGAGCGGTGGAACAATGTGACGAGCGAGCTGGATTCGGCCTTCGCTGACGCATCGTGGTCGGTCTCGGCGATCTTTGGCTTGGAAACCGCGGCAGAGCCAACGGTTGTTGAGCTTCCGATCGCTCTCGACGCGCGAACAACAAAGAGCTTCTCGGAAATTAGGGGGCTGCGGCTTGTCCAGCTTACCAGCGATCGATCGTCTGAGCTGTACTCGGTAGTAGTCGACCAGCAACCGCGAGGACTGTCTCTTCAGGTCGCGTCGACCATGCGGTCGAACGTCAGCTCGGGGATCCTAGCCAAGGCCATGCGTGAGGGTTGGAGAATCGCGCGCTTTGCGGTGCCTAGCTTGCCGGAGGCGGAATGACTCACGTTATCGATAGTCGCGGCGTTTGGCACAGACTCGACGAAATCGAGTTCCAACGGCCAGGGCGCCATGACTCGGTCGAACTCGTTCAGCAGAGTCGGCGATACCTGGAACGTCAGGCCCAAGCAGACATTCGGTCCGCGACTCAGGATTCTATGTCGTCCCTCTTTGTTGCTCTCATTCAGGGAGCGGCGAAGAAGGGGGCGTCCGCGGTTCGGGCCGACCTGCTCGCTGAGGAGCTCAAGGACGCGAAGGCAACCATTGATCGGTTACTGGCCTTCGTTCCAGGACGGATGCCAACGCCAGACGTCGAGCGCCTCCGGACCATTTCCAGCGAGCTCATGCAAGCGGCCAAAGACGCCTTCGGACCTTTGGGTTGTAAGCAGTACAACGTGGTTGCGCTGCCCGAGGCGGATGACGATTGCGAGGCGGCCGTCCGGATCGTTCTGGACGTTCAGCTGACGCCAGAAGCGGTCGCGCAGTTCGGGGAGCACGCCTTCGCCGTTCACCGACGCTTTGTTGAGCTTACGACACCGACCGAACGTCGTGCGATTCACCTTTCCGTGGGCTCGATTTCCGACCCGCTATGAACCCCGGTGAGAACCTCCCTCTCGCCAAGCTGCTTGCGAAGCCGTTGTCAGGCTGTTTGGACGAGGCGGCTTGGCGAGGAGCCGTAGGTCGTGCTTACTACGCCGCTTTTTGCGCCTCCAGAGATGCACTTGCCGCTGCGTCGATAGAGGTTCCGAGGACTAGAGATGCCCACGGGGATGTAGCGCAAAAGCTAGGGGAGTCGAGCGACTCGGTCGTTGCGGCTTGTGGCTCGATGCTTAATGACATTCGACGCGACCGCCGAGCGGCGGACTACGACGTAGGCCGTCAGCTGCCGAAGCGTCATCACGAGTGGAGGACGATAGCTGCACTTTCCATAGGTAAGGCGGAACAGGTCGTCGAAGGACTGGCGAAGATTTCATCGGCCGAACTTAAGCGCAGCTTCTAGGGTTTGCCCCCCCCATTGACCTTCCCGCCCCATCGTGGGGGCATCTACACCTTCCGTGAGCACATGCTGGCCGCCGTCCTCAGTGGCCGGGACCGCCTCCGCCGCCTATACCCCTGCTGGACGAACTCGATCTCCCGCCCGATCTCGGCATCGGTGGGCCACCCCAAGTCCTCGCTCTTGTTCGAGTTCATGTCGAATGCTCCGAGTAGGCTGAGGCGCCAGGTGCCGTCATAGCCCTTAGTGGCAGGTCCAGCCGACGAGTCATGGTCGACCTCGGCCGCGGACCATGTCCTCGAGCTGGGCGACCGTCAGGCGCATCCGCCGGGCAGCTTCCGCCAGGGTGTAGTAGTTCGCGTCGGTGGGGAATTGGAACCGCCAGTTCGGCATTGGGCCAAGATAGCAGGCCCGGCATTCCTAGTGTCGCGATTCCTGAGAGCGCATGGATGGCCGACCTACGGTTGGGCCCAGTACGCCCCTGAGCGTCCGTAGCCCGCGGATCGGCCAGCGGGCGAGCCCCCTTGTTCTTAACACCGGCTCCGGCCTCACGCTTATCAGACGTGCGGCCTCAGTCTCAATCGGGCACTTGCCCCCGTTGCGCTCGATAAGCAGCGACAAAGTCGGCTGCCAATTGGCTGGGCAGCCTGGTGCCTAGCCGATGCGTGAACTCCCAGACAAATTGGGAACCATCTGGGTTTGGAATACCAACCGACATGACGGCGGCCGTGCTCACCGTCATCAGGTTGGGATCCGGCCCGCGTTCACTGAGCTCCCACTGAATCGCGGCAACGACCTTCGCGAATTCCTCACTCATTGTGTCGAGTTCTCCGTGTCGGTGTGATCAGGACCGGGTTCGTTGGCGAAGCTATCGCCGTCAACGTCCTGTGGTACTTCACCACTGGTCCGACGTTGCCTCGGTTTCGAGGTTAGTCGATGCACAGCGGCCTTGAGTTCTCCATCGTCGCGAATCGCGAGGTCCATCCGCTCAACGAGGTCGACCAGGACAAGGCGGAAGTCGGTCGCATTGGCCAAGAATTCCTCGTCTGTGCCGTCGTGAAGATCCGCGCTAATTGCTTGGTGAAGGAGCTGCAGAGGACTGTGCCCATTGATGCGCAGGATCTCGGGAATCGCCGATTTTATCGAAGCGATGGCGTTGGCGAACTGCGTCTGACCCTTAGCCTCTGTTAGTTCGGCAACGAGGTCGTCGTGACCCGGAAGTACGGATGCGACCTTGATCATCCTGTCGAAGATTCTGTCCTTTTGCCGTTCGACGACCCGGCGGTAGTAGGCGGCCGCGCCCAGTCCGAATCCCTCCTGCTCCGCTCGATACCCAAGCAGGAACAGCTTTCGATCCTTCTGGAGGAGTCGCTCCACTCTGGCGGGAGGCTTCTGACCGTACTGCGGCCACTCACCGATTTTCCAGATGCGAAGGGAGAGGTCTTCCTTTGCGGCGTCATGTGGCCGCGCATGTACCTCGAGCCGATTGCCTGACTGCGATTTCCAGGCGTGGTACTTGGGTGGCGGGGTGCATCCAAGAGCAAACGTCTTATGGCTTTTGTTGCAGTTCTGGCATCGGTACGACGCGATACCGAACCATGGGAAATCCAATAGGCATTCTCCTACCGTTTGCCCGAGGTGAGAGATAGGGCCAAACCATCGGACTCCATCACACTCAGGACAGTGCAGCTGAATGCGGGGAAGGGTAACAACAACGAGGGCTGCTCCCGAGGTGGCGGGCGACACCGACGGGGCCACGGTCCACCTCAGCAGCGAGATTGCCGTGCCGGGTGGCATCCTCCCCAAGAGAATGGCGATGTCCATGTCTGTCGCCGGAGTACTTTCCGAGGTCAACGAAGGGTCGGGCCCTTGGCCTTCATTCGTCATTGTTGCTCTCCGCAAAAATGAGCAGTGTTGCGGTGTGCTGGGATGAACGGGCAGACTCAGCGCCGCCGATTGCGCGAATTTCGTCGAACTAATCTCCGAGCTGCGCCTCGGTCGGGAGTGTCGCGCGAATGATTACGGTTAGCTCATCGCCAGCCTTGTCGAGGTTCGCAGGTTCCCAAATCACGGTCAGCTGGTGGCTGGTGTCGAAGTGGATATCGTTAAAAACGTCGCGACGGCATGTGTAGATGACTGGAAGCCCAACGCCTTCAGCGAAGCCTGCCTCCCAATAGGCGCCGCGATTTCCATGGGATAGATCAGCAATAAGGAACCGGCTCCGCCGGATCTCCACTCGTAGCCGGTCGTCGATCAGCCCGGCTTCGGGTTCGTCGTCGAGGCGGCGGAGATCAAAGCCGGCGCGCAAGACGGCAGGTTTGAAGGTGCTGTGGACAACGTTGTCCAGTTCCTCGTCTCCGAAGGGCATTGCCATGAAGGCGCGCTTACTAGATCTGAACGTTGAGTTCCGTAGTTGGCGGACGCTGTCCCAGCCCTTGAGCGTCAATCCGACATCTCCCCCACTTCGTGGATACACCTTTCCATGGAGGAGCCCGCTATTGACTAACTCTCCAACGAGGTAACCGACACTCTCCGTTGTTGCACACCCTACCAGGGCCTGGTGGGGAGGTGCATGAACAGTGATCCGATCTCCAACTGCCTCCGTGTGGTCGCTTACGAGGAAAAGGATGTTGGCTGCTTGCTCGTCAGGCGATGGAAGTGAGACGTTCTGGACAAGGCTCTCCCACAGGTGGGTCGTCAGCTTGGGTACTGTCCTGTTTTTAAGCCCGCAGAGGCGGCGGATCCCGTAGCTAAGGGCTGGGCTTCCCTTGGCGGTGCCCTTCATGAAGAGTGCAACCAGGGATCCTGTCATCTCGTAAGTACCGCACCTTGGGCACTCATAGCGCGTGACATGGCCGTTTGCCTCCGTCCGGCACTCAAGCGAACATACATGGCAGGACTCGTTCACCGGTTTTAGCTCCTTGTTTGAGGCCCGCTCTGTTGACTAATGAGGTCAATCTGTTCGCTATGAAGAGCTCGACCTTAACGCCCCCGGTGAGGAGGAGAGTGGAATCGCTCTACGGCTTCAGCTCTCAGCTTCTCTTGTCGCGCGCACCATCGATTCTGATCCAGTCATGAAACCGCCGTCCCAGATCGTTGATACGGACCATCTTGTTGGTCGATTTGGGATCTTGCGTTGAGGCATCGAAGATCGTGATCAGGCCAAGGGCTTGGAGACGCAGCAGCCGAGCTCCGTAGAGTTCGTTTGGCGGGTACTTGAGTCGATCGAGGCTTGTCTCGGATCGATAGCCCCAGAACATGTCTAGGCTGAGGGATCTCGGGAGGTCGCTTACGTTGGCTAAGGCCTCGATGTGCTCGTACTCGAGTTGGTCGAGAATTATGGCCATCGTTCGGCCTTCATCCCGGTCGGCGGGTGCTTCGTGTCGAAGGCCATTTGCAAGGAGGGCGCCGAACGCCTCACGCTTCTTCTCGGCGCGGGCTCGCAAAGCCATGGGAAGCACCGTCAGAACGAGTTCACCCCAATCCGCTACATCCGGACGAGCCTCGGGCTCGATCGCCATCCGGTCGATGGCGTCGACGAGCCACCAGAGGATGTGCTCTAGTCGCTCTCGGTAGCGCTGTTGACCGAACTCGCCTAACCATGGAGCAACCGCGTCGACGAGCAGCGTTAACCCAGTACTCGTCGGGGAAACCGCAGCAATGCTCGCGAGAACGCTGGCAATTCGTCCATCGCTCGTCCCTTCGAGCTCGACGAGTAGCTCGCGGATGCGTTCAGTCGGGGTTTCCGGGGGCAACCTGGCCGGGAACGGGCCATCGGGCGTACCGGGACTGCTCACCCCTTCTTCCCCTTCTTCGGTTCCCGCACGATCAGGTCGCCCGGCTCGACGCCGAGGGCCGCGGCGAGTCGTTCGATTAGGTCGAGCTCGATTCGCTTTGCCCGGTTGTTCTCGAGGTCGCTAATCGTTGCTTGGCGGGTGCTCGCCTCGTCGGCTAGGCGGACCTGCGACCAGCCTTTGGCTTCACGTAGTTCCCGGAGGCGGAGGCGAATTGGTGACATACTACATGATACGGGAAACGTATATTGACGGCAATACGCTAGGCGTATAGCCTGGGGTCAAGAACAACGCGCCAGCCGGCTATCTCTTGGCGGAGACCGGTCTGGCGCGTGACACCAATCCCCGAAGGGTCGGCGACCGCATTCTAGCGGCGGCCGATCCGGAGGACAACACCGGAGGTGCGCCGTGATTCTGCAGCAAATCGCATTTCTTGGGTCGCTTTCGAGGACCCGGCTGGTGCTAGTCGATCTGACGAAGCAGCCCGTCACCATTGATGAGCTCCGCCAAGCCGCTGCCGCCATCCGATCAGCTCGAGGTGAAATCCTCTCCGTGCCCGATATCGTTGGGTGCGAAGTCTTGATGCGCATGCGTTCCGAGGGGGTCGGGCAAGTCCTTCCGCTGGTTGATCGCATGCTGGCGACGGCGGTTCAACTGGCGCCGACGCCAAAGAGAAGGCCTCAACTACGCCGTCTCCGGGACTTGGTTGGCCGGGCGATTGAGTTTGGTCTTTGCACTGAGGAAGCCGAGGCGCAGGAGTTCCTGCGAAGCCGTCATGGCTAAGGCAAAGCAGTCTTCGCAGGTCCAGCGCATCTATCGGATCGATCGCCCCATACCTGGGGTCGTTGGCGGTTACGACGACTACGTCGTCTTCGATCCGAAGGGTAAGGTCACCTTTACTATCTGTGTTGCCGTCGAGCGAGACCTTGAACCGGTTATTCGAGCGGCCATCGCCAGGGGGGCATTCTCGGAAGTGATAGTAGATGACCAGCAAGAGCCTGCAGCGTCGCCGACCGCTTCGAAGAAGCCACGTATCCTTCAGATAGTTCGCTGACCCGTGATGCCGCTGTCACTTTGCGCGGTCGTGCAGGTACGCTCGGAGATTGACCACCGGGTATCGGATCGTTCGGTGGCCTATCCGAACTTACGGAATCGGAAGCCGTTTGAGCTGTTTCACCGTGATCGAGAGCATTCGCGCTGCGACGTCCGGTGGGACGGCCAGGACGTCGTTCGCTGGATTGTCAGAGGTTTTAGTCGAAGTCATTCGATGCTCCTAACGTGGTATACTCGTTCGCTTCCGAGATTCGGCCTTCAGGATCGTATTTCGGGATCGCCTGCATGCCTCGCTGCAAAGGGTTGCTTGACCACGCTTAGGAGCACGACTTCTCGAGATGAAGCGGCCGCATTGGTCACAGGCCGCGGAACTTCCGATTCCCCCAACGATTTGAAGCAGGCCGTACCCGATTGCTGCCCAAGGACCTCCAGTGTAGGCAATACGAAGCTTCGTTGGCTTGTCTTTGGTCATCGCAAGGACAGGGTAGCAACGTCCAGCTTCCATCCACCAATTGACGAAGGGTACGAGAATTTCCGTTACTTGAAGGTGGCTGCGCAACTCTGTCATGCCGGAAGTCAGCAACTTCTCCATCGTCAGGTCCATCGCGTTGGTAGTTCGTGGCGAATCCTTTCCGAAGGCGATTGCCCGCCAACGATCGATGCCTGCCTCTCCAACGGATTCTGGTATTCCATCGACGTAGACCAGGTCCCTCTCCTTTGCGACCCATCGTCCCAAGAACCGCCCCCAATGAGCTTCCAAAGGCGCAAGGTCCTTGGCGATCGCCCGGCGGGCTTGCGTGCTCAGGGTTGTATGCTCGCGCAGGTACTCCGCTCCTCGAACGACGGCCCAAGCAAGAGCAGCATAGCGGTAGTACGCGGAGCATGGTTCCCCAGTAATCTCAGTTATGGTGCCGTCCTTACCCTCCACTCCTTTGAGCTGTTGATGCTGAGCCCAGCCGGCCGGCCACTCGTTGTCGTCCAAACCCAAGTATCCGTATCGGCTTACGAACGAGCGGATTGTCTCACTTTGGCCGCCGTGGATGCCGAGAAAGTCGCGAAGAATGTTCCTGGTTGTAACCGACTGGCTGCTCCTGTCGATCAGCACACGCTGCAAGTCCTCAATCGACGGTGCGTCCGGATGTCCGGATGCATCGAAATTCATCGAACGATATCGAAGATGAACGCGCTGCTCCCTTTGTCGGAGCTCGGCTCCAATTGGGGGGCCGGCTGCCCCTCGTACGACAATGGAGGCTCCGATATCGATGCCCATGCATCGCTTCAGTATCTGCTTTCGTGTTGGCATGTCACGATTAGTCACGAATAGATGAGAACGACACCTTTGCCCAACGCAAGATAGGTGATGTAGTGTCTGTGTGTACATATACAGCTTGAGGGAACGATGGTGGAATTGCGATTTATCCCGGCGCCGGAAGCGGCAGTAGCGGCGAGCATCTCCCGTGAACGGATCATCCGCCTGGTTCAGCGGGGCGAAATCAATGGGCGGCTCGTCAGTGGCAGATGGCAGGTCGCCGAGGGCGAGGTCGAGCGGTTGCGTCAGCGCGCTGCCCAGGCTGCCGACACATGAAATCCCGCGCCTCAGTTGCCGAATCGACCGTGGTACATACAACTGCCGCGCCGCCTAGGCGGGTCGATTTCGTCCGGGTTTTCGATGCGGCGCGTGCGATTGGTGTTCCATTCGATGGAGGTCCGGGTGAGGACTTGACCATACGTCGAAACTGGGATGTGATCGACCTTGCCGGGATGGCGGTTGTGCGACGCGCCGTTCTGGTCGAGCGCGGCCTCGAGCCCGAAACACGCCTCATTCTCTCAATCGATGAAAGTTGGTTGTCGCCGGTTCCGGATGACTTGGTTGCGCGCCAAACACCCGGTCCAGTCGGTCGCGACGTCACCTTCGGGGGCGGCGCAAGCGTTCCTCGGGGGACGATCATCGTCGACCGTGACGGATTTTTTGAGCCTCTGGCAGTCGCAGATGACCTCGCGTTTGTTCGCGGCGTCCTCCTCCGAGAGCTGCCGTCACTGGAATCATTGCGGCCGGCGACTGTCATCGTTCGGGGGGGCGTAAACCGTCATGCGCTCCGTTGGCCCGCCGAGATCGAGCCTGATGCCGTCGTCGAGGCGCTACGCCTTGCGTCAATCACTGTCCACTCCGCTACCGAGGACCAAAAGTGAAAAACCACGCTGAGCCGATCAAGAAACTGATCGACAAAGAGAAGCTCCATATCACCAAGCTCCGAGCGGAGCAAGCAGAGCGCCGAGCGCAGTGGGGCCAGTTCGTCGATTCCGGACGGCCGTCGTCAGAGGCCGGCTCCCTGAAGACGCAAATGGATGTTGTCGACGAGCGACTTATCAAGGCGATGGCCCGGCTCTCAGAGCTCGAAGCGCAGCTCGAACAGGCGGAAGCCGAGGATCTTCACGAACGGCGGCTGATCGAAATCAAGGGCGCGGGTGCGCTCATTCAAGCCGTGACGGCGCGGCGAGCGGAGGTCGGCCGACTGGCGGGACAGCTGGCGGCTGCGCTGGGCGCCGAGGATGCGGCACATCAGCAGTTGCTAGACCTAGCGGATCGGGTCGGTACCTGGGATGCGGAGCGGGCGGCCAGCGGGCACGCGTCGGACACCTTCTACCTGGTGTTCAGGGACGTTGTGCCTGACCGCGCCCTGCGCCGCGGAGAATTCGATCCGTCCGAATACCGGCTTGAGACGATCGATGGTGATCGCCTCTGGCCGACGCGATGAACATCGCGGCGTGGCTTGACGCCCATTCCCGGCCGTGGACCGTCCGGTTCCCACGGCCGGCGAAGGTGACCATCCGTCGCGGTCGGGTCCCGCAGCCGTATCTGGAATACGCAGCCCGGGATTTGTCCGCGGTCGAAGTGGCCGGCTTTCTCGAGCAGTACCAAGCGATTCCATCAGCGGACGAGGCACGCCGCATCAGGCAGCTTCGCGCCTTCCTGCGGCGCCTTTTCCCGGGGCTGTTCTGGTGGACGCGGCCGGATCCGGTGGAGCTCATCTTGGCGCTACCGAAGCCGGGCCAGGATGCCGTACTCAACGATTTTTTCGCGTACCGGGCGGGCCAATCCCGTCCGGCGATATCGACAGCGCCGACACCGGCGAGCCCCTCGCGCCCATTCCCCCCGCCTATGGCGACGGTCCCGACAGCGGTGAGGTCCGGCTCGGATGGTTGATCGCGGCCGCCGCGCGCTGGTGGGGACCGGATTGGTTCCGTCACCCTCTCTATCGGACGCCCGATCGGATCGTTCCGTGGCGGATCTTCGTGGCCTCGCTGCCGCTGATGCGGGCACTCGAGGCCCGCGAACAACTGGCGCGGGTGACCGCCTCGGCATTTATGCACCAAGTAGATCCGACGGCCGCCGTGCGCCGGCTCGAGCGGATCGCTTACGGGCAGGAGTGAGGTAGCCCATGGCCCGCGACTGGTCGTTAGTCATCAGGGTTCTAGACCATTTCACGGCCCCGATCCGTAGCGCCAACAATCAGCTGAAGGGACTGGCCGATGGGATCAACGGCTGGTTCAAAGGGATCGGGGCGACCCTCGCGGCATTTGGCGTGGGCGCCTTCCTCAAGGGCGCGATCGACGAGGCCGCCCAGTATGAGAAGGAAGTGGGACGGCTCGACGTTGCCCTCCGAAATGCGGGGACTTCGTTCGCTGAGGTCGGTGACGAGGCGATGGCGGCCGTGGATGAGATCGAGCGCACCACCAAGTTCTCCGGTGGCGAGGCCGTTGAGGCGCTCACCAAGCTGACAACGATGACGGGCGACTACAACGGGAGCCTGAAGGAACTGGGCACCGTCGCCGACATCGCCGCCTACAAGGAAGTCTCGATGGTCCAGGCCGCCGAGCTCCTCGGCAAAGCCAAGCAAGGCAACGCGAAGGCCTTCAAGGAATTCGGCATCGAAGTCGGATCGAACACGGAGAAGCTCGAGCAGCTCCGTCAGAAAACTCAGGGCTTCGGTGAGCAGAGCGGGAGCGGCATCAACGGCTGGATTGCCCGGACGGTGAACAGCTGGGACAACTTTCGCGAGAAGGTCGGCCTCGCACTCACGCAATCGGATGCCCTCGCGCCGGTCGTCGATGGCTTGGTAGGCGGACTCGCGAACCTGGCCGAATGGATCGAAACCAACTCTCACAAGATCGAAGGCTTTGTTGGTGGCCTCGTCTCGGTTGCCACGATCATCAAGGATGTAGTCGTTGGCGCGTTCGGCCTTCTGGGCGGTGTTCTCGATTGGATCGCTATCGGCCTTCTGAAGCTCGACACGGCCTTCCAGAGTTCACAGCAGAAAGCGCGCATTGTCTTCGGCCAGTTCCTGCAGAGCATCGGCGAGTTCATGGCTGCCGGCAAAGATGTGCTGCGGAAGTTCGGGATCGATGTAGGTGAAGGCGTTGCGGAGAACATGGCAAAGGCCGGCGCGCGGATGGCGAGTCAGGCACGGGCGGACCTCGCGGTCATCAACAATGAGTACGCTCTGAAGCGGAAACAGCTGGAGGGCGTCGTCGCGACCAGCGAGCGCGAGGTCAGCAAGATCGTCAAGGACGGCAGCACGGGCCGAACCAAACTCACCGCGGAGGAACTCAAGGAGGTCGAGCAGAAGCGCAAGGATTCAGCGAAGGCTCTGGAGGAGGTCGAAAAAATTGCGCATAAGAGCAGTGGCGAACTGCTCTCTGCCGCGCAGCGCAACTACCAGGAAGCCGTCCGGACGTTCCAGGACAAGATGCAGCAGATGTCGGCCGAGGATCGCGCCAAGGCCGAACGTCTACTGAAGACCCATCTCGAAAACCTGCTGCTGAAGTGGGCCGGATTCGATGCGTCGATGGAGCAGCGGAAGCCCAAGCTCCAGCAGACGTCTGACCTGTTCCAGGTCCAAGGACGAACAGCCGATGAGCTTGGCGCTGCACTGCAACGCCTCAGCGGGAAGGCCCTCGAAGCCGCGACGGCGGATGAGCGGAACAACGCGAAGCGCATCGTTGTTCGCCAGCACATCAAGGACGTCGCCGACGCCTACGTCGACGCCGTCACTCAGATGGGCATCTTCGTCGAGGCGCTCGGCGGATCGAGTTCGGAGATGGACGCCTTCATCACTGGCCTCGAGAACATCGGCGACGCGATCGGCAAGATCGCGATAGGCGACATGGTCGGCGGGTTGCAGTCGGGCATCATGGGCGTGGCCAGCATGGTCAAGCTCGCCTTCGGATCCGAGTCCGCCTCGGCCCGCGCCGTCCGCCTCGCCAACGAGAAGACCCAGGCCAAGCTCGAGCAGCACCGTCAGCGGATCGGTGACCTGATCGAGATCTCCGCCCCCGGTCGACAGATGAGTGTGGTGGAGCAGGCCCTCGGCTCGATCGACCTCGGACGGTTCTCCAAGGCAGACAACGCGCGGGACGTCAACGATCAGGTTCTCCGCCAGCAACTCGGGCGATTCTTGGTCGAGCGCGGCATGACGATGACCGACCTGAACGCCGTCGCCGATGCCTATGGCGTCTCGATCAAGGACGACAAGGGACGACTCAACGCACAGCTGCTGCAGGGATTGCTACACCTGCTCAAGGCATCTGAGGTCGGGTATAGCGACACGTTCAGCGGTCAGATGGAGCGGATCCAGCAAGGCAAATCGTTGGGCATCATCGATGAGCTGGACGAACTGATGACGCTGATTCGGGATCCGCGACTTGGCATCCCGGCCCTCGCAGCGGCCCTCGAGGGTGTTGATGAAACGGCCGAAGGACGCGCGCGCGGCCGCGCCGCCATTCAGGAGCTGTTCACTCAGCTCGGCACACCAGGCGCCATCTCGAAGGCGGGCCTCGGCGGCGCCAACGAGTCGCAGTTCCGCGCGTTGCTCGCCCAATTCATGGAACTCTTCGCGGCCGACGAGACCGAGGAGGAGCCGGGCCCGGCGCTGCCCGAACCCGTACTGCCTCCACCCCCACCCGTCGAGGTATCACGGAGCGACACGACCGACGCCGGCGTCGACTTTGGGCTTGGGGATGTGGGTTCCGACTGGGCGAGTACCGCGCGGAGTGTCGCGCTGGTGCCGGAGTTTCTCGCCGCTGAACTTGTGCCGATCCGCGATCACCTGGCCGCCATTCGCCTGGGGACGACGGAGCTCGTCCACTTGGCCAACCGCTCGGCGGCCTTCGCCGGCGGTCCGGTGCCGGTCAACGTGTCGGTGGCCATCGGGGAAGTGCACCAGTACGCGACCGAAGATCCCGAGGCCTTCACCAATCGCATTCTCGCGGACATCCGGCTTCGCTGGGCTGAGGAACTGCGATTCTATCGCCAAGCGAAGGGAACGATATGAAGGTTGGGGAAGACGCGGATATCGCGCAGGCGGCCGCCGCGGCCGAGCGGAAACGGATCCTGTCGATTCAGCAGCTGGCAATGCCAGGTGCGGACGACATCATCGCCGCGGCGATCGCCGATCCGACCGTGACGGCTGGGGCGACGGCACTCAAAATCCTGCAGACGCAGAACGCCGGCCGATTGCGAAAGCTGCGCGCGTTGCAGCGCGACGTTGAGGTCGACCCGACCCCCCGGTCGCTGCCCTCGAGTGAGTTCGATGGTCGTACGGCGGCGGGGCGCTCCTTGCTGGGGACCGTGAAGCGCGTCCAGGCGGAGCAGGAAGCCATAGCGGCGGCTCAGGCGGATCTGGGTCGCATAGGGCAGCTGGGAGGGGGTTGATGCGACCGAGGGAGCACCGGCATGCACGTTGTCGCTTGAGCGAAGGGGCCCGGCTCTCGGCCGTCCTCGACTATTCCAACGCGGTCGCGAGTCTCACGATCGCAATCCCGCCGAGCACTTTTGATCGGTTGCGGTACGCGATTCGGAGCCGATCAACACCGAGCGAGCTCCTCGAGCTGGTGCGCGTCACCTGGTTGTTCCACGCGTCACCTGGTTGTTCCATCGGATGCGGCGCGCGACATATCGGCGGCGCACGAGCCGATCGAAACCCTGGCGCGGAGCAAGATGGCGTGTTCGGATGGGCGGTGTGGGTTCGTGGGGACGACTGGTCGGGGGTAGCTCACCTGGAGCCCGGTCCCGCGAGGCAACAGGGCTTCCTGCGGAATCCGCCAGTGCG
This sequence comes from Gemmatimonadales bacterium, assembly GCA_037189525.1. Lineage (GTDB taxonomy): Bacteria > Gemmatimonadota > Gemmatimonadetes > Gemmatimonadales > GWC2-71-9 > SHZU01. Next base: position 1,349,012 of record JBBCJC010000002.1, read on the forward strand.
GTGGCCCGCCCGCACCTGTAGTACGGGAGTAACGCAGCTGGTAGCTCTGGCCACTACTGCGTTTGTCGCAATGAGAAAAGGCGCACACGGCCGAAGATCCGTGAGCGCCTCACTCCTCAGCGAGAAAGAGGTCTCGCCGTGCCATCGAAGCTAGCAGGAACCCTCATCCATCGGCAACCGTTACGGACTTCGGCCGACGTGCGCATTGAACGGCTCGATGATGGGCGGATCCGAGGGCATTCAGCGTGATGCTTGCCCTTCACCAGGATCCGCGGCCCTCGAGGTTTCAGCCGATGACGGTCGAGGAGCTTGCCCGACTGCCGAAACCGACATGGGATGTTGAGGGGCTTTTCGTGACCGGTGGCCTTTCGGTTCTGTTCAGCGAACCAGGCGGGGGGAAGACATTGCTCGCGCTCGACCTGGCCCTCTCGATGGCTGCAGGTCACGATGAGTGGTTCGGACGACGCCTCCGCAGTGGTTCAGTAGTATACGCGGCTGGCGAGGGCCTGCGCAGTCTCTCTCCGCGCATCGAGGCGTGGCGTTCGCGCGCTCCAGGTGCCTTTCACCTACGGTTTCTGGCCGTTCCAGATGTCCCGAATCTGGGTAGCCCCGCCGAGTGCACTGAATTCGTAACCGAGCTGGCAAACAGGGGCGAAACATCGCCAGCGTTGTTGGTGATTGATACCTTGGCCAGGGCCACCGCCGGCCGTGACGAGAACGACGCGCTTGAAATGGGGGTTTCGGTGGAGGGGCTCGAATACCTCGCGCGCGAGCTCGGGTGCGGTATCCTGGTTCTCCATCACTCGGGATGGTCAAAGGGCCGGGAACGGGGCTCGAGTGCCCTGCGCGCGGCCTGCGACACGGTCGCCGGCCTTGAGCGGGATGGCGACGATTTCGTTCTGCGAGTTGTCAAGCAGCGCGACGGAGAAGTCGGGGTTGCCATGCGGCTTCGATTATCAAAAGCCGCTCCGTCGGTTGTCTTCGATGTCGTCGAGGGTGATGTGACGGATAGTGGTCCTGATCTTACACCGCGGCAGCGCGACGTGGTTCGATCGTTGATCGAACTCAATCGAGCAGCAACGTTCTCAGAACTCGTCGATCATACCGGGGCTTCGAAGAGCACCATATCCGGTGCGGTGAACCTACTGTCTCGCTGCGGCTTGGTACGTAAATCTAATGATCGGTATGAGTTAACCGAGGCGGGATTGAATGCAGTTCGCTGAGTTCGGTCCGGTTCGATTCGGGTTCGATCGAACCTTCTCTGGACGGAGGTTGGTTCGGTTCGATGGTTCGGGGTCTAAAGACCCCTCGAACCAATCGAACCTGGGCCTAGCGACCAACCTCCGCGGGGGGATATGCACGGCAGGCGCGTTGCTTATGTCACTTCTTCTGGTTCGGTTCGGTTCGATATTGGTTCGATCGAACTCTGCGAACCTGGACGCGCCGCATGATCGGGACGGGGACAGTCGGGTCGCTCGGAAGCGAACGGGTCCTCCCAGAGGATCGGCCGCGCTAGCGGGTGACGCAGCCCCCCGGCACTGTCTGTATACCGGATTTTCTAGGGGACTTTCCGTTTCCACTCAATCGCAGGGTTTTGAGGCTTTGTGACGGCAAAACAGCAGGAAATTCGTGGACCGTTGCTGGCGCGATTGCTCGGTGTTACGACGCGCACCCTGCATAACCTCCGTACCCGGGGAATGCCGCATCGACGGGACGGCCGCGAGGTGTGGTACCCGGTGCCGACTTGCCTGGCCTGGTATTTCCGCTCCGGAGATGGCGCGGCTGCGGCGCCGGCGCCCACCGTTCGACCGGAAATTCGCCCCATTCCGAAGGCCACCTCGTTTTCGGTGGGAGCCGAATAAGTGGTTCAGCTCGAGCAGCTGCGCGCGTTGGCAAATGCGCTGCCGGCGGGGACGGCGTTGCCGGTTCCGCGGGAGTGGGTGCTCGAGCTGCTTGACCGGATTGACGGCCAGGTACCGGCGATGGTGTCGACGTCGGCCGATCTCACGGTTTCGGACTTGGCGGGGCGGTTCAACCGATCGCCGTCGACGGTACGCTGGTGGATCGAATGCGGCCGCTTCGTCGGGGCCTATCGGCTGCGGGGCAGGGAATGGCGGGTTCCGCCGGCGGTGCTGCAGGCCTTCGAAGAGGCGGAGCGCTCGGCAGCACCGCGAGGTCCGGCAAATCCCGATCCGACACCGCGACGGTCACGGGGGAAGGTTGTAGACCTGGGCGACTGGCGGAAGGTAGGTTAAGGCGATGATGACGCCTCGGAAGCGACAGTCGCGGGTCTACTGGCGAGTGCGAAGCGGCACCCGCCGCGCGTACGGGGATTTCCGCGACTATGCCGACGTCGGGGGAAAGCTCGAGCCGTTGATTCCGATTGGGGAACGGTTTGCAACGACGGATCCGGATCTCGCGCTGCGGCTGGCGCTGCGCCGTTTGGAAGAGCTCGAGGCAGCCCGGAAACGGCGAGCGATCACCGGGAAGGCCGATGTGATCACGCTGGCCGAGTATGCCCGCGACTATCTGATCGCCAAAAGGAAAACGGGGAATGTGACGACCGGCTGGCTGGCCGCGTGTCAGAAGTTCCTTGAGCGCGCTGTGGCCTTCCTGGGTGCTGATCGACCACTCGATGAGGTCCGGGTTTCGGATGTGCGCGCCTGGTCGGCCCATCTCCTGACGCATGTCGAGCTGCCGCGCACGGGGCCGAATGCCCCGAAGAACAAGGCGCCCAAGTCGCTGTCGCCGGACAGCGTTAGGCGGCACCTGTTCACCCTGTCGAACCTATACCGGTTTGCGCAGGAGGCAGAGCACGTGCCTCCTGGTTTCAATCCGGTTGCCTCGTTCGCGGACAAGCCGCCCAAGCCGCAGCGGTCGGCGGCCTGGTTGGAAGCGCCCGATGTCGCGTTGCTGCTGGAGAGTGCCCGCACCGTACAAACCGTGGCCACGCCATTCGCGGAGGGCTTCGATGCCGGCTTTGTTCATCCTCTCCTCGCGACGCTTGCGCTGACGGGTGGCCGCCGTGGGGAAGTGCTGGGGCTAGAGCTCGATGATGTGAGCCTCGACCGCCGGACGATCACCTTCCGAGCCAATCGGTGGCGTGATCGTCTCAAAACGGGGGCGTCCTGGCGCACGGTGCCGCTGTGGCCGCAGCTCGAGGGGATTCTCCGCCCCTACCTGTTCGGCCCGCGCCTGCTGCGGGGTGGTTCGCTGCTGTTCCCGTCGTTCGTCGCTGGCCGCGAGCAGCCGCTGCGGGAGATTCGGCCGATGCTCGACCGGGTGGCGATGCGAGCTGGCTGGAAGGCCCGTGAGATCAACGCCCGGATGTTCCGTCACGCCTACTGCGCAGCTCGCCTCCAGACCCTGGACCACGGGGCGCCGGTCAGCGTGTACACTGTGAGCCGCGAGCTGGGCCACGGGTCAACGGATATGGTTGAGAAAGTGTATTCGCACTTGGGGACCGTGCGGCATCGGTCGGAGGAGGTTGAGTTCCGAATCGAGCAACACTTCGAGGTCCTGGGCCAGCGGCTCGAAGGCCTGCCGTTTGTTACCCGGAACGTTACCGGCGAACACTCGTTGACCGCAAAAGATGAAGCCCCGCCGAGCATAACGTTCGACGAGGCTTCACTTTATGATCAGTCGGGGCGCCGGGATTTGAACCCGGGACCTCTTGCTCCCGAAGCAAGCGCGCTACCAGGCTGCGCTACGCCCCGTCACTGACTCACCTGCATCCTGGTTCACTACACCTGCATACCGCACGGGCCCGGAGGGACTCGAACCCCCAACCTTCTGATCCGTAGTCAGACGCTCTATCCAATTGAGCTACGGGCCCTCACTACTCTCGGGACGAGCCGATCAACTGGCGGGCCCTCGACATCCCAGTGGGCGGTACAAGATTCGAACTTGTGACCTCTACGATGTCAACGTAGCGCTCTAACCAACTGAGCTAACCGCCCTAACGTCACTCGCGGAACTGCCCCTCACGCGAGACGGACAGCGGTCTGACGAATCGGCAGCGCCGTGAACCAGCGGTGGTCACAGGTGCAGCCGTCCGACTGTCCGACTGTCCGTCTTCCAACTGCCATGGCGGGGGTGGGATTTGAACCCACGACCTCCGGGTTATGAGCCCGGCGAGCTACCAGACTGCTCCACCCCGCGTCGTCCGTTGCCAGCCTCGAATCGACCCGAGCCGGCGGATTTCTCGACACCCCCAGGGTGTCACTTCTCAATCGAGTGAACCGTCCGTCCGATTCATCGACCCCAGAGCGGGAAACGGGACTCGAACCCGCGACCCCAACCTTGGCAAGGTTGTGCTCTACCAACTGAGCTATTCCCGCGCGTCCAGCGGGCACCCAACGTACCATCGGGTGCTTCCATTAGCAACCGTATCGGCTACCGCCCGAACGGGCTTCCGACCCGGTCAATGGAGACGAGGGGGATCGAACCCCTGACCTCGTGAATGCCATTCACGCGCTCTCCCAACTGAGCTACGTCCCCGGTCTTGTACCCGCTCGCGCCGCGCTTATGTTGGAGCAAAGCAAGCTAGCATGTCCGGCGGAGACATGTCAAGCGAAACTCATGCCGTTTCCCTCGTAGATCACCGATCGGCACATGGCCTGGACCAACCCCCGAAATTGCCATACTGGCAGGTCCGCCGCCGAGACGGACACGCACCGGTCGCCAGGCGTCGCGCGACCGGATGCCCTCCGCATAGTGACCGCCAATGATCGGGATACACGCAAGCTGCGCAACGGCGAAACCGTCTGCGCGAACGTGATCGCGTGAGCACCCGCCTCGATCTCGCCGGCGTCGCACAACTGGGCTTCATCCGTCGGACCGGCCGATGGGCCATCGATGCCTCCCGCGCGCTGGCCATGCCCCGGGTCTGGTTGCCCCAGGTCGCCGTCAACATGCGGCGGCTCGGCGTCGACTCGATTCCGATTGCGCTCTTTCTGGCCATCTTCACGGGGATCGTCCTCGCGCTGCTCGCGTCGTACATCTTCACCGGCGCCGTGCCGCTCTACTTCGTCGGCGCGCTGGTTGCCAAGACGATCATGATGGAACTGGGTCCCGTACTGACCGGCATGGCGCTGGCCGGTCGCGTCGGCGCCAACATCGCCGCGGAACTCGGTACCATGAAGGTGACCGAACAGGTCGACGCGCTCGAAACGCTGGCGGTCGACGTGCACGCCTATCTCGTGGTCCCGCGCGCCGTGGCGGCCACGTTGATGTTTCCCGTCGTGACGGCGATGGCCATCGGGGTCGGCGTCATTTCCGGCTGGATCACCGCGACCAATCTGCTCGACCTCTCGACCCCCGAGTTCTTCAAGGGCGTGCGTCAGTTCTATCAGTTCAAGGACATCTGGTTCGGCTTGGTCAAGAGCGCCAGCTTCGGCTGCGCCGTCGCGGTCATGGGCGCCCTGACCGGCCTGCGCACCCAGGGCGGCGCCGAAGGGGTCGGTCGCTCCACCACCCGGGCCGTGGTGCTCGGATGCCAGGCCATCCTAGTGCTCGATGCGTTCTGGGCATTGGTTCTGCTGTGATGCCGCGCCGATGATCCGATTCACCCATGTCAGCAAAGCGTTCGGCCCCAAACGGGTGCTCGAAGACGTTTCGCTCGAGATCCCGGACGGACAGACCACGGCCCTGCTCGGGTATTCGGGTACCGGCAAGAGCGTGGCACTCAAGCTGATCGTCGGCCTGCTCGAGCCGGATGCCGGCACCGTCGAGGTCAACGGCCAGGTGGTGGCGGACCTCTCCCGCCAGGAACTGATGGCGCTTCGGTCCACCATCGGGTTCGTCTTCCAGTTTGCCGCCCTGTTCGACTCCATGACCGTGTTCGACAACGTGGCTCTGGGCCTCCGCCAGCAGCGCGTCCCGGAGACCGACGTGACCGCGCGTGTCCAGGCCAGCCTCGAGCGGGTCGGTCTGGCGGATGCGGCCGAGCGATTCCCGAGCGAACTCTCCGGCGGGATGCGGAAGCGGGTGGGGATTGCCCGGGCGATTGCGCTCGAGCCTCGCTACATTTTGTACGATGAGCCGACCACCGGTCTGGACCCGGTGACGTCGGCGGTGATCGACGACCTGATGGTGCGGACAAAGCGCGACCTCGGTGTGACGGGCGTGATGGTGACGCACGACATGCGCAGCGCGTTTGCCGTGGCCGATCGGATCGCGATGCTGTACCAGGGACGGATCCACGCCGTCGGCACCGTGGACGAAATTCGGCGGACCGACGACCCGATCGTCCGCCAGTTCATCGAAGGACGGCCATGAAGCGACAGAATGAATTCCTGGTCGGTATTTCCGTGATCATCGCGTTTGCCGCGGTGGTGGGCGGAGCCATCTGGCTTTCCGAGAGCGACCTGGGCAATCCGCAGGAGATCTCCACCGTCCGCTTTCGCGAAGTCGGCGGGCTCGGCGTCGGCGCGCCCGTCACGGTGCGCGGCGTCAAAGTCGGGCGCGTCAATGCCATCCGGCTCGCCGCCAACGACTGGGTCGAAGCCGATCTGCGCATCGGCGCCGATGTGATCCTGCCCAAACGTCCCGTGGCGATCGCCGCCTCCGGCAGCCTCTTCGGCGAATGGCAAGTGACGGTGGTCGACTTCGATGCCACGCCGCTCGACCCGGCGCTCCGCCAGCAGCTGACGGAGTCCGGCGCACCTGGCGGCGCTGCATGGCCCGGCGCCACGCTGCCCGATATCGGCCAGCTGACTCAGCAGGCCAGCCGGATTGCCTCCGACATCGGTCTGGTGACCAACCGGGTGTCCGGCGCGCTCGATTCCGCCGCCGTCACCGATGTGCGCCAGAGCCTACGCGCCTTGCGGGAGGCGGCCGACGGTCTGGCCCAATTTGCCCGCCAGCAGACCGGACCGTTCAATCAGCTGGCCAACAACCTCGCGGCCACCTCGGTCGAGGTCGGCGCCGCGTCGGAACGGGTCAACACGCTGCTCGGTCGCGTCGACGAAGCCACCAAAGACGGCCAGCTCGCCACCATTCTCAACTCGGCGCAGTCGACCATGGGCGACCTCCGTTCGGCCTCGAACGACGCCAAGGAACTGGTCGCCGTGATCCGCGGGCACGAACAGACGCTGAGCCGGATCATGCAGACCACCGATACGCTGCTCACCAAGGTGCAGACGGGCCAGGGAAGTCTCGGCCTGCTCGCCCGCGATTCGTCGTTGTACCTGGAGACGACCGCTGCCATTGCCCAGATGCGGCAGCTGCTGGCGGATATCCAGGCCAATCCGCGCCGCTACTTCCGCTTCTCGGTCTTCTGAGCATGGCCGACGCGCCACGCTCGGAATCCCGGTCCGGTCAGGGCCGCGCCCGTCGCGCCAAGAAGGAAGTGAGCGCGGGGGGAGTGGTCTTTCGCCGCAGCGGGCAGGGGCCGCGCTTCCTGCTGATTCGCGATAGCTACGGACACTGGGGCTTTCCCAAGGGCCATCTGGAGCCGGGAGAAACCCCCGCCGAAGCCGCCATCCGGGAAACGACCGAGGAAACCGGGCTTGAGACGCTGGTGCTCCACCGGCCCCTCGACACGATCGACTGGTATTTCCGGCTGCGCGGCAAGCTAATCCATAAGTTCTGTCATTTCTTTCTGCTCGAGTCCGAGGCCGGCGATCCCACGCCGCAACAGGACGAGGGAATCACCGAATGCGCCTGGTACTCGCTCGACGAGGCCGTGGCCGCCATCGGATACCAGAACGCCCGCAGCGTGCTGCGCGGCGCCGGCGAGGCGACCCGCGCCGTGCTGGAAGGACCCGGGCAGGAACGCTGACGCCTGCCGGCACATCACAGGCGAGCCAACGAGGCGATAGCTGCGGATGCGCGTCGTGAATACGGTAGCCACGCTGCTGGACACTTCCGCCGCGCTGCAGTCGCTGCGCCGATCGCTGCCGGTGCGACGGACCAAAGTGCGCGGCTGCCGTTCCGCTAGCGCTCTGCTCGGCTTGCTCGAATCCACTCTGGTCGACGCCGTCGTGGTCGGCACCGCAGCCTACCGGCGCGACGGGCTCGCGGCACTCCGGGCCCGGTTTCCCAACATCCCGATCGTGCTCTTCGGCGCGGTTCGCCCCGATGATGCCCGCATGCTGGTCGAGGCAGGGCGATCGGAATCCATTCGCGGTGTCCTGGTCGAGGGCGTCGACGACCCCATGGCGGGTGAACTGGTTGCCCGGTCTGGCTATCTGGCCACTCGGCGGACGCGCCTGGCGCATCTCCCCAAGCTGCTTCGGCTGACCGAACCCCTCCAGTTGCGGGCCTTCGAACTGCTCCTGTCGGCCGCAGGCCCTCCACCTACAACTGACGGACTGGCCGCCGCCCTGGGCGTGAGCCGAGAACACCTGTCGCGGCAGTTCGCCGCCGGGGGGGCGCCTAATCTCAAGCGGATCATAGGCTTACTCGTCGTGCTCACGGCCCGTGACCTGCTGGCCAACCCGGGGTATTCGCCTGCCTCGGTCGCCGCCCTGCTCGGGTTCGGCCGGCCCGGGCAACTTCGCGACACGGTCGATCGGGTAGCTGGCCTGTCCCTAGATGATTTGAGCCGCCCCGATGCGCCCGACCCGATCCGCCGTTTTCTGGGCGCCAGATCCCGCAGCCGCCGCTAAGATTCTGCCCCGGTCGGCTTGCAAGTCCGGAGGATTGTGATATTTTTCACAAGCTATACTCTGACTTGACCAAATCATCTCAACGCACTGACGACGATGGCCACAGAATCCACGCTGCGACCCGGTGAAATCAAGGACATCCTCCTCAAGGAGATCGCGGCTGCCGACCTGGGATCGGTCGATACGGCTGAGGTCGGAACCACGCTGGAGGTGCGTGACGGGGTAGCCCGGGTCTACGGACTCCGCTCCGCCGTTGCGGGTGAAATGCTCGAGTTCACTTCGGCCGGGACGGGCGAAGTCGTCACGGGTCTGGTGCTCAACCTGGAGCAGGACAACGTCGGCGCCGTCATTCTGGGCGATTACCTCAAGCTCAAAGAGGGCGACCAGGTCCGCTGCACCGGCCGCCTCCTTGAGGTGCCCACCGGCGACGCCATGCTCGGTCGCGTCGTCAACGCACTGGGCCAGCCGGTCGACGGCCGAGGCCCGATTGCGACCAAGACGACCCGTCCGGTCGAGATGATCGCCCCGGGCATCATCGTGCGTCAGCCGGTGAAAGAGCCGCTTCAGACCGGGCTCAAGGCCGTCGACTCGATGATTCCGATCGGGCGCGGTCAGCGCGAGCTGATCATCGGCGACCGCGGCACCGGTAAGACGGCCATCGCGATCGATACGATCATCAATCAGAAGGGCCAGGGCGTCGTCTGCGTCTACGTCGCGATCGGGCAGAAGCGCTCGACCGTGGCTACCGTGGTGGAACGTCTCAAGGCTGCCGGCGCGATGGAGTACACCATCGTCGTCGTTGCCTCCGCCTCCGATCCGGCGCCGCTCCAGTACATCGCGCCCTATACCGGTTGCGCGCTGGCTGAGCACTTCATGTACGAAGACGGCAAGCCGACGCTCTGCGTCTACGACGACTTGTCCAAGCAGGCCGCTGCGTACCGTCAGCTCTCCCTGATTCTCCGCCGCCCGCCGGGCCGCGAAGCCTATCCGGGTGACGTCTTCTACCTGCACAGTCGCTTGCTCGAGCGCGCCGCCAAGATCTCGGAAGATCCGAACGTCGTGAAGCTCGACAGCCGGATCAAGAAGCCGGGCGGATCGCTCACCGCGTTGCCGATCATCGAAACCCAGGCCGGCGACGTCTCGGCGTACATCCCGACCAACGTGATTTCGATTACGGACGGTCAGATCTACCTGACGACCGACCTCTTCTTCTCCAACGTGCGCCCCGCCGTCGACGCCGGTATCTCGGTCAGTCGTGTCGGTGGTAACGCGCAGATCAAGGCGATGAAGCAGGTGGCCGGTCCGCTCCGGTTGGCGCTGGCGCAGTTCCGCGAACTCGAAGCGTTTGCGCAGTTCGGCTCCGATCTCGATCAGGCCACGCAGCGGCAGCTGGCGCGCGGCGCCCGGCTGGTCGAAATCTTCAAGCAGCCCCAGTACCAGCCGATGCCGGTCGAGCAGCAGGTCGTGATCATCTACGCGGTGACCAACGGCCATCTCGATTCGGTCGACGTCAAGCACGTGCGGCAGTGGGAGCGGGACTTCCTGGCCTACGTCGGTGCACAGCACGGCGGCATCTTCGAGACGATTCGCACCAAGAAGACGCTCGATGATTCCCAGAAGGCCCAGATCGAGCAGGCCATCGCATCGTTCAAGCCGCTCTTCAAGCCTGAATAATGTCCAAGAATCGGCAGCTCAAGGGCCGGATGCGGGCGGTTCAGAATACCCGCAAGATCACCCGGACGATGGAGCTGGTCGCGACGTCGAAGCTGAAGCGCGCCCAGGACCGCGTCATCGCGGCGCGCCCGTACGCGGAAGCGTTGCGTGAGGTGATTGCCGACCTGATGACGCCGGAGTTGGCGGAACGGTTTCCGCTGCTGCGCCGTCCGGCGCCGCCTGCGCAGGGCGGGCCGGTGCGCGCGGCGGTGGTCCTGGTCACCGCCAATCGCGGCCTGGCCGGCGCCTTCAACAGCAATCTGATCAAGGAAGCCCGGCGCCGGATTGCCGAGCTGGAAGAGCAGGGCTACACCGTCGAGCTGCACGCGGTGGGGAAGAAGGGCGCCGGGTACTTCAAGTATCTCGGTCGTACGCTGGCTGCGGATCGGCAGGACGTCGGCGACAAGCCGACGGCCGACCACGCCGCGAGCATCGTCGAGGGACTGATTGCCGATTATGAGGCCGGCAAACTCGCCAGCGTCGATCTGGTGCACGCCAAGTTCGTGAGCGCGATCTCGACTCCGCCGACGACCACCCGGGTGCTCCCGGTCGAGGCGCCGACCGATCAGAAGGTGCGGCCGGATTACATCCTCGAGCCGGGCCCGGACGAGATCCTCGAGAAGCTGCTGCCGCTTTACGTCAGGAACTCGGTCTATCGCGGCCTGGTCGAAACAGTGGCCGGGTTCTACGGTTCGCAGCGGACCGCGATGAAGAACGCGACCGATAACGCCGGTGAAATTCTCGAGCATTTGAAGCGGACCTTCAACCGCAACCGTCAGGCGCAGATCACGCAGGAAATCGCGGAGATCGTCGGCGGCGCAGCGGCGTTGGGCTGATCTCACATACGGAGCAGCTACGGTGCGATCGGTGTGATCGCCCGGTGATTTTGACGAAACGATTCAGGACTTCAGGGATAAACCAATGACTGCGACCGCTACGCCGACCACTCAGAACCTGGGCACCATCGTCCAAGTGATCGGGCCGGTGCTCGACATCGAGTTCGCGCCGGAAAAGCTGCCGGAGATCTACAACGCCGTCGAGGTCAAGGATCCGAACGCCGCGATCCCGATCAACCTGGTGGCCGAAGTACAGCAGCACATCGGCCAGAACATGGTCCGCGCGGTCGCCATGAGCTCGACCGACGGCGTCACCCGCGGAATGCAGGTGGTCGACACCGGCGCGCCGATCAAGGTGCCGGTGGGCAACGCGCCGCTCGGCCGGATCATCAACGTGCTGGGCGAGCCGATCGACGGTGGCGCGGCGATTCCCGTGAGCACCGAGCGGTGGCCGATCCACCGCGAGACCCCGAAGTTCACCGACCTCGAGCCCAAGACCGAGATCTTCGAAACGGGCATCAAGGTCATCGACCTGATCGCGCCGTTTGTGAAGGGTGGTAAGATCGGTCTCTTCGGTGGCGCCGGCGTCGGCAAGACGGTCGTGATTCAGGAGCTCATCAACAACGTGCAGAAGGGCCATGGCGGTCGCTCGGTCTTCTGCGGCGTGGGTGAGCGGACCCGTGAGGGCAACGACCTCTACCTCGAGTTCAAAGAAGCCAACATTCTCGAGTCCGTGGCGCTCGTCTACGGCCAGATGAACGAGCCGCCGGGTGCGCGTCTCCGGGTCGGTCTGTCGGGTCTCACGATCGCCGAGTACTTCCGCGATGTCGAGGGCCAGGACGTGCTCCTCTTCATCGACAACATCTTCCGCTTCACGCAGGCGGGCTCCGAGGTGTCGGCGCTCCTGGGCCGGATGCCCAGCGCGGCCGGTTACCAGCCGACGCTCGCCACGGAAATGGGTGACCTGCAGGAGCGGATCACCTCGACCAAGAAGGGCTCGATCACCTCGGTGCAGGCCATCTACGTGCCCGCCGACGACTTGACCGACCCCGCGCCGGCCAACGCCTTTGCGCACTTGGACGCCACGGTCGTCTTGAGCCGCGCCATCTCCGAGCTCGGCATCTACCCGGCCGTCGATCCGCTCGACAGCTCGAGCCGGATCCTCGATCCCCAGTTCGTGGGCGAGCGGCACTACAACGTCGCGGTCGGCCTGCAGCGCACCTTGCAGCGCTACAAGGCGCTCCAGGACATCATCGCGATCCTCGGCATGGACGAGCTGACCGAAGAGGACAAGCTCATCGTCGCCCGCGCGCGGCGGCTGCAGCGCTTCCTGTCGCAGCCGTTCTTCGTCGCCGAGCAGTTTACCGGCTTCCCGGGCAAGTATGTCAAGCTCGAGGATACCATCGCGAGCTTCGAGCGGGTGCTGGCCGGTGAGTTCGATCACCTCCCCGAGCAGGCGTTCTACATGGTCGGCACGATCGACGAAGCCGTCGAGAAGGCCAAGAAGCTGGCGGGTGCGTGATGCAGGTCACCGTGATCGGTCCGGAAGCGTCCGTCTTCAACGGCGAGGCGGACGCCCTCGTCGCCCCGGCGTACGACGGGCAGGTGGGGATTCTGCCCAACCATGCGCCGTTCATGACGCTGTTGGGCTCCGGCGTCCTCACGGTGAAACACCGCGGTGCCGTTCATCGTTTCACTGTGCAGGGCGGCTTCCTGCAAGTCGTCTCTAATCGGGTTCGCGTGGTGGCTGAACACGTGGCGCCGGCGGCGTAAGCCGGCGCCCCACTCGAGGGAGACAATCGATGTTTCGTAAAGCTCTCGTACTCGGCGGGCTGGCGCTTGCCGTTGGTGGCGGCGCAATCGACCTGGTGGCGCAGTCCACCGGCACCCCCGTCTTTCAAGCCCCGTATCGGGCGTTTCAGCGAGTCGAGTTTGGCGGGACCATCTCCGACCCGGGCTACGGGCTCGCTGCGGAGGGGTTCTACCGCTTCGGACAGCGGCGCTGGGATGTCGGCCTGCGGGGCGGTTTCCACGACGGTCGCGGCTCCGATACCCGGCTGCTGTTAGGCGCCGATTTCCGCACCCGGGTGCTCGATCATTCGACGGACTTTCCCTTCGACGGGGCCTTTACGGTCGGGGTGGGCGGCAACTTCGGCGACGGACGCTCGACGATGTTCGTGCCGGTCGGGATTTCGCTCGGTCGCCGGGTGCAGCTCGAGGACTCGGATGTCGAGTTCGTTCCCTTCGTCCACCCCGTGCTGGTACCCGCTTTCGGCGGTGGAGACAGCGACCTGCTGTTCGGCCTGGGTTTGGGCATCGACATCGCGTTCAACCGCCGGTTCGAACTGCGGGTCAGCGCGGGTATCGGTGACTACGACGGCGTCGCAGTCAGCTTCGCATTCACCCGATAGTGATTTGATCCGCGGGGCAGGTCAGGGGCCCGCCGGTTACCCCGTGTCGCATCGGAGTCCCGGGCTCGTTGCCTCGGGACTCCGCGCCGTTTTGGGCCTCCGATCGTGGCATGACGGTTGTCGCAGGCAGTCAGGAGAGTGGGACATGAAGCAGATTCTGATCGGAATCCTGATGGCGGGGGTGGCGCTGCCACTCGCTGCGCAGGCGCCGGGCCTTCCGGTGGTCAATGCGGGTGTGGCCAGCGGTATCAAGGTCGGCACGCTGGTGGGGCGCGGCAACGACGGGGCGGGCGCCGGGACCACCCTCGCGGTCAACGGGAGTATCGGTTCTCGGCGCGCCTCGGTGGGCGGATACGTCGCGCGAATGAGCGGCTCGAACTGGAGCGAGGAGGCGATCTACGCACCTGGCGTGGTCGGCGGCTATCGTCTGGCGGGCGGGCCGCTCGTGCCGGTGGCGGTCAACCTGCAGGCCGGCGCCGGGCGGCATTCGGTGCCGATCGGTATCGGCGGCGAGCGGGTCTCCGTCTGGCAGGTGCCCGTGGGTGTGGGCATCTCGTGGACCATTCCGCAACCTGCCCTGGCCATCAAGCCGTGGGTTGCGCCGCGTGTGCAGTACAGTCGGCAGAGCAGGCCTGCAACCGTGCTCGCCGCCGGGGCGGGGAGCGTCACCACTACGGATGTCGCATTCGGACTCAGTGGTGGGGTCGCCTTCGGCCTGCTCAACGGGGTCGGAATCGATCTGGCAGTCGACCGTGTCTTCGATGACCGGCTGACGTCGAAACCGACCACGGTTGGTGTCGGAGTCAGCCTCAACCTGAAGTAGAGGAAGAGGAGGTGCATCATTCGACCGACCATCTTCGCGGCTTTGTTCTTGGCCGGTATGACTCTAGTTTCCGACGCAACTGCCCAGATCTCGGGCATTCCGATTCGGAACGCCGGTGTGACCGGCGGATTTGGCCTCGCGGCCGATGTGGGGTTTGGCAGCATCAAGCGTCCCGGTGACAACGATAAGTCCCGTGCCCTTGGAGTGACCGGTGCGCTGGGCTTCGGACCGCTCGGTCTGTCGGCTGGGCTGATCCGGACCACGATCGATCCGGTCATGGGTCCGAACGTCAGCCAGACGTCGCTTGCGGCAGCTGCCCAGTTTGCGGTGTTCGGCGGCCCCCTGGTGCCGCTCAAGGTGACATGGCAGGCCGGCGTGGTGCAGCCGTTCGATGCCCCTGAAGGCGGTTCCAAGCCGTGGCGCGGCCATCTTGGGATTGGGGCGGCTTTTGCCATTCCGGCCGTCGCCGTGTCGATTCGGCCCTGGATTGCTCCGCGGGTCGATCTGATTCGGGTCGACGGTACGCAGGTCAAAGGTGCGGTGAGCGGCGGGATCGATTTCGGATTGCTATCGGGCCTCGGTTTCCGATTGGCGTACGACAGCCGTCTGGGCTGGGCCGGCGACGATCAGCCCGCATCCGGTTTCAGTGTCGGCGTGGGTTATCACTTTCGGTGAGGATGACGTTGGCAAGCACAATGCGGCGGGTGGTGGTAGCGGGCGCGCTGGTAGGGTTGTTGAGCGGGTGCGCCCAGACCTTTGATGCAACCTCGCTGGGGGTTCCGGCCACGATGGCCGCCGCCGCGGGCGATCCGGCCGCCGGCCAGGCCTTCCAGGTCCGAACCCACACGGTGCATGCCTTCTGGGGCGTGGTGCAACTCAAGGAAGCGCGTCTCGACCGCGCCCTTGCTTCGCAGCTGGTGGGCGGCAAGGAAATCGCGCAGCTCAAAATCAAGACGAAAAGCCGCTGGACCGACCTCCTGGTCACCGGCCTGACGCTCGGCATCGTCGCGCCGAAGACGGTGGTCTATGAAGGGGTCGTGATCGGGCGTTAGGCTGCGTGGTGGCGGCGAGCGGGACAGGGCTCGCCGCGGTCCTGCCGGATATTGCCTAACGAGCCGGCGCTCTTTCCATCAGTCGTTCCACCAGCTCCGCATTCCGCCGGGCGGCGCCGCGCTCCTTTTCGATCACGGCGAGCGCCGCCCGTCCGGCCTCCGCCCGGCTGGTCGGGTCTTCCAGCCATCGATTCCACGTTTCCGCCAGCCGATCGGCCGCATCCGATGCGTCGTCCGGCAGGGCGACAGCGGCCCGGGCTTCCAGCAGGAGCCCGGCTTCCCGACTCGCATGCCAGCGGGGACCCACTACGGTGGGAATCCCGCAGACCGCCGGTTCGAGTACGGAGTGCAGCCCCGCTCGGCCAAAGCCGCCACCGACATAGGCCAGGGCCGCTCCCCGATAGAGCCCGGCCAGGACGCCGACCTGATCCACGATCAGCAGCGGAGGAACCACGCTCCGGTCCGGCAACTCGGACAGCCGAGTACCGGTCATACCGGCGCTGGCCAGGCGGGCAGACAAGAGACGGAGATGCGCAGGCGTCGGTTCGTGCGGCACCAGAACGAGCCGAGCATGGGCGTGCTTGCTCTGCACCGCGCGCCACGCTTCGATCAGGACCCGTTCGTCTCCCTCCCAGGTCGATCCGGCCACCAGTGTCGCAGCACCTTGGGTCAGGTGTGCCAGCGGCCAATCGCTGGGCAGGTTCGCGACTTTGGCAACGGCACTGTCGACCCGCGGATCGCCGATGACGGTGACGCGAGTGGCATCCGCGCCAAGCTCGACGAGACGTTCGGCGTCGTCGGCGGCAATGGCGCCAGCTTGGTCGATTGCTGCGTAGCCGGCGCGGGTCAGCGCGCGCGCGATTGGGCGACGCCGGCCGCTCACGGGGCTCACCGTGCCGGCAATCAGGCCGACCTTGGTGCCACGCCGATGCGCACGGGTGGCGAGTTCGGGCCAGAGATCGAGCTTGGTGAAAACTAGTGCGGTCGGCTCGAGCACGTGCAGCATCGCATCGACGTTGGCGCGCGTATCGTAGGGCAGGTAGTCGGCATGATCGACGGGCTGGCGCCGCGCCAGCGCTTCGGCGGAGGGGCTGAAGAACGAGTACACCATCTGCCACTCGGGGTGTGCCTCGCGCAGCAGCGACAGCACCGCCTCGGCCTGGAGTCCTTCGCCGACCGAAGGGGCGTGGACCCAGAGGAGCGGACGGCGGCGATCGCGCGCCGTTTGGCTCCAGGCAGCCCAGCGAGCCACGGCCCCGCGGCGGGCGAGGTCGCCGATGCGCAACTTGGGCGCCGCGCCGCGGACCAGCGGCAGGAGCGTCACGGCGGCGCGGGCCGCTGCCCGATAGGCGAAGCTGGTGGCGAGCACGGGTCAATGATAACCCGTCGGTATTACGGCTGGCCGGTCGGAGCCCTTGTCAACCGGCGGCGACCTTCCCAAGTTTAGCCATGCCCCTGTGGCAGTCCTGTTCCACCGCAAACCGAGGAGGTGATCCATTGTCTAGTGAAAAACGTCCTTCGAGCTCGAGCTGGGCAAGCGGTCGCCAGGAGATCGCGTAGCTTCGAGAGCACGAGAGTGCGGCCTCGGAGCCTGATGGTTCCCGGTGGTCGTCTCGAGCTCGAATGACTCGAATCGCGCCGTTCGCCGTTTTCGGCGGGCGGCGCGATCTTCTTTCCAGGATATCGCACCGCGCGGTGAATCCTGGGCTCCGAAAACTCGTACGACGGACGTATGGCACGGACTTCCTATTGGGCCAAGACGCGTGCGCCGCGACACAGCCTGACCTTCGCGTTGCCGCTTCTCTTGTTGTACGAAGCGGTTGCGTACCTGCTGAGCGGCGATGCAATCGCCGGTGTCAGAAACGGCGCCGACGTCCTGCTCAAGAGCGCCTTCCTGTTTCTGGGCGGCCGGCACGGTCTCACGGTCTTTGCCGTGGTGCTGATCGGCATCGGCGCGTACCTGGTGCTCAAGGATCGGAAAAATGGTCCGATCGAGCCCCGGCTCTACTGGGGTATGCTCGCGGAATCGCTGCTCTATGCGGTGATTCTGGGTGGTGTGGCCAGCACCCTGACCGCCGTCCTGCTCGGTCGGTTGAGCTTCGCGCTCGCTGCCGGCGCGTTCGATCAGTTCGGCTTTGCCACCCAGATCATGATTTCGCTCGGTGCGGGGCTCTACGAGGAACTGGTTTTCCGGGTCCTGCTGGTGTCCGGCCTGGCCTGGGTCGCGACTCGTCTGCTGGGTTGGTCGCCCCGGGCCGGTGCGGTGACAGCGGCGGTGGTCGGGGCGCTCATCTTTTCCGCGTTCCACTACATCGGTCCCTACGGAGATCCTTTCCAGATCGAGTCGTTCACCTTCCGTGCGGTGGCCGGGCTCTTGTTCAGCGGCCTCTATCTGACTCGCGGCTTCGGAATTGCCGCGTGGAGTCACGCACTGTACGACGTGGTCCTGGCGATCCTGCGCTAGCTGCCAGCCGTGTCGCGATCAGGCGCGTTCCGGTTCGGTCGTGAGACCGCCGTCTGAGCGGAGCAAGCGTTTCACGATCAGAATGAAGAGCCCGGTCGCCAGCAGGTTGAAGGCGAGCGACAGCACTGCGACCGTGAGCGCCGGGCCGCCGATGCCGTAGCCGATACTGACCACCAGCACGCCGGCGCCGACTTCCCCGCGCGGAAACATCGCCACCGACAGGGCCAGTCGCTCGCGGATCGTCGCCTCCCGGCGGTAGCAGAAGGCCGGGAACATCTTCCCGAGATTGCCGATCAAGGTGATCATCAGCACGTGAAAGGCGATCATGCCCGGGCTCGGCATGGTCGCCTTCTGAGTCATGATCTCAGCCGAAACGCCCTCGTACGGAAGGGCATGGTACTCGACGGCCGCGGATGCCGCGCCGGTACCGAACACCGATGGCATCGACAGACCGACCAGGACCATGAAGCAGGCGGAGACGATGGTGGAGACCCGCTGCTCCGCCGCCGATTCCGGACCTTGTTCCGACCCTTCGGTCGCATCGTCGCGATGCGGATCGGCGCCCGCGGGCCGAGCCATCATGCAGCCCAGCACGAAGGCGGGCAGCAGCACCTCGAGGTGGATCGGCACGCTCGCATCGATCGACTTGCTGAGCAGATAGATCGCTTCGGAGGCCGCGGCAATCAGCACGGCATAGCTGAGCACGAACGGCCAGCGGACCGGCAGGCGAATCTGATGCAGATAGCGCCAGGCCATCCAGAGCAGCGTGAAGATCACGGTCACGATGATGATCAGCTGCCACTTCATCCCGACCATCATGATCTTGAGCGGAATCATGAACAGGATGGTGTCCAAGTCGTCGAAGATGGCCAGGATGCGTGCCTTCTTGAACACCCAGGTCGCTGCGAGGCCGGCGGCGGCCAGCATGGAAAACAGCACACCGGCGCTGGTCGGCGAGGCAAATCGGGACTCCAGGAGGGACTCCCGCCAGAGGTCGCCATGGCTCCACAACTCGGGCGGCGCCATCACGTAGATGAAGTAGAGGGCGCAGAAAATCCACGGAAATGCCGCGGCGGTCCCGGCCACGATGTAGTCCCAGAGGTACTGACGAGGGCGGGTCTTGTCGATCTCGAACTCATACCCGACGTGGATCATGATGAATGAGAGCGCGACCATCGTCAGGAAACGGACCGGCCAGTCGATCAGGTCGACAGGGGGGAGGATCTGGCTGGCGACGAGTCCGGTAACGAGCAGGAGGGAATAGAGCAGGACCTTGCGCATGCAACGTTCCTTTCAGCCGCGTGAGCAGCGGCCCGAAAGGATGACGGCCCGATCATCCGAGATGGTCCCTGCAGCCGGATTGTTCCGACTGCACCCGGTGGCGATGTCGCTCGGATTGTAGCGTCCACCGGGTGTCGGGGCAAGCCGGCACGATCAGCGCGTCGGGTACGGCGCTGTACGATAGGCGCGCAGGACGTCGCCCTCCGCTTCCTGGCGGCGCGTCACGACCCGGTCGTTCGAGAAGGCAATTCCAAAGTCTTCGGAGTCGGTTGGTCGGAAACATCGGGTCGGGATGCCCGTCTCGGTGAAGCGGACGTACACTTTGCTCCCCGACGCGACCGGTGGATGAAAGGCGAGCCAGAAGCCATTGGCGGCGTCGGTGCCATGCCACGCCATCGCGGCCCGGGTAGGAGGGTATTGCTTGAGCAATTCCATGTCGGCTGTCGAGGAAAAACCGCGCTTGAAGCCCAGCTCGTGACGCTCACCGACGCTGTCACGATCGGCCTTACTGATGGGAGGATCAGTCACTTCGAATGTGAGTACGCGCTTGGTACGCCCGGAGGGATCCAGGATCTCGATTTCGGTTTTCCCGTCGTCGTGCACCAGAATCGAGTGGTCGGTTACGCCGAAAAGGGTGCGTCGGGGAAAGTTCACCCTGAAGGGGGACCGCTCCTTGTTGCGCATCACGATGCGAAGCTCCGGACCTGGAAATCCGGCTCGAACGACTTCCGCGCCGCCTGCGCCCGGGCGCCAACGGACCAGATCGATAGTGGGTCGATGGATGCCTTTGTTCGGGACGCCTTCGGTCATGCTATGGTTGGCGCCGAAGATCAGGGTGCCGTCGGCCAGTCTGCCCATCAGGCCGGCCACACCGAGGGAGGGGACAGCACCGTGACTGATCGATGTGGTAAAACCCTGATTGGTGAAGAAGGAAATCCGCGCCGTGCTCACGTCGCGCACGGCAATCGTGTCGCCGGCCCAGCGGAAGAAATACGAGGCGAGTTGAAATTCGCCGGGGCCGTTGCCCTGCCCGCCGACACGCCCGATTTCCTTTCCGCTTGGTGCGATGATCCGGATCCGCTTGGCCGTCCGGTCGTAGACGATGAACCGCCCGTCCGCCATGAACAGATATTGTCCCGGGATGTTCATCTCCTCGACGACGATAGGCTCGGGCCATTCCTCCGCGCGGGACGGTGCGGTGCATGAGGCAGGATTGGCCAGGGCGCGGGCCAATGTCTTTCGGTCGACGCGCACCGTATCGGTGGCCGGTACCTCGGGTACGGCCGGTATCATGCCCAGCAACAGGACGGCGAGAGACGGGGACCACGGCATGGCGGCAGCTCCTCGGGGTCAGGCCTATCCTCTCAAGTATCGTGCATGGGGGCGCACGGCTTGAGGGAGGCATTGGGTGCCGTCAGGATGGCGCCGGTCGATCAACCGTTCCTCAAATGCCGGGACTGGTTAGGCAATGTCGGGTGGAAAGAGGGTAGAGAGCGCCGATGCGATTAGGATCGGTTGATGGGGTGATGCCAGTTTGGGTGAGGTTCGTCGCGAGGCGAGCCGGATAATCTGCAGGGCGGAGGCCCGATGAGGTCCAGGAACGGCTGGACCACCATCGGGTCTTTCCGTCGTGCTATTACGGCGCGGTCGGGGTGGCCGCCGCCACGTCGCTGATCCGAAGCCAATGACCGTCAACCAGGTGCCAGTGAATCATGTAGGTGCCTGATTCGGTGGTCGCCGCGCGCGCGCCTGGCGGGGTGAGCGACAGCGTGTAGTCGCCCAATTCGACCGCCAAGGGGCCATGCCGAGTGACCGTTCGAGCCCGGGTGGTGATGGCGGCCTTGAGCTTGGCCATTTCGGCAACCATTCCCGCAATCGCCTGCCGCCCCTTGAACGGCGGCTGTCCACTGACCACGAGTTCGCCATCGGTGGTGTATTGGGCAGCCACGATGTCGCCCAGTCCGGAGCTGAAGGCGCCATTGAATTCGAGGTTGAGCGAGTCGATGACCCGCTTGGCTTCGGTCGTTTCTGCGGCCTCCCGCTGTGCCGTTTGCTCCGGAGATTCCGTTGGCGGAGCTGATGAACAGGCGGCGAGCAGTAGCAATGCCGGGGCAAGGCTTCTCATGGTGACGACCTTATGTGGTGGTTGAAGGCAGGTGTGTCGACAAGCATACTTCGGCATAGCCGGTCCAGCCAGGAGGGGGTATGGGACGTATCGTCAATCGGGAAGGCCTCGCGGTCGCGGCTCTCCTGGTACTCGCCGGCTGCGGCGAAGGGCCGGACCCGACGGTCCGCCGCGACAGTCTGGGCATCGCGATCGTCGAGTCGAGCGCGCCAGTTTGGAGTGCGCGGCCTGCCTGGTCAGTCGACACCGTTCCGCTTCTCTCCCTGGGGCGCGAGGAAGCGTCGGCTGCGGAAGAATTTCACCAGATCGTCGGCACCGTTCGGCAGCCGAATGGCGACATCGTCGTCGTCGACGGCGGAACCCGGGAGCTGCGCACCTTCGACGCAACCGGTCGACATCGCTGGACGTTCGGTCGCATTGGAGACGGCCCCGGTGATTTCCGTCAGATCCTGACTTTGTTGCGCTGGCCTGGCGATTCGCTGGCGGTGTTCGACTACCGGCTGGGCCGGCTCACCGTCGTTTCCTCGACGGGGGAGTTTGGGCGGGTCGTAGCCCTGCTCGGGAACCATCCTGCCACATATGGTTTACAGCTGCTGGGCGACTCGCTGTTGGTGGCCAAGGCGATCATGCTTGGTGCGCTCCAGGGCACCGGGCTGACGCGTCTCCCCGCAGCCATCATCACGGTCCCGCTAGCCGGCCAAGGTCCGGATACGATCGCGATCGTACCTGCCGAGGAAACGGTGCTGAGCGGCGACGGCAGTTCCGGCGGGGTGCTCTACGGCAAGGATGCCTCGGTTACCACGGCCGGGAATGCGATCGTGTTGGGTACGGCCGAACGTCTGGAGATTGCCTGGTTGGATCGCAGTGGGCGTGTGACGCAGTCGGCTCGGGTGCCGTCGTTCGACCTGTCGATCCCGCCGGAGGAACGGGAGCGCGAGCGGGCCTTCCTGCTCGGCGCCAATCGCTCGCCGAACGCGCAGGCCCGGCTCGACGCGATGCCGGTTCTCACCGAGCGCCCGGCGTATCGCGCCCTGCTTGGTGATCCCACCGGGGCGGTCTGGGCTGAACCGCACGTCCCGTTTTCGGATCGGGAGACCAATCGTCCCTGGCAGGTTTTTGCTCCGACCGGTGAGTGGCTGGGGCCGTTCCTGATGCCGGCCCGGTTCAGGCCGTTCGACATCGGTCGGGACTATCTGCTGGGCGTGCAAACCGATTCTCTGGGGATCGAACGGGTCCGGCTGTTCCGGCTCCAGCGTAGCTAAATCCGACACTCCCGGTTTTGGCGTCCGGTCCAGGCCCGCTTTGGGTCTCCCGCTGCCGCTACTCCCCTACATCCGCCTTGTCCAATCGACTAGGTTTCGTACCTGCCATTTTGGCGTTACTTGCCCCTCATCTTCGGTCAGGTTTAGCACCATGAGCGATTCGACGTCCCTTCTCCAGACCCCTTTGGTTGAGATCCACCGCACCTCCGGCGGCAAGATGGTGCCCTTCGCGGGATGGGAGATGCCGGTCCAGTACACCTCGGGCATCATGGCCGAGCACCAGGCGGTGCGAACGGGCTGTGGCGTCTTCGATGTCTCCCATATGGGTGAGTTCGAAGTGACAGGCCCCGATCGGAACGCTTTCGTCAACCGGATCACCTGCAACGACGTTAGCGCGCTGGCCTCCGGTCAGGTCCAGTACTCGGCCCTCCTCACCAAAGAGGGGACCGTCGTCGACGATTGTACCGTCTATCGGTTCGACGACAAGCTGATGCTGGTCGTCAACGCGGCCAACCGCGCCAAGGCGTGGGAGCATATCGTCGATCTCAAGGGCGGCGCCAACATCCGGCTCCGCGACATCTCCGACGACATCGGCTTGCTTGCCGTGCAGGGCCCCAAGACGCAGGAACTGCTGCAGCCGATCTCGAGCGTGGCGCTCGACGCCATCGGCTACTATCACCATACCACGGGCCGGATCGGCGGGGTGGACTGCTTCATTTCCCGGACCGGTTACACCGGCGAAGACGGCTTCGAGATCTACTGCCGTTGGCGCGACACGGTGGCCCTCTGGGAGGCCGTGGTCAACGTCGGCGCCAAGCCGATCGGCCTGGGCGCGCGCGATTCGCTCCGGCTCGAGATGGGATACGCGCTCTACGGCCAGGAAATCGACGAGACCATCACGCCGCTCGAGGCCGGGTTGGGTTGGATCGTCAAGCTCGACAAGGGCGCTCCGTTCGTCGGCGCCGAGGCGCTCAGGTCGCAGAAGGAACGCGGGGTGACCCGCCGGTTGGTGGGCTTCAAGCTGCTGGGCCGAGGCGTGCCCCGCCCGGGCTATCCGGTCTGGATCGACGGCCGCCAGGTCGATCAGGTGCGCAGCGGGAGCCAGAGCCCCTCGCTCGGTGCGCCGATCGGGACCACGTTCCTGCCGGCTGCGCAGGCCAAGGTCGGAACCCGGTTCGAAGTCGAGTGCCGCGGTGAGCGGATCCCGGCCGAAGTGGTCAAGCGCCCCTTCTGGGACAAGGGGTCGGTCCGTAAGGCCTGAGATGAGCGGGGGGCGTCCGGTCCGGGTGGCCATCCTCACCGTCTCCGACGCCGGTGTGCGCGGCGAGCGTGCGGATACCTCGGGCGACGCCATCGCGGCGTGGGCGGCCGAGCGCGGCTACCCGATCGCAGCCCGCGCGCTGGTGGCGGATGAGGTGGCGCAGATCGTTCCGGTGCTGTTGCAGTGGGCCGATCGGGACGTGGCCGATCTCATCCTCACCACGGGCGGCACCGGTTTGACGGCGCGTGACGTAACGCCCGAGGCCACCCGTGTCGTGCTCGAGAAGGAAGCGCCCGGCATTGCCGAGGCCATTCGGATGACCGGGTACCGGGAGTTCCCCAGGGCGGTGCTCTCGCGGGGGCTGTCCGGAAGCCGGGCGCGGAGCCTCATCGTCAATTTGCCGGGAAGTACCGGTGGGGTCCGCGACGGACTCGCGGTGCTGTCACCGCTGGTCGAACACGCCGTGGATCTGCTGCAGGGAGTACGAACCGGGCATGGCTGACATCGTCCTCACACTGGCGGATCTCGAAACCGCCGTCCCCCTGAATGCCGCCCTCGAGCAGGCCGGGTTCACCACCTCGCTCGTCTCGGCGGTCGATGACGGCCGAGCGGCGGTGCGCCGCGAGCAGCCGGGACTGGTCATCCTCACCGGGTCCGTCCATGAGGCGCCCGCGCTCGAGTTGATCACCTACGCGCGCGAACTCGAGATCTATACCCTCGCGTTGCTCGAGCCGACCGATTCGGAACGGGGCGAACGGATCGAGCGGTTGGGCGCGACGCAGGTCGCTCCCAAGCCGGTTCCGATCGTCGAAGCGGTGGCCATGGCGCGGCGGCTGGTCGATCGCCAGAAACTGCAGCAGCGGATCGGCATCATCGGGCAGAGCAGCGCCATTCATGAAGTTCTGGTCAAGATCGAGCAGATGGCGCCGGTCTCGACCACCGTGCTGATCCAGGGCGAATCGGGCACCGGCAAGGAACTGGTCGCCAAGGGCTTGCACGATCTCTCGCCTCGGCGCGGCAAACCGTTCATTCCGGTCAATTGTGCGGCGTTGCCGGAAACGTTGCTCGAATCGGAACTCTTCGGTCACGAGAAGGGCGCGTTCACCGGCGCGGCGGAGCGTCGTCTCGGGCGATTCGAGCTGGCGGATGGTGGCACCATCTTCCTCGACGAGATTGGCGAAGTGCCGCAAGCCGTGCAGGTTAAGCTGCTCCGCGTGCTCGAGACCCGTTCCTTCTTCCGGGTCGGCGGCACTCAGCCGATCAAGGTCGATGTCCGCGTCGTAGCGGCGACCAACCGGGCGCTGCGCGAATCCGTGGCGCTCGGTGATTTCCGGGAAGACCTGTATTACCGGCTCAGCGTCCTCAACATCGATCTGGCGCCGCTTCGGGATCGGCGGGAGGACGTGCCGATCTTGGTGCGCCGCTTCATCCGGGAGTTCTCCAAACAGCACGACCGGCCCTTTCGGGGCATCACCACCGAGGCCATGGCGCAGCTGGTCCGGGCGCCGTGGCCCGGGAACGTCCGGCAACTCCGGAATCTGATCGAATCGATGGTCGTGCTGGCGCCGGGAACGGAGATCCGGGCGTCGGATATCCCCCCGGAAGTGTTGGAAGGAGCCCACACCCTGCTGCCCATGGTCGTCAATTCGGGCGGTCGGCAGGCCTCCAGCCAAGAGCTCGAGTTCATCCTGCGCGGGCTCATGGACCTCCGTTTACAGGTCGAAGAGCTCCGTCGGCGCCTGGATGACCGGCCTGCGAAGGTCCAGGTGATCGAAATTCCGGAGTCGTCGATCACTCCTTTGCACGAGATCGTGCCAGATGTTGCACCAGCGGATGTGCTGTATCGCCCTGGCATGACTATGGCGGAAGTTGAAAAGGCGACAATAGGTGCCGCACTCCGAGATTCACACGGGAACCGTCGCCAAGCAGCTGCAAAGCTTGGCATTGGTGAGCGAACGCTCTACCGTAAGATCAAAGAGTACGGACTCGACTGACGGGCCAGGTGTAAAAAAATAAGGCACTGGAACTTGACTTTGATCCGATCAATGTTGATCGTTCTTGCGTCACCCCCAGAGCCATTCAGGGCGTAGCGTGCATTTCGTCATCGATGACGAGGCCTGCGTCGGCTGTCTGGCGTGCGTCCGGGTGTGTCCGAGCAACGCAATTGCGGTTGCGCCGGACGGCTCTTGGGTGCGCGTCATCGACGAGGCGTGCGTGCACTGCGGGCTGTGTGTGCCGGAATGCCCTCATGGCGCGGTCGATGTGGCCGGCGAGTTGGGGCATGCCGTCGCGATTGCTGCGGAGGGAACCGGCGCGCTGATTCTCGACACCGAGTGCGCGGCGCATTTTTATCCGGCCGTGCCGGAGCAGGTCGTCAATGCCTGCTACGCAGCGGGGTTCCGGCTGGTGTCGCGCGGCGTGATCGGTGACGAGTTGGTGGCCATGGAGTATCTCCGGCTCTGGCAGAGCGAGACCTGGGGCACGCTGATTCGGTCGACCGATCCTGTCGTGGTCGCCACGGTGCGCTCGGAGTTTCCGGAGCTGGTGCCGTACCTTGCGCCGGTGGTGCCGCCGGTGGTCGCCGAAGGGCGCTACCTGCGCTCGATCCAGCCGGAGGGGATCAAGGTCGTCTATGCGGGTCTCACGCCTATGGCGGGCGTACCGGAGATCGACGCGGCGATCACCTTTGCGGAACTGGACGAGCTGTTCCGGGCCCGCGGGGTTGCGGTGCAGGCGCAGCCGACGGTCTTTACCCGGGTTCCCCAGGAGCGGCGTCGGCATTTGAGCGTGGCGGGTGGCTTGCCGGTAACGATGCTGGAGGAGGCCAAGCACTCGAGCCGGCGGTTCCAGAAAGTCCGCGGGCTCTCGGGGCTCAAGGCCATCTCGCGTGCGGTGACGGTGGATCGGATCGATCTCGGGTTTGTCGACGTGCTCTCGTATGAGGGCGCCCTCGATCACCCGCTCTCCGGTCCGCGCGACCAGCTGTACTGGCGCCGGGCGGTGGTACAGAACACCGAGCCGCCGCGGAGCCGGGTACCGGTGGTCGAGGCGGGTGTGGTGGCCAGCGTGGGGGCAGTCTTCGATATTCGGCCGCGGACCAATGCGGGCGCCGAGCCGGAGCAGGTCGAGCAGGTCCTTGCCGCCATCGGGCTGGGCCCGAATGGGCGTCCCTGGGACTGCCGGGCGTGCGGTTACGATACCTGCCGGGCCTTTGCGGAGGCAGCGGCGTTGGGTCGGGCCTCGCTCAAGCAGTGCGGGCCCTATCAGGAGCGGCAGGCGGAGGAAGCGCATCGGGCGGCGGCGACGGACCTGCTGACCGGGCTCGCGACCTTCCGGGTCCTGCGCGACCGGTTGACGCACGAGGTCGAGCGCAGCAAGCGAAGCGGCGATCGCTTTACGGTCTTGTTTCTCGATCTTGACCGGCTCAAGCAGGTCAACGATCAGTTTGGGCACGAGGCGGGCAACGAGGTGTTGAAAGAAGTGGCTCACGAAATTCGTGCGGCGGTCCGCGCATCGGACCTGGCGGCGCGATACGGGGGCGACGAGTTCGTCGTCATTCTGACCCGGACCGATTTGCTCGGTGCGGAGCGGGTGGCGGAAGCGCTTCGGCGCGGCGTGGAAACGGTGGGGCAGCGGATGGGCTTTGCGGTGACGGTCAGCATCGGCATCGCGGAGTACGACCCCGACCGGCCCAGCGGCGGCGATCTGTTGGTCAACGCGGACCGGGCGCTGTATCGCGCCAAGGCCGCGGGGCGCAACACGGTGGTTTAACGGCGGCAACCGAAGGACGGACAGAGTGACGGGACCCAATCCACTGCGCCAGGACATCGGCTCGGCCAAGCCGGCCGAGAGCATGCCGGACCCGTGGGGCGTGCGGCGGGCGGAGAACCTGCTGACGACGCTCGAAGGCGTGCTTTCGGCGCGGGTAGTCACCACGCCGTTGGGTGAGGTCAGCGAGATTCACGTGCTGGCGCAGTCGGGGTTGCAGGCCAAACAGTTGGTGCGCAACATCGAGTCCGCGCTGCTGGCGCAGCTGGGCCTCAAGGTCGACCATCGCAAGATCAGCATTGCGCAGACGGCGGAAGTCCGGCCGATGGAAACCATCGAGCGGGCCTCGGTGCGCGAGCGGGCCATGCAGCGCGGGGTACTGTTCGAGGACTTGGTGGTGCGTGGCAGCGATCGGCCGCTGCGGGTGGCGGTGCAGGTGTCGCTGTCGATTGCCGGCCGGCAGGAAACGGCGGACGAAGAGACCACGGACACCCCTCGCGGCCGGGTCGAAGGCGCCGCGCGCGCGACGGTGGCGGTGCTCGAACGGCTGCTCGAGAAGCACAGTTTGATGGTCGAGAATGTCCAGGTGGTCGAGGCGGCGGATCGGAGTGTCGTCTTCGTGGCCCTGCAAGGCATGGGCGGCCGCGATGGCGTGCTGCTGACCGGGACGGCCGAAATCCGGCAGAGCCCGGAGCGGGCCGCCGTGTTTGCCGTCCTGGATGCAACCAATCGCTGGGTGGACGCCCGGCGTCCGGCGTGATTTGAAGGTTGTACTCGGCCTGCAGAGGCAGGCGAGAGTGGCAGGTGACTCTTAGCGAGTGAAAGGAATGTAGGGAGGGGGGCCCGGTCTTCGAGGAAGTGTGAGCGGAGCCGAGCGGACAACTGAGCGGAGCGTTAGGTGGGCTATAGCGAGGCCTGCCGTCCCAAGGGACTGTGATTGACCCGGAGGGGAGGTGATAACGCTCATGATCAGCTGGCTCGCGGCCGTTGCTGGCGGTGCAGTGGACTTTATTGTCTCGCTGCTCTTCGCTGAAGTTCAGAGCTGGTAAGCGATGACCGTTAGCCCCTTTTCCCGAACTTCTCATGACAGCTGTACCTCGTTCTGTTAAGACCTATGTTGCCCTCAACGTCGTCGTCGCGTTGGTGGTCCTTGTATGGTCTTGGACGGGTTACAGGACCGTTCCAGGCATTTGGGAAATATTGGCCCTGCTCTTTGTTGGGTTTTTGCTCGAGGTCGCCTCAACAACTCTAAGGAGCGGTGAAGGTAAGGGGTCAATCTCGTTTGTTAGCGACTTGGCTGCAGGACTGCTGTTTGGCGCCTTCTGGGCCGGCGCTGTTGCGGCAATGCTTATGGGGGCGAGCCAGCTTTGGCACCGCCGTCCTACGATTCGTGTCGTTTTTAACGTCGCGCAACGAACGTACTCTTCGATAGCCGCAATTGCTGTCTACGCGGCCTTGGGTGGCAGTCAGCCGCTCGACTATTTCGAGAGTGGCGCAGTATTCGATACAGGGGTCTTTCTCAAGGATGTCCTTTGTTTTTCTGCGGGCTCCCTTTTCTACTTTCTGCTGAACTCCGTCGCTGTTAGTGGTGTTCTTTCCATTTCGCATGGCGTTCCGCTTCGGTCAGTTTGGCGGCGTAATACGGTATGGGTGCTGGGCTACGATCTAGGTGCGAGCGCGCTTTCGCTGTTGATTGCCTGGGCATACATCCGTTTCGAGGGAGACACAGTTCAAGGTCGATTCTTCTTCCTCTTGATTCTTCTGCCGATCGTTGCGTTACGACATATCTACATCAAGCTGAATACCCTCCAGGGGCTTTACGACCAGCTTGATTCTGCTCACGACAAATTGGAGCTGGCGCTGCGTGAGCAGCTTGAGATGATGGTCAAGTCGATTGAGGCACGTGATCCGTATACCTCAGGTCACTCCCGCCGAGTTGCGGCCCTTTCTAAGGCAATTGGGGTTGAGCTTGGGCTTTCGGGTGAGACGTTACTTGAAGTCGAGAATGCGGCACTCCTTCACGACGTAGGGAAGATTCACGCGGAGTTTGCGCCTCTCCTTCAGAAGGAAGGGCGTTTGACTCAGGAAGAGTGGGAGATTATGAAGACCCACGCGACCAAGAGTGCTGAACTCGTTGGCCTCTTTTCTCGGTTTAACGGAAATGTCCAGGAGTGTGTGCGGTCTCACCATGAGCGTTGGGACGGGAAGGGGTATCCGAATGGTATCGAGGGGGAAGCGATTCCTCTGGGTGCTCGGATCATTATGATATCGGATACTATCGATGCGATGACGACCGATCGTCCATATCGAAACGCTCTCTCTCTGGATAAAGTTGTTGCTGAGCTGACTAAGTACCGTGGGAGCCAATTTGATCCAACGGTAGTTGATGCGGCTATCAACTCAGTAACCGTCCGGCGACTTGTGTCGGACAAAGACTTCTTCGTCGAGCAGGCCAATGTCCGCCCTCAGCCTGCTGGTGGTCGGCCGCAGCGGCCGGCCTACAGGTCGCAGTCCAGTCTCTTGGATGCCCTTCGCTCAGGCCTTTCCAACAACTGAACTCACTGATCCCATCACCAAATATTCATTCTAGTAGCTTCTCCGCCGTACTTGTTGCTGCGTCTGGAAGAATGCCCTTCAATAATGCAAGCTCTTTTTCTAGCTCCTCTGCCGTTGCCGATATGTTGCATTTGTGATGCATGATAAGGTGAAGTAGCTCGAATCGATCAAGTGCATCCAGGGACGACCTTTGGCTGTACTCTTCTTCGAGTATGCGCGCAAATTCAACGCTTGGAATGAATTTGTCGACGAGCTTGGATTGCCAACGGAGAAAGCTTCCCGTTGTTCCTTTCGCAAGCGGATAGTGCGATGTTGTGCCTGCGATAGTTCTTGCTTCCGACAGCGCTTTATTTCTCCAACCTGCGAGCCACAATACGTCGAGTTTGTCGAGCTGCCATTTTTGAAGCAGCCATGCACGTTGTGCTTGCTTTGCGAGGGCGTCGCCGTCCCCGATTCGATCGAGGGCCTTGCTCGTTTCGCCCAGCGCTACATAGGCCCCACATTCTGCGAAGATAGCGTTACAGCTTGCGACTGGGTCAGAGCCACTCGGAATGGATTTGGCGGCAGCAATTGCATCGCGATATTGACCCGTGCGAAGAAGGGCGATTGAGAGGTTCCCCGTACTAGTAGCGATGAGGCTTTGGTTGTCGATGCGATCAGCCAGTGCGATCGCTGAACGGAAACTCGTAATCGATCTTTGGTAGTCGCCCTGAGCTGCCTGGAAGGCGCCAACCCCCAGATCGAGTCGAGCGCGTGCGGCGTTAGTTACCCCGTGTGTCGCAAGGATATCACGTGCCTCGCGCGCCGCGGCTTCACCCTCCCGAAGCCGCCGCGAATGGAATGCTAAAGCAGCTGTTGCCGTTAGCAGCGTTGCGTCCTCAAGGAATGAGTTCCCGGGGCCTTCAGGGATTGTCGCGCGAACCTGGTCCATCAGGCTGTCATTCTTGAGGTCGCCGCTGATAAAGGCGGCGAGAAGAAGTGCACGGTCATAGAATTTTCGGTCACGCGCTCTTCCATGCACAAGGAGTTCATATACTATCTCTTCGTACTCCTTAAGCCCGAGTTTACCTAGTCGCCAGTGCGCTTCAATGGCGAGGACACGGAAAACAGGGGCCTGAGCTGTGCGCTCAAACTTTGCGGCGATCCGAAGTCCATCTTCCCATCGGGCCGTTTCGAAGAGAGCCTCGACCAAGATCGCGGATAAGACGGAGTCGGAGGCGTCGCCTTTGTTCTGGCCATCTCGGAGGTAGCTCTCTAGTGCGAGGATCACCTCGTCCGGGGCGCCTCGAAGCAATGCATCTTCCGCTCCGCTAATGAGGTACTCTATAGCTTCTTCCCCGCGATGCGACCGGATCAAGTGCCAGGCAATCTCGAGATGCTGATCCCGGCGCCCCTCTCGGATATTGGCGATCAGGTGGTCCGCGACGAGGCCGTGAATCTGCACCCGGAGCGGTGACGGGATCGTCCCATACACGTGGGCCCGCACCAACTCGTTCATGAACTCCGTCCCACTGCCCACATCCCGGAGAATCCGTCGATCCGTCAACGCGGCCAGGCTCTCCATCGTCTGGCTCAATGTCAGGTCGAGAATGGCATAGACGGCCAGGTCACCGAGGTTGGGCCCGAGGACGGCGGCGAGATAGAGACACTGGCGTGTGCCGGGCGCCAGGTCGGTCAGCAACCGAGCGACCAACTCCCGGAATGGATCGGCTCCACCAGCCTTGCTCGACTGATACGCCGTCGTAAAGGCTCGTAGCGCGAGGCCCATGCATCCCGGGCCGCTGATCACCCAATCATGCGCGAAGAGTTCCAGCGCCATCGGATAGCCCCGCGACGCCGCGACCAGAGCACGTTTCTCGGTCGAGCTGGGCGCAGGGTGATCAGGCGGAAGGATGGCGTCCAGGAGCTCGAGGCAATCTTCGCGCGGCATCGGTTCCAGGGCGATTCGCGCCGCGACCAGGCTCGACAGGTCGTGCTCCGCAGTCTGATACTCGGTCCCGATATCCGATCGCAGGGTGGCGACGACCATGAAGCGCCGGTCATCGATCCGCCGGGTGATCAGATGTAGGACGGCGCGGCTGACCTCGTCGGCGTAGATCCAGTCGTCGATGACGAGCAGGACCGGTCGCTCAGAGAGCAGGGCGCGCAGCAGGTCGACCGCTGCCTCCGCAAACAGCAGGCGGACCGACTCGCCCTCGACGCTCTGTGGCTCGGGCAGTCGGGCAAACAGCTCCCGGACCTGTGGGATGATGCGGGCCAGTTCGGCCAGCGCCGCAGGTTCCGTGGACGAGGCGCCCGGGCGGTCGAGCAGTCCCAGGATGATGCTGCTGACGGCGGCGTACGGGATCCGTTGCTCGACGTGATAGCATTGCACCCGCGAAACGGATGCGCCTTCGAGACCCGCGGCCGTCACCAGACGTTGCGCCAGCGTGGTCTTCCCGACGCCGCTGTCGCCGGTGATCAGCAGATGATTGGCCTGGTAGTGATGCACCCCTTCCCAGACCTCGTACAGGTGCTGGTATTCGTGGCGCCGGCCCACGAACGACGTACGCCGCCACTGCTCGGCGGGGACGGCCGGCGTCGGCTTGGCCCGGCTCGGCTGCCAGCCGCGCTTGCGAAGCTGGGCCGCCATGCCCTCGACCATGCGTGATGGCTGCGCACCGAGATCGTCGAGCAGCCTGTCTTTCCACTCGTCGAAGATCCGAAGCGCCGAGACGCGGTCGCCCACGAGGGCAAAGGCTTCCATCTGGGCCCGGATCCCCTCTTCCGCCAGGTGATCCAGCGAGAGGATCCGCTCGGCCCACATCATGATCTCGTCGTGGGAACTCCGCCGCCGGCCGTGATCGATCAGCGCGAGCAGCCCGGCATGCACGGCTGGCATCCGGCGGACGTGCTCCCGCTCCTTCCAGAACATGAACTCGGGCGCGTCGTCGATATCGAAGCCGCGCAGGAATCCGTCGACGTCGAGCAACGGCTCGCCATCGGGGCCGATGATCTGGCCCGATTCCAGATGATCGAGATCGAGGGTGAGTCCCGCCGGTACGAACCGCAGCCCGGCGCGCGTCTGAATCAAGGTGTCCTTGCCGAGGATGCTGCGCAGCAACGAGACGGCAGTTGCGCAGGAGTGGCGCCCGCGATCGCGTGGCGCGTGAGGCCAGAAGACATCGACCAATCGATCGCGCGAGTGCGGCCGACTGCGCTCGACCGCGAGGTAGACGAGCAGGGCCAAATGCTTCTTGACGCGGATGCGCACGGCCTTGCCATCCGGGGCCCGAAGCTCCGGTATGCCGAGGCATTTGAGGTGAAAGGACGTTGGGCGCATCGACCCTGGCGTGAAATGATCCAAATGATGCTATCGTCCGATCAAGTAGAGTTCAATAGCAAAATCAATCGCTCGCTTGCAGGGTTTGATTGTTTGTAATCTTCGTGTCCGTGGCAGATGAAAGTTAACCTATTGCTATGAAATGACTTATGTAAATGGTCCTATGCGACATGGCGGACTTGGCGCGCTAGTCAAATGGCCGGTTGAGGTCCAGGACCTTCCTGATGAGGCTGTACCGGCCGGGCACGGCGGAACCTGGCGAGCAGGATTCGCAGCCTGGAATGGCCTACCGCCAGTCACCTAACTCATCTAAAATTCACAACATGCAGCGCAAATGGCGCTGCGAGAACCCAAGCCAGAGGCCCTGCCTGACGAGGTTCCTGGCCGAGTTCCCGCGACCACCAAAGCTGGTGCGGGGAGCGGCGGGACCCTTACGAGGGGACAGGGCTCGGAGCTCAAAAAAGAGTGACAGTCCCACACAGCCGGTCGCGCCGCATGGCGCCGCCGAGTCCGCAGGGTGCGCCGTATGCGGCGCCCCACGCGCCGCACGCCGCCCTCCTGATCGACTTCGACAACGTGACCATGGGGATCCGCTCCGACCTGACCAAGGAGCTGAAGACCCTTCTCAACAGCGAGATCATTCGCGGTAAGGTCACCGTCCAGCGCGCCTACGCCGACTGGCGCCGCTACTCCCAGTATGTCATGCCGCTCACCGAGCGGTCGATCGACATGATCTGGGCCACCGCCGTCGGCGCCACCAAGAAGAACGCCACCGATATCCGCTTGGCGATCGACGCGATCGAACTGGTGTTTACCCGTCCCGAGATCGGCACCTTCATCGTCCTGTCGGGCGACAGCGATTTCTCCTCGCTGGTGCTCAAGCTCAAAGAGTACGGCAAGTATGTGATCGGGATCGGGATCCGCGAGTCGGCCAGCGACCTCCTGATCCAGAACTGCGACGAGTACTACTCGTACAGTGAACTCGCCGGGCTGCACCGCGAGGTCGATGCGCCGAACGTACAGCGCGACCCCTGGGAACTGGTGCGCGAAGCCGTCGAGCAGATGGTCCGGCAGGATGACGTGCTCCGGTCCGATCGCCTCAAGCAGGTGATGCAGCAGCTCGATCCGAACTTCGACGAGCGGAATGCCGGCTTCAGCCGGTTCAGCAAGTTCGTCACGGAAGCGGCGACCCGCGGGCTGATCACGGTCAACAAGCTCGAGAACGGGCAGTACGAGGTCGGCCTGGGCGAAGGACGGGCCGCAGCGCCTGCTGCGGAGCCGGCGGCGGAACGGGAGCGCGATGGCGAGCGCCGCGGCCGCGGGCGAGGCCGAGGTCGCGACCGGGATCGGCGCGATCAGGACAAGGACAAAGAGAAAGAACGCAGCCCGCGGAGCGAGTCATCTGCGCAGCAGACAAACGGCCGAAAGCCGTCGGTCGCGCCGGATGCGCCGGTGGCCCCACCTAACGGGCAGTTGTCGCTCGGCTCCGCGTTCCATCTGCTCACCAAGGCCCTGGGCGAATTGCCCACCCCGGCGCAGCACGACCTGGTACGCGCCCGGATGGCCGCACTCCACGGACGCGAAGATCCGCTGCTCGAGCCGGAACGGTTCGTCCGCTTCCTGCGCCAGGCCAACGACGCCGAGTTCGCGGAGGTGAAGCGCGCGGGTGACGACGCCTTCGAAGTCTCCCTGACCCGCTCGTCCCGTGCTCGGCTCGGCTCGAGCGCGCCGGCCGCGGCCACCGCACCGGTCGCGGGCGCGTCGCCTGCGTCGGTGGAACAGGCCGGCCAGACCTCGGGCGAGGAACGCCCGGCTGCGGAGCCGCCGGCGAGCGACGATGGCGCCGGGGCACGAACCGCCATGGTGCGATTCCGCCGCGGTTCCCGGATGCCGGTCCGGCCTCCCGCGATCTCGCTGGTTGGCGTGGTCGAAACCGAAGCGGACACGGCGCCTGCTCCGGCCGCTGCCGCTCCGGTCACTGCGCCGACGGAGTCGCCGGTCGTAGAGTCCTCAGAAGCCGCGACGACCAAGAAGGCTCAGGCCAAGCGCGGTAGCCGCGGACGTTCGGCCAAGACGGCTAAGACGGCCAAGGCCGCCGGCAGTGCCAAGGCGGAAACGGTTGCGAAGGCAGCCAGTCCCACCCCCGCGCCTGCTGCGCCGGCAGCTGCGGAAGGAAAGTCGGCCGCGAAGTCACGGCCCCGTCGCGGTCGGAGCCGGACCGCCAAGAAGGCCGGCTGACCCCGCGCTTTCTCCCTCGTCGAGGCCGGGGATGTCTCGGCCTCGACGAGTTCGTACACCTCTCAACTTCCGAGCGACCTCCCAGGCTGTGCCCAAGCTGAGCAGCCCGCTTCCCGACGAGTTCTTCATGCGAGACGCCGCCCTGGTGGCTCGTGAGCTGCTGGGCGCCGAACTCGTCACCGAGGTCGAAGGGCACGCCATCCGTGCCGTCATCCTCGAGACGGAAGCCTACCTGGGCTTTGACGACCCCGCATCGCACGCCTACCGTGGTCGTCGCCACGCCCAGAACGAAGGGCTCTATTCTCCGCCGGGGTATTGGTACGTCTATCGGAGCTACGGGATCCATTGGTGCGCCAACCTCGTCACCGGCGTGCCCGCGGCCGGCGGGGCGGTGCTGCTTCGCTCGGTCCGCATCATGGACGGCATGGAAGGAGCCGTCCGGCGTCGAGGGCCCGTGGCCTCGGCCCAGCTCAGCAACGGTCCCGGCAAACTCTGTCAGGCGCTCGGCATCGATCGAAGCCTCGATGGCCGGTTGATGCGGACCTCATGGGCGCGGGTCTATCCGGCCACCGCGCCGGTCGCCGAAGTGGAGGTGACTCCGCGAATCGGGATCAGCCGCGCGGTCGACTGGCCGCTCCGGTTTGTCGTAATACCGAATCCTCAACGCAAACGGGGCGGCCGATGAGGCCGCCCCGTTCGTTTGTCGGTTGAGGAGCGCTCAGTAGCCGCCGCCCTTGATCCCTTCTTTGGCGCTGCCGAGCGAGACCCGAATGCCGCCGGTAACCGAGTGGCCCGAGCCCCGGAGCAACTTGCCCGCGGCCGGCGCGCTGTGCAGCTGATACTGGCCGAACACGACCAGCCGATCGAGCCGGGTCTGAACGCCCAGAACCGCCGCGAGGAATCCGCTGGTCGACCGCTCGTCCGCATCGGCCTTGGTCACCGCCGCGTGCTGCGGCGAGGTGAAGAAGCCCAGGGGCTGCGGGTCGATCACCTGGACCAGGCCGAAGCCGAGACCGACATACGGCTGGGTGTTACCCGGGACCGGGAAGGCGGTCAGCACCGCCGTGTACTTCCGAATCCGGTCGAAGGAGACCTCGCGGACCCCATTGTTGGCGACCGATTGGCCAAAGCCGGAAGTTTCCGACTTGCCGAGCGCCTCGTCGACCGACAGGATCAGGCCCGACCGCTTGGCGACGATCAGCAGGTGCCCGCCGACCGACGGCGACCAGGACCGGGTCTGAATCGGGGTTTCGAAGCCGAGCATGCCGCCCTGGCCGCCGATATACCACTTGAATGAGTCGTCGCGCTGAGCCGAGACCGGCGCCGACAGGACGAGCAGGCCCGCGAAGGCCGCACCAAGGACTTGAACAGGACGCATCTGTACGGCCTCCCTGCCTCTTGCGATAGGGTATGAGACACGGGGCTCTGTGGCAAAGGCCGTGCTCAGGCCATTTCCTGCACCGTTTCGACATGGTATGTCATGTTTTTGTGGGGTTAGCTAGAGGCGTTTCTCTACGTATCTCATTGTCTTTAAATGAGATATGGAGAGGTGCAGCGCAGGAATACTACTGTATCGTTTTTGGCTGGCCGTCGTCTGGTAATTGGCAGGATAGGTCGGCGGGCCGGCTTTTTCGAGGGTTCGTGAGGAACGCGAGAGGGGTGTCTCGCGTTCCGCCACGACCAGTTCAGATCAAGTTGAGGCGCTTGCCGACCTTGGCAAAGGCCCGGAGTGCCTCCTCGAGGTCGTCCCGGGTATGGGCCGCCGAGATCTGGCAGCGGACCCGGGCCGTGCCCTGCGGGACCACCGGGAACCCGAACCCGGTGACGAAGACCCCCTCCTCCAGCAGCAGCTCGCTCATCCGGATGGCGGCCGCCGTCTCGCCGATGATGACGGGGATGATCGGGGTCTCCCCCTCCAACGGCTTGAAGCCCAGCTCCTGGAGCGCGCCCCGGAAGTAGCGGGCGTTGTCCTGCAGCCGGGTGGCCAGCTCGGGATGGGCTTCCAGGTGTTCGATCGCGGCCAGCCCGGCCGCCGCAACCGGGGCCGGCAGCGCGTTGGTGAAGAGCTGCGGCCGTGCTCGCTGGATCAGGTAGTCGGTGACCTCGTGCGACCCCGCCACGAAGCCGCCCGCGCCGCCCGAGAGCGCCTTGCCCAGCGTCGTCGTGATGATGTCGACCTCGCCGACCAGGTTGAAATGCTCGGCGGTGCCGCGGCCGGTCTTGCCCAGGACGCCGGTCGAGTGGCTGTCGTCCATCACCACGATCGCGCCGTGCTTGCGGCAGACGGTGAGCAGATCCGGAAGATTGACGATGCTGCCTTCCATCGAGAAGACGCCGTCGGTCACCACCATTTTGATCTTGCGATCTTTGGCCGCCGCCAGCTTGGCATCAAGGTCGGCCATGTCGTTATGGGTGTAGACTCCCGTCTGACATTTAGTGATGGCCTTGGCGAGCCGGATGCCGTCGATGATCGACGCGTGGTTGAGCTGATCGCTCAGGACCAGGTCGTCCTCGGTGAGCAGCGTGCCGGGAAAGGCCTCGTTGGCGTTCCAGCAGCTCATGAACGAGAGCGACGACGGCGTGCCCACCAGGCGTGCCAGCGCGGCCTCGAGTTCGCGGTGAATCGTCAGCGTTCCGCAGATGAACCGGACCGACGCGGAGCCGGCGCCGAACTTGTCGAACGCGGCCTTGCCGGCGTTGACGACCGCGGGCTCGTTGCAAAGGCCGAGATAGTTGTTCGACGAGAGGATGATGACCTCGCCTCGGCCTTCCATGGTCACGCGCGCGGCCTGGGGGCTGTCCAGGTAGTTGAGGCGCTTGTAGACGC
This sequence comes from Gemmatimonadales bacterium, assembly GCA_037189525.1. Taxonomy (GTDB): domain Bacteria; phylum Gemmatimonadota; class Gemmatimonadetes; order Gemmatimonadales; family GWC2-71-9; genus SHZU01. Next base: position 1,387,563 of record JBBCJC010000002.1, read on the forward strand.
CGTCGGCCCGGAACTGTTCGAGCTGCGCACCCAGTCGTTGATCAAGCAGGTTGGTCATGAGGCAATCTCCAGGATCACTTTGCCCGCCTGGCCTTCCTTGATGACGGCAATGGCGTCGGCGATCTGTTCGAGCGGGAAGCGATGGGTAATGACGGGACGAGGGTCGAACTGGCCGCTCCGGATCAAGCGGGCCATGGTGTTCCAGGTGCCGTACATCTTGCGGCCCGTGACGCCGTAGATGGTGAGACCCCGGAAAATGATTTCCTTCGCAAAGTCGACTTCGGTGCTCTTGCTCGGCGTGCCCAGCATATTGACCCGGCCGCCCAGACGGGCGGAGCGGAAGGCCTGGGCATGACCGGCCGGATGACCGCTCATTTCGCAGACCAGGTCGACACCGATGCCGCCGGTCGCTTCGAGGATCCGGGCGTCGACGTCGTCACGGCTCGGGTTGAGCGTCAGGTGGGCGCCCATTTGCTTGGCGAGATCGAGCCGAACGTCGTTGAAATCGCTGGCGATGACCAGTGACGCGCCGGCCGCGCGGGCAACTCCGGCGGCAAAGCACCCGATTGGTCCGCATCCGATGACCAGCACCGTCGAGCTCGGGACTTCGGCCCCTTCGAAGACGGTGTGTACCCCGTTGCCGACCGCGTCCATGATGGCGCCGGTTTCGACCGGAATACCGTCGAGCGGGACGATGTTGCTGGCCGGCATGCTGATGTAGTCGGCAAAGGCGCCGTCGCGATCGACGCCGATGATCTTGGTCTGTTTGCAGAGATGGCCCGCACCGGTCCGGCACTGCAGGCAGACCCCGCAGACGATGTGCCCTTCAGCGGTGACGAGCTGGCCGACCGAGAGGATTCCCGATTTCGCTGCCTCCTCGCCGATGGCGGCGATCTCTCCCGCGAACTCGTGACCGATGGTCACGGGCGGGTGCATTCGGGTGCTGGCCCAGCGATCCCACTCCCAGATATGGAGATCGGTGCCGCAAACGCCCGCGGCGTGGACTTTGATGAGTACGTCGGAAGGACCACAGGTGGGAATCGGTACGTCTTCGAGGGTCATGCCGACCCCTCGAGTCGTTTTGACGATGGCGCGCATGGATCTCGAAGGAAAAAACCGCGGTCAAGATAGTCGGGATGGGAGACCGGAGTAAGACGCGCCGCGGGGCGGAGCCGGTATTCCGGTCCGCCCCGCTCAGGTCATCAATCGTCGTCGCCGTCGGGACCGATCGGCCGCGATCGCCATGATTCGTCGTAGATCCGCCGGCGAACCATGATGATCTCGACCCGGGAGGCGTCGTCCAACCGGCCCGCGGTACGCGACGCCGCAGGGTGCCAGGCGATGGCGACCGGATGGATCGCAAAGGAATGAGAGGTGAACATGGCTGCCTCCTGGCTGGGCTCGCAGAGCCGTTCTAACCAAGGAGACGTGTTCGACTCTCGGTCTGACACACCGCGCCAGAAAGCGTCAGCGGATCGACGTCAGTGAGGCGCCTGGGGGAACCGGAGGACCGCTCAGCAGCAGGCCCCGAAGACCCTGGCCGGAAGTTTTGGTGACGGGGTCGCCGGTGGGGGTGATCCGCTGCCAGTCGGGGTAGTGACTCAGATACCCTTCCGGCGGAATGTCGGCATCGGAACTCACCAGGGCATGCAGCCCTTCGGGGGCGGTGCGCTGCTGGGCCTGCAGGATCAAGGTGCGCTGGCGCTCGCGAGACAGGGGCGCCACGGCGGCGGCGTCCATCACTACCAGATGAAAGGGGCCTGTTACATCACCGGGAAGCCAACCTCCACCCAGCTTCACGACATAGACGCAGCACTGTCCGCTCAGAGACTCCGACGCCAGCTTCCCCTCGATCCGATCCGCGGCATTGCTGTCGCCGACCAGGCACTTGAGCTCCGTGTCATGAGCCGCCAGCAGGTACGCCGCCTGCTCGGCGCCGCCGCCGACCACCAGGACCCGGTCGCCCGGCTCGAGACGGGGCAATACCTGCGACACGGGGTCGGTGGTGCGGATGCCCCAGCGGGTCGGATTTCGCTGGGCCTCGCGGAGTGGCAGGATCTTGGAGCGCCACTTCCGGAATGACGGGAGGTTGAGCCGCTTGATGATCTGCTGGTCGACCGTTTCCTGCATCAGCATCTCGGTCAGCACGAACTGATCGTCGGCGCCACCCTGGAGTTCCCGCGCGGCAACATCACCCAGGCGCAACAGTTCCTCGCGGCTCAGCGAGTCCTTGTAGTCCTCGATTCGTTGCATGAGATAGGCGCGATACTGCTGTTCCAAAGACGGCAGGGAACGAATCCGCTTCGGAGAGGACTGCGTCTGGGCGTCGAGTTGCGTAGCAGTCAGCACAGTAGTGAGGGGTCCGGCTTCGCAATATAGCAACGCGTTGCCGATGCAAGCGAGAGGGCCACTGCACCGTAATTCCGCTCAACCACTCGGGCTTCACAGGGCCCGAACAAATTCCGAAAAGCTTGGCTCGATGTTTGGGTGATTACGAGTTCGGTCATCGATGCAGGCAGTTGCGACGGGTCGCAGGGTGCGCATCGGCTTCGGGCCGGTGGGCGTCGGCTGTTGCTGTCGCGGTCGGGGAGTGGGCGCGCTAGGAAACCCGGCGCGATCTCCCCTTCGCGTCGGATTTCGTCAGTCGACCCGCAGGATCACGCCTTTGAGGTAACCCGTTTCCGGGATGGTGACGATTTCGGGATGGTCGATCGGCTGCGGCAGGTGGTCGATCATGGTCACCCGGCGCCCGCTGTCGGCTGCTGCGTCGGTGATCATTGCCAGGAATTCCGGCCAGCGGACGTGAAAGGAGCAGGACGCCGACACCAGGGTGCCGCCCGGCCGCACCAGTCGCATCGCATGCAGGTTGATGTCTTTATAGCCGCGAAGCGCTTTGGGAACCGAGGCTTTCGATTTGGCAAACGCTGGTGGATCGACCACGACGACATCGAATCGGACTCGTCCGCGATCCATCTCTCGCAGCGCATCGAAGGCGTCCGCTTCGCGCCACTCGAGATTGGTAAAGCCGTTCAGTTCGGCGTTGCGCCGGCCCCGCTCCAGTGCGCCGCCACTGATGTCGAGGGCAACCACTCGGCTGGCGTGGCGGGCAAGGTGCAGCGCGAACGATCCGTGATAGCTGAAGCAATCGAGGCCGGTGCCGCCATCGGGCATCGCCGCCGCCGCGCGCATCCGGTTGCTGCGCTGATCGAGAAATGCGCCGGTTTTCTGGCCCGTCCTGAGGGGGACCAGGTAGCGCACCGATCCCTCGCGTACCTCGACCTCCTCCGGAACCTCACCCGCACCCACCACGACTTCCTCGACCAGTCCCTCATGCCGGCGGACCGGCGCATCGTTCCGGAGCAGGATGCCCTCGGGACCGAGGACGCGTTCGATCGCGACGAGGATGTCCGCGCGGCAGGACTCGAGGCCGGCGCTCAGCAACTGGACAGTTACCCAGCGATCGTAGCGGTCGATCACCAGAGACGGGAGGCCGTCGCCCTCGCCGTGGACGACGCGGTAGCCCGAGGCGTCGATGCCGTCCCGTCGCCCGAGTGCCTCACGGAGTCGCGCGGTCCACCAGTCTGCGTCGATCGTGGCATCGGCGCGTCGGTCAAGCAGCCGCAAGCGAATCTCCGAGCGCGGCGAGTAAAGGGCGGTGCCGAGCCGCTTGCCGCGCTGATCCGAAACGACGACGATGCCGGGAGGCCCTTCCTCACGGATTACGTCGCTGGCAAAGATCCAAGGATGCTGGCGAGCCCAGCGGAGCGCCCCGCGCTGGCTGACACGAATTTCGGTCGACATCGGGCGGAATCTAGCGTGGTCGCCCGCAGTGTGAGCGGGCCGTATCATGATCCGGAAACGACCACCGGGCGACCGAAGGTGATCGGCCGCCCGGCGGATGCGAAGAGTCAGGTGATCAGGGGAATCGGGTGCACGGCAGCGCCGCGGCACGGATTGCGTGACCGCCGGTTTCCGAGTCGTCGGCCCAGAACACCGGCTTTTGCCCGGCCACGCAGGCGGCCTGCGTCGCGATGCCGAGTCCTTCGTTGTTCAGGTTCGGCATGCCGGTCGGCCGCTCGAAGAGGCGGGTCACGATGAAGCGACCGAGCGAAGCCGATCCGGCCTGGGGGTCGATCTCGAGCGTAGCAGTGCGGCCCTGGCAGCCGTCGTCGCAGAGGGCCCAGAGGTAGCCCAGCTCGCGGTCGAAGCTCAGATCCATCACCCCGACGAAGCCGCTTACGATCGTCGCGACGCGGGTAAACCCGCCGGTCGCGTGATCGAGCGCGTAGCCGTAGACCCCGCCGTTGGCTTCGACGCCGACGAAGAAGAGCCCGGTGCCGTGGTTGGGATAGTCGGCCGGATTGTATGCGCGGCCGGCGGCCTCGTCGAAGAAGCCGCGGTTGACCAGGAACGAATCCGGGACCCAGGTGATGGCTTCGATACCCAGGTTGGCACCGACAGCCGGCAGGTCCGCAGTCAGGTCCCAGGCATGGGTTGCGATCAGCGTGGCGCCCGCCTGGTCCGCATCGAACCGCAGCACGGTGTTCCGGCTGATGGAGCTGGCCTGGTTGCTCCGTTCGGTGGCAATATAGAGTCCGTCTGCGGAGCCGGCGGCGCCGATGGTGATGCCCTCGGCGTCGGGATCGCCGCTGCCGTCAGGGTAGCGGACCGCTTTCCCAGCGCTCCAGTCGTTGGTGGAGTCGGGGGTCCAGATGGTGCCGTTCCAGGTCAGCCGGAAAATGGCGCCCGGGCCGTTGCGCGCCGCCCAGAGGACCGGACCGCTGGTGGTCGACTCGTATACCAGGCCGCTCAGGTTGCCGTTGAAGACGTTGACGCCGTCGGCGGTGGTCACGGTGTTCGACCCCGGCCACGGATTGGCAGAGGGGCCGGAGCTGGTGTCGCAGACGTTCGCGGCGCCCTTGGTCGATGCGGTGGTTGCTGCGAACTCACCGGTACCATCCGGGCAGCGGCCGTAGGTGATCGGCGCGTGTGTGGTCCAGGTATAGGAGTCGACGATCGTGCCGGTCGGAGAGAAGAGGCGCACGGCATCGGCGCCGCCCAGACCGTAATCGAGCGCCGCTTCTTCGATCACAAGGAACGCGCCCGGCGCGAGCGTGGTCCCGGCCGGAATAGTGTAGGTGTGGCTATCGTCGTTGTCGCGCACGATGAAGCCCGACAGGTCCGCAGTCGTCGATCCGGGATTGTAGAGCTCGACCCAATCGCCCGGCGTGCCGCCGTTCGACTCGATCTCGTTGATCCGAACAGCGGCGCTGGCCGGGCTGCAATCGTTGGCCGCGCCCTTGGTCGAACTCGAGGTCGTGATGAACTCGCCGGTGCCATTGGGGCAGCGGCCGTAGGTGGTCGCTGCGTGGCTGGTCCATTCGTGGGAGGTGATCAGCACCTCGAACGGATTGTAGAGTCGCACCGCGTCGGCGCCGCCCAGGCCGTAGCCGAGCAAGGCTTCTTCGACGACGTAATACGCGCCTGCGGCGACGATGGTGTTGGCCGGAATCACCGCCCGGTGGGTGTCGTCGTTGTCACGGACGATCCAGCCGGAGAGATCGATTGCGGCGCCGGTCGGATTGAAGAGTTCGATCCAGTCGCCCGGGGTGCCGCCGTTCGATTCGATTTCGTTGATGACGATTGCCGGGGGCGCGGTGACCGTGATGGCACGCTGCCCGGACTTGTCGCCCGAACTCGCCACGATATTGGCCGTACCGGGAGCGACGCCCGTCACCACACCCGCCGCGTTCACGCTCGCGATGGCCGGCGCCGAGGATGACCAGGTTACCGCGTCGAGCGAGAACGGATTGCCTTTTTGATCGACGCCGCTTGCGGTAGCGTTGGTGGTCTGGCCGAGCGCCAGCGATGTCGCAGACAGGGTAACGGTGATCGTGGACAGGGAGGGCGGGGGCGGCGGCGGATCGGTCGGGATCCGTTCCTGACAGGCGGCAACGCCGATCGTCGCCAGGGCCAGGAATGCCTGACGCACGAGGCGAACACGGGGGGCAGCGTTCACGGGCTCAACTCCGGGATGTGAGAGGTCGACGGGGTCCATCGCGGGCAGCGGCCGCAGTGGGATATGGAGAAAGTCGCCGGCGGGAACGACGGCCGATTGAAGGGACGGTCACGGGATCGTATCCGATCGGTCGTGACGGGATGTCGATCGACGGTTGGCACCGGGGGCCAAGGGCGATATTCTCCGGCTTCCGCAGACTATCGACGTTCATCGAGGACTGGCGCATGCAACGCTGTCGCGCAGTGATACTGTTGTCGTTCGTGGCTCTCGGCTGTTCCTCCGCCAAGTCGGGTCCGGAGCAGGCTCCGGCGAATCGGTTGGCCGGTGTGATTGCCCGGGGCGATTCGCTGGCATTACCCGGCTCCTGGGAGGCGCCGCCCGGCGATCCACTGGTGCATCACACCGCGGGTTTTGCCAAGACCCTGTGCTCGGCCGTCTTCATCACCGGCCTCGATCCTGCCGACGCCGCGGAAACGGTCGGCTATTTCACGGGGCCCAAGGAGGAGCGGGTCCACGTCGTCGATACCGTGGTCGATCGGGCCAGCCAGACGGTGCGGCTCCGGCTGGCGTCCGGGGTGACCCGAGTGGCCAAGCGGTACGGCAGCCAGGGGTGTATCACCCATTCGCTCGGTGCGGATTCGATCGAGTTTACTCCGTCGGTGGTCCGGCCCAACCTGCCCGATGCGGCGACGACCCCCTGGCCGATGGGCGACCTGGTGACCCCTGCGCCGTGGCCGGCCGGGCTCGACTCTGCCAAGGTAGCGGCTGCGCTCGAAGCCGGATTCGGTTCGCCGGAGGCGATGACGCTGGCATTTCTGGTGACGCACAAGGGCCGGATCATTGCCGAGCGGTATGCGGCGGGCATCGGTCCGACCACGCCGCTCGAGAGCTGGTCGATGGGGAAGAGCCTGACCGGCAGCCTGATCGCGGTGTTGATCCAACAGGGGGTCTATCGTCTCGACCAGCCGGCCCCGATTCCGGAGTGGCAGGGGGAGGGCGATCCGCGCAAGGAGATCCGGATCGTCGACATCATGCGGATGTCGAGCGGGCTCCGGCTCCGGGCGCCACAGGACCCCGGCTACGATCCGTCGTTAGGCTATCCGGACCATCTCTATCTCTACACCGGGCCCAATGCCTTTGCCTGGGCTTCGAGTCGTCCGCAGCAGTGGAAGCCGAACACCGTGGGTCGGTACCGGAACACCGATCCGGTGCTGGCCGGGTACCTGGTGCGGCTGGCGGCTGAGCAGCGCGGCGAGAACTATCATGCCTTTCCCCAGCGGCAACTCTTCGACAAGATCGGGATTCGCAACATCGTGATGGAAACCGATCCGAAGGGCAATTTTCTGACCCAGGGTTACGAACTCGTCGCCGCGCGCGACTGGGCTCGGCTGGGCAACCTGTATCTGCAGGATGGCGTCTGGAACGGGGAGCGCATCCTGCCCGAGGGGTACGCGGCGCACGTGCGTACCGTGGCGCCGGCATGGGAGGCGGACGGCCGGCCGATTTACGGCGGCGGCTTTTTCTGGGTCAACGGTGACGGAGCGCAGCCGCTGCCCCGGGATGCCCATTCGATGCAGGGCGCGGGAGGGCAGTACGCGTTCATCGTGCCTTCGCATGATCTGGTGATCGTACGCCTGGGCAAGTATAAGGGCTCTCGCGAGGCCGATCGGGCGCTCGATCAGGCCCTGGCCATGTTGATGGAGGCCGTGCCGGTCAGCGATCCATCGCAAGCACCGCGTTGAACAGAACGTTGGCCCCGCGCGTCACATCCTCCGCGCGGGTGAACTCCCGAGGTGAGTGGCTGATCCCGCCCACGCTCGGAACGAAGATCATCCCCATCGGCGCGATGCGCGCCAGTTCCTGCGCATCGTGCCCGGCTCCGCTGGGCATCCGCTGACGGGTCAGGCCCAGCCGGACGGCACTCGCCTCGATCGCGTCCATCACACCGGCGTCGGCAAGCGCGGGGGCGCTGCTGACGGTTTCCTGAAAGGCAAACGTGGTTCCGGTCGCGCGCCCGATCTCGTGGCCGATTTGCTCGAAGGTGCGGGCGAATCGGGCCAGTTTGTCGGGGTCGAGATCGCGCAGGTCGACGGTCAGCTTGACCCGTCCGGGTACCACGTTCGTCGTATTCGGGGTCGGCACCAGATGGCCGACGGTGGCAACCTGGCGACCTGGCTCGCTCCGCACCGCCTGATTGATGGCGACGGTGAATTGCGCCGCGGCCAGCATGGCATCCTTGCGCTGATCCATCGGTGTGGTGCCGGCGTGATTGGCGAATCCGTCGATGGTCACCTCGAACCATCGTAAGCCGACGATACCCTGGACCACGCCGATCGACAGCCCCGCCTGTTCGAGCAAGCCTCCCTGCTCGATGTGGAGTTCCAGATAACAGCGTGCGCTGCCTTTCGGGCGGATATCGTCGTCGAGCCGGGCCAGATTGCCGCCGATCAGCCCGATCCCATCGCGGATCGTCTTTCCGGAGCGGGCTACGCTGTCGAGGTCGACATTGGCGCGGTCGCCGATTGCGAGCTTGCTGCCGATCACGCCCCCCTCTTCGTTGGCCCAGATGGCCACCTCGACGGGATGCCGCAGCCGGACGGCCTGCTCCCGCAGCGAGCGCGCGACTTCGATCGCTGCGAACGACCCGACCGGGCCGTCGAAATTGCCGCCATCGGTCACGGAGTCGATATGCGAGCCGATGACGATGGGGGGCAGCGACGGATCGGTACCGGGCACGCGAGCCCGGATATTGCCGGCCGCATCGATGGTTGACGATAGCTCCGCATCGCGGAGCAGGGACAGGGTAAATGCTCGTCCGGCCAGATCCGCCTCCGAATAGGCGACGCGATTGATCCCGCCGGCCGTACGTCCGATGCCGTCGAATTGCTGCAGCCAGCCGTTCAGCCGCGCGCCGTCGATCCGGCTCGGCTCGCGGGGCGGAGAGAATCGGAACAGCGGCGCCGATGCGAGGGCCGCCGTGTGTTGAATGAACTTGCGTCGCTTCATGGGTACCCGGCTGGTCAATGGAGCATTTGGCGCTGTCCCAAGGTGCGGGAATCGGCGCCGGAGCGCCAGTCGCCGGTGTCGTGCGCCATCGGGTGGCGGGGATCGTCTCTCGAATAGGAGCTATGGGAAGGAATTTCGATGACCAAACTGTCTCGTTCGATGACGCGGGCCGTCCGGCGGGTCCGGAATGACGGGGGTGAACTGGCCGCATCCGCTCTGATTGCCGGAGCCAAGGCGGGGCTGGTGGCGGCGGGCGTTGCGATGGTGATGGATCTGAACCGAAACGCGCAACGCATGGCGCTGGCGTCCCGCTGGTCGCGCGGCGCCAAGTTCCTCGGTGTCGTGGCGATCTCGGCGCTGGCCGGCCTGGCGGTTGCGCAGATCCGGGAGCGGGCGCGCTAGCGCGCAATCGCCGCCGAGGTCATCCGGCTGTCTCGTACGCCCACCTCAGACTCGGCTTTTGGGGTCCGGGCCGGCCATGGCGAACTGCCTTCTAGCCGGCTCGATTGACGACGCCCAGGATCGCTGCGCCGTACTTGGCTGCCTTCGACGGCCCGATGCCGTAGATGCCGTCCAGGTCCCGAAGCGATGCCGGCCGTTCGGTCGCGATCTCCCGCAAGGTGCGGTCACTCGCGATCACGTAGGGTGGGACGGCGGCCGACCGGGCCTGCTCCAGACGCCAGGCGCGCAACGCTTCGAAGAGCGCCGCCGCTTCCGGAGTCAGGTTCGCTTCTTCCGGAGCAGGCCGCTTGGCGCGCTCTCCCCGCCGCTCACCTCGTGTCGAAGCCGACGGGCGTGCTTCCGCCGGCAGGAGCAGCCGGACGGGTCCCTCAGCGAACAGCACGGTTTTTCCCGCCCGCGTCAGCAGTACGAGCGGGCGTTCGTCGGCGGTAAAGTCCGCCCAGCCCGCCACGACGCATCGGCGCAATAGCGAGAGAATCCACTCTTCACTCTTACCGGCCAGCGCGCCAAACGTCTTGGTCTGTGCCAAACCGGAGCGCTCCAGCCGCGGATCTTTCTGCCCGGCAAGCAGCTTGACGGCGGCGAGCAGGCCGAATTTTGCGTGGCAGCGAGCCACGGCGGCCAGGGCTTTCCGGACGATCGTCGCGACCTCGGCCGGGTCGATCATCGCCGGTTCTTCGAGCGCGATGCAGCTGTCGCAATGACCGCAGCCCGCGAGCGTCTCGGCCTCGTCGCCGAAATAGCGCAGGATGGCGTCGTGCCGGCAGCTGCCGCCTTGGGCCCAGCGCATCAACTCCAAGAAGAGCGACCAGCGGTGCTGGACCCGGGCCGGGTCGGGCGCGATCCCCTCGGTGGGCATCTCGAGCAACCGGCGGCGAAGCGGCAGGTCGGCAGGGCTGATACAGAGGGCGCCGATGGCATTTGCGCCATCTCGGCCGGCTCGTCCTACCTCCTGGTAGTACGCCTCGATGCTTCCAGGTGGCGCCAGGTGGATCACCGCGCGCACGTCGTGGCGATCGATGCCCATGCCGAATGCGTTGGTCGCGACGACGACATCGAGGGCGCCATCGCGAAAGGCGGCCTGAGCCTCGGAGCGGGACGGGCCGTCGAGTCCCGCATGATACGCAGCAACCGACCATCCGCTCTGCTGCAGGCGAGCGCACTCCTCTTCGGTGCGGCGGCGGGTTGGGGCGTAGACGATGGCGGTACCCCGTCCGGCGCCGGGGGCGCCGATCGACTCCCGCAGCACTGCGTCGACGGCTCGCTGCCCTTCGTTGGCCGATCGGATCTCCAGCACCCGAAGCGCCAGGTTGGGCCGGGCAAAACCGCGAATCAGTTGCGGGGTGTCGTCGCCCAGGCCGAGCCGGGCCAGGATTTCGTCGCGGACAACCGGTGTTGCGGTTGCTGTGCAGGCGAGGATCCTGGCATCGGCCCGTTCGGCGGCCAGGTCGCCCAACTGCAGGTAGTCCGGCCGGAAATCGTGGCCCCATTCTGAAATACAGTGCGCTTCGTCGATGGCGATGAGCGGGCAGTCGAGGTCGTGCAGCAGGCTCCGGAATCCGGGAAAGGCGAGCCGCTCCGGCGCCAGATAGACGATCGTCTGCTCGCCGCGGCCGATGCTGCGCATGCGGGTGCGCATCTCGTCGGTCGGCAACGTGGCGGCGAGGAAGGTGGCGGCCACGCCGCGTTCCGTGAGCCCGGCGACCTGGTCCTGCATCAGCGACACGAGCGGAGAGACCACCAGCGTGGTCCCCTCGAGCAGCAGCGCCGGGACCTGGTAGGTGAGGCTCTTTCCTCCGCCGGTCGGTGCGATCAGCAGCAGGCGCCGGCGATCGAGAATGGTCTCGATCGCCTCACGCTGCCCGGGACGGAAGGAGGTGTGGCCGAGCCGGCCGAGTGCGTCCTCGAGCGAGGTCAGCCGCGCGACGTGTGCCACGCGGGGGTAGCGAGCAACTCGCGGATCAGGTCGTCGCTCGAACGCTCGGCGGCTTCGGCTGCAAAGTTGGTCACCACGCGGTGACGCAATACGTAGGGTGCCACGGCTCTGACGTCGTCCAGGTCGGCCATGGGGCGGCCGTCCATGGCGGCGCGCGCCTTGGCGCCAAGGACCAGATACTGCGAGGCGCGCGGTCCGGCGCCCCATTCGACGAATTCGCGCACGAATCCCGGTGCTTCGGCGTCTTTGGGGCGCGTCATCCGAGCCAGGGCGACGGCCGCCGAAATCAGCCCCTTCGACACCGGGACGCGACGCACCAGGTCCTGCATTGCGTGGAGTTCGGCGGCGTTCAACACAGGCTTCACGGTTGCCTTTCGGCCGCCGGTAGTCTGTTCGACCACCGCTTCCTCTTCGGCCCGGGTCGGATAACCGACCCGCAGCTCCAGCATGAATCGATCGAGCTGCGCTTCGGGCAGGGGATAGGTGCCCTCCTGCTCGATTGGGTTCTGGGTCGCGAGCACGAAAAACGGATCGGGGAGCCCGTAGGTCTTGCCGGCGGCCGTCACCTGGTGCTCTTGCATGGCCTGCAGCAGCGCAGCTTGCGTCTTGGGCGGGGTCCGGTTGATCTCGTCGGCCAGCACCACGTGAGCGAAGATCGGGCCAGGCACGAAGCGAAAGGCCCGGCGTCCGGTGGCGGGATCTTCCTCGATGATCTCGGTGCCGGTGATGTCGCCGGGCATCAGATCGGGCGTGAACTGCACCCGATTGAACGACAGCTCGAGCGCTTCGGCCACCGTCTGGACCATCAGGGTCTTGGCCAGGCCGGGGACGCCGACCAGGAGCGCATGGCCGCCGGCCAGGATGGCGGTGACGATGCCGTCGACGACTTCGTGCTGACCGACGATGCGTTGGGCGACCTGCTCCCGAAGGGAAACCATGGCTCGAGCCAGGCGGCGGAGTTGTTCGACGTCGTCGGTCGAGCCGAGCTGTTCGGAAACGGTCATGAATGCGCCATTCAGAGTGGGAATGTATCCCTCATCCTACGGAACCCGGTAAGGAAACGTTGCGCCATTGCGGTGGGCAAGGGCCTTGGGCAACCAAAGAGTGTGCCGTCGAGAATAGCAATCCGGTGATCCCTTCGCGGTATCGTTTTACCGCGCACCGGGTCCATTCGTTCGCCGTTTTCTGGGGGAAGCGGCTTCGTGCCGAAAGATCGTCCGACCTGCCGGTCCCGTGATGGGCGCTGGCGGTTCTGAATCGGGCGTATCGGCCGGGCTGCAATCACCCCTTGGTCGACGTTGTAAAGCATTGACCCATAAGCGCTTACCTCGATGATGGGTGTGCTTGCGAAATTTTTCACAAGCCGGTATCTTTGATGCCTATGCCGGACCCGGAACGCACCCGAGCATTTGGTGACGGGACGCAGTACCTCGCGGCAGCCATGCGGTTTGCCGGCGCGGTCGTAATGTTCCTGTTCGGTGGTCTGGCCCTCGATCGGTGGCTGCGCACGACGCCGCTCTTCACCATCGCGGGTGCGTTGATTGGCGCAGTGCTGGGCATGCTGAGCGTGTATCGGGAAATCAAACGGGATCCCGATCACCAGGCCAAGCTCAAATCGTGGTCCGACAAACCGCGGCCATAGGGCTCCTGCTGGTGGGGCTGGTCGCGATCGGATTTCGACCGGTCTTCGGCTCGACGGGGGCGACGGCTGGCGCGGTGTTCGGCGGTTTGGCGGTGGGGTTGCAGCTGGTGGCGGCGGCCGTGGTGACGCCGACTTTCCGAGCGGGTGACTACCGCGGCCTGATGCGCCGCTGGGCGATGGGACTGGGAGTGCGGTTGCTGGGCATCGTGGCCCTCCCGGTGGCGGTCTGGTACGACAGGGAAATGTTTCCGCCCTTACCGGCGGCATTGGGATTCATCGCGGTCATGGTACCGCTTTTGTTCTTCGAGATCCGGCGGTTTCGATGAGTGACACGCAGGGCGGCCCGATCAACATCGGCGAGATCATTCTCCACCATACGTCCGACTCGTATTACCTGGACTTCGAGCCGTTCGGCACGATTTCCTGGGAAAAGTGGCCGGATCTGCACCTGGGCGGCTTTGCCATCAATCTGACGCCGACCAAGCACGTCGTCTTCATGGCGCTTGCCGCGGTGCTGGTGCTGCTCGTCATGTGGATCACCAAGCGCGGGCTGGTGGCGCAGCAAGCCCATCGCAAAGCGCCGACCGGGTTCTCGGGTTTCGTCGAGCAGATCGTGCTGTGGGTGCGCGACGATATCGCGGTGGCCGCGATCGGCAAGGAGTCGGGCTACAAGTTCGCGCCCTTCATCGTCGGCCTCTTCTTCTTCATTCTGTTCATGAACATCCTGGGCCTGGTGCCGTGGGGCGCCACGGCCACGGGCAACCTGGCGGTCACGGCGGCTCTCGCGCTGCTGGTGTTCATCGTGATCGAAGTCGGCGGCTTCCTCAAGCTCGGTCCCAAGGGCTACATGGGAACGATCTTCCCGCACGTCGAAGGCGTGAGCGGCATCGGCGGCGTGGTGCTGACGGTGGCGATGGCCCCGATCGAAATCCTCTCCAAGTTCGTCAAGCCGTTTGCGATGGCGGTCCGTCTGTTCGGCAACATGACGGCGGGCCATTTCGTGGTGCTGTCGCTGGTGGGCATCGTGCTGTTCTTCAGCAGCTGGGTCATCGGCATCCCCACCGCCATCGTGGTGGCGCTGATTTACTTGCTCGAAATTCTGGTGGCGATGCTGCAGGCGTACGTCTTCGCGCTGTTGGCGTCGACGTTCATCGGGATGATGCAGCACGCGCACTAACGATCGGCAGGACCCGGATGTCGCTTGGCGCTGACGCGACATCCGGTGGTAACCGGCCGAATGGCCGGTGAGGCTCGCTGCCCGAATCGGGTAACGGCGAGCGCCAGAGGCGGAGACGCACGAAGCACGGATCCGGTTTTCTGGCAGGCGCGGACAACAATGCATGCTTCGATGCAGGCCCAATAGGACACCAACATGTACATGCTCGCTCTGTTGCAGGAAGTCGCGCTCTCGGCCGAGGCCGCCAAGAACAACCTGAGCCTCCTCGGTGCCGGTCTGGGCATCGGTCTGTCGATCATCGGCGCCGGTCTGGCGCTCGGCAAGATCGGCGCGGCCATTGCCGACGGCATTGCGCGTCAGCCCGAAGCGGCCAAGGAAATCGCCAGCGGTCCGTTCATCATCGCGATCCTGCTGGAGGGTGCCACGATCATCGCGCTGGTCTTCGCCCTCCTGTTCAAGCTGCTCTAGTCGGTGAGTGCAATGACTTTCGGGATGCTCGCCATGCTGGCCGCCGATGGTGGCGGTGGCGGGCCGTTTGCCGTCAATCCGGGCCTGATCCTCTGGACCTGGGTCATCTTCCTCATCTTCTTGTACTTCTTCAAGAAGACGTTCTGGGTGACGATCGTCAGCCGGGCAGAAGAGCGGGAGAAGACGATTGCGGCGCAGCTGTCCGAAGCCGAACGCCTGAACGCGGAAGCCGCGAGCCTGCTCGCGGAACAGCAGAAGGCATCGGCGGAAGCTCGGAACGCGGCGCAGTCCCTTCTTGCCGAAGCGCGTTCGGCAGCCGAGAAGGAGCGGGCGCTGGGGGTCGAGAAAGCCAAGCAGGAGCAGGACGCAATGCTCGAGCGGGCTCGGCGGGAAATTGCCGCTGAGCGCGATCGGGCCCTGGCGGATCTGCGCCGCGAGGCGGTCGACCTGGCGCTGGGGGCAGCGGCCAAAGTCGTCGGGCAGCGTCTCGACGCCGAGTCCGATCGGAAGATCGTGCTCGACTATCTGGCGAAGGTGGAGCAGGCGCACTGATGGCCGGCTCGATCGTCGCCCAGAACTACGCCGAGGCGTTGTTCGAGCTGGCCAGCCGAAGCGGCCAGCTCGAGCGGTATGGGGCGCTGATCGACGCGGTGGCGCGGGCGTTCGCGTCGGCGCCCGAGTTGCAAGCGGTGCTGGTGAGTCCGCGGGTGGCCAAGTCGCTCAAGCGCGATCTGGTCGGTCGGGCGATTGGTGCAACGGGAGCGCCGGCGGAGTTCGTCCGGTATCTCGAGGCCATCGTGACGCGGGGTCGTCAGGCCGAGTTGGGTGAGATTGCCAAGTTGTATGGCGACCTGGTGGATCGGCAGTTCAACCGGGTGCGGGCGTCCGTGACGATGGCGCGGACACCGGACCCGGCGCTGGTTCAGTCGATGACCGAAACGCTCGGCAAGGTGCTGGGCAAGTCGGTCGTCCTCAATGTCGCGCTCGACCCGGAGGTCTTGGGCGGCGCGGTCGTCAAGGTCGGCGATCGGGTCTATGACGGCTCGGTGCGCCGGAAGCTCACTCGCCTCAGGCGCGAACTGCTGGGACAGTAGCGTCCACCGGTTCGGCGAATGTGAGGGCGTCCGTCACGATGGTGGCGGGCGCCTTCGTCGTTTGCACGCCACGGCGGGTCCGCTGCTGCTTGGCGAACGCCGCAAGCTGGGCATGGGTGTAGTTCCCGCCGTTCAACGATTGCATCTCGATGGCGGCCAGCCGCATGGCCATGGTAGTGAGGCCATGACGCCGCCAGACGCAGCGGACCCCGGCCGGCGAGAGGCGCATCCCGCGCTCGGAGAGCGCCGCGGCGATCCGGGCCTGGCCGTAGGCGGGATTGGCCAGGGAGAGTTCGACGACGGCGGCTTCGATGGCCGGCGCCACGCGATTCTTGAGCAGCGGCTTTCGCCGACTCTGATTCTGCAGGGCGGACTCTCCGCCTGCTGCGTAGAGAGACTTGAAGCGATAGAACGAATCCCGGCTGTATCCCGCCATCCGACAGGCGAGGGTGACGTTGCCGATTTCTTCGGCCAACGCCAGTAGATCGACCTTTTCGCGTACCCGATTCGTGTCCATTGCCGTCCTGCGTTCATCGACCGTTGTGAGGCGCCGCCGTCCGATCGACTCACACCCCGCGGCGCGTCAGGGCGAGTCGGAGCACGTGGTCGGGCGTTAGGCACTACCGGTCGATCGGTTGGTAGTCCGGCGCGCCTCGTCGAACCAGTCGACGTCCCGATAGGAAGCAATACGATCGAATGTCGGCAATCGGTTTCACCGTTTTCTTCGGTCGTCGAAGGTGATCATGCGCGTGCACGGGGACGTGCTTGCTTTGACGCTCGTACCGGCTCCGGGATTGCATTGGGCCACGAAGGGATGGTGCCACAGGTGCTCGGCGGACGTACGACAGGGATCGGCGGCCTCGGGCGCGGAGTGGTACCGGAGCCCTGATTCGGCCGGTATCTTTTGACCAACCCCCTTCGGTGGAGCGAGCTATGCGGTGGACGATGGTCATGATGGCGTTGGCGCTTTCCGCGACATCGGTCGCGGCGCAGGATGCCGACCGGAGCGTCAAGGATGGCGGAATCAAAGTCAGCGGCTGGAAGGGACGGGTCGATCGGCGCCCGGCCTCGCAGGGTAAGTCACTGGCCGATTCCCGTCTGGCGGCCGAAGGGGCCGGGTTCAGATTGTCGGTCGGGCCGGCGGGCAACTTCTGGCGCGATGCGGACGTGGCTCGGGGCAACTACGAAGTGAAGGCGACCTTCAAAGAACACAAGATGGCTGCTACGCATCCGCACTCGTACGGCATCTTCATCGGCGGTGCCGACCTCGAGTCCGACACGGAAACGCTGATGTACTGTATCGCGTACGGGAACGGCACCTACTCCGTCAAAACCTTCCACGGCGCCAACGTCACAACGCTGGTCGACCGGGCAGCGTCGGACGCGCTGCGGAAAGCGGATGCCAACGGCGAGGCCACCAACGAGATCGGCTGGCGGGTCAAGGACGGCAAGGCGTCGTGCGTCATCAACGGCACGGCGGTCAAGACCTTCGATCAGAGCGAAGTGGTCGTGGCCGACAAGCTCAAGTCGCTCGATGGCGGCTATGGCATTCGGGTCAGCCACAACCTGGAACTCAGCGTGACCGGGCTCGGCGTCTCGAAGTTGTAAAGGCTAGGGAGAGAAAAACACGGCGGGGCGGATCGCGAGAGATCTGCCCCGCCGTGTCATTTACGGTCAGTGCGAACAGCCGGTGGGTCGGGTGGTATAGGTGCCGCCTTCGAGCAGCCAGGTGCCCTGGTTTCGCACCAGATGAAAGGCGTCGTAGCCGCAGTGGCTCAGTCGGCCGCCAATCAGAAAGCGGTATGGCGCCCACACGAGGGCGATGTCGCCGTCGACGCGAACCACGATATCGTGGAGTTGTTCGTCGAGCACCTCGGTGGATCGGGTCAGGGTCTGGGCATCTGTGGTTGCCGGGCGCCGTCGGATGGTGACACCCCGGTCGTTGTATCCCGCGGTGACCCATTGGGCCCGTGGTGAGAAAAGGCTCAACAGTCGCGCGGTATCGCGGGTGCGCAGTGACGCCGTGAACCCATCGACCACGGACAACACGGCCCGTCGTTCGTCTGGGGTTGGTTCCGGCAGCGGCAGTGATCGAGCGGCGGTTGCGCGAATGGTGGGGCATCCATCGGGACGCACGGTATAGATTGCCCCGGCGATCTGCCAGCGCCCGCCCTCGCGGACCAGGTTGAAGGCATCGTATCCGCAGTGCGACAGGCGCTCGTCGGTGTGGAACTCGTAGGGCGCCCAGACCGAGGCGATGTCGCCGTCCTGCCAAACCTCGGCGGCGAGGAGCCACTCGCGCGGGCCGGGAGTGGATCCTGCGGCAATCCGCCGAATGGTGGTGGAGGTCGGCCCGCCGGAAACGGTGACGGCGCCATTGGCGACGCGGACGGCGACCATGGTCGATCCCGGATGGTTGGCGGACTCCATCAGGGTGCTATCGCGGGCTCTCATGCCCTGGAACAGGCGGTCGACCGCTTCGAGGATGGCAACGCGGTCGGGGGCTTGCTGGGCGTGGCTCGGCGCGGGCAGCGAGCAGGGCAGCAGGATCAGGCAAGGGATCAGGAAGCGCATGGACACCAAGGTATCACAGTTTCGTGGTACCGGGGCGACGACGGCGGGAGGACATGGTCATGACGATGCGGATCGATGGGCACGTGGTTATCACGGGTGCGGCGGGCGGGCTGGGTGAGGCGGTGCTCGACGCCTTTCTCGAGGCCGGCGCTATCTGCCATGTGCCGGTCCGAGGGCCGGTCCCGGAGGTGCTGGCGGGGCGGGCCGGCGTCGTTCCCGTCGGCGCGACCGATCTGACCGATGAGACGAGCGTCGAACGCTTCTTTGCGGACCTGCCGCCCATCGTGGCCTCGATTCATCTGGCGGGCGGCTTCGAAGCGCAGCCGATTGCCGAGGCCACCCGCGCGGCGCTGGATCGCCAGCTGAGCATCAACCTGGTGACGACCTTCCTGTCCTGTCGCGAGGCCATCAAGGCGCTGCGGCGGGCCGGGGGCGGGCGGATCGTCAACGTCGGGTCCCGGGTTTCCGAGGTGCCGTCGGCCGGTTCGGCGGCGTATGCGGCGGCCAAGGGTGCGGTCGCTGCGCTGACTCGCGCCTTGGCGGAGGAAGTCCGGCAGGAGGCGATCCTCGTCAATGCGGTCCTGCCCTCGATCATCGATACGCCGGCCAATCGCGCGGCGATGCCGAAAGCCGCGCACGATCGGTGGCCCAAGCCGGCGGAGCTGGCGCAGACGATTCGGTGGCTGGCGTCGCCGGAGAATCGGCTCACGTCGGGGGCGCTGGTGCCTGTGTATGGCCGGGCGTGACGAGGGTGTGAACCGGTAGAATTACGTGGTTGACGTGACGGTCGGAAAGGCGGTACTGTTTGAGAGTAAATAAAAGAAAATGAAAATCATTTTCAAGTCATTAGAATCCTCCTCCTCGTAGCTACCGAGGCCGATCCATGTTCAGTGAAGATTCCGCGGCCGATTCCCCCGATCCCGTCTCCCAGCCGTCGATTGCCGAAGTCGAGCGGATCGCGCGCGGGTGTGGTGCCGGGTGTTGGCGGCTCCTGCCGTGCTGGAACGCCCTGTTCGCCGAGCTCCGAGCGATCGGGAAGGTTCGGGCGGTCGTCCGGTCGCCGGGGATCTGGATGGCGCGGTGCCTCGATTTTCGCCGGATGGTCGCGGCGGGGGGCACGGCGGATCTCGTGACGGGCGCCGCTCATTTCCGGGCCGATCTCTCCCGGTGGAGCAGCGTGTACCTGACCGACGAGCAGTGGACGGACGGCCAGGCCAGGAGTGTCCGGTGGTTCGACGGGGCGGGACATCCGGCGCTCGAGATCCATGTCCCGATGGAGGGGTGGGGGACCCTGGACTTCCTGGTGGCAGGGTTTGCCGACCCGGATCAGGAGGCCGGCCAACTCGTGGTGCCCGAGCCCCTCCCGAAAGAGCCTCCGAACGACGATATTGATGTCAAGGAACTCCGTGCGGCCTGGGATCGGCTGAATCCGAGGACGCCGTTCTCGTCGTTACTGGTCCGGTTTGGCATCGGGCGCCCACAGGCGTACCGGCTGGCCGGGCCGAGTCGTGCGGAGCCTGTTGATCCCATGAGCGTGTGCCGGATTGCCTGCCAGGCCCGGAAAGCTGGGCGGCCGCTGGTAATGCGAGTGCATGCTGGGACCTCGTCTTTGGCCTACGCAGGGCCAATCACGGGCCAAGCAACGGCGGATGGCGAACTGCGGATGGTCGCCCCCTGCCTTGCGGCTTCGATCCAACTGGATCGGATCCATAGCGCGTGGAGTGTTACACGACCGGGTTGCGGCGGCGAGTCGTCCGTTGCGCTCGAGTGTTACGACGAACAGGATCGGTTGCTGGTCGGGGCTGCCCTGCCCACCGAGCGTTACGTCGACTACGTGTAACCAGTGTGTGTACCGTTATCTCTGGGAGCAGTCACAAGTGAATCTTCGTGGTCCGAAGGGTAAGATCGCCCGGGCGCTGGGCATTCCGTTGTCCCCCAAAACGGCCAAGGTCCTGGCGGCCCGGCCCGAGCGGCCCGGCCAGCACGGCGCGGCCCCGCAGCGCAAAGTCTCCGAATACAAGCGGCAGCTGATGGAAAAGCAGCGGCTCCGCGCCCAGTACAACCTGAGCGAGCGGCAGCTGGAAAACGCCTTTGCCGAAGCGTCGCGCTTGCCGGGCAACACCGGTGAGCGGCTGTTGCAGCTGCTCGAGCTCCGGCTCGACGCCGTGGTGCTCCGGTCCGGGTTTGCGCGGACCATCTTTGCCGCGCGCCAGCTGGTGGCCCATGGCCACGTCACGGTCAACGGCCGGATCAGCAAGGCGCCGGGCCGTCGGCTGGCGCCGGGCGCCGTGGTCGGCCTGCGTGAGCGCAGCAAGGACATCGTGCCCGTCGTGGCGGCGCTCGAGGCGCGGCCCGTCGTGCCGACCTACCTCGACGTGCAGGGCGCAGCGCGGAAGTCGACGGTGCGGGCCTTGCCGGTACGGGATCAGATCCCGGTGCTCTGCGAGCCGGCGCTGGTGGTTGAGTTCTATTCGCGCTGATCGCTCGGCGCTGCGGGACTAAGAAGGGCCTCGCCGTCTGGCGGGGCCTTTTTTGTTGGACCTGGGGCTCGGCAGTTCCCTCTAAGTACCAATAGATAGCATCTACTGGTACCACCGGAGGTTGTCGTATGGCAAAGAATACCAGCATTTCCCTTGGCGATCATTTCGAGGGATTCATCAGCCGACAAGTTGCAAGCGGGCGCTACGGCTCAGCCAGCGAAGTCGTCCGTGCCAGTCTGCGCCTGCTCGAAGAATACGAACAGAAGATCGGTACGCTGCGGCAGGCACTCATTGATGGAGAGGCGAGCGGCGACGCCGGCGAGTTGGATATGGATGATATCAAGAGCAAGGCGCGCCGCCGGACGAAGTCAGCTACTTGACGCGAAGAATCCGCAAACACGCACTCGCCGAAAGCGACCTCATCGGCATCTGGCAGTATACCGTTGAGCGGTGGGATGGAGCTCAGGGCGGTCTACTACACCGTGGCCCCGTCTGCTATCCATATCATCCGAGTGCTTCATGGCAAGATGGATCCTGGCAGGCATTTATAGTACTCGATCGCTGGTAAGCCGCGCATCTTGTTCAAGATGGGCGGTTTTCGGGCTCCGATTCGGGTGCGGTTGATGCCTGTCCGGGATGGCGTTGACTCCAAAGCAACGGTCACTAAGTTGAGGACGACTTCGGTTCTTCGCGCTCGAATCGAGACGAAGAAAAAAGGGAATCCGGTGCGGCGATTGCGATCGCTCATTCCGGAGCTGCCCCCGCAACTGTAAGCGGCGAGCGAACGGTCGTCATCGTGCCACTGGTGAGACATCACCGGGAAGGCCAGACCGATTCGCCATGACCCGCGAGCCAGGAGACCTGCCCAAGTCGCCGTCGTGCCATTCCTCGGGCGGGGTGTCCCGTGGGATCGCGTTCAGTCGCGGACCCGCTCGCCGGCCGTCCCCGCTCCCCGCGCTCCCTCCGAATCCCTTGGCCGAGCCCAGTCGGACTCTCTTCGCGCAAGGGGACATTCGTGCAAGTCGACATCATTACCGCCCCGCCGGGGGCTCGGGCGTCGTCCGGGTGGGGCGATCCGCCACCCTCGGCGGCTCCGGCCCGTGTCATCCGCCGCAACGGTTCCGTGACACCGTTCGACTCCACCAAGATCGCCCTGGCGCTGACCAAGGCCTTTCTCGCGGTGGAAGGCTCCGAAGCCCAAGCGTCGGCGCGAATCCGGGCCCTGGTCGAGACGTTGACGGCCGGCGTGGTGGCGTCGCTGGCCAACCGCTCGGCTGCCGAACGTCCGCTCCATATCGAAGACATCCAGGACCAGGTCGAGTTGGCCCTGATGCGCGCCGGCGAGCACAAGACCGCGCGGGCGTATGTGCTCTACCGGGAGCAGCGGGCTCAGGCGCGCGCGAAGACCTCGGTGGCCTCGCCCGACCGCCTCGACATCCGGGTCCGGAGCGTCGATGGCGGATTGCTGCCGCTGGACTTTGCGCAGCTTGCGGAAGTGGCGCGCCAGGCCTGCGACGGCCTGGCCACCGTCGCGGCGGCCGACCTGCTGATCGAGGCGCGCCGGGCGCTCTACGACGGGATGACGGCGGCTGAGGTAGACCAGGCGCTGGTGATGGCGGCGCGGGCGCTGATCGAACGCGAGCCCGATTACAGCTATGTCAGCGCGCGTCTCTTGCTTCGCAGCGCGCACCAGGAGACGGCCCGGGCCGTCCTTGGCGGCACCGAGTTGCTCGACGATCCGGCGCGCTTCTACGCCGAGTACTTCCCGGCGTTCGTGAAGCGGGGTGTGGAACTGGAGCTGCTGGACCCCGAACTCGCCCGGTTCGATCTACCGCGGCTTGCCGCCGCCCTTCGTCCCGAGCGCGACCGCCAGTTCCAGTATCTCGGTGTACAGACGCTTTATGATCGCTATCTGCTGCACAGTGACGGGGTCAGGATCGAGCTGCCGCAGACGCTCTTCATGCGGGTGGCGATGGGGCTGGCGCTCCGCGAGATCGATCGGGACGAGCGCGCCATCGAGTTTTACGAATTGCTGTCGAGCTTCGACTTCATGTGCTCGACCCCGACGCTCTTCAATGCCGGGACTTCGCGTTCGCAGCTATCGTCGTGCTTCCTGACCACGGTGCCTGACGACCTGGACGGCATCTTCAAGAGCATCAAGGACAACGCGTTGCTCTCGAAGTATGCCGGCGGGCTCGGCAACGACTGGACCCGGGTTCGCGGACTCGGCGCTCGGATCAAAGGGACCAACGGCGCGTCCCAGGGCGTGGTGCCTTTTCTCAAGATCGCCAACGATACCGCCGTGGCGGTCAATCAGGGCGGCAAGCGGAAAGGCGCGGTCTGCGCGTACCTCGAGACCTGGCACATCGACATCGACGAGTTCCTCGACCTGCGGAAGAACACGGGCGACGACCGGCGGCGCACCCATGACATGCACACCGCCAACTGGATTCCCGACCTCTTCATGCGGCGGGTCGCGGCCGACGCCGAGTGGACCTTGTTCTCGCCGAACGAGGTGGCGGACCTGCACGATCTCTACGGCAAGGCGTTCGAGGCGCGCTATCAGGAGTATGAGGCCCGGGCGGATCGCGGCGAGATCCGGATCTTCCGGCGGGTCAAAGCGGTCGATCTCTGGCGGCGGATGCTCACCTTGCTGTTCGAAACCGGGCACCCGTGGATGACCTTCAAGGACCCGTGCAATCTCCGGTCGCCCGAGCAGCATGCCGGGGTGATTCACTCCTCGAATCTCTGCACCGAGATCACCCTCAACACCTCGGATGCGGAGGTGGCGGTCTGCAATCTGGGGTCGGTCAACCTGGCCCGTCACGTTTCGGCGGAGGGAATCGACACGGCGCGGCTCCAGCGCACGGTACGCACCGCGATTCGGATGCTCGACAACGTCATCGACATCAATTTCTACACCATTCCCGAAGCGCGGCGCTCTAACCTGAGGCATCGTCCGATCGGGCTGGGCCTGATGGGGTACCAGGACGCGCTCTACCAGTTGCGGTTGCCTACGGCGTCCGCCGACGCGGTGCGGTTTGCCGATGAGAGCATGGAGCTGGTGAGCTACTATGCCATCGAGGCGTCCACGGCGCTCGCTGCGGAGCGGGGCCGCTATCCGGCGTTCGAGGGCTCGCTCTGGAGCCGGGGCGTGCTGCCGATCGACTCGCTCGACCTGCTGGCTGACGCTCGGGCAGAGGGGGAACTCGAACTCGATCGCTCGGCGCGGCTCGACTGGGGGACGTTGCGGGAGCGCGTCACGGCGATCGGGATGCGGCACTCGAATGTACTGGCCATCGCGCCGACGGCGACGATTGCCAACATCTGCGGGGTGACGCAGTCGATCGAGCCGACCTTCCAGAATCTGTTCGTCAAGTCCAACATGTCGGGCGAGTTCACCGTGGTGAATCCGCACCTGGTGCGTGACCTGAAAGCTCGCAACCTATGGGACGACATCATGGTCGCCGATCTCAAATATCTCGACGGGAGTTTGGGGCAAATCGATCGGGTGCCGGATGATCTCAAGGCGCTCTATGCTACGGCGTTCGAGATCGACAGTCGCTGGTTGATCGAAGCGGCATCGCGGCGCCAGAAGTGGATCGACCAGGCTCAGTCGCTCAACCTCTATCTCGCGCGGGCCAGCGGTCCGGCACTCGATGCGATCTATCGGTTGGCGTGGCAGCGCGGTCTCAAGACGACCTACTACCTGCGCAGTCGGGCGGCGAGCCGGGTCGAAAAGAGCACCTTGGATCGATCGGATGGAACGCTCAATGCGGTGGCGCTGCCGTCGGCTGCTGCGCCTGTGACGGGTGCGAGTTGCTCTCTCGATGGTGAGAACTGCGAGGCCTGCCAATGAGCGCCGATTCCCGCCACGAGCTGGTGCTCGACTGGTCCGGTGTTTCGCCCGAGCCGCTGTTGCCGGCGTCCGAGTCCGTGCGAGCTCCCGCTTCCGTGGCACCCGCGCCCGGGCTCGGGCACGCACCGGTGTCTGCGACGGCGTCGAAGTTTCCGCCTCCGCTGCCCGATGTGCAGCTATCGGCGGCGACATCCGTGAACTCGGTGTCGCAGCACGCGCCCGTGGCAACATCCGTAGCGTCGAATACGGAGACCGGTCTCGAGGCCATGCCGGCGACCGCGAAGCCGGAATCGCAGGACGCGCTCGAGGCGGCGCCTGTGTCGTCCAATGCGGCGACCGGCCTCGAAGCCATCGATCGGACTGGTGGTCGGGTTCAGGTCGATGACAAGGCGATGATCAACTGCAAGGCCGACGTCAACCAACTGCTCCCGCTCAAGTACCGCTGGGCATGGGACAAGTACCTGGCCGCCTGCAACAATCATTGGATGCCGTCGGAAGTGTCGATGCAGGCCGATATTGCGCTCTGGAAGTCGAAGGATGGGTTGACCGACGATGAGCGCCGCCTGGTCAAGCGAAACCTCGGCTTCTTTGCGGCGTCGGAGTCACTCGTCGCCAACAACATCGTGCTGGCGGTCTATCGGCATCTGACCAACCCCGAGTGCCGGCAGTATCTGCTTCGGCAGGCGTTCGAGGAGGCGGTGCACACCCACACGTTCCAGTACATCGTGGAAAGCCTGGGGCTCGATGAGGGTGAGCTCTTCAATATGTACCGGGAAGTGCCGTCGATTACCGATAAGGCGTCCTGGGCCCTCAACTACACGCAGCATCTCTCAGATCCCGATTTCCAGACCGGAACGCCTGCCGCCGATCGGGCGTTCGTTCGCGATCTGGTGGCGTTCTACGTGGTGTTCGAGGGGATGTGGTTCTATACCGGCTTTGCGCAGATCCTCTCACTCGGCCGGCGCAACAAGATGGTGGGGATTGCGGAGCAGTATCAGTACATCCTGCGGGACGAGTCGCTCCACCTCAACTTCGGCGTCGACGTGATCAACCAGATCCGAGCGGAGAATCCCGGGTTGTGGAACGCGGAGATGGACGCCGAGGTCCGCCGGATGCTGGGCACGGCGTGCGAACTGGAAATCGCGTACGCCGAGGATACCATGCCGCGCGGGATCCTGGGGCTGACGGCGCCGCTCTGCGCGCAGTATATGAAGTTCATCACCAACCGGCGTTGTGCGCAGCTGGGCCTGGCGCCGCTGCATGGGCAGGTCGAGAACCCGTTCGCGTGGATGTCGGAGGTGATGGATCTCAAGAAGGAGAAGAACTTCTTCGAGACCCGCGTGATCGAGTACCAGAACGGCGGCGCGCTCGCCTGGGATTGACGACGATGCGGTGAGGGCTGATGTCAGCCCTCACCATTCAATGGCGTCGGGCGGCCGCTCTCGTCGACCGCGACCATCACGAATTCACCAGTGCCGCAGATGCGCCGCTCGCCGGTCCTGAGGCTTTCGGAAGCGAGCGTCACCGCGACCGAGAGCGATGTCCGGCCGCGCGCCGTGACGATCGGTGCGAGTTCCATGATCTCGCCGGTCCCGATGTGGGCGGTGAAGTCGACGCGCCGTGTCGCCGCCATGACGATGGTCTTCCGGCTCGCGCGCGTCGCGGCGATGAAGGCGGCCTTGCCCATGGCTGCAAGCGCGTGTCCGCCATAGAGGCTGCCATAGTGGCTCGTCTGTTCGGGAAAGACGAGATCAACCAGCCTAAGCCCGCCGTCATCGGGCTCGGGCGTGTCGAGGGGCGGCATGCGCCACCCCTCGCTTTCGGCTCTGTTGCCCACCGCCACCATGTTGAACAACCCACGGCCGCAGAGCCGACGCTCCCCTGAAAGCAGGGCCTCGGCCACCAGCTCGACCTCGATGCCGATCGAGCGGCGTCCGGCACGGGTTACCCGCGCCGTCACCTCGGCCAGTTCGCCCAGACGCGCCGGCGCCTTGAAGTCGATCCGTTCACATGAAGCGGTGACGAAATCGACATGGGCGTGCCGGGCCGCCGCGATGAAGGCGACCTTGTCCATGTGGGCGAGGGCGGTCCCGCCGAACAGCGTCCCATGGTGATTGGTGTCGCCGGGGAAGACGATGTCGACGAGACGGGTCGTGGTCATTGGGCGGCTTCTCGCGGGGCCTCGCGAAGCGCGCGGGCGGCTGCCACCATGTTGACCAGCGCCGGTCGGACCTCCTCCCACTTGCGGGTCTTGAGACCGCAGTCAGGATTGACCCAGAGCTGCTCGTCGCCGAGCCGCTGACGGGCAAGCGCGAGCAGCGTCGTCATCTCTGCGATCTCCGGCACGCGGGGCGAGTGGATGTCATAGACGCCCGGGCCGATCTCGTTCGGGTAGCGGAACGACTTGAACGCATCGAGCAACTCCATCTTCGAGCGCGACGTCTCGATCGAGATCACATCCGCATCCATGGCGGCGATCGCGTCGATGATGTCGTTGAACTCGGAGTAGCACATATGGGTATGCACCTGCGTCGCATCCGCTACGCCCGAGGCGCAGAGCCGGAAGCACTCGACCGCCCAGTCGAGATACGCCTTCCAGTCCGCATGGCGGAGCGGAAGGCCCTCGCGGAGTGCGGCTTCGTCGATCTGGATCATCTGCGCGCCCGCTGACTCCAGGTCGCTGACCTCGTCGCGGATGGCGAGCGCGATCTGGCGGCACGCTTCGCTTCTCGGCATGTCGTCGCGGACGAACGACCAGTTGAGGATCGTCACCGGCCCGGTCAGCATGCCCTTCATCGGCCGTGTCGTGAGGGATTGAGCATAGCGCCACCAGCCGACGGTCATCGGCTCGGGACGGGAGACGTCGCCGAAGAGGATCGGCGGACGGACGCAGCGCGAGCCGTAGCTCTGCACCCAGCCATGGCGCGTGAAAGCGAAGCCGGAGAGCTGTTCGCCGAAGTACTGCACCATGTCGTTGCGCTCGAACTCGCCATGGACCAGCACGTCGAGACCGATCTCTTCCTGCCAGCGGATGGTGCGTTCGGTCTCCTCGCGGAGGAAGCTCTCATAAGCGGCATCGTCCATCTGGCCCTTGTCATGGGCGGCGCGGGCCCTGCGCACGTCCGCCGTCGGGGGGAAGGAGCCGATGGTCGTGGTCGGGAAGGCGGGCA